>CAVZCM010000003.1:0-1012500 GCA_963773715.1 uncultured Pseudomonadota bacterium | reverse complement strand
GTGGCCGAGGCGCAGCGACGACGACCAGCCGAGACGACGACGCCGCCGGCAGCATCACGCTCTATCAGAGCGTCTACGAGACCGCGCTGCGCAACCACGTGCCGCGCCCGATCATCGATGACCTCGATCCGCATCTACTCGTTCGACGTCGATTTCCAGCGCAAGGTGCAGCCGGGCGACTCCTTCGAGATGCTGTACGCCGGCAACAAGGACGCTCCGGCCGCCGACGCGCCGCAACGACGTGCTCTTCGCCTCGCTCACCGTCGGCGGCGAGACCAAGCGGCTCTACCGCTTCCAGTCGCCCGACGACGGACTGATCGATTACTACGACCCGATGGGCAAGAGCGCGAAGAAGTTCCTGGTGCGCAAGCCGGTGCTGGAGCGGCGTCATGCGACCTCCGGCTTCGGCCTGCGCCGGCATCCGATCCTCGGCTACACCAAGATGCACACCGGCGTCGACTGGGCGGCGCCCACCGGCACGCCGATCTACGCCGCCGGCAACGGCGTGATCGAGAAGAAGGGCTGGGAGTCCGGCTACGGCAAGTTCATCCTGCGTCCGCCACCACAACGGCTACGAGACCGCCTACGGCCACATGAGCGCCTACGCGCGCGGCACCCACGAAGGCGAGCACGTGCGCCAGGGCCAGGTGATCGGCTTCGTCGGCTCGACCGGCCTGTCGACCGGCTCGCATCTCCACTTCGAGATCCGCATCAACGGCCGCTTCGTCGATCCCATGCGTATCCGCCTGCCGCACGGCCGCGAGCTGCACGGACCGATCCTGACCGCGTTCGAGCAGGAGCGCGGACGGATCGACAAGATCGTGGCGCGCAAGCCGACGCGCGTGGCCTCGGGGCAGTAGGCCGTTTCCGATTGCATTTCACTCGTCATGGTGAGGCTTGTCACCGCAAGTCGGGTTTACCCCGACTTGCGGCGCTTGATTGAGTGCGGAAGTCGGGCAAGCCCGACTTCCGATGTCATCTCGCCTGGCCGTGCACGGCTCTCCCGGACAAGATCACCGGGTCACGGCGCTTGCGCACCGGCCCGGTGATGACAACGCCTGTATCGGGCGCGTTTACGCCGCCTGCGCCACAGCGTGGCCGTTGAAAGTCAGGCCCTGCTTGCCGGCGGAGATCTCGACCTCTTCGCCGTCCTTGACGGTGCCCGCCAGGATCATCTCGGCGAGCGGGTCCTGCACCGACTTCTGGATCACCCGCTTCAGGGGCCGGGCGCCGTAGGCCGGATCCCAGCCCTTGTCGGCGAGCCACTCGCGCGCCTTCGGGGCGAGCGTCACGGTGATCTTGCGGTCTTCCAGGAGCTTTCGCAGTCGGCCCATCTGGATGTCGACGATGCGGCCCATCTCCTCTTTCTTGAGCCGGTGGAACAGGATGATCTCGTCCACGCGGTTCAGAAACTCCGGCCGGAACGCCGAGCGGACTACCGCCATCACCTGATCGCGCACCGCGTCCGTGTCCTCGCCTTCCGGCTGGTTGACCAGGAAGTCCGCGCCCAGGTTCGAGGTCATGATGATGAGCGTATTGCGGAAGTCGACGGTGTGCCCCTGCCCGTCCGTCAGGCGGCCGTCGTCGAGCACCTGCAGCAGGACGTTGAACACGTCCGGATGCGCCTTCTCGATCTCGTCGAACAGCACGACCTGGTAGGGCCTGCGCCGCACCGCTTCGGTGAGCGCGCCGCCTTCCTCATAGCCGACATAGCCCGGAGGCGCGCCGATCAGCCGCGCGACCGCGTGCTTTTCCATGTACTCCGACATGTCGACGCGGATGAGCGCATTCTCGTCGTCGAACAGATACGCGGCCAGCGCTTTGGTCAGCTCGGTCTTGCCGACGCCGGTCGGGCCCAGGAACATGAACGAGCCGATCGGCCGATGCGGGTCCTGCAGCCCGGCGCGTGCGCGCCGCACCGCGGTCGACACTGCCTTGACCGCTTCGGCCTGGCCGACAACGCGCTTGGCCAGTTCCTCTTCCATACGCAGGAGCTTTTCCTTCTCGCCTTCCAGCATCTTGTCGACCGGCACGCCGGTCCAGCGCGACACCACGCCGGCGACGTGATCGGCGGTGACGGTCTCCTCGACCATGGCGCCTTTGTCTTCGCTGGCCTCGACGTCCTTCAGCTTCTTCTCCAGATCGGGGATGCGGCCATAAGCCAGCTCGCCAGCCTTCTGGTATTCGCCCTTGCGCTGGGCGATTGCCAGTTCGTTGCGGGCGTCGTCGAGCTGCTTCTTGAGCGCGGTCGCCGAACCCAGTTTTTCCTTCTCCGACTTCCAGCGGCTGGTGAGATCGGCCGACTGCTTCTCCAGCTCTTTCAGCTCGGCCTCGAGCCGCTGCAGGCGGTCCTTCGACCCGGGATCGCTCTCCTTCTTGAGCGCTTCCTGCTCGATCTTCAGCCGCACGACCTCTCGATCGATCGAGTCGAGCTCTTCCGGCTTGGAATCGACCTGCATCTTCAGCCGCGCCGCCGCCTCGTCGACCAGGTCGATGGCCTTGTCGGGCAGGAAGCGGTCGGTGATGTAGCGGTTGGACAGCGTCGCTGCGGCGACGATCGCGCTATCGGCGATGCGCACGCCATGGTGCTGCTCGTACTTGTCCTTCAGACCGCGCAGGATCGAGATGGTGTCCTCGACCGTCGGCTCGGAGACGAACACCGGCTGGAAGCGCCGCGCCAGGGCGGCGTCCTTCTCGACGTGCTTCTTGTATTCGTCGAGCGTGGTGGCGCCGATGCAGTGCAACTCGCCGCGCGCCAGTGCCGGCTTCAACAGGTTCGACGCATCCATCGCGCCGTCTGCCTTGCCGGCGCCGACCAGCGTATGCATCTCGTCGATGAACAGGATGATGCCGCCGTCCGAGGACGTGACCTCCTGCAACACGGCCTTGAGCCTCTCCTCGAACTCGCCGCGATATTTGGCGCCGGCGATCAGCGCGCCCATGTCGAGCGCGAGCAGCTTCTTGTCCTGCAAACTCTCCGGCACATCGCCGTTGACGATGCGCTGCGCCAACCCTTCGACGATCGCCGTCTTGCCGACGCCCGGCTCGCCGATCAGCACCGGATTGTTCTTGGTCCGGCGCGACAGCACCTGGATGGTACGGCGGATTTCCTCGTCGCGGCCGATGACCGGGTCGATCTTGCCCTCGCGTGCGGCCTGCGTAAGGTCGCGGGCATATTTCTTCAGCGCGTCATAGGCATTCTCGGCTGACGCCGAATCCGCAGTGCGACCCTTGCGCAGCGCCTCGATGGCGGCATTCAAATTCTGCGGAGTGACGCCGGCGGCTTTCAGTATCTTGCCGGCCTCGCTGTCCTTCTCGATCGCCAGCGCCAGCAGCAGGCGCTCGACGGTCACGAAACTGTCGCCCGCTTTCTCGCCGGCCTTCTCGGCGGCGTCGAACACGCGGGCCAATGCGGGGTCCAGATAGATCTGGCCGGCTCCGCCGCCCGACACCTTCGGGCGCTTGGCGAGCGCGGCCTCGACCGCCTGGAGCGCCTGGCGCGAAGTGCCGCCGGAACGGTCGATCAGCCCCGCGGCGAGCCCCTCCGGGTCGTCGAGCAGGACCTTCAACAGATGTTCGGGGGCGAATTGCTGGTGGCCCTCACGCAGGGCCAGCGATTGGGCGGATTGTACAAAACCGCGGGCGCGGTCGGTGTATTTCTCGAAATTCATCGTCTTGACTCCCTCGGCCCGTTTGGCACCGGAAAAGGGGCGGGTCCCAAACAGGCGGCCCGCCTCAGGCCTTATGTGGGGGCGGATATTGCCGGTTTGAAGGGGGCTTCGGCTTGATATAGGTCAGCTTTCAAGCCCTCCGGACGACGGAAAATTCCTAATGGCTAAGGCAACCCTAAAAGACATCTACCGCTATCCCGTGAAGGGCCTCTCCCCCCAGCGGCTGGAACGCACCCCCCTCGCCGCCGGCCAGACCATCCCCGCCGACCGGCTTTACGCCATCGAAAACGGGCCCGCCGGCTTCGACCCGGCGCATCCCGCCTACTTCCCCAAAATTCGCTTCCTGATGCTGATGCGGAACGAGCGGTTGGCCGCCCTGCACACCGATTATGACGTAGCCAGCCACACGCTGACGATCAGGCAAAATGACCGGGAAGCCGCCCGCGGCGACCTGCGAACCGGTGAGGGCCGCGCGGCCATCGAAGCGTTTTTCGCAGCCTATTGCGCCGATGAACTGCGCGGGCCGCCCAAGGTGCTTCGCGGCGACGGGCACAGCTTTTCGGATGTGGCCAGGAAGGTGGTCTCCATCATCAACCTCGCCTCGGTGGCGGACGTCGAGAGGCTCACCGGCGCCCCGGTCGATCCGCTGCGCTTCCGCGGCAATCTGTATGTTTCCGGCTGGCCGGCCTGGCACGAATTCGACCTGCTCGACCGCGAACTCATGGTCGGTAGCAGCGTGCGGTTGAAGGTGGTCAAGCGCATCGTGCGGTGTGCCGCCACCAACGTCGATCCGGCGACCGGCATCCGCGACCTGACCATCCCGCAGACGCTGCAGCAGAATCTCGGCCATGCCGATTGCGGCATTTACGCAGAAGTGGTCGCGACGGGCGAGATCGCTACCGGCGATACGCTGTACACTGCCGGCGATTGACCCCGCCCGCCGCGCGCGCGCCAAAAGACGCGCAACCGCTAAATGCAATTCCAATCGACCGCAGAAACGAGCGCTCGCGCGCCCGCCTCAGTTGGGCATCTGCTGCACCACGCGGCTCGGCATCTCGGCCTGGCGCCGGACGGCGCGGCGCGGGGCACGCGCTTCCGCCTGCGCCCGCTCGGCCTCGATGGCCGCGAACAGTTCGGTGATCGGTGAACTGATGGGACGGTCCGGCGCCGCCGCGCGCGCCGGTGAAGCGCCGCCTCGTCGCGCGGCCGCGTTGCGGCGCGTCGGCTTCACGTAAGCGATCACCCGCGAACGCGGATAGACGCTCTCGGCAACGCGCTTGTTGTGGTTACCCGAGATGATAATCGGGTTGCCATGCGCGTCCACGCCAGTGATCACGCCGACGTGGCCGCCGCGCTTGCCGCGGGTCAGCACCGCGATGGCGCCGACCTCCGGCCTGTTGATGCGCTCGCCGTATCGGGCGAAAGAGCGGGCGGCATCGGAGTTCGTGCCGGCATAGCCGGTTTTTTCCAGAACGAGGTTCATGAAGGTCGCGCACCACAATCGCTTGCGGTCGGTCGGATTGGTGCCGAGATACTTGCGCGCTTCGGCGACCAGCGCCGGCCAGCCGAGCGCGGGTCTGGAGGCTTCGACCAGACGCGCCACGTAGGAAGGCACGCGATAGGTGGTGGCGCGTTGCCGGCTCGGCCTCGGCTCGGGCAACACCTGCGTCACCGTTTGCGCGCGTTGCGTATCGACATTGGCGCGCGAGGTGGGGTTACCAAAAGCGGGAAGACTCAAGACCAGAAGGCCGGCGCAACCGATGGCGACGGCGAGGTGATATTTCAAATGCATGTCGGGCCCCCGTTACCCAGTTTTCTTGTTGCCGCGGCATTGCATCGTCCCCCGGCGCAATACCGTATCGATGGCAAAAAACTAGCACGGCAATTTTCGACGCAATGGATCGATTGAATTAACGGTGAAATGGTTTACGCACGCCGCTAACGTTAATGACCGCAACGCACGCGCGCGACGCCGTGTTATGATGCGCCAAATAAAAAACGCCCCGCTTCATGATGAAGCGGGGCGCGTCTGTTGCCGGGAAACCGGATCAGGTCAGTGGGTCGGCACCACATAGGCGACGACGCGGCCGCGCGGGTAGACCGACTCCGCCGTCGTGCGATTGTGGTTGCCGGAAATGATGATCGGGTTGCCGTTGGGATCGATGCCGCTCACCACGCCGACATGACCGCCGCCGCGCCGGCGCAGAACCGCGATGGCGCCGACCTGCGGGCCGGATACCCGGCGCCCGTATTGCGCGTAGGCCATGGCGAGGTTGCCGCCACCCTTGTAGCCGTTGTCGCGCAGCACCTTGTCCATGAAAGCGCCGCACCACCGGCTTCGCCGCCCGGTCGGGTTCGTGCCGATATACTTGCGCGCGGTGGCGACAAGATCGCTGCTGGAGAAGCCGCTGGTCAGGGGCGCCCTGGCGAGAGCCGCACGGCCACGGGAGCGGCGCTCGGCCGCACGATCTCGCCGGCCGTGGCGGCCGGCCTTCTTCTTGCGGGCCAAGTCGGCGCGCATGACGGCGTAGATGCCCTCTCTACCTTCAGCAGGGGTCGTCGTCTGCAATTGCGCCCCGTTCTGCCGGGCATGGTTACGGTTGTCGGGACGTGCGGTAGCGGGGCTGGCGATCGCTCCGGCCACGAGGGCGGAACACACCAGGAGTGTGGCACGTCGGTATACAGGTTTCATAAACTCGGGTCCCTTTTATCGTTAGCAACGTCATGCGCCCGGACAGATTCCGGAGCGACCGCATGGGCGTAGACGCCCAAGCAGCGTGGCGATTTCGTGGTCCCCATAAGGTTATTTTATGCAGCGCGCCACACGCATGACGCGTTAATACATGCTGCAATGTTATAATACGTATGCTGGATCGCATATTACATCATGAAAGAATATATATTCAGTATTCAACTATATAGATACTTATGGGATTAGTTTTCGCCGCAGCGCAACAAGTCGAAACTCCAATAATCCGATAAAACGATGCAACAGCAGCGGCTATCGCCATGCTGCGAAACGCGCCCGGTCAATCCCTGCGGCTGAGCAGGAAGACGGCCTGTTCCCCGAACAGGTTCCAGAACCACCACGGCGCATTGAGCCTGAGCGGCGAGCCCCACGCGTTGAACGCCACCGCCCGCTCCATCTTGACGCCGATTTCGTTACAGAGCTGGACAAAGTCCTTGATACTGCAGTGGTGGATATTGGGCGTATCGTACCAGCTGTGCGGCAGGATGTCGGTGCGTGGCATCTGGCCGTACAGCAACAATTGCAGCCGTACCCGCCAGTGACCGAAATTCGGAAACGACACGATGGCCCGGCGGCCGATACGCAGCATGTGTTCAAGCACCACGCGCGGATGTCTTGTCGCCTGAAGCGTCTGCGACAGGATTACGTAGTCGAAGGCGTCGTCCGGGTAGTCGCCGAGATCGGTGTCCGCGTCACCCTGGATCACCGCCAGCCCTTTGGCCACGCCCTCGTTCACGCCTTCACGCGACAACTCAATGCCGCGGCCGTCGACTTCGCGCGTTTCCGCCAGCAGGTGCAGCAGCTCACCGTCGCCGCAGCCGACGTCGAGCACCTTGGCGCCGCGCTCCACCAGTTCCGCGACCAGCGCCAGGTCGACGCGCGCGCCGCCCGGCGTGCGCGCGATATTGGCGAAAGTGAGATTGGGGTCGGGGCGCCGGAGCATGGTTATGATCCGCCCGCTTTCGCGACCAGACCGCGGGCGCGGCCGGCGCCGTCCAGGAATCCGTTGACGATCTCGAACAGTTCCGGTTCGTCGAGCAGGAAGGCGTCGTGGCCCTTGTCGGTGACGATTTCGGCAAACGACACACGCGCACCGCCGGCGTTGAGCGCGTGCACGATCGCGCGCGATTCCGACGTCGGGAACAACCAGTCGCTGGTGAACGAGATCACGCAAAAGCGCGTCGGCGTGCCCTTGAACGCATTCGCCACCAGCCCGTCGTAATCCGCCGCCAGATCGAAATAGTCCATGGCGCGCGTGAGATAGAGATAGGAGTTGGCGTCGAAGCGCTCCACGAACGACGAGCCCTGATGGCGCAGATAGGACTCCACCTCGAAATCGGCGTCGAACGAGAAGGTCGGATTCTGGCGGTCCTGGAACTTGCGGCCGAACTTGCGGTGCAGCGCCGCGTCCGAAAGATACGTGATGTGCGCACCCATGCGCGCGACCGCAAGCCCGCGGCGCGGGTTGGTGCCTTCCAGATGATAGCGGCCGCCGCGCCAGTCCGGATCGGCCATGATGGCCTGGCGGCCGACCTCGTGGAACGCGATGTTCTGCGCCGAATGGCGCGTCGCGCAGGCGATCGGCAGCGCCGAGAACACGCGCCCGGGATAGGAGGCAGCCCATTGCAGCACCTGCATGCCGCCCATGGAGCCGCCCGCCACCGAGAACAATGACTCGATGCCGAGATGATCGAGCAGCATCGCCTGCGCACGCACCATGTCGCGGATGGTCACCACGGGAAATTCGAGGCCCCACGGCTTGCCGGTCGCCGGATTGGTCGAGGACGGACCGCTGGAGCCCATGCAGCCGCCGATGACGTTGGCGCAGATCACAAAGTAGCGGTCGGTGTCGATCGGCTTGCCGGGCCCGACCAGCGTAATCCACCAGCCGGGCTTGCCGGTCACCGGATGTTCGCTTGCGACGTGATGATCGCCGGTCAGCGCATGACAGACCAGCACGGCGTTGGAGCGCGCGGCATTGAGCGTGCCGTAGGTCTTGTAGGCGATCTGGAACGGCGACAATTCCACTCCGGCATCGAGCCTGAGCGGCTTGTCGGGGCCGAAATGGACGATGTCCGACGCGTGCGGGTGGTCCGCCTCGCGCGGGTTCGCCGGCGCCTCACGTGCGCTCGTCAGATTGGCCTCGACCATTTTTTGCGCTCCCGGCGCTGGAACGCCCTTTCGCAGGCACGCCGAGCCCTAGGTAGGCCAATGTTTTCTTTGATTTCAAGTCCTCCGGCCCCTATCAATGCCGCCATGGCAAAGCTTCCGAAAAAGCCCGCACTGGCGGATTTGCGGGCCGAAATCGACCGCATCGACGAGGCGATACACCAGCTGTTGATCGAGCGTAGCGAGATCATCGACCGGCTGATCGCGGTCAAGGGCAGTCAGGAGACCGGCTCCGCCTTCCGGCCCGCCCGGGAGGCCGAGATGATGCACCGGCTGGTCAAACGCCACAGGGGCATCCTGCCGCTGGATACCGTCGAAAGTATCTGGCGCGTGATCATTTCCACCTTCACATTTGTGCAAGCGCCGTTTTCGGTGCACGCCGATCTTTCGGCCGGCGATGCCCTGATGCGCGAACTCGGCCCGCTTCCACTTCGGCTTCACGGTACCCTTCATCGGCCATATGGGCGCCTCCGGGGTGGTCGCCGCCGTCTCGGAATCGAAGGGTGATCTGGGCCTCATCCCCGCGCTGGCCGTACCCGGTGCCGGCGCATGGTGGAGCGCGCTCGAGTTCGATGCCGCGCCCAAGATCATCGCCCGCCTGCCGTTCGTCGAACGCGCCGACCATCCGGCCGCGCTCCCGGTCTTCGTGCTGTCGCGCGTCGCGCCCGACGCCATGGCGACGGAAGCCGCCGTCTGGAGCGTCCGCGTGGCCGGCTGGGGCGTCAGGGCGGCCGAGGCGGTCCAGATGCTGGCCGACTTCATCGCCGTGCCCGACCGCGCCTTCGATGGCGCCGCGCTCCTGGTCACCCTGCCGCAGGGCGTGAGCCTGGATCAGGTCCGCGAGGCCGTCGTTAGGGCCGGCGCCACCTTGCGCTCCTCGGCCCTCGTCGGCAGCCACGCAACCCGCTATACCGTGGCCGCCGAACGCGCATGATCCCGAAAAGTGGGAACCGGTTTTCGGACAAGATCATGCGCAAGCGAAACAAGGCCTGAGCCACGAAACAGCGTTAAGAGTGATGACCCTCACCCGTCCGCAACCACGCCCCGGCGTGCTCGATATCGCGCCCTACATTCCGGGCAAGAGCAGCGCCCCCGGCGTGGACAAGGTCTACAAACTCTCCTCCAACGAGAGTCCGTTGGGGCCGAGCCCGCATGCCGTCGAGGCCTATCGACGGATCGGCGGCCATCTTGAGGATTACCCGGACGGCGCATCCACCGCGCTGCGCGAAGCGATCGCCTCGGCCTACGGACTCGATCCCGACCGCATCGTCTGTGGCGCCGGCTCCGACGACCTGCTCAATCTGATCGCGCGCGCCTATCTCAGGGACGGCGACGAGGCGGTCCATGCCACCCACGGTTTCCTGGTCTATCCGATCGCGACGCTCGGTGCGGGCGCCAGGCCCGTGGTCGCACCGGAGACGAACTACACGGTCAGCGTCGACGCCATGTTGCAGGCGGTGACGCCGCACACGAAAATCGTATTCGTGGCCAATCCGAACAACCCGACCGGCACCTACATCCCGTTCGACGAGGTCAAGCGTCTGCACAACGGCCTGCCGCCGCATGTGCTGCTGGTGCTGGACGCGGCCTATGCCGAATACGTCCAGCGCAACGACTACGAATCCGGTATCGAACTGGTGGCGACTTCGGAAAACGTCGTCATGTGCAGGACCTTCTCCAAGATCCACGGGCTCGCAGCGCTGCGGCTGGGCTGGATGTACGGGCCGGCGCACGTGATCGACGCCATCAACCGCATACGCGGGCCGTTCAACGTCAATGCGCCGGCGATCGCGGCCGGGATCGCCGCCATCCGCGACGCCGCGCACATCGAATATTCGCGCGCGCATAATGCGCGCTGGCTGCCGTGGCTGACCGAGGAAATCGCCAGGCTCGGCCTCAAGGTAACGCCGAGCGTGGCGAACTTCATCCTGATCCACTTCCCCGACGCCAAAGGCAAGACCGCCAGGGATGCCGATACGTTTCTCACGAAGCGCGGCCTGGTGCTGCGCCAGGTCGGCGCCTATCATCTGCCGAACGCGCTGCGCATGAGCGTCGGCACCGAGGAAGCCAACCGGCTGGTGGTGAAGGCGCTCGCCGAATTCCTGGGAAAGCCGGCGTGAGCGCGCCGAAGACCCTGTTCAACCGTCTCGCGCTGATCGGGGTCGGCCTGATCGGCTCTTCCATCGCGCGCGCGGCAAAAGCCCAGAACGCGGTCGGCTCCATCGTCGCCACCGCGCGCTCGCCGGAAACGCGCCGGCGCGTGGCCGAGCTCGGCATCGCCGATCAGGTCGTTGAAACCAACGCCGCCGCGGTCGAAGGCGCCGATCTCGTCATCGTCTGCATTCCGGTCGGCGCCTGCGGACCGGTAGCGCAAGAGATCGGACCGCATCTCGCGCCGGGCGTGATTCTTTCCGATGTCGGCTCGGTGAAGGGCACGGTGGTGCGCGACATGAGCCCGCACCTGCCCAAGAATGTCCATTTCGTGCCCGCGCATCCGGTTGCCGGTACCGAATATTCCGGCCCCGACGCCGGCTTCGCCGAACTGTTCGTCAACCGCTGGTGCATCCTGACGCCGTCCGACGGCACCGATCCCGCGGCGACCGAGAAGCTCGCCCGGTTCTGGCGGCTGCTCGGCGCCAACGTCGACACCATGGCGCCCGATCATCACGATCTGGTGCTGGCAGTGACCAGCCATCTGCCGCACCTGATCGCCTACACCATCGTCGGCACCGCCGACGAACTCGAAACCGTGACGCGCTCGGAAGTGCTGAAGTTCTCCGCTGGCGGCTTCCGCGACTTCACCCGCATCGCGGCGTCCGATCCGACCATGTGGCGCGACGTGTTTCTCGCCAACAAGGAGGCCGTGCTGGAAATGCTCGGCCGCTTCAACGAGGACATTTCCCTTCTGACCAAGGCGATCCGCAACGGCGACGGCGACACCTTGTTCGAGCATTTCGCGCGCACCCGCGCCATCCGAAAAGGGATCGTCGACATCGGTCAGGATTCGCCGGCCCCCGACTTCGGCCGCCCGCACCCGGGCCTGCCGCACGAACCGCTGCCCAAGCCCTACGCCGCGGACGGGGATTGAAGGTTCAGCCCTTCCGGCGGCATCCGGTTGTAGAACACAGACCTCGCACGACAAAGTTTGACGCCGCCCCTGTCCCGGAGGAGGCGGCACCGACGAGGCCCGGGCCGGAGCGGCATTCCGGGCATCAGCCGCAACCGGCCGATAAAGAATTTGCTAACCAATAATTAACTGCAAAAAAACGCGCCACCTGTATCTTCCGCGGCTGCCGGGAGGAATTCTCATGCATAAGGCGCTTCTTTCGATCACCTTCAAACGCGCCACGCGGCTGGTCGCGCTCACAGGATTCGCTGCCTTCGCGTTCAGCTTCGGAATCCTCGTTACGTTTGCCAACGGGTGGGCCGCCGCGATCATACCCTCCCTTCCGGATACGATACTCAGCGCGATCGTTGCCTCGGTAATCGCACAGCTTGCAATGAGCGTGAGCGGTTTGATGCTCACCCGGTACCAGGGCCGTGAAATCGGACAGCTGCGCACCGCCATCGACAGCATGGCACAGGGCCTTTGCATGTTCGACGCGAGTGAGCGACTGGTGGTCTGCAATACGCAATATTATCAGATGTACAACCTGTCTCCGACCGATGTCAGGCCAGGCGCGACACTGTCGGAGGTGCTGCGGAAGCGGGTCGAAAAAGGCACCTTTTTCAAGGATCCCGAGCAGTACCGCGAAGAGTTTGTCGCCGAAGTGCAAAAGGGCCGGACCACGGTGCACGAGGTCAAATCAAATGACGGACGCCTCCGCCTGGTCATGAATCACCCGATGACGGGCGGCGGCTGGATCGGCACCCATGAGGATATTACCGAGCGCCGCCAATCCGAGCAGCGGCAGGCAGCGATGCAGGAGCGGGAGGAACGTCGGGCCGTCATTGACGAGGCGATCTCGCGTTTTCGAATGCGCGCCGAAACTCTGATAAAAAGTGTTGCCGACAGGGCGCTGGAAATGCATTCGATCGCCAGCAGCCTGTTCGATACGTCAGGTCAGACTTCGCACCGCGCCGAACGCGCGGTACAAACCTCGACTGAAGCGTCGTTCAACATCGAGAGCGCCGAGTCCGCCACGACCGAATTGTCTAGTTCGGTCGCCGAAATTGACCGCAGGGTGAATCAAACCGCCGCCGTCGTCCGGACGGCAGTGGAACAAGGCGAGACAACGAACAAGGATATCGACGCGCTGGCTCAAGTCGCGCAGAAGATCGGCGACGTTATCAAGCTCATTCGGGACATTGCCGGCCAGACAAATCTGTTGGCACTTAACGCGACCATCGAAGCGGCGCGGGCCGGCGAAGCCGGCCGGGGTTTTGCTGTGGTCGCGTCAGAAGTGAAGTCGCTGGCCGCACAAACCGAAAAGGCCACCGAGGACATTTCAAGTCAGATACTGGAAGTTCAAAGCGCCGCGGCCAAAGCCGTCGACGCCATTGGCGAGATCACCGGCCGCATGCATGAAATCAACAGCTATACATCCGCGGTGGCCGCTTCGGTTCAGCAACAGGGCGCCGCAACCGGCGCGATTTCGCAAAATGTGGCGGGGGCGGCCAACGGTGCCAGGCAAATTGTCGCTGTCTTGCGTGAGGTCGCTGATGCAACCGGCAAGAGCCAGCAATCGGCAAAGACCGTGCTTGGCGCGTCCCAATCGGTTGAGGAGGCGGCCAGCCAGTTGCGCGATGAAGTTGAAAGCTTCCTCAAGACGGTGGCAGCCTGACAAAAGCGCGTTTGCGGCCGGTCTCAAGTCTGGATCATTGCCGTACCCGCCCCTCTTGTGGAGACGCGTTTTCAATTCTCCGCGCCCGAACTCGATTTAGGTCCTCAATTCCGCGCGCCAAGCGGAAGCGGCTGATCGTCGAGCATCGCCCTGATGACCTGGCGGGTCGTGTCGGCGTCGAGATTGTGACGGACGGCGAGATCGCGACAATCGTCGGCGATGGCATCGACATCCTGCATGAGCTTGAGGCGCTTGTACGCGTCGCTGCGTTGAAGCCCCATGCTGGCGCCCACGATGTCGAGCACATTCAGGATACGGAAGGGATAGTCGTTCTCGTGCGCGCACAGTTCCCGATGGTCGGGATGAAAAACCGCGACCAAAGCATCGACTTCAGCGGCAAGAGCCGCCTCGAGTTCGTTGCGGATAAGCTGGCGCTTGTAATCCGGCAGGGCGGCGAGGTAGTTGCTCATCAGCCCCGCGGCCGGCTGCCTCAGATCAACCAGTTCGATTCCGGGAACGGCCGCGAGAATTTCCGTCGCCGCCTCCATCGCGCCGGTGAGACCGGGATGGCGGTGGAGCGCGATCCGCATGTCGACGCGCTCGCGCATGAGAGGACGTAGCTGGTCCAGCCGGTCGCGCAAAAACAACATGAAAGGGGTCATTTCGAACGGGCGAGCCCCCCGGATCTTTTCGACCTCCGGCATCGCGATCTCGGTGATCTGCACGTGGCAGGAGGGACACCAGGAAAGGACCTTTCCGCTTTTGCTCTCCGCCAGCTTGTCGATCGTCGCGCCCGCCACGCGCCCGTAAGTTTCCGTGTCGCCCGCGCGCAGCCGCATCACCCCGCAACAATGGGTCGGCCCGCCCATGACCTGATACGTGACACCCAGCGCATCCATCACGTCGAGCGCGAGCAGCGCAATATGCGGCGTTTTGAGCACGTTGCAGCCGGTGTAGAACACGAAGTCCGGCCGCTCGACCGGCGCCGCGCCGGTACCGAGACTGTCGCGTCCGTCAGCTTTCTGTCCGAGCCGTTCGAGCAGCGCATCGTCGAGTTGCATCCGCGCCAGGTGTGTCACGTCACGGTTGGTCGTGCGGAACGCATTGACACCCTGCTTGCGCAGCTCGGCCGCGGGGGTCTTTGCCTTGGCCATGACGGTGCGCGCGACCGCGAGCAGAAAGCGTGGATTGACGCCATAGTCGCAGGCGCGCACGCAATCGCCGCTCATGACGCAGGCGTTGGCCCAGGCGCGCGCAGACTTGTTGCCTTCGCCGCGCCGCAGGATGTCGATCAGGCCGGAAATTACCGCTTTCGGCTCGGCCGTGACGCCGCCCGGCATCGTGACGGGACAGGCCTCGACGCATTTGCCGCACCGGGTGCAGGCGTCGAGCATTGCGTCGACGCGGTCCTTCATCGCCGATTCGAACGTTTCACTCATTGGAATCTCCGGCCTTCGCCGCGCCCGTACATTGCTGTTGTCGAAAGTCTATCGTTATTGATCCGCCGGTTAAAGCCGCTGCGCGACGGCGGCCGGGCGCGGCCGTCATTCGATGACCGCAACGCCCTGGATTTCGATCATCATAGCCGGATTGGCAAAGCCCGCGACGGTGATCGCGGCGCTCGCCGGAAAATCCTTGCCGAAGACTTCGGTACGCAGCTCGGTCATGCGCGTCGTGTAGCGGGCGTCAATCAGGAACACGGTCA
Source organism: uncultured Pseudomonadota bacterium (assembly GCA_963773715.1). Lineage (GTDB taxonomy): Bacteria > Pseudomonadota > Alphaproteobacteria > Rhizobiales > Xanthobacteraceae > Pseudolabrys. The sequence goes on along the minus strand of CAVZCM010000003.1, from coordinate 997,422 downwards.
TGGTGACCATGTCGCTCAACCGGGCGCCGGCCTCTGCGAGAGTCTTCTCGAGATTGCGGAAGGTCTGCCGGCACTGGGCGTCGAAGTCTCCCGCGAGCGAGCCGCCGGCATCGTCAACCTGCCCGGTATGACCGGCAAGCCAAATGATGCGGCCTGTCCCCTCGGTAACGATGGCGGGCGAAAACGCGCGCTTCTTCTGCCAGGTACCGCGGTAGAAGGTTTTTTTCATGGTGCTCATTTGCTGGTCAGCCCGAATTGACGGGAATGATAGGCGCTTTCTGGACCGGCAGGAAGCTCTGACACCGGGCAAGTCAATTTGTTAATTGAAAGATGCTGCCGGGCGACCCGAGCCGTGTTCCCAACCAGAAATCGAAAACCGCTTGGCGGCTCAGTCGCCCTGTCCGGGCTCGGGCGAAAAGAAACGGCCGAGCTTGTCGGGCACGCCGTCGAATTCCCTGGCGTCAGCCGGCGCTTCACGCTTGATCGTGATGTTCGGCCAGATCCTGGCGTAATCCGCATTCAGCTTCAGCCATTGCCCAAGGCCTTCCTCGGTGTCAGCAACGATGGCTTCGGCCGGACATTCCGGCTCGCACACGCCGCAGTCGATGCACTCGTCGGGGTGGATGACGAGCATGTTTTCACCTTCGTAGAAGCAGTCAACCGGACAGACTTCGACGCAATCCATGTATTTGCACTTGATGCAATTGTCGGTGACTACAAAGGTCATGCGGGCTCCGGCGGCCACGGCCGGTCGGGCCGGTAAAACAGCGCCAGCTTGAGGCTCCCGGCGATCCGCTCTGCCTTGTCGCGAAACGCACCGGCAAGCGCGTCGTCGAACAGATCACGGCAGGTCTCGTCGAACAGCGCAAGCCAGCGCGCGAACAGATCGTATTCGATGCCTTCGACGCGATGGTGCACGGCCACCGGATTGCCCTTGTAGCGTCCGCTCGTCAGCATCACCGAGGACCAGAACCTGCGCATGGTGGCGAGATGAGGGTCCCAGTCAGAAATGGCGCGGTCGAACACCGGGCCGAGCGCGGGATCCTCGCGGACCCTGGCGTAGAACGTGTCGACCAGACGGCCGATGTCGTCTTCCGTCAACGGGCTTTCGGCCGCCTCGAATTCCGTTCTCAGGTTCATCATGTCACCACGACGGCCGCCAGCATGCCGACCATGATCCATACCAGCGAATTGACCAGCATGCGCACCAGTTCGCGCTTGTCGTCGCCTTCAAGGCCCATGGCGGTGCAGGCGAGATCACCGGGCAGCAGCAACAGGCGCGCCAGCGCCGTGCCGAGGGAAGCAGCTTTGGTCACCGGAGGCCCTCCGTTAAGATGCATACTCAATATATCTTAATCGCCGGCTTGCCTTAAAGCAATATATTGGATACATCTTTTTTGCCGCACCCCGGAGGCCACGACCATGCGCCTGACCACCTACACCGATTACGCGCTGCGCCTCCTGATGTACGTCGCAGTCAAGGACGACGGCCTGGCAACCATTGGCGATGTGGCAGCCGGCTACGGCATCTCCAGGAACCATCTCATGAAGGTCGCCCATCAGCTCGGCGTTGCCGGCTACCTCGAAACGGTGCGCGGACGCAGCGGCGGCCTGCGGCTGGCGAGGCCCGCCAAGGCAATCGGGCTCGGCGACGTTGTGCGCGACACCGAGCAGGACATGGCGCTGGTGCCCTGTTTCGATCCGGCGGACAAGTCCTGCACGATCCGGTCCTGCTGCGCCCTGCGCCGCGCCCTGGAGAACGCCAGCGCGGCGTTCCTCGACGTGCTCGACGGCTATACGCTCGCCGACCTGGTGAAACCGCGAACCCCGTTGCGCACGCTATTGGCGCTAGATGCTTCCGGTCGGGCGCGTCCTCCCCGCGAGCACGCAAACTGAACGTCCGCGACCGACGCCAGCGAGGAGCCGGCATTGTTGAACGACATCTTCAATCCCGATGATATCGCCGACATTGTTCTGAAAGGAGGTGCGGACGCCATCGTCGCGAGCGATGCAGAAGGCATCATCCGGTTCTGGAACCCGGGGGCCGCCCGCATTTTCGGATTCACGCCAGAGGAAGCGCTCGGCCAGTCGCTCGACATCATCATTCCGGAGCGGCTGCGGGCGCGTCACTGGGAAGGCTACCAGGAGACAATGCGGACCGGCCAAACCCGCTATGGTGCCGGCGACCTGCTCTCGGTACCGAGCCAACGCAAGGACGGTACACCGCTGTCCATCGAGTTCACCATCGCAGCCATGAAGGACCCGCAGGGCCGCATGGCCGGCATCGTCGCCGTCATGCGCGATACGACGCAACGCTTCCAGGAAATGAAAGCGCTGCGGCAACAGCTGCGCGGCGCGGCCGTCCGTACGACGCCTTCCGCGGCGGACGGGAACTGAGCGCCTTCGCCTATTGCAGCGTCGCGTTATGTGGAGTCCCGGTCACTTCGACGGCTTCCTGGATGAAACCCCTCAGCGCTTCGGTATCGAAAGGCTTGCGCAGGATGCGCAGGTCGGGCGGCACCGCCTGGGCAGCGTCGCTGTAGCCCGTCGTCAGCACCACCGGCAGGTCCGGATAGCGCGCCCGGATTTCGCCCGCGAGCCCGACGCCATCGATCGTTCCCGGCATCACGATGTCGCTGAACACGAGATCGAACTTCGAGCCTTCCGCCAGCAGCTTCAGCGCCGCTTCCGCCGAGTCGCGATAGACGGTGGTGTAACCGAGATGTTCGAACAACGATGACGTCACCTCCGCCACCTCGGCGCTGTCGTCGACCACCAGGACCGTCGGGCGCCCGCTGTCGCCCGTCTCCGCCGGCGTTTCCTTCATGGTAATCGCCTTGTTGGCGCACGAGGGCATGTAGATCGTGATGGTCGTGCCCTGCCCGACCGTGCTGTCCGCCCTGACCGTGCCGCCGGCCTGATGCGCGAAGCCGTAGACCTGCGACAGCCCCAGTCCCGTCCCCTTGCCCACTTCCTTGGTGGTGAAGAAGGGATCGAAGATCTTGGACAGCAGATTGGGCGGAATGCCCATGCCGGTGTCGCTGAACTGGATCGCCACGAAATCATCGCCTTGTCCCTCGCTTGCTGGCGCGTTCTCGATGGACAATGTGAACGTCCCGCCGTTCGGCATGGCGTCACGGGCGTTGACGGCGAGATTGACGATGGAGAGTTCCAGTTCGGCCAGATCGACCTCGATCGGCCAGGCGTCTGCTGCAATCTTTTCGTTGTATACGATGTTGCCGCGCAACGAGCTTTCGATCATCGGGCGCATGTTGTGGATCGACTCCCGCAAATCCACAACCGTCGGGCTCAGATTCTGGCGGCGCGAGAACGTCAGCAGTTGCCGGGTGAGGCTCTCACCGCGCTTGGCCGCGGTCTGGATCGCCTCGATGGCGCGCGGCAGCTTCGGATCGAGCAGGCGTTTGAAAGTCTGCGCGTTGCCGCCGATGATCATCAACAGGTTGTTGAAATCGTGTGCGATGCCGCCGGTAAGCTTGCCGATGGCCTCCATCTTCTGCGCCATGGCGAGTTGTTCACGCGCCTGCACCAGCTTTTCCTGCGCATCGCGCCGCTCGGTCGCATCGCGGATGACGTTGGCGAAGCCGAGCAGCTCGCCCTTGCCGTTGCGGATGACGGAAACCGAGCCGGTGACGAAAAACGGCGTGCCGTTCTTGCGGATGCGCCAGCCCTCGACCTCGTGCCGGCCCTTCTGGATCGCCAGTTCGAGCGCCCGCGTCGGCTCGCCCGCGCGCCGCTCGTCCGGCCGGTAGAAAATGCCGAAATGCTTGCCGACGATTTCCTCCGACGTGTAGCCGATTATCTGCCGGGCGGCGGTGTTCCAGCTCGCGACCCGCCCTGCCGGGTCGATCACGAAGATGGCGTAGTCCACGACGCCCTCGATCAGGATCTGGAAATGCCGCCGCGCGCTCTCCAGCGCGAGATTGGTTTCGAACACCTCACGATTGAGCAGCGCCTGCTCGGTCACCAGACGGATTTCAGTCGCGCGGCGCGCCGCGACGGCCGCGCTCAACAGCAGCGGCGCCACCGCCGTGCTGACCGTCAGCGCCAGCAGCAACAGTTGGGCGCGCACGGGGTCCGCGGTGGCAAACGCACCGGTGCCGGCGGCAAAGCCCCAGATGGCAAATCCGCCGAAAACGAGCGCTGCGGTTGCGGCATCGCGCTGACTGCCGCGCAGCGCGGCCCACGTCAGCGGCAAAAGAACAAGAAAACCGAGCAGGCCGCGATACGGCAGCAGGGCAGCGACGCTTCCGTCAGGCAACGCGGCCGCAACGACCGGGCTGCAAGCCAGCAAGCCGACGAGTGCGGCGGCAAGCGAGAGCGTGGCGGTTTCGAGCAGAACTCCATCTGGAAAATGCGGTGGTCGCCCAGAGCACGATCACCGGCGCGATCAGCAATGTTCCGGCCGCGTCGGCCGGCCACCACGTCGCTCCCCTCACGGCGGCAGCGGCAAGCGTGCCCTGACCCGAGAGCAGCATACCGGCAACTGCGGCCGCGGCGCTGATGAAAGCGACGGGCGCCACGGCAACGAGCGAAAATCTTGCGACGCCAAGCGGCGTCGTGAAGATATCGCGCCCCTGCGACCAGCGCGTGATGAGCCACGTCCCCGCCAGCGCCGCCAGCAACACGCCGAGCGCGGTCGCGCCGGTCGCGACAAGCGGGTGGTCCGCCACGACACCCGCCGCAAACGCCCCGATGAGAATGGCCGGCCAGATGCGGAAGCCGCGCAGCAGCAGGAGCGAGAGTGCAATGCCGGTGGGCGGCCACAGCGGCGTCGCCGCCGGATTGATCGCCGGCAGCAGCATACCGGTTTCAGCCAGGCCGAACCAGGCCGTCGCGATCGCTGCAAGTTCGATGACGTATACGGCCGCGCCGAAAATGCCCCGATAGGCTGGAACTCCGGCCGTACTGGTTTCTGCGCTGGCCAATACGGAGGTCCTCATTGGGTGGGGACCGGGAAACCAATACGCGTACACCCCCAGTGCGGTATTCGACCGCGCAAATGTGGCAGAAAATGTGGCACGGGTTCCGAAGCCACGATGCCGTCATCCAGCCGCCTGATTTTTTGCCGGATGCGGTAGCGACCAACCGCCGTTCAGCGATTCATTGGCGGCCACTCGTCCGGCCACAACCCCAAATCGCGATCCGCACGCCGTTACCATCCGGGCCGTTTCAGGCATTATGGCCCGGGTGATTCGTCGGCGGCAACGAGAAACGCCCGCGCCCCTTCAGCACGCGAGACGCGAGACCCGATGGAAGTCGCCAGGCTCAATCTCACGTTAGGCAACGCGCAGCGAGATTTCCTCTACCGCAAGGGCACCGTCGACGAAGGCGTCGTCGTCCAGGCATTGAAGACCAGTGCCTTCGATCTCGGCCGCCTGCGCCGCGGCGCAGAGCTCGAGGGGCTCTATGACCAGCTCGCAGCGGGCGGCAAGGCGCCGCTCATCATCGACTCGTCGGCCAACATCGGCGCCGGTGCGGTATTCTTCAGCTACAGGTTCCCGAAGGCGCGCGTTGTCGCGATCGAGCCCGACCCGTCCAAATTCCAGTTGCTCACCGCCAACACCGCCAGCCTGCCGGTCGAATGCGTGCAGGCCGCGGTGTCGGCGACCGGCAGCGCCGACGCGGCCGCGCCGCGCGTCACCGTCAACGAGATCTACGAGAAGACGCCGGGCGCCGCGCCGTTTATCGTCAAGCTCGACGTCGAGGCCGGCGACCTGTTCGCGGCCAACACCGACTGGGTCGAGCGCACGCCCGTCATCATCGTTGCGCTCAGCGACCATCTCATCCCGGGCACGCCCGCCTTGCGCGCCTTCGTCGGGCGCGCCGCCGGCTGGAACCGGGACTTCGTCTACCTGCACGACAACGTATTTTCGATCGCACGCGCGCCGGAGCTGATGCAGGCGGCCTGAAACGTCACACGCGGGAACCGATATGCTGTTGATCGACGGCAAACATTACGACTGGCAGCCACTGCCGACGATGTTCTTCGGTCACGAAAAGCCGGTGGCGTACGTCCTCAATCCGAAAGTCGCGTCGACGATCTCGCAGAACTTCATCTTCTACGTCAATCACGGCTACCGCTATTTCGATCCCTACCAGCTTTGGCACAGCCCCGTCGGGGTGCTGGGCCTCGGCGGCACGGAGATACGCCCGGATACGCTCAATTTCTTCTTGCAGTTCAAGCCCGAACGTTTTTCCATCGTGCGCGATCCCCTGCGGCGCTTCATCTCCGCGTTCCTCTCGAAGATATTCACCGACGAGGATCCGACCTACCTGCCGTATCGCGACGAACTGACTTCGCTGCACGGCATCGACCTCAGCCCCGAAGCGGAGCCGGCGCAATCGTGCCTGGCCTTCGCCAAATGGGTTGCCGCGCACGACAAGCCGATCGAACTCGATCCGCACTTCCGGCCGCAGCATCTCAATCTCGGCGTCGGCAGTCGCTTCACCGTCGACGTCGTCCTGCACATCGAGGACCATGAGGCGCTGCAGGCCTATTTCGCCAAATGGATCGGCGAGGAGAAGGCGAAGTGGTTCCTGTCGCTGCGCCTCAACGCGCACACCAAATATAAGGCGGAAGATTGCATGAGCGATGAGCTCAAGGCGCTGGTGCGCCGGATCTACGCCAGGGATTACGAGTTTTACTATCCGAACGCCTGAGCCGGGCTTGAGCCGGCCGCCGGCGCCAGACGCGCGTCAGAACAGCGAGGGAGTGCGCCCGAGCGGGATCGGGCCGAGCGACACTGCGCCGTTCCCGAAGGTGAGCGGCAACGTCACCGCCGGCTTGCCCTCCAGTGTCGCGTCACCCTCGATCGCCTTGATGCCGAAGGTGATGTGCGCGCCCGCCTGCTCGCGCGCGACGTTGCCGAGGCCCGGCGCCAGCTTGTCGAGGAAGCCCGCGACCTTGTCCATCTGGGGGGAGTTCTTCACCTTCATGTCGGCGCCGATGGCATTGAGGAAATGCTCCAGCCCGGCGGCGGTGACCGTCAGCGTGCCTTGCAGATAACCGTTCGCGTCGAGTGAAAGCTTGCCGGCGCCGACCGCGAGCGTCTCACCCTGTTTCAGCCGCGCTTTGCTGATCTCGATGGAGCCGCCGTTCTTCTGGATCTCGCGGAAGCGTTGCGGCCACGGCTTGGGCGCAAAATCCTTCAAACCATTCAGCGTCGCCACGATCTCGCCGTCCACCGGCATGGCGGCGGCCCCGCGCACCTGCGGCATCGCCGCCTGCTTTACGGACAGCGCCAGCTCGACGACGGGTTTGTCGGACACTGCGCCGCCCGTGAGCCGGCCGTGGATCTCCACGTGCCCGGCCTTCAGCAGATCGTTGCGGGTAGTGCCGTCGAGCTGCGTCACCCTCGGCTGCTCGAGCACCAGCGCCACCTGCCGGGGCGCGGTCGGCGTGCCTGAAACGCTCGATTGCGCCAGCGTCCAGTTCACGACCACGCCCGGGTGCTTGCCGTCCTCCCCGAAGGTGAGCGGCCCCTTGAATTCGCTGATGAGCAGGCCGGGCTGATAGATTTGCGCCGCCACCAGCACGCCCGCGGTCTCGGCCTTCAGCGGCACACCGCCGCTCGTAAACGCCGCCGCCACCGGCGCGCACCTCACCTCGATGCGGAACGGAAAGCCGCTCAGGCGCTGATTGCCGCACGTATAGATGCGGCCGGCTTGCGCCTCGCGCGCGCGCCAGCCGGCGATCGCCTTTTCCGCCGCGCCCGCGGCATAGAACCAGAACGCGCTCCACCCGCCCGCCGCCGCCAGCACCAGCAGCACAAGAATGAGATACCGCCGGTTGCTCCGGCGCGCGCCGCCCGTTCGTTGCATCAGGATGGTTCACCCGCCGATTGCGGCGTTTCTGCGCCCCGGCCTTGCGTCATGTTTACGAGGGCGCCGCTTGAAGTTCCGCCCCGGCTTGCGCCCGGGCACCCGGCCTGTTACGCGAACCGCATCCGCCGGGCGCTGTCAACGCTTCGGCCCCAAGTTTCCAGCCTCATGAGCCCGACAACCGACCCTTCCACCGGCGATCTGTGGGTCTTCGGCTATGGCTCGCTGATGTGGCGGCCCGGCTTCGACTTTCTCGAGCGCCGCCCGGCCCGGCTGATCGGTGCACACCGGGCGCTCTGCGTCTATTCCTTCGTCCACCGCGGCACGCCGGAAAAGCCCGGCCTCGTGCTCGGCCTCGACCGCGGCGGCAACTGCCGCGGCATCGCCTACCGGGTGGCGGCGGGGCGGCGCGACGCGACCGTGCAATATCTGCGCGAGCGCGAGCAGGTCACCATGGTCTATCGCGAGACCTGGCGCGCGGTCTGGCTCGACGACGATCCGAGGCAGCGCGTCACGGCGCTCTGCTACATGGTCGACCGTGGCCACGAGCAATATGCCGGGCGGCTCAGCCTCGACCGGCAGCTTCATTACGTGCGCCAGGGCCACGGCCGCTCCGGTGTCAACCGCGATTACGTGCTGGACACGGTCAGGGAGATCGAGGCCCAGGGCTATCGCGACCGGCCGCTGCATCTGCTGGCGGAGCGGCTGAAGGGGCCGCATGAGAAGGCGGGGTGATGCTTGCGCGTGAAGACGGGCAATCTCGCACCGCTCGTCCAAGGTCAGTTGCTGGTAACTCCGCCCTATGGCAACACCCTCCTGGGAAGGTGTTGAACTTCGTTTGTAAACTCGGGGGATCTGGCCTGGCCAGGTCGTGTACTCATAGAGATGTTGTGCGTCAGGTCTGCCTTATCCCTGGAAGAGGACCTTCAATAGGCAAACCCGCACGTCGGCTAACCCGCAAGCGGACATCGTCCTTGAACTACCTCGGGATGCTTCGCACGGTTTCGGCCGGTCATCCGGTAAAGGTCTTCTGGCGCGGATGCACAATTGACGCGAATTCGGGAAAGCTCTTCCATTCCGGCTCCGGAAACGCAATGCCCGCCAAGGGGGCGAACTTCGACGGCGCGGCCAGCTGCATCGTCGGGATGTAGCGCGGGCAATTGGGGAAGATTGCTCGCGCCTTCACCCGCACGATCATCTGTGCGCCCACTGTACAGCCCGAGAGCGGGTCGTTGCGCGCAAACCGCGCAGCCCCGGCGACGCGTAGCCGCCGCGGTTTGTCGAAGCTAATGAACAGCAGGCCGACATTGGGATTGACCGCGATGTTGCCGAGGCTCTTGAACATCCCGTTGCCATCATAGTCGGGAAACGCGAGCTCGTCGGGCGCGGTCACCCGGACGAATCCGGGCAGGCCGCCCTTGTGGGAGCAGTCGGGCTGGCCCTGGTAATCGGCCGTGGCCAGGAAAAAGAAGTGGCAGCTCTCGATGAAGGCCTTGTCGTCTTCGGTGAATTCGCGGCGGGCGAAGTCGTCCAGGCGGTCGGCGAGCTTGCGGCTTTCGAACTCGTCCTGCAGCCGCCGGTGCCCCTCGTGGTAACCGATGGTCATGACCGTTCTCCGTGCGTGGATGGGAGCAGGCTCCGTCCCGCCGGTGTGCGCCCGCGCGGGACGGAGCCAGCGACGCTACTTTGCCTTGGCCGACGCGCTGGCCTTCTCGCCGGCCATGCGCAGGACGGTATCGACCTCCTGTTGGAAGCCGGCATGGTCAATCTGCATTCCGTTCAGCACCGTGCTCCAGTGGCGCACGATCGCGGCCATGGCGACCGTTTCACGAATCTCGTCGTCGGTCGCGCCGTTCGCCTTGGCCGCGGCGGTGTGGAAGTAGACGCAGTACTGGCAGGGAATCTGGGCGGCCACCGCGAGGCCGATCAATTCCTTGGTCTTGCCGTTCAGTCTGGTGTTCGGGTTGAGCTGCACGCTCTTGAACTCGGCCCAGGCTCCGGCGATGCCGGCCCGTGGAAACGTCTTGAAGAAGCCGGGTACGATGCCCAGCGTCTGCTGGATGTCCTGGTAGGTGGCCTCGGCGGTGGCCTTGCCGTCCTCGGCGAAGGCCGGAGCGGTCGCGATCGTGGCGATCAGAGCAAGCGTGGCGGCGGTGACGGCGCCGCGCAATGACAGGTGTGACATGGCGGTTTCCTCCTGGGCTTTGGGTGCCCTCTGGCCGACAATTTGCCCGATTAATTTACCGACTGATAGGTAACTTGTCAACCAGTAGGTAAGTATCTATACAGGGTGGTAAATCGGCGGCGGGCCCGGAGCGGCCGGTTCGCACAAGGAAGAAACAGGAAAGACGACGCATGCCCCGGCCCTCCGCCAATGCCGACACTTCGCGCAGGATCCTCGACATCGCCGAGCGCCTGCTGCAAACGCGCGGCTACAACGCGTTCAGCTACGCCGACATCGCCCAATCCCTGCATGTGACCAAGGCCAGCCTCCACTATCATTTCCCCAGCAAGGCATCCCTCGGACAGCGGCTGATCGAGCGCTACAGGCAGTCGTTCGTCCAGGCCCTTGCGGATATCGAAAAGGCGAGCGCCGACAGCCGGGAGCGGATCCGGCAATACATCGGTCTTTACCACAGCGTGCTGCGCAATGACCGCATGTGTCTGTGCGGCATGCTGGCGGCCGAATATTCGACCCTGCCGAAGCCGATGAAGGCGGAGCTGAAGGTTTTTTTCGACGAGAACGAGCGATGGCTGACCGGCGTGCTCGAAAAGGGTCGCGCCAGGAAGGAACTGCGTTTCAAGGGCTCGGCTCGCGAAATGGCGCTGGTGCTGGTCTCGTCACTGGAGGGCGCAATGATGCTGGCCCGTTCGTATGAGGATGCGGCCCGCTTTCAATCGACGGCCGACCAGCTGCTCGCCGGCATTACGAGCCGTTGATGGTAGCGTTGCGGCGTGAGCTTGACCGAGCGGGAGGACGAGGACGTCACCTGACCGCCTCATCCGCGCGCCGGACTCGGCTGCAAGACCCGGGGCTATAGCCGCCGAAGGAGCTGTACGAGAATGCGGGGGGAGAGGTGCGAAACAGCGACTCGTGTCCCGGGCGCGGCGCAGCACGGGTGGTGCGCCGCAGGCCCGAGACCCGTTAGCCGCTTGCGCGCGCCTTTCCGCTCACCCCGCGCAAGCGGGACCCAAGGCAGCCTCTTTCGGAGGCAGGACAACCATGGCGTTTGCAATCAAAGCCGGGCTTCGCAATTCGCAAGCGAAGACGCTCACATTCATCCACATTCATCGCGCAAAGACGATGTATGGCGGTAAGCACATCGCCGAAGGCGACACGGTTTTCATATTGGCGAGCGAGACCGCGATTACGTGCTGGATACCGTGAAGGAGATCGAGGCCCAGGGCTCTCGCGCCCGGCCGCTGCATCTGCTGGCGGAGCGGCTGAAGGAGCCGCATGAGAAGGCGGGGTGAACCGCGGTCCGGAGCTCGGCGGTCAAAGCCAGACGATATCGGCGTCGGTCGAACCGGCGGCATTGTCATTGCTGCCCTGATCTTTCGGCGCTTCCTCAACCCGAACTTCCGGCGATACCCCCACCTGGTTTTTCGGGGACTCTTCACGGTACAGGCCTGACGCGAAGCCGAATTCGCGGACGAGGTTCCGGTCGAGCTTTGGCCCCATGTCGAGGAGCATCTGGTAGGCGACGTCGCTGCGGATCGGCGGCTTGTAGGCGCGGCGCTCTATTAGCGCCCCGAAGACGTCGCAAATCGTCGCGATGCGGACGAAGTCCGCTATCTCGCTGCCGGACAATCCGTGCGGATAGCCCGATCCGTCGAGATATTCATGATGGTGGATGACAACATCCAGCATGTCTGGACCGAGGCCCGACGTACCCGCGAGCATGTCGAGGCCGAACTCCGGATGCTTCCGCATCGCCTCCATTTCCCGGTCCGTGAGCGGCGTCGCCTTTTCCAGGATGGCGAGCGGCACCCGCGCCTTGCCGATGTCGTGCACCATGCCGGCGAAGGAGAGCCGGTTGCGCTCCGCTTGCGAAAGGCCGAGATGCTGGCCGAAGGCGACGGCCACCCCCGTGACCAGCAGACAATGCTGATAGGTCTGGCTGTGGTGCTGACGGACCGTGTCGATCCACGATTTCAGCCCCTGATCCTCGATGCGGCTGACGATCTGCTGACCGGCGCTGTCGATCGTGGTCACATCGAGGGGGGCGCCAAGACAGGCCGAGGAAAAGATGCCGTGCAGGGCATCGAGTGCGGCGCCGACGCCGGGCACTTTCCTGACCGGATCATCTTTCGGAACCGGAACGAAGTTGCCGAATAACCGCGTGGCCAATGCACGGGCTTCCAGCGGCCGCAGCACAACGTCGGTTGCGCCAAGCGCCTGCGCCTGAACGGCCTGCAGCCGGGAATCCCTGTCGATGGCGAAAATGGCCTTGCCGCCCGGCGGCTTGCGCTTGAGACATTCCTTGAGCCTGAGCAGGCGCGGGCTTTCCCTGAAATCGATGTCGAACAGCAGGTGCGGCTGAAGCGGGACGCTTTCGACCTCGTCGAGGTCGAAAAAGTCCAGCTCGAAATCCTTGCCGAGCCGCCGGCGGATGCCGTCCCGTTTTTGTGCTTCGCTGGTGAAAACGGCAAGTTTCATGGCCCTGCAAAATCGAATGCGCGCCCGCAACCACATACACGCACGAATTTAAGGATTGGTAACAAATACGCCGGGTTTCATACGGTTTTTGCGATTTGATGGGCCTTCCGGGACCCCGGAATCGGCCCGAAAGGTCCCCGGACCCGTGCGGCGCTGGCACCGGCAGCGTAGGATCGAAACCAGGGGATCATGCACGGCGCCCGGGAGGCATCCATGTTCCTTGTCCGCGGACTGGTTCTCGCCCTTGTGGCAGGCGCGGTGCTGTTTGACGGCCGCGCCGCAGCCGCCGGTATCGTCGCGCCATTGCCGTCCGGCGAACCGCAATTTCAGTTCGTCAGCGGATGCGGGATCGGAGTCCGGCGCGGTCCTCACAACGACTGCCCGCGTCTGTACCCGGCGGTGCCGCACGAGCGTTACGTCCGCCGCCGCAGCTACCACCGGAAATATCGCAAGGGCTCCCATCGAAGGTATATCGGTAGCGCGCCGCCGGACGCCGTCTACCGGCACGCTCCGCTTATGGTCGGTCGCCAGTGCGAACCGGGGTACGACCTTTCGTGCCTGCCCGTGATTTGCTGGCGGCGATGCTGGTAGCCGGACCGCAACGACGGCCACGCCGGCGCAGGAAGGCAGCGCGGTCGCGCAATCAGCGCCGCATCGGTGTGATATTGCCCCTGGTTGATCACATAGCCGTTCCCGCAGGGTACATATTCGGGAATGACATACGGCTTCCGGATGACGAGGGGGCGGCGCACGATCAGTTCCGGCTGCACCGTGTAATAACCGGTGTAACCGCAATTGCCACAGCCGCCGGCCGCCGCACTGCCGGCAAATACAGCCGCCACGCCGATCGCCAGCAAGGCGGACAGAACATGGTCTTGACGCATGTTGCATCTCCCCGGTTCGACGCGCGTTGCGCACGCCGACGCTAATACCGGCGCCGGTAGTTGCGGTAGCCGTAGCCGGGCACGTACTGGTCCCATCGATAACGGTAGACGGTTCCGTGCCAGGCGTAGAGGCAGTAATAGTGTGCCCGCACGCACCGGTCATACCAGTTGCGGTCGCGCCACGCGCTCCGCATCGGCTTGATGCGCGGCGCAACACCGGGCCCGAGGTCGGCGGCGCCTGACGGCACGGATGCCCCGCCGAGACATGCCGCGCAAATGGTGGCCGCAACAATGAGCCGTTTCATCGCGAGAACCGGAGCTGTAGCCGTGTGCCGACACGGCCTTCAGCCATGGATTGTCCATGCCGCTTGAGCCGTTGCCAAACCAAAACGGCGCGCTTGGTTAAGCACCGGCCGGCGGATGTATTCCATTACCCCTGGAGCCGGAAAAGGCCCCATGGCAGTTGTGGCAACCGGGCAACGAAACCCCGGGATTTCAGGGTCAAACCTTGTTTTCGGGGGTCACGCTTGAGACACTGGCGACGCATTTCGCACCAGTTGGCGACCATCGGCTCCTTCATGTTGCGAAAAATCGGGGGGATGACGGCGTGAATGGCGGACAATGGCCGACTGCGGCAATCCGCAAGCGGGTTTGTACGATCCGTGCCGCCGGCATCATCGTCGCGGCGCTCGCCATATTGATCGCCGGCACCAGCAGCGATGTCCACGCGCAATTTGCACCGCCGCCGTCGGTGACCTCGATCTCGCCGGCCAGCGGTCCCGCGTCAGGCGGGACGTCGGTGACCATCACCGGCACCAATTTCACCGGCGCAACCGCGGTCACGTTTGGCAACACCCCGGCCGGCTCTTTCACCGTCAACAGCGCCAGCCAGATCACCGCGACATCACCGGCCGGAACCGGCACCGTCGATATCAGGGTGACAACCCCGGGCGGCACCAGCGCGACCAGTGCGGCCGACCAGTTCACCTATGTGGCGGCGCCGACGGTCACCAACGTCAATCCGAATAGCGGTCCGCCAGGCGGTGGAACCAGCGTGGCCATCACCGGCACCAGTTTCACCGGCGCAACCGCGGTCACGTTTGGCAACACCCCGGCCGGCTCTTTCACCGTCAACAGCGCCAGCCAGATCACCGCGACGTCACCGGCCGGAACCGGCACCGTCGATGTCACGGTAACAACCCCCGGCGGCACCAGCGCGACCAGCACGGCCGACCGGTTCACCTACACGACGGCAGGAACCACGACGACACTGTCGTCGTCGCAAAACCCGTCGGGCTACGGGCAACCGGTAACCTTCACCGCAAACGTTTCCGGGTCGTCGCCGACCGGGACCGTGCTCTTCTTCGACGGCGCAACGCAGCTCGGCACCGCGACACTGGCGAACGGCACCGCCAGCCTGACAACGTCCTCGCTCGCCGCGGGCAGCCACACGATCAGCGCAAAGTACGTCGGCGACACCAACAATGCCGCCAGCGACGCCACACTCATCCAGAACGTCGACGTCCCGGCCGACAGCACGAAATTGCGCGCGCTGCAGGTCTCCGCGACGCCGGTGATCGCGCACATATCGGCGCAAGCCATTGTCGCCGCGGTTGAAGGCGCGATCGATGCCGGCTTCAGCGACAATCCGCAGCCGCTCACGCCGAACGGCACCGGCTTCACCGTCCGTTTCCCCTTCGGACAGCCTGCAGCCCCCGATAACCGCAGAACCCGCAACGGGGCCAGAGTCATCAGGAGAGCGGCCGGCCCCGCCAGCCTCGCCAACGGGAGGCACGGTGGCAACGGCGCGCGACCGGGCGTGCGCCTCATTGACATGCCGGTCATTCCCCTGCCGCCCGGTTCGGGGATGCCGCCCCCGGGCGAAACACGGTTTGCGCCGGACCAGGTGGTCATGCAGTTTGCCGCCGGCACGACGCCGCAGCAGATCGACAACGTCGCGCAGCGTTTCGGCCTCACCCTGATCGACCAGCAAACCATCGGCATGCTGGGCCGCACTGTTTCCGTCTTCCGGATCCCCGACGGGCAATCAGTGCGCCAGGTGATCGGCCGGTTCAACGCCGCCGGGCTGCGCGCCGCGATGCAGCCCAACTACGTCTTCGGTCTGACGCAAGGTCAGAACAGAGCCGGCGCCGGCGCCGCCGCTTCGGCGCAGTACATGCTGGAAAAACTCCATCTGGCCGAAGCCCACCGCATCACCGGGGGCGACTACGTCGCCGTTGCGGTGATCGACTCGCAGGTCGACGTTGCGCAACCCAACCTCGCCGGCGCGGTGAGGGCGCGATACGACGCCGGCTGCGGCGCCGGCCCGCCCGATCTTCACGGCACCGGCATGGCGGGCGCGATCGCGTCGCACGCGGAGCTGCTGGGCGTTGCCCCGCGCGCCCACATCATGGCGATCTGCGCGTTCGGCGGCGCCAGCAATACGCAATCCAGCTCTTTCAAGGTCATCAAGGGGCTCGATTACGCGATCCGGAACGGCGCCAGGATCGTCAACATGAGCTTTGCCGGGCCGGCCGATCCGGCCTTGTCGCAGGCGCTGCAGATCGCGCGCGAGAAGGGTGTGCTTGTGGTCGCCGCCGCCGGCAACAACGGCCCGAAATCACCGCCGGCGTTTCCGGGCGCCGATCCCAGCGTGATGGCCGTTACCGCAACGGACGCCAGCGACCGCCTGCTCAAGGCCGCCAACCAGGGCAAATACGTCACCATCGCGGCGCCGGGCGTGGATGTCCTGGTGCCGGCGCCCGGCGGCAGCGTGCAGCTGACGACCGGCACCTCGGTCGCAACCGCGATCGTGAGCGGCGTTGCGGCCTTGCTGCTCGCCCGCAAACCAACCCTCAGGCCGGAAGACATTCGCGCCATCCTGGTGCGGACGGCGCAGGCATCTCGGATCGCCGGGCGTCAATGCGCAATTCGGCGCCGGTCTTGTCGATCCGCTGGCGGCGCTCGAATGGATCGTCTCGGGCAAGGCGGCCCTGCACCGGGAGGATTTCGACCGCTTCGTTGCCTCGTCCGATCCGGGCGCCGGACGGGTCGCGGGTGGCTTCGCTGCGCTCGCCTATGCCACGCAGGATGGTGCGACGACCAGGGCACCGCGACCCGCAATGCGCTCACGTGACTGGCTCGCCTGGACTGACGTGCGCGGCACCAGTTTCGACCGCAACACGCCCGGCAGCGATCTCAACGGCAGCCAGGTCAACGCGATCGCCGGGCTCACGCACCGGCTCACGCCGGACCTTCTGGTCGGCATCCTCGGCGGCTACGAACATTTCGACTACAGCTCCGATGCAGCCAACGGCGTGCTCAAGGGCGACGGCTGGACCACCGGCGCCTACCTCGGCTGGCGTTTTGCGCCGAACCTGCGTTTCGATGCCGCGGCGGCCTGGTCGCATGTTCTCGTCGACAATGTCGCCGGCACGGCGGCGGGTGACTTTACCGGCCAACGCTGGCTCGTGAACGCCGGGGTCACCGGGAGCTGGCGCTGGCAATCCTTCGTGGTCCAGCCATCGGCGCGGATCTACGCGCTGTGGGAGCATGAAAACAGCTACACCGACAGCCTCGGCACCGTGCAGGACGGCCGCAATTTCGCGACCGGCCGGGCAAGCGGCGGCGTCAGGCTGAGCTATCCCTTCGCCTGGTCGGACACCGTGAACGCGGCGCCCTATGTCGGGCTGTACGGCGACTACTACTTCTCGCGCGACGACGCCTCCACCGCCGGGCTTGCCACCGCGCCACTGCTTGAAGGCCAGTCGGCGCGCGCCACGGGCGGCGTCGCGCTGACGTTCGGAAATGGCGCGCAGTTTGCCGCCGGTGGCGAATATGGCGGCATCGGCAGCGATGTCCCGATCTGGACCTGGCGTGTGCGGGGCGTCCTGCCGTTCTGAAGCACTCAAGCCCGCTGCGATCATCGCATTATCGTGCGGCCGGGCGCGATTCCGCATGTGGCTCAGCGAGCGCTATTACGTCCTCTCGCCACCGGATGACGTTTTGTCCCCACCCGCTTGCGCTTCAGGCAGGCGCTGGCGGCTCGAACCGCATCATGACTCAAGGTGGCATCAGCATGCGCCTTCGCCGCCTTGTAGCCATACTGCGCCACGGCGGCGCGGACCTGATTGCATTGGTCTTCGGTCTGCGCCCACGCCTCGTGGGCCGACAGAAGCGTCAGCCCCACGGCGGCCACCATTATCGTTCTGATCATCGCGCCAGCACCTTCATCGCGAATGACAAAAGTTTGCCTTACCAGTAGCCGCGACGGCGACCAAAGTATCCGCCGCCGCCGAAGAGCAGAATGAGAACAACGACAATCAAGAGCAATTCCATGGGAGCCTCCTTTGAAGTGACGCGTCGCGGAGATGTTATACAACGGCGTCCGCGATAATCCGCGCCGTTTCAGGCCCTGGTCATTTGGCTGAACAAATAACCCAACACGCGCAGAGCAAATAAGGTTCCAGTCATAATGGCACCTTTGGATCAGCTTGCGACCTGGCCGCTCATCGCCGACAGCCGCAAACGGCCGGACCGCCCAGGGGAGCGGACTTGAATTCCAGGCCCCTACGCTCCGGCGCATGCTGATCAGCCTCGCTAACAGAGGAGATCGAGCATGCCTCCTCCTTACGGAAGCAGTGGGCCACAAGCGGAATTGAATGGTCTGCGTTAGTGCTCTTCTCCTTGAAATAACGGCGGAAAATCGCTGTATGTTGAACCAAAGTTGACGCCACCACCCCTGATTGTGCCCCTAAATGGTTTGCGTCGCTCTCGAAGCCACGCGACAATGGCTGGAGAAATTTCGCAGACAACAAATGGTCGCAGCCGGTGACCATCAGGGTGCGTCCTTTGCAATCGCTCATGCGAATGAGCCTCTTTAAAGTCCAGCGACCGCCGCCCCGATCTGACGACTCAAAACTGAGGGCCGACTAATCTCGCAAATTCCAGAATGAAAGGGGATTGGTTATGAGAACCTTGCTGATAGCAGCCTCGTCTATATTGCTATTGAGTGCGCCGGCATCAGCGGGAAATCTTCTCTTCATCCTCGACTCGTCCGGTTCCATGTGGGGCAAAGTCGACGGTACAGCCAAAATCGAAACTGCAAAGATTACCCTGTCCAAACTCATTGGGGATATTCCGCCCGGTACGAAAGTGGGCCTGATGGTCTACGGGCATCGCGAGAAAAAGTCCTGTACCGACGTTGAAGTATTGCTTCCCGTCGGGCATGCCACTGCTCAGTCTGTATCAGCTCAACTTGGCAACGTCGATCCAAAGGGAAAGACCCCGATCGCTTATGCGCTTGAGCAATCGGCCGCTGCATTTGTCGGGCTTGAGAAGGGGCCTAACAACGTCGTTCTGATCTCGGATGGCATTGAGACCTGTGACGGGGACCCATGCGCGACTGCCGGCAAGATCGCAAAATCCAACATCAATCTGCGCGTACACGTCGTAGGGTTCGACATATCAAAGAAGGATCGCCAGCAACTCGAATGTATCGCCAAACTGGGCGAGGGAAAATATTTTTCTGCCGACAGCACGAACGGACTCGCGGCGGCCGTGACAGAAGCGATCAAGGTCGCGCGGTCGGACGTCAAACCCGCGCCACCGCCTCCGCCTGCAAAGCCGGCGCGCACGCGCGTTTTCTTTGACGATTTCGCCGGAGATGATCTGGCCAAACACTGGTCGGTCAACAACGCCAATCCCGACGCCTATGTGGTTGAAAACGGAAAGCTCTTGATGTTTTCCGGCCAAAAGACCGGCTTTGACCAAAAGGGCATGCCCAACCTGATTACGCTCAACACGAAATTTCCGGATGGTGATTGGGATGCTGTCGTGAAATTTTCCGGCGAGCTCAAGAGCGGCAGAGACCAGATCTGGGTCGGGTTGCGGAAAGACGAAAAGAATTTCGTTGCCGCCAGTCTGATGACGAAGTTCAATGTGGCCGACGATTATCACGGGGATTGGGTGAGCCTGGAATTTGCGAAGCGAAGCAACAATAAGCCGACCAGGGCCCCGACCGGCGTTTTCAGCGGAAAACATGACGAGCAATACAAGAACTTCGTCGGCCATATAAAGGACGGACACGGAACCATCACGCTGTCGAAACGCGGACACAGCTATTTGGCGTCCCTGACGGTCGACGGAGTTGAAGACGGCAAGAAGGGGCCGAAGGTGTGGAAGTCTGCCAAGTTGACGTCCTTGAGGGCGCCCGGACCGCTCACCTTGGGCGTATCGCTTTGGGATAAGGCGAACGGTGAGGTCCTGATCTTCGTCGATTCCGTCGAGATATTGAGCATCAGTCAATAGGAAAGGCCAACGAGCCCTTCGCCACCTTAGTGGCATGGAAATAGACTATCCCGAAATCTGATCAGGATTGCTCGCGGAGTACAATCTGTGGCTTGGCGCAAACCATGGTTGGTGCGGACGACCCTGGCGATTGCCGGGGCAAGCGCCATCGTGATGGCCGCACAAATTCACGCTGCCGAAAGAAAGCAATTTTCCGACTTTCCGGCAAAAGAAACGTTCTCCGGCAAAATTTCCGCGCCTGACGCCAAGACCGCACCTAAGCAATGGTCGGCAGTCCGCAAGATATTTAAGGACATTGTCCGCCAGGAGATGGCAAAAGGAGTAAATTTCGCCGGCGACTACTATCTCGCTACGGTCGGATGTGGATCCTCTTGCGAGGCCATATTCGTGATCGACGTGCGTGATGGCCGCGTCTTTGCGGCACCGGATTCCGCAACCAACGGCGTATTTTTTCAGAAAGACAGCCGTCTGATCATCATCAGAGAAAACAAAGATTACGATCTGTCGAGAATCTATCTGGTGTTCGAAAAAGGACGATTCATACGGCTTGCCGGTCCCGAGACAGGGAAGGACGGATGATCCACCGTTTTCTGACATTCGCGATCGTTATGGGCCTGTGTGTTCCCGTGTGCCTGGCGCGTTCGGATAAAGCGATAGCGCAGACTACGGCCAAGAAACCATCCGACACCGTCAAGCTCGTCGAACTACAGAACAAACGCGACGATCTTTTCAATCAGTTCAATAGTCTGGGTGGACAACGGGCCCTGGAAACCACCCAGGAGCGCATGACCCTGCGCAAATGGCAGATTGACCGCATAGAAGGCATTCTCGCCAGACTGGCTGGCAGCACGGCGGCCCTGGAACAAATGAAGAAGCAGGTCGACGAAAAATCAGTTGTTGGGCTCGACGACCTGGCGCCGGGGAAAAAGGACGCGGCGGAGCACCTCGCCGAGAAAGCGCTGGAACGTGCGGGATCAACAGGAGCAAGCAGGCTGATGGGCTGGATCGGCCTTATCGGCGACCTCGCCGAAATCGGCGGCAAGAAAATTATCAAGGAGATGAATGTCGATCAAATGGAGGAACTGGTCCGGCAAAACCGCATCAATCTGCACGATGCGCTGGCGCTGGAAAGTGCACTGTTGCTGGACAACAATAAGGACAGAAAAGCACTTGAAGATCTTCGTGACCTGAAGGCTCGCTATCAGGAGGCCGCGCTGAATTACATGGCGGAAAAGCGGCGGCTGGCGAATGTGGCCCCGCGGGCGCCGCAATGCTCCAAAGCCGCGCAATCCGGGTCGGAGAGCATATTGGAAAATGCGCTCCGCGATCTCGGAAGAGCCAAACAAAAGATTTTCAAGGCAATCCAGAGTGCGCCCCGATACGGCGGCCAGTTTTCCTTCCTGTTGCAATCGGACAATTTTTATGACGTCCATCGACGCAAACTGGAGTTGACGGTCCGGCTTTTGAAGGAAAACCAGGACTTCGATTGCGGTTCTGCCGATGCAATCCACGCCGGCATGTATCGAATTGAAGTGCTGACCAAGCGGCTTGAACTCTTCATCAAATACGACAAGGATAACAAACATATCCTGCGAAGCATGATTGCCGATGCAAGGAAGATAAATTCCGGGACGTATTTCTAGGGGCTCGCCGGCATCGCCGGATTGGCGCAGCCGTCTTTCAGGAAGGACGGGCGCGCCTGTCACGAGGAGGAGTTCATGACACCGATTGAACGCCATATTTCCTCGATCCGTCGCGCCGCGCCACCGGTTTCCGCTCTGGCGGCCTCGGTGATGGTTGCGCTGCTGTCGGGAGCCGTGAGCGCGGCATCCCCGGTCGATGCTGACCTGCAACGTTTCTGCCGGGAGAAATTCTCGAACAGCGCCTATGAAAAGCGCGCCGAACGCTGGGGCGTCGAGCATTACTGCAATCAGGGCGGCACGCGCCAGAACATCGACTTTGGCGAGGCATGCCTGATGACAACAGGTTCACGCGCGTATCGCAAAGATGGCGATCGCGTCTATTGCACCGGCGATGATACATCAAAGACCGCGACTGCGCAGTCCGGTGTGCTTGATTTGGCCCGTTATTGCCGAGAGACCTTTCCCAATAGCGCTTATGAGCACCGTGCCGAGAACTGGGGCGTCACCCATTACTGCCGGCGGCCCGGCGCGGCCGGTGGCTTTACTTTGCAGCAGGTGGATCTCGCCAAGGCCTGCCGCACCATGCAGGGCACGAGCGAGTTTCAAAAGCAGGGAGATCGTGTCGTATGCGTGACGATGGGCTCCTACACTTGGCCCGAAACCGGATACACCTTTCACGGCCCGCTTAAGGACGGAAAGCCAAACGGCATCGGCTGGATGAAGATTCCGCCAACCGCGTCAACCTGGGTTGGAAACTACCGGAATGGCAAGCCGGTCGGGCCGCACCTGCAAAGGTCCAAAGGCCGAATGATGTGTTGGAGTTTTGACAATTTTAATCCGGGGCGGGTCCTTCCAAAGCTTCCGATCACTAGTTGCGGGCACCTGCGGGAGAAGATGGCGGCGGTACCGTGAGCAGCACTTCATGCGTGGCAACGCTATTGGAGAAAATCGATATGCACGCGCGAGTGTCGGGAGGACAAGCGGGTTTTCGTGTGTGGGCGAAGGGGTTGCTTGCCCTCTGCACAATGGTTTTTTTGATTTTCGCCGATGCCGTCATTTCACAAAGTGCGTTGGCGCAGGCGCAGGCGCCGGACCGGCCCGCAAAACTGCGGCAATCGGATCAGGTGCTTGTGCGGAATATATACAGGTTTCGCCCTGACCTGGCGGACAGCCTGACCAGGGCGCTTGAGGGCGTCTCTGATTATAAGGAGTCCCGCAAGATCGTGAAGAAATTTAGGGATCGTGTGAAGGAGGAGTACAACGACACGATCAAAATTCCAGACAAGATAATGGACCGGAGTCGTATGGATAAGTATGTGACGGACTATTTGTACGTCGATGAGTATCTCGATGTCATGGCGGATTCGATAGAGAAGTACTCCAACCGGTATCGAAGCCGTTTCGATCTGGAAGACGACGTGATACGGAAAGCGAATTTTGCGGACTACAAGGAATTGTACGATTTCCTGAACAAGAAATATCCCAGGGGGCGGGGCCTTGGCTTTCTGGCAGCGCTCGAGCGATTAAAGGAGAATGACCAGGCGAAATATATCGAAACGCTGCATCGTCTGATTGACGAGTTGAAGGAATTTCGCAGCCCGTCTTCCAGTGCGGGCTCGCCCTGCAAGATCATATGCAATAGTCCCGCTCAATCTCCCCAATCGCGAGCCTGGTGCAAATCGCACTGCCGCGATGACGTGAGAAATTAGCTTTCAACCTGATTTGACGTCAGGTCCGGTTCCGGACATCCGCACACAACCCTAATCTGTCGATGTCCGCGTTGGGTCAAAGTCCGACCTGAACGCAATGTCCGCCCTTTGTCCGCATGAGGCTCGAAAGAAGACAGCGGCAGCCGCCGCCGATGTCGTTTTCGCTACCCCCGCCCCTCCTCGATCAACCTGTTGCTCGCGCCCTCGATCCCGCTTTCCAGCCGCGCAAAGAATTCATCCTTGTCCATCCCCGGCGGGATCGGATCGAGAATCTCGACCACCACCGTGCCCGGCTTGCGCAGGAACGTGCGGCGCGGCCAGAACAGGCCGGAATTGAGCGCCACCGGCAGGCACGGCACGCCTTCCGCCGCGTAGAGGTGCGCGACGCCGTACTTGTAGCGCGGCTCGGCGCCGGGCGGCCGCCGCGTGCCCTCCGGAAAGATGATGATCTGGCGGCCCCGGCCGAGCTCGGTGCGCGCGCGCTCGTTCATGGCGGCGAGCGCCGCCTTGCCGCGCCGGCGGTCGATCCCCACCATGCGGCCCTTGATCAGCAGCCAGCCGAAAATCGGGATCCATGTCAGTTCGCGCTTGAGGATGAACAGCGGATTGTCGAACAGCGTCAGCAGCGCGAAGGTCTCCCACGCCGACTGGTGCTTGGACGCGACCAGCAGCGCGCCGGCCGGGATCTTCCCGCGCCCGCGGATTTCGACATCGATGCCGGCGATGACGCGCAGCAGCACCAGGTTGATGCGGCCCCAGGCCTGCGCCGCGCGAATGAGCGCGCGGTACGGCAGCAGGAAGGTCGGCAACGCCACGATCACCCAGAACGCGGTATTGAGGTAGAACGCGATGTTGAAGAGGATGGAGCGGACGACGAGCACCTTGAACGCCCCTCCTCACTCGTCGAGGTCGGGATCGACGTGGAAGCGCGCCAGCGCAAACAGGTATTTCACATATTCGGCGGCGAGGTAGCGGGCGGTGCCGGCATTCGACCACCACGGCTCGTTCTTCATCTTCTCCGAGATCACCGGATAGGGGATCAGCGTGATATCGGGAAGCTGGTGGGAAATCTCGACCATGGCGCGCGGCATATGCCAGTTGGAGGTTACCACGATCAGCGACCTGAAGTGATGCTCATGCACCCAGCGCCGGGTCTGGATGGCGTTGCCGTAGGTGTTGAGCGCGGAGCGGTCGAGGTCGATGCAGCAGGAGAAGAACTGGTTGTAGAGCGGCGTCAGCCGCCCGATTTCCTTCGAGCGCGTGTTGCGGTAGACGCCGCTGATCAGCAGCCGCTCGCCGCGCCTGGCGGCGAGCAGGCCGATGGCGTCGGGAATGCGCGCGGCGGCGCCCGTGAGCACCACGATGCCGTCGGCCTTGCGCTCGAGCGCCACCTCCCGGTCGGGAATCTGCCAGACAAACCAGAAGAACCCGGCGACCAGCAGCACGACGGCCAGCGCCATCGCCATCAGGGTCAATCGGCCGAGGAAACGGGCGAGACGACGGAGCATGCTAGTGCGCGCCCGTTTTCAGGCGAAGCTTCGCAGCAAACGCGGCGAACTCCCTCTCCCCGCTTGCGGGGAGAGGGTTGGGGTGAGGGGCTCTTGCGCCATCATGCAAGGGATGTCGAAAAACATAAGGCATTTTCCCTTGCGAAACCCCCTCACCCGCTCGCTTCGCTCGCGACCTCTCCCCGCCCGGCGGGGAGAGGTGAAGCGCGCTCGTGGCGCGTACCCGATTCGAATCAATCCGATCGTGCACTAGTCAATCGTCTCCAGCGTGCGGTTCACCGTGTGGCGCGAGGTCCAGGCCGTCACCAGCGCGATCAGCACGATCAGACCCAGCACGGCGAGGTAGCCCCAGAGACCGATGGAAAACGTGCCGAACAATGCGGCGCTCTGTTGCGCGGCGGCGCTGGCGCCGAACCAGTTGCCGACGAGGCCGGCAACCGCAAACAGCAGCATGGCGGCGACGCCGCCGATGGCGCCGCCCTGCAGGCCCAGCAGCAGAAAGTGGTGCTGGAAGTGCCGCGCGATGAAACCGTTCCTGGCGCCGACGAAATGCAGCACCTCGATCACGTTCTTGTTGGTAGCCATGGCGCCGCGGGTGGCGAAACCGACCGAGAGCATGGTGGCGGCGAGCATGAGAACGAGCACGGCGATGCCGGTGCCGGCCGCGGTGCCGGCCATGGTGCGCATGCGGCCGATCCAGCCGCGGTGGTCGTCGAGCACGGCGCCGGGCGCGTTTTTCGCAAGCTGCGCACGCAAGGCCGCCAGGTCGGGCGTGGCGCCGGCGGCGATCCGGACCACGATCAGGCGCGGGATCGGCAGTTCGTCGAGGGAAAGACCGGCGCCGAGCCAGGGTTCGAGCAACTGGACCGATTCCGCCTTGCTGTAGGCGCGTGCCTCGTCGACGCCGGGAAACCCGCGCGCGGCCGAAGCCGCCTTCTGCACCAGCGCCTCGACGTTGACGCCGGCGGCGGGGATCACCTGGATCGTCACCTCGCGCGCCACGTCCGATTCCCAGCTGCTGGCGGCACCGTTGACCAGGATCACCGCGCCGAGCGTGATCGACGCCAGGAAAGTCATGATCGCCACCACCGCCACCAGCGCGCGGCCGGCGATGGACTGACGCGGCACCAGCGGCGTGTCGAAACGCGGCATGCCGAAGCCGATGGCGCGCGGCTCCTCGATCAGGTCGCTGGTGCCGGTGTCGAGCATCGAAGTCCCGGTCGTCTCGGTCGCGGTTCAGTCGTCAACGTGCACGTGGACCATTCGTGCACGGCGATCAATCGTAAATGTGCAGGCGGCCGTCGTGCAGCACGAGTTGCCGCGCATCGTACTGGTCCATCAGCGCGATGTCGTGGGTCGCGATCACAACCGAGGTCCCGGATTTGTTGAGTTCGATGAACAGCCGCAAGAGCCGCTGCGCCAGGCTCGGATCGACGTTGCCGGTGGGCTCGTCGGCGAGCAGAAGTTGCGGGCGGGCAATGACCGCGCGCGCAATCGCGGCGCGCTGCTTCTCGCCGCCGGAGAGCACCGGCGGCAGCGCCCACATGCGCTCGCCGAGGCCCACCCAGTTGAGCAATTCAACCACCTCGTCGCGGTAGCTCTCCTCGGGCCGGCCCATGACGCGCAGCGGCAGCGCGACGTTTTCGTATGTGGTCATATGATCGAGCAGGCGAAAATCCTGGAACACGATGCCGATGCGCCGCCGCAGGGTGGCCACCGCGTCCTTCGACAGCGTGGCGACGTCGTGACCGAACTGCGTGATCAGGCCCCGCGTCGGCCTGAGCGAGAGAAACAGGAGCCGCAGCAGCGAGGTCTTGCCGGCGCCCGAGGGGCCGGTGAGGAACTGGAACGAATGCGGCTCGATGCGGAACGTGAGGTCGCGCAGAACCTCCGGCCCCAGACCGTAGCGCAGACCGACATTCTCGAACCGGACCACTCCCCCTCCGATGAAGCCGTTTTGAGACCCTTGCCGGCGATTCGCCGGCAGGGTTCCGTGGACCGGGTCCCGCCATGCCCTGCCGGTGTCCCGACTCCGACGCTCGTATCAGTTCGCGGCACACCCGGCTACGCGCGTCGGAGACGGGACACCGGCAACGTATTGATTCCCGTGTCGACTCCGGATTTGGATCCTGCCGGGAACGCGCCGTTATGCCGGCGGGACCGTCAAATCCGCCGCATGAGGCCGCTTTTACAAGATTATTGCGGCATCGCCAGTGCAAACCGCCCCCTGACGGCCCCCGAAAGGCCCCGCGCCGCCGGGCGCCGGGCGCGCCGCATGGTTTCCGGTCCGTTAACGGTCTGCTGCTAGCGTCGGCCGGAAAACCGTCGCCGGTGCCATGCTGATCATCTGTCCGAGCTGCGCAACGTCCTACCAGATCGACGCGGCCTCCCTCGGGGGAGCCGGCCGCATGGTGCGCTGTGCGCGCTGCCGGGCGACCTGGCACGCCGGCGGGCCCCAGGCGGAGCAGCAACAGCAGGTGTCCAGCTTCGTCGACGGGGTCATCGCCGAGGCCGAGGCCGAATCACCCCCGCCGCAGCCTTTCCTGCGCGCGCCGCCGGGGCCGCGCACGCCGCCGCCGGTGGTCGACGACAGCGGCGCCGGGCCTGAATTCGAGATTCATGAACGCCGCTTTGTCGCCGATGACGCTGGGGCCGGGTTTACGTCATTCGGCGAACAATCCCCCGACATCCCGGCACCGGATTTCACGCCCGGGGCTGCGCCGACGGCCGCCCGCCGCGCTGCCCGCGAGCCGGAGACCATCGAGGACGCGCCTTCGGTCGTACCGCCCATGGAGCAGGTGCCGGAGGAAGTCTCCGGGCCCGGTCACAGTGCGGATGACGTCGAAAGCTTCGCAGCGCGCCGCCGGCGCCTGAAGTCACGGCGCAGGCAGGCAACACGCTCCTCGCGCTGGACGGCCGCCATCCTCGTGCTGCTCGCCCTCAATGTGGCGCTGATCGGCGGCCGCAGCGAAGTCGTGCGGTTTCTGCCGCAGACCGCCTCGCTGTTCGCGGCCATCGGTCTGCCGGTCAACCTGCAGCATCTCAAATTCGAGAACGTCCGCATCTCGCCGAGTGGCACGGACGGAAACGGCCTCGCGGTGGAAGGCACCATCGTCAGCACCGCCAGCCGGCCGATCAGGGTGCCGGATCTGCGCCTTTCCGCGCGCAATGCGGCCGGTCAGGAAATCTACACCTGGATCGTCAAGCCGGACCGCCAGTTGCTCGATACCGGCGGCAAGCTCGATTTCCGCGCCGAACTCGCTTCACCGCCCGCCGACGCCAGGGATGTTCTGGTGCGCTTCCTGACCGAACAGGAAGCCGCGGCCCTGAAGTCGGGCGCCATGACGCCAAAGGCAGGTCAGCCCGGCGCGATGGCGCCCGCCCGGCCCCACCGCAATCCGCAGGCGGATCAGTAGCCTTCCAGCAGACGTTCGATGTAATCGAGCTCGAGCTGCGGACGATAGCTCTCGCCGTAGCGCTTGCGCAGTTCTTTCAGAATCTGACGCGCGCGCTGCGCATCGATCTCGCCGGGCACCTTCACGCTGGAATTGTCGCTGTATTCACGCCCGCGCATCGGCCGGCCCAGCGGGTCGGTATCCTGCTGCGCCCGCGCCTGGCCGCGGCGGCCGGGTTGCCCGCGCCCGGGACCGAAGCCGTTTTGCTGCATCGACTGCGCCAGCCCCTGCTGGCCCTTGCGCATGGCATCGAGCGCGCGCCCTTGCGAGCCGACGGCGCTCTCGGCGTCCCCCTCGCCGAGCTGGCCCTGGGCATTGCCCATTTCCTCGCCGGCCTGACCGAGCGGACCCTTCCGGTTGCCCTTCTGGCCCGGCTTCTGGCCCTGCTGACCCTGCTGCGGCAGATTGCCCATGCCGTTCTTGCGCAACTGCTCGAGCAGCTCGTTCAGCCGCTCGCGCAACGCCTGCTGGTCCTGCCGCAGATCGCCGAATTGCTGCTGGCCGCGCTGGCCGCGCTGCTCGCGCTGGCGGTCGCGCCGCCGGTCCTGGCCCTGCCGGTAGGTGCGGTCGCGCAGCTGCTGCTGCTTGCGGATCAGGTCGCCCAGCTCGTTGAGGGCCTGGTCCATCTCGTTGTCGCCCTCGTCCATCTGGCCGGGTTGCGCCATTTGCAGGTTCTCCAGCATGGCCTGCATCTGGTCGAGCAGCCGGCGGGCGGCGTCGCGCTGGCCGGAGCGCGCGAGCCGCTCCAGCTGGTTGAGCATCTGGTTCAAATCCTGCTGGCGCAACATGCGCGAATTGCGGTCCAGCGGGCGCGCGAGTTGTTGCGGATTCTTGCGCATCTGCTGGGCCAGCGCTTCCATGAACTTGTTCATGGCGGCGCGCAGCTGCTCCATCAGCTTCTTCAGTTCCTCATCGCTGGCGCCGCGTTCGAGCGCCTGGCGCAGCGCTTCCTGCGCCTGCCGCAGCGCCTGCTCGGCCCGACTGACATTGCCGTCCTCGAGCTGCGTGGCCATGTCCCACATACGCGCGACCACTTCCCGCAGACTCGGGATCCGTGCGCGACCGCTTGAGATCGAAGTAGATCGAGCGCAGCCCGAGATAGATGCCGGCTTCAGGCGTGAATTTTTCCGGCGCAATGGTCAGGGCATCGAGCGCCGTCAGCACCAGGGGTTTCTGGTTGGCGTCCAGCGCAAGAATGCGTCGCTGCTCGATCAGCGCTCGGGCAAGGGGCTTGGTGAAGATTTGTTCCGGGAGCGTGAAGTCGACCGATTTGCTGCGACCTTCGTTGCCGGCCTCGTCGCGCGCGACGAGTTGCACGGAAACCTCCGCGCCAGCCCACGGATGTGTTGTCAGGTCATGTGTGGCCTGCGCCGCACCGGCGCGCGTCCGCGAATGCGGTAGCGTCAATTTGAACTCGGGCGCCTTGAACAAGGGGTGCGGCGGCTTGCCGTTCGATCCGGCATTCGGCGTTTCCTTGAGCGAAAAGATCGCATTGGCGCCAACGACGCCGTAGTCGTCGCTTACCTTGTAGTCCATCCGCAGCGAGCCGCGCACTTGCCGCTGCGGGTCCTTGAGCAAGGTAATCGTCGGCGCCTGATCCGGAATGGCGGTAAAGGCCCAGGTCAAGTCACCGCCAACGCCGCTCAACACGGCGGCGCCATCGCCCTTGATAACGAAACGGCGTTCCTCGCTGCCTTTGGGCAGCGGCGACGCTGCATTGCTTTTCCCGTCATTCGCCCTGGCGGCCTCGATACCGCCTTTGCGCCTGATGTCGAATTTCACATCGCCGGTCGAACGCACGACGAGTTGACTGCCGGCCGGAACGGCGACCGGCGCGCTCTGCGGCTGCGCCGCTTGACCAGGCCTCAGGCCCGACAACATGACGGGCGGGCGACCGGTATAGACCGGTGGCGTGACCCAGGCATCGATGCGGAAATTCGCCGGCGCTACGACGCCTTGCCAATCGAAAGCAGCAGCAACGCGCTTGACGTGCTCACCACTGGCGCCGAAGAAACTCGCCACCACCAGAATGAGCACCAGCGCACGCAACGCCATCGGATCGCGCAGCGCCAGCCGCGGCGACGGCCAGCCGGCCTTGAGCTTGCGCGCCGACATCAGCGCGCGCTCGACATGGGCCTGCCACAGCGCCTGCGAAACCGGATCGTGGTCATTGGCGGCGATATGATCGACCACGGTGGTGGCCGGACGATGCGGCTCGCCGCTCACGCGATCGAGCCGGCGCAGGCCGTCATGAATATTCGGCAGCCGCAACCGGATCAGCGGCACCGCCGCGGCGATAATGATCAGCGCAAAGATGGAAAGCCCGATCGCCCGTCCGAGCGGCGGCAAAATTAGCCAGAGACCGGCCCAGGAGAAGGTGAGGAAAAGGCCAACCGCCACGGCGAAGGTGGCAAGCGCCGGCCACAACCGTTCCCACAGCAGGCCGCCGCGAGCGCGTTGCACCGCGCGGGCGAGCAAGACCCGAATGGGCACCTCCCTGTCGGGAGCAAGATTGTCGTTCTCCAAGAACCGCTCCGTCGCCCGGACTCGAGAATCTCTCGTCCATAAACACGCTAGCACGGGATTATTTCCCGCACCACGCGCGCCTTCGTGCCGGCACATAAGTGAATAATCCGATGCAACGATTGGGCCGGTTTCAAGGCGGAACCTGCGGCATGGCACCAAGGGCACAACCGCCCTGCACGCAGCACGCATCGCAGTCCCTTAGACGTTTGCCACCGATATAACGGCTCCCGCCCTAAGCTCCTTTTCCGATTGGCGAATTGCCGCCACCACGGCATTGCCCAAGTGGTCAGGCGTCAGAATGCCCTTGCCCAGCACAATAACGGCAGGTCCTGGCCGCCCGGTTTTCGATTGAGCCGAAACGTCCCAATCGGCGGTGACGACGACGTATTCGTTCTCCACCGTCCAGCGCAGAAAATCGGCGTCCGTGGCATCGGGCGGCCCCTCATCGGACCAATGTACGCATAGAAAGCCGGCGCGTGTCAGAAACGCATCCCAGTCCGGCGACAGGTTCATATCGATGACGAGGTTCATTCGTTGCCCGAAAGCGCGATTTCTCCTTCGCACCACGCCGCGTAACGCAGCGCCTCAAGGAGGTCCTCCCGCTCAAGATACGGATAGTCGGCGAGGAGATCGTCGACGCTGCGGCCGCCGGAAACCTGACCCACGATCATGTCGACCGTCACGCGGATGCCGCGGATGCAGGGCTTGCCGCCCATCACCGCCGGATTCTGCGTAATGCGCGCGAATTCGCTCATGGCCGCGGCTCTCCGGACATCCGTCCAGCCTACGCCGGGCCCCCCGGCTTGAAAACGCCCGCTAGAGCCAATCCGGCAGACGATCGAGCGCAATGAGCTCTTCTGCCTCGACCCGCGGACGGACAACGGCCCAATCTGCCCCGTTCACCAGCACTTCCGGTATCAATGGCCGGGTATTGTACGTGCCGGACTGCACCGCCCCATAGGCGCCCGCCGTCATGACGGCCAGCAGATCAGCCGGCCTTGGGCTCGGGCATCTCGCGGTCATGGGCCAGGTAGTCGCCACTTTCGCACACCGGTCCGACCACGTCGGCACGGATACGCCACTCGGCCTGCTGTTCCTTCACCGGCTTGATCTCATGATAGGCGTCATAGAGCGTCGGGCGGATCAGGTCGTTCATGGCAGCGTCGACGACAATGAAATTCCTAGCCTCGCCGTGCTTCACGAACAGCACCTGCGTTACCAGGATTCCGGCGTTGCCGACCAGCAGCCGGCCCGGTTCGAAGATCAGGCGGCAGCCGAGATCGCGCATGGCGTTCTTCACGACGTCCGAATAGGCGTCGGGCAGTGGCGGCGGTTCGTTGGTCTCGTGATAGGGAATCCCCAAACCGCCGCCGAGATCGACATGCGAGATGGCGTGGCCGTCGGCACGCAGCGCATGCACAAACTCCGCCAGTAACGTGAAAGCGTTGCTGAACGGATCGAGATCGGTGATCTGGCTGCCGATGTGCATGTCGACGCCGGACACCTTGATGCCCGGCAGCCTCGCGGCATGGGCATAGACCTCGCGGGCCCGGCTGATCGGAATGCCGAACTTGTTCTCGGCCTTGCCGGTCGCGATCTTGTGATGGGTCTTCGCATCCACGTCGGGATTGACGCGGATCGAGATCGGCGCGCTCACGCCCTTCCCGGTCGCGATCGCCGACAGCAGCTCCAGCTCCGGCTCCGATTCCAGATTGATGGAAAGGATGCCTTCTTCGAGCGCGAGTGCGAGCTCCGCCGCCGTCTTGCCGATACCGGAAAAGACGATCTTGTCGGCGGGAATGCCGGCCGCCCGCGCGCGCTTGAGCTCGCCCCCCGACACCACGTCCGCGCCGGCGCCGAGCCTGGCCAGCGTCTTGATCACCGCCTGATTGGAGTTCGCCTTCATGGCGTAGCAGACGAGCGCGTTGAGGCCGGCGAAGGCGCCGGCGAACACCTGGTAGTGCCGCGTCAGCGTGGCGGTCGAGTAGCAATAGAACGGCGTTCCGACCTGCGCCGCGATTGCGTCGAGCGGCACCGCCTCGGCGCACAGCACGCCGTCACGATAGTCGAAATGATTCATCGCACGCTCAGTTGAGCAGAGGATCGAGAATGAAGGGCTTGTCCGGCACCTGGTTGCCGGCGCTGGCTGGCGCGTTGTCGCCCGGCTTCTCGAACGGCGAGCGCATCAAGGCGGTGTTGCCGGGCTCCTGTTTCCCCGTGGTGGAGACCGCGCTTGGCGGCGGGTCGAGCGGGCCCTTGCGGCCGCACGCCGCCAGGCCGAGCGAAGCGGCGAGCGCGCCGATCAGCGCCAGACGGAAAAACAGTCGGTCGGGGAAATGGCTCACGAACGGCGCTCCTTCTTGAGATCACCTTAGCAAAGCCGCCCAGCAAGGCGAAGTCAGGATTTCTCTTTTTCCAGTATGCGCAGCCATTTCCTGGCCTGCGCGCGCACGTTCCTGGGCGCGGTGCCCCCGTAGCTCGTCCGGCTCTTCACCGACTTGTCGACCGGGAGCACGCCGAATACTTCGTCGTCTATGCGCGGCTCGATCTCCCGCATGGCTTCAAGCGGCAGACGGTGCAGCGGCACGCCCGCATCCGCCGCCCTGGCTACGATGCGGCCGGTGACATGGTGCGCCTCGCGAAACGGTATCTTCAACGTGCGCACCAGCCAGTCGGCGAGGTCGGTCGCGGTGGCATAGCCCTCGCCCGCCGCCTTCTTCATGCGCGCGGTGTCGGGCTTAAGATCGCTCACCATGCCGGTCATCGCCGCTACTGCCAGCGACAGCGCCGAGAGCGCGTCCATGGCGCCCTCCTTGTCCTCCTGCATGTCCTTGGCATAGGCGAGCGGCAAACCCTTCATGACGATCAGGATGGCGTTGAGCGCGCCGATGATGCGGCCGGTCTTGGCGCGCACCAGTTCGGCGGCGTCCGGGTTGCGCTTCTGCGGCATGATCGAGGAGCCGGTGGTGAACTTGTCCGACAGTTTCACCAGCCCCGTGATGGGCGACGTCCAGATCACGATCTCTTCCGCAAAGCGCGACAAATGCACCGCCGTGATCGCCGCGGCTGACAATGTCTCCATGACGAAGTCGCGGTCTGACACCGCATCGAGCGAATTCGCCGTCGGCCGGTCGAAACCGAGGGCCTTCGCGCTCATGTCGCGGTCGAGCGGAAACGAGGTGCCGGCGAGCGCCGCCGAGCCGAGCGGCGACTCGTTCATCCGCTTTCGCGCATCCTTGAACCGGCCACGGTCGCGCGCCGCCATTTCGACATAGGCGAGCAGGTGATGGCCAAAGGTGACCGGCTGCGCGGTCTGCAAATGCGTGAAGCCCGGCATTACCGTGCCAGCGTGTTCAAGCGCTTTCTCGGCGAGAGCACGCTGGTAGCCGGCAAGCGCCACATCCGTTGTGTCGACGGTATCGCGCATCCACAGCCGGAAATCGGTCGCCACCTGGTCGTTGCGCGAACGCGCGGTGTGCAGGCGGCCTGCCGCCGGTCCGATCAGCTCGGACAAACGGCTCTCCACGTTCATATGGATATCCTCCAGCGCGCGCTGGAAAGTAAACTTGCCCGCGTCGATCTCTGACAGGATCGTGTCAAGCCCGTGAGCGATATTTTTTGCATCGTCGGCCGTAATGATGCCTTGCTTGGCCAGCATTTCGGCATGGGCCTTGGACGCGGCGATGTCCTGGCGGTAGAGATGCCGGTCGAAGTCGATGGAGGCGTTGATCTCCTCCATGATGGCATCCGGGCCAGACGCAAATCGCCCGCCCCACATCTTGTTGCTCATCTTGGTGCCCTTGGCATCATTTTGGCATCGCTACCGAGGTTTTGCCGCTCGTGGTTGACCAGCCTTCGCCCGATCCTGACAAAAACCGGCTTCCCGGGCTTCTGACCGCTGGCATCGCCGGCGCAGCCCTGATTGTGGCGGCGGTATACGGGATCGGGGCCCTGACAGGCAATGCGGGCGGTGCCCCCGAATGCAAGCCTGCGGTGAACCTGGCCAGGAAAGTGGCCCCGTTTGCCACCGGCGATGTGGCCGCGGTTAACGTTGCCAGGAGCCCGCTCAAGGTGCCCGACCTCGCCTTCCAGGACGCCGGCGGCAAGCCAGTGAAGCTTGCGGATTTCCAGGGCCGAACCGTGCTGCTCAACCTGTGGGCCACCTGGTGCGTGCCCTGCCGGACAGAAATGCCGACCCTCGACAAGCTTCAGGGCGAACTGGGCGGCCCCGATTTCCAGGTGGTGATACTCAATATCGACACCCGCAATCCGCAGCGCCCCAAGGACTTCCTCAAGCAGATCGGCGTCAAGCACCTCGCCTATTACGCCGATCCCCAGGCCCAGACTTTCCAGGACCTGAAGGACATCGGACGCGCCTTCGGCATGCCGACCACCATGCTGATAGACCCCATGGGCTGCGAAATCGGCACCATCGCAGGTCCCGCCGACTGGGCGAGCAGCGACGCACGCAAGCTGATCAAGGCGGCGCTGGGCAAAAACTGAGGCCCGCGGGTGCCGCTCAGGCAATGATGTTGACGTTGCGGCCCACGCCGTCCGCCACGTTGGCGAGGCTTTTCAGGTTCGCTTGCGCGGATTCGACGATCCTGGCGACCATCCCCGACGCTTCCGCATTCATGCGCAGCATCCTGGCCGCCAGGGCCATCTGGACGCTGCTCGCCTGGGCGCCGGACATCGCTGCTACAAGGGCCGCCGTATCCATGACGGCAAACCTTGCGGCCGCAGGGTCAACAAAATTCTAACAAGAACGATCGGATTGCCAGCATCCTTTACAGCCCCTTGACTCCGCGCCGCTCGCGACTAAACTTAACCACATGGTTTACTATTTGCCCGCAACACTCGACCGCACGTTCGCGGCGCTGGCCGACCCCACCCGGCGAGCCCTGCTCAGCCAACTCAGCGAGCGCAACAGCATGTCGGTAAGCGAGCTCGCCAGGCCGTTCGCCATGTCGCTGCCGGCGGTGATGAAGCATCTCGACGTCCTGACGGACGCCGGCCTCATCACACGCGAAAAGATCGGCCGCACCGTCTCCTGCACGTTACGCGCCGAGCCGATGCGGGAAGCCAAAGACTGGCTCAATCGCTATCAGCGCTTCTGGACCGAACGCCTCGACCGCCTTGCCGCTTTTCTGGAGGAAGAATCATGGCCGCCGTCATCACCAAGCCAAGCCTCACCATCAAGCGCCGCTTCAAAACGCCGCCGGCGAAAGTCTACGCCGCCTGGTGCGACCCCGAAAAAATGAAGCTCTGGATGGGGCCGGGCAATGTCCTGAGGGTCGAGGCCGAATGCGACCTGCGCGTGGGCGGCCGCTACCACATCAAGATGGTCGTGCCCGATGACGAGCACGACGTCACAGGCGTCTATCGCGAGATCGTGCCGAACGAAAAACTGGCTTTCACCTGGGCGTGGAAGTCGACGCCGGAGCGTGAGTCGCTCGTCACCGTCACCTTCAGGCCGGACGGCGAGGGCACCATCATGACGCTCCTGCACGAACAGTTCTTCGACGAAGAGGCCCGCGACCGTCACAATGCTGGCTGGACCAGCATCATGGACCGGCTCGAGCAGTTTCTGGCCTGACCTCAGGAGATAATCAATGGCACAACACGCAATTGTTTCGCCAAGCGAATGGCTGAAGGCACGCAAGGCTCTGCTGGCCAAGGAGAAAGAATTTACCAGGGCCCGTGACGCGCTGAGCGCCGCGCGACGTGAACTGCCCTGGGTGAAACTCGGAAAGGACTACCTGTTCGAGGGACCGGCGGGCAAGGAAACGCTGGCGGATCTCTTCGCCGGCAAGAACCAGCTCATGATTTATCATTTCATGCTGGGCCCGGACTGGGTGCAGGGCTGCCCGAGCTGCTCGTTCCTCGCCGACCATTTCGACGGCGCCAATATCCACCTCGCCCAGCGCGACGTGAGCTTCGTCGTGGTATCGCGCGCGCCGCTCGCCGAAATCCAGGCATACAAGAAACGCATGGGCTGGAAATTCAAATGGGTGTCGTCCTACGGTAGCAACTTCAACCACGATTTCCATGTCTCGTTCACGCCGGAGGAAAAGGCGAGCGGCAAGGTCGAATACAACTACACCGTGGGCGAGTTTCCCAGCGAGGAAGCGCCGGGCTTGAGCTCTTTCATCAAGGACGGCGGCGCGGTGTTCCACACCTATTCGACTTACGGCCGCGGCCTCGACATCATCATCGGCGCCTACAACATGCTCGACCTCGCGCCCAAGGGGCGGGACGAGGGCGCCTTGCCGTGGAGCATGGCCTGGGTGCGCCGGCACGACGAATACGAGCAATCACCGGCATCGGCTGCCTGACACCGGCGCGCTGATCCCCGTTACCATAGGAGTGTCTCATGAAGCTCGTTGGCTTTCCGCCCTCGCCCAACACCTGGAAGGTGCGCGCCGTCGCCGCGCACCTCGGCATCCCGCTTGAGTTCGAATTCGTCGATCTCACCAAAGGACAATCGCACACGCCGGACTATCTCGCGATCAACCCGACCGGCCGCACGCCCACCCTGATCGACGGCGACCTCAAGCTGTGGGAGTCGACCGCGATCATGCAGTATCTCGCGAGCCAGAAACCCAATCTGCTCTGGCCCGACGACGCCGGCGCCCGCGCCGACATCATGCGTTGGCAGAGCTGGGCGCTCACCCATTTCAACAATGAAGGCTGCGAGCCGCTGCTGTTCCAGCGGCTGGTCAAGCAGATCCTCAATCTCGGTCCGCCCGACGAAGCGATCGTCGCCAAGGGTCTCGAGTGCTTCAACAAGGAAGCCGCCATGCTCGACGCGCATCTGGCAAAACAATCTTATCTCGTCGGCAACGACGTGACGCTCGCCGACTTCTCGGTGGCCGCGCCCTTGTTCTATGCCGAGCGCGCCGGACTGCCGCTCGCGTCCTATCCGAACGTGAAGGACTGGTTCGCCCGCGTTTCCGCACTGCCTTGTTGGAAAGAGACCGCGCCGCAGTTCCCCGCTGCGGCGGCGTGACACTCAATCCGCCCGCATCCTGAGGAGTGGCGCGAAGTGCCGCGTCCCGACGTATGGGGCGGCCACATGCTTCGAGACGCCCGCTTCGCGGGCTTCTCAGCATGCGGTCGAATGAGATTCAGCTAAATGAGCGTTACCTTGTCGGCACCGGCTTGTCGCCGCGGTAGTCGTAAAAGCCGCGCTGGGCCTTGCGGCCGAGCCAGCCGGCCTCGACGTATTTCACCAGCAGCGGACATGGCCGGTACTTGGAATCGGCCAGGCCTTCGTAAAGCACCTGCATCACCGACAGGCAGGTATCGAGGCCGATGAAATCGGCGAGCTCGAGCGGACCCATCGGATGATGCGCACCGAGCCGCATGGCAGTGTCGATCGACTCCACGTTGCCAACGCCTTCGTACAGCGTATAGATCGCCTCGTTGATCATCGGCAGCAAGATGCGGTTGACGATGAAGGCCGGGAAGTCTTCGGCCACCGCGATGGTCTTCCCGAGGCTGGATATGAAAGCCTTGCTCGCCTCGAAAGTGGGGTCGTCGGTGGCAATGCCGCGGATCAATTCCACCAGCTCCATCAGCGGCACCGGATTCATGAAGTGAATACCGATGAAACGCTCGGGCCGGTCGGTCGACGAGGCCAGCCGCGTGATCGAAATCGACGACGTGTTGGTGGCGACGATGGCTTCCGGTTTGAGCGAGGCGCACAGGTCCGAAAAAATCTTGCGTTTGACCTCTTCCTTCTCGGTCGCGGTCTCGATCACCAGATCGCAGGTCGACAACGCGTCGTATTTTTCTGCCGGCTTGATCAGATCGAGCGCTTTCTTGCGCTGGTCCTCGCTGATGATCTTGCGCGACACCTGGCGCGTCATGTTGCCGTTGATGGTCGCCATCCCGGCCTTGATGCGGTCGCCCGAAATGTCGTTGAGCAGCACCGGGTAGCCCGCCAGCGCGCAGACATGGGCGATGCCATTGCCCATCTGACCGGCGCCGATCACCCCGACTGTCTTGATGGCCGCCATATTCCGATCCGATCGATGCTTGTCCCGGCTCTCGGCGTCGATTGCGGTGTTCACGTCCCGTAGCCTTTGTATTCTTACGACGAACCGCGCGATGACACCACCGGCGGAACCACAATATTACAGCACCGTCACTTGATCTTGCCGAGTTCGGCCGCAAGCTCGGGCAGGGCCTGGTAGAGGTCGGCCACCAGCCCGTAGTCGGCGACCTGGAAGATCGGCGCCTCCTCGTCCTTGTTGATGGCGACGATCACCTTGGAATCCTTCATGCCGGCGAGATGCTGGATGGCGCCTGAAATGCCCACCGCGATGTAGAGTTCGGGCGCCACCACTTTGCCGGTCTGTCCGACCTGCCAGTCGTTGGGCGCATAGCCGGCGTCGACCGCGGCGCGCGAAGCCCCCATGGCGGCGCCGAGCTTGTCGGCCACCGGCTCAATATATTTGGTGAAGTTCTCGCGGTTCTGCATGGCACGGCCGCCGGAGATGATGATTTTGGCCGAGGTCAGTTCCGGCCGATCGGACTTCGACAGTTCCTCTCCAACGAACGATGACAGTGCCGGATCGTCCGCCGCTTTCACGGTCTCGACCGGCGCCGGGCCGCCCTCGCCCGCCGCCTGGAAGGTCGACGTGCGCACGGTGATCACCTTCTTCGGGTCGGACGACTTCACCGTCTGAATGGCGTTGCCGGCGTAGATGGGCCGCTCGAAGGTATCGGGTGCGATCACCCTGGTGATGTCGGAAATCTGCATCACGTCCAGCAACGCGGCGACGCGCGGCATCAGGTTCTTGCCGGCGGTGGTCGCCGGCGCCACGATGGCGTCATAGGAACCGGCGAGCGACACGACCAGCGCCGCGAGCGGCTCGGCCAACTGATGTTCGTAGGCCGGGTCGTCCGCCAGCAGCACCTTGGCGACGCCGTCCAGTCTGGCCGCGGTATCCGCGGCCGCCCTGGCGTCCTTGCCGGCGACCAGCACGTGCACGTCGCCGCCCAGGTCCCTGGCCGCGGTCAGCGCCTTGCTGGTGGCGTCGCGCAAGCTCTTGTTGTCGTGCTCGGCAATCAGAAGCGTGGCCATCTCAGATTACCCCCGCTTCGTCTTTGAGCTTGCTAACCAGCTCGGCGACCGAACCGACCTTGACGCCGGCCTGACGGCCGCCCGGCTCGGAAGTCTTGAGCACCGCGAGGCGCGGGGCCACGTCGACGCCATAGTCGCCCGGCGCCTTCTCGTCGATCGGCTTCTTTTTCGCCTTCATGATGTTGGGAAGCGACGCATAACGCGGCTCGTTCAGCCGCAGGTCAGTGGTGATGATGGCCGGCGCCTTCAGCTTCACGGTCTGCAGACCGCCGTCGACTTCACGCGTGACGGTGACGCTGTCGCCATTGAGCTCGAGCCTGGAAGCGAACGTGCCCTGCGACCAGCCGAGCAGTGCCGCCAGCATCTGGCCGGTCTGATTGCAGTCGTCGTCGATCGCCTGCTTGCCCATGATGACGATGCCGGGCTGCTCCGCCTCGACGATGCCTTTGAGGATCTTCGCGACCGCCAGCGGCTCGACCACCGCGCCGTCGGTTTTCACCAGGATGCCGCGGTCGGCGCCCATGGCAAGCGCGGTGCGGATGGTCTCCGAGGCCTGCTGCGGGCCAATCGACACCGCAACGATTTCGGTGGCCTTGCCGGCTTCCTTCAGGCGGATCGCCTCTTCCACGGCGATCTCGTCGAAGGGATTCATCGACATCTTGATGTTGGCGAGCTCGACGCCGGAGCCGTCAGGCTTCACGCGTATCTTGACGTTGAAATCAACGACCCGTTTCACGGGCACCAGAATTTTCATGATCCCCCATCCCGGATGGGCATAAGCAGTAGAAAGCGGGCGGAAGCTAAAGGCCCCGTCATGGGCAGTCAACGTTTATGCTGCGACGCCGCAAGGCCGCTAGTGTCCCGAATCCGAAGTTCGTCAGATTGTTCAGCTCGCTCTGTACGAACTTCGGATTCGAAAGGGACACCAGCAACTTTATGATTCCAGTGCGGTTTTGGATTTGAAGTTCGTTTACTGAGTCGCTGCAAGGAATGAACGAACTTCAAATCCACCGCACTAGCGGTTCTCGCCCGGGGCCCAGAGCACGTCGGAAGCGCCCTTGTCATTGGCGTAGCGGCCTGCGACGAACAAGTAATCAGACAAGCGGTTGACGTATTGGAGCGAGGGCCCCGAGACCGCCTCGTCCGGCTGGTCCATGAGCGCAACCATGATGCGCTCGGCGCGCCGGCAGACGGTGCGGGCCAGATGAAGCCAGGCGGACGCCGCGCTGCCGCCGGGCAGGATGAAGGATTTCAGCGGTTCCAGCGTCCCGTTGAGCCGGTCGATCTCGCCCTCAAGCCATGCCACCTGCGCCTTGGTCACGGTCAACCGGGCGCCGCCCGGCCCCTTCTCTGACAGGCACAAGTCGGCCTCGACGTCGAACAGGTCATTCTGGATGCGTCCCAACGCTGCATCAAGCGCCGGATCGGCAGCCGTATGCAGGCGCGCCAGACCAATCACCGCGTTGACCTCATCGAGGGTGCCGTAAGCCTCGATCCGCAGGTCGTATTTCTTGCGCCGGTCGCCGCTTCCGAGCGAGGTCGTGCCGTCATCGCCGGTGCGGGTATAAATGCGGTTGAGGACGACCATTTTCTGCCTCGCCTTGGCTCCCTTGCCCGCGCCCAAATGCCGCTTCGCCGGGTCCGGGTTTCAGGGTAGACTTGATCCTACCGGATTCCACCGATGGGGGTGACCTATGATCCGCGTTATCGTGCTGGCCGTTTCTGCGGCCTTCGTGCTGGCCCCGGCCGCCGCCAATGCCATGTGCGGCGCGGAACATGAGGCAAAAACGGCGCAAACGGCGTCGACCGACCTCGCTGCCAAGAAAAAAGCGGTCCCGGCGATCACCAAAGCCAACGGCGACACAACCAGGACGGCGCCGGCGAAGTAGTCGCGCGGACCGCTAGCGGCCCATCACCCAGATCGTCGCCATGATGACGATGATGGCGACGAACTGCAGCAGCACGCGCATCCGCATCAGCTTCTGCGAGCGGTTCGGATTGCCGCCCCGCATCATGTTGACCAGGCCCAGCACAAGTACGACCGCCACGGCGATAATGGCGGCCGGAACCAGATAAAACGACATGAAGTGCGACATGGCCGGCTTCTAGCACTCGCGACTGCCAAGGGTCACGGCCGAATTGGCGCCTTTCTTCTATTTGTACGATAATTCTAAAATAATACAATTTATAGTAGCGGTGCGGCTTCGACCCGGATATTCTTTTGCACAAATCCGGGATGGGGACATGGAAACTGGTCTTGATGCCGGCGCGGCTTTGCCGCGCGTCACCCCGTCGGTCTTTGGGCGAAACAGGTCCGCGCCAACCAGCCGGCGGGCAGCCGGTCGCGCTGTTCCCGACGTACCGGAGCCTGAGCGTTGTCCCGAACTCGACTGCGTCGAACGGTGGCTGCCGCCCGCGACAATCGCCGCGGCCAGGAAGCGCGCTGCGGTGCTCGGCATCGGCGCCGAGCGGACACTGATTGCCGCCGGCCATATGAGCGAAGAGAGGTATCTGCGGGCGCTGGCCGAGAGCCTCGGGGTCGGTTTCGAAACTCTCGACCAGGTCGCCCGCGCGCACTGTCCCGTTGACGATGAAACGCTGATCAAAGGCACCATGAAAGGCCTGCTGCCGATCGCCCGTGGTGACGAATGGGCGGTCGTGGTAGCGCCGCGCGAACGAGCGGTACGCCGGCTCATTGCCTTGCTTCAACGCAATCCGGCGCTGGCGCACCGGTTCCGGTTCACCACCGGCGAACGGTTCAACCGCTTTATTCTGCGCTGCGGCAGCAGGGCGCTGGTTTTCCGCGCAACGAACCGCCTGCAACAGACATTCCCGGATCTTTCCGCCGGTCCGCTGCGCAAACCCCCCAACCGCACCCGGCTCGCGTTGGCTGGCATCGCGGCGCCGGCCGGCATCGTCGTCGCGCCGACAGTTGCGCTGCATGTTGCCGCACTGACGCTGGCGGCGCTGTTTCTGGCCTGGCTTGGCCTGCGCTTTGCCGCCGCCTTCATACCAGTACCGCGATCGCCGGAGACGGCGGTGCCCGAAGACATACTGCCGACCTACAGC
This sequence comes from uncultured Pseudomonadota bacterium, assembly GCA_963773715.1. Classification (GTDB taxonomy): domain Bacteria; phylum Pseudomonadota; class Alphaproteobacteria; order Rhizobiales; family Xanthobacteraceae; genus Pseudolabrys. The sequence goes on along the minus strand of CAVZCM010000003.1, from coordinate 954,726 downwards.
GTCATCGCCGCGCTCTACAACGAGGCAGCCTCGGTAGACGGTTTGCTGCGCGCTATCGAGCGGCTCGACTATCCCGCCGAAATGCTCGACGTGATCATTGCATTGGAGAATGACGACCACGAGACCCGCGCCGCCATTGCAGCACGCCGCTACCGGATTCCGATTTCCGTCGTCATTGTCCCGCCGGCAGGGCCGCGCACCAAGCCGAAGGCGCTCAACGTCGCGCTGTCGTTCGCGCGTGGAACGTTCACAGTGGTCTACGACGCCGAGGACCGGCCGGAACCGGACCAGTTGCGCCGCGCCTTGCAGGCATTTGCGTCAGGCGGCAGCAAGCTCGCCTGCGTGCAGGCGCGGCTGTGCATCGACAACACCGCCGATAGCTGGCTGGCGCGGCTGTTCACTGCCGAATACGCGGGACAGTTCGACGTGTTCCTGCCGGGGCTGGCGGTTGGCCACCTGCCGCTGCCGCTCGGCGGCTCGTCCAACCACTTTCATACTGCGACATTGTGCACTGTCGGCGCGTGGGATCCCTACAACGTCACCGAAGATGCCGACCTCGGCATGCGGCTCGCGCGCTTCGGCTATCGCACCGGCATGATCGACTCCACCACCTACGAGGAGGCGCCCGCACGGCTAACCCCCTGGCTGCGCCAGCGCACACGCTGGTTCAAGGGGTGGATGCAAACCTGGCTGGTGCATATGCGCCAACCACGACGTTTGCTTTGCGAACTCGGCTGGCCCGGCTTCTGCTGTTTCCAGCTCATTGTCGGCGGCAATGCGCTTGGCGCGCTGATACATCCGCTGTTTCTTGCGGGGCTCGCGGCCGTGGCGCTGACCGGCGTCCCGCTGTGGACGGACAATACGCTCACCGGCGTGGTGCTGTCGTCAATTTACGTGTCGACGGCCACACTCGGCTATCTGGTATCGGCCGGACTCGGTTGGTTGGGATTGTCGCGGCGCGGCCTGACGGCCAATGCCTGGGTTCTGCTATTGACGCCGCTGCACTGGCTGCTGCTCTCGATCGCCGCATGGCGTGCGCTCTATCAGCTCATCGCCGCGCCCTACGTCTGGGAGAAGACCACGCACGGGATCGCCCGGCATTCGCGGCGCGATGATGAACATGCGCGCTCGCTGGCAGAGATGGAGCATCACCTGCGCACGCTGAAGAACAGCGCGAGATTTCGCGTCAGGTAGAGGAAAGCCGCCGCTCTCCGCCGGCGGCGAAGCGCAAGGCCGCTACATATATTTGCGCAATGCCGCGGCAGCTTCCGCCGGCTTGCGCTTGAGGTTGAACGGCGCGACGAAGTGGCCGTCCTTGTCCATCAGATAGATCACTGCGCTGTGGTCCATGCTGTAGTCTCCGTCCCTCGTCGGCACCTTCTTGGCGTAGACACGGAAATGTTTCAGCACGGCCGCAATTACCTCCGGGGTGCCGGTGGCTCCGACAAGATGCGCATCGAAATTCGACATGTAATCCTTCATCACCGCCGGCGTGTCGCGTTCCGGATCCACGGTGATGTAGAGGGCGGCGGTGCGGTCGGCGTCCTTGCCGAGCGCTTCCATCACCTGCGACATCTCGAACAGGGTAGTCGGGCACACGTCCGGGCAATGGGTATAGCCGAAGAACACCAGATAAGGCTTGCCCTTGAAGGTCCCGTCTGTGACCGGCCGGCCGTCGACGCCGGTAAGTCTTGAACGGCCCGCCGATGGCCGAGCCGGCGGGGCCGCCGAACTGGCCGGTGGCGTAGAGAATGACCCCGAGGAAGATGACCAGCCCGGCCACGAAAGCGCCGACAACGACAAGAATATGCGATACGCGGGTCGCCATCAGGTCCTCACTCCGGCGCGTTCAGAAACAGGCGACCCAGCCTGTACGCACGGCCTCGAAAAACACGGTCGTGCCGTACCAGGCCCACAACGCACCGGTTGTCGCAACCAGGACGCCGCCGGCAAGGGCGAGCAGCACCAGCGGGCGGAACCGGCCGGTTGATGGGGCGGTTGCGGACATTTGCTCGACTCCGGGCCGTTTTGCAGGGCTCAAATCCCGACAACAACCCAAATAAGACCGAATTATTGTCCCGGCAACCATACAAGTCCCGGAGCGGGACCGGCCGCGATGCCGCATTAACCATGCCAACGGCACGAATCCCCCAAGATACAGGCTTTGTGGCACGTTACATTGACTCAGCCGGTTAAAGTCGGGCTGAATGAAACCTCATCTGTCATTTCCGCGCTATACGGGGGGTTTGATCATGCGTACCGCTTTGGCGACGGCTGTCGCCATCCTGCTGGCCGGCACCAGCGCCTGGGCCGAGAATGCCCCGGTTCTGGAAAAAGCCAAATGTAACAATCCCGACGCGCTCGGCGTGGCGCGCGTGGTGCAGATCGATACCACCGGCGGCCCTGGCTTCGGCTTCGAGCACTTCAAGGCCTACGATTTCCTGCGCGACAAGGAAGTGGTGCTGACCTTCGACGACGGTCCGTGGCCCGGGAATACCGAGAAGGTGCTCAAGGCGCTCGCCGACGAGTGCACCAAGGCGATGTTCTTTCCGATCGGCAAGCACGCCGGCTATCACCCGGAGATCCTGAAGGATGTCGTGGCGCAGGGCCACACTGTCGGCTCTCACACCTGGTCCCACAAGAACCTGGCGGCGCTGAAGCCCGAGGAGGCCGAGGCCGAAATCGAAAAGGGCATCGCGGCCGTCAGCATCGCGCTCGGCAACAAGCCGGTCGCTCCCTTCTTCCGCTTTCCGGCGCTCAAGCATCCGCCCGAGATGCTGAAATACGTTGGCAATCGCAACCTCGGCGTTTTCTCGTGCGACTTCGATTCCTTCGACTTCAAGGCACGCCGTGCAAGCCAGGTGGTCAATACGGTGATGCGCAAGCTGAAGAAGCACGGCAAGGGAATCATCCTGATGCACGACTTCCAGCACGCCACCGCCGAGGCGGTGCCCGAGCTGCTCAAGGACCTGAAGAAGGGCGGCTACAAGGTGGTGCAGATCGTCGGCAAGACGCCCGTGGAGGCAAAGCCCGAGTACAGGAAGATCGTGCTCAAAGAGATCGGCGGCGGGCTTGCGACGGCGCGCCCCATGTCGAGCGTGATCAAGACCATCAGCGCTCCGACAAACTGACTGCCCGTCCCGGGCCTTTAATCGAAACCGGCCGCGCAACCTTTTGCGTGGCCGCTTTTCGTCCGGCCGGAGCCCGGGCAACGGTCTTGCGCAAGACCTGATGCATTAAGCTTTGGTTTACCGATTAAGACGCCGTACACCCACTTGGGAAAATCCGCGGTACCACGGTGCAATTCAAGAGTTGACTAAGCGCTTGTCGGTAAGCCTGTACGACATGCGCGGCCTCTCTTTTTCCCTCAATAAAGCACTGCGGGGGCGATCCTGGTCCGGGCGGGCAAGCATGCCTGCGGCCGCCGTTCGCTCCGCGCCGACCAGAATCCGGGCCTCGAACCCGCTCCGACTCATCGTAGCCGCCAGTGTTCTCCTGATCGCCTTTATCGTTGTGTCGGCCTGGATGCTGCTCGTCAACCTGCGCAGCGAGCAGATCGCCAAGAGCGACCGCGACCTCCAAAGCCTGACCACCCTGCTCGCCGAACAGATCGACCGCAGCTTCCAGGCGATCGAACTGGTCCAGACCGGCGTGGTCGACCGCATCAAAGGCCTCCGCGTCAGGACGGCGGACGACGTCAAATTCATGCTCTCGGGTTACGACACCCATCAGCGTTTGAAAGACCGCATCAGCGCCCTGCCCCACATCGACGCCATCGTGCTGACCACGCCAGACGGCAGGCTCGTCAATTTCACGCGCAGCTGGCCAATCCCGCCGGTCAGCGGGGTCAACCGCAATCGCGCCGGACTGTTCGAAGAATCCAGAGGGAACTCCTATATCGGCGCGCCGCTTCGCAGCCCGACCAGCGGGGCCTGGGTGCTGCCAATCGTGCGCAGGCTGACCGGCACGGACGGCTCCTTTGTCGGCGTCCTCATCGGCACGATGCGTCTGAGCTATTTCCAGGAGTTGTTCAAATCGGTGGCGCGTACCGACGACCGTTCCATTTCATTGCTTACCGGCGACGGACTGCTCGTCGCCCGGTATCCGCACGATGAAAATTTGCGTGGCCACTCGTTTGCCAACCGCACCATCTTCAAGAAAGTCCTGTCGAAGGGTCGCAACGGGACCGTTCAGCAGGTCAGCGTGACCGGCGACAGAGAGCTGCTGATTTCCGGCCGCAGCCTGTCACATTATCCGATGGTGGTGATAGCGACCAAAAGGGTCAATGACGTTCTCGCCGGCTGGTGGGACGCGGTCCTCTATGTGGTCGGCGCCGCCATCGTGATCGCGTTGATGATCGCCGGGGTCGCCTTTCTGGTTGCGCGCCAGGTCGCCAACCGCCTCAAGGTCCAGAACCGCAAACTCGATGCCGCGATCAACAACATGTCTCAAGGGCTGAGCATGTTCGATGCCGGCGGCCGCCTGATCGTCTGCAACGAACGCTATATCAAAATGTTCGACCTGTCGCCCGAGGTGGTGAAGCCCGGCATCACGCTCGTCGAGCTGTTCCAACACCGAATCGAATGCAACGCTTACGACCGGGATTCCCTCGGAAATCCCGAAGAGCTTGCGGCCAGGGTGATTGCACAGGCCGCCGAAGGCAAACCGGTGCCGCTCGTATTCGAGATGGACGATGGCCGTGTCATTTCCGCTGCCAATCAGCCCATGCCCGAGGGCGGGTGGGTCGGCACATTTGATGACATCACCGAGATGCGCCGGCGCGAAGAGTCGTTCCAGTTGCTGTTCGACAGCAATCCGATTCCGATGCTGGTCTACGACCTCGGCACGATGAAAATCCTCGCCGTCAATGACGCGGCCGTTTCCCACTACGGTCATAGCCGCGAGCGGTTCCTGACGATGACGGCGTTCGACATCAGGCCGCCCGAGGAGCGCGGCCGTTTCGGCGAGTTCGTGCGCAATTTCCGGGGCACCCATCACGCGGAGCACCCCTGGCGTCATATCAAGGCCGACGGCACCGAATTTTACGTCGACGTCTATGCGCGCGCGCTCAATTACCGCGGCCACCGCGCCAGCCTCGTCGCCATCCACGATATCACCGACCGCCAGCGCGCCGAGGAACAGCTGCGCGACAGCCAGAAGTTCCTCGACGCCATCATCGAAAGCGTTCCGTCGGCAATCCTGGTCAAGGATATTCCGGCTGGCGCCACCGACGCCGGGGTTTGCCGCTACAGCCTGATCAACCGCGCCTTCGAGAAGCTGTTCACTGTGTCGCGTGAGCAAATGATCGGCAGGACTGCTCACGAAATCTACTCGAAGCAGGAAGCCGACATGATCGTCGCGGGAAACAACGAGGCATTGCGCTCTCTCGAACCGCTCCTGGTTCCGGACCACATGCTGACGACGTTCGGAAGCGAGCCGCGGCTGGCCGCCGGCCAGACCGTGGCGGTGCGTGACGACGACAACAGGCCCCGCTACCTGCTCACCGTGCTCGAGGACGTCACCGAGCGTCGGCGTTCCGAAGAGCGGCTCCGCCGCACGCAGAAGTTCCTCGACACCGTCGTCGAGAACGTGCCGGTCCCGATTCTCGTCAAGAACGTACCGCACAGTGACAGCGACGCCAGCGAATGCACGTTCTCGCTGATCAATCGCGCGGGCGAAGAGCTGCTTGGCATGCGGCGCGAGGAGATAATCGGGAAGACCATAGGTGAGGTCTATCCGAGAGGAGTAGCGGATTACGCCATCGCCGAGAACAACGCAGCGCTGCAGTCAAAACTTCCGGTCGTGCTCCCGGACCACGAAATTCAGACTCCCGGCAATGGCCTCCGCATCGCGGCAGCCCGGAACGTGGCGGTGCGCGACGACAACGACATTCCGCGATATGTCCTCACGGTTCTGGAGGATGTGACAGAGCGCAAGCGCGACGAACAGCGCATTTCGCGCATGGCGCATTTCGATAACCTGACCGACCTGCCAAACCGGGCCACCTTCAATGACGCCATGGAGGCGGCACTTGATCACGCGAAGATTACGGGTGAACAGTTCGCGGTATTGTCACTCGATCTCGACGGTTTCAAGGACGCCAATGACAGTTATGGTCACGCCATCGGCGACGCGCTCTTGCGCGACGTTGCCCGCCGCCTGCAAGTCGCCGCTGAAGGTGCGTTTCTTGCCCGTATCGGCGGCGACGAGTTCATGCTGATCGTAAACGAGGGCAAGCAGCCGGAGGCTGCCGCCGCGGTTGCCGAACGCGTCCTGCGGGCGCTCAACGGCGAATTCAAGATCGAAGATCGCCGGCTTGCCGTCGGTGCGACCATCGGCGGCGCGATCTATCCCGACAACGGGACAGATGCCAAGACGCTGATGATCAACGCGGACGTTGCGCTCTACCGTGCCAAGGCGGCCGTGCGCGGCACTGTCCTGTTCTACGAGACGGAAATGGGCGAGCAGGTACGCGAGCGGCGCGCCTTGCAGGCGGACTTGCGCGCGGCAACCGAAAACAACCAACTTTTCCTGCACTACCAGCCGCAACAGACGATCGACGGCGAAACGATCGGATTCGAGGCATTGCTGCGCTGGCAATGCCCGACGCGTGGCCTCGTGTCTCCCGGCACTTTCATCCCGCTTGCGGAAGAAAGCGGTTTGATCGTGCAGATCGATGAGTGGGTGTTGCGCGAGGCCTGCCATGAGGCGGCGGCCTGGCCTCAGCCGCTGACCGTCGCCGTCAATATCTCGCCCACGCAATTCCGCACCGGCGACTTCCCGGGCTTCGTGCACGCGGTGCTCCTTGAAACCGGTTTTCCGGCATCGCGGCTGGAACTGGAAGTGACCGAAAACGTCCTGATTGACGACTTCTCGCGCGCAATCTCGATCCTGTGTCGGCTCAAGGCGTTGGGTGTACGCATCGCACTTGACGATTTTGGCACCGGCTACTCCTCGATGTCGTATTTGCACTCGTTCCCGTTCGACAAGATCAAGATAGATCGCGCCTTTGTCGGCGACCTCGAAGACAACCGGCACTCGATGGCGATCGTGCGCGCGGTCATCGATCTTGGCCACAGCCTCAACGTGCCGATTCTGGCCGAAGGCGTGGAAACCGATGAGCAGCTTGCCATTCTCAAGCGTGGCGGCTGCGATGAAGTGCAGGGCTATCTCACCGGCCGACCGCGTGCGATCGAGGACTACGCCGAACAGGTGGGCCGCCCGGCCCCCGGCTGCAATGTTGTCCGTCTGGCCGGCTGATCTGGCTCGCTGATCGACGCCAACGCCATCTATCGCCACCGCACTGCACAACGGAACGCGCGCGCCTGCGCGTCCGAATCCGGCTAACATGGCGGCGCGCTTGAAATGCCTGACCGCGGGACGGGGCAATAGGCAAGGAGACGAGACCAGCACGACTATGCCCATAGTCAGCGGCCCGGATTCCGCAAGGGGAGGACGACGACATGATGGTATTGGCAATCGCGGCCGGCGCTCTTATCGCAATCTGGATTCTTGTGCTGTTGGGTTCGCAGCTTCTGGGACCGCGTTGATCCCTTGGTGACGCGACGGCGTTAGCGCCCTTTTCACGTCGGCTGCCGGCGGCGGACATCGCGTGCGTCGATATCCGGTCTTTTCAGGATATTTGTCGGCGCAGGGGCTGTTTGTGGCGCAAAAGTACCTATTTTTCCGGAAGCCTCATTCCCGCCGGCACAGAGGGCCAAGTTTTGGCCCCGCGCAGAAAATGGATGTCCATCACGTGCCCGACATCGTCACGCTCACGATAAATCCATCCATCGACATTTTCGTCAACGTCAATCATGTCGAGCCGGTCAAGAAACTACGCTGTTCGGCCCCGAAGCGCGATCCCGGCGGAGGCGGTATCAACGTAGCGCGCGCCGTCCATCGGCTGGGCGGGAACGTGGCCGCGATCTATCCGATCGGCGGCGCCATCGGTAAATTACTGCAGCGGCTGGTGGAACGCGAAGGCATCGAAAGCGTGGTGACGCCGTCGCACGTGGAGACGCGCGAGAATTTCACGGCCTTTGAACAGGATAGCGGTGAACAATTCCGCTTTGTATTGCCGGGGTCGGCACTGCACCGCGCCGAGTGGGAAGCCTGCCTCGACAAGCTCGCGACGCTGCCGGACAAACCGAAATTCGTGGTCGCCAGCGGCAGCATTCCGCCCGGCGTGCCCGGCGATTTCTATGCCCATGTCGCACGCCTCGCCAAGAAACTGGGCGCCAAGATGGTGCTTGATACCTCGGGCCAGTCGTTGGCGCCGGCCCTCGACGAAGGCGTCGCGCTGATCAAGCCGAACCAGAACGAACTCAGCGATTTCGTCGGAAAGCGGCTCGACCTTGAAGACGATTACATCGCTGCCAGTCGGGAATTGATCAAGGCCGGCCGCGCCGAAGCGGTGGCGCTGACCCTCGGTGAAGACGGCGCGCTATTGGTGACTGACAAGCACGCCTGGCGCGCCGAGGCGATGAAGATCGAAGTCGTCAGCACGGTCGGCGCCGGCGACAGCTTCCTTGGCGGCATGGTGGCCGCGCTGGCCGCCGGGCAGTCGATGGAGGATGCCTTCCGCATGGGCATTGCCGCCGGTTCTGCGGCGGTGATGAGCCCCGGCACCGAACTTTGCCGTGAGGAGGACGTGCAGCGATTGCTGCCGGACGTAAACATCAGCGAGGTTGCGGCGGCGACAGCGTGAGCACTGCCTTGCAATGAGCGGACAGCGTTGCCAGATGAGCAGTGACAACGCTTGATACCAGGGACACGCAATGAGTTATCACTTCTCCAAAACTGTCAACCTGCCGATCGATCGCGCCGACGCCGCGACGCGAGAAGCATTGCAGAAGCACGGATTCGGGGTGCTGACCGAGATCGACGTACAGCAGACGCTGAAGAAAAAGCTGGACGCCGACTTTCATCCTTATCGCATTCTCGGCGCCTGCAATCCGAAGATGGCCTATCAGGCCCTGCAGGCGGAGGACAAGATCGGCACCATGCTGCCGTGCAACGTGATCTTGCAGGAGCGACAGCCAGGCCGCACCGAGATTTCGGCGGTCGATCCGATCGCATCCATGCAGGCCATCGACAATCCAAAACTCGGCGAGATTGCAACGACGGTGCGGGCAATGCTGCAAAAGGTAATTGCCGACGTCGGCACCTGATGCAGACGAAGCCAGGCAGCCGTGTCGCCAGGGGCGCCCCATTGGAAGTTATGCTGGAGCGGGCGAAGGGAATCGAACCCTCGTATGCAGCTTGGGAAGCTGCCGTTCTACCATTGAACTACGCCCGCTGAGCGGCGCCACAATAGCGAAAGATCCTGCGAAACGGCAAGCGCCGCCATCGGCCCGCTGATCCGACGGACCGGCCGCCTGCGCGGCGGACGGCGGGGGCGCCCAATGGATTGTCGAGCCCGAAATTGCCGACATACTCGTTCATGAACCCTGCCTGATGCCGGAGGGTCTTCGCCGTTACGGCATTCTCTTTCACTGGTGCCGGGTTCTGACAGGTCATCTCGTTCTCATGCCTCGGAGTCTCGCCCCCTCGCCGGGCAACATCTGGTTGGCAAATATGCAAAACCGCGCCCGGAAACATGGGCACGAACGGCACTTGTTGGCAGTCGGGTAACTGGTTATTTCCGTTAAACTTTTGGCAACACAACTTTAGCCTGGCGAAAATTTTCCCCTCTACGCTTAGGCCCTAGGGTCGATGTCGCTCCCCAGCAGGAGATACAGATGACCGACGCCCCCATGTCCGCCGGCCCACCGCAACCCTGAAGTCCGGCGACAGCGCCCGGAACTAGCCCTTGAAATGTTTTGAGAGCTTCAGGCTTTGCGCCTGATAGTTCGAGCCGATGCCGGCGCCGTAAAGCGTTTCCGGACGCGACAGCATGTTCTCGTACACCAGCCGGCCGACGATCTGACCGTGTTCGAGAATGAACGGCACCTCGCGCGAACGCACTTCCAGCACCGCGCGCGCGCCGCTACCGCCGGCGCCGGCATAACCGAAGCCGGGATCGAAGAAGCCGGCATAATGCACGCGGAATTCGCCGACCAGAGGGTCGAACGGCACCATCTCGGCGGCATAGTCCGGCGGCACCTGCACCGCTTCCTTGGACGCGAGGATATAGAACTCATTGGGATCGAGGATCAGGCTCCTGTCGGGGCGCGCCGCGATCGGCTCCCAATAATCGAGCACGCCATAGCCACCGCGCCGCTCGACATCGATCAAACCCGTGTGACGCTTGGCGCGATAGCCGACGATGCCGGGCCGCTCGGCGCCGCCGAGCTGGCCGGAGAGATCCACGCTCACTGCCACGCCTTCGCTGACGTCGGCTTCGTCGCTGTCCACCAGCCGCTCGCGCGCATGTAATTCGCGCAAGGCATCCGCATTGAGCGACGCATGACCATGACGAAAACGAATTTGGGACAAACGTGAGCCCTCGCGCACCAGCACCGGAAACGTACGCGGGCTGATCTCGGCGTAGAGAGGCCCATGATAGCCAGCCTCGATGCGATCGAAGCCGCGCGTCTCATCGGCGATCACGCGGGTGAAGACGTCGAGCCTCCCGGTCGAACTTTTGGGATTGGCGGCCGCGGCGATGTCGTCGGGCAGCGCCAGGCTTTCCTGTAGCGGCACGATATAGACGCACCCGGTCTCAAGAACGGCGCCGTCGGTGAGGGCGAACTCATGCAGCTTCAATTCGTCGATTCGTTGCGCCACGGTGGTCGTGCCAGGCAGGAAGCTCGCGCGCACCCGGTAGGCGATCTCGCCGAGCCGAAGGTCCAGGCTGGCCGGCTGGATCTGGCCGGGCACGAAATCGCTGGCCGGCAGGATGCCACCCTCCGCGGCAAGCTGCTGGATCATGCTGTCGGGCAGGATGCCCTTGTCCTCGATGGCGAAGGAAAGCGCCACGGTGCCCCGCTCAAACTGGAGGGGCCGATCTAACCCGACAGGTGGCTTGACGGGAAGGCGTCGCGTCCGCTAGGAACAATTTATCCCGTGGTCAATTTGAGCCGGCCGGCTTGCAGCCACGTTAAACAAGTCGCTAAAAGGCCGGGGACACGTGAGCCCGGCCGAGATTTTCCGGCCGGTTTTTTTATTGGCCAAAGGAGGCCCCACGATGTCCGCGTCCAAGAACTACCGCCCCGAAACCCGTCTGGTGCACGCCGGCACGCTGCGTTCGCAGTTCGGCGAGATGTCCGAGGGGCTGTTCCTCACGCAGGGCTATATCTATCCGAGCGCGGAGGAATGCGAATTGCGCTTTTCCGGCAAGACGCCGGGCTATGTCTATTCGCGCTATTCCAACCCGACCATTTCCATGTTCGAGCAGCGCATGGCCTCGCTCGAAGGCGCGGAAGCCGCGCGCGCCACCGCCACCGGCATGGCCGCCGTCACCACCGCACTGATGGGCCAGGTCAAGGCCGGCGATCACGTGGTCGCCTCCAAGGCGCTGTTCGGCTCCTGCCGCTGGGTGATCGAGGACTGGCTCGGCCGTTTCGGCGTCACTTCGACGCTCGTCAATGGCGCCAATCTCGACGAATGGAAGAAGGCGGTGAAGAAGAACACGAAGGTGTTTTTCATGGAGACACCGACCAACCCGACGCTGGAGGTCTACGACATCGCCGCAGTCGCCGACATCGCGCATAATGCCGGCGCAACGCTGACGGTCGACAATGTGTTCGCGACGCCGCTTTATCAGAGCCCGTTGTCGTTAGGCGCCGACTGCGTGGTCTATTCGGCGACAAAACACATCGACGGTCAGGGCCGCGTGCTTGGCGGCGTCATCCTCGGCTCGGAAAAATTCATTCAGGACAACGTACACCAATTGATCCGCCAGACCGGTCCGTCGCTGTCGCCGTTCAATGCCTGGGTGCTGTTGAAAGGGCTGGAGACTTTGCCCGTGCGGGTGCAGCGGCAGACAGAAACCGCGGCGGCGGTTTCTGTCGCGCTCGACGGCAACAAGAAACTCACGCGACTGATCTATCCCGGCCGGCCCGACCATCCGCAGGCGGACATCGTGCGCAAGCAGATGAAGGCGGGCTCAAGCCTGGTTTCATTCGAGATCAAGGGCGGCAAGCAAGGCGCCTTCCGTTTCCTGAACGCGCTGAAACTCATCGGCATCACCAACAATCTCGGTGACGCCAAGAGCCTGATCACGCACCCGACCACCACGACGCATCAGCGGCTGACACCGGCGCAACGCGCCGAGCTCGGAATCGGTGACGGGCTGGTGCGGCTGTCCTGCGGCCTCGAGCACCCCGACGACGTGGTGGAGGATTTGCTCACCGCGCTGGACGCGGTCTGAGGCGACGCTTATGGACTGACGTCCACTGCCGCCGCAGTCACCGGCCCGGTTGCCGCTTCAACCGTCGGCCGCGTTGCCGCCTCCGCGATCGCCGCACCCAGTCCCTTCGCCATGCAGGCATAGCTCCAGTCGTTCATATGCAGGCCGTCGCGGGAGAGGAAGCTCTCGAATGCCATGCGGTCGTGCTCGCGCCAGCGCTTCATCAGCGCGAAACGCCTGAACAGGTCGGCATCTTCCGCTTTGGCAGTCTCCGAGATGAGCGAGACCATATGTTCGGCGTCGGGCCTCACGATGACCTTGGGCGCAAACTGCGGATCGATCAATACCACGTCGGCGCCGGTCGCGCGTATTCTGGCGAGGCCCTGACGGATCGCAATGCCATCGCGATCGATATTACGGTTGCGCAGCACCGAATTGGTCCCGAGCTGCCACAGTACCAGGTCCGGCTTCATGGCGACCACGGCTTTGTCGAAACGTCTGAGCATGTCGGTGATGACTTCGCCGTTGACGCCGCGGTTGATGACCGTGACCGTCTGGTCCGGAAAGCGCCGCTTCAATTCGAACGCCAGGCGGCTGGGATAGTTCGCCGCCTTCGAACTCGCACCGGCACCCGCGGTCGACGAGGAACCGATGGCAACGATCACGACCGGCTGACGGTTCGCGAGTTTGAGAGCAACATGCGGCAATGGATGGGCAAAACGAACCAGGGCGGCCGGGGCGTCACAGGCCGGCTGTTGCCCGGCGATGGCCGCCACGGACCATGACAGACCGGCAAGCAAGACCGCGCCGGCTTTCACCCCGCGGATCATTTTCCCCTGCCCTATCAAATGGATGCCCCAACCCCGTTTGAGGTGCGGAACCACCATCAGTTGGCGGCCCGCCCCGGTCTGGCCGCCCCGACGACGAGATCGGCCAACAACCGCCCTATGCAATCATGAACACGCTGTGCAGTGTCAAGTTTATTCCGGGCGCCCACAAGATTGAACGTGCCGAGGTCCGCCCACAGCTTCATGATGCCGAACCGGTTGAACAGCGGGACGTCGTGCTGCGCCGCCACCGAACGCATGTCCTCTGTATAATCCCCCAGGGCAATCATCGATTCCGTACGCGGGCTGTACTGGGCGTTGATGAGGATGACATCGGCACCGCGCTTGCGGGCAAGCGCGATGCCCGCATCCAGCGTATTGCTGAAATTGTCGGTGTTGACCGCCTGCATGGCATCGACGGTGCCGGTCTGCCAGATCACCAGTTGGGGCCTGGCGGCGAGCGCTTTCGGCATCGCGCGCAGCATGGCGGCGGCGGTTCGGCGCGGTTTGACGTCCGTTGCCACCGTGACCGCAACCCCCGGCAGTGCTTCGCTCAGCGCGAATTGCAGGCGGGCGGGATAGGCCAGTTTGGCGCCGGCTGGTCCGGGCAGGGCGGACGAACCGGCACCGACCACCAGCACGCTCAGCCGATGCGTGGCGATCGCCTTTGCGACCCGCGGCAACGGGAAATTGACCTCGAGCAAAGGCTGCGCGGCCTTGCACTCGGCCGGATGGTCGGCCAGGGCCGGCCCCGCCAGCCCCAGTGCCGCCAGCAGCAATAACAGCCGCTTCATCTACGAGCCCCCGGCGGCAGCCGGCAACGCGGCCGGCGGCCGCGACCCACGCCGCTCCATGCGTTTATACCACGATACCAGGGCCGCCACCGCCACCATGATTACGATGCCGGACACGCTCACGATCACATGCATCAGCAGGCGGTTGGAGACCTCGATAAACACAAAATGGCCGGCGAACGCCAGGAATATGCCAAGGCAGAACGTCTCCAGCGAATGCTGGCCGCACACGATCGCCGGCCAGAACACGCGCGAATTCAAAGCCGGCCATCCGCGCGGCACAAACCACAGCGTCACCACAGCCAGCGAAAAGAAATGCAGGATGCGCAGTACATCGAGATTGGGCTTGCTGATCGGATAGATGGCATCACTGACGATATTCGGCACGTAGGCGGCCAGCCACGGAAAATACCAGGTCATCACAATGCCGAAGGCGAACACCAGATAGGCGATGGCAAGCGCGAATGTGATCGGCGAGTCGAGCCAGCGTTTGAACTTCTGCGCGCCACCGAGCGCACACCAGGCGCCGAAAATAAACAAGAATTGCCAGGCAAACGGATTGAACACCCACACGCCCTTCGGCCAGGCCGGGAGGTTCCAGCCGAAATACCAGGTCAGCGCGTAGAGCGCCGCCGACACGGCGAGCGCCCCTGAGGGACGGCGTAACAACAGCCACAGGAACGGCGCGAACATGACGAGCAGGACGATGTAAAGTGGCAACACATCCATGTTCACCGGCTTGAACTTCAACAGCAGCGCCTGAATGATGGTGACGTCCGGATGGTCAAGGAAATTGAGCACACCCATTTCCTCGCTGTAGAGCGGGTTGTCGAACGAGTGCGCAACCCATGCGATCTCGGCGAGGTAAATTGCAAACAGGAAGACGTGGGCGACGTATATCTGCCAGGCGCGCTTGAGTACACGGGCGCCGGCAACGATAAGGCCGTGTTCGCGCATCGCGCGGCCATAGACAAAGGCGGCGGTGTAGCCTGAGATAAACACGAAGATCTCGGTTGCGTCCGAGAAGCCGTAATTGCGAATCGTGATCCAGCTCACGGCATTGGACGGGATGTGGTCGAGAAAGATAAGCCAAAGGGCGAGACCCCGGAACAGGTCCAGCCGCAGATCGCGTTCGGTCGAAACCGGGGCCATGTACGGCTTTTCTTTCCTGTGCTGTTTCGCGATAATTCGTTCGTCAACCGGCGATGGATTCGGATCAGATTAGGGCTTTTCGATGTACCGGGCGGTAACCCGCAAAGTAGAGGTGGCGGTCACCCCCCGCTTCGTGAAGGAGCGCTCGTCTCCCGCCAATGGCTATTTCTTCTGGGCCTACACCATCAGCATCACCAATCTCGGGAGCGAGACGGTGCAGCTGAAGACACGGCACTGGCGCATAACCGACGCGCTGGGCCGGCTGCAGGAGGTCAAGGGGCCGGGCGTGGTGGGCGAGGAGCCGATCCTCAAGCCCGGCGAGTTGTTTGAATACACCAGCGGGGTGCCGCTGCCGACACCGTCCGGTTTCATGGCCGGCAGCTACGGGATGGTGACGGGCGAAGGCGAGCATTTCGACATCGAAATCCCGGCGTTCTCACTCGACTCTTCCTACGCCGAACGGACGATCAATTAGTGGCCGCCGGCAGGCAGCCGTCGAAACGGGCAAGCGCCCGCTTCGGTAAAACGGCCAGCACCGCCCCACCCTGCGCAAAATCCTGCATGGCCGTCAGGCGCTTTGCCGGGAGCGCGACGCAGCCGCGGGTTCCGGTGGCGCCCTCGAGCCAGAGATGGATGAAAATGCAGGATCCGGCGCGGGCGGCGCGATCGGTCGGGTAGTCGACTGTCAGGCCCTGACGGTATTGCCGTATGCGCCACATGTTCTCGGCGTGCACGCGCCCGCCGACCCGGGCGCGGCGGGTGATGGTGTTGTAGGCGGGCGAGCGTGGATCGTCGACGCAAACCGTGCCCCTGGTCAGACGCAGGTAGCCCGGGCGGCGCGACGGCGCGAAGCCGAAGCTGTGACCGAGGCGGTACACGCCGGCCGGCACCCGCAGGTCGCCGTCGACCTTGACCGGCTCGTCCTTGCCCGCAAAACCACGGAACGCTTGCGCCCAGGCAACACCGCGATAGCCGAGCAGCGCGGTGAACGGTCCGCCCGCCGGGCGCCACGGCGCCTGCGGCGACGCGCGGCTGAAGCTTTGCGCATACGCGGTTGAGCTGTTCATGCCGCCGGGGACGACCAGCAGCAGCCGGGTGGCTTCCGCGAGCGGCGCCGGACAAGCTTGCGCCAGTGCTACCTGCGGCGCGACCACCAGGAGAAAAGGGATCCACGCCGCACGCATCACGATTTGCCTCAGCCCGGATTTGCGCCGACGTCGGCGGGCGCAAATTCGTAATTGGCGCTGCAGAACTCGCAAGTGACCGAGATGCGGCCGTCTTCGACCATGTGATCGCGGTCGTCCTGCGAAAAGCTCTTGAGCATGGCCTCGACCGCCTCGCGCGAGCACGAACACTCCGCCTTGACGTCCCCGTGCTCGAATACGCGCACGCCGGGTTCGTGGAAGAGACGATAGACCAGCCGCTCGCTGGAGAGCGCCGGGTCGATCAGTTCAATGTCCTCGACGGTCGACACCAAAGCCCGACCTTCGACCCAGGATTCATCTTCCTCGATTTCCGGCACATCGACACCTTCCGGCGCATCACCGGGGTGCAGATCAGACTGGCGCGCGCGGTCGGGGGCCTTGGGCAGGAACTGCAGCATGATGCCGCCGGCGCGCCAGCCATGTCGGGGCCCACCCTCGGCCGCGCGCAATTCCTCGGCCACCGCCAGGCGCACCCGGGTGGGGATCTGCTCGGAGCGATGGAAATACTCATGCGCGGCATCCTCCAGCGAACCGCCTTCCAGCGCCACCAGGCCCTGATAGCGGTTCATGTCGGGACCCTGATCGATGGTCATGGCAAGATGGCCCTTGCCGAGCAGGCTGGGGCCATCGCTCTTGCCGACGGCAATCGCCGCCGCGACCGCCTTCTTGTCGAAACGGGCACAGGCGCGCACTTTGCCGGGCGCGGTGAAGTCCACCACGATCATGCGCACCGGGCCGTCGGTCTGGGTCTGCAGGATGAAGCGGCCGTCGATCTTGAGCGCGGAGCCAAGCATGATCGTCAACACCACCGCCTCGCCCACGAGCTTGGCTACGGCCGGCGGATAGGCGTGGCCTTCCAGAATCCGGTCGACCGCAGGCCCCAGCCGCACCACGCGGCCGCGCAGGTCGAGCTTGGCTACCTCGAACGGCAGCACGCTGTCGTCGTTGGGCGTAGCCGAGGGCGCGCGCGTGGGAATGCCGATTTCGCTCATGTCGGGATTTCTCATGCCCCCTATGTAGCGCTGAAACGTCGAAACGCGAGACCCCCGCCCGATCCATCATCAGGATACGCCTCTCGGGCGCGCGCCGGCATGAGGCGAACGCTAGACGTCCGCGTGCAGGCACCAGGCCAGCAGCCCCTTCTGGGCATGCAGGCGGTTTTCGGCCTCGTCGAACACCACCGATTGAGGTCCGTCGATGACCTCGTCGGTCACTTCCTCGCCGCGGTGCGCCGGGAGGCAGTGCATAAAGACGGCGTCGGGCTTGGCCCTCGCCATCAGGGCGGCATTGACCTGGTAGCGCTTGAGCACGTTATGGCGGTGCTTGCCGTCGCGGTCACCCATCGACACCCAGGTGTCGGTGACCACGCAATCGGCCCCACTGACCGCAGCATCCGGGTCGTCACCGACGACGATTTCGGCGCCGGACGCCTTGACCCAGTCCATCAGCCACTTCTTCGGTTTGAGCTCCGCCGGCGTCGCCACCTTGAGCCGAAACTCGAAGCGTTCTGCGGCGTGCATCCAGGAGGCCAGCACGTTGTTGGCATCGCCGGTCCAGGCCACGGTGCGGCCGCGGATCGAGCCCTTCTTTTCCTCGAAGGTCATGACGTCGGCCAGCACCTGGCACGGGTGCGAGCGCCGGGTCAGACCGTTGATCACCGGAATGGACGCATGTCGCGCGAGCTCGGCCACCGCCTCGGGATCAAGGATGCGGATCACGATGGCGTCGACGAAACGCGACAACACGCGCGCGGTGTCGGCCAGCGTCTCGCCGCGACCGAGCTGCATCTCCTGGGCGGTCAGCATGATCGACTTGCCCCCGAGCTGACGCATGCCGACGTCGAAGGAGACGCGGGTGCGCGTCGAGGGCTTGTCGAAGATCATAGCCAGCGTCTTGCCGGCAAGCGGTGCAGACCGCTGGCCCCGGACCAGCGCGGCTTTTATCGCACGGCTGGAATTGATCAGATGGCCGAGCGTCTGCTTCGGGATGTCCGTGAGGTCGAGGAAGTGCCGTACGCCGTTGCCGGTCATGACGCCACCTCTTTCGCCGGTCTGACGCTTTCCGCCAGCCGCGCACAGGCGCGGTCGATCTTGTCTACCGCCGTGCCGATTTCTTCTTCGCTGACGATCAGCGGCGGCAAGAGCCGTACTACGTTATCGCCGGCAGCGACCGTGAGCATGTTTTCGGCGCGCAATTCGTCGACCAGCAGTCCGGCCGGCGGGATCAGGCGCAGGCCGACAAGCAGACCCTCGCCGCGCACCTCGGCGATCACCGAAGCGTGGCGGTCCCTGAGCTCGGCCAGCCGCTGCTTGAGCCGCAGCGAAACGTTTCGCACGTGCTCGATGAATTGGGGCTCCAGCACCACGTCGAGCACGGCATTGCCGACCGCCATGGCGAGCGGATTGCCGCCGAAAGTCGAACCGTGCGTGCCCGGCGTCATGCCCCTGGAGGCTTCCGCGGTGGCGAGACAGGCGCCGATCGGGAAGCCACCGCCGAGCGCCTTGGCCAGCGCCATGATGTCGGGCGCAACGCCACTGCGCTCATAGGCGAAGATTTCGCCGGTGCGGCCAATTCCGGTCTGCACCTCGTCGAAGATCAGCAGGAGGCCATGCTTGTCGCACAGCTCGCGCAAGGAACGCAGGAACGCGGGCGGCACGACGCGGACGCCGCCTTCGCCCATGATCGGCTCGATCAGGATGGCAGCGGTCTCGGGACCGATCGCCTTCTTTACCGCTTCGAGATCGCCGAATGGCACCTGGTCAAAACCTTCGACCGGGGGGCCGAAGCCGTCGAGATATTTCCTGTTGCCGGTGGCAGCGATGGTCGTCAGCGTGCGGCCGTGGAAGGCGCCCTCGAAGGTGACGATGCGGTAGCGCTCCGGCTTGCCGGAGGCCGACTGGTACTTGCGCGCCATCTTGATGCAGCACTCGAGCGCCTCGGCGCCGGAATTCTGAAAGAAGACGGTATCGGCAAAGCTCGCCGCGCACAGCCGCTCGGCGAGCCGCTCGCCTTCGGGAATGCGGAAGAGATTGGAGACGTGCCAGACCTTTCCGGCCTGCCCGGCTAAAGCCTCGACCAGATGCGGGTGCGCGTGGCCGAGTACATTGACGGCGACGCCGGAAGTAAAATCGAGGTAGCGCTCGCCCTCAGCCGTGACCAGCCACACGCCCTCGCCCCGCTCGAAAGCGAGGTCGACGCGCGCATATGTCGGCAGAAGATGCGAGGTCACAGTCTGATTCCATCGGTCGAATGGCCGAAATCGTTGGGTCGATTTGCCGAAATAAAATGTGCCGCCTCCCGGGGCGGCACTTTTTGTATTTTATGATCGGACCCCGCGCCGGTCAACAGAGGCAGCGGACGGTGACCCTGACTTAAAATTGCCGCAAGGGCCGATTCTAAAGGAAAACCTGTTGGTAGGTGCATTTGAAGGCTTGCAAACGCTTGCACGCGACTCACCCCATATTGTAGGTTTCCAGTCAAGCCAGTACGACATCTCGTGCGGCGAGGCCGTTCCTAGTTCATGCCTGTTGCGTTACGCGGCGGGGGCCCTTCCGGGTGCCCGACGGGGCGGGTGGATTCCACCCAAAGCATTGAATGTCGAGGAGAAACCCGATGGGCTGGACCGACGAAAGGGTCGAACTCCTGAAGAAGCTGTGGGCTGACGGCCTTTCCGCCAGCCAGATTGCTGCGGAACTTGGGGGAATTACCCGCAACGCGGTCATCGGCAAGGTGCACCGGCTTGGCCTCTCCGGCCGCGCCAAGAGCCCCTCCTCCACCACCCCGCGCCCGCGCAAGCCTCGTTCAAGCGGCATGCTTCGGGTGTCCCGACCGGCGGTGCGCGGCAACACGGCGCTCGCATACGAGTACGACATGGAGCCCGAGCCGGAGCTCGTCGAGATCCCGATGGAACAGCGCAAGACCCTGCTGCAGCTCAACGAGCACACCTGCCGCTGGCCGATCGGCGATCCCGGAGGCAGCGAATTCTTTTTCTGCGGTGGCGAGACCGCAAACGAGCTGCCGTATTGCACGTATCATTCGCGCGTCGCCTATCAGCCGGCGACCGACCGCCGACGCGAGAAGCGGCATTTCCGGGGGTAAGCGGGTTTCATTCGGGCGGGTGCAAATGGCCGGGCTTTGCCCGGCCATTTTGTTTTGGGGTAGCGCTTTCTTTCGCTCTCCCCGTTTACGGGGGGAGGGAAGTGAGCAAGCCGTGCACTTCGTGCGCCACCGATCCACTTGTCAAACAGCGCCGCCTTCGCCCTTCGGGCGACGGCGGGCAAGCACGGCTCCGCCGCCCGTATTGTTTGGTCGGCGCCGGGTGCGCCCTCTTCCACTTTCCGTCCGCCTTCGCCCTTGCGGATTTCGGCGTGATAAACCGCCCGCCTTCGAAAAATGTACCGAGGGCGCGCGGGACGCTGCCGGGTCTGCCGGACCCACGGGCCCCGACGCCTCGCGACATCGAGGCTTGTCGAAGCTGATAGTTCCGCAAGTCCGCCAGTCCCTCGGCGTCCCGCGCGCGGTGTTTATAGGTTTGCTCCGCATCGCCCCCGGTGGACGTACCTTTCAGGCGACCCTGCCTCTCGCTCCGGGATTGGCAGGCCGCCTTTCCACCGCTGTTGGCCCAGGTCGTCGCTTGCTACCTGTGACTGGATGCGAACGCGACGCCATCACGGGGCCGGTTGACGCGCGGCTGGCGCGCCGGGACGGTGCGGCTTGGACCGCCGGGCGGGGTCAACAAGCGCCGCATCTCCGACGCCCCCCGAACCGGCCACCGCTCCCCGCCCCGCGTCTGGAGACTGCAGACCCCTCGGCACCGGGGCGGGATGGACGGGATTATATGATAGGATCAAAAGCCGTCAAGGAGAAAAGTGGAAAAAAATCTTATCCCCGTTGGGGCGAAGTTATCCTCGTGGAGACATCTCGCGGCGTTGTGCACGGTGGGTCGCGCACCAGCCGGAAACCCCGGTCGGAAGGGCTGATCGCCTGTAATTCCTCGCCGGACCAACTCGATGGCGCGGCTTTCGCAGTGCAGGTTCAGCTACAGCGGCGAATACTTCGGCGGAAGCACGGTTCGTTCGGCACGTGAACAGCCGGGCGGAAGCGCGCCAGCGCCGTGAGGCAAGATGATTCCGGCTGAAGGCGCGCACCTTATCGTGGCCGGACAGCCCGTCGAGACCGCGCGCCGCCAGCCTGTCCATCGCCCTCAACCTGGCCCGCGGGAGTGCGCGGCCGGAAGCAGACGGCGCCTGGCTATTCCCGAACGATGAGAATATAGCGGGGAACAGCGTTGAGACGGCGTCGACGTACGGGAAAATACGCAAGGCTGCCCACACGAATCCAACTGCGCGCTCCGGAGCGGGCGCGCCTTGGCCAAAATGGCGCTTGCCACTTTATCGCAAACTGCCGCACGATAGTTGGCGGTCCAAAAGAAACGAAGGGACAAACTGGGAGGAGTGAGAAAATGAGACGAGTGAAACATGGTTGGCGCTGGCCGCTGTTTGCGGCAGCTGTCGCCTTCGCGATTTCCGCCACATCTGCGAGCGCGGAACCGCGCACGGTGCGCATCGCCCAGCAGTTCGGCATCTCCTATCTGCCGCTGACCATCATGAAGGAAAAGCAGCTGCTCGAGTCGGAAGGCAAGAAGCTTGGGCTCGACCTGAAGACCGATTGGGTGCGTTTCGCAAACGGCGCGGCGATGAACAACGCCCTGTTGTCGGGCAATCTCGACTTCGCCTCCGGCGGCGTCGGCCCGCTGGTCACCGCCTGGGCGCGCACCAAGGGCAAGCAGGACATCAAGGGCATCTGCGCGCTCAATTCGATGCCGCTTTTCCTCAACACCATCAATCCGAACGTAAGGACGATCAAGGACTTCACCGAGAAGGACAAGATCGCGCTGCCGGCGGTGCGCGTGTCGATGCAGGCGGTGATCCTGCAAATGGCCGCGCTCAAGGAGTTCGGCAAAGGCAACGAGCACAAGCTCGACCCCTTCACCGTCTCGCTCAGCCATCCCGACGGGCTCGCCCAGATGATGAGCTTCAAGTCGGAGATCACCGGCCACTTCACGTCGGCGCCCTTCATGTACCAGGAGCTCAAGGACAAGCGCGTGCACCGCGTGCTCAACAGCTACGATGTGTTCGGCGGTCCGCACACTTTCAACGTGGTGTGGGCAATGGGCGACATGTACAAGAACAACCCGAAGATCGTGCAGGCGTTCCTGGCGGCGCTCAAGATCGCCATGAAGGAGATCAAGGACAACCCGGAAGGCTCGGCCAAGCTCTGGATCACCGCCAACAGGTCGAAGCTGCCGGTCGAGGACGCGGTCGCCATCGTCAAGGCGCCGGAGAACACCTTCACCCTGACGCCGCTGCGCACCATGGTGGTCGCCAACTACATGGCGGACGCCAAGATGGTGCCCAACCGGCCGGCAAGCTGGAAGGATATGTTCATCGACGCCGTCCACGACCTGCCGGGCAGCTGAGGGAGAGCCGCCGGTGACGGACGTGCTGCTCGAGGTGAATGGCGTTACGCTGCAGTACAAGACGCCGCGCCATCTGGTGACGGCGACATACCAGGTCGACTTCACCGTTCACCGGAGCGATCGCTACGTGATCCTCGGGCCTTCGGGGTGTGGCAAGTCCACGCTCCTGAAGGCCGTCGGGGGATTCATGGACCCGGTCGAGGGCACCATCCGCATCCGCGACCGCAAGGTGGAAGCTCCCGGCCCCGACCGCATGATGGTCTTCCAGGAATTCGAGCAATTGATGCCCTGGAAGACCGTCTACCAGAACGTTCTGTTCCCCATGAAGGTGACGCGCAAGTTCTCGGCGGCCGAGACCATCGAGCGCGCGAATGCGGCCATCGAAAAGGTGCAGCTATCCAAGTTTCGCGACATCTATCCGCATATGCTGTCGGGCGGCATGAAGATGCGCGTCGCCATCGCGCGGGCGATGGCGCTCGAGCCGGACATCCTGCTCATGGACGAGCCGTTTGCCGCTCTCGACGCGCTGACCCGCCGCGCCATGCAGCAGGAATTGCTCTCCCTCTGGGATCAGCTGCGCTTCACGGTGTTATTCGTCACCCATTCGATCGAAGAGGCGATCCTGATCGGTTCGCGCATCCTGGTGCTGTCGCCGCATCCGGGCCGCGTGCGCGCCGAGCTCGACGCCGCCCGCTACAACTTCGGCAATATCGACCAGCCCGAATTCGGCGCCATGTCGAAACGCATTCACCGGCTGCTGTTCGGCGACACCGGTGCACACGCTCCGGAACCTGAGAAGGCCCGGGTATGACCGCGATGCAAAGGAACACTCGGCTCGAGGTGGCCGAGCGCCCCGAATTTGAGCGCGAGCTCGTCGATTCGGGCGTCATCGGCGACGTCGAACGCCCGCTCGGCTTTTTCGAACGCGTGTTTCAGAGCGAGGCGGTGCAGCGGCTCAATATCCTGATCGCGCTGATCGCGATCTGGCAGCTCTATTCGTGGTGGCTCGACGATTCGCTGCTGTTCCCGAGCTTCACCGAGACCGTGAATACCTTGTGGGGAGACCTGCAAAGCGGGCTCCTGGTCACCCGCACTGTGGCCTCGCTCAAGACGCTCGCCATCGGCTACGCGTTCGGATTGACGCTCGCCACCCTGTTCACCACCTTCGCCGTCATCAGCACCCTCGGCACGCGCATCCTCTCCACCCTCACCGCCATGTTCAATCCGCTGCCGGCTATCGCCCTGTTGCCGATGGCCTTGATCTGGTTCGGGCTCGGCACCCCATCGCTGGTTTTCGTCATCATCCATTCGGTGCTGTGGGCGGTGTCGCTCAACACCCTGAGTGGCTTCCGCAGCGTGCCGGAAACCTTGCGCATGAGCGGGCGCAATGTCGGATTGAAAGGCGCGCGCTATGTCGCGCTCATCCTGATCCCGGCGGCGTTTCCCTCGATCCTCGCCGGCCTGAAGATCGGCTGGGCCTTTGCCTGGCGCACGCTGGTGGCGGCGGAGCTGGTGTTCGGCGTGTCGTCGCGCTCGGGCGGCATCGGTTGGTACATCTTCGAGGCGCGCAACGATCTCGACACCGCGCGTGTGTTCTCCGGCCTGCTGACCGTTATCCTGATCGGCTTGCTGGTCGAGTCGGTCATCTTCCGCACGATCGAGAACCGCACGGTCAATGCCTGGGGCATGCAGCGATGACCGTAGGCGCCGAGAGTCCGACGCTCGACGTCGCCGTCTGGCGTGGCACCGAGCAGGGACAATTTCAGCAGTTCGCTGTGCCGCGCCGCACACACCAGACCGTGCTCGACGTGGTGACCGAAATCCAGCGCGAGCAGGACTCAACCCTTTCCTACCGCTTCGCCTGCCGGGTCGGCATGTGCGGCTCCTGCGCCATGGTGGTCAACGGCCGTCCGCGCTGGACCTGCCGCACCCGCGTCAGCGACGTGGTTGGCGGCGACGGCCGGCTCCGCCTTGAGCCGCTGCACAATTTTGCGGTGGTCAAGGATCTCGCGGTGGAGATGACCGCCTTCTTCGACAAGTGGAAGCAGGCGCGCGGCTATTTCGAACCCGGCCCGACGCCGGAACACGACTTCGCCGTGGTGCCGCCGACGACTGCCGAACGGCAGGCCGCCGATGCCGGCATCGAATGCATCGGCTGTGGCGTCTGCTATTCGGCCTGCGACGTGGTGGATTGGGAGCCGCATTATCTCGGCCCCGCCGCGCTCAACCGCGCCTGGACCCTGCTCAACGACGTGCGCGACCGTGGGAAAGGCGCGCGGCTCGACGCCGTCTCCGGCGACGACGGCTGCCAAGCCTGCCATACCCACATGAACTGTACCCGGTTCTGCCCCAAGGCGATCGCGCCGACCTATTCGATCACGGGCCTGAAGCGCGCGGTCATCCGCCGAACCTTGCAGGGAAGCCCGTGAGCGCCAAGCTGTTCGTCTTGCAGCGGCTAACCGCAGTCGTGCTGGCCCTCGCCGTCGCCGTCCACCTCGCCACCATTCTCTACGCCGTGCAGGGCGGCCTGACTGCAGGCGAGATCCTCGCCCGCACCCACGGCAATGTCCTCTTCCTGGCTTTCTACAGCTTGTTCGTAATCGCGGTATCGATCCACGCGCCCATCGGCCTGCGCAATGTCCTGCGCGAATGGACGCCGTGGCACGGCCGGTCGCTCGACTTCGCGTTGCTGCTCTTCTCGGTCCTGCTGTTCGTCCTCGGTTTCAGAGCGGTCTTTGCCGTGTTTGCCTCATGATGCGCGCCTCGCACAAACAGCCCGGCTTCATCGCCGCCTTGCTGCACCGTCTCTCCGGAGTAGCGCTTGCGGTCTTCCTGCCACTGCATTTCCTGGCGCTCGCCACGGCGCTCAATGGCGCCGGTGCGCTCGATTCCTTTCTCGCCCTCACCCGTCAACCATTCCTCCAGTTGCTCGAATTTGCCATCGTGGTCGCGCTCGCCGTCCATCTGACGCTGGGGCTGCGCGTCCTCGCCATCGAACTTCTCGACATGCGCGAAAAGACCGCTGCTGTCCTTTCAGCCTGCTGCGCGGCCGTGCTTGGCGTCGGCCTCATCTTCCTCCTCGGTCTGGGCTGATCGCAATGTTCGCCGACTATTCCCTTGAGACTGTCGCTATCCTCTGGCTCGGCACCCTGGTCGGGGCGATCGCGGCCGGCGGCGCCGGCTTTGCCTTCGGGCTCACGGCGTCTTCGATCTGGCTTCACCGCATCGATCCGCTGCACTCGGCGTTGCTCGTCAATTGTTGCGGCACGCTCTTGCACCTGACAACGATCTGGCCGCAACGCAGCCACGTGGACGTGCGCCGGATATGGCCTTTCGTGATGGGCGGGCTCATCGGCATCCCGATCGGCGTGCGCGTGCTGCTCATTCTCGATGCCGGCCTGCTGAAGGCCGTGCTCGGCGCGTTCCTGCTCGCCTTTGGCGCCTATGCCCTGCTGGCGCCGCGCATACACACCATCCGCGCCGGCGGCCGCGCCGCGGACGCCGGGATCGGCTTCCTTGGCGGCATTCTCAGCGGCGTCGGCGGTTATTCCGGCGTCCTGCCGACGATCTGGACGCAGTTGCGCGGCTGGCCGAAGCAGATGGCGCGCGCGGTATACCAGCCCTACATAATTGTCATTCAGTCAGGGACGGTGGTTGGAATAATATGGGCCACTTACGACCGCGCCGGCCTGATGCTGGTTCTTCTGGTGTTGCCGCCGCTGGCGCTCGGGACCTGGATCGGCTGGCTGCTCTACGGCAGACTCAACGACCTGCGCTTTCGCCAGGCGCTCGCAATTTTGCTGATCGCGTCCGGCGCGACGCTGGTGTTCTGACGAAGCGCATGATCCCGAAAAGCGGGAACCGTTTTCGGATAGGATCATGCGCAAGATAAAGGACAAAACGATGCAGCTCGATCTCAAGGAAGTCGAGGAGCTCGCCAAGACGCTCTATATCCGGGCGCTGAAGCTGCTGCCGGGTGACATCAAGCGGGGCTTCGAGCAACTGCTGATGCAGGAGACCAACGCCACCGGCAAGACCATCCTCGGCACCATGGTCGAGAACATCGCCGTCGCCGAGCGCACCAGGAACCTGCTCTGCCAGGACACCGGCATCCCCATCTACAACGTTGTCATCGGCCGCCACGTCGAGTTCGACGGCGCGGCGATGAAGGAAGCCATCCGCCGCGGCTGTACGCGCGCCACCACCGAACACCCGTTGCGCTCCTCGGTGGTGCATCCGATCACGCGCGTGAACGAGCAGACCTCCTGCGGCATCGGCGTGCCGGTGATCAATGTCGACTTCGACACCCGCGAGGAGACGGTCGAGATCGAGATGATCCCCAAGGGCTCCGGGTCCGAGAACGGCTCGTTCCTGCAGATGCTGATCCCGGCCGACGGCGTTGCCGCGGTCAAGCGCTTCGTCATCGACAAGGTGATCGAATGCGGCGGCCGCGTCTGCCCGCCGACCATCGTCGGCGTCGGCATCGGCGGCACCTCGGACCTCTGCATGCATCTCGCCAAGGTGGCGGCCACGCGCCCGCTCGGCACCACCTGCGCCGATCCGGAAGGCGCGAAGATTGAGGCGCAGCTTTCGGAAGCGGTGAACGAGCTCGGCATCGGCCCGCAAGGCCTCGGCGGCCGCTCGACCGCGTTCCGCGTCCATGTCGAAGTCGGTGCCACCCACATCACCATGAATCCGGTGGCGGTCAACATCCAGTGCCATTCCGCCCGCCGGGCCACGGCGACCATCACGCCTGGCGGCATCGCGTTCGCATAAGGCCGACGCCATGACCC
Organism: uncultured Pseudomonadota bacterium; assembly: GCA_963773715.1. Taxonomy (GTDB): domain Bacteria; phylum Pseudomonadota; class Alphaproteobacteria; order Rhizobiales; family Xanthobacteraceae; genus Pseudolabrys. The sequence continues at coordinate 927,182 of CAVZCM010000003.1, read as the reverse complement.
ATCACGTTCTCGACATGCCGATCATCGAAGCGCAGGCACGCGAGTTGCGCATCGGCGACACCGTCACGCTGGAAAAGACCCTGTTCGGCATCCGCGACGCCACGCTGATCGCCATGTTCGATCGCGGCCGCGCCACCCGGCTCGACCTGAAAGGCCACGCGGTGGTGCACACCGCACCCAACGTGCGCAAGGTCGATCCACCGCCTGGCAACGCCTCGGCCTACGAGCCGGTCTGCATCGGCACCACCACTTCCATGCGCATGGAGCGCTTCACCAAAGACCTGATGAAGCGCGAGGGCGTGCGGCTGATCATCGGCAAGGGCGGCATGGGACCGGCCACGCTCGAGGCCTTCCGCGAATTCGGCGGCGCCTATCTCGCCGTCGTCGGCGGCGCGGCCGCGCTGCAGACCACCTGGATCGAGGCCATTGAAGATGTCGATTTCGAGGACCTGAATCCCGAGTGCCTGTGGAAGTTCCGCATCAAGGGCTTCGGCCCGCTGCTGGTGACCATGGATTCGCACGGCGGCTCGCTGCACGCCGAGATCAACGACCAGGCCGCCGCGCGGCGGGCGGCGGTGCTTTCAAACATCGGAGCCAGTTAGTGCACGTTGTCGGCGCCACATCGTCCCCTCCCCCCTTGAGGGGGAGGGAGCGCACCAGCGTGCGGGGTTAGGCCGTGGCTGACATTTCCACCCGCGAAACCGATATCCTCATTCTCGGGGCGGGCGGCGCCGGCCTGTTCGCCGCGCTGCACGCCAAGAAAGCCAATCCCGATCTCACCGTCACCGTCGCGGTCAAGGGCCTGCTCGGCAAATGCGGCTGCACCCGCATGGTGCAGGGCGGCTACAACGTCGCGCTGTCGCCGGAAGATTCGGTCGAACGTCACTTCATGGACACCATCGAAGGCGGCGGCTGGCTCAACGACCAGGACCTCGCCTGGCTGCTGGTGGAAACGGCCCCACGCCGCATCCGCGAGCTCGAAACCGAGCTCGGCTGCTTCTTCGATCGCAACCCGGACGGCACGGTGCACCAGAAGGCCTTCGCCGGGCAGACCTTCGACCGCACGGTACACAAGGGCGACTTGACCGGCATCGAGATCATCAACCGGCTCGCCGAGCAGGTCTGGCGCCGCGACATCAAGCGCCTGGAAGACCATCGCGTGCTCGATCTCATTCCGTCCGCCGGCGGCGGCGAGCTCGCCGGCGTCCTGATGCTCGACATGCGCTCGGGTGAGCTCACGCTGGTGCGGGCGCGCGCCACCCTGCTGGCGACCGGCGGCGGGCCGACCATGTACCGCTACCACACGCCGTCCGGCGACAAGTCCTGCGACGGCCTGGCGATGGCGTTGCGCTCCGGCCTGCCCTTGCGGGACATCGAGATGGTCCAGTTCCACCCGACCGGGCTGCTCGCCGGCGAAGGCACGCGCATGACCGGCACGGTGCTGGAAGAGGGTCTACGCGGCTCCGGCGGCTGGCTGACCGACGCCGAGCAGAAGCGCTTCATGTTCGACTACGACCCGCGCGGCGAGCGCGCCACCCGCGATATCGTCAGCCGCTCGATCATGGACCGCATCCGAAAAGGTTTCGCCAGCCCGCACGGCGGCGTCTATATCGAGATGGGTCACCTTGGGCCCGACCGTGTGCGCCGCGAGTTCAAGGGCATGGTCGAGCGCTGCGCCGATTGCGGTTTCGACCTTGCCGGCGGCCGCGTCGAGGTGATCCCGACGGCGCACTACATGATGGGCGGCGTGCAGTTCGCCGCCGACTGCACCACGGAACTCACGGGCCTCTACACCGCGGGCGAGGACACCGGCGGCGTACACGGCGCCAACCGGCTGGGCGGCAACGGTGTCGCCAACTCCACCGTATTCGGCGGCATCGCCGGCGACATCATGGGCACGCGCACCAAGACCACAGGTGCCCTGCCCGAGCCCGACCGCAACGCCATCGAAGCGGCCCGCGCGCGCGCCTTCGCGCCGTTTGGCCGCAAGCCCGCCAACCTGTCGGAGATGCGCGAGCGGCTCTACGACATCATGTGGAACGACGTCGGTATCCTGCGCACCGCCGAGAGTCTGGCGCGCGGCGCCGCGGCGCTCGAGCAGTTGGCGCGCGATATCGCCGATTGCGGCGTCGCCGACGACAGCCGGCGCTACAATCTGACCTGGATGGACCGGCTGAACCTCGAAAACCTGACTTTGGTTAGCCGCGCCATCTGCGCCGCCGCCGACTTCCGCAAGGACAGCCGCGGCGCCCATTTCCGCGAGGATTTCCCGCAGACGGGCGATCTCGCTGAATCGGCCTATACACTGGTGCGGATGGCCGACGACAAGCCTCTGGTGGCGAGCGAGCCGGTGCACTTCAACCGCGTGAAGCCGGGCGAGAGCCTGCTCCCATCAGCATAGCGACACGTGAGCGAGTATTGGTGCCCCCGGCCAGGCACCGCGCTTTTCCAAAGCCAGGCGGCTGGAAACCGCGAGAGGATTTGCCATTGCACGACGCTGGCGCTGAGGTTCCCCGGCGACAAAGCTACCAGCGGTCATCGGCCAGCAGAACGCCTGGCCGAGACAGTCTGAGCTCCGCTTCGGGTCACAAGCGCATGAGGCATCCGGTCATAGCAGTATCCGATTTGTCATCCAGATCGCGTGAATTGTCCATGCCGCGACAAAGGTTCTAAGGGTGCGCGTGGCATGGCGTCCCGCTTGCGGCAGACCCTGCAGGGACATTTCGGGGAGATTCAGGGAATGAGCGGGCAGACTGGTGAATTGCGGACGGTGGCCGGGGCGGCATCGCAGCGCCGGATGCCGCCGTTTCGCGCCGAGCATATCGGGACTCTCCTGCAAGGCATTGCTGGAGGCGCGAACAAAATTCGCGCGCGGCGAGATTGCGCAAGGCGAACTCACGGCGGACGGTTTTCACGTCGAAGCGCTTTATTCGGATCGCGATCACAGCAGCTATCTGGCAGACGGATGGAAGCCCGACAATCTCCGCCGCCGCAGTATCCTGCTCCATGAGCTGGTGCATCACCTGCAATATCTGAATCACAAGAAGGTAACCTGCGAATCCGAATACGAACTTCAGGCGTTCAAACTTCAGATCACATGGCTGAACGAACAGGGTATCGAGGACCCCCTCGATTTCCTGGGAATCGACCCGCTCCTGGTCCTGAGGCTCGGGAAATGTGACGAGATGTCCTGACGGGGATCGTAGCCCGGATGTCGCTGACGCTCCATCCGGCCGCGCGCTGCGGACTTCTGCCAGGCCTACGCCACCCGGCCGAAGCGGTCGTCGAGCGCATAGCCGGCCCCACGGACGGTGCGGATCGGATCGGCCTGCTGCCCGCGGTTAATGGCCTTGCGCAGGCGGCCGACATGGACGTCGACGGTGCGCTCGTCGATATAGATGTCCGAGCCCCAGACACCGTCGAGCAGTTGCTCGCGCGAGAACACGCGGCCGGGACGCTCCATCAGGAACTCGAGCAGGCGGAATTCGGTTGGACCGAGTTCGATCGGCCGGCCGTTGCGCGACACGCGCTTCTTCTCGCGGTCGAGCTCGATGTCGCCAATCGAGAGCACTGTGGCCACGCGATCGGGATTGGAGCGCCGTAACAGCGCGCGCACGCGTGCGAGAAGCTCCGGCACCGAGAACGGCTTGACGATGTAATCGTCGGCACCGGTCGAGAGGCCTCGAATTTTCTCGCTCTCTTCGCCGCGGGCGGTCAGCATGATGATCGGCAGATTGCGGGTTTCCGGACGCGCGCGCAGGCGACGGCAAAGCTCGATGCCCGACAGGCCCGGCAGCATCCAGTCGAGCACGATCAGGTCGGGTGCGGATTCCTTCAGTTTGGTGTCCGCCTCGTCGCCACGGCCGGCGGAATCCACTTCGTAGCCTTCGGCCTCGAGATTGTAGCGGAGCAGCATGGTGAGCGGCTCCTCGTCTTCCACAATCAGGATTCGCGGACTCATTTTTCCTTCCAGCCCCCGATTTCACTAACCGCTCGCGCCCACTGCGGCGATGTTGGTGGTGTCGCCCTTCGGACGCTGGTCGGCGATCGGCCGACCCTCGATGATGTAGTGCACCGTCTCGGCGATGTTGGTGGCATGATCGCCCATGCGCTCGATGTTCTTGGCGCAGAACAGCAGATGGATGCAGAAGGTGATGTTGCGCGGGTCTTCCATCATGTAGGTGAGCAGCTCCCGCAACACCGAATTGCAGACCGCGTCGATCTCCTCGTCGCCGCGCCACACCGCCAGCGCGGCAGTCAGGTCGCGTCGGGCATAGGCGTCGAGCACCGCCTTGAGCTGTTCGAGCACAAGGTCGGTCATATGTTCGACGCCACGGATCAGCTTCGGTGGCGGGAACTCGCCGTTGAGCGCGATTACGCGTTTGGCGATGTTCTTGGCGAGATCGCCGACACGCTCGAGATCGTTGGCAAGCCTCAGCGCGCCCACGACTTCGCGCAAGTCGACCGCCATCGGCTGGCGGCGGGCGATCGTCAGCACCGCCATTTCCTCGATCTCGCGCTGCAGGTTGTCGATGTTGAGATCATCCGTGGTGACGCGCTGGGCGAGTGCGGTGTCGCGCCTGGCAAGCGCGTCGGTGGCATCGGCCACCTGCTTCTCGGCCAGACCGCCCATTTCGGCGACCATGCGGGACAGATCCTGCAGGTCGGTGTCGAACGCCTTGATCGTGTGATCGCTCATGGCGGTGGTCCTTGATTCATCCGCGACAGTCATATGGGGTCCTTACGAGCTTTTCCACCATGACCGGCCCCATTTGGCCCCGATCAGCCGAAGCGGCCGGTGATGTAGTCCTGGGTACGGCTGTCGTTCGGGCTGGTGAAGATGCGTGTTGTCTCGCCGAATTCGACAAGTTCGCCGAGATACATGAACGCGGTGTAGTCGGAGACGCGCGCGGCCTGCTGCATGTTATGGGTGACGATCGCGATGGTGTAGTCGTTCTTCAGCTCGTCGATCAGCTCTTCAATCTTGGCCGTAGATATCGGGTCGAGCGCCGAGCATGGCTCATCGAACAGGATCACTTCAGGGCGCACCGCCACGGTGCGGGCGATGCACAGGCGCTGCTGCTGGCCGCCGGAGAGCGACAGGCCGTTGGCGCCGAGCTTGTCCTTGACCTCGTCCCAGAGCGCGGCGCGTTGCAGGCAGCGCTGCACACGATCGTCGAGCTCGGACTTTGACAGCTGTTCGTAGAGGCGGATGCCAAAGGCTATGTTCTCGAATATAGACATCGGGAACGGGGTCGGTTTCTGGAACACCATACCGACCTTGGCGCGCAACAGGTTCAGATCCTGACCCGGCGCCAGAATGTCCTCGTTGTCGAGCGTTACGTTTCCGGCCGCGCGCTGTTTGGGATAAAGGTCGTACATACGATTGAGCACGCGCAGCAGCGTAGACTTGCCGCAACCGGACGGACCGATAAAAGCAGTGACCTTGTTCTCATAGAGCGGAACGCTGATTTCCTTGAGCGCGCGATTGTCGCCATAGAAGAAGTCGAGATTGCGCACCGAGATTTTCTCGACCAGGTCTTCGGCGCCGGCCAGCAGATGGCTGACCGTCGGTGGCGGCGTGGGAACAGCGGTCATACTCATGACGATTTTCTCTGTGCAGAGAGGAGTCGGGCGGTGATGCTGAGCACGAGAACCGCCATGGTGATGATCAGCGCACCGGTCCAGGCGAGTTGCTGCCAGTCCTCGTAGGGGCTGAGCGCGAACTGGAAGATGACGTACGGGAGGCTGGCCATCGGCTGATTTATATCCAGGCTCCAGAACTGGTTGTTGAGCGCGGTGAACAGCAACGGCGCAGTCTCACCGGAAATGCGCGCGATCGCCAACAGCACCCCGGTGATCATGCCGGCGCGGGCGGCGCGATAGGCAACCTTGGTGATCATCATCGAGCGCGGCAGGCCGATAGAGGCCGCCGCCTCGCGCAATGTGTCGGGCACGAGCGTCAGCATATCCTCGGTGGTACGCACCACCACCGGCACCACGATGACCGCGAGCGCGAGCGCCCCGGCCCAGCCGGAGAAATGGCCTACCTGGACGACCAGTATCTCGAAAATGAACAGGCCGATGACAATCGAGGGCGCGCTCAGCAAAATGTCGTTGATGAATCGCACCACTGTTGAGAGTTTATCGTAGCGTCCGTACTCGGCCATGTAAGTGCCGGCGAGAATACCAAGCGGCGTTCCGACGACGACGGCAATGACCGTCATCATCAGGCTTCCGATGATCGGGTTGAGCAGACCTCCGGCGGCGCCGGGCGGCGGCGTCATTTCGGTAAAAACTGCGAGGCTAAGTCCGCTAACGCCCTTCCACAACAGTTCCGCCAGGATGAACACCAGCCACAACAGGCCGAAGCCGGTGGCGGCGATGGCGAGTCCGGCGGCGACATGATTGCGGCGGCGGCGGCGGGCGTAGAGCGAGGAGGCGGCGGCATTCGCCATATTCAGCCTCCGATCCGTGCGTTGAGGCGCATCAGCATCAGCCGCGCCGCGGCCAGCACCAGGAAGGTGATGAAGAACAGGATCAGGCCAAGCGCAATCAGAGACGAAGTGTAGAGCACGCCGTCCGCCTCGGTGAATTCGTTGGCGATCGTGGCGGAGATAGTGGTGCCAGGCGCGATGATCGAGCTCGCAATGCGATGGGCGTTGCCGATCACGAAAGTGACCGCCATGGTTTCGCCGAGGGCGCGGCCGAGCGCCAGCATGATGCCGCCGATGACGCCGACCCGGGTGTAGGGGAGTACCACGTAGCGCACCACTTCCCAGGTGGTGCAGCCGACGCCGTAGGCGGCTTCCTTCAGCACCGGCGGTACCGCGTCGAACACGTCGCGCGAAATCGAGGTGATGAACGGCAGCACCATGACCGCGAGGATGAGGCCAGCGGTGAGCACGCCGATGCCGTAGGGCGGGCCCTCGAACAGGACGCCAAGCAGGGGGACGTTGCCGAGCGTAGCGATCAGGAACGGCTGCAAAGTCTGCTGCAGGAACGGCGCGAAAACGAACAGGCCCCAGATGCCGTAGATGATCGATGGGATGCCGGCGAGCAGTTCTATGGCGATACCGATCGGCCGGCGCAGCCACATCGGACATAGCTCGGTGAGAAACAGCGCAATGAACAGACCGACCGGCACAGCGATCAGCATGGCGATGATCGAGGTGACGATGGTGCCGTAGATGGGCCCGAGCGCGCCGAACTGTTCGGTCACCGGATTCCAGGTCTCGGTGACCAGGAAGCCAACGCCGAACTTCCTCCAGGTTGGCCAGGAGCCGTGGATCAGCGAGACGATGATGCCGCCGAGGATGATGAGGACGGCAATGGCGGCGAGCCGGGTCAAATGGCGGAAGACGGCGTCGCTCAGCCGCAGGCGCCGCAAAATCCTGGCTCGGTCTGGCGCCTGGGTCACCGGCAAGGCCCCACACTGCAACGCGACGTCGACCACGGATTCGCCTCCGGTGAGGTGGGCATTGAGGCGGCGCTCCCTGGCAGCAAATCCGGATCCGGGAGGCCATTTCAAGCGGCCCGAGGCCGCAAAGACAAGACGCCCTGTGAGCGGCGGTGGACAAGACGGGGGCGCCTCGCCGGCGCCCCCACCCGTTCGTCAGTCGGAAATTACTTCATCGCGAACAACGGGTTGCCGCTCGAGTCCTTGATGTTGGCCTTCCAGTACCCCTCGACGTCCTTCACCACGTTGGCGGGCATCGGGACGTAGTGCAGGCTGTCGGCCATCTTGTCGCCGTGGGTGTAGCACCAGGCGAAGAACTTGAGCGCCTCGGCCGAGGCCTTCGGATCCTTCGGCTGCTTGTACATGAGGATCCAGGTCGCGGCGGTCATCGGCCACGAATCGGCGCCGGGCTGGTTGGCGAGGATGACCCCGAAGCCGGGCTTCGAGCTCCACTTGGCGCTGGCTGCAGCTGCCGAGAACGCTGCCGCGGTCGGCGCAACAACCTTGCCGTCCTTGTTCTGCATCCTGGCATAGGTCAGTTTGTTCTGCAGCGCGTAGGCATACTCGACGTAACCGATCGAGTTCCTGGTGTTGCCGACGTTGTTGGCAACGCCTTCGTTACCCTTGGCGCCGATGCCGACCGGCCACTGCACTGCCTTGCCGGTGCCGACCTTCGACTTCCAGTCGCCGCTGACGTCGGACAGGTAGTAGGTGAAGTTGAAGGTCGTGCCCGAGCCGTCCGAGCGATGCACGACAGCGATCGCGGCGTCGGGCAGCTTGGCGTCGGGGTTGAGCTTCTTCAGGGCAGGGTCATTCCACTTCCTGATCTTGCCCAGGAACATGTCGGCGAGCGTGGCGCCGTCGATGACGAGTTCGCCCGGCTTGAGGCCGGGAACGTTCACGACCGGGACGATGCCGCCCATCACCATCGGGAACTGGACGAGACCAGTCTGGTCAAGCTCCTTGCCGGAGAGCGGTGCGTCGGAAGCGCCGAAGGTCACGGTCCTGGCCTTGATCTGCTTGATGCCGCCGCCGGAACCAATCGATTGATAGTTCAGACCGATGCCGGTCTCCTTCTTATAGGCGTCCGCCCATTTGGCGTAGATCGGATAGGGGAAGGTGGCGCCGGCGCCCGAGATATTTTCGGCGTGTGCGGGAGCGACGGCAGCAACGGCGGCGACGAAGCCGGCGGTAGCCCATACGGTCCAGTGTTTCACGGGGTCTCTCCATTGTTTGCGGTCGAAAGGGTGCGCGAGCTTCGGCCCACGCCATCCGCCTTGCGGCCCGCTTTCACGGGCGACCGCTGTTGCTCTGCGACGCTCTCCTGAAACTTCGGACGGAGGCTTTGCTTGCGTCAATTCACGGTTATTCCGAAGCTCGCGGGCAGCCTAGGCGCCGCATGTCACCCTTTTATAAAGCTTCGATGACAGTGAAGTGACAGATCAAGTTGCTGATTTTTCAGCTATTTCCGGCGCAGGCACGGATTCGCCGGTGGACAGGGGCAGATGCATGCAAAAGCTCGCGCCTTGCCCCGGCGTGCTTTCGATAGTCAGCCTGCCGCCGTGCCGGTTGAGGATGTGTTTGACCAATGCCAGCCCCAATCCGGTACCGCCCTGCTGACGGCTGTCGGAAACATCGACGCGGTAAAAACGTTCGGTCAGCCGCGGCAGATGCTCCGGCGCGATACCGGGACCGTAATCGCGCACCGCGAGCCGCGCCTCGGCAACGCCGGCACGGGTCTGCCCGGAATTCAGCGTGACATCGACACGTTTGCCGGCGGTGCCATATTTGAGCGCGTTCTCGACCAGGTTCTCCAGTGCGCGGATCAGTTCGTCGCGATCGCCGAGCACGGTCAGCGCAGTAGCCGGCGTCAGGACGTTGATCTCTACCTCACGGTCGCGCGCCAGCATCTGCAGGCCATCGACAACCTGACGCACGATGGAGGCCAAATCGACCGGCGTCGACGGCTGCAGGTGGGCATTGAGCTCGATGCGCGAGAGCGACAGAAGATCGTCGATCAGCCGCGCCATACGGGTGGCCTGCGCCTGCATGATGCTCAGGAATTTCTCGCGTGCGACCGGATCGTTCCTGGCGGTGCCCTGCAACGTTTCGATGAAGCCGAGCAAGGCGGCGAGCGGAGTGCGCAATTCGTGGCTGGCGTTGGCGACAAAATCGGCACGCATTTCCTCGACCCGGCGCAGGGGCGTCAGGTCGTTGAAGGTGATCAGCAGCAGATCGGAGGGTCCGCCCTCGCCGTCTGGCAAGCGCACCGGGTGCACAAAAGCTTCGTACCAACGATCGCGCGGTACGCGCTCGAAGAACTCGACCCGCTGCGGCTCGCGCCTTTTGCTGGCGCGGCGAACGGCGTTGACGAGTTCCGGCATGCGCAGGCTGATGAGCGCCGGGTCGCCGCCGCGCAAGGCGGGGGCGAGCCCGCTGGCGGCCTCGTTGAAGGCCATCACGCGGCCTTCGCGATCGAGCACGACGGCCGCGCCCGGAAGGCCGGCGATCAGCGATTCGATGACGCGGACGGCGGAATAGTCGGCGCCACGCCCGCGCGCGGCGGTGAGGCCGCCGGACTCAACGCGAGGGGCACCGCGCAGGATATGCCAAGCTCCGCGCAAGCGGCTGATGAAGCCGGCGCGGGCCGGAATACCCGCCGCATGGTTGTCACTCGCCATGGTCAATTGGCGTCAGTTTTCTCGGGCCCGATTTCGGTGCGGATCGGCTGCGTGACGCTTACTATTCGCGCCGGCGGCGGCTCCGGCAAGACCGGAACCCGGCGCATGTTAAGCCAAAGCTCGCGCGTGCCGAGGATCGCCACCGCCAGCACGAAGGGACAGATGTAGTAAAGCAGTCGGAACAGCAGCAGACCGGCGAGCAGGTCTTCCTTGTTGAATTGCCACAGCGCCACCAGCATGGCCGCATCGAACACACCGAGGCCGCCGGGCGCATGGCTGGCAAAGCCCAGAAGCGTGGCGGACACAAACACCACCAGCAGCGTGACAAAGCCGAGGTGCGGGTCCTCCGGCAGCAGCGTCCACATGGCGAGCGTGCAGAAACCGAGGTCGAACAGGCCGATCACAATCTGCATGAGCGTGGACGGACCGTTCGGCAGCCGCACAGTCCAGCCGCCCTTGCCGAGACGGCGCGGCGCACTCCATACCCACGCCACGTAGGAGACGAGCACGGCCAGGATCGCGAGCGCGATGCCGCGATTGACGAGACCGGGAAGCCGGGTGATCGGCGCCGCGGCGTGCGGTTCGATCGAAATGCTGAGACCCAGTACGGTGGCATTGCCGAGCCAGAACGTGAGACCCGCAATGAAACAGATCTTGGCCACCGCGATGGCATCGAGCCCGTAGTGCGAATAGATGCGATAACGCACCGCACCGCCGGTGAAGACGGTGGCGCCGATATTGTGGCCGACGGCGTAGCTGGTGAAGCCGGAAAGCGCGGCGATACGATACGGCACTTCGGGGTGGCCGATGGTGCGCAGCGCGAACCAGTCGTAGAAGGTGAGCGTGAAATAGGCGCCGGCGACGAACAGCGCGGCCAGGGCGATCTGGTGCGGCCGGGTCGCCTTCACGGCGTGGGCCACTTCGTCGATGTTGATGTCGCGCAGCATGTGGAACAGCACCACCAGGGCGATGCCGATGATGGTGAGGCTGAGCACCACCCCGATACGGTTCCAGCCGATCGTATCCTGGAAAAATCGCGCTACCGCGCGCAGCGACTTGAGCATTCTTCCTCCGGGCCGGCGCGAGGGGGTCCCCGATACCATCCTCGAAACCGCGCGCCTTCACCGAGAGCGCATCGGTCAACTAGCAGAACTCCCCGGATCGCGCGAGTGTGCCAGCGGGTGCGGTAAACGGATCAAAAGGCGGGAAATCGGGCCGAAAGGGGGCGGAAGGGGCTCCTCCAGCCCAGCGACGATATTCCCGTCAGCCAAACTGAAACCCCGGCTGCGCCAATGCGGAGCCGGGGTCATCGGGGAGGCATCGAGGTCCGGTCAGTAGTCGCAGACCCGGACGCGGCGGATGCGCTTGCCCCACTTCGTCCAGACCACGCGGCGGACGATGTAGCAGTCGCGATAGCCGTACCCGTAATAGCCCGGCGCGACGAAGCTGATGCCGAAACCGTGGCCCCAGCCGTGGTGCCAGCCGTGATGGTGCTTCCAGCCCTTGGCGGAGGCGGTGGTGGGCGAGAGGGCGGCGGCAGCGATGACGGCCGTGGCGCCGGCGGCGAGGATGAGCTTGCGGAACATGGCGGTTCTCCTGGGCTTGCGGGATGTGCCTGTCACATCCCGGTTCCCCTGGGTCGCGGGGGCCTCCGGATCGGTTCAAAGAAATTTGCCCCCTCGCCCCCCACCCGCCTGGACGAGGGCACCATGCGCCCCACTCCTGGCCGTTCACCCGGGAGATTAGCCGGAAAATGGAGGGTTCGACGCCCCGGGCACGGCCTGACTTGCCCCAGGGCGACGGAACAGGGCAAGTTGGGCCCAAATGACGGCATGCGCGGCAGATTCCGCGCAAATTTCTTCGAATCCGTTTGAACCCCGGCGCCACCGGCCGCGTCCCACCATTGAGCGAACCGATCGACCTGCGATGCAAACAGCTTCAGACGAGGTTCTGATCGCAAGGATCGCCGGCGGCGACCGGCTCGCCATGCAGGTGCTGTTCGCGCGTCATCATGTGCGCGTCTACCGCTTCATGCTGCGGCTGGTGCGTAACGAGGCGACCGCGGAAGACTTGATCAGCGAGGTGTTCCTCGAGGTCTGGCGGAATGCCGGAAGGTTCGAGGGGCGCTCGGCAGTCTCCACCTGGATGTTGAGTATCGCCCGCTTCAAGGCGCTGTCGGCGCTCAGAAAGCGGACGGAGGACGAACTGGACGAGGAGGCGGCGGAGCAGATCGAGGATCAGGATGACGATCCCGAGGTGTCTCTCGCCAAAAAGGACAAGGGCGCGGTCTTGCGGGAATGCCTGAACGCGCTCAGTGCCGAGCACCGGGAAGTCATCGATCTCGTCTACTACCACGAGAAGTCGGTGGAGGAAGTCGCCGGCATCGTCGGCATCCCGCAGGCGACGGTGAAGACGCGCATGTTCTATGCGCGGAAGAAACTCTCGGAGCTCCTGAAGGAGCAAGGAATAGATCGAGGCTGGCCATGAACACGACCAATAACCAGGCGCCCGACGAAATCGAAGAGCTGCTGCCCTGGCACGCGGCGGGAACGCTGAGCCGACGCGAGGCCGAGCGCGTGGAAGATGCGCTTGCCCGCGATCCCGAACTGGCGCGCCGCTATGAACTGGTGCGTGAAGAACTCGGCGAGACCATCCATCTCAACGAGACGCTGGGCGCACCCTCCGCGCGCGCGCTCGACAAGCTGATGCGCCAGATCGACGCCGAGCCGAAGCGCGCGACGGTGTCATTCAATCTCGGCGCGCGCATCTCCGAATTCTTCGCCAGCCTGACGCCGCGCACAGTGGCGTGGTCGGCGGCCGCCGCCGCGGTCGCGATCGTACTGCAGGCCGGCCTGATCGCCGGCGTGGTGATGAACCAGCCGAGCGGTGGGGGCTATCAGACCGCCTCGGCGCCGGCCACTACCCGGACGCCGGCGCCGGGTGCGCATGCGCTGATCCGCTTTACGCCGCAGGCGAGCGCGGCTGATATCACCGGGTTCCTGGCAAGCCACAAGATCAGCATCGTCGATGGCCCCAGGGCCGGTGGCATCTATCAGGTGCGCCTCGGCGATGGCTCGCTCCCGCAGGCGGAACGCGATAAACTTATCAAGACGCTGCAAGCGGACAAGGTCGTCAGCTTTATTGCCAAGACGCAATAACGCGGAGGAGCGGACCATGCCGGTACATCGCAACGCGTTGCTCGCGGCCATGAGCCTGGCGGTGCTGAGCCTGGCTGCAGCGCCGGGCGCCGTCGCGCAGAAATACAACGACCGCGGCGTGAAGATCTATCAAACCACGCCGATGGTGCGGCAGTACAAGCCGCCGGTGCGCACGGTGCCGCGGCTGCAACAAGCGCCGAAACCGGCGCCAACCGTGACGCGCGCCAGGCCGACGCCGTCAAAGCCGCGTGTCAGCAACTCGGACGGCGGCAGGCCGCATCGCGGCGGCAACCGGGATCATCGCGGCCATCGGGATCGCGGCGGATATCCGGGCGGCGGGTTCGGCACCGGTGCAGCTATCGGGCTCGCCATTGGCACCGCCTTGCCGGCCATCGTCAATGCGCTACCGCGGGACGAACCGCCACCCGGCCGCGGCCGCTTTATCGACAACGGCTCGATCTCGGAGCCGATCGACCGACGCCGCGTGCGCCGTCCGGTGCGCCGGCAGCAGCCGCGCCGGGTTCAGGTGCCCATGCCGCCGCCGCGCATGGCGCAGCGTCCGAGTGGCGCGCCTCCCCCCGGGGAAACCCGGCTCGTGCCCGACGAGGTGGTGATCGAACTGTCCAATGCGGCAACCCCGCAGCAGATCACGGCGTTGCAGAACCGGTTCCGCCTGGAGCGCATCGAGTCGCACCGCTTCGTGCTCAGCGACACCACCCTGTTCCGCTGGCGCATCCCGGACAACCGTTCGATCCCCGAAGTGATCCGCTCGCTCGAACAGGACCGGTTGGTGGCGAGCGCGCAGCCGAATTACCTCTACGCGCTGCAACAGACCGGGACCAGGGCGGCCGATGAAAGCGGCTCCGCGCAGTATGCGCTCGCCAAACTGCACCTGCTGCAAGCACATCAGCTCGCCAAAGGCGACAATGTGCGGGTGGCCGTGATCAACTCGGCGATCGACCTCAAGAGCCCGGAGCTCGCCGGCTCGATCGCAGGCTCGTTCGACACCCTGAAGTCGCCACGCAAACCCCACGCGCACGGCACGTCGGTCGCCGGCCTGATCGCGGCGCATGGCCAGCTTACGGGCGTGGCGCCCGGCGCCAGGATCCTGGCGGTGCGCGCCTTCGATCCCGACGCCAAAGGCGCCCAGGGCAGCACCTTCAATATTCTCAAGGGCCTCGACTGGTCGGTACAGAACAAGGCGCGCATCATCAACATGAGTTTTGCAGGGCCGGCCGATCCGGCGCTGCATCGGGCTTTGCAGGCCGCGGACAAGCGGGGCATCGTGCTGATCGCCGCCGCCGGCAATGCCGGCCCGAAGTCGCCGCCGCTTTATCCCGCCGCCTATGAGCAAGTGATTGCGGTGTCGGCGACCGACGCCGAGGACAAGCTCCTCGAGCAATCCAACCGCGGACAGCAGATCGCACTCGCCGCGCCCGGCAAGGATGTTCTGGTGGCGCTGCCGGACGGTGGTGTCGAGGTGTCGTCGGGCACGTCCTGGTCGGCGGCCGAGGTAAGCGGCGTCGCCGCGTTGCTGATCCAGCGTGATGCCAGCCTCGCATCCGGCAAGCTGCGCGACGTGTTGGAAAGTACTGCCAGGGATCTTGGACCGAAGGGTCGCGACCCCGAGTTCGGCTATGGCCTGGTCAACGCGTTCGACGCGCTGACCATGGCAACCGCGCCCGTGATAGCAGAAGTTCCGCACCCCGTTTCCCGTGTGAGCACCGGGGGGCGCTGATCATCGACGCTGTCACGTGAACGTCAATAAGTTCCGGGGCGGGGCACGATTCTTTTTCTTGCCGCAACAATTTCAAAAAGCAGTCTGTTTCTGAAAATACACCCGAAACGTTCGGGGCACTGCCTCCATCCCATCAATGCATATCACTCGCGCAATGCCGCGAGAACGGGGAACATTTGTCCATGCGCCAGCTGTTCATCCCTGCTTGTCTGTGTATCGCAACGATGTCGGGCGCCGCGGGTCTGGAAGCACCGGTGGGGCTCAAAGCCGCAACCGCTGCTCACGCGGAGCAGAAAGGCGAGCGTTCAGAAAAATCCGAACCCGCCAAGCAGGCGAGTTCCGCGCCGGCGCAGCAGACCGCCCCTGCGTCGGACGAGAAGACCGGCAAGATCGAGAAGACAGAGACGAACGCGGCCAAGCCGGTAGAGGCGAAGCCCGAAGCTGCGGCGAACGCCGAAGTTCATCATGCAGCAAATGATACCGCAGTTCCTTTGCCGCCGCGGAAACCACGGCAACAAGTTGTGGTGCATCGGTCGCGACGCGAAATCTGCGACACGCTCGCGAAGGCAGCGCGATCCAACGAATTGCCGGTTCCGTTCTTCATCCGGTTGCTATTCCAGGAAAGCCGCTTCAAGGCGGGCGCCGTGAGCCACGTCGGAGCACAGGGCATCGCGCAATTCATGCCCACAACGGCTGCGAATGTCGGGCTCGACAATCCCTTCGACCCCGTTCAGGCGATCCCTGCTGCGGCCCGGCTGTTGCGTAGCCTTTTGAACCAGTTCGGCAATGTCGGGCTGGCGGCGGCCGCCTACAATGCGGGTCCCGGGCGTGTCCACAAATGGCTCCACCAAGGGAGCAATCTGCCTGACGAAACGCGTGGCTACGTCAGGATCATCACCGGACAGCCGGCAGAGAACTGGAAGGCGGCCAAAGGTGGCCACGGCAGCAGCCGGGTGCCGGAACGCGCGCCGTGCCACGACGTGTCAGCGCAATACGCCTTCAATGGCACGAAGCCCATTCCGTTGCCGCTGCCCGCACCCATTCGGCCGGCCATCGAGATCAAGACTGCGCAGGTCTCCGAAAAGGCACCCCCGAAATCCGAAAAGGGGCACCCGAAACCCGGCAAGGCGACCGCCTCGGCCTCAGCCAAAACCGGCAACGGCAATAAGACAGCGCTGCAACTCGCCGCGCGTCGCCATGCAAAGAAGAAGCAGCGACACACCGGCAAGAACGCACAACATCTGGCCGCGCGCTAAGCGCGCGGTTGCCACAACCGGGTTCCCACGCGGCACGAATTGAACTTCTCTATGCCTCCGGGGTTGTTCCTTCCAGTGGAACGGCGAGCGCATGCTATCGCCGCATGCAACACTGGAAGGAATTGTTATGGACTTTGGAAATTGCCGATACCTGGCCGCGGGCGCTCTGGTATTTGTGGGGGTAGCGGCTGGAACGCCTGCTCATTCCCAAAGTCCGATGGAATTCTGGATCCAGGAGCAATCCCGGGCGACGCCGCGCTATGACGCGCAGCCGCGGTATCGTGAGCGATGGAATGGCGGGTGGTCGCGCACGGCCCCCGGTCAATACCACTATTTCCGTTCTTACGCCCCGGAAGAGCGCTATCAGGAGGAACCATACCAGCAGGAGACTCATGAACAGAAGCGGTACCAGCCTGTGGCCAAGGTCAAGAGCCCGGACTACCGCAGCTACACCCCGGACACGCCGACGCTGGTCGCCCTCGACAAGATCTGCCAGCTCCAGGTCGCGTCCAGCACCGGGGGGACACCGTCGGCCGCAGCCACCTCGTTTGCCGCCGCTTGCGCCGTTTCGCCTGACCTGAAGTTGCGAACCCTGCCGGAGGTAGGAGAAGCGCTCAAAGATTACTATTCAGGCCATCCGCAATTCGTCTGGATCGACAACGGCGCGGTCGGCGACAAGGCGCGCGCAGTGATGGCTTCCCTTGCGTTGAGCGCGCGCTATGGACTTGAACCCGACGATTATCGGGTGGCGTTGCCGCCGGCCGCGACAGGAGACACCGGCACCGATCTGGAGGCGCTCATGCATTTCGAGCTGGCGCTTTCGGCGAAGGTCATGACCTACGTTCTCGACGCCACGCGCGGGCGGATCGATCCAAACCGGATGTCGGATTACTACGATCTGCCACGCAGGCAGATCGATCTGGTCGCGGTGATGAGCGATATCACCAAGACCGAAGACGTCGTTCAATATCTCGACAGCCGCAACCCGGACAATCCGTATTTCCGCGCACTGGTGGAAGCGCTGGCCAAGGCGCGAAAAGCGATGCCCAGGCAGCCGATCGTGATTCCGGCCGAAACGTTCATTCGGCCGGGCGATTCCGACCCGTCTCTGCCGCAGGTCGTTGCGGCCATCGAGCGGGCGGGTTCGAAGTCGCTGCAGGAGAAGCACACCGAGGCGCTCGCCGCCTATGACGGCAGCGAGACCTATGACCCCAAAGCGGTCGCGCTGGTACGCGATTTCCAGGCAGAGCAGGGTCTGAAGGTGGATGGCATCATCGGGAGCAACACGATCGATGCCACACGGCAGGCGACCACGGCGGCCCATCTCAGGAAACTGACGCTCGCGTTGGAGCGCATGCGCTGGCTGCCCCGTCAGCTCGGCCCGCGGTATGTGCTGCTCAATCAGCCGGCCTTCCAGGTGAAATTTGTAAAGGGTGACGGCGAGACAGTCACCATGCGCGCCATCGTCGGCAAGCCGACCAACCAGACCTATTTCTTCACCGACACCATCGAATCGGTGGAGTACAATCCCTACTGGAACGTGCCGCGCTCGATCATCATCAACGAGATGCTGCCGCATCTCTACAACGATCCCTCCTACCTCGACCGACAGGGCTATGAGGTCACCGACTCACGGGGCCGAAAAATCTCATCGAGCGACGTCGATTGGGGCGCCTACGCCCGCAAGAAGATTTCCGTCGACGTGCGCCAGCCGCCGGGCCGCCGCAACGCGCTTGGGGTGCTGAAGATCGAATTTCCGAACCGGCACGCGATCTATATGCACGACACGCCGCAAAAGCATCTCTTCAAGAACCAGCAGCTGGCATATAGCCATGGCTGCGTGCGACTCGAACATCCGCCGAAAATGGCGGCGGCGCTGCTCGGCCAGCCGGTCTCCTACGTCGAACATAAAATCGCCGAGGGCAGGAACGCCAGCGATGAAGTCGGCAACAAGACTCCGGTCTACCTGACCTACTTCACCGCGTGGCCGGACAGCGACGGCAAGGTCCATTATTACGACGACGTCTACGGCCGCGACCGCCATTTGTCGGATGCGCTGGCGAAGACCGAAGCGGTACGGGCCCGCTCGGGCAGCTGATCGTAACCGTCATGCGTCAGGGAGGCGGCGCCAGTGGCGCCGTCTCCGCGTCGCCAACGGCCAGTGATAGCGCGGGCGCACCACTTCCAGCTTCCCGGACGCATTGGACACGGGGCTCCGCAACGGCCGGTTGCGGCAACCGGCGCCGTGCAAGGGCGCTGGGGAGCCTTTACACCCCGGCGGGCGCGATACCCCATGCCGTTACCACCCGGACCGCCGGCAACCACATCCGAGGTGCGGACGGCGCAGACGTCCGGGAAATCGGCACAAAACAGGAAAAATGGGGAGAGTCGACCGATGCAAAGGCGGACCGCGGCAAACAGGGGGCGCGCGGCGCGCCGGCGACAGCAAAAAACGCCCGCCCAGGACGGGTTCATTTGCCCCAGGCGGCCAAGATCATATCTACTACGGGCAGGCCTGACCGGGGACGCGGGAACCCGCGGCCGACTTGAACCTCTCGGCGCCGCGGGCGTTGTTCCCAAGGTCTGATCAGGTACGCGCTACGCCGAGAACGCCCGGGGGTAGAGTCCGATGTCCGTTGCAATTCGAAACATTTTCGCCGCAAGCGCCCTCACCTTTGCAACGTTAATGCCCGGTGTGGCTGCGCAGGCGCAAAATCCCTTTGACTTCTTTTTCCAGCCGCCGCGCGACTGGGGTCCGCGCTACTACGACCGGCGCGACTACGACGGCCGGCGCCAATACCGCTGGCCGCCCGGCCGCCGGGACTATTACCGGGGGCGGGACTACTATGGCCCGGAAGAGCGAAACGCGCCGCGGGTCACCGTCAAGAGTCCGGAATACAACGACTACCTGCCCGACATGCCGAAGCGGTTGGCGCTCGACAAGGTCTGCCAGCTCGAACTCGCCTCCAACGCCGAAACCAGTCCGGTGGCGGCCGAACCGTCATTCGCCGCTGCTTGCGCGGCGACGTCGGGGTTGAGCCTGCGCATGCTGCCGGAGGTGGGCGCTGCGCTCAATGACTACTATTCAGGTCACCCGCGTTTCCTCTGGATCAGCGACGGCAAGGTGAACGAGAAGGCGCGTACGGTGATGGCGGCGCTGGCGCAGAGCGGGCGCTACGGCCTGATGCCGGTCGACTACCACGTCGCATTGCCGGCGGAAGTGGAAGGCAACCATAGTGCGGGTGACAATGCCGCGCACCTGAAGGCGACGATGCGCTTCGAGCTCGCGCTGTCCGCCAAGGTGCTGACCTATGTGCTCGATGCCACGCGCGGGCGCATCGATCCCAACCGCATGTCGGAGTATTACGACCTGCCGCGCAAAGAGGTCGATCTGGTCGCAGCGATGAGCGACGTCGCGAAGACGGACGACGTTGCCGCGTATCTCGACAACCGCAATCCCGACAGTTCGCAGTTCCGCGCGCTGGTTGCCGCATTGGCCAAGGAGCGCACTGCTGCGCCCGAGCCGGCGATCACGGTCCCGGCAGGCACTTTCATCCGGCCGGGCGAGAAAAATCCGGCGCTGCCGCAGGTGGTCGCCGCCATCCGGCAGAGCGGCTCGGCGGCCCTGAAGGAAAAGCACGCCGATACGTTTTCCGCCGAAGCGGACGGAGAAACCTATGACCGCGCGCTGGTCGCGCTGGTGCGCGACTTCCAGCGCGAGAAGGGGCTGAACCCCGACGGCGTTGTCGGCCGCAACACCATTCAGGCTATGGAGCCACCGACGCCCGCCGATCATATCAGGAAGCTGACGCTCGCGCTGGAGCGTCTGCGCTGGCTGCCACGCCAGCTCGGCCCGCGCTACGTGCTGCTCAATGAGCCTGCATTCCGGGTGACATTCGAGAAAGGGGACGGCACGTCGCTCACCATGCGCGCGATCGTCGGCAAGCCGAGCAACCAGACCTATTTTTTCACCGATACGATCGAGGATGTCGAATACAACCCTTACTGGAACGTACCGCGCTCGATCATCGTCAACGAAATGCTGCCGCGGCTCTACAGCGATCCGTACTATCTCGACCAGCTTGGCTACGAAGTGACCGACGCTGCGGGCCGGCAGATTTCTTCTGGCGACGTCGACTGGGACGGCTACGCCCGCAAACAGGTCGGGGTCGAGGTGCGCCAGCCGCCGGGCCGCGGCAACGCGCTCGGTCAGCTGAAGATCGAGTTCCCCAACAAACACGCGATCTACATGCACGACACGCCGGAGAAACACCTGTTCAAAAACCAGCGGCTCGCCTTCAGCCACGGCTGCGTGCGGCTCGAGCACCCGCGCGAGATGGCGGCGGCTCTGCTCGGCAAGCCGGCGTCCTACGTCGACGAGCAGATCGCCAGGGGCGAAAACCACAGCGAAAAGGTGGGTGGCAATATCCCGGTCTATCTCACCTATTTCACTGCCTGGCCGGACCGGGACAACGTCATTCACTACTACCCCGACGTCTACGGCCGCGACGGCCACCTGGAGAAGGCGCTGGAGAAAACAGACGCAGTTCGCGCCCGCTCCGCATCCTGACTTCGCCGGCAAAATTCAGTTGACCGGCGCCAGCGCCGTCGTCTCCGCGTCGTGCTCGAACAGCCAGTCGTAGCGCCGTCGCACCGCTTCCGGCTCCCAGGCACGGTCGACATAGGCCTCGGCGGCCGCCGGATCGGCAAGCGTCGGATTGTGGAAGCGCCTGACGTTCTCTGCCGAGCCGCGCACAACCGCATTGGCGCGGTCGCGTCGGGTCTCCTGGTAGATTTTCAGGGCGCGCGGGATGTCATGGCTGTGGCTCTCGATCGCCCGCGCCAGCACAATCCCGTCCTCCATTGCCATGATGGCGCCCTGCGCCAGAAACGGCAGCGAGGCGTGCGCGGCGTCGCCCAACAGCGCGACGCGGCCGTCGACCCAGCGGTCGATCGGCTCGCGTACCAGGAGGGCCCATTTGAAGGGCTGTTCAATGGCGCCGATCATGGTCTGGATCAGCGGATGCCAGCCCCGGAAATCGTTGGCGCATTCCCCGGTAGTGCCCTTGTCGAGCCAGGAGTCGCTGCGCCAGTCATCGCGCTCGGCAATGCCGACGAAGTTGAGCACGGCGCCGCTCCTGACCGGATAGGTGACGACGTGACCGCCGGGGCCGACCCAATTGGTGCCGACCGGCCGGCGCAGCTCATCCGGCAACACATCAACAGGAATCGAGCCGCGCCAGGCCAGCATCCCGGTAAAGGTGGCCGATGGCTCACCCGCCAGCTCTCTGCGCAGCGCCGAATGCACGCCGTCGGCGGCGATGACGGCAGCGCCGTCGATGCAGCGGCCATCGGCGAACGTCAGCGTAGCGTGATCTCCACTCGTCCGCGCGGAGACGGCGCGGGCGCGCAGCACCAGGACGTCCGGATCGATCGCTTTTACCGCGTTGACAAGAACCCGGTGCAAGTCCGAGCGGCTGACCATCAGATAGGGCGCGCCGAAGCGGTCGATCGAATCCTTGCCGAGATCGAACAGCTTCCAGGTCCTGCCGCTGTTCCACAAACGTATTTCCTTGGCGGCGGCTTCCGAGCTGACGGCGCGCAACGCGTCTTCGAGGCCAAGCCCGAACAGCAGGCGGGTCCCGTTGGGCCCGAGCTGGATGCCGGCGCCGAGCTCGCGGAATTCGCTCGCCTGCTCGTACACCTTGACCGGCACGCCGCGCCGCAAGAGGGCCAGCGCCGCGCTCAGGCCGCCGATCCCTCCGCCCGCAATGAGAACCGGCCCGCCGCTGATCTCAAGTGGCATTGGAACTTGCCGTCGCCGCGTTTGAAAGGGGACGAATCATAGCAGGCTAACGCTGGATCGACCGCAGATAGGCCTGAACCGCCCGCGCGTCGACACGGTCAAAGATGAACTCCGGCATATCGGGATGGCCGGAGGAAATGCCAAGCTGCAGCCGTTCAGCGAAACCATC
This sequence comes from uncultured Pseudomonadota bacterium, assembly GCA_963773715.1. Lineage (GTDB taxonomy): Bacteria > Pseudomonadota > Alphaproteobacteria > Rhizobiales > Xanthobacteraceae > Pseudolabrys. Next base: position 904,915 of record CAVZCM010000003.1, on the reverse strand, counting down.
GAGATCGTAGCTGCGCCCGATCTGCCGCAACGGCGGCGCAGCGGCGCGCGGGCTCCTGTCGCTGCGGCCGGTGGCGTGACAGCTGCCGCAGAATTCCTTGACCAAAGTGCGGCCGCGGGCGGCTGTATCCCGGGCCGTGGCCGACAGCGTGACGAGCACAAGCGCGAGCGACGACACGGCAAGCAACGCGAGAAACCAGTTCATGATGCCTCCACTCTCGCAGCCCTCCGACGCGCACAGATTCTAGCGCGCCGCGGTGGCGGTATCCAATGCGGGCTCTCCGGTTATTCCTTCGACAACTTGTCCGAACCGTCCCGCAACGCGCGGATGCGGTCGGCCGCGGCGTTGATGGCGACCGCGACTTCGCGCGCGGCAGCATCGGACCATGGTTCCGCCCCGCCGCGCAGCGCGGACTTCAAATTTTCCATGGCAGCCACGACGACGGGAAAGGCCGACGCCTGTGAGCGGCCAATCCGTTTCACGCGGGACATGATGTCGCCGACGAGCGCGTTGTTCTCGTGAAGAAATGCGCGGCCCTTCGCTGTGATCTGATAGCTGTTACGCGTTGTTTCACCGGCGGCCGGGGCGGCGAAGCCCGCATCCTCCAGCAACTGAAGCGTGGGGTAGATCACGCCCGGGCTCGGGCAATAGGCGCCGCCGGTGCGCTGCCGGATGGCGCGGATGATGTCGTAACCGTGGCGCGGCCGTTCGCCGAGCAAGGCCAGCACCACATGCCTCAGTTCACCGTGATCGAAGAATCGTCCGCGGCGGACCAATCCGCTGTCTTCGCGTCCGCGGCCGCCATGCCCGCGGCCCTCCCCGCGTTCGGGCCAGCTTCCGTCCCTGTCCTTGTGTCCTCGCATGACAAGCCAGCGTTACCGCGCGGCGCACCGGGCGCCCGGACTTCGATACATCGATTAGACATATCTAATTCCGAGACTGTCAAGGGCGCGTGACGCGTCAGTCCGCCGTGGCTCGTGCCACAGCTATTGAAGGCAGGCGCTCCGCCCCGGGGTTTCTTGCCCCCATCCTGCAAATCCGGGATCCGCTTCAGAGAAATATCACGGCATCAGTTCGCAGCACGCCCCACAGAGGGGCATAACCGGAACAGACCCTCCCTATAAGCGAGGGCAAGTTGGGGAGTAGGTCAGGATGGGTGAGCACAACGGAAACAACAAAGCAGAGCGATTTGGGCCGATAACCAGCAAGGCGATCCGGCTTAGAGAGTAGAGGGAGGAGGAGGCAGAGAGGGAGGCATTTACCTTCCCTGTAAAGCTGTTGCGCTCCTTCGGTTATCGGCTTAGCCAAACAGACGCTCGCCAGAATGCGGCATGAAGGCAAGGGCCCTCCATTCGTCCGCGTTGGTCGACGAATATTCTATCGAGCTTCCGATGTGAGAAGCTGGCTTGAAGACAATTCGTTCGCGTCCACCAGTATATATAAGAGGAGCGTAGAAGCGCCTGCGGCACAGGCACTTCTGGGCTTTTTCACCCGCAATATTGAAGGGATAGCGACAAATCTGAGGGGCCATACCCTCAGAGTTGAGGGTACACACATGCGTAGATTTGGAGAAAACATACCACGCGAACCGCTTTTTTGGTCAGCTCGCACTTCCATTTCCAGTTCTGAAGCAAGGAGCGCACTCAGATTGAGCAAAGACGAAGTCGTGAAGGTGCGCAGGAAAATCAAACGCCCGTTTTCGATTGAATCTGAATTTGTTGATCACCACCGGCTGCACAGGTTGCTAATGGAAGCAGATAACGGCCCTGTTAGAGTAGACTTAGGCTTGTTCTCAGCAATCGCCGCTCAAATGGAATTTGCTGACGCTCACCCTGTGCCCAACCGCTCGGATGAACTCGTTGTGCAAGATGGCTTCCTTCTCATGCAGATGGAAAAAGATATGGTTCTCATTATCAAATTCGACAATCAATCCGAGTTAGCGAGCAGAATTGAAGTTGATGCGGCTACGCTAAAGCGGGCAATTTCTAAGTATGAAACGCGCCGGCATTATCATTGCCACTGATCCTGGCTCCATCATTTTCAATCCAGCCATTATCTGGAAGGGAGATCACGATTGGCGAATTGGGTTAGTCGATGAATTGCTCCATTCAGGGTTCATCAGGATATGAACTCGGCACAAAACAGCTTGCGAAGTGTGTGGGTCCGCCGCCGCGTCTAGCGGCGGACCCACAGTCTCTCTTGTGAGTTAAAAATCATACAGTGACGCAATCACTCGCTCGCACGCGTCCCAGAAAACGCCCCGCGCGGTCGGCGGATAAATCCAATGGTTGACGATCAAGAATAGAACCGAGAATAGCAGGGTCATTCCAATTAGCGCGCCTATCAAACGCAATCCGAAGTTATCCCATTTGCCGTGCATAAAGATGAGATAGCGATTTACAAACGGCTCCTCATTCATGATCTGAAGCATTTTTTGATCATACCAAGGCTCTTTGGAAGCCTCATAAAGTCGCTTTTGCACTTGGGCATCAGTATAAGTTGGGTAAAGCTGGCGAATGCGCTGGCGTATGCGATCATTATGGGCATCTACCTTCCGGTTACCCGCCAAGGACAACATCTCACGCGTCATCGCTCCAGTAGGACGCAGGCCACTGCTTGTCGCAATCGAAAATTCCAGTAGCGAGTTACCAACTTGACTTAGCGCAGCTGTGCAAAGCGCAAGAGTTATGACCGCGACTTTGACGTTACCTGCGCGTGGGAAGCCATTTCGGTCTAGCATGTAAAACCATGCCAGTGGTATTTGCGATAAGAAAAGATACGGTCCCGAGAAAGCCGCCCGTCATGGGCGCGACATTGCTGAAGACCAGAAATGGGATAAGGCCGGATATGCAGCCAAATATAAACGCAAACATGAGGCGAGTAACAAGCCAAGTAAGCTGCGGATGAGCAGGACGGAATGCACTGGCATCTGCGTGCGTTGCTTCCGTGTTAATGTTGCTGCTCATCGTCCCACCGCTTCGGGTGAGGCGCGAATTCTGCATTTTTCACGGGTGAACGACGGCGGCCACTTCATGCGGCCGCGAACTTCTAGTACTTCGTACTTGTGACCACAGTCATTGCACTCGCAGATAAGCTTTAGCGTATCCGTTACCGGATCGGCGAAGTCAGTAGCCCGAACAACCACCGTCGCTCTGCGATCGCAAGCGTCGTTGTTGGGACAGCCGGTGTACAACAAATTGGTTCCGATTACTCCTTCGGTGCGCAATTTATCTGGACGAACGCCGTCGCCCGTTCCGTTGTATCGCGGACGAAGCTTCTCGATTAAATACTCTTCGAGTGAAGGCGCTTGATAGGGTTCATTCACCCTGATTACCTGAAATTGCCGCAGACGATGAGCAAAGGCGCGATTGTTGGCGGTTTCTTTGGGCTGGTAAGCATCAACGGTCTCGTTCCACGTCAAATGCGCGCGCAATCGACCGAGGCATGCGCCGCATGGATGCCTTGCCAATGTATAAGATGTCACCCACGCCGCTATAGAGGGCGTAGACACCGGGCGTATTCAGCCCAAGCCAATCGTATTGCGCCGCCGTGGGATGTCCTCAATGCTGAATGGACCAATGACTTGGAATTGAGATGAAAGCCGACTTCGGCGCTGTAAACAGATGTCTGTCGCACGACAACGTCAAACTGATCGGACATGTCAATTGCCTACAGTTCTGAAGAATATCTGCCCATACTGTACATGAACCTTCGAGATGGGTGTCAGGAACAATTTGTTCCTCCTGGACATCTTCGCTTCGCGGATTGTGACCAACGGGCCCAAAAGAGCTAGGAATTTCTAGACGCCGAGGCAGCGCGGCAGCTACAGCCTCACGGAGAAGCGCTACGGTCAGTTACATGTGAGCGGCATCAGAGAGAGCCCGATATGGCGACGTTGGTACGGATAGCCGCCGCTCTAAATACCAGCGCCGGATGGCTTGTTGGGCGTAGGCACAACGCACAAACAGACGCGCCGAAGCATCCCTCAAATAACCGGCTGAACTCGGCCGCTGCTATATTACGCGAAGGTATGATTCAGAGATTATTGCCGTTGGAGACCGAGGCGCTTGCGCGCTTTAGTCAGTCTCTGAACTCCGAACGGCACGCTGCAAACTGTGCGATGTTTCACGGGCGCTAAACAATATTGGCTGAAGGGGTGCGAGATGAACCTGTTACCCGCGCTCCCCCCAATATGAGAGCTCCCCACTTTTGGAAAACTGGGGGGAGCGGCTTTTCTATTTGGCTTGCACTCGCGGACACATGCGGATTTCAGTCTGCGCAAGTGCGACCACGTCTGCTACCCGCTGATGCTCTGATTGTTTCTGTTCAGCGCAGCTTCTGTCACCGTTCCGGCACTGTTCGATAGTGCGGCGCAGCTGAGCGCCGTTCGGTGTTGCCCCCAGTGTTGCCCCGCGCTCTCATGAAGCCGAGGCTGAACAAATCGCGCAGAGAAAATTGAGTCACATCAAAGGGTTGCTGGCGCGCCGGAAGGGATTCGAACCCCTGACCCCCAGATTCGAAGTCTGGTGCTCTATCCAGCTGAGCTACCGGCGCCCGTTGCCGACGTCTTTCTAGCGCGCCAGAACGATTTCGTCAGGGGGCACCGGGAAGAAAACGTCGCCGCGCTAGCTCACGGCGGAACTGAGATCGGCCTCGATTCTCAGCGGCAAGTGCTCCGCGCTCGCCCCACGATGCCGGCACGGGACGGAAGCCGCCCGAAATGTGAGCCGGCTCCAGCAGACTGCGGCCGCGCAGCAGCGTTGCGCGCGCGGCGCGGGCATCGAGCGCGGTCAGGAGCAGCGCCGGAAGCTGATGCGGACGCCGCATGACCGAGCGCAGCACCGCCAGCAAATCGGTGCTGCCGTCAGCACGGACGGCCGTAAGCGCGACTTCCGGAAGGGCGCGGTGCGCGGGATCGGCGACGACGCGGATCGCCGCCATCGGCAGACCGTGGCTGGCGGCGGCATGCGCGACCATGTGGGATTCGGTATCGACCGCGAGCGCTCCGGTGTCGCGGCCGAGCGCGCGCTTGCCAGCCGGAGTGCAGACCGGGCCATCGACGCCGGCCAGCAGCGCCGTGCACGGCGCCGGGCATCGCTTCCAGCAATCGTTGCGACCAGTGGCGGTCGGTCTCATGGCGCGCATCGCCGGAAACAATCGCCGAAGCCGACCACGCAGGTGCCGGGCGTGAGCCCGGGATCGAGGCCGCCGGCCACACCGAAGCTGACGAGGCCCCGACAACCTCCGGCGATCGCCCGCTTGAGGTCAGGCGTCAGGGTCCGGCCATCGCCGCTGCAGATGATGGGCAGGCCGCTTCGCGCCGCAATGCGCGCCTCGAACGCCAAGCCGACGACTACAATCATTGTCCGGACCCGCCCCTATCCGATTCCGTCGAGTGACGGAGCGCCCCCATACGTCCCTGCAAGACACGCATTATACGCACAAAAGCTACCCCGTCCGCCTGGAAATAGCCTGGCAAACCCCGGACCACGGCCACCCTGCAGCGAAAATGCCCTAGCAGGAATCGTCATACAAGAGGTTACTGGTCCCCGCCAGCCGCGCAACGCGCGTCTGGCGGGACCCGCAGCAATCCACTACCGCGAACGGGACAATTGCGGGCGCCGCTGGCCCGTCTCCGGGGAATTGCGAGAGACGAAATATCTTTCCAGAGGGGTCAGGACGGGCCACGCGGTCCCAGGACCCGACGCACGAAGTCGCCGATGTCGGCGACGGCATAGCGCGCTTCCGGCAACACCGGTGTGTAGGCCTGCCAGACGTGCGGCATCTGTGGCCAGACCTGCAGCTCGCTTCGCGGATTGGCGGCACGCAACTTCTCCGCCATACGAACCGCGTCATCGCGCAGGATCTCGTCGCTGCCGACAAGGATGAGCACAGGCGGCAAGCCAGACGGATTGCCGTAGAGCGGCGACGCGTAAGGATGGTGGGGGTCGGTACCGGCGAGATAGTCGGCGGCGGCTTGCGGCAGATCGTCGGCGTTGAGCATGGGGTCAGCGGCGGCGTTTTCGGTGAGCGAGACGCCAGTGAGCGCGAGGTCAGTCCAGGGCGACATCGCCACCGCCGCGTCAGGCAATCGAAAGCCCTCATCGCGCAATTTCATGAGCAGCGCCAGCGCGAGACCACCACCGGCGGAGTCGCCCATGACGACGATCTCTTTTGCATCCTGTTCGAGCAGCCAGCGATAGGCGGCATGCGCGTCGTCGATTGCGGCAGGAAACGGATGCTCGGGCGCCAGGCGGTAATCAATGATCAGCACCCGGGCGCACGTGGCGTCGGCGATACGCCAGGTCAGTTGCCGGTAGGCCGCGGCACTGCCGATGCGATAGCCGCCGCCGTGCAAATAGAGCAACCAGCGGCCGGCCAGCGATGCCGCTCGGGTGACAATGTCGGCGGGTACGCCACCGGCATCGATTCGTACCGTCCCGGTGCCGCGCGCCGGGCGCGGTACAGAGCGCTCCATGGCGCGGAACTTTTCGCGCGACTGCCCGATGGTCAGACCGCGGCTGCGCCATTTGATGAACCAGCGCGTACCAAGACGCACGACTCTGGCGCGCAGGCTGACGCGGCGCGGCGGCAAGGCGCTAACCTCCGCCGGGCGCCAGCGGCACTGTTTCAGCGGCGTTCTCGTTACGCTGCTCGCGAACCAGGCGGCCATCCTCGATATCGATGGTGCGGTCGGCAAAGGCGACAAGGCGCTTGTCGTGCGTCACCACCAGAACACCGCGACCGGGATCCCGGGCGATGTTGGCAAGAATACTCATGACGGCCTGACCATTCTTGCCGTCGAGCGCGGCCGTCGGCTCGTCGGCAAGCACGTAGGACGGCTCGGAGACGATGGCGCGCGCGATCGCGACGCGCTGCTGCTCGCCGCCGCTCAGCTCACGCGGGAACGAATCAAACTTGTGCGACAAGCCGACGCGCACAAGCGCCTGATGCGCGCGGTGGCGGGCCTCTTCGCCGTGTATGCCGCGTACGTCGAGCGCAATCTGCACGTTTTCAGATGCGGTGAGCGTCGGGAAAAGGTGATAGTTCTGAAAGACGTAGCCGACATGTTTGCGGCGCAGCTCAGCGAGCGCCTCGGGTGAAGCGCCTTCGGTCGAGACCCCGGCGACGCGCACGGTGCCGGCGGTCGGCGTCAGCATACAGCCGAGCACCGACAACAGCGTGGTCTTGCCGCTGCCGGACGGGCCCATCAGCATGGTGAGCTCGCCACCACACAGCGCCAGATTGACGTCCTTCAGCGCGTGTACCTGGCTCGGGCCGCTGCCCAAAATCTTGTTGACGCCGTGCGCCTCGAGGACAGGCGAGTTCATTGGGTGAACACCACGACCGGATCAATGCGCACCACCCGCGCAATCGCCGCAAAGGCCGAAAGCACGCACATGACCACGGTGAGCGCAAAGATCGCCACCATCAGCGCGGGCGTGATGGTGACCGGCAGCGCGCTGTGGGTGGTGAAGGCGACGACGATAAACCCAATGACGCTGGCGAAGCAGAAGCCGATCACCGCGTTGAGCAGCGCCTGGTACATGATGACGCTGTAGATGTAGCGGTTGGACGAGCCCATGGCGCGCAGGGTAGCGAACTCGTTGAGATGGTCCTTGGTGCTGGAATAAAGGGTCTGCGCCACAATCACCGTGCCAACGATGAGGCCGAGCAGCGCGCCAGCGAACAGCGCCGCGCCGGCGCCAGTCGAAAACAGCCAGAACTTGCGGCTGCGCTCGGCGAATTCGGGCGTGGTGAGCACATCGACCTTGCTCATGCTGGCCTTCAGGTCCTGTTGCACGCGCTTCAGGTCAGCGCCCGGCTTGAGCTTGACCAGAAAATAGCTGGCCACGCTTTTGGGCAGCCCGATAGAGCGGCGAGCCGCATCAATGTCGGCAAAGACGAATGGCGTAGTGGTGAAGGAGCGGATGCCCTCGGTGAGCGCGACGACGTGCACCTTTTTGCCACGGATGTTGGCCTCGGTGCCGAGACCTTGCAGCCCCAGGCGCTCGGCATAGGTAGTGTCGACCGCGACGGCGCCGGGCGTGGACAAATCCCTGGCGGAACCTGCAACTACGTTCCACGGCTGCAAATCGTTGCGCGTGAGGTCGGAGCCGACCAGGAACACCGGCGTCATCTCGCCGCTCGGCAGCCGCCAGTCGGAAAAGCCGATGACCAACGGCGAGGCCGAAGCGACACCCGATACGCTCAGGATATCCTTCTGCTTGTCACCAAGCAGGGAAGGATCCTCGAAGCATTTGGTGCCCTGGCGCATGACCCAGAGGTCGGCATCGGCGCGCTCGATCATGGTGGTTACCATCCGGCCGAAACCGAGATAAAGGCCCATCTGCACCATGATCAGCACCACCGAAAACACGATGCCGATCGTGGTGGCGGCAAAGCGCAGACGATCCTGAAACAGGTTCCGCGAGGCGAGCGTGAAATTCAGCGACATATCGCCCCTTCAGTCGCACACAATTCGCGCGTCAATGTGGCACGGTCGAAACGGCCCGTCGGACAGCGACCAGCTGGGCGCCAAACACGCGCTCGAAAGCAACACTGCTGGCCCAGCTCATGACGAGCGCTCCGCTGAATACAATGGCGTATTTGACAATCACATAGAGGCCGACGTCGACCAGGGCATATTGCAGCCAGACCACGAACACGTAGTGGATGAGATACATGCTGTAGGCGTTGGCCGAGAGGCTGTCGAGCGCCCAATGGCGCCTGTCGCTGAAGCGCAGGCAGACGGCGAGCAGGAAGACAACACCGCCGGCGCAGGCGACGGGAAATGCGAGAGTGGCGGCAAATTGGAAGAAGGGGTTGGCCTCGGACCACTCCGGACGGGTCAGGGCGGTGAAACCGGCCCACACACAGAAGCCGGCGACGGCCGCGCCCCACCAGGCCAGCCAATGCCGCGCCAGCGGACCATCGCTGGCGAGCAAGCCGCGGTCGAGCGCATAGGCCCCGAGCGCGAAACCGGCAAAGAAATAAACAAGGTAGTGCGCAGGCCGCGAAAGCTGCATGGAAAAAGGCCCAACAGCGCTCCAGCTCCAGGGCGAATAGATGAGCGCAAGCGGCACATAGGCGAGCGCTGAAACGCCCGCCAGCAAACCGACGAACCTGACCGGGTGATCGCCGGCCCAGGCGGCGAGCCGGCTGAACCAGTCGAGCGAACGCGGCGCCACCGCGAACAGCGTGGCGGCCAGGAAATTGGCCACCAGAAGCTGCCACAGGAACCATTCCGGTCCGCTCGGCCAGAACGGCAGCGAGAGCCATTGCTGCCAGAATCCGAAGAAGGTCGGTTGCACCGTGCGCGCGAGGTACGCGGGATACAGGGCGAGCGGACTCAGGAAGATGAGTGCCGCGAGGAACGGCACGCCGATGCGCCAGAGCCGGTCGGACACGTAGGTCCAGCCGCCCTTGCGGCGCAGACTGCCGGACGCGAGCAAGCCGGACAGGAAAAACATGAGTGACATCAGGCTGACGTCCTGCCAGGCGCAAAACACGTCGAAGCCCAGCCAGCGCCGGGCGTCAACTACCGGGAAAGCCTGCCAGGTGAAGGGGGCCTCGCCAAACGGCGAAGTCTGCGCCGGCACCGAGGCGACATAGGCGAGCGCGGAATGGAATGCCAACACGATGACAATCACCACGCCCCGGAGATTGCCAAGCGCAACGTTCGACCTGGACATGACGGTACGGCTCCCCGGCGGGCTGATCCCCCGCTGGCAACGCAAGACTTGGCAACGAAGTTCCCTCGGCTTTTCGGCCGTCAGCGGGCCCGGACCGTTGCCGCAGGCGTTAGTATAGACTGTCGGGAGCCAAAGGGAACTCGGGGCAGTACTGCGGCGAATCGGTTGGAGAAATCAAACCGGGGTCAAACCCGCTTCGCGAAACGGCCATATTCCGAAGCGAGTGATGCCGCCTGAATCGCGGATGACGGGAGACAAGCTTGAAAGCACGGTTGGCGATGCTGGTGGCGGCGGTCGCGATGCTGGGCGCTTCGGCGGGCCATGCCCAGACTCCCCGCCCGGCGCCGCCGAGGGCGCCCGCGCCGCAAATGGCCGAACCGGAACCGAAGCCGAGCGTACTCGGGTTGTGGCAACTGACGAGTGACGAGGGCAAGCCGATCATGTGGGTCCTGTTCGTCAAGGACGACGGCATCTACAAGGGCGTGATCGGCAAGACGTTTCCGCGACCGTTCGACAAGCCCAATCCGGTTTGCGCCAACTGCACCGATGACCGGCGCAACCAGCCGGTGCTCGGCATCGAATTCATTCGCGGCATGCAGCGCCACGACCTGAAGTACGAAGAGGGCAACATCCTCGACCCGCGCAACGGCGACATTTATAGGGCGCAGATGACTTTGAGCCCGGACGGACAGAAGCTGACGGTGCGCGGCTATCTCGGCATTCCCATGCTGGGCATGGATCAGGTGTGGCAGCGGCTGCCGGATGAATTCATCGCAAGCATCGACCCGGCGGTGATGGCGAAGTACCTGCCGGACCAGTTGCCGCAGTCGGAGCAGACCCCGCAGACGCTTCCGTCGACGCCGATGATGCAACCGAATCCGGCGGCGCTGCCGAACCCGGCGCCACGGGCGCAGCAGCCGAAGCAGCCCCCGGATCTCATGGAGATGACCGCGATCCCGCATCCGCGGCCGCGGCCGCGCCACAGACCTGTCCTGCAGCACAACCCGCGGCCGGGTCCGGCCGACACGCAACGAGGCGCCCTGCCCGCGCTGCACTAGGATCCGGATTCCGCTTGCAGCGGCGGGTGCGGGATCGCCGCCAGCCAATCGCGCGTGTAACCGGCTTGCGGCCGCTCCATGACCCGCCCGGTCGGGCCCTGCTCCACGATCTGTCCGGCCTGCATCACCACCACGCGGTCGCACAAAAGCTTGCCCCCGACCCAGCCATCGTTACGCTCGTAGACCACTTCAACGCCGGGCTTCCAGCTCACCACCTTGTAGGCGTCCGATCCGGCGGTGTTGCGCCGCCGGCGCACCGACGAAGCAAGAGCACGTCATTCCGGGGCGCTCGCGCCAACGAGCGAGCCCGGAATCGAGAACGTTAAAACGGGCTCTCGTATGCGGCTCTGGATTCCGGGTCCGGCGCAATTGCGCCGGCCCGGAATGACGAAACCGGTTCCGAAATCACATGCACGACACTGATTTAAGCAGTGCATGCCTGAAATTGTTGCCTTCAACTGCCGCCGGATTTGACACACAATCGGATTGCCGGTTTTTTGGACGGGCCCCGGGGCTGGGACGGACCGCGGGAGACCTGACGAAAGGTTCGAGGGCAAGCGTCTGGCGATGTTGAATCCTGTGTCCGCGCGCGAGTCCCCGGCGGAAGGGCCGCTGCTTCAGGCTATCGGCATCACCAAGACCTACGGAACGCTGTTCGCCAACGACTGCGTTGATCTCGATCTTTTCCGGCACGAAATCCACGCGTTGCTCGGCGAGAATGGCGCCGGCAAATCGACGCTGGTCAAGATCATCTACGGGCTGATCCAGCCGAGCTCGGGCGAACTGCGCTGGATGGGTGAACAGATCGAGTTGAGCGGCCCGTCCGAGGCGCGCGCGCTCGGCATCGGCATGGTGTTCCAGCACTTCTCACTGTTCGAGAACCTGACGGTGGCCGAGAACGTGGCGCTTGGCCTCGACGGCAGGGAAAGCTTCGCCGCCATGTCGGCGCGGCTGGCGCAGGTATCGCGTGACTACGGCCTGCCGCTCGATCCCGGGCGCGAGGTGTGGCGACTCTCGGTCGGTGAACGCCAGCGCATCGAGATCGTGCGGCTGCTGATGCAGAATCCCAGGCTGTTGATCCTCGACGAACCGACCGCGGTGTTGACGCCGCAAGAAGCCGACCAGCTTTTCGTTGTGCTACGGCGGCTCAAGGACGAAGGGCGCGCGGTGCTCTACATCTCGCACAAGCTGGATGAGGTGAAGCGGTTGTGCGACACGGCCACCATCCTGCGCGGCGGCAAGAAGGTCGCGACCTGCGATCCGCGCAAGGAAACCGCGTCGTCGCTGGCCCGCATGATGGTCGGCGCCGACATCGGCGAGGTAAAACCGGCGAGCAATCGCGCAGCAGGCGTGCCGCGCCTGGTCGTCAAGGATCTCTCGCTCGCACCGGAAGACCCCAACGGGGTGCGGTTGAAATCCATGTCGCTGGAAGTGCGCGGCGGGGAAATCCTCGGCATCGCCGGTGTCGCCGGCAATGGCCAGGATGAATTCTTCGCGGCGCTGTCAGGCGAGCGAAATTCACCATCCGACGACAACGTCATCATCGACGGCCATGCTGCCGGGCTTCTGGCGATCTCCGCCCGGCGGCGACTTGGCGCAGCCTTCGTGCCCGAGGAGCGGCTCGGCCACGGCACAGCGCCGCGCATGAAGCTGTCGGAAAACGCGCTGCTTACGGGACATGCGGCGAGCGGCATGGTCAAACGCGGTTTCATCAACCGGTTGGCGACGCTCGCCAGCGTCGACAAGACCTCACAAGTGTTTGACGTGCGCAAGGGAAAGCGCGATCCGGAAGCGGTGAGCCTGTCCGGTGGCAATTTGCAGAAATTCGTGGTCGGGCGCGAAATCCTGCGCGAGCCGGGCGTGCTGGTCGTGAGCCAGCCGACCTGGGGCGTCGACGCCGGTGCGGCTGCCACCATCCGCCAGGCAATGATCGATCTCGCCGCCCGCGGTGCGGCGATCCTGGTCATCGGTCAGGACATCGATGAGCTGTTCGAAATCGCAGACCGCATCGCGGTCATGTTTCATGGCACGCTTTCGGCGCCACTCGAGGCCCGGACCGCGACGCGCGAGCAGCTCGGCCTGCTGATGGGCGGCAGCAATGCCGGCGCCCCGCCGCAACCAGAGGCGGGCCATGCAGTTGGTGCTTGAGCGGCGCGCCGAGCGCTCGACCCTGATCGCGGTCGCCTCGCCGCTGGTTGCCATTGCGCTGACGCTCGTCACCATCTCGATCCTGTTCGCCATTCTCGGCAAGAACCCGGCTCATGCGCTCGCGGTCTATTTCATTGAACCGTTGCTCGATCCCTACACGCTGTCGGAAATCGCGGTGAAGGCGTCACCGCTGGTGATGATCGGTATCGGTCTGTCGCTTTGTTATCTGGCGAACGTCTGGAACATCGGCGCCGAGGGACAGTTCATCATCGGTGCGGTGTGCGGAAGCTGGCTCGCGGTCGTGACGCACGGAACCGATGCCGGCCCCTGGGTGCTGCCGGCAATGCTGGTGCTGGGCGCACTCGGCGGGGCGCTCTACGCGCTGATCCCGGCGCTGTGCAAGGTGCGTTTCGGGGCGAGCGAAATCCTCACCAGTCTCATGCTGGTCTATGTCGCCGAACTCATCCTCGACTATCTGGTGCGCGGGCCCTGGCGTGACCCCAAGGGCTTCAATTTTCCAACCACCGCCGATTTTGATCCCAGCGCCACCGTGCCGGTGCTGTTCGACGGCAGCCGCGTGCACGTCGGCTGCCTCATCACGCTTGTGGTGGTGGCGGTGACGGCGGTGATGCTCGGGCGCACCATCAAGGGCTTCGAGATCCGCGTGGTCGGCGCTGCGCCCAAGGCGGCGCGCTTTGCCGGCTTCAAGTCCGACCGGCTCGTCATCTTTACCTTCATGATCTCGGGCGCGCTCGCCGGGCTCGCCGGCATCCTGGAAGTGGCCGGGCCGGTCGGACATCTGCAGCCGGGCATTTCACCGGGCTACGGCTTCACCGCCATCATCGTCGCCTTCCTCGGGCGCCTCAATCCGGTCGGCATTCTTGTTGCAGGGCTGTTCCTGGCGCTCACTTTCATTGGCGGAGAAGGTGCGCAGATTTCGATGAAGATCCCGCTCGATCTCACCAAGGTGTTCCAGGGAATCCTTTTGTTCTACGTGCTCGCGTGCGATTCGATGATCGTCTATCGCATCCGTCTCATTCGCAGTTTGGGGAAACCGGCGCATGGGCCTGCTTGAAGCCATCATCCTGTCGGTGATCGCCGCTTCGACGCCGCTGCTGCTGGCAGCGGCGGGCGAGCTCGTGGTCGAGCGCGCGGGCGTGCTCAACCTCGGCGTCGAGGGGATGATGATCATGGGCGCGGCCTGCGGCTTCGCCGGCGCCTGGTACACCGGCTCGAGTTTCGTCGGCGCGCTGTTCGGAATCGTCGCCGGCGCGGCGCTGTCGGCGGTATTCGCGCTGCTGACGCTTGGGCTCGCGGTCAATCAGGTGGCGACGGGACTCGCGCTCACCATTCTCGGTATTGGTCTGTCCGGCCTGATCGGCGCCGGCTTCGTCGGCCAGCGTATCGCGGTGGCGCCGCATCTCGACATCCCGGCCCTCAGCGACCTGCCGTTCATCGGCAAAATCCTTTTTGGTGAAGACGCCTTCGTCTATTTCTCCGTGCTGCTGGTCGCCGGCATCTGGTGGTTCCTCTACCGCACCCGCGCCGGGTTGGTCCTGCGCGCGGTCGGCGACAACCACGCCTCGGCCTACGCGCTCGGCTATCCGGTGCTGAAGGTGCGCTGGCTGGCGGTGCTGTTCGGCGGCGCGTGCGCCGGACTCGGCGGCGCCTATCTGCCGCTCGCCTATACGCCGTTCTTTGTGCCTGAGATGACCGCGGGCCGCGGCTGGATCGCGTTGGCGCTGGTGGTGTTCTCCTCGTGGCGGCCCATGCGGCTGGTCGCCGGCGCCTATCTGTTCGGCGCGGTCACCATCCTGCAACTGCAGGCGCAAGGCGCCGGCCTCGCCCTGCCCCCGCAACTGATGTCGTCACTGCCGTACCTCGCGTGCATAATCGTCCTGGTTCTGATTTCCCGCACGCGCGGCACCGCCGGGTCGGCCGCACCCGCGTCGCTGGGTCTGGTCTTCGTGCCGGACCGTTGAACCCTTCCCGCGGGCGCGCGCGACGGGCGGCGCGCTCACGGGGGCGAAAGTACCACCCCCGTCATTTGAACCCGGAGTGGAAGTCATGAAGAGATTTGCTGTCACCGCCACAGCTGCCGTTTTGGCACTGGCCGCGGCCACGCTCGGTGCTTCGGCCGCCGACAAGCTGAAGGTGGGATTCATCTATGTGGGCCCGGTCGGCGATTTCGGATGGACCTACCAGCATGAAGTGGGCCGCAAGAAGATGATGGAAGCGCTCGGCGACAAGGTCGAGTCGAACTACCTCGAGAATGTCAGCGAGGGTCCGGACGCCGAGCGTTCGATCGAACAGTTGGCTCGCTCCGGTCACAAACTGATCTTCACGACCTCATTCGGCTTCATGGACGCCACGGCGAAGGTGGCCAAGCGGCATCCCGACATCAAGTTCGAGCACGCCACCGGCTACAAGCGCGCCATGAATTTGGCCACATATTCCGGACGCTTCTACGAAGGCCGCTATATCCAGGGCGTGATCGCCGCCAAAATGACCAAAAAGAAGGTGCTCGGCTACATCGCCTCGTTCCCGATCCCCGAAGTGATCTCCGGCATCAACGCCACCATGCTGGGTGCGTGGTCGGTCGATCCCGACATCAAGGTCAAGATCATCTGGGTGAGCTCCTGGTTCGATCCCGGCAAGGAGGCCGATGCAGCGAAGGCGCTGGCCGACCAGGGCGCCGACGTGCTGATGCAGCACACGGACTTCACCGGCGGCGATGCAGATCGCCGAGCAGCGGAAGATCCTCGCCTTCGGCCAGGACTCCGACATGATCAAGTTCGGCCCGAAATCCCAGCTCACCGCTATCACCAACAACTGGGCGCCCTATTACATCGAGCGCGCCACAGCAGTAATCGACGGCACCTGGAAATCGCAAGATGTCTGGGGCGGACTGAAATCGAGTCTGGTGGTGATGGCGCCCTACACAAATATGCCGGCCGACGTGAAGGCGCTGGCGGAAAAGACCGAAGCCGGCATCAAGGACGGCTCCATCCATCCCTTCACATGTCCGATTTATGCGCAGGACGGCAAGGCGGTGGAGTGCAAGGGTGGAAAACACCTTTCGGACGGTCAAATCCTCGGCATGAGCTTCTACGTCAAGGGCATCGACGCGAAGTTTCCGGGGAAGTAAGCCTTGGTGCTGCGGTGTCCATCTATCCCTCCCCTCTCAGGGGAGGGACAAACTCAGAGCACCTTGCCCGGGTTGAGGATACCGTTGGGATCAAGCATGCGCTTGATGTTGCGCATGAGATCGAGCGCCACCGGATCCTTCACCTTGGGCAGCGAGTCACGCTTGAGCACGCCAATGCCGTGCTCGGCCGAGATCGAGCCGCCGAGCCTGAGCACGATCCTGTCGACCACGGCGTTGACCTCGCCCCAGCGCTTCAGGAACGCCGCAGTGTCGGCGCCGGGCGGCTGGCTGACGTTGTAGTGGATGTTGCCGTCGCCGAGATGGCCGAACGGCACCGGTCGCGCGCCCGGGACCAGCGCCGCTATTGCGGCGTCGGCCTCGGCGATGAATTGCGGCACGGCGGCGACCGGCACCGAGACGTCATGCTTGATCGAACCGCCTTCGGGCTTCTGGATTTCCGGCAATGAATGGCGCAGGTGCCAGAACGATTTTGTCTGCTCCAGGCTCGCCGCGAGGGTCGCATCGATGACGAGGCCCTCGTCGATGGCATCTGCAAGCAGCGACTCAACACTGTCACGCAGGCCCTCCTCCTGCTGCGCCGAAACTTCCAGCAGCGCGTACCAGGGATGCACGGTTTGGAGCGGATCGCGCACGCCATGGCCATGGCGCAGCGCGAAATCGATAATTTCCCGGCAGATCAGTTCGAAGCTGGTCACGGTGCCGGCAGCACGTGCCTGCGACAAGTTGAGCAACTTCAACGCGGCCTCCGGCGAAGGCACGCCAATGAAAGCAGTCTCCACCGCGCGCGGGCGCGGAAACAGTTTCAGCACCGCGGCGGTAATGATGCCGAGGGTGCCTTCGGCGCCGACAAAGAGATGGCGCAGGTCGTAACCGGTGTTGTCCTTCTTCAGTTTGCGCAGCAGGTTGAGCACACGGCCGTCGGCCAGCACCACCTCGACACCGAGCATCAGATCGCGGGCGATCCCGTAGGCGAGCGCGCCGGTACCGCCGGCGTTGGTGGAGAGATTGCCGCCAATGGTGGCGCTCCCTTCCGCACCGAGCGAAAGCGGGAACAGGCGGTCGGCGGCGGCAGCCGCTTCCTGTGCCTTCTGCAGGACCACGCCGGCTTCGCAAGTCATGGTGTTGGAGGACGGGTCGACCTCGCGGATCCTGTCGAGGCGGGTGAGCGAGATCAGCAGTTCGCCATCGAATGGAAGCTGGCCGCCGACGAGACCGGTGTTGCCGCCCTGCGGCACCACCGCGGCGCCGGTTTCGTTGGCGAGGCTGAGGATGGCGGAGACCTCCCCGACCGAGCCGGGTCTCAACAGCATGACGGTGCGGCCGTGATAAATATCGCGGCCTTCGATCAGATAAGGCGCAAGTTCGGCCGGATCGGTGACGGCGTATCGGCCGCCGACGATTTTCGCAAAGCGCGGCAACAGGTCGGGCGATGGCGCGCGGCTGAGCGGCTCGTTCATGGGCGGGTCTCTCGCCTGGGTTCAACGTTCAGTCGTCCATCGCACGGATGGCGTCGAAGTCGCGGTAAATCAGCGTGAAATCCTCGTTCGCCATGCCACGGCGCACCGCCTTGTCGAGATAGCGGACGACCGCCTCGGAAAACTCGGTGCCGCCGCCGACGCGGCGGCCGAGTTCGACACCCATCTTCAGATCCTTGTGGAGATTGGAGACGTGCGAGCGGCCGTCCCATTTTTGCGACAGGATGTGGTTGGGAAAGCGCGCTTCGGTGATGTAGCTGCGGCCGTTCGACTGGTTGAGCACGTCCACCATGTCCTCGAGCCTAAGACCCGCGTGCTCACCGAGATTGAAGGCTTCCGCAGCGGCCATGAAGTTGGCGTGGCAAATGATGTTGTGAATGAGCTTCATGGTGTGGCCGGCGCCGCTGCCGCCGAGGCAGAAGACCTTGCGGGCGATGTCGTCGAGATAGGGAGTCGCTTTCGCGACCGCATCGGCATCACCGCCGACCATGAGCGTGAGATCACCGGCATCGGCGCGGATCTTGCCCCCGCTGGCGCCGGCGTCGATGTAGTGGATGCCGCGCAGAGCAAGTTGCTCCGCCAGTTCGCAGGTGGCCTGCGGGTCGGAGGTGGTGAGATCGACGAGGATCAGACCTTCGCGCGCATGGGCGACAATGCCGTCGTTGCCGTCGAGGCAGGCCCTGATCTGGGGCGTCGCCGGCACGACGAACAAAATGGCCTCGCAGACCTTCGCCATCTCGCCGGGCGGCGCAACGATAAAGCCCGGCCTGTCCCTGAAGCGTGCGCGCGCAGCTTCCGCAACATCCCAGACATGGACGTCGCGGCCGGGCTTGCCGAGATTGCTGGCGACGCCGTGTCCGATATTGCCGAGGCCGATCACGCCCACCGCCTGTTTACTCGCCACCGGTCGCTCCCGTCTTCCTGCCGCCGTTGGCGCTCGCCTTGCGGCGGCGGATTTCCTCGATGGTGATGGAGTTGTCGCGCTCGCCGTCGCCATGGCTGACGCCCGCCTCCACCACCTCGCGCAGCAGCGACAGGAACGGCAGCTGCTGCCCGCGGCTCGCGGCCTCGGGCAGCATGGTGCGGATGTCCTTCAGGTGCTGGGAGAGCTTGCCGACCGGCGCAAAATCGCCGGCGATCATCTTGTCTCCCTTGACGTCCATGATCTGCGACCAGGCAGCGGACTGGCGCGCGGCGGCAAGGAAGGTCGTGAGATCGAGGCCCATGGTCTCGGCGAACACCAGACCCTCCGCCAGTGCGACACGGTTGAGGCCGAGAATGTGGTTGATGGCGAGCTTGGTCTTGCTGCCGTTGCCGACCGGCCCGAGATACTGGCTGCGTGGGTAGATCACCTTGATCACCGCGGCGGCGGCATCGGCCGCTTGCTTGTCGCCGGCGATCAGACCGAAGCCGTCGCCCTCCAATACCTGCTTGCTGGTGCCCGAAACCGGCGTATCGAGAAATGTATAGCCGCGCTGCATCGCGCGCTCGGCCAGCGCCTCGATGCGGCCGGGATCGCAAGTCGACGCGCACAACGCCATGGGCTGCGTGCCGGCGCCGGCGGATTCGATCAGGCCGCCCTTTCCTTCCACCACCTCCTCGACCTGGGCGATGGTCATCACCGCGATGAGCGTCAGCGGCGCGCGGCGCGCGACTGCGGCGACGCTGTCGACCGGATCGCCGCCCATGCGGGCGAGTTCACCGCGGCGCGCGGCCTCGACATCGAAGCCGACGACTTGATAGCCGGCATCGAGCAGGCGCCGCGCCAGCGCGGTGCCCATCAGGCCTATGCCGACCAACCCGACCGTGCCCGACAACTTATCTTCCTCCCGCCGGGCTTCGTTGGCGCGCGCCCGACACTTTATTGGCGCATGATCTTATCCGAAAACCGGTTCCCATCCCCGATCAAGCCGGGCAGGCTATTTCGGGATCATGCGCTATGCCGCCTTCAGCAACTGTTCTGCCTTGCCCCAGGCCCAGGTGTCCAGTCCGGCATAGGCCTTCACGTCGGCGTCGGTGACGTAGGCGCCGATTGCCTTGTCGTAGGACGGCCGCGCCTTGATGCGCGCAAACCAGTCCGTGATGTTCGGGCGCGATTGGGTCCACATGTTGGAGAGGCTGAGCATGGTGAAGCGGTTGATGTAGGGCGTCATGGCGGCGTCGGCGAGCGAATAGCCGTCGCCGGCAAGCCAGGGATGCTGGGCGAGCCAGCTGTCCATGTCGGCGAGCGCCTTGTCGTAGAACTGCAACGCCTGCACCGCCGCGGGCGCGTCCATGCCGAGCTCGATGGCCGCGCGCTGGCGCTCGCGGATCACCGGATTGGGAATGCCGCGGTAATAGGCCTCGAGCTCTTTGGGACTCTTCTTCTCGCGCAGCCCGCGGCCATGCACCATGGCGTAGGTGAGCGTGGCGTTGCCGGGATGCAGGTATTCGTCGACCCGCTTCATCCAGATGCGCATCTTCGCGCGTTCCCTGGGATCGGCCGGCTGCAACGACGGGCCGGGGAAGACCTCGTCGAGGTACTGCATGATGACCGAGGATTCGATCAGCACGAAGTCGTCGTGGATCAGCGTCGGCACCACGCCGTTGGGATTGAGCTTGAGGTATTCGGGCTTGTGCTGCTCGCCGGCGCGCAGGTTCAGATTGACCGGTTCGAAGTCGAGGCCCTTCTCGGCCATGGTGAGCCGCACCTTGATCGCGCAGACGGCGAGGCGTCCTTGATAAAGCTTGAGCATTGCGGCGGTTCTCTGTGTTCTCAATGGGGCGAAAGGCGGCTCCGTCAGGCGGCGACCCTTTTCGGAATGCCGCCCCGTTCGACGAAGGCGTAGCGCTCGGCCAGGATCGGCGCCAGTTGCCGCCGGCGCCCCGGCGGCAGCGAAATCCACATGCGCAGCAGATGTCGTTTCATCCCGGGATCGTCGAAATCCTCAAAGGCCTCGCGCGCGTGCAGGATGGCGTGGTTGTTGATGAACTGCATGTCGCCTTCGGCGAAGTCCATACGCAGCCGCAGCTCGGGGCGGTTGGCGACGTCCTGCACGAAGTCGAGCGCCTCGCGCTGGAGGTCGGTCAGCCCCAGCTCATTGCCGAAGCGGACAACCCCGTTGAAATAGGCACGGCTGGTGATACGCGACGTCACCTTGCCGCCGGCATAGCTGAACATCGGGCAGCGGTACCAGGGCTGCTCGCCCGCCGGTTCCTCGCCGCGCCAGTCGATGTTGAACGGCTGGTAGAGCACTGCGAGCAGGTCGGGCCGCTCTTCCAGGATGACGTTGTGCACGGCATCGACGCTGGTCAGCGCGCTGGCGCCGCCAGTCTTGGCGGTGCGCACGCAGAATAGACCGAGTACGTCGACCGGCAACTGATCGGAGTGGAAATCCATCTTTGCGCGAGTCTGGTAGGCGCGCGCATTGGGGTCGTCCATAGTGCGGCCTTCGTCGCGCACATGACCGAGCAGATGGCCGCGCGTATTCTGCGACACCGGCGTGCCGAGATGAACGCCCAGGCCCCAATAGATCAGGCCGCATTCCTCCGTGCTGTAGTTCGCGCGCGGCAGGCCGCGGATGAGCGACGACGCCGAGGCCCTCTTCCATGCGCTCCGCCACCTCGTCCAGCCTGGCGGCAACCGTCGGCAGCGGGAACTGGTCGGCACCGAACGGGATGGTCAGGCCGAGCGACTGCAAATGACGCAACGCGGCGTCGATTTCGGCGATGTCATCGCGGGCAAGCCGCATGATCCATGATGGATCGTGCTGAATGTCCGGTCCGCGCCAAGCGCGCGGCGTGTCCAGCTTTTCGCGCAGGATCTCGATCATCGTCGTCCCTCCCGGCGGCATGTTATTCTTCGTTGTTCGGCGTCTGCGACAATTATACTGTCCGGCCGACCCGCGGCCAGCGAAATAGCCCGGTCGTTGCGATCGTAGCGATTGCAGCCAGAGCGGACGGGAATAGCTGGTTTGTTTCGACCTCGTGAAACGGAACCGGCGATCCCCGCTTTGCAGCGAAGCCGGACGCGCCTAAGATGGCATCCGCGCCAGACTCACGTGACAAGTCCGAAGCGACGAATCCCACATGGCAAGACTCAAGCGATTGGCAGGCCCATGAACATCCAGTCCAGGATCGCCGCCGAACAGCAGGCGCGGCCGCTCACCATCCGGCGCGCCGACGCCATCGCGATTGCGGTGCCGCTGAGGAAGCCCATCCTGATGGCGGCCGAGACCATCACCCACGCCGAGAACCTGGTGCTGCGGCTGGAAGCCGAGAATGGCCTGGTCGGATGGGGCGAAGCGACCGTGGCGCCCACCATGTCCGGTGATACCTTGCCCGGCATGGTGGCGGCGGTGCGCCACCACCTGGCGCCGCTCTTGATCGGCGCCGACGTGCGCGACCGCGCGGAGCTGGCGCGGCGCTGCCGTGCGGCAATGATGCACAACGGCGGCGCCAAGGCCGCCGTCGAAATTGCGCTGCTCGATCTCGCCGGCAAGCATTACGGCGTTCCCGCAGTCGATCTGATCGGCGGCGCGGTGCGGCGCTCGGTCGAGAACATGTGGCTGCTCGCCAATCCGAAGATTGACGGGGACATCGCCGAGGCCAGGCAGAAAGTCGGCGAGGGCTATACCTATTTCAAGCTGAAAGTGGGCGTGAAGAATGTCGAGGCCGAAATCGACGGCGCACTGCAGGTGCGTGCCGCACTCGGGCCCGACATGCGATTGTGCGCCGACGCCAACACCGGCTGGGATGCGCGCACGGCCAGGGCTTACATGCGCGGCGTCGAAGGCGCCGGGCTGCTGTATCTGGAGCAGCCGCTGCCAGGCGACCAGACCGAGGCGATGGGCGCGCTTCACCGGCTCGGCATCCTGCCGATCTCCGGTGACGAATGCATCGGCGGCAGTGAAGACATCCTGGCGCTCGGCCAGGCCGGCATTCTCGGCGGCGTGAATCTGAAGGTGATCAAGACCGAAGGTATCGCACCGCTGCTCGACGCGGCAACTTTATGCAAACAGCTCGGCCTGTCGGTGACGCTCGCCGCGAAGGTGGCATGCACCAGCGTGGGCGCCGCGGCGACGCTGGTTGCGGGCTGCGCCGCGCCGGTCCTCGACTGGGGCGTGAGCCTGACGCAGGTGTATCTCGCCGAAGACGTGGTGCGCGATCCGCTGCGCCTGGAAAACGGCAGGTTCGTCCTGCGCGACGCGCCGGGACTGGGCGTCGACGTCGACGAGGACGCGATCAGGCGGTTTTCGGTGAACTGACGCGACGCTTCAGGCTCAGACCTGCAGGCCGGTCACAGTGTCGATCCTGGTGCCGTCGGCCAGGGTAAGAATATTGGTTTCAGTATTGAGATAGGAGCCGCCGCCCAGCTGGATAATGGCGGCCGGATCGAATACCTCGGCGCCGGTGAGAATGTCGAACTGGCTGCCGTCGGACATGGTCAGAATGTTGTTGGCGGTGTCGATGGTGACGCCGTCGCCGAGGTAGATGAAGGCGTCGAGCTTGCTGCCGGGCTTCACCTTCTGCTGCTCGGCCGCCAGCGCGTCCAGCGCTTCCTGAGTCTTCCTGGAGGCCGCTTCCTTCTGGTTCTGGCTGGCGATCTGGGCGTAGAGGCTGCCGCTGCCCGTAACGGCGCCTTGCGCGATGGTGGCGAAGTTGTTGGCGAAGGCGGCGCTGCTGGACAGAAAAGAATTGATGCTCACACCGTTGCCGGAATTCTCCAGCGCGCCAAGAATACCGGCGGAGTGCAGCGCGTTCTTCTTCGCCGTCGCCGTGCTGGCGATCCAGTCGGACCCTTGGGCGATGTTCAAAGAATTGTAATAGGCCGCTGTCGAGGCGCTGATGGCTGACATGGATGTCGCGTGCCCGGATGAACGGTTTGCAAAGCGGGCGACTTGTCCCTTGGCCCGTTTATACAGGAAACGGCTTAAACCGGCTTGCCGAGAGCCGTTAGAATTCTAGGGATGCGATTAGGGGCCTGTTGACCGTCGCACACAACCGCCAGAACGCGTTCTTCGCGGGTGGGGGAAATTAGATCGTTATGAATTGACCGCTTTCGGCATCAGACAGGAATTTGGTCAGCCCGAGCGCGCCGTCGAACAGGCCCTCGACGAGATTCCTCACGCCCCAGCCCTGAATATCGAGGGCCATGGAGCACGCCCAGAGCTTGAGGTCGCCGAACTCCTTGCCCTGCCGGAACAGGCTGACCGCGCCGGGGGCGTTCCTCTCCTTGAGCGAGCGGGACAATGCGCCGCCCCGGTAGCGCTCATCCTCCGGCGTATTCCTGGCGAAGGCCAGGATGGCGTTCATGCTGACAAGGACCTGGACCGGCCGATCGGAGACCGCGCCGACGGAGGCGACGTTCGCCGCCATTTGCAGCTTTTCATGTTCGCCGGAACACAGCAGGATGAATAACGGGACGGACGCCATCACCATCCCCGTGCGCGGCGCTCAGGCATTCGCCACATCCTGCTTCAGTACTGCAATACCCCCGATACTGCCGTAGCCGGCAACGCGTGCTTCGGTCGTAAAGCCCCCGGCCGCATCGAAGCGGTGCAGGTAATAGACGGGGTTGCCCATGACGGCCGGTGGATATTCGCCCTTGCGCAGGGGGGTGGCGACGCACGGCACCACGATGGCGGGGATGCGTCCGACGCGCCCCTCGGCCGGCCGGTGAACGTGGCCGCTGAACACGCCGACCACCCGGTCCGAATGCAGCAAGGCCTGACGCAGCCGGTCCTTCATCTCCGGCGTTTCGAAGTTGAGCGGGTCCGGCCCGACCTTGACCTCGAACGGCGGATGGTGCGCAAAAACCGCAACCGGTCTGGTGGTTTCGGCATCGATCATCTCCACCAGGCGCCTGGCGCGCTCGGGACAGAAATCTCCCCTGTTATGATTCGCATTTTTGGTGTCGGCCACGATCAACCGGACCGGATAATCCTCGACCGTGTATTCGATGAATTCGCAATCCGGCCGGAGATAGCCACGGTCCACAAAGGCAGCGCGAAAATTGACCCGATCATCCTTGTTGCCGACCAGGCAATAGATCGGGGCGTTCGCCTGAGCGAGGATACGCACAGCCTCTGCGTATTCATCCGCCCGGCCGTTATGGACGACGTCGCCGGTGTGGACAATCACGTCTGGCGCCGGATCAAGCGCGTTGATGTCGGCGATCGTGCGTTCGAAATCGCCAATTCTCCGATTCGGGTCGGGCGTATCGAGCGCGATATGCGTGTCGGAGATTTGCGCGATGATCATTGTGCCGAACGCTCAACCTGCCTTTTTCAGGCCGGCGTAGTACTCCTTGAGAATCGCGACCACCTCGGGCCGGCTGAACTCGGGCGGTATATCCGCATCGCTTGAGAGCATCTCACGCTGCTGCGTGCCGGAAATCGAGATTTGGTAACTGGGATCGTGCGGGCAGGTCTTCGCCGTCGCCATGCCGTAGCACTTGCGGCAGTAGAAAGTGATGTCGATCTTCAACGGCTTGCAGATGAGCGCGCCTGGCCAGAGCTGGTCGAAGATGTGATGGGCGTCGAAGGGACCGTAGTAGTCGCCGACGCCGGCATGGTCGCGCCCGACGATGAGGTGCGAGCAGCCGAAGTTCTGGCGGATGAGCGCATGCAGCAACGCCTCGCGCGGGCCGGCATAGCGCATCTCGATCGGATAGCCCGCCTGGATGACGGTGCCCGGGCGGAAATAATTATCGATCATCGCCTGGATCGCGCGGGTGCGGACGTCGGCCGGGATGTCGCCCGCCTTCAGCTTGCCAAGCACCTGGTGGATGAAAACGCCGTCCGACACTTCCGCCGCGATTTTCACCAGATGCTCGTGGCTGCGGTGCATGGGATTGCGGGTCTGGAACGCGGCCACGGTCGACCAGCCGCGCTCGGCGAACATGGCGCGCGACTCGGCGGGGCGGATATAGAGTTCGGGGTACTTCCCGGGGTACTCGCCTTCGCTCAACACCATCACCGGGCCGGCGAGGTTGACGTCGCCTTGCGCGAACACCTTGGCGACGCCCGGATGCCCGGGGTCGGCGGTGCGATAGACGTGCTCGGCCTCCACCTTCTTGTCGATCGAATATTTCTCGTGCACCCCCATGACGGCGAGAATTTCGCCGCTCTCGCCGTCAACCAGCGCGACCTCTTCTTCCTCGTGAATACTGTCGCCCAGCACCTTGTCGACGGACAGCGTGATCGGAATCGGCCAGAACACGCCATTCGCCAGCTTCATGTCCAGGCAGCAGCCGCGCCAGTCGTCGTGGCCCATAAAGCCGTCGAGCGGCGTGTAGGCGCCCATCGCCAGCATGAAGACGTCGGAGACTGCGCGCGAGTTGAGTGGTACCTTGCGGAGCTTCTCCGCGCGCTTGCGCTCGTCCGCCCGCTCCGTCTCCGGCAGCAGCAACGGCTTGACCTGCTCCGAATGATGCGGCGGCACGAGTTGCGACATCGCGGTTCCTTCCTGAACTCAATTGGTCTCCGACAGGATAACCTTTGCGCACTGCTCCGGCTGGCGGGGCCAGGCACTCATGCAAAAAAGCCCCAAGCTGCAGTATCCGGAAGACGCTGCGCGATCCGGCTCGTCCACGCTGCCGTATGATGCCTACGGCCTTTTCGGGGTCTTGTATTCGGCTTCCTTCTGGAACGGCTCCCAGACGGTCTCGTAACCGACAAACCCCTTTTCGTTTGGCTCCTTCTGACGCGTCGTCAAAAAGCGCGTATGGCCGTCAGGAACTTTGGTGGTGGTGGGCTTTTGCTCGCTCATAATTCACCTTTTGCCGTGAAGCTGGGATTCCTGAAAAGAGAAGAGCGATCCTGTTGATCAAACAGGCCTCATGAGTGACGGGTCGATATCCGCCTCTGCGCCGATCGCTCCGCCCGCTTTCATCTCGTCATCGGTCGCGTCCCGCACAGTCAGAATCTCGAGCTTGAAGACGACCTCCCTGCCGCAAAGCGGGTTGTTGCCGTCGACGGTCAATGTCTCGTCGTCCATCCGCGTCACGAGAAAGCTGCGGGTCTGGCCCTTGTTGTTTTCCATGAGGATGGAGGTACCGACCTGCCGGTAGTCCTCGGGCACGTTCTCGATGTTATCTGTAAAGACCAGCGACTCGTCCCTCGGGCCAAAAATCTGGTTGCCGTCGATCGGCACCTCGATGACGTCACCGGCGGACTTGCCCTCCAGTTGCATATGGACGGAAGGGGCCAGAATTTCATTGTGTCCGTGAACATAGCCCAACGGGAATTCGACCGTGGTGAGAACGTGCCCCGATTTGCTGTCGGTGACCTTGTAGGTCAGCTCGACAAACTTGCCGTCCTGAATGGTTTCACTCATGTCGAATCCGGGCGATCTGCTCAGAAGATGGACGCGCTGAAAATCCTGATTTTTCCGTCTTCATAACCGAGGACGAGCCTGCCAAGCCATTCGCCCTCTTTTTTGGTGCTCCGTTGCCGGTAAAGAACCGTCACATGTTCACCCCGGCGAATGATGCCGAGATAGTCGGCGTCCTCGGACAGATTTCGGGCGAGCTCGCTGTTTGCGAACTGATGACCGGCCGCGACCTGATTCAGGGCACGCGCGAATGAACTGGAAAAATTCTTGACGAATTCCCCGTATCGGCCCTCGTTGGAATTCTTTACGAGGTCGCGCCACAGGGGATCGGCAATGGCCTTCAACTCCTCATCGGTTTTTTCAACAATGTTCACGCGCGGCTCGCTGTGACCGGAAGTGACCGGCGTTGAAGGGGGCACGACACTTAACATGCTGGTCTCTCTATGCGCGCGGGCAGACGCTCAACGCGAATGCCTGCCCGCGGTTATTGCTACTCGTCTGCGCCGACCAGGTGGTAACAGGGCGCCTTCTCCATGGTGTATTCACCGGTCTTCGGATCGCGGCGCGAAACGGTCAGCACGTGCCAGTTTTCGTCGTCCACCTTCATGGCGTCGCCCCGGTAGTAATACCCCGGCCAGCGCGTTTCCTTGCGGAACAGGGTGTGCTGCGTCACGCATTCTGCGGCGCGATGACGGTGCTTCAGCTCCCACGCCCGTAGCAGCTCATGGATATCCTTGGCGGCCAGGCTCTCGAGATCTTCTTCCATGATCCTGAGCTTCTTGAGACCGATATGCAGGAGCTTCTCGTTGGTCATGTAGCTGACGGTCACCCCGCCGCAATACTCGTCCATCAGCTTCTGCAGACGGTCCAGGGCCTGCTGGGGATTGATGTAGTGCGGGTTGACATCGCCGGCCACGATCGCGTTGCGGTAGGTCTTGTAATGCTCCAGCGGCTTGTAGATCTCTCGCCGGCGGCGATTGATCTGCTCGTCGGAGACGACGATGCCTTCGGCCTTGCCGTCGTCGATATATTTGCAGGCGGCCTTGGCGGCGAGACGACCTTCGGTGAACGAGCCGGACGAGAAGGCGTGCGGCGTGCCGCCGACGGCGTCACCGGCGCCGAACAGGCCTTCGATCGTCGTCATGCGGTTGTAACCCCAGAAATACTCGGGCGGGGAAACGTCCTCCGGACCCGAGCACCAGGCGCCCGAGCAGGTCGCGTGCGAGCCCATGACATAGGGCTCGGACGTGGTCAGCTCGGGATTCTCGTACTTGGGATCCACATCAGTGGCGGCCCACAGGACCGCCTGGCCGACCGTCATGCCGAGGAAGTTTTCCCAACCGACCTCTTCCAGATGAGGGTCCTGGAAGGCTTTCATGGTCACCATGTGAATGGGGCCGCGGCCGGCATTCACTTCACTAATGATGCAATGGTTGCGCAGGCAGGTCGGGATCGGCCTGTGGGTCAGATGCGAAGCTTCCGGATCCAGGTATTCCTTTCCGACCATTTTCTGAAGTTCAGGGAACCACTTGGATTCGTACTCCTCGCCGAGACAGTTTTGCGTATAGGTCTTCAGATGCAGGAAGTAGGCGCCGACCGGGCCATAACCGTCCTTGAATCGCGCCAGCACGATGCGGTTTTCCATCTGCGTCATCTTGGCGCCGGCTTCGATCATGAGACCATAGGCAGACGCAGACGACCAGGGCGCATACCAGGTGCGTCCGGAACCCTCGCCCACCGAGCGCGGCTTGAAGATGTTGGAGGCACCGCCCGCGCCGCAGATCACGGTCTTGGACTTGAAGACATGGTAGTTGCCGGTGCGGACGTTAAAGCCAACGGCGCCCGCGACCCGGTTCTCCTTGCTGTCATCCATCAGCAGGTGGGTGACGCAGATCCGATTGAACACCTTGTCCGCGGATTTCTTGGCGGCCTCGGCCACAATGGGCTTGTAGGACTCGCCGTGAATCATGATTTGCCATCGCCCTTCACGCAGATAGCGCCCGGTTTTCGGGTCCTTCATGATGGGCAGGCCCCACTCTTCGAACTGGTGCACCGTCGAGTCGACGTGACGGGCCATATCGAACAGCAGGTCTTCCCGCACCAGCCCCATCAGGTCGATACGCGCGTAGCGGACATGGTCCTCCGGTTTATTTTCGCCCCACCGGGTGCCCATGTAGCAGTTGATGGCGTACAGGCCTTGGGCGACCGCACCGGAGCGATCGATATTGGCCTTCTCGGCAATGACGATCTTCTTGTCCTGACCCCAGAATCTGGCTTCCCAGGCGGCACCGCTACCGCCGAGCCCTGAACCGACGACCAGAATATCGATGCCGTCTTCGACGATCGTTTTGTAAGCCATCAGTAGTACACGCCTTTCTTCATCTTGAGACCGTTGGACTCAAGCGTGTGCAAACCGCCGTCATCCATGCGGATATATTTTGGCTCGTTGTACAAAAGCTGGCTGTCGCGCATTTCCTTGCTCGGCCCGGGAACGTCCGCGAGCTTGGGGATCGCCGTGCCCCAGGGCTTGGTGGTGATGGGCGACAGGAAGTTCTTTTCCGTCCCGTTCCGGAATTTGATCTTCCAGGCGATCGTGCCTTTATCTTCGTCGCGGTCAACGCGAACGCTGTGACCGAGCGGTGCGAAGTCGGCATAGCCGCGCACATCGATGGCATGCTGCGGACAAGCCTTGACGCAGGAGTAGCACTCCCAGCACATGTTGGGCTCGATGTTGTAGGCGCGGCGATAGGTCGGATCGATGTGCATGATGTCCGAAGGACAAATGTCAACGCAGTGCCCGCAGCCGTCGCAGCGCGTCATGTAAACGAAGGTAGGCATAACTCCGGCTCCTTAATCTGTTCCGAGAGAACCTGCGGGCTGCAGCTCAATAGTGACGGGGGGCTTCGCGCTTGATGCCGAGGCCCATTCGCATTGGAGCGTCCCGCAACAGTTCCATGGAGTGTCTTTTCTGTTGTTCAGGATCGTCACGGGTCAGCGTCGGCAAATTCTGGGCTGAACCATTGGCCTCGGAGACTCTTTTCTCGAACGCCGCGGCCGGCTTGAAGAACATGTGGGAAAACTTGGACCAGGGAATCCCTGCGAACAGGACCGTCGTCGCGATCAGGTAAAGTGCCAGGAACACCGTGGACCACGCCGCGGCGCCCGCCGCCTGCAGCCAGGCCCAGATCAGACCGAAAGTCGCGCTCAGAAGGAGCGACACGATGAACAGATCGGCGCGCATGAGACGGAACGGCGAAGAGCCTTCCGCGGCGACATCGACGCGGATGAAGAACCAGAACCAGTAGCCGCCAAAGCAAATCATCAACGCGCCGATGTACCACAGGGTCGCGACTGCAGACGGCGTGGGCGTTGCGGGCGTCGGATACGCGAACACCATGATGGCGGTGGCGACGACGTAGATGATGAAGCCATACATGCCCAGCAGATGCGCTATCCGGCGCTGCTGATTGCAGAACTCGCCCGACAATGCGACGTCGACGACGGCAGTCTGCGCAGCGATCGCAATCTTCTCGCCACCACCGACTTGCTGCTTCGCATTCCTTTTAGAAGCGCGCATGTTTTCGAAGAAGTACTTCGCGCTCTTTTTATGAACGACGTCGAACAGCGTGCCACCGACCACAAGGAGAGCCATCACGACAACATAGATCTGCATGATGGCAGGCGATACAGACGCCGAAAGTTCAGCGAACGGATTGCTGGTGAACATTGTTCGACGTGTCCTCCATAGAACTTGTATTGTTCGTATTGAATGTGACGATAGCCGACAGATCGAAAGCCCGCAATCGTTCTAATCTATAAATCAATTCCCAAATGAAATTTTCGACTGCAACAGTCCGCGCTGTGAGAATTTGTCCATTCAAACAAGCGAACATTCTGTTCGAGGAAATTGCTTAAGCTGAAAGCCGCGGGCAAACGATGCGAATCATCGCATCAATATCGCGTCGACATTTCAAAACCTGACAATGCGCTCCATGACTCTGACGGAGTAGCGCCAGCTTGCGATGTTCGCGGGCCCGGAACGTTGAACGGACGATGCCACCGCGCGTCCGCGACATCACAGCAATGCAGCAGACGCGTTGCTGGCATGACCTTGGGCGCACGGCCGAGCCGGCGAATCCCGGATCCGTGCGGCACGGTTGCGCCAATCGCCCTTGCGTCGGAGAACGAGATCGAGCAACGGCTTGTGCGCGGCTGCAATGTCTGGCCACGTCCTTTGAAAAGCCCGGTTGGCTGCAGAGCCCAGCTTTTATTCGATTTTATTTGTTGATCACAGTATAATAATAAGTTGGATTTACCGATTGCAGCGCAGCATAGTGGCTCCAGAAGGAGCCCAATATGAGCGAGACCACCGTCGCCACCAGCACGCCGGCAACCGAAACCGCCCTGCGGCAGGCCCGCGGCGGCGTTGTGACGGTTCTTCCCGGCCTGTTGCTGACGGCTGGGGTGGCGGGGCTCGCCTTCGAACTGCGCGCCCTCCCCGGTGTCGCCATGCTGAGCCCGATGATCCTGGCGACCCTGATCGGCATGACGCTCCACAACGTGTTCGGTACCCCGGCCTGGGCCAAACCCGGCGTCGCCTTCAGCCTGAAGCGGGTGCTGCGGCTCGGCATCATCCTTCTGGGCCTGCAGTTGATGGCCTCGCAGGTCGTGCAGGTCGGGCTTGCCGGCGTCGGAGTCATCGCCGCGACGCTGGTCGCGACCTTCGTCTTCACCAATTGGCTTGGCCGTGTGATGGGCGTCGACCCCAGGCTGACCGAGCTGATCGGCGCCGGCACCTCGATCTGCGGCGCTTCGGCCGTGATCGCCACCAATACGGTGACGCGCGGCAGCGACGAGGACGTCGCCTATGCGGTCGCCTGCGTCACGGTGTTCGGCTCGTTTTCGATGCTGCTTTATCCGCTGCTGCCGGGCCTCTTGCACCTGAGCCCCGCCGCCTTTGGCCTGTGGAGCGGCGCCTCGATCCATGAAATCGCGCAGGTGGTGGCCGCCGCCTTCCAGGACGGCGCCCACGCCGGCGAGGTCGGCACCGTCGCCAAGCTCACCCGCGTCATGATGCTGGCGCCGGTCGTCTTCACCCTCGGCTTCTTGGCCGTGCGGCGGGCGGCCCACAGTGCGGACAAATCCGCATCGCGCGCCGCGCCGCCGATGCCGTGGTTCGTGCTCGGCTTCATCGGCATGGTGATCTTCAACAGCGTTGCCACCATCCCGGCGGAGCCGAAGGCATGGATCACCGCGGGCACCACCTTCATGCTTTCCATGGCGCTCGCCGCCATGGGCATCGAGACCGACTTCCGCAAACTCAGGGCCGAGGGCCTGAAACCGATGCTGCTGGCGGCCGCGGCCTGGATTTTCATAACGATTTTCGCGCTCGCCCTTGTCAAGCTAACCGCCTATTCTTGAGGCATGACGCTTGAGCAACTCCGTATCTTTGTCGCGGTCGCCGAATGCGAGCATGTGACCCGCGCGGCCGAAACGCTGCGGCTGACCCAGTCGGCCGTCAGCGCCGCCATTTCCGCGCTTGAGACCCGTTACAACGTCGCGCTGTTCGACCGCGTTGGCCGCCGCATCGAGCTAAACGGGGCGGGCCGCATGTTCCTGGAAGAGGCGCGCGCTGTGCTCGCCCGCGCCGCCGCCGCCGAGCTGGCGTTGTCGGAAATGAGCGGCCTCAAGCGCGGCACGCTCAGCGTCCATGCCAGCCAGACCATCGCAAGCTATTGGCTGTCGCCACGTCTGGTCGCGTTCCGCAACGCCTATCCGCAGATCGAGGTAAAGCTCGCGGTCGGCAACACCGCGCAGACTGCCAAGGCCGTGATCGACGGCACCGCCGAGCTCGGCTTCGTCGAGGGCCGTGTGGACGACGCGGCGCTCCAGCAAGGCACGATCGACCAGGACCGGCTGACCATCGTCGTTGCCCCCGGCCATCCCTGGACGAAAAAGAAGAGCCTGACCACGCAGGACCTGCTCGGGGGTGACTGGGTGTTGCGCGAATCCGGCTCGGGCACGCGCTCGGAGTTCGAAGCGGCGCTCGCCGCCGAAGGTGTATCGCCGGAGAAATTGAACATCGTACTCGAACTGCCGACCAACGAGGCTGTGCGCAACGCTGTCGAAGCGGGCGCCGGCGTCACCGCGATCTCGGAACTGGTGGTGGAGGCCGGCTTGCGTGCCGGTACGCTGGTGGCCATGACGTTCCCGTTGCCGGCGCGGCCGTTTCTGGTGCTTTATCACCGGGACCGCTATCAGTCGAAAGCGGCACAGGCATTCCTGGAGCTGATCGCCAAATTCGCCGAGCCGCGCACGGCACGCTCCGCGTGATAGCGAGTCGCGCGGACGGGTGCCGTCTCTCTTCAATAATGCGCGCTTAGCGGCGGCCGACAGCAGCCTCTTTCAAGGCCACCTTGAGTCCGTCCGCAATAGCAGGCGCGATCTGCACCGGCGTATCGACAACCTTAACACCCGCCGCCTCCAACGCCTTGCGCTTGCCTGCATAGCTGCCGGCATCACCCATGACGATGGCGCCGGCGTGGCCCATCTTCTTCCCGGGCGGCGAAGCGGCGCCGGCAATGAAGGCGACCATCGGCTTCCTGACCGTGCGCGCGTATTCGGCAGCGGCTTCTTCCATGCCACCACCGATCTCGCCGACGATGACAACGGCATCGGTGCCGGCATCTTCATTAAGGGCCAGCAACGCATCAGTGGTGGTGGTGCCGGGCATGGGATCGCCGCCAATACCGATGAAGGCGGACTGGCCGAGGCCGGCGCGCGTCAAGTTCAGACAAACCAACGTGCCGAGACTGCCGCTGCGCGAGATCACACCGACCCGGCCGGGCGCGAATACACTCGGGACAAAAGCCGGCATTATGCCGACAAAACATTCACCCGGCGTCACCAGGCCGGCGGTGTTGGGCCCGACGATACGCGTTCCGTGCCTGGCGGCCGCGGCGTGCATCGCCATCACGTCCTGCGCCGGGATGTGCTCGGTGAGCACCACGAGCAGCTTGATGCCAGCTTCCGCCGCCGATACGGCGGCGTCCTTCGCCATCGGTGGCGGGATGAACATGACCGCGACGTCGCCGCCAACCGCCTTGACTGCCTCAGCGGTGGTCGCGAACACCGGCACGCCGACATGGGTCTCGCCGGCGCGCCTGGGATGAACGCCCGCCACCACGTTGGTGCCATAGTCGATCATCTTCCCGGTCCAGAACGTGCCCTGCTTGCCCGTCATGCCGAGTACGACCACGCGGTCTTTCTGGCGTACGATCATTGCGCCGCCTCAACCGCCGCCTGGATGGCATCTTCCATGAAATCGTAGGGCTCGATACCGAGCTCCTTGCGTACCAGCGCCACCGCTTCATCCTCGCCGGTGCCGTGGATGGAGAAGAACACCGGCACGCTCGGCTTGAGCTTGTGCCAAGCCTTGACCACACCGTCCGCCATCACGTCGGTGCGGGCGAAGGCGCCGCAGAAATTGATCACCAGGCTTTTGACGCCGGGATTAGAGAGCACCAGATCGAGCGCGATCTCGGCTTTGGTGTAGGCCTCGCCGCCGATCTCCAGGAAATTGGCGGGGCGGCCGCCGTAATGGCTGATCACGTCCATGGTGGTCATGGTGAGGCCGGCCCCATTGGCGAGCACGCCGACATTGCCGTCGAGCTGGATCAGCTTGAGACCGGCTTCGGCGCCGCGCCGCTCCAGATCGGTCATGGCGCCGGGCGAACCATGCGGCGCGAGCTCCGCCTGACGGAAGACCGAGGAATTGTCGAGGACGAACTTGCAGTCGAGCGCCATCACACGGCCGTCGGCCAGGAGCGCGAGCGGGTTGATCTCGAGAAGTTCGGCGTCGCGGCTTCGCCAGGCGCGGTAGAGATGATCGATGATCTCGGCGATTTGCGGTTCGGCAGCGCCGAGGTCCAGGCCCTTCAGCATGGCGGCGATATCGCGCGCGCGCGGCACATGGTCGATGTCGACAAGAAGACGGCGGATCGCCTCGGGCTTCCCGGCGGCGATCTCCTCGATGTCCATACCGCCTTCGGTGGAGAACAGAATGAGCGGCTTCTTCGCGGCGGTATCGTGCAGGACGGCGAGATAGAACTCGCGGACGATCCTGGCCTGCTCCTCGATCAGTAACCGTTCGACGGTATAATCACCGATGGTCAAGCCGAGGATCTGGCCGGCAACCTGTTCGGCTTCCTTCGGCGTATTGGCGAGCTTGATCCCGCCGGCCTTGCCGCGCTTGCCCGTCGGCACCTGCGCCTTGACCACGCAGGGACCGATCTGCCCCGCCGCCCCGGCAGCTTCCGCCGCGCTGGTGCAGAGGATGCCGCGCGGCACCGGAATGCCGGCCGGCATCAGGACAAGCGACTTGGCCGCGTGTTCCTCGAAGTTCATGGCATCAACTCGTCATTCCGGGCCGGCGCGCAGCATCGGACCCGGAATCCGGACGCAAGCACATCATTGGTTTCCGGTTTGCGGGTTCGCGTCTTCGGCGCGCCCCGGAATGACGGAGCAGCAACTCCATCACACGCCATGTCATTTCCCGT
This sequence comes from uncultured Pseudomonadota bacterium, assembly GCA_963773715.1. Lineage (GTDB taxonomy): Bacteria > Pseudomonadota > Alphaproteobacteria > Rhizobiales > Xanthobacteraceae > Pseudolabrys. The sequence continues at coordinate 869,497 of CAVZCM010000003.1, read as the reverse complement.
ATTTCTTCCAGTAGGCGCCGAACAGTTCTTCCTCGCCCGGCCTGTCCTCGGGAATGGTGGTGACGAGGTGGGTGATGTTGAGGAAGTGGGTGTAGTTCAGATTGTCGGTGATGGAGTTGCCGCCCCAAGTGCCGCAGCCCATGCTGAGGGTGAAGTTGAGGCCGTTGTCGAAGCCGCCGCCGTTGCCGAAGGTATGCGCCTGATTGACCAGCACGCGCACCACGTCGGAGCGCTCGGCCAGCGTGCGCCCGCGGCTCATGTCCCTGGTATGCAAGCCGACCGAATGGCCGCGGCCCTGATAGGCGAGAATCGTGTTGGCCTTTTCGATGGCGCCCTCGAAATCCCTGGCGCGGTAGACGGTCAGCACCAATGACAGCTTTTCGCCCGAGAATGGATGGTCGCGGCCGACGCCGGTCTCCTCCACCATGAAGAACTTTTTGCCCTCGGCTTCCGCCGGCAGGCCGCAACCGCGCGCCAGCACATCGGCATCGCGCGCAATCAAATGACGCGAGAGTTTGCCATCGGGCCAGAGCGCAGCCTGGATCTTCGCTTTCTCCGCGGGAGACGCCATGTAACCGCCGGCCCGCTTGAGCGCGGCTATGCCAGCGTCGTAGACGGCGTCGACCAGGATGACGGAATTCTCCGACGAGCAGGAGGTCGAGTTATCGAAGATCTTGGAGGCGCAGATCTTGACCGCCGCGTCGTCGAGATCGGCGGTCTCGTCGACGATCACCGGTACGTTGCCGGTGCCGACGCCGATCGCCGGCGTGCCGCTGGAATAGGCACGGCGCACGTTGTCCTGCGAGCCGGTGGCGACCACCAGGTCGGCCGCCTTTATCAGCGCCTGGGTCATGTCCTTGGAGGCCGGCGGCGGCAGGATCTGCACCAGGTCTTCCGGCAGGCCGATCTTCTTCAGTTCCGCCCGCATGTAGTCGACGGTCTTGCCCGTCGTCTTCATGCCGGCGGGCGAGGATGCGATAATGATCGCGTTGCGGCCCTTGATCGCCATCATCGCCTTGTTGACCGGCGTCGCGCCGGGATTGGTCGAGGGCGTGATGGCGCAGACCACGCCCACCGGTTTCGCGTATTTGACGATGCCGCGCGCGGGATCTTCCTCGATAATGCCGACCGACTTGACCCGCATCAGATCGCGCAGGGTGCCGAAGGTCTTGCGCGTCTTCTTGGTGATCTTGTCGGGCACGTTGCCGAGCCTGGTGTCCTGCACCGCCAGCTCGGCCAGTTCTTTTGCATGGGCCGGGTTGTAGAGCGACCAGGCGAGCGCGGTAACCGCCTCGTCCACGCGCGCCTGATCGGCGTCGGCGAAAGCCGCCATGGCGGTGCGGGCGCGGCCGACCAGCCCATCGACCACCGCGGCGACGTTAGGATCAGCTGGCGCTTTTACGGCGACTGTCATTTCATAGGCTCCACTCGCATTGCCTCAACCCTTCTACCGTCATTCCGGACGCCGCGCAGCGGCGATCCGGAATCCAGCCGCACACGCAGTGTTTAATTCTGGATTCCGGGTTCGCGCCTTCAGCGCGCCCCGGAATAACGGCTAAACCACCTGCTGCGGGCGCATATCCTCGCGCCTGATGCCGGCGACCACCGTCGGCTTCTTCATGGCGTCGCGACGGAACGGCTCGCCCAGTTCCTGATTGAGCAGCACCTCGATGAAGGTGGTGATGCCCTTCTTCTGGTCTTCGCAGGATTGACGCAATGCCTCGGTCAGTTCGGCTTGCGTCTTCACCTGCACGCCCTTGAGGCCGCAAGCGACCGCCACCTTGGCATAGCTGAGATGCGGGTCGAGCTCGGTGCCGACGAAATTGTTGTCGAACCAGAGGATCGAATTGCGCTTCTCGGCACCCCATTGGTAGTTGCGAAACACGACCATGGTGATGCCGGGCCATTCCTCACGGCCGATGGAGCTCATCTCATTCATGGAAATGCCGAAGGCGCCGTCGCCCGCGAAGCCGACGCACGGAACGTCCGGGTTGCCAATCTTGGCGCCGATGATCGCCGGGAAGCCGTAGCCGCATGGCCCGAACAGGCCGGGCGCCAGATATTTCCGGCCCTGGTCGAACGTCGGATAGGCGTTGCCGATGGCGCAATTGTTGCCGATGTCGCTGGAGATGATGGCGTCCTTCGGCAGTCCGGCCTGGATCGCGCGCCAGGCCTGACGCGGCGACATCCGGTCGGCATCGCGCTTGCGCGCGTCGGCATTCCAGGTGGTGCCGGGATCGTCGTCCTCGTGGTCCATGCTGGACAGCGTCTGCAGCCAGGCTGACCTGGTCTGGTGGATGAGCGCCTTGCGCTCGGCGCGGCCGGCATCGCCCGCCGTCGGTGCAAGTTGGTCGAGGATGGCTTTGGCGACCAGCCTGGCGTCGCCGCAGATGCCGACAGTCACCGGCTTGGTCAGGCCGATGCGATCGGCATTGATATCGACCTGGATGATTTTGGCATCCTTCGGCCAGTAATCGATGCCATAGCCCGGCAATGTCGAGAACGGATTGAGCCGGGTGCCGAGCGCCAGCACCACATCGGCCCTGGCGATCAGCTCCATGCCGGCCTTGGAACCGTTATAGCCGAGCGGGCCGACCGCCAGAGGATGGCTGCCGGGGAAGCTGTCATTGTGCTGGTAGTTGTTGCACACCGGCGCATCGAGTTTTTCGGCGAGCGCCACGCATTCGGGAATCGCGCCGCCGATGACGACGCCCGCGCCCGACAGGATGGCCGGGAATTTCGCTTCCGACAGAAGCTTCGCCGCCTCGGCCACGGCCCTGGCGCCGCCGGCCGGGCGCTCGAATTCGACGATCTGCGGCAGGCTGATGTCGATCACCTGCGTCCAGAAATCGCGCGGGATGTTGATCTGCGCCGGTGCCGACAGGCGCCTGGCCTTGGTGATCACCCGGTTCAGCACTTCCGCGACGCGTGACGGATCGCGCACTTCTTCCTGATAGCAGACCATGTCGCGGAACAGCGCCATCTGCTCGACTTCCTGGAAGCCGCCCTGCCCGATGGTCTTGTTGGCGGCCTGCGGCGTCACCAGCAGCATCGGCGTGTGGTTCCAGTAGGCGGTCTTGATGGGGGTGACGAAATTGGTAATGCCGGGGCCGTTCTGCGCGATCGCCATCGCCATCTTTCCGGTCGAACGGGTGTAGCCATCGGCGATCAGCGCGCCGTTGCCCTCGTGCGCGACGTCCCAGAACGTAATGCCGGCCGCCGGAAAAAGATCGGAGATCGGCATGAACGCCGAACCGATGATGCCGAAGGCATGTTCGATGCCATGCATCTGCAGGACTTTTACAAAAGCTTCTTCGGTGGTCATTTTCATTGCTAAAGGTCCCCTGACGAACACCAACGTCACACTGGAATTGAAGTCATATTCGCTCCCGGCGAAAATGGATGAATTTCGAATCTCAAGCCTTGGTCTCGAAAATCTCGGCGAGTTCGCTTGCCGCGCGCCGCAGGATCGGCAGATAGCCGGTGGCGGTCTCGACGTTCATGCGCGCTTCCGGTGCCTGCACCGCAAGCGCGGCGAGAATGCCGCCGTTTTCGCCGATTACCGGCACCGCCATGCAGACGACACCGACCAGATACTCCTGACGATCGTAGGACACCTGGTCCTTGCGGATCTGCCTGAGCTCGGTTTCAAGCCGGGTGCGGTCGATGATCGTACTATCGGTGAAGCGCGTGAGCTCCAGGTTCTGCAACAGACGCTGCCGGCGCGGCGCCGGCGCCAGCGCCAGGAACAGCTTGCCGATGGCGCTGCAGTGCAGCGGCACGCGCGAGCCGCTGGTGTAATGCAGGCGCAGCGGCCAGTCGTCGGATTCCACCCGGTCGAGATAGACCACTTCGCCGTTGAGCAGGGTGCCGATGTTGCAGGTTTCATTGAGACCGCGCACCAGTCGCTGCAGCACGACGTGAGGCGTGTCGTAGCGCATCGAGCACGACAGCGCACCGAAGGCCAGATTGGCGAGCCGCGGACCCACGATCAGGCGTTTGCGGCCGGGCTCGCGCGCGAGATAGCCGTTGATCACGAACCAGTCGACCAGCCGGTAGGCCGTCGCCTTGGGCAGCTTGAGCGTGTCGATGATGTCGATCACGTCGACCGGCGCGGAAGATGCCGCGACGTGTTCGAGGATGGCGAAGGAGCGCGCGGTGGCGCCGAGCTTTTTCGGCCGCCCGTTCGCCGGGCCCGACTTACGCGTTGCGCGCGGCGGCGCATGCCGCGCCGGGTTTCTGCCCACGGGTTCGATGTTGAGGCTGCTACGCATGCGTCACCTTATGGTTTCTCATGCCACGACGGCGCGCTTTTCACGCCAGCGCTGCATGAAGGGAATAAGCAAGACAAGGAAAACGAACCCCATGATCGTGCCGGCAATCGGCCGCGTGAAGAATACCGTCCAATCGTTCCCGAAGCTAATCATCGAATTCATGAGTGAATGCTCGGCAAAGGGACCAAGAATGACCCCGAGGACAAGCGGCGCGATGGGGAACCTGAGGCGTTCCAGCAAATAGCCGATCACCCCGAACCCGATCATCAGCCAGAGGTCGGTCACATCGTTGCGGATCGACAACGCACCGATGAAGCAAAGCACCATCACGTAAGCGGAAACGACCGCCTCCGGAAGATCAAGAATACGGACGAGCGGCCGGATCGCGAAATAGCCGAGCACGCACATCAGCGCAATCCCGAGATAAAGCGAGGCGAAAACCGCATATACCGTGTTGGCCGACGTTGCCAGCACCTGTGGACCGGGCTGCACGCCATGCAACATGAACGCGCCAAGGATGATCGCGGTCGCGCCGCTGCCGGGGATGCCGAGCGCGAGCAGCGGCACCAGTGCGCCGCCCACCGAGGCGGTCGCCGCCGCCTGCGGCGCTACGATACCCTCGGCGATGCCGGTTCCCATTTCCTTCCTGCGCCTGCCGAACTGCGCCTCAAGCCCATAGCTGACGAAGGAGGCGATGGTGGCGCCGGCGCCGGGCACGAGCCCGATGATGTTGCCGAGCACGCTGCTGCGCAGGAAGACGCGCTTGAGGTCGAGCATTTCGCGCAACGACGGCAGCTCGGTGCGCGCGTTGCGAATGCGCTCGATGGGCTTGGTGGCAAAGCCCGTTTCCATGCGCGACAGCACTTCGCCGACGCCATAGGCGCCGACCATCACCACCAGAAACTCGATGCCATCGGCCAGAATGCGCGAACCGAAAGTGAAGCGATAAGCGCCGTAGGTCTCATCGGTGCCGACGCAGGCGACCAGCAGACCGATCGCGAGGCTGATCAGCGCGTTGGCGAGAGAGCCGCTGCCGAGCGCCACTACACTGACCAGGCCGAACATGACGATGGCGAAATATTCGGGCGAAGAGAACCGCAAGGCAAAGTGAGCGAGAGGCTGGGTCAGCGCCACCATCACTGTCGCCGACAACAATCCGCCGCCCAGCGCGGCGATCAAGGTCCAGCCGAGCGCCTTGGCCGGCTTGCCCTTGCGGCCCATGGTGTAGCCGTCCCACAGCATCGGCACGTCGATCGGCTCGCCGGGTATCTTGAACAGGATGGCCGTGAAGGCGCCGCCGTAGGTGCCCGACACATACATCGCTGTCAGCAGCACGATCGAGGCCGTGACGTCCATGTGATAGGTGAAGGGCAATGCGAGCGCCACGCCCATCACCAGCGTCAGGCCCGGCAATACGCCGATCAGCAGACCGAGCACGATGCCGATCAGCAACATCAGCATGTTGGTCGGCGTCAGGCACTCGACGAAGCCGTGACCGAGTTGAAGAAGGATGTGCTCCATAGCCGTCCCTCTCCTAACCGCCGACCATCAGGCGGATAAAATCGGTGACAGCGTCGAACGGTGGCGTGCCGCGCGGTAGCGAGACGTATGCGAAGCGCATGAAGATGAGCGCCGCCACGAGGGTAATGACCGTGCTCGTCGTCCAAATAGCGATGTGATTACGATAGCGGCCGAGATACATGAAAGCCGACAGGAACAGGAACGTCGACAGCAGGAAGCCCAGGGTATTGACCACGAAGGCGTAGATGCCCACCAGGGCGATTCCGCCGGCGAGCAGCCAGGGATATTTCTGCGGCGGCGCTTCGCCAGCGCCGGTTTCGTCCTTCTCGAGGGCATGGGAGACGCCGTGTGCTTCGGATTTCAGCCCGGCGAAGATGCGTACGATCTCGAAGACGCACATCAGCGCCATCAGTCCGATGGCGACCTTGGGCCAGAAGTCGGGCCCGAGCGCACCCGGACGCGGCGTGTACTGGATCTGTTGGGCGTAGTGGTAGAGCAGCGCGGCGACGACAAGGCCGACGACATAGGGGAACGCGGACCGGATTGCGCTCTTGTCCATGATGACCGCCGGCCTTGCCTGTCGATTGCAGCGTCTACTTGTTCGCCATCGTCTTCTTCATGTCGTCGAGCTGTTGCGCGACGAAGGCGGGAGCCTTGGAAGCGTCCTCGAAGCTGCCCGGATCGGCGAGCTGCTCCTCGAGGAACTTTTTGTACTCCGGTGTCGCCGCCACCTTGGCCAGCGTCTCGGAAAGCTTCTTCACGATGTCCGGCGGCGTGCCGGAACGCACCACGATCGAGCGGAACTGGGGCAGCGCGATCTTGTAGCCCTGCTCATAGGAAGCCGGCACGTCCTTGAAGGCGTCCAGTCTTTTCTCGCCGAACAGGAGGATCGGCCGCATCTGCTTGCTCTTGAGAAACTGGCGCACGTCGCCGGATTGCTCGTAGAGCGCGTCAGCGTGGTTACCAAGGATCGAGGTATAGCGCTCGCCCGGTTTGGCGAACGGCACTTGCACAACATTAATGCCGTTGCGGGCGAGCACCGTAAGCGAGAAATCGTCGACGCTACCGAAACCGAGAGTGGCGACCTTCAGCTTGCCGGGATTTGCCTTCGCTGCCTTGGCGAAGTCCGCCCACGTCTTGAAGGGGCTGTCCTGCTTCACGAAGATGAAGGAGGGCACCTTCATCATCACCGCAACCGGCGTGATGTCTTTCATGGTCCAGCGCGGCTGCTTGCCGGCCAGCAGCGCGTGGCTGTCGGCGATATAGATCGCCATCGAATAGCCGTCGGCCGGCGCCGCCAGCAGCTTGGCCATGCCCGTGGCGCCCGTGCCGCCCGGCACGTTCACCACCGGAATGCTCTGCTTGAGCATCGGCTCCATCAATTTACTGACCAGGCGGGCAAGCTGATCGGCGCCCCCGCCGGGGCCCCACGGAACGATCAATTCGACAGGCCGCTCCGGATAGCCGGCTGCGTTGGCCTTGACGCCGAACAGCGCGGCGCTGGCCGCCAGCGCCAGAGACAAACCGACTCTTCGCACGCTCGAATGCATGGCTGAAAGTCCTCCCTGTGACGGCCGTTTTTTATGGCCCGCCCGCGGCCGGATCTCGGAACGGGAGTCCGGGTCAAGTGCCGGACTGGGCAGGCCGGCGGAGCCGGTCCTGCAAAGTCTCATTTTTTGGGACTACTTTTCTTACTGAAATGATAGGCCCAAGGCTCTCCTGGCCGCAATCGGAATTTGCGACGCAGGTTCCCGACCAGTGAGATTTTGCAGCGGGCTAGCGTTCCCCGATCGGGCGATAGCTGCGCAGGTCCGGGCCGTTGTAGAGCGTGAGCGGGCGGATCAGGATGTTGTTCTCCTGCTGCTCCAGCACCTGCACCACCCAGCCGGGCACGCGGCCGATAGCAAACAGCGGCACGAACAAATCGCGCCTGACGCCGAGCAGGTGGTAGACGACACCCGAATAGAAATCGACGTTCACGTTGACGCCGTGGCGCGCATAAGGCGCCATCGCCTGCACCACCGCCTGCAGGATCTCGTACCACTTCGGCTGACCCATCTCCTTCGACAACCGCTCGACGCCGGCGCGCATGTGGCGCGCACGCGGGTCCTCGGCGCGATAGACGCGGTGGCCGAAGCCGGTGATCGGGATGCCGGCCTTGCGGGCGTCGCGCACATAGCCGGCCGCGCGCGCCGGATCGCCGATCTCTTCCGCCATCTTCATGACGTCCTCGGCGGCGCCGCCGTGCGCCGGTCCGGACAGCGCCGCGATGGCCGCGGTGATGGCCGCGTGCAGGTTGGCGTCCGTGCCGATCACGACGCGCGCGGTGAAAGACGACGCGTTGGTGCCGTGCTCGGCGTGCAGGATGAGATCGCGGTCGATCAGTTCGACGGCGTCGGCGCTCGGCTTCTCGCCACGCAGCATCCACAAGAGGTTGCCCGCGTGGCCGAGGTTGTTGTCCGGCTCCAGCGGATCGAGTCCCTCGCGGATACGTGAATGCGCGGCGACGATCATCGGCACCTGCGACGAGAGCCGCACACCCTTGCGCAACGTGGCTTCGGGCGAATTGTCGGCGGTTTCGGGATCGAAGGCGGCGAGCGCCGACACCGCGGTGCGCAGCACATCCATCGGATGCGCGTGCCTGATCGCGTGGATGATTTCGAGAATTTCCTTCGGCAGTTTGCGCGCGGCTTTGAGGTCCGCGTCGAAGGCCGCGAGCTGTTGCGCGTCCGGCAGTTCGCCGTTGACCAGCAGATAGGCGGTTTCCTCGAACGTCGACTTCTCCGCCAGATCGTGAATCGAATAACCGCGGTAGCGCAGATCGCCGGCCTTGCCGTCGATGAACGTGCATGGCGAGCGGTCGAAATAGACACCCTTCAGACCGCGTTGAATCTTGATCGCTTCGGCGGATTCGGTCATTGATGGCCTCGTCTCGTTCGGCGTTTTCTCACGCGGTGAGATGCATGGACTTGCTTGCCAGGCTATTTGATATCGCACGACAGCGCCGGCGCAAGATCGTTTTGCCGGAAGGCGACGACGCGCGCGTCATCGCCGCCGCCGTTCGTCTGGTGAAAGAAGGCATCGCGCGCCCGATCCTCATCGGTGAGATATCGGCGATCGGGCAAGCTGCGGCTTCGCTCGGCGTCGCGCTCGACGGGATTGAGCTCGTCGACGCACGCAATGACGCGAAGCTTGCGACCTACGGAACCGCACTGGCCGCAACGCGCGATTCCATGACGCCGGCGATGGCGACGCGGCTCGCGAGCAAGCCGCTTTATTTCGGCGGCATGATGCTGCGCCTGGGCGACGCCGACGCCATGGTGGCGGGCGCGGCCAATCCGACCCGGCGCGTGATCGAAGCCGGATTGATGACCGTGGGGCTCGCCGACAAGGTCGGTCTGCCGTCGAGCTATTTCCTGATGGTGGTGCCGGACTTTTTGGGGCAAGGCGCACGCGCTTTCGTGTTTGCCGATTGCGCGGTGAACGCCGATCCCGACGAAAGCGAGCTCGCCGACATCGCCATTGCCTCGGCGTACAGTGCGCAGGCGCTGCTCGGCGAAACGCCGCGGGTCGCCATGCTGTCGTTCTCCACCAAGGGCAGTGCCCAGCACGCGCGCATCGACAAGGTGCGCGCGGCGCTGGCGCTGGTGCGCGAACGCGAACCTTCGCTCCATGTCGACGGCGAGTTCCAGGCCGACGCGGCGCTGGTGCCCGCCGTCGCCGCCAAGAAAGTGAAGGAGCAGAGCGACGTCGCCGGCAACGCAAACGTCTTGATCTTTCCCGATCTCGACGCCGGCAACATCGGCTACAAGCTAACGCAATGGCTGGGCGGCGCGACAGCCATCGGCCCGTTCCTGCAGGGCTTCGCCAGGCCGATCAGCGATCTCTCGCGCGGCGCCAGCGAGGACGATATCGTCACCACCTGTGCCGTGGTGCTGGCGGCGGGCGACTGAACTGGGCGCTTGGGATGAAGAAGTTCGCGGAACCAGGACCGGGCCAGCGCGGCCGCCTAACCGGCTGAAATTGCGACCGAAGCAAGCGCGCCATGATCGGTGCTTTTTGGTTCGCTTGCGGCGGCGATGGTGATAGATACATAGAATAATTAGAATATATGAGGCCGGCGGGAGGCTCGGGTTGACGGCTGTCGCGATCGTCGGAATGGGCTGCCGGTTTCCGGGCGCGAATAGCCCGGAGGCATTCTGGTCGCTGCTTGCCGGCGGGAAGAGTGCCATTCGCGAAATCCCGGCCGCGCGCTGGAGCCTCGACGGCTTCTACGATCCGTCACCCGACAATCCGTTCCGCTCCTATTCCAAATGGGGTGGCTTCCTCGACGACATCGCCTCCTTCGATCCCGATTTTTTCGGCCTGTCGCGACGCGAAGCCGAAGCCATGGACCCGCAGCAACGCATCCTGCTGCAGGTTGCGTATGAGGCGGCGCAGGATGCCCGCATGCCGTTGCGGATACTGCGGCAGCGGCGCACCGGCGTGTTCATCGGCGTCTCCAATACCGACTACGGTTTGCTGCAACGGTTCGAACCAGGGATCGCCGACATCCAGGCTGGCACCGGCACAGCGCTGAGTATCGTCGCCAACCGGCTGTCCAACGCCTTCGACCTGCGCGGGCCCAGCCTCGGCATCGACACCGCCTGCTCGTCATCTCTTGTTGCGCTCGATACCGGTTGCCGTGCATTGCGCGAAGAGAGCGCCGACGTGGCGCTGGTCGGCGGCGTGAACGTCCTCATCGACCCGCGCATGTTCATGACCTTCTGCCGTGCGCACATGCTGTCGCACGAAGGGCGCATCGCCGCCTTCGATGCTAACGCCGACGGTTTCGTGCGCGGCGAAGGCGCCGGCATCGTCGTGCTCAAGCGGCTCGACGACGCATTGCGCGACGGCGACCGCATCCATGCGGTGATCAAGTCGACCGCGGTCAACCAGGATGGCGGCACCGACAGCATCACCGCGCCCAACCCGGCGGCGCAGAAAGCGATGCTGCAGGAGGCCGCAGCGAGGGCCGGCATTGCCGCCGACGACCTCGCGTACGCAGAAGCGCACGGCACCGGCACGCCGCTCGGCGATCCGATCGAGGCCGGCGCCATCGGCGACGTGTTCGGGCAAACACGCACGAACGGTCCGCTGCGCATCGGCTCGGTTAAATGCAATATCGGCCACTTGGAGCCGGCGGCCGGCATCGCCGGATTGATCAAGACCGCGCTGGTGCTGTCGCGCGGGCAAATCCCGCCCAGCATCAATTTCGACACGCCCAACGAGCGCATTCCCTTCGATGCGTTGAACATCGAAGTGGCGAACTCGGGCAAGCGAGATCGAGGGCGACAACGCGCACGCGCTGGTCAATTCCTTCGGTTTCGGCGGCACCAATGCCTGCGCGCTGCTGGCGTGGCATAAAGAAGGGACGCCGCGGCGCGCCACCATCGCGCGCCTGGTGAGTGACGCAACCGCGCGTGCGCCCGAGTTCACGCCCATGCCCTTGTCAGCGCCAACGCCCGCGCATCTTTCCGCCTGGGCGCGCGTACTGGCCGAAGCCGTCGGCGATGGTGGTTCATTATATAATGTGCCGCTGGCGACGCTGGGTGCTTCGCTCGCCCGCCAGCGCGATCATTTCGACCACCGCGCGGTGGTGATGGCGTGCGACAGCGCCGACCTCGCGGAGAAACTCACCTCGCTCGCCGACGGCCGCGACTGGCGGAAGCCCGACAAGCGCGCGCCGGCGATGATCGTCAAAGGTGCCGCGCGCGGTGGCGGCAAGCTGGTCTTCACCTGCACCGGGCAAGGCGGCCAGTTCTGGAACATGGGGCGGCGCTTCCTCACCTCCCAGCCGGTGTTTCGACGCTTCGTCGAATCCTTCGACGCGCTGTTCACACCAGCGGCCGGGTGGTCGGTAATCGAGGCGCTCGCCGCCGACGAGAGCGCCAGTCGCTTGCACGACCCGGCCGTGACTCCGGCGGTGATGTTCGCCTTGCAGGCAGGGCTCGCCGAGGTGTGGAAGTCGGTCGGCATTACGCCGGACATGACGATCGGTCACAGCTTTGGCGAGGTCACCGCCGCCTGGCTCGGCGGCGCCATTGCACTCGGAGACGTCGCGCATCTGGTCGACGAGCGCGGTCTCATCCGCGGCCACATCGACCGCATTGGCGGCATGGCGGCGATCGGCATGGGTGCCCGGGAGCTGACGCGTTTCATGCCGGCGGATGGCACGATCGAAATCGGCGCCTTCAATTCGCCGACCATGGTGACGGTGAGCGGCGAGCAGCCGGCAATCGAAAAGCTGATTGCGGATATCGCCGCGCACGACCCCAACATTCCGACGCGGCTGCTCGATCTCGATTTCGCCTGGCATTCGAGCTGGCTGGAGCCGGGCGAGCAGATCTTCAGGCAGGCGGTCGGCGAACAGCGGTGGCAGGCGCCGCGCATTCCGGTGATCTCGACCGTCACCGGCATGATGGAGACAAGATTCGACACAAGTTACTGGTGGCGCAACCTGCGCTGCCCGGTGCGTTTCGACCGCGCTGTCGATTTCGCGCTTGATCTCGGCGCCACGCGTTTTGTCGAACTCGGGCCCTCGCGGACGCTGTCGGGGCCAACGGTAGCCAACGCAGCCGCCAAAGGACTGAACGTCACCGCGGTGACCACGTTGCAGCGCGGGCAGGACGATTTCGACGCCTTCAATCAGGCGCTTGCGGAGCTTTATGTCAGCGGCCACGACATCGCCTGGACGCGCGTGTTCGAAAGCGACGGCAATGCGGCGCTGCCGCCGATGCCGTGGCTGAACGAGAGCTTGTGGAAGGCGCCGGAGGAAGCGGAGCGCGCATTCTTCCCTTCCATCTCATATTCCCTGCTCGGCGCGCGCGGGAACGGGCCGGAGCATTTCTGGACGAGTGAGGTGTCGCTGGCCGCCTGTCCGGTGCTTGGCGACCACCGCATCATGGGCTCGGTGGTGCTGCCGGGCGCCGCCATAATTGCCGTAATGCGGGCGGCGGGCGCGGAGATCTTCGGCGACAGCGCGCTTGAGCTTTGCGACGTGCGGCTGCCGGAAGCGCTGTTCATTGGTCCGGATGACCGCGTGATTCTGCGCACGGTGTACGAGGCCGAACGCGCGCGCCTGCGCATCTTCAGCCGGCACAAGGGCGGTACCGCACCTTGGATCTTGCGCGCGGAAGCCAAGATTTTCGCACGCGAGGGCGGCTTAGCCGCGCTTGAAATCGGCGAAACATCCGACGCGGTCGATGTGGATGCGCTCTATGAGAAAGCGGGCGAGATCGGCTACGGCTTCGGCCCGCTGTTCCGTGGCGTTCAAAGTATCGAACGCGGCGACGGTGCGTTGCGTGCCACCGTGGAATTGCCGGAGGACACGGCGACGCCCATCGATGACGCCGCGCTCGATCCGCGCGTATTGGACTCCTGCTTGCAGGTGATCATCGCCGAACTGGCGGCGCAGGACGATATCGCCACTGGCCCGCTGCTGCCCGAGCGGATTGACCGCATCGTGATCGATGGACCGCTCGGCCGCGTGGCATTTGTTGGCGCGACGACCAGACTGCATGCGCAGGAGGGCCGTGGCGAGTTCGCGCTGTCGATTGCCGATGCCGAAGGCAACACGCGCCTGCGCATCGACGGCCTGCACGCCCGCGCCATCGAGGTGGCCGGCGGCCGGGAGTTGGAAGGCGAGCCCATCTTCGTCGACGAAACCTTCGTCGAGGTAGAATTCGCGCCTCTTGCTGCACCGCCAGCCCACTGGACCGTCGTTTCGGCCGCGGACGACACGCGGGCCGACGCGCTCACCAGCGCAGTCGCGGCCGGCAACAAACAGGCCGTGCTTGCCGTTTTCGATCAAAGCGACGCGGCGATTTCGCAAGCCTTCGCGATGGCGCAGCAAGGCACGCCAGCCGCCATCGTCTATGCGGTGCCGCTCGATGTCCTGCGGTCGCGCGACATCTGGCCGTCTTCTGGCCAGATCGAAGACGCCGCCACCGCCCTGATCGCTTTCGGCCAGAAACTCGCCCGCTATACCGTTCCCGGCCAGACCTCGCCGCGCGTCTTTATCCTGACCCGCAACGCACGGAGGACCGGCAACCCGCCTGACGTGGCGGGCCTCGCCCAGAGCGCGCTGATCGGCGCCGCCCGCACGCTGGCGGTCGAATGCCCGGACATCTCCTTCACGCTCGCCGATGTCGACGATGCCACGCTCGCCTACGCGCGAACAGGTCGCCAACGCTCTCGCTGCGATGAACGGCGGCGAAGAATATCTCGTGCGCGACGGCAAGCTGTTTACCGCGCGGCTCGCCGCCAGGCAGCAACAGGATATTGCGCTGCGCGCGCGTCCAGCATCACGGCTGCCGCGTCAGGCCAATTTTGCACTGAAGCCCCGGCGATCCGCACGGCATCGACACGTTGACCTGGCAGGAATGTGAATCGGGAGCACCCGGTGCGAACGAAGTGCGCGTGCGCGTCAGCGCCACGGGCCTCAATTTCCGCGACGTGATGGCGGCCACGGGCCTGTTGCCCAGGGACGCGGAGAAAGATGATGCCAGCGAAGCGCTCGGTCTGGAATTTGCCGGAACCATTGAAAGCATCGGGGCTGGCGTCGAGGGACTGACACCCGGCGACCGCGTGTTCGGCATGGCGCGCGGCAGCCTGCGCCGCAATCTCATTATTTCCGCCAGCCGCATCTATCGCGTCCCCGACGCACTCAGTGACGAGCAGGCAGCGGCGATCCCTTCTGTCTACCTCACCGCCTACTACGCGCTTCATCATCTCGCCCGTTTGCGCCCCGGCGAGCGCGTGCTCATTCATTCCGGCGCCGGCGGCGTCGGCGTGGCAGCCATTGCGCTGGCCAGGCGCCTGGGTGCAGAGGTCTACGCCACTGCTGGCAATCCGGAGAAGCGCGACTATTTGAAATCGCTCGGCGTGGGCGCCGTGATGGATTCGCGCTCGCTCGCTTTCGCCGACGGGGTGCTGGCGGAAACCGGGGGCGCAGGCGTCGACGTCGTCCTGAACGCCCTTCCCGGTCCGTTCATCGAAAAGGGCCTCGCCTGCCTCGCGCCTTCCGGGCGCTTCATCGAGCTCGGCAAGCGCGATATTTACGACGACCGCGCGCTCGGGCTGAAGGCGCTCCGCCGCAACACCTCGCTGCACGTGGTCGATCTCGCCGCACTCATTGACGAGCAGCCGGAACTGATCCGCGAATTGATGGACGAGCTGATCGCGCTGTTTGTAGCGGGCGAGATCACACCGCCGCCATTGACCGTATTCCCCGCGAGCCGGGTTACCGAAGCCTTCCGCCATTTCGCGCAAGGCAGGCACATCGGCAAGATCGTGGTCGACATGCGCGACCCCCACGCAGCCGTGCGTCCCGCATCAACCGGTCTCACGCTCGACCCTGACGGCAGCTATCTCGTGACCGGCGGCCTTTCGGGTTTCGGCTTCGCGATCGCGCAGGATCTGGTGGAAGCGGGCGCCGGCCGCGTGGTGCTGGCCTCGCGTTCCGGGGCTGCGCGCGGCGGCGTTCCGCATGAAATCGCGCGTTTGAATGCGCAAGGCGCCGATGTTGTCGCGCTGGCGCTCGATGTCGCCGACAAGGCTCAGGTTGACACTGCCATGCGCGCGCTCGCGACCGGCGACAAGCCGCTCCGGGGCATTATTCATGCGGCGGTCACCTATGAAGACGCACCGCTCGAACGCATGACTCCGGACAAGATCACTGCCGTGTTCGCACCCAAGGTCGCGGGCGGGCTCAATCTGACGCAGGCGGTCATTGATTGCGATACCGAGCTCGATTTCTTCGTATCAATCTCCTCGCTGGCGCAGGTGGTGGGCTGGCGCGGGCAGAGCAATTACGCCGCCGCCAATGCCTTCCTCGAAGGCCTGGCGCGGGCACAGCGCGCGCACGGCATTCCCGGCGTCTGCCTCAATCTCGGCATGCTCGGCGAAGCGGGCTTCGTCGCGCGCAGTGAGGCGATGACTGGCTATCTCGAAAGCGCGGGCTGGTTATCATTAGCGAACGACGAGGCCTTGCGCGCCGTGCGCACGGCGCTCGCCAGCGGGAGCGCCAACCTCACTTACGCCGCCGCCGACTGGACGCGACTGCGCGCCAGCGAACAGGCGCTCGCTGCCTCGCCGCGACTCGCGCCGCTGGCGCAGAGCGCCGGCGGGACCGGGCAGGCCGTCGGTCAATCGCTGGTTCTAATTGATGCCGCGCAACGCGCGCCGCGCGCGGAAGCGGTTATCCGCCAGGAGATCGCCGCTGTGCTGCGGCTCGACGCTGCGAAGATCGAAACCCACCGGCCACTCGGCGATATCGGGCTCGAACTCGCTGTCGTCGTTCGAATTGTGGAACCGGATCGAAGTCGCACTCGGCCTGTCGATTCCGCTGCCGCGATTCGTCGAAGCCGCGACGCTGGACACCCTGGTGGAACTTGCATGTGGTCTGGCGAAAGAAAGTGCCAGCGCGGCACATTCCGAGGCGCAAGCGCGGGACACCGTTGAACCCGGGGAAGCCAGGGCCGACGACACCGGGATATTGCCGCGCGAGCAGTGGATTGTCGATGCACGACAGGCGCGCATGACCTCTGACGAAGGCCGGCGAGCACTCGATGCTTCACTTTCTGTCACTGTCGAACCGGCCATCGATCAGGCGGATGTCCGCGCGGCCTGGCAAGCAGCGATTCCGGGCGAATTGGCGGCGCACGCACACCTCACGTGCACGCCGGCAGGAAATGGCACCCGGATCGCGCTGCGCGCCTCGCGGACCCATTTCGACGCCTGGTCGGCGGCGCTGGCGATGGAAGATCTGCTGGCGCGGCTCGGCGAATCACCGCGTCAAACGAAGCCGCACACGAATTGGCAACAGCGACGCGCGGCGGAGCGTGCCCAACTCGATGGCGCAAACCGGACGCGGCATGTCGCCTTCTGGTCCGAGATGCTGAAGGGTGCGCCGCTACCGGTGCCCTTCGCGCAGCGCAGCCTGGCGCTGGCCCCGGTCGGCTTCGGCCTCAACAGGGGGCCGACGGCGCGCGTCAGCGCCCTGCTCACGAATCATGCCGCCAACGAAAGTATGCTGTTGGCCGCCTTCACGCGGGCGCTGGCCGAGGCTACCGACCGGTCCGACCTTGTGATTGCATGCGACATTGACGGACGGGCATCGGAGCATGAGCGCACGGTCATCGGGCCCCTGGCGACAACGGTGCCGCTGGTCTGCCGCGTCGACGCCACCGAGCCGCCGGAAGCGCTGGCCGCGCGTCTCGCCCGCGATCTGCGTCATGCGCGCGCCCATGCGGCGTTCGATCTGGCGGCCTGCGAAGACGCCTTCGGCGCGGCCTGGCGCGCGGCCGGTCCCGCACCACGGCAAATCGGCTTTTCCTGTGCCGGCCAGACGAGCAATACGCCATTGCTGATGGCAACGAATGCCCCGCTGCAATTCGGGCGGCTGACGGTCCGCCGCGACGAGGACGACAACGCAATTGAGAATGACCTTCGCCTTGTCGTCACGCCGACCGAACACGGCGCACTTGCGGTGATCGCCTTTGACCGCGACGTGGTGGGCGCGGCGTTTGCAGAAGCGTTGCGTGATGCCATTGTGCGTGAAATGCGAAAGGGCGTGGAAGCCGCTTCGCGATCTCCCGAACTCAGCGCACAGATTCCACGCTAGATCAGTCCCAGCCGCCGGACACGCGTCCCGCCGGATTGGCGATGCGGCCGCCGGCACGCTTGAGCGTGGCGATGCGCTTCATTTCGTCGTCGCTCAGTTCGAAATCGAACACCCGGTAGTTCTCGGCGATGCGCTGTGGGTTCGACGAGAACGGGATTGAGGCGACATCCTGCTGCAGCAGCCAGCGTAGCGCCACTTGTGCGATGGTGCGTCCACGCGCCTCGGCGATCTCGGCCAGGACTGGATCATCGAACAGCCGACCGCGCCCGAGCGGACAATAGGCGACATAGACCAGCCCGCGTTCGCGTGCCGCATTCAGCAGCCTGGTCTGGTCGAGATAGGGGTGATACTCCGCCTGCAGGGCCACCAGCGGCTCGGGACAGCGCACGATGGCCTCGTCGAGCAGCACGATGTTGAAATTGGCGACGCCGATGTGGCGTGCGAGCCCCTGCCGTTTTGCCCTGGCCAGCGCCGGCATGGTCTCGCTCAGCGCGATCGCCGGGTTGGGCCAGTGCACCATAAGCAGGTCGACGTAATCGACCTTGAGCGCAGCGAGACTCTGGTCAACCGAGCGCGCGAAATCGCCGGCGCGCAGGTATTCGTGGGAGACCTTGGTGGTGAGGAAGATGTCCTCGCGCGGCACGCCGGAGGCGCGCATCGCTTCGCCAACCTCCGCCTCGGTGCCGTATTTGCGGGCGGTGTCAATATGGCGGTAGCCGGCATGAAGCGCGGCCAGCACCGCGTCGGTCGAGACGCCGCCGGTCAGCGGCGAGGTGCCAAAACCGACGGCCGGGATGGTGGCGCCATGGGCGGAAAAGCCGGGATGCGGGGGAACGGTCATGGAGAGCCTGTATAGTCGGGTTGCATACCGAACTCAAAGATTGCCCGGCCATCGTCCCCCTGCGGAGAAAAGGGCCGGACTGCGTTCCGCCGATTGCGACGCTGCTACGCTGGTCGGCGGCCAGGAAAGCGCACGCTCGACATTGCATCTCGCCGAAATCTTCCGACTGGCCGACGCGGCCGGGCTTCTGCGCGATCCCGAGCTTGCCGCCTCGCGCATGCGCACGGTGATGGCGGCCCGCGGGATTGACGTATGATCCGGGGCCTGAAAATTCCGTTTCGATGAAAACAGGGACCGGCAATCGGTGACCCGATGCGTGACCTGAGCGGCGATCACAGCCTGCTTTCGCTCAATACGGCGACAGTCCGCAAGCAGGGCTCCTTGATCGAGATCGTGGAGGCCTGCGCCCGGCACGGTATCCGAGCCATCGATCCGTGGCGCGACCAGGTCGCCGCCGTCGGTCTCGATCGTGCCGTGCGCGCCGTGCGCGACGCGGGGGTCGACCTCTCGGGCTATTGCCGCGGCGGCATGTTCACCGCGGACGCAGCCCATCGACAGGAAGCACGCGACGACAACCGGCGCGCGGTCGATGAGACCAGGGCGCTGGGCGCCCCCTGCCTGGTGCTGGTCGCCGGCGGTTTGCCGCAATATTCAAGGCCCGGCAGCGAGCCCAGCAAGGACATTGGCGCCGCGCGCAACCAGGTCGTGGATGGAATCAGCGAATTACTCGAACATGCGCGCGCGGCCGGGGTGAAAGTTGCCATCGAGCCGCTGCATCCGATGTACGCCGCCGACCGTGCCTGTGTGAATTCGATTCGACAGGCGCTCGATCTTTGCGATCTTATCGACCCTGGGCGCAGCGGCATGCTGGGCGTCGCAATCGACACCTATCATGTGTGGTGGGACTTCGAACTGTTTGAACAGATCGAGCGCTGCGGCCGGGAACGCCTGCTTGCCTTCCATGTCTGCGACTGGATGGTGCCGACCACCGACATGCTGAACGACCGCGGCATGATGGGCGATGGCGTCATCGACATTCCGCGCGTACGCGTCGCGGTCGAGGCCCAGGGTTATTCGGGCTATGTCGAGGTCGAGATATTCTCGAACCGATGGTGGGATTGCCCGCTGGATGAGGTGCTTGACACCTGCATCGCTCGTTTCAGGACAGCGGTGTAGAGAGGGAGCGACCCATCTCGACATCGTAGCATCACTACGATTGGTACCGGGATACAGGTCCGTTTGAAAATCACCACCATCGTACCGCACGCATTTTTGGGTGTGCAATTTGGAACAGCGCCTCGCCGATATCGAAGGTACAAAAGCGAGGCATTCACTGCGCCATGCGTTTTCAAATTCAGGCACGCGCGAAGTTACGGCTCCGGGATGGGTATCGGCAAGCGACATTAAAGCGTGGATTTGCAAAAGAGACGGCTCTTTGGAAAAGGAGAAGCTCATGAGGTCGCCAATCGTCAAACGCTCCATCATCGTGCGTGGACATAAGACAAGCGTCAGCCTTGAGGATGCTTTCTGGCGCGGCTTGAAGGAGATCGCGCAGGGGCAATGCGTAACGCTGTCGAGATTGGTTGCCACCATCGATCTGGCGCGCAAGCAAAGCAACCTTTCTTCGGCCATCCGGGTATTCGTGCTCGAGCGTACGCGTGCAATGACATTTTCCGCCGAAAGCCTTGATGGCTCCAAGGCAGGCACATTATTTCACGGAAATATCGAAGCACAGGTCTGAGCATCAGGGCAACGCGATTGCGCGCGCGTCTCTTTAAGCTCACTATGGATGTCGTCCGTCAGCTTTCTGAAGGACGGCATGTACGCGCATCGACACGCCAGCGCCGCAGAGAAACACCGCGTCGCCATCGCTCACCGAGCGAATGAGCGCATCCGGAATGTCCGCGCCGTCTTCGAGGAATCGCATCGCACAAACCGACTCGTCTCCCGCCAGATTAAAGCCACATCATGGGCTCGTCAGGGTGCATGAACTGGCATGGGAGTAGACTCGACGCGCGTGGGCGAGTCACGCAGGGGCGGAAAATGCGACCTATACGCGACCGATATACTCTGCTCATTATGCATGCGCAGAACCGGCCGCGTAAGCGCTTGATATGAAAACGAAAATGGCGCGCCCGAAAGGATTCGAACCTCTGACCCCCAGATTCGTAGTCTGGTGCTCTATCCAGCTGAGCTACGGGCGCTTTTGGTCTGCGGGACCCTGAAGGCCGCGGAACCGGGCCTTAGCTATCGTCTCGGCTATGGATTGGCAAGGGTCGCGGTCAATGCGCTTTTGGACGATAACGCTCGCCCGGCCCAGGCCAGGGCGCGATTCTCGACCCGGAGGCGGATGACGAGAAGCACCGCGTTGGCCAGCGAAAAGAGCAGGGCAAACACCGGCAGCCCGAGGGCCAGGGGAACCACGGCGATTTCCAGCACCACGATCCAGTAATTCGGATGGCGGAACCAGCGGTAGGGCCCGCGCGTGACCGGCGCGGCCCCCGGCAGCACGATAACGCGGGTGGTCCAGCGTCCGCCCAGACTGACGAGCACCCACAGGCGGCCGAGCTGCAGACCAATGAAGACAGCGAGCCAGCCCGGATCGACCGGGTTATCATGGCCGGCGAACCACAGCCCGAACAACCAAAAGGCATGCAGCGTGACCAGGAGCGGGTAATGTGTGGCGCCGAATTCAACGCCGCCGACAGCACGCAGCCGTGCAGTATTGTGCCGCGCCCAAATCAGTTCGGCGAGCCGCTGGACCGTCAGGAAGGCAATGAGCCACGCGCCCCCGGCCATCACGCCGCCTCGAGCGCAAGAAAGCTGGCGGTGAATCCCGGCCCGAGCGCCGACAGCGCCGCCGGTCCGCGCATGCCGCGCCTGAGCGCGCGCTCGAGCACGAACAGCACGCTGGGCGCCGACATATTGCCGTGGCCGCGCAGTACTGCACGCTCGTCGCGCAGCGTTCCCGCCTGCAGGCCGAGCGCGTTCTCCATCGCATCGAGCACCCTGGCGCCCCCGGGATGGCAGACAAGCTGCGGCGCCGTCAGCCGCGCATTCTTGATGAAGCGGCGCACGGGCGACGCCAGCCTCTGCTCGACAAAGCGCGGCAGCGAGCGCGACAGCACGACACCGAAGCCGACCGGATCGACGGTCCAGCCCATGATGTCGAGCGTGCCGGCCCAGGTGTGTTCGGCGGTCGCGCCGATGCAGAGACGCGAAGGCCGGTCGTCAACGCGCAGCACCGCTGCGGCGGCGCCGTCGCCAAACAGCGCCGACGATATGACGTCGACCTTGGCCTCGCGGTCGCCACGAAATGCGAGCGTGCACAGTTCGACCACGACCACCAGGACGACCTCGCCAGGCGCGGCGCGCGCAAGTCTTGCGCCGAGCGCAAGGCCGGCAACGCCGCCACCGCAGCCGCGGCCGAACACCGGCACACGCAATGCCGATGACCGAAAGCCCATATCGCCGCCGACACGCGCTTCAATGCCTGGCGTGGCAATGCCGGTCGACGACACGGTGACGATGACGTCGACGTCGCGTGCATTCACGCCTGCGCGCGCGAGCGCGGCGGTGGCGGATTCGACGAACAACGCGCCGGCGCCGTCGAGATAGGCTTGTGTGCGCTCGCTCCAGTCATGCGGCGCAGCAAACCAGTCGAGCGGCCGCACCGAGTAGCGCCGTTCGATGCCGGAGTTGCGATAGACATCGGCAAGTTTGGGATAACGCGCGAAACTGCGCGCATAGATCTGCCGCGCGAATGCGGCCACGGCGTCCTGCTCGAGCGTATGCGGCGGCACTGCGGTCGCAACCGCGAGCAGCGAAACCGGTGGCGAGCCCGCGTGCATGGCCGTGCCTTCGGTTGATAGCGCCCCTGTAAAGCGCCAACACCGGGCAACGCCGGCTATTCCGGAATTTCAGGCCCTCACGCGTTCGTTACGATGGGCGCTGAGGTCGATGGTCCGGTCGGGAATGGTGATGCGGAAGGTGGCGCCGATGGTGCCGGGCACCAGGGCGATGTCGCCGCCATGGGCGCGCACAAGTTCCGCCGCGATCGCCAGACCCAGCCCGGTGCCGCCGGCGCGGGTGGAGCTCTGGAACGCCTGAAACAGATGGGCGCGCGCCTTTTCCGGCACCCCGGGCCCGGTATCGGAAACCTCCAGCACCACGACACCGCCCTCGCGCCGACCGGTGATGCGGATCTGGTCGCGCGCCGGGTCGCCGGCGCCGCGCGCCTCCAGCGCCTGCACCGCGTTGCGCGCGATATTGGCGAGGATCCTGAACAATTGATCGTGATCGGCCTCGACCGTCAGCCCACGCTCGACCGAGACGATCCAGCGGATCGGCACGTCGATGCCCAGTCCGAGCGCCTCATGGACTTCCTCGACCAGCGGCTCGACCTCAATTGTCTTGCGCTCGGGTGCGGATTCTTGCGCAGCGCCATAGGACAGTGTCGACTGGCAGAAGGCGATCGCCCGCTCCAGGGTGCGCATCAGCTTGGGCGCGAAGCGCTGCACTTTCGGGTCGGGCAAGGTGGAGAGCTGATCGGAGAACAGTTGCGCGGAGGCAAGCAGGTTGCGCAGGTCGTGATTGATCTTCGACACCGCCAGACCCAGCGCCGCCAGCCGGTTCTTCTGATGCAGCATGGAGGCGAGCTCGCGCTGCATGGCGGCGAGCTCGCTCTCGGCGATGCCGATCTCGTCGCGGCGCCCCGACCCGGTGATGATGCGCGCCGGGTTTTCCGGGTCGGCGCGGAACGCGACCATGTTGCCGGTGATGCGCCACATCGGTCGCACCAGAAGATAATGCAGCGCGAAGAAAACCAGCATGGCGGTGATGCCGGAGATCACCAGCGACAACAGCAGGATGTTGACGGAGAACGTCACCATCGCCTTGCGCAACGGCTGCTCGTCGAGAATGATTTCGAGAAAGTCACCGTGCGCCATCGGCGGCGGCCCCACCAGACGCATGACGTCGTCCGGCTGCGAAGACGCCAGCGTGTCGAAGGCGTCCATGATGGCGTGCCACCAGGTAACGCTGCGCATGTCGATGTTCTGACGGATTTGCGTCGGCACGTTGTAGGCGGCGAGCATGCGGCGCTCGTTGCCCATCTTCACCGCCACCGCGCGCGCGCCGATGCTGCTCAGGATCTGCCTGGCGAGGGATTCCGGCACCATGCCGCTGGGCGCGGCATCGAGCACCAGCGCCGCGGTGTGCGCCGCGGCCAGCCGGTCGTTGAGCCAGTTGAGCCTGAAGTTGGCGATCGATGGCACATAGATCAGCACTTCCGCCACCATCACGAACAGGACGGTGAGGAACAACAGCTTGCCGGAAAGCCCAAGACCCGCGCGCCGCGCCGCTGGCGGCGCAGGCTCGACGGACGGTTCATTGGCGGGCTCGGCAGTCATCGGCAACAATGTCTCAACCGAAAATTCGCAACCACGCGATGATGCGCCGCAATATGGGACGCGTCAAACCGGGCGTAAAGAAGTCGATAGCGGCACGCTTGCCGATTTCCGACAGCGTCGGATAAGGCAGCACGATGCCGGTCATGGCGCGGATGTTTAATTTTTGTGCGATCGCCAGTGTCCATGGCGTAATCAGTTCGCCGGCCTGCGCACCGACAATGGTGACACCCAGAATCTGGCCCTTCGGTGTCGTGACTACCTTGATGTGGCCATGCGTCGTGCGCTCGGCGACGGCGCGGTCGTTGTCGTGATAGGGCCAGCGCATGATGCGCAGCTGCTTGTGGCCTTGCGCGCGCGCCTGTGCCTCGGTCAGGCCGGTCTGCGCCAGTTCGGGGTCGGTGTAGGTCACCCACGGAATTGCGTGCACGTTGACCTTCACGGGCAGGCGGAAGAGTGCATTCCTGATCACCAGACCGGCGTGATAGTTGGCGGCGTGCGTGAACTGCGGCTGGCCCGCGGCGACATCGCCGATGGCGTATATGCGGCTGTTGCTGGTTTTCAGCTTGCGGCTGACCTTGATGCCGGCGCGATCGTAATGCACGCCGGCCGCCTCGAGGTTCAATCCATCGACGGTCGCCTTGCGGCCGGTGGCGACGAGTAGATGGGTGCCATCAACCGCCCCTTCCATACCGCCGTCATCGACGGTCACCGTCACCTTGCCGCTCTGGTGCGCGACCTTCACCACCTTCACGCCGGCGCGCACGGTAACGCCGTCACGCGCGAGCTGATCGAGCACGATGTTGGCGGCTTCCGGGTCGTCCCTGGCGAACGGCGTGGCCGCTTCCAGCACGGTGACGGTGCTGCCGAGACGGCGGAACGCCTGCGCCATTTCGAGGCCGATCGGGCCGGCGCCGATGATAATAAGATGCGGCGGGCGTTCGGTCAGCGTGAAGATCGACTCGTTGGTGAGATAAGGACCGCTGTCGAGGCCAGGGATCGGCGGCACCGCCGGCGCAGAGCCGGTGGCGATGACGAAACGCCGGGCGCGGATCGCGAATTCATCGCCGACCGCCACCGTCTGCCTGTCGACGAACTTCGCCGAGCCCCTGATCACCTTCACGCCGAGTCCGGTGAAGCGCTCCTCGGAGTCAACAGGTGCAATTTCCGCGATGACGCCGTGCACGTGGTCGTGCACCCTGGCGAAATCAACATGAACCTGCGACGCGCTCAATCCGAACGCACCTGAATGGTGCATGTGCTCGTTGCGCTTGGCCGCCGCCAGCAACGCTTTGGACGGCACACAGCCGGTGTTGAGGCAGTCGCCACCCATCTTGTGGCGTTCGATCAGCACGGTCGGCACGCCGAAGGCCGCTGCTGCGGCCGCCACCGACAAACCGCCAGAACCGGCACCAATGACACAAATGTCAGGCTTGAGAACTTCCGGCATGGCCTTCGGGCTTTCCCAGCAACAAAATATCAAATATCGCTGACGGCGCGCTTGCGCGCCCGCAGACGCTTGACCGCGACCGGCACCAGTGCCAGCGCCGCCAGCGCTGCCAGCGCGCCGATCAGCTGCGGCGTCAGGATCGCCGTCGGGTCGAATGTCAGTTCGCAGTCGGTGCGGCCGGCCGCCATGCAGGCGTCATAGGTATTCTTCTGCGCGGCGATGATGCTGTCGAGACCGGTGCCGGCGAAGGCATAGGCGACGCCGCCAGGAATGATGCCGAGGGCCGTGGCGGTGACGAAGGGCACAAGGCCGACCCCGGCGAAGGCCGGCACCAGATTGACCAGAAAGAAGGGAAAGGCGGGCACCAGCCGCAGAAACAGGAGATAGCTGAAGGCGTCCTCGCGGAAGTTTTCCGCCAGCTTGATGGCGCGCGGGCCCGCCCGCCTGAGCAGCGGCTCGCCGAGTGCGGTCCGCGCCACCAGGAAGATGACGGTCGCGCCGACGGTGGCGCCGATGATCGCGGCCGAGGCGCCGAGCACCAGGCCGAACAGGAAGCCGCCGGTCACGGTCAGGAAGGTCGCCCCCGGCAGGGAGAGCGCCACGGCCACGGTGTAGAGGCCGATATAGGCCAGCACCGCGAGGACCTGGTGGTCCGTCACGAAGGCGTCGATGGCGGCCCGGTGCCGGACCAGGGACTCGAGCGAAATCATACCCCGGCCCACGGCCAGGTAGACCGCCGCCGCGATCGCCACGATGGCGATGAGCGGCAGCAGCCGGCGGGCGAAACCGCGGGTTTCGCGGGTGGATGGGGCCGAAGCGGACATGAACACTATATACACGAGCGATGGCCCCGGCGCGGGGTGGCATCACCCGCTTGTGACCCTATGTGACCGCATGATTTGGCCACTTTCCGCGGCGCGGTGGTCGCATTGACGGGTGAACGCCCCTCCCTTATAAGCCGCGCAAAATCCCGTGCCGATCCGCCCCAATTGCGGGTTTTCATGGCGGGCTTGGGGGCGAAATCGGCGCGCCCCACCACCACGGCGCGACCAGCGGAGAACTTAATCGTGAAGCGGACCTATCAACCGAGCAAGCTCGTACGCAAGCGTCGTCACGGTTTCCGCGCGCGCATGGCCACCAAGGGCGGACGCAAGGTGGTCTCGGCACGCCGCGGGCGCGGGCGCAAGCGGCTCTCCGCGTAAGAAAAGCGGCACCAACCGGAGCCCGCGCTTTGCTTCCATGGAACGGCTGAGGCAACGGGCGGACTTCCTGGCTGCGGCGGCTGCATCGGCCGGAACAAAAGTCGCGGCCCCCGCCTTCGTGCTGCAAGCGCGCAAGCGAGGCGACAGCGGCCCGGCCCGTTTCGGCTTCACCGTGTCGAAGAAGGTCGGCAATGCGGTCGAACGTAACCGGGTTCGGCGGCGGTTGCGCGAAATCGTACGGTTGTCACCGGCGACGCGTATGCGGGCCGGTCACGACTACGTGTTGATCGGGCGGCGCGCCGCGTTGCGCGTGCCATTCGAGCGGATGGCGCGGGACTTCGAGGGGGCGCTACGGCGGGTGCATGCGGGGCGCAAGGCAGTAACTGAATGACCGACAACAAGAATACTCTCCTCGCCATCCTGCTCTCGGCGGTGGTGCTGATCGCCTGGCAATATTTCGTCGGCATGCCGCAGCAGAAGGCGCGGGAGGAGACGCTGCAACGGCAGCAGGCCCAGCAGCAGCAGGCCGCACCGCCCTCCGGCCAGACCGCGCCGCAGCAGGCCGCGACCCCGTCCGGCCAGAGCGCGCCGCAGCCGGGCGCGACCCGACCCGGCCAGAGCGCGCAAACACCCGCTCCCGCAGCGTCCCCGGGCGCGCCCCAGGTCCCGGGCCAGAGCGCCGCCCCGGCCGCCGCCAACGCCAGCCGCGACCAGGCGCTGGCGACCTCGCCGCGCGTTGCGGTCAAAACCGGCGCCCTGAGCGGCTCGATCGCGCTCAAGGGCGCGCGCATCGACGATCTCAAGCTCAGCAAATACCGCGAGACCGTCGACAGGAATTCGCCGCCGATCGTGCTGCTGTCGCCGTCGGGCAGCCCGGATCCATTCTATGCCGAGTTCGGCTGGACCGCCGCCGCCGGCAAGCTGAAGCTGCCGACCGGCGACACGGTGTGGAAGCAGGAGGGCTCCGGCGCGCTCGGCGTGGGCAGCCCGGTGACGCTCACCTGGGACAACGGCCAGGGGCTCGCGTTCCGCCGCACCATTTCGGTCGACGACAATTACCTGTTCACCGTCAGGGATGAGGTGGCGAACAAGGGCGGCGATCCGGTCACGCTGTTTCCTTACGGGCTGATCTCGCGCCACGGCATCCCGAAGACCCAAGGCTATTACATCCTGCACGAGGGACTGGTCGGCTACCTCGGCGAAAAGGCCTTGCAGGAATACACCTACGCGAAGATGAAGGACGAGAAGGCCATCAACTTCGACGTCACCAACGCCTGGCTCGGCATCACCGACAAATACTGGGCCGCGACCCTGCTGCCCGACCCGAAGGCGCACCTGAAGGCGCGCTTCTCGACCGGCAAGGCCGGCACCAGGGAGACCTTCCAGACCGATTACCTGCTCGACGCCAAGACCGTGGCGCCGGGCGCCAGCACCAGCGTGACCACCCACCTGTTCGCCGGCGCCAAGGAAGTCAACGTCATCAAGGCCTACGAGAGCCGGTACAACTTCAACCATTTCGATCTGCTGATCGACTGGGGCTGGTTCTACTTCATCACCAAGCCGATGTTCACGCTGATCGACTGGTTCTACCGGCTGGTCGGCAATTTCGGCCTCGCCATCCTGATCGTCACCGTGCTGATCAAGATCGCCTTCTTCCCGCTCGCCAACAAGTCCTACGCCTCGATGGCGAAGATGAAGGCGGTGCAGCCGCAGATGGCCGCGCTGAAGGAGCGCTTCCCCGACGACAAGGCGAAGCAGCAGCAGGAGCTGATGGCGCTCTACAAGAAGGAGAAGATCAATCCGCTGGCCGGCTGCCTGCCGATCGCGATCCAGATCCCGGTGTTCTTCTCGCTCTACAAGGTGCTGTTCGTCACCATCGAGATGCGGCACGCGCCGTTCTACGGCTGGATCCACGACCTGTCGGCGCCCGACCCGACCAACCTGTTCACGCTGTTCGGCCTCATTCCCTGGGACCCGACGATCATCCCGGTGGTCGGCCACTTCCTGCATCTCGGCATCTGGCCGCTGATCATGGGCGTGACCATGTGGGCGCAGATGAAGCTCAACCCGACGCCGCCGGACCCGACCCAGGCCATGATCTTCAACTGGATGCCGGTGATCTTCACCTTCATGCTGGCGAGCTTCCCCGCCGGTCTGGTGATCTACTGGGCCTGGAACAACACGCTGTCGGTGGCGCAGCAGTCGATCATCATGCGCAAGCACGGGGCGAAGATCGAGCTGTTCGATAACGTGAAGGCGTTGTTCGGGAAGAAGAAGCCGCAGAGCTAGAGCGGCGTAGCCCCTACATTTCCCACGTCATGGCCGGGCTCGTCCCGGCCATTTTCGTTTTGGAGTTTGATCCACTCGAGCTGCCGCACTCTCCGTTCATTCCCGCGCAGGCGGGAATCCAGTTCTTTGGCCCCGGGTCCCCGCTTTCGCGGGGACGAGCCGGGTATCGCTTCAAGCTCCATGGATCAGGCTCTGGATGACTGGCGTGGTTCAGGCGCAGCCCGCGGGGGTCTACCATCGGGAAAGGCCATTTATCGCCGCTCGATTCTCGGCTATCATGAATTTTACACGCTCATTGAAAGCGGAAAGCCCATGGCACACGCCCGTATAGCGATCAATCCCAAGGTGATGCTTGGTAAGCCGGTCATTCGGGGCACCCGAATTACTGTGGAGTTGATCCTGCGCAAGCTTGGCGAGGGCGCCACGCAAGACGATCTGCTCGAGGCTTATCCGCATCTCACCAGGGACGATATCCAGGCGGCAATATCGTACGCAGCCGACGCAATTGCCCATGAGGAAACCGTGCTGGTCGAGCCGCCCGGCTAGATGCGCTTTCTCGCCGATGAGAGCTGCGACTTCCGCGTGGTTCGCGCATTGCGCGACGCCGGCCACGATGTTGCCGCCGTGATCGATGTCGCTTCCGGCGCTGAAGATCCTTCCGTCATCGACATCGCCGCACGTGAGCAGCGAATTTTCGTGACCGAGGGTGGCGCAGCAGTCGATCATCATGCGCAAGCACGGGGCGAAGATCGAGCTGTTCCATAACGTCAAGGCGTTGTTCGGGAAGAAGAAGCCGCAGAGCTGAATGCCCTGACCCGGGAGCCCTTGGTACGCGACGCCGGCGCTACGCCGCTTCGAGGCGCGCCAATTCTTCCTCGAACTGGAAGCGCAATTGCGCGCCTTCGTCCTCGGGCAAGCAGTTGGTCATCTGCGGGAAGATGGTGCGGTAGAGCGCGGCGCGCTTGTTGTCCCAGGGCATTGCCTTGGCCGCGCGCGCCTCGGCCAGAATCTTATGCAACTCCTCGCGCACCTTGTCGGGATCGGGATAATACGTCGGCGTCTCGAAATCCTCGTCTGAGGGTTCCGGCCCTTCGTGTCCGAACAGGTCGCCTTGGCGGGAAGAAGACATGGTTCACACGGGAATCGAATTGCGAATTGTGCGAATCTTTAGCGATCCTGCGGACCGATGCGAGCGGTACACACAAATGTCCCCGCAGCTATCCACCGCTTCTCAGACCTTGCTTTTGCTCTTGCCTTTTTGCTTTGTCGGCGTCTCGTCCGAATGGGTGAACGCCCCGGCCTCGCGCAGTTCGTCGGCATTGCGAAGCTGGCCGGCGCAGATGCGGTCCAGCAAATCGGCTTGCTTCGGTTCCAAGGCGATCAGGCGGCCCAGCACGTTGAGCAGGTCGAGCAGGTCGCTGGTGTATTCCGGCAGCCAATGGTCCGGCTGGATGGAGTTGAGCGGCGACGGCGGACGGCGGTCGCCGATGATCGGACGGCTGCGGTCGCGGCGGCGATAGCTGAACCAGTGCCAGAGCACCTGCTTGCCGGAGACCTCATAGGCCCACATTTCCGGCGTGACGTTTTCGACATAGCCCTTGCCGATTTCCAAGCGTCGGGTGGCGGGGTCGTAATCCATGGTATCGGGCAACGGCTCGGGCGCGCCGGGAATTTCGCCCGCCTTCGGGATGGTGGGGGCAACCTCCTTCGGCAGGCGCGGCGCCTGCTTCGGCCGCCCGGCTGCCGGGTCGGCAAAGCGCTCGCCGTAGCAATGCAGCCAGATCACTTCCGAGCCGAGCGCCACGGCTTCGGCGAACAACTTGGCATCGGCGGTGAGAGGAACATGCAGGCCGGGACGAACGAGATCGGCCTTGAAGCGCGCCGTGAAGGCCGGATGCGCCATCACGGCGGCGAGATAGGCCATTACGTCCTCGGCTTTCACCGGCTGCGCGTAGACGTTCGCCAGATGCGCCAGCAGCGCCGGCTTGATGTTCGGTTGTGTCGTGGCGCGGTCGCGCCAGAGTGGCAAAACGCGACCACCAAATGAGCCTTTGTAGTGGTCATTGTCGGGAATGAGATTTGTAAACGTAATCGGCGGCCCATTTTCAGGCGAGTGCGCCTCCAGACAAGTCAAATATACTTGCTTTGAGGAGTTTGCCGCCCACAAATCGGGACGCGGCCTGCTCATCAGGCGAAGATCGGGCGGCAACCACTGCCGATCAAACGACCGAAATGCATACCTTATAGGCGCTACGATCAACTCTTTGTCATTTTCAACGCTGACATGCCGGGTATGAAAAGAACCCAAATCGTCGGTCAGCGTCTTGCTGATATAGCGAGCGCGAGCTTTACCTTCGCCAGGATCGGGATGGAACAGAATCTCTTTTTCTTTTGCATCTTTTTCTTGCTGAAGCGATTTCCAACGAAGTTCGAGCGTTGCAACGTCAGGCGCAATTATCCAGGTCCGGTGGGTCTTGACGCCGGGGCTTGACCATACAAACAGTTCGCCAAGTGTGGGAAACGTCGCCCAGGCGCCGCTTTGCTCCGGCAAGAACGGCTCGCGCCAACCGCTCGCGCCGTTCTGCCAATTCGCGGCGTGTAGCGACAGCTTCGAGAGGACTTCAAATTTCTTTCCTCGCTTACCCTTCGGCAGCGTCACATAGCGTAGCCGCGCAGCCACATCCCGATCTTTGTTCGGAGCGCGCGCGGCGAGAACGATGCACACCGGCTGCTGCACGCCCTCAAAGATGCGCGTGGGCACGTCAGGTTGATGGCCCTCGGGCGAGCAATCGATCACCCATATTTCGCTGAATCCTTGCGCAAATCTTCGCGCATCTTCTGGAAGCCTGGGCCATTGAGAAAACCCGCAACCGAAATGAAGCAGACAACGCCGTATCGGTCCTCGTCCGGCTGGCCGGTTGCGTCGTGCCAACCCGCTCCGAACACTTTTAGCGTCGCCCAGCGCCAGAAGTAGACATAGAGATTCTTCAAATGGTGTGCGTGAGCGCCCACACCCCATTCATGAGGCGGCGTCCAGCGGGCAAGTGGGGGCATGTGTCCGGCACCCCCACCACTCTCGATCCATCCGCCCATTCCGGCTGCCTGATTCTTGTACGGCGGATTGCCGATAACGACTGTAATTCGCTCCTCTTTCTTGACTTTGTTTGCCGCGCGCCGCGAAATTGCGATCGGCTCGTAGGTCTGTCCGAGCTTTTCCTCCTCAATGAATGGATTGCCGAGCGTGTTGGTGATGAACAGCCGAAGCTCGGGCAGCGGCGGCTTGCCCATTAGCGCCTGCATTTCGGCGATCAGCCGAAGCTGCGCCACCGCGAACGGCCCAAATTGCATTTCGAATCCAATAAGCGCTTCGCAGCGACCTCGATCGCGCCACGCACCGCGCCCGCGCCCTCATCGTCCTCGACTGTCGCCGCGATGCGGCGCAATACGCCGAGCAGGAACGTACCGGTGCCGACCGCCGGATCGGCCACGACCACGTCGCTCGCGGCGAAGCCGGCCGGGCGCTCGAACAGCGGCCCGCGCAAGGCTTCATCGACGAGATTGACCATCGCCGACACCACTTCCGGCGGCGTGTAATAGGAGCCGGTGCGCTTGCGCAGCGTGTTGTCGTAGACCTCCAGGAAGTCCTCGTAGAAATAGAGCCAGGCTTCCGGTTTGTCCTTGCTGATGACGTGCCAATCGACCGCATCGAGCACACGCGTGAGCGTGCCAAGCGACGTCTTGAGCGCCTCCTGGTTCGACGGGTCCTCGGTCAAGTAGCCTGAGCGCGGTTCCGATCAGCGAGTTCGATTTGCGCAGCTCCTGCGCCGCATCTTCCGTGCCGTGCGCCAATGAAATGTCGCGCGCCCGCGCGACCAGAAGGCCGAAGGTCACCGCCTGCGCGTAGCCGTCGGCGAACTGCGCATCGTCCGCCTGCGGAAACAGAAGCTTGCGCCAGTCCTGCGCCAGTCCGGTGAGTGCCGGGACTACCGAGCGCCATCTGCTCGACGACCTCGTCACGCAACAAACGGCACAGCCGGGCGCTGACCTGCGCGAGCTGCTTGGCGGTCTTCGGCGGAATCGGCGACCATCGAAGGAAATCGCTGATAAGCGGAAGCAGCGTTGTGGGCGCCGCGAGCTTCGTCCCCGAGGTCTCGACGTTGCCGTCGAGGCGGACGATTTCCCTTTCGAGCTTGCCGTCTCGCCACAGGCTGAACGCGTTGCCATCCGTGTAGAGGAGGTTCGGTAGCGATTTGAGCTTGTCCCACTGGTCCTTGTCGTGCGGATTGTCGAATCTGCGCGGGTCGGCGCCCTTGCCCGGCGCCTTGACCTCGATGAAGCCGACCAGGGCCTTGCTAACGGTGACCGCGAAATCCGGACGCGTCTTTATATCGGCAAGCGTTGTCTCTCCGATCAGGTGGACCGAACCGGCGGGCAGGCCGGCGGCAATGGCGAAATCGTGGATGAGGGTTTCGAGCGGGCCGCGAAGCTGATCTTCCGGCGCGCCTTCAACGACCTTGGCAAACTTTGGTTTGATGCCGGCGCCAAATCTGGAAATAGCGTCGGCAACCGCGTTCCCCGCCACGTCTCACTGTCCCCTTGATAATTTGTGAGCGTTACTTAAATCGATTTATCACGACAACCTTAAGCAAATTGCCAGGACTAAGCGAAGCGGAATGCGGGGATTTTGATCGGTTTGCGCGAGAACGAACGGAGTGAGATGGCAGCTCAGCCATAGACCGTTTCGGCGTGCCCGCAGGATGGCCCGCCGCCGGATATAATTGCGGCTGGTCTCCACCGCATTGCGTTCGACGAGATCGACCGGCCGCCCCATGAGCCTTTCCAGCGCTTCGGCCAGCCCGAGAAACCGGTCGCGCGGTGTGAGGTCGCCGCCCTGCTCGAATTCGACCAGGAAGTCGACATCGCTCCTGTCCGGATCGAAGTCCGTCCCGCGTGCCGCCGAGCCGAACACCTCCAGCCGCTTGACGCCGTAGCGGCGGCAGAGTTCGGCAAGCGCCTCGCGCCTATCGGCAATATCGGCCTGCATCATTCTCTCCTGACGTGAATTCTACCGCACATTCATCGCCTGAAGCCCCGCATTGCCCGCATGCGGTCTGATGCTCCTTGGCGGACAATATTCCTTGACAGCGTGACGCTGCTCCGCTAGCAAAGGCGCATCCTTCCACAATCGACCCTGCGGCCCGCCTTGTGCGGGCTTTTCGCGTTGGCGCCGACGCGCGACCCGACTGTCCCTCCCGGCCTCATGGTGAGGAGCGCTCCCAACGGGTCCGCGCGAAGCGCGGCCCGATGGTGAACTCCGGAGCGCGTCTCGAACCCGCAAGTCGGGTTTACCCGACTTGCGCACTCTTAATGCCGATCTCCGGGTAAACCCGGGATCGGGTGGCCGCCCGCATCCTTCGAGACGCCGCGCTTTGCGCGGCTCCTCAGGATGAGGGTGGAGAGAGGTCGCTTCACGCCCCTTACCCATTCATTTCCGCTGAAGCTCCGAATGTGCCCTCTCCCACAAATTCCGGCCCGGACGGCGCGCAGCGCCGATCCGGGTTGGGGGAGAGGGCGCGAGAGGCGACGCCCCGCCCGACGACCCGCACGCCAACTGCAAAGGAATCGACCATGGCAGTCGCCCTCACCCATCACTATCCTATTGATCATCTCGCCAGCACCTTTATCGCGAACGACAAAAGCTTGCTTATCAGTAGCCGCGACGGCGACCAAAGCATCCTCCGCCGCCGAAGAGTACGGCGTTTGGTAAAGTACCCCGCCTCTATGCGCTGGGGGATTGGTTGCATAGGGCGGGGCACTTTTGGATCACGCTGTGCGCGCGATCAAAGCGAAGACCGGGACGGGGAAATCGCGGTCTCCGCCAGCAATTGGCATCTGCGTGTCTGCGATGCGAAACACCCTTAACCCCTTCGCATAAAGCCGGGCCGGATCGCGCTCACCACTTTTGGCAGCTTCAATCACGCACTTCGCAATCATCTCTCGCCTTGCGATGCCGCGGCCAATGCCACCGAGCGACTTGCAGACGCGATCGAACGCGAGGCCCATTGCGAGGGTCGCCTTGTCGTCAAACGCAACATCCCGGATCGGAACGATGTTCATTTTTACCTCCCGAGTTTCACGAGCGGGAGCACCGGACTGTCTCTCTCTCGGCCACCGAAGCCCAAAAGCCGTTTCGGTGGTGAAGCCACACTAGTCCTCTCGGATAGACAATCGCGGTCCATACAGACCACTTTTCGTTTTATTCAGGCCAAATTAACACCGGAAATCATGCCTGCGGCAAACAGTCATATGGTCATGAACCAATTCGCCTCATCCCAACGGCGCCGAATTGCCCTTGGACTCATGTGTCTGGAAGCATACACTGGCACATCACCAACAGAAGGCCTGTATCAGGCGTCGGTGGCTGGGAGACAAATATGCTCTCGCCTGAATGGAGGCGATTCCATCATGTCTCATCAACCTGGATCAAAGCCGGTCAAGCGCAACGCAAACCGCAAAACGGCCAAGAACCCGCTGTTCGATCCTGCAGTGTTTTTAGCTACGGCAGGTGTCGGTCGACACGTTTCGACGTATTCAAAGAAGGAAGTCCTTTTCGCCCAGGGCGACGATGCGGATGCGGTTTTCTATATCAAGAAGGGCAAGGTCAAAGTCGCCGTCCTGTCCAAGGACGGAAAGGAAGCCGTTGTCGCCCTTTTGGGACCCGACGAATTTGTCGGTGAAGGATGCTTGCTTGGACAGCCAAAGCGCCTGGCAACGGCGTCTGCAATGACAGAATGCGAGGCGATGAACGTAAAAAAGAGTGAAATTCAACGGGTCATTCATGACGAACCCGCATTTTCGCAAATGTTTGTCTCTCATATTTTGGCGAGGAACGCGCGGGTTGAAGAAGACCTGGTCGATCAGCTCTTCAACTCCACCGAAAAGCGGCTTGCGCGCCTGTTGCTGCTGTTGGCTAACTTCGGGAAGGAAGGCCGGCCTGAGCCAATTCTCGCGAAGATCAGCCAGGAGATGCTCGCCGAGATGATCGGCACGACCCGGTCACGCGTCAGTCACTTCATGAACAAGTTTCGCAAATTGGGTTTCATAGATTACAACGGACATCTGGAAATCCATAGTTCTTTGTTGAGCGTGCTGCTGGCCGATCAGCCGCGTACAGTGAGCTCGCCAAAGTAACATTTCCCGTGAGTCGAGCCACCCTGCGCCGCGACATTGCGTCCGTGAGAAATCAGCATGCGCCGTCAACGGACATGGCTTACTTTTCTTTGGGCGGCGTGCAGTTCTTCCCTTCTTCCTCCGTCAGCAGCTTCAAAATCTGACGCCGCTTCGTTTCGTGCGGCGTCTCGCTTAACTGCTTCCGCAAGAGCAAGAGGTTCTGTTCATGGATGAACATTTCCATTGCCGTCACCTTATACCAAAAAAGGGCCTTAATGCGGTACCTTCTGCCGGTTTTCGCAAAGATCCGGCTTCCTGCTGTTCGAACAAGACATGTGGCGCTGGCTGTATTTAACCGGTGTCTCGACCCGAGGCTTGTCCGCGCATCGCGCGGGATCTGTCGGCCCCGTCGAGGGAGGTTCCCAGCGGAACGCTATTATCATGCTTCAGAACATCGGTAGCAGCGCCGGTTCGGTTCACTTCATGGCACCTTAAGCGCCAACGCCGCTACCGCAACGTACGGCGGTTGGATCCGCCGCCTGGGTTATTCGCCCGCATCGTTACTTTTTGTCACCCTGGTCCGACTCGCCCGAACCCGATCCGGTTGTCGAGGATTCATTCGTGATGATCTCGGCGACCGCCCCGGTGTCGGGGTGAATCAGAAGGATGCGGTCCGGCATCTTGACGAACGTGTACTTGTCAGTCGCTGGCACCTGCGCGGTCACAGCGCCTGGTAGCGGCTGCGCCTTCACCGTCTCCGGTAGCTTGGTGCCAACCGTAGCCTCTTCGGCTTCCGTTGACGACTGCGCCGGCTCGCTGGCCAGGCCTTTCATGACGTCCTGCTGTTGGGCGGGACTGAGCTTGAGTTGCCCCTGGTCGGACATGCCTTGTGCGGCCGCGAGGCCGACACTGCCCATAAATATGACCGCAATCGCGATCGCGTGGGAACGAAGGTCGCTTCGCATGAACGTCTCCTGTATGTTGGAAGTATGCCGTCACGCTGTGGACGGCATCGCACCAACGAGTGTCCACGACGTCCGTTCCATAAAAGGTTCATAAATAAATCAAACTTACGCGTCCGCTCCCGGACATAGCGAGAGTGTGCGGTATTGAACAGTTGTTCAGGGACAATTGTCGCTTAGGTAATGTTCAGAGCTAATTCAAAACAACATGGGAGCCTTCGATGAAGCGGTTTCTAATCGGCTTGGCCACCGTCACCGTAATCGGCATTGCGGCACCGGCTAGTGCGCAAGTGTTTCTTGGTGCGGATTCCCACGGTGCGGGCGTGCAACTCGGCCCGCTTGGTATCGGCGTGGGCCCGCGGTTTCACGAAGATGGTTACCGACATCGCAGGGGCTATGATGCCAACGACGCCTACTACGGGAACTGCCGCGTAATTCGCGTGCGTACCGTGACACGCAGTGGCCATGTGAGGTACAGAACGCGGCGCGTTTGTCGCTAATCGGTGCCCGCTTACGAATGTATAAGCGGTGGGAACGCTCGTTCATGCCAGCGCGCAGGGTGGATTAGCGCCGGAGGCGTGTAACCCACCTTGCCCGCTTACCCGGAATCCCTGGCCCCTGGGTCCCCGCTTTCGCGGGGACGAACGGAGAAGAATGGCCCGCCGCCGGATATAATTGCGGCTGGCCTCCACCGCCTTGCGAGAGCGCACGATATCACCCGGCTTGCGGGAGATGATGTCGTTTTCGACGACGTCGAACAGATGCTGCTGGCGTTGCAGCGGGCCGGTCACTTGAGCTGCGGAGGGCTCGTGCGTCTGCAAGCCAACTATTTGGGCGAAGCCAGGCCGTGACGAATCAATCCTCATCTTCCCGCGGCACAAGCCGTTCGAGCGTTGCGATCAGCGGGGCAAGATCGTCACGCAGCACCATCCAGACATGATCGAGACCGAGGTCGGCGTAGCCGTGGATGAGACGGTGCCGCATGCCCGTGATTTCGCGCCACTTGATTTCGGGATGTGCGGCCTGCGTCGCGGCCGAGACCTTGCCCGCCGCCTCGCCGATCACCTCCAGCGCGCGGATCACCGCGCTCTGGTGCAGCCGGCTTTTACGAAACGCGGCTTCGTCGAGACCTTCAACAAAGCTCAGTGCGTCGCGCGCGGCCAGCAGCATGTCGAGCAGGAACGCCGCGTCTCGTTCGGGCAGGTTAGCCATAGACCGTTTCGGCCTGTCGCAGGATGGCCCGCCGCCGGATGTAATTGCGGCTGGCCTCCACCGCCTTGCGCTCGACGAGATCGACCGGCCGCCCCATGAGTTTTTCCAGCGCTTCGGCCAATCCGAGAAATCGTTCGCGCGGAGACAGGTCGCTGCGCGGTTCGAATTCGACCAGGAAGTCGAAATCGCTCTTGCCCGGATCGAAATCCACCCCGCGCGCCGCCGAGCCGAACACCTCCAGCCGCGCCACGCCGTAGCGGCGGCAGAGGGCGGCAAGGGCATCGCGCTTTTCGGCAATATCGGCCTGCATCATTCTCTCCTGGTGGAAATTCTACCACGATTCATCGTTCGACGCCCGTTCCGCTCGCGAGAGCATACGGAACATATTCCCTTCCAGCGTGACGCTGCGCCGCTGGCAAAGGCGCATTCGCCCATAAATGACCCTGCAGCCCGCCCTTGTGCGGGTTATTCGCGTTGGCGCTGACGCGCGACCCGCTTGACCCTCCCGGCCTCATGGTGAGGAGCGCTGCGCAGCAGCGCGTCTCGAACCACGAGGCCGCCCCCATCCTTCGAGACGCCTTCGGCGGCTCCTCAGGATGAGGGGCGGAGAAAGGTGGCTTCACCCCCTCACCCATTCTTTCGCGCTGAAGCTCCGAACTGCCCTCTCCCACAGAGGGGAGAGGGCACGAGACGCGACGTACCGCCTGCTGACGCGCTGGCCAACGTCAAGCCAAGCCCCCGCCCTTGCCCCCTCCCAACGATCCGGGCATGAAGCCCCGCATGGATTCCCCCGCCACCTTCACGCCGGACGAGATCGAAGCCGGCCGCAAGCTGTTCGTCACGCAATGGGACTTCGTGGCGGCTGCCGGCAGCGAAGCCTCTCTGCCCGCCATGCGCGGCACCGAGATCGCCTTTGCGGGACGCTCCAACGTCGGCAAGTCGAGCCTGATCAACGCGCTCACCAACCACAGGAGCCTGGCGCGCACCTCGCGCACGCCGGGGCGCACGCAGGAGCTGATCTTCTTTTCCTCCGGCAGGGAGCTGCGCATCGTCGACATGCCGGGCTACGGCTACGCCGCCGCCGCCAAAGCCAAGGTCGCGGCCTGGACCGAACTGATCCACGCCTACCTGCGCGGGCGCGCCAATCTCGCGCGCGTCTATGTGCTGGTGGACGCTCGCCACGGGCTCAAGGACACCGACCAGCCCACGCTGGACGCGCTCGGCCGCGCCGCGGTCAGCCACCAGGTGGTGCTGACCAAGGCCGACGCGGTGAAGCCGGCGGAGTTGCAGGCGCGCATCGCGGAGGTCGAGGCCGCGCTCGCCAGACGGCCGGCCTGCTATCCGACCGTGCTGGCGACCTCGTCGGAAAACGGCAGCGGCATCCCCGAGCTGCGCGCGGCGGTGGCGCGGCTCATGGCGGAGCGCGGCGCCGGCTGATCCGGATAGAAGACGGACCTTCGTCCCTGTCCCGTTTCAGAAGATACGGGTTCCGTTCGTCGCCGCGAATGCGGGACCCGGGACACCCTGTCCGCGATCCTTGATCGTGGCGCCGGATTTCGGCTCGCGCGGGCACGAACGGGATTTGTATCGCGCCGTCCAGACGTTGCCCTAGCGGAACGCGGCCCCCGTCGTCGCCGGCGCGACGCCGGCGGAACCGCCATCACCGCTGCTGTTCCTGTTTGCAAACATCGCATCGATGGCGGCCTGCAGCGGCAGCTTTTTAACCGGCTGAACCGCCTCCGCGGTCGCTTGCCGCGCCGGCCGCGGTTTTCCCGCGGCCGACCGCGTCCGGCGCGGCCGTGCGCGATGCCGGCGACGGGCCTGCTTCACGGCTTTCGGCTTCCGGTTTCCGGCGGTCTGCGCTGGCGTGTTGTCGCTTGCGTCCTGTTGTTCACCGGCTTTGGCGGCGCCGGTCGCGGTGTCGTCCTCTCCGGCAGACGCACCGCCCGGGAACATGGCCCACATCTTCAACGGCGCCGTCACCGCCAGCGCCGGCGTGACGCGCGGCTGCGCCGGAATCCGACCGGTTGCACCGATACGTTCGGCGAGGCTGGCCGGCTGCGCGGACAACGGCGCAGGCTGCGGGGCCGCAGCAGAAACCTGCGCATCACCCGCCGGTGCCGGGTCCTGCCGCACCGTTACGGTGCGCACCGGCCTGGGCAGGTCGAGCGCGCGCGCGGGTCTTGCCGTGTCGCGCGGCTGCGCCGCCGGGACAGCCGCCGTATGTCCGGCCGGCAATTTCAGAAGCGTGACCGAACCGATCGCCAGCACGGCGGCGAGACCCACGGCGACGGCAAGCCGCCCGCTCGCCGCCAGCGGAATGGTCGACCACCGCGACCCGGTCTGCGACGTCTGAACCTGGATCGGTTCATCCGGCGGCACGTATTGCGCGGCCGCCACGTTTGAATCGTGCGCGGAGGCGCCGCGGCTCAGCCGCTCCCGGGCCGCACGCATCGCCGTCGCACCGGTCGGCACACGATAGCGTGGCGGCGCATAGCGCGAAATGTCGAGGCGATTGTTCCGCTCATCGAAATCCGACGCTCCCATACGAACCTCCCTCGACCCGTCGCCAACCAACAAGCTGAACGGAGCGGGCAGGCGATAGTGGGTCACAAGCTGGCCGAAAATGTGAACACATCGGGGGACGGCAGCGGGTAAGATGATGCCGCACAACAGGAAACCGCACCGGCATGGGGCGTCCTCAACCCCGGGGCGAATGTTGGTCCGCGGCGTTGCGGCCGGCTGTCGTGACGCGAACCGGCCGGCGGCCGGATGACGGAGGGGTCATGGACATGCAGTCGCCCGGCGATGTCGGCGTCAGGACGACCGGCCTCGACGACTAGTCTGGCTTTGCCACCCGCTTCCCCGGCATGCAGCCCCTCCGCATTGCCGTCGATGGCCACATCCGGCTTGTGTTTGCCGGTGTCGATCTCGCCCACCAACGGGTCCGCGCGAAGCGCGGCCCGATGATAAACTCCGCAATGCGTCCCGAAGGATGGGCCGCCCTCTCCTTCGAGACGCGCTCCTGCGGAACGCTCCTCAGGATGAGGGCGGTTCAAATTCAACATGAATGAATCCGACGCTAGCTCTCCGGCAACGCCTTCTCGATGCGGCGGTCCGGCACCAGCCACAGGACCGCAACCGCGATATAGATCGCGACCGACGCCCACGGCGCCACGAACGCCAAGCCGATGGCCGCAAGATAGAAGAACGGCGACAGCTTGCCCTTGCGATCGCGTCCCACCGCGCGCGCCAGCACGGAATCCCCGCCCTCCCGATGCAGGATCGCCTGCTGCAACAGATTGTAGGCAATCGCCGGCATCAGCAGGACCGCGCCGTAGGTGGCGGTCGGGACCGGCGCCCGCGGGTTCTCGCCGAGCCAGGCGGTCGCCACCGGGATGAGCGAGAGCCAGAACAGCAAGTTGGCGTTGGCCCACAGGATCAGCCCGTCGACGTGCGCGACCGTGTGCATCATGTGGTGGTGATTGTTCCAGTAGATGGCGAGATAAATGAAACTCAGCACATAGGCCACGAAATGGGGCGCCACCCCGGCGAGCGCGTGCCAGTCGGCGCCGTGCGGCACCTTCAGTTCCAGCACCATGATCGTGATGACGATCGCGATGACGCCGTCGCTGAAGGCGGTGAGCCGGTCTTTTCCCATGGTCCTTTCCCTGGTCAATTCTCATAAGACGCTGCGACCCTACCACAAGCGCCCGCAGGACAGGCGCGCGCGCCGCTCTCCGGAATCGTGGGACCAGTGTCCCGAACCAGAAATTCGCTTCGTTTTCAGGATGCCCTGAACGAATTTCCGGTTCGAAAAGGACACTGGCTACCTTATGATTCTGGTGCGGTTCCGGATTTGAAGTTCGTTCACGGACTCGCCGCAAGCGATGTAACGAACTTCAAATCCGCCGCACCAGGAAGGAAACAGCAATGGACGTTTTTGCCGCCGTCGACAGCCGGATCAGCTGCCGGGCCTTTCGTTCCGATCCCGTCGATCCCGCGCTGCTGCGCGACCTGCTGGCGCAAGCCGCGCGCGCGGCGTCGGGCGGCAACCTGCAGCCGTGGCGCATCCATGCACTCACCGGCAGGGCGCTGGACGCGGTCAAGCGCGCGGTCGCCGACGAGATGGAGCGGCACGACCCGCGCCATGTCGAGGCCGAGTACCCGATCTACCCGAAGGAAATGTGGGATCCCTACAAGGGCCACCGCGAGGCGCACGGCGTTCAGCTCTACGGCGCCTTGCAGATCGACCGCGGCGACGTGGCGGCGCGCGTGCAGCAGTACAAGGAGAATTACAAGTTCTTCAACGCGCCGGTCGGTCTGTTCGTCACGGTCGACCGGCGGCTCGGCCCCGGCCAGTTCGCCGACCTCGGCAACTACATCACCACCTTCATGCTGCTGGCACGCGCCAGGGGGCTCGACACCTGCGCGCAGGAATCCTGGGCGCGCGCCTGGCGCAGCGTCAACGCCTTCCTGAAGGTGCCGCCGGAGCAGATGCTGTTCTGCGGGGTCGCGGTCGGCTATCGTGACGCGAGCCACCCGGCGAACTCGTTCCGCTCGCCGCGGGCGCGGCTCAAGGACTTCTGCCGGTTCGTCGGCTTCGAGGACGCGCCGGCATCAGCCGCGGAATGACGGAGACGGTCAATGAGCGAAGCAGGGATGGCAATGCAGTCGCTCGGCTATGTCGGCGTCAGGGCGACCGACCTCGACGACTGGCTTGGCTTTGCCACCCGCTTCCTCGGCATGCAGCTCGTCGACAGGAGCCGCGCCAATCTGACCTTTCGCATGGACGACCGCCGCCAGCGGCTGGTGGTCGAGAAGGATGATGGCGACGGCGCCGGCTTCTTCGGCTGGGAAGTGGCCGATGCCGCCGCGCTCGATGCCATCGCGGCGCGGCTCGAGCGGCACGGCGTCTCGGTGACGCGCGGCACGCGCGCGCTCGCCGACGAGCGGCACGTGCGCGACCTGATCGCCTTCCGCGATCCGGTCGGCAACCGCGTCGAAGCCTTCTGCGGCCCCGAGACGGTGAGCGAGCCGTTCAGGCCGGGTCGTTCGATCTCCGGCTTCCGTACCGGGCCGCTCGGCATGGGGCACGCGGTGCTCACCTGCAGGAACGTCGACGACGTGCTGCCGTTCTATACCGGCGTGCTCGGCTTCAAATTGAGCGACTACATCCTGCGGCCGTTCAGGGCCTATTTCCTGCACGTCAATCCGCGCCATCACAGCCTCGCCTTCATCGAGAGCGACACGAACGG
This sequence comes from uncultured Pseudomonadota bacterium, assembly GCA_963773715.1. Classification (GTDB taxonomy): domain Bacteria; phylum Pseudomonadota; class Alphaproteobacteria; order Rhizobiales; family Xanthobacteraceae; genus Pseudolabrys. Next base: position 826,245 of record CAVZCM010000003.1, on the reverse strand, counting down.
CGTTCATCATCTGATGGTGGAGCTGTTCAGCCTCGACGACGTCGGCCAGGCCTACGATCTGGCCTTGTGCAAACCGGACATGATCGGGACCACGTTCGGGCGCCACACCAACGATCACATGACGTCGTTCTACAGCTACTCGCCGTCGAAATTCCTGTTCGAATACGGCTGGGGCGGACGCTCCATCGATCCCGAAACCTGGACGCCGCACGAGCGCACCGACGGGCCGAGCCTGTGGGGCCACGAGCGCGCCTGGCTCACGCCCGAGGGGCGCGTGGAAGCGCGCGAACTGCGCATGCGCATGGCCGAAGCCGGCGCGCGCGCGCCGGTGAACGTGCTGGAGGGCAACCACCGCGTGGCGCCCGGCACCTGCGCCTGGTGGGATGCCGCCAGGGGCCAATCCGGCTGAACGGGTTCTGCGCCCGCGCCGGCTGGGCTACACTTCGCACCATGGAACAGATTCTCATCGCCCTCGCCGGCGTCATGGGCGCCGCCGGCATCACGCTCACCGCCGCCGGCGCCCACAGCAAGCCGGGCGTGGGGCTCGACAGCGCCGGTTATCTGCTGGTGCTGCACGCGCTCGCCGGCATCGCCGGGGTGCTGGCGGCGCGCCAGGGCCTGATCTTCCGCCCGCTCGGCCTCGTCGTGGTCTGGGGCTTCGTGATCGGCGCCGGCCTGTTCGCCGGCGACGTCGCCATGCGCGTCTATGTCGGCAGCCGGCTGTTTCCCTTTGCCGCCCCGACCGGCGGCATGATCATGATCCTCGCCTGGATCGTCCTGATCCCGGCGGCGCTGATGGCTTCACGGGCCGGCTGACCCCTTTCGCCTGTCACCGGGCGCCGCTAAAAGGGCGCGACCGCCGGCTTCAGCCCCGAGAGCCCCAATGACCACCTCCGCCCAGGACAAGGCGCGCATCCTCATCGAGGCGTTGCCGCACATGCAGCGCTACGACGAGGAAACCGTCGTCATCAAATACGGCGGCCACGCCATGGGCGACGAGCAGACCGCGCGCGATTTCGCGCAGGACGTGGTGCTGCTCGAGCAGACCGCCATCAACCCGGTGGTGGTGCACGGCGGCGGGCCGCAGATCCAGGCCATGCTCACGAAGCTCGGTATCAAGTCGGAATTCGCGGCGGGCCTGCGCATCACCGACGAGAAGACCATCGAGATCGTCGAGATGGTGCTGGCCGGCTCCATCAACAAGCAAATCGTCGGCTACATCAACGCCGCCGGCGGCAAGGCCATCGGCCTGTGCGGCAAGGACGGCAACATGGTGCAGGCGAAGAAGGTCACCCGCACCGTGGTCGATCCCGATTCCAACATCGAGAAGGTGGTCGATCTCGGCTTCGTCGGCGATCCCGACAAGGTCGACGACACCATCCTCAACCAGGTGATCGGCCGCGACATGATCCCGGTGCTGGCGCCGGTGGCGACCTCGGCGACCGGCGGCACCTTCAACGTCAACGCCGACACCTTCGCCGGCGCCATCGCCGGCAAGCTGAAAGCCAAGCGGCTGCTGCTGCTGACCGACGTGCCGGGCGTGCTCGACAAGTCGAAGAAGCTGATCGAGCAGCTGTCGGTGGCCGACGCCCGCAAGCTGATCGCCGACGGCACCATTTCCGGCGGCATGATCCCCAAGGTCGAGACCTGCATCTACGCGCTCGACCAGGGCGTCGAAGGCGTGGTGATCATGGACGGCAAGGTGCCGCACGCGGTACTGCTGGAGCTGTTGACCGATCACGGCGTCGGCACGCTGATCCACCGCTGAGCGGGATTCGCTGCGCAATTCGACCTGTCCGCCGGGCACCGAACGAGCTATATTTGCCCCATGACGAGCAAGCTCAAGGAAGTCCTGGAACGGGTCGGAACCTGGCCCCCGGAAGCCCAGGACGAATTGGCCGAAATCGCGCAGGAAATCGAGGCCGGTTTCCGCGGCGGTGAGTATCGCGCCAGCCCCGAAGAATTGCGGGCCATCGATGAAGCCATGGCGAGCGGCGTGGCGTCCGAGCAGGAGGTCGCGGCGGCGTTCCGCACTTTCCGCCGTTCATGAAGGTCGAATTTTTCGAACCGCGCCACCGCCGACCTGCGCAAGGCTTCCTGAGACAGTCTGATGTTCGGTGAAGCCGTCGCGATCACGATCGAAGCGCGTATTCGCGCCGTTATTGAGCGCATCGCCAACCACCCACAAGGCGCGCAGCGAGTAACAGAACGACTTGGCGTCCACGTTGTGCCACTCATCCGCTACCCCTACAAAATCTTCTATCGGGTGCTGGACGACCGTGTGCGAATACTTCATATCCGGCACACATCCCGGCGGCCCTGGAATGACGACAACTGACGGACAGAAATCGGCGTCCAGCCTCCGAAGATCGAATGGCAAATCAGGGAACCGTAGCCGTGAATGCCCCGTCTCGCACCGCGCAGCGCGGCTTCGGCCATGTCGAGACCTGGGTGTTCGATCTCGACAACACGCTCTATCCGCATCACCTGAACCTGTGGCAGCAGGTGGACGTGCGCATCCGCGATTTCATCGCCGGCTATCTCAAGGTCGCGCCCGACGAGGCCTTCCGGGTGCAGAAGGACTATTACAAACGTTACGGCACCACCATGCGCGGGCTGATGACCGAGCACGGCATGGACCCGGACGACTATCTGGAATTCGTGCACCAGATCGACCATTCGCCGCTCACGCCGAACCCGGCGCTCGGCGCGGCGCTGGAAAAGCTGCCGGGGCGCAAGCTCATCCTCACCAACGGCACCCGCAAGCACGCCGATGCGGTGATGCGGCGGCTCGAGGTGCACGACCATTTCGAGGACGTGTTCGACATCATCGCCGCCGATCTCGAACCCAAGCCGCTGGCGCAGACCTATGCCCGCTTTCTCGCGCGCCACCAGGTCGATCCCGCACGCGCCGCCATGTTCGAGGATCTGGCGCGCAACCTGAAGGAGCCGCACGCGCTCGGCATGACCACGGTGCTGGTGGTGCCGGAAAAAACGCGCGAGGTGTTCCGCGAAGGCTGGGAGCTCGAAGGGCGCGAGGCGCCCCACGTCGATCATGTCACCGACGACCTCGCCGGCTTCCTGCAACGGCTGATCTAGCGCATTTATGCTTTACACAGAATCGCAACACCCACTCTTCACCTCTCCCTTGGGGGGAGAGGTCGGCGCACGAAGTGCGCCGGGTGAGGGGGCGCCGTGCCCATATGAGAGTTCCTTGCCCCCTCACCCCGACCCTCTCCCCCGAGGGGAGAGGGAGCGCGCTGTGCCCGCCGCGTGCGTTTCGATCAAAGCGAAACCGATGTAGCGGCCGGTATCGCCACCCATGCTGACCCTGGACCAGGTCCGCGCCACCAACGCGCCCGTCGAGGGCCCGACCGGCCCGCTGCCCGACGAGGCCGGGGTGGTGATCGTCGGCGCCGGACCGGTCGGGCTCACCTGCGCCAACCTGCTCGGCGCCCGCGGCGTCCGCACCCTGCTGGTCGAGCAGAACCCGCGCACCTCGGACCAGCCCAGGGCCATCACCGTCGACGACGAGCACATGCGGCTGATCGACCGCATGGGCCTCATGGACGCGATGCGCCCGCACCTGACGACGACACCCTACGGCATCCGGTTCTATTCGCCGCTCGGCTTCGAGCTGGTGCGGGCCGACGGCTTCGTCACACCCAACGGCTTCGGCAACCGCAATTCGGTGTCGCAGCCGATGCTGGAAAAGGTGCTGCTCGACGGCACGCGCCGTTACGCGAGCGTCGATATCCGGTACCGCTGCCGGCTGGTGCGGCTCACCGACGCCGGCGACCATGTCGATCTCGCGGTCCGGGACCAGACGGGCCGCGAGAAGACCGTGCGCGCGGCCTGGGTGCTCGGCTGCGACGGCGCCAACAGCTTCGTGCGCAAGGCGGTTGGCGTGGATTTTGTCGGCCGGCGCATCGACGAGCCGCACCTGGTGATCGACTTCGCCGAGTTTCCCGACCAGTCGCCCTACTCGCGCTTTTTCTGCAATCCGCGGCGGCCGTTCAACAGCATTCTCGTGCCCTACGGCGGCCGGCGCATCGAGTTCATGCTCAACCGTGGCGAAGACCACGACGCCATCCGCTCGCCGGCCATGATCGCCGACCTGGTGCGGCGGCACACGCCCTACCAGAACGTCGACCTGAAGATCGTGCGCAGCGCAGTCTACGGCTTCTCGGCCCGCGTGGCTGCGCGCCTCGGCAGGGGCCGCGTGTTCCTGCTCGGCGACGCCGCGCATGTAATGCCGCCGTTCGGCGGCCAGGGCCTCAACACCGGCGCGCGCGACGCCGCCAACCTGACCTGGAAGATCGCCGCCGTGCTGGGCGGCGCCATGGCACCGGCATCGCTCGACAGCTACGACCCCGAGCGGCGCCCGCAGGTCGAGGACATCATCCGCTATTCGGTGCGGATCGGCCGGCTCGCCAATATCCGCTCCTGGCCGCTGGCGCTGGCCCGCGATCTGTTCTTCGCCGTCATCAACCTGGTTCCGGCGGTGCGGCGCTATTTCCGCGCGATGCGCTACATGCCGCGCCCGCGCATCCTCGAAGGGCTGCTGGTGCCTGATGGCCGTGCGGATTCGCTGGTCGGCCGCCCCATGCCCCGGCTGATGCTGCGCGACGCCCGCGGCGAACACGTGCTCGATGTTCTGACCGAAGGCGGCTTCGCTCTGGTCGGTATCGATGTCGCGCCGGCATTGCTCGCGGAGGCTGCCCGGCATCCGCTGTGGCAGCTGCTTGCGCCATGCCTGATCGGGGTCACGCCCGAAACGGCGGAGCCGCGCGACGGTTACCGGCTCGCCGGCGACACCGGCCGGGCGCAAATCGCGGCGCACGCGGGGGAGATCCTGGCGGTGCGGCCGGATTGCTATGTCGCCGGCGCTGCGACGCCTGAGCGCTTCGGCGCGGTGAGCGAAGCACTGGCGCGTCGGATGGCACCCGACAACCAGTCGGACGCTACGCGCGTCACCTCGCGATTCGCATCCGATCACGCCGCCGGAATCACCTGCTGCACGAAGATCGCGAGTCCGATGCCGGCGATGCCGGCGCCGAGCAGTCGCAGGGCCTGGAGGTCGGCGGACCGCCGCGCGGCCAGACGCATGACGGACATGGCGGCAATGGCGATCGCGCTCTGGACGATCGCGAGCCCGAAGAGATAGGCATAAAGCGGCGTCGATTCGGCACCATAGATCGACTCGCCCAGCGCATAGCCATGCAGGAGCCCCACCGCCGCGAAGATCGCGAGCGCGGAGCCGGCGCCGAGCTGACGCCGGCGCAGCATCGCCACACCCAACGCAATCACCGACAACGCGACCAGCAGCTCGGCGCCCGGTACGCTCGCCCCCCGGACATGCGCGGCGACGCCGGCGATCATCGCCACAACGAAGCCGACCGCGAGCGCGCCGCCGCGCCCGTGCGCGGCCGCCAGGCAACCGATCGCCACGACCGCGGTGAAATGATCGAGACCGATGACCGGATGGCCGAGCCCCGACAGCAGCCCGTCAGCGAAGGTCGCCGGCATCCGGCCGCCCATGACGTGATGAGCGGAAGCCGGCGCCGTGGCGGCCAGGATCGCGAACGGCGCCAGCGCCACCTGGAGGATGCGATGTTTCATGATGGTTCCCCTCGGGCCACGAGCTTAGCCAGGTGCGCGCACTTTGCCAGTCCTTCACGCCGCCGCCCTGCCGGGCAGGTCGGGCGGCGCGTCCTTGATGTGCAGGTCGCGCTGCGGGAACGGAATCGACAGACCGGCCGCCTCCAGCGCCGCCTTGCCGGCCTTGGTGAGCGCACGCCGCACGTCCCAGTATTCCGGGTTGGATGCCCACACCCGCAACCGCAGCACCACCGCGCTGTCACCGAGCTGATCGACAAAGACGATCGGCGCCGGATCGGGCAATACGCGTTTGTCGTCGCCGGCGACTGCAAGCAGGGTTTCCATCCCCTTGTCGAGATCGTCGGCATAGTCGACGCCGAAGGAAAGATCGACGAGCCGCGTCGGCAGGCGCGAATAGTTGATGAGCTTCTTGTTCCACAGTTCCGCGTTCGGCACGAACTGATAGATGCCGTCCCAGGAATGCAGCTCGGTGGCGAACAGGCCGAGTTCCTTGACCGTTCCGGCGGCCGAACCGGAGTCGATGTAGTCCCCGACGCGGAATGGACGCAGCCACAACAGCATCATGCCGGCGGCGATGTTCGACAGCGTGCCCTGCAAGGCGAGACCGATGGCGAGACCGGCAGCGCCAAGCGCAGCGAGAATGCTGGTGGTCTGGATGCCGATCTGCGCCAGCACCGCCACGAGAACGACGACGAGGATGCTGTAGCGCACAAGGGATGCGACCACGCTGCTGAGCGTGGGATCGATGCGGGATTGCGCGCCCAGGACCCGCGCGATCGCGTCTCGCGCGCGGGCGGCGAGCCACCAGCCGACGATCAGGAGCGCAAGCGCGCCGAGCAGGCGCGGCAGCGCCAGGGTTGCCCAGGCCATCGCGGCGTCCGTAAAGGTGGCAATTTCTCCGCTCAATTGTGCAACATTCACCGTCATCGCTCGCTCCTCTGGCGTTGCCCGGCCGGCCAATTCATCGCGTTTTAGCCCATCGATGCCGGTGACGGTACCGGCCCAAAGTGCCGGGGCGGCTTGACAGGCCACCGGCTTCCCTCGACAAAACGCCGCAAATCCGGTGCGTTCTTTGTCAGGAAGTCCTTCCATGTCCCAAGTCGCGTCCATTGCCGATCTCGCCAGGACCATCGACGACGCCTTCGAGCAGCGCGAGGGCATCAGCCCCGCGACCAAAGGCGCGGTGCGCGACGCCGTCGAGGCCGCGCTCGGGCTGCTCGACAGCGGCAAGGCCCGCGTCGCCGAACGACAGGCTGACGGCGCCTGGCAGGTAAACCAGTGGCTGAAGAAGGCGGTGCTGCTGTCGTTCCGCCTCAACGACATGACCGTGATCGGCAACGGTCCGGGCCAGGCGGTCTGGTGGGACAAGGTGCCGTCGAAGTTCGACGGCTGGGGCGACAGCGAATTCCGCAACGCCGGCTTCCGCGCGGTGCCGAACTGCGTGGTGCGCCGCTCGGCCTATATCGCGCCCGGCGTGGTGCTGATGCCATCCTTCGTCAACCTCGGCGCCTACGTCGACAGCGGCACCATGATCGACACCTGGGCCACCGTCGGGTCCTGCGCGCAGATCGGCAAGAACTGTCACATCTCCGGCGGCGCCGGCATCGGCGGCGTGCTGGAGCCGTTGCAGGCCGGGCCGGTGATCATCGAGGACAACTGTTTCATCGGGGCCCGTTCGGAAGTGGCCGAAGGCGTCGTGGTGCGCACCGGCGCGGTGCTCTCAATGGGCGTCTATCTGGGCGCGTCGACCCGCATCGTCGACCGCGAGACCGGCACCATCACGCAGGGTGAGGTGCCGGAATACGCGGTGGTGGTTCCCGGCACGCTGCCGGGCAAGAGCGGCGGACCGGGCCTTTATTGCGCGGTCATCGTCAAGAAGGTGGACGAGCGCACACGCTCCAAGACCAGCATCAATGAGTTGTTGAGGGATTGAGAATTGTACGCTTGGGGTCGCCTCATACTCCGTTCATTCCCGCGCAAGCGGGAATCCAGAAGGCGATAAGCGAGTTCTGTTACACTCGCCCCTGGGTCCCCGCTTTCGCGGGGACGAACGGCCAACGATAGCCGCGAGAACCCAGCTCATGAGCGCCGATCCCGTTGCCATCGCCCGCGACCTGCTGCGCTGTCCGTCGGTAACGCCGGCAGAAGGCGGTGCGCTGGCGTTTCTCGAAAAGACATTGAAGACGGCCGGCTTCACCGTGCACCGCATGACCTTCAGCGAGCCTGGCACCTACGACGTCGAGAATCTCTACGCGCGTCTCGGCACGGAAGCGCCCAACCTCGTCATCGCCGGCCATACCGACGTGGTGCCGCCGGGCGACGAGGCGGCCTGGCGTCACCCGCCGTTCGCGGCCGAAATCGACAACGGCGAGCTTTACGGCCGCGGCGCCGTCGACATGAAGGGCGGTATCGCCTGCGCGGTCGCCGCGGTACTCGATCATCTCGGCAAACACGGCAAGCCGAAAGGCTCGATCTCGTTCCTGATCACCGGCGACGAGGAAAGCATAGCGGTCAACGGCACACCCAAGCTGCTGCAATGGGCCGCCGAGCGCGGCGAAAAGTTCGACCACTGCATCCTGGCCGAACCAAGCAACCAGGAAGCGCTCGGCGACACCATCAAGATCGGCCGGCGCGGCTCGTTGAACGGCCATCTCACCGTCACCGGCAAGCAGGGCCATGTCGCCTATCCGCATCGCGCGGTGAACCCGGTGCGCGGCCTGGTGAAGCTGATCGACGCGATCCAGTCGGAGCCGCTCGACCACGGCAATGAGAACTTCCAGCCGTCAAACCTCGAGTTCACCTCGGTCGACGTCGGCAACAGGACGGTCAACCTCATTCCCGGCGAGGCGCGCGCGCGCTTCAATATCCGCTTCAACGACTGTCACACGCTGGAGTCGCTGAAAGCGCTGATAGAAGAGCGCACCGCCAGGGCGGCCGGGGGCGACATCAAATTTGCGTTCGGTGGGAGCCCTCGAACGCCAACGTGTTCGTCACCGCGCCCGGCCCGTTCACCGAGCTGGTCGCCGATGCGGTCAGCGAGGTGGTCGGCCGCAAACCGGCGCTCTCGACCACCGGCGGCACCTCGGACGCGCGCTTCATTACCAACTCTTGTCCGGTGGTGGAATTCGGCCTGGTCGGACAGACCATGCACGCTATCGACGAGCGCGTGCCGGTCGCCGATCTGCGCGCGCTCACGACAATCTACCGCACGATCATCGAACGGTATTTTGCCTAGGGCGTGCACCCATTAATCGAGATTGGCGAAATGCCGTCGGCCGCGCCAAAAGGCGACATCTGCTGCCTCTAGGGCGCGACGACCAAACGGCCCTTCATATTCGGATGGAACTTGCAAAAATAATCGACTGAACCGGTTTTGTTCAGCACCAGCCGGGCGGTCTGCTTCGGCCCGATCATGATATCCCAGTCTTTGTTGGTCGCGGTGGCGGTGTGCGCCAGAATGTCGTTGTTGACCCATTCAATTGTGTCGCCGACCCTGGCGACCACTTCCGCCGGCGCGTAAACCAGTTTGTCGATAGTGACCCGGAATGTTTCCGCATGCGCCGAGACGGATACCCAGGACAATGCGATGGCAATGAGGACGATCCATCTCGGCGTCATAACGGTGTTCCTTGATCTACTTGAGTTCGGCTGCGACCTGCTCGGCGTGCTGCTCATGGCCCTGGAAAATCTTCAGGCCGGTTTGCAACAGGCTCTTGAGCTCGGCATTGCTTGCCGAAGGGATCAGCAGGGTTTCGAGCGCGCCGTTGACGGTTTTGTGGTAGGCGACCTCATTGGCGACATAGGCCTTGTCGAAGGCCGGGCCGGAGAGCTTGGCCAATCTGGCGCGCTCGTCGGCAGCCGCCTTGGTCAGCGATTTGCTGGTGGCGTTGTCTTCGGGCGTGACCTTGAGTTTCTTCACCAGGTCGAGCGCCTGCTTGTTCACCGCTGCATGATCGCGAACCATATTCTCGGCGAAAGCCCTGACGTCCTTGTTCTTGGTCCTGGCGAGCGCCTGCTTGGCGGCTGCGATGTCGAGTTCTCCGGCCGTGTAGGCGATATGGGCGATTTGCGGGTCGGTCAGCTTGGCGCCGCCTTGCGCGAAGGACGCGCCTGTCAGCAGGCAAAGCGCCGCAAGCCCTGCGATCAATTTAACAATCATGGACTACCTCCGTTTCGCACGGCCGGACGGCCGTGCCGTGCATCAACACATCTGTTGGATGCGTGAGGCGGTTGGAGGTTCCCGCCTCAGCGGCAGATAAGTGCAACCATCTTTTCGGTCATGGCCTCGCATCGATGGCCGCCGAAAGGAAAGGTATTGGTCAGTGCAGGACCGAGTTGTTTGTCCAATGCATCGCGCAACAGCGCGCGGGCGCGGTGCAACCTTGTCTTGACCGTTTCGGGCTTGAGACCGAACAGATCGGCGGTCTCCTCGACGGTCATGGCTTCGACAATCCGTGCCACGAAAATCGCGCGGAATGAATCCGGCAGTTCGTCGATCGCCTTCTCAAGGACTACCCGAATTTCGCCTTGCGCCATCATTTTCTCCGGATCGTTGCTGGCCGCCGAGACAGGGAAGTCGATAATCTGCGCCTGTGGACGGCTTTCGACGTAGGTTTCCCAGTCGACCGTGGGCCGCCGCTTGCGCAGACGCCCGAGAGCTTCATTCATCGCGATGCGCGTGATCCAGGTGCCGAAGGCTGCGTCACCGCGAAAATGATCGAGACCGGTGAAGGCGCGAACGTAGGTTTCCTGCACCACGTCCTCGGCTTCCGCGTCGTCGCGCAATATGCTACGCGCCACCCGGAACAGGCGACGATTGTACCGGGTCGTGATGGCGCGTACCGCCGCCTCATCGCGCTCGCGGGCGCGGGCGACTAATTCCTCATCGGTGCGGGCGTCGGCTTTGGTCTGTTGGACCGGGGTTAGAGCCATAGGCAATGTCCTTGGTTACCGTGGGTTAGATGCGGGTTAGACCAAAAGGTTCCCGGCACACGCGTCCAACGCTAACACGGCAATTCGCAATGGTTGTCGTAATGAATCGTCCGCACTGGATCAGTAGCGACCTTCACAAAGCGCTCACGCCGTGTCCGTCTTACACCTGACAACGGGCATTGGCCGGTCCATCCGTCAAGGCGTTCGTGCGCTCGCTTGTGAGTCCACGCCCTCGCCAGATCGCAAGGCGATCTCACCCCTCCGTAGTCGCCGCGTTCTGCGGCGACTGGCCGGTCTCGATCTTGGCGGCGGCGATCACGGCTTGCGTGCGGCTCTCCACGCCCAGCTTCTGCAGGATGGCGGAGACGTGCGCTTTCACGGTCGCTTCCGAGACGCCGAGCTGGAACGCGATCTGCTTGTTGAGCAGGCCCTCCGACAGCATCATCAACACGCGCACCTGCTGCGGCGTCAGCGTCGCCATGCGCGCCATCAGTTCCGCGGTCTCGGCGTCGGAGCCGGCAGTGAGATCGACGTCGGGTGGCGTCCACACACCACCACCGATGACACGCGAGATTGCCTCGCGCATGGCGTCGACCCCCACCGTCTTGGGGATGAACCCGGAGGCGCCGAATTCCATGCAGCGGCGGATGGCGGCGGGATCGTCATTGGCCGAAACCACGATCACCGGCACGCTTGGATATTGCGCGCGCAGATAGATCAGGCCGGAAAAACCGCGCACCCCGGGCATGGCCAGATCGAGCAGGATGAGATCGACGTCGCCGCCCTGCTCCAGCAGTTCGGCGACTTCGTCGAAGCTGCCGGCCTCGGCGATTTCCACCTGGTGCAGCAGGCCGGAAACAGCCTCGCGCAAGGCGCCGCGGAACAGGGGATGGTCGTCGGCAATCACCAGCCGATTCTGCGAATTGCCGTTCAACGCCATGATCCCCTCAAAGCCATGCCGACGCTGCCGCAGCGCTCCCGGTCAGACATGTAATCTACACCTTACCGCATGGCGGACCAGCACTCCACGCATGACAGCGCCTGTTGCCAAAAAATGATGCTTGCCAGCCACTTCGCTGCGGTGGCGCGAAAGGCGGCCGGGGGCATTAATGCCGGCTGCCGATGAACTGGAAGATCACCTCGCGGCTGTGGGGCTGCGCGCGATGTTCCACCAGATAGACGCCCTGCCAGGTGCCGAGCCCAAGCACCCCGCCGGTCACCGGCACGTGCAGCGAGACGCCATTGAGCATGGCCTTGACGTGCGCCGGCATGTCGTCGGGCCCCTCGGTGTCATGCACCCAGGGCCCGTCTTCCGGCGCCAGCCGGTCGAGCGCGGCGACGAGATCGGCCTGGACGTCGGGGTCGGCGTTTTCCTGGATGGTTAGCGAAGCCGAGGTATGGCGCAGAAAGACCAGCAGGACGCCGTCCCCGGCACCGGCCCCGGAAACGAAACGGCGCGCCTCGGCGGTAATGTCGGTGAGGCCGGGGCCATGGGTATCGAGGCGCAGACTCGCGCGCGCGACCAGTTCGGCTTCTACTTTAGTCGTAGCGGACAGGCGGCCGGGCACGGAGCGTCATTCAACCGTTGCGCAGCACGTCGCGCTGGAAATGCGCGATCATCTGCACCAGCCGGTGCCAGGTCTCCGTAAATGTGTCGGCGAGGTAATCGCGGGCGCGCGCGATCTCCTCATGGGTCGGCATCCTGAGCGACACGTCCGGACCTTTCTCCGGCGGCGGCGGTGGCGGCGGTGCGGCCCGCAGCTGCGCAATCTCCTTCTTCAACGCATCGATCTCGTCCCGCAATCGCGCAATCTGCTTTTCCAGCGCGGCCCGGTCCTCCGGCACCGCCTGACAGGCCCAGCCCGCGGTGCGCGGCGTGCAGTGGGCGACGTGCCCGGTCCGGGTGTCGAGGCGGACGAAGCCGTCGTCGACGCGCTTGAAGTTCCAGCGTGTGGCCGGCGCAGGCGGCGATTCGGCAGGCTGCAATAGCGGCGCCGGTGCCTGCGCCAGCGCAGCCGCCGCGCCGCATCCGAGCATCGCCGCCAGCATGACGGTGACGATTCGCACGATCTCCTCCTGTGCCGGGGGGCCTCTGCTGCCCGTTGGCGATGAAGTCCGTCATAGACCCTAGCACCGCAACCGCCTGGCCTTAAGAGACCTCGAACACCGCCCGCTTTGCGCCGCCCCTGCCGCAGTGCACGCAAGCGCTTTCGGGCGCTTCCAAAGGCCTCATGAATCCTTGCTTTTCCTCCATTAAATCAAACCCTTATGTCGCATGGGCGCTTTCTTGACTCGAACAAACCGCATCAGTATGGTCCGCGCGGCTTTTAGGGCGGCGGGGCAAGCGAATGCCTTGAATCTTGCGGGTCGAAGGCATGGCTGACGGCACGCAGGGCAAGGACAAACGTCAAGAACCGTCGGACGACGAGGCTGCTCTCTCCGCGAGGCTCCAGCGTCTCGGCGAACGGCTCGCAACCGCGAACCGACCATCCGAAAACGGCTCCGGTCCTCGTCAGACCGCCGACAGGTCGGCGTTCGCACGCGGTTTCCGGCTGTCCAGCGAGCTGGTCGGCGGCGTGCTGGTGGGCGCGGGCATAGGCTGGGGGCTCGACTACCTCTTGGGCATATCGCCGTGGGGCCTGATTGTGTTTCTGTTGCTCGGCTTCGCCGCCGGGGTTCTCAATGTGATGCGCTCCGCCGGCGTGGTGCGCGATAGAAACTTGAACGACTAGACGGCGTCATGGACCCGATCCACCAATTCCAGATCGTCAATCTGTTTCCGCTCGGCACGTTCGGCGGCGCCGAGATTTACTTCACCAATTCCGCGCTGTTCATGGTGATCACGGTCATCCTGCTCACCGGCTTCCTGGTCATCGGCACCGCCGGCGGCCGGGCGGTTCCGACGCGCCTGCAATCGGCAGCCGAACTCACCTACGAGTTCGTCGCCGACATGCTGCGCTCGACCGCGGGCCACGAGGGCATGCGTTTTTTCCCCTACGTGTTCACGATCTTCACGTTCGTGCTCATCCTGAACATGCTGGGGCTGATCCCGCTCGGCTTCACCGTCACCAGCCACATCATCATCACCGCTGTGCTGGCGCTGATGGTGTTCTTCACCGTGCTGATCTACGGGCTGATGCGGCACGGCCTGCACTTCTTCAACCTGTTCGTGCCGAAGGGCGTACCGATCTACATCCTGCCGATGATCGTCTTCATCGAGGTTCTGTCTTTCATCTCGCGGCCGATCTCGCACAGCGTTCGTCTGTTCGCCAACATGCTGGCCGGCCACATCGCGCTCAAGGTGTTCGCCGGCTTCATCATTCTCCTGGGCGGCGCACTGGGCGCGATCGGCTGGATCGGCGGCGTGCTGCCGTTCGCCATGATCGTGGCGCTCACCGCGCTCGAGCTGCTGGTGGCGTTCCTGCAGGCCTACGTGTTCGCGATCCTCACCTGTATCTACCTCAATGATGCGATTCATCCGGGCCACTGACGGCCCAGCCCCGCAAAACCAGAAGGAGCTTTCTCATGGATCCAGTGGCAGCAAAGTACATCGGCGCCGGTATCGCGGCGATCGGCATGGGCGGCGCCGGCGTCGGCGTCGGCATCATCTTCGGCAACTATCTGGCCGCCGCCATCCGCAATCCGTCGGCCGCGCAGGGCCAGTTCGGCAACCTGATCTTCGGCTTCGCCATCACCGAGGCGCTCGGCATCTTCTCGCTGCTGATCGCGCTCCTGCTGCTGTTCGCGCTCTGATCGGGCGCGCCGTCCGGCGCCGGAGCTTCACCGATGGCTGAACAAAAAACCCATACTGCAGGCACCGAGGCCCCTTCGGGACACGGCGGCTTTCCGCCGTTCGACCCGCATACCTTCCCCTCGCAGTTCATCTGGCTGGCCATCACCTTCGTGCTGCTCTACGCGCTGATGGCGAAGTGGGCGCTGCCCAAGGTCAGCGCCGTCATCGACGCGCGGCGGAAGCGCATCGCCGATGATTTCGCCGAAGCCGACCGGCTGAAGACGCAATCGGACGAGGCCGTGGCGGCTTATGAGAAGGCCCTGGCCGATGCCCGTTCGCGTGCCCAGGCCATCGCCCACGAGACGCACGAGAAACAGGCGGCCGAGGCCGACGCCGCCCGCAAGAAGCTCGAGGAGGAGCTCAACGCCAGGCTGGCAGCGGCGGAGAAGACCATTGCTGCCACGAAGGAAGCGGCCATGGGCAATGTCCGTTCCATCGCCGAGGACGCGACCCGCGCTATCGTCGAGCGGCTGATCGGCAACGCGCCGAGCGACCAGGCCGTCTCTTCCGCGGTCGCCGACGTGCTGAAGCGGTAGCGCATGATCCCGAAAAGCGGATACCGGTTTTCGGACAAGATAATGCGCAAAACGATAATGGAGAAGCCCGATGCTTCACGAAGCTGAATTCTGGGTCGCTCTGGGCTTCGTCTTCTTCCTGGGCCTGCTCGGCTATGTCGGCGTGCACAAGAAGATCGCCAAGGCACTCGACGACCGCGCCGACCGCATCAGGGCCGAGCTCGAAGAGGCGCGCAAGCTGCGTGAGGACGCCGCCCAGCTGCTTGCCGACTATCAGCGCAAGCGACAGGAGGCCGAGACCGAGGCGCAAGGCATCATCGCCGGCGCCCAGGCCGAAGCCGAGCGCATGGCCGCCGATGCCAAGACGAAGGTCGAGGAATTCGTCGCCCGCCGCACCAGGATGGCGGAAACCAAGATCGCGCAGGCCGAGGCGCAGGCTACCGCCGACGTGCGCGCGGCGGCGGCGGAAGCCGCCGTCGCCGCCGCCGGGAAGATCCTGACCCAGGAAACCAGGGGCAAGCCGGGCGACGACCTGGTCGCCAGGGGCATTGCCGACCTGAGCAAGCGGCTGAACTGACCGCTTTTCCCGGCAAAACGGCCACCTTCGGCCGGCGCCCGATACTGCAAGCGGGGCGCCCCGGCGTATCTTTCCGGCGTTCCACCCGCTCCGGCCAACCTATTGTCCAGGCTGGATAATACCGCCCTTGCGCCCGCAACCATAATTTGAACGCCGCACCGGCCGGCATTTACCTTGCGCTAACCATTCGCTCGCACAGTCGGCGGGAAGCGCCAGTCGCGCAAGTTGTCCCTCACGCGTATGAGCGGCCGGAGTATCCGGCCCAAGGCATTCGGAGGACCTATGGTCATCTTCGATTGCAACGGTGTGCTCGTCGACAGCGAACCGTTGGCCACTGCAATCGTGTCACGGGAGTTCATGCGCGCCGGTTTCGGCCTGACGCCGGACGTGGTCGCGCGCTTCTTCACCGGCCGGCGCCCCGCCGACATGTTCGCCGAGGTGGAACTCGCCGCCGGCCGCAAACTGCCGCCCGGTTTCGCCGTCACAGTCGCCAGCGCGATCCTGCGCCGCTTCCGCACCGAACTGCGCGCCACCCCCCACGCCGCCCATGCGCTGACCTGGCTGCGCGGCAAAAAATGCATCGCCTCCTCGTCCTCGCTCGACCGCATCCGCGTCAGTTTGGAGAGCACGGACCTGCTGCGCTTCTTCGAGCCCAACCTGTTCTCGGCAAACGAGGTGCGCAACGGCAAGCCGGCGCCCGACGTATTCCTGCATGCCGCCGCCAAAATGCACGTCGACCCGGGCGAATGCGTGGTGGTGGAAGACTCAGCGGTCGGGGTCACCGCCGCGGTCGCCGCCGGCATGAGGGTGGTCGGCTTCGCCGGCGGCAGTCACGCCGGCGCGGGGCTCGGCAAGCACCTGCGCACCGCCGGCGCCCATGCGGTCGTCACCGACATGCGCGCGCTGCACGGCACCATCATCGCGCTGCGCGGCTGGTAGCTAGCGCCGGCGTCGCGCGGGTCGCTTTTTCTGCTGCGCGCCGATCGGATCGAATCCGACATAGATCTTGTAATAATCCATCCAGCCGAGCGGACGCGGCAGCGGAAACGCAACATCCCGATAGATGTGGGTGAAGATGACGTTGCCGACCCCCTCACCGAGAGTCACGGGAATTTGCTCGAGCTCGGTGGCGATCGTCACCGGATTTACGCCTTCACGCACTACGGCGACGCGCAGCGGGACGTTGAAGCTGCCGGGACCGCCGGCCGGGCCGGCAATCACGCGGCCCTCGACCCCGACCTTGATGTGCATCGTGCCGGCGACGACGTGGCACTCGCGGTCGATGCGCACGATGCTGCCCTGATAGCGCACCTCGAGCGGCGACGGCTCGCCCTCCCCGCTGCCGACGATCAGTGTCGCGGCGCCCGTGCGCACGGAGGTGTCCGGGCACGGCACGTCACCGTCGGCAAGCGGCGCCGGGCCGGCATCGGCCGTTGAACGGCTGGCGCCGGGCGTATTCGGCGAAGAATTGAGTAGGCCGCCGGTCATGCTGCTCAGGCTCGACGAGCTGCAGCCGCTCAGGACCAGGCCAAGCAGACCAGCCAGCACGGCGCCGGTTCGCATGATTTGCGCGTCTCGTTTCCAACCCATCATCAACCTTTTCTTCTGCCGCTATTCTTCTCAGGCCGGCGTCCACGGCGCGCCGCTCATGACGCGCCGCCGCTTATAGCAAAGCGAAGATGGCAAGCCCAAGGTGCTCTCAAACGGGGCCTCAATTCGCGTCGTCGCGCAGGCGTGCATAAAGCAGATGGTCCTGCCAGACACCGTTGATACACAGATACTGACGAGCATAGCCCTCGCGGATGAAGCCGGTCTTTTCGAGGAGACCGATCGAGGCGGCATTGCCCGGAATGCAGGCCGCTTCCAGCCGGTGCAGACGCAATGTGCCGAAGCTGAACGGAATGAGCGTTCGCAGCGAAGCGGTCATGTAGCCCTGGCGGGCGAACGGCGCGCCGATCCAGTAGCCGATGGAACCGGCCTGTGCGACCCCGCGCCGGATATTGGCAAGCGTCAGGCCGCCGACGAGGGCGCTGTCGCTGTTTCGGAACACGAGAAAGGCATAGGCGAGGTCGTTGCGCTGGTCCTCGGTGTAGCGCCGGATACGGCGGCGAAACGCCGTGCGGGTGAGATCGTCGACCGGCCAGGTCGGCTCCCAGGGCGTGAGGAAATCGCGGCTCTGCTCGCGCAAAGTCGCCCAGGCAGCGTAGTCGGTGCTCAGCGGCAAACGTAATGTGACGCCGTTGCCGGAAATCGCCGGCGGCGTCTCATTGAAGCTGACGGTGCGGAAGAACGCCATGGACCGTTTGACGCCGGGCTATTGCGTCCTTCTGTTCAGGCGGCCCGACGGACCAAAGTCTCGGCGATTGCCGCGGTGCTTTCAAGGCCGCTGCCCGGTCCCAAAGCGGCAATCGCCGGCCGGCTGCGGTTGACCAGGGCCCGTCCGGCAGCGCGCGCGCTTTCGACCGTCACGGCGTCGATCCTGGCGACGATCTCGTCGAGCGGGATCGGCCGCCCGTAGGCGATCATCTGCCGCGCCAGCTGGCCGATTCGCGCCTCCGAGCTTTCCAGCGCCATCAGAAGGCCCGCTTTCATCTGCGCCTTGGCGCGGGCGATCTCGACCTCCGTGATGGTCTCGGTGGCGCCGCCGATCTCGTCGATCACCACCTTCATCAATTCGGGAGCGTCGGCCTCGTCGGTCCCGGCGTAGAGGCCGAAAATGCCGGTGTCGCTGTAGGGCATGTGGAAAGCCTGGATGGTGTAGCAAAGGCCGCGGGCCTCACGCACTTCCTGAAACAGGCGCGACGACATGCCGCCGCCGAGCACGTTGGTAAAGACCTGCAGGCTGTGGAGCTGATCGTTGCGCACCGGCAGGCCCTCGAGCGCCAGCGCGATATGCACCTGCTCCAGATTGCGGGTCTCGACCCGGGTGCCCCCCTGGAAGCGCGCGGGCTCCGGCACCGGCGCGGGGCTGCCTGCGAATGCGGCGAAGCGCTTTTCGACATCGGCGACGATCCTGTCATGCTCGACCGCGCCCGCGGCGGCGACCAGCATGTCGGGCCCGTGGTAGTTGCGCGTGAGATAGGCCCGCAGGCCGTCGGGCGTGAACGAGCGCACGGTTTCCCGGGTGCCGAGAATGGAGCGGCCGACGGCCTGATCGGGGAACGCGGTCTCCTGCAAACGGTCGAATACCAGATCGTCGGGCGCGTCTTCGGTGGCGCCGATCTCCTGCACGATCACGTTCTGCTCGCGCTTGAGCTCGACCGGATCGAAAGCCGGTTCACCCAGGATGTCGGAGAGCACGTCCAGGGCGAGCGGCACATCATCCTGGAGCACGCGCGCGTAGTAGGCGGTGGTTTCGACGCTGGTTGCGGCGTTGAGGTCGCCGCCGACCGCCTCGATCTCCTCGGCGATCTGACGCGCCGAACGTCGACGCGTGCCCTTGAACGCCATGTGCTCGAGGAGATGCGAAATGCCGTGCTCGTCAGGCTGCTCGTCGCGGCTGCCGGAGCCAACCCAGACGCCGAGCGCGGCGGTCTTCAGATGCGGCATCTGGTCGGTCACTACCGTCAGTCCGGAGGGAAGACGGGTTACTTGCACGCTCATGCCGCAGCTCCTTCACGCGCCGCTCGCGACGCACTCGATACAAAACGTTCCACCGCTGCCTGATCCGCGGGCAGCACCGTGATGCGCTCCTCACGCTTTGGCAGATCGCCGAGCCAGTCGGGCAAGTCCGGCGTGACGCCGCAGGCTGCCTGCACCGCGTCTGGAAACTTGGCCGGATGCGCGGTCGACAGCACCACCATGGGTACCGACGAATCGCGCGCTTCCTTTTCGGCCACCGCGAGGCCGACCGCGGTGTGCGGATCGGCGCAGTATTCGGCCTCGCGCATCCAGGCGCGCATGGTCGCGGCGACTTCCTCCTCGCCGGCGCGGCCGGCCGAAAACAACGTGCGCATGGCGGTGAGCGCATGGCCCGACACGGAAAACCGCCGCGACTGGGCGAGCGAGCCCATCAGCGCGCGGATCGATCCGGCGTCGCGGCCACAGGCTTCGAACAGCAGGCGCTCGAAGTTGGAAGATACCTGGATGTCCATGGAGGGCGAGGTGGTCGCCGTCACGTCGCGCAATTCGTAGGTACCGGTGGCGAAGGTGCGCACCAGGATGTCGTTGACATTCGTCGCCACCATCAACCGGTCGATGGGCAACCCCATGCGGGAGGCGACATAGCCGGCGTAGATGTCGCCGAAATTGCCGGTCGGCACCGTGAAGGCGACCTTGCGGTGCGGTGCGCCGAGCGCCACCGCCGCGGTGAAGTAATAGACCGCCTGCGCTATAACGCGCGCCCAGTTGATGGAGTTGACGCCGGAGAGATGCACGCGGTCCCGGAAGGCGTGGTGATTGAACATCGCCTTCACCAGCGCCTGGCAATCGTCGAAGGTGCCGTCGATGGCGACCGCATGCACGTTCGCATCGGGCGCCGTGGTCATCATGCGCCGCTGTACTTCGGAGATGCGGCCATTGGGGAACAGCACCACAACGTCGACCTGGGCGCGGCCACGGAACGCCTCGACCGCGGCGCCGCCGGTGTCGCCGGAGGTGGCCACCACGATAGTGGTGCGTTCGCCGCGCTGGATCAGCACATGGTCCATCAGCCGCGCCACGAGCTGCATCGCGAGGTCCTTGAACGCGAGCGTCGGCCCATGGAACAGCTCGAGCACAAACAGGCCGGGGCCCAGCTGGACGAGCGGCGTCACCGCCGGATGGCGGAAGCTGCCGTAGGCTTCCTGCGCCATGCGGGCGAGGTCGGCGTCGGCTATGCCGCCCCCGACGAAGGGCCGCAATACCTCGACCGCCACCTCGGCATAGGGCCGGCCGGCGAAGCCCGTAATCTGGTCCGGCCCCAGCGCCGGCCATATCTCGGGGACGTAAAGCCCCCCGTCACGAGCCAGGCCCGCGAGCATGACCTCGACAAAATCGTGCGGGGCGGCCTCGCCCCGGGTTGAGACATAACGCATTGATAAGGCTTTATTTTTTGATTTCTACAGGGCCGAAACCGGGGGCACAGTAGCCGCCGGCATCGCCTTTCACAAGGAAAGCCGGGGCCCGCAGCGTCAGGCCGGCAGCGGTGTCAACGGGTCGGCGCCGAAGCGATTCTGGCCCCGCGTCCCCGGCATGAAACCAGCCAGCAAGACGGCGGTCATGAACAGAAAGGTCAGTGAGCAGTTGTTGATCACCGCCGACACGTACGACAGCACCAGCGAGACCGCCACCCACCAGCCGGAGAGGTTCAGGTCGTGCACGCGCTTCACCACAATGGCAACGACCGGCCAGAACAGCGCTGCGTTGATGAAGTAGAAGGGCAGCGCGAGCGTGAATGCGAGATCGCCGGAATTCCACACGCCGCTCCCGGGCTCGCGCATGGCGAGAAAGTACGCGGTCAGCTTGATCTGGAGCAGCAGCACCACGACCGCGAGAAGCGCCTGCCCGAGCCAGAACTCCTGCCGGCTGATGCGGCCCTTCAACGACAGGAAGTACCACGCAAGACTGAGATCCATCGCGCCGGCCAACTCGAACGCAGGCCGGGCGTGTGGCCTGCAAATTCAAGACTACCGACGCCGGGTTAATGCTGGCCGAGGGGTTATCGTTAACGAAACGTTACCGCACACGATCCGGAAAGGCCTGTCCCCGGCTTGCTCCGGGATAGAACGGGTATGATCATGCACAATGAGAAGAAAAGTCGGAGCGCGGGGTGATTCAGTCCAGCCCGATCTCACGCTATGCCCGCCGCCGGCGCATGAGCCAGACACCGTAGACGCCGGCGAGGCCCAGCGCGAGACCGAACCACGTGATTGCATATTGCAGATGATTGTCGCGCAGATTGACCACAAGCCGGCCCGGCTTGGGCACACCACCGGCTGGCGCGGGTGATTCCTGCTCGATGTAGAAGGGCGCGTCATCCGGCCATTTCTTGACCGTGGCGATGGCCCTGATGTCGCGGGCGTACCAGACATTGCCCTTCACATCGGCAGAGGGGATGAACATGCCGCTCTCTTCCGGCCAGCGCATGACGCCGACGATGTCGACAAGGCCGGCAGGCGGCACATGTGTGGCAGCATCCTTGCGATCGAGGGGCACGAAGCCACGATCAATGATGACCACGCTGCCGCTGGCAAGCCGCGCCGGCGCCAGTACCCAGTATCCCGGGCCTTTGACGTCGGGGCGGAATGGCGAGCCGGCGGTGTAGACGAGCGTTTCCTGACCCGGGATGAACTCGGCGAGGAAATGAACGCGACGCCATTCGTGGCCATCTGCCTTCAAACCGTTCCATGCGGCACGCGGCGGCAGGTCGACCGGCGGTTCGGCCAACCGGGCGTTCAGTGTCGCGATCAGGCTTTCCTTCCAGACCTTGCGCTCGACCTGCCAGACGCCGAGGCCGCACAGGATGGCGATGCCGACAATGGCGGCAATCGTGGCGCCGACAACACCGCCGCGCGGTTTCTGCGGCCTGAACGTCGGCTCCTTCAAGCGTCGCTCCGGCGCTCGAGGCGGCCTTCCTGCGCCTTGTGGTGATATTGCAGGGCGATCAGCAATCCCTTGATCGGCCTGAGCGGCCCGAGGGTGAGCAGCAGGATCAACGGCAGCCATAGTGCCGCGTGCACCCAATAAGACGGCTGATACACGAACTCGACTACCATGGCGGCGAACACCACGACGAAACCGCCGATCAGAATGACGAATACCGCCGGCCCGTCGCCGGCGTCGGCGAAGTCAAAGTCGAGGCCGCAATGTTCGCAACGCGGCCGCAAGGCGAGGAAACCCTGGAACAGGTGGCCCTCGCCACAGCGCGGGCAACGCCCGAGCAGACCGCGGCCGATGGGAAGCGGCTCAGGCGAAATTTGTCCGGTCATGGGGTCATCTTTCGTTTGCGCCTGCTCTCAAACGCAAAAGGGCGGCGTCGCCGCCGCCCCTTTGGAAAACCTGGGGTCGATTAACCCCCATGCCCCGCCATGGGGCCGGCGCCCCACACATATATGCAGGCGAACAGAAACAGCCACACCACGTCGACGAAATGCCAGTACCAGGCGGCGAATTCGAATCCGAGGTGCTGGGTGGGCGTGAACTGGCCCTTCATCGCCCGCGCCAGGCACACGATCAGGAATATGGTGCCGATGATGACGTGGGCGCCGTGGAAACCGGTCGCCATGAAGAAGGTGGCGCCGTAGATGTTGCCGCTGAACGAGAAGGCCGCATGCGCATATTCGTAGGCCTGCACGCAGGTGAAGGTGAGGCCGAGCAGAATGGTCAGCACCAGGCCCCACTTCAGGCCCTGGCGGTCGTTCTCCAGAAGCGCGTGGTGCGCCCAGGTGACCGTCGTACCGGACGTAAGCAGGATCAGCGTATTGAGCAGCGGCAGGTGCCAGGGATCGAAGGTCTGGATACCCTTGGGCGGCCAGACCCCGTGGGTGACGGCCACGCGGGCGATTTCATGCGCCTCGTTCGGGAACAGCGCCGTGTTGAAGTAGGCCCAGAACCAGGCAACGAAGAACATCACCTCGGAGGCGATGAACAGGATCATGCCGTAGCGGTGCGAGATCTGCACCACGCGGGTGTGGAAGGCGCCGTGCTCGGCTTCGTTGATAACGTCGCGCCACCAGCCAACGAAGGTATAGAGCACGCCGAGCGCACCGACGGCGAATACCGCCGGCGCGGCGGCAAACATGTGGTGCATCCAGGTGATGGCGCCGACCGCCATGATGAAGGCGGATACGGAGCCGACCGCCGGCCACGGGCTCGGATCGACCAGGTGATAATCGTGATGCTTAGCGTGAGCCTCGGCCATCGTCGTCGTCTCCGTTCCAGTCCTCTTGAGCGGCGCGGCGTGAACAGCGGCGCCCCCTCATTTCCAGCGCATGATCTTATCCGAAAACCGGTCTCCACTTTTCGGGATCATGCGCATCCCCTTAGCTTGTCAACTCGCTCATATCGGGCGCGGAGCCAGGTAGGGGCCCTTCACCAGCGTCATAATAAAGAACAGGACCACCAGCGCCACCAGCGCCAGCGCGATGGCAATCGAACGCGAGCGCCGGGCGCGCTTCTGCGCGTCGGTGAGCACCACGCCGGTTTCCTGCTCCGGCTTTTCCGGTTCGTCCATGGCGATATCCAATGCCTGCACGCGCCCCGCCCCTCATCCGATCAGACCGCCCGTGCCATGGTCGACCAGAAGCACGGCAAAGAGCAGAAACAGATAGAGAATCGAGAACGCGAACATCTTGCGGCTGGCGGCGTCGTCGGGCCGGCGCTCGCGATAGATTTGCCAGGCCAGCAGCAGCATGATGGCGCCGGTCACGGCCGCGGTCGCGCCATAGAGCAGCCCGGCAAAGCCGAGCGCGTAAGGAGCAACGCCGAGCGGCACCAGGATCAGCGTATAAAGCAGGATCTGCCGTCGGGTGGTCATGTCGCCAGCCACCACCGGCAACATCGGCACGCCGGCGCGGGCATAATCTTCGGACTTGTAAAGCGCCAGCGCCCAGAAGTGTGGCGGTGTCCAGAAGAAGATGATGGCGAACAGGATGATCGATTCGAGAGATATCGATCCGGTCGCCGCCGCCCAGCCAATCATCGGCGGGAAGGCACCGGCGGCGCCACCGATGACGATGTTCTGCGGCGTCGCGCGCTTGAGCCAGATCGTATAGATCACCGCGTAGAAGAAGATCGTGAAAGCGAGCAGCCCGGCGGAAAGCCAGTTGACCATCAGGCCCAGCGTCGCGACCGAGAAGCCGGAAAGGGTGATGCCGAAGGCAAGCGCCTCGCCCGGCCTGACCCGGCCTTTCGGCACCGGCCGTTGCGCCGTGCGCGTCATGCGGGCGTCAATGTCGGCGTCGTATGCCATGTTGAGCGCGCCGGAAGCACCCGCGCCCACCGCGATGCAGAGCAGCGCGGTGAAAGCGGTGAGCGGATGGATCGCCCCCGGCGCCACCGCGAGACCGACCAGCGCGGTGAACACCACCAGCGACATCACCCGCGGCTTCATCAGCGCGAGGTAGTCGCCGACGCTCGCCATGCTGACGTCGGCATAGACCACCCCGGCGCCGGCCGCAGCCGGCCCGCGATAGTCTGCACCTTCAGTGACGAGCGACATCGCTTGCTACAGTCCCTTTAGTTTGCGCGTGAACTTTCCCGAAAACCGGTTCCCGCTTTTCGGAATCACGCGCCGTGCTACTTGATCCGCGGCAGCGTTTCGAACTGGTGGAACGGCGGCGGCGAGGACAGCGTCCACTCCAGCGTGGTTGCGCCGGCGCCCCACGGATTGTCCGCAGCCACGCGCTTCTTCATGAAGGCCTCGATGAGCCCGACGAAGAAAACCAACACGCCGAAGGCCGAGATGTAGGAGCCATATGAGGCTACCACGTTCCAGCCGTGGAACGCATCCGGATAGTCGGCGATGCGCCGCGGCATGCCGGCGAGACCCAGGAAGTGCATCGGAAAGAAGATCAGGTTCACGCCGATGAACGTGATCCAGAAGTGCAGCTTCGCGATGGTCTCATTGTACATGTAGCCGCTCATCTTCGGGAACCAGTAGTACCAGCCTGCAAAGATGGCGAACACGGCGCCGAGTGACAGCACGTAGTGGAAGTGCGCCACCACGTAGTAGGTATCCTGCAGCACGCGGTCAACGCCGGCGTTGGCGAGCACGACGCCGGTCAAGCCACCGATGGTGAACAGGAAGATGAAGCCGACCGCCCACAGCATGGGTGCGCGGAACTCGATCGAGCCACCCCACATGGTGGCAATCCAGGAGAAGATCTTCACGCCGGTCGGGACCGCGATCACCATGGTGGCGGCGATGAAGTAGGCCTGCGCGCCGGTCGAAAGGCCGACCGTGAACATGTGGTGCGCCCACACCACGAAGCCGATACCGCCGATGGCGACCATGGCGTAGGCCATGCCGAGATACCCAAACACCGGCTTGCGCGAGAACGTGGAGACAATCTGGCTGATCATGCCGAAGCCGGGCAGGATCAGAATGTAGACTTCCGGATGTCCGAAGAACCAGAACAGGTGCTGGAACAGCACCGGATCGCCGCCGCCATTCGGCTCGAAGAAGGTGGTGCCGAAGTTGCGGTCCGTGAGCAGCATGGTGATGGCGCCGGCGAGCACCGGCAGCGACAACAACAGCAGGAACACGGTCACCAGGATCGACCACACGAACAGCGGCATCTTGTGCAGCGTCATGCCGGGGGCGCGCATGTTGAAGATGGTGGTGATGAAGTTGATGGCGCCGAGGATCGACGAGGCGCCGGCGAGATGCAGCGAGAGGATGACGAAGTCGACGGCCGGCCCGGGATGGCCGCTCGAGGCCAGCGGCACGTAGAGGGTCCAGCCGGTGCCGGCGCCGGTCGTGCCCGGCTCGCCGCCGACAAACAGCGACGTGAGCAGCAGCGCGAAGGAAGCAGGCAGCAACCAGAACGAGATGTTGTTCATGCGCGGGAACGCCATGTCGGGCGCCCCGATCATCAGCGGCACGAACCAGTTGCCGAATCCGCCGATCATGGCCGGCATGACCATGAAGAAGATCATGATCAGACCGTGGGCGGTGGTGAAGACGTTGAAGTCGTGGGCGTTCGGGAAGAGCTGGAGGCCCGGGTTCTGCAGCTCGATACGCATGGCGACCGAAAGCGTGGCGCCGATGGCGCCGGCCATGATCGCGAACACCAGATACATCGTGCCGATGTCCTTGTGATTCGTCGAATAGACGAACCGGCGCCACCCGGTGGGATGTGCGTGGGCATCATGCGTGTGTGCAGCCGCCGTGTGAGCCATCTTTATTGTCCTTCGACCCTTGGTCCTCAGTCGCCCGGAATTATATTCAATTTCTTATATGTGTGTCACGCCTTTGCCTGGCCTGATCTTGTCTTACTGGGCGCCCGCAGCGGCCGCCACCTTGACCGCATCGGACGCGGCCGGCTTGGCGGCCGTCCGCACCGGCCGGACAGCGCTGTCATCCACGGCGAACTTCTTCTTCGCATCGGTGAGCCACGTGGCATAATCCTGATCGCTCACGACGCGGATCGCGATCGGCATTTCATCGTGGCCACGGCCGCACAGTTCGGAGCACTGGCCGTAGTAGATGCCGACGCGCTCGGCCTTGAACCAGGTTTCGTTGAGGCGACCGGGAATCGCGTCGATCTTGATGCCGAACGATGGAATGGCGAAAGCGTGGATGACGTCCGCTCCGGTGACCTCCACCTTAACCACCTTGTTGACCGGCACCACGATCTCATTGTCGACCGCCAGCAGCCGTGGCTGCCCCGGCTTGAGGTCCTTTTCGTGCAGGACGAGCGAGTCGAACGCGATCTTCTGATCCGGATAGCTGTAGCTCCAGAACCACTGCTTGCCCGTGGCCTTCACGACCAGGTCCGCCTTCGGGATGTTGAGTTGAAGGAACAGCAGGCGAAACGACGGCACCGCAATGGTGACCAGGATCAGCACCGGCACCACGGTCCAGACCACTTCGATCAGCGTGTTGTGGGTGGTCCGCGAGGGCACCGGATTGGCGCGGGCGTTGAAACGCACCATCACGATGATCAACAGGCCGAGCACGAACACCGCGATCACCCCGATGATCCACAAGAGGAAGTCATGGAACCAGACGACGTCGTCCATCACCGGGGTGGCGGCCTTCTGCAGGCCGATCTGCCAGGGCGCGGGCTGTCCGTCGCCGGCGGCCAAGGCGGCGGTCCCGCCGGCAAGAACGGTCACACCCGCGGCGACCAAAAAGGCGAAAAACCGCTTGAGCACCAGCATCGTCTTTTGCGCTCCCTCGACGAAGAAAAGCCCTGGATCCAAGGCCCTTTGGCCCCTCGTTGCCGCCCACCGCGCGATGTGATGTTCGGCCTGGCCCCGCCGTGCACGGCGTTTGCCACGGGCGTGGCGACTTCGCGGTGCGGCGGGACGGGGGGAAATCCCGGCTTCTCAAACCACAATTCCGGCGCGCCCGCAATGCACCTTGTCGTCACTGCTGTGCGTCAATCGACCGATCCGGAAAAGATCGCCGGCGCCGCAATTACGCCACCGGGACAGGGCTTTGCAGGGGCGCATGGCGGGCCGGAGACCACGACCCGAGCTTGCTTGACAGGATCGGCCGGGCATGACCCAACGGGGGCGATTAAAATAAGAAGGCGGGGCGGCGATTCGCTTTTTTCTTGCCGTGGCGCGGGGACCGGCGCCGCCGCCAAGGGGCTGAATAATGGGCTTTTTCATGCATGACTGGCATGCGCCCGGCGCCCGGGCCCGGTTTGTCGTGGCGGCGCTTGCAACCATTGCGGCGCTCGCGCTCGGATCGGCGCAACCGGCCGCCGCCCAGGGCGCGGTCAAGTCCGTTCACAAGGACTGGCAGATCCGCTGCGACACGCCGCCCGGCGCCAAGCAGGAGCAGTGCGCCCTGATTCAGAGCGTGACGTCGGCTGACCGCGCCAATGTCGGTCTGACCGTGATCGTGCTCAAGACCGCCGACAAGAAGAGCCGGCTGATGCGCGTGGTGGCGCCGCTCGGCGTGCTGCTGCCGTCGGGCCTGGGGCTCAAGATCGATGCCACCAATGTCGGCCGCGCCGGCTTCGTGCGCTGCCTGCCGAACGGCTGCATCGCGGAAGTCGTGATGGACGACAAGCTGCTGCAGGAGCTGCGCGGCGGCAAGACCGCGACCTTCATCATCTTCCAGACGCCTGAAGAAGGCATCGGCTTTCCGATGAGCCTCGCCGGATTCGCGGAAGGCTACGACAAGCTGCCGTGACCGACTGCAGCGGTTTCCAATTCGTTTAGCGCATATTTTCTTCGTCATCCGCGGGCTTGTCCCGCGGGTCCCGCTCAGGGACGGTTCGCCTCCCCAAGCGAGATGGCTGCGATGCAGGTCGCGGATTCGAGGAGTTTCCTCGAGCGCACGCGATGAAATCATGTATTCCGGGCCTGCGCGAACGCTACCTCACAACGGGATTGATCATTGGTGCGGGTATTCAAGCCACCGCGGCTTCGAGCGCTGCGATGTCGATCTTCTTCATCGTCAACATCGCCTCCATCGCGCGTCTGGCCTTGTCGCGATCGGCGCTGGTGGTCAGTTCCATCAGCCGCTTCGGCGTGATCTGCCAGGAGTGGCCCCAACGGTCCTTGCACCAGCCGCAGTCGCTCGCTTTGCCGCCGTTGCCGATAATGGCGTTCCAGTAGCGGTCGGTCTCCTCCTGGTTCTCGGTCAGCACCATGAAGCTGACGGCCTCGTTCGGTGTGAAGACCGGGCCGCCGTTGAGACCGAGGAACCGCCGGCCGAGCACGGTGAACTCGACGGTCAACTCATTGCCCGCCTTGCCGCCGGGATAATCGGCCGGGGACACGTTCACCCGGTCGACATGGCTGTCTGGAAAGGTGGCGGCATAAAATGCGGCCGCCTGGCTGGCTTCGCCGTGGTCGAACCACAGGCAGGTAACGAGGTCGGTCATGTCCATTCTCCTTCCGTCCTGGACGTTTCGACTTTGGAGGTCTCGACGCGCCGCAGCTAAGCCGTGCCGTTCGATCCCCTGATCAGGCTCTGTCGCCGCCACCCTCCATCAATTGAACGGCACCTTGCCGGCATTGACCGCCAATTGCGCGGTGAAAGCACGCTTGTAGGCCGGCCGCGCTTCACCGCGGGCGACATAGGCGGAGAGGTTCGGATATTCGTCCAGCATTCGCGACGTTTTCAGCCTGAGAAGGACCGACACCATCATGAGGTCGCCCGCGCTGAACGCACCATCAAGCCAGTCGGCATCGCCAAGGTGATTGGAAAGGTCGATCAGCCGGTTTCGGATGCGATCTTCGGTGAGACGCAGGCGCTGCTCGTACCAGGCCTCCGCTTTTTCCAGAAGCCTTGTGGCTTCGCGGTCAAGGATCGGCGGCTCGACTGTGCTGAGCGCGGCGAATATCCAGGTGATCGCGCGTGCCCGGGCGCTGGCATCGTCCGGCAGCAGACCCGCATGGCGTTGTGCGATATGCAACACGATCGCTCCCGACTCGAACAAGGCGAGACCCTCTTCTTGGTAGGTCGGAATCTGTCCGAAAGGATGCACGGCGCGATGCGCGGGTTCCTTCATTGCGGTGAAGGAAACCAGACGGACATCATAGGGCCGGCCGACTTCCTCGAACGCCCAGCGAACGCGCGTGTCACGGGCCAGG
Organism: uncultured Pseudomonadota bacterium; assembly: GCA_963773715.1. GTDB lineage: Bacteria > Pseudomonadota > Alphaproteobacteria > Rhizobiales > Xanthobacteraceae > Pseudolabrys. The sequence continues at coordinate 796,607 of CAVZCM010000003.1, read as the reverse complement.
CCCATGCCACCATCGGGCGACCTTTCAAAGGCGGTAATAGTGGGAAGCATGGGAAGACTCCGTGACCAATCGGCGACGTTGCGCCAGCCATCGAGGGTTTTCCCGCACGACAAGCGGTCAGGTCGAAAACCTGCCGCGACGGCGGGATCAGGCGGCCTCGACGTGCCGTTTGAAATTGTCGAGGATCGACTGCCAGCCCGCGCGCTGCATCTCGATCGGATTTTCGGACTCTGCATCGAAAGTCACGCTGACGCGCACGCCGCGTTCATACGGAACAAATTCGACTTCGGCATGACGATCGCCAAAGTCGTACTCGATCCGTCGGTGCATCTCGATCTTCGTATAGGTTCCGGCAAAGTCGAAACCCATGCTGCCGTCCCTCGCCTCCATGCGAGAGGAAAATGCGCCGCCTTCGCGCAAATCAACTGTAGCGTTCGGCGTGTGCCAGTCTTCCGATGCGGAGTTCCATTGTTTGATGTCGTCGGGGGTGGTGTATGCAGCCCAGACGTGTTCGATGGGCGCCGCGACCGTGGTTTGCACCGTAACAGATTGAGCTTTCATTGGATGTCGTCCCTTAGAAGTTCAATTTTGGCGATCCCCGGCGAAACACCGGGCTACTGGTTGATTTCGGGCTCAACCAGCTTTGCGAGCTTTTGCAGCGTATCCTGCCAGCCGAGATAACAGGCCTCGGGCGGGATCTGGTCGGGGATGCCTTCTTGCACGATGGTCATTTCCGTGCCGACCGAAACGGCGTTCAGCGTAACGGTGACCTTCATCTCGCCAGGCAGATCGGGATCGTCGAATTTGTCCGTGTAGACCAGCCGCTCGCCCGGAACGAGTTCGAGGTAGTCGCCACCGAAGGAATGTCCCTTGCCGGTGGTAAAATTGCGGAACGACATTCTGTGCTTGCCGCCGACCCTGGCGTCCAGCTCATGGACTGTGCAGAGATACCCGTAGGGCGGCAGCCAACTTGCGATGGCGTCCGGTTCGAGGAACGCGCGATAGACCTTCTCGGGCCGCGTTGCGATGACACGATGGAAGCGAACGGTGTTGGGCACGGCTATATCCTTTCGTTTCAGGTTTTACGATTGCCGGTCGTCGAAGCGAACAGCATCTCGATGTAGCGGCGCAGATGATCGATGCTGTCTGCGGCGACCTGTGCGCCGCCCGTGGCCTTGGCGAGGACGAACGCGCCCTGGATGACGGCCTGCGTGTGAAGGGCGAGCGACTTCGCCGTCCAATCGGGCGCCATGTTCCGCTCGCGCATCGCTGCTTCGATGTCGGCTTCCAGCGTTGCGGCATGGCCTGTGATGCTGCGTTCGCAGGCTTCGCGGATGGCAGGCGCCGTCTCGTAGGTCTCCTGCACCATAGTGCCTACAAGGCAGGTGAAATCCGGCACCCTGCCTCGCAGCAGCGCCTTGCGGAAGGCGACATAGGCAAGGACGCGATCCAGCGGATCGGCATGGTCGTGATAGGGCGCTTCTTCGAACAGCGCTCCCGTCATCTCGGACCAGTAATCGGCCGCCGCGACGCCGAGCGCGTCCTTGCTCTTGAAATGGTGGAAGAAGGCACCCTTGGTGACGCCCGCTGCGGCACACAATTCATCGACAGACGTTGCCGAGTAACCCTTGGCACGGATGGCCGACAGCGCGGCCTCCAGCAGCCTGGTCCTTGCATCCGTCTTTGCTGTCGATCGGGGCATGAAATCCTCCATCGCCACATCACATACCAACCGGTCGGTATGTTGTCAAGCCCATTGAGTTTTGTGAGAAGCTTCGCCCTGACGACTGTCCGGTCAAATTGGATCTGCAACTGGCGACCTCGCCAGAAGGTCGTTATTGCGAGCGTAGAACGACCAAAATGGGCTCGAAACGGTCGAGATGTTCTGTCCGATCTATGGTCCTGAGCCTGGTACCCTGCTTTCGAGGACAAGCATGACGTCAAAAGGGGAAAAGATTGGTGGCGCGCTGGCCAAGGCCTTCAAAAGCGCGGCCGCCAGGATGAAGGACGACGCGCCACCGGCCGCCAGGCCCTTCGCAGACCAGCCCGACGCCCCGTGGAACGAGCCGCGCGTCAGGCGCGGCATGCAGGCGCAAATGGCGCGGCGGGCCGAGCGAATCGGCGCCGGTGAAAAGCCGCTCGGCTGGAAAATCGGCTTCGGCGCGCCCGCCACCCTGGAAAAGCTGAACATCAGGGCGCCGCAGGTCGCCTATCTGATGCAGGGCGGCCTGCTCGCCTCCGGCGCGCAACTCAATGTGAAAGACTGGAAGCAGCCGGTGGCCGAGCCGGAAATCGCAGTGCAGCTCGCCAGTGATTTGCCGGCGGGATCGGACGCGGCCACCGCGCGCTCGGCCATAGCCGCGCTGATGCCGGCGATCGAGCTGCTCGACCTCGATCCGGCACCGACGCCGGAAAACCTGGAGACCGTGCTCGCCGGCGGCATCTATCAGCGCCACGTCGTGCTCGGCGAGGGCCGGCGCCGGGGCGGCGAAACCGCCGATCTTTCCAGCCACGTGTTCCGCCACGGCAAGCTGGCGGCCGAGACGGCCGATCCTGAAGCGCTGACCGGCAAGGTCCCCAATCTGCTCGTGCACCTGGCGAACACGCTCCATGCTTTCGGCGAACGCTTGAAAGCCGGCGACATCGTCATCTGCGGCTCGACGGTGCCGCCACCCATGATCGAGCCGGGCGATGCCGAATTCGCCTGCGAGCTGCGCCCCATTGGGGCCGCATCGGTGCGGTTTGTGAGGGATTGAGCCGCCCTCGCAATATGATGCATCAGCGCATATCTCGGTGGATGAATTGGCACTCGTTACGTTTGGGTCCGAACACTTGGCGGCCCCATTCTTGTCCGCTCGCCCCCGCGAAAGCGGGGACCCGGTACCGGATTCCCGCTTTCGCGGGAATGAGCGGAGTATGGGGCAGTTCGACCTGATCCTATCCCGCTCCAGGAGTTTCCGCATGGACCAATCCGTATCCTCCCTCATCGACCGCGCCGGGCTCGGCAAGGACAAGGTCGCCCGTATCATCAATCGTGGGCTGGAGGGCGCCGACGACGGTGAATTGTTCCTCGAATACAAGCAGGCGGAAATGCTGGTGTTCGACAACGGCCGCCTCAAACAGGCGACCTACGACACTGCGCAAGGATTCGGTCTGCGCGCCGTGAAGGACGAGGCTGTTGGTTACGCGCACGCTTCGGACCTTTCGGAAGCGGCGCTCGCGCGCGCGGCGGAGGCGGTGCGCGCGGTCAAGGGCGGCCACACCGGCACCTATGCTGAAGCGCCGGGCCGCACCAACCGCAAGCTCTACAGCGACGATAATCCGCTCGCCCAGCCCGCTTTCGAAGCCAAGGTGAAGCTGCTGTCCGAAATCGACGCCTATGCCCGCGCCAGGGACGCGCGCGTGCGTCAGGTGTCGGCGAGCCTCGGCGCCACCTGGCAGGTGGTGGAGATCCTGCGTGCCGACGGCACGACCTATCGCGACATCCGCCCGCTGGTGCGGCTGAACGTGTCGGTCGTGACCGGCGACGGCGACCGCCAGGAATTGGGCAGCTACGGTTTCGGCGGTCGTGAATCGTATGAACGTTTCATCACGCCCGGGTCATGGCAGGGCGCCGTCGACGAAGCCGTGCGCCAGGCGCTGGTCAATCTCGAAGCGGTGCCGGCGCCGGCCGGTGAAATGGACGTGGTGCTGGGCTCGGGCTGGCCGGGCGTGATGCTACACGAGGCTGTCGGCCACGGCCTCGAAGGCGATTTCAACCGCAAGAAGACCTCTGCGTTTGCCGGCCTGATGGGCCAGCAGGTCGCCGCCAAAGGCGTCACCGTAGTCGACGACGGCACCATGCAGGACCGCCGCGGCTCGCTGTCGATCGACGACGAAGGCACGCCGACCAACCGCACCGTGCTGATCGAGGACGGCATTCTGGTCGGCTACATGCAGGATCGCCAGAACGCGCGGCTGATGAACATGAAGCCGACCGGCAACGGAAGGCGCGAAAGCCACGCGCACGTGCCGATGCCACGCATGACCAACACCTACATGCTGGCGGGCGACAAACCGCGCGGGGAAATCATCGCCTCGGTGAAGAACGGGCTCTATGCGGTGAGCTTCGGCGGCGGCCAGGTCGACATCACCTCGGGCAAATACGTGTTCCAGTGCACCGAGGCCTACAAGATCGAGAACGGCAAGGTCACCGCGCCGGTAAAGGGCGCCATGCTGATCGGCAACGGGCCGACGGACCTCAACCGCATCACCATGATCGGCAACGACTTCGCGCTTGATCCTGGCATCGGCACCTGCGGCAAGAACGGCCAGGGCGTGCCGGTCGGCGTCGGCCAGCCCAGCTTGCGCATGGACAGGATCACCGTCGGCGGCACCGCCTGAGACGCGGAGAGATCCTTTATGGCGTCGTCCTCCTCACGACCGTTGCGCACATCCGGCCCGCTGCGTTCCGCGCTCGAACTCGCCGCCGTCGTCGCGGTGGTGATCGTGGCCAAGACCGCGATCGCGGAGCCGTTCTATGTGCCCTCCGGCTCCATGGAGCCGACGCTGCTGATCGGCGACGAATTGCTCGCCACCAAATTCTCCTACGGTTACGGCACCGCCTCGCTGCCGAACTTCATCGACCTGCCGAGCAGCAAACGCCTCTTCGCCAGCATGCCGCGACGCGGTGACGTCGTCGTGTTCCGCTGGCCGGGCGACCGCAAGCAGACCTGGGTGAAGCGGGTGATCGGCCTGCCCGGCGATCATGTTGCGATGCGCGAGGGCCGGGTGTGGATCAACGGCAAGCCGGTGACGCTGACTCCCGACGGCGGCGGCAATGTCGAATCCGAAGACGGCGCGCGCACGCCGGCAAAGAAATTCATCGAAACCCTGCCCGGCGGGCACAGGCACCTGATCTACAAGATGCTGAGCTACGGTCCGCTCGACAATATGCCAGAGGTCACCGTGCCGGCCGGCCGCCTGTTCGTCATGGGCGACAACCGCGACAACTCCGCCGACAGCCGCGTGCCCGTACGCGACGGCGGCGTCGGTCTCCTGCCGGTGCAGAACCTGGTGGGCCGCGTCGACGCCCTGGTCGGCTCCTGGGACCTCGCCATCAGCGATCAGCCGATCTGGACCTGGCCCTCGGGCTTGCGGCTTTCGCGGTTCTTCACCGCGGTGCACTGAAGTTCGCTGCCGGAAATGAATGCGCCCGCCGGAGGGGCCAGCGGGCGCTTGATCCGGCCGCGAGAGGGGATTTTCGCGGGACCCCGGACCGGGCGGCCGATGAGAGGGATCGGCCGTTTGGCGTAATTCAATCAAAGCATCGGCAGCGCGCGCCGGTGTACCGGCTGCAATGGCGCCACATCGTTCACCGTCATTGCGACTTGCCGGCGCGGCGACGGCCGACCGTTGCGCCGCTCGTCGGCGCGCGCACGCAAGATCTCGGTCGGGTCTTCCCAGAAGCGCGAGGAAAAGGCGTCCCGAAGGTCCGCGGGAGCCACCCCGATGTCGGTCAACATGCGCCGATCGAGCCCGGCGAGCGCCCGCGCCTCGCGGCGGTGACGGCGCGCCCGCGCCAGGTCTTTCAGCCAGCGCGTGACCAGCGCCAGCATGGCAAAGCAACCCCGCAACGCGGCGGCGCCGGCAATGGGCAGAACAGGGACATTTGCGCTCATAACGATTCTCCATGGGTCTCGCGGCTTGTTTGCCAATTTCGGCGGCCAAACAGGCCAGAACCACCCCAAAACCCCACCCGATTCCCGGGTTTTCCCGCTTGTCTTGATGGCCGGATAATGCGCTGCAAAAATTGATTAGTGAAACGAATGTTTTTCATGCCACCGATCAAACATTGTGATACCGTCTGAGCCGGCTCTCAAAGCGACCGGGATTTCGGAAACAGCCGCCATGCCCGCACTGCTCGACATCGACCAATTGCGTACCTTCATCGCCATTGCCGAGACCGGCAGCTTCACCCGCGCCGCCGAGGTCGTGAACAAGACCCAGTCAGCCGTGTCGATGCAGATGAAACGGCTGGAGGAGCGGCTGGAGCGGCCGATCTTCGCGCGGGACGGCCGCGCCTCGAAGCTGACCGAAGACGGCATGCGACTGCTCGACTACGCGCGGCGCATCGTGAAGCTGAACGTCGAAACCATCGCCGCCTTTTCCGACGAGGCGCTGTCGGGCCGCGTGCGGCTCGGCGTGCCGGACGATTACGCCGACCGGTACCTGCCCGAAATCATGGCGCGCTTTTCACGGGTTTATCCGGGCGTCGAACTGACGGTGCTGTGTGAGCCTTCGGTCGCCCTGCTCGAACGCATCGACGACAACCAGATCGATCTCGCCATTGTCACCAACTGCGACCCGAAACGGACTTCGGAAATCTTCCGGCGGGAGCGGCTGATGTGGGTGACATCGAACCGGCATCCGACCCACCTGGAAGAACGTGTACCGCTGGCGCTGGGGCGGCCGAGCTGCATCTGGCGGCACACGGCGATCGAACGGCTGGAGTCGGCGAACCGGCCTTATCGCCTGCTCTACTCCAGTTCGAACGCCGGCGCCGTGGCGGCCGCGGTGCTGGCGGGCCTCGCCGTGTCGGTGCTGCCGGAGTCGGGCCTGCGCCCGGGCATGCGCGTATTGACCAGCGCCGACGGTTTTCCCGACCTGCCTTCGTGCCGCATCGGTCTGGTGCGCAATCCGCATGAGAGTTCGGCGCTGGCGGATGCGCTGGCCGAGCACATCATCTCGTCGCTCGACAACCTGTCGGAAGCGCAGGCGGCGGAGTGATCGGCCTCCCGTGTCCCGGACGCGGTGCAGCGCGTTAGCAGTGCACCGCAGATTCGGGACCCAGCTTGCTTCCAAGATAACCGGGGTCCCGGGTCAGCAGCGCACCACTTCGTGGTGCGCCGCGCCCGGGACACGAGTCATCAGCAAATCTCCGCCGCGGTCGCGTTCAACACGCGCATGAGATCGGCGGGCTTCAGTTCCACCTGCAATCCGCGACGGCCGCCATTCAATACGATGCGCCCGAAGGCGATTGCCGATTTTTCGATGAACACCGGCACGCGCTTCCTCTGGCCGAACGGCGAGATGCCGCCGACGTGATAGCCGGTGATGCGTTCGGCTTCCGCGGCGCCGAGCATGGCGGCGCTTTTGGCGCCCGCCGCCGCCGCCAGCTTTTTCAGATTCACCTCGCGGTCGGACGGCGCCAGCACGCACACCACCTTGTCGCCGGTGCGCGCCATCAGCGTTTTCAACAAGCGTTGCGGCTCGATGCCGAGCGCTTCGGCCGCCTGCATGCCGATGCGGGACGCTTCGGGATCGTAGTCGTATTCGTGGAGGCGAAACGCGACGCCGGCCTTTTGCAGCGCGAGCGTGGCAGGAGTGGATTTGGCCATGGCAATCGCTCCGTCATTCCGGGGCGCGGGCGAAGCCCGCGAACCCGGAATCCATAACCCCAGTGCTGCGGAGTATGGATTCCGGGTTCGGCGCTACGCCCCCGGAATGACTCAATACGCATATTCCTCGAAAATCGGCTCGACCGAGCCGTTCCACTTGCCGTGGAATTTCCTGAGCAACTCCTCGGCGGGCGTGATGCCGGCGCCAACCGATTCCTCCAGCGGCCGCAGGTAGCGCGTCTCGTCGCGGCCGTTCTGGTCGAGCCGCTGGCGGCGTTTGAGTGCGCCGGCCGCGAGCCGCAACGTCTCCTGCGCCAGCGTCAGCATGCTGCGGCCACGGATCTCCGCCCTGAAGCCGAGCCGGGGGACGTCCTCGCGCAACTTCTGGCGCTCGTCGGTCGTCCAGTCCCTGACCATCTGCCAGCAGGCATCGAGCGCATCGTCATCATAGAGCAGCCCGACCCAGAACGCGGTGAGCGAGGGCAGCCGCCGCCAGGGCACGCCATCGGCGCCGCGCATCTCGAGATAACGCTTGAGCCGCACCTCGGGAAAGATCGTGCTCAGATGGTTGGCCCAGTCTGAAATGGTCGGGCGCTCGCCCGGCATTTCCTTCAGTTTGCCGGCGAAAAAGTCACGAAATGACTTGCCGGCGACGTCGATGTACTTGTCGCCGCGTTTGATGAAATACATCGGCACGTCGAGCGCATAGTCGACCCAGCGTTCGAAACCCATGCCGGGCTCGAACACCCAGGGCAGCATGCCGGCGCGCTGGTTGTCGGTGTCGGTCCAGATGTGCGAACGGAACGACAGATAGCCGTTGGGCCTGCCTTCGGTGAACGGGGAGTTGGCGAACAGCGCGGTCGCCACCGGCTGCAGCGCGATCGAGACGCGCAGCTTTTTGACCATGTCGGCTTCATCGGAGAAGTCGAGGTTCGCCTGCACCGTGCAGGTGCGATACATCATGTCGAGGCCGAGGGTGCCGACCTTCGGCATGTAGGCGGTCATGATCTTGTAGCGGCCCTTGGGCATTACCGGCATGTCGGCGCGGCTCCAGTTCGGCGTCATGCCGAGGCCCAGGAAGCCGATGCCGAGGGGCTTCGCCACTTCGCGCAGCTGCGCGAGATGCGCAAACAATTCGCAGGCAGTCTGGTGGACGGTTTCGAGCGGCGCGCCGGAGAGCTCGAACTGGCCGCCGGGCTCGAGCGAAATGGCGCCGCCGCCGGTGACGTCGAACATGCCGATGATGTTGTCGCCTTCCATGATCGGCTCCCAGCCGAGCAGATCATGCATGCCCTCGAGCAGCGCGCGGATCGAGCGCAGGGCCCTCGTAGGGCACCGGGCGATGGCCCTCGACCGTGAAGGCGAACTTCTCGTGCTCGGTGCCGACCCGGAACTGGTCCTTCGGCTTGCAGCCCGCTTCGAGCCAGGCGACGAGTTCGTCGCGCGTCTCGATCGGGGTCATGTCGATCTGGTCACGGGCCATGGAGGGTTCCGCCGAAAAAGGCGGCGACCTTACACATGGGTTCGGGCATAGGGCAATGCCAGGCGGACCGCGACCTGCGGAGGCCTCACCTTAAATCCGAATTAGCGCATCAGCGCGCGGTGCCGGCCGCCATGGTCTGTCGGCGGGGCGCCTCCGCGGCCGGGCCTCTCGGCTTGTCCGCTGGCTTGTGGGCGATGGTGCGGATCGTCTTTCTTCGCAAGGAATTTGCCGCGTCTTTCAGCGGTAGCTGCTCCTTCGCGACGCCGTTCATCTTACGCATCGCCTCGACAAAATCCTTCGGCTCGAGCCAGATGAGCAGCGGCACCTTGAGGTGCATGTGCTCGGCAATGCTGCGGCCGAAATCGACGCAATTATTCCAGAGCGCGTTCCACGTTGGTGAATCAGCCTGGAGCTTGCGGATGTAGGTATCGATGTCCTTGTACTGGGCGGCGTTGAGCCATAGCCGATAACGGGCGGTCACGTATTTTTCCTCGAGATCGCCATCACTGGCGCCCGTCTCCGACGGCACCGGAACCAAGTGTCCAATCGTCCAATTGAACAAGCTGCAATTAAAACAGTTGGCCGCATCTCCCGCCGGATGCAGACCCGCGATCCGGCTTTCGACGATTTCGTGGCGACCGTTCACCCTGCCGTAGAGCACGTACACGTGGCCGTAGCTCGCGGCGGACCGCGCTCGGAATTCGATGAAATAGCGGGAGGCGCTACGACGCCCTCCGAGGAGCCAAAGGTTGTTGTCCCTGGGGGAGCTGGCGGTATCGGCCTGAGCTCGGGATTTCTGTTGCGCAGTCTCGCGCGCGTTAGACGACCCGGTATTGACGCTTAGAAGCGCGGCCAGAACGCCGACAGTAACAAGGGATCCAATACGCCCGGCCAGACGGCACGAAGAGTTCATGACCCGATCCCTCACGTCTCCGCAAACAAAGTACGTTCGAAGATCAAACCGCCCGTCGGCGCCGCATCGCTTGATGAACCCGGGGCGTACTTGATCGAGCTTGACCGCGCGAGCCCGGGCGCTGCAAGGCGCTTGCTCGCGAGGCCTATCAAGACAAAGAAGGGACGCGGCGCGATGCCGGCCCTTCCTGTCCCCCTACCGCGGCAGGGTCTTCAGCCTTTTGTATGAACAACCGGAGCCTTGCCCTTGCCGATGATCGGCACTTTTCCTTTGCCGGCGCAACCGGCCAAGCCAAGCGCAAGAACTACAGAGCAAGCGATGAGAAGGACTTTTTTCATAGAGCGCCATCCATGTTCAACCCCTAAGGGATTTCACATTTACAGGTCGGCGGGATACGCAGCTAGTGCTGGAAAGTCACACTTCACAAGTTTCCGATTTGGTAGCACTCGGTTACCACCTGTCCGTCGGGGCTTCTTCTTGAAATGAGGCCCGCCTGGGGGCCGAAACCGTGTAATTCCGGCGCCGATCGTCACTCGAGGCGAATCTGAGCGGCTGCAACTATTTGTATTCTTCGCAGCTTCCGACGCGCGGATAGAGATGCGGATATTTCTTCGCGATCTGGGCGTCGACCTTCTTGAGTGCCGCCTCACAGGCCTCCTTGCTCTTGTAGCGGGTATAGACCTTGCGCTCGCCGCCGGGGCTCCAGGCGACGAATTGCCACCAAGCCAGCGCCGGGGCGGCAGTCATGACCGCAAGCGCGAAGCCAGCGAGCAGGGGCGCAATGATCCTAGGCACCATCGAGGTCTCCTTCCCGCGCGGGAACCCGCGTCGCGCAGCGCATTGAGATCGTTCAGCGGAGCACAACCACGCGCGTGCCATAGCTCACGCGGTGGTACAAATCCATGATGTCGCTGTTGTACATCCGGATACAACCGTGGGAGACGAAGTGGCCCACCGAAGCCGGATTATTGGTGCCATGGATCGCATACTCGCCCCCGCCGCTGAGCGTCATCGCGGCTGCTCCCATGGGATTTTGCGGGCTTCCGCCCGGGATGACCCTGGGCAGACGCCGATAGTCCTTTCGGATTGAGGCAGGTGCCGACCACCCCGGTTTGATGTATTTGCCGTCGATATAGACCGTGCCCGACCACGCCATCCCGCTCCTGCCTACGCCAACAGGATAGCGAATCGCAGTACCCTCACCGACGACGTAATAGAGACGACGCTGGCTTGTATTGATGACGATTGTGCCGGGCGCGTAACCGCTGAAGTGGACTTTATCACGGGCCTGCGCCAAGGAAGGTGGCAGAATGGCGAAACTCAAAAATGCAAAAAAAACGCAGAACGGAACCGAACGCATGATGATGATGATGGTTTCGACCGCCCACGGTTAAATTATAATATTTCCATTTCGGCTCGCCCCCGTCAAGGGGCAACGACGAACGAATCGGAACAGTTGTCGGTCCCACGAGGCGGTACTAAGCTTGTCTTATGAGTGAGACGATTGCCGCAATCATCTGGCTTGCTGGTCTTGTCGGCTGGTACATCATCCGCCAACCCTTCGAGCGACGGGCGAAGAAGATCGCGGTAAGCCAATCGTTTTTCGACCGGCGCGAGTCGGCCCTCCTCGCCGCCGCTCTCTTTGGTCTGTTCGTGATCCCAGCGATCTACGTGCTCACCGGATTTCCGGCCGCACTTGATCGGCCATTCATTCCGGCCGTCGCCTGGCTGGGCTTGGTGCCGCTCATTGGCGCGTTATGGCTGTTCCGCCGCAGCCACGTCGATCTCGGACGCAACTGGTCGATCTCGCTCCAAGTGCGCGAAAAGCACGCGTTGGTGAAGACCGGCGTTTATCGGCGCATTCGCCATCCTATGTATTCGTCGTTCTTCTTATTGGGCATCGCGCAATTGCTTCTTCTGCCGAACTGGTTCGCGGGCTCGGCGGGCATTGCGGGAGCGGGCGTGCTATTCGCATTGCGCGTCGGACGGGAAGAAAAGCTGATGGTCAATCAGTTCGGCGACGAATATCGCGTCTACATGGCACACTCAAAACGGCTCGTTCCGTGGATCGTGTAGACAGGCGGCAGAGGGTGACATGCGCGGCAGGATGATCAGATTGTCCCTTCCGCGCCGCATGGTCATCGACCTGTTGTATTTCGGCCGCAATATCCCAACCGTCCCCGTACAGAGGCGCATATCGATTGCGCCGTTGATCGCCGCGCGCAACGCCTGCCGCGAGAAACCGCGCTGGACCAGCATTTTCATCAAGGCCTATGCGCTGACGGCCCGCGATTTCCCGGAGTTCAGGCGCGCGTACTGCAAGCTTCCGTGGCCGCATCTGTACGAATATCCGACGAGCAACGCCAACGTCATTATCGAACGCGACTATCATGGCGAAGCGGCCCTTTTTTCGGTCGCGATCAAGGATCCCGCGCGCCTGAAGTCTGCCCGATATCGGCCAGCAGCTTCACCATGCCTCGACCGCGCCGATCGAGGGGATCAAGGATTTTCGCCGCTCCATGCAGTTTGCTCGCCTGCCCCGACCGCTCCGGCGTGCGTTTTGGTGGATTTGCCTGAATTTTGGGCGCCAGCGAGCCAACTATTTCGGGACCTTCGGGCTGTCGGTCTATTCCGCGCTTGAGGCGGAATCACTACATCCCCTCTCCCCCCTGACGACGCTGCTGAACTATGGTGTAATGAATTCCGATGGAAAGCTCGTCGTGAGGATCATCTACGATCACCGCGTAATGAACGGAGCGACCGTCGCGCGCGCGTTGGGGCGGCTCGAAGAAGTCCTCAATACGACGATGCTCGACGAGGTGCGGTCGCTCGCGGACCCTGGATGCTGAATGCGCAGCCTTCAGCCGAACCCGGTCGTTGTTCCGCCAAGCTGGCCAATCACCCGGTCGGACTATTCCGCCGCGGCCGGCAATGCAGCCGTCGCCACGTTCGCTAGCAAGGCATGCCCCTTGTCCGTGATGCGCACGTGACGATCGCGCCAGCGGCCCTGCCCAAGTTCGATCAGGCCTTCGCCCATGGCGTCTTCCCGCATCGACAACCGCGGGCACGATGTACGCCATGCATCCATCACCTCGCCATAGGTGCGCGGGCGCTCCGTGAGCGAGGCGAAGAACCGGGGCTTGAGATAGTCGCTCGGGCTGTCGGGCACGATCGATGACATGGGATGCGTCTCCCTGGCGTCACGGGAGATTCTAGCAAGGCGTTGGAAGGAAGGCACGCGGGGCGCTCCGGCTCTCTCCCGCGCTTGCCCGGGGGAAGCGGACATCCAGTGCTTTGGCGCCAAACGACCGGTCCCCGCTTCCTCGGAAGACGAGCGGTCAAGGTATGGCGGACAACCGTGGAAAGGCCGGAAATTCCTCCGATTTCCTGCCTTGGTTCATATTTTGTTCTTTTGCCCGCGGCCGCGATGCTTTATTGATCCCGCCATGTCGCAGTTCACCCCGCACCAGGATCAGGCGCTCCAGGCCGTCTCCCGATGGATGAAAGAGAAGCCCGGGGCGGGCGACACGCCGCCGGTCTTCCGCCTGTTCGGCTATGCCGGCACCGGCAAGACCACGCTCGCCAAACACATCGCCGAGGGCGTCGACGGCGAGGTGAAATACGCCGCCTTCACCGGCAAGGCCGCGTCGGTGATGCGCGGCAAGGGCTGCCACGGCGCCTCCACCATTCACAGCCTGATCTACCGCACGCGCGAAAGCGGCGAGGAGATTCCGAGCTTCGACCTGTGGGACGAGGCGCCGGCCTCGAAGGCCGACCTCATCGTCATCGACGAATGCTCGATGGTCGACGCCGAGCTCGGCCGCGACCTGCTGTCGTTCGGCGTGCCGCTGCTGGTGCTCGGCGATCCGGCGCAACTGCCGCCGATCCAGGGCGGCGGCTTCTTCACCGAGGCCGAGCCCGACGCCATGCTGACCGAGGTGCACCGGCAGGCGCAGGACGACCCGATCGTGCGGCTGTCGATGGACATCCGCGCCGGCGAGTATCTCGAGCCCGGCCGCTACGGCGAAACGGAAGTGGTGGCCAAGAACGATCTCGATCCGCAGCGCGTGCTCGACGCCGACCAGGTGCTGGTCGGGCGCAACGCCACGCGCCGCGCCTACAACGCGCGAATGCGCGAGCGCCGCGGCTTCGAGGACACGATGCCGGAAGCCGGCGACAAGCTGGTGTGCCTACGCAACAACCGCAAGAAGGCGCTGTTCAACGGCGGCCTGTGGACGGTGAAGGCGCGTGGGGCAGCGCAAGAGCGGCAGCAAGGCGGGGATCATGTCGCTGCAACTCTTGCCCGACGACGAGACCGCGCGACCGCGGCGTCAAAGTGTCGGTGCGGCCGGAGTGCTTCACCGGCGGCATCGAGCAGCTCGACTGGCAGCGGCGCAAGCCTTACGACGAGTTCGACTACGGCTATGTGCTCACCGTGCACAAGGCGCAGGGCTCGCAATGGGACGACGTGGTGCTGTTCGACGAGAGCTTTGCGTTTCCGGATTCGCGCGAGCGCTGGCTTTACACCGGCGTCACAAGGGCGGCGAAGAGATTGACGGTTGTTGTTTGATCTAAGCGGCGCGGCATTCTCTCTTTCCCTCTCCCCTGGGGGGAGAGGGTGGCGAGCGCGGAGCGATAGCGAGCGCGAGCCGGGTGAGGGGGCAAGGGCCTATCGACACTCACTCTCCCCGCCCTCGCTCGGCTTCGCCTCCGCTCGGGCACCCTCTCCCACCTGGGGAGAGGGGAAGCGCGCGTGCTGCTGCGCTACGCCCCATGCCCACGTATTCGCCAGCGATGCGCAATGGGCAAAGCCACGAGCGCAACGCCTGTGAACACCGCCCCCGCGATGAAAGTGCCGTCGGGGCCGACCACGTCCCACAATGCGCCGGCGATCACGCTGGCGGCGAGCATGGCAAGCCCGCTCACCAGATTGAACACGCCGAAGGCGGTGCCGCGCAGCCGCGCGGGCGCAGTGTCGGCGACCAGCGCCGACAAGAGGCCCTGCGTGAGCCCCATGTGCAGACCCCAGAGCGCAACGCCAACCATCACCGCGACGACGCCGGTGCTGAACGCGAGAACAAGATCGGCGACGATCAGGAGCGCGAAGCCGGAGATGAGCAGGCCGTAGCGGCCGATGGAATCCGACAGAGCGCCGGCGGGCCACGCCGATAAGGCGTATACGATGCTCATCACCACCATGACCGACGGAACGAGCGTGAGCGGCATGCCGACCGATTGGGCGCGCAAGAGCAGGAAGGCTTCGCTGAAACGGGCGAGCGTGAACACCGCGGCAACCGCCACCACGATCCAGTAACCGACGTCGAGCTTTGCGAGATCGGCGCGGGTCAGCGGTGCGCGGGCTTCGTGTTTTTGCTGCGCACGGCGCGGCTCGCGCACGAACAGGACGATGACCGCAACCGAGAGGAAGGCGGGGATCACCGCGATCCAGAAGACGGCGCGGAAATCGTCGGCCAGCAGCGCCATGAACAGGATCGCCAGGGCCGGACCGAGCGCGGCGCCGACGGTGTCGAGCGACTGGCGCAGGCCGTAGGCGGCGCCGCGCACCGCGCTCGGCGTCAGGTCGGCGATCAGCGCGTCGCGCGGCGAGCCGCGGATGCCCTTGCCGACGCGGTCGATGAAACGGGCGGCGGCGACCCAGGACACATCGGGCGCGAGCGGGAACAGCGGTTTTGACAGCGCAGCGAGGCCGTAGCCGGCTGCCGCCAGCCATTTGCGTTTTCCCAGCCAGTCGCTGATGACGCCGGAGAACACCTTGGTGATCGCGGCGGTCGCCTCCGCGATGCCCTCGATGACGCCGACGACAAGCGTCGAGGCGCCGAGCACGCCGACGAGATAAAGCGGCAACAGCGCATGGATCATCTCCGAGGAGGCGTCCATGAACAGCGACACGAAGCCCAGCGCCCACACGCCGCCGGGGATTTCGCGCCAGCGCAGGAGGGAGGGTCTGGGATCAGTCACGCGGCACACTCCGCTCATTCCCGCGCAAGCGGGAATCCAGGCCATAACCTGCAAGCGTGCCCCCTGGACCCACGCTTTCGCGGGGGTGAACGGAGAGTGGCAGCATCCGGCGGGAAAAGCTACGCCGCAGCCTTCGTATTGGGCGGGGCGAAGCGGCGGTAGAAGCTGTCGTTCTTCTCCGCCATGTCGATGAGCAGCTTGCAGGGCCTGAAGCGCGCGCCGTGTTTCTTTTCCAGGTTCCGGCAGAGCGCGACGAACTTCCTCGTGCCCACCATGTCGATCCACGACAGCGTGCCGCCCGACCACGGCGCGAAGCCCCAGCCGAGGATGGAGCCGACATCGGCCTCGCGCACGTCGGTGACCACCTTCTCCTCGAAGGTGCGCGCGGCTTCCAGCGCCTGCACGACGAGAATGCGGTCCTTAAGCTCCTCGACGTCGAGCGCCTCGACTTCCTCGCGGGACAATTTCTTCGGCATCAGATCGGCAAGGCCCGGCCAGAGCCGCTTCGGCCTGACCGAATAATCGTAGAAGCCCTTGCCGTTCTTGCGGCCGAAGCGGCCGTGCTTCTCGACCATGTCTTCCAGAAGCTTCTTCTGCGCCGGATCGACGGCGCCTTTGCCGAGATCGGCCTCCGCCGCGCGCACGATCTTGAGGCCGAGGTCGAGCGCGGTCTCGTCGTTGAGCGCGAGCGGACCCACGGGCATGCCGGTCATGCGCGCCGCATTCTCGACCAGCGCCGGCGGCACACCCTCGAGCAGCATCAGATGACCTTCCTGGATGTAATTGAGCACGCAGCGGTTGGCGTAGAAGCCGCGCGTGTCGTTGACCACGATCGGCGTCTTGCGGATGGCGCGCACGTAATCGAGCGCGACCGCCAGCGCCCTGTCGCCGGTCTCCTTGCCCATGATGATCTCGGTCAGCATCATGCGGTCAACCGGCGAGAAAAAATGAATGCCGATGAAGCGCGGCGGCTCCCTGAATTCGGCGGCAAGCGAGGTGATCGGCAGCGTCGAGGTGTTGGAGGCGAAGATGGCGTCGTCGCGGATCACTTTCTGGATCCTGGCAATGACCTCGGCCTTCACCTTGCGGTCCTCGAACACCGCTTCGATGACAAGGTCGCATTCCTTCAGCGCGTCGTAGTCGGCGGTGGGGATGATCTTCTCGAGCAGTGCGTCGCGGTCGGCGCCCTTCATGCGCCCCTTCATCACACGGTCGCTGAGCGACCTGGCGACGCCGTCCTTGCCCTTGTCGGCCGTTTCCTGGTCGCGGTCGATCAGCACCGCCTCGATGCTGACGGCAGCGGTGACGCGGGCGATGCCGGCGCCCATAAAGCCGGCGCCGACGATGCCGACTTTCCTGAGGCTCGACGGCGGCACGCCCGGTGGCCGGCGCGCGCCCTTGTTCAGCTCCTGCATGGAGACGAACAGGGAGCGGATCATGGCCGCCGCCTGCGGCGAGCGCAGCACGTGAGCGAACCAGCGCGATTCGATACGCAGCCCCGTGTCGATATCCACCTGCAGGCCTTCGTAGACCGTCTGCAGGATGGCGCGGGCGCCGGGATAATTGTCGTAGGTTTCGCGGCGGTAGATGGCGTTGGCCGGCATGAACGTCATCATGCCGGCTTTCGACCACACCAGACCGCCGGGCAGACGGAAGCCCTTCTCGTCCCACGGCGCCACGCCCTTGCCGCCAGCCTTGATCCATTCCTTTGCAGTCCTGACGAGATCAGCCTCGGGCACGATTTCGTCGATCAGCTTCATGGCCTTGGCGCGGTCCGCTTTCAACTGGTCGCCCTTGAGCAGAAATTGCAGGGCGTCGCCGGGCGGCATCATGCGCGCCACGCGCTGGGTGCCGCCGGCGCCGGGGAAAAGCCCGACCTTCACCTCCGGCAGGCCGAGCCGCGTCTTGGGATTGTCGGACACGACGCGGTGATGGCAGGCGAGCATCAGTTCGAAGCCGCCGCCCATGGCGGTGCCGTTGACGGCGGCGACCCACGGCTTGCCGCAGGTTTCCAGCCGCCGGTAGAGCTGCGACAGCTTGCGGCTCTCGTCGAACACCATTCTTGCCGCAGCCTCTTCTCCCTCGCGCTTGAGCAGATCCGCGTAAGTGGCGCCGTAGCGCTCCAGCATGGTGAGGTCGGCGCCGCCGCAGAACGTGTCCTTGCCCGAAGTGATGACCGCGCCCTTGATCTTGTCGTCGCTCGCGACCTTTTCGACGATGCCCGAGAGCTCCTCGATCATGCCCGGATCGATGAGGTTCATCGATCTGCCCGGCATGTCCCAGGTGACGAGCGCGATGCCGTCTGCGTCGACCTCGAAGGTGAAACTGCTCATCGGAATTTCCTCAATAGGGCTCGCCGGTCGTCTTCCTGGCGTATCGGAATTCCTTGCCGTCGCGCACGACCATCATGTCAATGTCGGAATAGGTCGCGCGCTCCCTGGCGGCGCTGGTGCCGACCTCGAGCACGACGGCGTCGCGGTCGGAACGGTTCACCAGACAATGGCCGTCCGCCACGCCCGCTTTCCAGGCCGCAGCCTCACCGGCCTTGAGCACGGTCTCGCCGCCGTCCTCGCACAGCACCACCTCGCCTTCGAGCACGTAGACGAATTCGTCCTCGTTCTCGTGCCAGTGGCGCTGCGACGACGCTGCACCGGGCTTCAGGGTGCAGATGTTGACGCCGAACTGGCTCAGGCCGGCGGCGCGGCCGAGCCGCTGGCGCGCGCGGCCTTCGACCGCCTTGTCGAACGGCGGCGGATAGCGGGTCGCGGTGTCGAGCGGGACTTTCGAAATATCGAGCTTGGGCATGCTGGTATCTCAGGCCTTACCGTTATGCGTTCCCCTCCCCCCACGCGCTCGTCGCGCGTGGTGGGGAGGGGTCAGGGGTGGGGGGCTGCGGCGCCGCGACGCCATTCAAGGCATCATAGATGACCGTCATGACAGCCTCCGTATCCTTCAGCACGTCGTTGTTCCAGAACCGAAGCACGCGATAGCCCTGCGATTCGAGAAAACGCGTTCGGACATTGTCTGCGGCAGCTTGCTCACCTTCCGCATGACCACTGCCATCAACTTCGATAACCAGTTTGCATTCATGGCAAGCAAAATCCGCGAAATAGGGACCGATAGTCGCTTGACGCCGAAAGTGGATACCTTTCGTTTTCAATCCTCTTAAATGCCACCATAGTCTCCGCTCGGCTTCGGTCATGGCGCGGCGTAGCTGCCGTGCCCGCGGCACGCGAGTATCCTTCTTGCGCGGGCGCCGCTCGTTGCGAGCCATTCCCCCCACCCCTGACCCCTCCCCACCGCTTCGCGGGGGGAGGGGAAATGCAACGCTGTGCGTCCCTAACAGCCATGCAAGGTCAACAATTCACACCCGCTCGATGATTGTCGCCGTACCCATGCCCGCGCCGATGCAGAGCGTCACCAGCGCGGTGGATTTGCCGGTGCGCTCAAGTTCGTCGAGCGCCGTGCCGAGGATCATGGCGCCGGTGGCGCCGAGCGGATGGCCCATGGCGATGGCGCCGCCATTGACGTTGACCTTCCTGTCGTCGATGTCGAAGGCCTGCATGAAGCGCAGCACCACGGAGGCGAAGGCTTCGTTGATCTCGATGAGATCGATGTCTGACAATTTCATGCCGGCTTTCTTCAAGACCTTGTGCGTCACGTCGATCGGGCCGGTGAGCATGATCGCCGGCTCCGAACCGATATTGGCGAAGGCCTTGATGCGGGCGCGCGGTTTCAGGCCCGCGGCCTTGCCCGCCTCCTTGCTGCCGATCAGCACCGCCGCGGCGCCGTCGACGATGCCGGACGAATTGCCGGCATGATGCACGTGGGTAACCGCCTCGATCTCGGGATGCGCCTGCACCGCCACCGCATCGAAACCGCCCATCTCGCCCATCTGCACGAAGGACGGCTGCAACGAGGCCAGCGACTGCATGGTCGTCGACGGCCGCATGTGCTCGTCCCTGTCGAGGATGGTAATGCCGTTAATGTCTTTCACCGGAATGACGGACCTGTTGAAGCGTCCCTCCTCCCACGACTTCGCCGCGCGCGTCTGGCTTTCGACGGCGAAGGCGTCGACGTCGTCGCGCGAGAAGCCGTACTTGGTCGCGATCAGGTCGGCGGAGATGCCCTGGGGCATGAAGTAATGCTCGACCGCAATAGAGGGATCCATCGCCCAGGCGCCGCCGGACGCGCCGATGCCAACACGACTCATGGATTCGACGCCGCCGCCGATGGTCATGTCGTGCTGGCCGGACATGATCTCGGCCGCCGCAAAATTGACCGCGTCGAGACCGGAAGCGCAGAAGCGGTTGATCTGCACGCCCGGCACGCCGTCGCCGAAGCCGGCCATCAGCGCCGAGGCCCGCGCGATGTCGCCGCCGGCCTCGCCGACCGGGTCGACGCAACCCATGACCACGTCGTCGAGCCGGGCGGGATCGAGTTCGTTGCGGTCCTTGATGGCCTTCAGCGCCTGGGTCGCGAGGCTCAACGTCGACACTTCGTGCAGCGAGCCGTCGGCCTTGCCGCGTCCGCGCGGGGTGCGAACGGCATCATAAATGAATGCGTCGGGCATGGAGATCTCCGGAATTTCCCTCCTGGCGCGCGTCCCGGCGAGAGTGGCACGCCGCGCCAAATCTGGCTCGCCCCAACATAGGACGGGAGCCCCGGCCGCGCGAGGGCGGCCGGGCCCGAATTGCCGCGATTGTTACGGGTCAGTTACGGCCCCAGCGGACCCAGGACCAGGCGCGCTCGTGCAGATAGTAGATCACGATCTTGGTAACCATCTCGGCGGCGGCGATCGAGCCGGCCCAGGCGCCCGAGCCGGTGATGACGAGCGCGAGGACGAAGGTGTCGATGCTGCCGGTCAGGCGCCAGCTCACCGCCTTGGCGATGGAACGGGTGTGGGAATCGCCACGCGGGGTGGGCGGCGTCTCGTCACGCCGCGGAGAAAGCGCAAGCATGGCTTTCAGCGTCCGGCCACGCCCGCGCGGCGGTCGCCAGTGCCGCCGCGTTCGTCCGTGATTGCCGTTTGCGCGCTCATGTTTGCTCCGCCGATCGAAAACGGAAGTCAGTTAGTGGCGCGCGCGTGCAATGCGCAATCCGTCACATGGAAATAAGATGATTCCTGTCGCGTACAGGCTCACGCGGAGCAACAATTTTTCAGGAACCCGCGTTACCGGGAAACGCGCGTCATGCGCAAAATTGCGGCATAATCTCATTCGTCATTCCGGGGGGCGGGCGCAAGCCCGCGAACCCGGAATCCAGAAATACTTACCATGCGTGTCGTTGTCACTCTGGATTTCGGGTTCGGCGCTTCGCGCCGCCCCGGAATGACAAGAAATCACAAACTGCGCGCGATCAACAGCTTCATGATCTCGTTGGTGCCGGCGTAGATGCGCAGCACGCGCGCGTCGCGGTACATGCGCGAGATCGGGTATTCGTCCATGAAGCCGTAGCCGCCGAACAGTTGCAGGCAGCGGTCGATTACTTTCGCTTGCGTGTCGGTGAGCCGGTACTTCGCCATCGAGGCGGTGACGGTATCGAGCCGGCCTTCGACATGCTCGCCGATGCAGTGGTCGAGAAACACTTTAGCGATGGTGGTGTCGGTCTTGCACTCGGCGAGCTCGAACTGCGTATTCTGGAATTCGATGATCTTCTTGCCGAAGGCGCTGCGCTGCTTGACATAGTCGACGGTGAGCGCGAGCGCGCGCTCCATCATGGCGACAGCGTGCACCGCCACGATGAGACGCTCCTGCGGCAGTTCCTGCATCAGCTGAAAGAAGCCCTGCCCCTCCTCGGTGCCGAGCAGGTTCTCGGCCGGCAGCTTGACGTCCTCGAAAAACAGTTCCGAGGTGTCGGCGGAATCCATCCCCAGCTTCTTCAGCTTGCGGCCGCGGCGGAAGCCGGGCGCGTTGTCGGTTTCCACCATCATCAGCGAGACGCCCTTGGCGCCCGCTTTCGGGTCGGTCTTGGCGACGACGACGATCAGGTTGGCGTGCTGGCCGTTGGTGATGAAGGTCTTGGAGCCGTTGAGCACGTAGCCGTTGCCCGACTTCTCCGCCCGGGTGCGCACGCCTTGCAGGTCGCTGCCGGTGCCGGGCTCGGTCATGGCGATGGCGCCGATCAGTTCGCCGGTCGCGAGCCTGGGCAGCCACCGCTTCTTCTGCTCCTCGGTGCCGTAATGCAGGATGTAGGGTGCGACGATGCCGGAATGGAGCGGCGCGCCGAAATCGTCGAAGCCGGCGAGCGAAAGCTCGCGGTTGATCACCGCCTCGTGCGCGAAAGTACCGCCGGCGCCGCCGTACTCCTCGGGCATGGACGCGCACAGCAGGCCGGCCTCGCCCGCTTTGCTCCAGACCTCGCGCTCGTACATTCCCTGCTCGTGCCAGCGGTCGATATGGGGAACGTATTCGTCGGCGATGAAGCGCCGCGCCTGCTCCTCGAGCAGCACGAGATCCTCGCTCATCCAGGCGGGGCGCGGGAGGTTGAGGGCGTCCATGACGAGAATGCCTTTTCAGCGATTTGAGGTCACGATCATATTAGAGCGGATTGCGGCGACGCGAAATCATCCGCCCGCCTCCCTCGAAAGCGAGGACCCAAGGCAAATCTCGACAATTTTCGATGTCGGGCATCGATTCCCGCCTGCGCGGGAATGAGCGGAGATTGCATTGGCCCAAATGAAACATAATGCGGAGCCGGAAAAGCGAAGGGCGAGGGCCTCAATGGCCCCCGCCCCCGAAATTTAATTCCGGACGTAAGGATTACTTGTGCAGCGGGTCCTTTACATTCGGGATCTTGTCGATCACGACGTTGACCAGCTTGCCGTCCTTCTTCTCCACCTTGCTGATGTAGACGGTCTGCACGATGTCGCGGGTCTTGGGATCGATGGAGATCGGGCCGCGCGGGCTTTCCCACTTCATGCCCTTGGCCGCCTTGACCAGCGCGTCGGCGGCGGCGTTGCCCTTGGTCGCCTTGAGCGCGGCATAGATCAGGTGCATGCCGTCCCAGGCGCCGACCGAGAAGAAGTCCGGGTTGCGGCCGTACGCCGCGTTGTAGGCCTTCACGAAGGCCTCGTTGGCCTTGCTCTTGAGATTGTAGTCGTAGTGGCCGGTGGTGATGATGCCGAGCGCCGTATCGCCCATCGCCTTGAGCGCGTGCTCGTCGGTGATCTCGAGCTGGCCCATCACCTTCGTCTTCTGCGGATCGATGCCACGATCGGCGAGGGCCTTGCCGAAGGCGCCCGGCTGCGCGCCCCCGGGAATGAAGACATAAATGCCCTGCGGGTTGAGGTCCTTGGCTTTCTGCACGAAAGCGGAGAAGTCGGCATTGCGCACCGGCATGCGCACCGAACCCACGATCTCGCCGCCGCCCGACTTGAAGCCGGTCTGGAATGACTTCTCGGCGTCATGGCCAGGGCCGTAGTCGGACACCATGGTGTAGGCCTTCTTCACGCCGCCCTTGGTCGCCGCCCATTTGCCGAAGGCGGTGTTCAGCTGCGGAATGGTGAGCGAGGTGCGCACCATGTATGGCGACTTGGTGGTGACGATCGAGGTGGCCGCGTTCATGACCACCATGAATTTCTTGCCGGCCTTCGAGACGTCGCCGGCGGCCATGGCGTTCGGCGTCAGCACGAAGCCGGCGAGAATGTCGACCTTGTCGCGGGTGACCAGTTCCTGCGCCAGGCGCTTGGCGACCGGCGGATTGATGCCGCCGACGTCCTTGCGGATGATCTCGATCTTCTTGCCGGCAACGGTGTCGCCATTCTGCTTCAGGAACAGCTTGATGGCGTTGTCCTGCTGGGTCGCCGCATCGGCGAACTGGCCGGAATAGGGTTCGATCAGACCGATCTTGATGGTGTCGGCGGCATGCGCCGACACGGTCAACAGGGCGGCGGCAACGCCGCAAAGCGTGGCTGTGGCAATTCTCATTGGAACGTCCCTCCTCGGTTGTTTTGTCATTGGCGCCACGATAGCTAACGTGGCTTCATATGGTCAATTGACCGCGTCCGCTGCGCGATTGCCATAGCCCATTGGTCCCACGATTAACGCAGTGGGCGGGGTGGCCCGAAGGGGTGATTCAGTTGGTTAAATTCGGGATTTTCGATCATCTGGACAGCGACGGCGGGCCGCTTGACGCGCTCTACGAGAGCCGGCTCGGCCTCGTGGCGCTGATGGAGCGGGAGGGATTTTCCGGCTATCACCTGGCCGAACACCATGCGACTCCGCTCGGCATGGCGGCGAGCCCGAGCATCTTCCTGTCGGCGGCCATCCAGCGCACCCGCAGCATCCGGCTGGGACCGCTGGTCTATGTGCTGCCGCTCTATCATCCGCTGCGGCTCTACGAAGAAATTTGCATGCTCGACCAGATGAGCGGCGGCCGGCTGATGATCGGGGTCGGGCGCGGCGGCGCCTTGCTGGAGCACCAACGATTTGGCGTCGATCCGGCCGAGGCGCCGGCGATGTATCACGAGGCCTTCGCGGTGCTGATGCGCGCCTTCGAGGCGGATGTGCTCGATTTCGACGGGCGGTTCTTCCGTTACAGGGACTATGTGGTGCAGCTGAAGCCGGTGCAGAAGCCGCATCCGCCGGTCTGGTACGGCGCGCCCAACGCCGAGGCGATTGCCTGGGCGGCGCCGCGCGCGATCAACGTGGTGTCGCTCGGGCCGGCTGAACGGGCGCGTGCGATCGCCGACCGCTACAGGCAGGAATGGCGCGCGCTCGGGCGCGACGCCGCGACGCTGCCGATGATCGGCATCACCCGGCACATCGTGGTGGCGGAAACGGATGCCGAAGCCCAGCGCATTGCCACGGCGGCCTATCCGCGCTGGCGGCACGGCATGGACTGGATCTGGCGGCGCTCGGACGTGCCGTTCACGCTGAAAGAGGTTTATCCCGAAAGCTTCGCCGACCTGGCCGCCATCGGTCATGGCGTCGCCGGCTCGCCGGCGACCGTGCGCGACTACATCGCGCGGCTGCGGGAGGAGACCGGCATCAACTACGTGCTGGGGCAGATGGTGTTCGGCGACATGCGCGTCGACGATGCGCGGCAGTCGCTGACCCTGTTCGCGCGCGAGGTGATGCCGGCGTTCGCGTCATGAGATCAGCCCGGCAACTTCCACCATGACCGCGCCAACCTCCGACATCGAGTCGCCCTACGCCTGGCTGCGGCTTGCCACCGCCATGCTGCTGGCGACCATCGGCGGCGTCGGCATGTGGTCGGTGGTGGTGGCGCTGCCGGCGATCCAGGCCGACTTCGGCATCGACCGGGCGCAAGCGTCCCTGCCCTATACGCTCGCCATGCTCGGCTTCGGCGCCGGCGGCATATTGCTCGGACGGCTCGCCGACCGCCGCGGCATCGTGCCGGCGCTCGTCATCGGCACCACCGCCATCAGCCTCGGCTATCTCGGCGTCGGCCAGGCCGCCAGCCTCACGCAGGTGGCGCTGGCGCAGGGGCTGATCGGGCTCGGATGCTCGGTGAGCTTCGGCCCGATGATGGCCGACGTCTCGCACTGGTTCATGCGCCGGCGCGGCATCGCGGTCACCATCGCCGCCGCCGGCAACTATCTCGCCGGCACGATATGGCCACCGGTGACGCAACATTTCATCGCGACCGACGGCTGGCGCGCGACCCATACCGGCATCGGCCTGTTCTGTCTCGCCACCATGCTGCCGCTCGTTCTGGTGATGCGCCGGCGCGTCGGCTTGCACAGCCACGCCAGCGCCGATGCCGCCGCCGCACAGCGGCGCGCCGACATGCCGCTGTCGCCGAACGCCTTGCAGGTGCTCTTGTGCATTGCCGGCGTCGGCTGCTGCGTGGCGATGGCGACGCCGCAGGTGCATCTCGTCGCCTATTGCGGCGACCTCGGCTACGGCCCGGCGCGCGGCGCCGAGATGCTGTCGCTGATGCTCGGCCTCGGCATCATCAGCCGCATCACCTCCGGCTTCATCGCCGACCGCATCGGCGGCGTGCGCACGCTGCTGCTCGGCTCGGTGCTGCAAGGCGTCGCGCTCCTGCTCTATCTGATGTTCGACGGGCTGGTGTCGCTCTACATGATCTCCGGCCTGTTCGGGCTGTTCCAGGGCGGTATCGTTCCGAGCTACGCCATCATCGTGCGCGAGTATTTTCCCCCGAAGGAAGCCGCCACGCGCGTCGGCCTGGTATTGTTCGCGACGCTCGCCGGCATGGCGCTGGGCGGCTGGCTGGCCGGCGTGATCTTCGACGCCACCGGCTCCTATCAGGCGGCATTCCTCGACGGCATCGGCTGGAACCTGCTCAACGTCAGCATCATGACGTTCCTGCTTTTGCGCGGGCGGCGGCTGCTGGCGCAAAGGGCGTAGCAATTCCAGTTCACACGCAAAATAACTTCATGCGCGGAAATTTGCTGCCTGCCGCATAAAGATGCAGGAGCTGCACACCGCAAGGTGCAGGAATAGGAAGATTCAAATAGCTTTCCTGCAACCTGGTGCCCGCCGGTGTGCTAAACCGATTCGGCAGGGAGCGTCGGGGGCTTGCCCATGGACTTCAAGCCGGCACGGCCGGATGCGATACGCGCCATCAACCAGCGCTGGCTGCTCAAGTTCTGGATGCGGCACCTGACCGGCGCCCGCGTGGTGGGCGCCCGCGTACCGCGCTGGCAGGCGATCAAGGTCGACGACCTGGCCAGCATCTCCGATCACCTGAGTCTTCTTGAGGTCACCGGCGGCCCAAAACCGCGCTTCCAGATTCGCTTCCACGGTCGCCTGATCGCCCCGGTCTACGGCGCCGCCGACTGCCGCGGCCGTTATCTCGACGAGTTCATCCGGGCGGAGCGCCATGACCGGACTCTCGCCCCTTACCGGCACACGGCGCAAACCGGCGCTCCGGTCTACACATCCACGACATCATCGACGCCAGGGAGCGGGTGATCCATTTCGAACGGCTGCTGCTGCCGTTCGCGCGCGACGGCCAGACCGTCGACCGCATTCTGGCGGCATTCGAGTTCGTCTGCGTCGACGGCGAATTCGACAGCAGCGCGCTGCGGAGCGCCCTCGAGGCGCCTCTGACGCTGCGGCTGTCGGCCGTCATCGAAACGCATGCGATGGCGTGAGCGATCAGCTCGCCTTCGCCGGCAAACCTGGATCGCCGCTTTCCACCGCCGCCTTTGCGTCATAGCCATAAAGCCAGCCGATCGTTTGCAGCGACCAGTCGGTGCCGCCGGCGGCCATGGCCGCGTCGCGCGCCTGCTGCTCCAGTCCGTCCGGCAGGTGGAAGCGAGTCTTGTTGGCGGTCGCCAGCGACTGCACGTGCGCGGTGCGCGGCTTGCGCAGGCGTTCGTAACGCGCAAGAGCCTGCGCAATGTCGTCACTCTGTTGCAGACATGTCGTGACCGCGAGGCCATCTTCCAGCGCCTGCGCCGCGCCCTGCGCCATGTGCGGCTGCATCGGGTGGCAGGCGTCGCCCAGCAGCGTCACGCGGCCGGTCGACCATTGCGGCAGCGGCGCGCGGTCGAAGATGCCCCAGATGAAGGTCTCCTCGACGCCGTCGAGGATGGCGCGCAACTTCGGGTCCCAGGCGGCGAAGGCGGCGCGCAAGTCGGCGGGATCGCCCTGCTCGCTCCACAACTCGGCGGTCCAGGCCTCGCGCTCGACATTGGCGACGAAGTTGAGCAGGCGCTTGCCCGCGACGAAATAGGTCACCAGATGGCTGCCCGGCCCCATCCAGACCTGCGTCGTCACTTCGACGTCGAGGTGCCTGATGCGCTCGGCGCGGATGAGGCCGCGAAAGGCGGTGACGCCGGTGAAACGCGGCGCTTCGGCGCCGAACAGGATGTGGCGCACGCTGGAATGGATGCCGTCGGCGCCGATAGCCACTTCGGCGTGCGCCCGTGCGCCGTTGTCGAATGCCAGCTCGACATGATCGTTGTGTTCGCTGAGCGCGGCGAGGCGATGGCCGGTGTGCAGACGCTCGGGCGGAAGGGCCGCGACCAGCATCGCCAGCAGATCGGCGCGGTGCACCTGATAATAGGGAAAGCCGAAGGCCTCGAACATCGTGCCGCCGAGCGGCGACTTCAGAACCGTGCGGCCGTCCTGCCAGCGCTTCTGGTGAAAGGCCTCGGGACGCACGCCGATTTTGGCGAGCGGCGCGGCGAGGCCGAGCCCGTGGATAACGCGCGCGGCATTGGGGCTGATCTGGATGCCGGCGCCGACCTCGCGGAAGCTTGCCGCCTGCTCGTAGACATCGACGTCATGGCCGGCCTTGAGCAGGTTGAGCGCCGCCGCCGCGCCGCCAATGCCGCCGCCGATGACGGCGATTTTGAGTTTGTTGTTCGCAGTCTGGCCGGCCATTTGTTCCATCAATGACGCAAAATGTTGCGCCGGGCAAATGCCGTGCCGGTAACCGGGATCCCTCACTTTGAGTTTGACAGCGGCCGGGCGTAGACATGTGCACAGGCAAACCAGGGAAATCACCAGTGCCGCCGCCTGCATCACCCGGCCTTCCGTTGAGCGAGATCGACACCCCCGCACTGGTGCTCGATCTCGACGCCTTCGAGCGCAATCTGAAGCGCATGCGCGACGCGCTGTCAGGGCGCAACGTCCGCCTGCGCGCGCACGCCAAGACGCACAAGAGCCCGCTCATTGCCCTGAAGCAGATTGAACTGGGCGCGGTCGGCGTCTGCTGCCAGAAGGTGTCGGAAGCGGAGGTCATGGTGCAAGGCGGCGTGCGCAACGTGCTCGTCTCCAACGAGGTGATCGGACGCGCCAAGCTCGACCGGCTCGCGGCCCTCGTGCCGCAGGCGGAGTGGATCGGCCTGTGCGTGGACAGCCCCGAAGGCGTGCGGCAGGCCGGGGCCGCCGCCCGCGACGCCGGCGTCGTGCTCAACGCGCTGGTGGAGATCGACGTGGGCGCCGGCCGCTGCGGCGTCGCACCGGGCGAACCCGCGCTTGCCCTGGCGCAAGCTGTCGCCGGGTCGGACCATCTCGCCTTCGCGGGGCTGCAGGCCTATCACGGCAGTGCGCAGCACATCCGCAAGCACGCCGGGCGAAAGGCCGCCATCGACAAGGCCATTCGCCTCACCCGCGAGACGGTGGAAGTGCTGGCGAAGAACGGAATTGAATGCGCCATCGTCGGCGGCGGCGGCACCGGCAGCTTCGAATTCGAAACGGCAAGCGGCGTCTATAACGAGATCCAGGCCGGCTCCTACATCTTCATGGACGCCGATTATGGACGCAATCTGATGACCGGAGACGCGGCCTTCGACACTTTCGAGAACGCGCTCTTCGTCTGTGCCACCGTCATGAGCCGTCCGGGCGACAAGGTCGCGATCGTGGATGCCGGCCACAAGGCGGCGAGCGTCGATTCCGGCATGCCGGTGCCGTATCAGCGCGCCGGCCTCGTCTATGGCACGCCGTCGGACGAGCACGGCGTGCTGCGCGTGGAAGGCGCGAACCGCCCGCCGGAGCTCGGCGAGAAGATCCTGCTGGTGCCCGGGCATTGCGACCCCACCGTCAATCTGCACGACTGGTATGTGTGCGTGCGCGGGCTCGGCACGCCGGAAGCCCACGTGGAAGACGTCTGGCCGGTGGCGGCGCGCGGCGCGCTGTTCTGAGCGCGGTGCCGTTGTGGCGTGGATAGCGACGCGGCGTTGGGGCTCGCCTGGATTCTTCTCCGGGAACCGTCGCCGGTTCGCCCTCCCCCCGCGCACGGGGGAGGGCCAGAACGTCATCGGGTCACCGCCGGGTGACGACGACTTCGAGGTATTCGCCCGGCACCACCATGGTGCCGTCGCGGGCGGTGTTCAGCTCGCCGATCAGCGCGATGATGTCACGCGCCAGGCCCTTCTGGCCCGCCGCGTCCAGCGCCTCGAACGCCTTCAGCATCGGCCCGTAGTAGTCGCGGAAGATGTCGAGGAAATGCTGCGGCGAGCGGTAGCGGAAGGTGAACACGCGCGGCTTGGCGACGATCACCGTCGCCGCGGCGCCGAACGTCTGCTCCATCCACGCGCGCGTGCCCCACAGCGCCGGCGACTTCACGCCGGCCGGCGGCGGCAGGTGCTTGCCGATCACCTTGAACATCTGGCCGATGAAGCCGTCGGGCGTCCAGTTGGCGAGGCCGATCTTGCCGCCGGACCGGCACACGCGCAGCATTTCGACCGAGGTCGAATCCTGGTCGGGGCTGAACATGGCGCCGAAGGTGGAAACGACGGCGTCGAACGCGCCATCCCCGAATGGCAGGGCCTCGGCATCGGCGATGCGGAAATCGACGCGCAGGCCTTCCGCCTCGGCGCGCTGGCGGCCGCGGGCGAGCAGCGATTCCACATAGTCGGTGGAGGTGACGTCGCACCAGCGCCGCGCGGCGGCGAGCGTGACGTTGCCGTTGCCGGCGGCGATGTCGAGCACCTTCTGGCCGGCGCGCAGGTCCATGGCTTCGGCCAACTGCTCGCCGACGATCTGCAGCGTGGTGCCGACGATGGCGTAGTCGCCCGACGACCAGGCGGCTTGCTGCTTGCTCTTGACGGCCTTCAGGTCCGGGGCGGGCTTTGTGGTCGTCGGGTGGCAATCGATCACGGTGGTCATGGTGGTTCTCCCTGATGGTGGGGGCGTCGCGGGGGCGGCGCCGTTCAAGTGCGGCGTGGATACCGTCCGCCCCGGTCCGCCTGAATGACCGGGCTGCCGGACTTCTTGCTCGCGCGTCCAGACTTGCTATCGTCCGCCGCCGCCCGCTCCGAAGGCCGCTCGCCGGTTCGGGAAGCCGCTGTTTCAGCCGGGAAATCACGCTGATGAGCACGGACGTCCTGTCGGAGTTGCTGTCAGCCGTGCGCCTGACCGGCTCGGTGTTCTTCGACGTCACCGCCATTCCGCCGTGGGTCGCGGAAGCGCCGCCCTCGGCCGACATCGCGGGCAATGTCACGCCCGGCGCGCAGCATGCGATCGAGTATCACGTCGTCACCCGCGGCGCCTGCTGGATCTCGCTGGTGAACGACGATCGGTTCGAACCGGTCCGGCTCGAGGAAGGCGACATTGCCGTGATGCCGCAGGGCGACCCGCACGCGCTGTCGAGCACGCCGGGCATGCGCGCCGAGCCGGAATGGAAAGCTTTTCAGCGGCCCGCCAACGCAAATGCGTTGCCGTTCAAGCTGACCACCGGCAGCGGGGGCGAGAGCGACGCGCACCTCCTGTGCGGCTTCTTCAGTTGCGACCTGCGCCCGTTCAATCCGCTGCTGGAGTCGTTGCCGCGCTTCATCCGCTGCGGCCGCGATGCGTCGAACGCTGCGACCGGCCTGCTCGACAACTTCATCCGTTTCGCCACCGACGAGACCAACAACAAACGCGCCGGCAGCCAGAGCATTCTCAACCGGCTGTCGGAACTGATGTTCGTGGAAGTGATACGGATGCACATGGACCAGCTGGCCGAGAACAACACCGGCTGGCTGGCGGGCCTGCGCGATCCGCTGGTCGGCCGCGCGCTGACGTTGCTGCATGCGCGGCCGGCGCACGCCTGGACGCTCGAGGCTCTCGCTGCGGAAGCCGGCGCCTCGCGCTCGACGCTGGCCGAACGCTTCGCGCACCTCACGGGCTACCCGCCGATCCAGTACCTGACGCAATGGCGCATGCAGCTCGCCGCCAAGCAACTCGCCGACACCAACGCCAAGGTCGCCGCGGTGGCCGAAGCGGTCGGCTACGAGTCCGAAGCCGCGTTCAGCCGCGCGTTCAAGAAGGCCACCGGCCGCTCGCCGAGCGAATGGCGGGCGGGAGCGGCTCTGTCGGGCGACGCGGCGGGATAACACGACGCATCGGCTTCCCGTGGCCGTCAGGGCGGATTGCGCGCGGTCACCAGCCAGGAGCTCGAGCCCATCATCACGCCTTCCGGTCGTGCGAATTCCTGCAACATGTCGCCCAGGGCATCGACCAGTATCCCGCGCTTTCGCTCCGCCTCCGGCCCCGCCGCGCGGTAGACTTCTCCCGCCGGCCCGATGGCGAGCTGGAAGGCGACCGCTTCGTCTACGGTGCGGCCCACCATCACGTCCGCGTCGATCCGCCTGAAGTCGGGATCGACATAGCCTGCGATCCGCAGCTGCCGGGTCACGAGGTCGGGATCGGCCATGGAGAACGGCCCGGGCCCGCATGATGCCGCGTCCTCCTGCACCGGTGGCAGGTGCCGCAACACGACCTGTTTGGCGCGCTCCAGCCACGGATTATCGACTCTCGCACGCCACACGATCATCGTCATGATCCCGTCCGGTTTCAGGCCGCGCCGCATGTTGCGCAGGCCCGCCACCGGGTTCTGGAAAAACTGCGTTCCGAACCGCGAAAAGCAGAAATCGAACGCGGGCGCCAACGGATAAGTTTCGACATCCGCCGCGATGAAGCTGACATTGCGCAGGCCGGCGCGGGCGGCATCCACCCGCCCGGCATCGAGGAACGCGTCGCAGCAGTCGAGACCGACGACCTTGCCGCCGGGCCCGACACGGCGGGCGATCTCGATCGACGTCTCGCCCCAGCCGCAACCGACATCCAGGACGGCGTCGCCCCTGCCCAGTTGCAGTTCCGGAAACACCTTGGCGCTGTGCTGACCGAGACCGCCGACGAGCACATGCCGCCACTGGTCGAATTTCGGCACCAGCACTGTTTCCCAGAATTCGACATAGGCGCTCTTCCCGCTCATCCCGGTCCCGGGCGGCGCCAGTTCGGCATGTTGCATGGCCAGTCTCCCGTTGATCAAGGAGCGAAGGGGGATGCCTTCCGCGCGCGTCAGGATTCCGCGGTCATCGGATCGATGATGGTGACGATCTCGTTGACCCGCGTGATGGGGAAGCCGGCCAGCCGCGAATGCTCGCGCACGCGCGCCTCGCTGTCGGCGAGATAGATGCAGAACGTGTTGTCGGCGGCGATGTGCGAGTGAATCCATTGAATGTGGGGCGCAAGCTTCGCAACGGCGGCGTTGGAGGTTGCGGAGAGCCCCTTCAGCTCGGCGGCGCCCAGGCTACCGACCCCGGGAATGTGGCGCTCGATGACATAGCGTTTCATGGTGGTCTTCCGGCTCAAAAGCGGTTTCATGTGATGGCATGCGCGCCATTGCGGCCGCATGCTGCCCTCGCGGGCGGCTGATCACTAATTCCGCTGGCCGGTCGAACGAATGACTGTGCTGCCGGAGTTCTTGCTCGGGCGTCCGGAGTTGCTTCAAATTTCCCGGGTGCCGCCGGTCAATTGTCCCGGATTACGCGCCGCCTTACACCGCAAATTTCTCCTCGATATCCTGCCGCCCATCCAGCACGCACACGATTTCCGGCCGGTCATTGACGACACGATAGAAGACGACGTGAGGCGCGGTAGCAACCGAGCGTAGGCCCGGGCGCACCTCATCGCGTGCCCGTCCCGCGAACGGACGGTCCTCGATCAGCGCAATCACCTGGGCAATTTCCCGCAGGACATTTTCCGCGGTGTGCTGCCCGGCAACCCCGACGTAGCAATCCCAAATCCGTCGCGATCGTCGAGCGCCTCGGGCGACCAGAGCGCCGCGGCCGCGCCCGGCCATTTACCCGTTCTTTTGCCGGAGAAAATCGTCGATGCCGGACTCCCGCCCCTGCCCCGCATCGAGCGAGCGGATGCCCATGTCGATTTCGGTGCGCAGGGCGCGCAGCTTCTCGACATGGGAAAGCAGCGTCCGCCCGATCTGTTCCTGATCCTCGGCGGGCAGGCGCTCCACTTCGGCGATGGCTTGTTCGAGGGTTTTGACCATGGCGGAAGTATATCAGATCGCCGAACGCAAAGCAGTGGTGGCAGGGAACTCCGGGCTACGCTTCGCGCCACCCGGGCTATACGAACCGCTGGAGCAGCTTCGTTTTGGCGGAATCGCGGCGAGCACGGTTCACCTCTCCCAGGAGGAGAGGTCGGCGCACGAAGTGCGCCGGGTGAGGGGTTAGGGCATACGAGAATTCACGAACCCCCTCACCCCAACCCTCTCCCCCAAGGGGAGAGGGAGCGCGCCGAGTTTGCCGCGCTGTTTCCGTCTAAAACCCCTCGTCCGGCAATTCCATCGTGCTCTTCGCCCCCGCCTGGATGCGCGCGAGGCGCAGGCCCGTTTCCGGCAGCATGCGCTCCATGAAGAAGCGCGCGGTGACGAGCTTGGCGTTGTAGCGCGGCGCCGCGCCGTTCGCCTTCGGCAGCTTGGCGATCGCGGCTTCCGCGATGCGCGCCCACATGTAGCCGAGCGCGACCAGGCCGAAGAGATGCATGTAGTCGGTGGCGCCGGCGCCGGCGTTGTCCGGCTTCATCATGGCGTGCTTCATGAACCACATCGACGCTTCTTGCAGGTGCGCCGGCGGCGACGCCGAGCGGCGTCACGTAATCCTTCATCGCCTTGTCGCCGCTCTTCTCCTTGACGTAATTGTTGACCTCGCCGAGGAAGGCCATCAGCGCGCGGCCGGCGTTCTTGCCGAGCTTGCGGCCGACCAGATCGAGCGCCTGGATGCCGTTGGCGCCCTCGTAGATCTGCGCGATGCGCGCGTCGCGCACGAACTGCTCCATGCCGTGCTCGGCGATGTAGCCGTGGCCGCCGAACACCTGCTGCGCCATCACCGTATTTTCGAAGCCGCGGTCGGTGAGCACGCCCTTGATCACCGGCGTGAGCAGGCTCATGTGGTCTTCGGCCGCCGTGCGCTGCTTCTTGTCGTCGGTGCGGTGGGCGACGTCGCCCTGGATGCCGGTCCACACCACGAGCGCGCGCGCCGCCTCGTTGAAGGCGCGCATGGTCATCAGCGTGCGGCGCATGTCCGGGTGCACGATGATCGGGTCGGCCGGCTTGTCGGGATATTTGACGCCGGAGATGGCGCGGCCCTGCAGACGCTCCTTCGCGTAGGCCGCGGCGTTCTGATAGGCGACTTCCGATTGCGCCAGCCCCTGGATGCCGACGCCGAGGCGCGCCTCGTTCATCATCGTGAACATGGCGTTGAGGCCGCGGTTCTCCTCGCCGACCAGCCAGCCGACGGCGCCGT
This sequence comes from uncultured Pseudomonadota bacterium, assembly GCA_963773715.1. Taxonomy (GTDB): domain Bacteria; phylum Pseudomonadota; class Alphaproteobacteria; order Rhizobiales; family Xanthobacteraceae; genus Pseudolabrys. Next base: position 761,883 of record CAVZCM010000003.1, on the reverse strand, counting down.
CGTAGTTCATCACGCAGGTGGCGTTGCCGTGGATGCCCATCTTCTCCTCGATGGAGCCGCAGGTCACCGCGTTGCGCTCGCCCAGCGAGCCGTCGTCGTTGACGATTGTTTTCGGCACCACGAACAGCGAGATGCCCCTGGTGCCCTCGGGCGCGCCTTCGATGCGCGCCAGCACCAGATGGATGATGTTCTCGGCGAGATCGTGCTCGCCGGCGGAGATGAAGATCTTGGTGCCGGTGATCTTGTAGCTGCCGTCGGCCTGTTTCACCGCCCTGGCGCGCAGCAGGCCGAGGTCGGTGCCGCAGTGCGGCTCGGTCAGGTTCATGGTGCCGGTCCAGACGCCTTCCACCATCTTCGGCAGATACTTCGCCTTGATGGCGTCGGAGCCGTGGGCGATGAGCGCGGCGATGGCGCCCTGCGTCAGGCCGGGATACATGGCGAAGGCCATGTTGGCCGAGCAGAAGTATTCGTTGACCAGTCTCGGTCATGATCGCCGGCAGGCCCTGGCCGCCGAACTCGGCCGGCGCCGACATGCCGATCCAGCCGCCTTCGGCGAGCTGCTTGTAGGCGTCCTTGAAGCCGGTGGGCGTGGTGACGCTGCCGTCATCGTGGCGCGTGCAGCCTTCGGTGTCGCCGACGCGGTTGAGCGGGGTCAGCACCTCTTCGGCGAACTTGCCGGCCTCGCGCAGCACCGCCTCCACGATATCGGGGCTGGCGTCGGCGAAGCCCGGCAGGTTGCCGTAGCGGTCGATATGAAAGACGTCATTGAGCAGAAACAGGGTGTCGTCGACAGGCGCCTGATAGGTGGGCATTGGTGTTCTCCCCTGGCGCTTGTTGCGCGCCGCGGGCTCCTCAACGGGGTCTTGCTGCTGACGGTTCCGTGGAACGCGCGGGCGGGGCCCGAACTTCCCGCCTCGGCCCGGCCGAAGCGCAACAAACCACCCCCATACGGCGCAAATTATGACAGCGCCGCTTTACGGCTGCGTTAAGGGCCGTCCGGGTACCCGCTACGGGCGAATGCGCCGGCAAAACGGGCACTTTCCGCAAAAGTTAACCGCCTGTTTACCGCAACCGGGAAAAAGTCGGGGGTGGCCACGCGAACCGCGCCTCTGATCAACCCTGTCTCAACGCGTACCGGTTCCACGAGAGTCGTTGACGGCTCTTTGCGCCTCCACCTTGACCTGGTGCGAGCATGAGATTTGGCGTCCCGTGGAAAGCTAAGGGGATCAGGCCGGAAGCGCGCGAGACGGCCCAAGAGGCGGCGCGCCGCTCCGGGATGTCGCTCGACAACTGGCTCAATTCCGTCATCATGCAGCAGGCGGCGCAGGCCGGCGTCCCGGCCTACGGATCGCAACCCGCCCGGCAGCCGCAGCCCGACCGGCGCGAGCTTGCGGCGGTCAACCACCGGCTCGACGACCTCTCCCGCCGCATCGAACAGTTCACCCGCACCGGACCGGCCGCCTACGCGCCGCAACGGCCGGCACCAGCGCGCGCGCCGGACCAGCGCGCCGACCTGATCGGACGCCTCGACCAGTACGTCCACAACGCCCGGCCGCGGCCGGCACAGGCCATGCCGCAACAAGCGGCCATGGCCGGGCGGCGCCCGCCGGTGCCGCCGGGTCTCGACCAGGCGCTCGCCGATATCGCCGCCCGCCAGCAGATGCTCAATGGCGGCGCCCCGCAGCAGCCGCGCCGTCCTGCACCCGCGTCGCCCGCGGCCTATGCGCCGCCGGCCGCCCGCGCGCAGCAGGCCGCCGCGCCCGCTCAGGCGGCGGCGCCGATGCCGGCGCAGGACCTGTCGGGGCTCGAGGAACAGCTGCGCAAGATCACCGACCAGATCGAGACCCTGCGCTATCCGGGCATTGAAGAGGCCATCAACGCGCTGCGCGCCGAACTCGGCGAGATCGGCCACGCGCTCGGCGAGGCCATGCCGCGCCACTCGATCGACACCATCGAGCGGCAGATCCAGGGCCTGTCGCAGCGCATCGCCGAAGGCCGCCAGGCCGGCGTCGACCAGGGTGCGCTCGCCGGCATCGAGCACGGGCTGCTGGAGGTGCGCGACGCGCTGCAGGGACTGACTCCGGCGGAGAACCTGGTCGGCTTCAACGAGGCGGTGGCGGGACTGGCGCACAAGATCGACCTGATCATCGCCGAGAAGGACCCGGAGACGCTGGCCCAGCTCGAGAGCGCCATCACCACCCTGCGCGGCATGGCCAATCACGTCGCTTCCAACGACACGGTGAGCGCGCTGGCCGCGGAAGTGCAGGCGCTGACCGACAAGGTCGACTACCTCGCCCAGGCCGGCGCCAACGCCGACGCGCTGTCGAGCCTCGAACAGCGCATCGACGCCCTCGGCCAGGCGCTCGCGGAGCGGGCGCAGAACGGCAGCGCGGTGCCGCCGCGGCTGGAATCGCTGGTGCAGTCGCTCGCCGACAAGATCGAGCAGATCCAGGCGGTCCAGCAGACCGCCGGCGGCGACATGACCGGGGGTCCCGCTCGACGACCGCATCGCGATGCTCGTCGAGCGTCTCGACGCTTCCGACTCGCGGATCGGCCAGCTGGAAGCGATCGAGCGCGGCCTCTCCGACCTGTTGCTGCATATCGAGCAGCAGCAGGCAGCCCGCGACCCGGCCGCCCAGGCCAATGAAGCGATGGCGGTCGACGCGCTCAAATACGATTTCTCGCAGGCCCAGGAATCGCTCAGGGGCGACATCGCCCGCACCCAGGACGCGCTCGACCAGGTGCACGGCACGCTCGGCGAGCTGGTGCACCGTCTGGCGACCATCGAACAGAATATCCGCAGCGACGCGCACGCCCATCCGGATTTCCACGAACCGGCACCGGCTTACCCGCAATTCCACGCCGAAGAGCCGCTCCCGCTCAATCAGCCGGTGGGCAAGCTGGCGGTGCGGCTGGTCGAGGACGACGCGCCCGGCATGTCGGCTTTCGACGGCATGCTGCCGCCGCGGTCGGCCCAGCCGGCCGAGCCACCACCAATCACCTACGAGCCCGCGCCGATCACGCATCAGCCGGTCGAGCCGGACCCGATGCACCCCTCCCCGCCGATCCAGCCCGAGCCTGACGGGATCATGGATCTCGATCACGCGGCGATGGTGGAGCCCGAGCACCCCGACTCATTGCCGCCAGCGCCGCAGCTTGAAGTGACATACGAGGCCCTGCGTGCTCACGCCGCGGCGCAAGCGGCGCAAGAACAGGCGCCAGAGGCCCCGCCGCCGCAAATCGAACAGCCGCAGGATTGGGCGCCGGAAGTGCCGACGCCGAAACGCATCCCGCCGAGCCATGGTCCGATCAATCCCGACCTGCCGCCCGACGAGCCGCTCGAGCCCGGCTCCGGCCCGCCACCGCTGCGGGTCAATCCCGGAGCCCGCATCGCCGCTTCCGAAGATGCGCTCGGCCGCGGGCGTTCGGGAGCGAACGCGCACGCCGGCGGCAAATCGAGCTTCATCGCCGCTGCCCGGCGCGCGGCGCGCGCCGCCATGCAGCACGAACCGGCGCAGGCGCAGGCGCAGCCGGCAACCGGGCATGAACACGCACCCGAATACGAGTTTGAGAAAGAGGGCGCCGATCCGCTGCGCAAGCGCATGATGGGCCGGGTCAAGACGCTCTTCGTCGCCGCCGGCATCATCGTCATCGTGGTCGGCGCCGTGCAGATCGCAGCGACCGTTCTCAACTCAGGCAAGCCGGGCGCACCGGCGACCCGGACGACCAAGCCGAAACATCTCAGCATGGACCGGCGGGCGGATACCGTGCCGACGACAACGGCGCAGTTGCCGCCCCGAATCGCCGCCACGCCGCTGGTGCTGACGCCGCCGGGGGCCTCCCTGGACCTGTTCGCGCCGCCGGATCCGACCGTGCAAGTCGCCGCGATGCCGACACCGGATCCGCGTCGCACCGAACCGAATGCCGTCGCCGCTACCGACGTTACCGGGTCGATCCCCGCCGCCGCCAACCATTCGGCATTGGCGCCAAGCGCTCCCGCATCCGACCTGCCGGTGGGCATCGGGAGCCAGCGTCTGCGCCAGGCGGCGACCGCGGGCGACGGCACCGCCGCCTATGAGGTGGCGATGCGATTTGCGGAAGGCCGTGGGGTGCCGGCCGACCTGACCCGGGCCGCACGCTGGTACGAGCGGGCCGCCAACAAGGGCCTGGCGCCCGCCCAGTTCCGCCTGGCCAGTTTCCTGGAGAAGGGCCACGGCGTGAAAAAGGACCTAGGGCGGGCACGCGCGCTCTATTTCTCGGCCGCCCGCCAGGGCAACGCCAAGGCCATGCACAATCTTGCGGTGCTCTACGCCGAGGGCATCGACGGCAAGCCCGACTACACGACCGCCGTGCAATGGTTCCGCGATGCTGCCCGGCACGGGGTTTCCGACAGCCAGTACAATCTCGGCATTCTCCACGCGCGCGGCATCGGGGTCGAGAAGAGCCTGTCGGAGTCCTACAAGTGGTTCGCGCTCGCCGCCAGGCAGGGCGACAAGGAAGCGGCCAGGAAGCGCGACGAGGTCGCCCGCCACATGGACGCCAGGGCGCTGGCCGCCGCGCAGCGCGTGGTCGCCCAGTTCAAGCCCGCGCCGCAGCCGAAGCAGGCTACCGTAGTTCCGGCGCCGCCCGGCGGCTGGGAGACGGCCACCGCTGCGCCGGCAGCGCAGACGGCTGGCGCCGGCACCTTCGGAAACCGGTGAAGCAAGGCGCGATCTTTTGCCATAAGGCGTGATTGCCGACACATAGCGAGCTAGTATCAAATCGGTTTTGCGGCCGGTTTTTCCGCCCGTTTTCGCACGTCATGAGACCGGCCGGGGGTTGACCTGCTGACCGGCGCGTGGCCGTTAGCGTATCAGCCGCGAACGTCGGACGAAGCCTTTGCAAATCTACCTTCCGATCGCCGACCTGCCCGTCAATGTCTTCCTCATTCTGGGGTTGGGGCTGGCGGTCGGCTTCCTCTCCGGCATGTTCGGCATCGGCGGCGGCTTCCTGATGACGCCGCTCCTGATCTTCATCGGCATATCACCGGCTGTGGTGGTGGCGAGCGTGTCGCCACAAATCGCGGCCTCGTTGTTCACCGGTTTCCTTACACACTGGCGGCGCGGCACCCTCGATTTCATGCTCGGCGGCATGTTGTTGATCGGCGGCGTCATCGGCACGGCCCTGGGCGTGTGGCTGTTCACCCTGCTGCGCTCGGTCGATCAACTCGATCTGTTGATCTCGCTCTCCTACGTAACACTGCTCGGCGTCATCGGTGTGCTGATGGTGACCGAGGGCCTGCGCGCCATCAACCGCGCCCGCCGTGGCGGACGCGCCGATCTGCGCCGGCCGGGCAGTCACACCTGGATCCATGGCCTGCCACTGAAGATGCGTTTCAAACGCTCGCGCATCTACATCTCGGTCATTCCCGTTTGTGTCATCGGCTTCCTGATCGGTTTCCTCGGCGCGGTGCTGGGCATCGGCGGCAGCTTCATACTGGTGCCGATGCTGATCTATCTCCTGCGCGTGCCGACGATCACTGTCATCGGCACCTCGACCCTGCTGACGCTGGTGACCATGATATCGGCCACCATCCTGCATTCGGTCGCCGACCACCTGGTCGACGCGGTGCTGGCGCTGGTGCTGATGATAGGCGGCGTGGTCGGCGCCCAGTTCGGTGTCCGTGCAGGACAAAACATGCGCGGCGAATGGCTGCGGCTGCTGCTCGGCGTGCTGGTACTCATGGTCGGTGTGCGTTTCGCCATCGACCTGGTGCTCACGCCGGCCGATCCCTACTCCGTGCGCGTGGTGAGGACCAACTGATGCGCCGGCTCGCGCCCCTCGCATTCACGGTACTGGCGCTGGCGTTGCTGGCGGCGGACACACGTCCGGCGGCGGCCGAGCGGCTGGTGGTGTCGCTGTCCAACCACCGGGTCGCGGTGACCTCCAACTTCACCGGCGAGAACCTGGTACTGTTCGGCACCATCGAGCCCGACAAGGGCAAGACCACGCGCCCGTCCGGCTACGACCTTGTGGTGACCGTGACCGGCCCGCGCCAGACCTACCGCACCCGGCGCAAGTCGCGGGTGATGGGTATCTGGGTCAATGCGGACTGGCGCGAATTCGTCAACGTGCCGTCATTTCTGGCGGTGCTGAGCAATCGCCCGGTCAAGGACATCGCCAAGCCGGAGGTGCTGCGGCGGCTGCAGATCGGCCTCGACAACTTCATCCTGACGCAACGCATCGGTCCCGACTTCGCCGACACCGTGGCGAACGATCCGTTCCGCGTCGCCTTCGTGCAATCGAAGAGCGACCAGGGCCTTTACCGGCAATCGCCGGCGTCGGTCACGTTCCTGACGCCGGCGGTGTTCCGCGCCGCCATCCCGCTGCCGGCGGATGCGCGGACAGGCACTTATGATGTCGACGTCAAGTTGTTCGCCGAGGGCGCCATGATCGCGCAGACCAGGACGGCGCTGGAGGTGATCAAGGCCGGCTTCGAACAGTATGTCGCCGATGCCGCCGCCGACCATGGCCTTCTCTACGGCATCATTACCGTAATGATGGCGCTGCTCATCGGCTGGCTGGCCAGCGTGATCTTCCGGAAGGATTAGTCCGGCAGACAGCGCCTGGCGGCGAACGTGTAAAGCCGGCGATCGCCCAGCATGTGCGCGGTGAATGACAACGTGCCGAACAGATCGCAGAAGGCGGCATGGCGCACATTGAGCCCGCCGGCGAAGGCACCGAATGCCGGCATTACGAGACGCAAGTCATCGGCAGCAAAGCAGCGCCGGCGCACCGCGCGGCCGCGATGCGAAACGCGTGCGACCGGATGCAAATGACCGGCGATTTCGTTGGGCGCGCCCGTGGGCTCGTGGCGGAAGGTGATGTCGCCGAGCGTGAAGCTGTCATGGAACGTACCACCGGTGGCGTCGGCCGGCACGGGATCGTGGTTGCCGGTAAGCCAGATCCAGTCGCGGCCGCGTTGCAATGTGCACAAGGATTCGCGATCTTCTCTGCCAAGGCGGGCAGGGCCACCGCTGTCATGGAAATTGTCGCCGAGCGCGATGACGGCCCGCGGGGCGTAGTACGCAATCAGCCTGGCAAGCCGTGCGAGTGTCGCCGCGCTGTCGTAAGGCGGCAGCAATTGTCCGCGCGACGCGAAGCTGGAACCCTTTTCCAGATGCAGGTCGGCAACGGCAAGCAGGCCCCGTTCCGGCCAGTAGAGCGCCCCGGCCGGATCGGCGGTCATGGCGGCGCCGGCAATGTTGACGGTGTACTCCGTTTGTCCCCGCGCCGGCGGAGACCCGGCGCTTTCCTCCGGATACCCGGCGGCGCAGGAATGAACGGTAAGCTTCACCGCATCGCCTCCTTGATCAATTCGTCGGCGGCTTCGGCCAGAATCGCGTCGGCCGCCTCGCCATAGACCGTTTCGCGGCCGATCTCCAGCAGCGCGGGAACCGCCAGCGGCGACACGTGGTCGAGCGGTTTATGGACGATTCTCCCCCGGATGCGCGAGAGCATTTCGCCGAGCCGCTTGATGTCAAGCAGCCCGGAGGCGGCATCGGCGCGGGCTGCGCGCAACAGCAGGTGGTCGGCCTGGTGCTTGCGCAGCACGTCATAGACAAGGTCGGTGGAGACAGTGAGTTGGCGGCGCGACTTCTCCTCGCCGGGGAAGCGGCGTTCGATCAGCCCGGCGATGATGGCGCAACTGCGGAACGTGCGTTTCATCAGCGCGGATTCGGCAAGCCATTCCTCGAGATCGTCGCCGAGCATGTCCTCGGCGAACAGATCGGCAAGCGCCAGATCGCCGCGCTTTATATGAAGCGCGAGATCGCCGAGCCCCCAGACCGCCAGCGCGTATTCGTTGGCGACGAAGCCGAGCGGCCTGAGCCGCGCGCGTTCGAGCCGGCGGGTGAGCAACATACCGAGCGTCTGGTGGGCGAGCCGGCCCTCGAACGGATAGCAGACGAGATAATGCCTGGCCGCGCGCGGGAAGGTTTCGACCAGGAGATCGCCGGCACGCGGCAGCAGCGAGCGCCATTGCTGGATTTCCAGCCATTCGCGAACCTGATCGGGCAGCGCCCGCCACGCCTTGTTGTCAGCCAGGATCGCGCGAACGCGCGCGGCGAGATAAGTCGAAAGCGGAAACTTGCCGCCTTCGTAGGCCGGCACCTTGGGATCGCTGCCGGTCGCGCGCGAAACGTAGACCTCGTCCTCGACCAGCGCTTCGTATTTGAGGATTTCGCCGGCGAAGACAAAGGTGTCGTCGGGCGTCAGCGTCTCGATGAAATATTCCTCGACCTGGCCGAGCAGGCGCCCGCCGCGCGGGATCGCCTTGCCGCTCGCACGCGAGCGCACCAGCCGCACCTTGATCATGTCGGCTTCGACGATGGTGCCGACATTCATGCGGTAGCGCTGCGCCACGCGCGGATGAGTAATGCGCCAGCGACCATCCTTGCCCTGACGAATTTTTGCGAACCGCTCGTAGGCTTTCAGCGCATAGCCGCCGGTGGCGACGAAATCGATCGCGGCGTCGAAGTCACGGCGCGCGAGCGACGCATAAGGCGTAGCGGCGCGCACTTCGTCGTAGAGTTCATCAGAGGCGAATGGTTCGCCGACGGCGCGGCCCAAAATGTGCTGGGCGAGCACGTCGAGCGCGCCGGTGCGCAGCGGCGGGGTATCCTGGGCGTTCTCGGCGACCGCGTCGATGGCGGCGCGGCATTCCAGCACCTCGAAACGGTTGGCAGGCACCAGCACCGCTTCCGACGGCTCCTCGAATCGGTGATTGGAGCGCCCCACCCGCTGCATCAGCCGCGACGAGCCCTTCGGCGCGCCGACATTGACCACGAGATCGACGTCACCCCAGTCGACGCCCAGGTCTAATGACGAAGTGCACACCACCGCGCGCAAACGGCCGCCGGCCATGGCGTCCTCGACCTTGCGGCGCTGGGCGACGTCGAGCGAGCCGTGATGCAACGCGATTGCGAGGTTGTCGTCGTTGATGCGCCAGAACTCCTGAAACAGGAACTCGGCCTGGCTGCGGGTGTTGACGAAGACAAGCGTAGTTCTGTGACTCTTGATGAGACCGTAGATTTCGCCCAGCGCATGGCGGGCGGAGTGGCCGGCCCAGGGCAAATGCTCTTCGGTGTCGAGCATGCTGACGCGCGGCTGCGCGCCGCTTTCGGCGACGACCAGATCGGCCAGCGCTTCGCCGTTCGGCGGCTGCGGCACCAGATAGCGGCGCAGGTCGTCCGGCTCGGCGACGGTGGCTGACAAACCGACAGTGGTGAGATGCGGCGCCAGCGCGAACAACCGCGCAAGATCAAGCGACAACAGATCGCCGCGCTTCGACATCACCAGCGAATGCAGTTCGTCGAGCACGACGCGTTTGAGCGTGCCGAACAAATAAGGCGCATCCGCCGACGCAAGCAACAATGCGAGCTGCTCGGGCGTGGTGAGAAGAATGTCGGGTGGCTGGCGGCGCTGCCGTTGTCTTTTGGACGCCGGCGTGTCGCCGGTGCGGGTTTCGAGCCGCACGTCGAGCCCCATCTCGCGCACTGGAATTTCCAGGTTGCGCGCGATGTCCACGGCCAGGGCTTTGAGCGGGGAGATGTAGAGGGTGTGGAGACCCGCAATGCGCCGCACGGATTTGCCGGTGGAGACGAGCTTCTTCTCCCCTGCCCCCGCGCGCGTAGCGCGTGGTGCGGAGGGGTCAGGGGTGGGGGGAGCGGCAGCGCGATTGGAAAAAGAGCCCCCCACCCCTGACCCCTCCCCACCGCTACGCGGGGGGAAGGGAAGGCGCTGTGCATGCCGCAAGCTTTGTTCGTACAACTCCACCAGCGTCGGCAGGAAACCGGCCAGCGTCTTGCCGCCGCCGGTCGGCGCGATCAGCAGCACCGAGCGCCCGTCCCTCGCCTTCGCCAGCAGATCGAGCTGATGCGCGCGCGGCCGCCAGCCCCGGCCGGCGAACCAGCGCAGGAAAAGCTCGGGCAGCAGTGGCGCCTCAGTGGGTGCGAGGGCGGGTTCCATAATCTGACTTTAAGGCATATCTGATGGCGGCGCCCGGCCAGCCAAACTGGGATATCACGGCGCCAACGGGACGGAGACGGACTTATGAACAACGAGACCACGACCCGGATTTTCGGCGGCTCGCCGCTTGCCGTCTTGGCGCGGCTGGTGCTGGTTTCGATCCTGGTCGGCGTCATCCTGTCGGCGCTCGGGCTCGACCCGTTCGACATCGTGGACAGCATCACGCGCCTGTTCCGCACGCTGTGGAACATGGGCTTCGACATCGTGCGTTACGTCTGGCGCTATTTCCTGCTCGGCGCCGTGATCGTGATCCCGATCTGGCTCATCACGCGCCTGGTCAACGCGCCGCGCGGCCGCTGATGTGACCACCGTCGAGGTTTCCAACACCCGGGTCTTCATCATCGCCGGGCCGGCGATGCTGACCAATGTGACGACGCCCCTGCTCGGCGTCGTCGCCACCGCCGCCATCGGCCGGCTGGGTGACGCGGCGCTGCTCGGCGGCGTCGCCATGGCGTCGATCGCCTTCGACTGCCTGTTCTGGCTGTTCGGCTTCCTGCGCATGGGCACCGTCGCCTTCACCGCGCAGGCGCTTGGCGCCGATGATGCGCTCGAACAACGCGCCGTGCTGGCGCGCGCGCTGCTGATCGCCGGCGTCATCGGCCTCGTCATCATCGCCGTGCAGGTGCCGGCCGCCACGGTGATCTTTGACGCCATGGGCGGCAGCGCCGAAGTCACGGCCGCTGCGCGGCAATACTTCTTCGTGCGCTGCTGGTCGGCGCCGTTCGCGCTCAGCAACTACGTGATGCTGGGCTGGCTGGTGGGGCTGACCCGCGTGCGCACCGCCATGGCCATCCAGATCGGCCTCAACCTCGTCAACATGGCGATGATGGTAACGCTGGTGCTGGTCCTCGATCTTGGCATCACTGGCGCCGCTCTCGCCTCGGTCACCGCCGAAATTTCCGGCTTCCTGGCCGGCATGGTCGTCGCCTGGCGCATCCTCGGCGGCAGTCTCGGCGTTTCGCTCACCGAGCTGTTCGACCGCGAACGCCTCATCCGCATGCTGGCGGTCAACCGCGACATCATGATCCGCACCGCGGCATTGATCACGGCGTTCGTTTTCTTCACCGCCCGCGGCGCGCGCGCCGGCGACGTGACACTCGCCGCCAACGCGGTATTGCACAATTTCACACTGGTCGGCGCCTTCTTCCTCGACGGCATCGCTACTGCCGCCGAGCAGATCTGCGGACAGGCCTATGGTGCGCGCGACCGCAAGGCCTTCGATTATGCGGTCAAGCTGGTCCTGATCTGGGGCTTCGCCTTTGGCGCAGCCGCGACCGTGTTGTTCTTTGCCACCGGCGACGATCTGATCGATCTCATGACGGCGAGCCCCGAGGTGCGGGAGACAGCACGGCACTTCATGTGGTTCGCCGCACTGGCGCCGGTCTGCGGCGTGATGGCGTTCTGCTACGACGGCATCTACATCGGCGCCACCTGGGCGCGTGACATGCGTAACCTGATGCTGGCCTCACTCGCCACCTACTTCGTGGCCTGGTGGTTCACGCAGCCGCTCGACAACGCCGGTTTGTGGATCGCGATCCTGATCTTCTTCATCGCGCGCGGGGTCTATCAGGCCATGCGCTATCCGGCGCTGGCACGCGCGCCGTTCGTCTAGTTCGGCGACGGGCCGCCCCAGTGCGGAGGACCGCCGGGGCCACCCGGTCCGCCGGACGGCGGCGGGCGACCCCCAAAATCGCGTGGCGGCGGACCGCGGCGACTCCCCGGGCCGGGCGCGCCACCGCCACCGATCTTGCGCACCAGCGAGCGGTCATAGGCGCCGCGCATGCAGCCGACCGTGTAGGGAAAATCCACCGTCGCCACGTAGTGATACATTTTCACCTTGCGGCCATCCCAGTTCACGACACTGGTCTTGCCGTGACAGGCATCGAGATCGGCAGAGGTCAATTGCCGGCCGTTCTCATAAGGGCCGTAAATGCCGAAGCCGTCGAGCGCATAGCCGACCAGCGGCGCGTTGCCGTTGGCATCGGGCTTGAAGTCCATGCAATTGGTCAGACTGTGATAGTGATAGGCACCGGTCCGCTGTGGATGGCCATGGCAACTGTCCTGGGTCTCGTGCGCGGCCGCATCGCGGCCGGGAGTCGAGCGCGTTGAACAGCGCTACACCCTAGCAGATGCCACCACACCGGCGCCACTGCCCGCGTGGCACGGATTGGCGCAGTTCGATGCAGTCTGGCGCGGATCTGTTCGGATTGCGGTCGTACTGATAGGCCGGATCGTCGCGCGCGATAGGGAAAGTGCCGGTCGGGTGATCGGGAAAATCGTTGGACGTGAGCACGCGCTTGTTGCCTTCTCGCGTAACAATGAAGCTGTGCGGCCAGCGGACCGCGCCACGCACCGCGACCTTGGCGGTGAGATCGTAAGTCCTGGCCTTTAAATCGATCCACGGCCCGACACGGTGCGCGCCGCCGCCCATCGGATTGGTGTGGCACGCCCAGATCCAGCCGGGCCTGGGTGCTTTCGAAATCTTGCCGTCGCCGAGCGGCAACTTGCGCAGATTGATTTCGTGCGCGGATGCAGATGTGAAAAATACCGCAGCCAATATGCCTGCAATCCCGACAATTCCAATGCGTTGCATGCAATTCTCCGCTATTCCGCGCGGAGATTACACCGGCCAGCTTTCCGCTGTCATGGCAGGCGCGTCGACGCCGACCATGGCGCTGAGCGAGCCACGCTGGCCGCGCCTCGCCGCTGCCGCGAGATCCGCCTTGATCTGCGCCAGCAGGCCAGGGCCGTGATAAACGAGCCCGGTATAGAGCTGGATCAGACTTGCCCCCGCCTTGATCTTCGCGATGGCCGCAGCCCCCGAATCGATGCCGCCGACGCCGATCAGCGGGAACGCGTCCTCTGCGCGCACGAACGTTTCCGCCAGCATGCGCGTCGACAACCGGAACAGCGGCCGCCCCGACAGGCCGCCGGCCTCGCGCGCCTTGTCACGTTCACGCAGGCTCGCCGGGCGGTCGATCGTCGTGTTGCCGACGATCATGCCATCGATGCCGTGCTTGCGCGCGACGCCCACCACGTCGTCGAGCTCGGCGAGCGTCAGGTCGGGCGCGATCTTGAGCAGCACCGGTGTAACACCGGCGCGGCGGCGCACGCGCTCGCGGGCGTCGATCACCCGGCCGAGCAGGTCGTCGAGCGCGTTGACCTGTTGCAGGTCGCGCAGGCCCGGGGTGTTGGGCGAGGAAACGTTGACGGTGAAATAGCTGGCGACGGGTGCAAACGTGTCGATCAGCCGTACATAGTCCTCGGTGCGGTCGGCCGCGTCGCGATTGGCGCCGACGTTGACCCCGACAATGCCGCCTTCGGCCGCGCGCGCGGCGAGCCGTGCCAGCGCGACCGGTGCGCCTTCGTTGTTGAACCCCAACCGGTTGATGATCGCCTCGTCATTCTCCAGACGAAATACGCGCGGGCGCGGATTGCCGACCTGCGCACGCGGCGTGACCGTCCCAACCTCGACGAAACCGAAGCCGAGCCGCAGCAAGGCGTTGGGCACCTGGGCGTTCTTGTCGAACCCGGCGGCAATTCCCACAGGATTGGGGAAATTGAGGCCGAAAACACGCATCTTGAGTTCGGGAGGATCAGCCGCGGCCCGTGTGACCGGCACGATACGCAGCGCCTTGATCGCCAGGGCATGAGCGTCCTCGGGATCGAGGGCCCGAAAGAGGGGGCGGGACAGGCGGTCGAAGAGACCGAACAAGGGCGGCTCCAGGGTTTTCGAAGCGGACCCTATCGGGGCAGGCGCGGTCACTTCAAGGCAAAGCCGTGTGGGCTCCTAAGAAATAGTTGGCGTCCGGGCCCAATCCGCGGCTATAATTCCTATGAATTACGCCCAAGACGATTCCGGGGACCCAACCACAAGTTCGGCCGACCATGCTGACGCATAATCAAATCTGGACCGCTCTCGACCGGCTGGCACAGCGCGCCAAGCTTACGCCGTCAGGTCTCGCGAAAAAAGCGGGGCTCGACCCCACCACTTTCAACAAGTCCAAGCGCATCACGCCGGAGGGCCGGCCGCGTTGGCCCTCCACGGAGTCGGTTGCCAAGGCGCTGGCCGCAACCTCGACCAGGGTGGAGACCTTCATGAGTCTCCTGACCGAAAGCGGCAAGACGGCGATTACCACCGTCCCGCTGATCGGTTTTGCCGAGGCCGGCGCCGGCGGCTATTTCGACGACGGCGGCTTTCCGGTCGGCAAGGGTTGGGAGGAGATCACGTTCCCCTCGATCACTGACGAGCATGCGTATGCGCTCGAAATCTCCGGCGACTCGATGAAGCCGGCCTATCGCGACGGCGACATCATCGTCGTTTCGCCGGCGGCGGCAGTGCGGAAGGGCGACCGCGTCGTGGTCAGGAGCAAGGACGGCGAGGTGATGGTCAAGGAGCTCAAGCGCAAGACCGCCAGGACGGTGGAGCTCAAGTCGCTCAACGCGGAGCACCGTGACCGGACCCTGCAAATGGCGGACGTCCTGTGGATCGCCCGCATCGTGTGGGCGAGCCAGTAACCGGCGCAGGCGGCGGATTAAACCGCAATGCGTCACCGGCCCTATCGGTGGTGTGATGCAGACCATCAAAAGCGACTAAAAAGCCGAACGTCGCTGGCGCTTTCCTGCGGCAGCGTTATGATCGAAGCTCTTTTCCACACAGGAGCGTATCATGACATCGGCCTCTCCCCTTCACCGGAGCACCTGCGCGTGCTGCGGCGACATGTTGAGCGCGCGTTTCGACCGGCGGCGCTTCCTGCATCTGACGGCCGGCGCCGGATTGTTCGCGGCGTTTCCTTCACTCGCCCTTGGCGCCTACGGGAATTACGACGCCATGCTGCTGACCTGCATCGACCCGCGCTTTCCCGAGCCGACGATCAAGTACATGGAAAGCCGGCACATGGTCGGCAAATACAGCCAGTTTTCGTTTGCAGGCGCCGCCATCGGCGTGGTTGCGCCCGCCTTCAAGGCTTGGGAACCGGCGTTCTGGGATAATCTCGCGGCCACGATTCAGCTTCACAACGTTCCGAAGGTGATCGCCATGAACCACCGCGACTGCGGCGCGGCGAAGATCGCCTATGGCGACGCATCGGTGAAGGACAAGGCGGCCGAGACGGCGACACACAAGGCGGCGCTGATGGAATTCCGCAAGCAGGTGGGTCAGAAGCACCCCAAGCTGAAGGTCGAGATGGGGCTGATGGCGCTGGATGGCAGCGTCGAGATGTTTTCGTAAGCGGTTCGCGCTCGCCACTATAAGAGGTTGTTATGCCCCGCGAAGGCCGGGCATCCAGTATCTATATGACTGTCAATGATTACTGGATCGCCCGCTTTCGCGGGCGATGAGGTCAGAATACCTGGCGACGGATCAAACCGAACGCGCCAGCGCGCCGTCGATCATGTCGATGGTGTTCTGCAGGCCGTAGACCGCCACGAACGAGCCGAAGCGCGGGCCTTTCTCCTGGCCGAGCAGCACCTGGTAGAGCATGTTGAACCAGTCGAGCGAGACGCCGGGCTTGCCGTCCTTGGCCTTCTTCTTCTCGTCCAGGAATGGCTCGCGGCGGCCGACCTCGTAGACCATGTCCTGGATCGTCTTGGCATCCGCATGGTCCGGCAATTGCGCCAGCGCGTCGCGCAGGTCGATAAGCGCGGCGCGCTCCTGGTCGGTCGGATGGCGGAATTTCTTTTCGGGCAGCACGAAATCGCGGAAATAATGAATGGCGTAGCCCACCAGCTCGTTGAGCTTGGGATGGGTGTCGGGCGTCACGCCGGGCCGGTAGCGGCCGATGAAGCCCCACAGCGTCTCGGCGTTTTCCGCGTTCGACGACGACACCAGCGTGAGCAGCATCTGGAAGCTGATCGGCATGTCGATCCCGGGCGGATGGCCGGAATGAATGTGCCAGACCGGATTGCTGAGACGCTGGCGGGGGTCCTGGCGCTCGTAACCGTCGAGGATATTGATAATACTCGTCGACGTTGCGCGGGATGACGTCGAAGTAGAGACGCTTGGCCGCCTTCGGCTCGCGGTACATGAACAGCGACAGCGACTCCGGCGAGGCGTAGCGCAGCCATTCCTCGATGGTCAGGCCGTTGCCTTTGGACTTGGAAATCTTCTGGCCCTTGTCGTCGAGGAAGAGCTCGTAGTTGAAGCCTTCCGGGGCCAAGCCGCCGAGCGCGCTGGCAGATCTGGCCGGAGAGCTTGACCGAATCGATCAGGTCCTTGCCGGCCATCTCGTAGTCGATGCCGAGCGCGACCCAGCGCATGGCCCAGTCCGGCTTCCATTGCAGCTTGCAGCGCCCGCCGGTGACCGGCGTCGTCACCGGCGCCTTGCTGTCGGGGTGCTCGTAGGTGATGGTGCCGGCCTTGGCGTCATGCGCAATCACCGGCACCTGCAACACGATCCCTGTGTCCGGATCGATCGGCAGGAACGGCGAATAGGTGGCGGCGCGCTCCTCGCGCAGCGATGGCAGCATGATCTTCATCACCTTGTCGAATTGCGTCAGCAGCTTGAGCAACGCCTCGTCGAAGCGACCGGCCATGTAGCAGTCGGTCGACGACATGAATTCGTACTCGAAACCGAAATGATCGAGGAACGAGCGCAGCCGCGCATTGTTGTGTGCGCCGAAACTGTCGTGGGTGCCGAACGGATCGGGCACCTGCGTCAGCGGCTTGCCAAGATGCTTTTCCAGCATGTCCCTGTTGGGGACGTTGTCCGGAACCTTGCGCAACCCGTCCATGTCGTCGGAGAAGGCGATCAGCCGGGTCTTCACCTTGTCCCCGGTGAGCACGCGGAAGGCGTGGCGCACCATGGTGGTGCGCGCCACTTCCCCGAAGGTGCCGATATGCGGCAGCCCCGAGGGGCCGTAGCCGGTCTCGAAGATGACTTCGTCTTTCGGCTGTTTCTTCAGCCGGGCGACGATCTTGCGCGCCTCCTCGAACGGCCAGGCGTTGGCGTTTTCGGCGAGATGGCGCAGGGTTTCGGTGGCTTCGGTCACGGACATTTTGGGAACTCCGGCGCGCACACATAGGAAACGCACCGCATCCCGTCAAATCGCTCAATGCTGATCGCGACTCCAGGGTTACCCAAGCCGCCGCGATGCTTTAGTCCTGCCCCATGGAGCAGGAGACGGGAATCGCGGAACCGGGCCAGAAAGCGCATGGCGGGACGCGCGAATTGACCCTGCGCGCGGTCGTCACCGGACTTGTGATAGGCGCGGTGCTCACTCCCTGCAATGTCTACAGCGGGCTGAAGATCGGCTGGTCATTCAACATGTCGATTGCCGCCGGCCTTCTGGCCTTCGGCTTCTGGGGCGCGCTGCATCGCGCCGGGCGCGCGCCGGCATTGGCGCTGCGCGAGAACAATATCAACCAGACGGCGGCTTCCGCCGCAGCGTCCATCGTCTCCGGCGGACTGGTAGCACCAATTCCGGCGCTGACCATGCTGACGGGGCAGACGCTGCCCTGGTTCTGGCTGATGATGTGGGTGTTTCTGGTCTCGATCCTCGGCGTGTTCGTCGCCGCGTCGTTACGCGAGGCCATGCTGGTGCGCGAGAAGCTGCCGTTTCCGGCCGGCGTCGCTACTGCCGAGACCTTGCGCGAGATCCACGCGCGCGGCCGCGAGGCCGCCTTGCGCCTGCGCGCGCTGTTGAGCGCAGCAGGAATCGCCGGCGTGGTGAAGCTGATCGTGGATCTCGGCGCGGTGGCGCCGCGCCTCGCCCTGCCCTTTTCGCTGCCGGCTTGGGCCAGTTTGCGCGCGGTGGCGCCGAATGGTGTGAGCTTCGCCAATCTCGGCTTCGCCCTCGACCCGTCTCTGTTGATGCTCGGTTTTGGCGCCATCATCGGCCTGCGCGCCGGCATTTCGCTGCTCATCGGCGCGCTTACCGGCTGGCTCGTCCTGTCGCCGCTGGCGATTGCCAACGGCTGGGCCGAAGCCGGCGCCGCGAATGCCGCGTGGTACGGAGAGCTGGTGACCTGGCTGCTATGGCCGGGCGTCACGCTCCTGGTGGTGTCGTCACTGACCTCGTTCATTCTCACCGTCGTGTCGTCGGCGCGCCGGCGACGCGCGGAAGGCGCGGCGCTGATTGCGCGCGGGCGCTTCGACTGGCGCTTTGCCGCCGGGCTGGCGGTGCTCACGGCTGCGCTCACCACCGCATGCTTCCAATTCTATGCGATCGATCCGCTGATGGGCGTGCTCGCGGTAATCCTGAGTTTCGTGCTCGCCATCGTCGCCTGCCGCGTTACCGGCGAGACCGGCATCACGCCCATCGGCGCGCTCGGCAAGGTGACCCAGCTCACCTTCGGTTTTCTCGTCCCCGGTCAGATGGCGGCCAATCTGATGACCGCCAATGTCACCGGCGGCGCGGCCGGCCAGAGCGCCGACCTGATGACCGACCTGCGCACGGGCCTGGAAGTCGGCGCCACGCCACGGCTGCAGATCATCGCGCAAAGTTTCGGCATCCTGGTCGGCAGCGTGGTGGGGACGCTCGTTTATCTCGTCCTGGTGCCGGACCCGGCCTCGATGCTGATCACACCGCAATGGCCGGCGCCCGCGGTCGCCACCTGGAAAGCGGTGGCCGAAGGCCTGGCCCAGGGGCTGTCGTCACTGCCGCCGAGCGCGGTGACGGCGATTGCGTTCGCCGCCCCCATCGGCTTCGCACTGGCGCTTGCCGAATTCATCCTGCCGGAACGCTATAGCCGACTGGTGCCGAGCGCGCCGGCCATCGGCCTTGCTTTCGTTATCCCGGCGTGGAATTCGATCTCGCTCTTCCTCGGCGCGCTGATTGCCGCGGCGTTCGGGCGGCTTTGGCCGGGTGCCGCCAGCCGCTATACCCTGCCGGTCGCCGCCGGACTGGTGGCGGGCGAAAGCCTGATGGGCATCGTGACCATCGGTATCCATGTGTTCTGGAAGTAGGCGTTTCCGAAAGTAGCCGACGATTGTCCGCATCCAACCTCCGCGACAAGCGCGCCGCCGTGATCGGCGGCGGGCCCGCCGGCCTGATGGCGGCGGAGGTGCTGGCGCGCGCCGGCGTGCGCGTCACCGTCTACGACCAGATGCCGTCGCTCGCACGCAAGTTCCTGCTGGCGGGGCGCGGCGGACTCAACCTCACGCACAGCGAAGCGCTGGATGGTTTTCTCGGCCGCTATGGCGACGCGCCGCCTCAATTGCGCCAGGCCATCGAAGCCTTTCCACCCTCGGCGCTGCGCGCCTGGAGCGAAGAGCTGGGGCAACCGACCTTTGTCGGCTCGAGCGGGCGGGTGTTTCCGAAAAGCTTCAAGACCTCGCCCCTGCTGCGCGCCTGGCTGCGCCGGCTCGGCGAGATGGGCGTGGAAGTACGCCTGCGCCATCGCTGGCAAGGCTGGCATGCGGAAGGACGCTTGCGCTTTGTCAGCGACGGAAAAGAAATTGTGGCTGAAGCGGACGTCACCGTGCTGGCGCTAGGCGGCGCGAGTTGGCCGCGGCTCGGGTCGGATGCGGCATGGGTGGACATCCTGCGCGAACAAGGAATCGCCATCGCGCCATTGCGGCCCGCGAATTGCGGTTTCCATGCTTCGTGGTCGGAACCCTTCCGCCGCTTCGAGGGCCAGCCGCTCAAGCGCATCGCGATCACCCATCGCGACCACACTGTGCGCGGCGAGGCGATGATTACCCGTGACGGGCTCGAAGGCGGCGCCATCTACGCGTTGTCGGCGCGCCTGCGCGAGGCCATTGACGACGCGGGCGAAGCCACCATCGCCATCGACCTGATGCCGGACACCACGCACGAAGCACTGGCCAGGCGGCTCGCAGCGCCGCGCGGCAAGCAGTCCTTTTCCAACTTCATGCGCAGGGCGACCCGGCTCGCGCCCGCGGCCCTCGGCCTGCTGCGCGAAGCATCCGGGCCGACGCTGAATACAATGAACGCGGAGCAACTTGCCGCCCTCATCAAGGCGGCGCCGGTCAGGCTCACCGGCTGCAAGCCGGTTGCCACCGCCATTTCCACCGCCGGCGGCATCGCCTTCGGCGAGCTGGATGAGAATTTCATGTTGAAGAACAAGGCGAGCGTCTTCGCCGCCGGGGAGATGCTCGACTGGGAGGCGCCGACCGGGGGCTATCTGCTGCAGGCAAGTTTCGCCACCGCCGTGGCGGCGGGCGAAGGCGCAGTCACCTTCCTTGCCCGCAAGAAAGAAGGGCTGCCCTCACGGAGCAGCCCTTCCATTGTCAGACCGCAGTCCGGTTCCCGGACCGAGCTTGGCAGTTAAGCTGCGCAGATCCCCGCAGAGGCGGAAATCCAGGCCACGAATGCCGGCGACTGCGGCGATAGACAATGAGACACTGGATCACCTCCTTTCTGTTGTTGACGACAAGGGCGAACGTAAGCGTTCCAGCCGGGTTTGGCTAGAACGGGCTGACGGGAAAATAGCGCAGCCACAGGTCGGTGTAGCGACCGCGTTCCCACAAGCGGAACAGCGCCCAGTTGAAGGCCCGCCGCAGCAGGTGGTTGCCTCGCCTCACCGCGATGCCAACCCCTTCACCGAAATAGCGGCTCTCCAGATAGGGCCCGCCGCGAAACTGGCAGCAGTTCCCGGAGTCCGTACCGTTGAGCCAGAAGGCGAGCGAGATTCCGTCGCCGAACAACAGATCGACCTCGCCTTTCTTGAGCGCGGCGCGCGCCTCCGCGTCGGATTTGTAGGGTTTCAGATCAAGCTCGGTGAACAGATTCTTCAGGTACGCTTCATGGGCGGTGCCGGTCACCACCGCCACTTTCTTGCCTTCCAGCGCACGCGCGCCGAGTTCATTCAGTGGCGAGTTGCGGAGCGCGACGAAGCGCGCGGGCGTGCGGTAATAGGGATTGCTGAAATCGACCAGTTTGCGCATTTGCGGCGACTGGGCGAATGAGGCAATGATCGCGTCGCCCTCGCGCTTGTTGAGCGCATCAACCAGCGTGTCGAAGCGACGCATCTGGATTGTGCACTGGACCTTGATCTCGTTGCAGATCTCACGCGCCAGCTCCACGTTGAAGCCAGTCGGAAGGCCGTCCGGCCCGACGTAATTAAATGGCGGATAATCGGTCTCGGTCAGGAAGCGGATGACGCTGAGGCGGGAGAGTTCGGGCCGTTCCGGCCGGTGGCGTGGATCCCAGAAGCCCGGCACCACCAGCGGGTCGTTGGTGCGCGCGGCGGCCGCAGCGGCAGCCGCATTTTTGGGTGGACGGGCGAGCGAATTGTCGGGCACCGCCCCCGTGCTGGCCGGTTGCTGCGCGCCGGCAGCCGCCACTGTGGCCAGGGTCAGCGCCGCTGCCAGCGAGAGACGCGCATGGCCACGCCTGACCGAACGGACTCGCAAGTTCATTCGCCTGCCTCAACCGCAAAAATCGCGGCGAACATAGCACTGCAATTATATCGGACCAGTAATATTCGCGCGGCGTGGTGAACCCCGCGTCAGGCCCCGGTCAGGTGCTTCTCGATCTCGTGCACCGGCATCTTGACCAGATCCTTGCCGACCTCGGTGCGCACGGCGCCTTTGAGCGCGTGGCTGTAGGCCGGGCGGATCATGCCGAGCGCGCGCGGCGAGGCCACCATGATAACCGACTTGGCCTTGCCGGCACTGACGGCCGTGTCGAGCCGCGCGGCGAGCTGGTGAAGGAAGGCCTCTTCCGCGCGGTCGTGCCAGTCGGTCTGCTCATAGGAGCTGCGACCATGGCCGACCGAGCTGAAGGTGCGGCCGGGCTCACCGGTGCCTTGCTCACGCGTGGGCAGGTCCTCCTGCTCCAGCACCTCGATGGTCCTGAGGTTGGGGAATTTGGCATCGCCCGTGTTTTCCAGGATCAGCGCCTTGGCGCCGTCGCAGACCACCACCCATTCGCCTTCGCGGATCAACAATTCGGTCATCGATCAACCTCCTGAAACCCGCAAGCACCCTAGGATGCCGGCGAGCGCTGTATATTGCTTTGGATCAAACGCAGCAAAGGCATGATCGGTTCGGAAATAAGGCTAGTTCGACCCGTCCAGCAGACGGCGGGCGATGACATGGGCCTGGATTTCGGCTGCACCCTCGAAAATGTTGAGGATGCGGGCGTCGCACAACAGGCGCGATGCAACAAACTCCAGCGCGAAGCCGTTGCCGCCGTGGATCTGCACCGCATTGTCGGCAGCCGACCACGCCACCCGTGCGGCCAGAAGCTTGGCCATGCCGGCCTCGAGATCGCAGCGGCGGCCGGAATCCTTCTCGCGCGCGGCGAAATAGACGAGCTGGCGCGCAATCATGATCTCCGCCGCCATCATCACGATCTTGTCGGCGACCCGCGGGAAATCGATGATCGGCTTGCCGAACTGGATACGATTCTCGCTGTACTCCGTCGCCTGCTCCATGGCGGCCTGCGCAACGCCGATGGCGCGCGCGGCGGTCTGGATGCGCGCGGATTCGAAGGTCTGCATGAGCTGCTTGAAGCCGAGCCCCTCGACGCCTCCGAGCAGGTTCTCGGCATTGACCAGGAAGCCGTCGAAGGCGAGCTCGTATTCCTTCATGCCGCGATAGCCGAGCACTTCGATCTCGGTGCCGGTCATGCCCTTGATCGGGAACGGGTTATCATCGGTACCGCGCGGTTTCTCCGCGAGCAGCATGGACAGGCCGCGGTGGCCGGTCTCCTTCGGATTGGTGCGCACGAGCAGCGTCATCAGGTCGGCGCGCACCGGATGCGTGATCCAGGTCTTGTTGCCGTAAACCTTGTAGTAGGCGCCCTCGCGCACTGCACGGGTCCTGATCGAGGCGAGATCGGAGCCGGTGTTGGGCTCGGTGAAGACCGCCGTCGGCAGCACCTCGCCGGAGGCGATCATCGGCAGCCATTTCTGCTTCTGCTCGGGTGTACCGCTGCCGAGAATCAGTTCGGCGGCGATCTCCGAGCGCGTACCGAGCGAGCCGACACCGATATAGCCGCGCGACAACTCTTCGGAAACGACGCACATGGACTCCTTGCCGAGACCCATGCCGCCGAATTCTTCCGGAATGGTCAGCCCGAAGACGCCGAGCTCGGACATCTGCGCGACGACTTCGAGTGGAATGTAGCTGTTCGTGAGGTGCCACTCCTGCGCCTGGCCCACCACTTCCGCGTCGGCGAATTTGCGCATTTCGTCGCGGATTGATTCCAGCGTGTCATCGAGTCCGCAAACGCCGACTGTGGCGTGGTGGCTCGCGCGCATCAGTTCAACAAGACGGGCGCGCCGCCCGGCTGTGTTGCCGGTGGCGATCAGATGGTCGATGCTCGGATTGATGCGCGCAGCGACTTGCGCCGCAGTGAGACCCAGGTCGGCCGGACGCACCATTTCGCCCTGGCTGATGGGAATGCCGCCGATGATCTGGGCCAGGTATTCGCCAAGCCCGATACGGACGAGGTGCTCCTCCAGTTCACCGAGGGTATCTTCGCGCACCATGCGCTCGGCGTAGGCGGCGAGTTGCCGCACCGCCTCGACGTAGGTCGCCAGCCAGGCGAGCCCGTGGGTCGCGCGCTGCTCACGGTCGGCCAGCCGGCCGACGACGTGCCCCTCCACTACCACCCGTTCCCGAACCGCGGCGGTCGCGTCGGCCAACAGCGCCTCGAGCGCGACGGAGGCCTCACGGGCGAGTTCGACCAACTCGTGGTCTGTGACGGAGCGGGAGGCGGCAATCGGCATTGGGTTTCCTCGGTCAGGCGGGCGGCCCCGATAAGGGGCGGCTGCAAGCCTACGCGTGCACTGCACAAAAGCAAAGAGGGCGCGAAAATAAAGGCTTACCGCCGTGCCAGCCCCGCGGAATTGCTACAAAATTAACCATTTCACGCTTTCCTAACGGCGAACCACCGCAGCGCCCCTGTTGCCCCGGCGAGGCCGCTCTTATGCGTGCATTGAAGCTCCCGTTTAGGGTCCGCAACCCGGCCCGGCTGCTGACCTCGATTTCGGTCCGCAACCGGATCATCGTATTGGCGCTCGTTCCGGCGATCGGCTTCCTTATCAACGGCGTCACCTATTTCGTCGGCGAACAGGACGTCGGTCAGGCCTTTCAGACCATGCAAACCTCCGGCGAGCTCGCCGACGCCAGCCGCGACTTCAAAAGTGCGGTGAACGAGATGCGGATCATCGTCAAGGACTTCAGCGCCAATCCTTACAAGAAACTGATAACGCTCTTTCGCGAGCAACAACAGTCGGCCCTGAAAAGCCTCGACACCATCTCGGAATCGATCAACAAGGATCACATCGCCATTATCGGCGCCATGCGCACCGACCTGAATGGACTCAACGAGACGTTCTCACAGTTGGTGGATGGCCAGACCAAGCTGGGATTCGATGAACGATCCGGTTTGCGCGGCAACCTGCGCGACGCTGGCAATGCAGTCGAACGCATCATCAACGAGAACATGACCTGGCTCGATCCCGACGAAGCCAGAAAGTTGATGATCGCATTGCTCTCGATGCGGAATTCCGAGATCAGATACAGGGTCGAGCCGATCGAACTGACGCATCAGCAGTTCATGGCCGCCTTCAAGAAATTCGACGACACCTACGCCACTATCGATGGCACGCCGGCCATGAAGGTGGCGCTCGAGCGCCAGGTGAAGGCTTACGCCTACACCTTTGCGCAATGGATTCAGGCCTTCGACCGGGTGCATTCGTTGCGCGCCGTGATCGACCTGGACAGCCAGAACATGATGCCGGCGGCCGACAACATCATCAAACGGGCGAGAGAGACCGCGGGCGACGCATCCACCAAACTCTCTGCTGCGCAAGCCCGCACACGTACCGGCATCATCGCCATCGGCATTGCCATGGCGGTACTCGGTCTCGCCTTCAGCTTCATGATCGGACTGAGCATTACGCGGCCATTGAATGGTCTGGTCGACGCCATGATGCGGCTCGCCAAGGGTGACACGGAGGCGAGCATCCCGGCGACCCGGGCAAGCGATGAAATCGGCGACATGGCACGCACGGTGATCGTGTTCCGCGACAACATGATCGAACGCGAGCGGCTGGCAGCAGTCCAGGCCGAAGAGAGTCGCGCGCGTGAAACGCGTAGCAGCACGATTTCACTGACGATCGCCCAGTTCAAGAATTCGATCGAGATCGTGCTCGGCAAGTTGCGCGCAGCGTCCATGAAGCTGGAGATGAGTTCGGCCGACCTCAACAAGGCGGCCGACACGGTGACCGCGGAAGCCAGCACCGCCGAACAGCGCGTCAGCGCCGCCTCTACCAACGTATCGACGGCTGCCGGATCGGTCGACGAACTGGCGATGTCGATCGGCGAGATCGCGTCGCAGGCCGCCAAATCCAACGATGTCGCCAGGCGCGCGGTGTCGGAAGCGGAACGCACGGTCACCACCATGACCGAACTGGGTGACGCCGCCACCCGCATCGGCGAAGTGGTGGGACTGATCAATGCGATCGCCGGTCAAACCAATCTGCTGGCGCTTAACGCGACGATTGAGGCGGCGCGCGCCGGCGAATCCGGCAAAGGCTTCGCCGTGGTCGCCGCCGAGGTGAAATCACTGGCCGGACAGACCGCCCGGGCCACCGAGGAGATCGCCCTGCAGATCGGCTCGATCCAATCCGCGGCGGCCGACGCGGCGCAGGCGATCGAACAGGTCAATGACATCATCCGCGACATGTCGGCCATCGCCACCACGGTGGCAGCCACGGTCGACCAGCAGAACGCGGCCGTGTCCTCCATCGCGCAAGGCGTCAACCGTGCCTCGGGCGAGGCGAAAATCGGTGCCGAGTCGATGAGCCGGGTGGCGGGCGCGACCAGCGACGCCCGCGCCACCGCGGCCGGAGTCAAGGAACTGGCCGACGCCGTGGCGGTGGAAGCCGAAGGCCTTGAGACTGAGGTGCGCAAATTCCTCGCCGAAGTGCAGGCAGCATAAGGTCCGGCGACCGCAAACGCGCCGCACCCCTGAACGCGGTGCCCTTGCAAATGCACCGACAACGGATGATCTGACGGTCGGCATCCTTTCGGAGCAAGTCTTTGCGCTTCATCGTCCACCCATTTCGGATTGCCATCGACGCAGCGCGGCATTTCATCGCCGACGATGGCTGGGCCATCGCCAGTCACATCGCGCTGTCGACATTGATGGCGCTGTTTCCGTTCCTCATCGTGGTCACCGCGCTGGCAGGACAATTCTTCGGCTCCAGGGAACTGGCCGACGAAGCTGCACACATCCTGCTGGAAGCCTGGCCGCCGGAAGTGGCCGAACCGATTGCCAAGGACATCACCGGCGTGTTGACCCAATCGCAAGGCAGCGTCCTGACGTTCGGCGTCCTGTTTGCCACCTATTTCGCCTCGAACGGCGTGGAGAGCCTGCGCATAGGCCTGAGCCGCGCCTACAGCGTTGAGGAAACGCGCGCCTGGTGGCTGCTGCGGCTTGAATCGATCTTCTATGTGCTGATCGGCGCTGTCGCCATCCTGGCGTTCTCGTTCGGCGTGGTGCTGGCGCCACTGATCTGGGCAAAACTTGTCCAGTACGTGCCCGCCGTGCAGCCGTTTGACAACCTGGTGACGGTCGTGCGCTACAGCATAACGGTGGCGGTACTGATCATAGCCCTCGTGATCCTGCACAAATGGTTGCCACCCGGACGCCGCAGGTTTCCCGAAGTCGCACCCGGCATCGTCGCGACGTTGCTGCTATGGCTGATCAGCGGCATGGTGTTCGGCCGCTATCTTTCTTCGTTTGCCTTCGCCTATTCGACTATGTACGCAGGGCTGGCTTCGGCGATGATCGCGCTGGTGTTCCTCTATATGTGCGCGTCGATTTTTATCTTTGGCGGCGAATTGAATGCGGCACTCGCGAAGTGGCGCACAGCGGCCTTCGCCTCATCGATAGACCGCAACTAGCCCTGCACGGAAAACCCGCCGTCGACCGGGATCGCCGTCCCGGTGACGAAGTTCGACGCAGCGCTCGCGAGAAACACCGCAATGCCGGCAAAATCCGCGGGCTCGCCCCAGCGTCCGGCCGGGGTGCGCGAAAGGACACGCTCGTGCAAACCGGGAATTTGCTGACGGCCGTGGCGCGTCAGATCAGTATCGATCCAGCCCGGAAGCAACGCGTTGACCTGGATACCGTCCTTCGCCCAGGCGGTCGCCAGCGAGCGGGTGAGTTGCACGATGCCGCCCTTGCTCGCGCCGTAGGGCGCCGCAACCTCCATACCGAAGATCGACAACATCGAGCCAATGTTGATGATCTTGCCGCCGCCGTTCTTCTGCATGACGGGATGGACCGCCTGCGACAGTACGAAAGCGCTGGTGAGATTGGTGTCGATGACCGTGCGCCACTCGCCTATCGAAAGCTGTTCGGGCGGCTTGCGAATGGTGGTGCCGGCGTTGTTGACCAGAATGTCGAGACGACCGAATGCTTCGACCGTGCGCGGAACGAGGCCGCGGCATTCGCCCTCATCGGCAACATCCGCAGTCGCAAAATGCGCCTCGGTAAACTTGCCCAATTCGGCGAGCGCAGGCTCCGCCTTGGCGGCATTGCGGCCGGCGATCATCACCGCGGCGCCGGCCTGCGCGAGCCCCATTGCGATGCCAAGGCCGATCCCGCCGTTGCCGCCGGTGACAAGCGCAACGCGGCCGGTGAGGTCGAATATCGATGACGTCATGCCTGGTCGAAGCCCGCTGCGAAAATCCGTGCAAGCCCTGAGCAAACACGGAATCGGCGCGGGCGTCGACTCTACCTGTTCACAACGGCGCCGCCGCGCACCGAAGCTGGAGAGCCTTACGAAGTCTCCGCCGCCTCCAGCACGTCCTCGAAGCTTTTCAGGCCTTGGCGCGGCGCGCTGACCATGACCGCCATGTTGCCGGGTGGATGCTGGTTCTTCCACATCATCTGATGGGCGAGCGGAATCTTCTCCCACTCGAACACTGCGCTCATGCAGGGGTCGATACGCTGCTCGAGCACGAAGCGGTTGGCCTGTGACGCCTGCTTGAGATGGGCGAAGTGCGAGCCCTGGATCCGCTTCTGCCGCATCCAGACATAGCGCGCATCAAAGGTAAGATTGTAACCGGTGGTTCCGGCGCAGAACACAACCATGCCGCCACGCTTCGCGACCATGCACGACACCGGGAATGTCGCCTCGCCGGGATGCTCGAACACGATATCGACGTCACGCTTGCCGGTAATGTCCCAGATCGCCTTGCCGAAGCGGCGGGCCTCCCTGGTCCACTCGCCGAACTCGGCGGAATTGACCGGCGGCAGTTGCCCCCAACAATTGAAGTCCTTGCGGTTAATGACGCCCTTGGCACCGAGATTGAGTACGTACTCGGCCTTCGTATCGTCGGAGATGATAGCGATGGCGTTGGCGCCCGAGGCGGCGACCAGCTGAATCCCGAACACGCCCAGGCCGCCGGAAGCGCCCCACACCAGCACGTTGTCGCCGGGCTTGAGCGTGTGCGGCGCGTGGCCGAACAGCATCCGATAGGCGGTAGCGAGCGTCAGCGTATAGCAAGCCGATTCCTCCCAGGTAAGGTGCTTCGGCTTGTGCATGAGCTGCCGTGATTGCACGCGGCAGAATTGCGCGAACGAGCCGTCCGGCGTCTCGTAGCCCCAGATGCGCTGTGACGGCGACAGCAGCGGATCGCCACCGTTGCAGTCCTCATCGTCGCCGTCGTCCTGATTACAATGGACGATCACCTCGTCGCCGACGTGCCAGCGCTTCACCTTGCTGCCGACCGCCCAGACGATGCCGGCCGCGTCGGAGCCGGCGATGTGATACGGATGCTTGTGACCGTCGAGCGGTGAGATCGGCTGGCCGAGGCCCGCCCAGACACCGTTGTAGTTGACGCCGGCGGCCATCACGAGCAGCAGCACCTCGTCCTCGCCGATTTCCCAGGTCGGTACGGCCTCGAGCTGGAACGATTGCTCAGGCGGGCCATGGCGCTCCTTGCGGATGACCCAGGCGTGCATCTTTTCCGGCACGTGTCCGAGCGGCGGAATTTCGCCAATCTCGTAGAGGTCCTTGAGCGGAGCGACACTCCGCACGGGTGCGGTAGCCGGCATCTGCATCTCCATCGGGCCGCGGAATTTTGCTCAGTCTGCCGCAATGGTTGTTGCGGCGCAACATCGACCTTTGGGCATGCCGAAAAAGCCGCCCCCGGCGGGCTCTTCAGGGCCTGGCCGGGCTGCCGGACCCGGCACCGGCACGCCGGAGGCCTTGGGGCACGCAATTTACTATCCGGTTTTCGAGGCCTTTAACCGGCGCCCGCTACCGTCAGAACATGGCATGAGGACGGATTCCGGAGCGGGCGTGGACATGAACGCGCCCGAAGCGCAGGCCGCCTGGCGGCTCTATCACTACAATTGGACCCTGGTGGGCACCATGGCCGTGGCGCTGCTTGCCGCCAGGGCGATCTCCGGTTTTTCAATCGCTCCGCTCAGTGCTCTCAAGCCGGCGGCGATCATCGGTGCTTACATCGGCTATGCCTACTTCAGTCACTGCCGCCAGGCGAAGCGCGATACGCGAGTGACATTCATCCCCGGCTCCACCGGCCCGGTCCTGCTCATGCCGGTGCTGATCACGCCGCTCGCCTATACCGCGGCCTCTGCCGCCCGCCGTTGCAGAACGCCACGCTCGATGCCCTCGACCGCGTCCTGGGGCTCGACTGGATGGCGTACTACAATTTCATTTACGACAAGCACTGGCTGTTGTTCGTCGCTGTTCTTGCGTATGGCATGATTGGCTGGCCGCTGTTCGCCGTGCCCATCGTGCTCGGCTGGACCAAATGATACCGGCGGCTGCAGATCTTCACCCTCGCCTTCGGGATCGCGCTGGTGATCACCACCATCGTCTCGACGCTGATTCCGGCTCTGGGTACGTACGGCCTCTACAACTTCCTGCCCGACCCGGAGCGATTCTCACCGGTCGCCTGTATCGAACAACTGCGTGACCTGCCAGCGGTGCGGACGGTTCGCTGCGCCATCTCGTCATCGATGAGCTTGCCGGCATCGTCACGTTCCCGAGCTTTCACGCCGCAGCGGCCGCCTTGTACATATGGGATTCTGGCCGGTGCGCTGGATCAGTTCAGCCGGTTTTCTGGTGATGGGCGCGATGCTCCTGGCGACGCCTGTCGTCGGAGGACACTATTTCATCGACGTATTCGCAGGCATCGCGGTGGCGGCTGGCTCCGTCGTCATGGCCGCATCGATCGCCGCACGGCTGCCCCGAACGGCGCCGGTGCCCGCCACCTACGCGCCCTCTGCCTTGCCGGCGGAATGAATTGCCTGAACTAACGGCTGATTGCCTTCTTGCGTGCTGCGATGCACAATAGACATTTATCGGGTAAGCGCCTGCCGTGCGGACACCATGAGCGAAGAAACCATCAAACGCGACAAGCCCTGGATTTTCCGCACCTACGCGGGTCATTCGTCGGCGGCGGCCTCCAACGCGCTCTATCGCTCCAATCTCGCCAAGGGTCAGACCGGCCTGTCGGTCGCCTTCGATCTGCCGACCCAGACCGGCTACGACTCCGACCACATTCTGGCCAAGGGTGAGGTCGGCAAGGTCGGGGTCCCGATCTGCCATCTCGGCGACATGCGGGCGCTGTTCGAAGGCATTCCGCTCGCTTCGATGAACACCTCGATGACCATCAACGCCACCGCGGCGTGGCTGATGGCGCTCTATATCGCGGTGGCGGACGAACAGGGCGCCCCGCGCGCGTCCCTGCAAGGCACTATCCAGAA
Source organism: uncultured Pseudomonadota bacterium (assembly GCA_963773715.1). GTDB lineage: Bacteria > Pseudomonadota > Alphaproteobacteria > Rhizobiales > Xanthobacteraceae > Pseudolabrys. The sequence goes on along the minus strand of CAVZCM010000003.1, from coordinate 731,145 downwards.
TGACATCATCAAGGAATATCTCTCGCGCGGCACCTATGTGTTTCCGCCGGCGCCGTCGATGCGGCTGATCAAGGACGTGATCCAGTTCACGACCGGAGAGATTCCAAAATGGAACCCGATCAACGTCTGTTCGTATCATTTGCAGGAAGCGGGTGCGACGCCGGTGCAGGAACTCGCCTTTGCGCTGGCGACCGCCGTTGCCGTGCTCGACACCGTGAAGGCATCGGGGCAAATTGCGGACGACCGGTTCGGTGAGGTGGTCGGACGCATTTCGTTCTTTGTGAACGCCGGACTTCGGTTCATCACCGAGATCTGCAAGATGCGCGCGTTCACCGAGTTGTGGGACGAGATCACCGCCGAGCGTTATGGCGTTGCCGATCCCAAGCAGCGCCGCTTCCGCTACGGCGTGCAGGTGAACTCGCTCGGGTTGACCGAGCAGCAGCCGGAGAACAACGTCGCGCGCATTCTCATCGAAATGCTGGCGGTGACGCTGTCAAAAGGTGCCCGCGCCCGCGCCGTGCAACTGCCCGCCTGGAACGAGGCGCTCGGCCTGCCGCGACCGTGGGACCAGCAATGGTCACTGCGCATGCAGCAGATACTGGCCTATGAAACGGACCTGCTGGAATACGGCGACATTTTTGACGGATCGACTGAAATCGCCCGCGAGGTAGCAGCACTGAAGGAACAGGCGCGCGAAGAACTGAAACGCATCGAGGAGATGGGTGGCGCGGTGGCCGCGGTCGATAGCGGCTACATGAAGCAGCAACTCGTCGAGTCCAACACCACGCGGCTGGAAGCGATCGAGCGCGGCGAGCAGGTCGTCGTCGGCGTCAACAAATATATCGAGAGCGAGCCTTCCCCGCTTGCCGACGCGGCCGACGCCATCCTCACCGTGTCGGAGGACGCCGAGCGCAGCCAGATCGAAAAGCTCAAAGCCTGGCGCGCGCAACGCGATGACGACGCGGTGAATGCGGCGCTGGCGGAACTGAAACGCGCGGCGAGTGGCACCGGCAACATAATGCCGGCGTCGATCGAATGCGCCAAGGCGGGAGTCACCACCGGCGAGTGGGGCTGGACCCTGCGGCAGGCTTTCGGTGAATACCGCGCGCCCACCGGCGTGGGCCGCGCCATGCGCAACGACGTCAGCGGGCTCGACGACATCCGCGCCGACGTTGATCGCGTGTCCAGGAAGCTTGGCCGGCGCATGACCTTTCTGGTCGGCAAGCCCGGCCTCGATGGCCATTCCAACGGCGCCGAGCAGATTGCCGTTCGTGCGCGCGATGCCGGCATGCAGGTGGTCTACGAGGGCATCCGGCTGACACCGGAAGAAATCGTCGAAGCGGCACGCGAACAGAAGCCGCATGTCATCGGCCTGTCGGTGCTGTCGGGCAGCCACATGCCGCTGGTGAAAGACGTGGTCGGTCGCATGAAAAAGGAAGGCATCGATGTGCCTGTGGTGGTCGGCGGCATCATTCCGGCCGAAGACGCGGCTGCCCTGGAGAAGTCGGGCGTGGCCGCGGTCTATACGCCCAAGGACTTCGAACTGAACCGCATCATGTCGGATCTGGTGCGGATCGTGGAAGCCACCAGCGAAAAAGTGGCCTGACCGCATTCACGGGGCGCGAGCCAAGCGCTATTTCTTTTTCGAGATCGGATATTCGCCGCCCGCCGGCCCGATCCAAAGGCCGGTCCGGAGGCACTTGTCGGTCGACGTCCGGCATTCGCTGGCGACATGGCCGCACTTGACGCAGGCCTTGTATTGATCCTCGCAGGTCTTCGCCTTGACCGCGGACACGCCGGCCGGCATGACAATTGCTCCCGACAGCAGCAACGCTGAAACCGGGAATCGCATATTTCTTCATCTCCCGCCGACGCTGAACGGCCGAAACATCCGATGGAATCCTGGTGACTATGGAGCCGCCAGCCCCGCCAACGCCTGCGCCAGTTTCCCCGGACTAACCGGTTTGATGAAATAGTAGTCCATGCCGGCGGCGCGCGCTTTCTGCTCGTCGGCAGCATCGTTGCGGCCGGAAATACCAATCACCGGCACCCGGCTTGCCGGCCCCGGCAGCGCGCGGATCGCTTGCGTCGCGGCAATGCCATCGAGTCCGGGAAGCGTGACGTCCATCAGCACCGCATCGTAACCGTTGGTTTTGACCGCCTTCACCGCCGCATCGCCGCTTTCGGCAAAATCGACCTTGTGACCGAGTTCGCGCAGGATCGTGTTCATCACCACGCGGCCATAGGGGTTATCCTCGGCGCATAAAAGCGAAAGCGCACGCGTCGGTGGTTTCGGCGTCCCGTCGGGCGCGATCGCAGACGACGCCGCCACGCGTTCGACCAGCGCGGTAAGGCGAAACGTGCTGCCCTTCCCGGGCTGGCTCATGACCTTGAGGTCGCCACCCATGGCCCTGGCGACGCGCTTGACAAAAACGAGACCGAGGCCGGCACCGCCAAAGCGGTGGCCGATCTGCGCATTGGCTTGCGCGAACGGGCGGAACAGACGCTTCAGTTCGGCCGGCGTCATGCCGATGCCGCTGTCGGTGACGGTGAAGACGAGCTGCAACCGATTGCGCGCGGCCTGCTCGACGGCGGCGCTGAAGGAGACTGTTCCGGATTCCGTAAACTTCACCGCGTTGTCGGCAAGGTTCTCCAGCGCGGCCCGCAGCCGCAGGGAGTCGCCGGCGACCGTCGCCGGCAGATCGGAAGCGATATCGATCCTGGTCTCGACTTCCTTGTTCGCCGCGCGCGCGGTCAGAGCCTCACCCACCGCTTCGGCCAGCAGGCGCGGCGAGAACGGCTCGCGCTGAAGCGTGAGCCCGGTGACATCGGCCCTGGCGGCATCAATGATCAGCGTGGAGAGCACCGCCAGGTGATCGGCGCCGCTCCTGATCGCATTCGCCCATTCGCGTTCGCGCTGACCGAGGTTGGAGGACGCGAGCAATTCGGCCAGCGCCACGATGCCGGTGAGCGGGGTGCGGATGTCGTGCGCGATGCCGGCCAGCGCCGTCTCGACCGCGCGTGCCGACGGCGGCGCCGGCGGCCTGGAAGCCTTGCGCGTCTTGGTTCCCCGCGCCTTGGCCGACCGCGCGGGTGTCACGCCGGTCTTGCGCCGCGATAACGTCTTGCGGCGCGGCCTCTTTCTGGCTGTGCGCTTTGCCATGGTCCCTGCCCCAGAATGCCCCGACCATGGCACGGAACCCGGGCTCAATCGAGCCCGACCCGGCGGCGGATATCGGCCGCGCTGGCGCCCGCAGCGCGCAGTTCGCGCAGCCCCGTGGCGGCGGTCGACTTCGAGAGCTTGCGGCCGTCGGCGTCGAGGATCAGCCGGTGATGGTGGTAGCGCGGCTCCGGCAGGCCGAGCAGCGCCTGCAACAGCCGGTGGACACTGGTTGCATGAAAGAGGTCGTGCCCGCGCACCACCTCGGTGACCCCTTGGGCGGCGTCATCGACCACCACCGCGAGATGGTAGCTCGCCGGCGCGTCCTTGCGGGCGAGGACGACGTCGCCCCAGGCGGCTGGATCGGCTGGAACAACTCCGGTTTCGCCGCCGGGCCCGGCGCCGGTTTCGCGCCAGGCGGGCGACGGAAAGCGCGCGCATGCGGCGGCCATGTCGAGGCGCAGCGCATAAGGCTCGCCGGATTCGATCCGGCGCCGCCGGTCGGCGGGCCTCAGTCCCCTGGCGTTGCCCGGATAGAGCGGCGCGCCGTCGGGATCGCGCGGCCACGGGCCTCTGGCGTCGCGCCCCGCCACCATCATGGCGATCTCGGCGCGGCTTTCGAAGCTCGGATAGACCAGGCCCTGCGCCTCGAGCCGGGCGAGCGCCGCCCGGTAGTCCGCAAGATGCTCGGATTCCCGCCACACCGGCTGCTCCCACGCGAGCCCGAGCCAGGCGAGGTCCTCATAGATCGCCGTCTCATAGTCGGGCCGGCAACGGGACGCGTCGATGTCGTCGATGCGCAACAGCAGGCGCCCGCCGGCCGCGCGCGCCATATCAGCGTTGGTCAGCGCCGACAGGGCATGACCGAGGTGCAGATACCCGTTGGGCGACGGCGCGAAGCGGAAAACGGGTGGCATGGCTTTTCCCTGTATCGTCTTGCTTGCTAGAGGGATAGCGCATGACCCATTTCCTCCACACCGACGCCGATCTGCAAGCGGGCCTCACCCGGCTCATCCTTGCCGACCCTCGCCTCAGGCCCGTGGCCGAGAAGGCCGGCTCCTTTGCCCTGCGGCGGCGCGAGGCCGGCTTCCCGGGCCTGTGCGCCATCGTCTGCGGCCAGCAGCTGTCGACGGCAAGCGCCGCGGCCATACGCGCCCGGCTCTTTTCCGCTTTCGATCCGTTCCATCACGAGACCGTGCTGAGGGCGCGCACCGACAAGCTCAGGCGGCTCGGGCTGTCGGCGCCCAAGATCAAATCGATCCGCGAGATCGGCAAAGCCGTCGCCAACGGTCGGATCGACCTCAACCGCGTCGGCGAGATGGACGCCGACGACGCGCACGCCGCGCTTGTCGCGCTGCATGGCGTCGGCCCCTGGACTGCCGACATCTATCTTTTGTTTTGTCTTGGCCATGCCGATGCGTTTCCGGCCGGCGATCTGGCAGTGCAGGAATCCGCACGCATTGCATTCGGCCTGCGCAAGCGACCCGATGCCAGGGCGCTCACCAGATTGGCCGAAAGCTGGCGGCCGTGGCGCGGCGTAGCGGCGCATTTGTTGTGGGCCTACTATCATGTGGTGAAGCGGCGCGAAGGCGTGTCGCTCGAGCCGGCGTCAAGAACGAAGAAGCGTGTGAAGAAGCCAGCCAGGAAGGTTGCAAACAAGAAAGCCGCGAAGAAGAAACCCGCCCGGAAGACATCAGTGAAAAGGAAACGGATGAATGGCTGAGCTCGACGGGCCGCGGCTGGCGCCATATTCCGGCCAGGCGAAACAACTCGTCGTCTTCCTGCATGGCTATGGCGCCGACGGCAACGACCTGATCGACATCGGCCGCGCATGGCAAAACCTGTTGCCCGATGCCGCCTTCGTATCGCCGCATGCCCCACGGCCGTGCGGACAGGCGCCGATGGGCCGCGAATGGTTTCCGCTCACGTTCCGCGATCCGGGCGAACGCTGGGCCGGCGTCAACATGGCGGCACCCGGGCTCGACGCGTTCCTCGATGCAGAACTCTTGCGCCACCGATTGCCGCCCACGGCGCTGGCGCTGGTGGGCTTCTCCCAGGGCACCATGATGTCGCTGCATGTGGGCTTGCGCCGGGAGGTCGCGCCGGTGGCGATCGTCGGTTATTCCGGGATGTTGGCCTTGCCCGAGCAGGGCGACGCGGATGCCGTCACAGCGGACATCCGCAGCCGTCCGCCGGTGTTGCTGGTGCATGGCGATCAGGATCCGCTAATCCCGGTACAGGCCCTGTTCCACGCCGCCCGGACCCTGGCCGCCCTGGAGGTGCCGACGCAATGGCACATCTCGCCGGGCGTCGGCCACGGCATCGACCAGGAAGGGCTGCGGCAGGGTGGGGAATTTCTGGCAAAACAGGTGAGCGCCCGCACGTAGACAGCCTTCGGGGGTAACCCCCCGCACCCGCTTCACAATCCCGTCACGCTGGCCCTATAATCAAAATCCTAGCTGCGTGGCGGCAGCCTCACGGAGGTGGAGGAACGTCGCTTGAACGTCCACGTCTCGCCCAGCGGTTTCCCGGCCCTGGTGCTCAATGCGGATTTTCGGCCCCTGAGCTACTATCCGCTTTCGCTCTGGTCCTGGCAGGACACGATCAAGGCCGTCTTCCTCGAGCGCGTCAACATCGTCGCCAACTACGAGCACGCGGTGCACAGCCCCAGCTTCGAGATGAAGCTGCCGAGCGTCGTGTCACTCAAGACATTCGTCAAACCATCGACCAACCCGGCCTTCACGCGGTTCAACGTGTTCCTGCGTGACCGCTTCTCCTGCCAGTATTGCGGCGACCGCGACGAGTTGACCTTCGACCATCTGATCCCGCGCTCGCGCGGCGGCCTGACCACCTGGAACAATGTGGTCGCCGCCTGTTCGCCCTGTAACCTGCGCAAGAGCAACAAGACGCCGGCGGAAGCCAGGATGTGGCCCTCGCAGATGCCGTTCCAGCCGACGGTGCATCATCTGCACCGTAACGGCCGGATGTTTCCGCCGAACTACCTGCACGAAAGCTGGCTCGACTATCTCTACTGGGATACCGAACTGGAGCCATAGGTCTCTGATTGCCACGTCGATTCATAAAAATAACCGGCCGCAAGGAACCTGAAGGCCCCGGAAGGCCGTTAACGAGCGTTGTTTGCCGCGTATAGAAGGATATCCGCAATGACGCGTTCTGTTGTCTTCCTGTTGCGCCGCGGCGCGTTACTGGCATGCGTCGTGATGTTGTGTGGCGGCGCGATCCTCCAGCCGGCGACGGCCCGCTCGGGCCCGTTTGAGAACTTCCGTGGCGACTGGTCCGGTACAGGCGTCATCCGGGTCGAGGACCAGGACAAGAAGCAAATCAATGAACGCATTCGCTGCACGGGCACATACCGCCAGGGCGGCAGTCAGGACGTCAATCTCAAACTCACCTGCAAGAGCGACAGTTACAGTTTCGACCTGAGCGGCGACCTGGAAGCCGACGCTGGCAATCGAATCACCGGCCAGTGGACCGAACACACGCGCAATGTCGGCGGCAGCCTCACCGGCCAGGCGCGCGGTGACCGGCTTCTGGTCCGTGCCGAAAGCCCGGCGTTGAACGCAAATTTGAGCATGGTCACAAGCAGCCGGCGCCAATCGGTCAGCCTGAAGGCCGCAGGCGGCGGCCAGCAGGTGACGGCCTCGATTACGCTCCGGCGCCGTTAATCCTGACAAAACCTGACCGTCGGCGGTTGGATTCTCTTTACTTTGTCGGAGCTTGGCCTGTGGTCCGGATGCGGTATTAATTTACTTTGAACCAAAGGCCGGTACATCCCCACTCACGAGCAACGCCCTCGGGGCAGCCATAACAGGGGATGTTCGTCATGCCGCGTCTTTCTCGCTCGTCGCACCGCCGCGCCGCCGTTTTCGGATGCACCGTCATGTTCATGTCGGCCGGCGCGATCTTCACCTCGGCCATGGCCGACCCCGGTCCATTTTCCAGCTTCCCGGGCCACTGGTCCGGCACCGGCGTAATCCGGGTCAAGGACGACAACAAGCTGACCACCGAGCGCGTCCGTTGCAGCGCGATCTACAAGCTGAGTGGCGGCCGCGCGGTCGGACTTCGCCTCGGCTGCAGGAGCGACAACTACAAATTCGACCTCACCGGCAATTTCGAAGCCGATGCGAGCAATCAGGTCACCGGACGCTGGAGTGAGCAAAGCTACAACATCGGCGGCACCGCCGTCGGCCGCGCAAAAGGTGGGCAGTTGCAGGTCCACGCCGAAAGTGCGGCATTCTCGGCCGAGTTGAATATGGTCACGCGCAGCAGCCGGCAATCGGTGAGCCTCGACTCGCGCGGTGCCGGCAAGCGGATGACGGCCTCCATCACGTTGCGGCGGAATTAGACCGTTTTTCGGGGATTCTGCCGGTTTTACCGGAATTTGAGCCGTATCAAAGGTTTTCGCCTGCTCGTGCGTTAAATGATGCAGGAGAGGCGAAGACCGCATGAGCAAACCAGTCGAATCCCATCAGGCCCAGGCGGAAGCGCCGGCGCCGATCGTCCTGGTGCCCAAACCGAAACGCCCTGAGCCGGCCAGGTCGCGCTCCGGCAAGCGCTGGCTGATCGCCGGGGTGCTGGTGCTCGTGCTGATCGCCGCCGCCGGCGCCTCCTGGTGGTACGCGGGCAGCGGCGGTGCCGTGCGCTACGCCACCGCCGCCGTCACCCGTGGTAATGTGACCCGCGCGGTCACCGCCACCGGCACGGTCAATCCGGTGCTCACCATCATTGTCGGGTCCTATGTGTCCGGCGTGATCCAGGACATCGATTGCGACTACAACACCAGGGTCAAGAAGGGCCAGATTTGCGCCAAGATAGATCCCCGCCCCTATCAGTCGGTGGTCAACCAGAACAAAGCCAATCTCGATGTAGCAAAGGCGCAGCTCGAAAAAGACAAAGCCACGCTTACATATGCGCAGCGGATCCATGACCGCAACGCGCGGCTGGCGGCGACCAATGCGATCTCGAAAGATGCGCTCGATAGCGCCAAGAGCGCTCTCGATCAGGCGCGCGCGCAGGTCGATGTCGACCAGGCAACGATCGAACAGCGCCAGGCCCAACTCGAGGCGGCGCAGATCAATCTCGGCTACACCAAAATCGTGTCGCCGGTCGACGGCACCGTGGTGTCGCGCAACGTCACTATCGGACAGACGGTAGCGGCGAGCTTCCAGACGCCTACCTTGTTCCTGATCGCCACCGACCTGACCAATATGCAGGCCGACACCAATGTCAGCGAAAGCGACATCGGCGGCATCAAGGAAGGCGACAAGGCGTTTTTCACCGTCGACGCCTTCCCCAACCGGACCTTCCAGGGCACCGTCACCCAGGTGCGGCAATCGCCGCAGAACGTGCAGAACGTCGTCACCTATGACGTTGTGGTGAGCGTCAAAAATCCTGACCTCGCGCTCAAGCCGGGGATGACCGCGGCCAACCGTATCGTCACCGCCGAGCGCGAGAACGTGCTGCGGGTGCCGAGTCAGGCGCTGCGTTTTTCGCCGGAAGGGCTGGCGGGCGCACGCACTCAACGCGGTCAGCGCAGCGGCGCGACCCGCCAGGGTAAAAACAACGGAACCCGCCCCGGGCGAGTCTATGTGCTGCGCGAAGGCAAGCCGGTGGCCGTCCCCGTGGTCGCCGGGCTCGATGACGACAGCTTCACCGAAATCGTGAAGGGCGATTTACAGCCGGGCGACCCCGTCATCATCACCGAACAGCGAAATGGCAGCGGCAACAGTCGGGGCACGACCGCACCGCGCCTGCGGCTCTGAGCCACGGCCATGGCCGAACCAATCATCAGGATTGAGCACATCACGCGGACCTATCATGTCGGCGACGTCGACGTGCACGCGCTCAACGACGTCAGCCTGACCATCGAGACCGGCGAATTCGTCGCTATCATGGGCCATTCCGGCTCCGGCAAGTCGACGCTGATGGCGATCCTCGGCTGCCTCGACCGGCCAAGCAGCGGCCGCTATTTCTTCGAAGGCGCCGACGTTGCGGGGCTGGACGAGCCCGAGCGGGCGCATCTGCGCAGCGAGCGGCTCGGCTTCGTGTTCCAGAGCTTCAATCTGCTGGCGCGCACCAGCGCACTTGAGAACGTAGCGCTGCCGCTGTTCTATACCGCGTCCGGCCCGGCCAGCGCCATGTCCCGTACGGAGCGGGCGCGCGAGGCGCTCGAACTGCTGGGCTTGAGCGACCGCGAACGCAACACCCCCGGCCAGCTTTCCGGCGGTCAGCAGCAGCGGGTGGCGATCGCGCGCGCGCTGATCAACAATCCGGGCCTGCTGCTTGCCGACGAGCCGACCGGCAATCTCGACACCCGCACCTCGCACGAGATCATGGAGACGCTGACCAGGCTCAATCGCGAACATGGCGTTACCGTCGTCGTCGTCACCCACGAAGCGGACATCGCGGCCTATGCCGACCGCGTGCTGACCATGCGCGACGGCCAGGTGATTTCCGACAAGCGCAATCCGAAACCAGCCAGGCCGGCGCAAGACATCCGAATTGCCGACGAAGACGTGGCGCTGTCGCACTCAAGATCGGCGGTGGCGCCGCGACGCAATGCCGCCTGGGCCTTCGGCCTGATGATCATGGCGGCCGCGGTACAGGCGATCCGTCGCAACATGATGCGTTCGACCTTGACCATGCTCGGCGTCTTCATCGGCGTCGCCGCGCTCATCGCCATGGTCGCAGTCGGTCAGGGCGCCAATGACGCAGTACGCAAGCAGATCGAACGGCTCGGCACCAACCTCGTCGTGGTGCTACCCGGCGCGCACCGTGGGGGCGGCGGCATGCGCGGCGGTTCGGGCAGCGCCAGCACGCTGACCGTATCCGACGCCCAGGCGATCCTGCACGAGAGCCCGATGGTCAGCCAGATCAGCTATCTCATTCGCCAGGGCGGCCAGGTGCAGGCCGGCAACCAGAACTGGAGCACGCAGATCCAGGGCGTCAGCCCGAATTATCCGGATATGACCAATTGGCGGGTCGCCACAGGCCGCGCGATCACACCGGAAGATGACGCCTCCGCCGCGCTGGTCGCAGTGATCGGACGGACCGTGGCGTCCAAACTGTACGGCGAATCGCAAATCCCGATCGGCGCGCTGATCCAGGTGAAGGACGTGCCGATGCGGGTGATCGGCATTCTGGAATCGAAGGGACAGACGCCATGGGGGCAGGATCAGGACGACTTCGTGATGATCCCGTTCACTACCGCGGAGCGGAAGGTTCTGGGAGTGGCTTCGCCCAGCCAAACGCAGGCGCCGCTCAACTGGATCTATCCGAACCCACCCAATCCTTACGGACTGACCCCGCACCTGGCCGGCTACGTCAACCAGATCTTCGTACAGGCCAATAATCAGGCCGACGTCCCGCGCGCGATCACCCAGGTGACCGACATCCTCAAAAGGCGCCACCACATCAAGCCCGGCGACGAGGACGACTTCTCGGTGCGCAACCTCAGTCAGATCGCCGAGACCGCCGAAAGCTCGAGCCGCATCATGGCGCTACTGCTCGCGGCCGTCGCCTCGATCTCGCTGTTGGTGGGCGGCATCGGCATCATGAATATTCTGCTGGTGTCGGTGACCGAGCGCACGCGCGAAATCGGCCTGCGTATGGCGATCGGTGCGCGCCGGTTGCACGTGCTGCTGCAGTTTCTCGCCGAGGCTGTTTTTCTGAGTGTGGCCGGTGGCGTCGCCGGCATCATCATGGGCGTGGCATTCTCGGTGGTAATCGCCATGGTGGCGGGCTGGGCGACGCCGATTTCGGCGGCCGCGATTTTCGGCGGCTTCCTGTTCTCCGCCGCCGTCGGGATTTTCTTCGGCTACTACCCGGCGCGCAAAGCCGCCCGCCTCGATCCGATCGAGGCGCTGCGCTACGAGTGACCGCTTACGCGCCCGGCAGCATGCGCTGCAATACTCCGTCGCGGCGGATAAAGTAGTGATAGAGCGCGGCGGCAACGTGAATGCCGACCAGCGCCAGCATCGCGTAGTTCGCCAGCAGCCCGTGCAGGTCGCCGGTAAAGCCCCAGTCGGCCGCGCGCGTCGCCACCAGCTTCGGCAGTTCGAACAGACCGAAGAACGTGACGGGCATGCCGCGCCAGGAGGCGTTGATCCAGCCGAGGACGGGCACCAGGAACAACAATACATAAAGCAGCCAGTGCACCACGCGGGCCGACGCCAACTGCCAGGGCGGCAGGCCGTCTTCCGGCACCGGCTCGCCATGGGTCGCGCGCCACGCCAGCCGAACGACGGCGACGAACAAGATCAAGGTACCAAACCAGAGGTGCAGGTCGATCAGGGTGCTGACCGGAACGGTGCGGCCGATATGCGGCATGGTCCATGCAAAAATGAACTGCGCAATCAGCAGCGCCACGATCAGCCAGTGCAGCAGACGGGCGGTGCCGGTATAGGCCGGTTTGGCGGCAGAGCTTGTCATGGAGGTCTTGCACCCTTGCAGTGAAAAATATCGTTCCTATATGGCATTGAACGGCGACGTCGAGCATTTCCTGCTCCGCCGCCGCGGACGGCCACGATAGATCGATGACGCCGGATGTACGCGCATCGCTCCGTTCGTGGTCGTTATCAATTTCCGGATCCCGTATTAGCTGAGGTCAGGTGGCCGCCTTGAGCCGCTCCTTGTCGTAGCCGGCAACCCGTTTGTAACTCGCTCTTCCCATGCCGTTTGTCGGCGATTGAAGTTTCCGAATTATGGCAAGAGCACGCAAGCGCCGGCAAGACGGGCCGCCCTGCTCTTGCGCTGTTCGTGTTTTACGTCTTACGACGCGGGCCGCATCCAGGCGCCCCTGGCGCCCCACAGCGCGACCAGCGCCAGACCCAACGAGACCAGCACGTCCCAACCGGCGAGCGACAGACCAAGAAACCGCCAGGCCGCCTGATCGCAACGCACGATGCTGACGCGCTCCAGGCTCTTCAGCAGGTTATTGCCGAATTCGTTGATCGGGCCGCTGCAGTCCTGCGGACCGGGCCAGAGCTTCCATTCGATCCCGGCGTGATAGCCGGCGAGCCCGGTGTTCCACAGCATGACCCCGGCGATCACCAGGAAGCCAAGCAGCAACACCTTGCGCGCGGCGCCGTGGCCGGCGCCAAGCCACAACAGCGCGGCGAGCGGCACAGCGACGTAGAAGGCCGTTCGCTGCTCGAGGCAGAGTGGACAGGGCGGATAGCCCAGAACATACTCGAAGAAGAAAAAGCCGCCGATGGTGGCGAGCCCGACCACGAACACGATGACCGCCGCCGACAGCGGCGGATCGCGGCGGAGCAGGGCCAAAGTGTCGTTCATGCGCGTTTCCCTGGCGCCACGCCGGTCGACCGAAACATGAGATAGGATGGTGCCCCTGGCCGGACTCGAACCAGCACGATGTTTCCACCACCTGATTTTGAGTCAGGCGCGTCTACCAATTCCGCCACAGGGGCCTTCTCGCGCACGGGCCGTCACCGAAATCGGGGCGACCGGGCATCGGCGGGCCGGATCATAGCGGCGCGCGGGCGCGGGTCAACGGCGGCCGCAGAAACGGCAGCCGGCGCGCCGCAAACCCGCTTCCGCCGGCGGCCGCCGGTCACTAGATTGCGGAAATCCGCCTTTTTCGCGGACCCTTTCAAGGAGAGCCGGCATGAACGAAGAAGCCCTCAACGCCTCGCTGCGCAAGTTTCTCAAGACCGTGGGCGTCACCTCCCAGCGCGAAATCGAAAAGGCGATTTGCGACGGCGTTGCTGCCGGCCGGCTGAAGGGCAACGAGAAACTGGCCGCGCGCGTGGTGCTGACCATCGACAAGGCGGGCCTGAGCCATACCATCGACGGCACCATCGAGCTCGAATAGGTTTTCGGGGATATTGCAGGCAGCGCGTGTGCGACACTGGATCGCGCCCGCTCTGCCACCGCATATGGAACTTTCAGCGCCGCTCGGAATTTTGACGCTCACTGTCGGGGAACAGGAGAGCATTCATGATCCGAGCGATGGTCTGCGCGGCGACAGCGGCCGCGATCGTTGCCCTGTGCGCGCCGGTTCCGGCGCACGCCCGGATGGGTGATTCCGCAACGTCGACGGTCACGACCTCGCCAACCGGCTTCCGGCACACACGGTATTGGCGGAGCGACAGCCGCCGGCGGCCGCAGACGCGTTACTGGCGCTCCCGGCGGCATTGCTGGCACGACGGTATGTGGGCACGCCATCATCGCTGGACGTGGCGCTCGATTCCCCGCTGCCGCTGGTACTGAGCGACCGGCCGATTACGACACCGGCTCCGCGGCGGCGTTGCGCCGGCCAAAGGCGGCTTCCATCTCGCGCCGCACCTTCACCGCGATGTCGTTGGCGTCGACCTCGACGTCACTCCAGCCCAGCGCGGCCCCTTCCGGGATATCGCGCTTGAGCCTGACGTCATGCGCGAGGCCAAGCGGCAGCAGGCCCTTCTCCAGCGAGACATCGGCCGGCGTCTGCCTGCCCCAGACGCAGAAGCCGCCCTCACCGTCCAGTATCTCGCCGGCCTTGAGAGGCTTCTTGGCGGTGGCCACCACATCGGAGCGAAAGCCGGTGGGCGCACCGGTCGGCTCGCCGCGCAGCGCGCAGCTTGCAACCGATATGCCGAGTTCGAGCCCGATCATGTGGATCGGGCGATAAAGCGCAGCGTACCGGCCGCTCCTGTCCGGCAGCATGGCGTATTCCCTGAAGCAGCGGCGGGCGTAGTCGGTCTCGCCCTCAAACACCACGTAGGTGCCGAGCGCCAGATGATGCGGCACGTCGTTGCCGTCGCGATAAACCGAGGAGACCACTTCGGTGACGCCGGCTTTCTCCAGCGTGCCGCCGTCGCTCGCGGGCTTGCAGACGTCGGCGAGCTCGAAGCGCGACGCCGGCGGAAAGTGCAAACCATCGCTCTGCGGCACCAGGCCGGTGGCATTGCAGACCGCCGTCATCTCGATGCCCGACTTGGTGCCGTCGACGAAGGAATTGAACATCTTGGGATTGATCGAGTTGCGGTCGCTGATGTTCAGGTACTTGTCGAGAATGTCCCACACGTTGTCGGGATTGGACTGGTGATAGTGTGGCTCGTAGCGCGTGCCCTTGCCGGCCGCGATCACCCTGAAGCCCGCGGCGCGCGCCCAGTCGACGTGCTCGCAGATCAGGGCCGGCTGATCGCCCCAGGCCAGCGAATAGACGACGCCGGCCGCCTTGGCCCGCCGCGCCAGCAAGGGGCCGGCGACCGCGTCGGCTTCGACGTTGACCATGACGACGTGCTTGCCGTTCCCGATGGCCGTCAGGCAATGCGCAATGCCGGCGCCGGGCACGCCGGTCGCTTCCACGATCACGTCGATGCGCGGATCGCCGATCAGCGCTGCGGCATCGTCGGTGAGCCAGGTGCTTCGCTGTTTGTGGGCGTCATCGCGCGAAACCGCGGCATAGGCCGCCTCCGGCCAGCCCGCGGTCTGCAACTGGCCGCGCGCGCGGTCGACATCGAGATCGGCGACGCCGGCGACATGCAGGCCGCGCGTCAGCCGCGCCTGCGACAGGAACATGGTGCCGAACTTGCCGGCGCCGATCAGGCCGACCGTCACCGGACGGCCCGCGGCCTCGCGTTCGAGCAGTCTGGAATAGAGGTTCACCGGCCTGCCTCCATCGAAAGGACGCAAAACCGAAACACAGGCACGGCGGCGACACAAGCACCAGCCGACAGGCCGCTACCGGCAGAGCGCGCGGGAAACGAAGGTTTCGGTGTGACAGCCGGGTCCGGTGCTGCGGCCCGCCAGCCAGACCCTGGGCGGGCAGACTTCGGCCGTGGTCATGTCGACGCTGCTGCCGGACCTGAAGCCCTCCACCCGGCACAGGGCATCCGCGGCCGCGCCGCAGTCGGGCGCGCCATTGGGCGCAACGCGGCACTTTTCATGACCGGACACGACGCGCGGCGCCGGCAGACGGGCGACCGCGTCAGCCGCGCCCCTGGCCGCTTCGCTGGCGCCGTCGACCGTCTTGCTGGCCGCCATCCCTGCCTCGCGGCCGAATTCCTCCACGGTGGAACGGGTGCCATTGAAGGTCGACCTGATATTGTCCGCCTGTTCATCGAACCAGCGCCCGACGTATTCAAAAAACCCTGGCTCCCCGGCGACGGCACCACGGGTCTTGTCGCGGGCCACCGCCGCATCCGGGTGCAAGGAGGCGGCAGTCGCCGCAACGCAAGTCACGGCCACAGCCAGCGCGAAAGCGCGAGGACTGACGACCGAGAAGCGATTGCTGCCTGTAGCCATGCTACCGTCCCGTTGGCGGACTTGCGGCACTCACGCGTGCAACGGCGCTTGCGCCGGCGCGTTCTCAATAAGGCCACCCCGTGGCAGAATTAAGAACCGCCGATTCGTCAGATCAAGTATACCGCCGCCACGAGGCCGAGCACGATTACGGCGGCGCCGATGGTCACCCACAGGCCGAGCCGCTTTTCGATGATGTCACGGGCCTGGGCGCCGTAGCGGTGCAACAAAAAGGCAAGCACGAAGAAGCGGGCGCCCCGGGTAATGACCGAGAACAGGACAAACAGCGGGAGACTGTAATTGGCGAAGCCGGAGGTGATGGTCACCACCTTGTAGGGAATCGGCGTGAGGCCCTTGAGCAGGATGATCCACGCGCCCCAACGCGCATAGGCCTCGCGGAAGGCCTCGACCTTGTCGCCATAGCCGTAGAGCTGGATCAGCCAGGCGCCGATCGAGTTGTAAAGCAGCGCGCCAATCGCGTAGCCGACGAGACCACCGAGCACCGAGGCGAGCGTACACCAGGCCGCCATCGCATAGGCCCGTTGTGGGCGCGCGAGCGCCATCGGGATCAGCATCACATCGGGCGGTACCGGAAAGAACGAGCTTTCGGCGAAAGAGACCGCGCCCATGGTCCACATCGCATGGGGCTTGTGAGCGGCGCCCATGCACCAGTCATACATGCGACGAACGAGGGAACGCGGCGCGGTGGCCTCAACGGTCATCGTGGCACTCGTACAGGAATTGGCCGGAGATCAGCGGCGCTTGCTCTCGCGCCGGGCTTGCAGCGCGACGATTTTCCGCCGCGGCTGGCTCTGTACCATATTCTTGGGCAATTTTTCGGCAATTCCGAAGAGCTGCTCGCGCCGGCGCATTTCGGCCCAGACCTGCTCGGGCTTGACGCCCGCATGAGCCCACAGCACCACCAGATTGTAGAGCAGATCGGCGCTTTCCCGCACCACGGCCTCGGGCTGGCCGTTCATGGCGTCGATCACCACCTCGACCGCCTCTTCCGCGACTTTTTTTGCCATTTTGGCGCGGCCGGCGCGCATAAGCCGGGCCGTCCGCGACTTCGCGGGGTCCGAGCCCCGGGCGGCAAGCACGGCGCTATAAAGCCGGGTGACCGAATCAGCCATGGGACGCGAGAATAGCCGATCCCCGAGTCAATACGGTTAACAGCCGGTCACCACAGGCAATTCCGGACCGTCTCATGCCCGGTAAGGGTAACAGGCCGCCGATCAATCTTCGCCGCTCAGCAAGCTGGCATTGCCGCCGGCGGCGGCCGTGTTGACCGTCACCACCTGCTCCAGCGCGAAACGAGGCAGATAGTTCGGCCCGCCGGCCTTGGGGCCGGTGCCGGAGAGACCGCTGCCGCCGAAAGGCTGGGAGGCCACCACCGCGCCGATCATATTACGGTTCACGTAGACATTGCCGTTGGCGAGTTTCGTCGCAATGTACCCGGCGGTGCTGTCGATGCGGGTGTGGATGCCGAGCGTCAATGCGGTGCCGTTGCCGGCGATGTCGGCGAGCAATTCGTCGAGCTCATCGGCGCGCCAGCGCACCACATGCAACACCGGACCGAATACTTCCTGTTTCAGCTCACGCGCGGAATTGAGTTCGACAATCGTGGGCGCAACATAGGTGCCGCCAGCCGGCGGGTCGCCCTGAAGGCGGAAACGCACCGCGCCATGCGCGTCCTGGCCGGCGACCCAGGCCTCGAGCTTGCCGCGCGCTGCACGGTCGATCACCGGACCGACCTGCGTTGCGATATCGCGCGGATCGCCGACCCGGAGTTCACGCGTGGCACCTTCGACCATGGCAAGCACACGCTCCGCAACATCTTCCTGCACGCACAGCAGGCGGAGCGCCGAACAGCGCTGCCCGGCGGAGCGGAAAGCCGACATGATGACGTCATCAGTGACCTGTTCTGGCAAGGCAGTGGCATCGACGATCATGGCGTTGATGCCGCCGGTCTCGGCGATGAGCGGCACAATGGGTCCATTCCTGGCGGCGAGCGCCCGGTTGATGGCGCGGGCGACTTGGGTCGAACCGGTGAAGGCGACGCCGGCGACGCGGCGGTCTTCGACCAGCAATGCACCGACTTTGCCGTCACCGGGCACGAAATGGAGCGCGCTCATCGGCACCCCGGCGGCGTGCATCAGCCTGGCCGCCTCATACGCGATGAGCGGGGTTTGCCCGGCAGGCTTGGCGATCACCGCGTTGCCGGCGGCAAGCGCCGCAGCGACCTGACCGGTGAAAATGGCTAGCGGGAAATTCCAGGGGCTGATGCAGACAAAGACGCCCCGGCCACGGCTGTGCAACACGTTGCTTTCACCGGTCGGGCCCGGCAGCAGCTGCGGCATGAGACTGCGCCGGGCCTCGACGGCATAATAGCGGCAGAAGTCGGCCGCTTCGCGAACCTCTGACAGGCAATCGTCGAGGGTCTTGCCGGCTTCGCTCTGCAGAAGCGCGATCAGTTTCGCACGGTGCTGTTCAATCATATCAGCGGCACGCTCGAGCGCGGCAGCGCGCTGGTCGACGGATACTGCGTTCCAGGCGACGAAGCCTTCCTGGGCCGCGCTCATGGCGGCGGCAGCGATCGCCTTGTCGCCCTCCATCACCGTTCCGACAGGTTTGCCGTCAATCGGCGAATTGACCTGGCGCAGGTGACCTTCGATTGTTGCGCCGTCGATGAGCGGCGCGGCGCGAACCGTTCCGCGCGCGGCGTCGATTTTCACCAGCAAGGCATCGAGCGCGGCACTGTCACCGAATTCGACTCCCTCTGAATTGCCGCGCACCGGCTGGAAGAGGTCGCGCGGCAAGGGAATGTGCGCGTTGCGCGCCTTGTCCGGCGCGGTGATCCAGGCTTGCGGACGTCGCAGGATGTCCGCGACTGGCACTGACGGATCGGCCGCTACCGAAACGAAAGACGAGTTGGCGCCGTTCTCCAGCAGCCGCCGCACCAGATAGGCGAGCAGATCGGCATAGCCGCCGACCGGCGCATAGATCCGGCAGATCACATCGGGCAACCCGGCACGCAGTTCCTGATAGAGCGCATCGCCCATGCCATGCAGGCGCTGGAACTCGTAACCGTCGACGCCCCCCGCGTCCTCGATCACACTCGCGACCGTTACCGCGTTGTGGGTCGCAATTTGCGGATATAGCCGCGGCCGCGCCTTGAGCAACCGCCGCACGCAGTCGAGATAGCAGAGATCTGTCATCGCCTTGCGGGTGAACACCGGATAATCGGCAAGCCCCCGTTCCTGCGCGCGCTTGATCTCGGTATCCCAATAGGCGCCCTTGACCAGCCGCACCATCAGGCGGCGATCGAGTGTCTCGGCCAGATCTTCGATCCAGCCGATCACTTCGCCGGCGCGCTTCTGATAGGCCTGTACGGCCAGACCGAAACCGTCCCAGCCGGCGAGCGACGGATCGCTGACCGTCGCCGCGATCACGTCGAGCGACAATTCCAGCCGGTCGGCCTCTTCGGCATCGACGGTGAAATTGAGTTCATGGGATTTCGCCAGCCGCGCCAGGTCCAGCACGCGCGGCGTCAGCTCTTTAAGCACACGCTCGCGCGACAGCGGCTCATAGCGCGGATGCAATGCCGACAGTTTCACCGAAATGCCGGGCCGTTGCGGCAACGCCTTGTTGCCGGCGGTCGCGCCGATGGCGGCGATGGCCCCGGCATAGGAATCGAAATAGCGCGCGGCGTCGGCGGCGGTGCGCGCGCCCTCCCCCAGCATGTCGAATGAATAGAGGAACTCACGGTCGCCGGCGGAGCGGTCGAGCGCCTCGTTGATCGTCTGGCCCAACACGAAATGCGAGCCGAGCAGCCGCATGGCCTGGCGGGTGGCGGCACGCACCGCCGGCAGGCCGAGCCGCTTCACCAGCCCGTCGATGATGCCTTCCGGAGTCTCGCCAGGATGGATGACCCGCGCGGTGATACCGAGCGTCCAGGCTGAAGCCGAGACCAGGAAGGTTGTCGAATGGCCGTCGTGGTTGGCCCAGTCGCCGTTCTTGAGCTTGTCCTCGATCAGCCGGTCGGCGGTGGCGCCGTCCGGCACCCGGAGCAGCGCTTCCGCCAGCACCATCAGCGCCAGCCCCTCCTTGGTGGATAGCGCGTAGGCATGCAGGAAATCCTCGACCCCGCCGAGACCGCCGCTGCGCGCCCGGATCGCCTCGACCATCCGTGTGGCACGCGCGTCGATCCGCGCCTCGGCCTCCACCGGCCGGGCGGCGCCTTCCAGCAGGCGCGCGGCGACGTCCTCGTCCGCCGGCGCATAGGGCGCACGGAAGGACACCAGCTCGCGGGGCACCGTCGGAAGCACAGCTGCCTGCATGGGCTTAACCTCAAGGCCGGCACGCCAATATAGCGCAGACAGGTGCGATTCTCGCGAACTGAGAAGTTAATGCCGCTGCCCGGATAAAGGGCAATGTTAGTCTTACCACCAACCAGAGCACCTTAATTTTGCGTTCTTGTCTTGCTCTTTTCGGACGCATGTACTTTTCTGCGCAACACGCACAAACCGACGGATGGAAGACGCATGCGGGTGCGCGCACCGGGGAAAAGGCTGGTTCCATGAGCTTTCGGCGCGCCGCTCGGGCCGCCTGCGCGGCCTTCATGCTGGCTGTCGCCGGTACCGGTCCGACCATTGCCGCCGAAACGCCCATCAACTTCAGTCTCGACGGTCCCATCGATGGCACCGCGGCGCCCTTCCTGATGCCGCTCGACCGCGGTTGGTACCGGACTGCGGGCGTCAATGTCAGCATCGTGCCGGCCAGGGATTTTCTCGAGCCGATCACCCGGGTGGCCTCCGGACAATTCGATATGGCATTGGCCGACATCAACGCGCTGATCAAATACCGCGACGGCAATCCCGAGGCGCCGGTCAAAGCCGTCTTCATGCTCTACAACCGGCCAGCCTATTCGATCATCGGCCGCAAGAGCCGTGGCATCGCCACACCCGGGGACCTGGAGGGCAAGCGGCTGGGCGCGCCCGCCGGGGATCCGACCGCCGCGCAGTGGCCTGTGTTCGCCAAGGTCAACAACATCGACACCGCAAAGGTAAAAGTGGAGACCATCGCGCGCCTGGTGCGTGAGCCGATGCTGGCCGCCGGCCAGATCGACGCGATCACCGGCCAGTCCTATTCGGTGTTCATCGACCTCAAGGACAAGGGCGTGCCGGTCGATGACATCGCCGTGCTGGCGATGGCCGATTACGGCGTCACGCTTTATGGCCAGGCGATCATCGTCAATACGGCATT
This sequence comes from uncultured Pseudomonadota bacterium, assembly GCA_963773715.1. Lineage (GTDB taxonomy): Bacteria > Pseudomonadota > Alphaproteobacteria > Rhizobiales > Xanthobacteraceae > Pseudolabrys. The sequence continues at coordinate 710,453 of CAVZCM010000003.1, read as the reverse complement.
CGCGGCCAGGGAACCCGAAGCGGTGCGGGGCTTCCTGAGCGCCTTCCTGAGAGGTGTCAAAGCCAGCGTCGCCTCGCCGGCGCGCGCTGTCACGACGGTGTTGGCGCGCAACGAGGCGCTCGGGCAGGACGTCGCGCGAGAACGTCTCGCGATGGTGATCGCGAACAACTTTGTGACGCCGGAGGTCAAGGCAAACGGCTATGGCGGCATCGACGCGGCACGCTTCGAGCATGCTGTCGAACAGCTCGCGTTCGGCTACCGCTTCAGGAACCCCAGGCCGGATCTTTCCGATATCTTCGATGCGTCTTATCTGCCGCCGGCGAAAGCGCGGGCGGTTCGCTGACCGTCAAGCTGCCGGATTGGAATTCCGCGACCGGTCGACCACCAGCTTTGGCAGCTGGTGCGAAGCGCCATAGAGCGTCTCGGCAAGATCATCAGCGATCTGCTGATAGGCCGCCGATTCCCCGCCCTCGCGCACATAGATGCCGGAATAGAGGTTGGGCAGCCTGGGCAACGGCGCGTCTTCCCAAATGATCATGCCGATATCGTTTGCGACCTTGCGACCGACGGGCATGACTTCGAGTCCCGCTGCGATTGCGGCGCTGAGACTGTGAACGTTGGGCCCCGTAAAGACGGCCTCCCAATTCAGTCCGGCCGCCTGCAGCGCCGTCACAGCGATCCGGTGATATGCCGAGACGTCGCCATACGTGACCAGCGGCACCGGCTTGTCGAGATCAAGCATCGTCGATACCCCGCGTGCCCACACGGTTTCCTTCGGGGCCGTCCGATACGCATCGGGCGGGGGATTGATGGAGAGGCCGAAGACCAAATCCAGCCCGCCGCTGCGCAGATTGCGCATCAACGCATCATAGGAAGCGGTGCGCACGATGAACCGGACGTCCGTCCAGCGCTCGCGGATACGGGCAAGGTTGGTGGGCAGAATCGAAGCAATGTAGTCGCTCGTGGTGCCAACCCGAACCACCGCCTCCGGCCGGACATCGCCGGCGCTGAGGTGCATGATCTGGTCGTTGATCGAAAGCAGACGGCGTGCATAGCTGATGACAATCTCCCCTTGCGGGGTCAGGCTGATGCCTTGCATGCTGCGGTCGAAAAGTTCCACGTCGAGGAGAGATTGCAGGCGCTTGATCTGCGCACTGACGGCAGGCTGGGTAAGTCCGAGAAGGACGGACGCCTTGGTGAAACTGCCCAGATCGACGACCGCAACCAACGTCCGCAACAGATCGGTCGGTATGTTGGTCATCCATCGTCCTTCGTTCATAGCGGCCTCGACAGCAGCATGAATATATGCACGCGAACGAATACCACGCACATATTACGTATTCATGCTATGAGAAATGTAGCACGTCTTGTGCTGCGTTCAATTTAGCGGTCGCGCAAAAATCGTTGCGCATCCAACCAGTGCAATATCGCAACGGCCGGCGACGACATGCTCCTGAGTTGTACTTTACAACCTTACGTCGGCCAATAATCGTGCGAACTCCCGAAATCATTTGATGCGCTCAAGTATACCGACATAATTTGCAACCGCCGTTCCGCCCATGTTGAAGATGCCGCCGAGCCGCGGATTTTTCACCTGCAAATCACCCGCGGTTTCTGTGAGTTGCATGGCGGCAAGCGCGTGCATCGACACGCCGGTGGCGCCGATCGGATGCCCTTTCGCCTTGAGTCCGCCGGACGGGTTTACCGGTAACTTTCCATCCTTCTGCGTCCAGCCTTCCTTGATGGCGATGGCGCCCTGCCCTTCCGGCGTCAACCCCATGGCCTCGTACTCGATCAGCTCCGCGATCGTGAAGCAGTCGTGGGTTTCCACGAACGACAGATCGTCGAGGCTCAGGCCGGCCTGGGCGAGCGCCCTCTGCCAGCCGATAGCGCAACCCTCGAATCTGAGAATGTCGCGCTTCGACATCGGCAGGAAATCCTGCACGTGCTCGGCGGCGCGGAAGGCCACGGCCTTGTTGAGCTTGAGCGCCAACTCGATATCCGCCAGCACGACCGCAGCCGCGCCATCGGAAACCAACGAGCAGTCGGTGCGCTTGAGCGGGCCCGCAACGAACGGGTTCTTCTCGCTTTCGGTGCGGCAGAAGTCGTAGCCGAGGTCCTTGCGCATCTGGGCGTAGGGATTGCCAACGCCGTTCTTATGGTTTTTGGCCGCGATCATCGCCAGGGCGTCCGACTGATCACCCCATTTCTGGAAGTAGAGTCCGGCGATCTTGCCGAAGACGCCCGCGAAACCGCCCTCGATGTCGGCCTCTTCGCGCACATAGGAAGCCTTGAGCAGGTTGCGGCCGATTTCGGCCGGTGGCGTAGTGGTCATCTGCTCGACGCCGACGACCAGCACGATGCGTGCCGACCGCGCGGCGATCGCCTTCAGGCCCTGATGGACGGCGGCGGAACCGGTGGCGCATGCGTTCTCCACCCGGATGGCGCGCTTGAAGCGCAGATCGGGCGAGGCTTGCAGCACCAGCGAGGCGGTAAAATCCTGCGCGGAGAAGCCGGCGTTGAAGTGCCCCAGCACGATTTCGTCGACGTCCTTGGGGCCAAGGCCGGCATCCCTGAGCGCATCGGTGGCAACCTGCACGATCAGGCTCTCGACGGTCTCGTCCTGAAGCTTGCCGAAGGGACTATGGGCCCAACCTACGATGGCTGCGGTCATGCTGGCTCTCCCTGGACTCGATCCCCTGTACCGGGCCGGAAGGGGTGCGAGCGCCGAACTTTGGTCGCATTACCAAGGGATAAGCGCCAATTACCATAATTCAAGCTCGGGGCGCGCTGGCTTTGCCTCCTCCGCCAAGCTTGGATAGCTTAGCGCCGCCGCCTGTAGAACCCAATCGTTTCTAGAGGTCCACCACCCTCAGACTGGATCAGGACTCTGTGAGTTATAGTTCCCGCAGCCGTTTCCTCGTCGTCACGTTCGCAATGCTCGCCCTGGCGTTGAGCGGCGTCGATCGCGCGCACGCCTCGGCCAAGCTGCTGCTGGAAGCCTCGACCGGCAAGGTGCTGCTGGCCGAAAACGCCACCTATCCCTGGTACCCGGCCTCGGTCACCAAGCTGATGACCACTTACACGACGTTGCGACAGGTCCGGCAGGGCAAGATCACCCTCAATACCCTTGTCACCATGACCCGCGACGCGGTTGCACAAGAACCCAGCAAGATGGGGTTCCCGCTCGGCACCACGCTCACCATCGACAACGCTTTGAAGATGCTGCTGGTCAAGTCGGCGAATGACGTCGCAGTCGCCATCGCGGAGGGTGTCGCCGGCTCGCTTCCAAAATTTGCCGACCTGATGAACGCCGACGCCGCGCGGCTGGGAATGACGCAAAGCCATTTCGTCAATCCGAACGGCTTGCCCGCGGAAAACCACGTTTCCTCGGCGCGTGATCTCGGCATCCTCGCGCGCGCATTGATCCGCGAGTTTCCACAATACGATTATTATTGGCACATCCACGCGATCCGCTACGGCAAGCGTGTCATGCGCAACTACAACCGGCTGCTCAGCCAATATCCCGGCGCGGACGGCATGAAGACCGGTTTTATCTGTGCTTCGGGATTCAACCTCGTGGCGTCAGCCAGCCGAAACGGCCGGCGTCTGATCGCAATCGTGCTCGGCTCCCATTCCGGGCGCGCCCGCAATCTGGAAGCAGCCAAACTTCTGGAGCGTGGCTTCGAATCGACGCCGCTGTCGTGGCTGACACCCTCGCTCGGCACTGTCGACGCGCTGGCGCCGATCGACGCACAGCCGCCCGATCTGCGCGACGAAATGTGCGGCCCTCATCGGCGCCGCCACAAGCCGCCCTCCGACAATGAAGAGGACTCCGATACGGTGGCTTCGGCCGATGGCGGGAACGGCTCGGGTTTCGTGCTCTCCGCCCTGGGGCCGGCCAACGGCAAATTCGAACTCGGGCCTCCGATCGAAACCGAGCCGCCGGTAGTCGTGTTCACCGGACCCGCCGGCAATCCCGACCCGGAGCCGGCCGCACAGCCGCGGGTAAAAAAGAAAAAATCAGTGCGTCGCAATGCGAACAAGCGAAGCTCGCAACGCAAGTAGAAAGCGAAATCGGCAAGGACATGAGCGCTACGGGCCCGCGCATCGACCGCCGGAAGCCGCCGGTCCCGATCCCGTTGACCGTACTGACCGGCTTTCTCGGCGCCGGCAAGACCACACTGCTCAACAAGCTGCTCAAGGATCCGGCGCTGGCCGGGTCGGCGGTCATTATCAACGAGTTCGGTGAGATCGGCCTTGATCATCTGCTGGTCGAATATGTCAGCGACAACATGGTGCTGCTGCAGTCGGGATGCCTGTGCTGCACCATGCGCGGCGACCTGGTCGACGCGCTGGAGACGCTGTTGCGCGATCTCGACAACCGCCGTTGCACGTTCAATCGCGTGATGCTGGAGACCACCGGCCTCGCCGATCCGGCGCCGGTGCTGCACACGGTGATGTCGCATCCCTATCTGTTGCTGCGCTACCGGCTCGACGGCGTGGTGACCGTCGTCGACGCGGTGAATGGCGCGGCTACGCTGGACGCGCATGAAGAAGCGGTGAAACAGGCAGCAGTGGCAGACCGTATCGTGCTGACCAAGACTGACATCGCCGACGTCGCTCAGTGCGAGAAAACGATCGAGCGGCTGCGGGCGCTCAATCCCGCCGCGTCAATCCTCGACGCCGCCAGGGGGGAAGCTGCTCCCGACCGCTTGCTCGATTGCGGACTCTACGATCCCGAGCGCAAGATTCCTGATGTGAAGAAATGGCTGTCGGCCGAAGCCTATGCCGAACCACACGGTCATTCCCGTGACGGACACCACCACGAGCACGATCACGACCATCTCGACCGCAACCGCCATGACGCCCACATCAGCGCCTTTGCGCTGACCAGCGACGCGGCGATTCCTGCGGGCACTCTGGAGATGTTTCTGGAACTGCTACGCGCCAATTACGGCGCCCGGCTTCTGCGCGTAAAGGGTATCGTGAAACTCGCCGAAATGCCGGATACGCCCGTGGTCGTGCACGGTGTCCAGCACGTCTTCCATCCGAGCGCACGACTGGAGCGTTGGCCCGACGACGACCACCGCACACGGCTGGTGTTTATTGCCCGCGATCTGCCCGAGGCCACGGTACGCGAATTGTTCGAGGCCTTTCTCGGCGCCGTCGCCCCCGACCGGCCCGACCGCGCGGCGCTGACCGGCAATCCCCTGGTGCCGTTCGGCGGCGCCGACCACTGAGCGTCGTCCCCGGAAATAACCGCTTTGGCGCGGGACTCTCACGCTGCGTGGAGCTTTTGGGCGACGTCCTGCGCACCCCCCGCCGGCTCGCCCAGGCCCATGGCGCCGAGCAGGTTCTCGATCTCGTGACGCGCGGTGACATGCGACATCGTCAGTCGCGTCCGGTGCGTCGCCTCATTGAGGTCGTCGACGGCGGTCAAGCCGCGGGGGAAGAACTCGCGGAAGATCACGCGCTCGGCCAGCCCTTCGATGCAGCGGAAATTGAGCCGCTGTGACAGCGACTGCAGCGCTTCGCCGACCAGCCGCTTGTTACGCGAACCGATCGACGTCAGCCGGTTGCGCAACACGATCCAGTCGGTGAAATATTGGTTTTCCTCGCGCTCGCAGCGCACTTCTTCCACCATCCGGGCATAGCGGCTCAGACCGGTGATCTGGAAGGAATCCGGATCGACGGTGGCGAGCACGTCGAGATCCACAAAGCTGTCGTTGAGCGGCGTCACAAGGGTATCCGCAATTGCATGAGCAGCCCGGGTGAGCGGGCTCTCGTACCCGGGCGTGTCGATTACGATAAAATCGCACGTCCGCGACAGGGCTATGACGGCGGCGGCCAGCGCCTTGCGTCGTGCCCATTCGTCTTGCGCCGCCTCGTCCAGGCAGATGTGGTTCGGAATCTCGAGGTCGTGTCCGATGCGGGCGGCCCAGGCGCGCCGATTCTCGACGTAGCGGGTGAAGGTCTGCTGTTGCGAATCAAGATCGATGGTGGCGACACGCCGGCCTGTCTTCATCAACGCGATCGCGATGTGCATGGCCACGGTGGACTTGCCCGAGCCGCCTTTTTCATTGGCAACGACTATGACGCGCGCGGGCGGTGGCGAATTTTCCGCTTCAACAGGCATGAATATCCTCCAACGTTCGTGCGAGGATTGCAGTAATTTGCTTGATGACAAGATTGATTCTGATTCTTTCCTCTACCGCAAGGGTTCGACCCGATTGTGGGGTGGAATTTGCGCCGGTGTGGCGACCTTACACACGCGCACAAGACGCGCCTCGCGTTTCAACGACTCTCGAAAGCACCGATTACATCGGCTTCATGCGCTTTATGACGTCATTTGTGCCGCAACTCCGGTTTGGCGATCCCGCGCCGATGGATAAACCGGCAACAGCGCCAGTGCCGGCCCATGTCGCCCTTTCCTCCGCCTTGTGGGTAAAAACACCCCCACCCTCTCCACCAAGGTCTTGCACCAAACGCGGGTTCCGCCGATCTTCAGCCTGAATCGCCGGCTCCCCCGCCGGTGCCGGGAAAGCCTCCATGGAACGGATCTGGCTGCGGCATTATCCCCCGGGCGTCGTCGCCGACATCGACCCGTCGACCTGCCCGTCGCTGTCGGCGCTGTTCGAGGAAAGCTTTGCCCGCCATGCCACGCGGCCATGTTGCATGTGCATGGGCAAGTCGCTCAGCTACGCGGAACTCGACAAGGCATCACGCGCGCTCGCCGCCTGGCTGCAAGGCCGCGGCCTTGAGCGCGGCTCCCGCGTCGCCGTGATGATGCCGAACATCCTGCAATATCCGATCGCAATTGCCGCCATCCTGCGCGCCGGCTTCACGGTCGTGAATGTCAACCCGCTCTACACCCCGCGCGAGCTGGAATTTCAGCTCAGCGATTCCGGCGCCGATGCCATCGTGGTGCTGGAGAATTTCGCGGCCGTGCTGCAAGAGGCGCTGCCACGCACAAAGGTGAAGCATGTGGTCATCGCCAGCCTTGGCGACATGCTCGGCGCCGTGAAGGGTTCACTGGTCAACGGCGTGGTGCGCCACGTCAAGAAGATGGTGCCGGCCTATAGGCTGCCGAACGCCATCCGGTTCAACAAGGCACTGAAACAGGGCCGCGCGTCGGCCTTCACCCGGGCGTATGTAGAGCCCGAGGACATCGCCTTCCTTCAATATACCGGCGGCACCACCGGCGTCGCCAAGGGCGCGATGCTGCTGCATCGAAACCTCGTCGCCAACGTCTTGCAGGTGGAAGCCTGGAACGCACCGATGGTGACCGTGCCGCCGAAGGTCGAGCAACCTGTTATCCTCACGGCACTGCCGCTCTATCATATCTTCGCACTCACGGCCTGCTTCCTGTTCGGCGTGCGCATCGGCGGAATGTGTCTTCTGATTCCAAATCCGCGCGACATCGATGGACTGATCCGGGAACTCGCCAGGGTGAAAGTGAACGCCTTTCCGGCGGTGAACACGCTGTTCAACGCGTTGCTGCATCATCCCGACTTCGGCAGGCTCGACTGGTCGCTGCTCAAGTACGCGGTCGGCGGCGGCATGGCGGTGCAGAAGACGGTCGCCGATGCGTGGATGAAGGCGACCGGGCATCCGATCATCGAGGGCTACGGCCTGTCGGAGACCTCGCCGGTGCTCACCTGCAACCGCGGTGATATTCGCGAATGGACCGGCACCATCGGCCTGCCGGTGCCGTCGACCGAAATCTCCATCCGGGACGACGACGGTCATGAACTGCCGGTCGGCGAAACCGGCGAGATCTGCGCGCGGGGACCGCAGGTTATGGCCGGCTACTGGCACCGTCCGGACGAGACCGCCCGGGTCATGACCGCGGATCAGTTTTTGCGCACCGGCGACATCGGCATCATGGACGACCAGGGCCGCGTGCGCATTGTCGATCGCAAGAAGGACATGATCTCGGTTTCCGGATTCAAGGTGTTCCCCAATGAGGTCGAGGAATTTGCCATGAGCCATGGAGGGCTCCTGGAATGCGCGGTGGTCGGCGTGCCCGACCGCCACTCGGGCGAGGTGCCCAAGCTGTTCGCGGTCAGGAAGAAGCCGGAAGTGACCGAACAGGAGCTCCGCGCGTTCCTGAGCACGGGCCTCGCCGGCTACAAGGTGCCGCGCCACATCGAATTCCGCAAAGAATTGCCGAAGACCAATGTTGGCAAGATCCTGCGGCGGGCCTTGCGCGAGGAACAGCCGGAGCGCGGCTCATCATGACCGAGGACGCAAACGCACCGGGCCCCGCCGATATTATCGCTTTCTGGCGGGAGGTCGGACCCGAACGCTGGTACAAGAAGGACGACGACCTCGACGCGGAAGTCCGCCGGCGCTTCCTCACGCGGCACGAACAGGCAGCGAGCGGCGCGCTGGCCGCCTGGGAGCAGAATGCCGAAGGGACGCTGGCACTGCTTATCCTGCTCGACCAGTTTCCGCGCAACATGTTCCGTGGGCAGGCGCGCGCTTTCGCCACCGATGAACTGGCGCTCTCGATCGCCAGCCGCGGCATCCTCAACGGCTTCGACAGCGTCTTCGACGACATGCGCACCTTTTTCTATCTGCCGTTCATGCATTCGGAAGATATGAGCGACCAGGAGAAGGCGATCGCCTTCTATCGCGCCTACTACAACGACGACGGGGTGAAATGGGCAGAGCTGCATGCCGACATCATCCGCCGCTTTGGCCGTTTCCCACACCGCAACGTCGCGCTCGGCCGCGTCACCACCCCGCAAGAACAGGCCTTCCTCGACAGTGGCGGTTTTGCCGGTTAAATCGGCGGCATGACTGATCTGGTGGTGCAGGAACTCGCCGTGCGGGTCGGCGACAACGAGGTGCTCGGAGGCGTGTCGCTGCGCGTGGGACCGGGCGAGGTCGTGGCCCTGCTGGGCGCTTCCGGCAGTGGCAAGACCACGCTGCTGCGCGCCATCGCCGGACTCGAAGAGCCGCATGCCGGCAGTATTGCCATCGGCGAGCGCGTGTTCTTCGACGCCGCGCGCAATATTGCGCTGCCGCCCGAACAGCGCGGCCTCGGTCTCGTGTTCCAGTCCTACGCGCTGTGGCCGCACCGGACGGTGTTCGAGAACGTGGCGGCCGGCCTGACGTTGCGCGGTGCAGTGCCGGGCGACGTCACGCAGCGCGTCGAAACGGTGCTCGCCCGGATCGGCCTCACCCGTCTGGCCAACCGCATGCCGGCGCAACTCTCCGGCGGCCAGCAACAGCGCGTGGCAATTGCGCGCGCGCTGGTCTACGAGCCGCCGGTCGTCCTGCTCGACGAGCCGCTGTCCAATCTCGATACCAGATTGCGCGAGGAAGCACGCGCCTGGCTGCGCACGCTGATCACCACGCTGGGCCTGTCGGCCATCCATGTCACACACGACCAGGTGGAAGCGATGGCGATTGCCGACCGCATCGTGCTGCTCGATGCCGGCACCATCGCGCAAGAAGGGACTCCAGCCGCGCTCTATAACGAACCGGCGACCCGCTATTCAGCCGAGTTCATGGGCACCAACAACCGGCTGGATGGCAAACTGGTGGCGCTGGAGAACGGCCGCGCCACCATGGAGGTATTCGGTGAGCGCATCACCGGCCTCGCCCGGACGAAATCCGGTATCGGCGGCGACGCTGTCGGCATCATTCGTCTGGAGCGCGTCTGCTTGACTGACGCGCCCGGTCCCAACCGGCTGGCGATGACGCTCGAGACGCCGATGTATCTCGGCGAGCGCTGGGAGCTGCTGTTCGCGCGCGGCAACCTCAATGTGCGCGCCTATGCCGACGTGCCGCCGGTCCGCGGCGAGCATTACATTGAATTCCCGCCCGACGCGTTGTGGGTGTTCTAGCCCTGGCTGTCGTCGTCCGCAAAGGCGGACGACCCGGTAGACACCAGTCTCCATTTTTCCACCTCAACCTCTATGCTAGTGAGTACTGGATGCCCCGCCTTCGCGGGGCATGACAGCGGAGTGCAATGACTGCAATGGCCGACTTCCATGGTGTATTCCCCTATCTGGTCTCGCCCGTCGACAATGCCGGCAGGATCAAGGCCGACGTGCTTGGCACACTGTGCGACGATCTGATCAGGGCCGGCGTGCACGGACTGACGCCGCTCGGCTCCACCGGCGAGTTCGCCTATCTCACCCGCGCGCAGCGCGAGGCGGTGGTGAAGGCAACCATCGAAGCCGCCGACAAGCGCGTGCCGGTGGTCGCGGGCGTGGCGTCGACCGCCACCGCCGACGCGGTCGAGCAGGCGAAAGCGTGGCAGAAGCTCGGTGCCGACGGCATCCTGGCCGTACTCGAAGCCTACTTCCCGCTCAAGGATGCGCAGGTGGAGTCCTACTTCCGCGCCATCGCCGACGCCGTCGACATTCCGGTGGTGATCTACACCAACCCGAACTTCCAGCGCAGCGATCTGACCCTCGACGTCATCACGCGGCTCTCCGAACACCCGCGCATCCGCTACATCAAGGACGCTTCCAGCAACACCGGCCGCCTGCTCTCGATCATGAACCGGGCGCCAAAGATGAAGGTGTTTTCCGCGTCCGCGCATATCCCGGCGGCGGTGATGCTGATCGGCGGACTCGGCTGGATGGCGGGACCGGCCTGCATCGTGCCGCGCGAGAGCGTACGGCTGTACGAGCTGTGCAAGGCGGGAAAGTGGGACGAAGCTTTGCGGCTGCAGCGCGATCTCTGGCGCATCAACGAGGCCTTCGCCCGCTTCAACCTCGCCGCCTGCATCAAGGCCGGCCTGCAAATCCAGGGTTACGCGGTCGGCGACCCGGTGCCACCGCAGACGCCGCTTTCTGCCGACGACCGCAAGGTGGTGGAAGGGATATTGGCTACCCTCTCTTCACCTCTCCCCGCTCGCGGGGAGAGGTCGACTTCCGAGCGCAGCGAGGAAGTCGGGTGAGGCGGCGTTAAGGCTGAGCCCCGACGGCGACGCCCCCTCACCTGGCTCGCGGCTTCGCCGCTCGCCACCCTCTCCCCGCAAGCGGGGAGAGGGTAAAGGCGCGCGCACCGATTCTTAACGATTCCTTGCTAACCGAACACAATGACGTCGCCGTCCCCTGCAAGGCGGCCGGCGCGGGAGGAAGCCGTGCCTCCGGCCGGTTCCGACCCCGCCCCCGCGCCGTCGCCGCTGCCGGTGGCGGGACTGCTCGCGCGTCTCAAAGCCATCCTCGCCGATCGCAGCGACAGCCGGCTGGCGCAGCTCGTCGCCGGCAAGGTGTTCCTGCTGCGGGTCGCCAACGCGCTGATCGCGCTGGGTTCGCAAGTCCTGCTGGCGCGCTGGATGGGCCGTTTCGAATTCGGCGTCTACATCTATGTCTGGACCTGGGTGTTGATGATCGGCTCGCTGTCCGACGTCGGCCTGTCCACGGCGGCGCGCCGTTTCATTCCGGAATACACCGAGCTCGACAAGCCGGACCAGCTGCGCGGCTTCCTCACCGGTGGACGCTGGCTGGCGCTCGCCCTGGCGACCGGAATCGCGATCGCCGGCGCCATCGGCGTGAAGGTGTTCGAGCCCTGGATCGACAACTTCGCCATCATCCCGCTTTACCTCGCCTGCGTCATCATTCCGATTACCGGCGTGAGCGCGCTGCAAAACGGCATCGCGCAATCCTACAATTGGCCGATGCTGGCGCTGGTGCCGTTTTTCGTCGGCCGCCAGCTCCTGCTCACCGCGGCCATCGGCGCGGCGTGGTTCCTCGGCTATGCGGTAAACGCGGTCACGGCGATGATCGTCGCTATCATCGCCTCATGGGCAGTGACCGTGACACAACTCCTGCTGCTCAACCGCCGGCTCGCCCGCACCGTGTCGCCCGGCCCCAAGCGCTACGCGCCGAGGATCTGGCTTGGCACCTCGCTGCCGATCCTGGTGGTCGAGGGCTTCTACCTGATGCTGACCTATGTCGACATCCTCGTGCTCGAGCGGTTCCGCCCGCCGGAGGAGGTCGCCGTCTATTACGCCGCCGCGCGCATCCTGTCGGTGGTCGCCTTCGTCTATTTCGCCATCGCCGGCGCCACCACGCACAAGTTCACCCAATACTACGTCTCCGGCGATCACGAGCGGCTGGCGACGTTCTTCAACGAAACCATCCGCTGGACATTCTGGCCATCGCTCGCCGCCTGCGGCGTGATCCTCCTCTTCGGGCAACCGCTGCTGTCGCTGTTCGGTGCCGACTTCACGTCCGGCTACCTGGTGATGTTCATCCTCGCTGCCGGCATGATGGCACGCGCCGCCGTCGGCCCGGCGGAGCGGTTGCTCAACATGCTGGGCGAACGCAAGCAATGCGCCAGCGTCTACGCGCTGGCCTTCGCCATTAATCTCGGACTGTGCATCGCGCTGATTCCGCGCATGGGTATCGAAGGCGCCGCAGTATCAACCTCGGCCGCGCTCATGATCGAGTCGATCTTTCTGTATCACATGACGCGGCGGCGCCTCGGCCATCATGTGTTCATCCTGCGTCACGCCAAACGATAAGCTGCCGGCCCAAATCGGCCTCGCTGAGGAGCCGCACGTCTCGGAGCATGGCCGCCCCCTCGGGACGCGCACTTCGTGTGCTCCCCAGGATGAGGCGGAGAAACTGGATTTCGGGTTCCCGCGCCATAGTGCGTCAAAGACGCGCGTAAACGCGCTTATGGCGCGCGCCCCGGAATGACAAGAGCTCTTTACGCCTGCTCGCGCAGCAACCGACGGATCACCTTGCCGGTGGTTGTCATCGGCATCTGGTCGATAAACGTGACCTCGCGCGGATATTCGTGCGCGGCAAGCCGCGTGCGGACGAAGTCCTGGATGTCCCTGGCAAGATCGTCGGACGCGCCCTGGCCCTCCTTGAGCACAATAAAGGCCTTGACGATCTCGGTGCGAACCGGATCGGGCTTGCCGATCACGGCGGCGAGCGCCACCGCCGGATGCCGCAGCAGGCAATCCTCGATCTCGCCGGGTCCGATACGGAAGCCGGACGACGTGATCACGTCGTCATCGCGGCCGACAAAAGTAATGTAACCCTCCTCGTCGGTGACGCCCTGGTCGCCGGTGGTCATCCAGTCGCCGATGTACTTGTCGCGGGTGGCTTCCGGCTGGCCCCAGTACTCGAGAAACATCACCGGGTCCGGGCGCCTGACTGCGATCTGTCCGATCTCGCCAGGCTTGAGCACGTTGCCGTCGCCATCGATCACCGCCACGGTGTGGCCGGGCACCGGCTTGCCGATGGCGCCGGCCTTGAACATGCCGAGTTGCGCGCAGGAACCGACCACCAGATTGCATTCGGTCTGGCCATAAAACTCGTTGATGGCAAGCCCGAACGCGGACTTGCCCCATTCCAGCGCCTCGATGCCGAGCGACTCGCCGCCCGAGGCTACGCTGCGCAGTCTGAAGGCGTAGCGGCCCTGCGGGTTCGGTGCCGCGCGCATCATGCGCAGCGCGGTCGGCGGAATGAACGCGTTCCGCACCTCCGCTTTTGCCATCAGCGCGAAGGCCTCTTCCGGATCGAACTTCTCGACCTTCCGCGCCACCACCGGCACGCCGTGATAGAGGCTCGGCAGCAGCATATCGAGCAGACCGCCCGCCCAGGCCCAGTCGGCCGGCGTCCAGTAACGGTCGCCTTGCTGCGGAAACGGGAAATGCGGCAGCTCGACGCCGGGCATGTGCCCGGTCAGCACGCGATGGCCGTGCAGCGCGCCTTTCGGATTCCCGGTCGTGCCCGAGGTGTAGATCATCATCGCCGGATCGTCGGCCGCGGTATCGACCGGCGTGATCTCCGGCGAAGCGCGCGCGAGTTCGTCGGTGAAGCTCAAGGCGCCGTCGCCGGCACCATCGACCGACAAGACGCAGGCGAGACCGGACACTTCATCGCGCACGTCGTTGAGCCTGGCGAGCCCCTGCGCGTCCGTCAGTACCGCCCTGGCGCCGGAATTCTGCAACCGGTACGACAACGCGTCCGGCCCGAACAGAAGCGCGATCGGCAATGCCACCGCGCCAAGCTTGTAGATGGCGATATGGGCCACGGCGACTTCCGGCGCCTGCGGCAGGAAGATCGCGACGCGGTCGCCGCGTTTGACGCCATGAGCGGCGAGCACATTGGCGAGCCGGTTGGAGGCCTCGCGCAACTGACCGAAGCTGATTTCATCAAGGCGGCCGTCCGGCCGCACGTGCACAATGGCAAGCCGGCGCGGCTCGGCCGCCGCCCAGCGATCGCAGACGTCGACACCGATATTGATGCGGGCCGGCAGCTGCCAGCGGAAGGCGCGGCAGACGTCGTCGTAATTGTCGAGGCTGGGCAGCACCGGCATGCGACCGCAAATCTAGTCAGCGGGCGTTGAAAGGTCGAGGGCGCAATCCGCACAGCCGGCGCGCCGGCAGCTTTATCAATTCGGCGCCCGCGTGCTGCCGGTCACGTCGCTGTTACGGACGTCCGGCCGGATGCCATCCCGGCCATTCGGCTTGCGCTCACTGACCGGGGTCGCCGCGCGCGCGCTGCGCCCGGTGGCCGGACCGCGCGTATTTGCGTCCCGTTCCCACCCGCTCAGCACACGATAGGGCGACGGCCTCAGTTGAAAACCGTACTGGGCCGCGGCCACGGTCGGAAACGCGATGACCAGCACCAAAGCGACTCCAAACTTCATCGCTTCCTCCTCCATGCCCCGGCAAAGGGATGAGTCGGACTGGAGCTGGAATTGGAGACCTGTTCGCGTTCACGGTCAACAGCTTTCGGGGGTCGAACAAGGCGTTAGCGCCAGTTGGTTACCGGCCGTTTCCGGTCTTGTTGCACCGCGTCAAAGGCTCAACGCTTCGGCTCCTCCGGCTGGGCCAGGATCAGCGACCAGAACACCTTGTATTTCGAGTTCGGCGCATAGACCGCGGCAATGCCCATGCGCGTCGCGCCGGGCAGCAGCATGTTGGACTTGTGCTCCGACGACTCGCGCCAGCCCGAGAAGGCCTGCGCCAGCGTGTGGTAACCGGCCGCGATGTTCTCCGCCGCGCGCTCCGCGTCATAACCCGATGCCTTCATCCGCTCCCTGAACGGCTTGCCGACACGGTGGCCAAGCTTGTCGCGGGCAGCCATGATCGCCGCCTGTTCGTGCGCGAGCCGCATCAGGACGGGATCGAGCGTTACCGCCGGAAGTCCGCTGTTGGCGCGATAACCGGAAATCATGGACGCCGCCGCAGCAGCATCGAGTTCGGCGCCCGGGCGCGCCAGATCGCGGCGGAAGCTGGGCTGCTCATCGGGCACATACGTTGAGCAGGCGGCAAGCGCGAGAAGGACGGTCAGGGCGAGCAGCAGCCGGAGTTTCATCGGGAGAGCAATCCTCGATTCGCGGGTGGCTGTCGAACTGGCGGGCGATCGTGGCCAATTGGTGGTGAGGGGCGGGCCCAGGTACACGACTCGCGTACAATCGGCCGCACATCATTCTGTATTCGGATTTCAAACAGCCCCGCCCTCGCTCGCTGCGCGAGCCATGGCGCGGCAAGCCCGACTTTTCTCCTCATGCTGAGGAGGCGGCGACGCCGCCGTCTCGAAGCATGAGGCCCCGACCGTGGCCGCGACATCCTTCGAGACGCCGCGCTTCGCGCGGCTCCTCAGAGTTGACTCAAAAGCGGGCCGCGATTTCAAGCTCTTGCGAGGCGTCGCGAGAGGAGGCGGATGCTGGCGAGGAGGAGCCATGCGGTGGCGCTGGCAATCGTCCGCTCGAAGTCTTTGGCGAGGCGGCGGCTGCGGCCGAGCCAGGCGAAGGTGCGTTCCACGACCCAGCGGCGCGGCAGGAGCTGGAAGCCTTTGACGCCGGGTGGACGCTCGACAATCTCGATGGTCCAAGGGCCGCAGTCGGCAATGGCGCCACGCAGTTGCGGACCGCGATAGATACGGTCGGCAAAGATGTGACGCAGCCTCGGAAAGCGGCGGCGCAATGCGCGCAGCAACGGCACTGCGCCGTGCGGGTCCTGAATGTTGGCTTCATGGACCAGCACGGCCAGCACAAAACCTTCGGTATCGGTGACGATGTGGCGCTTGCGCCCTTTGATGCGTTTACCGGCGTCGATCCCACGCGGGCCGCCGCTCTCGGTGGTTGGAGCGCTCTGGCTGTCGATGATGCCGGCAGAGGCCAGGGTCTTGCGGCCGACGCTCTCGCGGGCCAGTTTCACCAGAGCCTCGTTGATCCAATGCCAGGTTCGATCGTCGCGCCAGCGATAGAAGTAGCCCTGGACGGTCGAGGGTGGTGGAAAGTTCCTCGGCAGCGCGCGCCATTGGCAGCCCGTCGCCAGAATGTAGAGGATCGCGTCGACAACCGCGCGCAGATCAACCTTGCGCGGGCGCCCCAGAGGCAACGGCGCGGGCATGAAGGGTGCAATTACCTCCCATTCCCGATCCTTCAGATCGCTTGCGTAGCGCAAGCCGTCGCGGCGATAGTGCTCCCGAGTGGTTTCAGTCCAGACCATTGTGCGCTCCCTCGAATCTTCGCAAATCCGAAGGAATCACAACCGACTGAAATCACTCACTCCTTTTTCGGTCAGCCTCTCAGGATGAGGCGGAGAAAGCCAACGCTCCGCCGCCCGTATTCTTTGACGGGCGCCGGGCACGCCCCTATCCCTCTTGCCCCTCGAAATACATCGAGGGAGATGGAGCGCCGCGAAGCGCAACCATCTTCGTCCGCACCTTGCGGTGCGTGACGTGCTCAGGCGATGAGCACGCCGCGCCCCGCGGCGCTCCATCGCGGTGTCTTTCCGGCGCGGGCCGCGCTTTCGGCAGAGTCGCGAAAACTCACTACCGTCAGCCAGCTCCTGGCGGGGGGTCCTGGTGCCCCCGGGCGGAGCCCCGCGCCGCCCGGGCGCAAGGGATGCGTTCTTTCCCCTGCCCGCAGGCACCGCATCGCCGACGTCGGGCTTGCCCGATATCGGCCCCGTCAAGGCGGTCCCGCTGTCATGACGCCTCATGAAAGCGCCCTCGGCGAACCGGACGCCGGCGATGATAAGGGCGCGCGAGCGCGCGGGGATAAGTTCTTTATGCGGAGGTTTTTCAGCCGCGCAACCTGGCAATCGGCCTCCGGAATCGGGCAGCCACCGGGTGGCGCAGCGTTTTCTACTCCACTAACATCCATCGACAACCTTGCCGGAACTTTCGTCACAAGAAGGGTCGGCGCGTCGACCGGAAATGAAAAACGAGGAGGAAGCGAATGTCAGGTCAGCCAGCCGCGCGGACGCCGGGCGCCAAACGCGCCGGACCGGGCGAGTATCTGTTCGATCTCGCCGCCGAGCACAAGATCATGGGCGGCCCCGATTATTCGACCGCCTATGGGCCGTGCGTGGAAGGCGACCGCATGATCGTCGGCCTGATGCGCATGAAGGCCGGCACCGGCGCCGAGCCGCATTCGCATCCCAACGAGCAGTGGATCTACATTCTCGAAGGCACGTTCCGCGCCAATATCGAGGGCAAGGACGTCGAGGTGAAGCCCGGCTCGGTGCTCTACATCCCGGCCAACGCGGTGCATAACGGCAAGGCCACCGAGGACGCCGACGTCGTGTTCTTCACCGTCAAGGACGGCTCCTACGGCCTGCAAGGCATCAAGGCGGGGTGAGCCGAGCGGGATTGTAGCTTGCATTCATGTTAAATCTCATCCGCCCTCATCCTGAGTTTTTCTCTTTATTATTCAATTACGCACAATTCTACTAACCACTCAGCACTATCGCCGCACACTTGCGCTACGCAACATCTGAAATCAATAGAGGTAATTGCACCCTTCATACCCACACCATTCCCTGGCGCCCGCGCAACTTGATCTGCGCGCGGTTGTCCACGCGATCCTCTACATTCTAGCACACGCTACCAATCGCGCGCGCTACCGAACACTTCCCACCACCCTCCACCATCCACGCTACTTCTATCGCTAGCGCGACGATCGAACCTCCCATTCGATCAACGAGACTCTGTGAAACTAGCCCGCGAGAGCGTCGCCGCAAACCCTCCCCTCTGCCGCATCATCCACAGCCACAGCGCTCCAACCACCGAAGCGGCGCCCGCGTGGATCCACACCGGTAAACGCATCAAAGCGCGCAAGCGCCACATCGTCACCGATACCGAAGGTTTTGCGCTGGCCGTGCGTCCATGAAGCCAACATTCAGACCCGCACCGCGCAGTGCCGTTGCTGCGCGCATTGCGCCGCCGCTTTCCGAGGCTGCGTCACATCTTTGCCGACCGTATCTATCGCGGTCCGCAACTGCGTGGCGCCATTGCCGACTGCGGCCCTTGACCATCGAGATTGTCGAGCGTCCACCCCGCGTCAAAGGCTTCCAGCTCCTGCCGCGCCGCTGGGTCGTGGACGCACCTTCGCCTGGCTCCGCCGCAGCCGCCGCCTCGCCAAAGACTTCGAGCGGACGATGCCAGCGCCACCGCATGGCTCCTCCCCCAGACCGCCTCCCTCCACCCCGAGCGCTCCGAAGGAGCGCGTCTCGAAGGACGAGGGCGGCCCATCCTTCGAGACGAATCGCTTCGCGATGCTCCTCAGGATGAGGCCGATTGAGACCGGCGTTTCAATTAAGATGGATCACACTCCAGGCCTTTGCAGCCCGCGCGCCTCACCCCGCCCGCTGCAATGCCTGCCAGATGCGCGCGGGTGTCGCCGGCATGTCGAGCTTGGTGCCTTTGGGCAGCGCGTCGAGGACGGCGTTGATCAGCGCTGGCGGCGCCGCCGTGGTGCCGGCTTCGCCGGTGCCCTTCACGCCCAGCGGATTGGTGCGGCACGCCACCGGGAAATGCTCGACGTTCATCGGCGGCACGGTGTCGGCGCGCGGCATGGCGTAGTCCATGAACGAGCCGGAGACGAGCTGGCCGCTTGAGTCGTAGACCGTGTCCTCGGTCAGCGCCTGGCCCAGCCCCTGCGCCACACCGCCGTGCACCTGGCCGGTGACGATGGTGTCGTCGAGCACGTTGCCGCAGTCGCCGACCGCCGTGTAGTTGACGATCTCGAGCGCGCCGGTGTCGGGATCGATCTCCACCTCGGCGACGTGACAGCCGTTCGGGAACGACGGCGGCAGCTTCGCCCTGGCGGTGGTATCGAGACTTTCCTCGATCACGCCCTGCTTTTTCAGCTCTGCGGCGCGCGTCGCCACCTCGAACAGCGAAACCTCGCGGCCGCTGTTCTTTACGCTGAACTTGCCGCCGGCGTAGTCGATGTCGCCTTCGTCCGCCTGCAGCAGCATGGCGGCGACGCGCTTGCCCTTCCCGATCACGGCGTCGGCGGTGACCGAGATGGCGCCGCCGGTCATCATCGCCGAGCGCGAGGCCACCGCGCCGAAGCCCGGCACGTCGCGATCGGAATCGCCATAGGTGACGGTGACCGCCTCCGGCGCGATGCCGAGTTTGCGCGCGGTGACGTTGCCGAACACGGTCTGGTGCCCCTGCCCGCTCGGGCCGGCGCCGATGCTGACCGTGATGCGCTCGCCGCCGGGAAACGATAGCCGCGCGGCTTCTTCCGGAAACGCGCCGGCAATCTCCAGATAGCAGCCGAGACCGATGCCGCGCAGCTTGCCGCGCTTTTTGGCGTCCTTCCTGCGCGCCGCGAAACCGGCGTAGTCGGCGCGTTCCAGCGCGCGCTCGAACACGGCGGGAAAATCGCCGCTGTCATAGGTGTTCCCGAACGGCGTGGTGAACGGCATCTTGTCGGGCGCGATCAGGTTGCGGCGGCGCAGTTCGGCCGCATCGATGCCGGTCTGATCGGCGGCGGCGTCGATCACGCGCTCGAGCAGATAGCTCGCCTCCGGGCGGCCGGCGCCGCGATAGGGGCCGGTCGGCACCGTGTTGCTGAAAACGCATTTTGCGTTCACCTGTGCCAGCGGGATGTCGTAGACCGTCGGCAGACAACCGGCCACATGCAGCGTGACGATGAAGTGCGCGATGCCGGTAAAATAGGCGCCGGTATTGCCGAGGCCGTTCACGCGCAACGCCAGGAAACGGCCACGCTTGTTAAGCGCAAGCTCGACGGCCCAGAAGGAGTCGCGGCCGTGATTGTCGGTCACGAAGGCTTCCGAGCGCGTCGACACCCAATGCACCGGCCGTTTGAATTCGCGCGCGGCATGCAGCATGGCGACGTATTCAGGATAGCACCAGCCCTTCATGCCGAAGGCGCCGCCGAGATCGTCGGTGACGACGTGCAACTGCTCAGGCTTGATGTTCATGGCGCCGGCGACCTGCCCTCGCACGCTGGCGTATCCCTGCGTACCGCAGCGGAGCGTGAAGCGGTCGCTTGCGGTGTCGTAGCTGGCCGTCGCCGTGCGCGGCTCGAGCGAAGCGACCACCAGGCGCTGGTTGACCAGTTCGACCTTCACCACATGGGCAGCCTCGGCGAAGGTGCGGTCGATCGCCGCCCGCTTCCTGCCGTCGGGATCGGGCGGCGCCGTCCAGTCGAAGCCGATGTTGCCGGGCGCCTCCTCCCATAACTGCGGCGCGCCAGGCCTGACCGCCTCGCGCACACCGGTGACCGGCGCCATCGGCTCGTAGTCGACCACGACCATGTCGGCGGCTTCCTGCGCCTGCGCGGCGGATTCGGCGAGCACCATCGCCACCGGCTCGCCCACATGCATCACGCGCTTCTCCGCGAGCGCGGGGCGATGCGGCGAGACCGGCGGCTTGCCGTCACGGCCGGGCATCGGATGGCCATGCGAGATGGAATGATAGTGCGCCCCGGCGAGGTCGGCAGCGGTGAGCACCGCCCTGACGCCCTTCGCCTGCCTGGCGGCGCCGGCGTCGATGCGGGTGATGCGGGCGAACGCGTGCGGCGAGCGCACGAAACAGGCAGCGAGCGCGCCCTCCGGCTTCACGTCGTCGCCGAAACAGCCACTGCCCCTGAGCAGCGGATCGTCCTCGATACGGCCATGCCAGTCGGACGCGTTGGCGGCGGTGGAAACGGTCATGACGAAGCCTCCCGAAAATCTCAATAATCAAACGCGGTTCCTGATGCCGATCTGTTCGTAGAGCGCGTTGATGTGCTCCTTCAAGCCCGGATCGGTGGTGTCGTGCTCGGGCGTCTTGCGCCAGCCGGTCTTTTCGAGCGCGAAGATCGCCATCTCCTCATCCTGCTGCGACGTGCCGCCGGGGTAATGAAGCCGGCATCGTCCATGCGCTCGGGCGCAATCAGGTGGCCTTCCGGCCCGACCACCGCAATCGAGACCGGGGCACGCATTTCATCGGCCTTTTCGATTACCGCCCTGATGAACTCGCGGCATTCCACCGCCCGCAGCGTCGCCATTCCGCCCTCCTCCCCGCCGTGCCGTTAGGTTTTGCTTAACCAATAAGGGGTCCGCAATTAACTGCAAAAAAACCGGTTGGGGAATACCAACGTCTGCAATTCGAGCGGGATTTGTGAGCGCGATCTTGACCAGGCTATCCGTTCCACGGGATTGGCGTCTGGCGGTGCTGGTTGGCGGTCTGGCGCTGCCGGCAAGCTTCGCCGCGTACCATTATGCGGCCGCGCTCGACCGCTGGATCACCGCGGCATCCGCACCGCTTTCCTCCGCCCTGTTCGCATTCGCCACCGCGATCGTGACGACCATGGCCGTGCTGGGCGTGCTCGGACGGCGCATGCAACTGCGCAACATCCGCATGCGCGTGGCGCTCGACAACATGTCGCAAGGCCTGTGCATGTTCGACCGCAATGAAGAACTGGTCGTGTGCAACCAGCGCTACCGGGAAATGTACAAACTGCCCCCCGAGGTCGCCAGGACCGGGGTATCACTGCTCGAGTTGCTCGAATACCGCATTGCCCATGGTACATTTGCGGCCGATCCGGGCGACTATCGCCGCAAACTGATGGATACGCTGGCACAGGGCCACAGCACCACCACGGAGGTCACCTCCGCCGACGGCAACGTCATTGTGGTGATCAACCGGCCGATGGCCGGCGGCGGTTGGGTGGCCACGCATGAAGACATTACCGAGCGCCGCAATGCCGCGCGCGAGCGCGCCCTGATGCAGGAACAGCATGAACGGCGCACGGCGGTCGAGCAGGCGATCATGAGTTTCCGCGAACGGGTCGAAAGCCTGCTGCGTACGGTTGTCGACGGCGCCATCGCGATGCGAACGACCGCCGCTTCCCTGTTCGCCAGCTCGGAGCAGACTTCGAAGAGTGCCGAAGGCGCGGTGACCGCATCCAACGAGGCATCGACCAACGTGGAGACCGCCGCCATCGCTGCGGACGAGCTTTCCGGTTCGATCGACGAGATCAGCCAGCAGCTCTTGCGTACCACCGACATCGTGCGGGCCGCGGTGGACGAGGCGCGAGGCACCAACGAGCGGATCACGGTGCTGGCGGAGGCCGCGCAGAAGATCGGTGACGTGATCAATCTGATTGGAACGATCGCCGGTCAGACGAATCTGCTCGCCCTCAACGCCACCATTGAAGCGGCCCGCGCCGGCGAGGCCGGCAAGGGCTTTGCGGTCGTCGCCTCCGAAGTGAAATCCCTCGCCGTTCAGACCGCCAAGGCCACCGAGGACATCGCCAGGCAGATCACCGAGGTGCAGGAAGCGACCTCCGGCGCGGTGGCGGCTATCGGCCGCATTTCCGGTCGTATGCGGGAGATCGACAGCTATGCGACCGCCGTCTCGGCAGCGATCGACCAGCAGAGTTCCGCGACGGCCCAAATTTCACAGAATGTCGCCGGCGCGGCCGGCGGCGCCAAGCTGGTTGTATCGGTGCTCGGCGAAGTCGCGGGCGCGGCCACCGACACCCGCCGTTCCGCCGAAAGCGTGCTCAATGCCTCGCGGGCGGTTGAATCCGCCGCCGCCGATGTGCGCAATGAGGTCGAAGGCTTCCTCGCGCGCGTCGCCGTGTAAGGCTTCCTTTCGGACTTCTTTTCGCCCTCCCAAAATTGATAATTGTCATAGCGTCAAAGCCGCGTCCGCGCCTTAAGAAAATCTGATATCCGCAGCAGAAGAATTACTGCAAGAACGCGCCTGGTCGGTTAGTTTGCGGCCAAACGAACACTTCAGATTTGAGGCGGAGATACGAATGCGGTTGGGTTACTTCACGATGCCGGTGCATCCGATGGGGCGCGATTGGTCGCAGACCCTGCGTGAGGATAGCGAGGCGATCATTCTGGCGGACAAGCTCGGCTTCCACGACGCTTTCGTCGGCGAGCATTTGACCGACGCCTGCGAAAACATCACCAACAGCACGCTGTTCCTCGCCACCCTCATCCATTCGACCAGGAACATCAGGCTCGCTTCGGGCACCACCAACCTGTCGCAGCAGCACCCGGTGGTGATCGCGGCCAATGCGGCGATGTTCGATCATCTGGCGCAGGGACGCTTCATCTTCGGCGTCTCCGCCGGCGCATTGACGTCCGACGCGGAAGCGCTCGGCATTCTGGACGAAGACCGCAACAGGATCTTTGCCGAGGCGATCGACGTCATCCTGGCGATCTGGGAGCGCGATCCGCCCTACAGCATCGATTTTCCGGATAACCGCTTCAAGGTGGCGATCGAGCGCGTGCCCGCCCTCCATCTCGGCGTCGGTATCATGCCCAAGCCGTTCCAGAAGCCGCGGCCGGAAATTGTCGGCACCGTGGTGGCGCCGTTCTCGCCGGGCGTGGTGCTCATGGGCAAACGCGACTTCCATCCGCTGTCGGCCAACTTCCTGCTCGCCAAACATCTCAAATCGCACTGGCAGAACTACGCCAGGGGCAAGGCCGAAGCCGGGGAGAAGGCGAAGATCTCGGACTGGCGCATCGCGCGCACCATCTTCGTCGCCGACGACGACAAGACCGCCGAACGCTACGGCCGCACCGACGAGAACAGTCCGTATCGATTCTACTTCTCGCAGATGCGCGCCAAGATGAAGCGCGGCAACCGGCTCTATGTGTTCAAGAGCCACAAGGAGCAGCCGGACGACGAGATCACCGACGATTTCGTCATGGACAACTGCGTGTTCACGGGCACAGTCAACAAGGTGGTGGACCAGATCCTGGCGATGCGCGAGGAGACCGGCGATTTCGGCGAGCTGGTCTATGCCGGCATGGACTGGGTCGATCCGGAACTGGCGAAGCGCTCGATGCAGCTGATGGCGGAAGAAGTGATGCCGCGCGTCAACGCCGCCATCGGCAAGAGCGCGGCGGCGGAGTAGGCGCTATCCGAACGTCCCCCTGACCAGCGTCGCCACCCTGGCCGCGCCCTCGTCGAGATCGTCGACGGCAATGCAGGCCGCCACATAGCGGTCGGGCCTGATCAGCAGCACGTGGTCGGCGAAGCGCGCGAGGCGTTTGTCGGCGACGCCCACGGCGCGCACGCCGATGATTCCTTCGGGCAACAAGGGCTCGGTGCCGTCGGGCCGCATCACCACACAGCGGAACATGAAGGGGGCCCAGTCGCCCGATGACAACGCCTCCAACGCGACGTCAGGCCGGTTGCTGTGCACCAGCAGCGCGAAGCCGCGACCGAGCACGTCGTCGAGCAGCCCCTCGCTCATGTCGTTGGTGAGCACGCGCGGCTGCGGCAGCATGCGGCCAACCAGTGTGTGCCTGGCGGCGGCCGCATCCGGAACGACGAAACCTTGCGCGAAACGCGGCGGCGGCTTGAACTTCATCTGCGCGATGTAGTCGCGCGCCTTCGGAAACAGCGACAGCGCCAGGAAGCCGTATTCGAGGGCGAACGCCGCCAGCGCGTTCGGCGGCCGCATGACCCGCCCGATATCGAGCGCGAACTCGATCATGCTCCAGGCGTGATCGCGCCGCTCGGTCTCGTAGCTCGCCATCAGTCCGGGGCCGAGCTGACCCTGCACGACCGCGGCCAGTTTCCAGGCAAGATTGCTGGCGTCGCGTACACCGCTGTTCATGCCCTGGCCGGCAAACGGCGGCGTCAGATGCGCGGAGTCGCCCGCCAGCAACACGCGCCCTTGCGACCAGCGGTCGGCGACGCGGGCGTGGAATGTATAGACCACCGTGCGCACGACGCGGCTTTGCGGCGCCGCTTCGTGCGTCTCCAGCAACTGCCGCACCATGGCCGGATCGAGCAGATCGGCGTCGGTCTCGTGCTCGTGCAGCATGAACTCGTAGCGGCGCGTGAGGTTGGGCCCCGGCAGCGCGATCGTCGGGCGTGCGGGATCCGACCACACCTTGGTATGTGGCGAAGGCACCGGTGAGTCTTCCAGATCGACGATCAGCCAGCGCTCGCGAAAGGTCGAGCCGCTCATGCCGATGCCGAGCGTGCGGCGCACGAAGCTGGAGGCGCCGTCGCAGGCGACGAGATATTCGCACGTCAGTTCGCGCGTGTGGCCGTCGGCCTGGCGCGCGCGCAACGTAACGCCGTCGCCGGTGTCCTGAACGACATCAGTTCATGTTCGAACAGCGTGGTGACGTGGGCAAAACGCGACAGCGCCCGATGCAATTGCGCCTCGAGGATCGGCTGGCGGAAAGCGTTACGGCGGGGAAAGCCATAGGGCTGTTCGGTCGGCTGCACCCTGGCGAAAGCGCGCCCGCGCGCCGAATAGTAGTGCGCGCCGTAACCGTGAACGGTCTCGGCCATCACCTCGTCGACCAGGCCGGCGGCCTGCATGGTGCGCAGCGACTCGTCGTCGATGGAAACGGCCCGCGGCTCGTGCACGGTGGCGGCGTTGCGCTCGACCAGCACGCAGGCGACGCCATACACGCCGAGCAAATTGGCGAGCGTCAGCCCGGTCGGGCCGGCGCCGACGATGGCAACGGGGAAATGCGCGCCCGGCACGAAGGCCGAACGGCTCAGCGAGCCGGCGGTAGCTGCGACGAGGTGATCGCAGCCGTGGTTGGAACCGGCGCTGCGCCGGAACTCGCGGGAGCTGCCGGCGCCTGCGCGACGGTGCTGCCAGGACCACTCGCCGCCACCGGCGCCGGCGGCTTGGTGCCGGGCAGCACGATCACGCGGGTGCCCACCTGAACGCGGCTGTAGAGATCCTCGATATCCTCATTGAGCAGCCGGATGCAGCCTGAAGACACGAACTTGCCGATGGTCGAGGGCTGATTGGTGCCGTGGATGCGGTAAAGCGTCTTGCCCAGATAGAGCGCGCGGGCACCGAGCGGATTGCCCTTGCCGCCGGCCATCATGCGCGGCAGGTAGGGCTGGCGCTCGATCATCTCCTTGGGCGGAAACCAGTCCGGCCATTCCTTCATCCTGGACACACGCTCGATCCCTGACCATGTGAACCCCTCACGGCCGACGCCGATGCCGTAACGCATCGCCTTATGCTTGCCGAGGGTGACATAGAGGTAGGTCTTTCCGGTATCGATGATGATGGTACCGGGCGGCTCCTTGGTGGTGAAATCGACGACCTGGCGCTTCAGGTTGGGCGGTAACTCCTTGGGCGGGCCGGTCTCAGGCTGATCCTCCGGCGGCAGGGTCATCACGCTCCGGGCGGGCGCGGCCGGCTGGCCGTCACCAACCGCAGCCGGCGGACGGATCGCGGCCGGATCGGCCTCGGCTTGCGGTGCGCTCACCTGCGGCGCGCTCACTTCGGGCGGCTGCGCAAATGCGGGTGGCGGCGGGGCAGGCTCCTGTCCACCGAAGAACCAGGCGCCGGGCGGCAAGACGCCGCCGGAACCGGAGGGCTTCGCCGGCGCCTGCGCAAAGGCCGGCAACGCCGTCGTCAGAGCAACCAGAATAGCACCAAAAAATCGGATCATTTTTCACCCGTAGCGCCTTTACCGGGGCGCGCCAACGCCGGAGCGTCGCTCAGACTTGCCCTGTGATCGCGGCGCATTCAAGACGCCAATAGACTGAAAAAGTGCCCAATTGGTTTAGCGACGGCGTGTTCTCGTCGTCCGCCGAGAGCAAAAGCACAAGAATCAACGGTACCATGATTGCGGCATTTTCGCCCCCCGATCAGAAATCACCGCCTGTTCCGCGGGGCACAGGGCGCCCGGCGGGTCCGGCACGCCGGAATAGTGAAGATTTCTGTCCGTTTTGACCGGAATTGCCTGAATCAGGCTCAGGGTTTCTTCCCGGCCTGCTCGGCCAGCACCTGCCTGGCGACGCGGTGGCAGTCAACGGCGACCGGAAACCCGCAATAGACCGCGATGTGGCGCAGGATGGCCGAGAGTTCTTCCCTGGTCAGCCCGTTGCGCATGGCGCCGCGGAAATGGGCCTCGAATTCATGCATGCGGCCGAGGCAGGCGATCATGCCGAGGTTGAGGATGCTGCGGTCGCGCGGGGCAAGCCGCTCGTCGCCCCACACCGCGCCCCAGGCGTATTCGGTCATCAGCGCCTGGAAATCCCGGTTGAAGTCGTCGGTATTGGCGATGGCGCGGTCGACATAATCGTCGCCCAATACCTTGCGGCGCATCGCCATGCCGCGGTCGTAACGGGTCTGATCCATCGTCATTCTTGTTCCTCCGGGGTTAAGGCGGCGCTTTTTCGCCAGTTTCGTACCCATGTTGACAGGACTGCAGCGATTTCGTCCATTCCGGCGGACAAATTCCACATGCAGGCAACGGGTATGAAGGTAGCCATCGTCGGAGGCGGTATTTGCGGGCTCTCGCTCGCGCTCAATCTCAAGCAGCGCGGCATCGCATGCCGCGTCTATGAGCGGGCGCCCGAGGTCAGGGAACTCGGCGTCGGCATCACCGCCCTTCCCCATGCCATGCGTGAGTTCACCGCGCTGGGCATCGGCGACCAGCTGCTTGCCGCCGGAATCGAGAACCGGGAGAGCTGCTTCTTCAACCGCTTCGGCCAGCTCATCTACAGGGAACCGCGCGGCAAGTTCGCCGGCTATCAGTATCCGGAAGTCGGTATCCACCGCGGCCGGCTGCACCTGATCCTGTACGAGGCGGCGCGCAAGGCGCTTGGGCCCGACGCCATCCAGACCGACCATGAGTGTCTGGGCGTCGAACAGGACGAAAATGGCGCCACCGTGCACTTCAGGCGCACCTCGACCGGGGAAGCGCTTGTCAACGTCGCTGCCGACGTGGTCGTCGCCTGCGACGGCGTCAATTCGGTGATCCGCAAACAGCTCTATCCGGATGACAAGGTGGTGTTTTCCGGCATCAATACCTGGCGCGGGGTGACCCGGCACAAGCCGATCCTGGGCGGGCGCACGTACATGCGGGTCGGCTCGATCCTCACCGGCAAGATCGTGATCTATCCGATTGTCGACGATATCGACGGCGGTGGTAACCAGCTCATCAACTGGATGGCCGAGATCAAGCGCGACACCACCGATGCCAATGACTGGAACAAGCCGGGCGATCTCGCCGACTTCTTTCCGATCTACGAGAGCTGGCGCTTCGACTGGCTCGACGTCGCGCAGATGATCCGCGACGCCGACCAGATCCTGGAATATCCCATGGTCGACAAGGACCCGATCGACACGTGGACCTTCGGACGTGTCACCCTCGCGGGAGATGCCGCCCACCCGATGTATCCGCGCGGTTCCAACGGCGCGGCCCAGGCGACGATCGACGCCCGCACGCTGGCCGATTTCCTGCGCTCGAATACCGATCCGCGCGACGCGCTCAAGGCCTACGAGGCCGCCCGCAGCGGCCCGGCCGGCAGGGTGGTGCGCACCAACCGCGCGCACCCGCCGGATTTCATTAACATCAAGGTCGAGGAACTGGTTGGCGACAAGCCGTTCGACGATCTCGACAAGTACATCACCCAGGACGAATTGCGGGCGTTGTCGGAAAACTACAAGCGCATCGCCGGGTTTGCGCTCTCGGACGTTGCCCCCGGCCAAAGAGGTTAAGTTCCCGCTTCGCGCGGGGATTCGTGCCGGTTCTCGTCTGGCCCGGGGTGGCACCGCGGATTGTAAAAGAGTTATAAATTCAATATCTTGTGGGAGTTATCGAGATATCGGGGCCCCAAACGCCCTTCCCTGTCGGCACAGGATTCATCGGCCTGGTGCGTTTAATCGACAAGACGCGGGCTATAATGGATCGGCTTACCAGATGGCGACCGCCGCATCGCAATGGATGACAGTGACGAAGCGCTCATGGCCCGGATCGCCAAGGGCGATCAATGGGCCTACCGGACGCTCGCCGGCCGTCATCTGCCGGCCATGCTGGGGCTCGCCCGCCGCATCCTCGGCAACGCAGCCGACGCCGAGGAGGTGGTGCAGGAGGCCATGTTGCGGGTCTGGACCCATGCCCCGCGCTGGCAGCCCCTGGCGGCGTTCCGCACCTGGCTCACGCGGGTCGTGGTCAATCTTTGCCTCGACCGCAAGCGGCGGGCACCCTGGGTGGCGCTGGAGGCCGCCGGCGAGATCGTCGACCCGACGCCCGACGCCGTCGAGCAGTCGGAGACCGGCGAGCGTGAAAAGCTGGTGGCGAACGCCATCAAGGAACTCCCCGCACGCCAGCGGGCGGCCATCGTGCTCACCTACAACGAGGGGCTGAGCAATGCGCAGGTTGCCGAGATACTCGATACGACCGTTTCGGCGGTGGAAACCTTGCTGGTGCGCGGCAAGCAGAACCTGCGCCGCGCCCTGAGAAACCTGATCGACGAGGACTGACGTGATGAACACCGAGTTGTTGCAAACCTTTCTTGACCGCCACGGCGCCGACGCCGCGCGCTGGCCGGCGCGCGAGCGCGCCGCGGCGGAGCGGCTGATCGCGAGCGACGCCGGGGCGCGCAGCATGTTCGAGGAAGCGCGCCGGCTCGATGCGGCGCTGACTCGTCATGGCGAGACCGTGCAGGTTGACGCCGACGCCCTCGCCCGCCTTTCGGCGTGGCTTGCCGGCCCGCTGCCGCGCCAGAAGAAGGCTTTCTGGCGGCTGCCCTCAGTGCTGCTCGACTGGCAGTTCGCACCGGCCTGGCCGCGTATGGCCGCGCTCGCCTGTTGCGCTATCATCGGATTCGCGATCGGCATTACCGGTGTCGACCGTCAGCTCGACAGTCAGTCGGTGACCGCCTCCGGCGGCGATATTTCCGCTGCCGTGTTCGAGCCCGAGCCTTTCACCGAGATGCGGCCATGAGCGAGATGACGGCGCCTGTCCCAGCCTGGCGCAGCGGCCCTCGCTGGTTGC
Organism: uncultured Pseudomonadota bacterium; assembly: GCA_963773715.1. Lineage (GTDB taxonomy): Bacteria > Pseudomonadota > Alphaproteobacteria > Rhizobiales > Xanthobacteraceae > Pseudolabrys. The sequence goes on along the minus strand of CAVZCM010000003.1, from coordinate 680,467 downwards.
TGCTCGGGTCGCTGGCGCTCAACCTGTTTTTCATCGGCATCGCGGTTGCGATGGTGGTGCGCGACCCGCCGTCGCGGCAATGGAGTCCGGACGTCTTCGTTCGCATCGAACGCCTGGCTTCCCACTTGCCACCGGCCGACGCGCAAATCCTGCGCGCGGCGGTGAACGCCCATCACGACGCTATCGAGAAATCGCACATGGCTTATCGCAGTGCCCGCGACGACATCCGTGAGGCCCTGAGGGAGGACCCCTTCAAGGTCGAGGACATGCGCGCGGCCGTGACCAGGGCCGGCGCCGCTCGCCAAGCCTACGATCAGGTCATGCAAGGCGTGTTCACGGATGCCGCAGCCAGGATGACCTCCGCCGGGCGCGATGCGATGGCCGACTGGCCGCGGAAACGCAGACGGAATGACAAGCCGCGCCAAAGCCATTAGTCCGTTCGTTTTTATTGTGCTCATAGTTGTTGGAAGTCGTCGGTATGCGCCAGGGCAAGGGGACCGCTAGTTCGACGACAACACGATATGTGCGCCCACTGCTGACCCTGTTGCAAAGTATCGTTCTGGCGCTGCCCCTGGGCGCCTGCTGGCTCACCAACAAGCTCCCGGAACCCGCACTCGATATTCCAGCCAGCTATCGTCTCGGCTCGCACAATCCAAAGCAGGCGGCGGCCGCGCTCCCGAAGCTTGACTGGTGGCGCGGCTTTCGCTCGCACGAACTCACAAGCATCGTGGAGCGCGCTCGCGACTCCAACCTCGACATCGCCGCCGCGGTCGCCCGCATCCTGCAAGCTGACGCCCAAGCCCGGGTCACCGGCGCGGCGCTGCTGCCCACGATTGAATTTGGCGGCAACGCTTCGCGGTTACGCAGCTCGCAGACGACCACGGCCGGCGGCGCGAGCGGCTCCCTCGGCGGCTCCGAGCGGGATCTGCTTTCGGCTACATTGTCGGCCAGCTACGAGATCGACTTCTGGGGCAAGAATTGCTCCGCGTTGCGCGCGGCCGAGGAAACCGCGGTGGCGAGCCGCTTCGACAGGGAAGTGGTGGCGCTCTCGACCGTCGTCACCGCCGCCAACGCCTATTTCCAGGTACTGGCGACGCAGGACCGTTTGCGGGCCGCGCGCAACAACCTGAGAAGCGCCAACCGCGTGCTCGACCTGATCAGGCAACGGTTCAATGCCGGTACAGCTTCAAATCTGGAAGTCGCGCAGCAGGAAAGCGTTGTAAACGTGTTGCGCGCGGCCCTTCCACCGTTGCAACAAATTCTCACCCAGAACCGCAACGCGCTCGCCATCCTGATGGCGCGCACGCCCGAGAGTGTGCGGATTAGCGGCGGCAGCCTGAACAGCATCCGAATCCCGCGGGTCACCCCCGGCCTGCCGTCGGAACTGCTGGCGCAACGGCCCGACATCCGCGAGGCGGAGGCAAAACTCGCCGCCGCCGACGCCAGTGTTATGAACGCACGCGCCCAGTTCCTGCCGTCGGTCAAGCTGACCGGCGAAGGCGGCTATTCGAGCGCGGTGCTGATGACCCTCTTGCGGCCGGAATCGATGCTCTATTCGGTCGCCGCCGGCGTCACCCAGCCGATCTTCGAGGCCGGCAGATTGACCGGCAATCTCGACCTGCAGGAAGCCAGGCACGACGAACTGCTGCAGAACTATCGCAAGGCCGTGATTTCGGCCTTCTCCGACGTGGAGAACGCGCTGGACGCAATCCGACAGACCGCGTTGCGCGAGCGCCTGCAGCGCGAGGTGGTGGCAAGTTCGCGGCAAGCCTTCGACATTTCCGAGCAGCGCTATCAGCAGGGCACCATCGATCTGGTGACCCTGCTTCAAACACAACAGACGCTCTATCAGGCCGAGGACACGCTGGTGCAGGCGCGGCTTGCCCATCTGCAGGCGATTGTCAGCCTCTATCAGGCGCTGGGCGGCGGATGGCTGCCGAAGCCGCCTCCGGAACCTCAGACTCCCAGATAGCGGTGCTGCACGCCGGGCGCGGCCGCCAGTTCGGAGGAGCCGCCCGACCACACCACCTTGCCGCGCTCGATCAGGAAATGCCGGTCGGCGATGCGCATCAGCGCGCCGACGTTCTTGTCGATCACCAGGATCGACAGGCCCGTGGCCTTGAGCCGCGCCAGACACCGCCAGATCTCGGCACGGATCAGCGGCGCCAGTCCTTCGGTGGCTTCGTCGAGAATGAGCAGCCGCGGATTGGTCATCAGCGCACGCGCGATCGCCAGCATTTGCTGCTCGCCGCCGGAGAGCTGGTTGCCCATGCTGGTTTCGCGCTCGCGCAGGCGCGGGAACAGGTCGTAGACCGCATCCAGCGTCCAGTCGCCACGGCCCACCGCCGTGGCAACCAGGTTCTCGCGCACGGACAGGTTGGGGAAGATCTGCCGACCTTCCGGCACCAGACCGATGCCGCGCTGCGCCACCTTGTATGACGGCAGCCCGCGGATGTCCTCGCCGGCGAAGCGGATCGTTCCGGCGCGCGCCGGCGTCAGCCCCATGATCGAGCGCACGGTGGTAGTTTTGCCCATGCCGTTGCGGCCCATCAGGGTCACCATCTCGCCCGGCGCAACGGACAGCGACATGCCGAACAACACCTGGCTCAGGCCGTAGGCGGTTTCGATGTTGTCGACATCGAGGATAGTGTCAGCCATGCGTGGCCTCCGTATCCTCTTCGCCAAGATAGGCTTCGCGCACCTGCTCGTCGGCACGGATGGCGTCGGGGCTGCCGGAGGCGATGACCCGGCCGTAGACCAGAACCGTAATGCGGTCGGCCAGCGCGAACACCGCCTCCATGTCGTGCTCGACCAGCAGGATGGTGAACTCCTGCTTCAGCGCACGCAGCATCTCGACCATGCGGGCGGATTCCTCGGGGCCGAGTTCCGCCATCGGCTCGTCGAGCAGCAGCATGCGCGGGTTGCCGGCAAGCGCCATGGCCAGTTCCAGGAGACGGTGCTCCCCGTGGCTGAGCGCGGAGGCTGGCTCGTCACCACGACCGGCCAGGCCGACGCGCGCCAGCGCCGCCTGTGCCGGTTCGCGCAAATCGCTCTGCTTTCGGGCGTCGCGCCAGAAATGGAACGAATGGCCGGCATGGGCCTGCACCGCAAGCGCCACGTTGTCGAGCACGCTGAGATCGAGAAACAGCGAGGTGATCTGGAACGAGCGCGCCAGCCCGAGCAGGCTGCGCCGGTACGGCGGCAGCCGCGTGATGTCCTGGCCGGCGAACTGAATGCGGCCGGAGTCCGGCGTCAGTTGCCCGGCCAGTTGCGCGATCAGTGTGGTCTTGCCGGCGCCGTTCGGGCCGATCACCGCATGCAATTCGCCCGCGGGCACTGTGAGCATCACGTCATCGGTGGCAACGATGCCGCCGAAGCGCCTGGCCAGATGATCGATCTGGAGCAAGGGCGCGCTCATGGCCGCCTCCCGCCGTGCAACCATAAGTCCAGCTTCTGCAAAAGCCCGTCGATGCCGCCGCGCGCGAACAGCACCACCAGCAGCAGCAACGGCCCGAGGATGATCTGCCAGTGCTCGGTGATGCCGGACAGCACCTCCTCCAGCACCAGCAACGCCACCGCGCCGAACACCGGGCCGACGGCCGTCGCCATGCCGCCGAGCACCACCATGATGATCAGGTCGCCGGACGCGGTCCAGTACATGGTGGACGGGCTGATGAAGTCGTTGTGGTTGGCGATCAGCGCGCCGGACAGGCCGCACAGCACGCCGGCAATGACGAAGCAGGTCAGCTTGTAACGGTAGGTCGGAAAGCCAATGGCGCGCATGCGCGCCTCGTTGGAGCGCGCACCCTGGATCACCAGGCCGAAGCGGGAATTGATCAGCCGCCACACCAGATAGATCGAGGCGAACAGCAGCGCCAGGCAGATGTAGTAGAACTGCACGCGGTTGGACAGGTTGAGGGGCGGGAAGAACGCGCTGCGCTGGTAGATGGTCAGGCCGTCATCGCCGCCGTAGCGCTCGATGCCGCCGACCACGTAATAGGCCATCTGGGCGAAGGCAAGCGTGATCATGATGAAATAGACACCGCGCGTGCGCAGGCAGAGCGCCCCGATCACCAGCGCGAACAGCGCTGACGCGCCGAGCGCCACCGGCCACTGGACGAAGCCGTTGTAGATTTCCTCGTTGGCGAGCATGCCGACCGCATAGCCGCCGATGCCGAGATAGACGGCGTGGCCGAAGCTCATCATGCCGCCGTAGCCGAGGATCAGGTTCAGGCTCACCGCGGCGATGGCGAGGATGACGATGCGGGTGAACAGGGTGAGCATGAAGAGATCGTCGGCGAGCTTTGCGTAAAGCGGCAGCAGCGCGAGCGCCACGAGCAGCGCGGCGGAAACGATATTGCGCAGGGTCAGCGCGGAGGTCATCGATTGCCCGCCGCGAACAGGCCTTCCGGCTTCACCACCAGCACCACCGCCATCAGCAGGTAGATCAGCATGGAGGACAGCGCAGGTCCGGCGGTGGCGGCCGCGTCTGCGCTGAGGACCGCGCCGAGCACGTCGTTGAAGTAGGCGCGGCCCAAAGTATCGATGAAGCCGACCAGCAGCGCCGCCACGAAGGCGCCGCGAATCGAGCCGATGCCGCCGATGACGGTGATGACAAAGGCGAGGATGAGAATATTCTCGCCCATGCCGATCTGAACGGTGAGGATGGGCGCCTGCATCAGCCCGGCAAGCCCGGCGAGCGCGGCGCCGAGGCCAAACACCAGCGTGTAGAGCAGCTTGATGTTGACGCCGAGCGCGCCGACCATCTCGCGATTTGACGCGCCGGCGCGGATCAGCATGCCGATGCGCGTGCGCATGACGATGAAATAGAGCAGCGCCGCGACGGTCAACGTCACGGCAATCAGCGACAGCTTGTAGGCGGAATAGAAAATGCCGGGCAGCACCTCGACCGGCACCAGCAGCCAGGAGGGCAGCGGCAGGCTCATGCCGGCGGGCCCCCAGATCAGGCGCACCGCTTCATTGAAGAACAGGAGAAGGCCGAAGGTGCCGAGCACATGGTCGAGGTGGTCGCGGCCGTACAATCGCCGCATGGCGATCACTTCCACCGCCATGCCGACCAGCAGCGTGAGCACCAGCGCAATCAGCGCGCCGAACACGAAGCTGCCGGTGAAGGCGGCGAAGGTGGCGGCGAAATAGGCGCCGACCATGTAGAGCGAACCGTGCGCCAGGTTGACCAGGTCCATGATGCCGAAAACGAGCGTAAGCCCCGCCGCCAGCAGAAACAGCAGCAGACCGAGCTGAAAGCCGTTGAGGCACTGCTCAATGAACAGGGTCATGGGGCGCAGAGCCCAGCTTCTATCGGACAATAATCGAAGTCCCGCGGCGACGGCGCACCACTTCGTGGCGCGTCGCGCCCGGGACACGAGTCAGAACGCAACGTCATCCCCCCTGAAAACCGAAACGGCAGAAACGTCCCCGCTCCTGCCGTTCCGTCGCGCGTGACCGATGCTTACTTCATCGGGCACTCTTTGTGATACCGATCCTGATCGTTCTTGACGATGGTGGCGACGGTCTTGAGCACGTAATCGTCGCCCTTCTTCTCCGCGACCTGCAGATAGAAGTTCTGGATCGGGAAGTGGTTGTTGCCGTACTTGAAGTCGCCGCGCACGGACTTGAAGTCGGCCTTTTCCAGCGCCTTGCGCACGGCATCCTTGTTGCTCAGGTCCTTGACCTGCTCGACCGCCGACCTGATCAGATTGGCGGCGTCATAGGACTGGGCGCCGTAGAACGACGGCTTCTTGCCCTTGTACTTCGCCACAAAGTCGGCGACGAACTTCTTGTTGGTCGCATTGGGCAGGTCGTTGACCCATTCCTGCGCGCCGGCGACGCCGACCGCCAGGTCCTTCTGCAAGGGCAGCGACAGCTCGTCGATGGTGAAAGCGGTGTAGAGCGGGATCTTGTCCTTCAGACCCTGCTGCGCGTACTGCGACAGGAACTGCACGCCCGCCTTGCCCGGATAGAACACGAAGATGGCGTCCGGATTGGCGGCCTTGGCCTTGGCCAGCTCGGCGGAGAAGTCGAGCTGCGACGGCCAGGTGGTCAGCTCCTTGCCGACGACCTTGCCCTTGAAGGTGGAGGCGACGCCCGCCAGCATGTCCTTGCCGGCGGCGTAGTTCGGGCCGATCAGGAACACGCTCTTCACGCCCTTCTGGTTCATGTAGAGGCCCATCGCCTGCGGCGTCTGGTCGTTCTGCCACGAGGTCGAGAAGAAGTAGGGCGAGCACAGCTTGCCGGCGATCTGGTGCGGGCCGGCATTGGCGCTGATGATGAAGGTCTTGGAAGTCGACCGCCGGCTTCAGCGACGCCAGCAGCACGTTCGACCAGATGTAGCCGACCAGGAAGTCGACCTTGTCGGACTGGATCAGCTTCTCGGTCTTCTGCTTGCCGATGGCCGGCTTGAAGCCGTCGTCTTCATAGATGACCTCGACCGGCCGGCCGCCCATCTTGCGGCCCATGTGGTCGAGCGCCAGTTCGAACGAGTCGCGCATGTTATTGCCGATGACGGCCACCGGACCCGAGAAGGTCGAGATGAAGCCGATCTTGACCGGCTTCTGCTGGGCCGCCGCCGGCCCCGCCGCGAGCAGCAACGCGGCGCCCGCAACAAGCAAACTCTTACGCATGATACGCATGGTAGCTCCTCCCAGAGGCCGTTACGGCCCATCGATTGAATTGCCGGCATGTTACCGGCATTGGCGGGCGAAGGTCCACCCGCAACTGGCCGAACTATACTTCGGAGTGCCGTCATAGCGGGCCTGCGCGGGCGTCCATTGACCTGAACCGCCAGCGTTTTGCACTGTGGCGCCCGCTGCCCACCGGCAGCCCAGGATCGCGACCGGGAGGACCACACCTTTTGTCCAAGGCACTCCAAAAGACCTATGACGGCATCATCATCGGGGCCGGCCATCACGGCCTCATCCTGGGCAGCTATCTCGCCCGCGCAGGCCTCGACATCCTGCTGGTGGAGCGGCGGCTCACCTACGGGGGCGGGCTTTGCACACGCGAAGTGACGCTACCCGGCTTCTACCACAACCTGCACTCGATCAATCACTTCCACATTTCCGAGACGCCCTGGTTCAAGGACCTCGGGCTCGACGCGCGGGTGACCTACATCACCCCGCGTTACGAATTCGGCCAGGCGCACCACGACGGTTCGGCGCTGGTGCTCGGCCGCGACCTCGAGGAGTCGGTCGCCAATATCGCGCGCTTCTCGCAGAAGGACGCCCGGACATTCCGCGAATGGAACAGGAAAGCGGAGGCGATTACCCGCGACATCTTCCTGCCGGAACGCTACGCCGCGCCGGTGCCCAGGGACGAGCGCGAGGCGCTGTTGTCACGCAACGCGCTCGGTCGCGAGTTCCTCGAGGTTGCCAACCGCCAGCCGCTCGAAGTGGTGCGCGAGCTGTTCGAGAACGAGCACGTGCGCCTCTTGTTCCTGTTCAAGGTATCGCTGTTCGGAACCTGGCTGACCGACACCTTGTCCAGGACATCACCCATGGGTTCGGTGATCCGCGCCTTCGATCTCGAAAGCGGCTACCAGCTCTGCCAGGGCGGCTCGTTCAACCTGGCGCGCGGCCTGTTGGAGACCTTCATCGCCGCCGGCGGCACCTTCGAGCCGCAGGTCACAATCGACCGCATCGTCATCGAGAATGGCAAGGCCACCGGCATCGAACTTGCCGACGGCAGCACGGTGCGCGCCAGGCAGTTCGTCGCCTCTTGCATCGACGTGCACCAGACCTTCGAGACGCTGGTCGGGCGCGAGCAACTTCCCTCCGACTTCCTGAAGAAGCTCGACGGCTTCCAGTACACCGCCTGGAGCCTGTTCGGCCTGCACCTGGCATTGAATGAAAGCCCGCGATTCAAGGCGGAAAGCTTCGACCCCAACATCAACCGCTCGCTGAAATGGTCGATCGGCGCCGAGACCATGGAAGACCTCAACGCCGCGCACCAGGACGTGCAGGCCGGAAAGGTGCCGGAGATCGTCCAGTTCGGCTCCGGCCCGTTGAGCCTGCTCGATCCGACGCAGGCGCCGCCCGGCAAACACACCACCTATTGCTGGCACGTGATGCCGCTTGATCCCGACATCGGCGGCAAGAACTACGAAAGCTGGAAGGAGGAATTCTCCGACCGCATCATCGAGACCTTCGCGCGCTATTGTCCCAACATGACGTCGAAGAACATCCTCGGGCGCTACGCCTACACCGGCCGCGAATACGTGCAGGAGATGATCAACATGCGCGGCGGCGACATTTTCATGGGCGCCTTCAATGCCGAGCAGGTGATGTACAATCATTTCGGCTATCGCTCGCCGATCCCGAACCTGTATAACGCCGGCTCCGCTGGCCATCCCGGCGGCGCGATCTCCGGCGGCGCCGGCTATATCAGCGCCGGCCTGATCGCGGAGGACCTGGGCGTCAAGCCTTGGTGGACGCCGCAGGACGCGCGCAAGGCACTCGAAGCCTTGCCGAAGAACTGACAGCGAACCGGAACAAGAGCGCAAGAAAGCTCCATGAGCACCGACAACATCGTCTTCCCGTCGCTCAAGGACCGAGTCGTCATCATCACCGGCGCGGGTCAGGGTATTGGCCGCGTATTCGCCAAATCGTTCGCGAAAGCGGGCGCGCGCGTGGCGATCGCCGAGTTGAACGAGGAACGCGGCGGCCACGTCTCCGCCGAGATCCTCGAAGCCGGCGGCCAGTCGCTGGCGGTGACCACCGACGTCGCCGACGAGAACTCAATCAAGGAGATGGTCGGTCGCGTCGAGGCCGAGTGGGGCCGCATCGACGTCCTCATCAACAATGCAGGCGTCTTCTCGACGCTGGAGATGCGGCCCTTCGACCAGATTCCGCTGGCGGAATGGGAGCAGGTGCTGCGCGTCAACTTGACCGGCCCGTTCCTGTGCGCGCGGGCGGTGCTGCCGGCGATGCGGCAACGGAAATGGGGCCGCATCATCAACATCGCTTCCGGCGCGGTGCGGCTTGGCCGGCCGAACTACCTGCATTACATCGCCGCCAAGGGCGCGCTCCTGAGCATGAGCCTGTCGATGGCGCGCGAGCTCGGGCCAGACGGCATCACCGTCAACGCTATCCTGCCGGGCGCGACCTTCACCGAGATCGAGCGCAAGACGATTACGCCCGCGCAGAAGGAGCGCATCATCGCCATGCAGTGCATTCCGCGCGCCGAAACGCCGGACGATCTGGTGGGCGCCGCCCTGTTCCTGGCATCCGATGCATCCGGCTTTGTCACCGGCCAGAGCATCAATCTCGACGGCGGCGTAACGGGGTCGTGAGCGTCAGGCCACCTGCGGTGCGGCGCGCATCCGGCGCAGTTCGCCGAACGAGATCAGCTTCTGGCGGCGCTCGTCCCACAACACCAGGCGCACGCATTTGAAGCTGTCCCACAGCGTCAGCCGGCCGATGTCGCCGAGCTCGGGGTTTTCCTTCAGCACCCGCGGCAGCCGGTAATAGGGAATGCGGCTGCACAGATGATGCACGTGGTGCATGCCGATATTGGCGGTGAACCAGCGCAGCACGCCGGGCAGCACGTAATAGGAACTGCCGTGCAACGCCGCCTCGTGCAGATCCCAGTTGGCGCCGTCGGTCCACAGCGCGTGCTCGAACTGGTGCTGCACGTAGAACAACCAGACGCCGAAGGTCGCCGCCAGCAGCACGGTCAACAGATGCACCAGCGCGAAGGCGGCGAGGCCGATCAGCCAGATCAACAGGGCGGCGATCAACGCCAGCGCCGCGTTGGTCGCCATGGTGCTGAGCCAAAGCGTCCAGCCACCGCGCATCATGCCGACCGGCAGCCGGTGCTGCAGGAAAAACAGATAAGCCGGCGCCAGGCCGAACATCACCAGCGGGTTACGGTAGAGCCGATACAACAGACGGCGCCCACGCGGCAGCGCCAGATATTCGCGCACGGTCAGGGTGTCGATGTCACCCAGCCCGCGGCGATCGAGATTGCCACTGGTGGCGTGATGGACGGCATGGGTGCGCCGCCAGAAATCATAGGGCGTCATGGTGAATACGCCGAGCACACGTCCGGTCCAGTCGTTGATGGCGCGATGGCGAAAAAACGCGCCGTGTCCGCAGTCGTGCTGGATCAGAAACAGGCGCACCAGGAAGCCGGCAGCCGGCACCGACAGCAGCAGGGTCAGCCACCAGAAGCCGAACGAATAGGCGAGCCACATCGCCACCCAGAGCGCGGCCAGCGGCGCGAAGCTGATGGCGAGTTCGATCGCGCTGCGCAGATGGCTGGGTTCACGGTAGCGCAACAGCCGGTAAGTCCAGGCGCGCGCATTTTCGGTTCCGGCCTCATCGGCCGGAACGGATATCATATCCAATCTGGGGTCCTTTTTGTGTATGGCCGCGGTGCAAAACCGCTCACGCCTCAAGGGCTGTCGCGCCCAGGCCCGTCTCGTTGTATGAGAATAGCATAGATTGGCCTCCTACCGAGGCTTTTTTGTGATCGCAGGAATTGGCCCATGACCCTGACCGTCGCCATCATCGCTCCTGGCGCCATGGGCGCCGGCGTCGCCAGACGCCTGACAGACTACAAGGTGACGGTCCTCACCCCGCTGAAAGGCCGCAGCGAAGCCAGCATCGCCCGCGCGCGCGACGCCGGCATGCAGGACATCGACGAAAGGCAGCTGATGGAAGCCGACATTCTGCTCTCGATCGTGCCGCCAGGTGAGGCGTTGGCGCTTGCCAAACACTTCGCCCCGCTGCTGTCGGCCGCCAACCGCAAGCCGGTCTACGCCGACTGCAATGCGCTCAGTCCCGACACCGCCGCGGCCATCGCCGCGGTGATCGCGGAAACCGGCGCGCCCTTCGCCGACGCCGGCATCATCGGCCCGCCGCCGAAACCGGGGTCGAACAACACCAAGCTCTACGTCTCCGGTCCGGCCGCCAGCGCGTTGGCCAGGCTCAACGACTACGGCCTGATCGTGCACGTGCTGGACGGCCCGCTCACCGCCGCCTCCTCCCTGAAGATGTCCTATGCCGGCATCACCAAGGGCTTCACGGCACTCGGCGCCGCCATGATGCTCGCCGCCACCCGTGGCGGTTCGGCCGAGGCGCTCAAGGCCGAACTCGCCGACAGCCGGCCCGACCTGCTCGGCTATCTCTCGCGGCAAATGCCCGGCATGTATTCGAAGGCCTATCGCTGGGTGGCCGAGCTGGACGAAATCTCCGCGTTCGTGGGCAAGGACCATCCGGAGAGCGAAATGCTGTCCGCCGCCGCCCGGCTCTATGAGCGCATCGCCGAGGACTTCGAGGGCGACAGGGACGAGATCGCCGCGCTCGACAAGTTCGTCGGACGCTGACGCACCCCCGTTGCACGGGAGCCGGTTTCCCGGATGATGGCGGTCTCGTTCTGAATACCGCCGGGGCATGCATGACTACCCACGCCATCGACATCCATACCCATATCGTGCCGGCGGAGTTTCCCGCCTATGCCGGCAAGCACGGCGGCGCGCATTGGCCGCACATGCAGCCGGCGCACGATTGCCACCACAAGAACGTCATCATCGACGGCAGGAACTTCCGTACCGTCACCGACGAATGCTGGGACATCGAGCGCCGCCTGGAAGCCATGGCCAGTATGGGCATCGCGCGCCAGGTGCTCTCGCCGATGCCGGAACTGCTGTCCTACTGGCTGCCGCTCGACGACGCGGTGCCGCTCACCCGCCACGTCAACGACACCATCGCCGCCATGGTGGCGCGCGCACCCGACCGTTTCCTCGGCCTCGGCGGCGTCCCGATGCAGGATCCGGACGTCGCCGCGCGCGAGCTGGAACGCCTGATGAAGGACGGCTTTCGCGGCATCGAGCTCGGCAGCAACGTCAATGGCGCGGCACTCGGCGATCCGAAGTTCGAGCCGGTATTCGCCACGGCGGAAGAGCTGGGCGCCGCCGTGTTCGTGCACGCCCTGCATCCACCCGGCAAGGAGCGCATCGTCGGCCCGCCCGGGCTGATGACCTTCATCGGCTTTCCGCTCGAAACCGCCTTCACCATCGCCTCGCTGATCACCGGCGGCACGCTCACCCGGCATCCCGGGCTGCGGCTCGCATTCAGCCACGGCGGCGGCGCTTTCGCTTCTGTTCTCCCGCGGCTGGCGCACGGCTGGAAGCTCTACCCGGATTTCGCCGAACGCATGGGCGCGCCGCCGCACGAGCACGCGCGCCGGCTCTATTACGATACACTGGTCTATGACGCGCCGACGTTGCGGCATCTGATCGACACATTCGGCATGCGCCAGCTTTGCATCGGCACCGACTTCCCGTTCGTGGTCTACGAGCGCAAACCGGTCGATGCCGTGGCCGCACTCAATTTGTCCGACGGCGATGTGAAGCTCCTGCATCACGACAACGCCGTGCGCTTTCTGGGAGGAGAATGATGAGCCTCGCCAGGGTGAGCGCCTTGCGCAGCGTCGATATCGGGCTGGCCGACCCGGACGCGGGCGCGGCGTTCTTCGACAAGGTCTGGAATCTCGTGCCCGTCGGATCGGAAAACGGCATGCACCATCTGCGCGGCGGCGGGCCGTTCCACCATATTCTAAGCGTCCACCCGACGGACAAACCATGTGTCATCCGCATGACATTCGACGCCGCCGATCGCGGAACCGTCGATGCCCTGCACGCGCAGGTGACTGCGCACGGGCTCACGGCCGTCGAGGCGCCCGCACCCCTGCGCCAACCGCATGGCGCCTACGGCTTCGGCTTCAAGGATCCGGAAGGCCGCAACATCGCGGTGGTCTGCGGCGTCAGGGACCACACCGACAGCGCCGGAGATCGCGACCGGCCGGGAAAGCTGTCACACATCAATCTCAACGCCGGTGACAGCGACGCGACCATCGCCTGCTTTCGCGAGGCGCTCGGGTTCACGCTCACCGACACCACCAGGAAATTGCGCTTTCTGTCCTGCAACAGCGACCACCACAGCGTCGTGGTCGGCTTTTCCGGCGGGCCGACGCTCAACCACCTCGCCTTCGAGATGCCCGATCTCGATTCGGTGATGCGCGGCGCCGGCCGCATGCGCGACAACGGCCGCGGAATCGAATGGGGTCCCGGCCGCCATGGGGCGGGCAACAACGTTTTCTGCTATTTCCTCGGCCCGGAAGACTTCCCCATCGAATACACCAGCGAAATGCAGCAGATCGATGCGAGCTACCGTCCCGGTGGCCCCGACGACTGGACCTGGCCACCCGGCCGGCTCGACCAGTGGGGCATCACGGCGGCGCCGAGCCAGCGCATCGAGGCCGCCGGACTCAACGTGCATTTTACCGACGACGGCTGGCGGCTCGATGCCTGGCGCTGATGAATCCGGAGGAATACCAATTGCCCGATAAACCGCCCTTGCATGTCGGCATTGCCGGTCTCGGTTCGGTTGGCGCTGAAGTGGCGCGGCGGCTGATCGATGGCATTCCCGGTTTGACGCTCACGGCAGTTGCGGTGCGTGACATCGCCAAGGCGAAGCGCGCATTGCCGGCTTTGGAGACCGTTGATTTCCGTTCCGCCACCGAACTCGCCGACGACTGCGACGTGGTCGTGGAATGCCTGCCGCCGGCGTTGTTTCACGACATCGCCGTCAGCGTGATCGACAAGGGCCGGGTTTTCATGCCGCTGTCGGTGGCACAGCTCCTGCAACACGGCGACCTGATCGAACGCGCCAAACAGACCGGCGCGCGCATCATGGTGCCGACCGGCGCCCTCCTCGGCCTTGATGCCGTCCGTGCGGCCGCCGAAAGCGGCATACGCGAAATCAAAATGGTGACCCGCAAGCCGCCTGCGGGCCTCGAGGGCGCGCCCTACCTGGTCGAGCGTAATGTTTCGCTTGCCGGACTCGACAAACCATTGAAAGTTTTCGACGGCAGCGCGCGCGAAGGCGCCCGTGGTTTCCCGACCAATGTCAACGTCGCGGCGGCGCTCAGCCTCGCCGGCGTCGGTCCCGACCGCACCCGGCTCGAAATCTGGGCGGACCCAACCGTTTCACGGAACACTCACACAATTACCGTCGATGCCGAGGCGGCACGTTTCACCATGACCATCGAAGGCGTGCCGACCGCCAACCCCCGTACGGGCAAGCTCGTGGCACCGTCAACAGTCGCAGCGTTACGCGCGCTGGTTTCGACGCTGAAAGTCGGTAGCTGAAGCGCGAGCCGTCTGAACCGGCGAGTATGAGGCAAGTCTCACATCCAGAGGAAGGGGGGCGTGTACACTGACGCCGTAGCCGCGGGGGGGCCAGCCAGCGGCCGGAGACCATCATAAATGCTTGCGTTTCCAGTACGTTGACCGGCCTCTGGCCCACGAAAATACTGCCCCAGGCAAACCACTTAACCGGCACGCGGATCGCGGATTAAACTGTCACACAGCCGTGGCATGGTCCCACCATTGCCGGTGAACCACGGCAGGAGGGCGACAATGTCCAAGGTCATCAATGCACTATCCGGTTTAATTGCTACAGTAACGATCACGCTCGGCGTCGCCGGCGCGGCCAAGGCCGAGGATTGTCCGCGCGGCACCCTCGACAAGGCCTACTGCGATCGCAACGGCGACCTGGTCGCCGACACGCCGGCCAAGACCGTCAACCCGTCGACCATCATCTTCTCTTATACGCCGGTGGAAGACCCGGCCGTTTATCAGAAGGTGTGGGACGGCTTCATCAAACACATGGAGAAGATGACCGGCAAAAAGGTCGTGTTCTTCCCGGTGCAGTCCTACGCCGCGCAATACGAGGCGATGCGCTCGGGCCGGCTGCACGTGGCCGGCGTGAACACTGGCGGCAATCCGATCGCGGTCAATTGCGCCGGCCTTGTTCCCTTCGCGATGATGGCAGCGAAGGATGGATCGTTCGGTTACGAGATGGAGATCATCGTTCCCGCCGACAGCCCCATCAAGACACCGGCCGATCTCAAGGGCAAGAAGGTCGCCTTCACGTCGCCGACATCAAATTCAGGCTTCAAGGCACCGTCGGCGATCCTCAAGGCGGACTTCAATCTGGTAGCCAAGAAGGATTTTGAGCCGACATTTTCGGGCAAGCACGACAACTCCATCCTCGGCGTCGCCAACAAGGACTACGACGCTGCCGCGGTCGCCAATTCGGTGATGAAGCGGATGTTCGACCGCAAGGTCGTCGATCCGAAGATGATCCGCTCGATTTACAAGTCCCAGACCTTCCCGACCACCGGTTATGGCTATGTCTACAACCTCGATCCCAAGGTCGTGGCCAAAATCAAGGAAGCGTTCTTCACCTTTCCGTGGGAAGGTTCCGCCTTGCAAAAAGAGTTCAAGAAAGAAGGCAAGTTCATTCCCATCGAGTACAAGAAGGACTGGGCGGTCATCCGCAAGATCGACGCGGCCAATGGCGTCAAATACACTTGCAAGTGACGCTGGGCCGTATCATCCGGCAACCGTGACCCGTCGTTGTTCGTGCCCGGATCAGCCTTTGGCCGATCCGGGTGTAGACTCCGGCGGGAAACGATAGCTCGGTAATATCGGCGGCTGGGGGACGATCGCCAGATGCTTCGCATCGAAGGACTGAGCAAGCGCTACCGCACCGGCGACCTGGCGCTGAAGGCGATTGATCTCGACGTGCCTGACGGCCAGGTCATGGCGCTGATCGGCCCCTCCGGTGCTGGCAAGTCCACGCTGATCCGCTGCATAAACCGGCTGGTCGAGCCGACCGCCGGAACCGTCACCCTCAACGACATCGAGATCACGGGCCTGGGCGGCAGCCAGTTGCGCCGCGCCCGGCGAAAGATGGGCATGATCTTCCAGGAATACGCGCTCGTCGAACGTCTGAGCGTGATGGAGAATGTGCTCAGCGGTCGCCTTGGCTACGTCGGCTTCTGGCAGAGCTGGTTTCGTCGTTTTCCGCAGGCCGATGTCGACGAGGCGTTCCGGCTGCTGGAGCGCGTGGGCCTCGATCACATGGCGGACAAGCGCGCCGACGAATTGTCGGGCGGTCAGCGTCAGCGCGTCGGCATCTGCCGCGCGCTGATCCAGAACCCGGAACTGTTGCTGGTGGACGAGCCTACAGCCTCGCTCGATCCCAAGACCTCGCGGCAGATCATGCGGCTGATCAAGGAACTGTGCGAGGAACGTCGGCTGGCGGCGATCATCAATATCCATGACGTCATGCTGGCGCAACAATTCGCCGAACGCATCGTCGGTTTGCGGCTGGGCGAGATCGTCTATGACGGGCCGCCGGCCGCGATCACCGCCGACGTGCTCACAGACATCTACGGCGAAGAGGACTGGTCGGCCACCATCCGCAAGGCCGACGAGGCCGATGACGCCACAGGCGAGACGGACGCCGAGGTGATCCTGCTCGAGTTCTCATCAGCCCGAGCGCGACCGCCTGGCGGGGCTGCGGTGATGATGGGGGCCTGCCCATGAGCGTCGCGGCCGTCGCGCCACGCCGCTGGCACAAGCCACCCTTTATCAAGCGGGCGTGGTTGCGCTGGACGCTGGCGTTCGGCGCCGCGTTCTATCTGGCGCTCGCGCTCGGCACTACCGACGTCAACTGGACGCGCGTCCTGGAAGGTCTGCCGCGCGGCGTCAAATTCATTACGGCCTTCCTTCCCCCGGATTTCACCAGCCGCTGGGACGAGATCGTCGACGGCATCTCCGAGAGCCTCTGGATGACGGTGGTTGCCACCGTGGTCGGCGTGGCGCTGTCGATCCCGGTCGGCATCGGCGCTGCCCGCAACATCGCGCCGCTACCGGTCTACTACTTCTGCCGCGCCATCCTCGCCGTGTCGCGCAGCTTCCAGGAAGTGATCCTGGCGATCTTCTTCGTGAAGCTGTTCGGCTTCGGACCGTTCGCCGGCTTCGTCACACTGTCCTTCGCGACCATCGGTTTCTACGGCAAGCTGCTCGCCGAGGACATCGAGGACATGGACCCGGTGCCGGCGGAAGCGGTGCGCGCGACCGGCGCGAGCTGGCTGCAGTGGATCAATTACGGAGTGCAGCCGCAGGTCATGCCGCGCATGATCGGGCTCGGACTTTACCGCCTCGACATCAATTTCCGTAAATCGGCGGTGGTCGGCATCGTCGGCGGCGGCGGCATCGGCGCCACCCTGAATACCGCCTTCGACCGCTACGAATTCGATTCCGCCGCCGCCATCCTGCTCGTCATCATCGCCATCGTGATGGCGGTGGAATATTCCTCCGGTCATCTGCGGCGCTGGGTGCAGTGATGGCGGTCGCGCTTCGTAACGGCACCAAGGCCTGGCAACGCCGCGAGCCCCGCGCGCAGATCGCGATCTGGCTTGCCTGGCTTGCAGCCGTCGCCCTGTTCGTTGGCTGCTTCCATCTCATTTCCGACAAGACCATCTGGGCCTTCGTCTGGGATGCGCCGCGCCAGGCCGGCGATCTGGCCGCGCGCATGGTGCCGCCGGACTGGGGCTTCATCGCTGAGTTGAAAAAACCGCTCTGGGACACCATCAACATCGCGACGCTCGGCACGTTGCTGGCGATCATCATAGCCGTGCCGGTCGCCTATTGCGCCGCCCACAACACCACGCCGAGTGTTGCCCTGGTGCGGCCCGTGGCGCTTTACATCATTGTCGCCTCTCGCTCGATCAACTCGCTGATCTGGGCGCTGATGCTGGTGACCATTGTCGGGCCGGGTGTGTTCGCCGGCATCCTCGCCATTGGTCTCCGCTCGATCGGTTTCTGCGCCAAACTCCTCTACGAGGCAATCGAGGAGATCGACGAAACCCAGGTCGAGGCGGTCCGCGCGACGGGCGCGAGCGGGGCGCAAGTCACAGCCTACGGTATCGTGCCGCAGGTGCTGCCCGCGTTCGCCGGTATCAGCGTGTTCCGCTGGGACATCAACATCCGCGAGTCGACAGTGGTGGGCCTGGTCGGCGCCGGCGGCATTGGCCTGCCGCTGAACGGCGCCATCACGACGCTGGCCTGGACGCAGGTCTCATTTATCCTGCTGGTGATCATCGGCACCGTCGTCGTCAGCGAATGGTTTTCGGCCAAGGTGCGCCACGCCATCATCTGACGCGTGCCGCGATCCAATCCCGCCGCGAAAAGTTCCAGGCACTTCAGCGCGGGACCTAATGTCGCAGCCTGCAATTCACCTTAAAAAAAGGCCACAAACCCGGCATTCATCGCGATTAATCATAGGGTAATCAAACCGCGCCGTTAAGTTTATACAAAAATTCTTCATCGTTACCCTGCACTTCCAGGGAGCGCCTCCGGGCTGCTTCTTCACACGCACTCTTGGGTCTTCTGAAGGGAGGCGTATCGGCATGTCACTGTCGCTGACACACCTCAATCCCGCCGTCTGGTTGCGTCGTACGGGACTGTCCATTTTTGCGTTGATTGCCGCCTGCACGATCGCGGCCGCCACACCTGTTCATTCCGATCTGCTCAGCGCCCGTACCCGCACGATCACGGTCGCTGTGCTCGGCGATTCTGTAGCCCATGATCTGGCCCGCGGCATGCAGGACCTGTTCGCCAAAAACAGCAGCGTCCGCGTCGTCCACCAGACCAAATTCGCCACGGGACTGGTGCGTACCGACTATTACGACTGGAACAAGGTGGCGAGCGATTTCCTGCGCAGCCACAAGCCCAATGTTGTGTTCGTCGTCATAGGCGGCAACGACAACCAGACCATCCGCCGCGGCGGCAAGCGCTACGATCCCGGCACCAAGGCCTGGCGCGCCGAATACAACCGGCTTGTGTCGCGCTTCATGAACAATTTCGGCCACAAGAACACCGGCGCGCGGATCTACTGGCTTGGTCTGCCGCCGGTGCGCTCGGACAAACTCAGCGCCGCATACCGGACGCTCAACCGCATCTATCGCTACCAGGCCAGGCGGCACGGCTTCCACTACGTCAGCGTCTCGAAAAGGTTTCTTGCCGCAAATGGCGCCTACAGCTCGTTCGGCGACAACCTGAACGGTGTCAGGCGACAGTTGCGCATGGATGACGGACAACACTTCACCGACGACGGCCGCCTGCTGTTCGCTTACGATGTCGCCCGGGCGGCCGGCCTGCTCTGATCGTTAGAACGACGAACCGCGAAAGACTGCATGCTTTTTCCGACGCCCGAGTTCGCCTTCTTCTTCTTCGCGGTCTTCGTCACGGCATGGGCGTTGCGGGCCCACGCCGAACCGCGCAAGCTGCTGCTGCTGGGCGCCAGCTATTTCTTTTACGGTTACTGGGACTGGCGCTTCATGGCGCTGCTCGCCGGTTCCTCCGCGCTCAATTACCTCGCCGGTCTCGGGCTCGCCGCCACCAGAGACAAGGTGCTGCGCAAGCGCATCGTGGTAACAGCCGTGGCGCTCAATCTCGGCGTGCTCGGCATCTTCAAATACTACAACTTCTTCATGAACAGCCTGACCGACCTGACGCTGGCGCTCGGGCTGCAGCGCGACATGCCTTTCCTGGAGATCATCCTGCCGATCGGCATTTCGTTCTTCACCTTCCAGGGCATCTCCTACGTGGTCGACGTCGACCGCGGGCACATCAAGCCGGTGCGCTCGCCGATCGACCTGTTCCTCTACATCTCCTTCTTTCCGCAACTGGTGGCGGGGCCGATCGTGCGCGCCTCGCACTTCCTGCCGCAGTTAACCAGGACCCCCTCGCTCAACCGCACCATGGTGGCCTTCGGCTTCCTGCTCATCCTCAACGGGATGCTGAAGAAGGTGGTGATCGCCCACTACATCGCGTCGGGACTGGTCGATCCGGTCTTCGCCGATCCCGCCGCCGCGACCAGCACCGACCTGATCGCCGCGCACTACGCCTATGCTGTACAGGTTTATTTCGACTTCTCGGCCTATAGCGACATCGCCATCGGTGCCGCCGCCCTGCTCGGCTTCAAATTCCGGAAAAATTTCGACCGCCCGCTCGGCGCCACCTCGCTGGCCCAACTCTGGCAGCGCTGGCACATCTCGCTCTCGACCTGGTTGCGCGACTACCTTTACCGGGCGCTGCGCGGCAACAGGCGCGACCACGGCCTGCGCATGTACCGCAACATCTTCCTCACCATGCTGCTGGGCGGGTTGTGGCACGGCGCCAACTGGACCTTTGTCATCTGGGGCGCGATCCATGGCGTGGGCCTGTGCACCGAACGGTTCATCAAGGCGCAGTGGCACGCCTTGCGTTCCGCCCGCCAGCCCAGACTGAGCACCCTTGGCGCCGCCGCCGTCGGCGAGGTGCCGGAATCGCCGCGCGCGACCTGGTTCGCCGCCTTCGTCGGCTGGCTGATCACGTTTCACCTGTTCACGCTGGCCGCGGTGTTCTTCCGCAGCCCCGACCTCGACGTGGCGATCCGCTATTTCGAACAGATGTTTACGTTCCAGGGCGGCCCACAGTACCTGACCCCGTTCCTGCTCGTGCTCACCGCCGGCGCGGTGGCGGCCCAGTTCCTGCCCGGCAATGGCATCGAGAAGCTGGCCGAGCGGACCAGGACCTGGTCGCCGGTGGCGCTCGGCCTGCTCCTGGGCGTGGGCCTGCTGCTGATCGAGATGACCGGGCCGCAAGGCGTGGCGCCGTTCATCTACTTCCGCTTCTGAGGACCAATCAATGACCGACGAAGTCTTCTTTCCGCCTTACCGCAGCCGCGCCCGGCACTGGGTCTCGCGCAGCCTGGAGCCGATCCGCCGCATCGGCCGCGCCAAGGCCGCCGACGATCCCGAGACCATGGCCAACGTCCGGGGCGCCGCAATCGCCATGCTGATCGCCTTTGCCCTGTTTGCGCTGTTTGAATCCCAGGGGATCCGTCATTTCACCCGCGACCTGCCGGGCAATGCCTTCACCGACGTCCTGGTCGGCGGCGCCGATCGCTGGCACGCGCTGATGGTGGACCTCGGGCCGGCCCGGGTGGAACGGGCCGTGCGGGACGGCTTCGACAGGATCCGACACATCCGATGGTGACCCCGGTCGGGGGACATCCCTGCCCTCATCCTGCGCAAGACTTTCGGCGATAGATACGCCAAAATAGACGTTGGCGCGTTAATATAGTGCGCCCCGGCGCGCCGGAGGCGTTCAGTTCACGAACACGGCCCCTGACATGCGTGCGTTTCTAAGACGGCTTTGGCAAACGAGCATCTTCGGCAATCTGGTTGCCGGTTCGCTGGTCGTGCTGCCGTTCGTGCTGACGGTCCTCATCATCGGCTGGGCCCTCAACTGGATCGTGGCGGCCTTCGGGCCCGGAACCTGGTTCGGCGATATTCTGCAGATCAGCGGCGCCGCCCTCGTCGGCCCGAAACGGGACCAACTGGCTTTCTCGATCGGCACCGTGCTCGTGCTGATCATCCTATGGCTGCTCGGGCTCATCGTGCGTACGCGCGCGCAACGTACCCTTCAGCACGTCCTGGACGACCTGCTGGCCAAGGTGCCGGTGTTCCGTGCGGTCTACCGGCCGGTGTCGCAGGTCGTGCGGATGTTCGCCGGCAGCAACCCCGACCTCAGTGGCCTGCCGGTGGTGATGTGCCGGCTGGGCGGCGAGCAGGGCGTCGACGTGCCTGCGTTCCTGGCTTCCTCGCAGACCTTTGAGGTGAAGGGCGAGAAGCGGCGTCTGGTCTATTTGCCGACCTCCCCGCTGCCGGCCTGGGGCGGTTTGGTGCTGGTGTCGGAATCCGCGGTCATCCCGGTCCCCAACATGGATGCCGACGCGCTGATCAAGCTCTATTTCTCCTTCGGCGTGTTGGCGCCGGAGACCATTCCGAGGGTCGGTCAGCGGCCGCCGCAGCCGACGAAGCCCAAGGCTGCGCCGCGACCGCAGGAAGACGCGCCCGTCGAGGGCTCCTGATCTATCTCAGACCCATGACGCGGGCGACGTGAGCAGCCAGGACCCGGCTGCCGATGTCGGTGAAGTGCAGGCCGTCCTGCTTGCGCACCCGCGCCCGGCGCCCGCCGACACTGGCATAAGAGCTGTAGCCACCCTTGGAGCCGGCGAGAGTGCGCCAGATGCTCACGTAGGTGAACCCGTGGCGCCTGGCTTCACGACGATAGATTGAATTCAGGATACGGTAGTCGTGGGTCATCTGGCCTGATGCGACCTGCGGCAGCCCAACCCAATAGACCCTGGCACGCGCGCGCTTCAGGATCTGCATGAAGCGCGCGACGCGCCGCTCATAATTGCGCCGCCAGGCCCGCGAGAAGCGATGCAGCTTGCGGCGGCCCGCCACGATGTTCTGGCGGTCGTTGCCGCCCATGACCACGACGATCTTGTCCGCGCGATGCCGCCGCAAGAACTGGCGCAGCGCCGCGTTCCAGTTGAAATAGTCGGTGCGCACCAGGCCAGTGGAAAATTTGGTACGCTTGATCACATGTACGTGGCGGCTGCGCGCGTACAGGGCCTGCATGCCGCGGCCGAGCTCGTTGGCAATCGAATCCCCGACTACCGCGACGGTGACGGGACGGGCAAAACTTGTGGCGGGAAAGGCGCACGCGAAGATCAGAAAGAGAAAGAAAGGAAAGCGGATCGGGCGCAAAAGCGACATACGGCGACTTCTCCGGAACTTCGGGATGATTTTTGCCGGGCCGGGCGACTCAGGCGCCCGCATGGGACCTGCGTCGCCGCGCATCTGCAAGTGAAGCGGCGGCGTCAAAGTGCTGCACCCGGCGGGACGTCTTGTATTCAGGTTAAGAATTTACCCGCCGATCACCCTGCGCGCGTCCGTTGACTCGATGGAACCGGGATCGTTAGCATACAAGCGACTTTTAAAGGACTGACGCCACGAATGAAACCAGCACCGTTCACCCGTCATGTGCCACGAACGGTTGCCGAGGCGGTGGCGATTCTGACCAAGGTTGCACCGGAGGACGGCCGCGTATTGGCCGGCGGGCAGAGCCTGGTACCAATCATGGCGTTCCGGCTGGCAAAGCCGGCCCATCTGGTCGACATCAACGAAATCGCTGAACTCACCCGTATTGAGACGGACACTGGCGCTCTCGTAGTTGGTGCGGGCGTGCGGCACGCCGCGTTCCACAAGCCGGTGACCGATAATCCGCTTGGTGCACTTCTCGCCGGCGTCGCCCGCAACATCGCGCACTATCCGATCCGCACCCGCGGCACCTTCTGCGGCAGTCTCGCCCATGCCGATCCGGCGTCCGAATGGTGCCTGGTCGCGGCCACGCTTGACGCGACGATCGTCGCGCAGAGCGTGCGGGGCACGCGTGAGATCGCGGCCCGGAACTATTTCGAGGGCATCATGTCGACCGCCCTGGACGAAGACGAACTGCTCACGCATGTACGGCTGCCGCTGCTCGCACCAGACATCAAATTCGGGTTCAACGAGTTCAACCGCCGCGCCGGCGACTTCGCCATGAGCGCGGCGCTGGTCACCTACCGGCTTGACGGCGGCAAGATCGCTGACGCGCGCGTCGGCGTTGGTGGCGCCGAGCCTTTTCCCCGCAGGATCGCGGAGGCCGAAGCCACGCTCAATCGCCAGACTCCGCATGACGAGACCTTCCGCGCCGCAGCGCAAGCGGCGGCCGCTGCGATCGACGCCATGGAAGACCACCAGACCTCGGCCGAGTACCGGCGCGACCTGGTGCGTGCGGTGGTGCGTCGCGCGCTGGAGCACTCCTTATGAGAACAACCTTGCACTCCCGCGCCGGCTTTGGCGTTCCCCTCCCCCCACGCGCCCTCGCGCGTGGTGGGGAGGGGTCAGGGGTGGGGGGTAAGCGGCGATGCAGCACGGCAAGCAGAGCAAGCATTACTAAGTACCCCCCACCCCGCCCGCCTTCGCTAACGCGTCGGCGGGCGACCCTCCCCACCGCTTCGCGGGGGGAGGGAAAAGCGGGCGTGCGGCCATGAGCGCGCGCGAAACCAGAGGGTCAGGCATGACTTGGGTCGGCCGCGCAATCCGCCGGCTGGAAGACCCCGCTCTGATCACCGGTCATGGCCGCTTCACCGCCGACCTGCCCGCGACCCGGTGGGTGCGCTTCGTGCGCAGCCCGGTCGCTGCCGGAAAGATAGTCAGCATCGAAATCCCTGAGGGCGCGACGGTCATCACCGCCGCCGACCTCAAAGGCGTAAAACCGATTCTGCCGATGCTGTACAAGTTCAATTACCGGCCAGTGCCGCAGCAAATCCTCGCCGATGGAGAGGTTCGCTTCGTCGGCGAAGCGGTTGCCGCGGTGGTGGCGGCCAGCGAGGAAGAGGCCGAAGACATCGTCGACGACGTCATGGTGAATATCGACGAGGCCACGCCGCTGATCGACGCCCACGCCGCGCTCGACGCGAGCGCGCCGCAAATTCATGAACAGGCGCCGGGCAACGTCATCCTTGAAGGCAACGCCAGGACGCCAGGCTTTGATGCAGCGTTCAGGGATGCCCCCATGACCATCTCCATTGCGGTGCGCTCGCGCCGCCAGAACGCGACGCCGATGGAACCGCGCGCTGCGCACGCTGCTTACGATAGCGCCAGCGGCCGGGTCACCCTGCACTGCACCACCCAGATGCCGCATCTGACCCGTACCGCCATCTGCGACGTGCTCGGCATTCCTGAAGCCGACCTGCGCGTCATCGCACCCGACGTCGGCGGCGGCTTCGGGCAGAAGATGTCGCTGGCTCCCGAATACGTCGTGCTGGTGTGGCTGGCGCGCAAGCTGAAAAGCAGCGTCGCCTGGACCGAAGACCGGCGCGAGAACCTGATCGCCAGTTTCCACGCGCGCGACCAGTACCTTAACGTTTCCGCCGCCTTCGACGCGAACGCCAGGCTGATTGCGCTCAAGGGCGACGTACTGTCCAACGTCGGCGCCTATTCGTGCTTTCCCACCACCTCGGGCGTCGAACCGCTGATGGCCATGGCCGAGTTGCCCGGCCCTTACGACTTCCAGCATTACGAATGCCGCGCCCGCGGCGTGCTGACCAACACCTGCCCGATGGCCGCCTATCGCGGGGTGTCGCGGCCGATCATCACCTTCACCATCGAACGGCTGATGGACAAGGCGGCCAGGGCCTTCGGCCTCGATCCGGCCGAGATCCGCCGGCGCAATCTGATCGACACCTTTCCCTACAAGAGCGCCATGGGCCTCGAATACGACGAGGCCAGCTACAAAGAGACGCTGGAGATGGCGATCGAACACGCGGACGTTTCCGCGTTCCGCAAACACCAGACCGAGACGCGCGCAAGAGGCCGCTATCTCGGCATCGGCTTTGCCACCTTCTGCGAGCGCACCGGCTATGGCAGCCCCGCCTTTGCCGCGCGCGGCATGGCGATCACGCCCGGCTGGGAAACCGTCATCGTCTCGGTCGATCCTTCCGGCTTTGTCGAAGCGCGCATAGGCTCCTCACCACACGGCCAGGGCCTGCGCACCACTTTGGCGCAGATCGTCGCCGACGAGCTTGGGGTCACGCCCGACGTGGTGCGCGTCGTGCACGGCGACACCGACAGCGCTCCCTATGGCTGGGGCACCTTCGCCAGCCGTTCGCTGGTGATTTCCGGCGGCGCCTCGCTGATTGCTGCGCGCAAGGTACGCGCCAAGCTGATCAGGATCGCGAGCCACATGCTGGAAGCCGCGCCGGAAGACATCGTGCTGGAAGGCGGCGCGGCGAAGGTCGCCGGCACCGATCGCTCGGTCAGCGTCGCGGCGATGGCGCGCGAGGCCTATACCCAGACCCACCGCTTCAACGGCGAGATCGAGCCGGGCCTGAGCGAGAGCGGCTCCTATGATCCGCCGGGCACCTTCTCCAATGCCTGCCACATCGCCATGGTCGAGGTGGATGTGGAAACCGGGCAGGTCACGATCGACCGCTATCTCGTTGCCGAGGACGCCGGCCGCATCATCAACCCGATGATCGCCGACGGCCAGGTGCACGGCGGCATTGCCCAGGGCATCGGCAACGCGCTGCTGGAAGAGATCATCTACGACGACACCGGCAATATCCTCAGTTCGACCCTCGCCGATTACCTGCCGCCCACTGCGCATGAGATGCCCTTCATCGAGCTGCACCATCTGGAAACGCCGAGCACGCAGTCGATCACCAGGGCCAAGGGCCTGGGCGAAGGCGGCACCATCGGCGCGCCGGCAGCCGTCATCAACGCCATCAACGACGCGCTCGCGCCTTTCGGGGTCGAGATCGACGAGATGCCGGCGACGCCGCAGCGCATCCGCGCGGCGCTGCGCGCGAAGGAAAACGCCGCATGAGCGCCAAGACCGCCATCACGTTGAACATCAACGGCAGCGACTATTCGATCCAGGTCGAGCCGCGCCGCACGCTCGCCGACGCTATCCGCGAAGATTGCGGTCAGACCGGCACTCATATCGGCTGCGAACACGGTGTCTGCGGCGCCTGCACCGTGCTGGTCGACGGCGAGCCGGTGCGCTCCTGCCTGATGTTCGCAGGCCAGGCCGACGGCAAGCCGATTCGCACCGTGGAGGGGCTCGCCAACGGCGACGACTTGCACCCGATGCAGCAGGCCTTCATGGACCACCACGGCCTGCAATGCGGTTTCTGTACGCCGGGCTTCCTGATGCTGGCGGTGGGCGTGCTGGAGCGCGAGCCCGATATCAGCGACGAAGATCTCATTGACGTGCTGTCATCCAACCTCTGCCGCTGCACCGGCTATCAGAACATCATCAAGGCGGTGCGTGCGGCCGCGCAGGAGATGCGCGGGAAATGACCGGCCCGGCCAAATTCATCGGCCGCTCCGTCCCACGCCTGGAAGACCGCCCGCTGCTGACCGGGCAAGGCCGTTTCGCCGCCGACATCAATTTCCCCGGCCAATGGACGATGCGCGCGGTGCGTTCGCCCGTGGCGCACGGAAAGATCAGATCGATCGACACTTTCGCCGCCCTCGCCCTGCCTGGCGTGCACGCCGTATGGACATATGCCGACGTCGCGCACCTGCCGCCGATCGGCTTCCGCCTCACCGGACTGAAATCGCTCGAGCCCTATCGCCAGCCGATACTGGCGCGCGAGTTCGTACGTTACGTCGGCGAGCCGGTAGCCGTCGTCTTTGCAGACAATGCCTACATCGCCGAAGACGCGGCGGAACTGGTCGAGCTCGATATCGGGCCGCTGCCGCCGCTCTTGTCCGCGACCGGGAAGCCGGGCGTCTATGAAGGTGAATTGACCACCGAGCCGGACATTGTCCGCAAAGGCTATGGTGATGTCGAAGCCGCCTTCGCCAGGGCCCATGCGGTGGTCGATTTGGATTTGTCTGTCGGGCGCCACACCGGCGTGCCGATGGAAACACGCGGCGCCATCGCCCGTTATGACGAAACGCGCGACGTTCTCGAAATGCACGGCGCCGCCAAGGTGGTGCACTGGAATCGCGACACGCTCGCGAAGATGTTCGGCCGCATGCCGGAGTCGGTGCAGCTCCATGAGGGCCACGTCGGCGGCGGTTTCGGTATCCGGGGCGAAATCTACCCCGAGGACGTGCTGGTCTGCGCGGCAGCGCTCGCATTCAGAAAACCCGTCAAATGGATCGAGGACCGGCGCGAGCATCTGATCGCCGCCAATCATTCACGCCAGCAGCACCACCGCATCAAAGCGGCGATCGACAACGACGGTCATATCCTCGCCATCGATAACGCATTCTTCCACGACAATGGCGCTTATATGCGCACCCACGCCGCCACCGTGCCCGACCTTGCGGCCGCCATGATGCCGGGGCCCTATCGCGTGCCGGCCTATCGCGCCACCGGCCACATTCGCCTTACCAACAAGACGCCCTGCGGCACCTATCGCGCGCCGGGGCGCTATGAATTGACCTTCGTGCGCGAGCGCCTGATGGATGCGATCGCCGCCAGGGTCGGTGTCGACAAGGTCGAGATCCGGCGCCGCAACCTGATCTCGAAAGCCGCGATGCCCTATGCGCTCGGCCTCGACACGCTCGGCACCAACATTATCTACGACAGCGGCGATTATGCGTTGCTGCTCGACAAAGCCCTGCAAGCGGCCCGCTGGGATGACCTGCAAAAACAACTGAAGGCGCGTCGCGCCAGAGGCGAAATGGCCGGCGCCGGTCTTGCCCTGTTCGTGGAAAAGAGCGGGCTTGGGCCGTTCGACGAAGTGCTCATCGAAGCGCTGCCCGACGGCATGGTGGAAATCGTTACCGGCAACGCATCGGTCGGGCAGGGCATCGAGACGGTGGTCGCGCAAATCTGCGCCGACACGCTGGGGGTGGACTACGCAAGGGTGCGCGTCATCCACGGCCAGACCGACCGCATCGCAAGAGGCATGGGCGCCTTTGCCTCGCGCGTGACGGTAATGTGCGGCGAGGCCACGCGCATGGCCGCGACCAGACTGCGCGAAACGGCGCTGCGCGAAGCGGCCGCGCTGATGCAGACGGACGTCGCCGCGCTCGACATCGTGGACGGTGTGATCCACGGCCCCGGCCCGTCGATGCCGCTCGCCGAACTCGCGCGCGCCCTTCCCGACGGCTTGCACGCCGGGGACACGTTCGAGTTCAGCCACATGGTCTATCCGTATGGCGTCCACATCGCCGTCGTCCGCATCGACGGCGACACCGGCGGCGTCGCCATCGAGCGCTATTGCATTGCCTACGACATCGGACGCGCGGTGAACCCGGCGCTGGTGCAAGGTCAGATCGCCGGTGGCTTTGCGCAGGGTCTGGGCGGCGCGCTCTACGAGGAATTCCTCTACGACGAATCCGGCGAGCCGCTCTCGGTCACCTTCGCCGACTACCTGATACCGACCGCGCACGAGATTCCGGAAATTTCCGTGCTGATTTCCGAAGACGCGCCGAGCCCGCTCAATCCCCTCGGTTTGAAAGGCGCCGGCGAAGGCGGCACCAATCCGGTGGGCGGGGCCATCGCCTCGGCCATCGACGACGCCCTTCAGCGCCCCGGGGCCGTCACCCGATTGCCGGTCTCGCCGCAACGGTTGAAGGCGATCATGGCCGGCGGCCGATGACGTCTGTTACAGTCCGGTCGGGAGAATTTTCATGAATGACAATGGTCAAGGCCGCGTTATCCTGCTGACCGGCGCCGCCGGTGGCCTCGGGACGGTGATGACGACTGCCCTCCTCGCCGCCGGTCACGCGGTGGCGGCGGTCGATCGCGACAGGAACGCGCTCGACAGACTGGCGGCAGGCGCCACGCGAAACCGGGACCGCCTTCTTGCGATTCAAGCCGAGTTGTCCGATCCGGCGCAATCCGCCGACGCCGTGGCCAAGGCGACAGCCCGTTTCGGTCGCCTCGAAGGCCTCGTCAACAACGCCGGCATCGGCATGAGTTCGATCCGGCCCGATGCCGAGAAGAACCATCCCGGTCTCGAAGAGCTCACCATGGAGGTCTGGGACCGCTTCTTCGCAATCAACGTACGTGCGCCGATGCTGCTGGCGCAGGCCGCGCTGCCGCACATGCGCAAGGCCGGCTGGGGCCGCATCGTCAACAATACCACCAGCTTTCGCACCATGCTGCGCGTGCTGCCTTACGGCGCCACCAAGTCGGCACTGGAATCGATGTCGGCGGTGTGGGCGGACGAGCTGAAAAACGCCGGCATCACCGTCAACGTGCTGATCCCGGGCGGGCCGACCGACACGCCGTTTGTCGCCGATGAGGCCGGCTGGCCGCGCGAACAGATGTTGAAGCCCGCCATCATGGGGCCGCCCGTCGTCTGGCTCATGTCGGATGCCTCGAACGGCTTCACGCGCAAGCGCGTCACTGCCGCCGACTGGGACGCTGCGCGTCCTGCTGATGAAGCCGCACGCGGCGCGTCCCGCCCCATCGGCTGGCCGGATCTGGCGGACCAGACCGCGTGGTGGCCCCGCAGCCAATAATTTCGAATTTCAGCCGAGCTTCTTCAGCAGCTTCAGGACCGCTTCTTGCTCGTCTGGCGTCAGTGGCGTCAGCGTCGCGGCGGTGATCTCGGCAGCGACCTTGATCGCGTCCGCGGTGACCGAACGGCCACGCTCGGATAAAGCCACGGCGCGGCGGCGGCGGTCATTGGGATCGGGCAAGACGGTCACAAAGCCGCGCGCGCGCAGGCGGTCGACCACGCCCTTGATGGTGGCGGCGTCGAGACAGATCAGGCGGCCCAGGTGATTTTGCGAGCAGGGACCGACTTCGTAGAGCTTGGCCAGCGCCGCAAACTGGGTCTGGGTCAGCCCTTCGACCATGCGCGACATGAAGATCGCGGTATGCCGCTGCATGGCGACGCGCATCAGGAATCCGACCTGATCGTCGAGCACATACGGCCCTTGTCCGGTCAAAAGCTGTTCCCCAGCGCCTGCGGGCGTTGCCGCAGCCTTCAGTTTATCGCGCCGCATTGTCCGTCCATGCCCCCCAAGCCTTTGAAACATGATCCCAATCGGCGTCAAACGAAAGGCTTCCGATGACTTATGGATAATTCTCAACGTTTACGCGCGGCCTCGTTGCTACTTATACAGTCAGATAGGCGCGCTGCACGTCAAGGTTGTCCATCAGCTGTTCGGTGGCGCCATGCCAACGGATTTGTCCTTTCTCCAGAACGTAAACCCGGTCCGAAACCAGCCGCGCGAAGTGAATATTCTGCTCGGAGAGCAGGATCGACAGCCCGTGCTTCTTCAGTTCGACGATGGTGTTGGCCATCTGCTCAACGATTAACGGGGCCACGCCCTCGGACGGTTCGTCCAGCAGCACCAGAAGCGGGTTGCCCATCAGCGTGCGCGCGACGGTGAGCATTTGCTGTTCGCCGCCGCTCATGCGACCGCCGGGGCGATCGGGCATTTCCGCCAGATTGGGAAACAGCGCGAACAGCCTGTCTTCGGTCCAGATCGGGACCGGGGTGCCGTCGGCAAAGCGGCGCGGTGGCTGGCGGCCAACATCGAGATTTTCCATCACCGTGAGATCGGCAAAGATGCGGCGGTCCTCCGGCGTATAGCCAAGACCACGGCGGGCGATTTCAAATGGCCGTGACGTCGAAATGTCGTCGCCGTTAAAGCGCACCTTGCCTTGACGGCGGGCGACCAGACCCATGATTGTTTTCAGGGTGGTCGACTTGCCGGCGCCGTTGCGGCCCATCAACGCCACCACCTCGCCGCGGCCGACATCAAAACTGAGGCCGTAGAGGATGCGCGCGGCGCCGTACCATGCGCTGAGATTCTCGACGGAGAGCATCGCCGTACCGCTCATGAGGACGCTCCGGCGAAGGTCTTGCCCGTGCCGAAATAGACTTCCTGCACCTGGCGGTTATCGCGAATGGCGGCGGCATCGCCGTCGGCGATCAGTTCGCCGCGCGCCAGGACGACAATGCGGTCGGCAAACGCAAACACCACGTCCATGGAATGCTCGGTGAACAGCACCGAGATTCCGCGCTCGACCACCAGCTTCTTGACTAGGGCGATCATGTCGTTGCGCTCGCCGGGTGCCATGCCGGCGGTCGGCTCGTCCATGAGCAGCAAACGCGGCTCATTGGCGAGCGCGATTGCGAGCTCGACGCGCTTGACGTCGCCGTAAGCGAGCTCGCGGCCGGGCCGGTCGGCGGCATCCCGCATGCGGACCTGTTCGAGCAGCGCAAGCGCACGGTCGCGGTGGCGCGCCGCCGCCGGCCGCCACAGGCCGCAGGTTTCGCCCGCGTGCGAGATCAACGCCATCTGTACGTTCTCGACGACCGTCATGGAATGGAAGGTGGCGGCAACCTGGAAGGTGCGCCCCACCCCGCGCCGCCAGATCACACGCGGTTTCAGGCCGGCGATGTCGTGGCCTTCGAGCAGAATCGCGCCACTGTCCGGCGCGAGCTGGCCGTTGATCATGTTGAAGCAGGTCGACTTGCCGGCGCCGTTGGGACCGATCATGGCGAGGAATTCGCCGCGACCAACCTCGAAGCTGACGCCGTTGACCGCGTGCACGCCGCCGAAGGCCTTGGACAGGGAACGGACTGCGAGCACGCTCATGACCGCGCACCCGGACTGTTGAAGCGAAGTCTGGCGGTCAGCCGCGCCAGGCCGCCGACGATGCCGTCGGGGAACAGCAGCACAAGGCCCAGAATGATGCCGCCGAGCATGGCGCGCCAATACCCGGTATCGCGCATGACCATATCCTGCAACGTGGTGAAGACGGCCGCGCCGGCAATCGGTCCGGTCAGGGTCTGGACGCCACCCAGCAGCACCATGACCAGACCATCGATCGAGCGCTGGATATGGATCGTCTCCGGCGAGATCGAGCCCTTGGCGAAGGCGAACAAGCCGCCGGCGATCCCGCACACCGCGCCGGCGACGGCGAAGCCGAGCCAGTGCACTCGCTTGACGTCGATGCCGATCGCTTCGGCGCGCAGCGGATTGTCGCGGCCGGCGCGCATGGCGTAGCCGAAGGGCGCGAACAACAGGCGGCGCAACAGCAGCACGCCGACGACGGTGAGCGCCAGCGTTAGCAGGTAATAGACGCCGCGCTGGTCGAACGGCGCCGGCGGCCAAATGCCGATGACGCCGTTGGAGCCGCCGGTGAAATCCTCCCACTGATAGACCAGCGCCCAGACGATCTGCGCGAACGCCAGGGTGATCATGGCGAGATAGACACCCTCCAGCCGAACCGCGAACCAGCCGAACAGCAGCGCGCCGAGAAGCGCAATGATCGGCGCGCCAGCTAGCGCGATGCCCATTGGCACACCAAGCCATTTCACCAGCAGCGCGGCGCCATAGGCGCCAAGGCCGAAATAGGCGGCGTGGCCGAACGAATGCATGCCGCCCGGTCCCATGATGAAATGCAGCGACGTTGCGAACAGAATGGCAATCAACACATCGATGCCGAGCACCAGCGTGTAGGGCGAACCGCTCGCGAGCCACGGCAGCGCGATCAGGACAGCGAGCAGGACGGCGGCGAAGATTTTGAGCGATGCTCCGGCCGCGCGGATCGGGTCTTCCGGCTCGGCCACCGAACGCACCACGGCCTGCATGCGGCCGAGCAGACCATAGGGCCGCACGATCAGCACCACCGCCATCACCAGGAACTCGGCGACCAGCGTGAGCTTGGAGAAATTGACCGCAAACCCGCCGATGTGCACGAGCCCGATGCCGATGCACAGCGCCTTCACCTCCGCGATCAGCACGGCGGCGAGATAGGCGCCGGTGATTGAGCCCATGCCGCCCACCACCACGACCACGAAGGCGTCTCCGATGGCGGTGAGATCGATGGCGAGATTGGCCGGCTCGCGTGCAAGCTGGAGCGCGCCGCCGAAGCCGGCGAGCCCGGCGCCGAGAGCGAACACCGCGGTAAACAGCATGGCCTGGTTGACGCCGAGCGCGCCGACCATTTCGCGGTCCTGCGTCGCCGCCCGCACGAGGCGCCCGAAGCGGGTGCGCGCGAGCAAGAGGTGGAGAACGAGCAGCACCGCCGGCCCGACGAAGATGAGGAACAGGTCGTAGCTCGGCAGACGACGGCCGAGGATTTCGACCGCGCCAGCGAGGCCCGGCGCGCGCGGCCCCAGCAGGTCCTCGGGACCCCACAGCCAGAGTGCGGCATCGTTGATGATCAGCACCAGCGCAAACGTGGCGAGCAGCTGGAACAGCTCGGGCGCACGATAAATTCGGCGCAACAGGACGATCTCGATGATCGCGCCAATGAGACCGACCGCAAGCGCGGTCAACACGATGCCGCCCCAGAAACCGGTTGCGCCGCCGATGTGCGTCGCCAGCGTATAGGCGATGTAGAGCCCCAGCATATAGAGGGACCCGTGCGCGACATTGACGATGCGGGTGACACCGAAGATCAGCGACAGGCCGGCAGCGAGCAGGAACAGGCCGGAGGCAGTCGATAATCCGTTGAGCGCCTGGAAGAGGAGTCCGCTGAGGGTCATTAGATAATTGCCACAGCCGCTTTACCCTCTCCCCTTATGGGAGAGGGTGGCGAGCGCTGAAGCGTCAGTGAAGCGCGAGCCGGGTGAGGGGTCAGCGCTTCATTGGGACTCTGACCCCTCACCCGCCCTTGCTCGGCTTCGCCTCCGCTCGGGCACCCTCTCCCCCAAGGGGAGCGGGGAAGCGAGCTTGTCGCCACGCTCAATTCGCGCTCGCCGGGCGCATCTTCTTGACCACCGCATCCGGCGGCATCACCGAGGCACCATCGACGTACTTGAAGTCGACCATGGTGCCCTTGCCCTTCTCGACAGCGATCTTGCCGACAAAGGCGCCCATGGTCGATTGATGATCAATCGCCCGGTACTGGATCGCGCCAAACGGACTCGCCACGTGCAGACCTTTGAACGCTGCCGCCAGCTTGTCCGGTTCGACCGACTTCGCCGCCTCGATGCCGGCGGCAAGCGACTTGATCAGCGTGTAGCCGACCACCGAACCCATGCGCGGATAGGTCTTGTACCTGGTCGCGTAGGCATTAAGAAATGCGAAGTGCTCCGGCGGCTTGATCTTGTTGTAGGGATAGCCTGTGACGATCCAGCCGGCCGGCGCCTCCGCCTTGAGCGGATCGAGGTATTCCGGCTCGCCGGTCAACAGGCTGACCACGGTGCGGTCCTTGAAGGTGCCGCGGGTCGTGCCCTCGCGCACGAACCTGGCGAGATCGCCGCCAAACAGCACGTTGAAGATTGCGTCCGGCTTGGCGTCGTCGATCGCCTGCGCCACCGCGCCGGCATCGACCTTGCCAAGAGGGGTGGCCTGCTCGGTGACGAACTCAATGTCCGGCTGCGCCTTCTTCATCAGCTCCTTGAATGCGGCGGCGGCTGACTGGCCGTATTCATAGTTGGGGTAGACCAGCGCCCAGCGTTTCTTGTGGGCAGCAAGTGCGGGGGGCACGAGCATCGCCGTCTGCATGTAGGTAGAGGGCCGCAGGCGGAAGGTGTACTTGTTGCCGTTCTGCCAGACGATCTTGTCGGTGAGCGGCTCGCCAGCGAGATAGAATATTTTTTTCTGGCCGGCATAGTTGGCGACCGCCAGACCTATGTGGGACAGGAACGAGCCGGCGAGGATCTTCACCCCCTCGCGGGCGACCAGCTCGTCGGCAACGCGCACGGCTTCGCCGGGGTTTCCGCCATCGTCACGGATGACCAATTCCAGCTTCTTGCCGAGCACCCCGCCCTTTGAGTTGATCTCGTCAAGCGCGAGCTCCATGCCGTTCTTGTACGGATCAAGAAAGGCGGGAAACGCCTTGTAGCTGTTGAGCTCGCCGATCTTGATGGTCCCTTGCGCCGCTGCCGGCGCCGTCATGCCGGCGGCGACAATACCGGCGAATGCGAGATAACACAGGTGGCGCTTCAGTCTCATAGCCTGACTCCTTGACGTGACAAGCCGCGGCGCGGCCCCGCTTGCGCGGCGACACTTAACAAGGTTCGACCGTTCGTGGTGCACTAAGTTGTACGCGCACAAATAATCGAACCGTTATTTCATGCGTCAAGCAGATCAGCCGCGCAAATATGCATCGCTGGCCGCTCATATTCCCGTCGCATGATCTCCCGTCAAACCCGCATCGCGGGCGAAGCACCCCGGCTCGCGATCAGCCTCTCGGCCGGTCGCGGAAGCGGTCCATCAACGGCTTGTCCTGACCGCCGTCGATTTCAATCATCGTACCATTGACCATCTCCATCAAAGGGGATGCCAGCATGACCACGAGGGCGGCAACTTCGTCGACCTCGGCAATGCGGCCCATGGGGATTGAAGCGGGCGCGAGCTTGTCCGCTTCCTCGCGCCGGATTTTCATATCGCGCGCCATGGCACCGACGAGGCCGGCCCAGCGCTCGGTGCGCACCGGGCCCGGATTGACCGCGACGAAGCTGATTCCTTCCTTGCCGTATTGGCCCGCGAGCGAGAGCGTCAGGTTCTGGCCCGCCGCATTGGCCGCGCCCGGGCAGATTTCCCAGTACGACGGCTTCACGCCGTCGTTGCCGATCAGGTTCACCACGCGGCCGCCGCCCTGTGCGCGCATGATCGGCAGCACGTAGCGCAGGCAGCGAACGTAGCCCATGAACTTGAGCTGCAGGCCCTTTTCCCAGTCGTCCTCGCTCAAATGCTCGATGACGCCGCCGGCGGCGGAGCCGGCATTGTTGACCATGATGTCGACGCGGCCGAGCGCCTTGTGGCCCTGCTCGATGAATTTCCTGGCGTCGGCGTCTTTGCGCAGATCGGCCGGAATGGCGACGATCTTGCGCCCCGTCTCTTGGGCGATTTCGGCCGCGGTCGCTTCCAGCGGCCCCTGGCGGCGCGCACAGATGGCGACGTCGACGCCCTCGCGCGCGAGCTGAAGGGCGATGCCCTTGCCGATGCC
The DNA here is from genome assembly GCA_963773715.1 of uncultured Pseudomonadota bacterium. GTDB lineage: Bacteria > Pseudomonadota > Alphaproteobacteria > Rhizobiales > Xanthobacteraceae > Pseudolabrys. The sequence goes on along the minus strand of CAVZCM010000003.1, from coordinate 644,316 downwards.
TTCGCTGCCGCCGGTGACCAGCGCGGCTTTGCCTTTAAGCTTCAGGTCCATTGCAACTCTCCATCCTCCAATCGTCTATTGTTTATGCGCAAGCCAGCGCCCCGCTTCCGCCGCGGCGATGAGATCGCCGACCGCGGCGTTGAAGGCGGCCGGCTCCTCGCTGGTGATGGTATGGCCGGAGCGCGGGATGACCACGAGGCCGGCAGTCGGCACCGTGCGCTTGAGATAGATGCTGCCGTCGAGGCACCAGTCGTCCTCGTCGCCGACCAGCACCAGGAGCGGCACCGATAACTTCCTCAGATCGGCCTCCATTTCCCACAAGGTCGGGCGCCTGGCCTGCACATTGCGCATGGTCATCGCGTGACCGACCGGCGAATGCTCGGCCAGCATGCGGGCGAATTCGGCGAAGCCGCGCGGATCCTTGTGCTTGTGGGTCTGCCGGGTGGCGCCGTCGGCATATTTCGCTGCGGCAATGGTGAAATCCTCGGTCTCGAACATCCTGGCGGTGTCACGCGACGCCTCACGCATCGCTTCGACTATGGCCGGATCGGGGCTTGAGCCGTAGCCGCAGCCGGCAGCCGTCACCGACAGGCAGCGCCCGGGATAGTGGATGCCGACATGCAGCGCCGTCGCTGCACCCATGGAATGACCGACAATATGGGCTTTGGCGATTTTCAGGCTGTCCATGACGGCAATGACGTCGTCGCGCGCGATGTCCTGGCTGTATTTCGCCGGGTCCGTCGGCACGTCAGACGGCAGATAGCCGCGTTGGCTGTAGGTGATGCAACGGTGCGCGCGCGCGAAATGCCGCATCTGCGGCTCCCAGGTACGCCAATCGCCGGCATACTCATGGACGAAGACCACGGGCGTACCGCTGCCCGCCTCTTCGTAGTACAGCCCGACCCCGTCCCGGGTCTTGATATGCGGCATCGCACCTCACTGGGCTCGAATGTAATTATTTGCACGCAAACGATTTCAGGTAAAGCTCGCCGGCGGCCTGACGCCAGATCAGCGTCCCAAGATCGCCTTGGCGGCATTGCCAACCGCCTCAACCGAATCGTCGGTGTCGAGGAAGCACACGATCCGGCAGGGGCAGCCTTCCAGACCTTCGTAGCGCCAGGGGAATGCGCCGATCACGCAACGCTTGCCCAGCATCAGTTCGATGTCGCCGCCGATATTCTCGGCGTGCAGCAGGCCCTCCTGGAAGGCCCAACTGTGGAACGGGAACATGTCCTGGCTGACGCGGCGCCCGGATTTCCTGTGGTTGTATTCGAAGGTACCGAAGAATTCCGCCGGCGTCCTGCCGTGCTTCCTGGTGAATTCGTCGGCGAGATCGGGCCGCATGTTGCGGATCGAGGTGTTCATGGCGTGATCGCAGGAGCCGGTATCCATGCCCCACCACCTGATCTTCTTCTCCAGCATCCAGTGAAGCGCGTCGATGTTGGGCCCCGGGTGGTAGCAGAAGTATTTCACCAGGTCCTGCTGCGGCTGGCCCTCGTAATGGCGGTGCCAGCCGGTGTGCAGGATAAGGATATCTCCCTCGCGGATTTCGGCGTCAGCCTTTTCCAGCATCTCCGGCGTAATCACCGCCCAGTCGTGCATGTGCGGAGAAATATCGACCACCACGCCGCGGTTGACCAGGTAATCGAGCGGCAGATGCGCCATGTCGCCATCGCGATTGTCGGTCGCGTGCATGGCGCCGTCGAAGTGCGTACCGACATGGAGCGCCGTATCGATGCGTTGCGCGACGATCATCCGGGTCTGCAGATTCTGCGCGTAATACATCTTGTTGCCGGCATAGCCGACCCAGCCGGGCGTGTGTACGTTCATCACGTGGGAGAGGTCGACGATTTTCATGCGCGGCCCTCGACAATGTTACGTCTTGCGGGAGCCAATCACATCAGGGGACGCAGCGCCAGATGCAGACCGAGCAGCAGTAATGCAATAAAGAACCACAAACGGAAGGTTTCCGGCGCAAGCCTGCCGCGCAGAAGCTGTCCGAGCGGCATGCCGAGCAACGCTGCCCCCAGCGCCACCGCCGCCGCCCATGCCAGCGACAGGTTGAACTCACCAAGGTAATAGAGTGCACCGGCGAGTGCGACGGTGGCGACTGTGAAGTACAAGCCAAGCCCCTGCACCAACCTGTCACGCCCGAGGCGCAGCCCTTGGAGGTACGGCACACCGGGAATGGTAAACACGCCGGTTGCCACCGAGATGACGCCGGCCACGATACCGGCCACAAAGCCGACCCACCCCCGCCCGCGCGACGGCACGACGAACTCGACTTTGAACAGGCCGAGCGCGGCATAGGCAGCAAGCACAATGCCGAGCCACACGGTCGCTCGCACCCCGTCGCCGTGCGGCATAATCATCGTTCCAATGGCGATGCCGATGCACACGCCGGTCAACAGCGGCCATAACAGACGCAAGAGTGCGCGCAACTCGCCACCAGTCACGCCTTGCCAGACATTGGTGACGAACGAGGGCGTCACCATGATCGCCGCCGCCTGCGCCGGCGTCACCACCAGCCCGAGCAGACCGATGGCGACTGTCGGCAGCCCCATGCCGACCACACCCTTGACGAAGCCCGCGGCCATGAAAGCTGCCGCAATGGCCGCGAAGAATCCGATTGTTTCGTGCAACGCCGCATTTCCTTTCCGGCGCCGACCTACGCGACTGCCCGCATTTGCACAATGGGGAAAACGGAAACCCCGGCCCTCGGCTGCGGCGAAGCGTGCCGGCCCGAATTGCCGTCACCCACCCTTCAATGCCATAGTTGTCCTTCTGCCGCGTGCAGGCGGACCTCGTTTGAAGCCGGAAGGAACCATGCCTGAAGTCTTCGTCTGCAAGGCCGCCCAGCTGCCCGACGGCGAGCGCCGCATCGTCACTCACGCGGGCACCGAGATCGGCGTGTTCCACTGGCAGGGCGAATTCTACGCCTATGAGAATCTGTGCGTGCATCAGGGCGGACCCGCGTGCGAAGGCGTAATGATGCACAAGGTCGAGGACGTGCTCGGTCCCGACCGTACCTGGGTCGGCCAGAAATTCTCCGACAGCGAGATCCATTTCGTCTGCCCATGGCACGGTTACGAATACGACCTGAAGACCGGCGAATGCGCCGCCGACCGCAGCCTCAGGCTGAAGAGCTTCGAGGTGGTGCGGCGTGGGGAGGACATCTATGTCGTCGCAAGCTGAAGCCGTCGCACCCACTGAGGAACGTGCAAGCGACGCTGAAATCCAGACCATGCTGGCGAAAGCCGTGCGGCTCTACGCCGAGCGCGTGGCGGAGCGCGAGGAAGCGTTTCCGGCCTTTCCCGAAGGCATGAATGTAACGGCTACGGACGTCATGGTGACAACCACCGCCATGCTCAAGGCAGTGAACCTGCAGGTGTTCGAGCTCGGCATGTGGCAGGCCTGGACGGGCCGGCAGTAAGGATTGCAGTCTATGGACCTTCCGCTCAGCAATTTCCGCCGCATGGCGGTCGAGGAATTCGACACCTCGAAGCTGCTCGCACACGCGGCGAAACAAGCCGTCGAGCGCGACTACAGCAGGTTCCCCATCGTCGACGTCGATTCGCACCATTACGAATCGGAATCGCTTGGCGAAATCCTGGAATACATGGAAGACCCGGTCATCCGGCAGCTCGCCCAGAGCGCGAGCCAGACCGGCATACGCCAGGCCGGCGTGTTCAAGGGCGACGTCGGCTACCAGGATATGGGCGGGCGCGTCACGCGTTACGCGCTGCGCCGGATCGAGAAAACCGACGGTCCGCAGCACCGCGACATCACGCTCAGCAAGCGCTGGATGGACGCCATGGGCGTCGACGTGGCGGTGATGTTCCCCACCCCGATGCTGACGCTTGGCCTGCACCCGCAGGTCGAGGTCGAGGTGGCGCTGGCGCGCGCCTATAACCGCTGGCTTTGCGAGCGCGTCCTGGCGGAGGAGCCGCGCCTGCGCTCCATGCTCTATCTGCCGTTCAACGATCCCGACGCCAGCTACCGCATCGTCAAGGAATTCGGCAACAAGCCGGGCGTCTGCGGCTTCATGGTGACCGCCGTGCGTCACCGCCCGATCCACCACAATTCCTACATGAAGATCTACGCGCTGCTCGAGGAAATGGGGCTGCCGCTCGGATTCCACGCCGGCTACAACTGGAGCGAACAGTCGATGACGATGATGAACAAGTTCATCAGCGTGCACGCGATCGGCTTCGTCTTCTATAACATGGTCCACCTGACCAACTGGATCATCAACGGCCTGCCCGAGCGCTTCCCCAGGCTGAAGGTGCTCTGGATCGAGAGCGGGCTCGCGTGGGTGCCGTTCATGATGCAGCGGCTCGACAACGAATACATGATGCGTTCCTCGGAAGCGCCGCTGCTCAGGCGCAAGCCCAGCGACTATATGCGCGAGATGTACTTCACCACGCAGCCCATGGAGATCACCGACATGGGCGCGCTTGAGCAGACCTTCCGCATGATGAATGCGGAAACCCAGGTGCTTTATTCCTCCGACTATCCGCACTGGGACTTCGACCTGCCCTCGACCATCTATGACCTGCCGTTCCTGGGCGAGAAGGCCAAGCGCAACATTCTCGGCGGCAACGCCGTGCGGGTTTTCAATCTGAACCTTCCGGCTGGAAAGGTGGCGCAGGTTGCCTGATCATCGGCCGGCTTTTCGGTCGAGTGTGGATATTTCGCGGCCCACCCCGAATGGGCACGCGAGTCCCGCAAATGGTCCTGTCCAGGGCCAAAATGTCGCGCCAATGATTTGAGTCGGCAGCGCTTTTCTTTGCCGTCAAGCTCGGGCATTGTGCAGCCAACACGCCGTGCCATTGCGATTTCCGTGGGGGGAAGCGCGTCCATGCAGCATCTGAAATTGTCGGTCTGCGCCTTGCGGCAAGGCACCCGCGCTCCTGGCTGAGAGACCGGCTCATGCTTCCTCCCGTTTTCGGTGTTCTTTTCGACGGCCTCGCCTACGGCATGCTGCTGTTCCTGTTGTCGGTCGGCCTGTCGGTAACACTCGGCCTGATGAATTTCGTCAATCTCGCCCACTGCGCCTTCGCCATGGTGGGCGGCTACGTCACCGTACTGCTGGTGAACAGCTACGGCTGGTCGTTCTTCCTGACGCTGCCGCTCGCCTTCCTCGTGCCGGGGGTGCTGAGCGTCGGATTTGAGCGCGTGTTCTATCGCCGCTTTTACGGCAAGAGCGACCTCGACCAGGTACTGCTCACCATCGGCATTGCCTTCGTTTCGGTGGCGGCGGCAGCCTGGTTCTTCGGCACCGTCCAGCAGCCGATCCGCACGCCGGAACTGCTGCGCGGCACTTTCCTGGTGGCCGGGCTCAATATCGCACCGTACCGGCTGTTCCTGATCATCGTCGGCGCTCTTATCACGCTGGCACTGGTCGTCGGCCTCGAATACACCCGCTTCGGCGCCCAGGTGCGCGCCGCGGTCGACAACCAGCGCATGGCAAGCGGCCTCGGCATCAACGTTGAGCGCACCTTCGCCATCACTTTCGCGATCGGCAGCGGACTCGCAGGCCTCGGCGGCGCATTGGCGATCGAAATCGTCGGGCTCGATCCTAATTTCTCGTTCACCTATCTGATCTACGTGCTGATCGTGGTCGCGGTCGGCGGTCTCGGCTCGATCGGCGGCTCGCTCGCGGCCGCCATCCTGATCGGCGTCAGCGACATCGCCGGCAAATACTACGTACCGCAACTCGGCGCGTTCCTGATCTATCTGGTGATGCTGGCCATCCTGATGCGGCGGCCCGGCGGCCTGTTCGGGAGGCGCTAGGCCATGGCATCGATCACCGACGCGACCGCCACCGGACCGGTCCGCTACCTCAAGGCACAGACGCGCTGGCACTGGTCGGAGACCGCTTTCTGGCTCGCGACCCTGCTGCCATTCTATTTCATCCCCAGCTATCTGCAGCTCGCCAGCCAGATCGCCCTCACGGCGATGTTCGCACTCTCGCTCGATCTCATCCTCGGCTATGCCGGCATCGTTTCGCTCGGTCATGCGGCCTTCTTCGGCACCGCCGCCTACACTGCCGGCATCTTCTCCAAGCTGGTGTGGGGCGAACCTTTCACCGGCCTCATCGTCGGCGTCGCGGCGGCGACGCTGCTCGGGTACGCCTCCAGCTTCGTGATCGCGCGTTTTCGTCATCTCACGCTGATCATGATCACGCTCGGTCTCGGCCTGCTGCTGGAGGAAGCGGCCAACAGCGCAAGCTGGCTCACCGGCGGCAGCGACGGTCTTCAGGGCATCACCATCTGGCCCTTGCTCGGCTATTTCGAATTCGATCTCTGGGGCTACACTGCTTACAGCTACTCACTGATTGCGCTGTTCGTGGTGTTTCTGGGGGCGCGGCGGTTGATCCATTCGCCGTTCGGGCTGGCGTTGCGGGGCATCCGCGAAAACGACCTACGCATGCCGGCCATCGGCGCGCCGAGCCGCAAACATATCCGCACCGTCTATACGCTCGCCGCGGCCATTGCCGGCCTCGCCGGCGCCATCCTGGCGCAGACCACGCAGACGGTGGCGCTCGATGCGCTCGGCTTCCAACGCTCGGCGGACGTGCTGATCATGGTCGTGCTCGGCGGCACCGGGCGGCTCTATGGCGGCATCGTCGGCGCCGCGGTCTACATGATCGCGCATGACCAGTTCTCCGGCATCGCGCCGCAATACTGGTATTTCTGGATCGGACTCCTGCTGATCGCGGTGGTGATGTTCCTGCCCAACGGCATTCTCGGCGGCCTGGCGGCGGCCACGAACCGGGTGCAGGGCCGATGGGGGAAGAAGTGAGCACGCCCGCGAGCAATACAATGAAAAACGCGGGCGCTACCCGGGCGCCCGCCTTAGCCACCCGCGGCCTGTCGAAGAGCTTCGGCTCGCTCTCCGTCGCGCGCGACATCGCAATCGACCTGCCGGTGGGCGGGCGCTACGCGCTGATCGGGCCGAACGGCGCCGGCAAGACCACGCTGATCAACCTGATGACCGGCATGCTGAAACCCGATGCCGGACATATCGTACTCGGCGGCACGGATATCACCGCGCTCGAACCGCAGGACCGGGTAGGCAAGGGTCTGGCGCGCACCTTCCAGATCAACACGCTGTTTCCGGGGCTCAACGCGCTGGAAGCGGTGACCCTCGCCGTATCCGAGCGGCGCGGCATCAGCAATCAATTCTGGCGCAACATCGCGGAGTATCGCGAGGCGATCGACGAAGCCTACGAGATCCTCGCCAAGCTGCGGCTGGGCGACGACTGCTATCAGCCGACGCGCGAGCTGCCCTACGGCCGCCAGCGGCTGCTGGAGATCGCGCTGGCGCTCGCCACCAGACCGAAGGTGCTGCTGCTCGACGAGCCGGCCGCCGGCGTGCCGCATGAGGAAAGCGGCGAGATCTTCGAAGTGGTGGCGGGGCTCTCCGACGATCTCACCTTGCTGTTCATCGAGCACGACATGCACGTGGTGTTCCGCTTCGCGAGCCACATCATCGTGATGGTGGGCGGCGCCATCTACACCGAGGGGACGCCGGCCGAGATCGCCGCCGATCCGGACGTGCGCGAGGTCTACCTGGGGAAGCGCCATCATGGCTGAACCGCTTCTGCAGCTGAAAGGCGTGACCGCGGGCTACGGCAATGCGGTGGCGCTGCACGACATCTCGCTCGAGGTGCCGGAGAACGGCAGCGTGGCGCTGCTCGGCCGCAACGGCGTCGGCAAATCGACGCTGCTGATGACCATCATGGGTTACACCCAGATGCGCGGCGGCAGCGTGATCTGGCGCGGCCAGGATATTTCGAAACTGCCGCCGCATGCCCGCGCCACCGCCGGCATCGGCTGGGTGGCACAGGAGCGCGAGATCTTCCCGTCGCTTTCAGTGGAAGAAAACCTGACCGTCGCCGCGCGCGGCAACGGCTGGGATTTGTCCGCCATCTACAAGCTTTTCCCGCGCCTCAGCGAACGCACCCGCAATATGGGCAATCAACTTTCAGGTGGCGAACAACAGATGCTGGCGATCGCCCGCGCGCTGATGACCAATCCGTCGCTGATCCTGCTCGACGAGCCATTCGAGGGTCTGGCGCCGGTGATCGTCGACGAACTGAGTGCGGCGATGACCGCCATGCTGGCCGACCGGAGCATCGCCATCGTGCTGGTGGAACAGCATACCGACATCGCGCTCGAACTGGCGCAGGAAGCGATTGTGCTGGAGCGCGGCGCGGTGGCGCATCGCGCACCCTCGGCGGAATTGCAGAACGACACCGCCACACTCGACAGGCTGGTCGGCTTGCGCGTCGCCGCGGAGGCGTGACATCCTGCACGGCGCAATCCAAGAGGCCGTGCCATGTCGAACCCCATGATCCCGCGCGAGCGCTGCGACTATTCGGCGATCGTCGACCGTCCCCCGCTCAAACTGCCGGGCAATGCCCGCATCATATTCTGGACCATCGTCAACTACGAGGTTTGGGACATCGCGAAACCGATGGCGCGGCAACTGCTGCCGGCGCCGACCGGCGTGCCGCTGATGCCGGACGTGGTGCACTGGGCGTTCCACGAATACGGCATGCGGGTCGGCTGCTGGCGGTTCCATGAGTTGTTCAAAAAGCTCGATATCAAGCCGACGCTCGCCGCCAATGCGCGCATCTGCGAGGACTATCCGCGCGTCGCCGAGCAGGCCCGCACCGAGGGCTGGGAGTTCATGGGCCACGCCTACGAACAGGGACCGATCCACAAGGAGCCGGACCAGGCCGGCATGATCAAACGCACCATGGACCTCCTGACCCGGTTCGCCGGCAAGCCGCCGGTCGGCTGGCTCGGGCCAGGCCTGACCGAGACGCTGGAGACGCCGGACCTGCTGACCGCCAATGGCATCAAATATATCGGCGACTGGGTCTATGACGACGAGCCGACCACGATCCGCACCGCCAACGGGCCGCTGGTCACCCTGCCCTACACCATCGAGCTCAACGACATCCCGATGATGCTGATCCAGCATCACGAGAGCGACTATCTGCTCAAGCGCACCATCGACCAGTTCGACCGGCTCTACGCCGAGAGCGAGCAGCGCGCCAAGATCGTGGCGCTGGCGATCCACCCCTACATCAGCGGCCAGCCGCACCGCATCAAGTACCTCGAGGCGATCTATGACCATGTGAACAGCCACAAGGGCGTGCTGCACTGGAACGGCGAACAGATCCTCGACTGGTATCAGAATGCGAAGAAAGGCTGATGGAGGTATGGCCTCTCTCCGTTCGTCTCCGCGAAAGCGGGGGACCCGGTGCTTTGGCCAAAGTGCCGGATTCCCGCTTCCGCGTGAATGAACGGAGTTTGCTGCAAAGCCTGAGAATACAAGAGACGAGGAACGCACCATGGACTTCCCGAAGCCGCCCGTCGGCATGCTGCCGACCGACCGCATCGCCTATTCGCCGATCACCCAACGCGAACCGCTCAAGCTGCCGGGCGATGCGCGCATGGTGGTGTGGACCATCACCAACGTCGAGGAATGGGACCCGACCCAGACCATGCCGCGTACGGTGCTGACGCCGCCGGCCGGCGGCGCACCGATGCCCGACATCCCGAACTGGTGCTGGCACGAATACGGCAACCGCGTCGGCTTCTGGCGGCTGTTGCAGGTCTATGACGAGTTCAAGGTCCCCGGCGTCATGAATATCAATGGCACGGCGGCGGAAGCCTTCCCGGAAATCATGAAGGCCTGCGTCGAGCGCGGCTGGGAATTCCTCGGCCACGGTTACACCCAGCGCAATATGCAGAAGGTGGAAGACGAACGCGCCGACATCCGCAAATGCGTCGAGGTGATGCAGCGGATCACCGGCAAACGGCCGCGCGGCTGGGTCGGCCCCGGCCTCACCGAAACCTGGGAGACCGTCGATGTGCTGGCCGAGGAAGGCTACGACTACGTCGGTGACTGGGTGCTCGACGACCAGCCCGTGTGGCTGAAGACCCGCGGCAAGCCGCTGCTCAGCATTCCCTATACCCAGGAGTGCAACGACGTCGCCATGATGCTGATCCAGCACCACAAGGCTTCGGAGTTCTACGAGCGGGCCATGGACCAGTTCGAGCAGTTCTATGCCGACTCCAGGGATTCGGCGCGGGTGATGGCGATTTCGGTACACCCCTACATCATGGGCGCGCCGCACCGGGCCAAGTACTTCCGCCGCATCTTCGAGCACATCCGCGGCAAGAAGGACGTGCTGTTCTGGACCGGCGGCCAGATCGCCGACTGGTACAAGAAGGCCGGGCCGAAACCGACATAACCGGGAGCACCGTTCCCATGCATCCGCGCGAACGAATTGCCTATTCGCCGATCGAGAAGCGACCGCCGTTGAAATTCCCCGAGGGCGTGCGGCTGGTCGTTTGGCCCGTGCTTGCGCTTGAAGAGTGGGACATAGGTCGACCGATGGCACGCATGGTGATCTCGCCGCCGCAGGGCCAGCCGATGCAGCCAGACCACCCAAACTGGAGCTGGCATGAATACGGCATGCGGGTCGGCTTCTGGCGGCTGCGCAAGGTGCTGCAGGAGCTCGGCGTCTCACCGACGGTGACGCTCAACGCGCGGGTTTGCGAGACCTATCCGCAGGTCGTGCAAGCCTGTCTCGACAGCGGCTGGGAGCTCAATGCCCACGGCTACGACCAGGTGCCGATGCACAAGGCCGAGGACCAGCGCGGCGTGGTCATGAAGTCGATGGACATGATCGAAAGGTTTTCCGGCAAACGCCCGCGCGGCTGGTTCGGCCCCGGCCTGACCCAGACCTTCGACACGCTCGATTACCTGGCGGAGGCCGGAGTCGAATACATCGGCGACTGGGTGCTTGACGACGAGCCGGTGACGCTGAAGACCACGCACAAGCCGGTCGTGGCGCTGCCCTATAACTTCGAAATTCACGACATCGTCATGATGGCGCTGCAGCACCATCCATCCGAAGTGATGTACACGCGCGCGATGGATCACTTCAACTGGCTCTACGCCGAGGCAGCCGAGCGGCCGAAGATCATGGCCATCGCCTGCCATCCTTATCTCTCCGGCCAGCCGCACCGCATCGGCCACGTGCAGCGCGTCTACCGGGAAATCCTCGGCCACGACGGCGTCGTCGCATGGGATGGCGAGAAGATTCTCGACTGGTATCTCGCGCAGGGACAATAATTGCGAAGAGCACGACCATGAATTCGCCTCAGTACCGCACGGCGTTCGTCCCGCATGATCTGTCGGCGCCGGTCACCGGCGCGTCAACCGGCCCGCTTGCCGGCCTTACCGCTGCGGTGAAGGACATGTATGACATTGCCGGTTACCGCACCGGCAACGGCAATCCCACCTGGCTCGCCAGCCATCCGCTGGCTGTCAAGAACGCCGGCGCGGTGCAAAGGCTTCTCGACGCCGGCGCCACGGTGATCGGCAAGACCGTCTGCGACGAGTTCTTTTTCAGCGTGACCGGCGCCAACGCCCATTACGGCACGCCGGTCAATCCGCGCGCGCCGGGGCGGCTACCGGGCGGCTCGTCAAGCGGCTCGGCTTCCGCGGTCGCCGCCGGCACCTGCGATTTCGCCCTCGGAAGCGACACCGGAGGGTCGGTGCGCATTCCGGCTGCGTTCAACGGCCTCTACGGCTTGCGCCCCACCCTCAATCGCATTGACCTCTCCGGCGCCCAGGCGATGGCCCCTTCCTTCGACGTTCCCGGCTGGTTCGCCGGCAGTCCCGGCGTGTTCCGCAAGGTCGGACACGTGCTGCTCGATGCACAGCGTGTGGGCGCGGCCGTCGAACGGATCATCGCGCTCGAGGACGCCTTCGCCGAAGCCGACGAGGAGGTCGCCAACCTTTTGCACAGTGCGCTGGAATTCATGACCGACGACCTGCCGCCGCTGCTGCATGCGCGCATCGCGCCGCAAGGCTTCGATCCATGGCGTGAGGCGTTTCGTGTCATCCAGGGCTATGAAGTGTGGCAGACTTTCGGCGATTTCGTCACCCGACATCAGCCCGATCTCGGGCCTGGCATCCGCGAACGCATTGAATACTCCTCCAAGGTCTCGAAGGCCGAGGTCGAGGCGGCGCGCGGTGTGCATGCGGAGGCGCGCGATCACATTCGCCAGACGGTTCAAGCCGGAACGATTCTCGCGCTTCCCACCGCGCCCTGCGTCGCGCCGCCAATCGAGATATCGGCGGCCGAGATGGAAAACTTTCGTGTCCGCGTCATGCGTTTGACCTGCATCGCCGGAATGGCAGGATTACCGCAGGTAAACCTCCCGATCGGCACGCTGGACGGCTGTCCGGTCGGGCTGTCGCTGGTCGGCTGGGCGGGCGGTGACGAGGCGCTGCTCGATCTTGCCTGTGCATTATCGCGCCATTGCGGGATAGCGGGTTGAGGCTTTTTGTGCTTTGAACGGGGCGTCACCCCTGCGACGGACCGATACATGACGCCAGGATTTGAATTTCTCGACCGGAAGACCATCGCCGAGCTGACTGCGCGCATGTATCTCGACACCGGCGCGGTGCGGTTCATGGAAGACAAGCCCTTCATCTTCACCTCCGGCTGGGCAAGCCCGGTCTACAATGACTCGCGCTGGCTGATCTCGTTTCCCGACGTGCGCTCCACGCTGATGGATTTTTCGGTCGCGGGCATCGACCGCGACATCGGCCGCGAAAAGATCGATGCAGTGGCGGGCGGCGAAACCGCCGGCATTCCGTTCGCGGCCTGGACCGCCGACCGCCTGCGTCTGCCGATGCAATACGTGCGCAAGAAGCCGAAGGGCTTCGGCCGCGGCGCGCAGATCGAGGGGAAGCTGACGCCGGGCCAGCGCGTACTGCTGGTCGAGGATCTCGCCACCGACGGCCGCAGCAAGATCAATTTCGTCAACGCCATCCGCGACGCCGGCGGCAAGTGCGAACACTGCACGGTGCTGTTCTTCTACGACATCTATCCGGAAGGCCGGAAAATCCTCGCCGATATCGGCGTGACGCTGCACTACCTGACCACCTGGCACGACGTGCTGCGCGTGGCCAGGCAAAGCGGCAAGTTCGACCCGAACATGCTGGGCGAGGTGGAAAAGTTCATCAACGACCCGGCCGGCTGGTCGAAGGCACACGGCGGGGTGGCCGAGGTAGCGGACTGACAATTACCCGCGCGTCCCCGCGCAAGCGGAGACCCGGAATCCAACATTGAAGCTTTACCGTCTTCCCCGGGCTCCCGCTTGCGCGGGAATAAACGGAGTTTGTGTCAGCGCCCTTCCACAAGTTTCCGCTTCAGCCGGTTCACCGCAAGATCCAGCGCTGACAGGAAGCGCGACAGGTCCTGCCGGCCGAGCGGCCTGGGACCGCGCGTGACGGCTCCGGCGGAGCGCAAGTCCGACATCAGGTTGCGCGTTGCCAGCGCCATGCCGATGGAATCCTCGTCGAAGGCCTTGCCGGTCGGACCGATGACCGCTGCGCCGTTGCGCACGCAGCGCGCCGCCAGCGGGATGTCGGCGGTGATGACGATGTCGCGCGCACCCGCGCGTTCGGTGATCCAGTTGTCAGCCACATCCGGCCCTTCCGGCACGATCACCCGCTCGATCAGGTCGGTGCGCGGGACGTTCATGAAGGCGTTGGCGACCACGAAGACCTTGAGGCCATGGCGCTCGGCCACCCGATAGACCTCCGGCTTCACCGGACAGGCGTCGGCATCGACGAAAATGCGGATTTCCGCAGGCGCGCCGCCCTCTTCCCTGCTGTCGGCCATCGTGATCCAATCGTTTTTCGTGTGGCATGATCTTGTCCGAAAACCGGTTCCCGCTTTTCGGGATCACGCGTGCGAGGGAGGCATCCATGGCCAAGACCCGCAAGAAAGTCCAGGCAAAGCGCAAGGCGAGGAAGGCCGCGCCCAGGGCGAAGGCCAAAACCAGAGCCAGGGCGGACAAGACCGCCGGGAAGAAAGCCGCCGCCGGCAAAGCGGCCAGGCCGAAGCGGCCGCAAAAGTTCACCGTCAGTCACCACCGCGAAGAGGATTTCGACGCCGGCCTTCGCCCCTATTCCGCCTATCGCGACCTCGGCATAGCCGGGGCGACCAACGGCATGGTGCAGGCCCACGTCATCCGCATGACCCGGCCATTCGAGACCGGCGAGGTCGACGTCCCGCACTATCACGACGTCGAATTCCAGATGGTCTATGTGCTCAAGGGCTGGTTCCAGAGCGAATTCGAGGGCGAAGGCGTGCAAACCTTCCACGCCGGCTCCTGCTGGATACAACCGCCGAGGATCAGGCACACCGTGCGCGGCTATTCCGACGATTGCGAGCTCTTGGAGATCGTGTTGCCGGCGGATTTCGAGACGGTGACGCTGGAAGGCTGAGCGGAACTTGCTGCCGCCAGGGCCGATTAATGCGACGCCTCGCGCTGCTCCGGGGGCAGATCATCGTCGGAGAGGACGCGCAACGCGGCGCCGTCCATATCGCTGTACTGGCCGCTGCGCAACGACCACAGGAAGGCGAGCAAGCCGATCAGCCCGAGGCCCACCGCCATTGGAATGAGATAGACCAGCACGTTCATGCCTGGACCTCTCCTTTTTGGCGCATGATCCTGTCCGAAAACCGGTTCCCATCCCCGATCGGGGTCGAGGACATGCTTTTCGGGATCATGCGCGGCCGCCCCCTCTGGCACGCAAGGCATTCAAAGTCACCAGCATTGAAGAGCCGGACATGGCCACCGCCGCGATCAACGGCGTCACCAGGCCGGCAATCGCGACCGGCACTGCGATCGTATTATAGACCGCCGCCAGCCACAGGTTCTGCGTCATCAGCGCGCGGGCGCGGCGCGCCACTTTCAGCGCATCCGCCACCGGACCGAGCCGCTCGCCCAGGAACACCGCGTCGGCCTGCGCCTGGGTCAGGTCGGCGGCGGTGATTGGCGACAATGATACATGTGCAGCGGCGAGCGACGGCGCGTCGTTCAGCCCGTCGCCGACCATCAGCACGCGGCGGCCTTCGGCCTTGAGCGCATCGATGTAGACGATCTTCTCGGCCGGGGTCAGTTCGCCCTGCCAGCGCACGATGCCGAGCGCGCGCGCGACCGGCGCCACCGCCTCGCTGCGATCGCCCGACAGAATGCGCAGGTCATAGCCGCGGCCCGCGAGCTGCGCGATCACCTCGCCTGCATCGGGCCGGAGTTTCTGGCTGATGGCGAAGGCGGCGGAACGGCCGCCATGGCTGAACAGGACCATAGAGGTATCCGGCCGAAGGCTCGCAACCTGCGTCAGTCCGCAGAAAGCGGGACTGCCAAGCCGCGCCTCGATGCCGTCGAGCATGACGCGCACGCCCTGCCCCGGCTCTTCCACCGCGCCCTCGAACGGCACCGCGCTTTCCGCTTCGCGGGCCAGCGCCAGCGCAAGCGGATGTCGGCTCGACAGGGCCAGCCGCGCCGCCACCTGCAACAGGCTGGCATCGATCTCCGCCGCATTCGTCACGCGCGGCTCCGGCAAGGTGAGCGTACCGGTCTTGTCGAAGACGATGGTGTCGGCCTCCGCCAGCCGCTCGATGGCATCGCCGGCGTTGAGGATGACGTTGGAACGGAACAGCGCGCCGGAGGCGACCACCTGCACAGCCGGAATGGCCAGCGACAGTGCGCAGGGGCAGGTGATGATCAGCACCGCGATGGCCGTCACCACCGCGTCGTGCAGCGAGGCGCCGGCGACCAGCCAGCCGGCCGCAGTCAAGGCCGCGGTCAGGTGCACCATCGGCGAATAGACGCGGGCGGCGCGGTCGGCGAGCCGGCGGGTGCGCGACCTGGCGCTGGCCGCCTTTTCCAGCAACCGCTCGATTTCGTCGATCAGCGAATCGGAACCGGCGGCGGTCACGCGCAGGGTGAGCGCGCCGGTGCAGTTCATGCTGCCGGCATAGACTTTGGCACTACCGGAAACCTTGCGGCGCAGGGTCTCGCCGGTGATCAGGCTCTCGTCGATCTCGGATGCGCCGCTCACCACCACGCCATCGGCCGGCAGGCGTTCGCCGGGGCGAACCAGCACGCGGTCGCCGGGCACCAGCGCGGCCACCGGCACGCTGATCAGTTCGTCGCCCGTGAAACGGTGCGCCGTGTCGGCCTTCAGTGCCGCCAGGTTGCCCGCCACCGCCCGCGTCTTCCGGCGCATGGCGTGGTCGAGCGTGCGCCCGAGCAGCAGGAAGAACAGCAGCATGATCGCGGAATCGAAATAGGCGTCGTGGGCGTGGTTGGCTGTCTCGATCAGCGACATGGCGAGCGCCAGCGTCACGCCCACCGTGATCGGCACGTCCATGTTGAGGGAACGCGCCTTCAGCGCACGCCAGGCGCTGACGAAGAAGGGCCGGCCGGCATAGGCCGCGGCCGGCAGCGCGATCAGCGCCGAAGCCCAGTGGAAGAAGTCGCGCGTCTCCGGCGTCATGTCACTGCCCGCCCATACCGAGATCGACAGCAGCATGATGTTCATGGCCGCGAACCCGGCCACTGCGAGATAGCGCGTCAGGCGGCGGGCCTCGGCGGCTTCCTCCTCCTCGGCATGCTGCGGCACGAAGGGATAGCCGTGGTAGCCGATGCGCTCCAGCGTCTCGATGATCTCGGCCGGGCTGATCCCGCCGTCGGCCCAGGCGACGTGCAGGCGGCGGTTGGTGAAATTGAGCCGCGCCTCGGTCACGCCGGGCAACTGCTTCACCGCGCCTTCGATGCGCGCGATGCAGCCGCCGCAATGCACGCCTTCCACCGCCAGATCCATGCCGAGCGTGTGCTCGCCGCACGGTTTGGCGTAGTGGGACAGATCGAGGGCAGTGTCAGTCATCGCGCCTCACTTTGCGAGCTTGTACATGCCTCTGCTGGCGTGCCGACAACATCTGATCCAGCTACTTCAACACGATCTCGCTGCGCGAGCGGTACACGCGCTTGTCGCCACGGTAGAAGTCCACGATCAGCTCCCAGCGGCCGGCTTCGGCACGCGCCTCGCCACGGAAGGCGCCGGGGGCCGTCTTGCGCATGGGAATGATGTGATCGCGTCTGGAATCGGCAGGGTGCCAGAGCCTGGCGTCGGCGGTGAGCCCGCCGACCGGCTGGCCCCGCTCGTCGCGCACGGTCATGTCGAGTACGGCCTCACCGGCACGGTCGAGATCAAGGTTCCCGTCGACCTTCCAGTGCAGGGCGTCCTGCGCCCGGGCCAGCGCCACTTCATGCTCGAACGTCTGCCCGGCCTTGTAGGAGCTTTGGGTCTCAACGCCGCCAAAGGTCGAAATCGCGGCCTTCGCCATGATGCCATTGATCAGAAAAACGAGGCCGAAGAAACCGACCAGCCAGAGCAGCACGTGCCGGCCGGTAAGTTCGCGTGGTTTGTCGCTACGGGACACACGCATGGTTCACCTCGGAGGCTCGGGTGCGAGGAAGTGGTCACGCACGGCCGTGACCCGGCCGGTATAGACGTCGATCAGTTTGAAGGTGATCGGGGTCGAGGGCGGCGGCGGCGTACGGCCGTAGTCGGTGACGGTCACGCGCACTTCGCGGGTCGTGTCGGGGCCGACGTCGACCACCAGGCGCCCGTCGGCGCGCTGCGGCACGCCGACAAAGTCGATGAGCGCGGCCGGAAGGCCATCCATCGCGACAATGAATTCGCGCTTGCTCAGGTCCTTGTTGACGATGCGGATGGTGTAGCCATTGCGGATCGCCCCGTCGGTCAGCCGCACGTAGGTCGGGTTGCGGTCGTGGATGACATCGATGCCCTGGTCGCCGCGGGTGGCGAGGGTATAAATCATGACGCCGCCGACGATCGCTATGATGGCGGCGTAAAGCAGCGTGCGCACGCGGAACAGGCGGACAATCGGCTCCTTGCCCTCCAGACGCCGCCTGATGTTCATGTCGGTGTCGTAGCCGATCAGCCCGGTATGACGGCCGAGCTTGACCATGACGTTGTCGCAGGCGTCAATGCACAGACCGCACTGGATGCAGCCGAGATCGGCGCCGTTACGGATGTCGACGCCGGTCGGGCAGACATGCACGCACTGCAGGCATTCGACGCAATCGCCGGCCGGTTTGCCCTCGGCGCGCAACTGCTCGGCCTTCTTCACCGAGCAGCGCGGCTCGCCGCGATCGTACCGGTAGGTGACATTGAGCGCGTATTCATCGGTGAGCGCAGCCTGGATGCGCGGCCACGGGCACATATAGAGGCAGACCTGCTCGCGCATGTGGCCGGCGAGCGCATAGGTCGTGAACGTCAGGATGCCGATGAAGGCATAAGCCACGAGCGGCGCCTCGCCGGTGGCGAGTTCTTTCACCAGCGTCGGCGCATCGGCGAAATAGAGCACCCAGGCGCCGCCGGTCCACCACGCCACCATCAGCCAGAGGAAATGCTTGACCCCCTTGCGCGCCCAGGTCGCCGCCGACCAGCGCTTGCGGTCGCGCTGCATATGCTCGCGACGATCACCCTCGACGAAGCGCTCGATGGCGAGAAACAGGTCGGTCCACACCGTTTGCGGGCACAGATAGCCGCACCAGATGCGGCCGGCGACGGCATTCATCAGGAACAGCACCATCGCCGCCAGGATGAGCAGTCCGGTGAGGTAATATACCTCCTGCGGCCAGATCTCGATGAAGAAGAAGTAGAAGCGCCGGGTGGGGAAATCGATCAACACTGCCTGGCCGGGCGCGTTGGGACCGCGATCCCAGCGCACAAACGGCAGCAGGTAGTAGATGCCAAGCGTAATGACCAGCACCGCCCATTTGATCTGACGGAACAGGCCGTGCGTGCTCTGCGGATAGATCTTGCGCCGCGGCGCGTAGAGCGGGATGTCTTCCTCGGGCGGCTCCGGCGGCGCGCCGTGGACTTCGGCCGCCTCGACGAGGCGAGCGAGCTCGGACACGTTCGTGGCCGGGCGGTCGAGCGATGCAGTAGTGGCGGCCGTCATCCTGTTGATATCCTGTTCAAGCCGTTACTTCGCGCCGCCGCCGAAAGTCCAGACATAGACTGTCAGCGCCTTAATGGTGGGATCGCTGAGACGCGGGCCCCAGGCCGGCATCACACCACCGCGGCCGTTGGTGACGGTTTGCATGATGGTCTCCTTGTCGGAGCCGTAGAGCCAGATCTTGTCGGTCAGGTTGGCCGAGCCGACGTCGTTCTTGCCCTTGCCGTCGGGGCCGTGACAGACCACGCAATTGGCGGCGAAGATCTTCTTGCCGGCTTCGAGATCGGCGCCCGGCTCCACGCCCAAACCCGACAGCGAGCGCACATAGTCCGCGACCTGCGAGATCTGTTCGGGCTTGAGGATGCCGTCACGGCCGAAGGCCGGCATGTTGCCCTGGTGGGCGTCGGGATCGCCCGAACGCGCGCCGTAGATGATGGTCTTTTCGATCTGCGCCAGCTTGCCGCCCCACAGCCAGTCGTCGTCGTTGAGGTTGGGATAGCCCTTGGCACCGCCGCCGCCGGCGCCATGGCAGGGCGCGCAGTTATCGGCGAAGGCGACGCGTCCCTCGGCGCGGGCGAAGTCGAGCATTTGCTGGTCAGCAACGATCTGGTCGAGCGACGCGCCGGCGAGCCTGGCGACCATCGGACCGCGTAGCGCGCGCAGATCCTTGAGATCGGTCTCAACCGCGGCGCGCGCATGCCAGCCGAGCACGCCCTGCGTCGAGTTCGAGATCAGCGGCCAGGCCGGATAGAGCACCCAGTATCCGACCGCCCAGATGATGGTGAGGTAGAACAGCCACAGCCACCAGCGCGGCAGCGGCGTGTTGAGCTCGCGGATGCCGTCCCACTCGTGCCCGGTGGTCGCGGTTCCGGTCAGCTTGTCGACTTCTTTGTGTTCCTCGGCCACCGGTCAGTCCTCCTGCAGCGGGATGCGTGCCGCCTCATCAAAACGCTTCTGTTGCTTGCGCGAGGGCCACAGGGCGTAGACCAGCACGGCCGCGAAGATCGCGACGAAGTAGATCAGGCCCCAGGTCTGGGCGAACTCGGCAACGGCTTTATAGGTCGGGTCCATAGCGTGTCACCGGATGTAGGCTTTGTCGTCGTAGAGTTTGAAATCCACCTGCGTGCCGAGGAGTTGCAGATAGGCGATCAGCGCATCGGCCTCGGTCAGGCGGTCGGGGTTGCCATCGAAGTCGCGCACGTTGGCTTTCGGGTAACGCTTGACCAGGTCGTCGGCATTCTCCGCGTTGTTGGTCGCCTGCGTGCGCACGTCCTCAACCGCCTTATCGATGTCCTGCCTGGTGTAAGGCACGCCGAGCGTGGCCTGAACCTTCAGGTCGTTGGCGATGTGCTTGTAGCCGAGCTCGGTCTCTTCCAGACGAACGTAGTTCGGCATGATCGAACCGGGCACCACCGAGCGCGGATTCCGCAGGTGGTCGCGATGCCAGGCATCGGAGTACTTGCCGCCAACGCGGGCGAGATCGGGGCCGGTGCGCTCCGAACCCCACTGGAACGGCCGGTCGTACATGCTCTCGGCGGCGAGCGAATAGTGGCCGTAGCGTTCCACCTCGTCACGCAGCGGACGGATCATCTGCGAGTGGCAGAGATAGCAACCTTCGCGGACATAGATATTGCGGCCGGCGAGCTCAAGCGGGGTGTAGGGCCGCACACCCTCGACCTTTTCGATCGTGTTCTTGAGGTAGAACAGCGGCACCACCTCGACCAGGCCGCCGATGGCAATGGCGATCAGAATGCCGATCGTCAGAACGATCGAGTTCTTCTCGAGGATGGCGTGTTTGGTCCAAAGCGACATTGTCGGTGCCTCCGCTCATTCCGCCGGCGCCAGCGCGACGTCGGCCGGTTCGGCGGATTCCGCCGCATTGACCGTCATCCAGAGGTTCCAGGCCATGATCAGCGCACCGGCCAGGAACAGCACCCCGCCGAGTGCGCGGATGACATAGAAGGGATGCTGGGCTTCGACCGACTCGACGAAGGAGTATTCGAGGAAGCCGAGGCTGGTGTAGGCGCGCCACATCAGCCCCTGGAGGATGCCCGCCACCCACATCGAGGTGATGTAGAGCACGATGCCGATGGTCGAGATCCAGAAGTGCCAGTTGACGAGCTTCAGCGAGTAGAGACGTTTGTTCCACAGCCACGGAATCAGGCAGTAGACGGCGCCGAACGAGATGTAGGCGACCCAGCCGAGCGCGCCGGAGTGCACGTGGCCAACGGTCCAGTTGGTGTAGTGCGACAGCGAGTTGACGATCTTCACCGACATCATCGGTCCTTCGAAGGTCGACATGCCGTAGAAGGCGACCGACACCACCATCATGCGCAACACCGGATCGGTGCGCAGCTTGTCCCAGGCGCCGGACAGCGTCATCAGGCCGTTGATCATGCCGCCCCAGGACGGCATCCACAGTATGACCGAGAAGGTCATGCCGAGCGTCTGCGCCCAGTCCGGCAACGCCGTGTAATGCAGGTGGTGCGGACCGGCCCAGATGTAGATGAAGATCAGCGCCCAGAAGTGGATGATCGACAGCCGGTAGGAATAGACCGGACGGTCGGCTCGCTTGGGGATGAAGTAATACATAATGGCCAGGAAGCCGGCGGTCAGGAAGAACCCGACCGCGTTGTGACCGTACCACCACTGAACCATCGCATCCTGCACGCCCGCCCATACTATGTAGGACTTGGACGAGAACAGCGACACCGGAATCGAGGCGTTGTTGCCGAGGTGCAGCACCGCGATGGTGATGATGAAGGCGAGATAGAACCAGTTGGCCACGTAGATATGCGGCTCCTTGCGCCGCATGATGGTGCCGAGATAAATCAGGAGGTAGACGACCCAAACGACAGTCAGCCACAGGTCGGCATACCATTCCGGTTCGGCGTATTCCTTCGATTGGGTGATGCCGATGAGATAGCCGGTGCCGGCGATGAGGATGAAAAAGTTGTAGCCGAGCACCACGAACCAGGGCGCCAGTTCACCGACCATCCGTGCGCGCGAGGTGCGCTGCACGACATAGAGCGAGGTGGCGATGAGGACGTTGCCGCCGAAGGCGAAGATGGCGGCCGACGTGTGAAGCGGGCGCAGGCGCCCGAAATTCATGAACAGGTCGAGATTGAGCTGCGGAAAGGCGAGCTCGAACGCGATGAGCACCCCGATGGTGAAGGCGGCGATGCCCCAAATGACGCCGGCTACCGCCGCGAATTTGACCGGGCCCATGTTGTAGTTGGGCTTGCCGTCGATCTCGAGCGGCGGAAGCGCGGCCGGGCGGTCGTAGTAGCGGTTGATGATGGCGAACACAGCCGCCACGCTCGCCGCGCAGAACAGGTAGGCGTGGAACGCGTATTCCGGCGTATATGCCTTGGCGGCCACCACGATGGACAGGAAGGCCAGTGCGGTGAATGCGAGGGCAGTCCCGCCTTCGCCAAGAGTCATGGTTTTCTGTGGAGCGACGGTTGCGTTCGCCATGCTGCTGTTCCGTTTTGGCTGGCCAGGAGAAAAATCTGAACGTTACGAACTATTTATCGCCCCGCGGTGGGGCTTCTTTGATGCAGGTCAAAGGTAGGTGCGAGATCACGACGGAATCGCGCCACGACACGGCCGCGACGCCGGTTCAGCAGGGATTTTGGGGCGCAGCAGGGGGCACTGCATGGCGGCCATGTCCCGCCGGCGGACGTCCGGGACCCGTCGGGTGTCGCGCGCGGACCGGTCGCCTTGCGCCCTGTAAGGCGCCAAACGAAAAGCGCGCCCTCTGCGCCGCAGTGGGCCGCAGGAGCGCGCTTTCGACCGGGCCCTTCACTCAGGCGGCCTTGACTTCGACCTTCTTGACCTGGCTCGGCGCGGGCTTGGGGATGACCACCTTCAAAACGCCCTTGTCGATATCAGCCTTGATGGCGTCGGCATTGACGCCGGCCGGCAGCTCCAGCGAGCGCTCGAATGAGCCGTAACTGCGCTCGATCAGGCGATAGTCCTTCTCTTTTTCTTCCTTCTCGGCTTTCTTTTCGCCTTTGATGGTCAGGACATTGTCCGCCACGTTGATCTGCACGTCCTTTTCCTCGAGGCCCGGCAATTCGGCGGTGATCTCGATCTCCTTCTCGGTCTCCGCCACGTCCATGGTCGGCATCATCTTCGACATGGCGCCGAAGCCGTTACCCAAGGCCGGGAAGCCGCGCGTGAAATCGTCGAACAGGCGGTCGATCTCACGGTGCAGGGAGAAAAAGGGGTTATCGGTGCGCGCCATTTCCCGCTGGCGCCCGACGGGAATGAGGGATTTCAGGTTCATGGACGCTCTCCGTATCAGGCTGATTGCCGCCATTGCGGGAGGCGGCACAAATACAATGCATGGCTGGCGGCGGCGTGCCTTGACCCGGGTCAAGAACATGACCGAAAGGCTATTATGCCTTCGCGGTATCCTGGGCTTCGATCACCGTACCCGAAATCGGCTCGATCCAGGCCAGATGGTCCTTTACCGCCCTGACGCCGGCAACATTCTCGGCGGCGACCCGGAGCGCGTCGCGCTGGCGCTCATCGAGGATGGTGCCCCACAATTCGACCACGCCGTCATGGACCTGCACATTGACCATGGCCGTGGGCGCCCAGGTCTGCTCCTCCATGATTTTCATCAATTGCTCGCGGATGGCGGAGTCGCTGGCCTTGACCGGTTTGGCGCCGCGGGCCAACCCGACCATGGCGTGCATCAGGTTGGCGCGCGTGATGATGCCCACCATCCTGTCGCCGCGCATCACGGGAACGCGCTTGATGTGGTGGTTCTCCATCAGATGCACGATGTCCCCGAGCGAGGCGTCCTCGGTGGTTGTCTGCACCGCGGTCGTCATCACCTCGGAAACCTTGCTGCCGTGGCTATGCGTGTACTCCTCCGCCATGCGGCCGGGGCCCATGAGGAACTCCAGCCAGCGCGAACGCCGACGCTGGGTCCTGGTTTCCTGACGGCGGAGGAAATCACCTTCCGACAGGATCCCGGCCAGTTTGCCCTTCTCCACCACCGGCAGGCCGCTGATGTGATGTTTCAGCATCGTCTGCGCCGCCTGCAGAACGGTCGCATCCGGCGCAATCGAAACCACTTTGCGGGTCATGACGTCGCGGGCAATCATGATCGTTCTCCGTACTTCGTTCAAAACAGAAGACCACCCCGGACGTGGATGCGTATTGACCCAGGTCAACTGCTTGATCGTCAAATAAAAAGCCCCGGCAACGCGAACGTGCCGGGGCCAGTCTAGCCGAACAATGTCAGGGAGGAACGAGGGTTCGGCTTCAAAACTCCAAAATTAGCCATTCATGCGGTTGAGCGCGGCGCGGTTGCGCAGCACGATCCGCCGCGAGGTCGGCACCGCGATAGCGTGGGTCTTCTCGAGCTGCGTCAGCGTGCGCGACACGGTTTCGATGGTGAGACCCAGATAATCGGCAATGTCCTGGCGCGACATCGGCAGTTCGATTTCGCCGATGGTGGAGCCGCGCGAAGCCATCTCCAGGAGGAAGCCGGCAACCCGCTCCTGCGCGGTCTTGATCAGCAGCATGATGTGATCCTGCGCGCGCTGCAGTTCGTTCGCCGTCATGGTCCAGAGCTGGCGGGCAACCTCGCCGTCACGCGCCGCGAGCGAAACCAGGCTCGAGCGCTTGATCACCAGTACCTTGCATTCGGTGATGGCTTCCGCGGAGAAGGTGTGCTCGTCGCCGCACTCCAGGCCGAAGATGTCGCCGGGCAGATAGAAACCGCCGATCTGCCGGCGTCCGTCGGTGAGCACCTTGTAGGTACGCACCGCGCCGCTCATGACCTTGTAGAGATATTCGGCCGGTTCGTTTTCGCCATAAATCTCGGCGTTGCGGCCAAAGGGCATGGGCGCGCCCATCATCTCGATGCTGCCACCGCTCTTCGGTGTGATCGGAGCCGGACGGACCGACGGTTGCGGGGCGGGGCGGACGGTGGCGGCGCGGGCTTGCATGGCGTTCTCCCAAAATTCGATGGTCAATCGGTACGCCTTGGAATCGCCGGCCGAAATTCAGATAATCTCCATAGGGGGTTTACCGGAGGCACCGTGGGCGGCCGGGCCGGAACCGCCGCCAATTGCCGGGCCCATGTCGCAAGCGTTTGATAAAACTTCGGAATTATCGGCGGACGAAAAGTACCGGACGCTTCGCTATGCCGCCGCGCCGCTCGCGGTCGTGTTGCTGTTTGGCCTGCGCGCCCTGCTGGTGCCGGTGCTGCATGACAACGGCATTTTCCTCTATTTCGTACCGGCCATCCTGATCGCCGCGGGGATCGGCGGTATCGGCCCCGGCCTGTTTGCCACAGCCCTGAGCATGCTGGCGATCACCGGGATTTTCGTGATCAACAACACCGAACTGCCGCAGGCCGCCGTCGTGAACATGGCGGCCTTTGCGCTCATCGGCATCGGTATGGCCTGGGGTGGCGAACTCCTGCGCCGCGGCCGCCGCCGCACCGAGGTCATGGGTCGCGACGCGCTGGCGCGCGAGGCCCACCTGCAATCCATTCTCGACACAGTGCCCGAAGCCATGATCGTGATCGACGAGCGCGGCACCATGCAATATTTCAGCAGCGCCGCCGAACGCCTGTTCGGCTGCGACGCCAGGGATGCAATCGGCCAGAACGTCAGGATGCTGATGCCGTCGCCCTATCGCGAAAGCCACGATTCCTATCTCAAGCGCTATCGCGACACCGGCGAGCGCCGCATTATCGGCATCGGCCGCGTGGTGGTGGGCCAGCGTAAGGACGGCTCGACCTTCCCGATGGAGCTCGCGGTCGGCGAGATGAAATCGAGCGACCGGCGATATTTCACCGGTTTCATCCGCGACCTCACCGAGCGGCAGAAGACGGAAGCGCGCCTGCAGGAGCTGCAGTCGGAGCTGGTTCACATCTCGCGCCTGACCGCCATGGGCGAGATGGCTTCGACGCTGGCGCACGAGCTCAACCAGCCCCTGTCCGCGATCTCGAATTATCTCAAGGGTTCGCGCCGGCTCCTCGAGAAGGCCGACGATGAAAACGCCGCTGTGCTGCGCGACGCGATGGACAAGGCGGCCGACCAGGCCATGCGCGCGGGCCAGATCATACGGCGGCTGCGCGATTTCGTGGCCCGCGGCGAGAGCGAACGGCGGGTGGAGAACATCACCAAGCTGGTGGAAGAAGCGAGCGCCCTGGCGCTGGTCGGGGTCAAGGACCGCGGCATCCGCGTCAGCTTCCGGTTCGATCCATCGGTTGACCTGGTGCTGGCCGATCGCGTGCAGGTGCAGCAGGTCTTGCTCAATCTGATCCGCAACGCCATGGATGCCATGGAGACTTCCGAAACCCGCGATCTGACGATTTCGGTGGTGCCGAGCGAGGACGACCTGGTGAAGGTGAGTGTCACCGACACCGGCGCGGGCATCTCGCCGGAAATCGCCGAGCAACTGTTCCAGCCCTTCATAACCAGCAAACGCCACGGCATGGGCGTCGGACTGTCGATTTCGCGCACCATTATCGAAGCGCACGGCGGCCGCATCTGGGCCGAACCCAATCCCGCCGGCGGCACGATTTTCAATTTCACGCTGACGGCGGTCAACGAAGGGGATGTCGACGATGCAGCCTGAGCCGGTGATTTACGTCATCGACGACGACGAGGCCGTCCGGCAATCGATCGAGTTCCTGCTGAAAACGGTGGGGATCACGGTGCACAGTTTCGACTCGGCGAGGGCGTTCTTCGAGGTGCTGCCCGGAATCGACCATGGCTGCGTGGTGACCGACATGCGCATGCCCGACATCACGGGCATGGACATCTTGCGCGAGGTCAGCGTGAAAAAGCCCGACCTGCCGGTCATCGTGATTACCGGCCACGGCGATGTGCCGCTGGCGGTGGAGGCAATGAAACTCGGCGCCGTCGACTTCCTCGAAAAGCCGTTCGACGACGACCTGCTCATCGGGTCGGTCCGCGCCGCGCTGAGCCGCGACGCCGATGTCGCCAAACGCAAGGCCGAGGTGGCCGGGATCAACGAGAAACTCGCCGCACTGTCAAAGCGCGAGCGGGAAGTGCTGGAAGGTCTCGTCGCCGGCAAGCCGAACAAGACCATCGCCTTCGATCTTGGCATCAGCCCGCGCACGGTGGAGATCTATCGCGCCAACCTGATGACCAAGATGTCGGCCAACAGCCTCTCCGATCTGGTGCGCATGGCGATGCTGGCGGGCATTCTCGAAAACCCGGGGAGCTGAACAAGCCGGCTCCGCTTGCCGCTTGCCGTCCGGTCGCCGCGGTGGTCGACTGGGCTGCAAGAAACAAAAATACATGGGGGAGGCGAGAATGACGTCCGGATATCGCCTGGTGAGTTACGCGGATGGCGGCAGGCCGAAGCCCGGCGTCCTGATCGGCGAACGGGTGGTGGCACCGGCCGAACTGTTGCCGGGCGTTGGCGACATCGACACCGGGTCGGTGCTCGGTCTGTTGCGCGCCTGGGACAAGGCGCATCAGCGACTCCATGCGGCCGCGCACAACATCAAACCGGAAGCCGGCGTCCCACTGGGCGAGATCAAGCTGTTGGCGCCCATTCTCTATCCCGGCGTGCTGTACTGCGCCGGCGCCAACTACTGGGATCATCTCAGGGAGATGGCCGACATCGCCGAGCGCACCACCGGCAAGCGCCCGTCCATGACCAAGAACCCGGAACCATGGTTCTTCCTCAAGACCACCGCCGGCTCGATCATCGGCCCCGACACCCCGGCGCGGTTGCCGGGTTTTTCCAGACAGGTGGACTGGGAAGCCGAACTCGGCGTGGTGATTGGCCGGCCGACCCGCAACATCTCCGAAGCCAACGCCTTCGACGCCGTCGCCGGCTACCTCATCGTCAACGATCTGTCGGCGCGCGATCTGATGAAGCGCGAGGGCACGCCCTTTATCTACGACTGGCTGGGGCAGAAATGCTTTGAGGACGCCGCCCCCATGGGACCCTGGTTCACGCCGGCGGCCTACATCGCGGACCCGAACGACCTGGCGATCAAGCTCTGGGTCAACGGCGTGCTCAAGCAGGATTCCAGCACCGGCCAGATGGTGCACGGGATCGCCGAGCAGATCGCCTATCTCAGTCGCCACATCACGCTGCAGCCGGGCGACGTGATCGCCACCGGTACGCCCGCCGGCGTTGGCATGCCACGGGGAGAGTTTCTGAAAGTCGGCGACGAGGTGAAAATCGAAATCGCCGGTTGCGGGGTGCTCACCAACAAGATGGTTCCCGACTGAAGGACCCCGCATCGCGACGTCGGAAGCCCCTGGCATGCCAAAGCCCCGGCAAAGTATAAAAAGCTAGATGTCTGACCTTTTTCGGTGACAGCCGTGGCGTGTTCCGTTTAGGATCAACGCGAACCGCTCGGAAGAAGCCGGCAGACAGGGAGGTTTTCCATGGCTCTCAGCAAGCTTGCCAAGGTTTGCGCCTTGGCCATCGCGGTCGCATTCGGCTCGGGCGCGGGCCACGCCGACGACAAGGTCTATACGCTCAAGCTCTCGCACTTCGTGCCGCCGCAGCACGCGTTCCACAAATGGATCGTGAAGTGGACCGAGAAAGTCACCAAGGAATCGAAGGGCCGGCTCAAGTTCCAGATCTATCCCAACGGTCAGCTCGTCGGCCCGCCGAACCGGCAGTTCGACGCCGCGCGTAACGGCATCGTCGACATCGCCTGGTGCCTGCACGGTGTGACGCCCGGCCGTTATCCGATGACCGAGCTCGCCAACCTCCCGTTCACCTGGCCGTCGGAAGGCGTCGACCTGGCGCTGATGGGCAAGCGCATGACGGAGCTGGCGCCGAAATATCTCGCCGACGAGCACAAGGGTCTGCACATCCTTTGGATGAACATGGCCAACCCGATCGTGGTCTGGTCGAAGGAGCCGATCCGCACCGTCGCCGACTACAAGGGCAAGAAGATCCGCTACGCCTCGATCACCAACAAGCAGTTGCTCGAGGCCATGGGCGCAACGCCGATGCTGATCCCGCCACCGGAATCGCAGGACGCACTGGCCAAGGGTATCGCGGAAGGCGCCACCTTCCCGTACGAAGCCGGCTTCGCCTACAAGCTGGCGTCGGTTGTGCCCTACACGATCGAGCCGCCGCTCGCTTCAGCCACCTTCGCGACGGTGATGAACCCGGCCAAATACAAATCGCTGCCGCCGGACCTGCGCGCCATCCTCGACAAGGAGTCGGGCGTCAAGGCCGCCATGAGCTTCGGCAAGGACTGGCAGGACTTCGAGAAGTTTGCCCGCAACCTGTTCATCAAGAAGGGATTGAAGGTTATCACCATGCCACCGGAAGAAGTGGCCAAGATGAAGGAGCTGTCGAAGCCCATCATCAAAAACGCCATCGCCAGGCTCGAGAAAGAGGGCAAGCCGGCGCAGGCGTTCTTCGACGCCTATACCAAGTAAGTCCGACACCGCTCACGACCTCCCCCTGAATCAGGGGGAGGTCGACATTCACCGCACGCCCTCGTCTTGATCTGACCGGCAGAGGCCCCGCCCAGGTCGCAATCCCTGCAGCTTTTCGAACAAGGCGCGAAGCGGGCACCTCATTCCAATAGCTGTCTTAAATCGGCCTCGAGGGAGAAACGATGGATCGCAACGGGGCCTATATGCTGCTGCAACGCCTGCGCATCGCGCAGCTGCGGCTGGCCTCGCTGGCGCTCATCATCATGATGACCGTCACCCTGTGCGACGTCTTCCTGCGCTACCTGTTCAACAGCCCGATCCGCGGCTCCTACGACCTGGTCGAGGCCATGCTGGCCATTTTTGTGTTCCACGGCATGTCCACCGGCTTCCTGCAGCGGCGCAACATCGTCATCGACCTGGTCAATTCCTTCGCACAGCGCGCCCTCATCCACGTCCTGATCAGGGTTTCCGACCTGCTGACCATTCTCACGCTGGGGCTGTTCGCCTACGCGATGCTCAAGCCGGCGATGCAAGCCTACGCCTATGGCGACCTGAAGATGGAGTTGCAGATCCCGATCTGGTGGATATGGGCCGCCGCGCTGCTCGGCATGGCCGGCGCCATCCTCTGCGCGTGCGGGCGCCTGCTCGCCCCGGCCGACACCACGCATTATGACGAGCCGGCGGAATGAGCGCGGCGGCAATCGGCGGTATTGGCGTCCTCGCGCTGTTCGCGATGCTGCTGCTGCGCGTGCCGGTGTGGATCGCGCTGACGCTGGTCGGCCTGGTCGGCAACTCGGTGATGCTGGGGGTGGCTCCGACATTCGCGCTCGCTGGCACGGTCCCATTCGACGTCGGATCCGGCTACACGCTGTCGGTCGTGCCACTGTTCATCCTCATGGGCGAGGTCGCCTCTGTCACCGGCCTGTCGTCCGATCTGTTCAGGGCAGCGCGGGTGATCCTGGCCGGCATGCGCGGCGGGCTCGCCGTCGGCGCGCTGGCGGCATCAGCCTGTTTCGGCGCGGTCTGCGGCTCCTCGCTCGCAACGGCCGCCACGATGACGCGCATCGCACTGCCGGAAATGCGCAAGGCCGGCTACGACCCCGGGCTCGCCTCCGGCGCGCTCGCCGCCGGCGGCAGTCTCGGCATTCTCATTCCGCCATCGATCATCCTGGTCATCTACGCGGCCATCGCCGAGCAATCGGTGCCGCGGTTGTTCGCCGCCGGTCTCGTCCCCGGCCTGCTGCTGACCGGCCTCTACATGATCGTCGTGATGATCGTGGGCCAGTGGCGCAAGGATTACGCCCCGGTCGGCGTCAGCGTGAGCTGCCGCGAACGTGTCGCAGCCATGCGCGATCCCTGGCAGTTCCTGGCCTTGTTCATCGTCACCATCGGCGGCATCTACGCCGGCGTCTTCAGCCCGACGGAAGCGGCCTCGATCGGCGCCGCCGGCGCCATGCTGCTGGGCGTGATCGGCCGGCGGCTGACGATTGCCGCACTGCTGCGGGCGATCGAGAACACCGTCATCACCTCCGGCGTACTGTTCGTGATCATCTTCGGCGCCAACCTGTTCTCGTTCTTCATGGTGCAGAGCCGGCTGCCGCACATCCTTGCCGACGGCGCGCATGCGCTGAACCTGTCCGGGCCGATGGTGATGACGCTGATCATCATCGCCTACATCATCTTCGGCTGCTTTCTGGAGGCGATTGGCATGCTGCTGATCACCGTGCCGGTGTTCCTGCCGCTGGTGCAGCAGTTCGGCTACGATCCTGTGTGGTTCGGCATCATCGTGGTGATCGTGATCGAGGTCGGCCTGATCCACCCGCCGGTGGGGTTGAACCTGTTCGTGATCCAGGCGCACGCGCCCGACATCAGGATAACCAAGCTTTATACCGGCATCGTGCCGTTCCTGTTCGCGCCACTGGTACTGATCGCCCTGATGTTCTGGTTCCCGCAGATCGCGCTGTGGCTGCCGAAGCTGTTCTACGGTGCGGGGTAATTGCCGATAACAATCGACAAAGAAACTCCGTCATGGCCGGGCTTGTCCCGGCCAACTCGCTTGGGAAGGTAAGGCGGTGCGTCCCTAAACGGGATCGCCGGGACAAGCCCGGCGATGACGATTGAGTGTATGAGGTGCAGCGCTAAAGAGATGCCCTACCGCATCATCTCTTCCGGCGGGCCGGGTCCCCAGAGATTGGATGCCGACGGATCCTTCGGCCAGATCTTGGGCACCTGCGGATTGTCGCGGTGCCAGGGACGTGGCTCGAAATAGCCAAGCGCTTCGTCCTTCATCAAATCGAGTTCGCAGAACAATTCGGTAATCAGTCCGTTGGGACTGCGGTGATAGGCGAACAGATTGTGGCCGATGCCATGGCGGCCGGGCCCCCACAGAATGCGGTAGCCGTTGATCGAGAGGAAGTCGCAGGCCTCCTGCAGATGGCCCCAGTTGCGAACTTCGAAAGCGGTATGGAAATGGCGGTTGGAGCCGGTGCCCATCAGGTTGATGGTGTGGTGGTCGGGCCCGCAGCGCAGGAATACGAAGAAGTCGGCCATCCAGTCGGATTCGCGGAAACCCAGCACGTCGATATAGAACTGCGTGACCTTCTTCACGTCCTCGCAGTGGAAGGCGACGTGGCCGAGCTTGTGCGGCACCACGCCCCTGGTGGCGAACTTCTGGTGAACGAAGTCGTTGCGCTTGAACACCTCGATGGTCGTGCCCTTGGGATCCTCGAACGAAAGCATGTCCGAGATCGAGGGCTCCGGATCCTTCTTGCGGGTGACCTTCACGCCGTGTGCCCTGGTTTGCTTCTCAAATTCACCGAGATCCTCGCCGGGAGCAATCTGGAATCCGATGCGCGTACATTGCGCCTTGTCGCCCTTGCGCAGCACCACCGAATGGTGGTCGACGGTGTTGGCAAGATAGACTGCATCCTTGTCCTTCGCCGTCTGCGTCAGGCCCAGGATGTCGGTGTAGTATTCGGTCTGCTGAACGAGATCGGGCATCTCGTAAGCGGCATGCGCGATCTTGTGGACCCGGATCATGATCTTCTCCTCCGCGTCTTTGATTTACGAGCTGTCTTCTTGCGAGCGGTATTGGTTGTCGTTTTTGCCTTCTTCGTTTTGCTTTTCGTTTTTCGTGCAGCCGGTTTGGCTTTCTTCTTCCCGGCTTTTCTCGTATTCTTCGCGGTTGCTCTGGCCCTCGCCGGCTTGCGGCGCGGCATGGAGCCGATGACGTCGACCATGACCGCGTTGTCGTGGCTGCCAAGCCCCATGTCGATGCATTCTTGATAGAGCTCGACGGCGCGGTCGAGCAGCGGCGTCGCCACGCCGACCCGGTCGGCGAAGTCGCCGATCAGGTCGAAATAGTGCGACAGGCCGATGGCGTCGCCCTGCGCCGGCAGGAAGCGCCGCTGCGCCATCCAGGGCGCGCGGATGCCGAACTGGGTGGAACCGCCGCTTCCGCCGGCCACCGCCCTGATCATCAATTCGGGATCGACGCCGGCCTTCAGGCCGAGCGCCATCGCTTCGGCGGCAGCTGCGATGTGGATTGTGACAAGGTGGTTGTTGACCAGCTTGACGGTGCTGGCCGCGCCGAACGGCCCGAAATAATGCACAACGTCGGTGAAGCCGCGCGCCACGGTCTCGGCCTTGCGCGCAGCCGCCTCGTCGCCGGCGAGATAGACCACCGCCTTGCGCGCGGTGACCATACCGGGCGTGCCCCCCACCTCGCCGTCGATGAACACGGCGCCCCTGGCGGCGAGCGGCGCGATCTGGCGTTCCTTGTCAGGCACGAGGTGGGAGCCGAGCTCGACTACGATCTGCCCCGGGCGCGCCGAATGAACGAGGCCATGCGGGCCCTGCACGACTTCGTCGAGCGCCTCCGCCGAAGGCAGGCAAGTGAGGACCATATCGGCCTCCTCGCCGATGGCCGCGGGCGAGGCCGCCGGCACGCCGCCGGCGCGTTCAAAATCCGCCATGCCGCTGCGGCGGTAACCGAGCACGCGATAGCCGCTCTTGATCAGGTTCTCGGCGATCGGCAGCCCGATCTTGCCCAGGCCGATGAGGCCGACCGTCTGCATACTCCCTCCCTCACCGCTTTTTTTGCGGCTGTCGTTGGAGGAAGTGTAGTTGAAGTGGGTGGCGTTTAACAAATGACTCGCGAGTCGTCATGGCCGGGCTTGTCCCGGCCATCCACGTCTTACCTGTGTGAAACGCCGATGACGTGGATGCCCGGCACAGGGGCCGGGCATGACGGCGGAAGCGCCGTACCGACTAGTGAGACAAGGCCAGCCCTCACCGCTTGCCGCCGACGCCCGCCATGAAGCGGGCGCGGATCTGCACCGGATCGCGGTCGGTGGTGCCGACGGCCGGCTTGCCGTCGATGCGGGCGGCGATCAGGTTAGCCACTGCCGAGCGCCATCAGGCGGGGAAATCAGGCCGATAGCCGTCGGCGGTCTTCTCCACACGGCCGGCAAACGGCAGGCCGACATGGCCGGGCATCACCAGCGCGCCGGTCGCAGCGCAATAGTCCAGCACCTTGCGGCGGCTGACGCGAGCCTGATCCGCGTCCGAGTTCTTGGGGAAGTTCCAGTCGGGGTACCAGACCTGCAGCAGATGATGCCAGACGTCGCCGATGAAGGCGCCGCGCTGCCCCTCACTCTCCAGCTTGAAGAACACATGACCGGGGGCATGACCGGGCGCCGGCTCGATCTCGATGAAGTCGTTGAGCCGATGGGTCCCCTCGACCAGATCGGCGCGGCCATATTCCAGGATCGGCACCACGCATTCGCGGAAGGTGCCCATCTCCGCCGGGCCTTCGGCGGAGGCGTCGATTCTGGCGAAGTAATCGACGTCCGCCTTGGAGAAAACATAACGCGCATTGGGAAAGGTCGGCACCCATTTGCCGTCCTTCTGCATCGTGTTCCAGCCGACATGATCGTGATGCAGGTGCGTGCACATCACGATGTCGATCTCCTCGGGCCGTGCGCCGGCGGCGGAGAGACGGCCGAGATAGTCGATGTCGAGATTGCTCCACCACGGCCGGCCGGGCTTGTCCTTGCCGTTACCGCAACAGTTGTCGATCAGGATTTTCTGGCCGCCGACCTGCAACAGCCAGCTATGGACGCTGAGTTTGATGAGGTCCTGCCCGGCGTCGTAGTGATGCGGCGCCAGCCAGTGCTTGTGCTCGGCGAATTGCGCGGCGGTGATATCCGGAAAGATCTTCTTGAGCGGATAGCAGGCGCCATAGGTTTCTTCGATACGCGTGATGGTCGCATTGCCTACGGTGAACACCGGCGCCTCCCCTGTTTGCAGACCGGCTATGCCGCCCTGCTTTGCTTTCTTCTTTCGCTCGGGCCCAGCATACTCTAGGAAAAGCGAAAGGCGTCAAGCCGAAGGAGGAAACGCAAATGGATTTGGGATTGAAGGGCCGCCGCGCCATCGTGACTGGCGGTTCCAGCGGCATCGGCTTCGAAACCGCGCGCCAGTTCCTGGAGGAAGGCGCGCGTGTACTGATCACCGGCCGCAACGCGGACAAGCTCGCCAGGGCGCGCGACGACCTCGCCAGGCGCACCGGCGGCGAGGTGCATGCGTTCGTCGCCGACATGACACGTGAATCCGACATCGCGAAAATGGTCGATACCGCCAGGGAGAAGCTCGGCGGCGTCGACATCCTGGTCAACAACGCCGGCCAGATGTATTCGGGCCGCTTCGCGGTGCTCAACGACGACGAAATGAAGAACCAGCTCGAGACCAAGCTGTTCGGCTTCCTGCGCGCGATCCGCGCGGTCTATCCGATGATGAAGGCGCAGAAGTGGGGACGCATCGTCAACACCATCGGCGGCGCCGGCAAGGAACCCGACCCGTATATGTTCGGCTCCGGCATGACCAACTCGGCGCTGCTCAACCTGACCAAATCGCTGTCGACCGAGTTCGGCGAGGACAACGTGCTCGTCAACGCCATCTGCCCGGGATGGGTGGCGACCGATCTGTGGGTGCGCAACACAGAGGGCATGAAGAAGGAATTCGGCGTGCAGACCGAAGAGGAGGCGCGCAAGATCGCCGCCAGGAAAAACGCGCTCGGCCGTATGGGCAAGCCGGAAGAGCTCGCCAACGCCACCGTGTTCCTGTGCTCGGAGCGGGCGAGCTACATCACCGGCGTCTCGCTGAACATGGACGGCGGGCGGCTGAAGGGCTTGTGGTGAGGCGCTGAGGCTGACCGCAGATTCCTCGTGGCCGGACCTCTCGGCCTCTCGGAGAGGTCGGATGCGCGGAACGCGATCCCGGATGAGGCGGTTATTGCCTCATGAGAATCCTAGACCCCCTCACCCCGGTCCCTCTCCCCAAGGGGAGAGGGAGCGCGCCCTGCCCGCGGCGCGGCTTCAAAGCTCCCGGTACTGCCGCATCCAGCGCCGATCGATCCAATCCTTGACCGTCCACAGCCACGCGCCTTCGAGCTTGAAGGGCCCGCGCGAGGCGACGGCATAGCGCTCGCCGGTCGAGATCAACGCGAGATGGGTGGCTTGCGGTCGCCATTCATGCGGGCTTTCGCCGTGAGCGAGACGGCGCAAGTTGGCGGCGAGCGGCGGGCCCTCGCGCACCGCGTAGACACCGGCCTTTTCACGCGGATTTTCAATGAGCGCCGCGCAATCGCCGACGGCGAACACCGATGGGTCGTTGATCGACTGTAAAGTACCGCCAACGGCGATGAAGCCGCCTTCGTCGCGTTGCAGGCCGGTGGACGCAAACCAGCCCGGCGCCGAGGCCTGCGTCACGACGAAAGTGGCGTCGGCTTCGAGCGAGGCGCCGTAGGCCAGCTTGATGTGGGTGGCGCGCAACTCCACCACGGTGCGGCCCTCATGCAGCGCGATGTCGCGCGCGGCAAAGACACGGCGGAAGGCGGCACGCACGCGGGCATTGTGCGTTTGCAGGATTTCGCCGGCGGTCACGAGCTGGAACGAGAAGGCGTCGGGGTCGCGCCCGTCGGATTTCGCTTCGGCACGGAGGCGCGTGCGCACCGACAGCAGCAATTCGACGCCGCCGGCGCCGCCGCCGATTACGGCGATGCGGCGGGGCCCTCCGGGCGCGGCGCACCGGGCGCGCAACGCGGCGAACTTTTCGAGAAATGCGCTGATCGGCTTGACCGCGATGCCGTGCTCGCGCGCGCCGGGAATGATATCGAGCGAAGGGGTGCTGCCGACGTCGAGCGAAAGGATATCGTAAGGCACCGTCGGGTGGCCGTCGCAGACGACCTGCTTGCCAGCGCGGTCGATACCGCTGGCGGCGGCGTGGATCAGC
The DNA here is from genome assembly GCA_963773715.1 of uncultured Pseudomonadota bacterium. Lineage (GTDB taxonomy): Bacteria > Pseudomonadota > Alphaproteobacteria > Rhizobiales > Xanthobacteraceae > Pseudolabrys. Next base: position 607,710 of record CAVZCM010000003.1, on the reverse strand, counting down.
CGCGCGCCGGTGACGGCGGCGAGCTTTTCCAGATCGATGTGCGCCTGCGCCGGCGTGTAAAGGCCGGCGATGACGCCGGGCAACATGCCGGAATAGGGCGTCATCAGGTCACGCGCGACGAGCGTGACGCGCACGTTCGGATCGCGCCATTTGCCGAATGCCGCCAGCACATGAACGTGGGCATGGCCGCCGCCGACGAGGACGACATCGACGGGCTTTGCCATCAGTCCTTCCGCAACGGTTTGGTGGCGCGGACTAACGATGGATCGCTCGCGTCCGGCGTCACGTCGAAACCGAGCTCAGCGGCAAGGTTCGCCATGCGGGCGCGATCCTGCGGAAACAGCAGCGCGGCGCGGCGGATGCCGAGCGCTGCAATCGTGCGCGTGAGCGCGGCTATCAGCGCCAGGGCGAGCCCCTTTTCGCGCCGGTCGGCGCGGATGATGACGGCGCATTCCGCGGTGTCGAAATCGGGATCGGATACCGAACGCGCAAGGCCAACGACCGTGTCGCCATCCCAGGCCACCAGCGTCATCTCCCGGTCGTAGTCGATCTGGCTGAGCCGCGCCGCAGTCTCGTGGGTGCGAGCGCGCAAGGGTGCGAAGAATTCGTGCCAGAGATCGTTGTTATCGACCTGCGCGGCGAAGGCACGCAGCGCCGGCTCATCCTCCGGCCGGATCGGCCGCACGGCATACCTCTTGCCGTCGCGCGACTGCACGGAGGTCTCGAAACGCCTCGGATAGGGCCGGATGGCAAGCCGCGCCTCCGCCGGACCGCTGGCGGCACCCACGCGCACACGGCCGTCGACGGCGATCACGCCGCGGGCATCGCACAGCAGTGGATTGATGTCGAGCTCGCCGACCTCGGGCTGGTCGGCGACGATGCGGCTCAACTGAACGAGGACGTTGACCACGCCGTCGATGTCGGCGGCCGGGCGGTCGCGGTAGCCGTGCAGCAGCCTGGCGATGCGGGTGCGCTCGATCTGCGCGTGCGCCAGCGCGGTATTGAGCGGCGGCAGTTCCAGCGACTTGTCGCGCAGCACTTCGACCGCGGTGCCGCCATGGCCGAACAGGATCACCGGGCCGAAGGTGGCGTCGGTGGTGACGCCCGCGATCAGCTCGAAGGCGCTGGCGCGGTGGATCATCTCCTGCACGACGAAACCTTCCAGCTTCGCCTTCGGCAGCGCCTCGGCCACCTTGTCGTTCATGACGCGGGCGGCGGCTTCGACCGCTTCCGCACCGAAAAGATTGAGGGCAACGCCGCCGACGTCGGATTTGTGCACCACATCGCGCGAGCGGATCTTGAGCGCCACCGGCGCCTTGATCCCGGCCGCGACCTTGGCGGCTTCTTGCGGCGTCGCCACCGCTTGCGTGCGGGCGAAGGGAATGCCGTAACAGGTGAGAAACGACGCGACCTCGGCGGGGTCGAGCCATTCGCGGCCGTCGGCGAGCGCCTGCTGCACGATTTTCTGCGCGTGCTGCACATGCGCCGCCGGGCTTTCCGCCACCGCCTCCGGCGTTTCCAGCAGCAGTTGCCTGGCTCTCGCGGTAGCGCACCAGATACATGAAGGCGCGTACCGCGCGTTCCGGGGTTTCGAGGTCCGGGATCTTTGCGGCGACCAGCCGGGCGCGACCTGCACGCACGTTTTCATCGCCCATCCAGCAGGCGAATACATTCTTGCGCGCGCCGCCGGCCGGCTTCGCGAGGGCATCGATAACGCCCTGCGCCGCGTCCTCCGAAGAAGCGACGGCGGTCGGGCAATAGGCGACCAGCAGCGCATCGACGCCCGGGTCGCCCATCAGGATATCGACCGCGTTGCCGTAGCGCGCCGCGTCGGCGTCGCCGATGATGTCGACCGGGTTGGCGTGGCTCCAGGTCGGCGGCAGCACCTTGTCGAGCTTCGCGATGGTTTCCGGTGCGAGCTCGGCGAGATGCCCGCCCTCCTCGATCAGCCGGTCGGTGGCGAGCACGCCGGCGCCGCCGCCGTTGGTGACGATGGCCAGCCGGTCGCCGGCGGCCCGCGACATGCGCGACAGGATGGCGGCGGCGTCGAACAGTTCCTCCACCTCGCTCACCCGCAACATGCCGGCGCGGCGGAAGGCGGCGTCGTAGACGACGTCGGCGCCGGCGAGCGCGCCGGTGTGCGAGGTGGCGGCGCGCGCGCCTTCCTCGGCGCGGCCGCCCTTGACCACGATCACCGGCTTCACGCGCGCGGCGCGGCGCGCCGCCGACATGAACTTGCGCGCGTGGGTGACCGCTTCGGCGTAAATGAGAATGGCGTGGGTCTCCTCGTCGAGCGCGATACCAGTCGAGCAGGTCGCCGAAATCGACGTCGCTCATGTCGCCCATGGAGACGATGCCGGAAAAGCCGATGCCGCGCGGCAGCGCCCAGTCGAGCACCGTCGTCGCCATGGCGCCGGACTGGGTGAGAAAGGCGATGTTGCCGGGCAGGAGCCTGGCCGGCGCGAAGGTGGCGTTGACGCCGAGGCCGGGCATGGCGATGCCGAGACAATTGGGCCCGACGATGCGCAGCAGATGCGGGCGCGCGGCGGCGAGCATCTCCCGGGCGCGCTCCTTGCCGCCGCTGACCTCGCCGAAGCCGGCGGTGAGGATGACCGCGGCGCGGGTGCCGCGCGCGGCAAGTTCCTCGACCAGCGCCGGCACCGTGTCCGGCGGCGTGGCGATGACCGCGAGATCGGGCGTGAACGGCAGGCTGGCGACGTCCTTGCAGGCGGCGATGCCGTGGATCGCCTCGCGCGCGCGGATTGACCGGCGCGATCGGTCCGCTGAAGCCGCCGCCGAGAAGGTTGGTCATCAGCGCGTCGCCGACCGAATGCCGGCTTGTCGGAGGCGCCGATCACCGCAATCGAGCGTGGCCGGAACATGCGGTCGAGATTGCGGATGGACATGCGTTTCAGCCTTTCCGGGAGTGGAGACGGACGGAATCCGATGCCGCGCGGGGTCATGGATTCCGGGTTCGCGAATCGTTCGCGCGCCGAATGACCGAGCTATTTCGCTCACAACGTTTCAAGCAATTTCGCGGCGCCGAGCAGCGCCGGAACGGCCGGGTGATGACATAAGCCGGCACCTCGGCAAGATAATCGCGGAAGCGGCCCTTGGCCTCGAAGCGTTCGCGGAATTGCGATTTGGCGAAGCGCGCGCCGAGCCGCGGCACGATACCGCCGGCGATGTAGATGCCGCCGCGCGCGCCCAGCGTGAGTGCAAGATTGCCGGCGACGGTGCCGAGCATGGCGCAGAACATCTCGGTTGCCTCGCGCGCGCGCGGATGTTCTTCGCCGGTTTTCACGTCGGTGATCTGCGCAGGTGTGAACTGCTCCTGCGGTTCGCCGGAAATCTCGCACAGCGCGTTATAGAGATTGAGAATGCCAGGGCCGGACAGAACGCGCTCTGCCGAGACGTGATCGAAACGCCGGCGCATGAGATCGAGCACCGCTCCCTCGCGCTCGTCGGCGGCCGCCATGGTGACGTGGCCGCCCTCGCCGCTGATCGGGATCAATGCGCCGCCCTCGCCCGGCACGATGGCGCTGACGCCGAGGCCCGAGCCGGGCCCGAGCACGCCGCAAGGCGTTCCCGGCACCGGCGCGCCGCCGCCGACCTGCGTGCAGTCGTCGGCGCCGAGATGGGGCAAGGCGTAGGCGTTGGCGACGAAGTCGTTGATGACGCGCAACTGCTTGAGGCCGAGGCGCTCGCGCAACTCTTCGGATCGAGAACGTCCAGGGGAAATTGGTGAGCGTAACCTCGTCGCCGGTGACCGGCGCGGCGATCGCCAGCACCGCCGCGGCCGGCCGCGCGCTGCCGGCTTCGCCGGCGAGATAGCGTCTCGATCATGTCGGCCGAGGTCGGGCAACTCGTCGGTGGCGATACACGCGCACGCGCGTCACCGCCCCGCCCGGCTCGACCAGCGCGAGCCGCGTATTGGTGGCGCCGATGTCGGCAACAAGACCCAGTCCTTGCATGGCCATCAAACTATCCCGGATGTCAGCGCGCGGCCACCACGTTCACCGGCGCGCCGGCGAGAAACGACAGGATATTCGAGACCGTCGTGGTGGAAATGCGCTGGATGGCCTCGCGCGTGTTGAAGGCGCTGTGCGGGGTGACGACGACGTTGGGCATGTTGAGCAGCACGTGGTCGGCGACCAGGTCGCGGATGTCCTGCTTGTTGTCGTAGATCGACGAAATCAATTCCGCCTCCTCGCGGATCAGCGGCTCGTCCGGCAGCACGTCGAGGCCGGCGGCGGCGAGCTTGCCGCTCAGCAGCGCCTCGATCAAGGCGCGGGCGTTCGATGACGCTGCCGCGCGCGGTGTTGATCAGAACCGCGCCCGGCTTCATGCGCGCGAAGGCTTCGGCATCGATCAGGTGCTCGGTCTGCGGCAGCGCCGGCACGTGCAGGGTGACGATGTCGGCAGCGGCCAGCAAGTCGTCCATGCTCAACATAGCGGAAGCCGAGTTCGTGCTCGCGGCGGCCGCGTCCGGCTTCACGTCGAAAGCGACCACCTCCATGGCGAAGCCCTTGGCGATGCGAATGACATGGCGGCCGATATTGCCGGTGCCGATGACGCCGAGGGTCTTGCCCTGCAGGTCGAAGCCCTCCAGCCCCTGCGGCGAGAAGCGGCCGGAGCGCGCCCGCTCCATGGCCTCGCGCAGGCGGTGGCTGATGGTGAGCAGCAGCGCGAACACGTGCTCGGCGACGGTGTTCTCGCCATAGGTCGGCACGTTGCAGACGGTGATGCCGTGCTCGGCGCAATAGCCCGATATCGATGTGGTCGTAGCCGGTCGAGCGGGTGGCGATCAGCTTGAGCCGGGACAATTGCTCCAGGACGCGCGCGGTCGAGCTTGGAATAGATGAAGACGGAAACGATCTCGCTGTCGGCGTAATCGGCGGCGTTTTCGGGCCGCAGCGGCCTGTCCGGTCAGCCCGAGATCGTGGCCCGGCTTGAGCGCGTCGAAGTCGGCGGCCTCGCGCGGCTCGGTTTCGAAGATGGCGATCTTCATCGCGTTCCCTTATTTTTCGATGTGCGCCGCGCGCAGCGCCGCCGCGTCGTCTTCCGGGCTCGACGGATTGATCGGCAGGCCGCCGCCGAGCTCGAAGCCGCCCCAGATCGGCGACCTGCGGCACCAGGCGCAGCCGCCAGTGAAAATGGGCGGCGCCGAATTCATGCTTGGGCGCGGAGTCGATGGCGAAATTGTAAGGCGGATCGTTGAGCACGATCTTGAGGCGCCGCAGCGAGCGCGCAAGCAAGGCGCCGAACTCGGCGAGCGCCGCCTCGTCGAGGTCGATGAAGGCGGCCTGATGGTCGAGCGGCACGATCCAGGTCTCGCAGGCATGCTCGGCGGCAAACGGCACCAGCGCGATGAAGTGCTCGGTCTCCTCGACCACGCGGGTGCGGTAGCGGGTCTCGATCTGCAGTTCTTCGCAAGTGGCGCAAATGCCGTGCTCGGCGTGATGGCGCTTGCCCCAGGCGCTGAGCGCCGCGAGACGCGGCGGCACCGTGTCGAGCGCGATCGCCTGGGCGTGCGGATGCAGGAGCGAGGCGCCGGCGCTGGGGCCGTGGTTGCGGAACAGCACCACCGTCTCCACGCGCGGCTCGGCGAACAATACCCGCGACCGGTCGCGATAGGCGCGTACGACCGCCCGCCGCTCCTCGGCTGACAAGGTGTCGAGTTCGGCGTCGTGGCGCGGACTTTCGATGATGACCTCGTGGAAGCCGTAGCCGGCGTGTGCGACGTGCTCGGCGACACCGCGGCGTTTCGGCCGGCGCTTCGACCGCGGCGAACTTGTTCGGCACCACGCGCACGCGCCAGCCGGGCTCGCCCGGCGCCGGCGTCTCATCGAGGATGCCGGGCAACTCGCTTTCGTGGCCAGGACAGAACGGACATTGCGGGATCGAAGCGCGGCACCGGCGCCGGCAGGCCGCGCCGGCGCCGCGGCCTGCGGGCGCTGCCCACGACGCGGCGCGATGAGGGCCCAGCCACCGCTCGGTCCGGTCCTGCCGTAGTTCGCTCATCCGTTGCCCCAAACTCTGTTCGATCCCGCGCAAGCGGGGATCCAGGGCCACAGCCGCAAACTTCGAAACCTGGCGCCTTGGGCCCCCGCTATGGCGGGGACGAACGGGATGAATAGCGCGCGCCGTTGCAAATTATTCACGTACGGCTCACGCCCGCTTCCGCGTCCGGCCCTTGGGCGCCGTTGGCTTCGCTCGCCGCCACACGCTCCTTGACCGCCAGGAAGCTGTCCGGGCTGACCGACATGGAATCGATGCCGCACTCGACCAGGAATTCGGCAAACTCCGGATGATCGCTCGGCGCCTGGCCGCACAGGCCGACCTTGGCGCCGGCCTGGTGCGCGGCCTCGATGACGCTGTGGATCATCCACTTCACCGCCTCGTCCTGCTCGTCGAACAGGCCGGCGAGCTCGGACGAATCGCGGTCGACGCCGAGGGTCAATTGCGTGAGATCGTTGCTGCCGATGGAGAAGCCGTCGAAACGCTTGGCGAATTCCTTGGCCAGAATGACGTTCGAGGGGATTTCGCACATCACATAGACCTGCAAGCCGTTCTCGCCGCGCTTCGAGACTTGTTCTCCGCCATCACTTCAAGCACGCGGTCGGCCTCCTTGGTGGAGCGGCAGAACGGGATCATCACGACGACGTTGGTAGAAGCCCATCTCGTCGCGCAGGCGATGCATGGCGCGGCACTCGAGCGCAAATCCCTCCTTGTAGCGCGGCGAGTAGTAGCGCGAGGCGCCGCGGAAGCCGAGCATCGGGTTCTCTTCCTTGGGCTCGAATTCGGCGCCGCCGACGAGGCCGGCATATTCGTTGGTCTTGAAGTCGCTCATGCGCACGATCACCGGCTCGCGGATAGAAGGCCGCAGCGATGCGGCCCAAGCCGCGCGAGAGGCGGTCGACGAAGTACTCTTCCTTGTTGTCGTAGCCGGCGGTGAGCGCGGCGATCTCGGCCTTCGCCTGCTCGTCCTTGAGCTTGTCGAAGTGCACCAGCGCCATCGGATGCACCTTGATGTGGTTACTGACCACGAATTCCATGCGCGCGAGGCCGACGCCGTCGGCGGGAATGCGCCACCAGCGGAAGGCCGCCGCCGGGTTGGCCAGGTTGAGCATGACCTTGGTTTCGGGTCTTCGGCGCCTTGGAGAAATCGATCTCCTGCGATTCGAAGTCGGCCACGCCTTCATAGACGAAGCCCTCGTCGCCTTCCGCACAGGAGACGGTGATCTCCTGCTCGCTGTGGAGGACTTCGGTGGCATTGCCGGTGCCGACGATGGCCGGCAGGCCGAGTTCGCGGCTGACGATGGCCGCGTGCGAGGTGCGGCCGCCATGGTCGGTGACGATGGCCGCCGCCCGCTTCATGATCGGCACCCAGTCCGGGTCGGTGGTACCGGTGACCAGCACCGAACCATCGATGAAACGCTCGATGTCCTTGGGACTGTCGATCAGGCAGGCGCGGCCGGCCACCACGGCGTCGCCGATGCTGAGGCCCGTGACCAGCTTCTTGCCCTTCGACTTGATGCGATAGGTGCGGAAGACGGTAGCTGTATGCTGCGACTGCACGGTTTCGGGCCGCGCCTGCACGATGAACAGTTCGCCGCTCTCGCCGTCCTTGGCCCATTCCATGTCCATGGGACAGCCATAATGCCGCTCGATGACCACCGCCCAGCGCGCAAGCTGGAGAATGTCGTCGTCGCCGAGCACATAGGCGGCGCGCTCGGCCTTGGAGGTCGGCACGTTCTTGGTTGGGTGTTCGCCGCCGCCCGCGTAGATCATCTTCATGGCCTTCTCGCCCACCGTCTTCTCGACGATCGGCTTGAGCGCCGGCTTCTCCAGGAGCGGCTTGAAGATGATGTATTCGTCCGGATCGACCGCGCCCTGCACCACGTTCTCGCCCAGGCCCCAGGCGGCGTTGATCAGCACCACCTTGTCGAAGCCGGTTTCGGTGTCGATGGAGAACATGACGCCGGAGCCGCCGATGTCCGAGCGCACCATGCGCTGCACGCCGACCGAAAGCGCCACCTTCATGTGGTCGAAGCCCTTGGCGATGCGGTAGCTGATGGCGCGGTCGGTGAAGAGCGAGGCATAGCAGCGCCGGCAGGCGTCGAGCAGCGCGGCCGTCGCCGCGAATATTGAGATACGTCTCCTGCTGGCCGGCGAAGCTGGCGTCCGGCAGATCCTCGGCGGTGGCGCTGGAGCGTACGGCGACGTCGACATTGTCCTTGCCGGCGCGCTGGCACAGCTCGGCGTAGGACTGGCGGATGGCGTGCGCCGTCTCCGGCCGGGAACTCACCCTTGAGGAACAGATTGCGGATGGCGGCGCCGGTCTCCTGCAAGCTGGCCTTGCCGGCGGCATATTGATCGAGGGCGCCGGCGATCTTCGCCTTTCAGGTCGTTGGCCTCGATATAGCGCCAATAGGCGTCCGCCGTGGTGGCAAAGCCGGCCGGCACCTTGCACGCCGCGCGCGCCCAGCTTCGCGACCATCTCGCCCAGGGACGCGTTCTTGCCGCCGACCCTGCCGACGTCGCCGCGGCCGAGTTTTTCGAACCAGAGCACCTGTACGCTGCTTGCCGCCATGACCTTCTCCTGATTGTTTCCCTCGGCCCTTAGTCGTCCCGGCGCCGCCCCTTGAGGCGGAACTGCACTTCGAACGAGCCGATGAGGTCGAGCCAGTCCTCCATCATGCCGCGTCATCAAGAAGCGTTTCGTCACGCTCTCGCGCGCCTTGCGGCCGATGCGCTCGCGCAAGCCCTCGTCCTTCACCACCTCGACGATGCGGGCCGCCGCCTCCTCAACGCTGTCGACCAGGAAACCGTTCACGCCGTCCTCGATCTGGTGCTTGATGCCGCCGACATTGCCGCCGATGACGGTAGCGCCCTTCCACATCGCTTCCGTGACGGTCAGGCCGAAACCTTCCCGCAGCGATTTCTGCAACACCACCGCCGCCCGCGCTGCAAGGCGTTGACCAGCGCGGAGTCCTGCACCGACAGGATGCGGATGCGCTCCTCGGCGCTGCCTGCACAGCGTGGAAAATACCTCCTGGCCCTCGGGGTCGTCGGTGGCGACGTTACCGACCAGCACCAGCGTGCAATCGACTTCGCTTGCGCGCGATCTTGAAGGCGTCGATCACGCCTTGCGGGTCCTTCCAGGTGTCGAAGCGCGACACCTGCACCACCAGCGGCAGGTCGGTGGGAATGTCGTAATGGGCCAGGCGCTCGTCGATCTCGACGTCGCTGAGATCCTTGTTGGTGGTGGAGAACGGATTGATCGCCGGCATGATGAAGCGCTGCGGCGCGCTCAGGCTCTGGGCGTATTCCGGCATCGACATCACGACGGCGTCGTAGCGCTCGACCAGCGGCGCCAGGTAGTTCCACAGATCCGCATTCGGCTGGCTCAAGTCGACGTGGCATTGCCAGACCCACGGCGCCTTCTTGCGGAAATGACGGATCAGCGGCAGCGGCTGCGGGTCGTGCACGATGACGATGTCGTGGTCGAGATGCAGGCGCGCCGCGTTCTCGAAGGCGACCTCCTCGTAGATCTGGGTCTTGAGCTCGGTGAGGTTGATGTCGCCGCCCTGCAAGGCGTTGTGCATTTTCTTGGTGACGCTGAAGAAGTCGGGCCTGCCTTGAATCACCCGCCAGCCGGTGCGGATGCCGGAGCCGTTCATCAACAGGGTCAGCGACGACAACAGCTCGGCGACGCCGCCGCCGTAATAGGTCGAATTGATGTTGACGACATGCATGTCGCGCAGGCGCTCGGCCTTCTTCAGGATGCGCTCGACCGCCTCGGCGCCGATCAGCAGCTCGTAGTCTTCGACGGAAGCGAGCTTGAATTCGCTGGGCTCGAGTTCATCCGGAGCAAGCATCGATCGGTCTCCTTGAGCGGCGGCTCTCGCCGCCGGTCGCGTTTACCGTTGTTCCCGCACGTTGGCGCTGAGGCGCCGGCGCAGCATAAACCGCGGCCCGCCCCGTAACATGCGATAGATCAAAACCTTGGCGACGTTGTTGAACACGAACCAGGCGAGCGCATAGGCCCAGATCATCAGGGCATATTTCCAGCCGATGGGCGCCACGAACCAGCCGTAGACGGCGGCCAGCGTGCCCAGCACCTGGGTGGTTTCCGTGGCGAGGAACAAGCGCCAATGGGGCAGCGGCCGCTGCCAGAACCAGCCGCTGTTGCGGGTGAGGTAGATGGTGAGATGGCCGGCGACCAGCAGCTTGAGGAAGATGAGGGTCTGCAGCGTCTCGCGCGGCAGGTGCAGATAGCGGTCCGCGACACCAGAACAGCAAGAAGCGATGCGATCACGCCGAGCGTGCCGAACATGGCGCTGACGGTCAGCACGCGCGCCATGTCCCAACGTACCGGTCTTGCGGCCACCGTCACGTTGTCGTAGGCGATCATCATGATCGGCACGTCGTTGAGGATCGCCAAGCAGCACGATCATCACCGCCGTCACCGGATAGAAATTGAAGATGACGATGGACAGCGTCATGAACAGCAGCACGCGGATGGTCTCGGCGATGCGATAGGTCGCGTAAGCGGTCATGCGCTCGAAGATGCGGCGCGCTTCCTCGATGGCGCGGGTGATCACCGACAGGCCGGGCGCGGTGAGCACCAGGTCGGCGGCGGCGCGGGCGGCGTCGGTCGCGCCGCTCACCGCGATGCCGACAGTCGGCCTGCTTCAGGCCGGCGCGTCGTTCACGCCGTCGCCGGTCATGCCGATGATGTGGCCGGCGCGCTGCAGGACCTGCACGATCTTGAACTTGTGCTCGGGGAAGACCTCGGCGAAGCCGTCGGCGCTTTCGATGCGGGCGCCGTCGCCGGCCGTGTCGTCGCGGATAAAGACCTCGCGCGCCGAAACGATGTTTTGCCCCAGGCCGACCTTGCGGGCGATCTCGCGCGCGATCGCCTCATGGTCGCCGGTGACCATGCGCACATCGACCCCCATGGCCTCGGTGACGCGGATGGTCTCGGCGGAATCCTCGCGCGGCGGATCGGACAGCGGCAGCAGACCGAGGAAGCGCCAGTGGTCGCCGTCGGTCCTGGCGACGCCGAGCGTGCGGTAGCCGCCGGCGGCGAGCTTGTCGGTGGCCGCGCGCACCTTGCTGCGCCAAGGCGTCATCGGCCTTGACCAAGTCGGTAATGGCCTGCGGCGCGCCCTTGGCGACCTGGAACGTGCCGCCGGTCGCCTGCACCGTCGCCTCGGCGCGCTTGCGCACGGGATCGAACGCCTGGAACTTGATCACCTTGCCGGCCGGCGCGCTCCCGCCCAGCGCCGTGATGATGGCGGCGTCGATCGGATCGGGCGCGTCGCGCTCGCAGGTGAGGCCCGCAGCCTGCAACAGCTCGTCGCGGTTCTTCGCGCCGATCAGGACGGGATCGCCGAGCGTCAATTCGTTCTTGGTCAGCGTGCCGGTCTTGTCGGAGCACAGGATGTCCATGCCGGCCATTTCTTCGATGGCGACCAGCCGCGACACGATCGCCTTCATATGCGCGAGCTTCGAAGCGCCGACCGCCAGCGTCACCGACATCACCGCCGGCAGCGCGACCGGAATGGCGGCGACCGTCAGGATCAGCGCGAACAGCACGGTGTCGATCAGCGGATCGCCGCGGAACAGCGCGACCATGAAGATCAGCGCGACCAGCGCGAGCGTGGTGAGGATGAGGAAATTGCCGATGCGCAGCACCGCCTGCTGGAAATGCGAATGCGTTTCGGCGGTTTCGACCAGCTTGGCGGTGCGTCCGAAATAGGTGCTGCCGCCGGTGGCGGTGACCACGCCGCGCATGTCGCCCTGGCGCACCACCGAGCCGGAATAGGCGACGTCGCCCGGCTTCTTGTCGACCGGCAGGGATTCGCCGGTGAGCGCCGACTGGTCGACGCTCAGAAATTCGCCGTCGGCGAGCTTCATGTCCGCCGGCACGATGTTGCCGAGCTTGAGCAGCACCACGTCGCCGGGCACCAGCAGCCGCGCGGCGATGTCCTGCCACTTGGCCGTCGCGCAGCACGCGCGCGGAGAGCGCCAGCCGCTGCTTGAGCGCCTCGATGGCGTTGTCGGCCTTGTATTCCTCGAAATAGCCGACGCCGGCATTGAGCAGCAGCATGGCGACGATGATGGCGAATTCTTCCCAGCGCCGGGTCGCGCCCGAGAGAACGGCGGCGATCTCGATCATCCAGGGGATCGGGCCCCAGAAATAGCCGAGGAACTTGAGCAGCGGATTGACGCGCTGCTCGCGCAGGGCATTTTCGCCATATTGTTGAAGCAGTTGCCGGGCCTGTTCGGAGGTCAGGCCGGTGAGCGGCGCCGTCTTCGGCGCGCCATTAACGGCATCGCTTGCGCGTTCTTGAGACTGCAGCGTCATAGCCTGCTCGTTCGGCCGATGCGCGCCCCACCCCCTTTGAACGCATCCAAGGCTGAATTTGTGCCCTCTAAATGCCGTCGCCTGATTGCGCGAGATCAAAACATCCACGCATTGACGGCGGCACGGTGCCGCAATGGTCCTTGGCCCGCTAAGGCCGATATTCTGATCTCCGCCAGACCCGATTGGAGCGCGATTTTGACCAAATTTTCGGCATAGCGTGATGGCGCCGCAGAAGTCACAAACGAGGCCTCCCCGACGCGCCCCACGCGCTGCTGGCCGGCGAGGTGCTGGCGGCCTCGACGTGTCCGTCAGCGCCGGCCTCGACGACGAGGAAGTCCGGCGCCGGACGCAGATCTTCGGCACCAACGCCATCGTGGCGCGGCGGCCGGTCAGCGCGCTCGACGTGCTGGTGCACCAGTTCCAGAGCCCGGTGGTCTATCTGCTCGCGGCCGCGGCGGCGCTGGCCTTCTATTTCGGCGAGATCGAAGAAGGCGGCGCCATCATCATCGTGCTGGCGATCAACGCGCTGATCGGCTTTGTCACCGAAATCAGGGCGGCGCGCTCGATCGAGGCGCTGCGGGCGCTCGGCAGCCATTCGGTGCGGGTGCGCCGCGACGGCCATACCCGCCTGATCCCGGCCGAGCGCTGGTGCCGGGCGACATCGTGCTGGTGGAAGGCGGCGATTCCGTCTCCGCCGATCTGCGGCTGGTGGAGGCATCCCATCTCGGCGCCGACGAATCGACGCTGACCGGCGAATCGGTAGCGGTCGAGAAGGCGACCGCGCCGGTCGCGGCCGACGCGCGCCTGGGCGACCGTCATTCGATGCTGTTCAAGGGCACGTCCCTCACCCGCGGCAGCGGCGTCGGCGTGGTGGTGGCGACGGGAGTGGCCACCGAGCTCGGCCACATCTCCAAGCTGGTCGAGGAGGCGGAGCCGGAAACCTCGCCGCTCGAACGGCGGCTGGCCAAGCTCTCCAGCCAACTGGTGTGGGCCGTCATCGCCCTCACGCTTATCATTGCGGCCGTTGGCGTCATCGAGGGCAAGAACACCTTCCTCATGGTCGAAGCGGCGATCGCGCTCGCCGTCGCGGCCATCCCCGAAGGCCTGCCGATCGTCGCCACGCTTGCCTTGGCGCGCGGCATGTTGCGCATGGCGCGGCAGAACGCACTGATCGAGCGGCTGTCGGCGGTGGAGACGCTGGGCGCCACCACCGTCATCCTCACCGACAAGACCGGCACCCTGACCGAGAACCGCATGACCGTGCGCCGGCTGTGGGTGCCGTCCGGCGAGATCGAGATCGACGGCGCAGGCGACGCCACGCAATTCGGCAACGATCCGCAGATCGCCTCTCTCCTGGAAGTCGCCGTGCTGTGCAACGATGCCACGCTCGGCGACGCCGGCGAGGACGGCACCGGCGATCCCATGGAACTCGCGCTGCTGCGCGCCGGCCATCTCGCCGGGCTCACGCGGCATGCGCTACTGCAGCACAGCCGCATCGTGCGCAAGGAAGCCTTCGATACGGCCAGCAAGATGATGGCGACGGTGCACAGCCGCGGCGACCAGTTCCTCTACGCGGTCAAGGGCGCGCCGGAAGCGGTGCTTGAGGCTTCGGCGCGCGTGATCGCGGAAGACGACGAGATCGAATTCGACGACAAGACACGCGGCGAATGGGCCGAGCACATCGAGCTTCTCGGCCATCATGGCCTGCGCGTGCTCGCCTGCGCCATGAAGCGCATCCGCGAAGCCGACGCGGGCCCTTACGAGGAACTGACCTTCCTTGGCCTCATTGGTCTCGAAGACCCTGCGCGCGCCGACGTGCCGCAAGCCATTCGAGACTGCCACACCGCCGGCATCCGCGTCGTCATGGTGACCGGCGATCACGCGGTGACCGCGCGCAGCATTGGCCTTGCCGTGGGCCTGGGCGACGCCGCCGGCCGTGTTGTCGAAGGACGTCAGCTCGGCGCGCTCGCCAATGGCGGACAATGGCGACCTGCTCAAGGCCGGCATCTTCGCGCGCGTGAGCCCGGCAGAGAAGCTCGACCTGGTGCGCGCCTATCAGTCCGCAGGCGAGATCGTCGCCATGACCGGCGACGGCGTCAACGACGCGCCGGCGCTGAAACAGGCTGACATCGGCGTCGCCATGGGCCTGCGCGGCACCGATGTCGCGCGCGAAGCCGCCGCCATGATCCTGCTCGACGACGCCTTCCCCACCATCGTCAAGGCGATCCGCGAGGGCCGAGTCATCTTCGGCAATATCCGCCGCTTCGCCGCCTATCTGCTGTCGTGCAATCTGAGCGAGGTGCTGGTGGTGGGGCTGGCGATCCTGTCCACCCTGCCCTTGCCGATCCTGCCGCTGCAGATCCTCTATCTCAATCTGGTCACCGACGTGTTCCCGGCCTTCGCGCTGGCCATGGGCGAAGGCGAGCGCGACGTGCTCAGGCGCCCGCCCCGCAACCCGCAAGAGCCGATCCTCGCCCGGCCACAGTGGACAGCCATCGTGCTGCAAAGCCTGGTGCTGACTGCCGGCACGTTCGGCGCGCTGGCGCTGGCGCGGCTGGAACTCGACCTCGACAGCCGCTCGGTGATCACCGTCACCTTCCTGACGCTCGCCTTCGCGCAGCTCTGGCACGTTTTCAACATGCGTAACACTCATTCGGCGTTGTGGCTCAACGAGATCACGCGAAATCCCTGGGTCTGGGCGGCGTGACGCTGTGTACGGTGCTGCTGGCGGCCCCGCCCTATATTCCGACCGTCGCCGACGTGCTGCATCTGGCGCCGCCGACCGCCGCCATGTGGGCTATCATCCTGGGATTGAGTCTGGCGCCGCTGCTGGTAATCCAGGCGGTCACCATTTTGACCAAGGCCCTGCGGTCGAGATCCTGAAGGATGACGGCGAACCTGTTGCCCTGGCTGGAGCTTCTCATCTGCGCCGTGCTGATCGGCGTCGCCGGTCCCGTGCTCACGCAATATGGCGACATCATTGCGCGGCTGACCGGCCTGTCGCGCTCCTGGGTCGGGCTGGTGTTGCTCGCCACCGCCACCTCGCTGCCGGAACTGTTCACCGGCATCAGCTCGGTCACCATCGCCGGCACGCCCAATATCGCCGTCGGCGACGCGCTCGGCAGCTGCGTGTTCAACCTGGTGATGCTGGTGCTGCTCGACGAATTGAGCCGCGACGAGCCGATGTACCGGCGGCTCGACCAGGGCCACATCCTGACCGCCGGCTTCGGCGTCATCCTGATCGGCTCGGCCGGCGCGCTGGTGCTGCTCAGCCAAGAGGGGCTGAATTTCACGTTCCTCAACATCAGTGGCTATACGCCTTTCATCATCGTGCTTTATCTGGTCGCGATCCGCGCGGCCTTCGTCTACGAACGCCGCACCCCGCGCCCGCCGCAACTCTTCAGGTCCGAAACCGGCATTACGCTGCGGACCGCGCTTCTGCGCTATGGCGCCGCCGCCTCTGTCGTTATCGTCGCCGGCACATGGCTGCCGTTCATCGGCAGCGATATCGCCACGATCATGGGCTGGAAGACCACCTTCGTCGGCACGCTGCTGATCGCGTTCACCACCTCGGTGCCGGAGCTGGTGGTGACGGTGAGTGCATTGCGGCTCGGCGCCGTCGACATGGCGATCGGCAACCTGCTCGGCAGCAACCTGTTCGATATTTTGATCCTGGCTGCCGACGACATCGCCTATCGCGAGGGCCCGCTGCTGTCGGCGATCTCACCGGCGCACGCCGTCACGGCCTTCGCCGCCGTGATCATGTCCGGCATCTTCATCGTGGCGATGCTGTTCCGCCCGGAAACGCGCCTGCGCGGCACCATCGGCTGGGTCAGCCTGTCATTGCTGGTGGTCTATCTGTTCAGTGCCTACGCAATTTATCTGCTCGGACATTGAGCGGGCGGATTCCCTCATTCCGCCGGCGTGGTGCTTGGGCCGCGATCTTCGGTTTGCTTGCGGCCGTCCCATGATCCGTTCATACCAAAGTCGGTGGTGCTCCTTCGCCCAGTTGGCGTCGACGTCGCCCGACCACATGGCGTCGAAGGCGCCCTCCATGCCGATGGTGCCGATGTAGATGTGGCCGATGATCAGCGCGATCAGCAACAGCGCCACGCACACGTGCAGCAGCTGCACCGCCTGCATGCCGGTGTAGCCGAACCAGTAGAACGGGAACATCAGTGTCAAGCCGCTCGCCAACAGCACGAGGCCGCTGGAAATCTGCAGCCAGAACAGGATTTTCTGGCCGGCATTGAAACGCTAGGCGGGCGGATGCTTGCCGGGCACGACCATGCCGCCGCCCTGCTTGAGCCATTCCCAATCGACCCAGGTCGGCAGATTCTGTGCGACCCACATGCCGATCATGACCAGAATGCCAAGCACGAAGGGGCCTGCGAACGCCATGTGCAGCCATGCGCTCCAATAGGCGACCGTCCGAATCGCCGCCTTCTCCGATCAGCGGGATCAGCAGCGGCTTGCCGTAAAGAATGATCAGGCCGGTGATGCCCATCAGCACGAAGGAATGGCCGTCACCCAATGGGTGGTGCGCTCGATGAGGTTGAAGCGCTGGATTGGCTGGCCACTGAAACCTTCATCGACCCGCACGCGGCCGCGCACCAGCAGAAAGACGGCGAGCGCGAACACGACGCCGAAGATCAGCCAGCCGCCGCCGTAGCGCACGGGATCGTTATGGACGCGGCGCCAGAAGCGGCCCTGCGGCTGCTGGAAGCTTGGCCGCTTCGGATAAGGCAGCGAGGAAATGCCTTTCACGTCGCCGCGATCTTGCAGCAGGTCGCCGCCCGGCTTGGCAGCCAGCCACTTCTCGGCCTCGGCCCGGTTGGGCGGCGTGGCCTTGTCCATGTTGAGATGGAAATCGCCGGCAGCCTCCTTCGGAAAAGCACCCGGTCCGGTCTCGTGCGAAATTTCATAAGCTGCGTGCGCGCGGCCAGGATCTGCGCCGGTGCTGGCCTTGGTGCGCGCCGCGCCGGATGCCTTCGCGCTGCTCTGGCCGGTGGTGGCGGCCGAGGCCCTGGCGCGGTCGTCACATTCACGGTCGGCGCGACCATGTCCTCCGGCCCGAACGAGATCGCGATCACCCAGATCAGCAAGGCGGCGGCAATGACGGCGACGACGCCCCCGGCGATACGTGCGGCTGACATGACGGCCTCCTCGATTAGCTGCCCGACGCGCGCGAGCCGTAATAAGCGGTGTTCCAGCCCCAGGCGCCGGAGCCGTAGCCGCGCTTGCTGACGCGCTCCTTGTAGATCTGCGCGATGATGTCGCCGTCGCCGGCGAGCAGCGCGCGGGTCGAACACATCTCGGCGCACAGCGGCAGCTTGCCTTCGGCAATGCGGTTGCGGCCGTATTTCTCGAACTCGGCCTCGGAGCCGTCCGGCTCCGGCCCGCCGGCGCAGAAGGTGCACTTGTCCATCTTGCCGCGGGTGCCGAAATTCGTGGCCTGCGGATACTGCGGCGCGCCGAACGGGCAGGCGTAGAAGCAATAGCCGCAGCCGATGCAGGTGTCCTTGTTGTGCAGCACCACGCCGATGTCGGTCTGGTAGATGCAGCTCACCGGGCACACCGCGATGCAGGGCGCATCGGTGCAGTGCATGCAGGAAATGGCGATCGACTTTTCCTTGTTCTGCACGCCGTCATTCAGGGTCACCACGCGCCGCCGCACCATGCCCCAGGGCACGTGGTTTTCGTTCTTGCACGCGGTCGAGCAGGCGTTGCATTCGATGCAGCGTTCGGCATCGCAGAGAAATTTCATTCGGGCCATAATCGCTCTCCCAGAAATCAGGCGGCTTCGACCCGGCACAACGTGGCCTTCGATTCCTGCATGAAGGTCACCACGTCGTAGCCATAGGTCATGGCGGTATTGGCGGATTCGCCGAGCACATAGGGCACGGCGCCCTGCGGATAGCGGCCGCTGATGTCCTCGCCCATCCAGAAGCCGCCGAAATGGAACGGCATGAACACCACGCCCTTGCCGACGCGCGGCGTCACCATGCGCGGCGACCTTCACCTTGGCGCCGTCCGGCGTGTGCAGCCAGATGTACTTGCCGTTGCGTGATGCCGAGCCGTCTTGGCGTCTTCGCCGTTGATCTCGGCGAACATCTCCTGCTGGAATTCGGCCAGCCATTTGTTGGAGCGGGTCTCGTCGCCGCCGCCCTCGAACTCCACCAGGCGGCCCGTGGTCAGCACCATCGGGAACTTGTCGGCGTAGTCCTTCTCCTGGATCGAGCGGTAGAGCACCGGCAGCCGGAAATCGCGGCGGTCCTGGTAGGTCTGGTATTTCGGCAGCAGATCGCGCCGCGACGTGTAGAGCGGCTCGCGGTGGACCGGCACGGGATCGGGGAAATTCCAGACCAGCGCGCGCGCCTTGCCGTTGCCGAACGGCGCGATGTTGTTGGCGATGGAGACGCGCTGGATGCCGCCGGAAAGATCGGTCTTCCAGTTGATCTTGAGAATCTTCTCGCGCAGGCCGGCGGTTTCGTGCATCGCTGCCTGGTCCTGCCCGCCGCCGTCGCCGCCGCTGAATTCCTGCTCGCCGGTCTCGGCGTTCTTCTTGACCTCGTGGGCGGCCGAGCCGCTCTTCTTGGCCTGGGATTTCGGCGCGTTGGCGAGGTAGGCGACGATCGCGTCATGCGCCTTCGGCGACACGTTCGGGAACTTGCTCGCCTCCTGTTCCGCGGCGGCCTGCTGCTCCTGGCTTTGCTGGGCCTTGCTGCGATCCCGGCGGCGCCGGCGGCAGGCGCTTCTGCTCGATCTGGTTGAGCAGCTTGGTGGCGTCCTGCATCGCCCATCTTAAGCAACGCCGGATGGAAACTGCCGTCGGCGATGGCGGCGATGATGACCTTTTCCCGCGGCTTGAGCTGATCGGCGTAGCCGAGCTTGTCGAGCACGGCCATGGTCATTTCCGGATAGCCGTCCTTGATCGGCGAGCCCTTGGGATAGGACTTGTCCGCCAGCAGGCTGACGCCCTTGTGCGCCACGCCCCAGCGGGCGCGGAACGGCAGCCCGCCCTCGGCGATGGTCTTCGACTGGTCGTAGAGCAGCGGCGTGCCGGGATGCTTCATCTCCGGCGTGCCCCAGCACGGCCAGGGCAGGCCGTAATATTCGCCCTTTACCGGACCGCCCTTGCCGATCAGCGTGGTGGTGTCGAACTGGTCCTGGTGCTGCATGTGCAGCTTGAGCCGCTCCGGCGACTGGCCGGTATAGCCGATGGTCCAGTTGCCGCGGTTGAGCTCGCGCAGGATATCTTCGGCAACCGGCTCGTTGTCCTTGACCGCGATGTGCTTGAACAGTTCGTCGGCAAAGCCGAGCTTCTTCGCCAGCAGATAGGCGATAGTGTAGTCGGATTTGGAATCGAACATCGGCTCGATGACCTTCTCGCGCCATTGCAGCGAGCGGTTCGAATTGGTCACCGAGCCGGCGCATTCCATGGTCGATGCCGGCCGGCAGCAGATAGGTGCCGTCCTTGCGGTCGGCGATCACGGCGCTCAGCGTCGGCACCGGATCGATCACCACCAGCAGGTCGACCTTCTCCAGGCCCTTCTTCAGGTCAGGCCCGCGCGTCTGCGAATTCGGCGCGTGGCCCCAGAAGATCATGGCGCGGATGTCGTTGGGCTGGTCGATGTCCTTCTTGTCTTCCAGCACGCCGTCGAACCAGCGCGAGACCGGAATGCCCTTGAGCTCCATCAGCTTCTTGGAGGCGAAGCGCTTCTGCATCCATTCGTAGTCGACGTCCCACACGCGCGACCAGTGCCGCCAGGCGCCCTCGCTGAGGCCGTAATAGCCGGGCAGGTTGTCGCACAGCACGCCCATGTCGGTCGCGCCCTGCACGTTGTCGTGGCCGCGGAAGATGTTGGCGCCGCCGCCGGACTTGCCGATATTGCCGAGCGCGAGCTGGTAGATCGACGCGGCGCGGGTCTTGTTGTTGCCGATGGTCGATTGCGTCAGCCCCATGCACCAGATCAGCGTGCCGGGCCGGTTCTTGGCGGTGATCTCGGCGACGCGCTTGATCTGCTCCTCCGGCACGCCGGTGATATTGGCGACCACGTCGGGCGGATATTTCTCGACTTCCTTGCGCACGTCGTCGAAGCCGAAAACGCGCTGCTTGATGTATTCCTTGTCCTCCCAGCCGTTCTTCAGCACCACGTGCAGCACGCCCCAGATGAAGGCGACGTCGGTGCCGGGGCGCAGGCGCACGAATTCGTCGGCGTGCGCCGCGGTGCGGGTGTAGCGCGGGTCGACCACGATCAGCTTGCAGCCGTTCTCCTTGGCGCGCAGCAGATGCTGCATGGAGACCGGATGCGCTTCGGCCGGATTGCCGCCGAGCAGGAAGATCGATTTGGAGTTATGGATGTCGTTGAAGGTGTTGGTCATGGCGCCGTAGCCGTAGCTGTTGGCGACGCCGGCGACGGTGGTGGAATGGCAGATGCGGGCCTGGTGGTCGACGTTGTTCGAGCCCCAGAACGCCGCGAACTTGCGCAGCAGATAGGCCATTTCGTTGGAGTGCTTGGCCGAGCCGAGCCAGTAGACCGAATCCGGACCGGACTTCTTGCGGATATCGAGAAGCTTGTCGCCGATCTCGTCGATCGCCTGGTCCCAGGAAATCTTCTTCCAGGCGCCGTTCTCCCTCTTCAGCGGATATTTCAGCCGGCGGTGGCCGATGGCGAGTTCGCGCGTCGCCGCGCCCTTGGCGCAATGGGTCCCGAGATTGATCGGGCTTTCGAACACCGGCTCCTGGCCGATCCACGCGCCATTCTTGACCTCGGCCCAGATGCTGCAGCCGACCGCGCAGAACGGGCAGACCGTCTTGCGGCGTGTGACGTTCGCCGGCTCGTGCGGCTTCGGCTCTGCCGCGCGCACGTGACTTGCTTCCAAGTCCGGCAGCCGCGGCGACACCGAGCGAAGTGACGCCCGACGCTTTCAGAAATCCGCGGCGCGAGAGCGAGGAGGCGACACGGGGAACGACGGCATTGACGGAGTTGGGTGCGGTTGCAGTTCGCGTTCGGCTCTTTTCATCAACATCGCGGTCGTCTCCCGTCAAACATGTTCACGCGTACCCCTGCGCGCCTCAATCGCGCGCGAGGTCGTAGTATTTTCGGATGTGGTCGGTTTCCCGGTAATTCAGGTCTTGCGGACCGTTCTTCGGCCGGCTCCGCCTGTGCCGGCACTGAAGCAACCGTCGCGGATCCTGCCGCTAACCCCGCGAAAGACAGTCCTTTGAGGAGTGTTCTGCGGCTGGCTGGGCCGGTGAGTCCGGATCTTCGTTCTTCACCGGCGGAACCGAAGCGCTCGTACGCCATGCTCCACCCTTCCTGCTGCGGCATCGCTGCCGAAAGTGCGCGATGTCGGTCACTATTGAAGGAACGGCGGAAACCCCCGGATTGTTTCATTAATTATGCGATTGTGAATGAACTTTTCTGGCGTTCGATGCACTCGCATGAAATACCGGGTTTCACGATTTCAGCTTGTCGGGTTTTTGGCGAATATTCGCCGACATCAGCGGCCCCCGTGATGGAAATCCCCGGATCATCGCCTGCCGGTTTGTCCCGATTATCGACTATTGCACGCGCGTCTGCGGCCTCTGGTCTACTGGCGGCATGTTCCGGCGCGTTGCATTGTTCATCTGGTTCAGCTGCATCTTTATCGCCTTCGACGAAGCCGCGGCCGATTCGGTAAGCCGAGCGCACCATCTCGGCCGGCAGCGCCATGGCTTCTTCGCGGAAATCCTCGAGATAGTCGTCCAGCTCATCCGCCTGCGAGATGATGTCGGTGGAGGTCCACAGCTTCCGGAGCGCCGCCCGCTGCACATGTTCCGGCACGGCACTGGCCATAAAACGCGCGTAGTCCGAGGTAAAGTTCAGGGATTCAAAATCGAAGTCGGCGAATGCATCGCCTTCCTGTGCACGGGCGTCGCGGCCCGACGCGGCCGGGGTCGTATCCGGGGCAGTCGCGCGCGCCATCTTGTGCTCACGTTTGCGCCGTGACCAGCGGGTCAGAAGGTCTTCCCTGTCAGCGCTATTCTCACTCATGGCGCCTTCTTTGCCCGCACAACTCAGCGCGCGGTTCAAAAGGCCCGCCGCGACGCATTTGGTCCCTTATGCTGAAACGGTTTTATTCCGCACTTCGTTCCATGCGGACAGTGCGGATGAACAGGGCTACCCCAACTCCACCGCACCGAGCAGCATGCTGATGCGGCCGTCGCCCCACATGGGCAGCAGCAGGCGCGTGTAGGGCGGCGCGCCGGTGTGGGTGTAGAAGGTGGGCGCACGCGCCTCGACCGTGGCGCTGCACTGGGAGAGCAAGTAATCGAGCCGGCCCGGCAGCGCCGCCTCGCCGATAAACTTGCCGCGCAAGGCGGCGCTTTCTCCGACGTCCGCGCCGACGGTGTTGATGCGGAATCGCTCGGGGTCGGCAAAGACGTCCATCATGAGCAGGCGGTCAGTCACGTCAGGCAACGCCGAGGGCTTGACGTCGTCCCAGAACGGCATGTCGTTGCCGCCGCGCTTCAGGTCCTGCCAGTAATCGAACACCCGCTGCAGGGTCGCGCTCAGCCGTTCGGGAAGCGGATACGGGTTGTCGGCCATCGGGGCACCTTGATTCTCGAGCCTGGGTCGCTCACGCGGGATGGCTCAACCGGTGACCCGGTCGGCGTCCCGCAACACCACATAAATGGCCGGGATCACCAGCACCGTCAACAGAGTGGACGAGGCAAGGCCGAACAGGAGCGAGATCGCCAGCCCCTGGAAGATCGGATCGAACAGGATGACGGCGGCCCCGATCATGGCGGCAATCGCAGTCAGCAGGATCGGCTTGAAGCGCACCGCGCCGGCTTCCAGCAGCACATCGCGCAGCGTCTTGCCCGCCCCGCCGCTGTGGCGGATGAAGTCCACCAGCAGGATGGAGTTGCGAACGATGATGCCGGCGAGCGCGATGAAGCCGATCATGGAGGTGGCGGTGAACGGCGCGCCGAACAGCCAGTGGCCAAGCACGATGCCGATCAGCGTCAACGGAATCGGCGTCAGGATCACCAGCGGCAGTGTGAAGCTGCCGAACTGCGCCACCACCAGGATGTAGATGCCGACGATGGCGATCATGAAGGCGGCGCCCATGTCGCGGAAGGTGACGTAAGTAATCTCCCATTCACCGTCCCACAACAGCGACGGCGTGGCTTCGACCGCGGGCTGGCCGTGGAACAGGATGGCGGGCTTTTCGAGCTTGCCCCAGTCGTGCGCTTCGACCCGCTTGTCGACGGCAAGCATGCCGTAGATCGGCGCCTCGTAGGCACCGGCCATTTCCGCCATGACCATATCGGCGAAGCGGCCGTTGCGGCGGAAAATCGCCGGCGAGCCCAACTCCTTCGTGATGTGGACGACGTCGCCGAGCTGAACGACGCTCTTGTTACCGGGCACCGTGTTGGCCGGCACCGGCGTGGAGGCGAGCAACTCACTCCAGGACAGATTGCTCTTCGGCAAGCCGACCACGATCTCGATGGGATTGCGACCCTCGCCGCGGTGCGAATAACCAATAGTGATGCCGCCGAACAGCGACTGGATGGTGTCGTAGACGTCCTGCTGCTGGACGCCGAAGAATTCAAGACGGTCCTGGTCGATGGAGATGTGCAGGCGCGGACTCGGCTTGCCGATGGAATCGTCCACGTCGACGATAAACGGCACAGACCTGAAGATCTTCTCGACTTCGTGCGCCACCGCACGCCGGGTCCCGGAATCAGGCCCATAGATTTCGGCGAGCAACGTCGCGAGCACCGGCGGACCGGGCGGGACCTCGACCACGCGTGCGACGGTGCCGGCGGGCAATTTCACGTTCTTCAGGCGCGCACGCACGTCGAGCGCGATTTCGTGGCTGGTGCGGTCACGGTCGGACTTGGGCGCGAGATTGAGATGCAGTTCGCCCAGCTCCGGCGATTCACGCACATAATAGTGCCGCACGAGACCGTTGAAGTTGAATGGCGCGGGGGTCCCTGCATAGGTTTCGATCGCGTGCACCTCCGGCAGGCCGCGCACCGCATCAGCAATCGAAAACAGCGTGCGCTCGGTGTCTTCCAGCGTCGCGCCTTCGGGGAGGTCGACCACCACCGACATTTCCGACTTGTTGTCGAATGGCAGCAGCTTCACCGTGACGCTCTCGGTGTAGAACAGGATGCACACGGCCATGGTCGCCACGCCGACGCCGATCAGGAAAATCCAGGCGCGCTTGCGGGTGCGCAGCACGGGGGCAGCAAAGCGGCGATAGAGCCGACCGAGGAAGCCTTCGCCGTGCGCTGCCTCGTGCTCGTGCACCGGCATTCCCTCCGGGTGCATCTTCAGCATCAGCCAGGGCGCGATCACCATGGCGACAAAGAACGAGAACAGCATGGCCGCCGAGGCGTTGGCCGGAATTGGCGCCATGTAGGGGCCCATCAGCCCGGAGACGAACAGCATCGGCAACAGCGCCGCCACAACGGTCAACGTGGCCACAATGGTCGGATTGCCAACCTCGGCGACCGCTTCGATCGCCGCGCGAATGCGCGTACGATCATCCTTCATGGCCCAATGGCGGGCGATGTTCTCCACCACCACGATGGCGTCGTCGACCAGGATACCGATGGAGAAGATAAGCGCGAACAGGCTGACCCTGTTGATGGTGTAGCCCATCACCTTGGAGGCGAAGAGCGTGAGCAAAATGGTGGTCGGGATCACGACCAGGGTCACCACGGCTTCGCGCCAGCCGATGGCAAAGGCAATGAGCACGACGATCGATACCGTCGCCAGGCCGAGATGGAACAGGAGCTCATTGGCCTTTTCGTTGGCGGTCTCGCCGTAGTCGCGGGTGACGGTGACGCTGACGTCCCTGGGCACCAGACGGCCCTCGACAGTGTGCAAGCGGTGGCGCAGGTCTTCGGCCACGACCACCGCATTGGTACCGGCGCGCTTGGCAAAGGCGACGCTGACCGCCGGCACGCGATCCCACTGGCCGCCCTTGCCGGGTGTATCCATCCAGACCCGGTGCTCCTGCGGGCTCGGGCCAATCACGACCCTGGCGACGTCGCGCACATAGACCGGACGGCCGTCGCGGGTGGTCACCAGCAACAGACCGATGTCGGGAATGCCCGCGAGGGTCTGCCCGGCGCTCACATTGCGGCTGATGCCGTTGTCGCGCACCATGCCGGCCAGGAATGAGCGATTGGCCTCGCGCACCTTGCCGACCAGCTGCTGCAAGGTGACGCCGTAAAGCGCGAGCTTCTCGGGATCGGGCTCGACCCGGATTTGCTGCGGATTGCCGCCGGAAATATAAGTGAGGCCGACGTTGTCGGTCTTCACCAAGTCGTACTGCAGCTCACGCGCGATCTGGTAGAGATCCTTTTCCGTGTAGCGCGCCGCCGCGTCCGGCTTCGGCGACAGCGTCAACACCACCACGGCAACGTCATTGATGCCGCGGCCGACGATCAACGGCTCCTGAATGCCAACCGGAATGCGGCCGATATTGGCCCTGATCTTCTCGTGCACGCGCAGGATGGCGTCGTCGGCATCAGTGCCGACGAGGAAGCGCGCGGTGACCATCACCCGGTCATCGACGGTCTGGCTGTAGACGTGCTCGACGCCGTTGATGCCCTTGACGATGGCTTCGAGCGGCCTGGTAACCAGCTCCACCGCATCCGGCGCCTTGAGGCCGTCCGCGTTCACGCGGATGTCGACCATGGGCACACTGATCTGCGGCTCTTCCTCGCGCGGGATGGTGAGCAGCGCGAGCAGACCGACGGCGAGCGCCGCCATCAGGAACAGCGGCGTCAGCGGTGAGCGGATCGTCGCCTGCGTGAGGCGTCCGGAGATTCCAAGATTCACGGCTTCACCAGAACATCGCCCGCCTTCAGGCCGGAAAGGATCTCAAGCGCGTCGGGCATGTCCGGCCGCGGCAGGGAACGGCCGCGCTGGACCGGCACGTCAATCGTGTCGCCGTCCTTGCGCACGCGCGCGTAGTCGACGCCGAAACGCGTGACGATGAAGGAATCCGGTACCACGATGCTCTCGCGCTTGCCCGCGGCCACCCAGACCCTGATGCGCTCGCCGACGAAATAATCGCCGAGGCCGTCGACCTTGGCGTCGGCGATGACACGACCGTCCTGGATCTGCGGATAGATCAGCTTGATGGTGCCGAACCTGGCGCCGCCCGCGCCGAGCGCATCGCCGTCGATCCGGATGGTGTCGCCGACTTTCATGTGCAGCGCGTGACTCTCGGGTACGCGCAGGCGCAGCACGAAGTTCTTTTCGGCGATGGAGGCGACCGGCTCACCGGGCAGGACGACGGTGCCGACGGTGACCGGAACCTTGAGCACACGACCGGCGGTGGGCGCCAGGACCCTGCCCTCGGAGAGCTGCTGCTCGATCACCGAGCGCTCTGCGACCTTGGCGCGCAGCGCGTTATTGGCGACGTTATGGGCAGTCTGCGCCTGGTCGAAACGCGCGCGCGGAATGGTCCCCTTGTCGAACAGTTCCTGGGCGCGCCGGAGGTCGGTCTCGGCCTGGCTGAACTGGGCCCTGAGACCGGCGATCTGCGCGTCGAGCGATTTCATTTGCAGCACCAGTTTCTCGTCGCCGACAATGGCTAACACCTGGCTCTGCTTGACCTCGTCGCCGTCCTTCACCGAGAGCTCGGCCACCGTGCCGCCGATGCGGGCGCGCGCCGGCACGACGTTGGCGCTCTCGACGGTGGCGAAGACGGCCTTCTGGTCGGCGGCCGTCCGGGGCTCGACGGTAAACGTGGCGGGCTGGGCGAGCGCAGGCTGGGCTAGCAGCGCCAGCAGGACCGGGGTCAGGGCGGCAATGCGCATCTCAATTCCTCATCATCCCCGAACCGCTTTGGACTGCGGCGGGTTTGGGGTCTTCGTCTCGCGGTGACGGCCCCCCGTCATTGACGTGGCTCAAGGGGTCAGCTGGGCAAGGGGCCCGGGGCGGCCAATTCCCTATATATATGGATTGTCGAATATGTCTTCGGCGGCGGCATCGCAAGAGGAACTCCGGCAAATGGGGTATGCGGTCCGGCGCGGCGAGGTGTAACCGGCGGCATTCACCTCGTGAAAGACAACCGCCACGCTTTCGCAGATGGCAGCCTTCTCCTGAGGCGCAAAGTCGCGGAAATCACAGCATTTCAATCGACAATCCCGGACGAAAATTGACATAATCCCGGCGGCCGTCCGATCACGGCCATCTACGACGTGTGACAACCACTGACGCTTTGCCCCCTGAATCACTCACGCCGGGGAAGCAATGCGCGACGGGTATGCCCGGATGCGGTCGGCGACGGCCTCACGGTCAACCAAGGGAGGCGACAAATGAAAAAGATATTTGCACTGACAACGCTGGCTGCGTTGTCGCTGTCGGGGGCGGCCCTCGCACAGGACAAGCAGAACATTGCCTGGGGCGGCTCGAACCCCGGCGGCGTGATGTATTACATGGTCGGCGCTGCGGGCACGGTCATTTCCGAGAAGCTGCCGCAGTACAACATCACCCAGGTCACAACCGGTGGCTCGACCGAGAACGCCAAGCGCCTGATCAAGGGCGAGCTCGACATGGGCATCGTGTACGGAGCCCACGTCTATATGGCGCAAAAGCCGGAAGGCCCGTTCAAGGGTGGCGCCAAGGGCACCATGCTGCGCGGCGTGGCCAAGGCTTACAAGGGACCGACCTATTTCGTCACCCTGCCAAGCTCCGGGATCAAAAAACTCAGCGACCTCAAGGGCAAGACCGTCGCCATGGGCCCGCCCGGCTCCGGCACGGTGTTCAACTGCAACAACATGCTCACCGCCGTCGGCATCCTCGGCGACATCAAGGCGCGCTACATGACCTTCGCCGATGCCGGCCGCGCGCTCGCCAACGGCCAGATCGACGCGCTGTGTCAGTCCTCCGCGCCGGCCGCCGCAGTCAAGGAACTGGCCGAGACCAAGGGCGCGGTCGTGCTGCCCTATTCCGACGAGGAAATGAAAATGGTGACGAGCAAGTATCCCTTCTATGTCACCGACACCATGCCGGCGACCACCTACAAGGGCGTGCCGGCGACCAAGCTGCCATATCTCACGGTCTACTGGGTCGCACACGAGCGCGTGCCGGCCAAGGCCGTGCAGGACATTCTCGAGCTCGTCTACCAGCCCGCCATCAAGAAGAGGCTGGCCGCCGGCCACAAGGCCTGGGGGCAGATGGAGCCCGACACCCATAACTTCAATCAGCTCGGCGTGCCCATGCACCCCGGCGCGGTCGCCTATTACAAGTCCAAGGGACTGTATAAGGAATAGGCTGCGCGCCGCGCACAAACAGGGCCGCCCGTCTTCACGGGCGGCCCATCTTCTTGACTCGTGTAATGGGGCCGCGCCGTCGAGGCGCCGTAAGCGGGCATGCCGATAGCCGGCGACTGGATCAAGCCGATCAAAGGGCGCAGCCGGACCTTGAGCGGACCGGTCGCGCTCGTCTATGCGGCGACCGCCATCTTCTTCAGTTGTTGGTATCTCTACACGTCCGGCTTCGGTCTGGTGTCGACGGAGACCAACCGCGGCTTCTATCTGATGCTGACGTCAGTGCTGGTCTTTCTTCTGTTCCCGGCGCTGCCGACCTCGCCCAAAACCAGACCCAGCCTGTTCGATCTCGTCTGGATCGCCGCCGCCGTCGTGTCGGTCGGCTACTGGATGGACCAATACGTCGACTATGCCGTCAACCGCGTGAGCGACCCCAATCAATGGGATTTCGCCATGGGCGTGATTGGCATCGCCGTCATGCTGGAGACGAGCCGCCGCGTACTCGGCATCACCGTGGTCATTATTGCGCTCGTCTTTCTCGCCCAGCTCTATTTCGGACAATATCTGCCGGGCAAGCTCGCCCACTCCGGTCTCGACGTTACCCGCATCGTCGAGTTCACCTTCTCGACGCAGGAGGCGCTGTTCGGCGTGGTCGCTTCCACCTTCGCCACCTTCGTCTTTCCCTTCATGATCTTCGGCGCCTTCCTCGAGGCGAGCGGCGCCGGCCAGTTCTTCATGGAGCTGGGCACGGCGGTTGCCGGCAAGTGGCGCGGCGGCCCGGCCAAGATAGCCGTCATCACCTCCGCCCTGTTCGGCTCGATCTCCGGCTCCTCGGTCGCCAACGTGGTCTCCACCGGTACCTTCACCATTCCGCTGATGAAGCGCATCGGATTCAAACCACACCACGCCGGCGCCATCGAGGCGATCACGTCGACCGGCGGCCAGTTCATGCCGCCGGTCATGGGCGCGGGCGTGTTCATCCTCGCCACGCTGACCGAGACCGAATACCTCAAGATCGCGTTGATGAACGTCATCCCCGCGATGCTGTTCTTCTTCTTCCTGCTCTACATGGTCGATTTGCAGGCGCAGAAGAGCGGGCTGAAGGGCCTCGAGGAGGATGACATTCCGAGTGTGCGCACCGTTCTCGCGCGCGGCTGGCACTACATTATTCCGCTCGTCGTCGTGCTCGGCCTGCTGTTCCAGGGCTACTCGCCCGACTTCGGCGCCTTCTGGGGCACCGTCGCCGCCTTCCTCCTGTCGTTCCGCCGCCGCGAAACCTGGATGGGGCCGCGCAAGCTGATCGACGCGCTGATCGGCGGCGCACACAACAACACCTCCGCCGGCGCCGCCATCGGCACGCTGGGCATCATTATCGGCGGCATCGTGCTTTCCGGCCTCGGCCTGAAATTTTCCGCCGTGCTGATCGAATTCGCCGGCGGCAGCCTGTTCTTCACCGTCGTCCTGGTGACGCTGATCTCCATCATCATCGGCATGGGCTCGAGCACCACCGGCTCCTACATCATCCTCGCCGTGGTGGCGGCGCCGGCGCTGATCCAGCTCGGCGTGCCCGAGATCGCCGCCCATCTCGTCGTGTTCTATGCGGCCTGCCTGTCCAACATCACGCCGCCGGTCTGTGTGTCGGCCTTCGCGGCGGCGGCGATCGCCGGCGCCGACCCGATGCGCACCGGCTTCGCCGCACTCAAGTTCGGCATCACGCTGGCGCTCGTGCCGTTCAGCTTCGTCTACGCGCCGGCCCTGCTGCTTTATGGCCCGACCAGCGAGATCGTGCTCACCGCGCTCGGCTATCTGTTCGGCTACATGGCGCTCGCCATGGCGGTGCAGAACGCCGAGCCGCTGTGCGGACGCATCGCGGTCTGGCAGCGCGTGGCCTTTGCGGCGTCAGCGCTTTGTCTGCTGTTCCCGACGCAGCTCTGGATTGATCTGGCCGGCTTGGCCTTGTTGGCCGTCGGCTGGGCGCCCTCGATCATGGCCAGACGGGCGGCGACAAACGAGGCTACCTTCGGGCGTTAGGATTTAACCGTCTGGGTCAGCCCGGCCCGGCGGAATCCCTCGAGATAGTGTTCGCGATCGGCCCCCTCGCGGATCGGCATATTGGCCGCGATCCAGTCCAATGAAAGGTTGGGCTGGGCGCGCAGGAGAGCGTTCAAGGCACCTTTCGCCGTCTCCATATCGCCGGCCATGGCGCTGGCGGCGGTGAGCACGCGATGCGCGCCGACAAAGTCGCTGCGCTGGCGAATGCCCTCGCGCGCCAACCTGGCCGCCTCCTCGTAATTGCGGCCGATGTACTGGGCATAGGCGACGATGCCGTAATACACCCCCAGATATGGATCCCGCGGACTCAGGCGGATGGCGCGGCGCGCGGCCTCATCGGCCTCCTGCCAGCGCCCGGAGTAGGCGAGCGACAGACCGTAGTAGCCCTGTGCTAGCGCGAAGTTTGGATTGAGACGGAGCGCGGTCTCGTATTCAGCGAGCGAGTCGTCAAAACGGCGCGAAAAGAGATAGACGTGACCCAGCGCGTGATGGGCCCACGGGTCCTCGCTGTCGGCCCGAATGGCCGCCAGGGCGGAGCGCTCGGCGACCGCCATCGCGGTGGCCATGTCCATCCAGCCCATATGGGCCGGGAACATGTAGCTCGTCGCCAGCAGCCCGAGCGCCTGACCGTAATTGGGATCAATGGCTATGGCCTTCTCGAGCAGGGCCTGGCAGACGACAAAATCCTGCGACGTCACCCGCCAATAATGCGAGAGCGCCCGCATCACCAGGTCCCACGCATCGAGGCTGTCCGGGGCTTTGCGTTGCGCGCGAAAGTTTTCGGCAGCGTAGAGCTGCGGCTCAATCGCCGCGGCGATCGCTTCGGTGATCTCGTCCTGAACGGCGAACACATCGGCCAGGCCGCGATCGTAGCGCTCGGCCCACAGATGGCTACCGGTGATCACATCGATGAGCTGAGCCGTGATCCGTACCCGGTCGCCCGCCTTGCGCACGCTGCCTTCGACCACATAGCCCACTCCGAGTTCCTCGGCGGCCTGCTTCAGATGAACGGCCTTGCCCTTGTAGACGAATGAGGAGTTGCGCGCGATCACGAAGAACCAGCGAAGCTTCGACAGCGCGGTGATGATGTCCTCGCTGATCCCGTCCGAAAAATACTCCTGCTCCGGATCGCCGCTCATGTTCGTGAACGGCAGCACGGCAATCGACGGACGGTCCGGAAGAGGAAAGCTGGCCGGCCGCGATCCGGATTCGGTGCTGTGCGGCAGCTCGGGACTCTCCGGTGGCTCACGGAGCGCGCCGACAAAACGAAAGCCCTTGCGCGGCACGGTGCGAATGAGCGTCTGCCGCTCGCCGTTGTCGCCGATGGCGCGGCGCGCGGCATTGAGGCGGCTGGTCAAAGTCGAGTTGGAAATCGCACGGCCCTGCCAGACCGCCGCGATGATGTCGTCCTTGCTGACCACCCGATCATGGTTGTCAATCAGAAACACCAGCAAGTCGAAGACTTGCGGCTCCAGGGCGACCAGCTCGGTCCCGTGCCTGAGCTCGCGCGTGCCCTTGTCGAGGGCAAAGTCGTCAAAATAGTACGCCAAACTGCCTCGCTCGACGGTCATGCCGACCATCCTGGACCCATCCTCAAGGCGCGCGCGCCGCCAGCCTGAGCTGGAAGATTTCAGCCATTTTCGGCCGCGTCGCGGTCAAAACTGCCTCAAAGCACACCGATATTACCCCTTTTTTCGGCTGGCAGGAGGCGCCCGGGACAGCCCCTTCTGGACGAACAATGAAGCCCGCCTCCTCCGTAAATCAAGCTGCCGTCAAAGTCTTTTCGGCCGCCCTCGTTCACCTTGCCGCCGCGACCGGGCGCGGCAAATCGCGCCGGCCGGCACCTGAATGAAGGAGAACGCTATTATGACGAAATGGAACATCAGCGGAAAATACTTCGAGACCTGCAACTGCGCCACGGCCTGTCCCTGCGTGTTCACCAGCGCGCCGACCGAAGGCGAGTGCAATGCGCTTGTGGCCTGGCACATCGACAAGGGCAAGTTCGACGACGTGACGCTCGACGGTCTCAATGTCGCACTGGCGGTGCACGCGCCCGGTAACATGCTGCAGACCAAATGGAAGGTGGCGGCCTATTTCGATGAGAAGGCAAATAAGGCGCAGAACGAGGCCCTGCACGCCATTTTCGGGGGCAAGGCCGGTGGACATCCCGCGACTCTCGCCTCGTTCATTGGCGAACTCGTCGGCGCCAAGAACGTGCCCATGCGCTACGAGGCCGACGGCAAGCATGCCAGCCTGACGATCCCCGGCATCGCCGACGCCGCCATCGAGGCGATGGAAGGCCAGGGCGGCGAAATCATCACCATCAACAACCATCCACTCTGCATTGCGCCAGGCGAGCCGGCGACAGTGGCCACATCCAGGCACTTCACGTTCGCCGACTACGGTATGGACTGGAAGCTCTCGGGCCGTAACGGCTTTCTGTCAAACTTCGCCTATTCGGCGTGAGTGTCATGACGGGGCAGTCAATGACCCTCGGCGCGGGAAGATGGCGCGACCATCTTCTCGCGCTTGCCGCCATCAGCGTGATTATCGCGCTGAGCTGGTTTTACCTGGTTCGGATGAACGCCACCATGCCGCGCGGTGCGGGCGGCATGGCGCAAATGATGATGCCGGCGATCGCGCCAGGACTTGTGGAACAGTTCACAGCCGCCTTCGTCATGTGGAGCATCATGATGGTGGCGATGATGCTGCCGACGGCGCTGCCGGCGGTGACGGTGTTCGGCAACCTTTCGCGCCGGCGCGCGCCGCACCGCCAGCCGGCCTTGTCGACCGGCATGTTTGTCGGCGGCTATCTCGCGGTCTGGTTCGGATATTCAGTCGTGGCCGCAACCGGCCAGGTGACGCTCTCGCAGACGGCGCTGCTGACGCCCATGCTGAAGAGCACCAGCCAGGTGCTCAGCGTCGCCATCCTGCTGGCGGCGGGTATCTTCCAATTCACCGCGCTGAAGGAAATGTGCGTCACCCAATGCCGCACGCCCTTTGCCTTCTTCCTCGCGGAATGGCGGGACGGCAAAAGCGGCGCGCTGGTGCTGGGGCTCAAGCACGGCAGCTACTGCGTCGGCTGCTGCTGGGCGCTGATGTCCGTGATGTTCGTGGTCGGCGCCATGAACACGCTCTGGATGGCTGCCCTGACGCTGTTGATGCTGGTGGAAAAAGTCGCGCCGGCGCGCTGGCGGGTCAGTCAGGTGACGGGTGTCGTACTGCTGCTGTCGGCGGCTGTGCTGGCGGGCATGCTCGTCTACTGAGCCGGATCGTCCGGCCATCGATGCGGCGGTCGGAGCCGCCGGCCGGCTCCGACCGTTTCCCTCTATTCTTCTGCGGCTTAGCCTTGGCATTGACTCTGCCCCGCGTCGGCGCATAATGAGAACAAATAGAGAACCAACATTGCAGAACCGGCGATGTCACCCAACGCGGCAAACACCCTTGCCGCGCTGCGCAGAAGGCTTGCCTCGATCGAAGGGGTGGACCTGCCGCGCGCGCGGCGCACCGATGACGGTCCCTTGAGCGGCATCGCCGGCGCAGCGGGCGCCGTGGCACTCGCCGCGCTCAACGAGATCGCAGCCGCACGCGAGAGTGAGATGGCGGCGGCGGCCGGCTTCGCTCTGCCGTTTTGCGCCTGGGCCACGCAAGCCGCCGGGCGGCGCGCCACAGTGTGGATCGTCGAGGACATGGCGCTCGTCGAAAATGGCGCGCCCTACGGCCCCGGGCTCGACACCTTCGGCCTCATCCCTGAACGGCTCATCCGCATCACCGTCGCCAGTGCGCGCGAGGTGCCCTGGGCGATGGAGGAGGCGCTGCGCGGCCGCGGCGTCGGCGCCGTCATCGGCGAGATGCGCAGCGGCAATATCGGGCTCACCGCCAGCCGCCGGCTGTCGCTCGCCGCCGGGCGCGACGGCGCCACCGCTTTCCTGCTGCGCGCCACGCCTTCCCCCGAGCCGCTTGCCGCCGCCACCCGCTGGGTGATCGGCGCGGCGCCTTCGGCGCATGGGTTCGGCCCCGGACCGCCGCGGTTCGCCGTGCAGCTTGCGCGCAACCGGCGGGGCATTACCGGCTCGTGGCTCCTGGAGTGGAACAGTGACGACCAGCGTTTTGACATCGCGGCAACGGATCATCAGTCTGTGGCTGAAACGGCTTCCGACCGACCGCCGCGCGCGGCAACAGGCGCCTGACCCGCGGCCGCATGCGGTCTCCGGCAAGCGCGGTAACGCCGAGGAGGTGGTCGCGCTCGATGCGGCGGCCGAGGACTTGGGGCTACGGCGCGGTTTGAGCCTCGCGCAGGCGCGCGCCATGTGCCCCGCACTCATCGTCACCGAAGAGGACACGACCGCCGACGCGCGATTGTTGCGGGACATCGCCGGCTGGTGCCAACGCTATACGCCGCTGGTCGGGCTCGACCCGCCCGACGGCGTGCTGTTCGACATCGCCGGCTGCGCGCACCTGTTCGGCGGCGAGGCGGCGCTGATCGACGATCTCATGCACCGCGTGCGTGCTTTCGGTTTCATGGC
Organism: uncultured Pseudomonadota bacterium; assembly: GCA_963773715.1. GTDB lineage: Bacteria > Pseudomonadota > Alphaproteobacteria > Rhizobiales > Xanthobacteraceae > Pseudolabrys. Next base: position 572,462 of record CAVZCM010000003.1, on the reverse strand, counting down.
ACATGCCGGCGTCGCAGGCACCATCGGCGCGGCCTGGGCCATGGCGCGTTATGGGCAAGGCGGTTTCATCGCGTCCGGCTGCGAGCGTGAACAGCTGTTGCCGCTGCCTTTGTCTGCGTTGCGCATCGACGCGGAGACAGCGGCATCGCTCGGCCGCGTCGGCTTCAAACGCATCGGCGACATCGTCGACCTGCCGCGTGCGCCGCTCGCCGCACGCTTCGGCGCGGGCGTGCTACGGCAACTGGATCGCGCGCTCGGTCTTGAAGGCGAGCCGTTGACTCCGCTGCTGCCGGTCGCGCCCTATTTCGTCGAACAGCCATTCCCCGAGCCGATCGCGCGCGAAGAAGACATCCTCGCGGTCATCGAACGGCTGGCGCGGCGGCTGGCGGCGATGCTGGAGCGGCGCGGCGAAGGTCTGCGGCGGGTCGAACTCGCGCTGTTCCGCACCGATGGCAAGGTGCATCGCATCGCGGCCGGCACGTCGCGGCCGATCCGTGACGCGGGCGAAGTGCGTGCGCTGTTCGTCGAGCGGCTGGCGGCGCTGGCGGACCCAATCGATCCCGGCTTCGGCTTCGATCTGGCGCGGCTCAGCGTGACGTTGGCCGAGCCCGCGCCGCAACAGCAGGTGACGCTGGGCGACGCGCATGACGACGCCGATCCCGGCCATCTGGTCGACCGCGTCAGCGCGCGGCTGGGTGCGCGCCGCGTTACGCAGCTCATTGCGCAGGACAGCCACGCACCCGAGCTGGCCGCCGTGCATGCGCCGGCGCAGCGCGCGCACGCCGATGAAGACCGCGGCTGGGGTGCTTTCCGCCGCTTCCGCGCAGCGACGGAATTGCCACCGCGGCCCTTGCGCCTGCTGACGCGACCGGAGCCGATCGAAACGGTGGCCAGCGTGCCGGACGGACCGCCCATCCGCTTCCGCTGGCGGCGCGCGCTGCACGAGGTCACTGCCGCGGAAGGACCGGAGCGTATCGAAGGCGCATGGTGGCATGACGACGGCGGCGCTGCGCCGGCGAACCTGGCGCGCGATTATTTCCGCGTGGAGGACAAAAGCGGCCGCCGCTTCTGGATCTTCCGCGCCGGGCTTTATCGCGACACCGCCATGCCGGTCTGGTTCCTGCACGGCCTGTTCGCGTGAGGGGGCAGAAACGTCGCCACACACTCTGTTTCCCTCTCCCCTTGTGGGAGAGGGTGCCGAGCGACCCCGGACTTGATCCGGGGGAGCGAGGCGGGTGAGGGGGAAATGCCGAAATATCGCGTAAGTGAATCAAAACGCAGTCAGGCACGTCAGCTTCGCCGTATCGAGACAGACGCCGAGCAACGACTTTGGCGCCTGCTGCGTTCGCGCCAACTCGAAGGCATTAAATTCCGCCGCCAGGTTCCGATCGGGTCTTGGATCGTTGATTTCGTTGCCTTCGACCAGCGGCTTGTTGTGGAAGCCGATGGCAGCCAGCACGCGGAAAGCTCACACGATTACGCGCGCGATACCGACTTGCGGAATCGCGGGTTTAGGATTCTACGCTTCTGGAACAACGACATCCTCTTCAATGCAAACGGCGTCCTCGGAAGGGTTGCGGAAGAAATCGAAAAGTCCCCCTCACCCCGCGGCCTTCGGCCGCGACCCTCTCCCACAAGGGGAGAGGGTTAAGAAACGCAGTGCCGGTCCATGCGTTACGTCGAGTTCGCCTGCACCTCGAACTTCTCCTTCCTGCGCGGGGCGTCGCACCCGGAAGAGTTGATGGCGCAGGCGGCATCGCTGAAGCTCGACGGCATCGGGCTTTGCGACCGCAACAGCGTCGCCGGCGTGGTGCGCGCCCATGTGGCCAGGCGCGAGAGCGGGCTGAAGTTTTCCTATCATCCCGGCGCGCGGCTGGTGTTCAGCGACGGCACGCCGGACATCCTTGCCTACCCGCGCGACCGCGCGGCCTGGGGCCGGCTCACCCGTCTGCTCACCCTTGGCAATCTGCGCGCCGACAAAGGCGAGTGCATTCTGCATCTCGACGACCTGCTGGCGCATGCGGACGGGCTGGAGTTCATCGCCATCGAAGGAACGGCGCGGCTGCTTGCGCAACTGCGCGAAGCCGCTCCTCGCCGCATTCGCCTCGCCGCCTCCATGCTCTATCGCGGCAACGATCGCGCTCGGTTGATACGCGCCGCGGCAATCGCACGCGAAGCCTGCGTACCGCTGATCGCGGTCAACGACGTACACTTTCATCATCCCGACCGGCGGCCGCTGGCCGACGTGCTCACCTGCATCCGCGAGAAGGTGACCATCGATCGCGCCGGCCGGCGGCTCGCCGCCAATGCCGAACGCCACTTCAAGCCACCGGAAGAAATGGCGCGGCTGTTCCGCGATTGCCCGGAGGGCATCGAAGAAACGCTGCGCCTGAGCGAAAAGCTGACGTTTTCACTCGACGAGCTGAAATACGAATATCCCGAAGAACAGATTAACGGTTTCGCGTCGCCGCAGGAGGCGCTTGAACATCTCACCTGGCAGGGCGCGGCCAGGCGCTATCCCGAGGGTATCGACGAAGCCATCCGGCAGAGCCTCGCGCACGAATTCGCCCTCATCGCGCAGCGCCAGTACGCACCCTACTTTCTCACCGTCTACGACATCGTGCGCTACGCGCGCGAGCAAGGCATCCTGTGCCAGGGCCGCGGCTCGGCCGCCAATTCCACGGTCTGCTACTGCCTCGGCATCACCGAGGTCGACCCCGTGCGCGGCGGCCTCCTGTTCGAGCGTTTCATCTCCACCGAACGGCAGGAGCCGCCCGACATCGACGTCGACTTCGAACACGAACGGCGCGAGGAAGTGATCCAGTACATCTACGGCAAATACGGCCGCGAGCGCGCCGGCATCGCCGCCACCGTAATCTCCTATCGCGGCCGCTCGGCGATCCGCGAGGTCGGCAAGGCCTTCGGCCTGAGCGAGGATTCGATCGGCGCACTGACCTCGAGCATCTGGGGCGGCGGTGGCGGACCCGTCCTGCAAGACGACATCAGGCGGGCCGGCCTCGATCCGCAAAGCCCGCGCATGCGGCAGGTTGCCGCGCTCGCCGCCGGGATCAGAGGTTTCCCGCGCCATCTGTCGCAGCACGTCGGCGGCTTCGTCATCACCCGCAGCCGGCTCGACGAAGTGATGCCGATCGGCAATGCCGCCATGGACGAACGCACCTTTGTCGAATGGGACAAGGACGATCTCGATGCGCTCGGGATTCTGAAGGTCGATGTGCTGGGGCTCGGAATGCTGTCCTGCCTGCGCAAGGCGTTCGATCTGGCGGAACAGCATTATCCGGAGGTGTTGTCGCAAGCGCGGCGTCTGCCGCTCGCACCCTCTCCCCTTGTGGGAGAGGGCGCAGAAACGAAGCTCACTCTTTCGTCGGTCCCGGCCGAAGACCCCGCCGTCTATCGCATGCTGAGCCGCGCGGATTCGCTCGGCGTGTTCCAGGTAGAAAGCCGGGCGCAGATGAGCATGCTGCCGCGCCTCAAACCCTCAACGTTCTACGATCTGGTGATCGAGGTGGCGATCGTGCGTCCCGGCCCGATCCAGGGCGACATGGTGCATCCATACTTGCGCCGCAAGCAGGGGCTGGAACCGGTCGTCTTTCCCTCAAAAGAACTGGAAGCCGTGCTGGCCAAAACCCTGGGCGTGCCGCTGTTCCAGGAACAGGCCATGAAGATCGCCATCGTCGCCGGCGGTTTTACGCCCTCGGAGGCCGACAAATTGCGCCGCGCCATGGCGACCTTCAAGCGCACCGGCACCATCGGCTCGTTTCGGGACAAGATGATCAACGGCATGCTCGCGAACGGCTACGAGCGCGATTTCGCCGAGCGTTGCTTCGGGCAGATCGAAGGCTTCGGCGAATACGGCTTTCCGGAAAGCCACGCGGCGAGCTTCGCGCTGCTGGTCTACGCCTCCGCCTGGCTGAAATGCCATTACCCGGACGTGTTCGCCGCCGCGCTGCTCAACGCGCAGCCGATGGGCTTCTACGCGCCGGCGCAGATCGTGCGCGATGCGCGCGAACATGGCGTCGAGGTGCGCCCGCCCGACGTCAATTGTTCGCTTTACGACGCGACGCTGGAGCCGGGGCCGGAGGCCGCGATAGGCGTGCACAAGCTGCATCGCGGGATGACGAACGACATCCGCACCCGCTGCGCCGTCCGCTTAGGCTTACGCGAGATCAAGGGGCTGAAGAAGGAAGATGCGGAGCTGATCGTTGAGAGGCGGGACGCGCTGGTCACCTCTCCTCGCGCTTTTCTTTCTTCACCTCTCCCGCTTGCGGGGGAGGTCGGATCGCGAAGCGATCCGGGAGGGGGCTCTTTTACCGAGCAAGTAGTTGCCCCCTCCCTAACCCTCCCCCGCAAGCGGGGGAGGGAACAGACCGTGTTGCAGGTTGAGTCAGAATCACAAACTGCCAGCACCCTCCCCTACAACTCCCTGCGCGACCTCTGGCTGCGCACAGGTTTGTCACCGCGGGTGATCGAGCGGCTGGCCGATGCCGACGCCTTCGGCTCGCTTGGGCTTGGTCGCCGCGACGCCTTGTGGGCGGTGAAAGCGCTCGGCCGCACCGGCGATCACGAAGACCTGCCGCTGTTCCGCGCCGGCAACGCCGCGATGCAGGAGCCGGACGTGGCGCTCATACCGATGCCGCCTGGCGAAGAAGTGGTCAACGACTACCGTTTCCTCCGATTGTCGTTGCGAGCGCATCCCTCATCGTTTCTGCGCGGCGATCTCGACCGCCGCCGTATCATCAGGAACGAAGCCTTGCGCGAAACGCCCAACGGTGCACGCGTGCACGTTTCCGGTCTCATCACCGTGCGGCAGCGGCCAGGCACCGCCAGGGGCGTGATCTTCATGACCATCGAGGACGAGACGTCCATCGCCAACGTCATCGTCTGGCCCAAGGTCTTCGAGCGCTTCCGGCCGATCGTGCTGGGCGCGCGCTATGTGGCGGTGTCGGGCCGGATGCAGTCGGAAAGCGGTGTCATCCACGTGGTCGCCGACAGGATCGAGGATCTGACGCCGCTGCTGGTGCGCATCGCCGAGGATGGCAGCGAGATTGAAAGTCTCGCGCGCTGCGACGAGGTGCGGCGGCCGGTCGACGACGATCCGCGCAGCATCGCCGCGCGCGGCGGCCGCAAGTTTGCGTCGCTCATCGCCGCCGTGCCGGAGCTCGCCGCCGATCTCGACGTACCGGCGCGCGCCAGCCGCCATGTGCCGGCGAAGAGAAGGAGGACAGCCTAAACCGCCGTCATTCCGGGGCCGGCCGAAGGCCCGGAATGACAGATCATTTCTTCGGAAAGACCGCGATCATGTCGAGTTCGACGCGGGCGCCCGGGGTCGAGAGCTGGTTGACGCACACGGTCGTCGAGGCCGGCGTCCAGTCGCCGAAATACTCGGCCAGCACTGTCACCATGCCGTCCATGTCGCGCATGTCGGTGAGATATTTCGTCACCTTCACGACGTCGGTCCAGGTCAGCCCCTCATGGTCGAGGATGGTCTTGACGCTCTCCATCGCCAGCCGCGTCTGGTCCTCGATGCGGACCGGGTGATTGTGCTCGGAAAAAACGTGCGGGTGCTTGTGGTAGAGCGGCGACGGCGTGGCGCCCGAGATGAACAGCAGATCGCCCGGCGCCTCCACCCGGATAGCCGGAGCGTACGGCATGTCCGGCTTGCGTTCGGGGATCGTCTGGATCTCGCCGAGCGACGGATTGCTCGGCGATGTCCTGAAGGCTGGCCGGCGCGCACTCATGGAATCCCTCCCCGTTCAATGCAAGACCGTTATAGCAGCGGACCAGAGGATGGCGGAGGGCACCCCGCACAAAACTTCTTTATGAACAACAACAAGGTAAAGGCCCCGGTGCCACAATTTCAGCGATCACCGGCGGCAGATTTGCGGCGGACAATTTGACGACCGGCCTGGGTCGGGGCCAGGATTGAGCCGTAGAGCTTTGCGTTCATATTCCCGGCCTTTTCGGCAAGGCTGGTCTTGCCCAGCAGGTGAAACGCATGCTCGGCAGCCGCAACGCTGTATGATTGCAATATTTCGATTTCAAAAGGCGTCGGTTCATGAACATTGGTGAAATGATTTGAAACCATGCCGAGCAGCAATCCGTCACCGGTGAATAACGGCGTGGTCTGAACCGCGCGGAATCCCGCAGCCCTTGCATCTGGGAGAAAAGGAGCGAACTCGGGGTCTTCAGCGACGTCCCGGATCACCACCGTGCGACGCGAGCGAAACGCACGGCCGCAGGCACAACCTGCCTCCTTTGTGACGCGCCGGAACCTCTTCAGAAAAGAAACGGCGAGACCTCGCTGGGCGACGATGACAAGCTCTTCGCCCATCGGCAACTGCACGTTGCCATACTCGGCGCCATGGAAAGCAATCACGTCGTCAAGAATCGTCGAAATTGCTTCCTCAAATGTCTGGGCCGCGTGCAAACGGCTACGCAGAGCTGACAGTACCATGTTACCAAAGCCTTCAGGGCCCTTTCAGGGGATCAGATAAAACCCGCCATTCGGTGCATTGTTCCCGTGGGTCGTTGACCGGGCGTATATTGTCTCCCGGGTTCAAAGCCGCGCCATTTACCGGAACGCCTTGCCCGACGTCTGCGCAAGCGCCGCCCAGATGCGTTGCGGCTCGACGGGCTTCTGCAATACGGGAATGTGGTGATAACGCGGCTTGATGGTTTCGTCCGTATATCCGGTAACGAAGATAAACGGGATGTTGCGTTGGGTCAGCATATCCGCAATCGGATACACCTCGTTGCCACCAAGGTTCACATCCAGGATGCCAGCCTTCAGATCGTTATTGGTGGCAGCGAGCAGCGCTTCCTTCAGTTCGCAATAAGGGCCGTCGACCCGCTCGCCGTTCTCTGTGAGCATGTCCTCCAGCATCATGGAAATCATAGGCTCGTCTTCGACCAGAAGGATGAGCTGCTTCGCGGCCTTTTCGGCATCGCCAGCTTTCGGCTTGGTATTAACAAATTTTGGCTCACGGGCAGGCGCATCGCCCCGGCAAGGGACCAGCAGGGTGCAGGTCAGTCCTTCGGGTCGCCAATCGAAGTTGGCCCTCCCGCCAAGTTGACCCTCAATTCCACCCGTTATCACGCGAGTTCCGTAACCACCGCGACTTGGTGGTCTGATGGCAGGGCCGCCCGATTCACTCCAGCGCAAGCTGAGCTGATGCGGGTCCGTTTCCCAACTGATCCTGATTCGGCCGGAGTCGACCGAAAGCGCGCCATACTTGGCTGCGTTCGTCACAAGTTCATGCAGCGCCAGGGCAATTGTCTGGGCGATGCTGGAGGGAAGCAAAACCGCGGGGCCCGAGATTTCGACACGCTCACCGTCATGGCCGCGGTAGGGGGCCAGCTCTTCGTCGACGAGTCGTCTGAGGTCGGCGCCTTCCCAGCGCGACGTCGCCAGCAGCTTGTGCGCGGTCGAAAGCGCACCGATGCGGCCATCCAGCGTGGCTATGTATTCGTCGATCGAGTCGGAACGGGTCAGGCGCATGATGGCCTGGATGACGGCAACCACGTTGCGCGCGCGGTGGTCCACCTCCTCAGCGAGCAACATGCGGTGTTCCTCTGCCCGCTTGCGCTCGGTGATATCGGCGGTGACGCCGCTCAGCCGAACCACCTTTCCGTCCTTTCCGAAGCTCGCCGCGACAACTGCCGTACAGGAGCGTACGTCGCCGTCGGGCCGGCGGACCCGAAACTCGGTCTGAAAGGTACTGGACTCCGGGGTCACGCGGCGGAGCGCATGGAGCAGGCCAGGCAAGTCGTCCGGATGGATAAGCCGCTTGACCGTACGCGCTGTCGGCGAAAAAGTGTCGGAATCCACGCCAAAGATATTCTGCTGGCCCTTGTCCCAACTCGTTTCGCGCCGCGCCACGTTCCATTCCCAGGAACCCATCTGGCCGGCCGCGAGGGCAAGGCTGCGCAATTGCTCTGCCTGCCGGAGCTGCACGGTAGATGCTGCAAGTTCGGCGGTTCGCTCGGCCACTCTGGCTTCCAGGTTCCGATTGAGCTGTTCAAGCTGCTTCGTCTTGCGATAAAGCTCGACGAAGACCCTGACCTTTGCCCTGAGCACCTCGGGAATCACCGGGACCGACACGTAATCGACCGCCCCCATCTGGTATCCGCGCAAGCGGTCGACGTCATCAAAAAGGATGGCCGAGATGAAAATGATCGCTGTTTTCTTGAAGCGCGGATGCTCCTGAAATCATCGCCGCCAGATCGAAACCGTCGGTTTCCGGCATGCAGACATCGATGAGCACAACCGCGATTTCATTCTTCAAGAGAATTTCAAATGCTTGCCGGGCGCTGGTCGCGGTCAGCAGGTTCTCCCCCAGTTCGGCGAGCACCGCCTGATGGCTGATCAGCTTTGATGGCTGATCGTCGACAAGCAGGATATTGATTCTTTCGGCGGCCATTTCGATCCCCGCTACCGGTGCAACCAGTTGCGCAGAGTCGATAGCAGTTGCTCGGTATCGACCGGCTTTGCGAGGTAGTCGGAGGCACCCGCTTCAAGGCATTTTTCCCGGTCGCCTTTCATCGCCTTGGCGGTGAGCGCAATGATGGGCAGACGTCGATGCAGCGGATTCTTGCGAATGGCACTGATGGCCTGATAGCCGTCCATCCCCGGCATCATGATATCCATCAGGACGATCGCCAGTTGCGGTGTTTTCTCGATAATCTCGATTGCCTCGAGCCCGGTGGTGGCGGTGAGCACTTTCATGCCGCGGCGTTCCAGCACGCTGCTCAGGGCAAACACGTTGCGTGCGTCGTCGTCGACCAGAAGGGCCGTGTGTTCGGCCAACGGCTCGTCGGAGCTGTACAGCCGCTGCAACATACGCTGCTTCTCGGGCGGCAGGTTGGCGACGACGCGGTGCAGGAACAGCGCGGTTTCGTCGAGCAGGCGTTCCGGGGACTTGACGTCCTTGACTACAATGCTCCGCGCCATCGAGTGCAGCAGAGCGTCCTCTTCCGGCGTCAACTCGCGGCCTGTGAAGACGACCACCGGCACTTCTGCGATGTCGCGGTCCGCCGTGAGCTGCTTCAGCACCTCGAAACCGGAGAGGTCGGGCAGGCGCAGGTCCAGTACGACGCAGTCGAACGGTCCGGCACGGATGGCATCAAGGCACTCCTTGCCGGTGGAAGCCGTGCAGACTTCAACGTCGTCGTGGCCCAGCAGTTCGCGGATACTCATCAACTCGGCTGCATTGTCTTCGACGATAAGCAGTCGCCGCTGCCGGCGGTTGGCAAAGTTTCGGATGCGAGCCAGCTCGTTTTCGAGGTCCTGGGCGTTGGCCGGCTTGGTAAGAAACGAGAATGCGCCACGCGAGAGACCGTGCTGGCGGTCCTCGTCGGAGGTCACCACCTGCACCGGGATATGGCGGGTCTCCGGATTCTGCTTGAGTTGGCTCAGGACGTTCCAGCCCAGCGTATCCGGCAGGAAGACATCCAGCGAAATGGCACTGGGGCTGTATTGACCCGCAAGATCAATGGCGTCCGCGCCGCGGGCGGCAATCAGGACCTTGAATCCCTGGTCACGGGCAAGCCCCGCAAGGATGCGGGCATAGTGCGAGTCGTCCTCGACGATCAGGAGCGTGAGGTCACCCGGCTGGATATCGAGACGGTCATCGGGAATATGCTCGGTCTGCCGTTCCGGAATCCGCGGGACCTGACGGAAGGTCGTGGGCAGTTGCTCGCCGCCGCTCGGCGTCCGCTGGGCACTGACGGGCCCGGCATATCGAATGGGCAGGTACAGGATGAAGGTGCTGCCGGAGCCGGGCGAGCTGCGCAGCGTGAGTTCGCCACCGAGCAGATTGGCAAGCTCGCGGCAGATGGCAAGGCCAAGGCCCGTGCCGCCATACTTGCGGCTGGTGCTTGAATCGGCCTGCTGGAAGGCTTCGAAGATGATCTTCTGCTTTTCCAGCGGAATGCCGATGCCGGTGTCGCTCACTTCGAACGCGACTACCATGGGCGTCTGGTTCAGCACCTCGTGGTGCGGATTCCAGCCGCTGTTCGCTACCGAGACCCGCAGGGTGACGCTGCCCTCCTCGGTAAACTTCAGCGAATTGGACATCAGGTTCTTCAGCACCTGCTGCAGGCGCTTGGAATCGGTCACGATGCTGCGGCCGATATTGGGATCGACATCGACGTCGAATTCGAGCTCCCGACGCTCCGCTTCATGACGGAACTGGCGCGATACCGCGTCAATCAGATTCGGCAGATCGATGTCCTCGGCCTCCACTGTCACGGTGCCGGATTCGATCTTCGACAGGTCGAGAATGTCGGTGATCAGGTTCAGCAAGTCCGCACCGGCGCTATGAATGGTGCGGGCAAATTCGACCTGCTTGGGCACCAGATTGCCGTCGGCATTCTCACCCAGCTGCTGACTGAGGATCAGAACGCTGTTCAGCGGCGTCCGCAGCTCGTGCGACATGTTGGCCAGGAACTCGGACTTGTATTTGGAGGTCAGCGCCAGCTCGCTCGCCTGTTCTTCGAGGGCGCGGCGTGCCTGCTCGATTTCGTCGTTCTTGCGCTCAACCTCGACGTTGCGTTCGGCCAGCTGTTGCGCCTTTTGCTCCAGCTGGTCGTTGGTCTCTTGCAGCTCACGTTTTTGCGCCTGAAGTTCGGCGGCCAGTTCCTGGGACTGTTTCAGCAGTCCTTCGGTCTGCATGGTCGCTTCGATACTGTTGAGGACGGTACCAAAGCTGTCGGTGAGCTGCTGCAGGAAGGCGATCTGCAGCGCGTTGAAGCTCTTCAGCGAAGCCAGCTCGATGACCGCCTTGAGCTGGTTTTCAAACAGCACCGGCAAGACGATGACATTGCGCGGCATGGCCTTGAACGACACCGAGCCGATGGGTACGAGATTGTTGGCCGGCTCGCTGATCAGCATCTGACGCTTGTCGGCGGCACATTGGCCGATCAGGCCTTCGCCGATGCGAATCGTCTGCGGATGGCCGTTCACATTGTCATCGGCATAGGCAGAGACCATCCGCAGGTGTTTGCCGTCCGCGCTGTCGACGCGGTAAAGAACGCCAAGCTGCGCGTTTACCAGCGGCGTCAGTTCGGTCAGAAGCAGTCGTCCCACCGTGGCCAGGTCGCGCTGTCCCTGCAGCATCGTGGTGAACCTGGCGAGGTTGGTCTTCAGCCAGTCCTGATCGATATTGCGCTCCGTGGTCAGGCGCAAATTGCCGATCATGGTATTGATGTTGTCTTTCAGTTCCGCGACTTCGCCGCGCGCCTCCACCTGAATCGAGCGGGTGAGGTCGCCCTTTGTCACGGCGGTCGCGACTTCGGCGATTGCGCGTACCTGCGTGGTCAGGTTGGCGGCGAGCAGGTTCACGTTGCCGGTGAGATCTTTCCAGGTGCCGGCAGCGCCCGGAACATGGGCCTGGCCGCCGAGCCGGCCCTCGACGCCCACCTCGCGCGCCACGCTGGTGACCTGCTCGGCGAAGGTCGCCAGCGTTTCGATCATGTTGTTGATGGTCTCGGCGAGGGCGGCGACCTCGCCCTTGGACTGCATGACGAGCTTCAGTTTCAGGTCGCCGTTGGCGACCGCGGTGACCACCTTGACGATGCCGCGCACCTGTTCCGTCAGGTTCGTGGCCATGTTGTTGACCGTGTCGGTCAGGTCTTTCCAGGTGCCGGCAGCACCGGGGACGCGCGCCTGGCCGCCGAGCTTGCCTTCGGTGCCGACCTCGCGCGCGACACGCGTCACTTCAGAGGCGAAGGCGTTGAGCTGGTCCACCATGGTATTGATGGTGTCCTTCAGCTCGAAGATCTCACCCTTGACGTCGACGGTGATCTTGCGGGAGAGGTCGCCACGGGCCACCGCGGTGGTGACTTCCGCGATGTTGCGGACCTGGGTGGTCAGGTTCGCCGCCAGCACGTTCACGGTGTCGGTCAGATCTTTCCATGTGCCGGCGACACCGGGAACGTGGGCCTGGGCGCCGAGCTTGCCCTCGGTGCCGACCTCCCGCGCAACGCGCGTCACTTCCGCGGCGAACGAGCGCAGCTGTTCGACCATGGTGTTGAGCGTATCCTTCAGGAGCAACAACTCGCCGCGCACGTCGACGGTGATTTTCTTCGAAAGGTCGCCGGTCGCGATCGCGGTCGCCACCTCGGCGATGTTGCGAACCTGGCCGGTCAGGTTGCTCGCCATCAGGTTGACGTTGTCGGTCAGGTCCTTCCAGGTGCCGGCGACACCCGGCACCTGCGCCTGGCCGCCGAGCTTGCCTTCGGTACCGACCTCGCGCGCCACGCGCGTCACTTCCCAGGCGAAGGCGTTGAGCTGGTCCACCATGGTATTGATGGTGTCTTTCAGTTCGAGGATTTCGCCGCGCACGTCGACGGTAATCTTGCGCGAAAGATCGCCGCGCGCGACCGCGGTGGTCACTTCGGCGATACTGCGCACCTGGTCGGTCAGGTTTGACGCCATCGAGTTGACGTTGTCGGTCAGATCCTTCCACGTTCCGGCAACGCCCGGCACGATCGCCTGGCCGCCGAGCTTGCCCTCGGTGCCGACCTCGCGCGCGACGCGGGTCACTTCGGACGCGAAGGCGCGCAGCTGATCGACCATCGTGTTGATCGCTTCCTTCAGCTGCAGGATTTCGCCGCGCACGTCGACCGTGATCTTCTTCGACAGGTCGCCGTTCGCCACCGCGATCGTCACTTCGGAAATGTTGCGGACCTGCGCCGTGAGGTTGTTCGCCATCGAGTTGACGTTCTCGGTCAGGTCTTTCCAGACGCCGGTGACCTCACTGACCTGCGCCTGTCCGCCCAGCTTGCCTTCGGTGCCGACCTCGCGCGCGACGCGGGTCACTTCCGAGGTGAACACGCCCAACTGCTCGATCATGCGGTTGACGATATTGGCCGACCGCAGGAACTCACCCTTCAGGGGCCGGCCGTCGACTTCCAGGCGGACGGTCTGCAGCAGGTCGCCCTGCGCGACGGCGCCGATCGCCCGTGTCACCTCGGCGGTCGGCCACAACAGGTCATCGATCAGCGTATTGACCGAAGCCTCCATATCGCCCCACGAGCCGTTCGACAGCGCGAACTTGACGCGCTGGCGCGTATTGCCGTCGCGGCCGACGACCTGGCCGACGTGCTCGAGCTGTTGCGCCATGCGCTCGTTGGCGGAGGCGATGTCGTTAAAGGTGTCCGCGATCTTGCCAATGAGGCCGAGCTGGTCGCCGGGCATCCGCACGGAAAAATCGCCGGCGCGCATGGCCTGGAGGGCATGCAGCAGTGCATGCAATTCGGCCTGCGACGGCTCCGGGGCGTGCGCGTCGGCGCGGCCGCGCGGCTTGGGCACAGCCCCATTGGTGCGTTCCCGGGTCGTTACGGAACCATTGGGGGCCATACGCGCCTCGCGTCAGTTTGCGTTGCAATAAACTGGCTTACGGAACCGGCGTCAGAGCGTGGCATTGGCGCAGGCCGCAACGCAAAAACCGCGCAGGTCGCGGACCTCGCGTTACCTCAGGCCATTCCATGGGCTTTAAAGGATAGATTGTTGCCTCCCGCTCCGCGCAGACGCTGGGCCTGCGTGCCCTCCGCCGCCATAACGCACTACCGTACGACAGGTTCCAACCCCGCACATATATTTTGTCTGATTTTGCGTGCCGGCACCCCGGGCCTCACAGGACCACACGATTCGCGGCAGGGGCCGTCCAACGACCTGAATGCACGGTCAGGGAGGGCCGTCACACGCGCCGCGTTCCACCGGCGCCTATAGTGGGTGGACCCGATCGCCCCCGAGGAGGCTGGCGGAGGGAGAGGGATTCGAACCCTCGATACGGTTTCCCGTATACACGCTTTCCAAGCGTGCGCCTTCAGCCACTCGGCCACCCCTCCAGGCTCGGTCTTGCGCGTCTTAGCAGGAAGCCGGACGCCAAGCGTGTTTTTTGCGCCCCAGCGGTCCCGAAATCCACGGCAGATCGGCCGGATTGCCGCCCGGCTCCCGCGCAATTTGCTGCGGAATGCCGTCGGCGGCGCGCACTATAGCGGCGGCGCTGCCCCAGACAACCCGCCCAAGCGGCTCCCATTGCATATGCATATAATGTATTTACTCATGCATATTTTCTGTATTCAAACCCACTAGGAAATCAGTGCGCAAAATGAGACAAGGGAGCCGGTCCCGTTCCGGGGCCGCAGCGCCACGGTGTTTTGGGTACCGCGATGTCAGGCAACAACCTTTCGGCCCTGCAGCTCGTGTTCAGTGGCGATCCGGAGTTGTTCGCCATCGTCCTGCTTTCGCTGGAAGTCAGCCTCAGCGCGGTGCTGCTCGCCGCCGTGATCGGCATCCCCTTCGGCGGCTTCCTCGCGCTCACCCGTTTCCCGGGCCGAGACACCGTCATTGTCATTCTCAACGCCCTGATGGGCCTGCCACCGGTGGTGGTCGGCCTCGCGGTCTATCTGCTGCTGTCGCGCTCCGGGCCGCTCGGGCCGCTCGGCCTCCTGTTCACGCCCCAGGCCATGGTGATCGCGCAGACCATCCTGGTCGCGCCGATCATCGCCGCGCTCGCGCGCCAGACCATCGAGGACCTGTGGGTCGAATACCAGGACGAGCTTGCGGCCATGAACGTCGGGCCGCTGGCGCGCATCGCCACGCTGATCTGGGACGCCCGCTTCAGCCTGGTCACCGCCCTGCTCGCCGGCTTCGGCCGCGCCGCGGCGGAGGTCGGCGCCATTCTCATCGTCGGCGGCAACATCCAGGACTTCACCCGCACCATGACCACGGCGATCGCGCTCGAAACGTCAAAAGGTGACCTGTCACTGGCCATCGGCCTCGGCGTGGTGCTGATCCTGATCGTTATGGCCATCAACGGCCTGGCCTGGGGGGCGCGCCGGGCCGGCGAACGTTACGCGGGATGATGGACATGCGCGCACCCGCCAGCGACTTGCCGGTCACGCTCGTCGAGGTTTCGATCCTCGCCCGCGGGGTGACGATCCTCGACCGTGTCGGGCTCTCGCTCGACACCGGCCTGCCAACAATCCTCATCGGGCCGAACGGTTCCGGCAAGACCACCCTGTTGCGGGTGGCCATGGGCCTGCTGCCGCCAAGCCGTGGGCGCGTGACCTGGGGCGGCCGCGAGCACGTAGCCCCGGACAGGCGCGCCATCCTGTTCCAACGCCCCGCCATGCTGAGGCGCAGCGCCGCCGGTAACATCCGCTATGCGCTGGCCACGGCCGGCGTGCCGCGCGCCGAGCGCGCCGCACGGGCTTATGCTTTGCTCGCCGAAGTCGGCCTCACCGGCCTTGAACAACGCCCAGCGCGCCGGCTTTCCGGCGGCGAGCAGCAGCGGCTTGCGCTCGCCCGCGCGCTCGCCCTCGACCCCGCCGTCTTGTTCCTCGATGAGCCCACCGCCAGCCTCGATCCCGCCGCGACCAAGGCGATCGAGGACATCGTACGCGGCGTGACCGCGCGCGGCGTCAAGGTGGTGATGTCGACCCACGATCTCGGCCAGGCCAGGCGGCTCGCCGGCGACGTGGTGTTCCTGCATCGCGGCCGGCTGATCGAGCACAGCCCGACCGATAATTTCTTCGCCGCCCCGCGCAGCGAGGAAGCGCGCAAGTTCATCGCCGGCGAACTGCTGGTGTGAATTTCGAGAAAACAAAGAAGGAGGACGATAATGCTTAACCGTCGCTGTCTGATTGCCGCCGCCGCCCTCGGCGCCGTCGTCATGGCCGCCCCGCCGAGCTTCGCGCAGGAGAAGTCAATCGTGGTGGCCTCGACCACCTCGACCCGCGACTCCGGCCTGTTCGATTACCTGCTGCCGAAGTTCAAGGCCAAGACCGGCATCACCGTGAAGGTGGTGGCGCAAGGCACCGGCAAGGCGCTCGACACCGGCCGGCGCGGCGACGCCGACGTCCTGTTCGTGCACGCCAGGGCGGCGGAGATGAAGTTCATCAAGGAAGGCTACGGCGTGAAGCGCTACCCGGTGATGTACAACGACTTCGTCGTGGTCGGCCCGAAAAGCGATCCCGCCGGTATCAAGGGTATGAAGGACGTCGGCAAGGCACTCACCACTATCATGAACAAGAAGGCCGACTTCATCTCGCGTGGCGACAACTCCGGCACCAACAAGGCCGAGCTCAGGCTCTGGAAGGCATCTGGGGTCAACATCGAGAAGCAGAAGGGGCCCTGGTATAAGGCGATCGGCCAGGGCATGGGCGCGACGCTGAACACCGCCGCCGCCTCGAACGCCTACACGCTGACCGACCGCGCTACCTGGATCAACTTCAAGAACAAGCGTGACCTTGTGATCGTGGTGGAAGGCGACAAGCGCCTGTTCAACCAATATGGCATTTTCCTGGTGAACCCGAAGAAGCATCCACACGTGAAGGCCAGGCTCGGCCAGGCGTTCATCGATTATGTCACCTCGCCGGAAGGGCAGGCCGTGATCAAGAGCTACAAGGTGAACGGTCAGCAGCTGTTCTATCCGGATGCAGAAGATCCGAACGCGTGACGCGGCGCTTCACCTCTTCCGGCTCGCGTCCGGAGACGTGGTCCTGCTTACGGCCCACGACCGGACGCAGGTCGCCGACGGGCCGGTGAAGGACGTACTGAATCGGGAAAAGCTGGAGGCGCTCTATCGCGCCCCGGTGGAGCGGCTGGTAGACCCGGAATCCGGAGCGGTGGCATTTCTGCCAGGCTGAACGGCGGCTCAGAAGCTGCCGGCGCTCGCCACGGTCACCAGACGCGCCGCCTGCGACTGCCGGAGCTGGTTCAAAGCATCGCGCGCCTGACTGTGCAGCGCGTCGAAATCGACGGCCGGCGCCATGGTTTCGACGGCCTCGACCGCCGGAACGGGCGCCAGAGGCGTGGACAGGGTCGGGGCCTTGGGCCCGAAAATCGGCCCGGATGTCCAGGCCAGAACGAGAAACAGACAAAGAATGAGCCGCATGGAAGCCCCCCGCATTTTCCTGGTTGCTTCCTCTTAGTCGGGGCGAATTTAAACCGGTTCAAACGCGAAACGGTATTTTTGGACACTTCGTTGACCAGTCCTTAAGACCTGCCGAACGGCCCGCCCGGGCCTGCAACGGTCGTCCAAATGGCCTATATTGGCACCATGAGCGAGCATCACGACGACTACATCATTCGCCCCGACCCGGCCGACGTCCGGCTGACCGAGCGCGTGAGCGGCATCGACCAGACCGGCGCCAGGATCGAGACTTCGGTAACGGTCGAGCGCGCGCTGACGATCTTCCTTAACGGACAGGAAATCGTCACCGCCATGACCATCAACGACTACCCCGAATATCTGGCGATCGGCTATCTCCTCAACCAGCACATGCTGCTGCCCGACGACGAGGTGACGGCCGTCGATTACGACGAGGAGCTCTCGCTGGTTGTGGTCCGCACCAGGCGCAAGACGAACTACGAGCAGAAGCTGAAGAAGAAGGTGCAAACCTCCGGCTGCGCGCAAGGTACCGTGTTCGGCGACCTGATGGAGGCCCTGGAGGATGTGGCGCTGCCCGACGCGCCCTTGCGCACCTCCTGGCTCTATGCGCTGACCCACAAGATCAACACCACGCCCTCGCTTTATCTGGAGGCAGGCGCCATCCACGGCTGCGTGCTGGCGAATGAAGACAAGCCGCTGGTCTATATGGAAGACGTCGGCCGCCACAACGCGGTCGACAAGATCGCCGGCTGGATGTTCAAGGAGAAGGTCTCTCCCGACGACAAGATCTTCTACACCACCGGCCGCCTCACCTCCGAGATGGTGATCAAGACGGTTCGCATGGGCATCCCGATCCTGATCTCGCGCTCCGGCTTCACCGCCTGGGGCGTGGACCTGGCGCGCAAGGCCAACCTCACCCTGATCGGCCGCGCGCGCGGCAAACGCTTCGTGGCTCTGGCGGGCGAGCAGCGCATCGTATTCGATCAGGACCCGGATTCGGTCGTGGAAGAAAGCGCCAGGCACCGGCGCAAGGCGGCGGTGCACGACGAATAATGAGTGACATCCCCATTCCTCCCACCCTCGGCCTCGTGCTGGCCGGCGGACTCGCGCGGCGCATGGGCGGCGGCGACAAGGCGCTCATCAGGATCGCCGGCATCACCATCCTCGACCGCGTGCTGGCGACGCTCTCGGCGCAATGCGTGGACATCATCATCAATGCCAACGGCGATCCGGAACGCTTTGACGATACCGGCTGCACGGTGGTG
Source organism: uncultured Pseudomonadota bacterium (assembly GCA_963773715.1). Classification (GTDB taxonomy): domain Bacteria; phylum Pseudomonadota; class Alphaproteobacteria; order Rhizobiales; family Xanthobacteraceae; genus Pseudolabrys. The sequence goes on along the minus strand of CAVZCM010000003.1, from coordinate 554,278 downwards.
CCTGACAATGTGCCCGGCCATCCCGGCCCGCTTGCCGGCATTCTCGCCGGCCTCGACTGGCTGGCGGCGCAGAACAACGGCGTCGAGTGGCTGCTGAGCGTGCCGGGCGACTGCCCCTTCCTGCCTGACGACCTGGTCGAACGCCTGCACCGGGCACGGCGGCAAATGGGCGCCGGCGTGCCGCTCGCCTGCGCGCGCTCCGGCGAATGGCGCCATCCGGTCATCGGCCTGTGGCCGCTGGCGCTGCGCGAGAATTTACGCAAGGCGCTGATCGACGAGGACCTGCGCAAGATCGAAGTGTGGACGGCGCGACATGGCATCGCAGTGGCCGACTGGCCGGTGGAGCCGGTCGATCCGTTCCTCAACGTCAATACGCCCGAAGACGTCGCCAAAGCCGAACGTATTGCGATGCAACATAGCTAGCATTGGCGCGTGATCCTGTCCCAAAACCGGTTTCCACTTTTCCGGATCATGCGCAGGGCGACTAATCCAGGTTTACACCTTCATGCGTGACCGGACTCTCGCCGGTTCCATCTATTTGTTATAGTGCTAGGATATAAAGACGGGAGAGGGAGCCGGAGCCATGAAAACATTTGTCATTGCCTGTGTCGTTGCCATCGTCGTCGCCGTCATCGGCGCGGTCGTGCTGGACGGCATGCAGGAGCCGGTCCAGAAGGCGTTCTCGACCCAATATGTGCGGCTGGGTGCCTGACGCTCAGCCCACCAGCGTCGCATACGACAGAAAGCCGGCGCGGGCGCCTGGCTCGAGGGTCGTGAGGCCCTCGGGCAATTCAAGCAGACCATCGGTCTCCGTCAGCGACGTCAGGACGCCAGCGCCGTCCTGCGGATGCTTGACCGCCTCGATCTCGCCGTCGGCCGCACGGCGCAGCGCCACCCGCACATATTCGCGACGGTCCTTTTTCTTCCTGTAGGCGAACGTCACGCGTACCGGCAGCGCCACCAGGTCCTGCGGCCGTGCGCCGGAGAGCCGGCGCAGCAGCGCCTTCACCACCCGCACGAAGGTGACGAATACGGCGACCGGATTGCCGGGCAGGCCGACGAAAGCCGCGGTGTGCGACGGGTCGGCGCCACGGATTACGCCCATGGCGACCGGCCGGCCCGGCTTGATGGCAATACGCCAGAACACGAGCTTGCCGATACGCTCGACCGCGTCGCGGACGTGGTCCGCCTCCCCGGTGGAGACGCCGCCTGACGTCACGACGAGATCATGGCCGGCAGCGGCGTGTTCGAGAGCGCGGGCGAGCGCCTCCGGCTCATCGGGCAGGATGCCGAGGTCGGTCACCAATGCGCCGAGGCGCTCGAGGAGCTCGCAGAGCAAATAACGGTTGGCGTCGAAGATGGCGGCATGCCCGCGCGGACTGCCCGGCTCGACCACCTCGTCGCCGGTGGAAAAGATGGCCACCTGCAGACGGCGGCGGACCTCGATCCCTGTAATGCCCAGGGCGGCGGCAAGCGCCACGTGCTGCGCCGCCAGCACGGTGCCGGCAGGCAGTACCACGTGGCCGGCCGGCACGTCCTCGCCGGCAAGCCGCCGGTTGGCGCCGCGCTTCAGGCCGCTCGGCACGGTGACGCAGTCGCCGTCGACGCTGACGTCTTCCTGCATGAACACGGTGTCGGCGCCCCAGGGCATGGCGGCGCCGGTGAAGATGCGGATGGCCTCGCCGTGTCCGAGCTTCAGGTCGGCGCTGGCGCCCGCCATCAACCGGCCGGAGACCGTCAGCGTCGTATCGCCGCCGGACCTGAGATCGGCGAAACGCACCGCGTAACCATCGACGGCAGAATTATCGAACGGCGGCAGGCTGACCGGCGCAACGATATCGGCAGCGGTGACGCGGCCGCGCGCGCCATGCAGCGGCACGCGCGCGGTTTCGGCGACCGGCGCGATGCGTTCTTCAATCAGCCGCTCCATCTCCTCGATCCGCATGAGCGGACCGGAGAAGGCGAAACAGTCGTCGGTCAACTGCGCCATTTATTGCGCTTTCGCTCAGGCGCTCTTGGCGAGCGCGACGTCGCCGACCGGCACAGCGTGCTTGATGAGCAGATCTGCGATGGCCTCGATGTCATCCAGATCGACGACCGGCACGCGCGCCTGCGGCAACGCCGTGTCGGACGCGATCGCAATGATGTGCGGATCTTCCGGGTGGATCAGCGATTTTGCATTGGCGGCACGGTGGATTTCGAGCTTGGGAAAGGCGTCGCGCTTGTAGCCTTCGACCAGCACCAGATCGACCGGCGACATCCTGGCGACCAGAGCGGGCAGGTCCCATTCCACCTCGTCGCGCAGCTCATGCAGGATGGCGAAGCGCTTTGCCGAGCTGACGACCACCTCGGTGGCGCCGGCCGCACGATGAAAGAATGAATCCTTGCCCGGCTGATCGAGGTCGAAGCCGTGATGGGCATGCTTGAGCGTTGAGACCTTGAGCCCGCGTCCGATGAGGCGCGGGATGGCCTTCTTGATCAGGGTCGTTTTGCCCGACCCGCTCCAGCCGGCCAGACCGATAATGCGCATGGGTTTCATATAAGCCCGACACTCCAGAGGTTTAATGGCCCCCTATAGCACGATTGCCGCCGCCAGGGCGCCTGCCCCCGACCCTCACGGCCTCCGGCTCACTACGGGATTGCCCGCCGGGCGGATGTGGGCAATTTTCCCCTCGCGAACGCCATGAGACCGGGCGAAGGGGCGCGAGATGGAACAGGCTTCAACGTGGTCGCGGCGCGAGGTGTGGACCCGCAAGCTGCTCTATCCCGGCCACACCTTCCCCACCGCGATCGCACCGGTGGTGGTCGGCATCGGCCTGGCTCGCCACGACGGCGTGCTGGCCATGGGCCCCGCCCTGCTCGCCTTCGTCGCCGGCTGGCTGATCCAGTTCGCCGGCGTGGTCACCGACAACTACACAAACCTCATTCGCCAGCCCGACGACCGCGAACACCCCGAGCTGGTGCAGGCGGTCAACAGCGGACTGTTGTCGCTCTCGTTCATGCGCAACACGATCCTGATCAGCTACGGCGTCGCCGTGGCGATCGGCCTGGTGCTCACGGCAATTGCCGGTTGGCCCGTCATCGTGATCGGGCTGCTCAGCATTTTCGCAAGCTGGGCCTATTCCGCCGGGCCCTGGCCGTTCGGCCGCCACGGTTTCGCCGACCCGCTGTTCTTCCTGTTCTTCGGCACGGTGTCGGTGATCGGCACCTACTACGTCCAGGCCGCGGTGGTGCTTGGTCCGGGGCACTGGCGCGAAGCGCTGCCGCTGTCGGCCGTCGCAGTCAGCCTTCCGATCGGCGCGTTGATCACCAATATCCTGATCATCGACGACATCCGCGACTGCGAATTCGACGTGGAGAAGGGCAAGAACACCATCGCCGTTCGCTTCGGCAAGGGCTGGAGCCGGCTGGAGTTCGTCTGCCTGCTGGCTTTCGCCTATCTTGCGCCGTTCTGGCTGTGGCTGTCGTTCGGCTTCAGCGCATGGGTATTACTGCCGCTGATCACCTTGCCGCTCGCCATCATGGTGGCCCATGCGGTCTGGACACGCGACCGATTCGCCGAACTGGTGCCGATGACGCCGCGGCTCGCCATGCTCACGGTCGGCTTCGCGCTCTGTCTCGCGGCCGGGATCGCGGCAAGCATGTAATGCGCAGTAACGCATTGATGTGCATCAACTCTGCCTCAGGGTTGTTAATTGTTTTTGTTTGAAAGAAGTGGCCGGATCGTCCTAAACTTGACCTTGGGCGAAGTGGCGCCAAGGCCGAGGCAGGATCATGAGGCGTGGACGCTGGGGACTGCTTCTGTTCGTCCTGATCGTCGGCGGCTTTCTCGGCGCCGGCGCCGTTGTCGGCAGCACGTTTATTTATCACGACACCTCCACCGACGCCTTCTGCACCTCGTGCCACAGCATGAAGCACGTGGGGAACGACCCGCACTTCATCAGTTCGGTGCATCGGACCAACAACGTCGGTGTACAGCCCAGCTGCGGCGACTGCCACATCCGCCAGGACAACTGGTTTCTCGAATCCTGGGACCACGTCACCTCCGGCGTGCGCGACGTATTCGCGGAATACACCAACGATTTCAGCGACCCCAAGGTCTGGGAGAAGCGCAGGGTCGCGCTCGCCCACGAGGTGCGCGAGACCATGCGCGCGCAGGACAGCGCCACCTGCCGCTCCTGCCATAATCGTGTCGCCGTCCAGCCGACCAGCACGCGCGGCAAGGCCGCCCATGCGTTGATGCGCGAGGGGCGCATGACCTGCATCGATTGCCACTTCAACCTGGTGCACGCGCCGGTGCCGCCGACCACGGCGTTCATCCGCGGCTCGGGCATCAGCGGCGCGGCGAAAGCGAAATAGCCGCATCGGGGAGCACGTTCGAGGAGAATGCCATGAGCAACCAAGGCCGGACATCCAGGATTCTTGCCGCCGCGCTGCTGACCGGCGGCCTCTGCGCCACCGTTCTGGTCATGGCGCCGCAACTACGCGCCCAGACGCCGCCGGCCCCCGCGGCACCGCCGCCCGCCGCGGCGCCGGCCCCGACCGCCAGCCCCACGCCGCCGCCCGGCATGATTCCGACCACCGACGTGCCGTTCTACGCCGACTGGGCGGGCTCGAAGCACGCCGCCGCCAAGAGCGAGCCGTTCAGGCACTGGGACAAGGAAGGGGTCATCCCGGCCGAATGCGCGCGCTGCCACTCCACACCGGGGTTCCGCGACTATGTCGGCGCCGACGGCTCGACGCCGTTCAAGGTCGACCATCCGGTACCCGTCGGCAGCGTGATCACCTGCACTGCCTGCCACAACGACAAGACCGTGCGGCTTTCCACGGTCATCTTCCCGTCCGGCGCCAAGGTCGAGCACCTCGACGCCAACGCGCGCTGCATGACCTGCCACCAGGGCCGCGAGTTGACGGTCAGCGTCAACAAGGCGATCGCCGGCGTGCCTGACGACCAGGTGATGCCGAAGCAAGGCTTCATCAACGTGCATTACTTTGCCGCCGGCGCGACGCTCTACGGCCATATCGCCCAAGGCGGCTACGAATATCCCGGCAAGAGCTACGCCGGCCTGCTCAAGCACCGCGCGCCCTACACCACCTGCACCGGATGCCATGCGACACATGCGCTGGAGGTGAAGGTCAACGACTGCGCCGCCTGCCACAAGGAAGTCACCGACAAGGCCTCGCTGCACAAAATCCGCGCCGACAAGGTCGATCTCGACGGCTCCGGCGACGCCAGCAAGGGCGTGGCGGAGGAAATCGACAATCTGCGCGGCAGGCTGCTCACCGCCATCCAGGACTACGCCAGGAGCGTGGCGAAGAAGCCGATTGTCTATTCGGCGCCGGATTTCCCGTATTTCTTCGTCGACACCAACGACAACGGCAAGCCGGACGGCAAGGAGGCCATCTTCCCGAACCAGTACAAGAACTGGACGCCGCGCCTGATCAAGGCGGCCTACAACTACCAGTTCGTCACCAAGGACCCGGGCGCCTACGCCCACAATCCGGCCTACGCCGCGCAGCTGCTGCACGACTCGCTCGCCGACCTCGGCAGCAAGGTAAAGGCGGATCTGAGCAAGGCGAAGCGGCCGTAGCGACAGCATCGCTTCTTCGACGTCGTGGCCGACCTTGTGCCGGCCATCCCGCTCGGGGACGCACTGTGCCCGCCTGATCGGGATCGCCGGGAAAAGCCCGGCGACGGCAAGGGTGAGACTGTCGCTGAATCTGATCCAAAAAGCTTTTCAAACTGACGCGCGTCACCGCCCCTGTTCTTTGAAAGGCCCGGGGTGAGCCTGCTTCCCATTTTCCGTTTCCCCGCACGGGGAATGGAGCGCCGGGAGGGCGCCAGGGGCTGGCGAAGCCCCCCTGGGCGGGGTTGGCGAGCCCCGCCCGCGCGCCTGGCGAGGCGCGCGGGCCCTTTGGCGAAAGGGCCCTGCGCCCTCCCGGCGCTCCATCCACGGCGCGCATTGTCGGCGCGCCGGCCCTGCTTCCTCATCCGGCGTCCTCGAGATGACGCCCGATACCGCAAGCAAGGCGGCGACATGATAAGGCCGTTTCCGCAAGCGGGGATAAGTTCGAGCCGGAAATTTTCCGGCCCATTGCATATGACGGCTCGGTCCGCGATCGCCCGCTCAATCATCAGTCAGTATTTCGTCCGTCGGCCAATGTCCGCTCAGGACCGAAACGGACACCCGGCACAGGTCCTGCCCTGAACCGGATGGCGCCCCGCCGCGACCAAGGGGAAGGGCGGCATTGCCGCGAACCCTTTCAGTGACAGGAGGATGCCATGACACGGACATTGACCATTGCCACGCTGGCCACGCTCATCGGCGCCGCGACCCCGGCGCTGGCGGCAAAGAAGCCGCATGCGCAGAAGGTATCCACGAGTCTCGCTGCGGGCCTTTGCAACGGCCACGGTGGCGGTACAAGCTGTTCGTTCGACGACGGCAGCCATATTCATATCGTAACTTGCGGCGAAAAAAGTTGCTGGAACGTTGTTTACCCGACGCGCGCGGTTCCCCGGGGCACAACAAGGGCGGATAAAAGCAGGAAGCCCATGCGCAGCAACTGAGTGCGCCTTTGCCCAACCTGTGCCTTGCGTGCCAGAACGCTCTGAATCATGTCTGCTCTTCGGAAAGGGGGTCTGACGTCAGCCCCGATTGACGCCTGAACGCCCCAGTCGTCGGCCTTCGCACGGCAGCCCTGCCCGTCCCCACCGGATCAAAAAGCAAAACGCCCGGCCACAAGGCCGGGCGTTCTGCATAGTTCGCGGATGCGAAAGTCTATTCGGCGGGCTGGGTGCGGGCGCCGCTGGTGGAGCTTCCGCCCTGCTCCTCTTCGTACCAGAGCGGGTGGTGCTCCCTGGCCCAGTTCACGTCGACGGTGCCCTGGCTCATGGATTCGAAGGCGCCCTCCATGCCCAGCGTACCGAGGTAGATATGGGCGAGGATAAGCGCGATGAACAACAGGCCGATGATGCCGTGGAACACCTGCGCCAACTCCATGTCGCCGACCCCGAGGCCCCAGGAGAACGGGAAGATGAGGATGTAGCCGGTGATGATCATGGCGGCGCCGCCGAGCACGATGAACCAGTACAGCAGCTTCTGGCCGCCGTTGAACTTCCAGGCCGGCGCCCGCTGGTGGCCCTTGCCCATGCCGCCGCCCATCTTGAACCACTCGACGTCGGCCCTGGTCGGGAAGTTCTGCCCGATCCACATCAGGAACATCAGCACCACGCCGATGGTGAAGGCGAAGCTGAGGTAGTTATGGGCATATTTCGCCCATTCCGACCAGGCGCTGAAAGCAGACGGTCCCATCCACGGCAGGATCAGCGCGCGGCCGAACGTGATGTTCAGCCCCGTGATGCCGAGAACGATGAAGGTCGAAGCGGTCAGCCAGTGCACGAAGCGCTCAAATCCGTTGAAGCGCACCATGGTGCGCCCCGAACGGCCGCCCTCGATCTTCATGGTGCCGCGCCACATATAGAAGATGATCAGCAGCGCCAGCATGCCGAGGATGGCGATAGCGCCGATCCATTTCAGCCAGACGGTGTGAAAGTTCTGCCAGTTGCGGCCGGCCGGATGGATCAGGTTGGCTGCCTTCTTGTCCGGAATGCTCACGTCGCCGCGGATGACGCCACCCTGGAGCTGCTGCAGCAGTTGCTGCTCGCTGGTGGCGGCGTTCGGACCGCCCTGCGCGAACGCGGGCGCCGACGGCGTGACGGCAGCGACAATGAACGCAAGCGCGAGAGCGCCGGCGGTGAAGCGGATCGCAGCGAAGAGCTTCGCCATGGCAATCTCTCCCTTCCCTTACCCCGAATTATTGTCTGCTTGTAAAAGCCGGCGGCGGCGCCCGGCAGGCCCGCCGCCGGGATGGATCAGCTTGCGATCGTCTCGTGATAGGCGGTCTGCCAGCCCCACGCACCGGAGCCGTAACCACGCGTCTTCACGCGTTCCTTGTAGATCTTGGCGATCACCTCGCCGTCGCCGGCGAGCAGCGCCTTGGTCGAGCACATCTCCGCGCAGAGCGGCAGCTTGCCTTCGGCCAGCCGGTTGGCGCCGTACTTTTCGTACTCCGCCTTGCTGCCGTCAGCTTCCGGGCCGCCGGCGCAGTAGGTGCACTTGTCCATCTTGCCGCGCGAACCGAAGTTGCCGACCTGCGGATACTGCGGGGCGCCGAACGGGCAGGCGTAGAAGCAGTAGCCGCAGCCGATGCACAGGTCCTTGTTGTGCAGCACCACTGCGTCCGCCGTCGTGTAGAACACGTTGGTGGGGCAGACCGCCGCGCAGGGCGCGTCGGTGCAGTGCATGCAGGCCATCGAGATCGAGCGCTCGCCGGGCTTGCCGTCGTTGAGCGTGACCACGCGGCGACGGTTGATACCCCACGGGACCTCGTTCTCGTTCTTGCAGGCCGTGACGCAAGCGTTGCACTCGATGCAACGGTCGGCGTCGCAAAGGAATTTCATGCGTGCCATGTCAAATCTCCTTCAACCGATCCGTTGTCCGATCACGCCGCCTCGATGCGGCAGAGCGTAACCTTGGTTTCCTGCATCTGGGTGACCACGTCATAGCCGTAGGTGCCGTCCATGTTGGACGCTTCACCGAGGACGTACGGATCGCTGCCCTTGGGGTACTTGCCGCGCAGGTCCTTGCCCTGCCAGTAGCCGCCGAAGTGGAACGGCATGAAGGCGACACCCGCGGCGACACGTTCCGTCACCAGGGCATTGACCAGAACCTTGCCGCCTTCGGGTGAGTGGATCCAGACCTTGCTGCCGTCCTTGATGCCGAGCTTGCTGGCATCCGCGGGATTGATCTCGGCGAACATGTCCTGCTGCAGTTCCGCGAGCCACTTGTTGGAACGGGACTCGTCGCCGCCGCCCTCGTATTCGACCAGACGGCCGGAGGTGAGGATGGTCGGGAACTGCTTGGAGTGGTCGTTCTTCTGGATCGACGCGTACAACGTCGGCAGACGCCACGCCTTGCGGTCCGAGTAGGTCTGGTACTTCGGCAGCAGATCGCGCCGCGGCGTGTACAGCGGCTCGCGGTGGAGCGGGATCGGATCCGGGAAGGTCCACACCACCGTGCGGGCCTTGGCGTTACCGAAGGGCGCGCAACCGTGCTTGATGGCGACGCGCTGGATGCCGCCCGACAGGTCGACTTTCCAGTTGGTCTTGTCGCCGGCCACCTTCTCGATGGCGGCCTTTTCGTCCGCCGTCAGATCGCCGTCCCAGCCAAGCTTCTTCAGCATGGCCATGGTGAACTCGGGGTAGCCGTCCTTGAGCTCGGAGCCGACCGAATAGGAGCCCTCGGCCAGCAGGTTCTGGCCCTTGTGCTCCACACCGAAACGGGCGCGGAAGGTCAGGCCGCCCTCGGCGACCGGCTTGGAGGTGTCGTAGAGGATCGGCGTGCCGGGATGCTTCATCGCGGCGGTGCCCCAGCACGGCCACGGCAACCCGTAGTAATCGCCGTCGACTTCGCCACCCTTGCCCTTGAGCGTGGTGGGATCGAACTTGTCCTGATTGGCCATGTGCGCCTTCAGCCGTTCCGGCGACTGGCCGGTATAGCCGATGGTCCACATGCCCTTGTTCCACTCGCGGGTGATGTCCTCGACCACCGGCTCGTTGTCCTTCACGGCGATGTGCTTGAACAGCTCCTTGTCGAAGCCGAGCTTCTTGGCGAACAGGTACATGATCTCCTGGTCGGGCTTGGCCTCGAACCACGGCTTGAACACCCGGTCGCGCCACTGCAGCGAGCGGTTCGACGCTGTAACCGAACCGGAGGTCTCGAACTGCGTGCACGCGGGCAGGACATAGATGCCGTCCTTGCGGTCGGGGATGACGGAAGCGAAGGTCGGCACCGGATCGACCACGACCATGAGGTCGAGCTTCTCCATCGCCTTCTTCATTTCCGGCAGACGGGTCTGCGAGTTGACCGCGTGGCCCCAGTAGACCATGGCGCGGATGTTGTCCGGCTGATCCATGTTCTCCTTCTTCTCGAGCACGCCGTCGACCCAGCGCGAGACCGGAATACCCTTCGACTCCATCAGTTTCTGGCTGGCAAAGCGGCCCTTGACCCACTCGTAATCGACGTCCCAGACGCGCGCCCAGTGCTTCCATGAACCCGTCGCCAGTCCGTAATAACCGGGCAGGCTGTCGGGCAGCACGCAGAAGTCGGTGGCGCCCTGCACGTTGTCATGACCGCGGAAAATGTTGGCACCGCCGCCGGCCACGCCGACGTTGCCGAGCGCGAGCTGAAGCGCGCAGTAGGCGCGGGTGTTGTTGTTGCCGTTATGGTGCTGCGTGCCGCCCATGCACCAGACCAGGGTGCCGGGCCTGTTCTCGTGCAGCATCTTGGCGACGCGCTCGAGCTGCGCGCCGGGCACGCCGGTGACCTTTTCGGTCTCCTCCGGCGTCCACTTCATCACTTCCTTCCGGACCTCGTCGAGACCCCAGACGCGCTGCTTGACGTATTCCTTGTCGACCCAGTCGTTCTTGAAGATGTGGTACAGAATACCCCATACCAGCGCGACGTCGGTGCCGGGACGGAAGCGCACAAACTCGTCGGCGTGCGCGGCGGTGCGGGTGAAGCGCGGGTCGCAGACGATCAGCTTCGACTTGTTCAGTTCCTTGGCGCGCAGGATGTGCTGCACGGCGACGGGATGCGCTTCGGCCGGATTGGAGCCGAACAGGATCATCGCCTTGGAATTGTGCATGTCGTTGTAGGAATTGGTCATCGCGCCATAGCCCCACGTATTCGCGACGCCCGCGACCGTGGTGGAGTGGCAGATGCGCGCCTGGTGGTCGCCGTTGTTGGAACCCCAGAACGCGTAGAACTTGCGGAACAGATAGGCCTGCTCGTTGCTGAACTTCGCCGAGCCGAGCCAGTACACCGAATCGGGACCCGACTTCTGGCGGATCTCGAGCATCTTGTCGCCGATCTCGTTGATCGCCTGCTCCCAGGAGACCTTCTTCCACTGGCCGCCCTCGAGCTTCATCGGATATTTGAGACGGCGTTCGTTGTGCGCGTGCTCGCGCACCGAGGCGCCCTTGGCACAATGCGAGCCCATGTTGAACGGGCTGTCCCAGCCCGGCTCCTGGCCGACCCAGACGCCGTTCTTCACTTCGGCGATGACGGTACAGCCGACCGAGCAGTGCGTGCACACCGACTTGATGCGGGTGGCGCCGGCCGTGAGCGGTCCGGCTTCGGCGGCACTCGCCTTCCTCACCGTGCCGACTGGCAGCGCACTAGCGAGCGCAAGGCCGCCGGTGAGCAGACCGGAGCGCGCCAGGAAGGAGCGGCGGTCAATTGCGCCGCCGGCGTGAGCGGCGAGCGCGAGCTGCAAGGTTGCTGACTTTGCGGAGCCACTCGATTTCTTCCTGAGCATGTCGTCCTCCTGAATTCGGGTCGGTGCCGGTATCGCGCGCATCGCGCGCGGGCGCGCAAATGCGTTGCGGTCAGAAGCGGGCGAGACGGTAGTAGGTCTTGACGTGTTCGCTTTCGCGATAGCCGTCGTGCTGCGGCTGTTGCGGTTCGCTGGCGACGGCCGGCGCGGCGGTCGAGACCGCGGTGGCGCCGGCGGCACCGATGGCCAAGCCTGCTCCTGTCAGAAGACGACGGCGGTCGATCTCGGGCGATCGGGCGTTGTCTTTGCGCATTGTCAGTCCTCCGGTGAAACGGGTGCGCGGCACGCGGCGCAACGGGCCACGGTCCGCATCGTGGTATGGGAGTGAGAGGTCGCAGCAGGCGTGACGGTATAGCGGGATGGCCAATACAGCGGCAGCGCGCCTGTCGAAACCGGAGCGCGCGAGAGCCCATGGCAAGCTGCAGTCAACGCCATCTCCCCTCCCCCGCTGGCTATTCGTGAGCCAGTTTTTTGAGCACCAAACGTGCATTAGAATAGATCAAAGCTATAGCTTGTAACTATGGATGACAAATAATTTTGTTGCCCACCCGGAATTGCGCCCTCGCTGATGCAGCATCTCCATGCTGCATCGCAATATTCGCGCAATGGGCTCATTCGCCGCCGGTTTCGCGCGAGTGGGCAGGAATGTCGGATGGAGTTGCAGCCGCGACCTGCCGCATTGCATCAGCTGAATTATCCCCGGCTGCGTCACTATCGCTCACGGACTTCTTGATTCACGGAGCCGTCATCGGGAGTCGTAGCGCCGGCATCGGCCACGTCGCCGGTTTCGGACAGCTTTTTCGAATCGTCGCCGGCGTCCTCGCCGAGCACCTTCTCGACCTTGTCGAGCTTGTCCTCGATTTCGTCCACGTAGCCGCTCCCGGCACGGTACGCGGTCTGGGCGGAGGTAATGAGCGTGTCCACCACGTTATAATCTTCGTCGTAATCGTTGAGGCCATCGAGATTGGCCAGCACCGGATCGCTCCTCCACAGCTTGCGCAAGGCGGCGCGCCGCAGCGTCTCCGGCACCTTGGCATGGAGGAAGACGGTGTAGTCGGATTCGGCGGTGAGTTCCCCGATCGGCGGCAGCACCGGCATGTCGTCGTCGGGCGCGCCTGCGGTACCTGCAACCTCGTTCGGTTCGTGCAGGTCCGGATCAAGGGCGGCACCCTGCGCCGCATGCGCCTCGTCGGCCGGCTCGGGCAGGACTTCGCCGCGCCGCGCCGCCGCCTTGCGCTCGGACCAACGGGACAGGCGGGTGCGCTCCTCGCTCACGACGGGCCCCGCTCGCGCATGTCCGCCGGCTTGCGGTCCCGCGCATCCTGATGGCGCCTGTTCTTGCGCTTGACGAAGGGCGTGTCGACGTGATGCCGCGTCACGAATTCCTGCACCCAGACCATGATCTCCGGCGGCATCGGTACGCCTTCGACCACGTCGTCATTGCCTTCGTTGTAGCCCATGGCCTCGTAGGGGCAGGCGGTGACGAGGAACGGCTCGTATTCGAGGCCACCGGCCTCCTCGTTCCTGCGCAACACCACGTAGACCATCGGCGGAACCTGGGAGAGGTTGTTGAGGTAGCCTTCCGTTTCTCCGCGGTACAACTCGATGTCGAGCATGCCGCCGTGGAAATGGGCCCAACCTTCGCCTTCGGCGAGCAGCTTGCCGTGATCGTTGGCCGCGACCGGCAGCACGCCAACCGGCCGCCAGACATGGTCGAGCCATTGGCTGTTGACCGCGCGCCGTTCAATCACGACGCTGACCGGCATTGTGGCATCTGCAGCCATGCCGCTTCGACCTTTTGCTCCGGACCTGCGCGCCGTCCGACCCCGGGCCGGGGCCGCCCGATCAATACCCGTTGACGCGGTAGTAGTTCTTCACGTGCTCGGAGTTGGGATTGTAGCGCGCCTTCCTGGCTTCCTCCATCGACTCGGCGGCGGACGCCTCGGTGGCGCCGGTGGCGACGAACTGCGCTGCGGCCGCGGCCACGCCGGCGCCAAGGCCGATCACACGCAGGAAGTCGCGGCGGGCGAGCTTGCTCTTGTCCTGGTCCTGCATCGTCAGGTTCCTCCTCCGTGAAAGCCGGAAAGAATAAGGCTTTGCTTCAGCCGGGCAAGTCCAAAGCCTGCGCTTCAATGTCGACGAAAATCCGGCCGACCGCACCGACCCGGCGGTAGAAATCGCCGGATTCGGCATTTTCCAGGTCGATGAAGAAGCGGCCGATCCAGGGGGCCATGTGTTTCTCGAAGATCGTACGCTCGGCCTCGGCCGGCGCCGGCAGGCGACGGCTCGCCAGCCCCGACATGATCTCGCACAGGATGCCGGCGTGATCCTCCGGCTCCACCACGCCTTCCTGGCGGGCGACGCCGATCGCCATGAGGTCGTCGCGCAGCCGCGCCAGCGGACGCTCGTGCAGGAAGCCGGTGAGATAGTAAGAGGCGTAAGGCAGGAGTTCGCCGCGCCCGATTCCGATGAACAGGTTGAAATATTCGCGCTCGACCGCCTCGACCGTCGTTTGCGCCGCCGCATCGGCCAGCGCGGCATGGGCGAGGCCGAGTGGCGTGGCGTCGCCTTTCAGCTCCGCGAGACTCTTCAGAAGCGCCGCATCGGGCGCGCGCAACAGCAGCGCGCCGATCAGCGCGTATTCCTGCGCCCGCGCGGCGTCGATTTCGTCGGCCTCGCGAACGGTGTCGTCCCCGTAGAGGTCGGGGCGCAGGATGGCGCGGTCGACTCCGGTTACGGATTCGACAATGACCACGCGCTCGGCCGGCACCCGGGTCCAGTTCGACACCGACGGCTGCGAGATGCCGATCTGGCGCGCGAGTTCGCTCACGCCGCCAGCGGCGCGGATCGCCTCGTTCAGGCCGGGATCGCGCATCGGATTACCGTCTCACGTGGTTCGCGGGTGAAGGTAGCGGCGGGGATGGAGAGGGGTCAACTGGCCGCCACATGCCCGACCCCCCACGCCGGGAAGCACCCCTAGCTCACCGCCTCCAGATGCCGGATGGGCAGGCCAGTGACCAGGTTCTGCGGTTTCATCCGGATCATGTTGTCGGCGGTCATCGCCAGGATCAGATAGACCGGCTCGCCGCGCACGCGATCGAGCATCACGTCCGGATCGTCAAACGTGAGGCGGAACAGGCCGACCACGCGGCCCATGGTGGCTTCGTCGATCTCCTCGCCATTCCACAACTGGTCGCCGATGCGGGTAGCGTCGGCATCGAGGCCGACGTACCAGCTCAGGTTGGCTTCCTGCAGCTCGATGAGCGAGTCGATCGTCACCGAAACGCCGAGCAGATGTGCGATCCAGTGCTCCATCGTCTCGGCCAGCCCCACGAGGCCGGCGCGACCGGCGGTGAGGTCGATCGCCATGTCGAACCGGTCGCTGCGCTCCCAGTAGGTTTCGGCATTGTCGTCGTTGATGACGTCAATCTCGGCTTCGGCCGGCAGGCCGAGCATCGAGACCAGCGGTGACACCGGCGAGGTGTTGTCACCGCCGATGGTTTCCTCATCGGCCGCAATCAGCGCACCGTCATGCACGGTGACGCGCTGGGTGCGGAAGAACAGCTCGGCGGCGCGCAGCACGCGCGGATCGTCGATGCCGTCGAGCGCGTTACGCAAGATGACATGCACGAGCTGATTGATGAACAGCGGCGGCGTGCCGGTGATCCCGCGCCGCACCAGTTCGGTGTAGGCGGCTTCCAGGGTCTTGTGGCGCAACAGGTGATCGCGGAAGGCGATCAGCAGTTGCCAGTTCTCGCGCGCGTCCTCGTCCTCGATGGCGGCGATGTCGGAATCCGAGACCGGCAATTGCGGATTGGCGAGCAACGCGCCGTGCAGCGTGCGCTCGACCGTGCAGGCTTCCGGCGGCGGAATCAGTTCGGGCCGCGCCAGGTAAACCTTCAGGAAATCAGCGGTCACGGTGAGCCCGCCGCCTTCGTCGCGGTCGAGCAAATGGTGGCCGCAGGAGAGCCAGAAATCGCTCATTCAGGTTCCCGTTCCGCCAGATCGATCAAGTTCACCTGTTCGTCCGGCGCTCCGTCGTCGTCCCCTTCCACTTCCATGAACGAGAAGGCGCGGGCGGGTCTTGCGCCCTCGCGCGGGCGCAGGGTGCGGAAGGATTCGCGCAACTGACCTTCCTCATAAGTCCGGTGTACCGCGATCAACGTGTCCTGCGGCTGCTCGCACAACGATTCGGCGAAAGCAACCTCCTCTTCGGCGGCGCCGCGGGCGACCTCCATGTCGGGGGCGCCGTAGTGTTCGACCAGGCGCTGCGCCAGCGTCTCGACCAGACTGGCGCGGTCGTCCTGGTCCGCTTCCACGATCTGCACCAGCGTCGACCAGCCGAGCGTATCGACACCGAGAAAACCGCTGCGGAAGGCAGTGCGCGCCTTGCCTTGCAGCGTCGTCGGATCGCCGGCCCAGAACGCAAAGGCGCCGGACACCGCCCATTCGCCCGGCTCCGCCGCCCGCTCGAACACAAACGTATCGGACAGATCGAGCCTGATGGTGCGCAACAGCTTCATCCGCGTGGCACCCCCGTCGCCGGGTCGAGCCATGCGGGTGCGGCAAGCGCGTCAACAAGCGGCTTGCGTTCGGACCTGTCGCTCGCCATGCGGCGCACCAGCAGATCGCCATTGTCGGCGATGTCGCGGCGCAGGCCTTTTTCGCGAGGCAGGCGTTCCAGATAGGTCCTGGCCACGGCGGCGAAGCCGCTCTCCTGCCAGGCATCGAGCGCGATCATGAAATGGCGCGCGAAGCTCTCGATGATGCGCTTCGACACAAGGCCGCCGCCGTCTTCCTCGGCGAGGCCCCCGAAGCCCTCCTCGGCAAGATTGGTGACGTCCGGATTGAGGCCGGGGTCCGTGTCGGCGGCAGGTTGCATGCGGAGCATGGCGCCGAACACCAGCCACGGCGGCACGTCGTCCTCGCCCACATTTTGCGGCCAGGCCAGCCGGCCCCCGCCCACCATTCCGTAATTGACACGGACCGCATCCGGCCAGCCGATTTCGACCATGGTCTCCGGCCCGGCGGCGGCGATCAGCGCGTCCGAAAGCGCCGTCATGCCGGCATAAAACGCGCGCCGCGCGCCACGAAGCGGTTCGTCGGGTTCCAGCACCAGCGCGAATTCAACGACGTCGAAGCGGCCCACATGCACCAGCGTGCCGGCGCCACTGTCGGCGGCGATCCCGACGGCATGGGCAAAAGCGTCGCCCAGCTCGCGCAACCGCACCGCCGTATAGAGCGGCGGCAGCGCCAGTTCCTGCTCCGCTTGCAGCCACGGGCCGGACCGCGCCTCGACCGCCATAGAACCTCCACACTACCTTTCTTACTGGAATGACTATAACTATAGCTTCAGGACACCCGGGGCCAGTCCCGCGGCCCATCGGGCTTAATGCCGGAAGAAATGGCAAAAAACGCGCTTGATAACGCAAGCGGGCCGACGACAAACGAAGAAGAGAGGGTGATGGCCGACGGGCCGCGTAAAATCCTGATCTGCTCCTGCGAAGACACCATGCCGCTCGACGCCGACGCGGTGCGGAAGGTCTGCCGCGGCAGCGACGTGGTGGCCGGCCGGCATTTGTGCCGCGCGGAACTGGCGCGCGTACAAAACGCGCTCAAGGGCGCGGAAGCCATCACCATCGCCTGCACCCAGGAAGCGCCGCTGTTCAGGGAACTGGCGTCGGAGACCGGCGATGCGGAAGGCGCGCAGCTGTCATTCGTCAATATCCGCGAGACCGCCGGCTGGTCGAAAGACGCCGGTGAAGCCGGGCCGAAAATGGCGGCGCTGATCGCGGCGGCGATGGAGCCGGCGCCGGAGCCGACTGCTGTCGGCTTCACCAGCAGCGGCACCACGGTAATCTACGGTCATGACGATCAGGCCGCCGAAGCCGCCCGGCTCCTGAAGGACCATCTCAACGTCACCGTGCTGCTCAAGCCGCCGGCCGACGTGCTGCCGCAGCGGGTAACCGAATTCGCGCTGGCAAAGGGTACCATCCGCAGCGCCCGGGGCTATCTCGGCGCATTCGAACTGACACTGGACGATTTTGCCCAGCCCAACCCGTCGTCGCGCGATGAACTCGTCTTCGGCCCCGCGCGCAAGGATGCGCCGTTGCAATGCGACGTGCTGATCGACCTCAGCGGCGGGCCGGCGCTGTTTCCGTCCGCCGACCTGCGCGACGGCTATTTGCGCGCCGATCCGGGCGATCCCGCCGCCGTATTGCGCACGCTGCTGGCGGCGCGCGACCTCACCGGCACCTTCGACAAGCCGCGGTACGTGATGTTCAGCGAGGATCTGTGCGCCCATTCACGCTCCGGCGTGGTGGGTTGCCGGCGCTGTCTGGACCTCTGTCCGACCGGCGCGATCACGCCGGCCGGCGATCACGTGTCGATCGATGCGCACATCTGCGCCGGCTGCGGCCAGTGCGCCGCCGTCTGCCCCACCGGCGCGGCGGCCTACGCGATGCCGCCGTCGGACGCGGTGCTGCGCAAATTGCGAACCCTGCTTTCGACTTATCGCGAACTGGGCGGAAAGCTGCCGGTCATCCTGTTTCATGACAGTGAACACGGTGCGCCGCTGATCGACGCGCTGGCGCGTTACGGCGACGGTCTGCCGGCGAACGTGCTGCCGGTCGAGGTCAACGAGATCACGCAAGTGGGGCTGGAAGCGGTGGCGGCAGCCGTCGCCTATGGTGCGGCCGCGGTACGATTTCTGACGCGCGACAAGCCGCGCCACGACCTGGGCGGCCTGCACAAGACCATCGGTCTCGCTGCGCCGGTGCTGGCGGGTCTCGGTTTCGAGGGCGCGCGCGTTGCCACCATCGAGACCGACGATCCCGACGCCCTCGGCAACGATCTGCGCGCGGTCGCGGCGATGGATGCTGCGGCGAAGCCGGCGACGTTTGCGCCGGTCGGCGAAAAGCGCGACCTGGTGCGACTCGCGTTGCGCGAATTGCACGGCGCCGCGCCGGCGCCGGTCGACGTCATCGCATTGCCGGAGGGTGCGCCCTTCGGCACCGTCGAGGTCAACGTCGAAGGCTGCACGCTGTGTCTTGCCTGCGTGTCCGCCTGCCCGACCGGCGCATTGTCGGACGATCCCGAGCGGCCGATGCTACGCTTTGCCGAGGACGCCTGTGTCCAGTGCGGCCTGTGTCAGGCGACCTGTCCGGAAAAGGTCATTTCGATCAAACCGCAGATCGACTTCCGCGCCGCCACGGCCCAGGCGCGCATCATCAAGCAGGAAGAGCCGTTCCTGTGCATCCGCTGCGGCACGCCGTTCGGCGTCAAGAGCTCGGTCGAGCGCGTGGTGGCGAGCCTGGAAGGCAAGCACTGGATGTTCAGGGATTCCGGGAAGCGGCTCGACGTCATCAGGATGTGCGCCGACTGCCGCGTCAACGTCATGGCGGAAGAGAACTTCGATCCGTTCGGCGGAGCGGAGCGTCCCCGGGTGCGCACCACGGACGATTATTTGCGCGAACGGGAGCGCAAGGGCGAGGGCTGAGCCGCCGTGCCGGGACCGCCCATCGACACGCAAGCGTTCCGCAGCTTCGAGCGCGAAGCCCACAGCCGCATCGCCGAGAGCTATCACGATCTGTTCGCCGCGGTGACCGACCGCGCCATCGCGCCGTTGCTGAATGCCGCGCGCGTCGCCAACGGCGTACAGCTACTCGACGTCGCGGCCGGACCGGGCCGTCTCACCTCTACGGCATCGGAACGCGGGGCAGACGCCACCGGCTGCGATCTGGCGCCGGCGATGGTCGCGCTGGCCCGCAAGCTCAATCCGGATATGACATTCGACGAGGCGAGCGCCGAGGCTCTCCCCTATGACGAGGCGTCATTCGATGCTGTCGTCTGCGCCTTCGGCATGGGCCATTTCTCCGAGCCCGGGCGCGTCGCCGCCGAGTTCTTCCGCGTGCTGCGGCCGGGCGGAACGGTGGCGCTGTCCTGGTGGCAGGGATTCGCGCAGAACCGCATCAACGGCGTCTTTCACGAAACGCTTGGCGCGCTGAACGTCACCGCGCCCGGTTTGCTGCCGCAGGGACCGCCGATGGACCGGTTTTCCGATCCCGACGCGTTTGCGGATTTCCTGCGGGATGCGGGATTCCAGGGCGTGACGATCGAACCGGTGACCTTCAGTCACCGGTTGCGCAACGTCGATGAACTGTGGACGCTGGCGATGGGCAGTTTCGCCCGCGCCTCATCGCTGATCCGCGCGCAGAGCGAGGACATGCAGCAGCGCATTCGCGCAGCCGTGAGCGAGGCCGCGCAGCAGTATGCGCAAGCCGACGGCTTGTACATTCCGATTGCTTTTCTGGTCGCGGCGGGCCAGAAGCCCGCCGCCTGACCGAATCGGACGGCAGCGCCTAGCCGCCGCTCAGGCATTTCTTGACAAAACTCGTCTTCGCAGCGCCGGAGAGCGGCTTGCCGGTGCTGCTTAGGGCCGAGGTTTCGCAACATTTCTTCATGAAGCTCGTTTTCGCCGCGCCGGCCAGCGTTTTTCCATTCTTGTCGACAGCTTTGCTTGCACACGACGGAGCAGCCAAAGCCGATCCCACAGCAATCGTCGATATGAGAAGCGCGAGCGCAAGACGTTTCATGGCGGTGACCTCGGTTTACGACCAAAAGACTGTTCATGATCTTAGCTTGCAATCTGCGCCTGCCAATACCAGCATCATGATACCCGAGGCCGCTGGCCACGATCTTTGAGATAGAAAACCAAGGTGGCGGCCGCGCCGGCTGTTGCTCAAAGGCGCCCACAAACCGAGTGGATGATGTCTGGTTCACGGAATATGGTAGCTGTTAAAAACCTTGATCATTGAAAGTTGCAGCCTGGTGCTGGAGGAATTGACCGTGACGCAATACGATAATGACGGCACGATCTTCGTCGGCAAGGGCGAGAAGCCACAATATCTCACGCTGGCCCTGGCCAATCGTCATGGTCTGGTCGCGGGCGCGACCGGAACAGGAAAAACGGTAACTTTGCAAATCCTGGCCGAGGGCTTTTCGCGCGCCGGCGTCCCGGTCTTCGCGGCCGACATCAAGGGCGATCTCGCCGGCATCGCCACGGTGGGCGAGGCCAGGGACGCCTTCGTCAGGCGCGCCAGGGATATCGGTATCGACTACGCCCCCGACGAATTCCCGGTGATCTTCTGGGACCTGTTCGGCGAGCAGGGCCATCCGGTGCGGGCCACCATCTCCGAGATGGGCCCGCTGCTGCTTTCCCGCCTGCTCGACCTCAACGACGTGCAGGAGGGCGTGCTCAACATCGCCTTCCGCGTCGCCGACGAGCGCGGGCTGATGCTGCTCGACCTGAAGGACTTGCGCGCCATGCTCGGCTTCGTGGCGGACAATGCCAAAGAGCTCGGTTCGGCCTACGGCAATATTTCCGAGTTCATCGGTGGGCACCATTCAGCGCCAGCTGCTGGTGCTCGAGAACCAGAAGGCGGAGAATTTCTTCGGCGAGCCGGCCCTGGTGCTCAAGGACTTCATGCGCACGGACCGCGACGGCCGCGGATTCATCAATGTGCTTGCCGCCGATAAACTGATGGAGAACCCGCGCCTCTACGCCACCTTCCTGCTCTGGCTGTTGTCAGAATTGTTCGAGGATCTGCCCGAAGTGGGCGATCCCGAAAAACCCAAGCTGGTGTTCTTTTTCGACGAGGCGCATTTGCTGTTCGACGACGCGCCCAAGGCGCTGTTGGACAAGATCGAGCAGGTGGTGCGGCTCATTCGCTCCAAGGGCGTCGGCGTCTACTTCGTCACCCAGAACCCTCTGGACGTGCCCGACGACGTGCTGGGCCAACTCGGCAACCGCGTTCAGCACGCGCTGCGCGCCTTCACGCCGCGCGATCAACGCGCCGTCAAGGCGGCGGCCGAAACCTTCCGCCCCAATCCGAAGCTCGACACGGTCAAGGTCATCACCGAGCTCGGCAAGGGCGAAGCACTGGTCTCGTTCCTCGACGCCAAGGGCGCCCCCGGCATTGTCGAGCGCGCGCTGATCCGCCCGCCGACGGCACGGCTTGGCACCATCACGATCGAGGAGCGTTCGGCCGTCATCGCCAAGAGCCCTCTCAAGGGCAAGTACGATACCGCCATCGACTCCGAATCCGCGTTCGAGCAATTGCAGCAGCGCGTGCAGGACCCGAACGCGCCCGGGGGCACGGCGCAAGGCGAGCCGGTCGACAGTGGCGGCGTGCTGGGCGGCATCGGCGGCCTGCTCGGCGGCATTTTCGGCACCAGCCGGCCGCGCGGGCAGCGCCTCAGTACGGGTCAGCTCATTGCCCGCCAGGTTACGCGCTCGGTCACCAATCGCGTGGTCGGCAAGCTTGCGGCCGACATCGGCAAGTCGGTCGGCGGTTCGATGGGCAGCACCGTCGGCCGCGCCATCGTGCGCGGTACGCTCGGCGGAATACTCCGTCGCTGACTAAGCAGGTGGCTACTGCGTCACCCTGGCGAGGAAGTCCACCAGCGCCTGGCGGTCCTTTTCCGAGCCGATGGTCTGCTGCGGCATCTTGGTGCCGGGCGTGTAGTGTGCCGGGCCGATCTCGAACAGCTTCGCGATCGTTTTCTTCGACCACACGATGTCCATCTTTTTCAGCGCCGGCGAGAAATTGTAGTCCGGCAGCGACGCGATCTTGCGGCCCATGACGTGCCACAGCGAAGGCCCGGCCTTGTTCACCTCGCCCGGCCTGAGGGTGTGGCAGGCGACGCAGGCGCGGAACACCCGCGCGCCGGGATCGTCGGCATAAGCTTTTAGCGGATCGTCAGGCGCGCCGACGATGACGGCGTCGACCGGTTCGCCGGTGACCGCGTTCCAGCGCCGGATCATGCGGTCGGTGCCGCCGGTCAGCAGCGTCCTGTTGTCGGGAAAGAACGCCACCGACCACACCGGCAAACCCGGCCCGACCAGCGTGCGTTCGCGCTTGCGGGTCTTGCGGTCGATCACCGCCACCGAGCCGCGGATACCGGCGGCAGCCACCAGCTTGCCGTCCGGTGAAATGGCAACCTGGATGATCGGCGTCTTCGCGGCCTCGACCTCGCCGCGGACCTCACCCTGTGGCGACAGGAAATAGACCTTGCCGTTGGCGCCGGCGGCCACGATCTCGCCGTCGGGCGCCGCCGCAACCGTATTCAGCGGCGTCGGCAGATGGCGAACGGCTGACGCCATCGCCGGCAAGCTGCCAGATGCGGATGGTGGTGTCGTAACCGGCGCTGACGAGCCGTTTGCTGTCGGTCGTGAAAGCGAGGCCGTTGACGTTCTGCTCGTTGCCCTTGAGCACGCGCGGCTCGCCGCCGCTCACCGGCCAGAGCCGTATGGTGTGATCCCACGATCCCGACGCGAGCCACTTGCCGTCGGGCGAAACGGCGAGAGCGGCGATCGGCGCGGTATGGCCGTTGAGTATGGTGTCGGGCTTCGGCTGGCCCGGTGTCCAGATGGCGATATGGGCGTCGGCGCCGGCGGTGACGATGCGTCCGTCCTTGAGCCAGGCGACCGCGTTCACCGCGTCGTCGTGGAAGCGCATCACCTGCATGGCGACGTTGCGCTCGAGAGACCAGCGGATCGCCGACGTGTCGAAGCTGCCGGAGACGGCGCGGGTTCCGTCGGGCGCAATGGCGAGGGCGCGCACCGGCCCGCCGTGACCACGCAGTTGCGCCTGCGCAGCCCCGGCCGCGATCGGCAGTAGCGCGAGGACGAGGCTGAGACGTTTGATCCAGCACGGCATATCGGGGACCCAGTGAGAGGGGCAATTTAGAGGATAATGAGGCGGGCCGAACCCCGCCTCTCGTCTCCAGCGCTGACCTTTTTCGGCCTCATGGTGAGGAGCGCCCACCGAAGTCGGGTTTACCCGACTTCGGCGCTTTAGGGGCGCAAGTCGGCAAAAGCCGACTTGCGTGGGCGCGTCTCGAACCATGAGGCCGCCCCATCGAGACGGGCGCGTTTGCGCCCTCCTCAGGATGAGGCGGAGATATGCCGCATTAAGCGCTGGCCCTCCGTCGGCTGCATACCGAGCGCGCGGATGCGTTCGCGCACCGTCTCGTCGCGCAACACCGCCAGGAAGGCCTGCACCGCAGGGCGGTCCTTGCGCTTCTCGACCACCAGAAAATCGTAGTGTTCCGGCGATACAGGCAGGAAGCCGAGGCCGTACAGATTCGCCACCGGCTCGATGGCAATGCCCCAGTCGGCGCGGCCTTGCGCGATCGCCGCTGCCACCGCGTTGTGCGATTTCGGCTGGTTGGCGTAACCGGGCGGACGCGCGCCGTCGAGCAGCCTGTCAATCAGCACGCGGGTGCCGGCGCCGGCGTTGCGGCTGACCATGAGCACGCTTTCGTCGCCGAGTGCGGCGGCCAGCGCTTCCTTTACGCCCTTGCCCTCGAAGCGTTCGTCGCCGGGCCGGAACAGAATGCCCTGCATGCGCTGCCAGCCCGGCACCAGGCGCAGGCCCGGCGTCGCCAGATGCACATTGTATTTGCCGCTCGCCGGGTCGATGAGGTGAACCGGCGCGACGTCGCACTGGCCACGGGTCGCCGCCGCAACGCCGCCGAGGCTGCCGACCGCGAGCGTGCGCGCCATGAAGCCGCGTGCGGCAAGCGCGCTCACCACGACGTCCAGCGCGACGTCGTGGCTGCCCATGATGACGAGATCGGGCGCGCGCGCAGCATTGCCGATCAGTGTCACTTGCGCCGCGCTGCCGGCGTCAAGCGCTGACGCGAGCTGGTCGATTTCCACGAAGCCGTCGGCCTGCGAGAAACTGGTCACCGACCCGGAGCCCTTGCCGGTCGGAAACGCCAGGGCGCCATCCTCATTTTCGACCAGCGACACCAGCAGGAATTCCTTGCGCCCCATTTCGGACGCGACACGTACCGGCACATGCGCGGCGACGGTTTGCGCGGCTTCCGGTGGCAAGCCGGCGCGCGCGCGGATCACCGGCGCGACGAAGGCGTGAAAGGTGAAGATCGCGGAAGTCGGAAAGCCGGGCAGCACCACGATGGGCTTGCCGTCGGCGACCGCGAGACAAAGTGGCTTGCCGGGCTTGAGCGCGACGCCATGCACCAGAATGCCGGGCTTGCCGAGGCGCGAGACGATGGTGTGCGAAAGGTCGCCGGCGCCTTTCGATGTGCCGCCCGACAGCACCACCATGTCGCAGACGCTGAGTGCGGCGCGCACGGCCTTTTCCAGCGCCGCCTCGTCGTCGGGAAAGGCGCCGACCTGCACCGCCTCGCCACCCGCCTCGCTGATGGCGGCGGCCAGGATCGCGCCGTTGCTGTCGTAGACCTTGCCGGGCATGAGCGGCTCGCCCGGCTGCACCAGTTCGTCGCCGGTGGAGAGCACCGCCACCTTCGGCCGTTGCACCACCTCGACCTCGGCAAGACCGCACGCCGCCAGCATGCCGATCTCGCGCGAGCCGATGCGGGTGCCGCGCCGGAGCAAGGTCTCGCCGCGCGCGATATCGGAGCCGGCATAGGCGATGAACTGGCCCGGCGCGACGGCGCGGCGCAGTTCGATGGCCGGCGCGCCCTCTTCGATCAGCTCGGTCTGCTCCAGCATCACCACCGCATCGGCGCCGCGCGGGATGACGCCGCCGGTGGCAATCGCAGTGGCGGTGCCGGGCGCGACTTCAAGCGCCGGCGCGTGACCGCAGGCGATCACCTCGCCGTTGAGCGACAGCAGCCCGGGATTGGTTTCGGTGACGCCTGCGGTGTCAGCCGCGCGGATGGCGAAGCCATCGACATTGGAACGGTCGAAGGGCGGCGCATCGACCGCCGCCACCACGTCATCGGCGAGCACGCGGTTGAGCGATTGCGCCAGCGGCACAACAACGCTCGCCAATGGCGACAGATCGAGCGCTTGCGCGAAACGCTCGCGCGCGGTTTCCGCCGTGACCACTTCGAGAAACTGTTCCTGACGCGCGGCGGCGCGCACACGCGCGATCAAGTCAGCTTTTTCGCCAGACTCGCGTTGAGACTGTTCGTTCATGGTAACGGAAATACCGAAACCGGCGCGCCAGCGGAATAGCCTTCGCTCTCCGCCGGCACCAAAATCCATCCGTCGGCGCGCGTGAGTGCGGATAGCGGCATATAGCCGTGGGCTATGGGTTCCACTTTGTCGCCAACGCGGCGCACCGGCACCACTTCCGCCAAGCCCACCTGAGACGCGACTTTGCGCGATAGCGGCAGACTGGGCGCCGGATCGTCGACTTTTGACGTATCGGCGCCGGCAAGACACGCCAGCAGATGACGCCCGACTGTCAGCCAGGCGCTGAGCGCGGCATCGAGGCGGCCCGGCAGCAGCAGCACCGGCCGCCGGCCGGAAAACCCGAAGGCGGTGGTTTCGCCGGGGTTGAGCGCGATGCCATGCACAGCGACCTTGCCGTCGCGGGCAAGCGTGGTGACGCTGGTGTCGCGGCGACCGCTCCCGGTGCCGCCGAGGGCGACGAAGGCGTCGAAATTGTCGGACACGATCGCCACGCTCAAATCGCCGCATTCGTCCACGCGCGTCACGCCGCCGCGATGTTCGATATCACCGGCGATCATCCGCGCCGCGGCGCCCACCATGCTGTTCATCCGCAACGGCACCACGCGCACACGCGGCTGGCGAATGGGAACGCGGGTAACGCCGGCGGCGGCAAAGGCGGCAAGGTCGGTGCCGCGCAAGCGCTCGCCGGCCGCGCGCAAGGGCGGCATCGGCAGACAATCGCCGCCGGCCGGCAGTACGCCTTCGCCCGGGTTGACCGGCGCAAGCACGGAGGCGCGGCCTTCTTCCACCTGCACTGCATCGAGCGGCGCCACGCAGTCGGTGCCCGGCGGCATCGCCTGACCGACTTCGACCTTGGGCGGAACGGTGGGCAGCAATGCCGGGGCGTAGCCACCGGCATCGAAAGTGGCCTCGGCGCGCAGCGCCCAACCGTCGACCAGCGCCAACGGCGCCGAGGGACGCATCGAGGCCATGATGTCGGCGGCGAGAATGCGCCCGGCCGCAACGCCGAGATCGACGGAGCGCGGCGTCACCGGTCGCACCTCGCGCCCGATCAGCCCCAGGAGGGCGGGGAGCGGGGTGAGCCGGGGGATCAATTGCAGGGTTTCGGGCGTCATCGTTCGAGACCATGCCGTTGCCGGCGGTGACCTGTCCAGTGGAGCGGAATCAAGGGGTTAAAGCCGGGCACCCACGTCCGGGAGACGGTCCGGACAACGGCGCGGCGCGAACGCACCGCGCATCAATCCGGCAACCTGAAATGCAATCGCTTCGACGTTCCTTTGCTTCGATGATCTTTGACTCCGCTTGACCTGAGCGCCTTCAACTTATTCAGTCGCAGCAAGACAAGCAGACCGAGATGCCGCATTTCGGAACGTGAAAGAAGGAAGTTGGCGCGTGTTCACGGCGACAAAAGACAAGGCACTGCTCACGACGACGACCGGCGCACTGCCGCGCCCGGGCTGGTACACCGAAAACCTGCGTGGCCTTCCGCTGTCGCGCGGTTTCTCGCGGCTGGCCTATCGCGAGCAGCATTTCGATTGCCTCGCCTGCCACGTCGCCGCGCAGCACCGCGCCGGCATCGACATCATGGTCGATGGCGACACGCGTCTCGATGATGACGTCGCCGGCCGTTCCTGGGTGAGCTACGTCACCGAGCGCGTCGAAGGCATCGGCGCGCCGCGTGTGGAAGTGCCGCCGGCGGGCTTCATGAAGGACAAGGGACCCGGCGACATCATGTGGGAGGTGATCGAGACCCGCATGACGCCGCCGGTGCGCGGCAAGATCGGCGCTTCCGATCTGCAGCTCGACCGCGCCTACAAGGCGATCGCGCCAATGACCGACAAGCCGGTAAAGGTGGGCTCGATCTCGGCGCAGATCCTGGCACTGATGCTCACTGACGAGCACTATGGCAACCGGCTGGAGTTGCTGTTCGACCTGTCGGCGGCGCTCAACAAGGAATACCATGCGCTCGCCGATGCCGGCGCACCGCTGGTGCAGATCGAGGAGCCGGCGATCCATCAGGTGATCGCCGACCCCAACCAGACGATCAAACCGGCGCAGTGGGTGGAGGCGTTCAACAAGGAAGTCGCAGGCCTGCGCGACAAGTGCGAGGTGTGGTGCCACACCTGCTGGGGCTCGCCGGCGGCGCAGCGGGTGGCGAGCCGCGACCAGTCCTACAAGGACGCCCTGCCTTATCTCAACGAGCTCGACGTCGACGTCCTCACCGTTGAAGGCGCGTTCAATCAGGGCATGGATATCGAGCATTTCGGCAAGCTGATCGGCAAGGACAAGAAGGTGGCGCTCGGCGTCATCAGCCATCGCACCTTGCAGGTGGAGCGGCCGGAGGAGATCGCGGCGCTGATCCGCAAGGCGCTCAAACACATCGAGCCCGAGCGGCTGATCCTGACCAGCGACTGCGGCTTCGGGCGCCAGGGCATGAGCCGCATGCACGCCTTCTACAAGATGGTGGCGCTGACGCGCGCCACCAACATGGTGCGGAAGGAGATCGGAATCGAGGAGGCCGAGATCCCGGCGACCGACATGAAGCTGTCGATGGTGCCGACCGGGGGATAGGCCGGAATCTCTTGTAGGCCGGAAACGCTTGCCGGATCCGCTCATCCAGGAAAGCCGATTTGCCCATGGCCGAAACGACCGCTGACCTGCGTGGCCTGAAATGCCCGCTGCCCGCCATGCGCACGCGCAAACTGCTGAAGAAGCTGACGAGCGGCGACCGGCTCACCATCGCGTGCACGGATCCGCTGGCGGCAATCGACATTCCCAACCTGCTGCGGGAGACCGGCGATGCGCTGGAGAACAAGGCGCAGGCGAACGACGTGCTGACCTTCACGATCCGGAAGACGTAGCGCGGCTCCGCATGGCCGCGCGTCAGCCCCGCAGCATGGCCTGCAGCCGGCGCGGCAGCCAGGGCCGCATCAGCGGATAGAGCAGCACGAGCGCTTCGGCGATGAAGCCGAAAGAGCCGAAGCCGAGCGCGGCGATGACGGCAAACAGCGCGACGGTGCCGCCATAGGTTTGCGCGCCGTAGACGACGCCGACCAGGCCACACAACGCGGCCAACCCGTAATGAATGCGTGCGATGGCGACCGGAGGCGTTTCAAGCAGACGCTGGCCAACATGCGCCGGCGCCGGAACCGCTAGGCCGACCCGGCTCTGGCGCATGAGACTTTCGCCTTCCGCCGTCGTATGCTTGGTTTCCGTCAACGGCATGCCGGAGCCGAGCGATGGCATCAGACCCTTCGCGCTTTCGATTTCGTTTTGTCCCTTCCGCAGCGCTCGCGGCGTTTGCCGCGTTCGTGGTGCTGGCATCAACCCCAACCGTTCGCGGCCAGGAGAAACACCCCGAGAAACCGAAATTGCCGGAAGCGGCAGAAATAAAGGCGATGCCCGTCAAGGAAATTGCCGCCACGGTTTGCGTGAGCTGCCATGGACCAACCGGCAACAGCGCCGAACCGGATGACCCCAAGCTCGCCGGGCAGAAGGAGTTTTACCTTCGCCTGCAGCTACGCGGGTTCAAGTACGGCGCACGCAAGTCCGACGAGATGACGCCGATCGCCGCGCTTTTGTCGGATAAACAGATCGCCGAGCTGGCACGCTTCTACAGCCGGCAGAAGGTCGAACCCGACAAGATCAAGGACCGCAAGCTGGCCGATCTCGGCCGCCGCGTTTTCAACCATGCGGGCCGCGGCGTGCCGCCCTGCGCGGCCTGTCACAGCCGCGGCGGCTATGGGCCAGGCATGATGGGCGGCCACGGCATGATGGGTGGAGGGATGATGGGCCGCGGCATGGGCGGGCCGATGGGCATGACGGGTAACACCGCGGCGTTGCCCTATCTGTTCGGCCAGCACGCCGTCTACACCGCGGCACAACTCGACGCCTTCGCCAGCGGCAAACGCCGGGGCCAGGTCATGGGACCGATCGCCGCGCGGCTCACCCCGCGCGAACGACGGGCAGTGGCAGAATATCTGTCCGGCCGGCGGTAGAGCAAATTCGATTTGAACCCGGGTTTGCTGACGGCGCCGGGCGGCCCTGTCGCCCGCCGTCTCATTGTCATTTCGGCGAATTGATATGAAACAATGATCCGGATGACGCGACCGGCTTAACTCGCCATACTTGACCGCCGGGGGTTATCCCCTTGCGCCCATTCGTCATTCGCTCATCGGACCGGACGGCCATGCCGCGGCAACAAGACCCCCCGCATAGCGACGACACGGTGGCCGCCATCGAGCGCGTGTTGAAGGCGGAGCGCGAAGGGGTCGAAACACTGCGGCAAAGCGAGGACCACGCCCAGCACATGCTGGCGGGCGCGCGGGCGCAGGCCGCGGCAATCGCCCGCCGCGCCGACAACTGCATTTCCCGATTGCACACCGCGTACCTGCAAAGGATTGAGCATGAAGTGGAAGCGCTGAACGCCGCACGCCCGACACAAATTGACAGCGATCCGGCTTATGGCCGCGAAGCCTTGCAGGCGGCGGCGGAGCGCATCGCCGCCCGCCTGACGGGGGCGTCATGAGCTCCGACCCGCGCTGGCGCTATGTGCAGGCGCGGCTGCAATCGCGCCACGGCGACCGGCTGGCTGAAGCCGACTGGCATGCGCTGGAAGCGGCGCGGACAGCCGACGCTTTTCTCGACCGGGCACGCGCAGCGAGCTTGCGCCGCTTCACCGGGCAAGTGAGCGCGAGCATGAACAGCCACGCCATCGAGCGAGTGCTGCGCGGGACCTGGCGCGCCTATGTCAATGAGGTCGCAGGCTGGCTGCCGGTGGCATGGCGGCCGGCGGTGGCGTGGAGCGCGCTGTTGCCCGACCTGCCGGCAATCGATGCGTTGCTGAAAGGCGAGGCGCCGGCATGGACCAGACAGGATCCGGCGCTGACGCTGTTTACGGAAACCGATCCGGCACAACGTTTGGCGTTATTGCAGGACTCGCCATTCGCTCCTTTGTTGCCCGGCGAAGGCGCGACCCGTTCGCTTGGGGGGCGCTGGGCGCGGCACTGGCAGACGCTGTGGCCGAAACAAAGCGCCGCCAATCAACGCGCCCTGAACGCGCTCGCGAATGCGGTGAAAGATCACGTTGAACGGCTGGCGCGCGCCGGCACGCAGGAGACCAGCGCAAACCATCGCCGCGATCTGGAAAGAACCGTGATGCGCCTGTTCCGCCGTCACGGCGCCTCACCCGCCGCGGTGTTCGCCCATCTCGTGCTCACCGCGCTCGACCTTGAACGCCTGCGTGGCGGCATCGTGCGGCGGCGCCTGTTCGAACAGGCAGCACGGAGGCAAGCGGCATGAGCCTGCGTCCGACGCCCGCGCACTGGTTCGAGCTCGTCACCGTGCACAAGGAACTGGCGCGGGTGATGGAATGCCTGTCACGCACCGGCGCGGTGGAGCTGGAGGCACGCAGCAGCGCCGACCGGCTGCTGTTTCCCGACGTGGAGGAGGCGCTGAAGGCGCACCGGGAGCTGGCCCGCCGCTATCACACCTACTGGCCGGCCCCCGCCGCGGTCGAAAGCCGCGCGTCCGAACCTCTGAGCGAGACGTTAAAGACCGCGCTGGCGCGGCTCGCAGCCTGGACGGATTCAGCCGCGCCGATCATCGCCGAGCGCGAGCAGATGACGCGGGAAGCCGCGGACCTTGAGCACTTGCATGCAGCTCTCGCCAGCGCTGTCGACGGCTTCCCCGATTTGCATCTGCTCGCCCGCGCCGGACCGAAATTGCAGGCGCGCTTGTTGACGCTGCCGGCCGGCACACTGCTGCGCGAGGTGCCGGCCCTGATGCTCTACAAGCCATGGCAAACATTGGAGGCCAACTACGCGCTGATCATCGGCCGGCCGGCGGACATCGCCGAGATCGACACGCAGCTCCCGGCGCTGAAGGGGCGGCTGGTCCCCCTGCCCGCCTGGCTGCCGGCCTCGCCGCAGGATGCCGTGACCGCCGTCGCGCAACGGCAGGCCGCGATGCGGAAGCAGCGCGAGGAACTCGAAGCCGGGCTTTCAGCGCTTTCGGAGCGGTTGCACATCGCACAGGCGCTCGGTGACGTCGCGCTGGTGGAATGGCTGACCGGGCACGCCAGGGAGTTGCGCGGCAGCGAGCGTCTGGCCTGGGTCACCGGCTGGACCAGCGACGTCGCGGGCAAGCGCCTGCGCGGTGCACTCGACGCCTGCGACGTGCGCTACATCCTGCGTATGTCAGAGGCGCCGGAAGGCCTGAGCCCACCGCTGGTGCTGACCAACCCGGGCTGGGCGCGCGCCTTCGAGGTGTTCGCGCAGATGCTCGGCACGCCGGGCCGCCACGAGAGCGACCCGAGCCAGATCGTCGCCGTCATCGCGTCATTGATATTCGGCTTCATGTTCGGCGACGTCGGCCAGGGCGCGGTAGTGCTGGTCGGCGGGCTGGTGCTCGGCCGGCGCTATCCGCTGACGCGGCTGATGGTGCCGGGCGGCATCATGGCGATCGTGTTCGGCGTCCTGTTCGGCAGCGTGTTCTGCCGCGAGGACATCATACCGGCCTTGTGGATGCATCCGCTGTCGGACCCGATCACCCTGCTGCTTGCCGGCGTCATCGCCGGCATGGGCATCATCGCCATCGGGCTCATTCTCGACGCGGTGCAGATGCACTGGCGTGGCGAAGCCTCGCACTGGTGGGCGCATCGCGCCGGGCTGGTCGCCGCCTATATCGGCTTGATGGTCGCGCCGTGGTGGCGCGACGGCCTGCTCGTGACGGCAGCCGGCGCGGTCTGGTTCATCATCGGAGCGGCGATTGTCGTGCACGAGGGCCGCCTGACCGCGCTTGCATCGGCGGCAGCCGAGTTCGTGGAGCAGGCGCTTCGACTGCTCGTCAACACCGTGTCGTTTGCGCGCATCGGCGCTTTCGCGCTCGCGCACGCCGGCCTGTCGGTGGCGATCATCGAAATGGCGTCCGCGAGCGGCGCTATCGGTTACTGGCTGGCGCTGATCGTCGGCAACGCGCTGGTCATCGCACTGGAAGGCGTCGTCGTCAGCATCCAGACCACACGCCTGCTGCTGTTCGAATTCTTCATCCGTTTCCTCACCGGCGCGGGCCGCGCCTTCAAGCCGTTGCCGCCGCCCGCGATCGCCAA
Source organism: uncultured Pseudomonadota bacterium (assembly GCA_963773715.1). GTDB lineage: Bacteria > Pseudomonadota > Alphaproteobacteria > Rhizobiales > Xanthobacteraceae > Pseudolabrys. The sequence continues at coordinate 521,801 of CAVZCM010000003.1, read as the reverse complement.
TCGAAATCTGTCGGAGCAAACCCTGGGGGGCACTTCATGAAACTGAATTTTCGACTGCCGGCGCTGATGCTGGCGGCGGCGGCCGTGGTGGCCATCGGCGTCACCGCGATGCTGTTCCAGATCGAGCCCGCGGGAGCGGCCGAGCCGGTACGCGAGGGCGCGAACAGCGCGGCGGCAGGCTGGGCCATGATGGCGGCGGCGATCGCGGCCGGCCTGTCCACGCTCGCCGCGGGCTACGCAGTGGCGATGGTCGGCAGCGCCGCGGTGGGGGCGCTGGCCGAAAAGCCGGAACTGCTCGGTCGCGTTCTTATTCTCGTGGGGTTGGCCGAAGGCATCGCTATCTACGGGCTGATCGTCGCCGTGCTGATCCTCAACCGGATTTGAAATGGGGCCGGCAATTTTCATCGGCGACGAATTGAACGCGGCGGGCTTCCGGCTCACCGGCATCGAGACCGTCGTGCCTGAACCTGAGGAAGCCGGTGCCGCGCTCAATGACGCGCGCAAGCGCGCCGGCCTGGTTATCATGACCGCGGAACTGGCGAACCAGGTGCCACCGGCGGAGCTGAAAGCAGCCATGCTGGCCGATACGCCGACGCTCGCAATCATTCCCGACGTTCTGTTCCGCGCCGAACCGCCCGATCTTGGCAGCAAACTGAGAAGCGTGCTGGGGATCGAAGTCATGACCACCGGAAGCCTCATCCCCGGCCTGCAGTCCGACGCGCTTGCGCGCGAGATCGAACAGCAGCTCAGGGACGAAACTGCCGCGGTCATGGCCAAGGCCGAGGAAGAGGCCCGCGGGCTGCTGGCGCAAGCGCGCAAGAGTGCGCACGGCCGTCTGCGCGAGGCGGTCGCCGAACTGCGCCGCGAGGGCGAGAAGCGTCTGGCACGCGCGCATGCGCAACTGGATGCCGAATTGCGCACGCAGGCGCAGCGGCAGTCCGCCCGCGCGGTGGCGGACGCCATGCCGATGCTGCGCGAAGCCCTCGCCACACGCTGGCACGACACGGCGGCGCGGAAAGAATGGATTGCGGCCATCGCGCAGATTGCGGCCAAGCGCCTGCGGCGCGGCGCCTGGCAGGTCGCGCATCCCGCTGATTGGAACGCGGAGGAGCAGAAGACCTTTACCGATGCGGTCGGCGGCGCGGACGGCATCACGTTCAAGGCCGACAAGAACGTGAACGCAGGGCTGCGCATCGCAGCCAACCAGGCCACCCTCGACGCCACGCCCGACGGATTGCTCGCCGATACCCGCACCATCGCCGCGTTGCTGCTCGATGAGTTGACCAAAGGAGCGCCGGCATGAGCGAGGCCACCATCCGCTGGGTCGGCGGGCCGGTGCTCTATGCCCGCGTCCAGGGCGCGTTCCGCGTCGGCGAGGCGCTGGAGGTCGGGCCCGAACGCCGGCCCGGCGAAGTGATTCGCCTGAAAGACGACGAACTGGTCGGCCAGGTCTATGAGGACACCACCGGCATGCGGCCGGGCGACGCCGTGCACGGTACCGGCGCGGCGCTGTCGGTGCGGCTGGGCCCTCATCTGCTCGGCCGCATCTTCGACGGGCTGCTGCGGCCGCTCGATGCCCGGGATGAGGTCGAGTTCGCGTTCAAGCCGCTGGTGAATGCCGGCGATGAACTCGCACCCGGCACGCCGATCGGCGAACTGCCGGGCGACGGCATCAAACAACGAATCCTGTGCCCGCCGGATGTGAAAGGGACGGTCGAGACCATCGTGCCGGAAGGCAGCTATCCGGGCGACAAGGCTTTGTGCATCGTGAAAGCCGCCAACGGCGAAACGCGCGAGATCGGTTTCTTCCAGCGCTGGCCGGTCCGCCTGGCGCGGCCGGTGCGCAAACGCCTGCCGGCGGACGCGCCCATGATCACCGGCCAGCGCATCCTCGACACGCTCTTTCCGGTGGCGCGCGGTGGCCAGGCCGCGATCCCCGGCGGCTTCGGCACCGGCAAGACCGTCTTGCAGGAGACGCTGGCGAAATGGTGCGACGCCGATGTAATCGTCTACGTCGGCTGCGGCGAGCGCGGCAACGAGATGGCGGAAGTGTTGCGCGAATTTCCCGAGCTCAGCGATCCGCGCACCGGGCGCGGGCTGATGGAACGCACCATCATCATCGCCAACACCTCCAACATGCCGGTGGCTGCGCGCGAGGCCTCGATCTACACCGCCGTCACCGTCGGCGAATATTTCCGCGACCAGGGCCTGCACGTGGCGCTGATGGCGGATTTGACCAGCCGCTGGGCGGAAGCCTTGCGCGAGGTCTCGGGCCGGCTTGGCGAACTGCCGGGCGAATCCGCCTATCCGGCCTATCTCGGCTCGCGGCTGGCCGAATTCTACGAACGCGCCGCCAGGGTGACGGCGCTTGGCGGCGAGGAAGGCTCTCTCACCATCATCGGCGCGGTGTCGCCGCCGGCCGGTGACTTCTCCGAGCCGGTGACCAGCCATACCAAGCGTTACGTGCGCTGCTTCTGGGGCCTCGATCGCGAGCGCGCCCAGGCGCGTTTCTATCCGGCGATCCATCCCCTGCAGTCCTACTCGGAAAACGCCTTGCGCTTCGCCGCCTGGTGGACCGGGCGCGGCAACCCGGACTGGCACACGCATCGCGAAAAGCTGCTGTCGCTGCTCGAACAGCAGGCCGATCTGGAACGCATGGCGCGCATCGTCGGCAAGGACGCGCTGCCGCCGGCGCAACAACTTACCTTGCTTTGCGCGGAACTGATCAACGAAGCCTTCCTGCGCCAGTCGGCGTTCTCGGAGGTCGACCGCTACTGCTCGCCGCAGCGCCAAATGGCGATGCTCGGCCTCATCCTGCATTTCATCAAACTGGCCGAGACCGCGCTCGACAACGGCATCGCGCCGCATAAAATCGCCGAACTGCCGGTGCTGAGGCGGCTGCAGCGCATGGGCGAGGAAATCGGCGAAGATCAGCTCGACAAATTTTCCGAACTGCGCGCGACGCTCGATGACGCTGTCGCGGATCTGGAAAAGGCAGGGTCTCATGCGGCCTGATCTTTTCGTGCAAGGCACCGCTACGGCCATCGACGGGCCGCTCCTCTTCCTTCGTCGCAATGTCGAGGCCGGTCTCAACGAAGCGGTGGAAATCCTGAGTTCCGATGCGCCGCCCAAGCTCGGCCGCGTCGCCGCGCTCGACCAGGATTCCATGGTGGTCGAGGTGCTGGAATTGACCATCGGACTCGGCTTGCAGGATGTGCGCGTGCGCTTCCTTGGCGAGCCGCTGCATTTCGCGCTCGGACCCGGGCTGCTCGGCCGCGTGTTCAACGGCGTCGGCGAGCCGGCCGACGGTGGCCCACCGGTGGCGGCGCGCAAGCGCTTGCGTATCGACGGCATTCCGATCAATCCGGTCGAACGCGAGCTGCCGAAGGACTTCATCGAAACCGGGGTCACCGCCATCGACCTGATGAACAGCCTTGTGCGCGGGCAGAAACTGCCATTGTTCTCCGCCGGCGGCATGCCGCATGACCGCATCGCCAGTAACATAGCCCAGCACGCGCGGCTGCGCCGCGGCGACGGGCAGGGCTTCGCCATCGTGTTCGTCGGGATCGGCATTTCGTATGACACCGCCGAAACCTTCCGCCGCGCCATGCAGGATTCCGGTGCGCTGGCGCACACCGCGATGTTCCTCAACCTTGCCAGCGAATCCTCGACGCAGCGCCTGCTCACCCCGCGCTTCGCGCTCACCGCGGCGGAATACCTGGCGGCGGAAGAAAACCGCCACGTGCTGGTCATCATGACCGACATGACCAACTACTGCGAGGCGCTGCGCGAGGTGTCGGCGAGCCACGGCGAAGTGCCGAGCCGCAAGGGCTATCCCGGCTACATGTATTCCGACCTTGCCGCGATCTACGAGCGCGCCGGCTGCATCCGCGGCGCCAGGGGCACGGTGACGCAACTGCCGATCCTCACCATGCCGGCAGAGGACATCAGCCATCCGATTCCCGATCTCACCGGCTACATCACCGAGGGCCAGGTCGTGCTCGACCGCGCGCTTGACCACAAGGGTGTGTTTCCGCCGATCAATGTCCTGCCCAGCCTGTCGCGGCTGATGGACCAGGGCATCGGCAAGGACTATTCGCATCCCGATCATCCCGGCCTCGCCAACCAGCTGTTTGCTTCCTACGCGAAGGCGGTACGCGTGCGGGTGCTGGCGAGCGTGGTCGGCCGCGACGGACTGACCGGGCTGGATCTCAAATATCTCGACTTCGCCGACCGGTTCGAAAGCGCGCTCATCGGACAGAACGACCGCCGCACCCTGGAAGACAGCATGAACGCCGGCTGGGCGGTGCTGCGCCTGCTGCCGCAGAGCGAACTGGCGCGGCTGTCGGATGCGCAGATCGCGCAATACATCGCTTCGGTAAAGGAAAAAGCCGATGCGTGAGGTAACGCCCACCCGTTCAGCGGCGCTTGAGCTTGCCGACGAGCGCAAGCTGATGCGGCAGGGCTACGAGTTTCTCGATGAGAAGCGCACGCTGCTGGCGACCGAAATGCTGCGGCAGTTGCGCATCTACCAGGAGCGCGAGGCCGCGCTCAACGCGACAATGAAGCGCAGCGCAGAGGCGCTGGCGTTGGCCACCGAGCGGCACGGTTTCGACGGCGTACAGGTCTATCCGGCGCCGGAGGCACCGGAGATCCCCGCCAATACGCGAACACTTTTTCTCGGCATCACCATGCTGGCCGCGAAAGAATTGGCGAAGGGCGTTCGGGAGGCACCGCCCGCCGTCGATCCCTCGCCGGAAGCAAAGGCCTGCCGCGCGGCCTTCGAGGAACTGCTCACGATGGCCGCCGATATCGGCGCGCGCGCGGGGAATCTGCACCGGCTGGCGCGCGAATACCGGCGCACCGAGCGGCGCGCGCAGGCGCTGGAGAAGGTGCTGCTGCCGGAGGTCGAGGCGGCGATCAAGCACGTCGACGAGCAGCTCGACACCATGGAGCGGGAGGAAGTGATCCGCACCCGCTGGGCGCACAAGGCGGCGATGGGCGGCTGAGGCTTCGCACGCGCTGACGCCGAAAAGACCCGCGCCGCTGTCAACCCCTAATGCGCATCGGCGGGAGCGTTGCGAGACGACGGCACCGTTCGCCGGATCACCTTCGTCAGCGTCAGGCCCTGCACGACGATGGTGAACAGCACGACCGCGTAGGTAGCGGTCAGGATGATCGAGCGCTCTTCCCCATAGGGCAGCGACAACGCCAGCGCGACCGAGATGCCGCCGCGCACCCCGCCCCAGATCATCACCGGCACGCTTCCTTTGACGAAACGCAGGAAGTAGCTGAGAGCCGTAACGGGAATTGCCACTGCTGCCGTGCGCGCCAGCAGCACCAGCGGGATGGCGAGCAGCGCGAGCCAGCCGTAACGCAGATTGACACCGACGATAATCAGTTCGAGCCCGATCAACAGGAACAGCACAGAATTGAGCAATTCGTCGATCATCTCCCAGAACCCGAACAGATAACGCCGGGTGGTTTCACTCATGGCGTCGCCGGCCCCGCGTGTGCCGATCACCAGACCGGCGATCACTACGGCGATCGGACCGCTCATGTGCACGTGGTCGGCCAGCGTATAGGCGCCCATGACCAGCGCCAGCGAGATGAACACCTCGATCACGTATTCGTCGATCTGGCGCATGGCACGATAGGCAACATAGCCGGTGACGAGGCCAACCAGCCCTCCGCCGACCGCTTCGAGCAGGAACGTGCCGACCGCATGGACAAGCGATATTTCATCGCTGCCGCTCGTCGCCATCGCCAGCAGCATGGTGAACAGCACGACACCGACGCCGTCGTTGAACAGAGATTTGCCGGAAATCTCGGTCTCCAGCAGCTGGGGGACGCTGACCCGCTTGAGCAGGCTCAAGACCGCCACGGGATCCGTCGGGCTGATGAGCGCGCCGAACACCAGCGCCCAGGCGAGCGGCAGGTTCAGGCCAAGCAGCCGGCCGAGGCCCCACATTCCGAAGCCGACCACCACAGTCGAGATCAGCACCCCGACCGTCGCCATCGTTGCCACCGGCACGAAACGCCTTTTCAACCGCGGCCAGTCCACATGCAACGCGCCCGCAAACAACAGAAACGCGAGCATGCCGTGCATCACCGCTTCGTAGAAATCGATCTTGCGCAGAAGGTCGGCGAGATCGTTGAGCAGGGCCGTACCGGGCACCAGAAGATCGACGAGATAGACGACGGCCGCTGTGGCGACGCCCATCAGCAGCAGCCCGATATTGGTCGGCAGATGGAAAATCACATGGTTGAGCCAGCCGAACGCCGCGGTCAGCAACAGCAGAATGGCAAAGAGGTCAAAGAACGAGATCATGGATCGTTGCCCCATTTTCACCGCGCGGCGCGGCGGACATGCCGGGAGGCACCTGCCTACCCTATTTGGGATTACGGCGGCACCATTTTGCCGGGACCGGACGGCGGCCGCAGCCTCAGACCGCATGCGGAACCTTGGGGACGTGACGGATTGACGCCGTATCGGGCTCTTTGCCCCTCTCCCGGGGCCCGTTCGTGATCTGCCCCGGTATCATGTGCCGGAGCTTCTCCCTATCGGCTGGCCGCACAAGCCAGCATATCAATCTATTTTACACCGGGTTTTCACGGATATTTAAAATCGCATCCGTAGCGTAACCCGTTCGGTAATTCGACACAGATACCGATGATGAGCGCCTGCAAAATCGCCTGATACGGGACAGTTTCGGGAAGGTCGGCGGTCAGCAATAACAGTCTCACCCAGCCGATGACCGATGCCTTGAACCAGTCAGGACTTGCGCCCGGGCCGCCGGACTTGAAAATTGCCGAATTGGTTCGGTCGCACGCAGGATCGATCGTTCAAAAGCGGGTTTTGTGCTCGCCGCCAACCGCAGTGACGCTGCATGAACTGGAAAAAGACCATGCGCACCGCAACCGGTTCTAAGAGCCCGATGAGCGTGCATGCCGCGCTCCTGGTGGAACTGGACGGAGCGCTGGGCGACGGCGGATCGGATCGCCAGAATACGATCCTGGAGAAGCTCGCCGATCTGTTCGTGCTTGGCGCGGCCAGCTATTCCGACGACCAGATCGCGTTGTTCGACAACGTGTTTACGCGGCTCGTCGTCGGCATCGAGACGTCAGCGCGGGCGATGCTTGCGGAGCGGCTTGCAGAGATCCCGCGCGCGCCGCCGGCGGTCAGCCGCATGCTGGCCGCCGACGATGCCATCGCCGTGGCGGGACCGGTCCTGCAACATTCCGCGAAGCTCGACAGCGCGCTGCTCGCCGATTTCGCGCGCACCAAGGGCCAGGACCATCTTCTGGCCATTTCGCTCCGGCGGTATCTCGATCAATCGGTCACCGACGTCCTGGTCCATCGCGGCGAGCGCACGGTTCTGCTCAATGCCGCCCGCAATCCTGGCGCGGAGTTTTCCGATTTCGGTTTCACCACAATGATTGAACGGGCCAAAGACGATGACGAGCTCGCCGCTTGCATCGGTGCGCGCCGCGGGCTTCCGCGCCATTATCTGCTGAAACTGCTGGCGCAGGCCTCCGGTGCGGTGCGCCGGATACTCGAAAAGGCCGATCCGCTTGCCGCCGACGCGATCCGGGCCGCGGTCGCCGACGCGACGTCCTACATTCAGACCATGACGAACAAGGTGTCGCGGAATTATGACGTGGCCCATGCCCGTGTGGACGCCTTGCAGGCCGCCGGTGAACTCAATGAAAGTGCCATTGCCACCTTCGCCAAAGAACGCAAGGTCGAGGAGGCCACGGTGGCGCTGGCGCGCTTGTGCGACATGCCCCTGGAGGCCATTGAAACGGCGTTGGCGGGCGATCGACCGGAAACGATCCTGATCCTCGGCAAGGCCGTCGGGCTGACCTGGGGCACGGTCAAGGCCGTGTTGTCGCTGCGTCGGAACGGACAAGGGGTGTCGCGGCAGACACTCGAGAATTGCCTCGGAACATTTTCCCGCATGAAGCCGGCAACGGCGCGTCAGGTGCTCGCCTTCCAGCGCAAGCGCAGCCGGCAACAGTCCGAAGTCGTATAAAGAAGATCGCGCGCCAGCTAGCGCATATTGGCAATACGGCTGAATCCGACCGGATCGAGGATCGTGATCGAGCGCTCGCTGATATTGATCAGGCCGTTGCGACGGAACTCAGTCAATACCTTGCTGACATGGACCGGCGTCAGGCCCGTCGCATCCGCGATATGATGTTGCCGGAGCGGGAACTCGAATTCAGTATTGTTGGCGCGGACCATGTTACGTTTGGCCAGCCGCTCGACCAGATTCAGGATGAGTCGCGCAATCCGTTCGTCCGCCGTCCGGCGGCCGAGGTCGACGATCAGTTGATCAGCGCGCGCCTTCTCGTCTACCCATGCCTTGAAAAAGGAATCGAGGAGGTCGGGCTTCTTGTAGATGAGCGCCTTCAGGTCGGTTCGGTTGAAGGTACGATAATTGACGTCGGTGATGGCCTCGACCAGGCAGTAAAGCCGCGAGTCGAACAGCATCGTCGTCGAGATCATATCTCCGGGAAGCAGGAACGAAACGATTTGCCGGCTGCCGTCCGACAACATGACGATCGTCGCGGCCCAGCCGCTACAGATGACGGGAACGATGTCGTGCAAATCCTGACCGCGACAAATGATTCGCCGCGCGGGAACCGAATGGCCAGACTGGCGAACCGGCGTTGGACGCGGTAGCGCGACCGTATCCAGATTGGGCGACAGACAAACGTTGATGTCGAGAGCCGCGCACAAGCCGCAGGCGAAGTCCCCCTCGATCAAATCGTCCGCGGTATTGATGGCATCGTGAAGTCCAGCCTGGCTGTTCATAGAAGCCCGTTCTAGATTGCCTATACAACACCCCGTTACCGCACCAGCTACATGGCTACGGCGTCCCGCCGACCGGCGGGTTGAAACAACGCTGAAGAAATACGCAACAGGTTTACCTGGAACTACAGTCGCTGTTTGTTATATTAGCGTGTAATACTGGTTTATACTATTTTAGCGCGCACTGTCCTCTCGACAGATTTGCGAATCGATATACGACAAAAGTAATACAGGACAATGCTGCGTAAAGCGAACTGGATCAGGGTCACTTTGTATATTTGGATTATTATTCTGGAATAACGCGCATGGCTTGAATATGGGCAGGAAGCTGTTGACGGCCCGTCATGTTCTTCGCCCGGATTAATATAAAATGTGTTAGCGACGAATTGAGAGAAAATTTCTGGGCGACCTGCTACGAATCGGATGAGCTTTGCGCAGCCGGTTGGATTCGCTGGGTTTATGAGTCGAAATTGGCCGTTCAGCCGGGACCGGAGTACCGCCAACAGGCGCTCCTTTCCGGCAGGTGGTCAGCGCCGGCATAAGCGGCAAGGCCGTCCTGAGCGCGTCCGTGTTGAACGAATCGCGTATATGCCTTGCGTCCCGGCCAACCCTTTTTCGCGAAGCCACCTGCACGCGCATGGCAACACACACAATAAACCTTCGCGATCTCGTAATCCTCATCGCTGATCCAAGTTCCTACCTGTCGACGATCGTTCACCGCATGCTGCGGGGATTCGGCGCCAACAAGGTCATGGAGGTCAGGACGTCGGTCGAGTTGCTGCAAACCCTGACTGACCAGAAGATCGACGTCATGCTTTGCGACGCCAATCTTCCGCCGCTTGGCGGCCTGACGGTGACCCAGATGATCCGCCGCAAGGTCGACAATGAAAACCGCACCATTCCAATCCTGCTCATGAGCAGCGACACGCGCGAGACCGCCGTCAAGCAGGCGCGCGACGCCGGCGCCAACATGGTTATCGCCAAACCGATTTCGCCGGCCAGCCTTTACGACCGGCTGGCCTGGGTCGCTCTCACGCCGCGGCAGTTCGTCGACGCGCCGACCTATTTTGGCCCCGACCGGCGTTTCAAGATCGAAGGCTATCCGAACGGCGTCGGACGCCGCAAAGGCGACAACTCACTCGATGTGGCCGAAGAGAGCGGGCCTGCACTTGCCCAAGATGATATCGACAACCTGTTCAGCGCCGCTCGCATGGGGAAAGACTGATGGCGGATAACAGGAACAACGACGACGATCTTGTCAGGATCTTCCCCGTCGAGACGACGTTTCAGAAGCAGGCGCGTCGTCCGGGCGGTGTACCGCGCGACAGGGCGATCAAACACGCAACTAGCAGGGTCGAAGAGGTCAAGCCGGAGTTCGATGATTGGCTCGACAAGGAACTGAATGCGCTGGCCGATGTCGTGCGAAAGGCGCAGAACGGCGAGGCGCAACCAGGCTGGATCGACGTGGCCAACAATCACACCCGCCAACTGCGCGATGTCGGAACCACGATGGGTTCCGAACTGCTGACCTACATCGCCGGATCGCTGTGCGAAATCCTTGATGAAATCACTGCAGGCGCGCAGTGCAACATCGATTCGATCACTTGCCACCTCGATGCACTATTCCTCGCGCGACAGAAACCGTATTGGGGAATGAAGCCGGAACAGGTGCCGGAACTGACCGCGGGCCTGCGACGCGTGGTGAGCCACGTCAGCACGTCGCCGAACTGAGCCGGCGTACGCCAGCCGTCAGAACTCGACGTCTTCCTGTGGCACGTCGGGAAGGTCGGACGTCAGGACCATCAGATGGTGCGCAAGCCGCGCCTTGAGGTCGGCAATCGATATATCCGCAATCACCTGGTCGTGTCCGACTTCCCGGTCTTCGGCGTCGGGGTCGGACTTGTTCGACAGCTTGCCCAGAATCTGACCCAGGGTCATGAACTCCTGCTGCAGGCGATCAAAGTCCTGCAGCGCAACCACGAGCTCGCGGTCGGCGCGGCCTGGCCGCGTCACCGTGATTTCGGTGATGCGGCCAACGGTCAGCTCGAACGCCGCGACCGTTTCATGCAGCACGGTCGATATGGCAGCCAGAAAAGTCCGGATTTCGTCCGGCGACTTCTGCGGCGAACCTCCGACCAACTCTACAGGTACTTCAGCAACAGATACCGTACGCTTCACGCCAGCTTCCCTATGACCTGTTCGATCTTCTGCTTGAGGATATCCGCGGTGAACGGTTTCACGACGTAGTTGTTGGCGCCGGCCTGGGCGGCCTTGGTCACCAGTTCCTTGTCGCCACGCCCGGTCACCAGGATGAAAGGCACCCGGCGCGCCGCCGGGTGTCCGCGCACCGCGCGCAGCAGGCCGAGCCCGTCCATTTCCGGCATGTTGTAGTCGGAAATGATCAGATCGAGCGGCTGAAGCGAGGCGGTATCGATCGCCTTGACGCCGTTCTCGGCCTCGTGGATGTGGCGGACGCCGATCTCCTCGAGCGTCATCCGCGTCACCTGGCGGACGCTCTTCTGATCGTCGACGATGAGGACCTTGAGGGCTGCTACGTTCGGCATGGTCGTTGCTCCTGAAAAATATCACTGAGGGGTTCAGTTGATGGTTGCGCTTGCCGCGGGTTCGCCAAGCAGGTTGGCGGCCGGGGCGATGGAGTTTTGCTGGCTGGTTGCGAGTTCCGAGAGCTTGTCGACATCGAGGATCAGCGCCACCCGGCCGTTGCCGAGGATGGTCGCGCCACCGACGCCCGGCACAGCCCCGTAGCTTTCCTCCATGCTCTTGACCACGACCTGCTGGTGGCCACACAGCTCGTCGACAATGATGCCGAAGTTGGTGCCGTCGCCGGCATCGGCAATAATCACGACGCGTTCGTCGCTGTCCTTTATCTCCGCGCCGGCGTCGAGCAGGTCGTTCAGATGAACCAGGGGCACCAGGTTGCCGCGCAGCTGCAGCATGCCGCGCCCGCCCAGGAGGTTGTGAACGTCCGAACGCGACGGACGGAGACATTCCACGATGGCGGACATCGGCACGACGTAAGTCTGCTCATGGACCTTGATCACCATGCCGTCCATCACGGCAAGGGTCAGCGGCAGCGCCAGTTGCAGGGTCATGCCCTTGCCGCGCTCCGACTTCAGCGTAATGCGGCCGCCGAGATCCTGGATGTTGCGGCGAACGACGTCCATGCCGACGCCGCGGCCGGAAATGTCAGAGATCGTCTCGGCCGTGGAAAAGCCCGGCGCGAAGATGAGGTTGTTGATCTCGTCCTCGGTGAGCACGGCGTCGGGGCCGACGATCCCCCGTTCGCGCGCCTTCTTGAGCACGCGGTCCGAATCGATGCCGCCGCCGTCATCGATCACCTCGACGACGATACGGCCGCCGCGGTGTTCGGCCTGCAAGCGAACCGTGCCTTCCTCGCCCTTGCCGGCGGCGGCGCGCGCCTGTGGCGACTCGATGCCATGGTCCACCGAGTTGCGGATGATATGGGTGAGCGGATCCCCCAGCCGTTCGATGATCGAACGGTCGACTTCGGTCCCTTCACCATGCATTTCCAGCCGGACCTTTTTGCCGGTCTTGGCGGCGACTTCGCGCACCAGCCGCGGCATGCGCTGGAAGACGGCGCCGATCGGCTGGGCGCGCATCGACATGACGCTGTCTTTCAGCTCGCGGGTGTGGTGGCTGACTTCCTCAAGCACCTGCACCAGCCGCCCGGTGGCTTCCTCCGGCATGCCCTGCACCACCTGGCCCAGCATCGCCTGCGCGATGACCAGTTCGCCAACCAGATTGACGACGCGGTCGATCTTGTCGAGCTCCACCCGCGTGGTGGTTGCGACGGCTTTTGCGGGCGCGGCACGCGGCGCGGCGGGCGCTTCCGCGGTAGCCGGGCGAGCAGCGGCCGCCCCCGGCCCGGACGGCACGATCGAGGGCGCTGACTGCGCGGGAATGTCGATTTGTGGCACAGGCTCCATCAGCGGCGTCTCCTGCCCGGCGGGCGATGCAAGGCCCGGCGCGGGATTCTCTTCGGTGATCTCAAGGTCGCAGTCGTCGCTCACGAACTCGAAGACTTCTTCGACCTGCTCGCGGCCGGCTTCGGTCGTCAATGTGCCGGTCCAGCCGATATAGGGGCGATCCGGCTCCAGCTCCGCCAATGGCGGCAGGGTCTCGATCTCCGCAATCAGTTCAAGCGAGCCGAGCTTCTGCAATTCGCGCACGATGTAGAGCGGCTCATTGGCCTTCTTGATCAGATCGGGCTTCGGGCGAAAGACAATGCGATAGACGCGTTTGCCCTCCGCATCATCCGCGCCCATGTCACCCGCCATCACGGGCACGAAATCGAGGCCTTCGAAATCGGCAGGCGCCGGCGAGTTGTCGTCGTCTTCCCCCCCGACGCCGTTGTCACCGAGCAGCTTCTCGAGAGCGGCCCTGGTTTCAGCGCCGAGGTCCGGCGGAATGGCCTCGCCCGCACCCGACATCGCGATCAGATCGCTGAGGATGTCGTTGGCCGTCAACATCAGGTCGGCGATTTCAGCGGTCGGGATCAACTTGCCGGCCCGCATGGCGTCGAGAACGGTCTCGAAGACGTGCGCGAAATTGACCAGATCGTCGAAGCCGAAGATACCGGCACCGCCCTTGACCGAATGCACGGAACGAAAGACGGCGTTTATGGAATCCTCCGAGCCCCCTCCGTCACGGATTTCGTTAAGCCCAGCCTCGATCTGCTGGAGGGCTTCACTGCACTCCTCGAAAAAGGTCTGCTTGAGTTGGTCCAGGCTGGTCATATCGCGCCTTCGGTCGGTTTCAATGGTCTCACGGTGCGACCTTGTTGATCGTCGCGATCAGCCGCTCGGGATCAAAAGGCTTCACCATCCAACCGGTGGCCCCCGCCTCGCGCGCGACATTCCGCTTGTCCTTTTCGCTCTCGGTGGTCAGCACCAGCACCGGCATGCCGTTGTAACGGGACTGGCCGCGGATGTGCCGAATAACGCCGTAGCCGTCCATTTTCGGCATGTTGATGTCGGTGATGACGAGGTCGACCCGCTCCTGCTTCTCGAGCACGTCGATTCCCTCCTGACCGTCCACGGCCTGCAGAACTTCGAATCCGGCTTCCGAGAGCGTGAGATTGAGCATGTCCCGAATGGTTCTCGAATCATCGATCGTCAGGATTCGCCTGGTCATGCAAGCCTCGTCCGTTTGAATATCGGAATTGGTGCCGGTATCGCCTTCTGAAGTGTCCGCAACCGCCGCAGACGCGTCGACCTGCGCTTCGGCCTGATCGGCCGGCTCGCCTTCCGGTACATCGACGGGCTCAGGGTTGGACTCTTTGTATTGTTGGGCAGCCGCGAAAAATGCCGCCTCCGCTTCTTGTTCGGGATTCGGCGCGACCTTCGGCCGGGAGGCCGGCGCGGCGACTTTCGGGCCGTCCTCCTGACCATGCTGGCGCCACTCGATCGCGAGGTCCGCGAAGGCGCGGACAAAGGCCTCGGACGGATTCTCGATCGTCATTCCGGGATTGACCTTGAGCGCGGCCAGAATGACCTGCATGCAGGGCAGCGTCAGCACGTCCACGGCGGAGGCATCCACCTTCACCGCCTCCGCCTCGCAGGCGTGGCGCATGGTGTCGAGAAACGCTTCGGATGCCGCAAGGTCCAGGACCGCGGGCAGTTGCACTTGGGTGTCGGTTGCGCCTTGCATATTCAAACTCTCTGTCTCGCGGTCCTGCTCTTATGCGGCGTCATGGGAGTGCGCTGCCGCTGCCGGGCGCGGCGGCGCTTTGCGTTCGCAGGCGTCCAGGATCGCGGACGCAATCTTGTCCAGGGGGAGCTGCTGCATGACGGCACCGCATTCGAAGGCGGCGCGCGGCATGCCGTAAATCAGGGACGAGTCCTCGTCCTGGCCAAAGGTGATCGCGCCGGTCTTGCGCAAGTCGAGCATGCCCGCAGCCCCGTCCTTGCCCATGCCGGTGAGAATGGCGGCGACCACGGTGTGGCCGACGGTGCGCGCCGCCGACCGAAAGAGCACGTCGACCGACGGCCGGTGCCCGGAAACCGGCTCGCTGTCGGAGAGGATGCACCGGTACTGCGTACCGCTACGGCCGATTTCAAGGTGATGCGAGCCCGGCGCGATATAGACATGGCCCGGCTCGATTGGCTGGTCATGCTTCGCCTCGGACACCGCCATGGCCAGCTCCCGGTTGAGACGCTGGGCGAACGCATCCGTGAACCGCGGCGGCATGTGCTGGGTGATGAGAATGGGCGGACAATCGGCCGGGATGCCTGTCAGCAGGCGTTTGAGCGCCTCGACGCCACCGGTCGACGCGCCGATCACGACGATGCGGTTTCTGTGGCCCTGTAGCTGCCGTTGCGACGCGGTCGAGGCCGGCGCGCTGCGACGGGCGCCGACGCGGGTGCGGGCGGCGGCTTTCACCTTCGTCTGCAGCTCGACCGCGAAGTACTCGCGGCCCGCGTCTGCGGTCTGCTTGGCGACAAAATCAACCGCACCGATCTCCAGCGCCTCGAGCGTCACCTCGGTTCCCGCCTGCGTCAGCGTCGACACCATGACCACCGGCATCGGACGTAGCGTCATGATCTTGTGGAGGAAGGTGAGCCCGTCCATCTTCGGCATTTCGACGTCGAGGGTGATGACGTCCGGGTTCAGCGCCTTGATGCGCTCGCGCGCGATGTGCGGATCGGATGCCGTACCGACCACCTCGATTTCGGGATCCGCCGACAGCAGCGCTGAAATCATCTGGCGCATGACCGCCGAGTTGTCCACGACAAGCACTCGCACTGGCCCGCCCGATTTGATCATCAGTCGTCTCCGAACAGCTCGATGTCGCCGAACGTCGTCTTCTCGGCCTGCAACCGCTTCTCGTAGTCGGTCTCTTCGCGCCTGACGACGTAGGATTCGCCGAGGCCGAGCAGCCGGCGCACCACCCGGCCGGTCTGTGGGTAGTAGTGAATCCGCCGCGGATGCGTGCCGCCCAGATCCTGCGCGGCGCACTTCAGGCCTTCCGCCTGCAGATAGCGCAGTACGAATTCGGCATTGTCGGTGCCGACCGCGTTGCTGGAGTCGGTGACGTTGCCGCCGCCGAACACCTTGACCTCCAGCCGCTCGCGCTTGCAGCCCGCCTTGATGAGCTCGTTGATGAGCTTCTCCATGGCGAAGTTTCCGAAACGCGCCGACCGCAGATCGTTGCCCCAGCCGCCGGACGTGTGCTGCGCGAGCATGAAATGGTTCATGCCGCCAAAGCCGGCCTGCGGATCGCGGATGCAGGCAGAGACGCACGATCCAAGCACGGTGACGATCATCTCGTCGGTTTTCCGGGTGATGTAGTATTCACCGGGGAACACCTTCACCATCCACATGTCGTTGGCGGCGTCAAAGACACGCCGGCCGGCGACGGCCTGAAGGCCGCCGTCGGTGCCGGGCACTTCCTTCAATGCCGCCGCGCCGTTCAACCGTCCCTCCGATAGATGGTGCGACCGGCCGACTGCAGCCCCGGATGGGCGCCGATCAGCGACTCGGAATGGCCGATATAGAGCCAGCCGCCAGGCTTGATCTGGTCGACGAAACGCTGGATCAGCTTCGCTTTGGTCGGGCCGTCGAAATAGATCATCACGTTGCGACAGAAGATGGCGTCGAACTTGCCCTGGAACGGCCAGGGCTTGCTCATCAGGTTGAGGCGGCGGAACGTGATCAGCGACCTGACGTCCTCTTCCATGACCACCTTGTCGCCGGCACGCGAGAAATACTCGGCATAGGTCTTCGGTACTTCATCGATGGTGGCGGCGGCGAATTCGCCGCGGCTCGCCTTGTTCAGAACGTCGGTATCGATATCGGTCGCGAGAATGCGAACATCGTTGTTGCTGAAGTCGCGGATTTCCCGCTTGAGCACCACCGCGATGGTGTAGGGCTCCTCGCCGCTCGAGCACCCGGCCGACCAGATGCGGAGCCGCCGATTGCCGGTCGCGGCGGCGTTTTGATTGAACGGCACCGCGACATGGGTACGCATGTGGTCGAAATGATGCGATTCCCGGAAGAACTTCGTGTGGTTGGTCGAGATCGAATTGATGAAGTTCTCGATCTCACGTTCATCCTGCGTCAGCAGATCGCGGTAAGCGGTGAACGTCTCCAGCCCCAGGACACGAAGCCGGCGTGAAAGCCGGCTGTAGAGAAGATTCCGCTTGCTCCCGCTCAGCGCAATTCCGGCATACTCATAGGCGAGTTGCACGAGATGCCGGAAATCGGCTTCCGAGAATGCGAACTCACGGACTGAGTTGAAAGCAGGCTCGGATGAATCCAGCACCCGGGCCTCGCCGCCGCCAACCGACGCCATCTAGAAATCCTTCCACTCCGGGTCCTGATAGGCTTCCGCCAGTGCGGTTTGCATCTGGCCGACCGTGCCGCGGCGCGGGGAAACGATGGGCGTGCGAACCCTGGAGGGCGCGGATTTCGCGGCGGGCTTTTCGGGTGCGGTGGATTTCGACGGGGCGGCGGGTCTGGTCGATGAAGCCGCGGGCCGTTTCGGAGCCGATGGCGCCAGCGGCACGTCACCTTCGTCGCCGATCCTGAAGATGCCGACTTCGGCGGTCATCGTCGTGGACTGTTGTTCCAGTGTCTTGGCAGTGGCGGCATTCTCCTCGACCAGGGCCGAGTTCTGCTGCGTCACCTCGTCCATCTGGGTGAGGGCCCGGTTGATCTGTTCGATACCGGTGGACTGTTCGGTGCTGGCGGTGGCGATGTCGGAGACGAGGTCGGCGACCTTCTTGATCGAGTCCACGATCTCGGTGAGCGCGGTGCCGGCGCGATTGACGAGTTCGACGCCGTCCTTCACCTGGCCGTTTGAGTTGGTGATCAGGTCCTTGATGTCCTTGGCGGCCTGCGACGAGCGCTGCGCGAGGCTGCGCACCTCCGAAGCGACGACCGCGAAGCCGCGACCGGCGTCGCCGGCGCGGGCGGCCTCGACCGCGGCATTGAGCGCGAGCAGGTTGGTCTGGCGGGCGATCTCGTCGATCACGCCGATGATGTCGGAGATCTTGCGCGAGGATTCCTCGATGCGAGCCATCGCGTCCACCGCTTTGGAAACCACCTCGCCACCACGGCCGGCGACATCCCGGGTCTCGGTGGCGGACAGGTTGGCCTGCTGGGCGTTCTCCGCATTCTTCTTCACGGTCGCGGCCATCTCCTCCATCGACGCGGAAGTCTCTTCCAGGCTTGCGGCCTGCTCCTCGGTGCGCTGCGACAGATCGGTGGTGCTGGCCGAAATCTCGGCGGAAGCGTTGGACACCTCGTGCGCGGCGCCCTTGATCTTCCTGATCACCGAAGCCATGGTTTCGATCAGACCGTTGACGCCGGAGCACAGCGTGGCGATATCGCCCGACTTGCCCTCCATCGGAATGCGCCGGGTCAGGTCGTTGGCCTGCGCCGCCTTGACGACATCCTGCGTCTGCTGCACCGCTGCCGTCAGGGCCTGATTGGCAAGGTGCTGGGCGGTGACGTCGGTCGCGTATTTCACGACCTTGAACGGCTTGCCGTCGGCATTGAGGATCGGGTTGTAGCTGGCCTGGATCCAGATCTCCTTGCCGCCCTTGCCGATGCGTTTGTACTGGCCGGCGTCGTATTCGCCGCGGCCGAGCTTTTCCCAGAACGCACGGTATTCGGCGCTCTGGCGGTGGCCGGGCTCGACGAACATCGAGTGATGCTGCCCCTTGATCTCGTCGAGCGTGTAGCCGAGCGTGTTCAGGAAGTTTTCGTTGGCGGTCAGGATCTTGCCGTCCAGGCAGAACTCGATCACGGCCTGGGCCTTGCCGATGGCGGCGATCTGTCCTTCGAAGTCGGCGTTGCGCAGCTTGTCCTCGGTGATGTCGGTGGCGAATTTGACCACCTTGAATACCTTGCCCTCGGCATCGGCTATCGGATTGTAGTTGGCCTGAATCCAGATTTCCTTGCCGCCCTTGGCGATGCGCTTGTACTGGCCGGAGTCGAGTTCACCACGGCCGAGCTTTTCCCAGAACGCCCGGTATTCCGGGCTTTGGCGGCAGGCCGGATCGACGAACATCGAGTGATGTTGGCCTTTGATCTCGTCGAGCGTGTAGCCGAGCGTCTTCAGGAAGTTCTCGTTGGCGTACTGGATCTTGCCGTCCGTCGAGAACTCGATGACCGCTTGCGCCTTGTTTATCGCCGCGAGCATGCCGGTATTGAGGCGCTCCTCGGTCACGTCGCGCCACTCGAGAATATTGCCGACGTGGTTGTTCTTGGCGTCGAAGACGCCGTTTACCAGGAGGACGATCTTCAGATCGCCAATGGTGATCTCGGTCCTGATTGGCAGGCGAGACGTATCGGCTAGCAGCTTGCGCTGATGGGCGGGGTCCTTGTGGAAGGTATCGATGCAGGTCCCGACGATCTTCTCAGCCTCGAAGTTCGGCCAGCGTTTGCGGAATTCTGCTTCGTTCTTCTTCAGCAGTTCGCGGGTCGGCTCGTTGACATAGGTCACCACGAAATCCCGGTCGACCATCATGATGGCCGCAGAGACCTTGTCGACGATGCCCGCCTTCAGCTTGGAAACATCGTGACTGCCTGACGCGCCACGGCCACGCACCTTGGGAAAACCGATCATTCCGAGCTCCTGAAATTTCACGCTGTTGCGGCGTAGGCGATGTTTGAGTTCTCACCCGTCTCGTCGACGGGGAGGGACAGCAGGTTGGGCAGATCGATCAGCGCAATCATCGCGTTCTCGTGCGTGACCAGTCCGGAGAGGAAGTTGAGGCGCTGGGCCTGGGCGACGCGCGGGACCGGCTTGATCTCGTTGGCGTCCACCCCGACGATGTCGAGCACGCGGTCCGCCAACAGGCCGACGGGCTTGTTGGCCACGTGGACGATGATGACGATATGAAGCGGGGTCGCCTGGGTCAGACCCTGGCCGAAGCGGCAGCGCAGATCGACGATTGGAACGATGATGCCGCGCAGGTTGAGCACCCCGCGGACATATTGCGGCTGGCGCGGAAGGGGCGTGATTTCGGTCCACCCCTTGATTTCGCGCACTGCCATGATGTCGACGCCGTATTGATCGTCGCCGATTGCAAAACTGATCAACTGGCTTGGGATCGACTCGGCGCGCGCGGCGGCGCCGGCGGCCAGATCTCCATGCTCGACGGGAGCGGCGCTGATAGCTGCATCAGCAATAGCTAGCTCGGTCATGGTGTTTGGTGACTCGCTCTGGGACGGACAGGACCTGGGGGGCTGCGGTAAGCACGTAATTTCAGCTCTGAAATTGCTGCCGCCGCGCTTGCCGATTGGTTAATGCGCGTCGTTATTGTTGGTCGTATGCAATACATTTCTGGAACATTGCCGGCGGCTATTAATCTGGATTAATAAAATCAGAGCCCGGTGATCCGACTGTGCAATTTCTGACCGTCAAGCACACACCAGCACAAGATTTTGCCCGCCGGGCCCGCGGGGGCAGCCGATCAAGACGCTCCTTTGAGGTAAACGAATTCAGTTAAATGCATCTGAATGGCGGCCCGTCGGTGTGACCGCGTGGCGCTGGTTGTTCGGGCGCACCGGAGAATGCGAGCACACGCCATGGCTCCGGATAAACGAAAATCTGTCTCACATTGATCGGCGCAATCGCCGAATTGCGCTGGCGCAGGTCATCAACGGCAAGGTCGAACCGGCCTGCCGTCCGGGCCAAATGCGGTTCGGCAGAAAGCGACATCCGCGGCGGCATGGTCTCGCCCTGGCGGCCAGAACAACGCAGGAGATGTTTGTTGCGTCGTCGGGATTGCCGGCGCGATGGGTCCGGGCGGCGCGCCCGAACGGCGGCGACCTCCCCTCAACGGGGCGCTCTATGAAAAAACCAAACGTTTCAAGGTGTTATGAAGAAATCATGGCGGAGAGGGAGGGATTCGAACCCCCGATACGGTTGCCCGTATGCCGCATTTCGAGTGCGGTGCTTTCAACCACTCAGCCACCTCTCCGAGAGCCCGGAACGGCTTGAAAAAGCCCCAATCGGACGGTGGCTATGTAACCAGGTGAGCCGAGACAGACAAGGGCAACCCGCCTATAGTGTCTGATCGCGGGCAGGCCGCGAAATCCGGCACAAGATGCCACGCTTTTGGAAATCCGATCGCTTCCGCAGGGAATTGCGCCGCATTGCGCTGACCCTGCTCATGGTCGCTGTCACCGCGGGGGTGATCGACCTGTTGATCTATCAAATCGGCTACCGGCGCGGCACCGTCATCTTCCTGATCCCCGTGGTGATCGCCGCCAGCGCCTGGGGCCTGCCGTCCGCGCTGGTCGCCGCGGTCGCCGGCATGTTCGCGTCGGCGTTCTTCTTTTATCCGCCCTTTTACAGCCTGCGCATTCGCGACCCGCAGGAAGTCATCAACCTCATTCTCTACATCTTCGTTGCGGTGGTGGTGAGCCAGCTCGCCAGCCGATTGAAAAAGCAACTCGAACTGACGCGCCAGCGCGAAACCGAAAACCGCAACCTCTATGCCTTCATGCGCCGCCTGGCCGGTGCCTATGCGGTTTCCGACATTCATGCGGCCATCGAAGATCACCTCGCGACTGTCACCCAGCACAAGGTCGTGCTGTTCGCCAGCGCACGCGACGCCACCAACGCCGCCAACGGCCGCACCACCAGCGTGACCGTGCCCAAACCGGTCCTCGCCAAGGTGGTCGAGGTCACTTCCGCCCACGGCACCGGCCTGACTGGCGAAACGGTGACGACAGACGATGGGGAAGCCTGGCTGGTCCGGGCGGTTTCGCCGAAGCCGGCAGAATTCGGCGTGATCGCCATCAATCTCGGCGACCAACCGGAATCGGAAAAAAGCAGAGGCGAACTGCGCGAGCGCGTCAGCGCCGTGCTGGCTGACGCCACCGCCACGCTCGAACGACTCGACATCGCGCATGCCATCGGCGAGGCCCGCATGCGCTCGCAGACCGAACAGTTGCGCGAGGCATTGATTGAATTGGTCAGTCACGAGCTGCGGACACCGCTCGCCTCGATCCTTGGCGCCGCCACCGTGTTGTGCGCGGCGCCGACGCTTGCCAAGGACGAGAAGCTCAAGGCGTTGGCCCTCGACGTACGCAACGAAGCGGAACGCCTCAACAACGACATCCAGAATCTGCTCGACGCGACCCGCATCAGCAGCAACGCCCTGACGCCCCATGTCGAGTGGGCGGAGCCCGCCGACATCATCAATTCGGCCATCGAGCGCTGCCGCCGCAGGCTGGCCGATCGTGTCATCCAGAGCGACCTGGCCGCCAATCTGCCGCTGGTCCGTGTCGATGCGGTGCTGGTGCAACAGGCGCTGATCCAGATCCTGGACAACGCGGTGAAGTATTCGCCGGCCGGATCCACAATCTCGATTTCGGCGCGGGCGGACGGCGGCCACATCAGGATCAGCGTCGCCGACGAAGGTTGCGGCCTGACCACGACCGAGCACGAGCACATGTGGGACCGGTTTGCGCGCGGTGAACGCCAGGTCGCCGTCACCAGTGGTTCGGGCCTCGGATTGTGGATCGCCAATGCCTTTATCGCCGCCAACGAGGGGACCATAAGCGCGACAAGCGCCGGCCCCGACCTCGGCACGAACCTGACAATCGAACTGCCGGCGACGCATGTCGCCGTCCCGCAACTTGAACATGATGAAGAACAAGATGAGTGAGCATTTTCCGACCGTGCTCGTTGTCGACGACGAGATTCAAATCCGGCGCTTCCTGCGCACGGGCTTCGAGCTCAATGGATTTGCGGTGCACGAGGCCAGCACCGGCGCCGAGGCGCTGCGCTCCGCGACGCTGCGGCCGATCGATCTGGTCATCATCGATCTCGGCCTGCCCGACATGGATGGCGCCGAGATCGTCGAGCGCCTGCGCTCGTGGTCCAGCGTGCCGATCATTGTCCTGTCGGTGCGGGCGACCGAGGCGCAAAAGGTCCGCCTGCTCGAGCTTGGCGCCGACGACTACGTCGTCAAGCCGTTCGGCATGGCGGAACTGCTCGCGCGCGTGCGCGTGGCGTTGCGCCGGCAGATGCGGGCGGTGAGCGGCGAGCCCACGCTCAAGATCGGTCATCTCACCATCGATCTGGCCGCACGCGCGGTGCTGCTGAACGGCAAGCGCCTGGCGCTGACCCCGAAGGAGTACCGTCTGCTTCAGGTGCTGGCGCAACACGCCGGCAACGTGGTCACCCACCAGCACCTCCTGAGAGAAGTATGGGGCTCGGTGCACGTGCACGACACCCATTACCTGCGCATCTTCGTGCGCAAGCTGCGTCAGAAGATCGAGCCGGACCCCGATACCCCCCGCATCCTGATGACCGAACTGGGAGTTGGTTACCGGCTGGCGCAGGGCGGCGATGGCGAAACCGCCGCCAGCACCGAGACAGCGTCGGCCGGCCAGTCCTGAAGCCGGCCCGACGCGCCGACCGGCCTGGCACCCTCGTCAGGCGTCGCAATCGCGTGTTTCGATTACGCCGATTTTACGCTCCCGAATTCGAAACTTACCCGGCACGCTCTTCCAGACGAGCGGGCCTGATCCGAAATTCCGCTGCGGGGGCTAATGCGCGACCCGGCCGATGCACACCGCAACGCGCATTCCGCGGGCAGTGCATTTTCGGAGATTTTCCGTGACGGCATCTCTCTTCCCGGCGGCGATCAGCTCGCTCGGCCTTGTCGCGATTTCGGCCCTGGTCCTCCTGACCATGCTGATCCTGCGCAATCCGGATCTTCCGGAACCGCTTCAGAACGAAGCGGCCGCCCACGCCGCAAGTCTGGTTCTGACCACTGGCGTCCTCGTCGCCGTCATCTACGCAACGTCCGGGCTTGTGGCGGCCGAGCTTCACTACAGTGTCATCATTGTCGTCATCACCGGCGTTCTCGCCGGGTCGGCCTACGTCTTCTGGAAGTTGTTCAACGTCGGCGACCGGCTGGCGCGGGCTGATGCAGGGCAATCGCCTTTCGCGCGCCGGACGAAGGCGCCCGCAACGCCCCTGGCCGCACCGGAAGCGGCGCCCGCGGGCTAGCAGCCCCGCGCCGCTAGAGTCCGAACAGCTTCTCGGCGTTCTTGCCGGCGACGCGTTTGGCCGCATCGGGCTTCAGCGCGTTGACCCGCGCCAGACATCCGACCATGTCGCCGATGTTGTGCGGATGGTCGGAACCGTAGAGCACGCGCTCGTCCGAGCCCGCCACCTTGATGCACAGTTCGAGCGCATCCTGCTCGTACACCACCGTGTCGTACCAGATGCGCCTGAGGTAGGTGCTCGGCTTGTCCCTGATCACCTCGGCGCAGGCCGGGATCATTTCGTGGCAGCGGTCGAGCCGCCCGGCGATGTAGGGCAATGTCGCGCCGCCATGGGCGGCGATCAGCTTCACGTTCGGGTAGGTGTCGAGGAAGCCGGCGTAGATCATGCGCGCAAAGGCAAGCGTGGTGTCGACCATGAAGCCGACCGGCGGCACCAAACCGTATTCGTGCATGTGCAGCGCGCTCACCCCCTGCGGGGCGGTCGGATGCACCAGCACCGGCAGGCCGCGCCGGTCGATCTCCTGCCATACCGGGGCATATTTCGGATCGGTCAGGTCGTCGCCATCGATGTTGGCGAGCACCATCACGCCGATGGCGCCGTCGGCGCAGGCGCGCGCCAGTTCGGCCCTGGCGTCATCGGCGAACTGCCACGGCAGCGACGCCAGCCAGCGGATGCGCTCGGGCCGCGCCCGCTGCTGTTCGGCCATGGAGTCGTTGACCATTCTGGCTGCCGACAGGCTGGTGGCGCGGTCGCCCCAGTACACGTTGGGCGAGGTGAGCGAGGCGATCGCCACATCCACCCTGGCGGCATCCATCGCCTGGATGCGCTCGTCATAGTCCCACATGCCGGAAAACAGCGTCATGAACGGCGCGCCGTCGTGCCAGATCGTGTCCTGCCCGGCCCTGGTTTTTTTGATCTCGTACTTGCCGCCGCTGGCGCGGCGCATGAGATCGAGAAACTCGAGCGTGAGCATGTGGGTGTGAACGTCGATAACGGTCATGTTGTGGTTCCCGGAATGCGGCGTGCAGGTGAATTCAGGCGCCGGTCTCGCCCACCTTTGGCGCGGCGAGCGCGCGCTGTCGCGTGACCGCCAGGTACTCGTAGAATACAGCTGCGATACCGACGACAACGCCCACGATATCGATCAGCACGCCGAATTCCGGGATCGCGCTGGCCGGAATCAGCGCTGCCAGACCGGCGCCGCCGAATAGCAGCCGCATCGGCAGAACGAGCGGGCGCATGAAATAGCCAACCGCCGCGGCCGAAATCAGCCACACGCCGAATCCCGCCGTGGTGACCGCGACGACGATCGTCAGCGGCTGGCCGATCAACAACAGGCTCGGCGAGTAGACGAACAGCACCGGCACGATAAACGCGGTCCAGCCGAAACGGGTGGCGGCCAGCCCGGTACGCATCGGGTCGGCCTTTGCCACTGAAGCGGCAGCGAACGCCGCGATCGCGATCGGCGGCGTGATCATCGACATCATCCCGAAGTACATGACGTAGAGATGCGCCGCCATCGGCTGGACGCCGACCTCGACCAGCGACGGCGCCACCAGCGTCGCCAGCAGCACGTAGACGCCGACTGTCGGCAAGCCCATGCCGAGGATGATGCAAACCATGCCCGACAGCAGCAGCAGCACGAAGAGGTTGCCCTGGCCGATCTGCACCAGGCCGAGCGTCAACTGAAAGCCGAGCCCCGAGATCGCCAGCACGCCGATCACGATGCCGGCGGCGCCGGTGATGAGGATGAGATCGACCGCGCTGTGGCCCGTGTCGACCAG
Source organism: uncultured Pseudomonadota bacterium (assembly GCA_963773715.1). Taxonomy (GTDB): domain Bacteria; phylum Pseudomonadota; class Alphaproteobacteria; order Rhizobiales; family Xanthobacteraceae; genus Pseudolabrys. Next base: position 496,177 of record CAVZCM010000003.1, on the reverse strand, counting down.
GGCCTCCAACATCGTTCGCGGGCCCGGCCGCTTCCCCTGAAACCCGAACAGCACAGCCGGTACGATAAGCGCGACAATCGCCCACAGCACCGCCTTGTCCGGCTGGTAGTTGAGATAGAACAGGCCGACCAGCAGGACAGCGAAGGCAAGCGGGAAGTACCAGCCGGCACGCCAGACGGGACCGGCCTTCGGAATCTTGTCCGCCTCGACCGGCGGAATGCCCTCCTTGGCCGCTTCGAGGTCTGCCTGAATGAACAAGGCAGCATAGTAGAGCAGCCCCGGCACGATCGCCGCGGTCACCACCGCGGCGTAGGAAGTCTCGAGAAACTCGGCGATCAGAAAGGCGGCCGCGCCCATCACCGGCGGCATCAACTGTCCGCCGGTCGACGCCACCGCCTCGATGGCGCCGGCCTTGTGCGCCGGCACGCCGGCGCGTTTCATCAGCGGGATGGTGACGACGCCGGTCGCCACCACGTTGGCGACGGCGCTGCCGGAAATCGAACCGAACAGGCAGGAGCCGAGCACCGCGATCTTGGACGCGCCGCCGCGGAAGCGACCCATCAGCGACATCGAAATGTCGGTGAAGAACTGCATGCCGCCCGTGCTCTGCAGGAACTGGCCGAACAACAGGAAGGCGATAACGATCGTCGTCGCCACCTTGATCGGCAGGCCGAGAATGCCGGTGTAGTTGGCCGCGAGCGACAGCGCCAGCTTGCGCCAGTCCGTCTGCAGGCCGGAGCCGGGCAAGTGGCTCGCGAGCAGGGCGTAGACCATGAAAACGATAACGAGGATCGGCAGGATCCAGCCGGTCGCGCGCCGCAGCGCCTCGATCATCAGCACAATCAGGATGACGCTGACGACGACACTATCTGTCTGGCGCAGGTAAATCAGATCGACGATGCGCGGATAGAAGGTCGCAAGATAGCCGACCGCGCAAAAGGCGGCGATGGCACCGACTACGTCGTACCAGGGCAGCGAGGTTTTCTCCTTGCCCGTGGCCGGCAGTTTCAGCAGCGCCAGCGTCACGGTGATGGCCAGCATCCCGGCAAGGTATTGCTGGTCATAGATCGCGATCCCGACGCGATTGAACCCGTCGAGCGCGAAGCAGATGGCGCCGAGCGTGAGCAGCAGCGCGAGGGCATCGATGAGACGGCGCGGATAGGGCAAGGCAGCCCTCGCGGCGGAGGGCGGCCCAGGTTCACGTCGATTGTTGTCAGTCATTTGTGGTGATCGGTCATGAGAGCGCCGACTGCCCCGCTCATATCAACAGTGCCGGATAATCAGCGGCAGCAAGTGTCCAGCGTGGGAGCATCCCACGCCGGACTCGTTCGCCTCACTGCTTCTTTGGCGGCCACTGGCCGATTTCCTTGTAGTACTTGATCGCGCCCGGGTGATAGTCGACGCCCTCGATCACGGGGGCCATTCCGTCCTTGTCGAACAGCCGCAGTGGCGGGAACACCTTGCCGAACTCGCCAGCGTTATCGTGCATCGCCTTCACCAGCTTGTAGACGACGTCATCCGGCGTCTTGGTGCTGGCGAAGATGTTGACGCCGTAGGAGACGATGTAGCCCGGTTCCAGCAGTCCGGTCTTGCCCGGGCCTGGCTTCTCGTGACGCAGATAGGCGACCGGAACGTACTTCTTCACCGCGGCGACGATCTCAGGGGTCGGCTTGTCCACGGTCAGCGCACGCACGCCGCCCACCGCCGCGTCGGCCTCCTTGATCGGGCCCGCGCCGAGCGCGAACACGAAGAAGTCGGTGCGGCCTTCCTTGAAGGCGTTGGCGTTGGCGATGATGTTGGACACCTGCACACCCTGGACGTCGTCGAGCGAAATGCCGCCGGGCGCGAGCGAGGCGTTGGTCACGGCGGTGAGGACCTTCTGGTTGGTGAAGCCGGTCGGGCCGCGCGCACCCTTGAGGTCGGAGATTTTCTTGTACTTGCTGTCCTTTTTCACGAAGAGGGTGTTGCGCAGCGGATAGAGCGTAACGACGGTCCGGATGTCTTTCTGCGGCCGGCCCCGGAAATACTCCGAGCCGGTCACACCCAGATTGGTCTCATAAACGTTGGCGATGCCAAACGGTACCTCGCCCTGATTGACGATCGGCAGGTACTGGCTGGAGCCACCGAGCGCCTGCACGGTCAGCTTCATACCAGCCTTGTCGGCCAGCACCTTGCCGATGGCGGCAGCGGTCGAGTTGTAGATCGAGCCCGCCGGCGGCGTGGCGATCGCAATTGGCTGCTGGGCCGAGGCGCCGGACACCGTCCCGAGCACGCCGAGCGCGACCAGCGCCGGCAGCATTTTTCCGTAATACATTATGTTTCCTCCGTGTTGTTCGTGTCGTCGTGGTGCGTTTGCGCAGTTTGATTGTTGCGGGTTGGGCGCGTCCGCCGTCCCGGGATCATCACTCACTTAAAGTGCAGCCTTATAACCTTTGTCCCCCGCCGCGAAACCCCTCGGGTTTGACCCGCCGCAACCTTGGATATTCCGGCCCGCGGAGGCAATACGGCAGCGGCAAAAATACGCATAATTGCAAACGTTTGGCTCGCATTGCGAGCTGACGGGGCCTATTTCGCCCGCAAAGCGCACTTCCTTGACAGTTCGCTTCGGCATCGCCATAACCATGCCAGCCGCGGGCCCTCGGGTCCGCGTGCGTTTTGCTGGGCTGTCTAAGCCCTTCAAAGTCAACAACATTTCGACTGAAAGAAGCCGGTCCGGGGCGCCTGTCCCGAGTGCCGGGGGACGAACACAAGGACAAGAAGATGTTCGCAGTCATCAAAGCCGGCGGCAAGCAGTACCGCGTCGCCCCGGAAGACGTGATCCGGATCGACCGGGTCGGGCAGGAGCCCGGCCAGGTGGTCGCGTTCGGCGAAGTGCTGATGATCGGCGGCGACGCCGCGCAGCTCGGCACGCCCACAGTTGCAGGCGCCACCGTCGCCGGTGAAGTGCTCCAGCACACCCGCGGCGACAAGGTCATCGCCTTCAAGAAGCGGCGGCGTCAGAATTCGCGCCGCAAGCGTGGTTATCGGCACGATTTCTCGGTGATCCGCATCACCGAGATTCTGACCGACGGGGCCAAGCCCTCGGACACGCCGCCAGCGCGACCCAGGGGGATGGCCAAGCCACAGGCAGCATCGCCGGCGACAGCCGCAGGCGAAGCCGCTGCTGAGGCTGGCGAAACCGAGGCCAAGCCGAAGAAGAAGGCTGCGGCCACGAAGAAGGCCACCGCGGCCAGGAAGCCCACCACCGCCAGGAAACCGGCGGCCAAGGGCAAGACCAAGGCTGCGGCCGAAAAAGGTAAGAAGAAGTGAAGTGATTCCGTCACGGAATCGGTGTAGACACTAGAGCAGAATTCGAGAGCAAACGATGGCGCACAAGAAAGCAGGCGGATCTTCGCGTAACGGCCGCAACTCGGCGGGCCGGCGCCTTGGCTTGAAGCTTTTCGGCGGTGAGGCCTGTCTCGCCGGCAATATCCTTGCACGCCAGCGTGGCACCAAATGGCATGCCGGCCGCAACGTCGGACTCGGCAAGGATCACACGCTGTTCGCTCTTATCGATGGAAAGGTTCAGTTCGCTACCAAAGCCAAAGGCCGCAAAGTCGTATCGGTTGTACCGATGACGGAGGCAGCGGCGGAGTAAACGGTAGACTAAATTCGAGGTCCGCCGGCATTCAGTCAAACCGGCGGGGCTCATCGGGTTCCGGGAGGGGGAGACGGGATGCCGGCTCCCCCTCTTTACATCTGGCAGCACTTCCGCTGCCGCAACCGGAGCCCGAGCCATGACACTCTGCGAAGAACTGCCAAGAAGAGAATTCCGCGAGGCGAGTATCCCCGTCCTCGAGACCAAGCGGCTTGCCCTGCGCGCCCCGCGCCTCGAGGACGCTAAAACGGTAGCCATGCTGGCGAACGACCGCCGCATCGCCGAGAACACGGCGCGCATTCCACATCCGTATAATGTCTCGGATGCCGAGGGCTTTATTACCCGCGTGAACAAGGCCGGCGGCGAAGTGGCGTTCCTGATTACCTTGCGCGACGAGACCATTATCGGTGCGTGCGGCGTCGCTACGCTGGAGGACGCGCCCGAGGTCGGCTACTGGCTCGGCGCCCCCTTTTGGGGCCAGGGCTACGCCACCGAAGCGCTGCACGCGGTGATCGACTACGCCTTCACCGACCTCGGCCATGAAGCGCTGCACGCGGGCGCCCGCGTCACCAACCCGGCCTCGCGCCGGGTGCTGGAGAAGTGCGGCTTCCAGTGGACCGGGGTCGGCCTTTACCGCATCCGCGCCATCAACTCGTCGGCGCCGATCGACCGCTTCCGGCTCGAGCGCGGCATCTGGTCGGCGCTGAAGGGTTGGGGCCGGATGAAACGGGTGTCGTAGGCGCGCCGCTGGAGCAATGTCATGTACCAGCCTCCCCACTTCGTGGAGGACCGGCTTGCGGTTCAGCACGCGCTGATCCGTGAGCATTCACTCGGGCTCCTCTTTACGGCCGGTCCGGCTGGTTTGCAGGCAAACTACGTTCCGTTTTTCATTGACGCTGAAGTATCGGAACGCGGCACGCTGCGCGCTCACCTTGCGCGCGCCAATCCGCAGATACGAGAGCTGGCTGCGGTCACGGAATGTCTAATCGTCTTCCAGGACCGCAGCACTACATCAGTCCGTCGCTCTATCCGACAAAGTGTGAGACCGAAAAGGTCGTGCCTACGTGGAATTACATCACAGTGCACGCCTGGGGCGCCCGCATGTCATCGAAGATTTGGCTTGGTTGCGCCGCCAGATCGAGGAACTGACGGCGCACAAGGAGAGACCCTGACTGTACCGTGGAAGGTCTCCGATGCTCCGGAGCTTACATCGCGGCGCAGATCAAAGGCATTGTCGGCGTCGAAATCCCGATCGGCCGTATTGAAGGCAAATGGAAGGTCAGCCAGAACCGGCCTGCGGTCGATCAGGCCGGTGTTGTCGCGGGTTTGCGTGGCGGTGGGCAGAGGCCGACATCATGGCGGACCTGGTCGCGGAACGCAGCAAGCCTGCGCGGCCGCAGCGGAGACCGTTAGCTCGCCGTCGCCGGCTTTACGGCCGCTGCGAACCTGGCCTGAAATTCCTCCAGCTCATCCGGCGCGAGATCGCTGACCGCCATCAAATTGAAACCCTGTTCGGTCCAGCGCAGGATATTGAACCCCTGCACGGTCACCATCTGAGGCCCTGGCAGCGCGGGCCCCAGGCCCTGTATCACGAACAGATTGATCACGTGCACGCGGCGCCTGTAGACAATCGCCGCCACTGGCTTGCCGTCGATGTAGTCGAGCCGGCCGCCGATCAAGGTGAAGCCCTGCACGGTCAGGTCGACCACCGGTGGCGCCAGGTCGATGCGCCCGTTGAACCAGGGTTTCACCGTGTGCTGGTTGCTCGACAGCACGTCGGTCAAATGATCGGCCTGCAGCGAGCGCAGATGCGCCGAAATCGCCTCGCCGAGGATGCGGCTGTCGCGGTCCTGCCGCACGACGACGAAGGCGACGCTCGCCGCCGCCGCCGCGGAGACGACGCTGCCCATAGCGAAACCCTTGAGCACCGCACGGCGGCTGGTCGCGCGCGCCGGCGACGGTACAACGCGGTCTATGCTTGCGCGCAGCGCCGCCGGCGCGGCATGGCGCAGCTGCAAGCCCTGCATCGACTGACGCAGATCGCGATAGGCGGCGAGCTGCGCGGCGCAGTGTGCGCAGGTAGCCGCGTGCGCTTCCACCTCGCGGGCATGGCCGGCATCGAGCTCGCCGTCGATCAGCGCGTGCAACAGGACTTCGGCTTCCTCGCAGTTCATGGCCCCTTCTCCTCCGCCACCCACGCCTGGCGCAGCAGCGCCCGCGCGCGCGCCAGCCGCGACATCACGGTACCGACCGGCACACCGATGACGTCGGCGATCTCGCGGTAGCTCAACTCATTGATCTCACGCAGCACCAGCGTTTCGCGGAAAACGTCCGGCAGTTGCGCGATCAACCGCTGCACAGCATCGGCATCGAGCCGGCGCAGCATGTCCGCCTCCGGCGAATCCGGTCCCTCGCTCCAGAGCCCTTCGGCGCGTTGCTCGGCCTCATCGAGGCCCTCAGTCTGTACGGCGGCCAGCGCGCCGCGCCGGGCATATTCGGCGCGGCACACGTTGCGCAGAATGGCCAACAGCCACGGCTTGATCGATCCGCCGCGGAAGGTTTCGAAGTGACGGAACGCGCGCAGGTAGCATTCCTGCACGGCATCCTCGGCGTCTGCCGGATTGCGCAGCAGATAGCGCGCCAGGCTGTAGACGTCGTCGAGACAGGGCAAGGCCTCCGCGCGAAAACGCTGCGCCTTGCCGCCGTCTTCCTGCACCAACGCCATCCTGCCGTCCGTCACCACCGAGCCATAAGCCGTCATCGCGGCACGTTGCTGCCCGTCGCCGCCTCCACCACGATTGTCCCGGTCATGTGCGGATGCAAGGAACAAAAGTACTTGTAGACGCCCGGTATCGTGAATGTGAACGAGAACTTCTGATCGGTGTCGAGGGGCGCCGATTTGAAGGCGAGCGTGGTCGACGTCACGGTATGCGGGATGTCGTCCTCGTTGGTCCAGGTGACCATGGTGCCGGCCTTCACCTTCATCTCTTGCGGGCCGAAGGTGAAGTTGGCGATCTTGACCGCAGCGTCCGCGGCACGAGCGGGCGCCGCCGCAAGGACAGCGAACAAAGCGGCGGCAAGCGCGCCCAATACAATTCGTCTCATCATGTCGTTTCCTGTTGATTGCGCTCAGCTCTTCAGCGGCGTGTCGATGATGGCGAGCCGTTGCTCGTTCTGCTTGAAGGTGACACTGGCGATGCCGAGCATCTTCTCGAGCCGGTCGGCCGGAACCTTCATCGGGCCGGGCGACGGCGCGGTGCCCGGCTCCGGCTGCGGGAAGGCGGTCGAGCGCGCGGTGTGGAATGTGACGTTGCCTTCGACCTTCTGCATCACCTGATGGATGTGGCCGTTGAGCACGGTTACCGAGCCGAAGCGCTTGAGATAGGAAAGCGCCTTGGCGCCGTCGTCGGTGCCCCAGCCCCATTGCGGGTAGACGGTCCACAGCGGGATGTGGGCGAAGACGACTATCGGCTGCGAAGCCGAGCGGCCCTGCACGTCGTCTTCCAGCCATTCGAGCTGCTCGGCGCCGAGGTTGCCGAGACCGCCGGCCTTCAGGTTGACCACGTTGACCAGTCCGATGAAGTGCACGCCGTTGGCGTCGAACGAGTAGTAGCCGGCGCCCCTGGTGCCGCGGCCGTAGCGCTCGCGATAGAGCTTGCCGGCATCGGCGTCGACAAGATCGTGCTCGCCCGGCACATAGTGTACGTCGAGCTTCGCCTGAGAAATGATCTTCTCGGCGTCGTCAAATTCCGACGGCTTGGACAGGTGCGAAATGTCACCGGTGTGGATCATGAAGGCGGGCTTGCCCGGAATCGCCTTCACCCGGCCGATCGCCTCCTCCAGCGTGCCCTTGGCGTTGGGGTTGGCCGGCTTGTCGAAGCCCATGTGGCTGTCGCTGATCTGCAGGAAGGTGAAGCCCTTCTGCTCGGCGGCCGTGGCCTCGTCGATGATGCCAAGCGAGGTGGGGACGCCGCCGGCAACCGTCCAAAGGACGCCGGTGCCCGCCCAGGTCATGCATTCGAGCACCTTGCGGCGGCTCGGATGGTCGTCGTGATCGTGTGCGCTCATGGCCAGTCTCCTTGCGGTTTGCCTACACTCGGGGGACTGGATTGGCCGCCAGGGCCATTTATTCCCGGGAGAATTTCATGCTATTTTTTGTCCCAAAGGGCGGCGGTTTTCACCGCCGACAGCGTCAGGGAGCACGCCTATGGCCTACAATCTCGACCAGTTCATCTCCGATGCCCGCGCCACGCTCGCCAAAGATCCGGGCCCTGCCGGCCGCGAGCAGGTACGCCTCGACCTCGAGAAGCTGCTCGCCAATCCCGACTTCATCAGCGCCTATTGCGGCGACGACCAGCCGCGCGGGCTGAAAGTGCTCTACGAGGACCCCAAGCTCGGCTTCCAGGTGCTCGCCCACATCAATGACAAGGCGCGGGTGTCGCCGCCGCACGATCACGGCGCCTCATGGGCGATCTACGGGCAGGCCACCAAATACACCGACATGACCGAATGGGAACGCGATGACGACGGCAAGGACCCAAAGCACGCCAGGCTGAAGGTGAAGACCAAATACCGGCTGACCCCGGGCAAGGCCGGCATCTACCAGGACGGCGACATCCACTCCATCGACTATCCCGATTACGCCCGCTTCGTGCGCGTCACAGGCACTAACCTCGACAAGATCAACCGCATCAAGATCGACCCGAACACCGGCGTGGTCGAGCAGATGACGCCGCAGCAGGCGACGTAATATCTCACCAATCACTCCGTCATGGCCGGGCTTGTCCCGGCCATCCACGTCTTGCTTGATAGAAAGAAAGTCGTGGATGCCCGGCACAAGGCCGGGCATGACGATGCGGAGATATCATGCCCAATAGCAACGCATTGCGCCCCGTCGCCCCCGCCGCCGTCAAGGCCATGCTCGGCGACGGCGAGGAGCTCGCGCTCATCGACGTGCGCGAGGAACTCACCTTTTCGCAAAATCATCTGCTGTGGGCCCGCAACGTGCCACTGAGCCGGCTCGAACTGCGGTTTGCGACGCTGATCCCGCGCAAGACCACGCGCATCGTTCTGTGCGACGACAATGACGGCCTGGTCGAGCGTGCCGCAGATATCCTGTCGCGCGGCGGTTACACCGATCTCTCCTGCCTCCAGGGCGGCGTCACAGGCTGGGAAAAGGCCGGCCTCGTCACCTTCTCCGGCGTGCACGTGCCGAGCAAGGCCTTCGGCGAATTCGTCGAGCACGACAGCGGCACGCCCTCGATCAGCGCCACCGAACTCGACGCGCTGATGCGCTCGGGCGAGAAGCTCAAGGTGCTCGACAGCCGTCCATTCGACGAATACACGCGCATTTCGATCCCGACCGGCATCAATGTGCCCGGCGCCGAGCTGGTGCTGCGCGTGCACGACATTGTGCCTTCGCCTGACACCACTATCATCGTCAATTGCGCCGGCCGCACCCGCAGCATCATCGGCGCGCAGTCACTGATCAACGCCGGCGTGCCCAACAAGGTGATGGCGCTGCGCAACGGCACCATGGGCTGGCATCTCGCCGGCCTCACCTGCGCAAGCGGCGAAACCGGAAGCACGCCGGGCTTCACCGACAAAGGCCTCGCCTGGGCGAAGGAACATGCCGAAGCGGTGGCGAAGAAGTTTGGTGTCGGACGTACCGACGCCGCCACCGTCGAGAAATGGCGCAAGGACGATACGCGCACCACCTACGTCTTCGACGTGCGCGAGCCGGCCGAGTATCTCGCCGGCCATTATCCCGGCGCCGTCTCCGCGCCGGGCGGACAGCTGGTGCAGGCGACCGACATCTATGCCGGCACGCTGGGCGCACGCGTCGTCGTCAGCGACGACAAGTCAGTGCGCGCCTGCATGACGGCCTCCTGGTTGAGGCAGATGGGCTGGCAGGAGGTCTACGTGCTGCCGCAAGCCGGCAACGAGAAAGGCAAGCCGGCGACGGCGCTGCTCGGTACGCCGTCGCCGCAGTCGGTCGAGGCCTCCGCCGTCCTCGCCATTGACGATGTGACGGTTGTCGATCTCTCCACCAGCCCACACTACCGCCGCGGCCATATTCCCGGCGCCTGGTTCGCCATCCGCTCGCGGCTCGACCACGCCTTCAAAACCATCGCACCCAAGGGCGAAGTGATCCTCACCTCGGAGGATGGCGTGCTGGCGAGCCTGGCGGTCGCCGACGCCGAGGCACTCGCCGGCCGCCCGGTACATTGGCTCAAGGGCGGCAATGCCGCCTGGGCCGCCGCCGGCTTTCCCGTAGCTACCGCCGCGCGGCTGGCGGACGAGCCGGTCGATGTCTGGCTCAAGCCCTACGAGCGGCCGAACGACAACGAGGCGGCGATGAACGCCTACCTCTCCTGGGAGGTCGACCTGCTGGAGCGCATCAAGCAAGACGGGACGACCCGTTTCCTGCATGCGAAGTAAGCCCCTTGTACGCGCGCGTAGGTTGACATTTGTATAGACAAATGCCTATCTAAGCCGCATGGCCATGGCGGCTGATGGCTTTGATTGGGACGCCGGTAACCGGGCGAAATGCCAAAAGCACGGCATTTCCGTTGCCGAAATTGAGGCCTTTTTATTGAGCGACCCTGGAGTCGCTCCGGACCTAAAGCATTCGGCCCGCGAAGAACGCTTTCTGGCGGTCGGCCGAAATAGCCGTGGGCGGCCGATGTTCGTGGTGTTCACGTTCAGGCATCGGGAAGGCCAGCGTCTTATCCGGCCATTGAGCGGTCGCTATATGCATAGAAAGGAGATCGAACGTTATGAAGCGAAAGGCCGCTAAACCAAGAAAAGTTCCGCATTTCAAGACCGACGAAGAGGCAGAGGCGTTTATGGAGCAGGACCTTTCGGGCTTGGATTTCTCGCAGTTCAAGCCCGTGCACTTTGAAATTCTGCCGAAGCAGAAAACGGTAAACCTGCGCATGTCCGAGGGGTTGTTTGACGCCGTGCGCGAGAATGCCAGGCGCGAGGGCGTGCCCTACCAACGCTATATCCGCCACGTGCTCGAGCGCGCCGTGAGCGAACACAAACGGACGAAGGCGAAAGCAAGTTGAAATTCCTCGACGAAGCCAAGGTCTATATCCAGTCGGGCGCGGGCGGGAACGGCTGCGTGTCGTTCCGGCGCGAGAAGTTCATCGAGTTCGGCGGGCCGAACGGCGGCGACGGCGGCCGCGGCGGCGACGTCGTGGTCGAGGCCGTCAACGGGCTCAACACGCTGATCGACTACCGCTACCAGCAGCACTTCAAGGCCAAGCGCGGCGGCCACGGCATGGGCAAGGACCGCCACGGCGCCAATGGCGCCGACGCGGTGCTGAAGGTGCCGGTAGGCACGCAAGTCTATGAGGAAGACGGCGAGACCCTGCTCGCCGACCTCACCGAGGTGAACCAGCGCGTCACCATCGCCAAAGGCGGCAACGGCGGCTTCGGCAACGCCCATTTCAAGAGCTCGACAAACCGCGCGCCGCGCCACGCCAATCCCGGCCAGCCCGGCGAGGAACTGACAATTCGTCTGCGGCTGAAACTCATTGCCGACGCCGGCCTGGTCGGCCTGCCCAATGCGGGCAAGTCCACTTTCCTTTCGGTGGTCACCGCGGCCAGGCCGAAGATCGCCGACTATCCGTTCACGACGCTGCATCCACAGCTCGGCGTGGTGCGCGTCGACCAGCGCGAATTCGTGCTCGCCGACCTGCCCGGGCTGATCGAAGGCGCGCATGAAGGCGTTGGTCTCGGCGACCGGTTTCTCGGCCACACCGAACGCTGCCGCGTGATCCTGCATCTGGTCGACGGCACGGCCGGGGACCCCGGCGGCGCCTACAAGACCGTGCGCGGCGAACTCGACGCCTACGGTCACGGGCTCGGCGAGAAGCCCGAGATCGTGGCGCTGACCAAGATCGATGCGCTGACGCCGGACGAAATCAGGAAGCAGGCGGCGAAGCTGAAGAAGGCCTGCAAGAAGACGCCGCTGGTGCTCTCGTCTGCGTCGGGGAAGGGCGTGCAAGAAACGTTGCGCGCGCTTGTCGAAGTGATCGGCCCGGCGCGCGGGCCCGCCGAAGAAGAGCCCGCGCCGAAAAAAGAAGAAGCCTGGCAGCCGTAGAGGCGCCGTCAGGGCGCACGCTCGACCATCGCCATCAGCCGCTTCGCATCGAATGGCGCGGCGCTTTTCTGATCGTTGTCGAAATAGACGTAAACGTCGCGGCCGCCCCGTTTCCATTTCCTGATCTGCCGGGCCCAGGAGGCCAGCGTCGCGTCCGGATAGCGGCCCTGGTACCGGCCGCCCGGCCCGTGCCCCCGCACGTAGATGAAGGAAGCGGTTGTCTGCCACGGCGCCGGCGCATCGTGATGATCCGAAACGCACAGCGAGATGTCGTGCTCGCGCAAAAGGTCGAGGATCGGCGGTTCGTACCAGCTGGCGTGGCGGAACTCGAAGACATAACGCCGCCTCCGGCTCAAGAGCTTCAGGAAGCCCGCCAGTCGTTCCCGATCGGCGGTGAACTGCGGCGGCAGTTGAAAGAGTACCGGCCCCACCTTGCCGCCCAGAATACGCAGCCGCGATTCCAGCAGATCAAGACTGTTGCGCGACTTGTCGGTCAGCCGCTTCCAATGCGTGATGAATTTTGACGCCTTCCAGGCGAACACGAACTCGTCCGGCGTATGGTCCCGCCAGCCGCGCACGGCATCTTCGGTGGGCGTGCGATAGAACACGCCGTTGAGCTCCGCGGTGAGAAATTGCGAGGCATAGAATTGCAGGTGATGCTTCACCATCACCTCGTTCGGGAAGAAGGGACCGCGCCAGGACCGATAGCTCCAGCCCGACGTACCGACCAGCACCTTGGACATGATACTCTCGTTGCGTTGCTTCGACCGCTCCGTTATTCCAAGCACAACGCTTCTGACGTTGAATCGGTCCGGCCAGGTCTGGGCCAGCATGTCGAGGAGGATGCCCATGAAGACACGCGCCGCGGTCGCCTGGAAAGCGGGCGAGCCCCTCACCATCGAGACCATCGACATCGAAGGCCCGAAGGCCGGCGAGGTGCTGGTCGAGGTCATGGCCACCGGCATCTGCCACACCGACGCCTTCACGCTCTCGGGCGCCGATCCGGAAGGCATCTTCCCCGCGATCCTCGGCCACGAAGGCGCCGGCATCGTGCGCGAAGTGGGCGAAGGCGTCTCAAGCGTGAAGGTGGGCGACCACGTCATCCCGCTCTACACGCCGGAATGCCGGCAGTGCAAAACCTGCCTGTCGCGCCGCTCCAACCTCTGCACCTCGATCCGCGCCACGCAAGGCAAGGGCCTGATGCCCGACGGCACCAGCCGCTTCCGCTGCGACGGCGATCCGGTATTCCACTACATGGGCTGCTCGACCTTCGCCAACTTCACCGTGCTGCCGGAGATTGCGGTGGCGAAAGTCCGCGAGGACGCGCCCTTCGAAAAGATCTGTTACATCGGCTGTGGCGTCACCACCGGCATCGGCGCGGTGATCTATACCGCCAAGGTCTGGCCGGGCGCCAATGTCGTCGTGTTCGGCCTCGGCGGCATCGGGCTCAACGTCATCCAGGGCGCACGGATGGTCGGCGCTGACAAGATCATCGGCGTCGATCTCAATCCCGACAAGCGCGCCATGGCCGGGAAATTCGGCATGACGCATTTCATCAATCCGGACGAGGTCGGCCGCGACAAGGTGGTGCAGGCGATCGTCGATCTCACCGACGGCGGCGCCGACTTCTCCTTCGAATGCATCGGCAATGTCGCCACCATGCGTCAGGCGCTGGAATGCTGCCACCGCGGCTGGGGCGAGAGCATCATCATCGGCGTCGCCGGTTCCGGCCGGGAGATTTCAACGCGCCCGTTCCAGCTCGTCACCGGCCGCGTGTGGAAAGGCACCGCCTTCGGCGGCGCGCGCGGCCGCACCGACGTGCCGAAAATCGTCGACTGGTACATGGGGGGCAAGATCAACATCGACGATCTGATCACCCACACCATGCCGCTCGACAGGATCAACGAAGCCTTCGACCTGATGCACGAAGGCAAGTCGATCCGCAGCGTGGTGGTTTACTGAGCAGCACCGGCTGCCGTCCCCCGTCCACGTGTCGTACGCGCCTCTGCCCACCACAGCATTCTGATTTTGCAGACAGTTGAAAGGCTATTTCCAGTCATTCCGGACGCCGCGGCGATCCGGAATCTGGAACCACGAAGAAGTTCAAGACGGCCGGATTCCGGGTTCGCGCCCAATAGCGTCGAACACGCGCGTAAACGCGCTTATGGGCGCGCCCCGGAATGACTCCGGAAAGCATTGAGCAGCGTGCTAGCTTAGCAACCAGGGCAGAAACAGGCTGATGCCGGGGAAGAGAACGATCAGCGTCACGCGGATCGCGTCCGAAATCAGGAACGGCACGACGCCCCTGAACGTATCCAGCATCGGTACGTCCCTGGCAAGCGAGTTGATCACGAACACGTTCAACCCGATCGGCGGGGTGATCAGGCCGATCTCGACCACCATCAGGGTGACGATGCCGAACCACAGCTTCATGTCGTCGGGACCGAGCCCAAAATCGAGCGCCGCGACGATCGGCCAAAAAATCGGAATGGTGATCAGGATCATGGCGAGTGAGTCCATGACGCAACCGAACACCAGGTAGAGGAAGAGCATTCCCATCAGGACCACGTAGGGCGACATCCCCGAATTCTGGAAGAAATCCGCGGTCCATAGCGGCAATTGAGAGAAGCCGAGGAACGCGTTGAACACGCCGGCGCCGAGCAGGATGAGGAAGATCATCGCGGTTGTGCTGGCGGTCTCGATCAGCGCACTGAGAAAACCGGCCATCCGCATGCCGCCGTGGGTGACGGCTACTAGGAACGTGGCGACGGCGCCGACGCCGGCACCTTCCGTGGGCGTGAAGATGCCGGCATAGATGCCGCCCATCACCACCAGAAAGATGACGCCGACCGACCAGATTTCGCGGAGGGATTTCCATCGATCGGCCCGGCTGGCGCGCGGGCCCGCGGGGCCGGCTTTCGGATCGATGCGCGCCACGACGGCGATGGCAACGAGATAACCGGCTGCCGCCAGGAGTCCGGGAACGAGCCCCGCCTGGAACAGGGAAACGATGTTGCCCTCGACCATGACCGCAAAAATGATCAGCACGATCGAGGGCGGGATGAGAATGCCGAGCGTACCGCCGGCGGCCAGCGCGCCGGTCGCAAAAGCCCCGGAATATTCGTAACGGCGCAGTTCCGGCAGCGCGACCTGGCCCATCATGGCGGCGGTTGCAAGCGACGAACCGCTCACGGTCGAGAATGCGGCGCACCCGCCGACGGCGGCCATGGCGAGGCCACCCCGCAAATGACCGATCCACGCTGCGGCGGCGCGAAACAGGGCGGTGGTGATGCCGGCGCGTGCCGCAAAGTGGCCCATCATCAGGAACAGCGGAATAACCGCCAGATCCGATGACGTAAACCGCCAGTACATCTCGGTCTTGAGAAAGCTCAGGAGCGCCGTGGTCCCGGCGATCTGATCGTATCCGACCAGTCCGACCGCAAGCATCGCCACGCCGATCGGAACCCGGATCGCAATCAGAAACAGCAGCACGCCAAAACCGATTGCGCCGATCGCCAGTTCACTCATTGCACGGTTCCCCCCAACGCCCCGTCCGTATTCAACCGGATGCTTGGCCGATTCTCGCACCCTTGATGTCACGGACAAGCGTGTATGCAATCACGCACAGCAAGACGATCATGCAGGCAAGATGGAGTGGTACCGTCCACCATCGATAAAAGTTGAACGCGGCGAGTACTTCCGAGGATTCATAAAGCTCCCAGCCGCCGTAATACAGCCGCCACGTGAACATCGCGGCGATCACCAGATAGAGCAGCGTGCCGAAGCCGTCGAGTATCGACTTGCCGCGCGGCGCCATGTTCGCCGTGAAGAAATCGACGACCACGTTGCCACGCGTCATCTGGCAATAGGGCAGGAATGCGAACACCGCGGTGCCGCAGAAGATGCCGATAAGATCCCAGTCGCCGGGAACCGGTGCCGAAAACAGATAACGGCCGGTCACACTCACGGTCACCATCGCGGCAGTGACACAGCAAAGCAACCCGCCAAGCACCGCAAGGAAGATGGATATCCGGAGCAGAATCCGGCCGATCGGATCGGTCGGCCGGACGACCTCTTGCACGCTTTCGGCCATGAAGTTCTCTCAGTGTCGAGGCTTCCTCCGGACCATGATCCAACCCGGGAGAATCAGACCATGGTCCGGAAGTCCTGTCAGAGCATCACTTCCGAATTGATCTTCACGCTTCGGAATCATGCTTCGGCGAAGCGACGTTCGCTCACTTCGAGTACTTTGCCTCGAGCGCCTCGGCGTCCGCGAGAATCTGCGCGCCATTGGCACCCGAGTCGTCGAGGAGCTTCTGGAAGCGATCGAAGACCGGCTGAACCTTCTTCTTGAACTTGGCGGTTTCTGCCGCGCTGAGCTGAACGAACTTGTTCTTCTTCTTCGAGTGCATGACCTTTTCGCCGTTCACTTCGATCGTGTCCCAGATCTTGATGACGGTCGGCGCAAGGTTGCGGCCCGAATTGTTGTCCAGCACCTTCTTCAGATCGGCCGGAAGGCTGTCATACTTCTTCTTGTTCATCAGCAAGGTGAAAATCGCCGTGCTGAGGCGCGGCTGCGGCGGCGCCAGCGTGGTGAAGTAGTTGGTCAGCTCCTGCATCTTGACCGCTGGCGCGATCTCGTACGGCAGGATCGAACCGCTGATCGTGCCCTTGCTGAGCATCGGTACGAGTTCGGGCAGCGGCAGCTGCAGCGGCGCGGCGTCCAGCGCCTCGAGAATCCAGGCATTGGTGCGCGAATAGGCACGCAGCTTCATGCCCTTGAAGTCCTCGACCTTGTTGATCGGATCCTTGGTCATGAACAATGCGCCGGCATGGCAGTGCACCATCAGCACATGATAGGGCTCGAAGTCCTTCTGCATGTGCTTGTCGACGTAGTCCTGAAGCGCCATCACGGTCGCGTGGGTGCTGCGATGCAGGAACGGAAGTTCGAAAACCTCGAGCTTGGGCATCACACCGGGCGTGAAACCGGGCAGGGTCCACACGATGTCGACGACACCGTCCTTGACCTGCTGCAGCAGCTGCGGTGCCTTGCCGCCGAGCTGCATCGACGGATAGATCTGGATCTTGATGCGGCCGTTCAACTCTTTTTCGATCTTCTCGGCCCACGGCTTCATAAAGTGCTTCACCGGATTGGAGACCGGCGGTAAAAATGTATGCAGCCGCAGGGTCACTTCCGGCGCCGCGGACGCGGGCGCCAGCGCGATGGCGGAAAATCCGACCGCCACGAGTGCGGTTACGATCAATTTTTTCATTTAGTCCTCCCAGATTTGGTCCCGCAAAATCAGTCCGCCCGGATGTAGTCCCCACAGACGCAGACCAAGCAGACCAAGTTGTTGGGCGTTTGCCCATCCGCGATGAGTTTTGCAGCAGAAGGCAAAAAGCGCAACAGGAACGAAAAGGCCCGGGACCGCGAGGTTAATCGACGCCGCTTGCTTTCGTTCTGCGCACCAACGTTACGCGCGCAAGCCGGCAGCCAGGCCTGATGTTTGTCCCGGATCGTGGGCCGGCAGCCGTCGATCGTAGGAGGTCAAACTAATTGACAAATCCCGGGAAAATTGGGGAAAAATTGACTGCCGTTTCGGAAACAGGGCAAAACCGGCCTACTTCGTGCACTGCCGCCGCGGGCCCTCGTACGGCTGATATGTGCAGGTGGCCGGATCGAACGAGCGATAGGCGTCACCACAGGCATCGTAGTTGCACGCGGACGAGGCGGCCGGCTTGCTCGCGTCGGACGTCTGTGCGTTTGCCGGCGACTCGCTGACCTGACGCGGCGGATTGCCGACCGTGCAAAGCCGGCGCGGACCGTCGAACGGCTGATAGGTGCAATCGGAAGCGGTGAACGAGTGATAGCGCGCCGAACAAGCCTGTACATCGCAGCGCGGTGACGGGGCATTGGCCTGCGCGGCCACGCCTTCTTCATTGACAATGATACCCGGCGAGCCATCGGCGCCACCGGCCTGCGGATTGTCGATGGCACTCGCAGGCGCGCTGCCAGCCGTTTCGGGAGCGACAGCCGCGACGCCCGACTGGTTCGCCGTGGACACAGCCGTTGAGTCTGTCGCGTTGGCCTTGGCCTGCGCGGATTTCATTGGATCGGTTTCGGGAACGGTCGTCGAATTCGCCTTGCCGGTGGTAGCGGCGACTTCCCTGGGCGCGTTTTTGGCGGATTCGACTTTCCCCACTTCGGCCGGCCTGGGAGCAGCCGGCCTGGCAGGCGCGCGCACGGTCTGAACCGACTTGGGAACCGCCGTCGGCGGCGTCGCCAGCCAATCAAGCCCCATCATCACGCTGGCGACGGAAACCACCAGCACGACGGCATACAAAACAAATGACATGCCTTTGCCCGGCATAAACACATTCCCGGTTACTAACGCCATCACCAGGGCCGGGTTCCCGTTCGGCCCGTCTGCGACCTGACAAGTCGCCCTCATTTGCGTGCAGCACTTTTATAACGCAATGGCCGGCGTCGTGCCGCACTAGTGCTTTTAAATCTAAATATACACCATTAAGTCGCAGCCGTTCCATGTGTAAAACCTGCGCCAATTTACGCGTATCTTCCCTGAAATGGCCCAATTCTCGCCCCGAAAGCGCACATACGGCCGGTAAGCAGCCTGACGAACCAGGGTAATCAATCGGTGAGGCCGAGTATTATGAATTTGCGCATGGCGGCGGCCGTTTGCGGTGCCTTCTTCTTCCTCGCCAATGTTCCGGCCGCAAGCGCTCAATCCGGTATCGCTTCCGTTTATGCCTACGAGGGCGGCCGCACTGCCAACGGCGAACGTGTTTCGCCGCGCGCGTTGACCGCCGCGCACAAGACGCTTCCCTTCGGCACGCGTGTGCGCGTGACCAACCGACATAACGGACGCAGTGTTGTCGTGCGCATCAACGACCGCGGTCCTTTCGTACGCGGCCGTATCATTGATCTGACGCCCGCGGGCGCACGCGCGCTCGGCTTTTCCGGCCTGGCGCCGGTGACGTTACAGGCCGTGGACGGGTGAGCATTCCCGACCTTCCCAAGACCATCTCTCTTGCAGCCCATCGGTCCACCCGATGAGAATCGCGCAACCGCAAGAGCCCCGCCTCATCGCTATCCCGCTTGACACCGTCCGCGGCCGGCAGAATTCTGGTGAGCTTAAGCCCGGCAAAGACCGGGCGGGGCGCCCGGGTCCTTGGGGAGGTCACGCAGCATGGCGTCAACGGCCGTCGACGGTCGTTTTTCAATCGTCGCGGACGGTGCAAGCAAGCTCTTTCTCGATGGAACCGTCGTCGCTTTCCGTCAGCTTTCGCTCGCCGTTCGTAATCAGGAAATCCTCTGCGTCGTTGGACCGAGCGGTTGCGGCAAGACCACCTTGCTGCGCTGCATCGCCGGCCTGACCGGCATCAGCGACGGCAAGCTCCTGGTCCAGGGCACCCCGGTCGCCGGGCCGCCCGAAGGCGTCGCCATGGTGTTTCAGCACTTTGGCCTGCTGCCATGGAAGACCGTCTACGACAATGCCGCCTTCGGCCTTGCCATGGCTGGCGCGCCCGCCTCGCGCATCAAGGAACGGGTCGACCATTATCTCGATCTCGTCGGCCTGACCGGATTCGAGAAACACTATCCCTATCAGCTTTCCGGCGGCATGCAGCAGCGCGTCGGCCTGGTGCGGGCGCTCGCGATCAACCCGTCGATCCTGCTGATGGACGAACCGTTCGCCGCACTCGACGCGCAGACCCGTGAAATCCTGCAGGAGGAATTGCTGCACCTGATGGAGCGGCCGGAAGAACGAAAGACCATGGTGTTCATCACTCATTCGATCGACGAGGCGCTCCTGCTCGGCGACCGGGTGGCAGTGATGACTGCGCGGCCCGGGCGCATAAAGGAAATCATTGACGTGCCGTTTCGCCATCCGCGCGATGTCGAAACCGTGCGCGCCGACCCGCGCTTCGTCGAGCTGCGCCAGCACATCTGGCATCAGCTGCATACCGCACGGCCGCAGCGCCCGCGCGTGGCGGAGGTCGCCCACCCATGACCGTGCAGACGCAAGACGTCGACATGATCGCGATGGCGGCACGCTCGGAGAGCGACGACCGCGAGCGCGCCAAGCAGGTCGCCGCCCGCCGCCGCCGCAAGCAGCTCGGGCTCAATGTCCTGGTCAGGGCGATCTCGCTCGCCAGCGTGCTGACGCTCTGGCAGATCTTCGGCGGAAAGATCGATCCGGTGCTGTTCACCACACCGTCGGCCATCGCCAGGGCCGCGGTGGAGATGGTGGGAAGCGGCGAACTGTGGACCTATCTCGCGCCCAGCCTCATCGTGCTGGCCATCGGCCTGTCGCTGGCCGTCGTGATCGGCGTCGTCATCGGGCTGCTGCTCGCGCGCTATTGGCTCCTCGACATCGGCCTCGGCGTCTACATCACCTTTCTCTATTCCATCCCGAGCGTCGCACTGGTGCCGCTGATCGTGCTGTGGGCCGGCTTCGACCTGCCGTCCAAGGTGATCATCCTGTTCCTGTTCGCGTTCTTCCCGATGGTGATCAACACCTACCAGGGCGTGAAGAACGTGGACGCCAAGCTGCTTGAAGTCGGCCGCTCGTTCCGCTGTTCGGAGCGTCAGTTGTGGGTCAACATCGTGCTACCGGGCGCGCTGCCGTTCATCGTCACGGGCCTGCGGCTGGCGGTCGGGCGCGGCCTGATCGGCATGGTGCTCGCCGACCTCTACACCGCCATTTCCGGCATCGGCTACCTGATCGTGCGCACCGCCTCGACCTATCAGGTCGACAAGATGTTCGTGCCGATCGTGACGCTCGGCCTGCTCGGCGTCACGCTCACGGCTTGCGTGCGGTTCGTCGAGGTGCGGGTGGCGCCGTGGACGCAGGCCGGCAACCAGGATTGAGGAGTTCGTAACGCGAAGACCTGAGTTCAAGAACGAAAATCAAGGGGAGGAAGACAAATGCAGATGAAGAAGCTTTGGTACGCCCCGTTGCTGCTGGCTGGCGGCATGCTAACGGCCGGTCCGGCCGTCAATCCGGCCGCGGCCGCCGACTGCAAGACCATGCGCAAAATCAATATCGGCGTGTCGGTGTCGCCGCCGAACGTCGTGCACACCACGCCATACGTCGCCAGGGAGCTCGGCTACTTCGCCAAGCGCTGCCTCGACGTCAGCATAATCCAGTTCGAGGGCGGCTCGTCGCCAGCGGCGAAAGCAGCAGCCGCGCAAGGCACCGCGCTGGTCTCGGTGACGCCGGTCGCCATCGGCCGCGGCGTCAAGGTGCGGCAGATCTGGGGCCTCGCCCCGCGCCTGCCGCAGTCCTACATGGTGTCAGCCGACATCAAGACTGCCAAGGACCTCAAGGGCAAGAAGCTTTCCGCGGTCGGCGGCGGCGTCGGCGGCTTCAACTGGGTGATGGGCAGCCAGGTGCTGAAATCCGCCGGACTCAAGCCCGACGACGTTCAGTTCATCGCCGGCGCGACCGCCGGACGCCTGCCGGGGCTGGTGTCCGGGCAGATCAACGGCGTCTCGTTGCATCCTGAAAGCGTCTATCTCGCCAAGAAGAAGAACCCCGGCCTGCATGTGCTCGTGGAACTTTCCGATCTGATGCCGGACTATTACTACAACGCCTATGGCGCGCAGATCGCCTGGATCGAGCGCGACCATGACCTGATGGTCGACGCCGTCGCCGCCATGATCGAAGCCAACCGCACCATCTACAAGGACGAGGCCAAGGTGGTGCCGATTATCATGAAGGCGACCGGCCGTCCCAAGGACGCGGTCGAATACGCCTGGAAGACGCTGACCTCGCACTGCGTCTGGTCCGTCAATACCGGCTATGACGCCAAGCGCACCGAGTGGACCGTCAACCACGACTTCGAGGTCGGCTACATCAAGAAGAAGCCGCCGGTGAAGGACGTGTTCGATCCCTCGATCGCCAACGAAGCCGTCAAGAAGCTCGGCGGACCGATCACCATCGGCAAGTGCACGCAGTAGGCTTCGGCCCTCATGGTGAGGAGCGCCCCTAAGGGCGCGTCTCGAACCATGAGGGCCGCCTCATCCCTCGAGACGGCCCTTCAGGCCTCCTCGGGATGAGGACGGAATTCGAGTCGTCATATTGGAAAGGTGCTCCCATGAATGTCCAAACGCCCCGTCCGATCGGTCCCCAAACCTGGGAAAAAGTGCGCGACAAGCTCGACCAGGCGCTGCCCTTCGCCAACATGCGCGACACGCCCTATTACCGCGACGCGGTCTACGAGCAGTTCTCGGAAAAGGAATACGCCCGCCGCTACGCCGCGCTACGCGCCAAGATGAAGGAGCACAAGCTTGACGTCGTGATCGCCGCCGGCGGCCCCAGCCACTGGAGCTTCGGCGCCGGCATGACCTGGCTTACCGGCCACTACGAATGGCACGCGCTCGCCTGCTACGTGCTCGTGCCGCTCGAGGGCGAGCCGACCATGATCTATTCCATGGGGGGCACTCACGCCGAAGCGGTGCGCCGCAACGTCGAAGTGGCGATCAAGGACGTGCGCCACAGCCGCAACGGCCGCTACGCCGAAGTGATGCTGGAGCGCATCAAGGAACTGAAGCTCGAGCGCGGGCGTATCGGGCTGATGGAGATTGACCCGCGTCACGAAGACTACATGCCGGTCAATCAGTACAATACGCTCAAGGTCGGCCTGCCCGACGCCGAGATAGTATTCACCAAGAACTTTCTGCATGAGTTGGTCGTCATCCACAGCGCAGAAGAGCTTGAATGCGTGCGCAAGGCCGGCGTGCTGTGCCAGCGCGCCATGGAGGCCATGATTGCGCGCGCCAAGCCGGGCGCGAAGGAATACGAGCTGCGCGCGGCAGCGGCGGCCGCCATCATGGATGGCGGCGGCGACATCGACTTCCTGATCATCGGCTCGACGCCGATGGATAAACCGGCAATGATCTTCGGCAATCCGCGGCCTTCGCACCGTTTGCTGAAGAAAGGCGACATCATCAACATGGAGCTCGCCGCCGGTTACCGCGGCTACACCGCGCAGATCGGCTCGCCAATCACGCTCGGGCCACCGACCGATATGGTGCGCAAGTTCTGGGAGGAGATCACGCTACCCGGCTATAACAAGATCGTGGCCGAGATCATGCCGGGCAAGCCGGCGGAAGCCATGCGCGAAGCGAGCAAATTCTTCCGCGAGCAAGGCATGCAGTCGCGGCCGACCCAGTGCCACGGCATCGACATCGTGACCGACAACCCGCACGTCTCGGCCGAGCACGTGCGCGGCATCGAGATCGACAAGGTGCTTAAGCCCGGCATGGTGATCATGGCCGAGCCGAACCCGATCACGCCGGACGGCATGTTCGGCATCTTTCTCGGCCACACCTTCATCGTGAACGACACCGGCCACGAGGTGGTCGACAGCTTTCCGCTGGAGATCGCAGTGGCGTGAGGCGAGGTCGCGCCAAGATCGCTCTTCACCCCTGCCATAGCGAAAGGTCGGATCGCGGAACGCGATCCGGGTGAGGGGACACAGCTTATCGAGAGTCACCTGATTTCGGGCGCGATCCAGTTCAGCACGTCGACCGGTTCGGCGATCAGCGCGATCCTGAAGGGCGCCAGGATCAAAGTGGTGATGACGCTGTCGGAAAGGCCGCCCTGGAAGCTGTGGGTGACCGATCCGAAGATCAGGACGATTACCGACCTCAAGGGCAAGGCGGTCTGCATCCAGTCGCATGGCGATCTGTTCGAAATGTCGATGCGCACCCTGCTCCTGAAGAATGGTATGAGCGGTGATGCCGTCACCTGTGTCCAGCTCGGGTTCAGCAGCGCGCCACGGCCGACAGCGGCCATCGTCCTTGATCAGAGTCAGTGCCCGTGAGAATCGCCGTTCTCCTGCCCGCGCAGCCGATAGCGGCCGTCGTGCAACCGCTCCAGTCCGATCGCCTGCCGCACCTCGTCGAGCGCAATCAACACGTCGCGGCCGTCGCGGCTGCCGGTCGCTTCCATCAGATCTCGGAAGCTCTGCGGGCCGCTCTCCAGCGCCTCGCGCACCGTCTTGCCGCCCGGGGCGCCGCGCGCACGCCGCGCAGCGACGGATCGAGCGGCACCGCGCGCAAGCCGCTCGCTACCACCAGATCGCGGTCGGCCTGGAAGCGGGTGGCCAGCGCCCACTCCATCTGCGCATCGGAGAAGATGTCGATGTCGTCGTCGACCACGAACACGTGCTTCACCTCCGCCGTACAGCCGAAGATGGCGGCAATCGCGTTGCGTGATTCCCCCGGCACGCGCTGGCGCATGGACAGCCGCAAATTATAGACACCTCCGCTCGCCGGCGTGGCGTGGATGGCCACCGGCTCGCGGATCGCCGTGCGCAGCGCGGCCCAGGCCGCCGTTTCGGTACGGATGGTGTTGAGCGCGGCGGTGTCGGTCTTGGCGAGATGACGCCCGCCAATGGTCGCGGTCTGGAACAACGCGTCGCGCCGCATGGTGATGGCGGTGAGGTGAAACACCGGGTTGGTCTTGAGGTGGCCGATATAACCGAGGAACTCGCCGTAGGGCCCTTCGGGCTCGGACCAGCCGTTCTCATCGAGATAGCCTTCGAGTACGACTTCGGCATCGGCCGGCGCGCAAGCGTCGATGGTCGCGCAGCGCACCAGCGGCACCGGCGCGCCACGCAAGGCGCCGATGATCGCCATCTCGTCGGCGCCGGTCCAGGTGCAGGCGGCGGCGATGCCATCGGCGGGATGCGAGCCGATGGCGAAAGCGACCGGCATACGCTGGCGGTGCTTGACGAACTCGCCGTACATGATGCGCAGGTCGCTGGGCGCCACCAGATCCATGCCGGCCTCGGTGCGCCCGCGCAGCATCAGCCGGCGATAGCCGACGTTACGGCGCTTGCCGTCGAAGCTGCGGGTCACGTCTATGCTGGCGGAGATGTAGGGCGCGCCGTCCTCGGCGTGCTGGAGATGAACGGGCAGCCTGGTGAAGTCGGCGTCCGCGCCGGTCAGCACGACCTGGTGCACGGGCGCTTCGCTGCTCGCCACCTCCACCGGGGCTATCGGGGTCTCGACCCGCGCCATCACCTCCTTGAGCAGGTCCGGCTCCTCCACGTCGAATGCGAGCGCCAGCCGTCGCCGCGAGCCCATGACGTTGCCGACCAGCTCCGCCTGCTCGGGACCGGCCTTGCGGATCAACACCGCTTTCGGATTGCCGTCGAGATGCGCGGCGACATCAACCAGTTCACGCGGTTCATTCACCACGTCCAGCTCGTCTGCTTCCGCGAGCTTCTCGACAAACCGGCGCAGCCGGAAACGTTCGACATCGACCGCCGGCTTCGGCGGTACTCCGCTCTTCAGGGCTGCTGTACTCACCAGGACCGCTCCTTGTCCGCCGATTTCGTGCTGTTCACAGAGTTCCATTATAGCGGCATGATCCGCCTGTGGAATGAGGGGCAAAAGCACAGAAGAGCCACGATTTATTGCTGCGTTTGCGGTCGTTTTGATGACAGGGTGGCCGTTGGCTGGCACCGAAGCCGAAACACCTGCCGAGACGTACCGCCATGCTGCATCGCTTTCTGTTCGTCACCGGAATGACCATCGGGGTAATGGCGCCCCTGGTCTGGGCCGCCTGTGTGTTGCGGCCGGATACGCACACCGCGCAAGCACCAACGGCCGCGCTCACCAGGGCCGTTCCTGAAGAACAAATGCCGACGCGAACTGCGATGATGGATTCCACCGCGTCGATCCCATCTGCCCCCGCGATGCCCACACCGCCAAAGACCGAACAGGTCGTGTCGCCACCCAAACCGCTCGCACCGCCGCGCGCGATTGCACAGCCGCCCGCCAGACCGGCGGCAAAGCCCGTGCACCCGCGTCCGACAGCGGCCCTCGCGGCACGCCGCACCAGGGAGCGGACTCTTCCCGCCGTAGTCGACAGCTACAACGGCGCGCACATCATCACCATCTGCGCAGCGCTTACCGAAAACGAACAGCTCCGCGCCGGCTGCCCGTAAGGGGCGCGCTTGCGCCGCCGCCTGCCGGCAATATTCTCGTTCAATTCGTACGAAGCACGGCAGCGCCCCATGCCCTTTGACAGAAGATCGATCATGCCGCCGCGTTTCATGGCGCGCGCGGCGCCAAACCTCGTCATCGTCCTGCTGGCGCTCGCGGCGGCGCAAGCCGCGCGTGCACAGTCCGCAACAGTGGCCCTCGATGCGTTGATCTCAGCTTATCCCGAGCGCCTCCTTCGCCAAGACGGCACCTATATCTATTGGCGCGACGGCACGCGCATGCGCGTCTCGGACGGCAAGCCGCACAAGTCGTTCGATGAGCTGCTGCGCAACGCTTCCATTCTCGACCAGTTTCGTTTGACCTATCCGCGCGGCCGGCTCACGCGCCATCCGCCGGTCAACGGCGATCCGGGCCGGTTCCGCAACGAAGCCTTCTTCAACAAGATGTACGGCGATTGCCACCGGAGCGAGGTGCAGCGCGGACTGGCGCAGATCGTCTGGCTGCCGCGCGCCTGGGGCAAACGTGTCTACGTCACCCGTACTAACGGCATCGCCCGGCGGCTGCAGGCGATCTCCAACGAAATCGATGCGCTGCCGGAGAAGATCAAACGCACGGCCTATCCGATCGGCGGCGTCTATTCATGCCGCACCGTTGCCGACACCGGCAAGCCGAGCGTGCACAGCTACGCCGCCGCCATCGATCTCAACACCCGCTATGGCGACTATTGGTATTGGAAATACAAGACCGGCCCGATTCCCTATCGCAACCGCATGCCGCAGGAGATCGTCGACATCTTCGAGCGCCATGGCTTCATCTGGGGCGGCAAGTGGTACCACTACGATACGATGCATTTTGAGTACCGCCCCGAATTGCTCGGCCTGCGCGGCGGCTGACCGCGTTGACGCACGCATATAAAGACTTGCCGTCCTTCGCCACCTCGGGAACGTAAAGGTTAATGGCAAGGCGTCGCTTCCAGCGAAGTCGCCCGATATCAATCGTCAGATCCCGACCCATTTACGATTGGCACACTGCTTTCGAGCACTCATTCGCATTGCTGCATGGCAGCCATGATCAAGGCGGGACATTTCCGCGTTCTTTGCCCGATTCATGGCCCTTTCGCATGGCTGAACGCGCCGATCTTAACGTTACTTGGTGAGCTTATCGCCGGGATCATATCGCGCCGAAGCTGCAAACCGACTACAGCTCTCCCCCGACCATGATCGGACAAATCCGCAAACAGCCGACGAAGGAGCGGCGAGCGGTGTACAGCGAAATTGCGTAAGGAGGTTTCGTGATCAGACACGCAACCAAACTCATACTGGCTATCCTGACATTGACCATCGCGGCTACGAACGCCGACGCGACACCCAGAGGGGCGCGCAAGAACAATGGTCCCGTCGTTTGCAATCATCTCGGCTGCTCGGATCGCCCGGGCCCTGGCGCGCGCGCGGCGGCCGCCGCGCCCGCCTTCGACGACGGTTACGACGCCAACGGTAACAGCGTCATCGTCGGTGGCCGGCCCCAGGGCTGCCCGCATCAATTCTGCGGTTGCGAGGCCTCTCTCTATGTCTTTGGTGAAATCCGTCCCATGCTCAATGTGGCCCGCAACTGGCGCACCATGTTTCCACGCACTGCGCCAGCGCCGGGGATGGTCGCCGCCCGCAGACATCACGTCATGGTACTGATGAGTCATGTCAGCGGTCACGAATGGCTGGTCCACGATGGCAACTCGGGCGGCGGCAAGACCCGTGAGCATGTGAGGTCCATCCGTGGCTATACCATCGTTAATCCGCACGCTTCGCTTTCGGCATCGGAAAGCCTGAGCGCGAGGGCCGCCGCCAAAAATCAGTAGCCGGCGGTCGCGGGCCCGGCCAATTCCGCGCTGGACGGACCGCAGCGACTCTTTTACCTCTCGGTGAGACCTTCGAGCGGAGGCCTCGCCGATCTTGTCACTCTCGCATCAGCCGGAAGCCGGCCCGCTGGATCTGGCGCCAGCACTGGCGCGGGCGGTCGAGCTGCATCAACAGGGCGAACTGGACGAGGCAGAACGGCTCTATTCGATCATCCTGGCGGCCAAGCCCGACCATCCCGACGCATTGCACTTCCTCGGGCTTGTCCGTTTCACCAACGGCAGGGCCACGGAAGCGTTGCAACTGGTGGCGGCTGCCATGCGGGGCGGGCCGCCTTCCGCATTCCTGCTGTTGAATCACGGCCTGGTGCTGAATGCCCTCGAACAACCCGAGGAAGCGCTGGCGAGCTTTGATCGCGCCATTGCTCTCGATGCGGGATTTGCGGAGGCCCACAACAATCGCGCCGTGCTGCTTGCGAACCTCGGCCGCCACGAAGAGGCGCTGGCGAGCTATCGGGCGGCACTGGCCCTGACGCCCGATGATCCCGGCACCCTGTTCAATCAGGGGAACGCGCTGAAGGACCTCGGACGCCACGAGGAAGCGGTTGCGAGCTACGATCAGGCGCTCGCCTTGCAACCCGACCATGCCCCGGCGCTGTGCAATCGCGGCATCGTCTTGCACGAGTTGAAACGGCTCAATGAGGCGCTCGCCAGCCTCGACGATGCGCTGGCGCTCGCGCCCGACATCGCGGAAGGTCATCTGAACCGCGGCAATGTCCTCAACGATCTCAAGCGCCACGACGAAGCGGTGGCAAGCTGCGACCGCGCCTTGGGGCTGCGACCGGACTACCCGGAAGCGCTTTCCAACCGTGGCATCGCTCTGCACGCGCTTGGGCGCGACGATGAAGCGCTTCAGAGCTTTGAGCGCGCACTCGTGCTCAAGCCCGAATATCCGGAAGCCCTCTCCCATCGCGGCGCCACCCTGGATGCGATGAAGCGCTACGACGAGGCAATCACAAGTTACGACCGCGCCATTGCGCTCAAGCCGGACTATGCCGATGCCTACGGCAACCGTGGCGCCACCCTGTACAATCTGAAGCGGCTCGATGAGGCGCTCGCCGATTTTGACCGCGCGCTGGCGCTCAGGCCGGACCTGCCAGAGGTCCACTGGAACCAGGCCACCGCGCGGCTGATCACCGGCGATTTCGTACGTGGTTTTGCCGAGTACGAATGGCGCTGGCAGCGCGAGGCCATGATCGACGTCAAGCGCGATTTCCCGCAGCCACTCTGGCGCGGCGAAGACATCGCCGGAAAGACCATCCTGTTGCACAGTGAACAGGGTTTCGGAGACAGCATCCAGTTCTGCCGTTACATTCCGGCGGCGGCCGCCCGCGGCGCGCATGTTGTCCTTGAAGTCGAAGCGCCCCTGCAGCGCCTGATGACGACGCTCTCCGGCGCAAGCGAGGTCATCGCCAAGGGCTCGCTGCTGCCGGGCTTCGACACGTATTGCCCCCTTCTCAGCCTTCCGCTCGTGTTCGGCACCCGTATGGAGACGGTGCCGTCGGCGACACCTTATTTGCGTGCGCTGCCGGAAGACATCGCCGCCTGGGAACCGCAGCTTTCAGGCATGCGCCGGCCCCGGGTCGGACTTGCCTGGTCCGGCAATCCGTCCCACCTGCGCGACGGCGACCGCTCTGTCGCGCTCGAAACCCTGCTGCCGCTTCTCGAGCTCGACGCCAGCTTCGTCAGCGTACAAAAGGACGTGCGCGATGCCGACGCCACTGTGCTGGCTGCGCGCAGCGACATCCTGCAGGTCGGCGGCAAGCTCAAGGATTTCGCCGACACCGCGGCGCTGCTCTCGCAGCTTGATCTCCTCATCACGGTCGATACCAGCGTGACCCATCTCGCCGGAGCGCTGGCGAAGCCGGTGTGGGTGCTGCTGCCCTATATCCCCGACTGGCGCTGGCTGCTCGATCGCGAAACCAGCCCCTGGTATCCGACCGCGCGCCTGTTTCGGCAGGACGAAGGCCGCAGTTACGAAGACGTCATCACGCGCGTCCGCGAGGCGCTGCGGCAAAGCATCGTGAACGGGCGGTTCTGACGGTTCCGGTATTTCTCGCGGCCATTGATCTAACGCAATCCAGCCCCGCACCCGGGGGATACCGTATGTCTCGCCCATAGTAGCAAAGGGCGGGCGGGCACGGCCTTGCACGAATGGCATCCCATATCCACGGCGCCCCATGATCGCGATGTGCACCTCTGCGTCATCGAGGACGGCGAGGTATACGCGCTCGTGTTCCCCTGCCGCCGCAGCGGCGGGCAATGGACGCACGCCACGACCGGAAAGCCGGTTCAGGTCGACCCGACGCACTGGCGCGAATGGGCGGATTAAGGACAAGTACAAGACCGGCCTGAAAGACTTACCCGCACCCGGCACCCCATGCTAAACCCCCGGCACACCTCACCTTCCCCGCCGGGCCAATGTCAAAGACCGCAACCCGCAAAACCCCTGCCCTCACGGACTTCCGCCGCATCGTGGTGAAGGTCGGCTCCGCACTACTGGTCGATGCCGCTGCGGGCAAGCTCAAGCATGACTGGCTGGACGGCCTTGCCGCCGACATCGCCATGCTGCGCGGCGGCAAGGAAGAGAGCGGGTCTGGCGGCGCACGTGAGTTGCTGGTGGTCTCCTCCGGCGCCATCGCGCTCGGCCGCGCCGTGCTGAAGCTGCCGAAGGGGCGTCTCAAGCTCGAGGACAGCCAGGCCGCCGCCGCGGTCGGCCAGATCGCGCTGGCGCGCGCCTGGGCCGAGGCGCTTGGACAACACGGCATCGATGCCGGGCAAGTGCTGGTAACGCTGACCGACACTGAAGAGCGCCGACGCTATCTCAACGCCCGCTCCACCATCGCAAAGCTTCTGGAATGGCGCGCCGTGCCGGTGATCAACGAGAACGACACTGTTGCGACCACCGAGATCCGCTATGGCGACAACGACAGGCTCGCCGCTCGCGTCGCCACCATGATGAGCGCCGACTTGCTGGTGCTGCTGTCCGACGTTGACGGACTCTACGACAAGCCGCCTGGCAAGGACTCTGACGCCAAGCACCTTCCGGTGGTGCCGCGCATCACGCGCGAAATCGAGGCCATGGCGGGCGCCGCGACAAGCGAGACCGCGCGCGGCGGCATGCGCACCAAGATCGAGGCCGGACGCATCGCCACCAGCGCCGGGACCCACATGGTGATCGGTTCGGGGCGGGTGATGCATCCCCTGCGCGCGATCATGGAAGGTGCGTCCTGCACCTGGTTTTTGACGCCGGCCAATCCGGTCACCGCACGCAAGAAATGGATCGCAGGCTCGCTGGAGCCGCGCGGCGCGCTGACCATCGATGCCGGTGCGGTGAAGGCGCTCCGTGACGGAAAGAGCCTCCTGCCGGCGGGCGTGATCAAGGTCGAGGGAGCGTTCGAACGCGGTGATGCGGTGCTGGTGCGCGGTCCGGACGGCGCCGAAATCGGCCGCGGGCTGATCGCCTATGACGCGGCCGACGCCGACAAGATCAAGCGGCGGCCGTCCGCCGACATCATGTTGATCCTCGGCTACACCGGCCGCGCCGCAATGATCCATCGCGACGACCTGGTGCTGCGCGGCGCGGAATAGGAATAGAAATTTGAGCTTTCGTCCCGTCTCTGTGGTGGAACCCGAAATCCGGCTGCGCGTTAATTCCGTGCGACGCGAGACAATGTCATGAGGCGATTAACCGATCGCCCGTTAGCCCCGGCCTTCCGGAAGGCCGGGGCTTCCGTTTGCGCGGGTCAAGCGAATTCGACCGCGACCAAATAGCTCACGTGACGATTTGGCAGGTTGTTCGGCCGCAGCGGGTGCATTTGACTGGCACCATAAACCGTCGCGACCGGGGTTCAAGCATTCTTCCTGCACCCCTTCCCGGTCGTCAGCTACGGACGGCGTCGTCAGCTGCGTTTCACGCTGGCGACAACGACTTTCCCCCACGGGACCTTCGGGTCCCTTCTTTTTTGCCAATCTGATTGTCGAGTGAACGACGGCGATGAAGCCGCGCACCAGGCTCAATGGCGACGGCTGCGCGCCACGCGGGGGCCGCGCTCCGCGGGCCGCACCGGCGTTCCCGGCTTCTGCCCGAGTTTGGGCAGGCGGACCCGCGTGCCGTCGGGAAACTCCAGATACCGCCGAAAAACCCGCCCTTGGCCGCCGGGGCGGCCTTCGATCACAAACTTGGTGCCGACCGGAAACCGGCTCGGCAAACCCCTCGTAACGGACGCCATGATCTCCTCCTACTCCGGCACCACCCTGGTAACAAAATGTGTAGGGCCGTTGATCGGTTGCACCGCCGGACAGGTTATCCACGCTATCCCCAGTTAACCGATGGGGCAGCCATGAGGCAGGCCACCTCGCCCGGGCCCCTCCGACGTGGTAGGAAGCCACCCCCATAGGGGCTTTACAGGGGCATTTTACGGACGATGACGGTGCCGCTGACGAGTATCGAAGGATCCGGCAATATCGCTACGGGGATGGCGAACATCGGCCGCCAGGCGCGCGCGGCCGCGCGCGCCCTGGCGCTGGCCTCCACTGCCCAGAAGGATAAGGCGCTAAAGGCCATGGCGGCGGCGCTGAGGGCCCACGAATCCGCCATTCTGGCGGCCAATACCGAAGACGTGGCCGAAGCCCGGTCCGCCGGCGGCACCGCGGCCTTCCTGGACCGGCTATCCCTCAATCCGGCCCGGGTCGAGGCCATGGCGGCCGGGATCGAGACCATCGCCGGCCTGGCTGATCCGGTCGGAACAACCATGGCCGCCTGGACCCGGCCAAACGGCATGGCCATCGAACGGGTGCGGGTGCCGCTCGGCGTCATCGGCATCGTCTACGAGAGCCGCCCCAACGTCACCGCCGATGCCGGCGCCCTCTGCCTGAAATCCGGCAACGCCGCGATCCTGCGCGGCGGCTCCGACAGCCTGCGTTCCAGCCGCGCCATCTGCGACGCGCTGGCCGAGGGCCTGCGCGCCGCCGGCCTGCCGGAAGCCGCCATCCAGCTCGTTCCCACCCGTGACCGCGCCGCCGTCGGCATGATGCTCGCCGGCCTTGACGGCAACATCGACGTGCTGGTGCCGCGCGGCGGCAAGAGTTCTCGTTTCGCGCGTGCAGACCGAAGCACGCATTCCGGTGTTCGCGCATCTGGAAGGCGTCTGTCATGTGTATGTGGACAAGGGCGCCGATCTCGAGATGGCCAAGGCGATCGTGATGAATTCGAAGATGCGCCGCACCGGCGTCTGCGGCGCCGCCGAGACGCTTCTGGTGGACCGCGCCGGCTCCAACCGGCTTCTCAATCCCCTGGTCGAGATGTTGCTCGCCGCCGATTGCGAGGTCCGCGGCGACAAGGCGGTGCAGGCGGTCGACAGGCGGGTGAAGCCGGCGACCGAGGATGACTGGTCGGCCGAATATCTCGACGCCATCATTGCCGCACAGGTGGTAGATGGCGTCGACGACGCGATCGCGCACATCGAGCGTTACGGCTCCCACCACACTGACGCCATCATCACCGATGACGCCGCCGCCGCCGACAAGTTTCTGGCGCAAGTGGACTCCGCCATCGTCCTGCACAACGCCTCCACCCAGTTCGCCGACGGCGGCGAATTCGGCTTCGGCGCCGAAATCGGCATCGCCACGGGCCGTCTGCACGCGCGCGGGCCGGTCGGCGTCGAACAACTCACCACGTTCAAATACCGCATCCGCGGCAGTGGCCAGACCCGTCCGTGAACCCGCAAATTCCCGCCGCCGCCGAGCGCCTGATTCCGCCCCATGCGCCCGGCATGAGGATCGGCCTGTTCGGTGGAACGTTCGACCCGCCGCATGAGGCACATCTGGGCGCAAGCCTGCTCGCCCTCAAACGGCTCAAGCTCGACCGCGTCTGGTGGCTGGTGACACCCGGCAATCCGCTCAAGAACACCAGCGGCCTTGCACCCATTCAGCAGCGCATCGAGGCCGCGCGCGCGCTCACCCATCATCCGCGCATCGACGTCACCGGCATCGAGGCCTTCATCAAGACCAGATACACCTATGACACCATCGCCTGGCTCATCGCCCGCTGCCCGGGTGTCCGCTTCGTCTGGATCATGGGCGCGGATAATCTGCGGAGCTTTCACCGCTGGCAGCGATGGCGCGGCATAGCGAACCTGGTACCGATGGTGGTGATCGACCGGCTGGGGCCGAGTCTCTATGCGGCCGCCAGCCCGGCGAGCCTGGCGCTCTCGCACGCGCGCATCCCGGAACATGCCGCTTCCACCCTGCCGGACCGCAAACCACCGCGCTGGGCTTTCATCCATGGCCTCAAGTCACCCCTATCGTCGACTGAACTGAGGGCCATGCGCCAGCAAAAGCCGTGAGGACCGCTGGTCGGGGCGCCAGTGTCCCGTTTCCGAATTGCCAGCTGCATTTCAGCAAGCGCCGATCGGAGGATCGCCGCAAATGCACTCGGCAATTGCGAAACGCCACACCAGTAGCAAATCCGGCCGGAATGGTTATCTTGATCGAAACCCCGGTTCGTACCGGAAGGGCGCAACGAAACGAAAGGATAGAGACCCCTGCCCACACCCGCACTCTCCAGGACGGCGCGTGCGTCGTCCAAACCCGCCTCGCCGCGGCCGACCGCCAAAGAGGCGCTCCGTATCGTGCTCGCCCGTCTCGATGACATGAAGGCCGAGGACAGCGTGACCATCGAGCTCGCCGGCAAATCATCGATCGCCGATTACATGGTGGTGACCTCCGGTCGCTCGAACCGGCACGTGGTCTCGACGGCCGAGCACGTGATCAAGGACTTGCACAAGGCCGGCATCAAGGACGTGCGCTCCGAGGGCATGCGGCAGGGCGATTGGGTGTTGATCGACGCCGGCGATGTCATCGTTCATGTCTTCCGGCCGGAAGTCCGGGATTTCTACGGCCTGGAAAAGATGTGGGCCGGCACACGGAGCGGCGACCGCAAGCGGGCGAACTGATAGGCTGCCGGGCGTGCGCATCATCGTCGCCGCCATTGGACGCCTTAAACAGGGCCCCGAAACCGAGCTTGCCGCGCGCTACGTCAAACGCGCGGCGCAAGCCGGCCGCGCCCTTGGCTGGAGCGAAGTCGAAATCATCGAAATCCGGGAGAGCCGCGCCGCCGAGGCGGACAAGCGTATCATCGAGGAGTTGATCGCGCTGGCCAACGTGATCCCGACGGGATCGGCCGTGGTCCTGCTCGATTCGCGCGGGGAGAACCTCGACAGCCCGGCGCTGGCCAACCGGCTCGCCCTGTGGCGCGGCGATGATCGCCCGGCCGCGGTTTTCGTCATCGGCGGTCCCGACGGTCTGGCCCCCACCATCGCCCGGCAGACCGACCTGCGGCTGGCCTTCGGCACGGCGACCTGGCCGCACCAGCTCGTGCGCGTGATGCTGCTGGAACAGCTCTACCGCGCCACCACCATCCTGATCGGCCACCCCTATCACCGGGCGTAGGGCCGCCGCGCCGCCCCGCCCGGCGGGACGACAAAGGCGCCATTTCGGCCTTAATGCAGTCGCAATGACTCAGGATCACATAATCCTTGTCGACCCGGACGGTGGGCGTAACTTGGACGAAATGATTTGCCTTCGGGGGTTCAATCGTCTTGATCCGCGCTTGGCGCTGATCGCTGGGCTCGTCCTCGCCTTGCCGGTTGCGCTCGGCGGCATGGCGCACGCCCAGCAGCAGAACAATCCGCCCGAGAAGCTCGACACGCTCAAGCAGCGCAACCAGGAACTGGAAAAGCTGCGGGAGCAGCAGAACAAGGCGGCCGAAACCGAAGCCGCGCTCAAGCGCGAGATCGAGGCGCTCGGCAGTGACCGCCGCAAGTTCAACCAGAGCCTGATCGATACCGCCGCGACATTGCGCGATCTGGAATCGGAAATCGCACGCACGCAAACGCGGCTCGAGCCGCTCGACGCCAAGGAAACCCGGATCCGGAAATCGCTGGAAGGTCGCCGCGCGGTGATCGCGGAAGTGTTGGCGGCGCTGCAACGCGTGGGCCATCACCAGCCGCCCGCGCTGATTGCGCGTCCGGAAGACGCACTCGCGGCAGTGCGCACCGCGATGCTGCTCGGTGCCGTGCTGCCGGAGGTGCAGCAGCGGGTGCGGGCGCTTGCCAACGATCTCAATGAACTGTTCGCCGTGCGCAAGCAGATCGCTGCCGAACGTGATCGTCTGAAAGGCGAGGTCGCGTCGCTCGGCAACGAGCGCAAGCGTCTGGCGGCGTTGATCGCCGAGCGGCAATTGCAGCAATCGGAGCGCGAAAGCGCCCTCGACGCCGAACGCGCGCGCGCCCGCGCGCTGGCCGAAAAGGCAGGCAATCTCGAAGAATTGATCGCCAGGCTGGAAAAGGATCTCGGCATAGCTGAAAAAAGCGCCCGCGAATCAGCGCCGGTCGAACCCGGAAAGGCGCTGGCGGCGTTGCACGATCCCGGCCGCATGGCGCCGGCGATGGCCTTTGCTTCCTTGCATGGCAAGGTTCCAATTCCGGTTAACGGCATCAAAATCAAAGGCTACGGGGACACGGACCGCGTCGGCGGGCTGGAAAAGGGCATTTCGATCGCAACGCGCGCCGGTGCGCAGGTTACGGCGCCCGCTGACGGCTGGGTTGTTTACGCTGGCCCGTTCCGTTCCTATGGCCAACTCTTGATCCTTAATGCCGGCGGCGGGTATCATATACTGCTTGCTGGGATGGCGCGGATATCAGTCGATCTCGGCCAGTTTGTGCTGGCCGGGGAGCCGGTCGCGGTGATGGGAAACGGGTCCCATGTTGCCGCCATCCTTGCGGCGGGTTCCAGCCAACCGGTGCTTTACGTCGAGTTTCGAAAGGACGGCAACCCCGTCGATCCAGGCCCATGGTGGGCGGCTGGCGAAGGTGAAAAGGTTCGCGGATGATGCGCAAGACTTCCCTGATTGTTCTCGGTGCAGCGGCCGGCGCGGCCCTGACGCTGCTGGCAACACAACCGCGCCTGATGCTCGTCGGCGCCAGCGCCAATGCCGCCTCGGCGGACATCTATCGCCAGCTCAACCTGTTCGGCGACGTGTTCGAACGCGTGCGCGCCGACTACGTCGAGAAGCCGGCGGACGACAAGCTGATCGAAACCGCGATCAACGGCATGCTCGCCGGCCTTGATCCGCATTCGAGCTACATGAATTCCAAAAGCTTCCGCGACATGCAGGTGCAGACGCGCGGCGAATTCGGCGGACTTGGCATCGAAGTCACCATGCAGGACGGTCTCATCAAGGTGGTGGCGCCGATCGACGACACGCCCGCCGCCAAAGCCGGCATTCTTGCCAACGACCTCATCACCCGGCTCGATGGTGAACAGGTGCAGGGCCTCACGCTGAGCCAGGCCGTCG
Source organism: uncultured Pseudomonadota bacterium (assembly GCA_963773715.1). Classification (GTDB taxonomy): domain Bacteria; phylum Pseudomonadota; class Alphaproteobacteria; order Rhizobiales; family Xanthobacteraceae; genus Pseudolabrys. The sequence continues at coordinate 459,182 of CAVZCM010000003.1, read as the reverse complement.
AGAAGATGCGCGGTCCGGTGAACACCAAGATCAAGCTCACCATCCGGCGCAAGGACGTGGACAAGCCGATCGAGGTCGAGGTCACGCGCGACATCATTCGTGTGCGTTCGGCGCGCTGGCGCGTCGAGGGCAAGGACATCGGCTATATCCGCCTGACCCAGTTCAATGAGCAGACCACAAGCGGCCTGAAGAAGGCGATCGCCGACATCCAGGCGAAGGTGCCGGAAGGTGAGCTCAAGGGCTACATCCTCGATCTGCGCAACAATCCGGGCGGTCTGCTCGATCAGGCGATTTCGGTCTCAAACTCCTTCCTCGACAAGGGCGAGATCGTCTCCACCCGAGGCCGCAACAGCGAGGAGACCCAGCGCTTCGACGCCCGTCCGGGCGATCTCACCAAAGGCAAGCCGGTGATCGTGCTGATCAACGGCGGCTCGGCCTCCGCGTCCGAAATCGTTGCCGGCGCGCTGCAGGACCAGAAGCGCGCGACCGTGCTCGGCACGCGCTCGTTCGGCAAGGGCTCGGTGCAAACCATCATTCCGCTCGGCTCCAACAACGGCGCGCTGCGGTTGACCACGGCGCGCTACTACACGCCGGCGGGCCGCTCGATCCAGGCCAAGGGCATCGAGCCGGACGTTGAGGTGATCCAGGACGTACCGGACGACATCAAGGGCAAGACCGACACCATGGGCGAGGCCTCGCTGCGCGGCCACCTGAAGGCCACCGATTCCAAAGAGGAAAAGGGCTCGCAGTCCTACGTGCCGCCGGACGCCAAGAAGGACAAGGCGTTGATCATGGCGAATGACCTGTTGCACGGCCTCAAGAAGGACGCCTCGTTCCCGCCAAACCCGAAGGCGCCGGTTCCCAACTGAGCCTGGCGCTTTCAGCGCCGGAAATTGCACCGGGGCGGTCCCAAAAGGGCCGCCCCGTTTGCGTTTTCCTGGCCGGCGCCCGTAAACGCCTCTGAAACGAAGAGTGCTAGACTCGCCCGATGATTCGCGAGGATCCCGGCCGTGGCACCGGATGATTTGAACGCGCCACTCGGCCAGAAACAGAAGAAGAAGCGCCTGCACCTGCCGGCCGCCGGGCCACAGTTGCTGGCGGGCGCCCTCGGCCTGTTCGCGGTGGTGGTCCTCGGCTGGGCAATGTTCACCGACGATCCGCTCGGCGGCCGTCCCTGGGCCATTGTCGGCACCACACCGGCCACAATGGGACCGGGCCAGCAGGGCGGCCAGACCGGCCACCCTCAAGCCGTGGCCAGGGCCGCCGGCAATTCCGGGACCATGGCCAAGGCCGCCATGCCGCCGCCGGGCAGCAAGACCATCACCATCATCGACGGTTCTTCAGGCAAACATCAGAGCGTGATCGTACCCGGCAACGGCGGCACCCCGCTGCCCAAGGCGGGAGTCGACGACCAGCTCCTGCAGAAAACCCATGAGGGCATGATTCCGAAAGTCGGGCCGGACGGCACGCGTGCGTTCGCCCGTTATGCCACCCCGCGCAACGTGCCGGCCAACCGCAAGGACGCGCCGCGCATCGCCATCATCATTGGCGGACTCGGAATTAGCGCCTCGGCGACCGCGGAAGCGCTCGTCAAACTGCCGCCGCCGGTGACCCTCGCCTTTGCCCCCTATGGCAGCAACCTTGAAACGCTGGCGACGGAAGCGCGCAAGACCGGCCACGAGGTGCTATTGCAGGTGCCGATGGAGCCACTCGACTATCCCAATAACGATCCCGGACCGCGGACGCTGCTCACGTCACTGAGCAACGACCAGAACATCGAGCGGCTGCATTGGCTGATGGCCCGCGTCAAAGGCTATGTGGGGCTTGCAAGCTACATGGGCGCGCGCTTCACCGCGTCAAATCGGGCGTTGGCGCCGGTGATGCGCGAAGCCGCCAGGCGCGGCCTGATCTATGTCGACGATGGCTCGTCGCCGCGCAGCATCGCCGGACAGGTCGCCAATACGCTGAGTTTGCCCTTTGCCAGGGCCGACAGCGTGCTTGATGCGGTACCGACGCCGCTCGAAATCGAACGCGCGCTGACCCGGCTGGAGATGACGGCGCGCGCCAACGGCTCCGCCGTTGGCTACGCCTCCGCACAGCAGAGCACAATCAAGGCGATCAGCGAGTGGGCGACAACCGTCGAAAGCCGCGGCTTCCTGCTGGTACCGATCACCATGGTGGCGGTGAAGTCGAAATCATCGTAGCCATTCCGCCGCGCGCCGGCCAAGGCGCGCCATCGCCGGAATGACGGAGCGTGCATGCCCCCTTTCGAAACCCTGCCCTATCGGCCGTGTGCCGGCATCATGGTGCTCAACCGCGACGGCCTCGTGTTCATCGGCCGCCGCGCCAGCGGGCCCGAGCATATCGACGAAACCCACGTCTGGCAGATGCCGCAAGGCGGCATCGATCCCGGCGAAGACCCCTACCCGGCCGCGCTGCGCGAACTTTACGAAGAAACCAGTATCCGCTCGGTCGAAAAGCTGGGCGAGATCGCCGAATGGCTGGCCTATGACATTCCGCGCCAGATCGTCGGCGAAGCCTGGGGCGGCAAGTACCGCGGGCAGACGCAGAAATGGTACGCGCTGCGTTTTACCGGCGACGACAGCGAAATCGACATCGCGACGCCCGGCGGCGGCGCGCACGAACCGGAATTCATCGCGTGGCGCTGGGTGGCAATGCGGGAACTGCCCGACCTGGTGGTACCGTTCAAACGCGACACCTACGAGCGGGTGGTGAAGGAGTTCGCAAAGTTCGCGAAATAATCAGGACGCCAGCGCCCAGTCGGGCAGCATGATGTGTATGCCCTTGTTGCCGTCCACCATCTGGGTGACGATGAGATCGGCGGCCACGCTGCACAGCGTGTAGGCGTCCTCCGCGGACAGATCCGTGCGCTGGCGTATGAGCCTGATCATGGCGCGCAGCGCCTGCCGGGCGGCATCGTCAAGATCCTCGTCAAAACCCATGCTCATGATGTGGCCGGGCGTTTCCGCCCACGGCAGACCGGTGCTCGCGCCTTTCTCGAGCGTTATCCGGAACGTGCCGGTGAGCGCGGTTTCGACGGCGGTGACGTTGACCTCGCCGTGGCCTTGCGCGGCATGGCCGTCGCCGGCCGAGAACAGGCCACCGGGGTGGAACACCGGCAGATGCAGCGTCGTACCGACAACCAGATCACGGTTGTCCATATTGCCCCCGAAGGCGCGCGGCTGGATCGAGCTCTGCCGACCCCAGCCCGCCGGCGGTGCAACCCCCATGCAGCCGAAGAAAGGCGCGGCGGGAAATTCCAGCCCCCATGGCATGCGGATGTGGCCGCGTTCACGATCGATCGCGATATGGATGCAACGGCGGTCAGGGAAATCCTCCGGCAGCGTGCCGAGCAGCGGCAGGATCAGGTTGAAGCCCCAGTCCTGGCGGAGCCTGATGTCGAGGATGTCGACCTTGAGCGAGTCGCCCGGTTTTGCGCCTTCCACCGCGATGGGGCCGGTCAACAAATGCGGCCCCGGTCCGCGCCCGGTTCCCTCGAGCACGGCGCGATGTTCGGGCAACAGCGTGAAGCCCGAATTGTCGGGCGGCAGGTCGTCGGGCGTGCCGGACAGTGTATCGACCGTGACGGTGTCGCCGGAGGCAATGGTCAGGACCGGCGGCACCGCGGCGTCGTAGAAGCCCCACTGGACGGTGCCCACCCGTGCCGGCAATTCGTGATGGGTGCTCATGGCTCACCCTCCAGGGCCTGGATGCCGGCAGGTGCCCGCGGCGAAATCCGCGAACAGACCTCGCGTCAGTGCATTGCGGTCGTCTGGATATGGCGATCGACTTCCCTGAAGTGATCAAGGTGCGCGATCGCCTTGTCGAGCTCGCTGCCGGCTTCCATCTTTTCGATGCGGGCTTCCATCTCGCGGATGCGCGCGGCGATGGCCTCGCGGTCAACATCCTCGACCGCTTCCGCCACGTCGGCGAGCACGGTCAATCCTTCCGCGGAGACCTCGGCGAAGCCGCCGAGCACAACGATCTTTTTCGCGCCACCTGACCCATGCACCGTGAGGATGCCGGGCCGCAGCGTGGTGACGAAGGGCGCATGGCCGGCCAGCACGCCGAAATCGCCTTCGGCGCCGGGCACGTCAACCTGCTCGACATCGCCCGAGAACACCAGCTTCTCCGGCGATACCAGTTCGAAGTGGAAAGCCATCGAAACCTCCGGACCTGTCCCCTCATCCTGAGGAGGCCGCGTCGGCGGCCGTCTCGAAGCATGAGGCCGAATGATTGGCCCCTCACCCTTCGAGACGCCGCCTTCGGCGGCTCCTCGGGATGAGGGCGCGATTGCTTACGCCGCTTCCGCGGCCAGCTTCTTGCCCTTTTCGACCGCCTCTTCGATGGTGCCCACCATGTAGAAGGCGGCCTCCGGCAGGTGATCGTACTCTCCGGCCACCAGGCCCTTGAAGCCCTTGATGGTATCGGCAAGGTCGACCAGCTTGCCCGGCGAGCCGGTGAACACTTCGGCGACGAAGAACGGCTGCGACAGGAAGCGCTCGATCTTGCGCGCGCGCGAGACCGCCAGCTTGTCCTCTTCCGACAGCTCGTCCATGCCGAGAATGGCGATGATGTCCTGCAGCGCCTTGTAGCGCTGCAGCACTTCCTGCACCGAACGGGCCACCGCGTAGTGCTCCTCGCCGAGAATCAGCGGCGACAACATGCGCGAGGTGGAGTCGAGCGGGTCCACCGCCGGATAGATGCCCTTGGCGGCGATGTCGCGCGACAGCACGGTGGTGGCATCAAGGTGCGCGAACGAGGTCGCCGGCGCCGGGTCGGTCAGGTCGTCGGCCGGCACGTAAATCGCCTGCACCGAGGTGATCGAGCCCTTGGTGGTGGTGGTAATGCGCTCCTGCAGCGCGCCCATGTCGGTGGCGAGCGTCGGCTGATAGCCCACCGCCGAAGGGATACGGCCGAGCAGCGCCGACACTTCCGAACCGGCCTGCGTGAAGCGGAAGATGTTGTCGACGAAGAACAGCACGTCCTGGCCCTTGTCGCGGAAGTATTCGGCGACGGTCAGCCCGGTGAGGCCGACGCGGGCGCGGGCGCCCGGCGGCTCGTTCATCTGGCCGTAGACCAGCGCGCATTTCGAGCCTTCGACCGAGCCCTTCTTGGGATCCTTGTTGACGCCCGATTCGATCATCTCGTGGTACAGGTCGTTGCCCTCGCGGGTGCGCTCGCCGACACCGGCGAACACCGAATAGCCGCCGTGGGCGCGGGCCACGTTGTTGATCAGCTCCATGATCAGCACGGTCTTGCCGACGCCGGCGCCGCCGAACAGGCCGATCTTGCCGCCCTTGGCGTAGGGCGCGAGCAGGTCGACGACCTTGATGCCGGTGACCAGGATCTCCGATTCAGTCGACTGCTCGATGTAGGCCGGCGCGTCCTGATGGATGGCGCGCATGTCCTTGGTCTTGACCGGGCCGACCTCGTCCACTGCCTCGCCGATGACGTTCATAATGCGGCCAAGCGTCTCGTCGCCCACCGGCACCGAAATCGGCGCGCCGGTGTCGGTGACCTCCTGGCCGCGCACCAGGCCGTCGGTGCCGCTCATGGCAATGGTGCGCACCGTCGACTCGCCGAGATGCTGGGCGACTTCCAGCACCAGGCGACCGCCGTTATCGGTTTCCAGAGCGTTCAAAATCGCCGGCAGGTGGTCCTCGAACTGCACGTCGACGACGGCGCCGATGACCTGGGTGATCTTTCCGACTGCGTTGGGTGTGGCCATATCGTCCTCGTTAAGCGAATTACAGCGCTTCCGCGCCGGAGATGATCTCGATCAGTTCTTTCGTGATCATCGCCTGGCGTGTGCGGTTGTAGGTCAAAGTCTGTTTGCGGATCATTTCGCCGGCGTTGCGCGTGGCGTTGTCCATGGCGCTCATCTGCGCGCCATAGAATGACGCGGCGTTTTCGAGCAGCGCGCGGAACACCTGCACGGCGACGTAGCGCGGCAGGAGCTCGGCGAGGATTTCCTCTTCCTCGGGCTCGTAGTCGTAGAACGTGCCGGCGGCGGCGCCTTCCGGCGGCTTCGCCGGGATCACCTGCTGCGCGGTCGGGACTTGCGAGACCACCGACTTGAACTGGGCATAGAACAAAGTCGCGACGTCGAACTGGCCATCCTCGAACAGCGCCAGCACCTTCCTGGCGATATCCTCGGCATGCTCGAAACCGATGACGCGCACGCCGCGCAGGTTGGTGCGGTCGATGATGTGCTTTTCGTACTGGCGGCGGAGCTGTTCGTAGCCCTTGCGGCCGACAGTGAGGATCTTCACCTCCTTGCCTTCGGCCAGGAGCTTGTTGGCGTGCTCGCGGGCAAGCCGCACGATCGAGGAGTTGAAGGCGCCGGCGAGACCGCGTTCGCCGGTGGCGACGATCAACAGGTGCACCTTGTCGGAGCCGGTACCGGCCAGGAGCTTCGGTGCGCCCTCACGGCCGGCCATGCCGGCGGCGATGTTGCCGAGCACGCGGTCCATACGCTCGGCGAACGGCCGCGCGGATTCTGCCGAGGCCTGCGCCCGGCGCAGCTTGGACGCCGCGACCATCTGCATGGCCTTGGTGATCTTTTGCGTCGCCTTGGTCGCGGCGATGCGAACGCGCATGTCCTTGAGGCTGGCCATGTCTTCTTCTCAGTCGCCCTTTGTCGAACCGCTCTCGTCGGGAGAAATGACCGGGCGCGAGCCCGGCCATGAAGATTGAGCTTTACGCGAACGTCTTGGCGTAGCCTTCGACCACGCCCTTGAGCTTGGCTTCGTCGTCGCTCGACAGGTCGCCGCTCTTGCGGATCGAGTTCGAGCAGATCGGTGTGCCTGGTGCGCAACAGCGTCAGCAGGCCGTCTTCGAAGGCACGCACGCGCCCGACCGGCAGCGGATCGAGGTAGCCGTTGGTGCCGGCCCAGATCACGCTAACCTGCTCCTCCATCTTCAGCGGCGAGAACTGCGGCTGCTTCAGGAGTTCGGTGAGGCGGGCGCCGCGCGCCAGCATGCGCTGGGTGGTGGCGTCGAGGTCGGAGCCGAACTGCGCGAATGCTGCCATCTCGCGGTACTGCGCGAGCTCGCCTTTGATCTTGCCGGCCACCTTCTTCATCGCCTTGGTCTGCGCGGCGGAGCCGACGCGCGACACCGACAGACCGACGTTCACCGCCGGGCGGATGCCCTGATAGAACAGATCGGTCTCCAGGAAGATCTGGCCGTCGGTGATCGAGATCACGTTGGTCGGGATGTAGGCCGACACGTCGTTGGCCTGGGTCTCGACCACCGGCAGGGCAGTGAGCGAGCCCGAACCGTTCTCATCGTTCATCTTGGCGGCGCGCTCGAGCAGGCGCGAATGCAAATAGAACACGTCGCCCGGATAGGCTTCGCGGCCCGGCGGACGGCGCAGCAACAGCGACATCTGCCGATAAGCCACGGCCTGCTTGGAGAGGTCATCGTAACAGATCACCGCATGCATGCCGTTGTCGCGGAAGTATTCGCCCATGGTGCAGCCGGCGAACGGCGCCAGAAACTGCATCGGCGCCGGGTCGGAAGCGGTGGCGGCAACGATGATGGAGTATTCGAGCGCACCCTGCTCCTCCAGCACCTTCACGAACTGGGCGACGGTGGAGCGTTTCTGGCCGACCGCAACGTAGACGCAGTAGAGCTTGATCTTCTCGTCGGGCTGGGCGTTGAGCGGCTTCTGGTTGAGGATGGTGTCGAGAATGATCGCCGACTTGCCGGTCTGGCGGTCGCCGATGATCAGCTCGCGCTGGCCGCGGCCGATCGGGATCAGCGCGTCGACCGCCTTCAGGCCGGTGGCCATCGGCTCGTGCACCGACTTGCGCGGGATGATGCCGGGGGCACGCACGTCCACGCGCTTGCGCTCGTCGGACTGGATCGGGCCCTTGCCGTCGATGGGGTTGCCGAGCGCGTCGACCACGCGGCCAAGCAGGCCCTTGCCGACCGGCACGTCCACGATCGAGCCGGTGCGCTTGACCGTCTGGCCTTCCATGATTTCGCGATCGGAGCCGAAAATAACGATACCGACATTGTCGATTTCGAGGTTCAGCGCCATGCCGCGCGTGCCGTTCTCGAACTCGACCATCTCGCCGGCCTGGACGTTGTCGAGGCCGTAGACGCGGGCGATGCCGTCACCAACCGACAACACCTGGCCGACTTCGGAGACCTCGGCTTCCTGGCCGAAATTCTTGATCTGCTCTTTCAGGATGGCGGAAATTTCCGCGGCGCGGATGTCCATCAGCGTGCCTCTTTCATCGCGAACTTGATCGCATTGAGCCTGGTGCGGAGCGAACTGTCGACCATGCGGCTGCCGAGCTTCACGATCAGCCCGCCGATGATGGCGGGCTCGATCTTGACGTTCAGGTCGATGTCCTTGCCGCCGGTGACCGATTTGAGCGCGCTCTTGAGCGCGTCGAGATTGCTGTCGCTGAGCTTCTCGGCGACGGTGACTTCCGCCGGGATTTCGCCGCGGTGTCTGGCGACCAGCCCGCGGTAGCCGCGGATCATGTCGCGCACGGCGAAAAGGCGGCGGTTGGTCGTAATCACGCGCAGGAAATTGGCGGCGAGACCCCCGATGCCGGCCTTGTCGAGAATGGCCGACAGCGCCTTGAGCTGCTCATCGGCGCCGAAGACCGGGCTGCGCACGAGACGGTTGAGATCGTGGCTCTCGCCGATCAGCGCATCGAATCTGTCGAGGTCGCTTTTTACTGCGTCGAGGGCTTTCTCTTCGAGGGCGAGCTCGAACAGGGCGTTAGCGTAGCGGCCCGCCATGCCGGAAATAATCGAGTCTGTGCCTGCCACGAGGACGCCCGTTTTTCTACATCGTTCACACGCCTGCACCGTCGCGAAGCGGGCGGCGCCAAGCTATTGGAATTCAAGAGGGAATTCCGATTGTCGGGGACGTCGCGGGTGCCCGCGGAAAACCCCCAGAAATCGACCGGCTAGCTAACACAGCGGCCAACGCGGTGCAACACGGCGCCTTGGCGCAGCACTTCTCCCATGCCGGAATGGATGGCATCCGCCGGCCCCCGCTCTATTCGTTGCGGACAGCGTCGGTGGTTCGCAGCCGGTCGAAAGCCTTCGGGTCGGCAGCGTCCATCCAGACCCGCATGCCGGCGGGTTCCGCCCCGCCATAGATTGAGGCAAACGAGACCTCGGCGGCGTCGCGGCCGATGCCGATGCGGACCAGCCCGTCGGTCGCCGCCTTGCGGGTGGGATCGAACAGCCACCAGTGGCCGCCGAGCCAGGCCTCAAACACAGCGTGGAAATCATCCGGGGCGAGGCCGAAGGCGTAACAACTCACCAGCCGGGCCGGGATGCCGAGCGCCCGGCAGAAGGCGATACCGAGATGGGCGAAATCCCGGCACACGCCGGCCCGCGCTTCCAGCGTCTGCGCCGCCGAGGTCCAGGCGTCGCTGACGCCGCGGCGATAGTCGACATGGTCGGCGATCCAGTTGCAGATTGCGTTCACACGCGAATAACCGGGTGCCATCTCCCCGAATTCCATCGCAGCAAAGGCGGCAAGCCGGTCCGATTCGCAGAAACGGCTGGGCTGCAAGTAGGAAAATAACGCGAGCGGCAGGTCAGCGATCGGCGTTTCAGCCAAGGTTGGGGGATCGGCCCGGACCGGATCCAGCGATACCGAACCGGAATAGGCGATGCTGAACGGCCCGGGGGGCGCCACCAGCCGCATGTACCGGTTGCCGAACGGTTCGGAGGCCTCGCTCACCCGTTCGAGATCGGGCGAGAGCACGAGCGATTCGCGCAGGTTGCGCTGCGCGGGCACAAGCACTGCTTCGATATTGAAAATGAAGACGGTGGGTTCGGCGACCCGATAGCTCAGTTCGCATCCAAACGAGAAATCCACGCGCCCTCCCCTGTTTCACTGGCGGCAATAACGGCCGGCAACGCATAAGGCGGTGCGGAGTTGCACGCTGGATGCAACCCTGCAATGCCTCGCCATCGACACGACGTGCTTATACCGTGGGCGCACCGCCGGGAGTCGATCCATGTCCAGTCCAGCAAAGCGAGCGCGATCTTGAGCGGGCGGTCACGCGCGCCTCAAGCGGACGCTGCCGGCGGCGCCAGGCTGCTGGTGGTGCTGCTCGCTTTCGCCTGGGGCCTCAACTGGATCGGCGCCGCCATCGCGCTGCCGCAAGTGCCACCCTGGAGCCTGCGCTTTGCCGGCTCGGGGATTGGCGCACTGACCCTGTTCGGCGCCGCGCTCCTGGCCGGCCGCGACCTGAGGGTCCCGCACGGGGAACGACGCCATGTTATGGTGGCCGGCTTCTTCAACGTCGCCGTCTTCCAGATCCTCTCGGCCTTCGCCCAGCTGAATGGCGCCACCTTCCGCGTCATCATTATCGTGTATTCGATGCCGATCTGGGCAACGATCATGGGCCGGCTGGTACTGGGTGAGAAGCTCAATGCGACCCGCCTTTTCGCGTTCGGGCTCTGCATTGCCGGGCTCGGCATCCTGGTCTGGCCACTGCTGGCCGGCGACAGCCTGCCGCGCTCGGTCGTCTATTCGCTCGGTTGCGCGTTCAGCTGGGCTTTCGCAACTGTCTACATCAAGAAAGTGAAGGTCACGGTGGAACCGATCACCAACGCGGCCTGGCAACTGCTGTTTGGGTTCTGCTTCATCGCCGCCGGCATGTTTGCTTTCGACGGCTATCCGCGGCTGTGGCCGATTGGTACCGACGCGCTGTTCGCGGTGCTCTATGTCGGCATTTTCGGCGTCGGGCTGGCCCATTTCCTGTGGTGGTCCATCGTGGGCAAATTGCCGACGATCACAGCATCGATCGGTTCGCTGCTGGTGCCGGTGATCGGCGTCACGGCTTCGACTATCTTCCTCGGCGAGCGGCCTGGCGTGCCCGACATCGTCGGCTTTGCGCTAATCTTTGCGGCGGCAGCCTGCGTGCTCTTGCAGCCGATCGTCAGGCACACCGGGATGCCGGAATGACTGCCGCCGGCAAGACCGCATCGCATGAGCCGGCCACGAGCGCCCGTATGCTGGTCGTGCTCATCGGTCTGATGTGGGGTTTCAACTGGGTCGCCGCGCGCATCATCCTTGAAGAACTGGGCCCGTGGACGTTGCGCGGGATCGGTATCGGGCTCGGCACCGTGACCTTGTTCGCCGCGGCCCTGATCGGCCGTCGCAGCATCGCCGTGCCGTACGGCGAGCGTGTGAAGATCCTGATCGCCGGCCTGTTCAACGTCGTCATTTTCAACGTCTGCTCGGCCTATGCGCAGGTGTTCGGTACAACCTCGCGCGCCGTCGTCATCGCCTATTCAATGCCGATCTGGGCGTCGATTCTCGCGCGCCTGGTGCTCAAGGAACAATTCAATCCCGTCAAGCTTGCGGCGCTGGCGTTGTGTGCGGCCGGCCTTGCAATACTGATTTGGCCGGCGGCGCAAGTCGGCCTGCCGCTCGGCGCGCTGTTCGCACTCGGCTGCGCCTGGACCTGGGCCGCCGGCAGCATCTACCTGAAGTGGGCCGAGATCCGCGCGCCGACATTGGCGATCGCAGCATGGCAATTGCTGTTCGGCGCGCTGATCCTGATCGCCGGGATGCTGGTCTTCGAGGGGGTGCCGCATCTGTGGTCGCTGCCGACGCGCACACAGGCCTGGATCGGCTACAACGGCGTGCTGGGCATGGGGCTGACGTACTTCCTGTGGTTCGTCGTGATCGCGCGTCTGCCGGCAATGACCGCTTCGCTCGGTTCGCTGCTGGTGCCGGTGGTCGGCGTGATCGGATCGGCCTGGCTCGCCGGCGAACGGCCGTCCACGCCCGATATCATCGGCTTCGCGCTGATCTTCGCCGCCGCGGCCAGCGTTCTGTTGCAGCCAACCATGAAGCACGACGAGATGCCGGAGTGAGGGCGCGCGGCGATTTACAAAAAACTCTGCGGATCGACGTCGACGGCCAACTGCACGTTGCCGCGCGGCCTGGGCGCCTTGGCGAGCCATTCGCGCAAATAGCCCGAGAGATCGAAGTTGCGCGGGGCTTTCACCAAGAGGCGGAAACGATGCCGGCCACGCACCACCGCAATCGGCGCTTCGGCGGGGCCGAGCACACGCACAGTTTCATCTTTTGGCGCGTTCGACGCCAACGAACGGCCATAACTTTCCGCCGCGTGACGTTCGTTGGCGCTGATAACCAGACTGGCGAGACGCCCGAACGGCGGATAGCCGGTGCGCTCGCGCAGTTCGATCTCGCTTGAATAGAAAGCTTCACGATCGCCGGAGATCAGCGCCTTCATCACCGGATGCTCGGGCTGATGCGTCTGCAGGTAGCCGACGCCGCGGCCTTCCTCGCGGCCGGCGCGGCCGACCACCTGATGCAGGAGCTGAAAGGTGCGCTCGCCAGCGCGCGGGTCGCCGTTGCCGAGACCGAGATCCGCGTCGACAATGCCGACCAGATTGAGCCGCGGGAAGTGATGACCCTTGGCCACGAGCTGCGTGCCGATGACGAGGTCAAAGCGCCCCTGCGCCACGTCGTCGAGCTCGGCACGCAGGCGTTCGACCGATTCCACGAGATCGCTCGACAACACCAGAATGCGCGCGCCGGGAAACAGCCCGGCGGCTTCCTGCTCCAGCCGCTCGACGCCGGGGCCGACCGCCGCAAAGCTCTCGGTGGCGTGGCAGTTCGGACATTCCGCCGGCGGCGGCATGGAGAAGCCGCAGTGATGGCAGACCAGCCGTTTGCGGAATCGATGATCGACCAGCCAGGCGTCGCAATTCGGACATTGCAGGCGGAAGCCGCAGGCACGGCACAAGGTGAGCGGCGCGTAGCCGCGCCGGTTCAGAAACAGCAGCGCCTGTTCCTTGCGCTCCAGGGTGATCTGCACCGCTTCCGCCAGGCGCGGCGCGATGAAGCGGCCGCGCGGCGGGCCTTCGCTGCGCAGGTCGATCGGCTCGACATGCGGCAGGTACGCGCCGCCGAAGCGCTCCGGCAGATGCAGATGACGATAGCGGCCACGCCGGGCGTTGACTTCCGACTCAACTGAAGGCGTCGCCGACGCCAGCACCACCGGAATCTTCGCGATCGACCCGCGCACGACCGCCATGTCGCGGGCGTGATAATGTGCGCCGTCTTCCTGCTTGTAGGCCGGGTCATGCTCTTCGTCGACGACGATCAGCCCGAGATCGGCATAAGGCAGGAACAGGGCCGAGCGCGCCCCGACGATGACCGGCACTTCGTTCTCCGCCACCGCGGGCCAGGTGCGCTGCCGTGTCCGTGGAGTCAACTGCGAATGCCATTCCGCCGGCCGCACGCCGAAGCGCGCCGAAAAGCGGTCGAGAAACTGCGCGGTGAGCGCGATCTCCGGCATCAGGATCAGCGTCTGGTGGCCGCGCCGGATATTCTCCGCCACCGCCTCGAAATAGACTTCGGTCTTGCCGGAGCCGGTGACGCCGTCGAGCAAGGTGACGCTGTAGCCGCCCTGATCGACCGTGGTGCGCAGCGCATCCGCCGCCGCCAGCTGACCGAGCGCAAACTCGGGCTTGGCGAAATCGGGATCGGGGACCTGCATCAATTTGTCGGGCGGCAACACCACGGTTTCGAGTGTGCCTTCGTCGATCAATCCGTCGACGACACCCACGCTGACACCGGCCTCGCGCGCAGCGTCGCCCTTGCCGCGCGTCAGGCCATCCTCGAACAGCGCCAGCACCCGCGCGCGCGCCGCGGTCAGGCGTTGCGGGGCTGCGCCCGCGCGCCGCACGCCGACGCGCTCGCGGCCGGGGCCGAGATGCGCGCCCATGCGCAAGGCCATGCGCAGCACCATGCCGCGCGCGGAAAGCGTATAGCTGGCCACCCAGTCGACGAACTGACGCAGTTCTTCCTTCAGCGGCGGCACGTCGAGTCTGTCGTCGACGTCCTTCAGCCGGTTGTGCAGGCGCGGGTTCGGATTGGGGTTTTCGGCCCAGACCACGCCCAGCGTCTCGCGCGCACCCAGCGGCACCGTCACCACGTCGCCGGGCTTGAGATCAAGGTTCGCCGGCACCCGATAGGAGTAGACCTGATCGAGCGCCACCGGCACCAAAACATCGACAACGCGCGTGCTCATAAGACCTTCATCTTGCGCATGATCTTTTCCGAAAACCGTTTCCCGCTTTTCGGGATCATGCGCTAAATGTGTGGGTGATTCTGTCGCGTTAAGGAAGGTCGAAGGAAACCCTGCCAGTCTGGCCGACATGAAGGAACTCCCACTCACCGCCGATGTACAGGCCGAAATCGTCCGCTGGCTGGACTATCTCGGTGCGGAACGCCGCATGTCGGGCAAGACGCTGGAAGCCTACCGGCGCGATGTCGGCCAGTTTCTCACATTCCTGACCGGGCATCTGGGCGCGCCGCCCTCCCTGCGCGAACTGGCCAGGCTCTCCCCCGCCGACATCCGCGCCTTCATGGCCGCACGGCGCGCGCAAGGCCTCGGCAACCGCTCGCTGATGCGCTTGCTCGCCGGCGTGCGTTCGTTCGGTCGCTATCTCGAACGCAACGGCAAGGGCAAGGTGGCGGCGCTCACCGCCGTGCGCACCCCCAAGCTGCCGAAGAGCCTGCCAAAGCCGCTGCCGGCAAGCGCCGCCAAACAGATGACCGACGCCGACCTGCGCGCCGGCGAGGAACGCGAGACCTGGGTGCTGGCGCGCGACGCCGCCGTGCTCGGTCTGCTTTACGGTTGCGGCTTGCGTATCTCGGAGGCGCTGGGCCTCAAGCGCAGGGACATCGAGGGCAAACGCGACGTGATCACCGTCACCGGCAAGGGTAACAAGACCCGCATGGTGCCGCTGTTGCCGCAGGTGGCCAATCTCGTCGCCGCCTATGTTGCGATCTGCCCGTACGATCTGCCGCCGGACGGCCCGTTGTTCGTGGGTGCGCGCGGCGGGCCGCTCAGCCCACGCATCGTGCAGCTTGCCGTGGCGCGGTTACGCGGCGCGCTCGGTTTGCCGGAGACCGCGACGCCGCATGCCTTGCGTCATTCCTTCGCAACGCACCTGCTGGCGCGCGGCGGCGATCTGCGTGCCATCCAGGAATTGCTCGGCCATGCATCGCTGTCGACCACGCAGGTCTACACCGAGGTCGACGCCGAGCGTTTACTCGATGTTTATACAAGCGCCCATCCGCGCGCGTAATGACATTCGCTCGCTGATTTAACTTGCCTGCTGTCGTGATTTGCGATCATCGTCCCGCTCCCTGAAACGGAGGCGGCGGTGATGTCCGCACACGAAAACCTCGAACACGCCGAACATGCCCAGCATGCATCCGGCTCCAACAAGAAGATCGCGCTGCTGATTTCGGTGCTGGCGCTGTTCCTGGCCTTCTCGGAAACCCTGGGCAAGAGCGCGCAGACGTCCGCCATCAGTTACAACGTCGCCGCCAACGACCTGTGGGCGTTCTACCAGGCCAAGCACATCCGTCAGACGATCCTGAGCGTGGCGGGCGAGCAGATGCAGATCGAGGCCGAGCGCGCCAGTGACCCGGCAGTCAAGTCGCGGCTTGCGAAGTCGATTGCCGACTGGAAGAAGACGGTCGCGCGCTACAATAGCGACCCACAAACCAAAGAAGGCCGCAAGGAGCTGGCCGAGAAGGCCAAGGCCGCCGAGCACAAGCGCGATCTGACGATGGCGCGCTATCATCATTACGAGGTGGCCTCAGCCGCTTTCCAGATCGGCATCGTGCTGGCTTCGGCGGAGGTCATCACCGCCATTGCCGCGCTCGGATGGCTTTCCGGATTGCTCGGCGTGATCGGACTCGGCTTCACCGCCATCGGCCTGTGGGCGCCGCACGCGGTTCATTTGTTCTAGACCGTTCCCGCAAGCGTCACGACCGCACGCGGCCGCCGTCGACGTTGAGCGTTTGCCCGGTGATGAAGGCGGCATCGTCGCTGGTCAGGAACGACACCGCACCGACCAGATCCTCCGGCGTCTCGACCCGCTTGATCGCCTGAAAGCGGTTGGCGACGTCGGCAAATTCCTCGTCCATGGTGGCGAAGCCGGCGCGCGGCGGGCGCGCGGTAGCGCCCGGAGTCCTGGTGAGACCCGGCTGGATGGCGTTCACGGTAATGCCGAACGGCCCGAGTTCGGACGCCAGCGCGCGCGTGAAGCCGACGATGCCGAGCTTGCTGGTGGCATAGGGCAGGAAACCCGTCACCACCGAGCCGACCGTGCTCGACGACAGATTGACGATGCGGCCCCAGCCGCGCGCCTTCATGCCCGGGACGAAAGCCATGCTGACCAGGAAGGTGCCGTCGAGATTGGTGCCGATGATGCGGCGCCATTCCGCATAGGTGACCTTCTCCAGCGGAATCTGCGGAAAGATGCCGGCGCAGTTCACCACGATGTCGACATGCGGGAACGTCTTGCCGACCTCCGCCGCCATTGCCGTCACGGCGTCGGGCGACGACACGTCACATGTGAACGCTGCGGCCTTGCGGCCTGCCGCCTCGACCGCCTTGACGGTGTCCGAACTGTCACCGATATCGACCGCGGCGATGTCGACGCCGTCCTCGGCCAGCCGCCGGGCGAAAGCCTGGCCGAGGCCGTTGGCGGCGCCGGTGATGACGGCGGCCTTCTCCTTGTGGCCCCTGGCCATATGTTTTCCTCCCGCGAAAATTCTTGTTCGTCATTCCGGGCGACGAAACGCCGAGACCCGGAATCCATAACCCCGGTGTCATTTTGAGTCGATGGACTGGGAGTATTGATTCCGGGTTCGCTTGCTGACGCTCACGCCCCGGAATGACGCTTCGTCGTCACATATGAATCGCGCGCTTGTCCACCGCCATGGCGGCTTCCTTGACCGCCTCCGACAGCGTCGGGTGGGCATGGCAGGTGCGTGCGATGTCTTCGGATGACGCGCCGAACTCCATGGCGATCGCCGCTTCGGCGATCATGTTGCCGGCGTCGGCGCAGACCATGTGCACGCCGAGCACGCGGTCGGTCCTGGCGTCGGCCAAAATCTTGATGAAGCCTTCGCTGGTCAAATTCACCTTGGCGCGGCCGTTGGCCATCATAGGAAGCTTGCCGACGTTGTAAGAGACTCCGGCGGCCTTCAGGTCCTCTTCGCTTTTGCCGACGGTGGCGATCTCCGGATAGGTGTAGACCACGTTGGGGATGACGTCGTAGTTCACGTGACCCGCCTGGCCGACCAGCATTTCTGCCAATGCCGAGCCTTCGTCCATGGCCTTATGCGCCAGCATCGGCCCGGCGATGACGTCGCCGATCGCCCAGATGCCGGGCACGCTGGTCGCGAAAGAAGGATCGGTGACGATGCGGCCGCGCTCGTCGCGTTTCACGCCCACCTCGTCGAGGCCGAGGCCATCGGTGTAGGGCACGCGGCCGATGGCGACCAGCACCACGTCGGCTTCGATTGATTCAGGCGCACCGCCTTTCGCCGGCTCGACGGTGGCCTTCAGGCGTGCGCCGGACGTGTCGACCGCGGTCACCTTGGACGACAGCCTGAACGTCATGCCCTGCTTTTCGAACAGGCGCTGCGAAGCTTTGCGCACCTCGCCGTCCATGCCGGGCAGAACGCCGTCCATGAACTCGACCACGGTGACGTTGGCGCCGAGCCGCCGCCAGACCGAGCCGAGCTCGAGGCCGATGACGCCGGCGCCGACCACCAAAAGCTCCTTCGGCACGGCCGGCAGCGACAGCGCGCCGGTCGACGACACGATGCGTTTTTCGTCGATGTCGATACCTTTCAGGCGCGCCACGTCGGAGCCGGTGGCGATGACGATGGACTTCGTTTCCAGCGTTTGCGTCTTGCCGTCGTCGCCCTTGACCTCGACCTTGCCGGGCGCGGCGATGCGGCCGGCGCCGAAATAGGTGTCGACCTTGTTCTTCTTGAGCAGGAACTCGACGCCCTTGACGTTGCCGTCGACGCCCTGGTCCTTGAACGCCAGCATGGCCTTGAGGTCGAGTCTGGGCGAAACGCCGATGCCCATCTTGCCGAACGAATGGCCGGCTTCCTCGTACAATTCGGAGGCGTGCAGCAGCGCCTTCGAGGGGATGCAGCCGACGTTGAGGCAGGTGCCGCCGAAGGTGGAACGCTTCTCCACCACCGCGGTCTTGAGGCCGAGCTGCGCCGCGCGAATGGCGCAGACATAGCCGCCGGGCCCGGTGCCGATGACGATGAGGTCGTAGGAAGCCATTAATCAATGCTCCAGAGACGAAATACTTGCCGCATAGCTAGCTCGCCTCATGCTGAGGAGCGCGTCACGCGCGTCTCGAAGCACGAGGCCGCCCCATCCTTCGAGACGCCCGCCTTCGGCGGGCTCCTCAGGATGAGGCGGATTACAAATCCAGCACCAGCCGCGCCGGGTCCTCCAGGCATTCCTTCACGCGCACCAGGAAGGTGACCGCCTCGCGGCCGTCGACGATGCGGTGATCATAGGAGAGCGCCAGATACATCATCGGCCGCGCCTCGATCTTGCCGCCCACCACCATCGGCCGCTCCTGGATCTTGTGCATGCCGAGGATGCCGGACTGCGGCGCATTGAGGATCGGGGTCGACATCAGCGAGCCGTAGACGCCGCCGTTCGTGATGGTGAAGGTGCCGCCCTGCATCTCCTCGATCCTGAGCTGGCCGTCGCGGGCGCGGCGGCCGTAGCCGGAAATGGCCTTCTCGATCTCGGCGAGCGACATCAGCTGCGCATCGCGCACCACCGGCACCACCAGGCCCTTCTCGGTGCCGACGGCGATGCCGATGTGGTAGTAGTTCTTGTAGACGATGTCGGCACCGTCGATCTCGGCGTTGACGGCGGGGATCTCCTTCAGCGCCTGGATGCAGGCGCGCACGAAGAAGCCCATGAACCCCAGCTTCACGCCGTGCTTCTTCTCGAAGAGCTCCTTGTACTGATTGCGCAGCGCCATGACCGCGCCCATGTCGACCTCGTTGAAGGTCGTCAGCATGGCGGCGGTGTTCTGCGCGTCCTTGAGGCGGCGCGCGATGGTCTGGCGCAGCCGCGTCATGGGCACGCGCTCTTCGCGCGATGCGTCATCGGCAGGCGACGGCGCCCGCATCTGCGCGGTCGGCACCGGGGTGGGCGCCGCGGCCGCCCGTTCGATCGCAGCCATCATGTCGCCTTTGCTGACGCGGCCGTCCTTGCCACTGCCGGGCACGGTGGAAGGCTCGATGCCGCTCTCGGCCGCCATCTTGCGCACCGACGGCGCGACCGGCGCAGCTGGCGCCGGCTGCTGGCGCGGACGCGGCTCCTCCGCCGCGGCGTTGATCGGCATGGTGCCTGCGGTCTTGGTGTCGGGCCGGCCGGCCGGCGCGCCGGCGGAAACACCCTTCGCGGCGGCGGCACCTTCGCTGATCTGGCCAAGCAGCGCGCCAACCGCGACGGTCTCTCCGTCCTTTACCGCGATCTCGGAGAGGACACCGGCGGCCGGAGCCGGCACCTCCAGGGTGACCTTGTCGGTTTCCAGTTCCACCAGCGGCTCGTCGACGGCGACAGGCTCGCCCGGCTGCTTGAACCATTTGCCGACGGTCGCCTCGGTGACGGATTCGCCGAGGGTGGGAACGCGGATGTCAGTCATAATGTTCTTCCCAAATCGTCATGGCCGGGCTTGTCCCGGCCCTCCACGTCTTGATGGAGAGCTCAATGATTACCCCAGTGCCTCGTCGAGGAATTGCCTGAGTTGGGCGAGGTGCTTGGACATCTGGCCGACCGCGGGCGAGGCCGCGGCGGGCCGGCCGGCATAACGCGCGCGGCGATATTTGGCACCGATCTGCTCAAGCACCCAGCTCAGGAACACATCCACGAAGAACCAGGCGCCCATGTTGCGCGGCTCCTCCTGACACCAGACGATCTCGGCCTGCTTGAAGCGCGAAAGTTCGGACACCAGCGCCTTGGTCGGGAACGGATAGAGCTGCTCGACGCGCAGCAGGTAGACGTCATCGACTCCGCGCGTCTCGCGCTCCTCATAGAGGTCGTAATAGACCTTGCCGCTGCACAGCACGACACGGCGAATCTTGTCGTCGGGCACGAGCCTGATCTTCTCGTCCGGCAGCAATTGCGCGTCATCCCACAGCAGCCGATGAAACGTGGTGCCGAGCGTGAGCTCGGAAAACTTCGACACCGCACGCTTGTGGCGCAGCAGCGACTTGGGCGTCATCAGGATCAGCGGCTTGCGGATCTCGCGCTTGAGCTGACGGCGCAGGATATGGAAGTAGTTCGCCGGCGTCGTGCAGTTGGCGACCTGCATGTTGTCTTCGGCGCACATCTGCAAATAACGCTCGAGGCGGGCGGAGGAATGTTCGGGGCCCTGGCCCTCGTAGCCGTGCGGCAGCAGGCAGACCAGGCCCGACATGCGCAGCCACTTTCGCTCGCCCGAGGAAATGAACTGGTCGAACACCACCTGGGCGCCGTTGGCGAAATCGCCGAACTGCGCTTCCCACATGGTGAGCGCAGTCGGTTCGGCTGCGGAATAACCGTACTCGAAGCCGAGCACGGCCTCTTCCGACAGCATCGAGTTGAGCACCTCGTAGCGTTCCTGGTGGCCCCCCAGGTCATTGAGCGGTGTGTAACGCTCCTCGGTCTCCTGATCGAACAGCACCGAATGGCGCTGCGAGAAGGTGCCGCGTTCGAAGTCCTGGCCGGACAGACGGACCGGATGACCTTCCTTGAGCAGCGAGCCGAAGGCCAGCGCTTCGGCCGTAGCCCAGTCTATGCCCTGGCCGGTTTCAATGGCCTTGGCGCGGTGGTCGAGGAAGCGCTGGATGGTGCGGTGCACCTTGAAGCCTTCCGGCACCTTCGTGATCTTTTCGCCGATGGCACGGAGTGCGGCCTCGTCGACGCCGGTGACGCCACGGCGCGGATCGTCGACCTCGACCGCAGGCTTCAGCCCCGACCAGCGGCCGTCGAGCCAGTCAGCCTTGTTGGGCTTGTAGCCCTGCGCCCCTTCGAATTCGGCCTCGAGCCGGGCGCGCCAGTCGGCCCGCATCTTGTCGACCTCGCCCTCGGTGACGACGCCTTCGGAGACCAGCTTCCTGGCGTAAATCTCCTGCGTCGTCGGATGTGCGCGGATCTTCTTGTACATCAACGGCTGGGTGAACGAAGGTTCGTCGCCTTCGTTGTGGCCGTAGCGTCGGTAGCAGAACATGTCGATGACGACCGGCCGCTGGAACTGCTGGCGGTATTCGGTCGCCACCTTGGCGGCGTAGGTCACCGCTTCCGGATCGTCGCCGTTCACGTGCAGGATCAGCGCCTCGATCATCTTGGCGACGTCGGACGGGTATGGCGACGAGCGCGAGTAGCGCGGATAGGTGGTGAAGCCGATCTGGTTGTTGACGATGAAATGGATGGAGCCGCCGGTGCGGTAGCCCTTGAGATGGGAGAGACCGAAACATTCCGCCACCACGCCCTGCCCGGCGAAGGCCGCATCGCCATGGATCAACAGCGGCATCACCATGGTGCGTTCTTCCGGCGTGGCGCCGTGCTGGTCCTGCTTGGCGCGTACCTTGCCCAGGGTGACCGGGTCGACGATTTCCAGATGCGAAGGATTGGCAGTCAGCGACAGGTGAACCTTGTTGCCGTCGAACTCGCGGTTTGATGAGGCGCCGAGATGATACTTCACGTCGCCCGAGCCTTCGATCTCGTCCGGAGTTGACGACCCGCCCTTGAATTCGTGAAACAGCGCGCGGTGCGGCTTGGCCATCACCTGCGTGAGGACGTTCAGGCGTCCGCGGTGCGGCATGCCGATGCAGATTTCCTTCACGCCGAGATTGCCGCCGCGCTTGATGATCTGCTCCATCGCCGGGATCAGCGATTCCGCGCCGTCGAGGCCGAAACGCTTGGTGCCGGTATACTTGACGTCGAGGAATTTCTCGAAGCCTTCCGCCTCGATCAGCTTGTTGAGAATGGCGCGTTTGCCTTCGCGGGTGAAGGTGATTTCCTTGTCGCGGCCTTCAATGCGTTCCTGGATCCAGGCCTTCTGCGCCGGATTGGAAATATGCATGAACTCGACGCCCAGCGTCTGGCAGTAGGTGCGGCGCAGGATGGCGACGATCTCGCGCATGGTGGAGAATTCGAGACCGAGCACCATGTCGAGGAAAATGCGGCGGTCCATGTCGGCATCGGTAAAGCCGTAAGAGCGCGGATCGAGTTCCTCCTCGTTCGGCATTTCCTGGATACCGAGCGGATCGAGGTTGGCGTGGAAGTGGCCGCGCATGCGGTAGGCGCGGATCAGCATCAGCGCGTGGATCGAATCGCGCGTCGCCTGCATGACGTCCGCGGAGGACAGTTCGACGCCCTCGGCCTGGGCCAATGGACGTAATTTGGCAGAGATTTTCTCGCCGAGCTGCTTTCCCGTCTCGGCCCACTGGCCATCGAAGGCGGCGACCAGGTCGCCGTTGGGCCGGATCGGCCAGTTCGGTTTCTGCCAGGAGGGCCCCCTGGCCTCGCCGGTAACGGCGGCGCGGTCGTCTTTCAGGCTCTGGAAGAACTCACGCCATTCGGCATCGACCGCGGCCGGATCTTTCTCGTAGCGGGCGTAGAGCTCTTCAATGAAGCCGGCATTGGTGCCGTAGAGGAAGGAGGTGCGGGCAAAAGCAGCGTTGGCGTCCTGGCGGGACATGGCGATCCAATTCCCTTTGCGCGGTCAGATGGCGCGCGATGGTTCTGGCAGGATAGGTTCTGGTACAGCCGGTTCTTGCATAGGCGCGTCTTGCACAGTCGTTTCTTGCACGGTCCGTGCCGATGGACTTCCGGGCCCAAGGCCGGTGTTCGGCCCAACCTTGTCCCCCGGATGGGCCGTTCCGGACGGAAACCGTCCTTGTAACCCTATTTATGACACCCACAAGGCTACGAAAGGCCTAAGATTGAATCCAGGTTCAATAATTTGAGGCCTTTTGTCGCCGATCTCCTCACATTATTCGCCGGCGCCGCGCAACCGGCTTTGTGACAACCCAAGCCCGGTGCTGAGGTTTTTCGTCCACGGATGGAGGAGCGCGACGGATGGCCCGCGCGGCCAGCGGCGTTGGGCCGGCAGGATCGAGATCACATTCGCGGCATGTGACGCATTGTTGCGCGCCGCTGGCGATCGCCGGCACGAAGGCGCCACCGGTCCCGGCGCGCGACCGGTGAGCTGAGGCGCCGACCAATACCAAAGGAGGGCCGCAAGGCCCCCCTTCACATCCCGCGGGTCACCGCCACCTTGGGCAGATCCGCGTCAGAGCCGCGCGCCCTGGCCCTTCAACACCTCCACCAGCGTCTTGCCGAGGCGCGCCGGCGATGGCGACACCCTGATGCCGGCCGCTTCCATGGCCGCGGTCTTCGACTTCGCGTCGCCCTTGCCGCCGGAAATGATCGCGCCGGCGTGGCCCATGCGGCGGCCCGGCGGCGCGGTGACACCGGCAATGAAGCCGACCATCGGCTTCTTGCGGCCGCGCCTGGCTTCGTCCTTGATGAACTGGGCCGCGTCCTCCTCGGCCGAGCCGCCGATCTCGCCAATCATGATGATCGACTCGGTCCTGGGATCGGCCAGAAACATCTCCAGCATGTCGATGAACTCGGTGCCCTTGACCGGGTCGCCGCCGATGCCGACGGCGCTGGTCTGGCCGAGGCCCTCGCGGGTGGTCTGGAACACGGCTTCGTAAGTGAGCGTGCCGGAGCGCGACACGATGCCGACCGAGCCGGGCTTGAAGATGTTGCCGGGCATGATGCCGATCTTGCATTCGCCGGCAGTCATGACGCCCGGGCAGTTCGGACCGATAAGGCGCGACCTGGAGCCCGAGAGCGAACGCTTGACCTTGACCATGTCCATCACCGGAATGCCCTCGGTGATGCAGACGATGAGCGGGATCTCGGCTTGGATCGCTTCACAGATGGCGTCGGCGGCGCCCGCAGGCGGCACGTAGATCACGCTGGCGTCGCAGCCGGTCTTTTCCTTCGCTTCAGCCACGGTGTCGAACACCGGCAGGTCGAGATGCTTCTGGCCGCCTTTGCCTGGCGAGGTGCCGCCGACCATCCTGGTGCCGTACTTGATGGCCTGCTCGGAATGGAAGGTGCCGTTCTTGCCGGTGAAGCCCTGGCAGATGACCCTGGTATTCTTGTCGATGAGAATGGACATTAGACACGGCCTCTCAGCTCTTTACCTCCCCCTGAAAGGGGGAGGTCGGCGCGCCAGCGCCGGGTGGGTTGATTGCAAGGACGGCGATAGGGCGGCATCATCGTAAGGAGCATTGCGAAGCAATGCGTCTCGAAGGATGGGCCGCCCTCGTCCTTCGAGACGCGCTCCTTCGGAGCGCTCCTCAGGATGAGGGCGGTGTTGGCTCGGCAATTGCTGCAAAGCCGATTTGTTCATCACGCTGCGGCCTTCACAGCTTTAACGATCTTCTGTGCGGCGTCGTCGAGATCGTCGGCGGACGTCACGTTGAGCCCGGACTCGGCGATGATCTTCTTGCCGAGATCGACGTTGGTGCCTTCGAGCCGCACAACCAGGGGCACCTGCAGGCCGACTTCCTTCACCGCGGCCACCACGCCCTCGGCGATCACGTCGCACTTCATGATGCCGCCGAAGATGTTGACCAGGATACCTTTCACGTTCGGATCGGAGGTGATGATCTTGAAGGCCGCCGCCACCTTGTCCCTGGTGGCGCTGCCACCGACGTCGAGGAAATTCGCCGGCTCCATGCCGTAGAGCTTGATGATGTCCATGCTGGCCATGGCGAGACCTGCGCCGTTGACCATGCAGCCGATCGAGCCGTCGAGCGCGATATAGTTGAGGTCGTATTTGGACGCCTCGACTTCCTTCTCGTCTTCCTCGGTGAGATCGCGCAGCTCCATCACGTCCGGATGGCGATAGAGCGCGTTGTCGTCGAAGCCGACCTTGGCGTCGAGGCAGATGATCTTCTCGTCTTTGGTCACTACCAGCGGATTGATCTCGAGCAGGCTCATGTCCTTCTGCGTGAAGGCCGCATAGAGCTTTGGCAGAATCGCGCCGATCTGCCTGGCGAGATCGCCGGTGAGCTTGAGCGCCTGCGCCACGCGGCGGGCGTGGTGCGGCATGAAGCCGGTCGCCGGATCGACCGAAAAGGTGAGAATCTTCTCGGGCGTTTTGTGCGCCACTTCCTCGATGTCCATGCCGCCTTCAGTGGAGACGACGAAGGCGACGCGCGAGGTTTCGCGGTCGATCAGTGCCGAAAGGTAGAACTCGCGGTCGATGGCCGAGCCTTCCTCGATGTAGAGGCGGTTGACCTTCTTGCCCTGCGGGCCTGTTTGATGGGTAACCAGCGTGGCGCCGAGGATGCGGGTCGCTTCCTTCTTCACGTCGTCGACGGATTTCACCACCTTGACGCCGCCGGCCTTGCCGCGGCCGCCGGCGTGGATCTGGGCCTTCACGACCCAGACCGGGCCGCCGAGCTCATTGGCGCCCTTGAGGGCTTCATCCACGCTGAACGCGGGCACGCCGCGCGGCACCGGAACGCCGAATTCGCGCAATACCGCCTTGGCTTGATATTCATGAATGTTCATGGCGACCTTCGCTTGTCATGACCCGCGAAAAACGGCGCCCCGCTCCTGGCGGGGCACCGCAGTGAGTAAAACGTCAACCTGCCAGATTTGGTGCGATCTTCTTGCAGGCCTCGATCAACGTTTGCACGGCCTGGGCCGATTTCTCGAACGCCGAACGCTCGGCGCTGTTGAACTCGAGCTCGACAATGCGGTCGACGCCCTTGCTCCCGATCACCACTGGCACGCCGACATACATGTCCTTGACGCCGTATTCGCCGTTGAGCCAGGCGGCGCAGGGCAGAACGCGCTTCTTGTCGAGCAGGTAGCTCTCCGCCATGGCGACTGCCGACGCCGCCGGCGCATAGAAGGCCGAGCCGGTCTTGAGCAGATTGACGATTTCGCCGCCGCCCTTGCGCGTGCGCTCGACGATCTCGTCGAGACGGGCTTGCGTGGTCCAGCCCATCTTCACCAGGTCGGGCAGCGGAATGCCGGCAACAGTCGAGTAGCGGATGAGCGGCACCATGTCGTCGCCATGGCCGCCGAGAGTCATCGCGCTGACGTCCTGCACAGACACGTTGAATTCGTCGGCGAGGAAGTAACGGAAGCGCGCCGAGTCGAGCACGCCGGCCATGCCGATGACCTTCTGCTGCGGCATGCCGCTGTATTTCTGCAGCGCCCACACCATGGCGTCGAGCGGATTGGTGATGCAGATGACGAGGGCGTCGGGCGCGTACTTCTTGATGCCCGAGCCGACCTGCTCCATCACCTTGAGATTGATGCCGAGCAGATCGTCGCGGCTCATGCCGGGCTTGCGCGGCACGCCGGCGGTGACGATGCAGACATCGGCGCCGGCGATGGCCTCGTAACTGTTGGTGCCGGTGAACGCGACATCGAAACCGTTGACCGGCGATGACTCGGCAAGGTCGAGCGACTTGCCCTGCGGAATGCCTTCGGCGACGTCGAACATGACGACATCGCCGAGCTGCTTGAGACCGATAAGGTGGGCCAGGGTGCCGCCGATCTGGCCGGCCCCGATCAACGCAATCTTCTTACGCGCCATGGTGGGGAAACTCTCGGTTTTTTTGGGTCGGGAGCCGCGGGATGCGGGCCGGTGGTGGGTTAAACCCTCAGGTGCGTGGCGGCAAGGCGTGGGCGAAGGGAGTCACAGTTCGTCTGGTATACATAATACCACACCAGACCCGCGCGCTTGTCCAGCCCTTTTCGCGGGCCACGCCGAACGAATCGGGAAATCCATAACCTCCGGCGCCCGCGAGCAGCGCGGGAGCTCCAGAACTTCGTCGAGCGGGATCGGAAATCGGCAAGAGCCGCTAGAACGCACTGCATTTAGGTTGACGCATATCCAGCGTTTTTGAAGTAGTTGGCGCATTCCTGCGGCGTGAAGCGGCCGAGGAGTTGGCCGATGGCGGCAGAGATGGCGTCGACGGTTCGCGCAGCGGCCTTGCGCAGCAGCGTCTTGAGCTTGGCGAAGACCTGTTCGATCGGGTTGAGGTCAGGTGAGTATTTGGGCAGGAAGATCAGTCTGGCGCCGACTGCGCGGATGGCCTTGCGAACCGCCTTGCTCTTGTGGCTGCCGAGATTGTCGAGGATGACGATATCGCCTGGCTTGAGGGTAGGGACGAGAACCCGCTCGACATAGGCAAGGAAGAGTTCGCCATTGATCGGCCCGTCAAACAGGCAGGGCGCGTCGATCCGGTCATGGCGCAGCGCGGCCAGGAAGGTGGTCGTATTCCAATGGCCGTGCGGGTTCTTATCGACGAGCCGTTTGCCGCGCGCCGCCCAGCCATGGGTGCGCGTCATGTTGGTCTTGGCCCAGGTTTCGTCGATGAAGACAAGCCGCGCAGGATCGATCCGGCTTTGATATTTGCGCCATTGGGCGCGGCGGCGGCTTACGTCCGGGCGATCCTGCTCCCGCGCGACCAGCGTCTTTTTTTGAGCGTGATCCCCTCGCGCCGCAAGAAGCGGCTCAACATCGACGTGTCGGCCTTCACGCCACGTTCGGCCAAAAGGTGCGGTCCCAGCGCTGCTAACGTGATGTCGGGTTTGTCCTTGAGCACGGCCTCGATGAAGTCGCGGTGCGGCTTGAGCGTCGAAGGACGGTGACCGCCCGTGCCGACCGGCTGACGTTGGCCGGTGTCCTCATAGCGTTGCAGCCATTTGACCGCCGCCGACTCACTCACCCCGAACCGCCGCGCCGCCGCACGACGGCTCATCGCCTCTTTCTCGACCGCATCAATCACCCGATTCCTTAAATCCTGCGATTAGGCTCCAGCCATCCCTGCTGGCCTCCACTCCAGCCAGCAGGTTGAATCAAATTCGCGGCGCTTTGGGAATCCCGCTCGATTCTACCTAAATGCAGCGCGCTCTAGAACCAGTAGCGGCGGGCGAGCCACGCGGACAGCCCAAGACCGACCATCACCACCGCCACCCGCACCACCGGGCGCGGCACCACACGCGCGAGATAGCCGCCGGCCAGGCCGCCGCAGATGGTGCCGGCTCCTAGCGGCAAGACCTGCGGCCACGGCACCGCGTCCTGGCTGACGAAGACGATCGTCGCCACCAGGCCGTTCAGGCTGGAGACGAAATTCTTCGCCACGTTGGCGGCGCGGTAGTTGCCGCCGGTCGCCAGCGAGAACACGCCGAGCATCAGGATGCCGAGGCCGGCGCCGAAATAGCCGCCGTAGAACGACACGGGCAAAAGGATCTTCAGGCTGCCGACGTTGAAGGTGATCTCATGGCCGCGTTCGGCGGCGCGCGCGTGCATCCATGTGCTGATGCGCTCCGAGAAGGCGAAGATGATGGTGGCGAAGGTGAGCAGTACCGGAATCAGGCCGACGAAGACCCGCTCCGGCGTCAGCAGCAGACACGCGGCGCCGATGCTGGCGCCGGTCAGGGAGAACGCGATCAGCCCGGCGAAAGCGCGGTTGAACGGCGGCAATTGCGTGCCGTCGGACAGCGCGGCCACCATGGTGGCCGGCATGATGGCGGCGAGATTGCCGATGGCCGCGACCTGCGGCGACAGCCCCGCGGCGATCAGCGCCGGATAGGTGATCACGGCTGCGCCGCCGACCATGGCCGCGATGGCGCCGGCAACGAGCCCGCTGCCAAGCAGCATCAGGAGGATATGAATTTCCATTTGTGAAGATGAATTCCCGGAACGGCGCGTAGCGGCTATTGGATTGACTCGTCATGGCCGGGCTTGTCCCGGCCATCTCGCTTAGAAGAGCACAGCGTCCCTGAACGGGGTCACCGGGACAAGCCCGGTGACGACAGCGAATGTTTTAAAAGAATGCCTGAATCCCGGTCTGCGCGCGCCCCAGAATCAGCGCATGGATGTCATGCGTGCCCTCATAGGTGTTCACGGTCTCGAGATTCGAGAGCACACGCATCACGTGGTATTCCTCGGAAATCCCGTTGCCGCCGTGCATGTCGCGGGCCGTACGCGCGATATCGAGGGCCTTGCCGCAGTTGTTGCGCTTCATCAGCGAGATCGACGGCGGCGCGGCGCGACCTTCTTCCAGCATGCGGCCGAGCCTGAGCGCGCCGGACAGGCCGAGCGCGATTTCGGTCTGCATGTCGGCGAGCTTTTTCTGCACGAGCTGGTTGGCGGCGAGCGGACGATTGAATTGCTTGCGCTCGAGTGTGTACTGGCGCGCCGCCTGCCAGCAGAATTCGGCCGCGCCCATGGCACCCCAGGCGATGCCGTAGCGGGCGTTGTTGAGGCAGCCGAACGGCCCGCCGAGTCCCCTGGCGTTGGGCAAGAGATTGTCTTCGGGCACCGCGCAGTCTGCCAGCACGATCTCGCCGGTGATAGAGGCGCGCAAGGAAAGCTTGCCCTCGATCTTCGGCGTGGAGAAGCCCCTGGCGCCACGATCGACGATGAAGCCGCGGATGACGCCGTCGAGCTTGGCCCACACCACCGCGACGTCAGCGACCGGCGAATTGGAGATCCAGGTCTTGGCGCCGTTGAGCCTGTAGCCGCCGTCGACCTTCTCGGCGCGGGTGATCATGGAGCCGGGATCGGAGCCATGGTCGGGTTCGGTGAGGCCGAAGCAGCCGATCATCTCGCCGCTCGCGAGCTTTGGCAGATACTTCATGCGCTGCGCCTCGCTGCCGTAGGCGTAGATCGGATACATGACCAGCGAGGACTGCACCGACATGGCGGAGCGGTAGCCGCTGTCGACGCGCTCGACCTCGCGCGCGATCAGGCCGTAGGCGACATAGCCGAGGCCGGCACCGCCGTATTGGTCGGGAATGGTGGAACCGAGCAGGCCGAGCTTGCCCATCTCGCGCATCATGTCGGGGTCGTGCTTTTCCTCGCGCCAGGCCTCGACCACGCGCGGCATCAGATAGTCCTGTGCGAAGCCGCGCGCGGTGTCGCGCACCATGCGCTCCTCTTCCGACAGATCGTGTTCGATATCGAGCGGGTCTTCCCAGTTGAAGGCCGAGTCCTTCAATAGGGTGGGCTTTTGCTCGCGCGATGCGGCCGCCTGCGACATGGAAAATCTCCCGGAAACCTCCGCGGGGCCCGCGACCGGCCGCGGGAACCCTTTCGGGGGTCATTATAGACCGCCACTGGCAGCGGCAAGAGCCGGGCCAGTGCCCCGCTTCCGAAGTCGTGATCCATTACAGCGCGCTCTGACACGAACTTCGGAAGCCAAGGGGCTAGCAAGCCTATGATTCCAGTGCTGCTTACGATTTGAAGTTCCTGAACGAAGTTGCGGCAAGCGGTACAGGAACTTCAAATCGGCGGCACTAATTCACCACCGAGAGTTGCGACCTGTCGATCGCGCGCAGCACGCGGTCAAGTTCGTGGCCGCGGCGCACGATCAGGCCAGTGGCCGAGATCACGCTGTAGGCGCCCTGACGGCGCTCCAGCTTCGGATTCTTTTCGATACGGTAGATCGGTACTTCCGACGCGCGGCGGAAGACCGAAAACACGGCGCGATCTTTCAGAAAATCGATAGCGTAATCGCGCCATTCGCCGGCGGCGACCTTGCGGCCGTAAAGATCGAGAATGTGATTGAGCTCGCGACGGTTGAATGTGACCCGGTTGAGGGCGGCGGGAGCGTTACGCGCTGGCGCGCCGCCCCCGGGGGACTGGCTGGGATCGGCTTCGCCGGGACCGAACGTCATGCGGCGCCTCCTTTGCGTTTGCAGGATAATGATCGCCCCGCCGGCGACCGACGGCAAGAGGCTCATTCGTCTAAAAATCGAGCCGAATTACGTAAAAAAGGAAAATTCGTTCACGAACACGTCAATCTGCACCACCAAAACGCCCAAATTCGGTCAATCGCTGGACAAGGTGCGATGCGAAAGAGCTAGCGTTGCCTCAAAGGCCCGGTCGCTCCGAGCACCGGATTCCTCAGCCCCCCAGCCCCCCGGGGCCTGGTCGGCCGGGCCAGTTGAGTTCCGCGTACGGTTCAATCCCCTAAGTACCCTTCGGGCCGGCCAGTCAGCCGGCCCGATTTTTTGTGCGCCGCACCGCCGCACTTCTACGCCTCATCCTGAGGAGCATTGCGAAGCGATGCGTCTCGAAGGATGTGGCGGCCTCATGGTTCGAGATGCGCTGCTTCGCAGCGCTCCTCACCATGAGGACGAGCTTGGCCTTCTTTTGCTGGATCGCCCGCTTGCGCAGGCGATGACAGCCAGACGATGTTGAAAGACTCAACGCACCGCCGTGGCAGGAACCGACGTCATCGCCGCGCCGAGGATCACGCCGGGGTTCGGCTTGTGGCCGCTTTGCAGTAACACAGCAGCGTGGTCGATGTCGGAAAGCGAGAACCTGGCGTCGGGAAGATCGCCGAGCTTGATGCGGAACGTTTCCGCCTTGCCGTTCCAGTCGCCGAGCTTGACCCAGCGCCGCACCACGTTGTGGTAAACGACAGTGCGACCGCGGTTCTCGCCGCGTCCTATCTTCACGGGCGCCTTGCCGGTGACCGGGCAGAGCCAGACTTCAGCGCTGCGCTTGCTGCCGGTTGCCGCCGGTACGTTAACCGTGACGACGCCATCGGCGACGTCCAGGCTCACCGGTACGCTGAGCGCGTCACCCGTACTACGCGTTTCGGCTACAGCGCTTTCGATCGCGCGCCGGTTGCTGCCAAGCGCATGCGCCATCCCGTTGACCACGGCCTGCGGGGTGTACACCTCGCGGTCGCCGCGCGTAACGGCATATTCGCGTTGGCGACCGGAATTACCTGGCACCGCCAGCGTATCCTTCCAGCCGAGATAGTCCCAATAATCAACCGGCACGCTGAGCGCGATCAGCGATGAATCCCCGCGAGTTCGCCAAGCAGGTGATCGGCGGGCGGACAGGAGGAACAGCCCTGGCTGGTGAACAGCTCGACGACGCCGCGCGGCCCGCTGGCGAGCCCCGGCGCGATACCGGCACCGAAAAACAGCGCCGCCGCGAAAATGATGGGACGAATCTTCATGCCGTTCTTGCCCATGATCACCCCTGCCCAGCCTGCATATAGAGCGTGCGGGCGATCACTGGCCACTCACTTCGCGGTGAGCGGCTAATGAGGCAAAATCAGGCTGGCAGGCGCGTCAGTTCGCGAGCTGGCGCAGAACGTATTGCAGAATGCCGCCATTCTTGAAGTAGTCGAGTTCGTCCACCGTATCGATGCGGCAGAGCAGTGGAACCCGCTTCAGGGTACCGTCGCCCATCACGATCTCCGCGATCAGCTTCTGACGAGGCTTGATCTCGCCCTGCAGACCGCGGATCGTAACCTGCTCGTCGCCCTTCAGGCCCAGCGACTGCCACGAGGTATCCTCGTCGAACACCAGCGGCATGACGCCCATGCCGATCAGGTTGGAACGGTGGATGCGCTCGAACGACTGCGCGATCACCGCGCGCACACCCAGCAGGACCGTGCCTTTGGCCGCCCAGTCGCGCGAAGAGCCGGTGCCGTATTCCTTGCCGGCGAAGATGACGAGCGGAACGTTCTCCTCTTTGTACTTCATGGCCGCGTCGTACATCGTCATTTTCTGCTTCGACGGATAGTGGATCGTGAATCCGCCCTCCACGCCCGGCACCATCTGGTTCTTCAACCGGATGTTGGCGAAGGTGCCGCGCATCATGACCTGATGATTGCCGCGGCGGGTGCCGTACTGGTTGAAGTCCTTCGGACGCACCTGATGGTCGCGCAGGTACTCCCCGGCCGGACTTTCCTGCTTGATCGATCCCGCCGGCGAGATGTGGTCGGTGGTGATCGAATTGAGCAGTAGCGCCAGCACACGTGCTTCAACGATGTCCTCGAGCGGCTTCTGACGCTTTTCCATGCTTTCGAAATAAGGCGGGTTTTGCACATAGGTCGAACGGTCGTCCCACGTGTAGGTCAAGCCGCCCTTGACCGCGATCTTGCGCCAGTTGGCGTCGCCTTTGAATACGTCGGCATACTTCCTGGCGAAGATCGATTTGGTCACGTTCTTCGTAACGAAGTTGCCAATCTCCTTGTTGGACGGCCAGATGTCCTTGAGGAAGATCTTCTTGCCCTTCTCGTCGGCACCAAGCGGATCCTTGGTGAGATCGATGTTCATGTTGCCGGCGATCGAGTACGCCACCACCAGCGGCGGCGACGCCAGATAGTTGGCGCGCACGTCAGCGTTGACGCGGCCTTCGAAGTTGCGGTTGCCGGACAGGACGGCGGCACCCACAAGGTCGTTATCGTTGATGGCTTCCGAGATTTCTTCCGGCAGTGGGCCCGAATTGCCGATGCAGGTCGTGCAGCCATAGCCGACCAGATTGAAGCCGAGTTTGTCGAGATCCTTTTGCAGACCGGACTTCTCGAGATATTCGCCGACCACCTGCGAGCCGGGCGCGAGCGAAGTCTTCACCCACGGCTTGGCGGTGAGGCCCTTGGCCGCCGCCTTGCGGGCCAGCAGCCCCGCGCCGATCATCACATTCGGGTTGGACGTGTTGGTGCAGGAGGTGATCGCCGCGATCACCACGTCGCCATTGCCGAGATCGAAGTTCTTGCCTTCGACCGGCACGCGCTTGCCCATTTCATTGGCCTTGTGAAATTCCTTGTCCATGGCCGTGGTGAAGCCGGGCTTCACGTCCTTCAATGCAATACGGTCCTGCGGACGCTTGGGACCGGCGAGGGACGGCTCGACAGTGGCGAGGTCGAGCTTGAGCACGTCGGTGAAATGCGGGTCCGGAGTCTTCGCGGTCCGGAACATGCCCTGCGCCTTGGCGTAGGTCTCCACCAGCTTGATCAAATCGGTCGGACGGCTGGTGGTCTTCAAATAGGCCAGAGTGTCGTCGTCGATCGGCGAGAATCCGCAGGTGGCACCGTACTCCGGCGCCATGTTGCCAAGCGTGGCGCGGTCCGCGAGCGTGAGATGGGTGAGACCGGGGCCGAAGAACTCGACGAACTTGCCGACCACCCCGCGCTTGCGCAGCATCTCGGTGGCGGTGAGCACCAGGTCGGTGGCGGTAACGCCTTCCTTCATGCGGCCTGTGAGCTTGAAGCCGATCACCTCGGGCAGCACCATCGACAGCGGCTGGCCGAGCATGGCCGCTTCCGCCTCGATGCCGCCGACGCCCCAACCGAGCACCGACAGACCGTTGACCATGGTGGTGTGCGAGTCGGTGCCGACCAGCGTGTCGGGATAAGCCACGTCCATGGTGGCTTCCTTGCCGTCGGTCTTGACCTCGTCCTTCTTCGACCACACCACGCGCGAGAGGTATTCGAGATTCACCTGGTGACAAATGCCGGTGCCGGGCGGCACCACGCGGAAATTATCGAACGAGCGCTGCGCCCATTTCAGGAACTTGTAGCGCTCCTGGTTCTGGCGGTACTCCTCCTCGACGTTCTTCTTGAAAGCCTGGTTGTTGCCGAAGAACGTAACCGCTACCGAATGATCGACGACAAGATCGACCGGGATCTGGGGATTGATCTTCCTGGGATCGCCGCCGAGCTGCTCCATGGCGTCGCGCATGGCGGCAAGGTCGACCACCGCGGGTACGCCGGTGAAGTCCTGCATCAGCACGCGCGCGGGCCGGAAGGCAATTTCGTGGCTGGAGGATTTGGTCTTCAGCCATTCGGCCACCGCCTTGATGTCGTCCCTGGTGACCGTGCGCCCGTCTTCGTTGCGCAACAGGTTCTCCAGCAGCACCTTCATCGAGAACGGCAGACGTGAAATGCCCTTGAGCCCGTTTTTCTCCGCGACGGGAAGGCTGAAATAGGCGTAGGTCTTGCCGCCGGCCTTGAGCGTCTTGCAGCAACGAAAACTGTCGAGCGAAGTCATATCGGAGGTTCCATTTCCCAGGCGGGTGGAGTGCCGCGGCTCTGCCCCAAGCTATTGGCGTTACACAATTTTTCTCGCCAGGCGAGACACGCGGCCGAATTCGATTTAGGTAACGCCGCCGGTCGGGGCTTATAAGGTCTTTTGGCGGTCGACGCCACTTTTCTTGGGATCGTTCCAGCCATGCGCGATGGTTTTTGCTTTTCAAAAGCTGAAATTTGCGGCCGGCGCGCGCCGGGGACGCAAGAACGCTGATGCGGCTTACCGGCGATAATCTGGCCTGTATCCGCGGCGGGCGGGCCGTATTCACACAATTGAATTTCTGTGTTGCGGACGGCGAGGCCTTGCTGGTCACCGGCCGCAATGGCGCGGGCAAGTCCTCGCTGCTGCGCCTGATTGCCGGGCTGGTGCGGGTCGCCGACGGCAAGCTCGGCCTGGAGGGCGGCGACCCGGAAGCCAGCATCGGGGAGCAGGTGCACTATCTCGGCCATCAGGACGCGCTGAAACCGGCTCTGTCGGTGGCGGAGAACCTGAGTTTCTGGGCCGCCTGGCTCGGCAACGGCGCCGCGAACATCGGGCCGGCGCTGCAAGCGGTGGATCTGGCACGGCTCGCCGATCTGCCGGCGGCCTACCTCTCGGCCGGGCAGCGGCGCCGGCTGTCGATCGCGCGACTGGTGACGGTGAAGCGGCCGATCTGGCTCCTGGACGAGCCAACCTCGGCGCTCGACGCCGCATCACAGGAAAAGTTGACCGGCCTGATGCACGGGCATCTCGGCAGCGGCGGCATGATCGTCGCTGCCACCCATGGGCCGATCGGTCTCGAGGCGCCACGCGAACTGCGGATGGGTCCGGCATGACCGCCTTCACCGCCCTGCTTGTGCGCGACATGCGGCTCGCTGTGCGCCACGGCGGCGGCGCGCTGATGGGCGCGTTGTTCTTCCTCATCGTGGTGACCATGGTGCCGTTCGCGGTCGGGCCCGACCTGAAACTGCTGGCGCGGATCGGACCGGCGATCCTGTGGCTGGGCGCATTGCTGGCGAGCTTGCTGGCGCTCGACCGGCTGTTCGCCATGGATCACGAAGACGGCTCGCTCGACCTGCTGATGACCGGACCGATCCCGCTGGAACTGGCGGTGGCGTCCAAGGCCATCGCACACTGGCTCACGACGGGGCTGCCTCTGGTGGTAATCACGCCATTGCTCGCGCTGCTGCTCAATGTCGAGATCGCCGTCATGGGTCCGCTGGTGCTCACATTGTTCGTGGGCACGCCGGCGCTCACCTTCATCGGGCTCATCGGCGCGGCATTGGCTGTGGCCTTGCGCCGCGGCGGATTGTTGCTGGCGGTGCTGGTGTTGCCACTGACCGTTCCGGTGCTGATTTTCGGCGTCTCGGCGGCCAATGCGGCAATCGACAAGATTGCGCCCTTCGGCCCTCCTTTCACCATTCTCTGCGCGCTGACCTTGATGAGCCTGGTGCTGGGGCCGGTGGCGGCGGCGGCGGCGTTGCGGCACGGGTTGGAATAACAGGAGCGAAGCCGGGTTTGCCCCGCCAACGACCCGAGACTAAATAAAGACAATGGCCATTATCGATCTTGCCAATCCAACACGTTTCCTGCGCCTGGCTGACCGCGTGTTGCCGTTTCTGATCGCGCTGACGATCGTGCTGTTCGTCTGGGGCCTCTACCGTGTGCTCAACGCGCCGGACGACTATCAGCAGGGCGCCACCGTCAAGATCATGTACCTGCACGTGCCGGCGGCCTGGCTCGGCATGATGGGCTGGGCCCTGATGAGCGTCGCCGCGCTCGGCACGCTGGTGTGGCGGCATCCGCTGGCCGACGTCGCCGGCAAGGCGGCGGCGCCGATCGGCGCGGCGTTCACGCTGATCTGTCTCGTCACGGGCTCGCTGTGGGGCCGTCCGACCTGGGGCACCTATTGGGTATGGGACGCGCGGCTCACCTCGATGCTGGTGCTGCTGCTGCTCTATCTCGGCGTCATGGCGCTGTACTGGACCGCGGAAGATCCGGGGCGCGGCTCGCGCGCAGCAGCGATCCTGGCGCTGGTTGGCGCGGTCAACCTGCCGATCATCAAGTTCTCGGTCGACTGGTGGAACACGCTGCACCAGCCGGCGTCGGTGTTCCGCATGGGTGGCTCGACCATCGACCCGTCGATCCTGTGGCCGCTGATCATCATGGCGCTCGCTTTCACCTGCCTTTTCTTCACGCTGCATCTCGCCGCCATGCGCAACGAAATCCTGCGCCGGCGGATACGGACGATGCAGCTCGTGCAAGCGCAAGAGTTGCCTGCATGACCATGACCTTCGCACAGCAAATGGGCTTCATCGTCGCGTCCTACGCGGTGACGGCGTTCGTGGTGGCGGCGCTGATCGCGTGGGTGGTGCTCGACTATTCGTCGCAGCGGCGCATTCTCGGCGATCTCGAAGCGCGCGGCGTGAGCCGGCGCTCGCAACGCGAAACGGATCACTCATGAGCGAAGCGTCGCAGGGCGACCGCCGGGGCACCATGCGGCGCGGCATTCTGGTACTGCTGCCGCTGGTGGTTTTTCTCGGGCTCGCCGCGCTCTTCTATGTCGGCTTGCGCGGCAATCCGTCGATCCTGCCGTCGGCCCTGATCGGCAAGCCGATGCCGAAGACGGAGCTGCCGCCGATCGAGGGCCTGACGCGAAACGGCCAGCCGGTGCCGGGACTGACCGACGCGACCTTCAAGGGCAAGGTGACGGTGGTAAACGTATGGGCGTCGTGGTGCGTTCCGTGCCGCGATGAGGCGCCGTTCCTTGAACAGCTCGCGCGCGACAAGCGCTTCCAGCTCGTCGGCATCAATTACAAGGACGCGCCCGCCGACGCGCGCCGCTTCCTCGGCCGTTTCGGCAATCCCTACGTGGCGAGCGGCGCCGACCGCAGCGGCCATGAGTCGATCAACTGGGGCGTCTATGGCGTGCCGGAGACTTACGTGATCGACCGCAACGGCATCATCACCTACAAGCTGGTGGGGCCGATTTTGCCGCAGAATTTGCAGAGCGTGTTGATGCCGGAGATCGAGAAGGCGCTGGCGGAGAAGTGATTGTCATTACACTGGTCATTCCGGGGCGCGACCGTCAGGCCGCGAAACCGGAATCCATAACCCCGGTGCTGCGGCGTATGGATTCCTGATCCGCCGCGGAGCCTGTCATCGGCTGCGCGGAGCGCGGACCCGTTGGCGGCGCCCCGGAATGACAGAAGCTACTCGCCCTCGTCCGACACCTTTTCCGGATTGGCAGCATATTTCATCAACAGCGGATATTGCAGGGCGCCGAACACGAAGGTGAGCGGCACCACGCCGAACAATTTGAAGCTCACCCAGAAGTCGGTGGAAGAATTGCGCCAGACGATCTCGTTCACGACCGCAAGAAAGAAGAAGAAGAACGCCCATCGCCAGGTCAGCTTGCGCCAGCCTTCTTCGGTCAAATCGAACACCGAGTCGAACAAAAGGCCGAGCAGCGGCTTGCCCATCAACAATCCGAGCACCAGCGCGCCGCCGAACAGCACATAGATGATGGTCGGCTTGAGCTTGATGAAGAGTTCATCGTGCAGGACCAGCGTCAGCCCGCCGAAAATGATGACGATCACCGCGGTGACCAGCGGCATGATCTCAAGACGCCGCACCTTCACATAAGCGACTGCCAGCGCGATCAGCACCGCGACCATGAAGATGCCGGTGGCGGCGAAGATTCCAAAACGCGAATTGGCGGCGAAGAACAACACCAGCGGCCCGATGTCGAGCACGAGCTTGAGAGTCGGGTTGAGTTTTTGTTTTTCGGCCATGAGCATGATTCACGCGTACCTTTCAATTTGTCATTCCGGGGCCCGAGCGAAGCGAGGGAGCCGGGAATCCATACGCTGCAGCGCCGGGGTTATGGATTCCGGGTTCGCGGCCTGAAGGCCGCGCCCCGGAATGACAGCAACTACTCCAGCCCCACCACCGCGCGCGCGTAATCGCGCGCCGTGAAAGGCGACAGATCCTCGACACCCTCGCCGACGCCGATAAAGTGCACCGGCAGACCGAACCTGGAGGCGATCGCCACCAATATGCCGCCGCGCGCGGTGCCGTCGAGCTTGGTCATCACGAGTCCGGTAACGCCGGCGGTCTTGCCGAAAATCTCGACCTGGCTGAGGGCATTTTGTCCCACCGTCGCATCGAGCACCAGGAGCACCGCGTGTGGCGCGCCGGGCTCCACCTTGCGCATCACGCGCACGATCTTTTCCAGTTCGCCCATCAGCTCGGCGCGGTTTTGCAAACGGCCGGCGGTATCGACCAATACCACGTCGACGCCCTGCGCCCTGGCCGCGGTGATGGCGTCGAATGCCAGACCCGCCGCGTCCGCCCCTTGCGTGCGCGCTTCGACGCGCGCACCCGTGCGTTCGCCCCAGATCCTGAGCTGCTCGGTGGCGGCGGCGCGGAAGGTGTCGCCGGCGACCAGCATCACGCTCTTGCCTTCGGCGCGGAAGCGAGCGGCGAGCTTGCCGATGGTGGTTGTCTTGCCGGAGCCGTTGACGCCGGCGACCAGCACCACGAAAGGCCTTGACGTGATCTCCAGCGGCTTCGCCACCGGCGCCATCACCTTCTCGATCTCATCGGCGAGCAGTGTTTGCAGTTCCTCCGGCGCGATGCCCTTCTCGTATCGGCCCGTGCGCAGGGTCTCGGCAATGCGGTCGGCGACGTCAACGCCGAAATCGGCGCGGATCAATTCGTTTTCGAGCTCTTCAAGCGTGGAAGCGTCGAGCTTGCGCTTGCTCACGAGGCCGGTAATGGCGGCGCCGAGCGACGATGAGGTGCGCTTCAGGCCCCCGCTCAGGCGCTTCCACCAGCTCGTTTTCTGTGTCGTATCGTCCATACTAGGTCCTTGAGCCGCGCCCCTGATACCCGTTTCGGCGCTATTTGGTAACTGAATATGACAGCGGAAGAGATCCACTCTTTCTGTCATTCGGGGACACGCGCAAAGCGCGTGGACCCGGAATCCATACGCCGCAAGACCGGGATTATGGATTCCGGGTTCGCGGCCTTCGGCCGCGCCCCGGAATGACGGCATGGGTATGACAGCGGAAGAGATGCTGGCCCGCCTGCTCTACCGCGACGGGCTGATGCTGGTGGTCGACAAGCCGGCCGGCTATGCAGTGCACCGCGGGCCGAAAGGCGGCGAGGCGCTGGAGGACTATTTCGATGCGCTGCGCTTCGGGCTGCCACGCTCGCCCGCGCTCGCCCACCGGCTCGACCGCGACACCTCCGGCTGCCTGGTGCTCGGGCGCCACCGCAAGGCGCTTGCCGCCCTCGGCAAGCTGTTCAAACAGGGCAAGGTCGGCAAGACCTACTGGGCGGTGGTTGAAGGTGGACCCGACGCCGACGAGGGAGAGATCGACATCGCTTTGTCGAAACGCGATGAGACTCGCGGCTGGTGGATGAAAGCCGATCCGCTCGGAATGCCGTCAACGACGACGTGGAATGTGATGGGAAGAGGTTTCCTGTCGTCCCGGGCGACCGAGCAACGCGAGGGAGGCCCGGGACCCATAACCACCGGTCTCACAGATTCTGATACGCCCGGGGTTATGGGTCCCCGCCTTCGCGGGGACGACAAGAGATTGACCTGGCTCGCACTCGAACCGCTCACCGGGCGCACGCATCAACTGCGCGTGCATTGTGCGGAGATGGGCTTTCCGATTGTCGGCGACAGTGTTTACGGAAATGCGCCGCGCAATGATGGGCCGCCGCTGCATCTGCACGCGCGCGAAGTCGTGGTGCCGATCTCCAAAAACAAGCCGCCGGTGACCGTTACCGCGCCGGTGCCGGAGCACATGCGCGAACTGTTGCGCGCGTGCGGGTGGCGGGAGTGAAAAATCTTCATCCGGCCTCATGCTGAGAAGCGCACGAAGTGCGCGTCTCAAAGCATGGGGCCGCCCCATCCTTCGAGACGCGCTCCTGCGGAGCGCTCCTCGGGACGAGGCGGGCTTTCAGTAAAGCTGCGCCTTGTGCCGCTCCGGCAGATCGCGGTCATAGGCCTCGCCGCCGAGCTCACCGTGGCTGATTTCGGCGATGATGGCGCCGGTCGTGGGCAGGCTCCTGCGGTCGATCCTGGTCGCATCGTCCCACAGCTTCGACCGCATGATCGCTTTCGCGCAGTGGAAGAACGCGGTCTCGACGTGGATCAGCATGACGCTGCGCGGCGGTTTGCCGTTGACCGCGAAGCGCTGCAGCAGATCCGGATCGATCGAGATGGAAGCGCGGCCGTTGACCCGCAGCGTCTCCCCCACACCCGGAATGAGGAACAAAAGCGCGATGCGCGGGTCGCGCACGATGTTGCGGAAGCCGTCGATGCGGTTGTTGCCGGGCCGGTCGGGGATGGCGAGCGTCCTGTCGTCGAGCACGTGGACGAAGCCGGCGGGATCGCCCTTGGGCGAGCAGTCGAGTCCGTCCGGCCCGCCGGTGGCGATGGCAACGAAGGGGGAGGCCTCGATCAGCTTGCGGTAATTCGCGTTGATGTGGTCGATCTCCTTGACCACGGCGCCCCCGCGCGCGTGTCCGTAATGGGCTTCCAGCTGCTCGACGGTAGTCAGAAGATATTCGCTCGCGCTCATGATCGCCCCCCGGAATTTTTCAGGCGGCCAGCAATTGCCGGCCATCGTGGTCCATAATTGTGAGGTCGAGAATTTCGCCCGGCGTCACCGGCGCGGCAAGCCGCACGGGCGTGAACTGTTCGGTGCGGCCGAGTGCCGGCGACTCCGCGAGCACGCGGCGGGTCGCGCCGACCTCATTCATGAGATGGGCGCGCAGCGCGGCCTCGCCTTTTTCCCTGAGACGGCGGGCGCGCTCCCTGGCGACGGCGCGGTCGACCTGCGGCATACGCGCGGCCGGCGTGCCGGGACGCGGCGAAAACGGAAACACATGCAGGGTGGTCAGCCCGCAAGCATCGACCAGGTCGAGCGAGCGCGCGAACATGTCCCCGGTCTCGGTCGGGAAGCCGGCGATGATGTCGGCGCCGAAGGCGACGTCGGGGCGCAAACGCCGCACCTGATCGCAGAAGGCGATGGCATCGGCGCGGGTATGACGGCGCTTCATGCGCTTCAGGATGAGATCGTCGCCGGCCTGCAAGGACAGATGCAGGTGCGGCATCAGGCGCGGCTCGTGGGCGAGCGCGTCGAACAGGTCGGCATCGGCTTCAACGGAATCGATGGACGACAGGCGCAGGCGCGCCAGCTCCGGCACGTCCTTCAGGATGCGCTTCACCAGCGCGCCGAGACGCGCCTCGCCGTCGCGATAGCTGGTGATGTCGACCCCGGTCAGCACGACTTCACGATAACCGCGCCCGGTGAGCCGGCGCACCTGCGCCACCACGTCATCGACGGCAAGCGAACGCGAATTGCCGCGGCCGAAGGGAATGATGCAGAAGGTGCAGCGGTGATCGCAGCCGTTCTGCACCTGTACGAAGGCGCGGGCGCGGCCGTCGATGCTGTCGATCGCATGCGCACGCATGTCGCGCACGGCCATGATGTCGCTGACGGCGACTTTATCGTTTGACGCCCACGTACGCACGTCGAGCTTTTCCTCGTTGCCGATGACGCGCTCGACTTCCACCATTTGCGCGAAATCTTCCGGCCTGGTTTGCGCAGCGCAGCCGGTGACGACGATGCGTGCATCGGGCCGCTCGCGCTTCAGGCGGCGAATGGTCTGCCGCGCCTGGCGCACGGCTTCCGCCGTCACCGCGCAAGTGTTGACCACCACGGCGTCCTCGACGCCGGCGGCGCCCGCCTCGCGCCTGATCACTTCCGACTCGTAGGTATTGAGTCGGCAGCCGAAGGTGACGACATCGATGCTCACGGCGCGGGAGCCTTCTCGAAGATCGCCGGATCGAACTTGCCCTCGAATTCGAATTCCACCGGACCGGTCATCAGCACGTGATCGTCGGCGCGCCATTCGATCGTGAGATCGCCGCCCGGCAGCGTCATGCGCACCTTGCGCCCGGTACGCCTCAACCGCGCCGCCGCCACCGCGGTGGCGCAAGCCGCCGAGCCGCAGGCCTTGGTGAGGCCGGCGCCGCGCTCCCAGGTGCGCATGACGATGTGCTCGCGATCGACGATATGGGCGAGCGTAATGTTGGCGCGCTCCGGGAAGATCGGATGGTTCTCGAGCAGCGGCCCGAACCGTTCCAGATCGTAACCGTTGACGTCGTCGACCCAGAAGATCGCGTGCGGATTGCCCATGTTGACCGCCGACGGCGAATGCAAGACCGGCGCATCGATCGGTCCGACCTGCAGTTCGATCATGCGGGTATCGCGGAATTCTTCCGCCAGCGGAATCTCGTTCCAGGCAAAGCGCGGCTTGCCCATGTCGACGGTAAACAGGCCATCGGCACCCTTCCAGCAATTGACGATGCCGCTGGTGGTCTCGAAGGTCAGGGTGTCCCGGCCACCGTGCTTCACCACATAATCGGCGACGCAACGCATACCGTTGCCGCAGGCGCCGGCTTCAGAGCCGTCGTTGTTGAAGATGCGGATGTAGCCGTCGGTGCCGGGGGTGCGCGCCGGGTAGATCGCCATCACCTGGTCGCAAGGTGTTCCGGCCGGCGCAGCCGCTGCGGCGCGCGCCTCCCCGGACTCGATCTTGACCCCCTTGGCCCCGTCCGCGCGCAGATCGACGATGACGATCTCGTTCCCGATGCCGTTCATCTTCACGAAAGCATGATTGGCGAGCGCGCCCATTGTACCGGCCTGGAATCGACAGTTCTGTTGGCTGTTATGGTCTAGCCTGCCCGGGTTGGTCCGTTTTATATGGTGATTGGGACCGAAATGACAGGGCCCAAGGGGTCGGGACCCATGCCGGTTTGGCTCCGGGCCTCTGCGCCATGGCAGACAAACCGGCCGTCAACGTCTATGTTTTCGGTAAAATGACCATGATGAACCGACGCAACCTCATCCTCGCCGGCGCCCTGATGGCGGCGCTTCCCGGGCCGGCGCAAGCCGTCGAGCGCCTGATCACCGTCACCGGTCACGGCACGGTGGCGGTCGCGCCTGACACTGCAATGATCCGCATTGGCGTCACCAGCCAGGCCAGGACCGCGCGCGAGGCCAGCGCCGCCAATGCCCAGCAGATGACGAAGGTGATCAGCGCCATCGAGCAGGCCGGCATCGCCAGGAAGGACATCCAGACCTCGCGGCTGTCGCTGCAGCCGCAATATGACGCCAAGAACGGCGCCAACCGGTTGCTCGGCTTCCAGGTGACCAACCGGATCACCGTGCGCGTACGCAAGATCGATGATCTGCCGTCGCTGC
The DNA here is from genome assembly GCA_963773715.1 of uncultured Pseudomonadota bacterium. Taxonomy (GTDB): domain Bacteria; phylum Pseudomonadota; class Alphaproteobacteria; order Rhizobiales; family Xanthobacteraceae; genus Pseudolabrys. Next base: position 415,132 of record CAVZCM010000003.1, on the reverse strand, counting down.
TCGACAAGGCGATTGCGGCCGGCGCCAACGAGATGTCGGGCATCTCGTTTCTGGTGTCCGGGGAATCCAGGGCGCTCGACGAGGCGCGCGCCGACGCCATCGCCGATGCGCGCCGCAAGGCCGAGCTCTACGCCAAGGCTGCCGGCGCCCAGATCGGCAAGGTGGTGGCGATCAGCGAGCAGGGCTCGGCCCCGCCGCCGCGCCCGTTCGAGGCGCTGCGCGCGGGAGCCGCTGCCGTGCCGGTTGTGCCCGGCGAGCAGATGTTGCGCGCGACCGTGACGGTGACCTACGAGCTGGGGGCGCAGATCAAATAAATTTTGTGATATCAAATAGATAAATGCCAGACGCGAGCCGGGCTGCGGTCCCATGAGCGCGCAGCCTGACCCCGCTTTTCCTTGACTCTCCGGTGACCCAACCCTAGGTTCCGCGCGTCTTCGCTTAAGACATGAAAGTAAAGCTCCGCCGACCGGTCCCAGAGAGAGGCCGGAGGTCCCCGCCCGACAGCGCGATGCGCCCTCGGGCGTTCAGTCGTTTGCGTAGACCCTCATCCTGAGGAGCCCGCGAAGCGGGCGTCTCGAAGAATGAGGCCAACACAGGAAATGGGCGACCTCGCCCTTCGGGACGGCGCTGCGCGCCTCCCCAAGACGAGGTCGAGCAAGAGATGTTCGATAGCCTGTCGGATCGCCTGAGCGGCATCCTCGACCGCCTCACCCGGCGCGGCGCGCTGACCGAGGGTAACGTCGACGAAGCCTTGCGCGAGATCCGGCGCGCGCTGCTGGAAGCCGACGTCGCGCTCGACGTGGCGCGCGACTTCACGGCCAAGGTGAAGGAGAAAGCGATCGGCGTCGAGGTGATGAAGTCCGTCACCCCGGGCCAGATGGTCGTCAAGATCGTCAACGACCAGCTCGTCGCCACGCTTGGTTCCGATCAGCAGAGCATCGATCTCAACGCGGCGCCGCCGGTCGCCATCATGATGGTCGGCCTGCAGGGCTCCGGCAAGACCACCACCACCGCCAAGATCGCGCGCCGGCTCACCGACCGGCAGAAGCGCAAGGTGCTGATGGCCTCGCTCGACGTCATCCGGCCGGCCGCCATGGAGCAACTGGCGGTACTCGGCCGCGACGCGGAAGTCGACACGCTGCCGATCGTCGCCGGCCAGACTCCACCGCAGATCGCCAGGCGCGCGCTCGAAGCCGCGCGCCTCGGCGGCTACGACGTGGTGATGCTGGATACCGCCGGCCGCACCACGCTCGACGAAACGATGATGGCGGAAGCCGCCGAGGTAAAGAAGGTTGCCAATCCGCACGAGGTGCTGCTGGTCGCCGACAGCCTCACCGGCCAGGACGCGGTCAATCTTGCGCGCTCGTTCGACGATCGCGTCGGCCTCACCGGCATCGTGCTCACGCGCGTCGACGGCGACGGCCGCGGCGGGGCCGCGCTGTCCATGCGCGCGGTCACCAACAAGCCGATCAAGCTGATCGGCACGGGCGAGAAACTCGACGCGCTGGAAGAGTTCGATCCGTCGCGCATTGCCGGCCGCATCCTTGGCATGGGCGACATCGTCGCGCTGGTGGAGAAAGCGGCGCAGCACATCGACGCCGAGAAGGCGATGCGCGCCGCCGAGAAGATGCGCAAGGGCCAGTTCGATCTGGCCGACATGCGCGAGCAGCTCATGCAGATGCAGAACATGGGCGGCATCGGCGGGCTGATGGGCATGTTGCCCGGCGTGGCCAAGATGAAGAACCAGATCGCCAATGCCGGGCTCGATGAAAAAATCCTCAAGCGTCAGGTGGCGATCATCGACTCGATGACGCCGCGGGAGCGGCGCAACCCGGACATCCTCAAGGCCAGCCGCAAGAAGCGCATCGCGGCCGGCTCCGGCACCTCACCGGAACAGATCAACAAGCTGTTGAAGATGCACCGCACCATGGCCGACATGATGAAGGCCGTCGGCAAGGGCAAGCGCGGCCCGATGGCGGGCCTCGGTCAGTTGCTCGGCATGGGTGGCGGTATGGGCGGCGGCATGCCGTCGCCGGAGCAGATGGCGGAGATGGCGAAGAACATGCCGGGCGGCGGCGCGTTGCCGCCGAATATGCCGGGCATGCCCAATCTGCCGCCCAACTTCCCCGGCGCGCCGGGCGGACTGCCGGGACTGGGCGCGCCGAAACTGCCGCCGGGATTTCCCGGCCTGGGGAAAAAGAAATGAGCTTTCGCGTCACCCTGAAAGGCGAGCCTCGAAGGGCGACGTTTCACACCCAACCACGTTCAAACTGAATCAGGCTGAATACCGAGAAAGGAAAACTGAAATGCTCGTCATCCGCATGGCCCGCGCCGGCACCAAGAAGCGGCCGTTCTATCATATCGTCGTCGCCGACTCGCGTTCGCCGCGCGACGGCCGCTTCATCGAGCGGCTCGGCTACTTCAATCCGCTGCTGCCGAAGGACAAGGAAGAGCGCCTCAAGTTCGATATCGAGAAGGCGCAGGAGTGGATGAAGAAGGGCGCGCAGCCGTCCGACCGCGTGATGCGCTTCCTCGACAAGGCCGGCGTCGCCAAGCGTACGCCGCGCAACAATCCGCAGAAGGCGATCCCGCGCAAGGAACGCAAGGCGCAGGCTGAAGAGGCCGCCAAGGCCGCCGCTGCGGCGCCCGCCGCTGCCGCCGCGCCGGCCGAAGGGGCCGCGAGCTGATCGCGGCCTGACGCATCATGGCCGGGCGCGTCTGCGTCGCGCGCGTCGGGGCCGCGCATGGCGTGCGCGGCGAAGTGAGGCTGTGGTCGTTCACCGAGACGCCGGAAGCGATCGCCGGTTACGGGCCGCTTGAAACCGGAGACGGCAAACGGCGTTTCGAAATCGTATCGTTGCGCGCGGTGAAGGATCATTTCGTTGCACGCCTGAAAGGCGTCGACGACCGCAACGCGGCGGAAGCCTTGCGCAATGTCGAGCTTTACGTGGCGCGCAACCAACTGCCGGCAATCGAGGAGGACGACACCTTCTATGTGGCCGACCTCGTCGGACTGGCAGCCGTGACGGCGGAAGGCGAGCCGCTCGGCACGGTGACGGCCGTGCATAACTTCGGCGCCGGCGACATCATCGAGATCGCGCCCGCCGCCGGCGCACCGCTGATGCTGTCGTTCACCGCCGCCAACGTGCCGGCGGTGGACGTAAAGGCCGGTCGCATCGTGGTAGCATTGCCTGAAGAAGTTGAAGGCGAAGACGCCAATGCGGCGGGAAACAAGTAGCTGCCAAGATCCCTTGCCGTCATTCCGGGACGCGCCGAAGGCGCGGACCCGGAATCCATAACCCCGGTCTGTGATTATGGATTCCGGGTTCGCTCGCTGCGCTCGCGCCCCGGAATGACAAGGAGAGAGCCATGTGGCGTGCAACGGTGCTGACCATCTTTCCGGAGATGTTTCCCGGGCCGCTCGGCATGAGCCTCGCCGGCAAGGCCTTGCAGTCCGGCATCTGGTCGCTCGACACCCACGACATCCGCAACGCGGCAACCGACAAGCACCGCACCGTCGACGACACGCCGGCAGGCGGCGGTCCCGGCATGGTGATGAAGGCCGACGTGCTGGCGCGGGCGCTCGACAGCGTCCCGCATGACACGCGCCCGCGCCTGCTCATGAGCCCGCGCGGCAAGCCGTTGACGCAAGGCCGCGTAGCCGATCTGGCGCGCGGACAAGGCGCGGTCATCGTCTGCGCGCGCTTCGAAGGCGTCGACGAACGACTGATCACCACGCGCAAGCTCGAGGAAGTCTCGCTCGGCGATTTCATCCTCTCGGGCGGCGAGATCGCCGCGCTGGCGCTGCTCGACTCCGTCGTGCGGCTGTTGCCCGGCGTGATGGGCAAGGAGGCTTCCGCCGCGGAGGAAAGCTTCGCCGACGGCCTGCTTGAATATCCGCAATACACCCGGCCGCCGGTGTTCGAGGGCGAGCCGATCCCCGAGGTGCTGGTGTCCGGCGACCACGCCAAGGTCGCCGCCTGGCGGCGGGAACAGGCCGAGCGCCTCACCCGTGAGCGGCGGCCGGATCTGTGGGCGGCCTACCGCGCCCGGAAGGGGGGCTGAGCGCCGAGGCCGGCCGGGCCCGCCGCGCCAAACCCGGTTTTTGCCCCGGTTCCATGCGCCGTGGCGCTCCGGTTCCGGCGGGCCTCTGCCGCCAAACAAAAGGCATGACAAAACCGCCCGCTTGCTTTAGAAGCCCGCCCGACCCATTCATGACCTTGAAATCAGGCACCGCGCGCCGGATGCTGGCGCTGCCGAGGGAGATATTCCCATGAACCTCATTCAGACGCTCGAAAAAGAGCAGATCGACAAGCTGTCCGCCGGCAAGACCATCCCCGAATTCGGCCCGGGCGACACCGTCAGCGTGGCCGTGAAAGTTGTCGAAGGCGACCGCAGCCGCGTGCAGGCCTATGAAGGCGTGTGCATCGGCCGTGTCCGGCCGCGGCATCCACCAGAACTTCACCGTGCGCAAGATCTCCTACGGCGAGGGCGTGGAGCGCGTGTTCCCGCTCTATTCGCCGATGATCGACTCGATCAAGGTCGTGCGCCGCGGCAAGGTCCGCCGCGCGAAGCTGTATTACCTGCGCGGCCTGCGCGGCAAGAAGGCCCGCATCGCCGAGGCCAGCGGGCCGACAGGCCGCCGCAGGCGGCCGCCGAAAGCTGAGCCGGCCATCATCGCCTGAATTACGGGAAGGGGCCGCTTGCGGCCCCTTTTTCGTGTCCGCCGCCCGCGTTGTCGCCGCTCTTCTTGAACGGCTATATAAACGGCATGGTTTCCAGGGCTCAGCGGATCATTCTTGTCGGACCACACGCGGCTCCCCTGGCGGTTCTTCGGCCGCCTGGCGGTATGCGCGCAGGCCGCGCTTTGATCGCTTGAAGCCTCCTTGGCCGGCGCAATCGCCGGCCGGTTGCCTGACCATCGCTCCAATTCACTGAAAGCCGAGGCACTTCGAGTCATGAAACCGCGCACGCTGTACGACAAGATCTGGGAAGACCATCTGGTGGATGAGCAGGACGACGGCACCTGCCTGCTCTACATCGACCGCCATCTGGTGCACGAGGTGACGAGCCCGCAGGCCTTCGAGGGCCTGCGCACGGCCGGCCGCAAGGTGCACGCACCGGAGAAGACGCTCGCGGTGGTCGATCACAATGTGCCGACGCACGATCGCAAGAACACGCCCAATCCCGATCCCGAAAGCGTCACGCAGATCGCTGCGCTCGATCAGAACGCCAGGGACTTCGGCATCGAGTATTACAATGAGTTCGACAAACGGCAGGGCATCGTGCACGTGATCGGACCCGAACAGGGCTTCACCCTGCCGGGCACGACGATCGTGTGCGGCGACAGCCACACGGCGACGCACGGCGCATTCGGCGCGCTCGCTTACGGCATCGGCACCTCGGAAGTCGAGCACGTGCTGGCGACGCAGACGCTGATCCAGTCCAAGTCAAAGAACATGCGCGCGGTCGTCGAAGGCAAATTGCCGGATGGCGTCACCGCCAAGGACATCATCCTCGCCATCATCGGCGAGATCGGCACCGCCGGCGGCACCGGCTATGCGCTGGAATATGCCGGCGAGGCGATCCGCGACGCTGTCGATGGAAGGCCGCATGACGGTCTGCAACATGTCGGTGGAAGGCGGCGCCAAGGCCGGCTTCATCGCGCCCGACGAGAAGACCTACGAATATCTCAAGGACAAGCCGAAGGCGCCCAAGGGCAAGCTGTGGGACCAGGCCATGCGCTATTGGGAGACGCTCCACTCCGACGATGGCGCGCATTTCGACCACGAGATCAGGCTGCACGCCGCCGAGCTGCCGCCGCTGGTCACCTGGGGCACCAGCCCCGAACAGGTCGCCTCGATCGGCGGCCGCGTGCCGGTGGCCGCGGATATCATGGATGAGCACAAGCGCCATGCCGCCGAGCGTTCGCTCGCCTACATGGGCCTGAAGGGCGGCGAGAAGATCACCGACATCAGGCTCGACCGCGTGTTCATCGGCTCCTGCACCAACTCGCGCATCGAGGACCTGCGCGAAGTGGCGCGCGTGGTGAACGGCAAGACCGTCAACGGCAACGTCAACGCCATGATCGTGCCGGGCTCGGGTCTGGTGAAGGAGCAGGCGGAAGCCGAAGGCCTGCACAAGATCTTCAGGGCCGCCGGCTTCGACTGGCGCGAGCCGGGCTGCTCGATGTGCCTCGCCATGAACCCGGACAAGCTGGCGCCGGGCGAGCGCTGCGCCTCGACCTCCAACCGCAACTTCGAAGGCCGCCAGGGCCACAAGGGCCGCACCCATCTGGTGTCGCCGGCGATGGCGGCAGCGGCGGCAATCGCCGGCCACTTCGTCGACATCCGCGAGTGGAAGTAAGGCGAACGAAGGCTTCGTCTGTTGCAAACGCCGCCCGGCCCAACCGGGCGGTGTTTTACTTTTGTCAGCATGGTTCTTGCGCGGCGGTGCACCTTGCAGCCTGATCCCCTGACACGCTAACGCATCGTCCATGAGCCTCCTGTCGGGACAGAGACTGCCCCGCGCGCTGGCGGCGCGGCTGCCGTTTTATTACGGCTGGGTCGTGCTTGCGGCCCTTTGCTGCGCCGGCTTCGCGCGCCAGGGCCCGGCCGTCGCGACCTTGTCGATCTTCGTCGATCCTCTCACGCAGGAGTTCGGCTGGTCACGCACCGCGCTGTCAGGGGCGGTGTCGCTCGGTGGCGTGCTGGCTGCGTTGGTGTCGCCCCTGATCGGCCCGCTGGTCGATCGCCAGGGTTCGCGCATCGTGCTGGGCGCGGCCGTGCTGATCAACGCCATCGCGCTGACGCTGCTGTCGTTCACGCCGTCGCTGCTGGTGTTCTATCTCCTGTTCTGCGTGGCGCGCATGAACTGGGCGAGCCCGTTCGACCTCGGCATATACACCGGCATGAACAACTGGTTTGTCGCGCGCCGCACCACGGCAGCCTCGATCGCCACGCTGGCGCAGATGCTGGGCCTGATGGCGATGCCGCTGATCGCGCAATACGCGATCAATCACGGCGGCTGGCGCGGCGGCTGGGCCGCGCTCGGCGTGACGGTTTTCGCCGTGGGCTTCTTCCCGGTGTGGCTGCTGATGGTGCGGCGGCCCGAGGACTTGGGCCTTGCGCCCGACGGCGCGCGCATCGCGCCCGCCGGTACCGCGGGCATGCCCATCGCCGAACCGTCGTTCTCGCGCCGGCAGGCCTTGCGCACGTCCAGCTTCTGGCTGCTGATGCTTTTCACCGTGTTGATCTATCCGGTGCAGGCGGGCGTCAGCCTGCACCAGGCATCACACCTGGTGCAACGCGGTCTCGACCCGACCACCGCCGCCCTTGTCGTGAGCAGCTTTTCGATGATGTCAGGGGCCGCGACCATCGCCTGCGGACTCATACCGCGCCGATGGTCGATTCGCTTTTCTCTCGCCTTCACCGGCGTGCTGGCGACCGCGGGCACGTTGCTGATGCCGGGCATTGATTCCGCCGCCGGCGGCTATCTGGCGGTGGGATTGTTCGGCGCCGGCATCGGCGGAATGCTGACCTTGCTGCCTGTCGCATGGGCCGACTATTTCGGCCGCGCCAATTACGGAGCGATTCGCGGCATATCGCTCACCTTCCAGGTGTTATCGCAAGCGGCGGGGCCGTTGTTGTCCGGCGCACTGTACGACTGGACAGGTACCTATGTGCTCTCGCTCCACGTCTTCGCCGCGCTATCGGCGTTGAGCATCATCGCGGCGCTGACAGCCAACAAGCCGCGCCACAGCGTTTGATCCAGGCCGGAATTTTCCGCCGTCGGCAATCCTGGAACCCGGCCACCCACCGGACGTTGCCCCGGTGGCCATGCCTGCGCTCGTCACCCTTATCTCCGTCCTGTTTCTCTCGCTCATCGTGGTGCGCATTGCCACTGTGGCGCTGACGTTGAGCGGTATGTCACGCGAGGCTGCGCGCTTCCAGGCGCGTTCGGCCTGGACCGGCACCGGCTTCACCACCGAGGAATCCGAACAGATCGTGCGCCACCCGGTGCGCCGGCAGATCGTCACACTTCTGATGATCGCCCGAAGCGTCGGTATGGTCACGGCGGCGACCACGCTGGCACTGTCCTTCGTCAACGTCGAGCAGAACGCGCAAGGCTGGCTGCGCATAGCAATTCTGCTTGCAGGCCTCGTCGCACTGTGGCTGTTCGCACGCTCCTCATGGATCGAGCGCGGGATGTCACGCCTCATCACCTGGGCGCTCAAGCGCAGTGGCGCACTCGGTGCCAACGACACCGGCGCCATGCTGCACCTCGCCGGTGACTACGCAGTGGTGGAGATGAAGGTGAAGGACGGGAGCTGGCTCGCCACCGGTTCGCTGGCGGAGATCGACCTGCCCGATGAGGGCGTGCTGGTGCTGGGCGTCACCAGGCCCAACGGCGACTACGTGGGCGCTCCCAGGGGCGATGTGTGCCTGAAGCCCGGCGACAATGTGCTTCTGTATGGAAGGTCGGAGGTTTTGGTGCAGCTGCAGGGGCGGTAGCGCCTGGCAAGCGATCCGGACGAGGCGGCGTAACAAATCAGAAGGCCCGCCGGTCAGGCGGGCCTTCCTGTTTCGAGCGTCAACTCGTCACCAACATCGCCGGATGCGGCGCCAGGACCAGTGGTCATGGCGCCAGACGCGCACACGCACCCACCTGCACGGGGACCGATAGTAGTAAGTCCGCGGATAGTAGTAACGCCCCGGATAGTAATAGGGGGCGCCGTAACCAAACCCGAAGCTCAGAGCGAAACCCGGGCCGAAGCCGCCGTACCAGCCACCGTGCCGGCCGTGGTAGTGCCGGTAGCGCGCATCCGCCGTGCCCGAAAACGCAAGTGCAAGTCCAGCGACAAGTGTCACACCCACGACGATCTTTGCCAGTTTCGACATAGCCGAACCTCCGCTGCCCCAGGCCCACACATTTGGTCGCAGAGATAACGAACAACCGCGCAAAGAGTTTATCAAATGCGAACGGCCGGCAAAGGCCGGTCTAATCGACCCACCAGCAGCGCTTCTGCGGTGTGAGAACCGTACCGCTCTGCCGGTGCTCGACCCGCAGCCAGGCGGAGCAATGGCGCGTGGCGTTGGGGCTGAGGCGTCGTTGGCGCGGGCGGATGGTGATGTGCGGCCGGCTCTGGGCGGCGAACTGACGGCTCGAACGGTCCGCGTCCTGGGCGGTCGCCGGCGACAGACTGCCAGCCAGCACGACGCCAACGAGCGCCGCCAAACCCAGACCGAACGTCATTTTCGCCATTGTGCGCTCCGTGGCCTTGCGGCGCGCAGGTTAACAGCCGTCAGCGGCCATTCCAATAACGCGTGTCACTGTAATAGGTCGAATGCCGGCGCTGCGAGCGCGGCGCATAGTAACGATTGTAAGATGAGCTGTAGCGCGGCGTGCTGTAGCGGCGTTGCCGCCCGGTATACTGGTCCGGCGTGCCGTTGTAGCTGTAGAGGAGCTGGCCGGGGCGCTGGTTGCAGTTGAAGAACTCCGCCGATGCGGGAACCGTAGAGGCGACAACGAGACCGCCGATCAGGGCCAAGAGGCCGAACAGGCTGCGGGTACGCGACATTGGGCTCACTCACCGGGACGCTGAAATTATGGTTAACGTCGCCCATTTCGGCTTTGGGGTCAACCGCTTGGTGGGGGCCAAAGGGCCCCCTAAATGAGTTTCATGCACGAACGATCCCATCCTCCGGCAGCCCGCAACCAGCCCCCCACGCTGGCCCGGTTCGAGACCCTGGCGGCCAAGGCCTATGCCCGGCTGCCGGCTGATTTCCAAAGCCTGTGCGAGGACCTCGTCATCCGCGTCGAGGACTTCCCGACGCGGGAAATCCTGACGCACATGGGGCTTGCCAGCCCCTATGACCTGCTCGGCCTGTTTCAGGGCATCGGGCTGCCGTTCCGCCCGGAAACCGGCGTGTCCGGCATGATGCCCAACATGATCTGGCTCTACCGGCGGCCGATCCTGGCCTACTGGCAGCAGGGTGAGGACAGCCTGGAGTCCATCGTCACCCATGTTCTGGTGCACGAGATCGGCCACCATTTCGGCTTTTCCGACGAGGACATGGAGGCTATCGAAGCCCGGGCTGACTAGCGCGCATGATCCCGAAAAATGCTGTCCCGACCTGACGGGGATGGGACCCGGTTTTCGGACAAGATCATGGGCTGGCAAATCGGGGAGGCAGCACATGAGATTTCACGGCGCCTGTGCCTGCGGCCGGATCACCGTCGAAGGCGAGGCGGATCCGGAAAAGACGCAAGTTTGCCACTGCACCGATTGCCAGACCGGTACCGGCTCGGCCTTCCGGGTCTCGGTGCCGGTCGCCGGCGAGAGTTTCAGATTGACCGGGAAGCCCGCGACCTGGCTCAAGACGACCGCCGACAGCGGGCGCCCCCGCCTGCAGGCCTTCTGCCCGACCTGCGGCACGCCGATCTATTCGACCACGCCCGGCGAGGGGAAGCAGGCCTCCTACATGGTTCGGGTCGGGATCTTCCGCCAGCGCGACCGGTTCGTGCCGCGCCGGCAGAACTGGTTCCGTTCGGCACGTGCCTGGGTTACCGACATCGGTGCTATCCCGAAGAACCAGATGGCCGCACCCCGATAACGGCAACATCCGAGGCCTGGAATGACATTCACCGACCTGACATGGCTCGCGCTTGCCTGCTACGGCGTCCACATCCTGGAGGAATACAGCTTCGACTGGCGCAACTGGGCGCACAACGTGCTCGGCCTGAAGGTCGAGTGGAACGATTTCTACATCACCAACGCCCTGGTCATCGTGCTCGGCGTCGTAGCCGCGGAGCTGGCGTCGACGGTGCCGGTGCTGGCGCTGGCGTTTCCGGCCGTCATGCTGATCAACGCCACCTTCTTCCACGTGCTGCCGTTCATCCGTGCGCGCGGACGCTTCTCGCCCGGCCTGATCACCGCCGTGATCCTGTTCTATCCGGTCGGCGTCGCCTGCTATTGGCGGGCCGGGGCGGATACCGGAACCGTGATCGGCTCGCTGGTGCTGGGGGCCGCGCTGATGGCGACGCCGGTGCTGATGTTGATCGCCAAGGACAGGCCGTATTTCCGGCAGGATCACCCCTGAAGCGGACCGATTTTCCCTTGAAAATCGCGCATATCAGCCCGCCGGCCGCCGCTATTGACCCTTCCGGCGGGTGATCTATGAACAGGTGCCGCTCACGACCAAGGCGGCCGGGAGTTCAGCCATTATGGAAAAGTTCACGGTTCTCGAAGGCGTCGCGGCGCCGATGCGCATGATCAACGTCGACACCGACAAGATCATCCCGAAGCAGTACCTTAAGACCATCAAGCGCACCGGCCTCGGCAAGGGCCTGTTCTCCGAAATGCGCTACAAGGACGACGGCAGCGAGAACCCCGACTTCGTGCTCAACAAGCCGGCCTACCGTAACGCCAGGATACTGGTCGCCGACGACAACTTCGGCTGCGGCTCGTCCCGCGAGCACGCGCCCTGGGCGCTGATGGATTTCGGCATCAAATGCGTGATCTCCACCTCGTTCGGCGACATCTTCTACAACAACTGCTTCAAGAACGGCATTCTGCCGATCCGCGTGTCGCCGGAAGACCTGGAGAAGCTGTTCGACGACGCCGAGCGCGGCGCCAACTCGACGCTGACCGTCGATCTCGAAGAGCAGGTGATCCGTGGTCCCGACGGCGGCGAGGTCAGGTTCGAGATCGATCCGTTCCGCAAGCACTGCCTGCTCAAGGGGCTCGACGACATCGGCCTGACCAAGCAGAAGCACGATCAGATCGTCTCTTACGAAAAGAAGGTCGGCGACGCGCGACCGTGGGTGTGATCCGAAGCGTTTCACTTCAATGACTTCGTCATGGCCGGGCTTGTCCCGGCCATCTCGATTCAGGTGACGAACGCACCGGCTTCCAGGGTGAGCGTCGCCGGTGCTCGCCTCCAGAGAAGATCCGGACCGAGGGCTCAGCTCTCTTCCACCAGCACGACACTGTAAAGGCACGGCTCGATGTCCTGCGTCTTCTGGCCCAGCTCGGGCCAGCGCTTGCGGAATTCCGGCGAATGGTGGGCCGCCTCGAGTTGCTCGCGGTTCGCCCACTGGATGTAATTGACGATGTGGCTGTGGTCCGCGCTGCGATGCAGGCTGATCGAGATAAAGCCCGGCTGCTGCGCCATGAATCTGGCGCGCTCGGTCATGATCTTCAGCACTTCGTCCTGGCGCCCGGGATCAACATCGATGGTGGTGATCTGCGTGACGATACTGTTGTTTTGATGAATTTCCGGCATGGCTGCGCTCCGTTCCTCCAGACAACTCCGTACCAACGTCCGGAGCGCGGCGAGGTTTCGGTCTGTCAGGCCTTGTCCGGCATTTGATCGGTATTTTACGCCATATTTCGCAATTAAAATCCGGCGCAACATCATAACAGGACGCCAACGGATCCCCGTTAGGACTACTGTGTACGGAGTAGAAATACGTAGGGCAGTCGAACATGACACGGTTTTTCTTCGACATCGTGGATACCGCCTCGTACGTCCACGATTTCCATGGACGTTTTTTCTGGAGCATCGAGGAAGCCCGCGACATGGCGGAATCGGTTTCCATGGATCTGGCCTGCTCGGAAAAAGACGAATGCGCCGGTTCCGAAATCCAGGTTCGTGACGTGAAGGGCGCGCTGCTGTGTTCGGTGCCGGTGCGCGCGGCGGAAACCGTGTTCGCCTGAATAAAACAGCCGCGGCCCGCTCAGGCCCGGGCCGCGATCGCCTCCGCGATTGCCACCGTGCGGCGACCCATCTCGGCGTGCAGACGCTCGACCATGCGGCCGTCGATCGACACCACGCCCTTGTTCCTGTTCTCCGGCAGATCGAAGGCCGCTATCATCTTGCGGGCCCTGGCCACTTCTTCCTCCGACGGCGAAAACGCCTCATTGCACGGCGCGATCTGGTTTGGATGAATCAGCGTCTTGCCGTCGAAGCCGAGTTCGACGCCTTGCGCACATTCCATCCGGAAACCCTCGATATCGCCGAGATCGTTGTAGACGCCATCGAGAATATCGATGCCATAAATCCGCGCGGCGGCGACGCAGGTCGAAAGCCAGCCCAGCATGGGCGTACGGCCGGGCACCAGGCGCGCGCGCGTCTCCCTGGCGAGATCGTTGGTGCCCATGACAAAACCGGAAAGCCGGGATTCCGAATCCTGCGCCTGTGCCGCGATCGGCAGGATGTTGAAGATGGCGAGCGGGGTCTCGATCATGGCCCAGATCCGCGTCCTGTGATCGGTACCCATGTCGAGCAGGCGGCGGCCGATCATGTCGAGCGCCTCGGGACTTTGCACCTTGGGCACAAGGATTGCGTCGGGCGCGGCGTGCGCGGCGGCGGTAAGATCGTCGGAATGCCAGGGCGTATCGACCCCGTTGATGCGGATGAACACCTCGCGCGCACCGAAGCCGCCGGCCTTGACCGCCGCGCAGACCTGATCGCGGGCGCTTTCCTTGGCATCGGGTGCGACCGAGTCCTCGAGATCGATGATGACGCCGTCGGCGGCCAGCGTCTTCGCCTTCTCCAGCGCGCGAGCATTGGAGCCGGGCATGTAGAGCACGCTGCGGCGCGGACGGATCGTCATTCGCTCAACTCCATTCCGGATCTCGTCTATTGATTTGGCGGGGCAGCCTACCGTCTGGACGGAGCACATGCCACTCTCCGGCTGATGACAGGCGCTTCGGAAAACGTATGGCTCGCCGGCGTCGACGGCTGTCCCGGTGGATGGATCGCGGCCTTCGTGCGGCCGGCGGGCGACGAAGGCCGGTTCCGGATATTCGCGCACTTTGCGGACGTACTGGCGGCGCCGGAGCGGCCCGCGATTGTCACGGTCGATATGCCGATCGGCCTGCCGGAGCGCGCCGGCGCGGGTGGGCGCGCGGCGGAAAACGCGGTGCGGCCGCTGTTGGGTGCGCGGCAATCATCGGTGTTTTCGGTGCCGGCACGGGCGGCGATTTATGCGGGCGATTACGCCGAGGCCTGCCGGGTGGCGCAGAACACTTCGGAACCGCCACGCAAGGTGTCGAAGCAGCTGTTCAACATCGCGACAAAGATCCGCGAGGTGGATGGGGTCTTGCGCGCCGATGTGGACGCCGCCAGCCGTGTATACGAGGTGCACCCCGAAGTGGCGTTCTGGCGGATCAACGGCGGGCACGCGCTCGATGAGCCGAAGAAGGTGAAAAGCCGGCCCTACCCGCCCGGGCTCGCGCTCCGGCGCGCGTTGTTAAAGGCTGCCAGGCTGCCGCCCGCGCTGCTCGCCGCCACAGTGCCAAAAGGCGCGGCGGCGGACGACCTCGTTGATGCGCTGGCCTGCGCGGCGATCGCGCGCCGCCTGCATGCCGGCCTGGCGCGGCCGTTTCCCGATCCCGCGCCGCGCGATGCGTATGGCTTGCCAATGGCGATCTGGGCGTGAATAAACGGCGCGAGGAGAAAGACGCGGTGGACTTCCCCAAGCGCCTGATCGACGGCTACACGGCGTTCCTGAGCGAGCGGCTGCCAGTGGAGCAGACCCGCTTCCGCGAACTCGCCGAGACCGGGCAGCATCCCGAAACCATGGTGATCGGCTGTTCCGACTCGCGCGTTTCGCCGGAGGTAATCTTCGACGCGCGTCCGGGTGAACTGTTCGTGGCGCGCAATATTGCCAATATCGTGCCGCCCTACGAGCCCGACGCCCACGCCCACGGCGTATCGGCGGCGCTCGAATTTGGCGTGCTGGCGCTGAAGGTCAGACATATCGTCATCCTCGGACATGCGCGTTGCGGTGGCGTGCAAGCGCTTGCGCAAAACGCCGCGCCGCTGACCCCGAGCGACTTCATCGGCAACTGGATGAAGCTGATGGCACCCGCAGCCGCGCGCACGCCGCCCGGCGATTGTTCCGCCGAGGACTATCTGACGAGCTCGAGCAGGCCAACGGTGGTAAACAGCATCAACAACTTGATGACATTTCCGCGCGTGGCCGCCCTTATCAATAGCGGTGCGTTGCTTGCCCACACGGCGCCTATTTCGGGGTCGCCACCGGCAAGCTTTCGGTCCTCGACCGCGCCAGCGGCGCTTTTGTGCCGGTTGCGGGTGATCAGCACGCCAGGGCTTTCGGCGCGCCGCGTTTCTAGCTTTCCGGACCGCGCAGGCAGCACGCGAATTCCTTTAAATTGTTCGAATGCTGGCTACCGACAGTTAACCGTCGGCTCCTACGCGTTGTTGCGGACAATCCGCGGCTCCCGCCTAACACGATGGTAAGTTCCTGTTGCTACTTCATGCGGGTCACGTCACCGGAATCGTTTCCGCATGGTCAGAGAGTTCGCTGATCGCCAGGCTCGAAGGCTCCTTCGCCTCGGGTTCGCCCGAAAAGCAGCTGGAAATTCTTCGGCACGTCACCGATCTGTTCCTGGTCGGCGCCAGGGGCTATTCCGACGAGAAGATCGATCTGTTCGACGGCGTCATTTCACGTCTCGCCGACCGGATCGAGGTCCGGGCGCGTGCCGAGCTCGCCAACCGGCTGGCGCCGATCGAGAACGCGCCGCCGGTTACCATCCGTCAGCTCGCCCGTGACGACGCGATCGAAGTGGCCGAACCGGTGCTGCGCCAGTCGCGGCGCCTGACCGAGCAGGACCTGATCGAGACTCGTCGGCGAGAACCGTCAGGACCGGCTGCTCGCCATCTCCAGGCGCGCCTCGCTCAGCGAGAACGTCAGCGACGTGCTGGTCACCCGCGGCAACCGCGAGGTTATCCTGTCGGTTGCGCAAAAACGAGGGCGCGCGTTTCTCCGACAGCGCATACAGCGCGCTCGTGTACAAATCGATCTATGATGACGTGCTCGCGGTCTGTGTCGGCTTGCGCAAGGACATTCCGCGCGAGCACTTCCGGACGCTGATCTCGAAAGCGTCCCGTGTGGTGTTCGAGAAACTGGTGGCCGCCAATCCGGAAAGGGTGCGCGAGGTGCAGGAAGTCCTGACCGGCATCACCGGCCAGACAGTTGCGCCGGAGCCCGAACGTCAAGATGGCATGCCGAAGCTCGACATGCGCTCCAGCACAGCAGCCGAACGCCCGACGCCATCGTCGCAGGAATTCGCCGTCTGCCGGCCGGCGCGAGGACACGATCGCAGCGCTCGCCGCACTCTGCCGGACCCCGCACGAAATCGTGGCGGGCGTCATGGCGGATCGCCGCGGCGACAATGATTTTCTGCTGCTGCTGGCCCGGGCCGCCGGGCTGTCATGGCCGACCACGCGCGAGATCTGCCTCATGCGGCGCGGGCCCACCGGCCTGCCGCAACAGGAGATCGATGCGGCGCGCCGCAGCTTCGAGAAATTACGGTCGGACACCGCGCAACGGGTGATCGCGTTCTACAACGAACGCCATTCCGCCTTCTCCAGCTTTCAGCAGCTGGCCGAGCAGATCGACGACAAGGACGTCACGCCGCGCTTCGCCCGTCCCGCACAGGCGTCGTGAGACGGACAAGGGCGAGGTGCACCGGCGGCGATCAAGCCGCCTTTTTCTTGGCTTCGATCAGCTTGCGGTTGATCAGCACTTCGGCGATCTGCACCGCATTGAGCGCCGCACCCTTGCGCAGATTGTCGGACACCACCCACATTTCGAGACCGTTGTCGACGGTCGGGTCGTCACGGAGACGGCTGATATATGTTGCGTCCTCGCCAACGCATTCATAGGGCGTCGTATAGCCACCGGGCTCACGCTTGTCGATGACCAGGCAGCCGGGCGCCTTGCGCAGGATCTCGCGCGCCTCGTCGGCCGAGAGCGGATTCTCGAACTCGACGTTGACCGCTTCCGAATGGCCGACGAACACCGGCACCCGCACGCAGGTGGCGGTGAGCTTGATCCTGGGATCGAGAATCTTCTTGGTCTCGACCACCATCTTCCATTCTTCCTTGGTGTAGCCGTCGTCCATGAACACGTCGATCTGCGGGATCACGTTGAACGCGATGCGCTTGGGAAACTTCTTGTTCTCGATCTCGTCCAGGGTGAACACCGCCTTGGTCTGCGAGAACAATTCGTCCATCGCGTCCTTGCCCGCGCCCGACACCGACTGATAGGTCGCCACCACGACGCGCCTGATCCTGGCAGCGTCGTGCAGCGGCTTGAGCGCGACCACGAGCTGGGCGGTCGAGCAGTTCGGGTTGGCGATGATGTTCTTCTTGGCGAAACCCGCGGCCGCGTCCGCGTTCACTTCCGGCACGATCAGCGGCACGTCCGGGTCCATGCGCCAGGCGCTCGAATTGTCGATCACCACCGCGCCCTGGGCGGCGATCCTGGGCGACCACTCCTTCGACACCGAACCGCCGGCCGACATCAGGCAGATGTCGACGTCGGAAAAGTCGTAATGGTCGAGCGCCTTCACTTTCAGGGTCTTGTCGCCGAACGAGCACTCCTGGCCCATGCTCTTGCGCGAGGCGAGCGCCACCACCTCGTCGGCGGGGAATTCCCGCTCGGCCAGGATGGACAGCATTTCGCGCCCGACATTGCCGGTGGCTCCGACCACGGCGACCTTGTAACCCATTGTTTACTCTCCGAAATATTTATTCGGGCAGATTTGCGCCATCTCAACCCGACGGCAGGGCTTCTAGGCGAGAAACGCGCCCAAGACAACGGCGGCAAATCGGTAGGGGTAGCGCATGCATCCCGCCTTGCAGTCCTGGCGCGACGAGTTGTCGGGCACCCTGGTGCGCATGTTCGCATATCTGGGGGCTGCGGCAGTGCTGTCCATGGCCGCGGTACAGCTTTTTCAGACCTCGCCCATATCGGGCCGGCCAAAGACGGCGCCGCGCGAGGCCTGGATCGCGATCGGCAAACCGTTCCCCGCCTTCACCCTGTCGATCCCCGAAGCTGCCGATACGCCTGCCCGCTACGCCATCCGTCGCCAGGTGGAAGGCGGCGGCCGCCAGGACATCCTCAGCCTGGGCGAGCCCGACGGCGCCAATCCCTATCTGGAGGTTCAAATCTATCGGCCGGCCAGCGAAATCAGCCATTTCGCGACCGCCAGCGCCGTGATCGCCGACAACGCCGCCGGGCTCGGGCCGATCAACACCCGCGCCCAGGCGCCGCTCATGACCAAGTTCGGCCTGATGGCCATCAGCACCTTCGATTCGAGCCGGGGCACGCCGCGCCGCTGCCTCGGCTTCGTGCGCCAGTTCGACGATCCTCGCCTGCAGATTTCCGGCCGTTTCTGCCGTGGCGGCGACCTTATCGAACGTTCGACACTGGCCTGCGCGCTCGACCGGCTGACGCTGTTGTCGGCCGGCAGCTCGCCCGAGGTCGCGACGCTGTTCGCCCATGCCGAACTGAAACGCGAATTCTGCGTCCGGCATGACCCCATCCTGACGCCGACGCCAAAATACCTCCTGCTATGGAAGGCGCTGCCGGACCGGCCAATGCCGCGGCGTGTCGGCCGCTGAATGCAACCGTGCTCGCGACGCCACGCCGTGCGACTTAGTGGCCAAATCAGGCCACCGCCGGCGGATTTGGCTATTCGGGGGAACCGAAGCAGGTTAGAGTGCGTTCCGACAAAGCAATTCGCGAGGACTCTCATGCGCTTGAACCAAATTGCCGTCGCGTTGGCGTTTGCCGGGGCCTTGGGCCTGGCGGTCGCACCAACCGATGCGGCGGCCCAAAGCAAGCGCACCTACTCGAACCGCGACCGCACTGTTGTCATCAGCCGCGACGAAAACGGCCGCACGCGCACCCGCGTCATCATCCAGAAGCGCTCCTATCTCGACCCCGGCACGGAGCCGCTGCCGAGCGAGCGCAGCACCCTCGATTACGCGATGCGCCCGAATCAACGTCCCGACGACGTACTGGGCAACACCGCGTATGGCGGCATGGATCAGAGCGCCTTGCCCGGCCCGTGGACACTGCCGGGCAAGAACAATCCCTGGCTGGATTTCAACCGCTGAGCAGCGGAAGATTTCGGAATCAAAAAAACGCGGGCTCCGGCCCGCGTTTTTTTTGCCGTCATTCCGGGGCGCGAACGAAGTTCGCGAACCCGGAATCCATGATCCCGGGACTGCGGCGTATGGTTCCGGGTCCGCCGCTGCGCGGCGTCCCGGAATGACTCCGGAAAAATTCAGGCCAAAATCTTCTCCAACTCGCCCAGGATCGCCGACCCCATCTCGGAGGTCGACGCCTGCTTGCAGCCCTTCGACATGATGTCGGCCGTGCGCAAACCCTGGTCGAGTACGGCGGCAATTGCCTGATCGATAGCGTCAGCCTCCTTGCCCATATCAAACGAATAGCGCAGCGCCATGCCGAACGACGCGATCATCGCGATCGGATTGGCGAGGCCTTTGCCGGCAATGTCGGGCGCAGAGCCGTGCACCGGCTCGTACAGCGCCTTGCGCTTCCTTGTCTTGGGATCGGTTTCGCCGAGCGACGCCGACGCCAGCATACCGAGCGAGCCGGTGAGCATGGCCGCGATGTCGGACAACAGATCGCCGAACAGGTTGTCGGTGACGATAACGTCGAACTGCTTGGGGTTGCGCACGAGCTGCATCCCGCCGGAGTTGGCGAGCTGGTGCTCGAGCTGCACGTCCCTGAATTCGCGCTCGTGGATTTGCTTCACCACTTCCTTCCACAGAACACCCGTCTTCATGACGTTGTTCTTTTCCATGGAAGTAACCTTGTTGCGCCGCTTGCGCGCGAGTTCGAAGGCGACGCGCGAGATGCGTTCGATCTCGTAGGTGTCGTAGACCTGCGTGTCGATGGCGCGCTTCTGGCCGTTGCCGAGATCGGTGATGGTCTTGGGCTCGCCGAAATAGACGCCGCCGGTGAGCTCGCGCAGAATCATGATGTCGAGGCCTTCGACCAGCTCGCGCTTGAGCGAGGAAGCGTCAGCCAGCGCCGGATAGGTCACCGCCGGACGCAGGTTGGCGTAGAGCGCGAGGTCCTTGCGCAGGCGCAACAGGCCGGCCTCGGGCCGCGCGTCGTAAGGCACCTTGTCCCATTTCGGCCCGCCCACGGCGCCGAAGATGACCGCGTCGGCGGCCTTGGCCTTCTCCATGGTCTCGTCGGTAATCGAGACCTGATGGGCGTCGTAACAGGATCCGCCGACCAGGCCTTCCTCGGTCACGAACCTGTTCGGGCCCTTGGCGTTGAAGAAACCGATCAGACGCTTCACCTCGGCCATCACTTCGGGGCCAATGCCGTCGCCGGGGAGCAGCAGGAGATTGTGGGTTGCCATACGCGTTACCTCGTTCGTCAAATCGTATTTTTCAGTCCGCAGACGGGGCGGATGCCGGCCCGGATGACGGCGCGGGAGATTGCTAAAGGGCCGCGCCGCTATTGGCAAGGCGCCGCCACGGTCGCACCATGGTGTGCGGGTTGGTATGGCGGCGCGGGCGGGCGAGGAGCGTTTATCATGGGATTTTACGATACCTGGCTCGTTCCCAGGCTCTGCGATCTGGCGATGCGGACCAGCCGCCTGCGGCCAGCGCGGCAGCGCGTGATCGGCGCGGCGGAAGGCGACGTGCTGGAGATCGGCATCGGTTCCGGTCTCAACTTTCCCTACTATGGGCCCAACACCCGCCGCGTCTTCGGACTCGAACCGTCGTGGCAACTGATCGCCATGGCGAGACGCAGAGCGGCAAAGTCTTCTGTTCCTACCGTGTTTCTCGAGGCTTCCGCCGAGCAGATGCCGCTCGACGCGAAGAGCGTGGATTCGATCGTGATGACGTGGGTCGGCTGCAGTATACCCAATATCGAAGCTGCATTGCGTGAGATGCGCCGCGTGCTGCGGCCGGGCGGACGCCTGCTGTTCGTCGAGCACGGCCGATCGCCCGATCCTGGCGTCGAGCGCTGGCAGAAACGGCTGGAACCGCTCTGGCTGCCGATTTCCGGCGGCTGTCACCTGACCCGCCGGATCGTCGACCAGATGCCGGCGGCCGGATTTCGCGTCGACCAACTGGAGACCGGCTATCTGCCCGGCCCCAAGGTCCTGACTTATCTCTACGAAGGCAGCGCGACCGTTTGAGGCCGAGGGCGACATGGCACCTGTTCAAATCCGGGAAGCGCGCCTCGAGGATGCCGCGGCGGCCTGTGACGTATTACGCCGCTCCATCACCGAACTGTGCGCTGCCGACCACAACAACAACCCGGCATCGATTGCCGGCTGGCTCGCCAACAAGACGCCGGAGAACGTGGCTGCGTGGATCAGCGATCCCGGAAATGGGGTCTATGTCGCAATAAACGATGCCCGGATCGACGGTATTGCCGCCATGAACCGAACCGGCAGGATTTCGTTGAATTACGTCTCGCCCGACGCGCGCTTCAAGGGAGTCAGCAAGGCTTTATTGGCCGCGCTGGAACGCAAGGCTAGGGACGTGGGCCTCGCTCAGTGCACCCTAGAAAGCACCAGGACTGCGCTTCGCTTTTACCGCGCGGCCGGCTATCGCGAGCAGCAAGGGAATGCCACGCAGACCTGCCTTCCGGCCGACGCGGAGAGCTGTCTGCCGATGGTGAAGAACCTTGCCTGAGCGGCGCGGGGTCTGACGCTCACACAAACCTGGCTTCATCTGGGAATCGCCTCAAGCCGGTGTCGTTTGCGTCGCGACCAGGCAATAATGATTGGCCATGCCCGCCGCCGCTATTGCGCTCGCCCTCACAGCCGCCTTTTGTTTCGGATCGGGGCTGATCCTCTCGCAGATAGGCCTGAGGGGCATCGCGCCGATCGCCGGCGCCGCCATTGCCATTCCCGCCTCGACGCTGCTGCTTCTTGCCGTCGCGCCGTTCAGTCTCGACGCGAGCGCATGGTCTTGGCTGGCGGTCGCGATCTTCGCCGCGGTCGGCGTGCTGTATCCCGCGGTCGGCACGCTGCTCACCTTCGCCGTCAACCGCCGGATCGGACCCGTAATCACCGGCACGTTCGGCAATTTCGCGCCGATCTTCGCGGTGACGCTCGCTTACCTGTTCCTTGGCGAGCCGCTGCGGCCCGGGCAGGCCCTCGGGCTCGTCGTCATCGTAGCCGGTGTGATGGCGCTGACGCTGCCGCGCGGCGTTCCTTCGGTCCATTGGCGTACGTGGTACCTGCTTCTGCCGCTCGTGGCTTCGGGCATCCGCGGTTTCGCGCAGCCGACCATCAAGTATGGTCTCTCCCTGTGGCCGAGTCCGATCGCGGCGACGCTCATCGGCTATCTGGTATCGTCGATGATCGTGCTGGCCGTGGCGCGCAGGCACACTGGCCGCTGGCTGGCCGACGGGCCGGTGCCGTCCAGGCTCGCCTTCGTGGGTGTGGGCGTCGCCAATGGATTGGCCGTGTTGCTGCTCTATCTGGCGCTGGCACGCGGGCCAGTCACGCTGGTGTCACCGCTCATCGCCACCTTCCCGCTGGCGACCATCGCGCTCAGCGCGGCCCTTTATCGCCGCATCGACGGCGGCCCGCGGCTGGTATTCGGCGTGGCGCTTACCGTTGCCGGTGTCGCTTTGCTGATCGCGACGTAAGTGGCTTTTTGACGCAGCAGCATTTGCGTCAAACTCCTGCGCCAGATGTATGCAAAAGTTGCCTGTTTGCTGCTCGGGCAGAGCCGAAGCGGCGACCCGCAAAGGTATGACAATGACCAAGCCCCGTGTCGTGATCGTGGGAGCTGGATTTGCCGGCCTGCAAGCTGCCATGGCGCTGCGCGGCGCGGACGCCGACCTTATCGTCATCGACCGGCAGAACCACCATTGCTTTCAACCGCTGCTCTACCAGGTCGCCACCGCCGCGCTGTCGCCGGCCGACATCGCCTGGCCGATCCGTCATATCTTGCGCAAGCAGCGCAACGTCACGGTGCTGATGCAGGAGGTCACCGGCGTAGATGTGCAAAAGCGCCTGGTGCGGACGAATTTGGGCGACGTGCCTTATGACTATCTGGTGGTCGCGACCGGCACCGTGCACGCCTATTTCGGTCATGACGAATGGGCGGCGTTCGCGCCGGGCCTCAAACGCATCGAGGACGCGACCGACATCCGCCGCCATATCCTGATCGCCTTCGAGCGGGCCGAGGTGACCGACGATGCCGCCGAGGAGCGGCGCCTGCTCACGTTCGTCATAGTCGGCGGCGGCGCCACCGGCGTCGAGATGGCCGGCGCGATCGCGGAGGTCGCGCGCCAGACGCTGGCCGCCGATTTCCGCCGCATCGATCCGCGCTCGGCGCGCATCGTGCTCGCGGAAGCCGGCCCGCGGCTGCTGTCGGGTTTTCCAGCGGCGCAATCCGACTACGTGCGCGACACGCTCGAACGAATGGGCGTGGAGGTGAAGACAGGATCGCGCGTGACCGGATGCGACACCGGCGGCGTCAATACCGATTCCGGCCGCATCGAGTCCGACACTATCGTGTGGGCCGCGGGGGTGGCCGCTTCGCCCGCCGCGCGCTGGCTGTCGGCGGAAGCCGATCGTGCCGGCCGCGTTAAGGTCGAGCCCAACCTGTCGGTGCCCGGCCATCCGGAGATTTTTGTCGCCGGCGACACCGCGGCGGTGTTCGACGCCAAGGGCACGCCCATCCCCAACATGGCGCCGGCTGCCAAACAGATGGGTCGCTATGTCGGCAAACTGATCGCAGGCCGGATCGCCGGAAAGCCTGCACCCAGGGCGTTCCGTTACCTGGACGTCGGCGGGATCGCGACCATCGGTCGCCGCGCCGCCGTCTACAATTACGGCCGCCTGCGCCTGAAGGGATTCATCGGATGGCTCTTCTGGGGTGCGATCCACATCTACTTTCTGATCGGGATACGCAATCGCCTGGTCGTCGCGGTCAATTGGCTGTGGAGCTATCTGACCTTCCACCGGGGCGCGCGGCTGATCACCCATCCGGAACGGGCGGACTGACCGAAAGCCGCCTAAAGCCCCGAGAACCAGTTATAGCCCTGGTTCGCCCAGTAGCCGCCGTGGTTGGTGTTGGTCACTTCCATGGCCACCACATATTTCGGCTGCTTGAAGCCGAGCTTCGTCGGCATCCTGATCTTCATCGGGAAGCCGTAGGCGCGCGGCAGGATCTCGTTGTCGAACTTGAACGACATCTGCGTCTGCGGATGCAGCGCCGTCGCCATGTCGATGGTGTTGGTGTAGCCCTCGGCGCACTTGAAGAAGATGTACTTCGCGCGCGTGTCGGCGCCGATGCGCTCGAGGAAGTCGGACAGGCGTGCGCCTTGCCAGGAGCCGATGGCGCTCCAGCCCTCGACGCACACGTGCCGTGTGATTTGCGAGTGTTCCGGTAGCTTGTGCAGCTCTTCGAGCGTCCACGGCTTCCTGTTTTCGATCAGGCCGGCAAGCTCGAGCCTGTATGTCGCGGGATCGACGCGCGGCGCCTCGTCAAGGCTGTAATAAGCGTTGAACGGGAACGGCCGCGTGATGTCGGCCTCGCTGTAGGTCGGTGCCAGCTTTTCGGGATTGAACAGAAAGGTCTGCACACGGTCGTTGAAACGCGACATAACCTTGAGCGCATTCTCGGTGCTGTCGCTATCGATGATGTCGCAGCCGGTGAGGAAAGCAAGTGCGCCGAGGCTTGCCGCGCCGCGCAGGAAATTGCGACGCATGGGGTCGGGCATCAGCCTGGCAGCGTCCTTGATGGCGAGCCCGGAATCTACGCCGGGGATTTTCTTGCGCTCTTTCATGTCGCGTACCTATTTGCCTACGACCATGGCGCGCAGGCTCCTGGGCACGATCAGCGCCAGCGCAACGTGCACGGCCAGGAACAGGACGATGGCCGCCATGGCGATGAAATGCACCCAGCGCGCGACGTCATAGCCGCCGTAGAATGCGGTGATTTCCTGAAACTGTACCGGCTTCCAGATCCCGAGGCCGGAGGTGACGATCACCACGGCGGTGAGGATGATGCCGACGTAGAGCACCTTCTGCACCGCGTTGTAGCGCGAGAGATCGTCGTGCGAGAGCCTGAAGGTGAGCGCCGCCTTGATGTCGGCGATGATCTCGGACGGACGGATCGGCCACAGCTTGCGGCGGAAGCGGCCGGTGGCGAAGCCGAGCGTCACATAGACGAGGCCGTTGATCACCAGCACCCACATGGCCGCAAAGTGCCAGAGCAGCGCACCGCCCAGCCAGTTGCCGAGCGCGATGGAGCGCGGAAACGTGAAATCGAACAGCGGGGCGGCGTTGAAGATCTGCCAACCGGAACCGATCATCACCAGAATGGCGACGGCGTTGATCCAGTGGCAGACGCGCACCCAACCGGGATGAATGGTGTCGCCCCTGGCAGTGTCGGTCATGGTTCCGGCGGTCATGGCGGGAAAATCCCTAACCTTCGAATCGGTTGTCCAGCTTACCTCATTGCCGCAGATACGGGTCGGCCGGACCCGTGGATGCAGGGCCCGGCCGGTCCTGCGCGCCGCGCTTACTTCTTCATCGAGTCTTTCTTCATCGAGTCCTCCTTGGACATCGAATCCTTCTTCATCGAGTCCTTGGCCATGGAGTTCTTTCTTCATCGAGTCCTTGGACATGGAGTCTTCTTTCTTCATCGAGTCCTTCTTCATGTCGTCGGCGAAAGCCGCGGGCGCGAGAGCGACGCCGCCGGCTATGGCCGCGGACAGGATGGCGGAGAGCAGGACTGATTTCTTCATCGGGGATCCTCCTGAGTTGACGTTGCGATTACTCCGCTAACACAGGCCCGACACACATCCTCATCAGGTCTCGTTGTCGGAATCTGGCGTTCGGCTCACGGTTCTGTGAGAATGGCGGGCCGGCGAAGACCCCGCCCAGGAGCCTGTTTGTGAGCGACCCGACGACGCCAAAGACCAGTCCCGGCCGATTTTTCGAGGATTTTCGCCTCGGCCAGCGGATCCCCCACGCCACCCCGCGCACGATCACGACCGGGGACGTGGCGCTTTATCACGGCCTGTTCGGACCCCGTTTTGCCGTGCAATCCTCGGACGCCTTCGCGCGCGCGATCGGCTATCCGGCGGCCCCGCTCGACGACCATCTGGTCTTCCACATGGTGTTCGGCATGACGGTGCCGGACATTTCACTGAATGCGGTCGCAAATCTCGGCTACGCCGACTGCCGTTTCCTCAAGGCCGTCTATCCTGGCGCCACCCTCAACGCGGTGTCGGAGGTGATCGGCCTGAAGGAAAACTCCAACCGCAAGACCGGCATCGTCTACGTGCGCTCGCAAGGCTTCGACGAGAGCGGCGACACGGTGCTCGACTATGCACGCTGGGTAATGGTGCGAAAGCGCGACGAGGCCGCCCCCGCGCCGGTCGAAAGCGTGCCGACGCTGCCGAAGGCCGTCAGGCCGAACCAACTCGGCGCCGCCTGTCCGCCGCTCGATGTTTCAGCCTACGACAACGTCCTTGCCGGCAGCCCGCACCGCTTCGGCGCCTACAAGGCGGGCGAAAAAATCGACCATGTCGACGGCATCACCGTCGAAGAAGCCGAGCACATGATCGCGACGCGGCTCTACCACAACACTGCGCGCGTGCACCTCAACCAGTTCACGGAAGCCCAAGGCCGCTTCGGCCGCAGGCTGATCTACGGCGGCCATGTCATTTCGCTGGCGCGGGCGCTTTCGTTCAACGGGCTCGGCAATGCCTTCCACGTCGCGGCCATCAACGGCGGGCGGCACGTTGCGCCTCTATTTGCGGGCCTCACGGTGTTTGCCTGGTCGGAGGTGCTGGAAACGGCCCGGGTACCCGGCCGTTCTGACGTCGGCGCCCTGCGCTTGCGCACCGTCGCCACCAGGGACCGGCCGTGCCCGGATTTCCCGTTGAAGGACGGTGACGGCTACGACGAGACGGTAATACTCGAGCTGGACTACTGGGTATTGCTGCCGAACTAAGTGCTAGGCGCCTGCCCTCAAATGATCGACCAGTTGCCGCGCGTAAGGCGGCAACGCCTTCTCGTCGCGCACGCAGATCGTCAGCTCGCGCAAGGCCCACGGGTCGGTGAGCCGCACCGCCTTGATCGCCATGCTGCCGCCTGTGCGCTCGACCGTCGTCTCGGGCACGACGCCGACGCCGACATTGCATTCCACCAGCCGGCAGATGGCGTCGAATGAGCGCAACTGCACGCGCAGGCGCAACGGCCGGCCGATGCGGTTGGCCTTGTCGGCGAGGAAGCGCTGGATGGCGCTGGCGCGGTCGAGGCCGACCATGTCGTAGTCCAGCACCTCTGCAAAGCCGATACGCGAACGCGCCGCCAAAGGATGGTCCTTGCCGACCACCAGCACAAAACGGTCACTGCGGAACGGGAACGTATGCAAGCCGCCGTGGTCGACGGTACCGGCAATGATGCCGATATCGCCGGCGCCATCGGCGATCAGTCCGACGATCTCGTCGCTCAGGCGCTCCTCCAGATCGACGCTGATGTCAGGATAGGCGATGAGGAACGAACTCAGCGTCTCGGGCAGGAACTCGGTGAGCGCGTTGGTGTTCGACAGCACGCGCACCTGGCCGGCGAGCCCGCGCGCGTAAGGTGTCAGGTCCTCGTTCAACTTGTCGGTCTGCGCCAGGATTGCGCGGGCGTGTTGCAGCAGCGTACGGCCGGCCTGGGTCGGCGCCACGCCCTGCCGCCCGCGCACCAGCAGCTCGGCGCCGAATGCGAGCTCCATCTTGCGGATGCGGGTCGAGGCCGCCGCCAGCGCGAGGTTCGAGCGCGCCGCGCCATGAGTGATGCTGCCCGCCTCCACGGTATGGCGGAACAGATTGAGGTCGGTGAGGTCGAAGCGCATGTGGAAAATTCCCAGCCTTCTTCTTTCGCGAAGGCAGGCTATCTAAAACACATATTGCACAAAGGGATTTTAAGCCCCATGCTTCGTAAATCAAGAAGCTTTCGCCCCGAGGATGACGATCCGCGTTTTGTCCGGAGTGCCCGACCGGGGTTTGCGAGCCGGGAGGGGTTCCGCCGCACGCAACACCCAGGTGGCAAGCAAGGCCACCACGTCGCGCCGCTGTTGTTGGCCACGCCAGTTTACGCCGAAGGGTGCGTTGCGGCGTCGCGCCAGTTTCGATAGGAACCCGGTCGCAACCGCCGGACATTGTCGGGCAACGTGTTTGAGGAGAATGACGATGGCCGAAATGGAGGCGCACGCGGCTGCCGGCGCACGACGCCCACGCCCGCTCTCGCCGCACCTGCAAATCTACAAGCCGATGCTGACGATGATGATGTCGATCGTGCACCGGATCACTGGCGCGGCGCTGTACTTCGGCATGGCGCTGCTCGCGTGGTGGCTGATCGCGGCGGCCTCCGGCCCCAACGCCTATGCGACCTTCCAGGCCTTCATCGGCAGCCTCATCGGGCAGCTCATCCTGTTCGGCTACACCTGGGCGCTGGTCCACCACATGTTCGGTGGCATCCGCCATCTGATCTGGGACAGTCTTCACGGCTTTGAACCGGCCGAGCGCGAAATGCTGGTGCTGGCCAACCTGGTCGGTTCCATCGCCCTCACCTTCGTGCTCTGGGGCATCGGCTATCTGGTGGCGGGAGGCGCGCGATGAGCGACGGTCCTCGCCATCTCATGACGCCGATGCGCCGCGTGCGCGGCCTGGGCGCGGCGCGGACCGGCACCAGCGATTTCTGGTATCAGCGCCTCACCGCGGTCGCCGCCATTCCCCTGTCCATCGCGCTGATCGTCATCGTCATCGCGTTGATGGGCCGCAGCCACGCGGCGGTGATCCAGATTCTCGGTTCGCCGATTGTCGCCGTGATCATGCTGCTGCTTATTTTCACAACCTGCTATCACATGTGGATCGGTATGCAGGAAATTATCGTCGACTACGTGCACGAGGATAAGCTCAAGTTTCTGAGCCTGATGGCCAATACCTTCTTCGTATTCGCGGCCGGGTTCACTTGCGCCTTCGCCATCCTCAAACTCTCGTTCGGAGTCTAGAGCATGGCCGCGAATGGAAAAGGAAACGGCGGCGCGCCGGCCACCAACGGACGCGCCTACCCCATCACCGATCATACCTACGACGTCGTGGTCGTCGGCGCGGGCGGCTCCGGTCTCCGTGCCGTCGTCGGCTGCTCCGAGGCCGGCCTGCGCACCGCCTGCATCACCAAGGTATTCCCGACCCGCTCGCACACCGTCGCAGCGCAAGGCGGCATCGCCGCCGCGCTCGGCAACATGGGCGAGGATGACTGGCGCTGGCACATGTACGACACCGTCAAGGGCGCGGACTGGCTCGGCGACCAGGACACTATCGAATACATGTGCCGCAACGCGCCCGAAGCGGTCTATGAGCTCGAACATTGGGGCATGCCTTTCTCGCGCCGCGAGGAAGACGGCAAAATCTATCAGCGTCCGTTCGGCGGCATGACCACCCATTACGGCAAGGGCACAGCGCAGCGCACCTGCGCCGCCGCCGACCGGACCGGACACGCCATGCTGCATACGCTGTATGGCCAGGCGTTGAGGCATTCGGCCGAGTTCTTCATCGAGTATTTCGCTATCGATCTGATTATGGACGACGAGGGCCGGTGCCGCGGTGTCGTCGCGCTCAATCTCGATGACGGCTCGATCCACCGCTTCCGCGCCAACATGACCATGATGGCGACCGGCGGCTACGGTCGCGCCTATTTCACCTGCACCGGCGCCCACACCCAGACCGGCGACGGCAACGGCATGGTGATCCGCGCCGGCCTGCCGCTGCAGGACATGGAATTCGTCCAGTTCCATCCGACCGGCATCTATGGCGCCGGCTGCCTGATCACCGAGGGTTCTCGCGGCGAAGGCGGATATCTGGTCAATTCGGAAGGCGAGCGTTTCATGGAACGCTACGCGCCGTCGGCCAAGGACCTCGCTTCACGCGACGTGGTTTCGCGTTCCATGACCATCGAGATCCGTGAAGGCCGCGGCGTCGGCAAGGAGAAGGATCACATCTTCCTTCACCTCGACCATCTCGATCCCAAGATCCTGCACGAGCGGCTGCCGGGCATTTCGGAATCGGCGCGTATTTTCGCCGGCGTCGACGTAACGCGGGAGCCGATCCCGGTGCTGCCGACGGTGCACTACAACATGGGTGGCATCGCCACCAACTACCACGGCGAGGCGCTGACCAAGAAGGACGGCAACCCCGATACGGTCATTCCCGGTCTCATGGCGCTGGGCGAAGCCGCCTGCGTGTCGGTGCACGGCGCCAACAGACTCGGCTCCAATTCGCTGATTGACCTCGTGGTGTTCGGCCGCGCCGCCGCGCACCGTGCCGCCGAGTTGCTCACCCCCAACGACAGTCAACCGGAACTGCCGAAGGACTCCGCCGAGCGCGCGATCAGCCGCCTCGACAGGTACCGCAACGCCTCCGGCGGCACGCCGACCGCCCAGCTTCGCCTCAAGATGCAGAAGGTGATGCAGAACAACTGCGCCGTCTTCCGCACCGGTGAGGTTCTGGAGGAAGGCCACAAGCTGATCCATGAAGTCTACGAGGGCATGCCGGACGTCCATGTAAGCGACCGGTCGCTGATCTGGAATTCGGACCTCATCGAGACGCTGGAGCTCGACAACCTGCTGGCGCAGGCGGTGGTGACCATGGACTCGGCGAGGAACCGCACCGAAAGCCGCGGTGCGCACGCGCGCGAGGATTTTCCCGACCGCGACGACCAGGAATGGATGAAGCACACGCTGGCGTGGATGGACGAGAAGGGCCAGGTCACCATCGACTACCGGCCGGTTCACACCTACACGCTGTCGAACGACATCGCCTACATCGAACCGAAGGCGCGCGTTTACTGATCGGCCGGCGCAACCGGCAAGAAAGCAGAGACTGCCATGGTCGAATTCACACTACCGAAGAACTCCAGGGTCACTCCGGGGCGTACCTGGCCGCACGCGGAGAACGCGGGCGCCGAGACCGAATTCAGGATCTATCGCTGGTCGCCCGACGACGGCGGCAACCCGCGCATCGATACCTATTACGTCGACCGCCACGACTGCGGACCGATGGTGCTCGACGCGCTGATCTGGATCAAGAACAACATCGACCCGACGCTGACGTTCCGCCGCTCCTGCCGCGAGGGCGTGTGCGGATCCTGCGCCATGAACATTGACGGCACCAATACGCTCGCCTGCACCAAGGCGATCGACGACAACAAGGCGCCGGTGCGCATCTATCCGCTGCCGCACCAGCCGGTCGTGAAAGACCTGGTGCCGGACCTGACCAACTTCTATGCGCAGTACGCGTCCATCGAGCCGTGGCTGAAAACGGTGTCGCCGACGCCGCAGACCGAGTGGAAGCAGAGCCACGACGATCGGGCGAAACTCGATGGCATGTACGAGTGCATCCTGTGCGCCTGTTGCTCAACCTCGTGCCCGAGCTACTGGTGGAACTCCGACCGCTATCTCGGTCCGGCCGCGCTCCTGCAGGCCAACCGCTGGGTGCAGGACACGCGCGACGAGGGCACCGGCGAACGCCTCGACAATCTCGAGGACCCGTTCCGGCTCTACCGCTGCCATACCATCCTGAATTGCACGAAGGCCTGCCCGAAGGGCCTCAACCCGGCGAAAGAGATCGCCCAGCTGAAAAAGGCCATGGTCGAACGGCAGATGTAGGCGCCCGCCGCTTCCCTTCCAACGATTGTCAAATGTGTCGTGGCCGGCGTTGTGCCGGCCATTTCATTTGCACCACCACGCGTTGTTGCGATTTGCAATGCTTCGTGTTGATCCCCGCCCGAAGGTCCGGAACCGATGGTGCGCCGAAGCTGTTAACGCAGCATGGAATACGAAACACGCGTTTGGGATCTGCTCGAACGAACCGGCGTCGGCATGCTGACCACGCGGTACGCTGGCGGCATGCGGGCGCGGCCGCTCGACGCCCGGCCCGATCGCAAGGCCGGTGTGATCTACTTCGTGGCCGATGTGCGCGGACTGAAGGACGACGAGATCGCAGCCCGTCCCGAAGTCTGCTTTATTGTCATCAACGCCGGCGACAAGGCCTATCTGTCAGTCTCCGGGCGTGCGCATGTGCTGCGGGCGCCGCTGCTGGCTGCAAAAATCTGGAAAAGGGCCGATGATGTCTGGTGGCCGGAGGGGCCGCAGGACGAGCATGTCTGCGTCCTGTGTCTCGAGCCGCACTCGGCTGAACTCTGGGACGGCCCCCGCAGCTCGGCCGTCGCCAGACACGAGTTCGCCAGGGCGCGTGCGACCGGCGAGAAGCCGAACCTGGGCGAGAACCGCAAGGTCACAGTTGAAATGGATTGAGCCCATCGCGGCTGGCATTTGTGCGCCGATGCGCCAGCTTGGCCGCCATGGAAGAGCCTGCACTCGATCTCGAAGGCGTCACGCTGTCGCCGCAGAAGGAAATGGTGCGCGTATTCTACAAGGAATTGTGGGATCACGCCGACAAGAGCCTGATTCCGCAGATATTCCACGAGGGCTTCACCTTCCGTGGCTCGCTCGGGCCGACGCTCGTTGGCCACGAGCAGTTCGCCGGCTATGTCGATTACGTCACCGGCGCGCTCGGCGACTACACCACCGACATGCTCGCGATGATCGAGGAGGGCAATCGGGTCAGCGGCAAGATGCGTTTCCACGGCTTCCACCGGAAGGAGCTGTTTGGTGTGCCGCCGAGCGGCAAGCACGTTTGGTGGATTGGCATGCCAATTTTCACCTTCGAGGACGCCAAGGTGCGCGACCTCTACGTCCTCGGCGATATCCACGGCCTGATCGGCCGGCTCAAAGGCTGAGGCGCAGATTTTCCGGTTGAGGGCTGCTCCATATGATTGTACAATTATATTGACACAATTTTTAGATGTGGTCATGGTGCCGTGGGTCGGGGTTGGTTTGCAGCCGCTTTGGCGAGCGCATTGGTATGTGTGGGCTGCGCCGGCCCGGTCAGCCGGATCCCCGAAATTTCCGCCACCGCCATCGCCACCGAGCAGTACCGGCAGTTGCTGGCGCAGGCGCGCGACTACTACCGCCAACGTAACCGCGTCGACAACGTCGCCTTCCGCGTTCGCGCCGCCAACACGCGCTTCTGCGGGGAGCGCGTCAGCGCGCAGATTGGCCTGTTCGCCGGCACGGTTCCCGGCCTCCCGCGGCGCTACCGGTCCGTCGCCGCCCAGGCGTTGAATCTGGGCTGGAGCACCCCGCGCGTCATCGCGGTCGCCGACGGTTCGCCGGCGGCGATCGCCGGCATCGCGCCCGGCGACGACGTGCTCATGCTCGACGGCCAGCCGGTACCGAAGACCGGCACGGCGCGCTGGATCTCCGACAGCGTGGCGGCCGCCGGCTCCGCACCGATCACGCTGACCACGCGGCGTAATGGCGAGGCACGCCGGCTTACCCTCTACCCGGTCGCGGCTTGCTCCATCCCGGTCGAGCTCAGGACCGAGCCGATAGCCAACGCCTTCACCGACGATACAAAGATCGTCGTCTACTCCGGCTTTCTGCGGTTGACGCCAAACGACGCCGATCTCGCCATCATCATCGGCCACGAGCTGGCGCACGCCAACCTCGGCCACCTTCTCAAACAGCAACAGAACGCGGTTCTCGGCGAGGTTGGCGGCGCCCTGATCGACGGGGGGCTGCTGCTCGGCGGCATCTACACCGGCGGCACCTTCACCAGGCATTTCGGAAGGGCGGGCGCCCTGGCCTATAGCGTCGATTTCGAAAGCGAGGCCGACTATGTCGGCGCGTATTACGCGGTGCGCGCCGGCTACGACATTTCCGACACCGAGAACGTGTGGCGCGCCATGGCGCTGGAAAGCCCGTCAGCTATCCGTCTTGCCACCACGCACCCGACCACGCCGGCGCGCTACCTGTTCATGCGCAAGACGATCGCCGAGATAGCCGGCAAGCAGCGCCGCCATTTGCCGCTGGTGCCGGAATTGAGAGTGAGCGTGACGCAAGCCGCGCCGCGGTAGCGTCGCGGCGGCGCTGTCACGGGCACTTCGCCACAAGGCAAAGCTTCTCCAGTTCAGGGAACGGCCTGTAGGCCGCGTTGACGCATTGATCGTCCCTGGCTTTCACCAACTGATTGAGATCACCGCCGTAGAAATAGGCGATGCGCGTTTCCGGCTCGCCGTACTGTCTGGTTTGAAAATCACGTTCGGTGTAGCGTACGCATGCAGTATAGCGTTGATCGTTGTTGACCGGCGTCAGCGCCGGCTCGCTGATCAATCCGTTCCGGACGTGGGTAGGATCGGAGAGAATGTTGCGCAGTGTGGCGATGATCTGCTGCTTGAATTTGGTCGGATAAAGGTTGGGATCGACGGCCGGCGCCTTGCTGGAATCCGACGAACAGGCTGCCACAGCCAGCATCAGGACCGACAGCAAGCTGGCGCCCGCGGCGTTTCTCAACATCGGACAATCTCCCCGGGATCCCTGAAGCCGCCCCGCAACGGGCTCAGAGCTTCAGCTTGCGCTTGCGCTGGCCGAGCGTGCGCAGGCGCAGCGCGTTGAGCTTGATGAAGCCTTCGGCGTCCTTCTGGTCGTAGGCGCCCTTGTCGTCCTCGAAGGTGACCAGCGTCGACGAATAGAGTGAGGCCGGGCTCTCGCGGCCGGTGACAATGACGTTGCCCTTGTAGAGCTTGAGCCGCACTTCGCCCTCGACCAGCTCCTGCGATTTGTCGATCGCGGCCTGCAGCATCTCGCGCTCCGGCGCGAACCAGAAGCCGTTGTAGATCAGCTCGGCATATTTCGGCATCAGCTCGTCCTTGAGATGGCCGGCGCCGCGGTCGAGCGTGATCGATTCCATGGCGCGATGCGCCTGCAACAGGATCGTACCGCCGGGAGTTTCGTAAACGCCGCGCGACTTCATACCGACGAACCGGTTCTCGACCAGGTCAATGCGCCCGATGCCGTTGTCGTGGCCGAGCTTGTTGAGCGCGGCCAGCAATGTTGCAGGCGACATCGCCTTGCCGTTCAGACTGACCGCGTCACCCTTCCTGAAGCCGATGGTGATCTCCGTCGGCTTGTCCGGCGCTTCCATAGGCGAGATGGTGCGCTGATAGACCATGGCGGGTGCTTCCTGTGCCGGATCTTCCAACACCTTGCCCTCCGAGGACGAATGCAACAGGTTGGCGTCGACCGAGTACGGCGCCTCGCCTTCCTTGTCCTTGGTGATGGTGATCTGGTGCTCGCGAGCGAAGTTCAGCAGCTCTTCGCGGCCCTTGAATGCCCAGTGGCGCCACGGCGCGATGATCTTGATATTGGGATCGAGCGCGTAGTAGCCGAGCTCGAAGCGAACCTGGTCATTGCCCTTGCCGGTCGCACCGTGGCAGACAGCGTCGGCGCCGACCTTGTGGGCAATTTCAATCTGCTTCCTGGCGATCAGCGGCCGCGCGATCGAGGTACCGAGCAGGTATTGGCCCTCATAGACGGTGTTGGCGCGAAACATCGGAAACACGAAGTCGCGCACGAATTCCTCGCGCAGATCCTCGATGAAGATATTCTCGGGCTTGATGCCGGCGCGCAACGCCTTTTCGCGGGCGGGCTCGAGCTCCTCGCCCTGACCGAGATCGGCGGTGAAGGTAACGACCTCGCAGTCATAAGTCGTCTGCAGCCACTTGAGAATGATCGAGGTGTCGAGGCCGCCGGAATAGGCGAGGACGACCTTCCTGGGGCTGTTGCTGCCGGCTGTAGCCATTCTTGCGACCCTTGCGGCGGCGCCGCGTCCTGAACTTCCCGCACCCGGCCCTGCGGCCCGGGCATCTTCGCGGCCGTTCAATCCCTTACCGGGCGCGCGGGGTCAAGCCCGGGGGAGGATCGCGGACCGGGCAGGCAACCGCAGCCGTCCCGGCTTTCGTGCTGACTTTATCAGGGAAAGGGACGGTTTACCTTTCGCCCAGCGGCTTGGTGAACTTCAACCCGACGAACGGCTCCACGGGCTTGTCCTGGTAGGCGGGGTCGTTGAAGCCCGGCACATTGGGGTCGGTCGGCTTGTCGGTGCTGACGCCGAGTGAGCCGCCGCCCATCTCGACCGACGGGATGGTCAGCTTCTTCGATCCACTGCCGGACGCGTCGCCGCTCTTGACGGCTTCGGCGGCATGGCTGGCGCCGTTGAGGACGAACAGCACCGCGAGAACGCAGAGCAAGCGCAGCTTCATTTGCAGACCCCTTTTGCAACATGGCATCCTGGCCAGCGGCGGCCAGCGTTTCAAATCGTCACGGTTCGCTCTTGTGGCGCAGATCTCTGACCTTACTGTGGCATCCGCAGCGCATTTCTACCCGGTCACATCCTCGAAAACGTCCATTTCGGCGTTGCCGGCCAGCACCGCCTTCCACCCCTGCAAAAAGCTGCGCACCATCGGATCGCTCGCCACCTTGTGGCGGTTGAGCTCGAGCGCAGCGGCGGTCTCGTATTCGATCTCTATGACGATCTGCGCCCGGTCGTCGACATTCTGCAGCACACGAAAACTGGCGGCGCCCATGGTGCGATAAAACGGCGCCGCGCTCCGCATCAGGGTGAGCACATGGGCCGGCTCACCCACTGTCCGCATCTTGATTTGCAAAATGCGTTTGACGCTGTCTCCTGGTTCCGCCACCCGAATCCTCCTGCCAGGACAAATAGCAGGACAGGCTAACACGCGGGGTCGCGGGTTGTCCGCTACCGGCGCGGCCCGGCTGGTCCGTTGCCTGCCAGGTCACCGATTCAGCAGGATCGGCCGGAGAGCGCGTGAGATTACGCTTTCGGCTCGCGCTTGCCGCCGAACAGACCAACCAGAAAATCGTAGAGTGGCAAGGTGACACGCGCGATGGCGCCCTCGATCGCGGCGTCGCTGAGCTGTGTGCGTGGCCAACGGTATATCAGACCGTGTAGCACCCAGATGATCAGGAAGGTGAACACCGCGGCAAATACCGCGTCGGTGAAGAAATGCGCCCCGGCCATAAGACGCATCAACGCCATGCCGCCAGTGAGGGCGAGCGCACTGCTATAGGCGAGCGCCCGCCATTGCGGTGGCGCCAGCGCCGCCGGCGCCAGCGTCCACGCCATTCCGGAAACGTCACCAGACACAAAAGCACAGTTCTGTGGGCAATCGCCGCGCGGGTCCCACCAGGCGACGAAGTGCTGGTCGCCACCGAACTGCGTCACATCGATCGGCCGAGGCCGTGCCCAATGATCCTTGAGTACCACATTGACCAGAAGCCCTGGCCCCAGCGCCATTGTCATCATCAGAAACAAGATCGCGCGCGCCGACATCAGTGCCTTTCGCCGTGGCAAAATCAGCTTCACCACCAGCGCGGCAACCGCCGGTGCGACCAGAACAGTGCTGATCCAAAGCCCGCCGTCGCGCACGGTCATCAGGGCCGGCGAGAGATGCCAGGTGAAACGGAAGTGCCGGACGGGGTCGACATCATAGAAGATGCGCGAGATCGCGAGGTCGAGCTGCGGATAGAGCCCGAATACGAGACCGACGACGGCGGCGATAGAGAGCGCGATGATGAGACCGGTGCGATTCATGCCGTAGTTCGCATTGCAAGAGTGCGGTCTACCCGAGCCCGGCGGCAATTGAAAGGCGACGATCTGCCCCGCGCCCCACGCACTGGCTGCCGGATGCAGCGCCACCTATGATGGCCTCCCCGACAAACGGTGCAAATGTGGCCGTTGCCCTCGATTTCTGGTTCGAATTCGCCTCGACCTACTCCTACCCGGCGGCGATGCGAATCGCCAATGCTGCCGCCTCGCGCGGGGTGGCCGTGCGCTGGAGGCCATTCCTGCTCGGGCCGATCTTCAAGGCGCAAGGGTGGGACAATTCGCCGTTCAATCTCTATCCGGCCAAGGGTCGCTATATGTGGCGCGATCTGGAACGAATTTGCACCGACCTTGCGTTCCCGTTCAGGCGGCCGGCGGTGTTTCCGCAGAACACGATTCTTGCAGCGCGGGTTGCATTGATCGGGCTTGCGCGAGAATGGGGCGAGGACTTTTGCCGCGCGATCTACGCCGCCGAGTTCGGCGAGGGCCGCAATATTGGCGAAGCCGGAACGGTGGCCGCAGTGCTGACCCAACTCGGTCAGGATGGGCGCGCGGTCATGGATGAAGCGCAAAGCGATCCGGTCAAGGCGGCGTTACGCAACCAGACCGAAGAAGCCGCGCGCCACGGCGTCTTCGGCGCGCCGACCTTCCTGACCGCCGATGGCGAATTGTTCTGGGGCAACGACCGGCTGGAAGCCGCGCTGGACTGGGCGAAGCGCTAGGCTGAAGGCAATCGGCGCTCACGCCAGCGGCCGGCATTGCGGCCCGCAATGGCCCAGTATGCGAAACCGAACACGGCGCCGCCCGCGGCCACGATCTCGGCTGCGCGTGAAATTGGCGGTGGTGGACGATCGATCGACTCCTCGTAGGGCGGCGGCGGCAAGCCGCTGGCATAGTAGCCGGCCACCAGCAGCACCACGCCGGCGGCGAGGTGAACGAGCAGCGAGCGGATTTTGAGAGCTTCGGCGAGCGCGATCAGGATCGCGGCCGGCAAGAGCCCGACGGCACCGGTGAAGCTCGAGGCGAAGAACACAGCGATGCTGAAACCTATGCCCATGCCGACCGGGCCAAATTCTGCGTTCCAGCCCGGACCTACGGCGCCGAAGGCCATGGCGGCACCGGCTGCCAGGCACGCCACCATCAATGCAACCACAATAACAATCAGGCGGCCGATGAGGGACATGACACTCGCTTTTCACCGCTCGCCGCGTGCGGGGAGAGAAACGTTCACTCGACCATCGCCATGGCCCGCAGCGCCATTCGCTCACGCGCGGACAGTTTCCCGGTCGCGCTCTTGAGTTGGCCGCAGGCGGCAAGGATGTCGCGCCCGCGCGGCGTGCGCACCGGTGAGGCATAGCCGGCGTCGAACACCACCTGCGAGAACTTCTCGATCTGCTCCCAATCGGAGCATTCATATTTCGAGCCAGGCCAGGGATTGAACGGAATGAGATTGATCTTGGCGGGGATGCCCTTGAGCAAACGCACGAGCGCCTTGGCGTCTTCGATGGAATCGTTGACGCCCTTGAGCATAACGTATTCGAAGGTGATGCGCTTGGCATTGGAAGCGCCGGGATAGTTGCGGCAGGCCTCCAGCAGTTCCTTGATCGGGTATTTACGGTTGAGCGGCACCAGTTCGTTACGCAGGTCGTCGCGCACCGCGTGCAGCGAGATCGCCAGCATGCAGCCGATCTCGGCGCCGGCGCGCCCGATCATCGGCACGACGCCGGACGTCGACAGCGTGATGCGACGTTTCGAGATGCCGACGCCGTCGCCGTCCGCAACGATCAGCAAGGCATCGCGCACCGCCTCGAAATTGTAGAGCGGCTCACCCATCCCCATCATCACGATGTTGGTGATGCATCGCTCGCCGGTCGGCACCACGCCGTCGGTCGGACGCACCCCGCCCGGCCAATCGCCGAGCCGGTCACGCGCAGCCAGTACCTGGCCGACGATCTCCCCGGCGGTGAGGTTGCGCACAAGACGCTGGGTGCCAGTGTGGCAGAACGAGCAATTGAGCGTGCAGCCGACCTGGCTGGAGACACACAAGGTGCCACGCTCGGTGTCGGGGATGTAGACGCATTCGACGTCGTGCGGCAGGCCGCTGTCGGGATCGCCAGAAAGGCGCAGAAGCCATTTGCGGGTGCCGTCGACCGAGACCTGCTCGGCAACGACTTCCGGGCGCTCCAGAGTAAACCGCTGATCAAGCACCGCGCGCAGGTCCTTCGACACGCTGGTCATGGCGTCGAACGAGGTGGTGCCGCGGAAATAGATCCAGTGCCAGAGCTGCTGCACGCGCATATTCCGCTGCTTCTCCGGCACCCCGACGGTCCCGAGTGCGTCGGCGAGTTGCGTGCGGGTGAGACCCACGAGCGACGGCTTTTCGGGCGCGATATAGCGCTCGAGCGGCGTCTTCTCGATCAGAGGGGCCGCGACCGGGTCGGCTGCTACCGTCGTGTCCATACGCTCATGCCGTTATGCCGCACTTCCGGCGGTGTTGACGGCAATATAGGGCGCGGCGGGCTTATTTGCACTCCGCCGCCACCTTGTCGAGGGCGTCGGAAATGCCTTTCAGGGAATAGGTGTCGGTGGTCTTGGTGCCACGGCTGGAGATGCTGCGCACGACCAACTCGCCGCCCTTGCGCATGGCGCCGACGAGCTGGGGCTCCTCGGCGGCGTTCTTGACCCAGGCGCCGTCGTCCTGGGTGTACATGGTGTAGCGGGCGGAACCGTCGATCGTGACGGTGGCGTCGACACCCGGCTTCTGCGGATAGCCGACGATGATCGAGACCTCGTTCTTCACCTTCTCGGCCGGGCGCGTCGACACAAAGGCGTAAGAGGGATCGCGGTTGCGGCCGGGCGGATCGGTCTCCGCCTTGGCCGGCTTGGAGAGGGCAAAACAGACCACCTTGCCGTCGGGGGTCGCCTTGTAGGCGCCCCAGTCGCCGAACTGCCCCAGCAGCACAGCTTGTTCCTTGGCCTTCTGAGCCAACGCCGGGCCCCCGGGGGCGCCGACCGAAACGGCCAGTGCGACAAGGATGGTGCGGAGCAAAAAGGTCTTCTTCATCGGGCCCTACCGGTCAAGGTGACGACGGTCGTCGGTGAAACCGCCCAGAGGATTCGGTGAATAATAGCCGCATTAGAGGCGAATGTCGGCAATGTGAAGGCGGCAATGCGCCGCTACCCACGTCGAATTTGCGGCGAAAGTTAACAGCGATCCCCCCCGCAAGGAAGACCGCAGCCGTGCTAGAGAGGTCGGCCATTGGCCCCCCTGCCATTCAACCCTGCAGATTCGATCATCATCATGAAAGCGCTGCTCTGTACCCGCTACGGAACACCCGACGATCTGGAGATCGCCGACATCGCCGATCCCGAGCCCGGCCCGGGCAAGGCGCTGGTGCGCGTCGCCGCCGCCGCGCTCAACTTTTTCGACACGCTGATTATCGCCGGCAAGTATCAGTTCAAGCCGGAGATGCCGTTCTCGCCGGCGGCGGAATTCGCCGGCACGGTGGAGAAACTGGGCGACGGCGTCACTTCGGTGAGGGTCGGCGACCGCGTACTCGGTTACATGATTGCCGGTGCGGCGCGTGAACGCGTGGTCATCGACGCAGAACGCCTGGTCCCGGTTCCCGACGCGGTCGATGACGATCATGCCGCCGGCGTCTGTATCACCTACGGAACCACGCTCTACGCGCTGAAGGATCGCGCCAGGCTACGACCGGGCGAAACACTGGCCGTGCTTGGTGCATCCGGTGGCGTGGGGATCGCGGCGGTCGAGGTCGGCAAGCTGATGGGCGCGCGGGTGATCGCCTGCGCGTCGTCGCCTGACAAGGTCGCTTTCGCGCGCGAGCACGGCGCCGACGGCGGCATCGACTACAAGGCGGAAGACCTCAAGGACGCGTTGCGGCGTGTCACCGGCGGCCGCGGCGCGGATGTCATCTATGATCCCGTGGGCGGCGCCTATAGCGAAGCGGCGTTGCGCTCGATCGCGTGGTGCGGCCGTTTCCTGGTGGTCGGATTCGCCGCCGGTGAGATTCCGAAGCTGCCGCTCAATCTGGTGTTGCTGAAGAGCTGCGACGTGCTCGGCGTGTTCTGGGGCTCATGGACCGAACGTGACAAGGCCGGCCACCGCGCCAACACCGAACAGCTTCTCGCCTGGGTGGCGCAGGGCAGGCTCAAGCCGCATGTGCACGCGGTTTATCCGCTGAGCGAGGCGGCGGATGCGCTCAAAGCGATCGCCGCGCGTAAGGTGATGGGAAAGGTGATATTGCGGCCGTGACCCGTTGACGCTTCAGGCCTTCAGCCTCTCGAGCGCTTCCTGCGCCGCGGCGCGATGCACCGGCGTCATGTAATCGGCCACCAGCTTGAGCGCCGCCGCGAGTACCGCAGCGTCATCGGTGAACCCGAGCACCGGCATCACGTCGGGCAGAGCGTCGCCCGGCAGCACAAAATAGGCGATGGCCCCGAGCAGCATGCCCTTCACGCGTAGCGGCGTCTCACGGTCGAGGGCACAATAATAGGCGGCCAGCAGATCGGCGGCAAAAGGCAGACGCGCGGCGACGCGGCCGAGCTTGCGCCAGAAGTCGCGGACGAGGCGCTGCGTGTCCTGCGCGTTGCCGCGCCAGAAAGCGGTGGTCATAAAGATTATGTGGGCGGTGTTTTGCAGCAGTGCAAGTAACCCTGTTGCCGTCCCCGCGCAGGCGGGGGCCCATACGCCGCAGCCAATCGACAGACTGCGGAGTATGGGTCCCGGCTCTCGCTTCGCTCGGCCGGGACGAAGGCCTCAGCTAGCCCGCAATCCTGTCCATCGCCTCGGCGAGCTTCACGTCCAGCCCGGTGACGCCGCCGGCATCGTGGGTCGAAAGGGTCACCTCGACGGTTTTATAGACGTTGAACCACTCCGGATGATGATCCATTTTCTCCGCCACCAGCGCGGCCCGGGCCATGAAGCCGAAGGCCTCGTTGAAGTCATTGAACACGTATTTCCGGGTAATGGCGTCGCGACCGGCCGTCTCCGACCAGCCGGCAAGTTTGCCCAGTGCCGCTTTTCGGGCCTCAATGGTCAGTTTTTGAGCCATGACAAAGACCTCCTTTCGCCAACGCGCCACCCTCGCAAAAAGTTCGGCGCGCGACTATCTCTCAATCGAGGCTTTTGACACTACGAGGCTTTCATGTCCTGGTCATTGAACATCGGCAGGGTCGCGGGCACGGTGGTCCGTATCCACCTCACCTTCCTGCTGTTTCTTGCCTGGATCTTCGCGGCCAGTTACGCCGCGAACGGCGCTGCCGCTGCCTGGGATACGCTTCTGTTCATTGTTTTGCTGTTCCTGTGCGTGCTGTTGCACGAGTTCGGTCACATCTTCACCGCGCGCTATTTCGGCGTGACGACGCCCTACGTGACGCTATTGCCGATCGGCGGCGTGGCGCAGCTCGAGCGCATCCCGGAGGAGCCGTGGGAGGAATTCCTCATCGCCATTGCCGGGCCGCTGGTCAATGTCGTGATCGCGCTGCTGCTGGTCTACGTCGCCGGCGCCAACCTGCGGCCGGACGATGCAGCGGCCATCGGCAACATGCAGGTGTCGATGATCGACCGGCTGGCGGTCGTCAATCTGTTCCTGGCGCTGTTCAACCTGATCCCGGCCTTTCCCATGGACGGCGGCCGGGTGCTGCGCGCACTGCTGGCGAGCCGCATGGGCTATGTGCGCGCCACCGAAATTGCCGCGCAGATCGGCCAGTTCGTCGCCTTCGCGCTGGGCTTCTTCGGCCTCCTGTACAATCCGATCCTGATCTTCATCGCCATCTTCGTCTATCTCGCAGCCTCGTCGGAGTCGTACATGGTGGCGCTGCGCGCGGTATCGCGCGGCGTGCCGGTGAGCCATGCCATGATGACGCGGTTCGCGACGCTGACGCCGCAGAATCATATTGACGAAGCGGTGCAGACGCTGTTGCAGACCTCACAGGGCGAATTCCCGGTGGTCGATACTGCCGGCAAGCCGGTGGGCCTGCTCGACCGTGGCGGGCTGATCAAGGCGCTGAAAGCGCTCGGGCCGGACGCGCGCGTCCAGGACGCCATGAACCCGGAATTTCCTACCGTCAGCCACCGCGCCACGCTCGAACAGGCCTTCAGGCTGTTGCAGGAGAAATCGGTGCCGGCGGTGGGCGTCATCGACGTGCATGGCAAGCTCACCGGATTCGTCACCGGCGAGACCGTCGCCGAGATGATGATGGTGCAGGAGGCCATGCCGCCCGGCGGCCCGTTCGGGCCGTGGGGTCGCGCCGCCGGCGCCTGATCGCGGCACGTGCGCTCATGCGGCGTGCAAAAGCGCACTCACCTTCAGCCTCGGCTTGGTTGATGAGCTTGTCATCGCGCTCCGGCGTCGGCACGCCGATTTGCTGTTCTGACAGAGCCGGGGCACGAGCCCCTCTTGTCGGCGCTCCCCCGGTAAGGAAGCATGGAGCCCGGCACCATTTCCGCCGTTATCCTTGACCATCACCGCCAGGCAACATCATGAACGACTTTCGCAGCGAAGAACGCGACGGCATGCGCATCGATTGGGACGTACCGATCGATATGGATGACGGCGTAACGCTGCGAGCCGATGTCTTTCGTCCTTTGAAAGAGGGCCGATATCCGGTCATCATGAGCTATGGCCCCTATGCCAAGGGCCTCGCCATGCAGGAGGGCTACAAAAGCGCCTGGACGCGCATGACGGCGGCGCATCCCGATATCGCGGAGGGCTCCAGCAACCGGTATCAGAACTGGGAGCTGT
Organism: uncultured Pseudomonadota bacterium; assembly: GCA_963773715.1. GTDB lineage: Bacteria > Pseudomonadota > Alphaproteobacteria > Rhizobiales > Xanthobacteraceae > Pseudolabrys. Next base: position 370,991 of record CAVZCM010000003.1, on the reverse strand, counting down.
TCGATCCCGAGAAATGGGTGCCGGACGGTTACGTTTGCCTGCGCGTGGATTCACGCGGCGCCGGTCGTTCCGAAGGTTTCCTCGACGTGTGGTCGCCGCGCGAGGCGTGCGACATCGCGGTGTGCGTCGACTGGGCCGGCGTGCAGCCGTGGTCCAGCGGCAAGGTCGGCATGCACGGCATCTCGTACTATTCGATGAACCAGTGGCAGGCGGCGCCGCTGAAGCCGAAGCATCTTGCCGCCCTGTGCATTTGGGAGGGCGCATCCGACTACTATCGCGATCTGTGCCGGCACGGCGGCATCCTCTCGGATTTCTTCTCGAGCTGGTATCCGCGTCAGGTGACGGCGGTGCAGCACGGCGTCGGCGAACGCGGCCCGAAGAGCGCCGTGACCGGCGAGCCCGTGGCGGGACCCGAAACGCTTTCGGAAACCGAGCTCGCCCGTAACCGCGCAGACTGCGACGGCGAGGCACTGCGCCACCGCCTGATCGACGATTATCACAAGGGGCGCATGCCGGACCTGGCGGAAATCGAAACGCCGTTGTTGTCGGCGGCGAACTGGGGTGGCATGGGCCTGCACACCCGCGGCAACTTCGAAGGCTACATGCGCGCAGCCGCCAGGCAGAAATGGCTGGAGGTGCACGGCGATACCCACTTCACGCTATTTTACGCCAGATACGGCCAGGACCTGCAGCGAAAATTCTTCGCGCATTTCCTGAAAGGTGAGGACAACGGATGGAACCGGCAGCCCAGGGTGATGCTCAACATCCGTCATCCCGGCGAGAAGTTCGTGCCGCGCGCCGAAAACGAATGGCCGCTCGCTCGCACGCAATGGACAAAGTTCTATTTGCAGCCCGACCTGGGCCTGAGCACCGAAGCGCCTGAAAGCGATGCCGAGCTCGCCTATGAAACGACGGGCGAGGGAGTGACGTTTTCAACGGTGCCGTTCACCCAGGAGACCGAGATCACCGGGCCCGTTGCCGCCAGGCTGTTCGTCTCGTCGGATACCGCCGACGCAGACCTGTTCCTGGTCCTGCGACTGTTCGATCCGCACGACAGGGAAGTGACGTTCGTCGGCACCAACGATCCCCGTGTGCCGGTCGGTCTCGGCTGGCTGCGCGCCTCGCACCGCAAGCTCGACCCGGCGATGTCGCTGCCCTGCCGGCCCTGGCACACCCACGACGAGCCATGGCCGCTCACGCCCGGCGAGCCGGTCGAGATGGATATTGAGATCTGGCCGACATGCATCGTGGTACCGAAGGGCTACCGGCTGGCGCTCACGGTGGCCGGCAAGGACTATGAATTCGACGGCACCGACGCGGCGCTGCCGCACGCCCCCTATCCGATGAAAGGCGTCGGACCCTTCAGCCACGCCAATCCCGAGGACCGCCCGCCGGAGATTTTCGGCGGCACCAACACGCTGCACTTTTCCGCCCGTGGCATGCCCTGGCTGCTGCTGCCGGTGATTCCACCTGGATAGGCGCGACACGTTGTGGACGGGACGACCGGCGCGGTAATCTCGGTACGCAAGGATACGCCGGGAGGAAAAGATGGGCCGAAAGATCGCCATTGTCGGGGCGGGAGCCGTCGGGGGCTACGCCGGCGCCCACATGGTGCAGGCCGGCGAGGACGTCACGTTCATCGATCCGTGGCCCGCCCATGTCGAGCACATGCGGCAGCACGGCCTGCGCGTGACCCATGCCATGGATGTCCCAGAATTCCGCGTCGACGTCCGCGCGCTGCATATGACGGACGTCCAGCAGCTTGCCAGGGAAAAACCGGTCGACATCGCGTTCGTCTGCATGAAATCATACGACACGGCCTGGGCCACGATGCTGATCAGGCAGTATCTGGCGCCTGACGGCTACGTGGTCTCATTGCAGAATTGCATGAACGAGGAGACCATCGCCGGCATCGTCGGTTGGGGCAAGACGCTCGGCTGCATCGCCTCGAGCATCACGGTCAATCTTCCGGAGCCGGGATTGGTCCATCGTGGCGCCGGCAAGGGCGGCGCGGCGCATACCGTCTTCCGCACGGGTGAAGTTCACGGACGCGTCACGCCCCGGGCCGAGGAGGTCTGCCGCCTGGTCGCCCATGCCGACAGCGCCAGGGTGACGGAAAATCTCTGGGGCGAGCGCTGGTCGAAGCTGGTCACCAACGCGATGGGCAACGGCATCTCTGCCAGCACCGGCCTGAGTATGACGGAGATGGTGCAGGACGACCGTGTCCGACATTTCTCCACACGCGTCGCCAGCGAAGCGATCCGCGTCGGGCAGGCGCTCGGCTATGCGCTGGAGGAAATTCATCATCTGCCGCCCGAAACGATCGCGCGCGCCGGCGAAGGCGACGCGGCAGCCACGCGCACCTGCGACGAGCAACGCCTCAGGCTCAGCAAGCGCATCTCTTCCGAACAGCGTCCCTCGATGGCCCAGGACATCCAGAAGGGCCGGCGTACGGAGATCGAGTTCCTCAACGGGCTGGTCGTGCGCGAAGGTGAAAAGCTCGGCCTTGCGTGCCGCGCCAACAGCGTGCTGACGGACATCGTCACGCGTGTCGAGCGGGGAGAGCTCAGGCCCGATCCGGGCCACATTACCGGGCTGCGGCTGAATTGAGCCCGGCCTTTGTTAACTGATCGTCCGGAAGTGCTCCCATTCGGCGAAATTGGCCCTGCAGTCCCATTGCTTGGGCCGATTTACTGACTATATTGCGCCGCAACAGTGTGTCGCGGGTCGCCGTCAGGATTGCCCTTGGCAATCCTGTTCTCGTTTGGGAGACGGATTTCCTTCGGAAATCCTTTCGCGGCCCGCGGCTTTGGCTTTTTGGACCCCCTTAAATGAACCTTCGCAACGTCGCCATCATCGCCCACGTCGACCACGGCAAGACCACCCTCGTCGACCGCCTTCTCCAGCAATCGGGCGTCTACCGCGAGAACCAGCGCCAGGTCGAACGCGCCATGGATTCGAACGACCTCGAGCGCGAGCGCGGGATCACCATCCTGGCGAAGGCGGCCTCGGTGGAATGGCAGGGCACGCGCATCAACATCGTCGACACGCCGGGCCACGCCGACTTCGGCGGCGAGGTTGAGCGCATCCTCAACATGGTGGACGGCGCCCTGGTGCTGGTCGACGCCGCCGAAGGTCCGCTGCCGCAGACCAAGTTCGTTGTGTCGAAGGCGCTGAAGATGGGCCTCAAACCCATCGTCGTCATCAACAAGGTCGACCGCTCCGACGCTCGCCCCGTCGAGGTGGTCAACGAGGTGTTCGATCTGTTCGCCGCGCTCGACGCCACCGACGAACAACTCGACTTCCCGATCCTCTACGGCTCGGCCAAGCAGGGCTGGATGGCGACCTCGCTGGAAGGCTCGCAGGACGACGGGATGAAGCCGCTGTTCGACCTGGTGCTCAATCACGTGCCGGCGCCGGTGATCGAGGAAGGCCCGTTCCGCCTGCTCGGCACCATCATCGAAGCCAACAATTATCTCGGCCGCATCATCACCGGCCGCATCACTTCCGGCTCGGTGAAGCCGAACCAGGCGGTAAAGGTGCTCGACCGCGACGGCAAGCTGATCGAGACCGGCCGCGTCACCAAGGTGCTGGCCTTCCGCGGTCTCGAGCGTATCCCGATCGACGAGGCGGATGCCGGCGACATTGTCGCACTGGCGGGCCTGCCCAATGCCACCGTGGCGCACACCATCTGCGATCCGTCGGTGGAGACGCCGATGCCGGCGCAGCCGATCGATCCGCCGACCCTGGCGATGACCTTCCGCGTCAACGATTCCCCGCTTGCCGGCACCGAAGGCAGCAAGGTCACCGGCCGCATGATCCGCGACCGCCTGCTGCGTGAAGCCGAAGGCAACGTGGCGCTGCGCGTGCGCGAATCCGATGACAAGGACGCCATGGAAGTGGCCGGCCGCGGCGAATTGCAGCTCGGCATCCTGATCGAGACCATGCGCCGCGAAGGATTTGAATTGTCGGTATCGCGACCGAAGGTCCTGCTCCGCCGCGACGGGTCAGGCGAACTGGAAGAACCGATTGAGGAAGTCGTCATCGATGTTGACGAGGAGCATTCCGGGGTCGTCGTGCAGAAGTTGTCGGAGCGCAAGGCCGAGTTGACGGAGATGAAGCCGTCCGGCGGCGGCCGCGTGCGGCTCGTGTTCCATGCACCGACCCGGGGCCTCATCGGCTACCAGGGCGAGCTGCTCACCGACACGCGCGGCACCGCCATCATGAACCGGCTGTTCCACGGCTACGCGCCGCACAAGGGCCCGATCCAGGGCCGCCGCAACGGTGTCCTGATCTCCAACGACAAGGGCGAAGCGGTCGCCTACGCGCTATGGAACCTGGAGGATCGCGGGCCGATGATGATCGAGCCGGGCTGGAAGGTCTACACCGGGATGATCGTCGGCGAGCATACCCGCGACAACGACCTCATCGTCAACGTGCTCAAGGGCAAGCAGCTCACCAACATCCGCACCACCTCGAAGGACGAGGCGGTGAAGCTCACCCCGCCGATCCGGATGACACTGGAAAAGGCGCTCGCCTATATCGAGGATGATGAACTGGTCGAGGTGACGCCGAAGTCGATCCGCCTGCGCAAAAAGCTCCTGGACGAGAACGACCGCAAGAAGGCGGAGCGCGCCAGAGAAGCCGAAACGGTCTGATGTATTATGCATCTCCCCTACGCGGGGAGAGGTATAGCTGCCTTGCTGTTCGATTATGGCACAGGGACAAGCCGCGCCGCGGCGTGCATTCATTCCGCACGCGGGTTTTTTTCAGGGCTCGCCCCCCGCATTGTTACCCATCTGTGACCAGTAATCCACACCGTTTACTCAACGTTAGTCATAGGGCTTGAAGGGCGCGAGGTTCGTTGCTTCTATTCGGCAATGAGCACGACCCTGATAGAGATTCGCCGCGCCAGGACCGCCGACGCTCCGGAAGTCGCGGAGACCCATGACGAGGCATGGCGCACCGCCTACCAGGGCATCATCCCCGGCAACGAACTCGACAAGCTGATCAACCGGCGCGGGCCGGACTGGTGGGACTCCGCCATCCGCAAGGGTAGCCGCATCACCGTGTTGCAGTTCGGCGAACAGATCGCCGGCTATGCCAATTACGGCCGCAACCGCGCGCGCAGCCTGTTCTACGACGGCGAGATCTATGAACTCTATCTGCGCCCCGAGTTCCAGGGCCTGGGTTTCGGACGCCGGCTGTTCAACGCCGCGCGCAAGGACCTGAACCAGAGCGGCCTGAAGAGCCTCGTGATATGGGCGCTGTCCGACAACGATTCGGCGGTGGAGTTCTATCGCGCCCTCGGCGGCCGCGCCGTCGCCCGTTCCTCGGAGCGCTTCGGACCGAAGACCCTCGACAAGGTCGCCTACGCCTGGCAGGGCTGAAATCCGGTTTTCGGAAAATTTGAAGCTGCCGTCGCCGGGTCAGTCCCGGCGATTTCGTTTTGGGCGCTCCTCCGCCTTCGTCCTTCCTGCCTCAATCCTCATCCTGAGGAGGCCGCGCAAGCGGGCGTCTCGAAGGATGAAGGCCCCTGACTCCACGGCCTCATGGTTCGAGACGCGCAGCTTCGCTGCGCTCCTCGCCATGAGGATTAGAGTTCCGGCGCCGGTAAACCCTTCTGCGCACAGCTCGCGCGCAGGGTGTTGAGCAGCAGACAGGCGATTGTCATCGGCCCGACGCCTCCGGGCACCGGGGTGATCGCGCCTGCGACCTCCCGCGCGTCGGCCGCCACATCGCCGACGATACGCGGCTTGGCCCCGCCCTCGCCCGGCATGCGGTTGATGCCGACGTCGATCACGGTCGCGCCCGGTTTGATCCAGTCGGCGCGCACGAATTCGGGCTTGCCGATCGCCGCAACCAGCAAGTCCGCACGCCGGCAAACGTCGGCCAGATTGCGGGTCCTGGAATGGGCGATGGTGACGGTGGCGTTCTCGTTCAAGAGCAGTTGCGCCACCGGCTTGCCGACACTGTTGGAACGGCCGACCACCACCGCTTCCATGCCGGCCAATGAGGCATGCACCGACTTTACCAGCCGCACGCAGCCAAGCGGCGTGCACGGCGTCAGCGCCGTCAGGCCGCTCGCCAGCCGCCCGACGTTGAGCGGGTGGAAGCCGTCGACGTCCTTGGCCGCGTCGATAGCGAAGATGATCTTGTGCGGGTCGATCTGCGGCGGAAGCGGCAATTGCACCAGGATGCCGTTGACCGCGTCGTCGGCGTTGAGCTTGCCGATAAGCGCAAGCAGGTCGGCTTCGCTGGTGTCGACCGGCAGCTTGTGATCGAAGGCGCGCATGCCAGCCTCCGCCACCGCTTTCGCCTTGCTGCGCACATAGACGCTGCTCGCCGGATCCTCGCCGACCAGGACCACCGCGATGCCCGGAACGTGTCCGTGCGCCCTTGTGACGCGCGCGACGTCAGCCGCGATCCTGCTACGCAGTTCCGCCGCGATTGCCTTGCCGTCGATGATCGTCGCGCTCATCGTATTTTCTTGCTCGGGTTACCCTTGTTTGATCTTCGTCGCAGTCCGCATTTTCGTGGCCGGTCCGGAGTCGGTGGCCCTGCCTATTGAATTGAACGGCCCGGGACAACCCCGAGCCATGCGATTGCGAAAATTCTTCACCCGGTCAGTTTCTCCAGTGCCGCCACCAGACCTGGGCCGTTACCCACGACGACCAGCCGCTTGACGCGCGCGGTGGCGCCGGCGGCGAGCGTCACGTCGCGCGGCGGAACATGGAGCGCCCTGGCGACGACCCGGATCAGCGCCTCGTTGGCTTCACCTTCGCTGGGCGCGGCCCGCACCCGCACCTTCAATACGCTGCGGCCGTCGGCCAGTTGCTCGATGCCGTCGATGGCGTCACGCCCCCCCTTGGGCGTCACCCGCACGGTCAACGTGACGCCGCCAGCCACCGTCTTCCACGGCGCATTCACGCTAGTGCCCCTTTTGCTTTCGCAGTTCGTGTCCGAGAGTGCCGCGATGTATCACGAACTTAGGAAGCAGGGCACTAGAAGACGTTCGGATAGACGTAGCGCACGATCACATTTTCAAGGAACAGAATGATCAGAATCAAAATCACCGGCGACACGTCAAGGCCGCCGAGATTGGGCAGCATCTGGCGGATTGGGCGCAACAGCGGTTCGGTCGCGCGATAGAGGAAATCCCCTATCATCGCCACCACCTGATTGCGCGTGTTGACGACATTGAAGGCCACCAGCCACGACAGAACGGCCGCCGCGATCAACAGCCAGATGTAGATTTGCAGTACCAGCAGAATGATATCGAGAACAGCACGCATGAATCATCCGTCCATTCGAGGGGCGGGGGAAAGTAACCGCATCGATGGCCTGGAACAAGCCAACCGGAAGCGGCCGCTGCCCTTGCCTTGACAGGCCCAGACCCTGGCCCTAAATGGCGGCCACTCGCCGGAATATCGACGCAATGGCTGATTTAGCCGTTGTCCCAAGGCGGGGCCGTAGCTCAGCTGGGAGAGCGCCTCGTTCGCAATGAGGAGGTCAGGGGTTCGATCCCCCTCGGCTCCACCAGCCTTCGCCGCTCCGCGGCTTCGGCTGGCAAGCCAATCCCGTACGAAGGCTGCCCGCCGCAGCTTTGGCGAAGGCAGGCTCCTGACCTTCAATTCGTCCATTCCTCGCGCGGGCTGCCGGGCACCTCGACAACCGCCGCGTCCCGCGGGATCAGCACCTCGCAGCGCAGACCACCGGGCGCGTAGGTGAGCTGCGCGCTGCCGCCGAGTTCGGCGGCGATACCGCCCTCGATCAGCCGCGAACCGAAGCCGCGCCGCTCCGGCCCGGTGACCGCCGGACCGCCCTGCTCTTCCCAGTTTATGTCCAGCAACGGCTTGGCGTAAGCGTCACGCACCGGCCGCCAGCGGACCTCGACGCGGCCCTCCGGCACCGACAGCGCGCCGTATTTGGCGGCGTTGGTAATCAGTTCATGGAACACCATCGCCAGCGTCAGCACCGCGCGGGGGCGCAATCTGACGTCCTCACCACGCAGCGCTACCTTGTCCCGCCCGGTGCCGTAGGGTGCAAAACTCGCCAACAGCAGGTCGCGCAGATCGGCGGATTCCCAGTGGTGCTCGGTGAGCTGGTCGTGCGCCTTGGAAAGCGCGATCAGCCGGCCCTCGAAGCCCTCGACGAACTCGCGCGGCGAGGCGGCGCTGCGCGCGGTCTGCGACGCCAGTGACTGCACGGTCGCAAGTGTATTCTTGACACGGTGATTGAGCTCGTCGAGCAGCAGCTTCTGACGTTGCTCGGCCAGCTTGCCTTCGGTGATGTCCTGTACAACCCGGACCACGTACAACAGCTGGCCCTCTGCATTGCGAACCGACGAGGAACGAACCGAAATCCAGACCGTACGGCCGTTCTTCCGCACGAACCGCTTTTCGACAGAATAGAATTCGAGGTCGCCGGCGACCTGTTTGCGGAAGGCGTCGCGGTCGGAATCAGCATCGTCGGGGTGGGTGAAGCGAAACAGCTCGCTTGCCAGCAATTCGTTACGGCTGTAGCCGGTGATGCTGCAAATCGCTTCGTTGACGCGCAGGATACGGCCAGCGGGATCGATTTCCGAAATGCCTATGGCAGCGTGCTCGTAGGTCGCCGCCAGGCGCTGCTCCTGCTCCAGCGCATGCTGGCGCGATTCCTCGAGCGCGTCGACTGCACGCTTGCGCTCGGTAATGTCCTGAACGCAATGCACCGCACCGATCAGCTCTCCGGCGTCGGCGAACAGCGGATCGATGTTGACCGAGACGGTCATGCGAACGCCGTCGGCGCGTTCGACCAGACGCTCTACGTCACGCACCGGCTTTCCTTCGGTCAGCACCTCGGTGAGTAACGAGCGCGTCACCGGCGTCCCCGTGGCATCCCAGAATTTCGCGCCTTTGGTAAAGTCGCGATGGGTTTGTCCGGGCTGCGGCGTGCGGCCCCAAAGTGCCGCGGCGCGACGGTTATATTGCAGAATGACGCCTTGCGCGTCGCTGATGAAGGTCGCGATCGGAAGCAGATCGAGAATGTCATCAGAAGCGCGCAGCATCTCGCTCAGGGCCGGAAACATGGGCGCCAACCGCGGCTTGCGTTCCACATCCCCCATCGGCGCGCCTCCACGCTTGCATTGCCCCTCCCGCGCTCCCCGGCCCCGGAGTCGACGGGGCGGGAGCCGATTTGTCAATGCAGCCTGGCCCGTGGCGTTTCAGGAGGCGGCAAAGGTCTCAACGGCCGGTTTGCGGCCAAGCCAGTGGTCGATGAAGCGGGCCAGCCAGTGGCGCGAGGCGTAGTCGTGCACGGCGCGATCGGCGACGTGTTCGTGGGGCTGCTTGGCGCCCGGCGCGTCCAGGCGATGGGCGCCGCGCACAAGCCAGCGATGCATCATCGCGTGGGTGACTTCCGGGTGAAACTGGATGCCGTAACCGCGGCCGTAACGAAACGCCTGCACGTTGAAGCCGTTCTCGCCCTCGGCCAGAAGCTCGGCGCCGGCGGGCAGTTCGAAGCCCTCGCGGTGCCATTGGTAGACGTGGTCGGGCCAGTCCGGACAGATTTCGAGCCCCGCCGGGGTCGGACGGATCGGGTAATATCCAACCTCGGCACGCCCTTGCGGATGCGGAAAGACGCTGGCGCCGAGATGACGCGCCATCATCTGCGCGCCGAGGCAAATGCCGAGGAACGGCTTGTTGTCGCGCAAGGGTACGCCGATCCAGTCAGTCTCGCGGCGGATGTAGTCGTCCTCGTCGTTGGCGCTTTGCGGACCGCCGAAGATCACCCCGCCGGCATGCTGATCCATCGTCTCCGGCAGCGCATCACCGAAGCGCGGCCGGCGAATGTCGAGCGGATAGCCGAGCTTGCCGAGCACCTGGCCGACGCGGCCGGGCGAGGAATGTTCCTGATGGAGGATAATGAGAATGGGTTTCAACATGGCGTTCCCGGCCATACCTAATCGCTTCGCTGCGCTTTGAAAACCGCGGGCTGGTGTCCCGGCTCCGACACGCGCCATACTTCGCAGCACCCTCAGTTGCGCGTGTCGAAGCCGAATGGACACTGGCAACATATTGATTCTGGTGCGGCTTTGGATTTGACGGTCCTGTGTAGAAGGCGCCGTCACGCCGACAGGACCGTCAAATCCGCCGCACCAGGGAAGAAGCCGCTATGCCTGCTGCGCGGACCTTCGCCGGCTCTGGCGCTCATCGACCATGCGCAGCAGGATACGGCGCGGCGCCAGGCGGATGCCGAAGAGGACCAGCTTGTTCATGAGGCCCGGCACCACCGTGCGCTTGTTGGCCATCAGACCGCGATAGCCGGCGGCCGCCACCTCCTCGGCGCTGCAGGTGAGCAGGCCGGGCGCCGGCTCTTTCCTGACCCCGGCGACCCTGGCGAATTCGGTCGGCACCGGACCGGGGCAGAGCACGCAGACCTTGATGCCACGAGGTCCGAACTCGCTGTGCAGCGCCTCACTGAACGACAACACAAAGGCCTTGGTGGCGTAATAGACTGCCGAGCCCGGCCCCGGCAGGAATCCCGCCGTCGAGCCAACATTGAGCAAACCGCCCTTGTGGCGCGACAGACTGTCGACAAAAGCGAGCGACAGTTCGGTGAGCGTGCGCACATTGAGATCGACCATCGCAAGCTGCGTTTCGCGGTCGCCCGCCGCAGCCTGACCGACCAGGCCGAAGCCCGCATTGTTGACGAGGTATTGCGGCTCGACGCCCTGGGCGGCAAGTGCCTCGCCGATGCGCCGCGCGCTGCCCGATTGCGCAAGATCGGCGGTAATGACGATCGGCCGGGGCGCGCCGCCTGCCGCGAGCGCGTCGGCGAGTTGGGTGAGCCGGTCCTGGCGCCGCGCGACCAGCGCCAGTTCATGGCCATGGCGCGCAAACTCCCGCGCCAGCGCCACACCGATGCCGGCCGAGGCGCCGGTGATGACGGTGACGGGACGAAGATCGGCCATGCGTCAATTCCCGGTCTGGCGGCTCTCCGCCACCCGGTTACGCAGCGCAATACGTTCGCGCCGCGAAATGCCGAGCAGATCGGCTGCCCGCCAGATCAGGTTGTCCTCGAACTCGCTGATCACGCCGTCGGCGTAGGCGATCTGCCACATCATTTCCACCAGGCGGGCGCGGCCCTTCTCGTCGAGTGCACGGTTGAGCTGCGAGGTGAACTGATAAAGGTCGATGGCCTCGCGCTCCAGCTCGGACGCCTCGGCAAGCAGCTCGGCGGCGTCGGTCTCGTCGAGACCGAAGCGGTCCATCAGCAGCGCGCGCAGCCTGGTGCGCTCGGCCTCTGCGAACTGGCCGTCGATGCGGGCAGCATGCACCAGAAGCGCGGTGGCGGCGAGCCGGTAGTCGTTCTCGTCGAAACGCTCGGCGGGCTTGGCGCCACCGCCGACTTCGGCAATCAATTTGCGAAATGCTTCGAACATGGGCGCTTTTTTCCCTGGCAATGATACGGGCGCCGCCCCCGGATAACGGCATTGCCTCCATTTATGACCGGATTCGGCCGCGCGAAAGACCGAAAATGCGCGTCATTCCGAACCCCCCAAAGAGATCGCCGGAGACTGGCCCCGGCGATGACGATATTCGGATATGACGGCGGTGGCTTGCGTGCTACTCGATCGCCTTGCCCTGCCTGACGCTTTCATCCAGCAGCCGCAGATTGTTGGCGACGAATTTATTGTCAGGATCCTTGCGCCGGGCCTTTTGCAGCGTCGCGCGCGCGCGCCCGAAGTCGCCGCGCAGCATGTAGGAGTAGCCCTGATTGTTGAGGATCTCGACCGTCGGCCCGACGATGCGGATCGCCTGCCCATAGGCACGATCGGCGAGATCGAAACGGCGCAGCCGGTCGTAGGACGCCGCCAGTCCCAGCCAGGCCTCGGCGTCACGCGGATGCAGCTCGACCGCGTGGCGGAAATACTTCTCGGCCAGCCCGTAGTTGCCGTGCCGGAACTGCAGCTTGCCGCGCGAGAGGTCGTCGTATGGGTTGCTGCCGAGCAGACCTTTCTCTGACCCGGGTGACGCACCAAGCGGCGACGTCTCCGAAGCGAGGGCGTTTTCGCCCGACCTGGTCGAACTCGTCCGCTGCGAAACTGAAAGTGGAATTCTCGCCGAACAGCTTGGAGAAATTCTGCGACGTCGAGCACCCCGCCAGCCAGAGGCTGGCAAGCACGACAGTCAGGGCACGGACCAGTCGACAACGCATAAGAAATCCTGTCGGGAGCCCCCCGGATCCCTGATCGAGGCTAGGCGACAGGTCTTAAAAATTTGCCTGTGAGATGCGCTCAATGCCGGACATCGGCATGCCGGTAACCGCGCGTTAACAGATGCACACGCGCTGGTGGAGCGAATTTGACATTTGATACCCTTTTGCGGCTAGCCGATCATCAAATGTCAAATTCAAAGCTCCACCAGAATGAAATTGTTGCTAGTGATCCTTTGATTCCGACATTTGCTCGAGAGCTTGCGGCACCCGGGGTGCAAATGTCGGAATCGGACCACTAGTAATGTCCCGTGTAGAGCTTTACGAATACCGGGAGCAGGATCACCACAAAGATCACCGGGAAGATGCACACCATCATCGGTACTGCCAGCTTGGCCGGCAGCGCATAGGCCTTCTCCTCGGCGCGCGACAGCCGCTGATGGCGCATGTCCTCGGAATAGACGCGCATGGCGTCGGTGATCGAGGAGCCGAGATCGATCGACTGGTTGATCAGGGTCGCAAACGAGCGCGCCTCGTCCAGCGCCAGACGGTCGGCAAAGCGCTCGAGCGCGTCTTTCAGCGCGCGACCGGCACGAATCTCGAGGTTGGTCATGTGGATGTTGGCGGTCAGCGACGGATAGCTGTCACCGAGTTCGCGGCCAACACGTTCCAGTGACGCCTCCATCGAAAGGCCGGAATCCGCACACACGACCAGGAGGTCCATGAAATCGGGAAAGCCGGAACGGTGCTCGAGCTTGCGGGCGCTGATCCGCTTGTCGATGTACATGCTGGGGCCGACATAGCCGGCGATACCGCCGACGATAACCATTAGCCAGAAGAACGAGCCGCCATAGCGGACGCCGAACATTGGCAGCAGCAGGAACAGCGCCGCCGCCAGCCCGACCGCCAGCGCGGTGCGGCCGGCGAAGAAGTAGGCGACGCCGCGCGGGTCGAAGATACCGGCCTGGATCAGGCGCTGGCGCAGCACCTTCATGTTGTCGTCGTTGCCGTCGGAATAATGCCTGGTAGTGTACTCGATGAGCTTTGTCACCGCCTGCAGGCTCGAATAGCGCAGCGAGCGCCCGGGATTGGACTTGCGCTCGCCGTCGTCCATCATCATGCGGGTGGCGCGTTCCTTGACCGCGCCGCGCACGCGAACGAATGCCATCACCGTGAAAGCCAGCGTGCCGGCGGCCAGAAACACCAGCAGCGCCGTCATTATGCTGCCGCCGTCGTCAAACATGGAGCGGAAGGTGGAAGCGAGTTCGCCCATTTCTGATCCCGTACCTGTCAGATCCTGAAGTTGACCATGCGGTACATGATCATGTTGCCGACACCCATCCAGCCGATGGCGATCGTGAGTACGATCTTGGTCAGTTCCTCGTTCCAGACGCTGCCGTAGAATTGCGGCACCATAAATTGCACCATCAGGAACATGGCGATCGGCAGCGACGACAGGATCATGGCCGAGGCGCGGCCTTCGGCAGCGAGCGCGCGGATCTTGCGGCGCATCTTGAAACGCTCACGGATGACGCGCGACAGGTTTTCCAGAATTTCGCCGAGATTGCCGCCGGTGGAACCCTGGATCGCCACCGCGGTGACAAACAGCGGCAGGTCGTCGGTGCCAACCCGGTAGAACAGGTTGCGCATGGCGCTCTCGAGGTCTGCGCCATAGGTGATTTCGTCGACGACGAGACCGAATTCGCTGCCGACCGGATCGGGCATTTCCCGCGCCACCATGGAGATCGCGACCGGCACCGGATGGCCGGCACGCAGGGACCGGGTGATGACGTCGATCGAGTCGGGGAACTGGGCGGAGAACTTCTTTTGCCGCCGACGGCGCAGGAAGCGGAGCACCACAAACGGCAGTACCCCGCCGGCAAACAGCGCGGTCAAAATGGCATGCAGGATGTTGCCTTCGAACAACACCATGCCGGCGAAGACCATTCCCACGCCGATCATGTCGAACAGCACCAGCCTGGAGAACCCGATGGTGAGGCCGGACTGCAGTACGAGCTTGTTGATGTTGACGAGCGGCAGCCGGTAGTCACCGCTCGCCGTCAGGCCGCGCTCCCGCCTGAGCTGCACCAGCACGCTTTCGCGATCGGTCTTGTCGTCCATCACCCTGAGGCGGCGGTTGATGTTCTTGCGGTAGGACGACTTGTGGTGGAACAGCAGATAGGCGCCCTCGGCGAACATCGCCGCCGACGCGCCGATCAGGATATAGAACAGATAGACCGTATCGAAGTTGAACATGGTTTCAACATAACCTGGCGTCATTCCGGGGCGCGTGCAAAGCACGCGAACCGGGAATCCTGAGGCAAACTCCGGGGTTGTCGCCGGATTCCGGATCGCCGCTTCGCGGCGTCCGGAATGACGAAAAAGAGCGTTTGCTGCGAACACTTCATAGCGGCTTCGACGGATCGAAATAGCTGCCCGGAATCGTGATGCCCATGCTGGCCAGTTCACCAAGAAAGCGCGGGCGTACGCCGGTGGCCTGGAAATGGCCTTGCACGGTACCGTCCGGGCCGGTGCCGGTCCGCACGTACTTGAAGATTTCCTGCATCTGGATGATGTCGCCTTCCATGCCGGTGACCTCGGCAATAGAGGTGACCTTGCGCTTGCCGTCGGACTGGCGCGAGAGCTGCACGATAAGCTGCACCGCGTTGGCGATCTGGCCACGGATCGAGGCGACCGTCATCGGCAGGCCGGCCATGCCGATCATCTGCTCCAGACGCGTGATGGCGTCGCGCGGCGTGTTGGCGTGGATGGTGGCCATCGAGCCTTCATGACCGGTGTTCATGGCCTGCAGCATGTCGAAGGCTTCTTCGCCGCGGCACTCACCCAGGATGATGCGATCGGGGCGCATACGCAGGGCGTTCTTGACCAGATCGCGCTGGCGGATTTCGCCCTTGCCTTCGACGTTGGGCGGCCGCGTTTCCATCCGGCCGACGTGCGGCTGCTGCAACTGGAGTTCGGCGGCATCCTCGATGGTGAGCAGCCGCTCCTTCTCGGAGATGAAGGCCGACAGCGCGTTGAGCATGGTCGTCTTGCCGGAACCGGTACCGCCGGAGATGATGGTAGTGACGCGCGCCTTCACCGCAGCCGCCAGCAGTTCGGCCATGGGCGGACGCAGGGCGTCGACCTCGACCAGTCGCGACAGATCGAGCTTCTTCTTGGAAAATTTTCGGATCGAGACCAGCGGGCCGTCGACGCCGACCGGCCGCACCGCCACGTTGACGCGGGAACCGTCCTGCAGGCGTGCGTCGCAGAGCGGATGAGATTCGTCGACGCGGCGGCCCACCGCGGACACGATTTTGTTGATGATGCGCAGCAGATGCTGTTCGTCCTTGAAGCGCACGGCCAGCGGTTCGAGCACGCCGTGGCGCTCGACGTAGACGCATTCATGACCGTTGATCAGGATATCGGCGATCGACGGATCCTTGAGCAACGGTTCGAGCGGCCCAAGGCCGGTCATCTCATCGAGAATCTCGGAGACGAAGTCATTGAGCTCGCGCGCGTTGAGCGCCAGCCGTTCGACCAGCACATATTGCGAGACCAGCCCTTGCACGTGCTGGCGGATTTCGTCTTCCGGCAGCTTTTCCAGCGCGGAGAGGTTGATCTCCTCGATCAGCCTTCGGTGCAGACGCACCTTGGCGTCGAGCAGTTTCTCGCTCTGCAGCGGACTCGCGGTCGGCGGCTGCGAGAGCGGCGGCGGCATCAGCGATTGCGCGGTCAATGCCGGTTCGGGCGCGGAGCCGGCAGACGCCGGGGCTTCCGCTACCTCGGGTTCCCCAGGCGCATCGGGAAACACGGTCCATGCCACGGTGTCGAGCGCGGACGGCGGCGCATCGACCGCTGGCAGGTCGGAAGAGTTAGCACGTCGGGCTGAAAAACGACCAGCCATTGAATCCATTTCCCATTCTTCGTTAGCGCGTGGCCGCCAGCTTGAGCTTCTGCATCATCGACGGCGCCCTGGCCTCACCTTCCGGCCTGGCGTTGCCTTCAAACAGCAGCTTCTTGAGCTGGGCGGTGATCTTGTTGCCGGGCTTGACTTCGTCGAGCGGCACGCCGCGGTCGATGGCCTCGCGCACAAGCGCGTAGTCGTTGGGCACGACAGCGGTAAAGGCATCACCGAGCGCGGCCTGCAAGTCGCCAAAGCGCAGCCCCGAGGAGAACATGCCCGACTGGAAGCGATTGACGATGACCTGCGGATTTGGGCCATCGAGCCGCTCGCGGATCGCCGTGACGAGTTGCTTGGCATGGCGCATGCCCGGCACCGTGGTCTCGGCAACGATGAACAGCTTGTTGGATCCGAGCAGCACGCTGTCGGTCCAGGAGAACCAGGTACGCGGCATGTCGAACACGACATACTGGAAATTGGCGGAGACGAGATCGAGCAGGCGCGTCACCACGTCGGGATCGAACGAACGCATCTCCGCCGGCCGATTGGGCGCCGCCACCACCGCCAGGCCGGAGGCGTGATACGACAGCATGATCTCGAGAAGCTGGCGGTCGAGACGGTCGGGGCGCGGCTCGATTTCCGCCAGATTGAGGCGCGGCTCCAGATCGAGATAGTCGGCCACCGCACCGTGCTGGAAGTCGAGATCGACGAGACACGTCGACGGCTTGCCGTGCGGGCCTCCACTGTAGAGCAGCAGCATCGCGGTCTGCACCGCGAGGGTGGTGACGCCGGCGCCGCCGACTGCCGGCAGGAAGGTGTAGATCTGGGCGTCGGCCGGCTGGCTGGCGGCGGACGGGCCCTTGGCCACCTGGGCGCAGGCGCGCACCAGATCGACTGGCGCCACCGGCTTCACCAGAAAGTCGGCGATACGCATCTGCAAGAGCGTGCGCGCGACGGCTTCGTCGAAGGTCTGGGTAATGGCGATGACCGGCGGCCAGTTGCCGATGCGCGCCATCAGGCCGGACATGGCCGCCATCTCGTCGGCCTGGCTGGCGTCGAAATCGACCACCACCACCGTGGCGCCGTCAAGCGGAAGACTGCCGGAGCGCTCCGCCAGCCGCCCGGACACCACCACGAGATCGATGGCGCTGGAAGCACCAAAAATTTCGTGCGCGGCCCGCTCGAATTCCTGGTCGGCGGTGACGATGACAACGCGGGTGCGGTTGTCGCTGAGGCTGCGGCCGATTCGCATTGTTTTCTTATTCGATCCCTGGTTTCAGCGTTTATTGCGTAATGGTCGGTCCGACCGGCTTGGGAGCAGCGGTTTCAGGCACTGCCCCTCCGGAGTCCTGCGCCTGATAGGCATTCGACGTGCCGTCGAGCTTCGGCTCAATCACCTTGTGCTGGCGATAGCGGGCCACCGCGCCCTGCATGCGCTCGCCGTTGAAGCGGATGTTCTTGTCGGCGCTGACGCGCGGCCAGGGATCAACCATCATGGTGACCCGGTCGCTGGCCAACGCATCGCCGGCATTGAGCGTGATGCCGTCGCGACGATCGAGATATTCCGAGCAGGCCGCCAGCAGCAGCACGCTCGTGAGCGCCAGTCCCCGCAACAGCTTATTGGATGGACGCATCGAGTGTTCCCTTCGGCATGTCGAGCATGTGCCCGGTGTACGATTGCTTCTGTTCGGCAGCGGCAAAGTGCGCCGCCATCGGCGTCATTTCCTTCGCCTTGCGTTTCGACACTTCCATCTTGCCGAACAGAAAGAAGTCGACGTCGTTGGGCGGCAGCGTGCCGTCGAGCGGCGACTTGACCACGTCGCCCGGCGCGGTCGGGCGCACAATGTGCGGCGTGACGATGATGGCAAGATCGGTCTGGTTCTTCTGGAACGACTTCGACGAGAACAGCGCGCCCAGCACCGGGACGCTACCAACCCACGGCAGCTGCTCGATCTGGTTACGATTGTCCGTCTGTAGCAGGCCGCCAATGATGAAGCTTTGGCCGTCACGCAACTCTACGGTGGTGGAGGCACGCCGGACAATCAACGCCGGTACCGAGACGTTGGTCGACACCGCTATCTGATGGGTCGTGTCGATCTGGCTCACTTCGGGCATGATCTTCATGTTGATCAGGCCACGGTTGAGCACGGTCGGGGTGAAAGCGAGGCCCACACCGTATTTCTTGTAAGTGACGGTCACCTGTCCGTAGTTGCCCGAGACCGGAATTGGATACTCGCCGCCGGCGAGGAAGCTTGCAGTATCCCCCGAGAGCGCCACCAGGTTGGGCTCGGCCAGGCTGCGGGCAAGGCCCTTCTGCTCGAGTACGTTGATCATCGCGTCGGTGGTGACACCGCTCGCCACGAGCCGGCCGATCAGGAAGCCAAAGGGCGCCCCACCCGACAGCACGCCGCCGGCCACCGCAGCCGCGCGCGCGATGGTGCTGGCGTCGCCATTAGCGCCGCCGGAGGTAACGCCCGAATTGTTGAAGGTACCGCCGCCCTGGGTGATCGGCAGGTTGGCGGCCGGCAGGCGGTTGCCGACGTTGAGCAGGCTGTGGTCGCCGAACCGGTTCCACTGCACGCCGAGCTCACGGCCGGCGCTGCGGGCGATCTCGATGAAGCGCACCTCGAGCAGCACCTGCTGCGGCGACGCCACCGCAACCGAATTGATGATGTCGGGCCCGAACTGGCGCGCGATGGTTACGGCCTGATCGAGGGTTACGGCGTCGGGCGCCTCGCCGGTCAGCATGATGCGGCCGTTGACGGAGGACGCGCGCAAACGGGCGCGCGGAAAGCGCCGCTTGAGCTCCCGGGTCAGGCGGCTGACGTCGTAGGCTACCTCGACATCGAAAATACCGATCAGCTTCTTGTTCCCGGCATAGACCGAAACCCGGGTGGTGCCGATCTTCTTGGCGAGGATCGACAGCGACTGGTTGGTGAGTGGATTGACGTCGGCAATATCGGGATCGCTCACCATGATGTCGACGAAAGCGTTATCCGTCCGCACGTCCTGCGACTTGCCGACCGGTACCGTCACCATGGCGGTGCGGTTATCGCCGCCGATCTTGATTACCATCCTCTGGGCACGCGCCTCGCCCGCCATGGCGAGCAGACCGAGCAGCAGCGCGAGCACCAAAGCAAGCGCAAGATCGCGGAGCCAGCCGCCGCGCCTTGCAGTCCTGTCCGCACGCCGCCAGGCAAAGCCTGCGGCGCAATCATTGTTGTTTTTCACGACACGCTCCCCCTTACCCCTCGATTGATCCTTGCAGCACGATCATCACCGGGATGCCCCCTGCGGTTCCTGCGCCATGGCCGACAGGCCATCCCTGCCTTCGACCGGTACCGTGTATTTCTGCGTCGACTTCGGCCGCATCACCACGACAGTGGTGGTGGAGCCGTCATTGCCGAAGAAGCCGCTGGCCAGATCCTTGAGCGTTACCTGGCGCGTCGGCGCTGCGGCGGTTTCACCGGCCTTGCGCAGCAGCAGCGACAGGTTGCCGACCGAAGCCGCGAGCCACAGTTTCTGTGCATTGACGGTGTCGACTTCGAGCGTAACCGATTTCGGCACAGCGGCCTTGGCGGTGCGCTCATCAGAGCGCTGGTCGACGGCGAGCACGCGCGCGTCCTGCAGTACGATCTGCGAGGATGCCTCGCCCTTGTCCTTCTGGCGGGTGAGCACGACGTCGACGTGATCGCCGGGCTGCACGAAGCCGCCAACGCCTTCGACGTCGTTGACGCGGATGGTCACGGCCTTCATGCCGTCGCGCACCAGCGCCGAAAGCGTGGCACGCTGGCCAGGCCCGGTGATCTTCAGCGACAGCACCGGTTCGTTCGGTTCGATGGCGGTGAGCACGACGCGCTTGCCCTGACCGAGCACGTCATCGATCCTGGCGAAGGCGCCGGCCGGCATCGCATTCTCCGGCCACGGCACTTCGCTCAGCATTTCCTTTGTCAGCGCGACGCCGAAGCGCAGCGGCTGCTTGGCGACCACAATGGTCCTGGTGGCGACGGGCCTGGTTGTTTCCCGATTGCGTGCCTGCTTGTTTGCCTGGTTATTGAGCCAGACTTGCGCCACGAAAACGGCGAGCACGCCGAATACGACGGCGAATCCGATCATTACGAGAGTACTGGCACGCACGGCTACTGCCTCGTTTGACGCGGCCGCTTTTTCCACGGCCTCTTTGTGAAACCAGAGTAGGCAGTAGCCCGTATTCAATTACTAACGCCGCAGAAACACTTAGACCTATGCTGAAGAGGCACTGAATTCCTATCGTTGACGTTCGGTTGCCAACATCCGTTGGATTTTGACGGAACCATGCCATCGATTGATAATGTCGCGACGCGTCCTTGTATCTGCGTTCAGAATCCATTCAGCCTAAAGCTTCGTGTCCCGCACGGCGGCAGGCACAAGTTCGCATGACGTCGGTGCGCCCAAACAAGGCAGGCCGGCGAGTAACGGACCGGCAAGGTTAGCGGATTGCGACCACCCCGTTGCCGTATCCGCCCCGTTGCTGCAACATGCAGCGCCTCAAGGGCAAAAAAGCCCTCCGTACCCGGTTCGACGGGTGCCCGTAACAGGACCGTTGGGAGTAAGCGCCAATGCCGACCAGCCGCCTTCGCCCGCCAGCACCGGAGCGGAACGCCACATGACCGCCCCGCAAATCGAAAATGCCCCCGCGACGGCCTCGGTCTCGCGCGGCCATGCCGGCGAGCCGCTCATTCATGTGAAGGCGCTGGGAAAGCATTACGGCGCCCTGGAGGTATTCCGCAATATCGAATTCACCGTGGGTCAGCGCGAGATCGTCGCGATCGTCGGGCCGTCCGGTTGCGGCAAAACCACGCTGTTACGCTGCGTCGACGGTCTGCTGCCGCATGATGCCGGCGAAATCCGCGTCGGCGATCAGCGGGTGGAAGAGCCAATTCCCGGCGTCGCCATGGTGTTCCAGCATTTCGGCCTGTTTCCGTGGAAGACGGTCTACGAAAACGTGGCCTATGGCTTGCGCATGGCCGGGGCGTCAAAGGCCGATATCGAGCGCAAGGTTCCGGAATTCATAAAGATGGTTGGCCTGGCCGGCTTCGAGCAGGCGTTCCCCTATCAGATGTCCGGCGGCATGCAGCAGCGCTGCGGACTGGCCCGCGCGCTGGCGCTGGAACCGAACGTGCTGCTGATGGACGAGCCGTTCGCGGCGGTGGACGCGCAGACCCGCGAGATCCTGCAATTCGAATTGCTGCGTATCTGGGAAGAGCGGCCGACTGCGATGATTTTCGTCACCCACTCGATCGAGGAGGCGGTTCTGCTCGGCCACCGGGTGATCGTGCTGAAAGGACGGCCCTCGAACATCCATGAAACCATCAGCATCGATTTGCCGCATCCCCGCACCCGCGAGACGTTGCGCTTGCCGCGCTTTGCCGAATTGCGCGAACGGGTATGGTCGACGCTGATGCGGGAGGCCGAAGCCGCCGAGTTCGAGCTGACGCGCTGAACCTGTCATGACAGCCGATCCGCAGGTCAGGGCGGCGATCGCCCATTGGGGGCCGCGCTTCGTTGCCAATGGCGTGGTGCTCACCGACTTCGAGGAAATCACCGGCACGCTCGAAAGCTACAGCGACTGGTGCCGCGCCTGGAGCGGGCGGGCGCATCGCCACGAACAACTCGGCCGCGAGGCGCTGGCGCGCGGACACGAACTGACCGCCGCCGAATGCCTGCAGCGTGCGGGCGTCTACTATCACTTCGCCTCGTTTCTGTTCGTCCATGACGTGCCGCAGATGAAGACCGCACATATGAAGGCCGTCGCCTGCCGCCAGGCGGCGTTGCCATTCCTGCGGCCGGCCGGCGAACGGGTGACAATTCCTTATGACGGCAACTCGCTCACGGGCATCCTGCGCAAGCCGCCGGGCAACCAGGCCCCGCCAGTGGTGGTGATGGCGGTGGGGCTCGAACTCCACGAAAGAAGAAGGTGACGCCTATGAGGCGCCGTTCCTCGCGCGCGGCCTGGCGACCCTGATCTTCGATGGGCCGGGACAGGGCGAAGGCCAGTACGACTTCGCCATCCGCGGCGACTACGAGGTGCCGGTGAAGGCGGTGATCGATTACATCGAGACCCGCGGCGATCTCGACGCAAGCCGTATCGGCATGTGGGGCGTCAGCCTCGGCGGCTACTACGCGCCGCGCGCCACGGCGTTCGAAAAACGTATCAAGGCCTGCATCGCCCTCGGCGGACCGTTCGACTGGGCCGCCGCGTTCGACGGGCTGCCGGCGCTGACGCGGGAAGCCTTCCGCGTGCGCAGTCATTGCAAGACGCAAGCCGAAGCCAGGAAGAATGCTGCCACCCTCACCCTGGTGGACGTGGCGCAGAACATCACCTGCCCGATCTACATTGTGAACGGCCGCCAGGATCGCATCGTGCCGGCTGCCGACGCCGAGCGGCTGGCACGGGAGGTCAAGGGGCCGGCGGACCTGATGATCATCGAGGACGGCAACCACATTGCCACCAACCGCGCCTACCGCTGGCGCTCGCAGAGCGCGGACTGGATGAAGGAAAAGCTGGGTTAGGTCACACCACTCCGCTCATTCGCCCGCAAGCGGACATCCCGTCTTTTCTGCCTTGGCCGCCCGCCTTCGCGCGCGCGGAGCATGTTGATAGCCCTGATAGAATGGGTATGGTCCGCCCCGCCCATCCGGCGCAGCAGGAGAGTTTCATGGCCGCAACGATTTTTGATTCCCACATCTTCCGCAATGTTTTCACCACCGAGGCCATGCGGGAGGTGTTCTCCGACGAGAACCGGGTGCAGAAATATCTCGATTTCGAGGCCGCGCTGGCCAGGGCCCAAGCGAAGCTGAAGATCATTCCGCAGGAAGCGGCCGACGAGATCGTCAAGCACTGCGACGTCAAAGAATATGACATGGCGAAGCTGAAGGAGGCGACAGAGCGTATCGGCTATCCGGTGCTGCCGGTGGTGCAGCAACTCGTCGGCCTGTGCAAGGACAAGCTCGGCGAATGGTCGCACTGGGGCGCCACCACACAGGACATCACCGACACCGCGACCATCCTGCTGATCAAGGAAGCGCTGGCACTGGTCGAAAAGGAGATCGACGGCATCTGCGACGCGCTGGCCGCGCTGGCGAAGAAGTACCGCGACACGCCCATGGCCGGGCGCTCGAACCTGCAGCAGGCGGTGCCGATCACCTTCGGCTACAAGATGGCCACCATGCTGGCCGCCTTTGAGCGGCACAAGCAGCGTTTGAACGAACTGAAGCCGCGCGTGCTGGTGGGAGAGTTTGGCGGCGCGGCCGGCACGCTCTCGTCGCTCGGCAAACAGGGCCTCAAGTGCCAGGAAGAGCTGATGAAAGAGCTCAAGCTCGGCCAGCCGGAAATCTCCTGGCACACGGTGCGCGACCGCATCGCCGAAGTCGGCTGCTTCCTCGGCCTCGTCACCGGCTCGTGCGGCAAGATCGCTTTCGACGTGAAGCTGTTGATGCAGACCGAGGTCGAGGAAGTACAGGAGCCCTTCCATCAGGGCCGCGGCTCGTCATCGACCATGCCGCAAAAGCGCAATCCGATTTCGTCGGTCTACATCACCGCCCAGACCGCGATGGTGAAACAGCTCGTCGCCGCGCTGCTCGAGGCGATGGTCGAGGACCACGAACGCTCAACCGGCCCTTGGGAAATCGAATGGATCGCACTGCCGGAGATTTTCCTGCTCTCGGCGGGCGCGCTGGCCCAGACGCGCTTCATCGTCGAAGGCATGCACGTCAACGAAGAAAAGATGCGCGAGAACCTGTTCATCACCAGGGGCCTGTTGATGTCGGAAGCGGTGATGATGGGCCTTGGCGACAAGATGGGCCGCAACTACGCGCACGATGTGGTCTATGACGTCTGCCGCGAGGTGGTGAAGACCGGGCGGCCGCTGGTCGATCTGCTCGCCGAGCACAAGGAGATCAGCCAGCACGCCGACCGCAAGGCGCTGGAAGCGATGGTCGATCCGGCGAACTATCTTGGCATGGCGGGCGAGATGGTGGACCGCGTGTTGGCGATGCGCGGGAAGTAGTTCTCCGCTTTCGTCCCTTCTCAGGCTGTCATGCCCCCGCGAAGGCAGGACATCCAGTAATCCCGGCATTTCATTGAGCCGGGAGATCAGTGCTTACAGAATCGTCCGCCGGAGCCTGTCATCGGGCCGCGCTTTGCGCGGACCCGTTGGCGGACGATGACAGCTCCGATGGCGGCATCGTCTTCCAGATCGCCAGTGCCACAAGCGCGCCGGCCGCGCCGATCAGCAGGAACAGTACCGGCAGCGTCAGGCCGAACTTCTGCAACACCGCCGTCAGGACGGTGGCCGCGGTCATGAAGGCGGCGTTGAGCACGTTGACCGCAGCGATGGTGCGGGCGCGATAGGCGACGTCTGACCATGCCTGCACGGCGGCGAACGCCGGCACGATGAACAGCCCGCCGGCCACCGCCATGCCGGCGAGATCGATGGCTACGCGCAGGCCGAGGCCCGACGTCAATACCACGGTCGAGGCCTGCAACACGGTCGCTGCCGCACGGCCATAACTGGCGATGCCGAGATCAAACGCGAACAGCGCCAGCAGCACGGCGCCCGCGAACGTGGTCATCAATACGATGCGCCCGCGCGCAATGTATGCGGCAAGGCCGGAGCCGATGCCGACCGCAATCGAAAACAAGGCCAGGCATACGGTGACGGTATCCTCGTTGCCGCCGATCAGGATCTTGATCAGTGGCGGCAGCAGCGACAGCACGACGATGCCAACCACCCAGAACCAGCTGGTCACCAGCGCCCCCCACCACAGCCTGCGGTCAGCGCGCAGGTGGCGGAACATGGCGAGGGTGGAAGCCGCGATATTGGCGCGCACTTTCAATTGCGGCGCGCCCTGTCCTGAGGGCGGGATCAGTAACGCGCTCAGCCAGCACGCGAGCGAAAACGCCATCACCAGCGCGCCGAACATCACGACATCGCCGCCGTCACGCGCCGCCAAACCCGCCGTGATGGTGCCGGTGAGGATGGCGATGAAGGTGGCGCCTTCGATCAGCGCATTGGCTGCCGGGAGCCGTTCGTGGGGCAGATGGTCGGGCAGGATGCCGTACTTGACGGGTCCGAACAGCGCCGCGTTGATG
The DNA here is from genome assembly GCA_963773715.1 of uncultured Pseudomonadota bacterium. Lineage (GTDB taxonomy): Bacteria > Pseudomonadota > Alphaproteobacteria > Rhizobiales > Xanthobacteraceae > Pseudolabrys. Next base: position 345,756 of record CAVZCM010000003.1, on the reverse strand, counting down.
CCGAACCCGGCGAGGGCGACGAACATGATGGGAATCGATTGTTGCTCGTAGCCGTAGACTGAAAGGCCGGCAATAAACATCTCGGCGAATTTCACGCCTTGCGCCATGCGCGCCTTGTCGAAGCGGTCGGCGAGCTCGCCGGCAAGCCCCGAAAAGAAAAAGAACGGCGCAATGAACACCGCGCTCGCCAACGTGATCAGCGCCTCGCTGTCTTGGCTCGCCACCCGGAACAGGATGAGGAAGACCAGCGCGGTCTTGAGGAAATTGTCGTTGAACGCCGCGAAGAACTGGCACCAGAACAGGGGCGCGAAGCGCCTCGACAGCATGAGCAGCGGCATGGGCACCTTATAGCAGGCGTTCCCGCCGCGAGCGCGGTCCGGAATCCGGGGCCAGGCACAAAAAGCCCGCCTTCGCTGAAGCTTCGGCGGGCAACCCTTCGCGGATCGCAGGCTGGCTTGCCAACCGAAGCGGCCGAAGGTCGCGAAGGTTGGTGCCGGCGGAGGGATTTGAACCCCCGACCACCCGCTTACGAAGCGGATGCTCTACCGCTGAGCTACGCCGGCCAAGTCTTGTCTCATTGCGTTTCCGGACGGCGAACCGGTACCCACTTCGCCTGGAAACACTCTGGCGCGGGCCACTGATATAAGCGCGGGGCGGCGATGGCAAGGCAAGCGCTTACCGGAACATCTGCCAGAAGCGGGACCAGGCATCGCGCGGCGCGGCCGGCTGCGGCACCGGCCCGCCGGTTTCGGTGTCAGCATCGCTGTCGGTCCCGGGATCGTCGGGCGCATGTATGAGCGGGATCACCGGCTCGGCCGACCTGGCCTGACGCGACCTGGCCGGCGGGGGGCGCCGGTTCGTCAGGTTTTTCAGGGGCCTCGTCCGCCGGACCCGCTTTGGGTTCCGATTTGGGTTCGGATTTCGGCTCTAACTCCGCCTTCAGCGTCAGTTCTGCTTCTGATTCCGCAGCCGGCTGGGCAGTCGCCTCGGGCGCGGCGATCTCGGCCGGCTCGGCCTCCGGCTCAGGCGTTGCGGCGGGCGGCAGGGTGACCTCGACCACCGGCCGGCTGACCCCGATTTCGGCCAGCGGCACCCGCCATTCGAAGCCGTCCAGTCGGCCATTGGGCGACACCGGCAGCCAGCGGTCGGAAACGACACCATCGGCGGTCCAGACCGGATCGCCGGAGGCGCGCATGGCGCGCCCCATCCACTCGCGCACCCGGCCGGTGTCACCGTGCTCGGCGTCTTCGATCTCCGCCATCAAGGTGGCAACGCGGCGGGTCGGCGCCGAGACGTAAGGTTCAAGTGCCGCACGGGCAATGGCGAACTCTCGGGCATCGAGCGCGGCGCGGGCAACCGCCAGCGCGCCTTCGAGCTGGCCCGGCATCATACCCGCGAGCTTCTGCACGCGCGCGAGGCGGTCGCGCGCCGAATCGCCGAGCCTGAGATCGGCGTAGGTCTCGGCAATGTCGGGATGTGGGTTCACCTTCCAGGCGGCTTCCAGGATGCGGCGGGCGCGGCGCAGCTCGCCCGCCTCGATCAGCCGCCGCGTGGCCAAAGCCACCGCCGGCACCAGATCGGGCGCGAGCTTCACCGCCTCAAGCGCCAGGTTGCGCGCCGTGTCGCGCTCGATATCCGCCAACGCCTGGGCGCGTGCGGTGAGCAGCACCGCACGCTTGCGGCGATATTCCTCCTTCGGCATGCCGCTCTTCATGCGCTCGAGTGCGGTGAGCGCCCCGGCCCAATCGTTGGCGGCGCAGCGGTCTTCGAGCACGGCCTGGCCCGCCCAGGGAAGCGCCGGCGCGGCCTTGGCGGCAAGTGCGGCGACGCGGCGCGCGCCATCGGTATCGCCGCGACGCTGCGCTTCGACGTAAAGCCCGCGCAAGCCGAGAAGTCTGGTTTCCTCGTGCCGCGTCATGGCGCGGAAAGCGCGCTCGGCGGCAGGACGGTCGCCCGCCATCTGCGCCGATTGCGCGTTGAGCAACAGCGTGAGTGGCTCGCCCGGGCTCAGCCGGGTCGCCTCGTCGGCCAAGCGGCGCGCCAGCTTCTGATCGCCGGAGCCGATGGCGATCAAGCCGCGGCTCACGGCCTGATGACCTCTTTCGGCGCGGCGGAGGCGAAAGTACATCGACATCTGGTGAGGCGAGCGCAGCACCGTCCGCACCAGCCCGATCAATAGCATCAGCAACAGAACCAGCACGATGAGCGACAGCGCGGCGACCGTGACCGACGTTTCGATGTGATAGCCGAGCCAGGTGAGCGACACGTCGCCGGGACGGTCGGCGACCCAGGCGAAGCCGAACGCGACAGCCGCCAGCATGATGAGGAAGAACACGACGCGGATCATGACGTCCTCATCCCTTGCTCAACGCACGCGCTGCACCGGCGACGAATGACCGCGCAGCGGCGAGCGCGGCCTGCCGCGCTTTGGCCTTCGCAATCCAATCCTCGGCCGGCGCGCGAACCTTGTCCGGCAGCCTGGCCAGTTCGGCGAGCGCATTTTCAATATCCCCGCGCTCGGCGCCAGCTTCGATGCGCGCCAGCACATCGCGAGGATCGTTGCCGGCGGGTGCTTCCACCGGCGTGATACGCACCAGCTTTTGCGCATTGGCCTGCAACCGCTCGAGAATGCCGCCCCTGGCTTGCTGCACGCCTGCCGCCTCGCGCATGGCGGGGATCAGCCTGGACAATTCATCGGCAAGCGCCTTCTTCGTCGGCACGCCCTTGGCCGCGAACGTCTTGAGCGGCGCCAGGGCTCTTGCATCGGCGCCGAGCGACAGCGCCTGCGCCAGTTCGGCGCCGTAAGGTGCGCCGCTCACGACCGCGTTGCGCAACGCGGCCGCACTCAAGGCAAGCCGCGCAGCGCGGTCGCTCGCGGTGGTCCTGGCGATTCTTTCCTGCGCGCTCGTTACATCGCCGCGCATACTTCTGATTTCATCTTCGATCTTGTTGCGCGTGCTGGCAAGCTCGGCTTCGAGGGATGCGATTTTACTCTGCAAGGAATCGAGCGCAGCGGTCGTAACCGACGTTTCGCCTTTGGCTGCACTCTGCACGCTCTGCCTGAGATCGTTCACCGATTTCCCCGCTGCCGCGGCGCTTTGCTGCGCCTGATTGGCAGCAGCGGCGATATCGTCAACGCGTTTGCCGAGCGCGGTCACCGTATCGCTCAACGACTTCACGGTGCTGTCGAGCGTGCCGAAACGCTGTGCGGCCGCCTTGTCGTTGGGCGGCAAATTGCCGAGTTCGCTTTCGAGTTTGCTTACGCGCTGATTGACCGCACCGATGCTCGCATTGAGGGCCTCTGTATTGAGCCTGGGCGCGGGCTGGTTCTGCAGCGCCTGCACTTGCTTATCCAGCGCCGCCAGGCGCGCGGGCAGATCGCTTGGCTCAGTCGACGTGGGGATGAAACCGCCGTACCAGAGACCGACGCCGAGCAACGCGACGATGAGCGCGCCGATCACGCCGCCGGCAAAGCCTGCGCCGAAACCGCCGCGACGCGGTGGCGGCGGAGGAGGCGGCGGTGGCGTCGCGCGCTCCCGCTCGGGTTCAGCCTTCGTTGGCTCTTCCACCGCGGGCTCGGACGCGACAGCTGACCTCCCCCTTTCCGCCCCCGGCCCAGGTGAATCCGGCGTTGGGAAGGTTGAAGGCTTCCCGGCGCCCTGCGTCGGCTCCGGTGGCGTCCCGGGCTTCAGCCCGGGCGCAGCCGCTTCTCGCTTTTCGGCGTGCGGGTCGCCAACCTCGGTCGCCTTGAGGTCAATGGTGGGCGCAGCGCGCTTGCGGCGAGGGCCGCCGCCCGGCGTCTCCGGCGGTTTGCGCGTGTCTGCCATCCCATTTCCTCGAATTTAACCCTAGGGAATAACGCAAATAGGAGCATTGCGCCAAATCAACCCGGCGACGCCGCCAAAAGTTCAATCAGCGCGGCCTCCGACGGATACCCCGCCACAGAGGTATGCGCAGCGCCGGCGTCCTCCAATGGCGCGGCGATCTGCGCCGCAAGACAATAATGCCGCACCGCCAGCGCCGGCCCCACAAGGCCGGCAGCGCGCGCACCGGCAAGATAGTTCTCGGCGCTGCGCCTTGAAAAGTGCAATACGCCATCGACCGCGCCTTCGTTCAGCGCCGATACCAGCGCAGGCGGATAAGGCGCGGTGACCGCGCGGTAGGCGACACGTATCTCGGCGGCGATGCCGTGCGTCGCCAGTTCGCCGGGCAGATCGGCGGCGCGATCCTCGCCGGCGAGATAAAGCAGCGGCGCATGAGCGTCGGCATGGCGCTCGGCGACGAGCGTAACCAGATCGCGCACATCGCCACCGGCGGATGTGACATCCGTGAACCCGGCCGCGCGCGCGGCCTCCGCGCTGCGCTGACCGACGGCATAGAGTGGCAATGCCAGAAGCGCGTCACGCGCCGGATTGTGGGCAATGGCGGCCGGCGCATTGGCGCTGGTAATAACGATGCCGACCCAGATGCCAGCGAGATCGACCGGCAACGCTTCGACATGCATCAAGGGCGCCACCAGCACGTCATGCCCTTGCGCACGCAATGCCATGGCAGTGCGTTCGCCATCGGCTTGCGGGCGGGTAACAACCAGTCGCATGAGCTACTCAAAAAAGTCCGGGCCTGCAGTGCGCTTGAGCGAACGGCCAACTTCATCGCCGATCTTGGTGGCGTCGTCGCGATGGCCGGTGCCGGAGATATCGTGCGCGGCAGCGCCATCGGGGCGCGCGATGAGTCCGCGGAATTCAATACTGTCACCGCTCACCACGGCATGCCCCGCGATCGGGGTCTTGCAGGAACCGTCAAGCGCGGCGAGGAACGCGCGCTCGCAGGCAATCGCAGTAAAGGTGTCGTCGTGATTGATACGCCCCAGAAGGTCGCGCGCACGCGCATCGTCCTGACGCGTCTCAATGCCGATGGCGCCCTGCGCTACCGCCGGCAAGAACTCCTGCACGCTCATGATATGCGTGGCGTGCTGCTCCAGGCCCAGCCGCTTCAGGCCCGCAAGCGCGAGTAACGTTGCATCGACGTGGCCTTCATCAAGCTTGCGCAGCCGTGTTTCCACATTGCCGCGCAGCATCGCGACATTGAGATCCGGCCGCACGCGTTTCGCCACCGCCTGCCGGCGCAGCGAAGCGGTGCCAAGTGTCGCGCCGCGCGGCAAGTCTGCCAGCGTCTTCGCTTTCCGGCTTATGAACACATCGCGCGGATCTTCCCGCTCGAGACACGCCGCCAGCATCAACCCGTCCGGGCAGTACGGTCGGCATGTCCTTGGCGGAATGTACCGCGAGGTCGATGCGCCCGTCGAGCAGTGCCTCCTCGATTTCCTTGGTGAACAATCCCTTGCCGCCCTCCTCCGCCAGCGGCCGGTCCTGGATGATGTCGCCGGTGGTCCGGATGACGACGATCTCGATCTGGTCGTCGTCCAAGCCCGCGGCGGCGGCCAGCCTTGCTCGCACGGTGCGCGCCTGCACCAGCGCCAGCGGACTGCCGCGAGTGCCGACACGCAAGGGTGGTGTGGATTGCGCCATATATCCTCTCGATGCTACGGCACCTTTTAGTTCACCCTTCCCGGAAAAGGGCGCAGGCCGTCCGGAGCGTCAGGAAAAACATGATCGTCCTCGGCATCGAAACCACCTGCGACGAGACCGCGGCCGCGGTGGTGGAGCGCACCGGGGACGGCCGCGGGCGCATCCTGTCCAATGTGGTGCTGTCGCAGATCGCCGAACACGCGGCCTTCGGCGGCGTGGTGCCGGAGATCGCCGCGCGCGCCCATGTCGAGGTGCTCGATACCATCATCGCGCAGGCCATGAAGGAAGCGGGCCTTGGCTTTGACGGTATCGACGGAGTCGCCGCCGCCGCCGGTCCCGGGCTGATCGGCGGCGTCATCGTGGGCCTGACCACCGCCAAGGCGATCGCGCTGGTGAGGGACAAGCCGCTGATCGCCGTCAATCATCTGGAAGCGCACGCACTGACCGCGCGGCTGACCGACGCCACGCCGTTTCCCTATTGCCTGTTCCTTGCTTCGGGCGGGCACACGCAAATCCTGGCGGTGCGCGGGGTCGCCGATTACGTGCGCATCGCCACCACCCATGACGATGCCATCGGCGAGGCCTTTGACAAGACTGCCAAGCTGCTCGGGCTCGGCTATCCGGGCGGGCCGCTGGTGGAGCAGGAAGCGATGCGCGGCGACGCCCGGCGTTTCACGCTGCCGCGGCCGATGCATGGCCGCAAGGAAGCCGACTTCTCGCTTTCCGGCCTGAAGACCGCGCTGCGACTGGAAGCCGAAGCCATCGCGCCACTGTCGGACCGGGACGTCGCCGACCTGTGTGCCTCGTTCCAGCAGGCGATCGTCGACGTGGTGCTCGACCGGCTGCGCGCAGGCTTGAAGATTTTCCGCAGCCGCTTCGGCGCGCCCACCGCGCTGGTCGCCGCCGGCGGCGTTGCCGCCAACCAGGCGATCCGGGCCGTGCTGCAACGGCTCGCGACCGAAGCCGGCACCGCGCTGGTGGTGCCGCCGCTGGAGCTTTGCACCGACAACGCCGCCATGATTGCCTGGGCCGGCGCCGAGCGGCTGGCGCTGGGCCTCTCCGATACGCTCGAGGTGGCGCCGCGCGCGCGCTGGCCGCTCGATGAAATCGCGGCCGCCAGGGGCGCATTGCAACGCACGGCGGCGTATAAATGAGCGCATGCCAATGACCTATCAGAAAATCGCTGTACTCGGCGGCGGCGCCTGGGGAACGGCGCTGGCGCAAACGGCCGCCCGCGCCGGCCGCGACGTGACGCTGTGGGAGCACGACGCCGGCAACGCCGAGCATCTGGTATCGAAGCGCGAGAGCCGCTTCCTGCCGGGCGTGAAGCTTGAGACGTCGATCAAGGTGACGCGCGATCTGGCGCAAGCCGCAAACGCGGACGCCATCTTATTGGTGGTTCCGGCGCAGGTATTGCGCAGCGTCGTCACGGCGCTGGCGCCTTCGCTCGCCAAAGGCACGCCGCTGATTTCATGCGCCAAGGGAATCGAGCACGGCAGCAACAGGTTCATGGGCGAAATCATCGCGGAATGCGCGCCCGCCGCCGTGCCGGCAGCACTCTCCGGTCCGAGCTTTGCCGCCGACGTCGCGCGTGGACTGCCGACCGCGGTGACACTGGCGGCTCCCGAGGCGGACATGGCCGCCGCGCTCTCCCAGGCGGTAAGCTCGTCTACCTTCCGCCCTTATCACTCCACCGATGTGCGCGGTGTCGAACTCGGCGGCGCGACAAAAAACGTGCTGGCCATCGCGTCGGGCATCGTGGCGGGCCGCGGACTGGGCGCCAGTGCCGCCGCCGCGCTGATCACGCGCGGCTTCGCCGAACTCGCTCGCTTCGGCAAGGCCTGTGGCGCCAGGGTCGAAACCATGATGGGCCTCTCCGGCCTCGGCGATCTCATTCTCACCTGCTCGACGCCGCAGTCTCGCAACTTTTCCTTTGGTGTCGCGCTCGGCAAAGGCGAACCCCCGAGCGGCAAACTGGCCGAGGGTGTATTTACCGCGCCGGTACTGCTGGAGATGGCGCGCGCGAAGAACGTGGAGATGCCGATCGGCTTCGCCGTCGCGGACGTGCTCGCGAGGAGGATGACTCTGGACCAGGCCATCGAGTCGCTGCTGGCGCGGCCGATCAAGGCGGAATAGGTGGTTGTCATTCCGGCCGAGCGAAGCGAGAGCCGGAATCCATAACCCCTGTCTTGCGATTGAAACGAGAATTTGGTGGTTATGGATTCCGGGCTCGCGCACGTTCCGCGCGCGCCCCGGAATGACAGCGAGGAGACATGGCCTACTGGCTCATGAAATCGGAACCCGATGCCTGGTCATGGGACCAGCAGGTGAAAAAGGGCGCCAGGGGCGAGGCGTGGAGCGGCGTGCGCAACCACACCGCCAAACTCAACCTGATGAAGATGAAGAAGGGCGACCGCGGCTTCTTCTATCACTCCAACATCGGCAAGGAGGTTGTCGGCATCGTGGAGATAATCCACGAACACTATAGCGACCCCACCGCCGAAGACGGTGCGCCCTGGGTGGTGGTGGAGGTGAAGGCGGTTGAGCCCATGCCGAAGCCGGTGACGCTCGCCGCCATCAAGGCCGAACCGAAGCTCAAGGAAATGGCGCTGCTGAAGCAATCCCGCCTGTCGGTGCAGCCGGTCACGGCGGAGGAGTGGAAGCTCGTCTGCAAGATGGGCGGGCTGTAACGGCACATCCTCGTCTATCCCCCTGAAAGGGGCGGATCAGGAAGTCATCTCCGCTGCCAGCACCCTGGCCAGAATCCGCTCGCGTCGGGCCGGGGAGCGCGACCGCTTTAAGGCCGCCGCGTGCGCACGCAGCTTGCCGGTCTCGAATGCATTCACCACCGCCTCGTGGACGTAGCTGCGCCGGCAGATGGCGGGCGTGTTGACCAGGTCGTCGGCAGTGGCGCGCACCGCCCGCAGCACTTGCCGGCGCCGCACCGCTTTGCCCGGCGCCGGTTCGATAGCCGCAAGCTGCTCCATCACGGCCGCGGAGGCATGCAGCGTGCGCAGGTCCTTGAGCGAAATGTCCCGGTTCGAGATTGCGCGCAGGAATTCGTTGACCTGTCGCCGCCGTAGCGGATGCACCTTGTCGTCATCACCATGATACTGGAACAGGCGGCGGCCCGGCAGCCCACGCAGGACGTCCACGGCGCGCTCGAGCCGGCGCGCGTTGCAGCGCTTGACGATCTTCTTGCCGCCCTTGCCGGTGAAGGCGAGCAGCAGGCATCCGCGCGCGATCCTGACATTGGACTTGAGCAGGGTGACCGCCCCGCGCGTGCCGTGCCGGCGCAGATAGGTATCGCTGCCAGGCCGGAGCGCGGTTTGCGCGATCAGCTCGATCACCGCCGCCGCTGCGAACTCGCGCGTCGGCTCCCTGCCGGCGAGATAACGGGCGATCGCGCGGCGTGTCTTCGGCAGCGCAGCGACCAGCCGCAGCAGGCGGCGCGCCTTGTCCTGCTCGCGCACCTTTTCCCATTCGGGGTGATAGCGGTATTGCAGACGGCCGGCCGCGTCGCGGCCCACCGCCTGGATGTGCGCGCGCGGATCCGGCGCGTAGCGCACGTCCTCGTACGCCGGCGGCACCGCCAGGCGGGCAAGCCGCTCGCGGTCGCGCGCGTTGCGGATCAGGCGGCCGCACTCGTCCAGATAGCCGAACCGCCGGCCGCTGCGGCGCCGGCGCCAGATCAGCTCATCCGGCTGCACCATGCGCAGTCCCAGCCGATGCAACAGCGTCGGCCTCTCTTGCGGGCGATGGCGGCGCGGTGACGGGAACCGCGGATGGATTTCTTGCAATGACATGGCGCAATGCGGTTGGGCCGAGGCAGGGATTGAATGCCCGAGCGCTCCATACGGTTCCGCACCGCGCAAACCCCACCAAAGTCGAGGCTTTCATGCCTTGTCCGCCCCCGGACCGCCGTCGCATAATGCGGGCCAAGGGTACAACCCAATTTACCCCGCAATTAACGCGTGGGCAGGGAGGCAAATTCGATGTCCGAAAAGGTCTATGACGTTCCCGCCGATTGGCAAAAGCGCGCCTATGTGGACGACGCCAAGTACCAGGAAATGTACGCCGCCTCGGTGAAGGACCCGGCCGCGTTCTGGGGCGAGCAGGCCAGGCGCATCGACTGGATCAAGCCTTTCACCAAGGTGAAGAACACCTCCTACGACCCGCACAACGTCTCCATCAAGTGGTTCGAGGACGGCACGCTGAACGCCTGCTACAACTGTGTCGACCGCCACCTTGCCAAGCGCGGCGGCCAGACCGCGCTGTTATGGGAAGGTGACGACCCCAAGGACGACAAGAAGCTCACCTACAAGGAACTGCACGCCGAAGTTCAGCGATTCGCCAATGTGCTGAAGGCGCGCGGCGTCAAGAAGGGTGACCGCGTCACCATCTACATGCCGATGATCCTGGAGGCGGCGATCTCCATGCTCGCCTGCGCCCGCATCGGCGCCGTCCACTCGGTGGTGTTCGGCGGCTTCTCGCCGGATTCGCTTGCCGGCCGCATCACCGACTGCGAGTCGACCTGCGTGGTCACCGCCGACGAGGGCATCCGCGGCGGCCGCAAGATTCCGCTCAAAGCCAACACCGACGCCGCCTGCGACATCGCCAAGGATATGGTCAAGAGCGTGATCGTCGTGCGCCGCACCGGCGCCAACGTCAACATGAAGGACGGCCGCGACGTCTATTACGACGAAATCGCCAAGACCGTGCCGGCCGATTGCCCGTGCGAGGAGATGAACGCGGAGGACCCGCTGTTCATCCTCTACACCTCTGGATCAACGGGTAAGCCAAAGGGCGTGCTGCACACCACCGGTGGCTACCTGGTCTACACCTCGATCACGCACCAATACGTGTTCGACTACCACGACGGCGACATCTACTGGTGCACCGCCGACGTCGGCTGGGTCACCGGCCACAGCTACATCGTCTACGGCCCGCTTTCGAACGGCGCCGTCAGCCTGATGTTCGAAGGCGTACCGAACTACCCGACCACGTCGCGCTTCTGGGAGGTGTGCGACAAGCACAAGGTCAACATCTGCTACACCGCGCCGACCGCCATCCGCGCACTGATGCAGGGCGGCGACGAGCCGGTGAAGAAGACCTCGCGCAAATCGCTTGCGCCTGCTCGGCACTGTGGGCGAGCCGATCAATCCGGAAGCCTGGGAGTGGTACTACCGCGTGGTCGGCGACGAGCGCTGCCCGATCGTCGACACCTGGTGGCAGACCGAGACCGGCGGCATTCTCATCACGCCGCTGCCGGGCGCGACCAGGCTCAAGCCCGGCTCGGCGACGCGGCCGTTCTTCGGCGTGGTGCCGGAGATCGTCGACGCCGAGGGCAACACGCTCAAGGGCGCCGGCTCGGGCAACCTCTGCATCGCCGATTCATGGCCGGGCCAGATGCGCACGGTCTATGGCGACCACCAGCGCTTCGTCGACACCTACTTCAAGACCTATCTCGGCCGCTACTTCACCGGCGACGGCTGTCGCCGCGACGAGGACGGCTATTACTGGATCACCGGCCGCGTCGATGACGTCATCAACGTCGCCGGCCACCGCCTCGGTACAGCCGAAGTGGAGAGCGCGCTGGTCGCGCATCCCAAGGTGTCGGAGGCCGCCGTGGTCGGCTATCCACACGACATCAAGGGCCAGGGGATCTACGCCTACGTCACGCTGATGGCCGGCGAGAAGCCGACCGAGGACCTGCGCAAGGAGCTGGTGCAGTGGGTGCGCAAGGAGATCGGCCCGATCGCCTCGCCCGACCTCATCCAGTTCGCACCCGGCCTGCCGAAGACGCGTTCGGGGAAGATCATGCGCCGCATCCTGCGCAAGATCGCCGAGGACGAATACGGAAACCTCGGCGACACTTCGACGCTGGCCGACCCGGCAGTCGTCAACGATCTGGTCGAGAACCGTCAGAACAAACGCGCCGGGGCGGGGGCGTAAGTTCCTTCCCGTTTGTCCTCTTCCCGATCACGGGGGAGAGGGTAAACGGCCGTTCTTCAGTCCCCATTTACGTTACCGTCAGCTTTCCCGGAAGCTTCGACCACGACCCATTATTATTGCGCCCATTCATTGGTTGGGGCGTACCTCATGGTGTTCGTGCTGAAGCGGACGGCGCTGTTCGTGGCGATCGTGCTGACATGGGCGTTGCTGGCGGCCGCGCTGGCGCAAGCGGCGCCGGGCGTCGTGCGCTTCGAGGGCTACCGGCCGGGCACCATCGTGGTGAAAACCGGCGAGCGGCGCCTCTATTTCGTGCTTGATCCGTACCGCGCGATGCAGTTTCCGGTCGGCGTCGGCAAACGCGGCATGCAATGGACCGGAATCGCGCGTGTGGAAGGCAAGTTCATCCGGCCGGCCTGGGCGCCGCCGCCGATGATCCGGCGCGAGAACCCGCGCCTGCCGAATGTTATCCCCGGCGGCGCACCCAATAATCCGATGGGCGAAGCAGCGTTGACCCTGCGTGGCGGAGAATATGCCATCCACGGCACCAACCGGCCGTCGTCTGTCGGCAAGTTCATTTCGCACGGCTGCATCCGCATGCACAACCGTGACATCGTGCAGCTATACCGGATGGTTCAGGTCGGCACGCCGGTCATCGTGGAACGATGAAGTTCATGCACGTGCCCTGGCTTCGTTCGGTGTTGATCGCGGCGGCACTGCTTGTCGCGACAGCGCTGCCGGTCAATGCCGGCCAGACGGTGCCGTTCCGCAGTGGTTATCAGGCAGGTTCCATCGTCATCGTTACCCACCGGCGCGAGCTTTACTATGTGCTCGGCCGCGGCCGCGCGATCCGTTATCCGGTCGGCGTCGGTCGCGACGGCATGGCCTGGCACGGCCACGCCTTTGTAGAGCGCAAGCTGGTGCGGCCAGCCTGGCGCGCACCGCCGTCGATCCGGCGCAACGCGCCGGTCATTCCCGGCGGCGACCCGCGCAATCCCATGGGCGCTGCGGTGCTCGGCCTCAATCACGGCAACTACGCCATCCACGGCACCAACAATCCGTCGTCGATCGGCAAGTTTGTCTCCCACGGCTGCATCCGTATGCACAACCGGGATATCGTCGATCTGTATGGACGCGTCCATGTCGGCACGGATGTGTATGTGTTGCGGTGATGCTCCGAGCCGGCCGCGCAGGATTTGGCGCCGGTCACCGGAATGACGCCACGTAAAGACGTTGGCGATCATCGCTTCCGGGGCGTCCTGTGTCCCTGCGCGCCATGCCGGCCGGGAGCCATGGCCATGGTTCCGCCCGGGGCTGGTATACCTGTGAACCCCGCCGGCCTTTTTTGCTGTACTTCGCGACAGGGCCACATTTACAGGCAAAAGTAAGCTCATGGCGCGTGCCCGAACCTCCCCCCAACCGGAAGTCCCGGGCCTCGCGGCTCGCCGGATTGCCGCCGACATCGTCGACGGCGTATTGCGCCGCCGGCTGGCGCTCGACGAACAGCTTTCCGCCCACCCCGCCATTGCCGCGCTCGCCGACCGCGACCGCGCACTCATGCGCCGGCTCACCGCGACCACCTTGCGGCGGCTGGGCACGCTGCGCCACGCGCTCGGTACGTTCCTTGAGCGCGGCTTTCCGGCCGACGCGCCACGCTGCGAGACCATTATGCTCGTCGGCGCTGCGCAAATTCTCTGGCTCGACGTGCCGGATCATGCCGCGGTCGATCTGGCGGTGCGGCTGGCGCAGGGCGACCGTCGCGCGGCCCGCTACGCCGGGCTGGTCAACGCCGTGCTGCGACGCGTGGCGCAAAATCGCGATACGCTGCTCGCCGACGAAACCCCGCGCGACACACCGGACTGGCTGCTCAAGCGCTGGACCAGGGCTTATGGCGCCGACACCGCCCGCGCCATCGCCAGCGCCAATGGCCATGAGCCCGCCCTCGACCTGACCGCCCGGCTGGATGCCGCGTCCTGGGCCGAGCGTCTCCGCGGGCGGGTGCTGCCGACCGGCACCATCCGCACCCTCGCGCAAGGGTCGATCACCATGCTCCCCGGCTTCAGCGAAGGCGCCTGGTGGGTGCAGGACGCCGCCGCCGCCATGCCGGCCCGCCTTCTGGGCGACATTGCCGGTCGGTCAGTGGCCGACCTGTGCGCCGCGCCGGGCGGCAAGACCGCGCAATTGGCCAATGCAGGTGCCCGTGTCACCGCAGTCGATCGCTCCCCGGCCCGTCTCGCGCGCATGCGCGAGAACCTCGCCCGCCTCACGCTTCAGGCTGAAACCGTCGCCGCCGACGCGCTGGAGTGGAGCCCTGTGTCGGCCAATGGCGCAGCATTCGATGCGGTGCTGGTCGACGCGCCCTGCTCGTCCACCGGCACCATCCGCCGCCATCCCGATATTCCCTGGCTGAAGAGCGAGGCCGACATCACCGCCCTCACCTCGCTGCAGCAGCGGCTGCTCGACCGCGCCGTGGCGCTGACCCGGCCGGGCGGCATGCTGGTCTATTGCGTCTGCTCGCTTGAACCCGAGGAAGGGGAGCAGCAGATCGAAGCCCTGCTGGCGCGCGAACCCGACGTCAAACGTCGGCCGATCACCGCGGCCGAGACCGGCGGCTGCACCGGGATGGTCACCCCCGACGGCGACCTGCGCACGCTGCCGCAATACTGGCCCGACCCCGATCCGCGCTGGGGCGGCCTCGACGGATTCTACGCCGCCCGCCTCACGCGGGCGGCGCACTAATCCCCTCACGGACCTTGCATATTGGCCCTTCGGCGACCGTTCGGTACTGTGGCACAGGCGCGCGGGATTCGCCCCCGCGCGCGAGGGACGGGCACATTGACGATGCGGGTTTCGATCGCGGAGCGAGCCAGGCTCTCCGCGCTCATTGGGCGCCGCGCATATCGCAGCCTGGTCGGCCGCATCAATGCGCAGCCGCTCATGCGCTGGCGTTACGGATCGGCCAAGACCGACCGCGTCGTGATCGCGCCCCAGGACCTGCGAACCGCTGACGCGACCCACGCGGCCGAAATCTACGCCGGCCGCTTCGCTTTCGCCGGCAAAGTCGTGGTTTCCGACCGCCGGTCCCCATTCGAGGTCACACCGCCTTCCGACGAATGGGCCGTCGTCATGCTCGGCTTCGCATGGCTACGCCATCTGCGCGCTGCCGATTCCGCCATCACCCGCGCCAACGCGCGCGCCCTGATCGATGAATGGATCAATCTACAGGGCGGCTGGCATCCGCTCGGCTGGCGCCTCGATATCCTCTCACGCCGTATCATTTGCTGGCTGAGCCAGGCGCCCTTCGTGCTGCAGGACGCCGACGCGCGTTTCTATCGCCGCTTCATCCGCAGCCTGTCGCGGCAGACCCGATATCTGCGCAAGACGATGAACGAAACGCGCGACGGCTACCCGCGCCTGCAGGCAATTATGGCGCTGACCTGCGCCTCGCTCTGCATCCAGGGCCAGTCGGGTTCCGTGCGCGGCAACGTGCGGCGGCTGAGCGAGGAACTGAACCGGCAGGTCTTGCCGGACGGCGGCCATATCAGCCGCAATCCCGGCGTGATCATTGAGCTGCTCGCCGACCTGCTGCCGCTGCGGCAATTGTTTTCCGCACGCCATGTGCAACCACCCCAGGCGATGAACAACGCCATCGACCGCATGATGCCGATGTTGCGTTTCTTCCGCCACGCGGACGGAAACTTCGCGCAGTTCAACGGCATGGGCCCGACGCCGGTCGACCTGCTCGCCACCGTGCTCGCCTACGACGATGCCCGCGGCACGCCGGTGTCGAACGCGCCGCACGCCGGCTATCAACGCATCGATGCCGGCGACAGCGCCCTGATCATGGATGCCGGGCGACCGCCACCTTTGTCGGTGAGCCAGGGCGCACACGCCGGCTGCCTTTCGTTCGAGTTGTCGTGGCGCCAGCAGCGGCTCGTCGTCAATTGCGGTCTGCCGGCCGTAAACAGGGAGAACTGGCGCCAGGTCGCGCGCGCGACGCCGGCGCATTCCACGGTGACGTTTAATGAAACATCGTCGTGCCGCTTCCTTGAAGCGTTGCGTTTACGCAGGCTGCTGTTCGGCATTCCCATTATCAGCGGTCCGCGACACGTCCGGCTGGAACGCGGGAGCCAGGCCGAAGGAGTGTGGCTGCGCGCTTCCCATGACGGCTACGTCCCCGAGTTCTCCGTGGTGCATACCCGCGCGGTCCGCCTGAGCCCGGACGGGCGCATCCTCGACGGCGAGGATATCTTCGGCGGCGTTGAGGGCCGCGCCCTGTCCACCCGGGCGCCGGACGAATTCGCCGTGCGTTTCCACCTGCACCCGGCGGTGAAGGCGAGCCGTCTCAGCGACGGTTACGGCGTCATCCTGCTGCTGCCCGACCGCGAGGTCTGGACCTTCAGCACCTACGGCGACCCGGTGCAGCTCGAGGAAAGCGTTTTTCTGTCGGCGGCAGACGGGCCCCGCCGCACCATGCAGATCGTGATCTATGGCCGTGCCCGGGACCGCGGGAAAGTACGCTGGTGCTTCCGGCATTCGCCGCCGTCGGCGCCGGGCGCCCGCCCCGACCGCGAGGCGGAGCCGGAATTGCCGTTGTAGCACCGTCGGCGGCGACCGGAGGCCAGGCTCCTGTGGACCCGCAGGGCAGGTATCGGCATGCTGAATACACATTGGCCCCGCTCCTGTGTTAGCCCCCTGCCATGACCACGCACCCCCGCCGCATCACCCGCGCCCTGTTGTCGGTCTCCGACAAGACCGACCTGATCCCCTTCGCCAGGCAGCTGGCCAACTACGGCGTCGAGCTTGTCTCCACCGGCGGCACCGCAAAGGCATTAAGCGAGGCCGGGCTTGCGGTCACCGACGTATCCGCCCTCACCGGCTTTCCGGAAATGATGGATGGCCGGGTGAAGACGCTGCACCCGAAAGTTCACGGCGGGTTGCTGGCCATCCGCGCCAACGCCGAACACAGGAAGGCGATGGAGGAACACCACATCAAGCCGATCGATCTCCTGGTGGTAAACCTCTATCCGTTCGAGGCGACCGTCGCCAAAGGCGCCCCCTACGACGACTGCATCGAGAACATCGACATTGGCGGGCCGGCAATGATCCGCGCTGCAGCCAAGAACCACGCCGACGTCGCGGTGGTGGTGGAGCCCTCCGACTACGACAAGGTGCTCGGTGAGTTGGCCTTCCATGCCGGTATGCTTTCATACGAGTTGCGCCAGCAGCTCGCGGCCAAGGCGTATGCGCGCACGGCCGCCTATGACGCCGCAATTTCGAACTGGTTCGCCGGGACGCTCGGGAACGACGCGCCCGACTACCGGGCCCTTGGCGGTAAACTGATCCAGTCGCTGCGCTACGGCGAGAACCCGCATCAGAGTGCCGCCTTCTACCGCACCCCGGGCGGGCGGTTCGGCGTCAGCACGGCGCGGCAGGTTCAGGGCAAGGAGCTCTCCTACAACAACATCAACGATACCGACGCGGCTTATGAATGCGTCGCCGAGTTTGATCCCGGGCGCACAGCGGCCTGTGTCATCGTCAAACACGCCAACCCGTGCGGCGTGGCGGAAGGCGCCAATCCGGTCGAGGCCTATCGCAAAGCGCTTGCCTGCGATTCGACATCGGCCTTCGGCGGCATCGTTGCGCTCAATCAGCCGCTCGACGCGGAAACCGCGAAAGTCATCACCGAGATCTTCACGGAGGTGATCATCGCGCCGGACGCCAGCGAAGACGCGATCGGGATCGTCGCCGCCAAAAAGAACTTGCGGCTGTTGCTCGCCGGCGGCCTGCCCGATCCGCGCGCCGGGGGCCTGACGGCAAAGACTGTGGCTTCAGGTTTGTTGGTACAGTCGCGCGATAACGCCGTAATCGACGACATGGAATTGAAGGCCGTGACCAGGCGTACGCCGACAGACGCGGAGTTCGCCGACCTGCGATTTGCTTTCCGCGTCGCCAAGCACGTGAAGTCGAACACTATCGTTTACGCCAGGGATCGCGCCACGGTCGGCATCGGCGCTGGCCAGATGAGCCGGATCGACTCAGCCCGTATCGCTGCGCGCAAGGCCGAAGACGCAGCCCGCGAACTGAAGCTGGCCGAACCATTGACGCGCGGTTCGGTGGTTGCGTCTGATGCCTTCTTCCCGTTCCCGGACGGTCTGCTGGTGGCCATTGAAGCGGGCGCCACGGCGGTGATCCAGCCCGGTGGCTCTATGCGCGACGCCGACGTGATCAAGGCGGCGGACGAACACAACGTGGCCATGGTGTTCACCGGAACACGGCATTTCAGGCATTGAATCACCGCTCCCTGCCAACAACTCGACGTCATGCCCGGGCTTGCCCGGGCATCCATGACGCGTTTCGGCGCGTGATGTCGGTATAGAGATCGCGCCATTGCGGATTGGCAGCGACAACGAGGTCGAGCTTCCATACGCGCGACCAGTGCTTGATGTTCTTTTCGCGCTGAATAGCGCGATTCGGATCGTCGTATTTTTCAAAATATACGAGCTGCTTCAGGCCATACTTTTTGGTGAAGCCGGGTACAGCGCCTTCCCGGTGCTCATAGACGCGGCGAATCAAATCGTTGGTCACGCCGACATAGAGCGTCCCGCGCGGCTTGTTCGTAAGGATATAGACAAAATAGTCTGCCATCGCTGGACAGCATCATGGATTGCCGGGTCAAGCCCGGCAATGACCGTATGGATAGGCGCAGGGCTACAACTACTGCTTCGCCAGATCTCCCAGCAGGCTCGCCGCCACCGATAATTTCGACAGCGTCAGGCCGGAGCCCGCGATCTCGTGGATCGCGGTGCGGATGCGTTCGACATCCGCTTTACGCGGGCGCACCCATTCTTCCACCGCGCCGGCGCCCGCCGAGCCGTTGCCGACCATGGCGGCGGTCAGCCGACGCTCCGCCTCGCCAATGGAATCGAGCGCACGGTCGAGCGCCAGACGATCGAAATAATCCGATACCGCGATGCCGGCGGCCGCATGCGCCACGCGGTCGAGCTGGAAAAAGCTTTCGGTGGCGAAATAGGTCGCCGCCACCTCGGCCACCGGCTTGCCGGCGCGATCGGCCACCAGCACGATGTCGGGCGCGGGCTTGAGCGCACCCAGGTTCGCCATGCTGCGCGCCAGCGGCTCGGGCACGCCGGCGCCGGTCATTTCCGTTACACGCGCCTGCCGCGCAGCAGCGGCGTGCTTCGACAGCACGGTGTCGAGCGCCGCCTCGACCTCGCCGATGCCCGCGCGGTAATGGCCGATGATGGCGTCGAGCCCTTCCGTCAGATCGACGTTGCGCAGGAACCAGACCAGGCGGTCAAGCAGGAGGTCCTGTATTGCGGCGTAAAGCGAAAGCTGGGTGTCGCCCGAAACCTTGTTGTCCAGCGTGTCGATCGCGCCATTGAGCTCGATCAGCCCGTAGCTGTTGCGCACGGCGGCAAACGCGGCAGCGATCGACGCCACCGACGCGCCGGTCTGGTCGCCGATGCGCGTGATCAGCGTAGGGCCACCGCGGTTGACCATTGAATTCGTCAGTTGCGTCGCGATGATCTCGCGGCGCAGGCGGTGCGCCTGCAGCGCCTCGGCAAAATGCTCCGACATTTCATTCGGAAAATAGCGGCTGAGCTCGCGTCCGAGATAGGGATCGTCGGGCACCGTACAGGCGAGCAGATCGTTGTAGAGCGAGAGCTTGGCATAGGCGAGCAGTACCGCCAGTTCCGGCCGGGTCAGACCGTAATTGCGCTTGCGCCGCTCGGCGATCGCCATCTCGTCGGGCAGGTATTCGACTGCGCGGTCCAGTTCGCCTTTCATCTCCAGCGTCTGCATCAGCCGTTGCTGGAAGCCGAGGTCCTCCAGCCCGCGTCGCTGCGCCAGAGACAGCGCCAGGGTCTGCTGGTAGTTGTTGCGCAACACCAGCCGCGCCACCTCGTCGGTCATTTCCACAAGCAGCGCGTTGCGCCCGTCGAGCGTGAGCCCCCCGGAACGGACGAGCGGGCTGAGCGCCACCTTGATATTGACTTCGACGTCGGAGGTGTTGACGCCGGCGGAATTGTCGATCGCGTCGGTGTTGAGCCGGATGCCGGCGAGCGCGGCCTCGACGCGCCCACGCTGGGTCATGCCGAGATTGGCGCCCTCGCCGATCACCTTGCAGTGCAGGTCGGCGCCCGTGATGCGGATCGGATCGTTGGCGCGGTCGCCCACCAATTCATCGGTTTCGTCGGAACCGCGGACGTAAGTACCGATGCCGCCGAAGAATAACAGATCGACGGGCGCCCTGAGGATCGCCCTTATCAGTTCGTTCGGCGTTACGCCTGGCCCAACACCCAGCAGCCTTTGCGCCTCCAGGCTCGGGCGGATTTCCTTGGACGCGCGCGAATAGACCCCGCCGCCTTCCGAGAGTAGCGACCTGTCATAGTCCTGCCAGCTCGAGCGCGGCAGTTCGAACAGCCGCTTGCGCTCGGCAAAGCTAGCTGCGGGGTCCGGTTCGGGATCGATGAAGATGTCACGGTGGTCGAACGCGGCGACCAGCTTGGTCGTGGTCTCGCGGAGCATGCCGTTGCCGAATACGTCGCCGGACATGTCGCCGACGCCGACCGCAGTAAACGGCGTTTCGTGGATATTGATGTCCATCTCGCGGAAATGTCGCTTGACCGACTCCCAGGCGCCGCGGGCGGTAATGCCCATGGCCTTGTGGTCGTAGCCTGCCGAACCGCCCGACGCGAAGGCGTCGCCCAACCAGAAATCGTGCGCGAGCGAGATCTCGTTTGCGATGTCGGAAAAGGTCGCGGTACCCTTGTCGGCGGCGACCACCAGATAAGGATCGTCGTCGTCGTGGCGCACGACGCATTCGGGCCGCTCGATGTGGCCGTCGTCGCCGATATTGTCGGTGATGTCGAGCAGCGTCGAGATGAACAGCTTGTAGGTGGCGACGCCTTCAGCCTGCACCACGTCACGCGGTGCGCCTTTCGGCATCAGCTTGGGCACGAAGCCGCCCTTGGCGCCGACGGGCACGATCACCGCGTTTTTCACCTGCTGCGCCTTCACCAGCCCGAGGATCTCGGTGCGGAAGTCCTGCGGCCGGTCCGACCAGCGGATGCCGCCACGCGCCACCTTGCCGAAGCGCAGATGGATGCCTTCCACCCGCGGCGAATAGACGAAGACCTCGTAGAGCGGACGCGGCAGCGGCAGCGTCGCAAGTTTGTGGCTTTCGAACTTGATGGAGATCAGCGGTTTGGGCTGACCGTCGTCGCCGACCTGGTAGAAATTGGTGCGCAGCGCCGCCTGCACCGCGTTGAGGAAATGGCGCAGGATGCGGTCTTCGTCCAGGCTTTCGACCGCCTGCAGCGCCTCCTCGATACGTGCAACGATCTCCTGCTGCTTGCCGCCGCGGTTGTCGGCAGCTTCCGTGCGCGGGTCGAAGCGCGCGTGGAACAGTTCGACGATCTCGCGGACGATGCCTGCGTGCTTGACCAGCGTGGTCCACATGTAGTCCTGCGAGAACGGCAGGCGCACCTGGCGCAGGTAGCGCGACATCGTGCGGATCAACGCCACGTCGCGCCACATCAATCCGCCCACCAGCGTCAATGCGTTAAAGCCGTCATTCTCGGCGGCCCCGCGCATCACCATCAGGAAGGTGGTTTCCAGCGGCCCTTGCGTCGCCTGCAGGTCGATGGCCTCGCCGTCACTGCGCTCCAGTAGCATGTCGTGGAACCAGACAGTGGAGCCGTCTCGGGGGGCGACGCGATAGGTGCGTTCGTCCACCACCTTGAAGCCCATGTTTTCCAGCACGGGCACGCGTTCCGACAGCGGCAACGGCCGCCCGAAGCTCCACACTTTCAGGCCGGCGCTGCGCTGATCTTCTTCCTCGCGGTGGCGGAAATCGACGCCGAGCGGACGCTCGGCCGACAGCCCCTCTATGGTGTCGACGTCGACCGCGGTCGCCGGCGGCGAGTAGGCGGCGCGGAAGCCTTCGGAAAAAGCGTCGCGATAGCGCCTGAACAGCGCACGCGCGGCCTCCGGTGGATGGGCGAGTTCAAGCGCTTCGTACAGACCGTCCGTCCAGGTGCGGACGATGGTCTCGATTTCGCGCTCCAGCGTCGCGCGCGGCACATCAGGTGTCGGTCCGCCGGAGCGGCCAATGATGAAGTGCACGCGCACCAGCGGACCTTCCGGAAAGAACGGATAAAACGCCGACACCCGCCCGATGAAGGCCCGCGCCAGGTATTCGCCGATCTTGACTCGCACTGCGCTGTCGTAGCGGTCGCGTGGCGCGTAGACCAAAACCGACACGAAGCGGTCGAACCGGTCGCCACGCGCCAGCACCCGCACGCGCGGACGCTCGTCGAGATGCAGGATGGTCATCGCAAAGCGGTAGAGCGTATCCTCGTCGACCTGGAACAGCTCGTCGCGCGGGTAATGCTCCAGCACGTTCGCCAGCGCCTTGCCGGAATGGCTGTTGGCCGAAAAGCCTGCACGCCGCTCGATGGCCGCGAGCTTGCGGCGCAGATAGGGGATGCCGTGGGCGGAGCGCGTGTAGGCTGTCGAGGTGAACAGGCCGACAAATCGCTGCTCGCCGAGCAGGTTACCGTGGGCGTCGAAATGCTTGACGCCGATATAGTCGAGATAGACGCGCCGGTGCACGCGCGCATGGATATTGGCCTTGGCGATGATCAGCGGCCGCGGCTCCATCAGGAACGCCATGATTTCCGGCGTGAATTCCAGGTGCTCGTCGCCGCGCTTGAGCACCATGAGATCGCGGTCGCGCATGATGCCGAGCCCGCTGTCGTAGTCGGGCACCAGCTCGTTGCCGTCGAAAGTGTAGTTTCGCACGCCGAGGAAGGTGAAATTGTCGGCCACCAGCCATTGCAGGAACTGGATCGCCTCGGCGATCTCGTCCACCGGCAGCGGCGGCGGATTGGCCTTGATGTCGGCGACGATGGCGTTGACGCGCTCCAGCATCGGCCGCCAGTCCAGCACCGCCAGCCGCACCTCCTTCAGCACCACCTCGAGCGCATGGTAAAGCTCGGCGAGAACAGCCGGATCGGTGATGGTTTCGATGTGGACGTGGATCAAGCTTTCGCGCGCGTGGTTCGGCGCGTCGGGCCCGGCAAGCGCGGTCAGCCTGTCACCTTCCCGGCGCACGCCGATCACCGGATGCGCTGCAAGGTGAATATCGAACTTGCGGTCGGCCAATTCTCCCATCACCGAATCGACCAGGAACGGCATGTCGTCGTTGACGACCTCGACCACCGTCACCTGTTTGTGCTCGCCGGCCTCATGCAACTGCACCGTCTCGCAGCGGATTTTCGGTATGCCGGGCTTGCGCTCGATCAGAAAGTCGAACGCGCGTTCGGCCAGCGCGGCCAGCTCGACCGGGTCATAAGCGACGACGTCTTCCGGTACAGCACGCTGGTAGATCTGCGCGACGAAACCTGCCGGGATGTCCCGGCGGCGTCCGTGCAGCAGATCGCCGGCCTGCGTCAGAGCGGCGCGCGACAGGCCCTCTTCCTCGCTGCCTGGAATCTCGTCGGCCATGGGGTGCCCGTGCCTGGTATTCCCTGGAGAATCGTCCGTGTGAGTGTTCACATTCCGCGTCGGTGCGTCGAGAGCAAGGCACTATTTGGTGACCGGGCTGTCACCGGCAACGCGCGCAGCGCGCAGTTTGGTTCGCTGCTAAGACTCTGACTTGACAAATGAAAGCATGAAGACGCCGGGATATCGCGGCGGTGCAGAACATTGTAGGCTTGGCGCGGGACGGAACGAGCAGGAGGCGCGTGAAGGCGATGCCCAAAGCAAGCCACAGGACCAAAACCGCCAAAGTTGCAGCCAGGTCGGCAAGCAAGTCGGCAAGCAAGTCGGCTGGCAAGCCGCCACTGCGCAGCGTCGAAACCACCAGGCCTGCACCTGATGACCAGCCGGTGATTGCCGTCGACCTGCCGCCGGCGGAACTGTCGCCGGGCATGGCGCGCTATTTCGACAAGTGCACCGAGAAACTCGGTTTCGTGCCCAACGTGCTCCTGGCTTACGCCTTCGACATGACGAAGCTGGAAGCCTTCGTCGCCATGTACAATGACCTGATGCTGGGGCCGAGTGGGCTCTCCAGGCTCGAGCGTGAGATGATTGCCGTGGCTGTGTCGTCGCACAACCGCTGTTATTACTGCCTTACCGCCCATGGCGCCGCCGTGCGGCAGTATTCCGGCAATCCGCTACTCGGCGAACAGATGGTGATGAACTATCGCGTGGCGCGCCTCGACAAACGCCAGCGCGCCATGCTCGATTTCGCCCACAAGCTCACTGCCGAGCCTTGGGCGGTGGAAGAAGCCGACCGCGACGCTTTGCGCCACGTCGGCTTCAAGGAGCGCGACATCTGGGACATCGCCGCCGTCGTCGGCTTCTTCAACATGTCGAACCGGGTGGCATCGGCCACCGACATGCGGCCCAACACGGTTTATCACGGACAGGCAAGATAAGGTCGCACTCACCGCATTCCGCCGTCGTCCCCGCGACAGCGGGGATCCAGTAACCCCTGTCTCACCGTATCATGAAGACCGTGGTTACTGGATCCCGGCTCCCGCGCCCTGCGGGCGCTTGGCCGGGATGACGCCTGAGTGATAATCGAATGACATGAGACGCATTGCCGGCATCATTATCTTCGCGCTTTTCTTCGCCGTTGCCGCCCACGCCCGGCCGGCGATCGAGCCCGCGCAAAGCGCGACTGCCCGTCACGGCACGGTGGTGGCGCAGGAGTCGCGCGCCGCGAAGATCGGCGCCGACATCATCAGGCGCGGCGGCAATGCGGTCGATGCTGCCGTGGCGGTCGGCTTCGCGCTTGCGGTCACCTATCCGGTCGCCGGCAATCTCGGCGGCGGCGGCTTCATGGTCATTCATCTTGCCAAAGACAACATCGATACGACCATCGATTATCGCGAGACCGCACCGGCCGCCACCAGCAAGACCATGTTTCTCGATGCGGGCGGCAATCCCGATCCGGAAAAGTCGCGTAGCTCCGGGCTGTCGATTGGCGTGCCCGGCACCGTCGCCGGCCTCGCGCTGGCGCTGCAGAAATATGGCTCCGGCAAGTTCACGCTGGCCGAACTGGTCGCGCCCGCGATCAAACTGGCGCAGGAGGGTTTTCCGGTCGAAGACCATGTCGCCGATTCGCTGCCGCGCGTGAAGGAGCGGCTGGGGCGCTGGCCGTCATCGCGGGCGATCTTTTTCAAGGGTGACGGGTTGCTGCAGGAGGGTGACCGACTGGCACAGCCCGACCTTGCCAAAACCTTGCAGGCCATCGCGCAAAACGGACCCGACGCTTTTTACCGCGGCCGTATCGCCGGGCAGATTGCCGCTGCCGTCAGACAGGCCGGCGGCATCATGACCGTTGCCGATCTCGCACGTTATCGTGCCGTCGAGCGCAAGCCGGTGCGGGGAACCTATCGCGGCTACGACATCATCTCCATGCCGCCGCCGTCGTCCGGCGGTGTGGCCCTGGTGGAGATGCTCAACATCCTGGAAGGGTTCGATCTGTCGAAGCCCGGCCGCGGCGCGCCGGCGTTCCACGATCTGATCGAAGCCATGAAGCGCGCCTACGCCGACCGCGCCGCCTATCTCGGCGATCCGGATTTCGTGACGATGCCGCTCGATCGCCTGACATCGAAACAATATGCCGCCCGCTTGCGTGCAACGATCACAGACAAGGCGACGCCCGCCGCCGACATCCGCTCCGGTCAGCCCCCCGACAACGAAGGCCGCAATACCACGCACTTCTCCGTCATCGACCGTGACGGCAACGCAGTATCGAATACCTACACGCTCAATTTCTCATATGGCGTGGGATTGATCGCGGACGGCACCGGCGTGTTGCTCAACAACGAGCTCGACGACTTCACCGCCAAGCCGGGCACCGCCAACGCCTATGGCCTCGTCGGCTATGACGCCAATCTGCCCGAGCCCGGCAAGCGTCCGCTGTCGTCGATGACGCCGACCATCGTTTTGAAAGACGGCAGACCGGTCCTGATCACCGGCTCGCCCGGCGGGAGCCGCATCATCACCGCGGTGTTGCAGGTGATCACCAACGTGATCGACTTCAAAATGCCGGTGGCCGACGCGGTGAGCGCGCCGCGCCTGCATAACCAGTGGCAACCGGACAAGACATTTGTTGAGCCGGGATTTGAGCCTGCCGTGCTCGAAGCATTGAAAGCGCGTGGCCACGCTATCGAGCCGAGCCGACCACACACCAACGCCAACTCGATCGAAATCACGCCGCAAGGCTATGTCGGCGCCGCCGACCGCCGGACCCGTGGTTCGCTTGCGGTGGGCTTTTGAGCGGCGGCCGCGCTTAACCGCCGAGCAAAAAGTAGCGCACCGGATTTTCCGGACAGACGGCAATGCCGCATTCGAGGAATGTCGACACCACATTGGCGGCAGTGATCGCGATCACCAGCCACACGGCGACCTTCGCAAAGGCCGGCGGCGGCGAATACGCGGCGGCGAATTGCCGGTCGAACAGCATCACCACCGCGATCAGCGCGATCGCCAGCAGGAAGAACAGCGCTGCCCAGGTGTAGAAATGCAGGCCCATGATGGGACTGCCATAGCCGGCGTCGCCCGGCCGGATGTGCAGCATCACCTGCCGCACCGACACGGACACGCCGACCAGCGCCGCCAGGATGCTCACCGCGTAGTGGCTCGGCTTCGGCCCGTAGCGGATATTGAGGATCGGCCCCACCGCCAGGGCGACGAAGGCCACCCGCTGCAACAGGCACAGCGGGCAAGGCAATTCGTGCCAACCCAATTGGAAAAAGAAGCCGAGCAGCAGCACGAGCGCGACGGCGTAAAGCGAGAGCGCGTTGAGCGCGATGGCGGCACGTGCGGTCATCATCGTTTCCTAGAACGAGAGCGTGAGCGCGCTGGTCGCGTGATGGACGAAGTCGGCAACGCTGAGCACAAGCGTGATGCCGAACAGCGCCATGGCGGCGCGGCGACTGCCGAACCATCCGATCAGCATGGCGAGCAGGAAAAGGAGAAATAGAACGGTCTGGTCCACGGGCCGCCTCCTTCCGGCGCCCACGGCGGACCCCGCGTCGCCGGCGAATGATTCGTCAACGAAGAGGCTACACAAACTACATGAGCTGGACGAACAGCTTGCGCCAGAATAGCCGACTACCGCTACGCATCGACGGCTCGGAGACACACTCTATCGCAGGCTCAATCGTCGTCGAAAGAGCCCCGGGCGGCGCCGCGATGGCAGGCCACGCAATTGGCCTTGGATTTGACGCGCGGATCCTTGAAGGCGCTCGGCCGCACCTCGCCGCGGTGCTCGCGCATCCACCATGGCAATTCGGTGATGCGCAGCGGCGTGTCGCTTGGCCGGACGCCGCGCAGAACGCGGCGATTGCCGCCAGTAGTAGCGTCGGCCGCATTGGCGACGAGATAATCGGCGATGTGCTTGGCGGTCGCCTCATCGAGGGCGGCGTTCTCGCCGAAATGATTGTCCAGTCCGGCCATCAACGCGCGCCACGAGCGCGCCGGCAGCAGCGCGGGCGGGAACGCCATATGGCAGGCGCTGCACTCCTTCAGCACGGTCTCGTCGATGACCGGCCGCAACGCGCGTTCGCCGTCATCCGCCTTGGCACCGACACCCGCGAACAGGCCGACGGCGAACACCGCACCGGCGACCGCAAGTGCCGCGCCTAACGGCCAAACCGGGAAAGACAATCGTATGATATTCATGGCGTATTCCTTTCTACTGTTCGCTATTGACCCGACATGAAGGCGATGAAGTCGGCTTTTTCGGCCGGCGTGCAGGCGCGCCCGAGCACGGTCTTGCAATTGCGGCCGAACCACTTCTCGACCTTCGCGGCATCGGTGAAGCGCGACGGCGCGACCGACACCGCCAAGGGCTCGATCGGCTTGCCGGCGCGGGTGCGGCCGCCCTTGCGCGGATCCTGGCCGTGACAGGCGGTGCACGACGCGGCGTCCGGTTTGCCGCCGCTATGGGTGGCAAAGAAGAAAGCCTTGCCGCGCGCGGCCGACGGCTGGCCGCCGGCCTGCGCGGCGTAGCCGTCGAGGATGGCCTGCCGTGCTGGACTGGCGGCAACAGCGACCGACACCGTCACAGCGAGCGCAGCAAGTGCAATGGAACCGGATTTCAATGTCATGGTTTTGCCTCCGCGGGGATGTGGATGTTGCCGGGATAGAAATGTCCGCTGCGCGCGTCGGCATGGCAGGCCACGCAATTGCCACGGCCGCCGACCGCCTTCGACGCGAACACCGCCTCGGCAATCTCGCCGTGGCGGCGGCGCCAGAACGGCGTCGCGGTGATCGCGAACGGCTTGGTGGCATCAACCCGGCGCAAGCGGTTGGCGGCCAGCGTGTCGGCGGTTTCCGCCGCGTTGGCGGCGAGATAGTTGGCGATGCGCGCGGTGGCCGCCGCGTCGAGGCTGGCGTCCTCGCCGAAATGATCGGCGAGAGTGGCGGTCAACGCCGCCCACGATTCTTTTGGTAGCAGACTCGGATGGTAGGCGGTGTGGCAGGCGCCGCATTCCTTGGCATAGAGCGGATCGACCTTGGCCAGCGGAACGCCGAGACCCGGTCGCTGGCTCAGCATCGCGACCGTTCCTGTAGCGGAGGCGAACAAGATCGTGGCAATGCCGACAGCAAGCCACGGCCGCGCCGGCAGCGCGCGCGAGATATGATCGCCGCGGCGGATCTGCTTGCGACCATCGATCATGGCGCGCACCAAGTTCTCGCGCGTGCGCCTGCTCTCGAACGCGGCGCCGGCAATGTGCAACGCGATCAAACCAGTGAGGATGATGGCCAGCGCTTCGTGCACGGCGCGCGCCTGTCCACCCGCCGCGAACGTGGTGAAGAATGCGAACGGTCCCGCCTTCTCGATGCCGCCCAATGCGAGTGCGCCGCTCACCGCGATCGCTACGATCACCGCGAACATCATGAGGACCATGACGCCACCAAGCGGATTGTGGCCACGATGGCGTTGCGCGCGGCCGGCGACCAGCGCGCGCAGGTGCGCGAGAATCGCCGCCGGCGTCGCGACGAAATCGGCGAAGCGGGCGTGGGTCGAGCCGAGGAAGCCCCAGACGATGCGGCCGGCGACCAGCGCGAGCGCCGCGGTACCGGCCCGGACATGCACATCGATCCACGGCGCGCCGGCAGCGAAACCGGTCATCGCCGCCAGCACGACGCCTGCGGCCAGCGACCAATGGAAGGCGCGCACCACGCGGTCCCAAACCACCGTGTGCGCCGGCTTTCCGGACTCGCCCGCCGGCGGGGTGATGATGTCGTCGCTGCGCTGCCGGTCGAGCATGTCCCGCGCCACCTGTCGATAAGCGGCGCGAGGCTAGGCAGCGTGCGCTGACGGAAGCCTGATGGGCCGTGTCAGCGTTCTGTCAGCGAAATGTCAGCTTGAGAGGGCGTGCGGGCGCGGGCCCCAAACGAAAAAGGCCGCCGATCGGCGGCGGCCATTTCGATCCCCTCTGGAGAGGAAACTGGAGCGGGCGAAGGGATTCGAACCCTCGACCCCGACCTTGGCAAGGTCGTGCTCTACCCCTGAGCTACACCCGCATCCGATGGGTAGTTAGCGCCGACCGGTCAAGTTTTGATACCGGCCCGCGAGGCCGTTCCTATAGCCACAAGGCCGGCCTTTTGGCAACTCGGCCGTTATTGCGCCGGGCGGTACCGGGAACGCCCCCGGCGTGACGGTTTGACCTTGCCCTGAAAGGCGGGATTCCGGTCGCAAAAGCCCTTGTTTCCACTGATCACCCAGGGAACGCAGGCCTCAAGCGACCGGAACCGGCAGTCCCACACGACATTCTGCCAGCCCATGTCCATTACCGCGCACCAAGGCGCGGTCCCATATGCGGCGGCGGGACGTGGACCAAATGTCGCTATCGTTGTCAGGACGGCAACCGCCAGCAGAATTCGCAGCATGTTGAACCTCGCCTGGTTCGGGGATGATAAGAGCCCTGCGCCTCCATATAATGCTCTCCAGCCGTGCCCAATACCCCCGACCAGCTTTTCGCCTTGCTCGACAGCCTCGGCATCGCCCACAAGACGGTGACCCATCCGCCGGTTTTCACGGTCGGGGAAGCCCGGGCGCTGCGCGGCCAGCTGCCCGGCGGCCACACCAAGAACCTGTTCCTGCGCGACAAGAAATACGCGCTCTACCTGGTGGTGGCAGAGGAGGACGCCGACGTCGATCTCAAGGGCCTGCACCGGCTCCTGGGCGCGAGCGGGCGGTTTTCGTTCGGCTCTGCCGATCTCATGCGCGAGGTACTGGGGGTAGAGCCGGGCTCGGTGACCCCCTTCGCGGCCATGAACGACACGGAGGGCCGCATAACGGTCGTGCTCGACGCCAACATGATGGCACACGAGACGCTGAACTATCACCCGCTCACCAACACCATGACGACGGCGATTTCACGCGACGATCTGGTCAAATTTCTCGAGGCGACCGGCCATCCGCCCCGCGTCGAGCGGGTGTCCGGCCGCTAGTGTCCCGAATCCGAAGTCCGCTTCATTCCGCAGCATCCTCCCGGAGCGGACTTCGGATTCGAAGGACACCAGCAAGTCCATGATTCCAGTGCCGCTTTCGATTTGAAGTTCCTGAACAAGATTGCGGCAAACAGTGCAGGAACTTCAAATCGGCGGCACTGGTCGGAGGAAACCTGAACGATTGCAATCCCCTGCCGGATAACCATTTATTCGGGACGGAACTCTTAAAAAATCGCGCCCGCTGGCGCATGATCCCTTCTTCTCACGAGGATCATGCGCGAGCCTTGAGGACGGCAAAGACGAGGACGGTATGCTGCAGAATGGCGGTGATCTGACGGCTGCGGCCGCTGACGTGGTGAAGGACGTCACCACGCAAAGCTTCATGAAGGACGTCATCGAGGAATCCAGGAACCGGCCGGTCCTGGTGGATTTCTGGGCGCCGTGGTGCGGCCCCTGCAAGCAGCTCGGCCCTGTGCTCGAGAAGGCGGTGCAGGCGACCAAGGGCAAGGTCAAGCTCACCAAGATGAACATCGACGAGCATCCGGCCATCCCGGGCCAGATGGGCATCCAGTCGATTCCGGCGGTGATCGCGTTTTCCAACGGCCAACCCATCGACGGCTTCATGGGCGCGCTGCCGGAGAGCCAGGTGGTCCAGTTCCTGGAGCGATTGACCAAGGGCAAGGTCGCCCCTGAAGAGAAGAACCTGCTGGAAACCGCCGATGCCGCGCTGGTTGAAGGCAATGTCGCGGAAGCAGCCGAAATCTACGCGCAGGTTCTTGCCGGCGACGCCGGCAATGTGCACGCGATGTCGGGCCTCGCACGCTGCTATGTGGAGACGGGCGCGCTCGAACAGGCCAGGCAGACGCTGGCGCTGGTGCCGGAAGCGAAGCAGAACGAGGCTTCGGTTGCCGCCGCGCGGGCAGCGCTGGAGATTGCCGAGCAGGCCCGGTCGGTCGGCCCGCTAGCCGAACTGGAACACAAAGTACTCACAAATCCGGACGATCATCAGGCGCGCTTCGACCTGGCCACCGCGCTCAACGCCAACGGCCAGCGCGCGGAAGCAGTCGAGCAGCTGCTGACGATCGTGAGGAAAGACCGCAAATGGAACGACGACGGCGCCCGCAAGCAGCTGGTGCAGTTCTTCGAAGCCTGGGGATTTGATGACCCGGCGGCGGTGGAAGGCCGCAAGCGACTGTCGTCGATCCTGTTTTCGTGAGGTCGAACGACGGAGCGTTTCGCTGAAGTACTCCGCCCTCATCCTGAGGAAAGCGCGAAGCGCTTGTCTCGAAGGATGTGGGCGGCCCCATTCTTCGAGACGGCCGCTGCGCGGCCTCCTCAGAATGAGGCCGAGGGAGATTGGTAGTAGATGCCGATGAACGCCCACTATCGCGGGCCGGTCGATCTGCCCGAAGTGATTCCGGTGTTTCCGTTGCCGGGAGCACTGCTGTTGCCGCGCGGCCAGATGCCGCTCAACATCTTCGAGCCGCGCTATCTCGCCATGATCGACGACGCGCTGCGCGACGGCCACCGGCTGATCGGCATGATCCAGCCTGATGGCGCGCATGCCGATGCCGCCCACGAGGCGCCGCCATTGTTCAGGATCGGCTGCGTCGGCCGCATCACCGAGCTGGCCGAAAGCGGAGACGGCCGCTATCTGATCGAGCTGACCGGCATCGCCCGCTTCCGCGTCGAAGAGGAATTGCCGGTCAAGACCCTCTACCGCCAGTGCCGTGTCACCTACGCGCCGTTTGCCGACGACTTCGTGGCGCGCAAGGGCGAGAACGAGGTCGATCGCGAGGCGGTGCTCACGGCGTTGCGTGACTTCCTCGATGCAAACAACCTCAATGCCGACTGGGATGGCATCGAGAAGGCGCCCAACGAGGCGCTGGTCAACGCGCTGTCGATGATGTCGCCCTATGGCGCGGCCGAGAAACAGGCGCTGCTGGAAGCGCCCGATCTGAAAAGCCGCGCCGAAATCCTGGTCGCCATCACCGAAATCGAGCTCGCCAAGAAGGACGGCGAAGGCGAGCCGCAATTGCAGTAGCAAGGCCTGTCATGGTGTCCCGCTTTCGCGGTGGGAAATTCGGGCCAGGCGACCAGCCCCGCCGGCCTCGCTCAGTTTCGGCGATACATGCCGGATCATCCGCTTTGGCGGGTGATGACCGCGGGGTTTTGGGCTATACCGTCACAAAATCCGGGAGCGCACGATGCCGACCGACACCCCCCCTGAACGGCCCGCCAACAGCGTCGATCCCAAGCTGCTGGAGATCCTGGTCTGCCCGCTTACCAAGAGCACGCTGGAATACGACGCCGAGAAGCAGGAGCTGATTTCACGCAAGGCCAGGCTCGCCTACCCGATCCGCGACGGCATCCCGATCATGCTGCCGGAGGAAGCGCGCAAGTTGGACTGAATTCAAATTCGATCAATGGCGGGACGATCCGCGCAGGGAGAATACGGAATGATCAAAATCTGGGGCCGCAACACCTCGTCCAACGTGCAAAAGGCGATGTGGGCGGTGGGCGAGCTCGGTCTCGAGCATGAACGTATCGACATCGGCGGCGCCTTCGGAAAGAACAAGGAGCCGGCCTACCTCGCGATGAATCCGAACGGTCTCGTGCCGACGCTCGAGGAAGAAGACGGCTTTCTGCTGTGGGAATCCAACTCCATCGTGCGCTATCTCGCCGGCAAGCACGACAAGAACGGGGTTCTTGAGCCGAAGGACGCCAGGCAACGCGCGCTCGCCAGCCAATGGATGGACTGGCAGTTGTCGGTGGTGGGACCCGCGATCACGCCGGCGTTCTGGGGCCTGATCCGCACGCCGGAAGACAAGCGCGACATGGCGGCGATCAAGACCGCACAGGAGAAAACCGTCGCGGCGATGCAGATCATGGATCGGCAATTGGGCAAGACCAGCTTTCTTGCCGGCGACGCGTTCTCCTATGGCGACATCCCGGTCGGCGTCATGTGCTATCGCTATGTGCAGCTCGTGCCGGATCGTCCGCCGACGCCCAACCTCGACCGCTGGTACGCCGCAATCTCCGGCCGCAAGGCATTCCAGGATCACGTGGGCAGTATTCCGTTGTCGTGACATTTGGTCGTCCTCGCCAACAGGTCCGCGCGAAGCGCGGCCCGATCACAGGCTCCGGCCGGGACGACCGAAACGCTACAACGCCTCGCCCTTCATCAACTTCGGCACCTCGCCGGTAAAGCCGGCGGCCTCGCGGATGAATACGTTCTTCAAGGCCGGCATGCGCTCGACCAGACCGAGGCCCACATCGCGCGCCAGCCGCAGCACATCGGAGCGGTTGGAGAACAACCGGTTCAGACCGTCGGTGGCGACGCCCATCATGGCCGTGTCGAAGCGGCGCCAGCGCTGATAGCGCTCCAGCACATCCGGCGCGCCGATGTCGAGCCCGAGCCGCGCGGCATCGGTGATCGCCTCGGCCAGCGCGGCCACGTCGCGCAGACCCATGTTCAAGCCCTGGCCGGCGATGGGGTGGATGATGTGCGCGGCATCGCCCACCAGCGCCAGCCGTTCGCCGATAAAAGAGCGCGCTGTGAACAGACCCAGCGGAAACGCGCGGCGCGGGCCGATGACATCAAGGTCGCCGAGATGCAGGCCGAAGCGCTTCTCGAGCTCGTCGTGGAATTCATCGTCCGGCAACGCGACAAGACGCTCGGCGTCACGCCGTTTTTCTGTCCACACGATTGACGAGCGCTTGCCGGTCAGCGGCAGAATGGCGAACGGCCCCGCCGGCAGGAAATGTTCTTCGGCGCGCCCATCATGGTCGCGCTCATGGCCGACCGTGGTGACAATGGCCGACTGGTCGTAGTCCCAGCCATGGGTGACGATGCCGGCGGTTTCGCGAATCACGGAACGGCCACCGTCGGCGCCGACCAGGAGACGCGCGCTCAGCGTCTCGCCGTCGGCAAGCGCAACCTCGATTGCATTCGGCGCATGCTCGAAGCCGGTCACCGCAGTGGCGCGCAGGCCGATACCGAGCGCCCTCGCCTTGTCGACCAGCGCATCGATCAGATGCCGGTTCTCGACCATGTGTGCGAACGGTTCACCTTCCTCGACTTCGCCGCCGAAGGTCAGGAAGGTCGGCCGCACCACATCCTCGAGCCTGGAATCGGTCACCACCATGTCGAGGATCGGCTGCGCCTCTTCCTCGACCGCGTCCCACACACCGACGGCTTCGAACAGCCGGCGCGCAGCCGCCGCGATCGCCGAAGCGCGCGGGTCCCGGGACTTCTCATTCTTCAGCGTGGGGTCGGCGACGGTCACCTTGAAGCCCGCACCCAGCGCCTCCCTGAGCGCGATCGCCAGCGCCAGCCCGGCGAATCCTGCCCCGCCGATCACCACGTCGCATCGCTCGTTTTTGCCGGCCGCCATCGTCTGTCCTCGCCCGCCGGTCCACAGGGGCCGGACGCGCTATCCTAGTCTGTTCAGATACTTAAAGCACATATCAAACCCCCGGCGATTTTGCCGCATCGCCAAGGATCGGCAGCCTTATTAGACTAAAGTATTAGATCAATTAGGGGCGCGACGACCGGGAAGTCCGGCCCCACCGCACCTCTCATATGGAGGGTCGAGCTATGACTACTGAGTCCAAAGGTATGCTGGGCGGCAACCAGGTCCTGCTCTGGGTCGGTGTCGCCATCGTCGTACTGCTTGTCGCGTATCTGACGATCTAGCGAGCAATCGCGTCCGCTGCACCGCCATCGATGACGGTGCAGCTTGCATGCCGGGTAACGGGCGGCAGCCTCTCTGCCGCCCGCTTGTTTTTGGGCGGCCGTCCTTGCGTGGTTCACCCAACCGCCACGCCTTGACTTCGCGGGAGGCGCGGGCGTCATTGGGCCGGCACGCTGAAGGAAAGCCCGCGCCCCATGTCCTCCGCCGTCCAGGATCTGCTCACCGTTCTCGACCTCGAGCCGCTCGATCTGAACCTGTTTCGCGGCATCTCGCCGCAGACCGGCTGGCAGCGCGTCTATGGCGGCCAGGTGATCGCGCAGGCGCTGGTCGCGGCGATACGAACGGTCGACGCGGCCAGGCCGCCGCATTCCATGCATGCCTATTTCATCCTGCCCGGCGACCCCAGGGTGCCGATCATCTACGACGTCGATCGGGTTCGGGACGGCAAGAGCTTCACCACCCGCAGCGTTACCGCGCGCCAGCACGGCCATCCGATCTTTTCCATGCTGGTGTCCTTCCAGGTCCAGGAGGAAGGCCTCGATCATCAGGCCGAAATGCCCAAGGTCACACGACCCGAAGACCTTCCCGATGAAGTGGAGATGCGCAAGGACCTGTTACCGCTCATGCCCGAGCCGGTGCGGCGGTATTATGAACGGGAGCGCCCCATCGAAATGCGGCCGGTTGAATTCGACCGCTACGCCGGCAAAAAATATCCCGACGGCCGCTTTCATCTCTGGTTCCGCACCATAGGTCCGTTGCCCGACGACCTCGCGATTCATCAATGCGTGCTGGCCTATGCGTCTGATCTGACGCTGCTCGATGCATCGCTGATACGCCACGGTCGCACGCTGTTCGAGAAGGAGTTCATGGCTGCCAGCCTCGATCATGCGCTGTGGTTGCACCGGCCGTTCCGCGCCGACGACTGGCTGCTTTACGCGCAGGATTCGCCCAATCTGCATGGCTCGCGCGGTTTCTCGCGCGGTCTTATATTCACGCGAGATGGCACCCTGGTCGCGTCGGTCGCGCAGGAAGGCCTGGTGCGCCAACGGCGGGAGTAACGCGGCACGGTGAAACGGTTTCGTTTTCAAACGCGAAGCATGAAAGCGAAGGTAGCAATTGTCGCTGGCGCCGCAGTTGCGTTGGCGGTGTTTTCGGTTGCGTCGTCGTTTGCTGCGTCGGGCAAGCGGCCCGCCCCGTCAGGCGCGTTTCAAAGCGCGCCGCCGCAATATACGCGTTTCAACGCACGCGAACTGGAGCGCGGCTTTCTCGCTCTCGCATTTGGTTCCGATCTGCGCATCGGCGCACGACCGCGCGGCATCCGCCGCTTCGATCATCCGATCCGGGCCGGCGTGATGACGCGTGGCAGCGTCAACCGCGTGGCTGCAATGCAGCGCATCATTGAAGAATATGCGCATGAGGTTCCCGGCCTGCAATTAAGTCTGGCGCTCGACCCGGACAATGCCGACATCACACTGCGGCTGATCGACGAAAAGGATTTCCACTCCGCCTTGCGTGACGCTTTCGGCGCCAGGATCACAAGAACCTTCATCGAGCGCACCGACCCGCAATGCATGACGTCGGTAAAGTCCGACAGTGCAGGCGCCATTGTGCATTCGGTCTCGTTCATCATCGTCGACCAGGGCGAGGACGTCTTCCTCGATTGCGCTTATCACGAGTTGCTGCATGCCCTGGGCCTCTCCAATCATGACCAGCGCAATCCGTGGACCACGCTCAATCAGAATCGCATGGTCGGCTACCTCACCGTGTACGACCGCGCGCTGCTCACGCTGCTGTATGACCCTCACATCCGGCCCGGTATGACCCGGCGGCAGGTGCGCCGCACGCTGCCAAAGCTCATTCGCAGCATTGCGCCCTCGACCGCCGACCCCCGCCAATAAGACAGCATTACTGACCCAAAATGCCTGCAAATACGGCTTATGCCTGTGGGCGCGGCAATGCGGTCGCTTAATTTGTAGCCTGGATGTCTCTAGGATAGGCATACGCAGCCCGTGCCGGCCTCTTCTGCCGGGGCGGGCTTTCCGTGTTGTTCAGGCGCTGCGGGCGCAGCGCGCCATCCGCCGGGGGAGGAAATCATGAAACTGGTCATCGCCGTCATCAAACCGTTCAAGCTCGACGAGGTGCGCGACGCCCTCACCCGCATCGGCATCCAGGGAATGACCGTCGCCGAGGTGAAAGGCTACGGCCGCCAGAAGGGCCACATGGAAATCTATCGCGGTGCCGAATACGCGGTGAATTTCCTGCCCAAGGTGCGCATGGAGATCGCGGTCGACAGCGGGCGCGCCGACCAGGTGGTCGATGCCATCACCGGCGCCGCCAAGACCGGGCAGATCGGCGACGGCAAGATCTTCGTCATGCCGATCGAACAGGCCGTGCGCATCCGCACCGGCGAGACCGACGCCGCCGCGCTCTAGCATCCTGCTTCGTCGTTTCTGCGACGGCCGCCCGGGGGTCGGCGGCCTTGCAAGAGCGGCGGCCGGTCCGGCGCCGAGGTTCGCCCTGCGCGATCTTCGCGATGTCAACCACGAACTCCTTCTTCAAATCATTCCGGTTTCAAAATTCCTGCTGGGGGGATCATGAAATGAAAGCTGCGCATCATCGCCTTGCCACCACCACTATGGCAATCATCGCAACGCTGGCGGCAACACCCGCATTCGCGCAAGCACCCAAAATCAGTCCGGCCGACACCGCCTGGATCATGGCCGCTACCGGGCTGGTACTGATGATGACCATTCCGGGTCTGGCGCTGTTCTATGCCGGCATGGTGCGCAAGAAGAACGTGCTCGCCACCATGGCGCAGTGCCTCGCGGCTACCTTTCTGGTTTCTATTCTCTGGGTAATCGTTGGCTATTCGCTCGCCTTCAACGGCGACGGCGCCTTGATCGGCTCGCTCTCGCGGGCGTTCCTGCGCGGCATGACAAACGACAGCGTATCGCCGATCGCCAGCACCATCCCGGAAAACCTTTTCATGATCTACCAGATGACCTTCGCGGTCATCACGGTGGCGCTGGTGGCGGGTTCGGTGGCGGACCGTATGCGCTTCTCTGCGTTCCTGCTGTTCGCCGCGCTGTGGCTGTTGTTCGTCTATGTGCCGCTGGCGCATTGGGTGTGGGGCGGCGGCGTCCTTGCAAGGATGGGAACGATCGACTTCGCCGGCGGTCTGGTCGTGCATCTGAGCGCCGGCACCGGCGGGCTGGTTGCCGCCCTGGTGGTCGGCGCTCGTCATGGTTACGGCAGCGACAACCTGTCGCCGTTCGATCTCACCATGGCCGTCGTCGGCACCGGCCTGCTGTGGGTTGGCTGGTTCGGCTTCAACGGTGGCTCCGCGCTCGCCGCCGACGGACGCGCCGTCTCGGCCATCGTCACAACCCATCTTGCCGCCAGCGCCGGCGTCCTCTCCTGGATGGTTCTGGAATGGTGGACGCGCGGCAAGCCGAGTGTTCTCGGGATGATTTCCGGTGCGGTCGCCGGCCTCGGCACCGTGACGCCGGCTTCCGGTTTCGTGCTGCCGATCGAGGGCGTGCTGATCGGCCTCATCGCCGGCGCCGTCTGCTTCTGGGCCTGCACCTGGCTGAAGCTCAAGTGTCGCTATGACGACTCGCTGGACGTGTTCGGCGTGCATGGCGTCGGCGGCCTCACCGGCATGCTGCTCGCAGGCGTACTGGCGACCACCGCGGTGACCGGCGAGAACGGCCCCCGCGGTCTGCTCGAAGGCAACCCGCAGCTGCTGCTGTCGCAGGCCTACGGCGTCCTGGTCACGCTGGTCTGGGTGGGCGTGGTGACCTTCGTCATTCTGAAGGTCGTGGCCCTGTTCGTGCCGCTACGGGTGCGTCAGGAGGACGAGATCATGGGCCTCGACGTCACCCAGCATGGCGAAGCCCTGCAATAGCGTCTGGTTTCGGTCCGCCGGCGGCCGCTCATCGGCCAGCCGGCGGGGGACGTCTTTCCTGTGTTTGCTTGCATGATCAGTTTTTAGGCAGGCCTTTTCAGGCCTGACACATTTTTGGGCGGGACCCCGTACCAGCATCCCGGTAACGCCGACCGGCCGCCGATTTTTGTCATTAAATCAGTAACTTGGCCGCCGGCCGCCCGTCTGGCACGGTGTTTGATTCCCTTTCGGCGGCCATGCGCACGAAAGCGACGTTGCGCGCCTGGCTCAGTGACCCGCCCGCACTGCGTGAATCCAAAAACGGGCCCAAGCGGGGATCGAATCCATGAAAATCGTCATGGCCATTATCAAGCCCTTCAAGCTCGACGAGGTCCGCGATGCCCTGACCTCCATCGGCGTGCAGGGGCTGACTGTTACCGAGGTCAAGGGTTACGGGCGTCAGAAGGGTCACACGGAAATCTATCGTGGAGCCGAATACGCGGTGAGCTTCCTGCCGAAGATCAAGGTGGAAGTGGCCGTGAGCTCCGACCAGGTCGACAAGGTTGTCAGCGCCATCACAGGGGCAGCGAAGACCGGCCAGATCGGCGACGGCAAGATCTTTGTTTTCGGTATCGACCACGCCGTGCGCATCCGCACCGGCGAAACCGATGCCGCGGCATTGTGATGACCCGCAGCGCAAACGATACGCACAGGAGTTAAGGACCATGACGTTGAAGAAATTTTCGCGTGTGGGGCTGTCGGCGCTTGCCGCACTTGCGGTTGGCCCGATGTGCGCTGACAGCGCATTTGCGCAGGCAGCGGCGAAACCGACACTGAACGCCGGCGATACCGCCTGGATGCTCACCTCCACCGCGCTGGTGCTGATGATGACCATCCCGGGCCTCGCATTGTTCTACGGTGGCATGGTCCGCAAGAAGAACGTGCTGGCGACCGTCATGCAGAGCTTCGCCATCACCTGCTTGATGACGGTAATCTGGATGATCGTCGGTTATTCGCTGGCGTTCAAGGACGGCGGCGGCCTGAACGCCTATGTCGGCGGCCTGAGCAGCTTCTTCCTCAAGGGCATGACCGGCGCCTCGCTGCAGGGAACGATCCCCGAAACGGTCTTCATGGTCTTTCAGATGACCTTTGCGATCATCACCCCCGCGCTGATCGCCGGTGCGTTTGCTGACCGCATGAAATTTTCGGCCATGCTGTGGTTCATGGGGCTGTGGAGCATCATCGTCTACAGCCCGGTCTGCCACTGGGTGTGGGGCGGCGGCTTCCTCGGCGGCCTTGGCGTCAAGGATTTCGCCGGCGGCACAGTGGTGCACATCAATGCCGGTGTCGCGGGTCTGGTCTGCGCCCTCGTCCTCGGCAGGCGTGAGGGCTTTGGTACCGAGAACATGGCGCCGCATAACCTGGTCTACAGCGTGATCGGCGCGTCGATGCTGTGGGTCGGATGGTTCGGCTTCAACGCGGGTTCCGAACTCGCCGCCGACGGCACCGCCGGCATGGCCATGGCCGTTACCCAGATCGCCACGGCGGCGGCGGCGCTCGGCTGGATGTTCTACGAGTGGATCGGTCGCGGCAAACCGAGCGTTCTCGGCATCATCTCCGGCGCCGTCGCCGGCCTCGTCGCCATCACCCCGGCCTCCGGTTTCGTCGGTCCGACCGGCGCCCTGATCATCGGCATCGCCGCCGGCGTGATCTGCGCATGGGCGGCGACCTCGCTCAAGCCGAAGCTTGGCTATGACGACTCACTCGATGCCTTCGGGGTCCATGGTGTCGGCGGTTTTGTCGGCGCCATCCTGACCGGCGTTTTCATCAGCGGCGCCTTTGGCGGCGTCGGTCTGCCGGAGGGCGTGTCGATGGGCAAGCAGGTCTGGATCCAGTTCCTCGGCACGCTGGCCACCATCATCTGGTCCGGTGTCGCGAGCTTCGTGATCCTCAAGGTGATCGACGCCACGATTGGCCTGCGCGTCAGCAAGCAGGTCGAGATCGAGGGCCTCGACATCAACCTGCACGGCGAGGTGGTCCACTAAGCGCCATGCGCCACAAGGTGACAAGCTAGCGGTAGGGGCGGAAACCCGGCACTGTCCCTCCCGTCGAGGCCCCGGTTCGAAAGGACCGGGGCCTCACTCTTCCGGAAGTAATGGTCGAAGCGCGCGTAACGTCAGGACCGCGCGAACATCAGGCGGTGACGCGCAAGGAACGCAAGTCCTTCCCCGGTCGTCTTCACGCGTACGCCATCGGCTGCGTTCATCCGCGTGACGAAGCCGCGGTCGACCGCTTCTTCCCAGACCGCGAGGCGCGGGCAGGACGTGCGCCACGCGTCCATGGTCTGCCGATAGCTGCGCGGCTCCTTCGCGATCCATTCGAGGAGATCGAGCACCAGGCTGTCGAGGCCATCGTCCGCCACCATCGGCATCACAACGCCCTCCACATCAAAGGCGCCACCAGCAGGTAGCTGCCGTGCAGCACGTAGTAGCCGCAGATCGAATTAATGATGCGGCCCGCCCAGGTCCGGAATTGACTGTTGGTCATGGCCTCGAGGAAACGCCGCGCCACGGTAGTGCCGGTCAGCGACGCAACGACAGCGATGATCATCATGTCGGGGGCAACGGTCGCCGCCGTCGCGACGATGCCGCCGAAATAGAGGAGCTTGGCGGCGTGGCCGAATACCTGGCAGAAAGCCTTGGTTGCGACCATCTCGCGCCGGTCGAGGCGGCCACCCAGAAAGAAAGAATCGACCATCGGTCCGGCGACACCGGTGAGCAGGATCAGCGTCATGCACACCGAACCATAGGCGACGCCATGATCGAGCCGTTCGGCGTCGGGCTTGAACTTCTCCGGCAGCAAACGCACGGCGAACGGCGTTGCGCCCAGCATGAACATGGCGACCGCCTTTTCCGGCACGTAGCGAAAAATCGACCATACGCCCAGCGCCAGTGCGCAGCCGATGAGATAGCCGGCCGCGCTACGGAGCCGGATGTAACGCCACCACAACAGCCCGCGCCACGCGTTCGACGCCATCTGCGTCACCGCATGCAGCGCCATCGCCGCTGGCAGGGGCAGGATCGCCAGCAGGATCCCGATCAGGATCATGCCGCCGGCCATCCCGAAAATTCCTGACAGAAAGGCGGTCACGAACATCGAGAGCCCGATCGTGACCATCAAAATCGTCGTCATGCGGCGCACCTCCGCGCGTTTCTGTGCGCCTCTTGCGGGCGGCCGGCAAACGGCGTTATCTGAGCATCAGGCTTAGTTTTCTTTATGCTTCCCGGAGATAGAGACCCTGCGCCGGCTCCCATTCCTCAACGGAATCAAGGCATTCGAGGCTGCGGCCCGCGGCGGCAGCTTCGCGGCGGCCGCAGAAGAGCTGAACGTCACGCCGGCCGCCATCAGCCGTATGGTACGGCTCCTGGAAGACCGGCTGGCGCTGCCGCTGTTCAAGCGCCGGCCCAACGGCCTCGAGCTGACGCCTGCCGGCCGCGCCTACCAGGCCGGGCTGACGCCGATCTTCGACGCTCTTGCAAACCTCACCGCCCAGATCACCGCGCTCGCCAATCCGCGCGTGCTGACGGTCGGCGTCGGGCCGACCTTCGCCATCCGCTGGCTGATTCCAAGGCTCGCCTCGTTCCAGCAGCAGCAGCCCGCCATCGACGTGCGCATCACGACCGGCGGCGCTGCCGCGCCGTTCGCCGACGACTGGACCTGCGGCATCAAGCTCGGCAATGGCGATTGGCCCGACGTGGCGGCGGAGCCGCTGTTCGCAGCCGATCTGGTGCCGGTCTGCGCGGCGGGGCTCGCCGCCAGACTCAGGAAACCCGCGGATCTGAAGGACGCCACGCTCCTGCGCGTATCGCATGCGCTTGACGATTGGCCGCGCTGGCTGAAAGCGGCCGGGATTGCGCCCGCGGCGCTGACCGGCCCGCAGTTCGAATATTACGGCCAGGCGCAGCAGGCCGCCGCCGACGGGCTGGGCGTGGCCATGGGCATCCGGCCCTATATCGATGACGACCTTGCCGCCGGGCGCCTTGTGACCCCCTTCGCCCTCATTGTGCCCAAGGGTGAGGCCTGGTATCTCGTCTACAAGCCGGCGCGCCGTGAGGAGCCGGCTTTTGCTGCTTTCCGGGCCTGGCTGATCGCCGCCACTCAGGGAGGCAGCGGGATTGCGTCTCCGGGAACCGATGGTTAATCGGGTCTTAACCTCGCCGTCTCTAAGGTAGCAGACCCCTCGTGCGCCGGGCCCGCAACGCTCGGGCGCACCCGCTTCCCGACGGGGACCGGTCATCCGGAAAAGAGCAGGCGCCAGCGAAGCTTGATCGCAATGTCCACGACCACAACAAAGCGTCCGTCTGCCTCCCTCAAACCGACCGAGGACGAATCCCGCTCGCCCTTCGTGCGGCTGACCGACCTGATCGCCGGCATCCCGCCGCATGAGCCGATGATCAACCTTTCGGTCGGCGAGCCGCAGCATCCCGTTCCCCCGTTCGTAGGGCCGGTGCTGGAAGAACATCTCGGCGATTTCGGCCGCTATCCGCCCAACAAGGGCATCGAACCATTCCGCCAGGCGGTGGCGCAATGGCTCGGCCGCCGCTACGCACTCCCGCGCCCGGTCGATCCGGACAGCGAGGTGCTGGTGCTCAATGGCACCCGCGAGGGGCTGTTTCTGGCGGCGATCTCTGCGCAGCGCTGGGTCCCGCCGCGTGCCGGCAAGCCGGTAATGCTGATCCCCAATCCGTTCTACGCGGCCTATGCCGCGGGCGCGCTCGCGGCCAATTGCGAGCCGGTCTATCTGCCGGCAACGCGCGAGACCGGCTTCCTGCCCGATCTTGATGCGCTCGACGAAACGCTGCTCAGGCGCACCGTCGTCTTCTATCTCGCCTCGCCCTCGAACCCGCAGGGCGCCGTCGCCGGCCGCGCCTATCTCGACAGGCTCACCGCGCTCGCGCGGCAGTACGGCTTTCTCGTCTTTGCCGACGAGTGCTATTGCGAGATCTACACCGAGGATGCGCCGTCCGGCATGCTGGAAGCTGCCGCACCTGGCTTCGACAACGTGATCGTATTCCATTCGCTGTCGAAACGTTCGAACCTGCCGGGCCTGCGTGTCGGCTTTGCCGCCGGCGACAGGAACTTTCTCGCCGCCTTTCTCGAACTGCGCAACGTTGCCGCGCCGCAGGTGCCGGTGCCGGCACAGCATGTAGCGGTCGCCGCCTACAACGACGAAAGCCACGTCGAGGAGAACCGGCGCCTCTACAGGGAGAAGTTCGATCTCGCCGACCAGATCATCGGCGACCGTTATGGCTACGAGCGACCGGCCGGC
Source organism: uncultured Pseudomonadota bacterium (assembly GCA_963773715.1). Classification (GTDB taxonomy): domain Bacteria; phylum Pseudomonadota; class Alphaproteobacteria; order Rhizobiales; family Xanthobacteraceae; genus Pseudolabrys. The sequence continues at coordinate 301,857 of CAVZCM010000003.1, read as the reverse complement.
GGCTTCTTTCTGTGGCTCGACGTCTCCGCCCATGGCGGCAGCGAAGTCGTGACCAGGAGACTGTGGCAGGAGGCCGGCGTGCGCGTGGTGCCCGGGCGCTATCTCGCGCGCAACCAGACCGACGGCTCCAATCCCGGCGCGGACTACATCCGCGTCGCCATGGTGCAGGACAAGACCGCGACTGCGGAGGCGCTACACCGTCTCGTCGCGATGTTAGGATGAGGTGTTAATGCCGGCTACGGATCGCAGCATCGACGCCGTTGCTTTCATCACCGACCACGCCCGCGATTTCCTGCGGCGGCGGCTGCGCGAGCTCGCCGGTCTCACGCTGCTGACCGTTGCGCTGCTCGGCGCTATCACCCTCGCGACCTGGTCGGTGCAGGATCCCTCGCTGAGCCACGCGACGCAAAAGTCGATCCATAATCTGCTCGGTTATCCGGGCGCCATCTTCTCCGATCTCGCGATGCAGTTGCTGGGTCTGGCCAGCGTACTGCTGCTGGCGCCGGAAGCGCTGATCGGCTGGCGGCTGCTGGCACACCGGCCGCTGGGCGCGAAGTGGCGCGGCCTGGTGTGGATCGCGGTCACCCTGTTCACCGCCGGCTTCGTCTCCGCGCTGCCGCGCATCGGCTCCTGGCCGCTGCCGACCGGCCTCGGCGGCGTCTGCGGCGATGCGCTGCTGCGCCTCTCCGGCATGATCTTCGGCTGGCCGCTCGGGGACATCGCGCTGCTGATCACCGGCTCCATCTTCTTCGTCGCCACCGTGACGACGCTCATGCTCGCCACCGGCTGGCACCGGCGGCGCGCGGCCGACGATGACGACGAAGAGGGGTACGAGGAGGAGGAGGAAGGGGAGGACGAAGAGGACGACAGGGAGGAGCGCGACCGCGCCAATCCCTGGCTTGGCTTCCTTGTGCACGCCTTGCTGAGCTGGAAGACACGCTTCGTGCGCTTCATCACTCGCCCGCGGCAAAAGGCGCCGCGCGTGAAGGCGCCCGCCCCGGGCCGCCGTGTGGAGCCGCGCTTCGAAGGCGCCGGCGCGCCGCATCTCGTGCCCGAACAGTTCGAGGACCACTCGGAATACGAGGACGACGAGGAAGAGAATTCCGCGCCGCGCCGCCGGGCTGCGCCCAAGGCGAAAGCGCCCGTGCGCCGCTCCGGCAGCGGTTTCCAGCTGCCGTCGCTCAATCTGCTGGGCGCGGCCAAGGCGTCCGACCGTACCGCCATCTCGAAAGAGACTCTCGAGGCCAACGCCCAGTCGCTCGAAACCGTGCTGCAGGACTTCGGCGTACGCGGCGAGATCATCAACGCCCGCCCCGGCCCGGTGGTCACCCTGTACGAACTGGAGCCTGCCCCCGGCATCAAATCATCGCGCGTCATCGGTCTTGCCGACGACATCGCCCGCTCCATGAGCGCCGTGTCGGCGCGCGTCGCGGTCGTCTCGGGCCGCAACGCCATCGGCATCGAACTGCCGAACCCGACGCGCGAGAAAGTGGTCTTGCGCGAGCTGTTGTCCGGCAAGGATTACAACGAGCACACTGCCAAGCTGCCGCTCTGCCTCGGCAAGACCATCGGCGGCGAGTCGGTGATCGTCGACCTCTCCCGCATGCCGCATCTGCTGATCGCCGGCACCACCGGCTCCGGCAAGTCGGTTGCCATCAACACCATGATCATGTCGCTCGTCTATCAGCTGACGCCGGCTCAATGCCGGCTGATCATGGTGGACCCCAAGATGCTGGAGCTTTCCGTCTATGACGGCATCCCGCATCTGCTCACACCCGTAGTCACTGATCCGAAGAAGGCGGTGGTCGCGCTCAAGTGGGCCGTGCGCGAGATGGAAGAGCGCTACAAGAAGATGTCGAAGCTCGGTGTGCGCAACATCGAGGGCTACAACCAGCGGCTCGCCGAAGCCAGGGCCAAAGGGGAAGTGCTGACCCGCACCGTGCACACCGGTTACGACAAGGAAACCGGCGAAGCCGTCTACGAAAAGGAAGAGCTCGACCTCGAGCCGCTCCCGTTCATCGTGGTGATCGTCGACGAGATGGCCGACCTGATGATGGTCGCCGGCAAGGACATCGAAGGCGCCATCCAGCGGCTGGCCCAGATGGCGCGCGCCGCCGGCATCCACTGCATCCTGGCGACGCAGCGCCCCTCGGTCGACGTCATCACCGGCACGATCAAGGCCAACTTCCCGACCCGCATCTCGTTTGCGGTCACTTCCAAGATCGACAGCCGCACCATCCTGGGTGAGATGGGCGCCGAGCAACTCCTCGGCCAGGGCGACATGCTCTACATGGCCGGCGGCGGCCGCATCAGCCGCGTCCACGGCCCCTTCGTTTCCGACGACGAAGTCGAGAAGGTGGTGCGCCATCTCAAGTCGCAGGGCCAGCCGGACTATCTCGAGGAAGTCACCGCCTCGGAGGAAGAACTGCCGGGCGAGGATGGCGCCGTGTTCGATGCCACCGGCATGGGCGCCGAGGGCGGCGATCTGTTCCAGCAGGCCGTCGCCATCGTGCGGCGCGACCGCAAGGCTTCCACCTCCTACATCCAGCGCCGGCTTCAGATCGGCTACAATCGCGCGGCCACCATCATGGAGCGCATGGAACTGGAAGGCATCGTTGGTCAGGCCAACCATGCCGGCAAGCGAGAGATCCTCATCGATGAGGAAAGTCAGGATCGCTATTGAGAATCGCGGCCGCCATCTTTAAGCGGGGTTCCAGCGAGAATCGCTGGGGTCGCGAAATAGCCACACCCGACCCGTATACCGGCTCGGGGCCAGGGGACGCGAGGCGGAGATCGTGATGGCGGCAAATCTATGGGCGCGAAACAGTCGCAGGCTGGCTTTGGCCGCGGCGCTGATCTGCCTCATCACCGCCCCGGCGCTGGCGCAATCGGCCAATCCGGCGCTGTACAAAGTGCCGATGCCGCGGCCACGCCCGCATGACACCCGGTTCACCACCGGCTCGATCGGCGCGCGCCTCGCCGGCGTGCCGCAGGAGGCGTTGCGGGCGCGCGCGCAGGCGCCGGCGCCGCAGGGACGACACGCCACACCTGCCGCCGCGCCGCAGGCGCCGAATCCGATCTCCAATCCGTTCGCCGCCCTGCTGGGACGGACCGGGAGCACCACCGCGCTCGACCCCAAGCAACGCGCCATCATCGAAAAGGTCGACACCTATCTCTCCACCGTCAAAACGCTGGAAGGCAATTTCGTCCAGGTAGGACCCGACGGCAGCCGCTCCAAGGGCACGTTCTATCTCTCCAAGCCCGGCAGGATGCGCTTCGAGTACGATCCGCCAAGCCCGACCGAGATCATCTCCGACGGCCAGTCGGTGGTTGTGCGCGACCGCAATCTGGCGACCCAGGACCTGTATCCGCTTTCGCAGACGCCCTTGCGCTTCCTGCTTTCCGACCACGTCAATCTGTTACGGGACACCAATCTGGTCGCGGTCTATGCCGACGACGTATTCGTGACCGTGGTGGTCGAGGAGAAGAACGGCATCGTCGGCACCAGCCGGCTGATGATCATGTTCTCCGCCAAGGACATGGAGCTCAAGCAGTGGACGGTGACTGACCCGCAAGGATATGACACCACGGTGGCGGTCTACAATCTCGACCCCAACGCCACGCCCGATCCCAACCTGTTCCGGATCGACTACACGAATTACCGCAACTAGAACGTATCCGCTGGCCCCCGCGATACGGGGCCCGGGCCTCGTCTGCGATAATCACTGGACAAGATGTGGATACCGGATGCCCCGCTTTCGCGGGGCATGGCGGACGACTATGTTGCGTCAATGCCTCTCACCGTCACCACATGGAATATCAATTCCGTCCGCCTGCGCATCGATCTGGTCGCCAAATTCATCAAGAGCACCCGTCCCGACGTGCTCTGCCTGCAGGAAACCAAGTGCCCGGACGACGCCTTTCCGCTCAAGCGCTTCAGGCGGCTGGGCTATGAACACGCCGCGCTCAGCGGGCAGAAGGGTTATCACGGCGTCGCTGTGCTCTCTCGCGTGCCGTTCGAGCACACGTCAATCGAGAATTTCTGCGGCAAGACCGACTGCCGCCACATCGCGGTGGTGCTGGGAGAGCGCGCCGGTCTGAAGGACCCGATCACACTGCATAATTTCTATGTGCCGGCGGGCGGCGACGAGCCCGACCCGGAGGTGAACGAGAAGTTCGCGCACAAGCTTTCTTTTCTCGACGAGATGCGCGCACACAAGGCCCTGCAGCCGGGTAAATCCGGGCGCGCCATTCTTGTCGGCGATCTCAACGTGGCGCCGCTCGAGCACGACGTGTGGAGCCACAGGCAGATGCTCAGGGTCGTCTCGCATACGCCGATCGAATGCGAGAAGCTCACCGCCGCGCAGCGATCCGGCGGCTGGATCAATTCCATGCGCGTGCTCACGCCCGAGCCGGAGAAGCTGTTCACCTGGTGGAGCTATCGCGCCATGGACAATTGGCGCGCCGCCAACCGGGGCCGGCGGCTCGATCACATCTGGACTTCGGATGCCATCGCCGACCGCGTGTCGAGGATCAGGATCGCCAGGGACTATCGCGGCGCCGAGCGGCCGTCCGACCACGTGCCGGTGACGGCAAGGTTTGAGATTTAAGTGCGCTGCCTCAATCGGCCTCATGCTGAGGAGCGCTGCGAAGCAGCGCGTCTCGAAGCATGTGGCCGCCCCATCCTTCGAGACGCATCGCTTCGCGATGCTCCTCAGGATGAGGGCGGATGAGCCTGCTTCCCGCGCTCCAGCTTCTTCCTTACGCTTTCGAGATCCTGCGTCCAGTTGTCCAGCCGACCGGCTATCTCGTCGCGCAGGCGCAAGGCGGCGGCCGGATAACCTTCCAGCATCTTGCGGAACAGACCACGCGAAATGCGGATCAACACCGTCGGTTCTCTGGCGATCGCGGTCACCGGGCTGGTGGTGTCCGTGATCAGCGCAAGCTCGCCCAGCAGCGTGCCGGGTCCGACAATGTATTCGCGGCCCTCGGCGCCCTCCCGCTCAATCATCAACGAACCTTCCTGTACGATATAGCCGCCGTCAGCGAGTTCGCCGGCATAGTAGAGCACCGCGCCACTTTGCAGATGGCGCGTCTCCGCGCCGATCGCCAGCACGCGCAAAGCCTGCTTGCCGAGCACCGCGAAGGTCGGCAGCTGTTCGAAAAAGGCGATATCGTTTTCGAGACCCATTGGTTCACGTCATTCCGGATTCGCCCGGCTGCGCGCATGTCCCGGAATGACGAGAGTGGCGACTCACGGCACCAGCTTGTAGCCGCCGGCTTCCGTCACCAGGATCGCGGGTGCGGCGGCGTCCTTCTCCACTTTCTGCCGCAACCGGTATATGTGCGTTTCCAGCGTATGGGTGGTGACACCGGAATTGTAACCCCACACCTCCTGCAGCAGCGTCTCACGCGAGACCGGCTTCTGACCGGCGCGGTAGAGATAGCGCAGGATGGCAGTTTCCTTCTCGGTCAGCCGCACCTTGGTGCCCTTGGGCGTGAGCAGCACCTTGGACGACGGCCGGAAGGTATAGGGCCCGATGGTGAAGACCGCGTCCTCGCTCGCCTCGTGCTGGCGCAGCTGGGCGCGGATGCGCGCCAGCAGCACGGCAAAGCGGAACGGCTTGGCGACGTAGTCGTTGGCGCCGGATTCGAGGCCGAGGATGGTGTCGCTGTCGGTATCATGACCGGTGAGCATGATGATGGGTGCCTTGAAGCCGTTCTTGCGCAGGATGCGCACAACCTCGCGCCCGTCCAGATCGGGCAGGCCGACGTCCATGATCACCAGGTCGATCTGGCCGCTTTTGGCCTCCTGTACCGCCCTGGTGCCGCTGTCGACGGAAATGGCCTCGAATTCGTCGTGCAGCGCCAGCTGCTCGACCAGCGCCTCGCGCAGCTCGGTGTCGTCATCAACGATCAGGATGGTCCGCCTGTTGGACATATTTCTTTCCCAGCCCCCTCGCGGGCGGCCGGCGCGCCCACATTCGGCAATGGGGCCGAAGTAGAGCATTCAGGGCTGAAAGAGCAAGCGTGAACTGATATTTAGGCCCCAACCGGCACGCCAGCAGCCTGGCGCGCCAGAATTCGGCGGCGAATGAAAAAACGCACTCTGGCCAGCATCTTCGTGCGCCCGCGTCCGGGCCGGCCGACGCAGGGCTGGCTCACCGCCGGCGGCGTGGCAATCCCGGTGGCGCTCGGCCGCGCCGGCATCAAGGCCAACAAGTTCGAAGGCGATGGCGCCACCCCGCGCGGCACCTTCCGCCTGGTCCGATTGTGGTGGCGTTCCGACCGCCATCCCCGGCCATTGACCGCCCTGCCGGTGCGGGCGATCCACCCCGACGACGGCTGGTGTGAAGACCCCGGCGACCGCCATTACAACCAGCCTGTCAGGGTGCCAACCGGGTCAATGGCCGACCGCCTCACCCGCGACGACGCGCTCTACGATTTCATCATCGAGCTCGACCACAACACGAGGCCAAGGGTGGCCGGCCGCGGCAGCGCCGTCTTCATCCACGCTGCCCGTCCAGGCCTCGCGCCGACCGCAGGCTGCGTCGCGCTCAAGGCGTCAGCCCTGCGCCTGCTCCTCGCGCGGCTCGGGCCACATACGCGCATCGTGGTTGAATAGCGCGGCCCGATGATGGGTCAGGACGCCCGCGCCGGAGGCGCCAAATCGGCGAGGATCACGCAGCTGCCCGTAGGGCCGCCAGCGCATTTTTCGTTGCAATCATCAACGATTTGCCTGAGGTCGCGCTCGAGCACACGCAACTCCCGCAGCTTATGGCGCACTTCCCCGAGCTGCCGCGCGGCAAGATCGCGTGCCGCTGTGCAGTCCTGCCCGCGTTTGTCAGCCAGCGCGACAATTTCCCTGATCCGATCAATTGCAAAACCAAGATCGCGGCAGCGGCGCACGAAAGTCAAGCGTCGTACATCGGCATCGCCATAGACGCGATGACCGCCGTTGCGACGCGCCGCCCGTGGCAGCAGGCCAATCTCCTCGTAGTACCGCACAGTCGGCACCGAACATCCCGCCCGGTACGCCAGGAGACCGATCGTCATTTCGCTCGAACGCAGCATGGCTTCCTCCTTGAACCTCAAGTTACTTGAGGTCGCAGGATTCACATGATTGGCACCGATCACGTCTTCTGGAGCCTCATCATGCAATGGCATTCTCTCGACCCCAAAGATTTGGGCAAAGCGACCGCGGTGGGCGTCGCCGTCTCGATCCTCACCGCTGCGATCATGGTAATCGGGCTGCGAACGGGCGTCTCGCCCTTGCCAAAGCCGCTCGGCCTCGCCTTCGCCGAGACCCTGTTACAGCGCCCGCTACCACTGCCTGTCGGGCTGCTGTTCCATACCGTCTGGACGACGGCCTTCTCCATTCTCTATGTGGTGCTTTTCCGCGACGCCTTGACCTTCATGCGCGCATTCTGGCTGGCCTTCGGGCTTTGGATTTTGGCCCTCGTCTTCTTCTTCCCGTTGGTCGGCTGGGGCTTTCTCGGCCTCGGCGTCAACCCGATGTTAATCATCGCCGCCGCGGTGCCGCACCTTCTGTTCGCAGTGTTCCTTTGGGGCCTTTGCCGGTGGGCTTTTGGCACTGATCCACGCCCGGCCCTCGCACGCTCATCAGGCGCCACACCGCAAGATTAAACAAATCGCTAAATCGCAATATGTTGGTGGTGATGTATTAAGCATCACCGGCATCGATTTACGAACTTAACCTGCGCATTAACGCACCGCCTTCATAGTCATTGTCATTCGATCCACGATCCCGGGCGGCGCACGCCCGCCCGGCAACAAGAAACGCCGCGTCAGGAACGAGTGATGAACGGCCCATCCGAAACCGCAATGACCGCGTCCGCGCGCGCCGGCGCCGCGGCGGCGCCTGCCAGCCCTGACCAGATCGGCCGTGTGTCCGTCGTCGGTGGCGCCCAGGCGACCGTCGAGCTTCATCCGCGCACCGTCACCGGCGAGCAGCCGACGGTCGGCAAATTCATGGGCCTGACCAGCGGCAAGGGTCTGACCGTCGCCCTGATCACCGAGGTGGCCGAGGAGCCCCTGGGCGGTACGGGCCTCAGCCAGTATTACCGCAACGTGGCGCGGCTCGATCTCATCGGCGAGATTCAAATCGGCGAAGGTGGTGCACAACGCTTCCAGCGCGGCATCACCGAGTATCCGAATATCGGTGACGGCGCCAAGCTGCTCAACGATGCCGAACTGGGCATGATTTATGGCACCGCCGACAACGACCACGCCCATATCGGCGAGCTGCAGCAGAACCCCGCTATCGGCGTTCAGATCGAAATAGATCATCTGGTGAGCCGCCACTTCGCGGTTCTCGGCGCCACCGGCGTCGGCAAGTCGAGCGGCGTCGCCATCATCCTGCAGCAGATCCTCCTTACCCGACCAAACCTGCGCGTCTTTCTGGTCGATCCGCATAACGAATACGCCCCCTGCTTCGGCGAGAAGGCGCAAGTGCTCACGCCGCGAAACCTGCGGCTGCCGTTCTGGCTGTTCAATTTTGAGGAAACCGTCGACGTCTTCTTCGGCGGCCGTCCCGGCGTGGAAGAAGAAGTCGAGATTCTCGCCGACGTCATTCCGCTCGCGAAGTCGGCCTATCTGCAATACAAGTCCGGCCCCGCAAGTCCGCTCTCCAGGAAGAAAGACCCGCGCGACGCCGGCTTTACCGCCGACACACCGGTGCCCTACCGCGTCGAGGATCTGATCAATCTGCTCGACGAGCGCATGGGCAAGCTCGAGAACCGCGCCTCTCGCGTCACCTTTCACAGGCTGATCTCGCGCATTCAGACGTTCCGCAATCACCCGCGCTACGCGTTCATGTTCGAGAATGCGAACATCGGCGGCGATACCATGGCGGACGTTCTCAGCCATCTGTTCCGGCTGCCGCCGCAAGGCGTGCCGATGACCATCCTGCAGCTCGCGGGTTTCCCGGCCGAGGTGGTCGACTCGGTCGTGTCCGTGCTGTGCCGCATGGCCTTCGACTTCGGCCTGTGGAGCGATGGCATTGCGCCGCTGCTGTTCGTCTGCGAAGAGGCGCACCGCTACGCGCCCGCCGACAAGAAGATCGGCTTTGGCCCGACTCGCCGCGCGCTGTCGCGCATCGCCAAGGAAGGCCGGAAATACGGCGTGTTCCTCGGTCTGGTCACGCAGCGGCCGGCAGAGATCGATCCCACCATCATCTCGCAGTGCTCGACCTTCTTCGTCATGCGGCTCGCCAACGACCGCGACCAGTCCCTGATTCGCTCGGCGGTATCGGACGCGGCGGCCAATCTTCTGTCGTTCATTCCCTCGCTCGGCACCCGCGAGGTATTCACCTTCGGCAGCGGCGTGGCGATGCCGACTCGCATGCGCTTCAAGGAACTGCCGCCCGAGCTGCGGCCGAACAGCGAAGCCGGCGGCAATACGCGCTCCGATGGCGGCAATACGCTTGAGCGCGAACTGATCGGTTCGGTGATCGATCGCTGGCGTGCCGCTTCCATGAGCCACCGCAGCGATGAATTGACGACCGATTTCAGCGGCCTGGAAGCGCCGCCGCTACAGCCGGCGGCGGAGCAATCCGCTGCCGCGCCGGCGCCCGCGACGCCGGCCCAACGCGTGCCTGCTCCGGCTGCGCGCGCACCCGCTCCGCGCGCGCCGGCTCCGGCCGGCCGCGCACCGCAAGCGCCCGGTGGACCTGCGCCCGTGCCGCCGTCACCACGCGGCGAAGCCCTGCGCAGCCTGTTGCGCAAGCCGATCGATGCGAGCGTTGGTGCCGGTGCACCTGCCGCGCCCACGCCGGCCCCTGCTGCCCCTGCGGCCGCACCTGCGCCCGCCCCCACGAACGTACCGGGTGGCGCGCAGCAGAACGTCAGCCCGCCCGGTTACCCGCCGCGGTACAGGTGATCCTTTGTTATTCCGGGGTCCGCTCGCTATCGCTCGCGCCACGGACTGACGAGCAACTACTTCCGCCCCACCAGATCGACCAGCGCCGACCGGCCGCCATGGCCGGGGCCCTCATCGATTTCGGCATCGTATTCGCGCACGTCGAGTGAAGCGAATTCCGCGAAGGCTTTTTCCAGTAGCGCGCGCGTGTAGAGATTTTCGCGATGCGGCGGTCCGCCGGTCTTGTATTCGAGTTGCCTGGGCCCATAGCCCTCAAGCAGCAGCAGCCCGCCCGGTTTCAATGCCTTCCTGATGCCGGCGAAAATCCTGTCGCGTCCTTCCGGACCGACGAACTGAAAGAAGATCGCCGCGACCACGTCGAACGCCTCCTCCGGCCAGTCCCAATCGAGGATATCGGCCTGCTCGATCTTCATCGTGACGCCACGCTCGGCGGCGAGCTTGCGCGCCTTTTCCTGCGCGATCGGCGCGAAATCCACCGACAGCACGTCGAGCCCGAGCCCGGCCATGAACACGCCGTTGCGGCCTTCGCCGTCGGCGATCGCCAGGGCCTTTTCGCCCTTGCGCAGGAGACGGGCGTTGCGCTTGAGAAATTCGTTGGGCGCGGTGCCGAACAGATAGCCGGGCGCGGCGAAACGTTGCTGCCAGCGTTCGAACTCGGGGGTGTTGGTCATTGCTTTTCTTTCATGCACTCTCGGCTGTCGCGCCCCGCGTTCTGTTGTCGTCCCCGCGAAGGCGGGGACCCATAGCCCCTGTTCTTTTCCGTATCGCCAACGTTCGGGATTATGGATCCCGGCTCGCGCTCGCTATCGCTCGCTTGGCGGGGACGACAGCGGAGGACGCTCCCCGAAGATCGCGCTGCCGACGCGGACGTGGGTGGCGCCAAGCTGGATCGCGGTGGCGAAATCCGCGCTCATGCCCATCGACAACAGCTTCAGCCCGTTGCGTCTGGCAATCTTGGCGGTGAGCGCGAAATGCGGACCGGGCGCCTCCTCGAACGGCGGAATGCACATCAGCCCGGCGATTTCCAGACCATAGGCATCACGGCAGGCGGAAAGAAACAGATCGGCATCCTGCGGCAGCACGCCGGCCTTCTGCGGTTCGGCGCCGGTGTTGATCTCGACAAACAGCAGCGGCTTGCGGTTCTGTCGCTCGATTTCTTTTGCCAGCGCCGCACACAGAGAGGGCCGGTCGACGGAATGAATGGCATCGAACAGCGCCACCGCTTCCCTGGCCTTGTTGGATTGCAGCGGCCCGATCAGATGCACAGACAGGCCGGGATACTTCTCGAGCAGCGGCGGCCATTTCGCCTTTGCCTCCTGCACCCGGTTTTCGCCGAACACACGCTGGCCGGCGGCGATCACGGGCTCGATCAGATCGGCACCGTGGGTCTTCGACACCGCGATCAGCGTAACCTCGGCGGGATCGCGCGAGCCATCACGGCAGGCGCGCGCGATGTCGGCGCGGACGGTTTCGAGGCCGGTGGCGGAGATCGTTTTCATGACGAGCCAGATATCAGCTTGCCGCAGCTTGCGAAAGCGCCGTGGTGAGCGTGCCGCTTACGCCGCGCGCAGCGTTACATCGACGCGCACGGCATCGAATGGAAATACGATCTTGCCGTCGTCGGTCTTTTGCAGCACGCCGCATTTGAGCAGCGCCTGCACGTCGCCGTGTACCGCCTTGACGTCGCGGCCGAGTTCGCCGCGCTGTCTCGCGGATCGTCATTGGCCCGGCGCCGGTCATGATGCGCAGCAAATCCCAACGCTTTGCGGTCATCAACTTGAACAGCAGCGCGGGCGATCCGAAAGTGATGCGCGCACCTTGCTTGCGGCCGCGGAAGGCTTCCTGTGCGCGATGCTTGACCTCGTCGAGCGAGGCGACTTGCAAAGTCACGACTTTCATCTCATCGCCTCCATTTTTCAACGTCATTCCAGAAATCGGCCAACAGCGTGTCGGGATCGGCGAAGCGGTAGACGCTCTCCTTGTCGCTCACATGCCGATGATCGCCCTTGCCGGCTTCATTGTCATAGCGCAGCACGCAGACACCTTTGCGGACGAGCGCCAAACGATACTTGAACCGGTGCGTCGACCCGCGCGCCGGACACGGCAGCCGCCAGATCACTATCTCGACGAATGTTTCGTAATCGAGCACATGCCGCTCGTTCATCAACGGCTCGGCGTCCATGTTGGAAACAATAACAACACGTCAGGGTGTTGTCAATAACTCCAACACGGCAGACGGATCGTCCCCGCCCTACCCCCGCGGCTCGACCTTCACGCCGTCGTGCACGCGGTCGCTCGGGTGCAGGACCACCTGCTCGCCCGCTTTCAGCCCCTTGATCACCCGCGCCGCATGCAGGTTGCGCTCGCCGATGGTAACCAGGCGGCGGCTGGCGCGCCCGTCGGCGACCACGAACACCGCCCAGTTGTCGCCCTCGCGGAACAGCGCGCCCAGCGGCACCTGCAGGGCGTCGTCGCTGTGCCAGATCACCACGCGGGCGATCACACGGTAGCCGTGGCCGAGTTGCTCCCATTCGGATAGCGGCCCGGTGAAATCCAGGATCACCTTCACCCGCTGTTCCTCGATCCCGAGCGCGGAGACCTTGGTGAAGCCGGTCGGCTCGATACGGCGGACCCTGGCGGCGAGAATTGTGTCGCCGCCCCAGCTTTCGATACGCGCCGGTGCGCCCGGCCTGATGCGAACCGCATCGCGCGACAGGAAGTCGACGACGATCTCCAGGTCGTGAGGATCGCCGAGCTCTATCAGTGGCGCGCCCGGCTGCACCACCTGCTCGCTTTTCGCGATGATCTTGAGCACCTGGCCGTCGACGGGCGAATAGACATGAATGTGGTTGACGTCGTTGATGTCGTTGGCCGAGCGCACGTTGCCATTGATCTCCCCTGGCTGGATCAGGCTCGCCTTGGCGCTTTCCAGTTCGCGGCGGCGCACCTCCAGCGTCGCAACGGCGCTCGCAACGGCAGTTTCCGCCGAGTCGACGTCCAGCCTGGCCTTTTCCAGCGTGCGGTCAGAAATGGTCTTGCTGGCCGCCAGCTTTTCGGCGCGCCGCAGATCGTTGCGCGCGAATTCGAGTTGCGCCTTGGCCTGCTTGATGTTCGCTTCCGCCAGGTCTACCGCGGCTTGCGCCGCCTGTACGGCAGCCTGATTCACACGTTGGGAGCGGACATCGAGAAAGGTCGGGGCCGTCGACTCGATCGAAGCGACCAGCGTCTTGTTCGCCTTGACTTCGTCGCCGACCTCGCGCGGCGACCGCAGCATCTTGCCGCCGATCGGCGCCGACACCGTGTAGACCTCGCGGATGCGGGTGATGCCCTCGTCCTCGACGGTGACTTCGAGCGGCCCGCGCTTGATCGCCGCCATGTCGACCGGCACCGGCTGCGGCAACAGCGCCCACACGATCAGGGCGGCGATCCCCAATCCGATCAGCACGACGACGGTGCGCCTGACAGTCTTGCCGAACACGAACCTACTCCCGCGTCTTGAGCACTTCGATGAGATCGAGCCGGTCGATCCGCCGGCGCACGACCAGGCCTGAAATCAATGCCGCGGCGATGACGATCAGGCTCGCCCAGCCATACACCGAGCGCTCCACCACCAGCGGCACCCGATACAGTTCACTGTCGAATCCTTGCACCATGGCCCAGGCGAAGAAATGGCCGATGGCCCAGCCGAGCGGCTGCGCCAGGATGGTCAGAATCGCCAGCTCGCCCAGCAGGATTCCCGACACCTCGCTCTTGTGGAAGCCGAGCACGCGCAGGCTCGCCAGTTCGCGGCCCTGCTCCGACAGCGAGATGCGGGCGAAATTGTAGACGACGCCGAAGGCGATGATCATGCCGAGCGTCACATAAACGGTGACCATGACCAGGAGGTTCTCTGCCAGGGTCTCCCTGAAGTTTTGCAGCGTGGCGCGTTGCAGCGCAATGAAATTCGCGACCGGCGTCGATTTCAGGCGGCGGTACAGCACGTCCTCGCGGCCGGCGTCGAACAGCAGGTGCACGCCGCTGATGATCTGCCCTTCGCGCATCAGCTTGTTGAGCGCGGGCAGCGCCATATAGGCATTGAGGCCGAGATAGCCTTCGATGATGCCGGTGACCGGCAACCGCACCTGACGCCTGTTACGCTCCAGCAATTCCACCTCGACCATATCGCCGACCCTGGCGTGCAGGATATTCGCCAGTACGTCGCTCAGCGCGATGCCGCTTTCCGGCAGCCGCACCGGCTCGAGGCCCGGGCCGAGCACGCGGGTAAGATGTGTTTCCAGTGGCTTGCCGGTGATGGAGATGCGCCGCTCATAGGGGCCGAAACGGATGCGCACCGGCACAGAACGATAGGGCTCCGCCGCCATTACGCCGGGCAATGACAGGACATCGAAGTAAGCCGACAGCGGCCGCTCGTGCGCGAAGCTGATGGTGGCGTCCTGCCGGTCGGAGCGGTTGTAGGTGACGTCGATCATGAACTCGACCGAGCCGAAGGACCACATCGAGCCGACCAGCACCGACACGGCCAGCGCGATGCCCAGCACGCTGCTTACCGTACGCAGCGGCCAGCGCATGAGATGGCGCGCCACCATGGTGAGCGACTGCGGCACATTGATCAGCGCATAGAGCCTCTCCGGCAGCAGCCGGCGATAGATCACAGGCGCCGGGGGCGACATGGCCACCGCCGGCGGCAGCGTCACCACGTCGCGCACCGCGCGCAGGGCGCCCACCGCCGCGGCGGCGAACGTGACGCCGGCTGCGATCACATAGACGGCCGGGTCGAGCCGGAACACGAGAAACGGAAAATGATAGAACTCGCCATAGAGCCGGGTCATGCCGTAGCCGAGCCAGGTGCCGGCGGCCATCCCGATCGCAATGCCGACGACGGCGATGGCCAGCGCGAATTGCAGATAATGCCAGCCCACCGCGACGCCGCCGTAGCCGAGCGCCTTCAGCAGGCCGATATGCTCGCGCTCCAGCAGGATCAGCCGCGAAAGCGTCATGTTGACCAGAAAGGCGGCGACCAGCAGAAACACCGGCGGCAGGATGCGGCTGATAGCCTCGAGCTGCGACAGCTCTGCATCGAGGAAGGCATGCGAAGTCTGGTCACGGCGCCCGTGCGCCCCCAGCCCGCCATAGCGGGAGAGAATGGCGTCGAGGCGCTCGATCACTTCCGCTTCCGACGCCGAACGCGTGAGCTTGAGGTGCACGCTGGAGAAGGCGCCGGTGAGATCGTAGGCCGCCGCCAGCGCTTTTTCCCGCATCCATACGATGCCGTAGCGCCGGTCGTCGGGGATCAGGCCATAGGGCCCGAGCGAATAGATAAATTCCGGCGACAACGCCGTGCCGACGATGCGCAGCTTTCGCTTGCGGCCATTGAGGATGGCTTCGAAGGTCGAGCCGATGCCGAAATGATTGGCCCTGGCGAACGGCTCGCTCACCACGACTTCATGCTCGTCGCCCGGCAATGGCAACCGACCGCTGCGCATATACAGGAGATTGAGCTTCTGCCCACGCAAGTCGGGAACCGACACGAACATGGCCGACGCCGGCTCGGGCACATTGGGCAAATCGAGCAGCGCGATCTTGGCGATGCGCGTCTCAACCGATGCGACGCCGGGGATGCGCGCGATCTCGTCCTCGACGATCCGGGGTGCGCGTGTCAGATCGGCGAACACGTCGGCGAAGCGGTTGCGCTCGTAATAGGCCGCGCGCGTCTCCGACAGCGACTGATAGGCGCCGATGCCGAGAATGAGCGTCGAGGCGCCTGCCGCCAGCACCAGCGCGATCGCCAGCGCCTGCGGCCAGAGCCGCACCAGATCACGCAACAGTTTTCGATGCAGCGCGCTCATTGAAAATCACCAACTGATCGCAGACGCCGGCTTGCGGTCGGCGATGACGCTGGAGGAAACGATGCGCCCATCGCCGAAATTGACGACGCGATGAGCGATGTCCTGGATCGCCACGTTGTGGGTGATGATCAGCGTGGTAGCGCCGAGCTGCGCGTTGACCTCCGTCAGTGCTTCCAGCACCAGCACGCCGGTTTTCGAATCGAGGGCGCCGGTCGGCTCGTCGCAGAGCAGCACCTGCGGCTGCTTGGCGATGGCGCGGGCGATCGCCACGCGCTGCTGCTCGCCGCCGGATAGCTGCGCCGGGAAGTGGTTCATGCGCTCCTGCAAGCCCACAATGGCGAGCGCTTCCTCCGGCCGCATGGGATTGCGCGCGATCTCGGTGACCAGCGCGACATTCTCGCGCGCGGTCAGGCTCGGCACCAGATTATAGAACTGGAAGACGAAGCCGACATGGTCGCGGCGGTAGAGGGTGAGCGCACGGTCGTCGAATTTGCTGAGCTCGTGGTCGGTGAACCAGACGTCGCCCGAGGTGGCGCGGTCGAGCCCCCCGATGATGTTGAGGAAGGTCGACTTGCCCGAGCCGGACGGCCCCAGCAGCACCACGAACTCGCCGGCGGCCGCTTCGAAATCGACCCCGCGCAGGGCCTCCACCTTGATGTCGCCGGTGACGTAGACCTTGGTCAGGTCCCTGGTGCGGAAGACAGGGGCGGCGGGCGCTGGCATTGCCTGGATCATGACACCCCGAATTTCGAGCTGCCAGCATATTCTGGCCGGGTCCGTCGCCCACCCGTTTGCGCCAGGTCAACGGGCCACCCGCGTCAAATGAAGGGCCTGGGCCACTGCTGCTGTCCGTCGTCGCCGGCGATCTCTTCCAGCGCAGCGCGGTCCAGCATCGTGAGTTGGCGGTCCTTCCAGCGCACGGCGCCCGTTGCCATCAGCCGCTTCAGCGTCTTGTTGGTGTGCACCAGCGACATGCCGAGCGTGTCGGCAATGTGCTGCTGGGTAAACGGAAGCTGGATGCTGTCATCTTCGGTCAGCCCCGCTTCCTTCGCCCGCACGAACAAATGCAGCAGCAGATAGCCGGTACGTTCGAGGGCGGTGCGGCGGCCCAGGCTGACGAGATTCTCGTCAATGAGCTGTTCCTCGCGCGCGCAAAGCCAGGTGAGGTCGAAGGCGAGCGACGGCAACTTGCTGTACAGATCCCACAACTTGGAGCGCGGAAAAACGCACAGGGTCAGCGGCGAGAGCGCCTCCACCGAATGCTCCATCTCCTTCATCAGCGTACCCTGGAGGCCGATCAGATCGCCGGGTAGCGCGTAATTGAGGATCTGGCGGCGGCCGTCCTGCAGCATCTTGTAGCGGAAGGCCCAGCCGTTCAGGACCGTGTAGAGATAATCGCTGCGCGCGCCTTCCTCCAGGAAGCTGATGCCGGGAGCGACGTGCAGTTCGTCGGTCTTGAACTGCTTCACAAATGCGAGCTCGTCGGTGCTGAATTCACGCAAAGACGCGCTCAGCCGCAGCGGACATCGTTCACAAGGAACGCAATGGCCATTTGGCCGGCTGTTTCCGACGAAAGCCATACGCGCGCCCCGCTCGTCTTAATTCGTTCCGTCCTATGTCAAATTTAAATGCCGCTCTCTCCAATTCATGGAAAAAGAAAAAGTTCCATCAGGTTCCCGGCGAGGAACAGGAGGGTCGTTTGTCTGACACCGTTGCGTTTCTCACCGGCAAACGCTGCCTGGTGCTCGATGACGAATATCTTATCGGCCTCGATATTCAGGAAATTCTGGAAGCCGCCGGTGCGGCAAGCGTAACGAGCCTGAGCACCGCGGCCGAGGCGCTGAATCTGTTGACCGACGGCTCAAGGTTCGATCTCGCGGTGCTCGACATCAGGCTCGGCGGCGCCGAGGGCAGCATGCCCGTCGCCACGCGCCTGGCCGGGCAAGGCACACCGTTCGTGTTTCTCACCGGCATGCGGGCCGAGGAGGTGGAGACCGGTCCGTTCCCTGACGCGCCGGTGGTGGAGAAACCGTATCAGGCGCAGATGCTCATAGAGGCGGTGCGCAAGGCCCTGATGGCGAACAAGTAGGCCAGACCTGCTCGGTACAGCCATGTGCCGGCAAACGGTTATCGCTTGATGCCGAAGCGCTTCGCAAACGGATGAAGGCCCGCGCGATGACGCGGACCTTCATTTCGTGCAAACGAGACAAGCGTGGCTATGCCGCCGTCTCCCATTCCTGCTTCACCTGCCGGGCCGGCTTGTTGAGGCGCACCTTGCCGCCCTCAACGCCTTCGACCACGTCGTAGGTGATGAAATGATGCTTGCCGCCGTCGTCCCTGGTCAGCTTGATCTTGTCGACGCCTTCCAGATGATCGACCTTGCCGACCGGTTGGCCGTCGGAACCGACCACGTCCATATGCACCTGGATGTCGTAGGTTTTGGTCATACCGCACCTCCTTGTTCAATCGGAGGGACAACTTTCCCGAGGTGTGGGTGGTTCCTGGGGAATGCGGCGGCAGCACGCAAGACTGCCGGCGAAACGATGATTTTCAATTGCTGCTGCACCGCCTGTCGGCCAGGCCGGCGCACCGGCGCCGCGCCGCCTGCCCATTGACCCCCGCCCCCTTCCCTGTCATCTCCCGGTCTCTGGAAAGACCCGCAAATGACCGCCGAATCGAGCAAAAGCCAGCGCCAAGACCAACGCTCCGAGCGCTATAATGCCCGTGTGGCCGAGGCCCGCTGGCAGCAGGCCTGGGACGAACGGGGCATCTTCGCCACCCGGAACGACGACCCGCGCCCTAAATACTACGTGCTGGAGATGTTCCCCTATCCGTCCGGGCGCATCCACATGGGGCACGTGCGCAACTACACCATGGGCGACGTGGTCGCCCGCTACAAGCGCGCCATGGGCAACGCCGTGCTCCACCCCATGGGCTGGGACGCCTTCGGCATGCCGGCCGAGAACGCGGCCATGGCGCAGAAGGTCCACCCCAGGGCCTGGACCTACGACAACATCGCCGCCATGAAGAAGCAGCTGCAGTCCATGGGGCTTTCGCTCGACTGGGCGCGCGAGGTCGCGACCTGCGACCCGGCCTATTACAAGCACCAGCAGAAGATGTTCCTCGACTTCCTCAAGGCAGGGCTGGTCGCGCGCGAATACCGCAAGGTGAACTGGGACCCGGTCGACCAGACCGTGCTCGCCAACGAGCAGGTGATCGACGGCCGCGGCTGGCGCTCGGGCGCGCCGGTCGAGCAGCGCGATCTGCACCAGTGGGTGTTCAGGATTTCCGATTATGCCGAGGAGCTGCTGGAAGCGCTCGATACGCTCGACCGCTGGCCGGACAAGGTACGGCTGATGCAGAAGAACTGGATCGGCCGCTCGGAAGGCTTGCTGGTCCGCTTCGCGCTCGATCCGAAGACGACGCCCGGCGGCGAAAGCGAGCTGGAGATCTTCACCACCCGGCCGGACACCTTGTTCGGCGCCAGGTTCATGGCGCTGTCGCCGGATCATCCTTTGGCGGCGGCGGTGGCGAAGAAGAATCCCGAACTCGCCAGGTTCATCGAAGACTGCCACCACATGGGCACGTCGCAGGAAGCGATCGACACCGCCGAGAAGATGGGTTTCGACACCGGCATCAGGGCGGTGCATCCGTTCGACCCGTCGTGGACGCTGCCGGTCTATGTCGCCAACTTCATCCTGATGGATTACGGCACCGGCGCCATCTTCGGCTGCCCGGCGCACGACCAGCGCGACCTCGACTTCGTCAACAAGTACGGCCTCGGTGTCACGCCGGTGGTGTGCCCGGAAGGCCAGGATCCGGCCACCTTCGTCATCACCACCGAGGCCTATGACGGCGACGGCCGCATGATCAATTCGCGCTTCCTCGACGGCATGACGATTAGCGAAGCCAAGGAAGAAGTGGCCAGGCGCCTCGAAAAGGAAACGCGCGGCAACCGGCCGGTGGCGCAGCGGCAGATCAATTATCGCCTGCGCGACTGGGGTATTTCGCGCCAGCGCTATTGGGGCTGCCCGATCCCGATCATTCATTGCGACAAGTGCGGCGTGGTGCCGGTGCCGGATAACGACCTGCCGGTGACGCTGCCGGAGGACGTCTCGTTCGACAAGCCGGGCAATCCGCTCGACCGTCACGCCACCTGGAAGCACGTGAAGTGTCCGTCCTGCGGCGGCGAGGCGCGGCGCGAGACCGACACCATGGACACCTTCGTCGAACTCGTCCTGGTATTTCCTGCGCTTCACCGATCCGTGGAACGCGGACGCGCCGACCACACCGAAGGTCGCCAATGCGTGGATGCCGGTCGATCAATATATCGGCGGCATCGAGCACGCGATCCTGCATCTGCTCTATTCGCGCTTCTTCACCCGCGCCATGAAGAAGACCGGCCACGTCAACGTGGACGAGCCGTTCGCCGGCCTGTTCACGCAAGGGATGGTGGTGCACGAGACCTACCGAAAGGCTGACGGAACATTCGTTGAGCCGGCTGCCGTGAAAATCCATGCTGAATCAAACTCGGTCGGAACGGGCGGCGGCGCAATTGTTAATATACCCGCAGATGATCTAACAATTCACAATCCCGCTCCTAAGATATCGGCAGGCCGCAGCGCGACGCTGATTGCGACCGGCGAGCCGATCGAAATCGGCTCAATCGAGAAGATGTCGAAGTCGAAGAAGAACACGGTCGACCCCGACGACATCATGGACAGCTACGGCGCCGACGTGGCGCGCTGGTTCATGCTCTCCGACTCGCCGCCCGACCGCGACGTGATCTGGTCGGAGGAAGGCGTGCAGGGCGCCTCCCGTTTCGTGCAGCGGCTGTGGCGGCTGGTCGGCGAGATCGCCGACGTGAAGGCGCCGGCCGACCGGCCGGCCACATTCTCCGACCAGGCGCTTGCCGTCCGCAAGGCGGCGCACAAGGCGCTCGCCAATGTCTCCGGGGACATCGACAAGCTGCGCTTCAACCGTTGCGTCGCCCACATCTATGAATGCGCCAACGCGTTGTCCGACGCCATTGGTTCAGCCGAAACAGCCCCCGCGGCCGACCTGGCCTGGGCCCTGCGCGAAGCCGGTGACATCCTGGTCCGTCTGTTCCACCCGATGATGCCGCACCTGGCCGAGGAGTGCTGGGCGGCGCTCGGTCACACCACCCTGGTTTCCACCGAGGCATGGCCCGCGGTCGAGGCCGGGCTGCTGGTCGAGACCACCATCACCCTGCCGGTGCAGATCAACGGCAAGAAGCGCGCCGACGTCACCATCGCCCGCGACGCGGAAAAATCGGATATTGAGACTGCCGTTCTGGCGCTCGATGCGGTAAAACGGGCTCTCGACGGCAAGAGCCCGAAAAAGGTCATCGTCGTCCCGCAGAGGATCGTGAATGTCGTGGCCTGACGTCCCAGTACACAGCGCGCGCCGCAATTTCCTCCGCCTCGCCGGCGTGCTTGCGGTCGGCGGGCTCACCGCCGGCTGCTTTCAGCCGCTCTACGGCGACGGCTCCATCGGCGACAACGCCGACGTTCGCGGCAAGCTCGCCAGTGTCGATGTGTCCCCTGTTTCAGCGTCGGGTAGCTCCTCGCTCGCCCGCATCAGCGTGCGCCTGCGCGACCAACTCCTCTACGCCTTGACCGGCGGCGGATCTGCGGCCAGCCCGGCCTACAAGCTCGATATCCGCCTGACGGCCACCCAGCAGCAGGTGATCGTCGACATCGATAGCGGACGGCCGGAGGTGGTGAATTACGCCCTCGTCGCCAGCTACTCAATGACCGAGATCGCTACCGGCAAGCAGGTACTCAGCTCAACCGCGACCTCGCGGGTGTCCTACAACATCCCCGGTCAGCAGCAGCGCTTCGCCGGCGCGCGGGGCCTGCGCGACGCCGAGAACCGCGCCGCCGATGTGCTTGCCCGCAGTATCAATGCGCGCCTCGCGTCCTATTTCGTGGCAGGAACCTGAACCCTCGCGACGGCGGAGCACGCATGACCGCCATCAAAGCCGCCGACATCGATCGCTTCATCGCCCGGCCCGATCCGGCGCAGCCGGTCGTGCTGGTCTATGGGCCCGACGCCGGCCTCGTGCGCGAGCGGGTCGATGCGCTGGTGCGCGCATCGGTCGACGACGTCAGCGACCCGTTCGCACTTGCCCGCCTCGAATCGGAAGATCTTTCCGCCAACCCGGCGCGGCTGGTCGAAGAAGCCCACACGGTGCCATTGTTCGGCGGACGCCGCGCGGTCTGGGTCAAGGCCGGCACGCGCAACATTGCGCCCGCGGTCGAAGCGGTAATCGCCGCGCCGTCCGACGAATGCCGCGTTATCATCGAAGCCGGCGATCTGAAAAAGAGCTCACCGCTGCGCACCGCTTGCGAGAAAGCGAAAGTCGCCGCAACGCTTCCCTGCTATGTCGACAACGAACGCGACCTCGCCCGCCTTATTGACAATGAAATGCGCGAGGCAGCCCTCACCATCGCGCCCGATGCCCGAGCAGCGCTGCTATCGTTGCTCGGCGGCGACCGCCTCGCCTCGCGCAACGAAATCCGCAAGCTGGCGCTCTATGCGCGCGGGCAGGAACGCGTCGAGATAGCCGACGTCCTGGCGGTGGTGGCGGACGCCTCCGCGCTGGCGCTCGACGGCGTGATCGACGCCGCCTTTGCCGGCCGCACTGCCGATACCGAAAATGAGTTCGGCAAGGCGCGCGCGGGCGGCTCTTCGCCGGCGGCAATCGTCTCGGCGGCGATCCGCCAGGTCGCCAATCTTCACAAGATGCGGCTGGCCGTCGACGCCGGCGATCAGATTGAATTCGTCATGAAACGCGGCACGCCGCCGGTGCATTTCACCCGCGCTGATCGCGTCGGCGCCGCACTCCGCGCCTGGTCGGCGCCGCGCCTGATCCGCACCATGCAGCAGCTTGCCGAGGCCTCCCTTGAAACCCGCCGCAATCCGGCGCTCGCCGAGACCATCGCACAACGCACGCTGATGTCGATCGCAGTGAATGCGCGGCGGCGCGAGGGGTAACACCTGACCGGTCGTCCCGCGAAGGCGACAAGACCTCACACCAACATCTGATACGTGTGCGGCCGCCAGCGATAACCGTCGGCGGTCTTGTCGACATAGCCGAGTCCGGGGAACGGCATGTGATAGCCGGCAACCAGCAGGCCTTCTTTCGAGACCATCTCAAGAATGCGCTTGCGCGTCGCCACCGCCTTCTCCTTGTCGTCGTCAACGTCGAGATGGATGTCCGGACGCTGGATCGATACCACGTAGTGATTGCAGGTGTCGGCCCAGTTCAGCATGCGCTTGCCTTCGCTCTCGATCATGAAGGCCATCAGGCCCGGCGAATGCCCGGCCGCGTCCACCGCTGTAATGCCCGGCACCACGGCATCGCCTGGCTTGATCATGGTCGCCTTGTTGGCAAGCGGCGCCGCGTACTTCATGTAGAGCACGCGGTTGAACTTGCGCGCCTCGCGCACGTTTTCGCCCTTGTTCCAGAAATCGAACTCCGTCGCGCCGTACACATAACGCGCGTTCGGGAATACCGGTTCGCCGCCCGCCATCAGACCGCCGATATGGTCCGGATGGCCATGGGTGATCACGACGACGTCGACGTCTTCAGGCTTGTAGCCAAGCTCGCCCATGCGCGGGATCAGCTGCCCGGGCGGCAGCCGACCCTGTAGCTCCTCATTCTCCTTGCTGAGCACGCCGTTGCCGGTATCGAACAGCACCAGCTCCTTGCCGGTGTTGACCAGCATGGGCGTGAACGGATGGAAATACTTGTCGCCGCTGATGCCGTTGGCCTTGGCCAGCGTCTTCACTTCGTCCGCCTGCCCCTCGCCGCCAAAGCTGGGCGTAAGCCCGGGACGGATGCCATAGCTGTCCATGATGGTGGCGACTTCAAAAGCGCCGAGCCTGAAGCGGTAGGTGGTCGGCAGCGATTCGCCGTGCATCGGTGCGGGCACAGGGACCTCCCTCGTTCTCGTGATTTGTTTCGCCGCGTTGCTTAGCAGCCAAAGGGGCCAGCAATCCAGCGCAAGTTCAATGCGCCGGCGGCGTCATTTTCACGATGTGGTGGGTTGCGCCTATCGCCTCGGTTTGGTGGTTGAAAGTCGGCCGCTGCGGGTGGCGGCCATGTGCCATGCGGGACCGAATTCGCGATCCTCATGCCCCATCTCGTTGGCTCACTCCGCACGCGAAGCGGCGAGCTCCGGCTCCTCCTCTCGCAAAGAGTAGTGAAGTTTCTCGCCCGTCGTCGCGCTCGTGCCCGCCTAACCGAACAACAATACCAGCACCAGAATGACGAGGATCAGCCCGAGTCCGCCTGACGGGTAATAACCCCAGCCTGCGCTGTAGGGCCAGGTTGGCAGCGCACCGATCAGTAGAATGAGCACGATAATCAGCAGGATAAAACGCATTGTCGCCTCCGCGTCTGCGCCCTTCAACGCGGCATTTCGGCTTTCGGTTCCACAGCATGAGACGTCACCGCGTATCGAAGTGCTGGCGTCGACCGATGCGGTATGGAAATCTTCCGCGAACAATCTCGGGAGAACAGGATGATAGCGGTAATTTTCGAAGTCTGGCCGGCGCAGGGGCGCAAGGACGATTATCTTGCAATTGCCGCCACCTTGCGTGACGAACTCGGTCAGATCGATGGCTTCATTTCGGTCGAGCGTTTTCAGAGCATCACCGATCCGGACAAGCTGCTCTCGTTGTCATTCTGGCGCGATGAGGAATCGGTCGCGCGATGGCGCAATCAGGCCCATCATCGCGAAAGCCAGTCACAGGGCCGCGCCGGCATTTTCGCGGACTACCGGCTGCGCGTCGTATCGGTGCTGCGCGATTATGGTTTGACCGAACGTGCTGAAGCGCCGGACGATTCGAAGCGCACACACGATGTGCAGTCTGAGCGTTAGACTCCGGTCCGACCCACCCTATGGAATACCGCCCTAGCTTTCCAGCTTCCGCAACACCGCGTCGAGCTGATCCAGATCCTTGTATTTGATCTGTAGCGTGCCGGCCTCGCCGCGGTGATCGATGCTCACTTTCAAACCCAAGGCATCCGACAATCGCCGTTCCAGGGCCACCGTATCGGGATCCTTGTGACCCCTGGCCTTACGCGGCCTCTTGCTCTCGGGCACCTCCATGGCGTGACGCTCGCGGTCGGCGCGCAGTTCGTCCTCGAGCTGGCGTACGCTCATGTCGAGCTCCATCGCCCGCCAGGCGATCTGCTCCGCATCGGGCACACCGACGAGAAGCCGCGCATGCCCGGCCGACAATTTTCCGGATCGCACGAAATGCTGGACGGGCGCTTCCAGTTTCAACAGCCGCAGCATGTTGGTCACGTGCGGCCGGCTCTTGCCGACGATTTTGGCGACCTGCTCCTGGGTGTGGTGAAACTGCTCGATCAGCGCGGCGTAACCGGCCGCCTCTTCCATCGGATTGAGATCGGCGCGTTGCACGTTCTCGATGATGGCGAATTCCAGCGACTGCGCGTCGGTCGCCTCGACGATGGCGATGGGTACATCGTGCAGGCCCGCCTTCTGCGCAGCGCGCCATCGCCGTTCGCCGGCGATGATCTCGTAGTTGCCGTCTTCCGCAACCCGCACGATGATCGGCTGGATGATACCGCGTTCTTTGATCGAGTCGGTGAGTTCGTTCAGTTCGGCGTCGGTGAAGTTGCGGCGCGGATTGCGCGGGTTTGGCGACAGGCTTTCGATCGGCGCGCGCCGCGGCTTGCGGCCGGTCTCGGTTGCCGGTTGATCATCACCGACGTCGCCGATCAGCGCGGCCAGACCGCGTCCCAACCGTTTGTGCTCCGCCATCGCCGCCGCTCCTGAATTACCTGCCACGCCTGCCTCGATCTTTTTTCTCGATGAATTCGTTTGCTTGTCACGCGCGGGCCGCGCCCCGCGCATCTCGTTCCCGTTGGCAACGCCGTTGCGGCCCTCATCGGGATGGTTCGACAATCCTGCGGCACATGACGCCTCGCGAATCATGCCGGACCATGACAACGAACCGTACTCACCCGGCCTTCAATTCCTTCTCGCGCTGAATGATCTCGGTTGCGAGTTGCAAATAGGCCTCGCTGCCCACACACTTGAGATCATAGACCAGCACCGGTTTGCCGTAGGACGGCGCTTCCGAGATACGCACGTTGCGCGGGATCACCGTATCGTAAACTTTCGGTCCCATGAACTCGCGCACGTCGGCGACGACCTGGTTCGAGAGGTTGTTGCGCGAGTCGAACATGGTGAGCACGACGCCGTGAATCGACAGCTTCGGATTGAGATTGGTCTTCACCTGCTCGACCGTCTTGAGGAGTTGCGACAAACCTTCGAGCGCGAAGAACTCACACTGCAACGGCACCAGGATCGAGTTGGCGGCCGCCATGGCGTTGATGGTGAGCAGGTTGAGCGACGGCGGGCAGTCGACCAGCACGTAGGAGAAGTCGTAGGCGCGCTCGCCGCTGTTGAGCACGTTGAAGGCGTTGCGCAGGCGGTAGGCGCGGTCGCGCTCGTGGCCGATCTCGAGCTCGACGCCGGAGAGGTCGAGTGTCGACGGCGCGATAAAGAGCTGCGGCACGGCGGTCGGCAGCACCGCCTCGCGCAGGGCGGCGTC
The DNA here is from genome assembly GCA_963773715.1 of uncultured Pseudomonadota bacterium. GTDB lineage: Bacteria > Pseudomonadota > Alphaproteobacteria > Rhizobiales > Xanthobacteraceae > Pseudolabrys. The sequence goes on along the minus strand of CAVZCM010000003.1, from coordinate 275,494 downwards.
GCCGGTGAGCACGTCGTAGGTCGAGGTGCGGCGCGCCTTGCGGTCGATGCCGAGGCCGGTGGAAGCGTTGCCCTGCGGATCGAGGTCGACGATCAGCACGTGCTCGCCGATGGCGGCGAGCGCGGTGCCGAGGTTGATGGCGGTGGTGGTCTTGCCGACGCCGCCCTTCTGGTTGGCGACCGCCAGGACGCGCGGCGGCCGCGTCGCGTTGGGGCGCGGCGCGGGCTTGCCGAAAGGAACGACGTCGGCCTCAGCCGAGGCGCCCGTCTCAACCGGAGCGGGTAGTGCGGTTGTATTATTGTCGATCATGGTTTGTCCACGTGGTTGCCCGGCGTCTCGCGAGTATCGTCTGGCGGCGGGCTCAGGCCCTTATATACGAGGCGTAAGGCTGCGGATCACGATGATGCAGCCGGCGGGACTCGTCTTGCTGGGCACTCTTGAGGCCACGAGTGTCCAATATTTAGCGGCCTCGGTCAATTCTGCCTCTACATCTTGACCCTTGAGGAACAGGCCGATGGCCCCCCTGGAGATGAGGGGAAAGGCCTGATCGCACAAGGTTTTCAACGGGGCGAGCGCGCGGGCCGTGACTACGTCGGCGGCTCCCGCCCAGCTTTCCCCAAAATTCTCGACACGGTCGTTGTGAACCTGTGCAGGGAGGTGGAGAAGACGGATTGCCGCGCGCAGAAAGGCAGCTTTTTTTCCATTGCTTTCAACGAGATGAACCTGGGCACCGGGCGTGTCGGCGAGGGCGCAGGCGACGGGGATAGCGGGAAAGCCACCGCCGGATCCGAAGTCCACCCAGGTTTTGGCGCCGGGGACGATGTCGAGGAGCTGCAGGGAGTTGGCGATGTGCCGCGTCCAGACTTCAGGGGCCGTCGACGGTGCGATCAGATTTATCTTCGCCTGCCATTCCAGCAGCAGCGCGACGAAACGGTCCAGTCGGTTAGTTGTTTCACGTGAAACGGGGATAAGCTGTAGCGCTTTGGCGCGGTCGGCGCCCGGATCGAGTGCACCCTGCCCGGCCTTGCTCACGCCTGCTTCGCCGCCTTGTGCCGGCCGCGCTTCACATGGGCGACGATGAGCGTCAGTGCCGCCGGCGTCACGCCGTCGATCTTGCCGGCATGACCGATGGTCCGGGGCCGGTGGTGGTCGAGTTTCTGCTTCATCTCGTTGGAAAGGCCCGGCAACGCCCCATAGTCGAGATCATCAGGCAGCTCAAAGCTTTCGTCCCGCCGATAGGCCGCCACATCGGCCGCCTGGCGCGAGAGATAGACCGCATATTTGGCGTCAATCTCGAGTTGCTCGGCGATTTTGGGGCTCAGCTCTCCGAACCGCGGCCAGATCTTCGCGAGATCCGAGAGGCCGATCGTCGGATAGGACAACAGCTCGAAGGCGGTGCGGCGGTGGCCGTCCTTGTTTAGCGTAAGGCCGTGCCCAGCGGCCTCCTTCGGCGAAACCGAGACGGATTCCGCAAGATTCCGCGCAGCATTGAGTGCAGCAGTCTTGACGCGGTGGGATTCAGCTCGTTTTGGCCCCACGCAGCCGACGGCGATGCCCTTGGTGGTCAGCCGCTGATCGGCGTTGTCGGCCCTCAGCTGAAGCCGGTATTCGGACCGCGAGGTGAACATGCGATACGGCTCGGAGACGCCGCGTGTCACCAGGTCGTCGATCATGACCCCCAGATAGGCTTCGGCGCGATCAAAGGTGATCCGGGCCTCGCCCCCAGCCAACGCTGCGGCGTTCAGGCCCGCCAAAAGCCCCTGCGCCGCCGCCTCTTCATAGCCCGTGGTGCCGTTGATCTGCCCGGCCAGGAAAAGGCCCTTCAGGCGCCGGGTTTCCAGCGTGGGGTTCAATTCGCGCGGATCGACGTAGTCGTATTCGATGGCATAGCCCGGCCGCACGAATGCGGCCTTCTCGAGCCCCGGAATGGTGGCGACCAAGGCGTGCTGGACCTCCTCCGGCAGCGAGGTGGAGATACCGTTCGGATAGACCGTCGAATCCTCGAGCCCTTCCGGCTCCAGGAAGATCTGGTGACCGTCGCGCTCGCCGAATTTGACGATCTTGTCCTCGATCGACGGGCAATAGCGCGGGCCGGTGCTGGCGATCTGCCCGGAATACATGGGCGAGCGGTGGACGTTCGCCCGAATGATGTCGTGGGTGGCGGGTGTCGTGCGGGTAATGCCGCAGTGGATCTGGGGGTTGGAAATCCGCTCGGTGAGGACGGAGAACGGCTCCGGCGGATCGTCACCGGGCTGCATTTCGAGGGACTTCCAGTCGATTGTGCGGCCATCGAGACGGGGCGGGGTGCCAGTCTTCAGGCGCCCCAACGCAAAACCGGCTGCTTCCAGTGTTCTGGAAAGGCCCATCGCCGGGGCCTCTCCAACCCGGCCCGCAGGAATCTGTTTTTCGCCGATATGGATCAGGCCCCGAAGGAACGTCCCCGTGGTCAAAACCACCGCTACAGCCGGAATTTCGCGGCCGTCGGCCAGTTTGATGCTGCAAACCCGGCCGTCCTTCAGAATGAGATCGTCGGCTTCCGCCTCGATGATCTCCAGACCGGGAATGGCTTTCAGCGAGGCCTGCATGGCGGCGGCATAGAGCTTCCGGTCGGCTTGGGCGCGGGGCCCGCGAACGGCAGGGCCCTTGCGGCGGTTCAGGACGCGGAACTGGATCCCCGCGGCGTCGGCTACCCGGCCCATAAGGCCGTCCAGGGCATCGATCTCCCGCACCAGATGGCCCTTTCCAAGACCCCCAATGGCGGGGTTGCAGGACATGACACCGATGGTGGCGAAGCGATGGGTCACGAGGGCCGTCCGCGCACCCATGCGGGCGCTGGCGGCCGCGGCTTCACAGCCGGCATGGCCGCCACCGATCACGATGACGTCATAGGTCGTGCTCATCCTGGGCCTCAGATGGCGGCCTTGTAGCGGGAATCGAGGTCCGGACCAAGGAAAACGGAGCCTGATGTTTCACGTGAAACTTATCCCCGTTCCGGCGGGGATAAGTCACCAAGCAATCCTGCAGAAATCCCCGCCTTCACTTCCCGATGCAGAAATCGCGGAAAATGACGTCCAGAATGTCCTCCACGTCCACGCGCCCGGTCAGGCGCCCGAGGGCATATGCGGCGAGGCGCAGCTCCTCGGCCAGCAAATCCTCACGCCCTGCCAGATCGGGCGCCAAGGCCCGCTTCAAGGGCGTGAGGGTATCCTGCAGCGCACGGCGGTGACGTTCGCGCGTGATCAAGGCCGATTCCGCACCGCTCAGAAACACTTCAGCCTGCCGCATCAGGGCCCGCATCAGGACATCAAACCCTTCACCGGACACCGCCGAAATATCGAACACTGGTTCACAACTACTGAATATTGCTTCATCTTTACGTATTACAGATTCATTAACCATGTTTGTTAGAGGTTTATTAATGTGGCACAAAGATTCACTTCTTTGCGCAGTAGGGCGAAGCGATTCATTTTTTCGATTCCGACATCCTTCGGAACCGTTACGTGATTCAGTCCTTCTGCCACGGTCAAGGAAAACGTCGATCTTGTTACGGACCAGCCAAAGCGCCGGTACCCGCCCGAACTCCGCGTCATTTACCGGACTTTTGGTCAGAGCCAGACCAGCCGCCGCATCGCTCGTGCTGGTCTCTCCGTCACCCGCGCCCGCATCCATGACCCAGAGTACGAGATCTGCCGCCTCCGCCCGGGCGCAGGCGCGCCGCACGCCCTCCATCTCCACCGGATCGGCGGTCTCCCGCATGCCCGCAGTGTCAAGCAGGGTCACGGGCCAGCCCGCGAGATCGAGATGAACCTCGATCACATCCCGGGTGGTGCCGGCGTAGGGCGAGACGATAGCCGCCTCGCGCCGGGCAATGCGGTTGAGCAGCGTCGATTTGCCGGCGTTTGGCGGCCCGGCGATGGCCACCACCAGACCCTCACGCAGCCGCTCACCGCGGCGATCGTCGGCGAGCGCCGTCTCGAGTTCGGCCGCCAGCGCGCGCACGACGGCCATTGCCGGGGCAACCAGGTCCTCGGGGACGTCCGCCTCGTCGGAAAAGTCGATGCGCGCCTCGACCAGGGCCAGCGCCTCGATCAGCTTCCGGCGCCACACTTCCGCGCGGCTGCCCAGCGCACCCCTCATCTGGCGGAAGGCCTGACGGCGCTGACCTTCCGTCTCCGCAGCGACCAGATCGGCCAGCCCCTCAACCGCGGTGAGGTCGAGCTTGCCGTTCTCGAAGGCGCGGCGGGTGAACTCGCCGGCTTCGGCCGGCCGCAGGCCCTCGATCCGACCGAGCGCTTCCAGCGTGGCCGCAATTACCGCGCGGCCGCCGTGGAGCTGCAATTCGGCGACATCTTCGCCGGTCTCGCTCGCCGGGCCCGGGAAGAATAGCGCCAGCGCCTCGTCGAAGATCTCCCCCGACTGCGGATCGCGCACCCGCGCAAATCCAGCCTTGCGTGGCTCCGGGATTTTGACCCCGAGCGCCTTCAGCGCCTCAGCCGCCCGCGGACCGGAAATGCGCACCACCGCGATCGCCGCCGGCGGCCGGCCGGACGAGAGGGCGAAGATCGTATCGCGGACGGGATCAGACATCGGGGCGCACGGAAGCCCCGGGCGCAGAGCGCGTCAAGAGCCCGGCGTCATTAGTCATTAATCGCTGCCGCGGCCGCCAACTGATTGTGCTACCGCCTTGTCCCCAAAGCCGGCACCGGCTCCCCATAACCACATTCATAGGAGGTACCTGATGAAAGCCATGCTGCTCACCCAACACGGCGGACCGGAGATGCTGCGCATGGGCGAGGCACCGGATCCGGTGGCCGGGCCGGGCGAGGTCGTGGTCGATGTCCATGCAGCGAGTGTCAATGGCGCCGATCCGAAAGTACGGCGCGGCAATGGCGTCTATCAGATCAAGCAGTTTCCGCACATCCTCGGCCGCGACTTTTCCGGCGTGGTCAGCGCGGCCGGCGAGGGCGTCAGCGATCTCAAGGTTGGCGACGCGGTGTTCGGTGTCATGGATGTCGGCATCGAAGGCACATACGCCGAAAAGCTCGCCATCAAGGCGGCATTGGTCGCCAAAAAACCCGACACCCTCAGCCATGCCGAAGCGGCGGCACTCGGCCTCATCAGCCTCACCGCGCTCACCGCCATCGAGGACACCGCGAAGCTGAAAGCCGACGAGACCATCCTGATCCAGGGCGGGGCCGGCGGCGTCGCGGGCTTCGCCATCGAACTCGCCAGGCATCTCGGCGCCACCGTCATCACCACTGCCAGCGCACGCAATCATGATTACGTCCGCAGCCTCGGCGCCGATCAGGTGATCGACTACAACACGGATGATTTCAGCAGGATCGGCCCGATTTGCGACGTCGTGTTCGACACCGTCGGCGGCGACGTGCGCGCCGGCTCCTACAAGGTGCTCAAGCCCGGCGGCCGGCTGGTGTGGATTGCGCCCGCGCCTGAAGGCTTCAAGGTGCCGCGCGACGACGTGCTGACCTTGCGGCCCGCGGTTAAACGCGACCGTCCCCATCTCGAGCGCATGCTGGAATTGCTTGCCGCGGGCGCAGTGCGGGCCCCGGAAATCACCCATTACAAGCTCGCCGACGCCGCCAGGGCGCATGAAGTCAGCGAAGGCCGTCATCTGCGCGGCAAGCTCATCCTGGATGTGCGCTGACAGCCGCCGCACCGCAAATCGGGCGAGGACAGCGCCGGTGGTTGTCCTACAATTGACCGCCGGAATACCTGAACATATTCATTGTCAGGAGGCTGTCATGACGTTGCCTCGGCTTTCGCGCCTTGCTCTCGCTTTCGGTTGTCTCGCTCTCATCGTGTTTCACGCCGCGCCCGCCCGCGCGGCGTCCGACCTCGCCACCGCCTACAGGGTCATTGGGTCGAAGAAATTCGTCGACCTGACTCACAGCTTCAGTCCAACGACCCCGGTGTGGTCCGGCTTCGGTCAAGCCACGTTCACGCCTGCCTACGATCCGAAAACCAGGCGGCCCTATACCATCAAGGATGACGGCTTCCGCACCACCTACTACCGTATGGTCGGGCAATACGGCACGCACATCGATCCGCCGGCGCATTTCGCCGAAGGTGGCAAGACCATGGATCAAATCCCGCTCAAAGACATGATCCTGCCGCTGATCGTCCTCGACGACACGCCGTACCTGAAGAAAGACCCCAACCACGCCTTCTCGGTCTCTGACCTCAAGGCGTGGGAGAAGAAGCACGGCAAGGTGCCGCGCGGCTCGTTCGTCGCGCTGCGTACCGATATGTACAAGGACTGGACCAGGGATCCCGCGCACTTCAAACGCGCGCCGTTTCCGGCCTGGGCTTTCGAGACCATCAAGTTTCTGTATGAGCAGCGCGGCGTAACCGCCAGCGGCCACGAGTCGCTCGACACCGACACGACCGACAAGATGCTGTCGGAGACCTATATCCTGCGGCAGGGGCACTATCAGATCGAGGTGATGGCCAACCTCGACAAGGTGCCGCCGAAAGGCGCGCTCATCGTCGTCACCTGGCCGAAGGTGAAGGGCGGCCTCGGTTTCCCGGCGCGGGCGTTTGCGATTTTGCCGTAACCGGGAAGCCGCACAACACGGCCAAAAAAATGGCCGGCACAACGGCCGGCCAAGGTAACAGCCCCCGTGTTGGAATCGACTATGGCCCGCTGCTCGCGACTGCGATCGCCGGCGTCGTGCCGAGCGGGCCGGGCGTCCAGTCGGTGCCGACCAGCGGTGTCACCAGCACGCCATCCAGGATGCCACGCTGCAGCGTCGGATCGAAGTAGTGCATGACCTGCGTACTGAAATCGATCACCCGGCCGGGCCTGAGCGGACCGACATCGTTGATCTTGACGATGGCACGCCTGCCGTTCAGCTCAACCAGCGCGAAGCTCGGCTTGTACAGGCGGCCGTAGCGCACGCCGGCAAACTTGCCGCGCAACCTGGTCTGGATCGCCGCGGTCCAGGCAATCGGATTGTAGAGTTCGCCCGACGCGGTTTCGGCGCCGCCAGCGTCGTTGTCGTTCCTGTCGTAAGGATTATACGTCGATGCGATGCCCATGATGACCTCTCCGGTCTTCACTTCCGGCCGATCGAACGACGTCGAGATGCTCACCGTCGTGAGGCTTACCGCTTCACCCGCGCCAGCGCCAATGCCATTAGACAGGCTTGCAGTCCTTGATGGCGCTTCCGCTGCCGGCAATGACGCGCGCGCCAGGCGCGGCCATGCCGGTTGCCGGTAGTGCAGCACATCCATGAAGCCCGGACACGCGTCAAACATCGCACCCGTCATGCAAGCGGCCTGCGACACCAGAGCGTTGGCGACCTTGCTGCCGATCGGCGCGCGTTCAATCGAAGGTGACGGAACGGCCGATTCAATCCGGCCGATCGACACCGTGATATTTTTCGAAAGGCTTATCTCTTCGCTCAAGCTCGCGACGACCATGGCGGGCTCCAGCGCGTCCGGCAAAGCCACGTCCGTGAAACGCGGCAAAGTCTGTTCCCTGTCCGCCAGCAATTCCATGAAACCCGGGCATGCGTCGAAGGCGCCGCCCGCCTGGCAGGCCGCCTCGGTCGTAAAGACTTCGGTGAATCCCCCCTAACGGACTTCCGCTCAATCGCCGACGTCGCGACCCGTTTCGAGACAACATCGTAACCACTCGAAAAGGTTTCTTGCGGAATCCTTGCCGGGACCGTCGACGAATTCTTTAAGGATAAAACGACGAAATCCTCGGCCGGATTGTAGCTGACAAGCTGAACCGGGTTCGCGCGGCTGACGTCAACATTGCTGCTTGCGAAGAATGCGGCCATCGCCACGGCCAGCGAATAAGCCAGTAAAACACGGCCGTTTGCAACAAGGCCTTTGCCGGCTTCCTCGCGCTCCTGTCCAACGCCTACTTCTGTACGCATCTGACACGCCCCAAACGTAATTATTGTTGGGGGCGATGTTCACACGGAGCGCGATAAGGCCCCGTGAAAACACGTAGTGAAAAGAGCGTATAGTCCGAGCGAAGACAGTTACCGCTTCTTTAGGCGCGTTGCTCAACGAAACCTTGCGGCCAGAGACACGACGTGCGCATCAAGACCCGCGAAACCATGATGCGCCCGCGCCTTGCACGAGTTGCCAATGTTGCTGCCGCCGTCGAGCCAGACGACCCGCGCCTTGCCGTGCGCCCACGTGATGAAAGGCGTAACGCCCGCCGGCCGTGTCACATGGCAACCATCGTGGCGATGATGGATCACCAGCGTGTGCGGCAGTTTCGCTGGCAAGCCGAGAATGTTTGCGATGTTCTTTCTGCTGCCGGAAGCATCGGTCAGAAACCCGGCGGTCAACACAAGCGCGTCCGGATGCGCGCCTGCGGCGATGCCTTCAGCCGCGCGCAGCGTGCCGCGGCTGGTGGCGATGACAGTGACCGGGGCTTTGATCTTGCGCATGGTCTCGACCGCGGCGGCGAGATTCACGTCGCCATCGACGACAAGCACAGCAAGGCCGCGCGCCGCATAAGCAGAGCGCGTGCGCACGAGCTGATTGTTGATCATGCGATGGATGCCGCCATAGGCATCGGCGCGGATACGGCCGTCGCCGCCGGGCATCAGGATAACGCTCGCCCGGGGCCGGGTGGGCAACAGCAGCACGGCGCGTGAGCCGCCGATATCGATACTCTTCGCGGCCGGGTCTGCCTGGGCGGGCGCAATGGCGAAAGCTGCAGCCACGGCCGCGACCCACTGCAAGAATATCCGCATGGCGATCAGGCTTTCACTGATGGCGGTGAATGTTCATCATAGCACCGTCATGAACCGGTACCCCGGCATTTCATGGGCCATCGATCCGGGTTAGGCTGTCCCGATGGCTTCCACCCAAAACCCTGCGCATACCAATCGCCTCGCCGGCGCCACCTCGCCGTATCTGCTCCAGCATCAGCATAATCCGGTGGACTGGTGGCAGTGGGGACCGGAGGCGCTGGAAACCGCCAGGCGCGAGAACAAGCCGATCCTGCTGTCGGTCGGCTATGCGGCGTGCCACTGGTGCCACGTGATGGCGCACGAGTTGTTCGAGGACGAGGCCACTGCCAGGGTGATGAACGAGCTGTTCGTCAACATCAAGGTCGACCGCGAGGAGCGGCCGGACATCGACCAGATTTATATGCAGGCACTGCATCTCATGGGCGAGCACGGCGGCTGGCCGATGACCATGTTCCTGACGCCGACGGGCGAGCCGGTTTGGGGCGGCACCTATTTTCCCAAGGAGTCGCGCTACGGGCGGCCGGCCTTTGTCGACGTGTTGCGCGAGGTGGCGCGGCTGTTCCGCGACGAGCCGGTCAAGATCGAGCAGAACCGGGCGGCGCTCCTGCGGCAGCTTGCCGAAAAGGCGCGGCCCGAAGGCAGGGTGACCATCGGCCTGCGCGAGCTAGACGGCGCCGCCAGGCAGATCGGTAACGCCTTTGACACGGCGCACGGGGGCCTCGGCGGCGCGCCCAAGTTTCCGCAACCGATGATCCTCGAGTTCCTGTGGCGGGCGGGCCTGCGCACCCGCGACCCCCTGTTCTTCCAGACCGTGGAGCACAGCCTGGTGCACATGTGCGAGGGCGGCATCTACGACCACCTGGGCGGCGGTTTCTCGCGCTATTCGGTTGACGAGAAGTGGCTGGTGCCGCACTTCGAAAAAATGCTCTACGACAACGCCCAGCTCCTGGAACTCCTGGCGGTCGCCTGGCAGCACGGCGGCATCGACCTGTTCGCGGAGCGAGCCCGGGAGACCGTCGGCTGGCTCGAGCGCGAGATGGTGACCGGGGAGGGGGCCTTCGCCGCCTCGCTGGACGCCGACTCCGAGGGCGAGGAGGGCAGGTTCTACGTCTGGTCGCTGCCGGAGATCGAGGCCGCGCTGGGCCCGGACGCCGCCGATTTTGCAGCGCAATATGACGTGACCCCCCGAGGCAACTTCGAGGGACACAATATTCTAAATAAGCTCAAGCACTTACCGCGCAGCATGACCGAGGGCTGGGAGGCGGCCTTCGCAGCCGAGCGTGACCCCGATGCTGCAGCACGGTTCTCCATGTTGCGCGGTAAGCTTTTGAAAGAAAGGGAGAAACGCGTCAGGCCGGGTCTGGACGATAAAGTGCTGGCGGACTGGAATGGACTGATGATTGCGGCTCTGGTCAACGCCGCAATTCTCCTGGACGAGCCCTCCTGGCTCGCCATGGCGCGGCGGGCCTTCGATTTCATCGCCCGGCACATGACCCGGGGCGATCGCCTCGGCCATTCCTGGCGGGCAGGGCAGCTGTTGCTGCCGGGGCTGGCCTCCGACTACGCCTCCATGATCCGGGCCGCGCTGGCCTTCTACGAGGCGACCGGCGAAGGCGCATTCCTGGCGCGGGCGCTGGCCTGGCAGCATGCGCTTGACGCCCACTACGCCGATCCCGAGCGGGGCGCCTACTACCTCACCGCCGACGATGCCGGCGACCTGGTGGTGCGGCCGCACTCCACTGCCGACGACGCAATTCCCAATGCCAACGCGGTCGCCGCCGGCAACCTCATCCGCCTCGCCGCGCTCACAGGCGATCACCAGTGGCGCGAGAAGGCCGACCGTCTGATCGAGGGCATCGTTTCGGCGCAGCCACGCAACCTGTTCGCCCACGTCTCGTTGCTCAACGCGCTCGATCTGCGGCTGCGCGCGGCCGAGATCGTCTGCACGGGACCGGATGCGGAAGCCTTCGCGCAAGCCGCGCTCAAGCTGCCGTATCTCGAGCGCATCGTTCTGCGCGCGCCTGGCGCCGATGCCCTGCCGGCCTCACATCCGGCGCAACAGAAGCTGAAAGCAGTGAGCGGCAGCGCCGCTTTTGTCTGCGCGGGCGAGACCTGCTCGCTCCCGGTCACTGATCCAGTCGGGATCGTCCGCGCGGTCGATATGATGCGCGGCGGCTGAGACCGGTCGAACTTTTACAGCGAGCGCCGCGCGCTATTCCCGGATTCCCCGCCAGTCGAGCGCGTCGGCTTCTTCCCTGATCCAGCGCCGAAAACTTTCGGCCGCGGGCGACGGTTTACGCCCCTTCGCCCACACCAGACTGAACGTACGGCCGGCGGGCAATGCGAACTTCACCGGAATGATCAGCCGCCCGGTGCGCAGATCCTCATAGGCCAGAATGTCATGGGTGAGCAGGACACCAGCGCTCTCGGCGGCGGCGTCGAGCGCGTGATCGGCGCTGTTGAAGCGCAGACCGTGCTGGAGATCGACATCCTCGACACCGGCAGCCTTGAACCAGCTACCCCAATTCGGAGCCGCGCCGCGCACCGACATCGACTCGTCGTGGATCAACGGCAACCGCGCGAGTGCCCGCGCATCTTTCACGAGCCTGTATCGTTCGAGCAGGCGCGGGCTGCAGACAGGGATGTAGGTTATGTCGACGAGTTTTTCCATCTCCAGCCCCGCCTCGGGCGGAGGATCGATCGGCATATTGCGGATCGCGAGGTCGATGCCGTCGGTCGCAAAATTTGCGTTGGCGGCCGACGATGAAATGCGCACATCGATATCGGGATATGCGGCGCCGAAACGGTACAGCCGCCGCGCCAGCCATTTCGAGGTCAGGCCAGGTGACGTGCTGACCACCAGCACATGCGACGCGTGTGCGGTATCAAGACTGGCGACCGCTTCACGGATATGCGTGAAGCCGGTCTGCAGGCCGGGATAAAGCTGCTTGCCCGCGGCAGTCAGCGCGATCGCCCGCACCCGCCGTTCGAACAGCTTCACGCCGAGGAAATCCTCCAGGCCCCTGATCTGATGACTGAGCGCGCCCGCCGTCACGTTCAGCTCGCGCGCGGCCTGGGTAAGGCTCAAATGGCGCGCCGCAGCCTCGAAGGCGCGCAGGGCGGAAAGCGAGGGCAGAGCGCTATGCATGAGATTATCTCAACCATCGGCTGAGACTATATCCTTTGTCAATGGGCAAAAATGCGACGATCTTCCGGATCACAAAAGAGGCCTGCTCAACCATCGGCAGGCCGTAAACCGGAGACAAGGCCATGACCTACGTTGCTCGCCCCACCGATTTTCATACCGATGGCTCGCCATACCGGGTGCCCGCAAAGACCGAAAAGCGTCGGGGTTTCCTGCGCCGGCTCTACGACACTATCGTGCGTAATCGCCAGATCGGCGCGAACCGCGACATCGAAGCCTTCCTGGCGCGGCGCGGGTATCGCCTGACCGACAGCATCGAACGCGACCTCAACGAGCATCTGTTCAACGGCGGATGGCACGCCCGGCACTAAGCGGAAGCCGGGCGACTGCCCCTTGAAAAGCGCACCCGCGTGGAAGCAGGCGCTCTCTCGTTTTTTCAGTACCGGGTGTTGTCAGGTCTTCATCGACCTGAAGAACTCCCCTTTGGTCCTGGGGTTGCGCAGCTTGTCCGGCAGGACGTCATCTATGGTGTCCATCGGATCGAGGATGCGCACAGGCGGCGATGAGACCAACGCCAGCGTCTTGAGCTTGCGACACCGACGGCGGACATTGCCGACCTCCCGGAAGCGCCAGGAGATTTAAACGAGGCGTGTCCTTGCCCAACCCTGCGAACGGATGACGGACAAGCCTCGCAGGACCGCGGCGATTGTTGCAACCGCCATCGCCCGCCAGGCCCCGACTACTTCTGCGCCACAAGAAGACGCTGGACGTGCGGATTGACAAACAAGTAGCCGCGGACGCTACGCACGTGCAGGCGCGAGAGACCGCCGCCCGAGTTATAATCGCGCACCAGCCATCGACCATTGCCGGCGGACCGTTCAATGTACATCACATGACCGCTGCGCACCGCCGCAACGCCGGGCTGCGGATTTGCCACGCGCGGAAACAGCCGCGCCCAATTCCGGGCGAGATTGAGCCTCTTGTCGGCTATGCCGAGATACTTGCGCAAGCCGCACCCGCAATAGGCATGCGGGCAGCCTGCCGGGCGCCCGCCGATAATCTTCCCGTCGTTGCTTGCGTAAACTCTTCGGCGGCCTGCGCGCGATTTCCGCGCCCGCGCGGTGCGAACGCCTGAGCAGATGCTACGTCCGTCATTGGTAAGTGTGCATGAGCCCGCATGCTCGTACCTGGCAACGCCGTTATTGGCCTGTTGCGCTTCCGCAGGTGGGACCAGCGAAGCTGCAAGGGGAAAAGCGATCAACGCAGCCATACTCAAACGATACATGGTATCCTCGTAACACGCTGGAGTGGTGGAGCCGCCCCCTGGACGCGGATGAAGCCGGAGCGATTTCGGGCGCACGCAGACATGCTTTCGTGCCGCCCGCGCTCACGCGCGAACTGACCAGACCGGTTGTGTTTCTTGCAGCTGATATGTCGAGAATCGATCATATCCTCCCGAACAGACCCGGGTATTAACACCCATGTCCGCTTCGGGTTCCGCCCGGGGAAAGGCTGGCCGGCCGGCGAAAAAAATCTGGCCGGCGTCAGGCCGGCCAGGGATGTCTTTCGGAAGTTCCGCAGGCGCCGGAAACGCCGCGCCGGCCTAAGTATTCATCGACTCGAAGAACTCGCTGTTGGTCTTGGTGTTGCGCAGCTTGTCCAGCAGGAAGTCGATGGCGTCCATGGTGCCCATCGGATTGAGAATGCGCCGCAGGACGTACATCTTCTTCAGCACGGCCGGCTCGGTAAGCAGTTCCTCCTTGCGGGTCCCCGAGCGGGTAATATCGATCGCCGGGAAGGTGCGCTTGTCGGCCACCTTGCGGTCGAGGATGAGCTCGGAGTTGCCGGTGCCCTTGAACTCCTCGAAGATCACTTCGTCCATGCGGCTGCCGGTGTCGATCAGCGCGGTGGCGATGATGGTGAGCGAGCCACCCTCTTCGATGTTACGCGCGGCGCCGAAGAAGCGCTTCGGCCGCTGCAGGGCGTTGGCGTCGACACCGCCGGTCAGAACCTTGCCGGACGACGGCACCACGGTGTTGTAGGCGCGGCCGAGGCGGGTGATCGAATCGAGCAGGATCACCACGTCGCGCTGATGTTCGACCAGACGCTTGGCCTTCTCGATGACCATTTCCGCCACTTGCACGTGGCGGGAGGCCGGTTCGTCGAAGGTCGAGGACACGACCTCGCCCTTCACCGAACGCTGCATGTCGGTGACTTCTTCCGGCCGCTCGTCGATGAGCAGGACGATCAGATAGCACTCGGGATGATTGGCGGTGATGGCGTGCGCGATGTTCTGCAGCAGCACCGTCTTGCCGGTGCGCGGCGGCGACACGATCAGCGCGCGCTGGCCCTTGCCGATCGGCGCCACGATGTCGATGACCCGGGCCGAGAGATCCTTCTTGGTCGGATCCTCATGCTCCATCTGCAATCGCGCGGTCGGATAAAGCGGTGTCAGGTTGTCAAAATTGATCTTGTGGCGCGCTTTCTCGGGGTCCTCGAAATTGATCGTGTTGACCTTGAGCAGCGCGAAGTAGCGTTCGCCTTCCTTCGGCGAACGAATGTGACCTTCGACGGTGTCGCCGGTGCGCAGTGCGAAGCGGCGGATTTGCGAGGGCGAGACATAGATGTCGTCGGGGCCGGACAGATAGTTGGATTCCGGCGAGCGCAAGAAGCCGAACCCGTCGGGCAAGACCTCGACGACGCCTTCGCCGATGATGTCGACCTCCTGGGTCGCGAGCTGCTTCAGGATGGCGAACATCAGCTCCTGCTTGCGCAGCGTACTGGCGTTCTCGACCTGGTGCTCTTCGGCAAACGCGAGCAGTTCGGCGGGAGTCTTGGCTTTGAGATCCTGGAGTTTCATTTCCCGCATGCGGGGTGGGTCCTGGTGAAAAAAACCGGCGGCGTCTTCGGGAGAAAAACGGAAGTGCGACGCTGGTTCGGGAGACGGACAGGAATCGCAGGTCAGGAATGGACGGTGCTTTGAGAAAGCATCCCGGCGCCCGATGTGCGACCGGCCCCGAACGCCAAGGGAGCCGGAACGCGATCACATCCGCCTGCGTTCGGTGGGATTGGTTACAAGATAAGCGGACCGGATGCTTCGCGCAAGGGGGCGCGAAAACCGAGCCCTGGAAGCGGTTAACCGGCCTTTCTGGCCGGAATGTGAACGCACTTCTTCACAAAGGCTTAACCACGGCCAGGATTACGATGATGATCAGCAGGACCGTCGGTATCTCATTGGCAATACGATAGAATTTCGGCGAACGCGGGTTCCGGTCGAAGTGGAAATCGCGCACCCAGTGGCTGAACAGGCCGTGCAGGATGGTCATCAGCAGCACCAGGGCAAACTTGGCGTGAAACCAGCCGGAGCCCAGCCATCGCCCCTGGATAAGCAGGACGATCCCGAGCAACCAGGTCACGATCATGGCCGGGGTCATGATGTAGCGCAGGAGCCTGTGCTCCATGATCTTGAAGGTCTCGGAGCTCTCCGAGCCGGGCCTGGCGGATGCGTGATAAACGAACAGCCGCGGCAAATAGAGCATTCCGGCCATCCACGCGATCACCGCAATGAGATGAAACGCTTTGACCCAGAGATACATGGCAGGAGCTATCCTCGGACACGCCTGAGCATCTGCTCAACGTGGGAGATTGGCGTTTGCGGCAAGATACCATGCCCGAGATTGAAAATGTGCGGCCCATTGCCAAAGGCCTCGAGTACCGCATCGACCTCACGATTGAGTGCATCACCACCGCTCAAAAGGATTTGCGGATCAACATTACCCTGAACCGGTACACGTGACTGGATCTGCTCACGCGCAAACTCGCGATCGATCTCGCTTTCGAGAACTCACGGCATCGACGCCGGTCTCGGCCACATAGTGCGGGATATTCTTGCCCGCGCCGCGCGGAAAACCGATGATCCTCGTACCGGGCTTCCTCTCGCGCAGCTTTGCGACCAGCTGCCTCGTCGGCTGCACACACCAGCGCTCGAAATCCTCTGGCGCTAACGATCCCGCCCAGGTGTCGAAAATCTGCACGACTTCTACACCGGCTTCCAGCTGCCCCGTCAGATAGCCGACTGAAGCCTCCACCAGGCAATCGACGAGATGCTGAAAAGCCTGCGGATCCTGTGCCGCCAACTCTTTTGCCGGCGCCTGATCCGACGTGCCACGGCCGGCCACCATATAGGTCGCGACCGTCCACGGCGCGCCGCAAAAACCGATAAACGCGGTTTCGTTGGGCAGCTCGGTTTTGACGCGGCGGACGGTTTCATAGATCGGTGATAAAATCTTCTCATCCGCTTGCGGCCGCAATTCCATGATCTTCCGCGGATCGTTCAACGGCTCGAGCCGCGGCCCTTCGCCTTCGGCGAACCAGAGCTTGCGGCCTAATGCCAGCGGCACCACCAGAATATCCGAAAACAGAATGGCGGCATCGAAGCCGAAACGCCGCACCGGTTGCAAGGTCACTTCGGCCGCGAGTTCCGGATTGAAGCAAAGGTCGAGAAAACCACCCGCCTTGGCGCGCACGTCCCGGTACTCGGGAAGATAACGACCCGCCTGGCGCATCATCCAGACCGGAGGAATCCTTTGCCGCTCACCAGCCAGGACGCGAAGCAAGGGATTTGTCCCCGGCCTCTCTTCTCGCACGCTTGCTTCCATAAAGACTCTTCTAAGACTCTTTGTAGTGGTTACTGGACGGTTGATTTGACTCATGCCTTTCAGCGCACAGCCTGTCCACTGCCGGATCGGGACTGTCCCCGAAAGGCCGCGCGACATACCCGGAGACGCTCCACAACGCTGCCCCTCTTAAACCGGCACTTCCGGCGCTTTTCCCGCTTTCTCCCCAGGTCGACATCCACATCCCGCCGTTGTTCCCCGATTCCGGCCCAATCGGTCTCCCCACAGCGGTAATGTGGACGAATGTTGGACTTTGAGCCATTGATGGCTTGCGGAGGGGGTAAAGCCGTGGCCTCCTCACAGACCATCCACAGGCCCTCCCCGCGCTGTCCCTATGGCCAACCCCGGATATTTCCACCTCCATCTGGTCTCCGACGCCACCGGCGAGACCCTGGTAACGGTCGCGCGGGCGGCGGCGGCGCAATACTCCAACGTATCGCCGGTGGAGCACCTTTACCCCATGGTGCGCTCCAGGAAGCAACTGGACCGCGTGCTCACGGAGATCGCGGAGTCGCCCGGACTGGTGCTTTACACCCTCCTGGAAGAAGACCTGATCCAGCTCCTGGAGAACAAGTGCCGCGAGCTCGGCCTGCCCTGCATGTCGGTGCTGGGGCCGATCCTGCGGGTGTTCGAATCCTACCTTGGGGCCGAGACGATCCACCGCGCCGGCGCCCAGCACGTGCTCAACGCCGAATACTTCCAGCGTATCGATGCGCTGAACTACTCGATGGTACACGACGATGGCCAGCACGTGGAGGGCCTTGAAGAGGCCGACGTGGTTCTGGTCGGTGTGTCGCGCACGTCGAAGACGCCGACCTCGATCTATCTCGCCAACCGCGGCATCAAGACCGGCAATGTGCCGCTGGTGCCGAACGTGCCGCTGGCGCCGCAAGTCGAAAAGCTTTCGCGGCCCCTGGTGGTCGGTCTCTATGCGAGCCCGGAGCGCATCGTACAGATCCGCGAAAACCGGCTGCTCGGGCTCAAGGCGCACCGCGACGATGACCAGTATATCGACCGGGACGCGGTGGCGGAGGAGGTCGCCTATTCACGCCGGCTGTGCGCGCGTCACAGCTGGCCATCGATCGACGTGACCCGGCGTTCAATCGAGGAAACCGCGGCGGCGGTGATGCGGCTCCTGACCGAGCGCCGCCGGGCGCCGGTTACGTAGGATCATGCCGTTCTGGCTCGCCGATCAACCGTTGGTGCTGGCGTCGCGCAGCGATGTGCGCGGCAAGATGCTGGCGGCGGCGGGATTGTGGTTCGAAATCAGGCCGGCGGAGCTCGACGAGCGTACGGTGGAGGCGCAATCCGGCAGTCCCGAACCTGTTGCGGCCGCACAATTATTGGCGCGTGCCAAGGCGACGGCGGTGGCGGTCACGAGGCCCGGGCAACTCGTGCTCGGCGCCGATCAGACGCTGGCGCTGGGCGCCGAACGCTTCAGCAAGCCGGCCGACCGCGCCGCCGCGGCGGAACAACTGCGGCGCTTGCGCGGCCGTACCCACGAATTGCATTCGGCGATCACGCTGTTGCGCGACGGTCAGGTGATGTTCGAACACACCGACAGCGCGTGCCTGACCATGCGCGATTTCGGCGACGAGTTCATTGCGACGTATCTCGACGCCGCCGGCAGCGCCGCGTCCGCCAGCGTCGGGGGTTATCAGCTCGAAGGCATCGGGGTGCATTTGTTCGAGCGTGTCGACGGCGACTATTTCACCATTCTCGGTCTGCCGTTGCTGCCGCTGCTCGCTTACCTGCGGCAGAACGGCTGGCTGGCGGGGTAGTTTATGTTTGTACTCGGCCTGACCGGTTCGATCGGCATGGGAAAAACGACCACGGCAAGGTTCTTCGCCGAAGAGGGCGTACCTGTTTACGACGCCGACGCCGCGGTGCACCGGCTCTATGCGGGCGAAGCGGTGCCGCTGATCGAGACCGCATTTCCGGGAACGACGGTCCGCGGCAAGGTCGATCGCGAAAGGCTTGGCCAGGCTGTGCTTGGCAACGAAACCGCCATCAGGAAACTCGAACAGATCGTGCATCCGCTGGTGCGCGCCGAGGAGCAGCGGTTCTTGCACGAGGCCGAGCAGGGCGCCGCCGCCGTGGCGGTGCTCGATATTCCCCTGCTGTTCGAGACCGGCGGCGACAGGCGCTGCGATGCGGTTGTGGTGGTATCGGCGCCGGCGGACGTGCAGCGCGCGCGCGCTTTCGGACGCCCGGGCATGACCGATGTGAAGCTTCAGGCGCTGTTGGCCAAGCAGATGCCGGACGTGGAGAAACGCGCGCGGGCGGATTTCGTGGTGGATAGCAGCCAGGGCTTCGAAGCGGCGCGCGCGCAGGTGCGTGAAATTCTCAGACAGGTTGCTACAATGCCGAAGCGACGGCAGTGAGTCGCCCGCCGCGGCACGAAGGCACCATGCGCGAGATCGTCCTCGATACCGAAACGACCGGCCTCGATCCGGGCCAGGGACACCGGCTGGTCGAGCTTGGCTGCATCGAATTGCTCAATCGCATTCCGACCGGCGCCACCTTCCACGCCTACGTCAATCCCGAACGCGACATGCCGACGGAAGCTTTCAACGTCCACGGTCTGTCGGAAGAGTTCCTCAGAGACAAGCCGCTGTTTGGCGACATTGTTGACGACTTCCTCGAATTCATCGGCGACGATCCACTTGTGATCCACAATGCCGGCTTCGACCACGGCTTTCTGTGCGCCGAGCTCAAGCGCGTCGAACGCGCGCTGATTGCGCGCGAGCGGCTGGTCGACACGCTGACGCTTGCGCGGCGCAAGCATTCCGCCGGCCCCTATAATCTCGATGCGCTCTGTGCGCGTTACGGCATCGACAATTCGCGCCGCACAAAGCACGGCGCGCTGCTCGACGCCGAAATCCTGGCCGAGGTTTATCTCGAGCTGATCGGCGGCCGGCAGGCAACGCTCGGCTTGGCCGAACATGGCAGCGGGCGCGCCAGCGCGGCTGATGGAGTCATGATCGTGCGGCGGCGTCAGGTTGCGCTGATGCCGCGGGTAAGCGAGGAAGACCGCGCCGCCCATCGCGCATTTGTCGCGACGCTGGGCGAGGACGCGCTGTGGCTGAAGTACCGGGAAAACGACGCGCCGTAACTGCGCGCGATTACACCACCGGCTGATCCGACGGCTGCATCTGCGCCATGCGCTGGCGGTAGAGCGCAACGAAATCCACCGGATCGAGCAGGAGCGGCGGGAAACCACCGCTACGCACGGTGCTTGCGATGATTTCGCGGGCGAACGGGAATAACAGACGTGGGCACTCGATCAGCACCACCGGCTGCAAGCTTTCCTGCGGGACGCCCTGGATGCGGAAGATGCCGGCAAAGTCCAGCTCGAAGCCGAACAGCAACTGGTCGCCGATCTCTGCCTTGCCTTCGAGCCTGAGCGAGACCTCGATGTCGGTCTCCGACATCGGCTTGGCGTCGACATTGATCTGGATGCCGATCTGAGGCTGTTGCTGAATCTGCAGCGATTGGGGCGCGTTCGGGTTCTCGAACGACAGATCCTTGATGTACTGGGCCACGACGTTGAGTTGCGGCTCTTGCCCCGGCGCTGCGCCCCCGGCCTCCTGGCCGCCATTGGTTGTCGTCATGAATTTCCCTCCGCGCGGCGAAGCGCCTTTTGCCTGCTCTCGGGTCAGGCCCGGTTCATGAATCCAGCGTGCGCGCGCACGTGTATTTCGGAAGGCGCCGGTTGCCGCCCAGAAACCGGGCGGGCGCTATTCGGCAACCCGGGCGGGCGCGCCGGTTGGCTAACATAGCGCTCAAGGCGGAACAAGAACGGCCGGCACGGCCTCAGTCGTTCCGGCGGGGGTCATCCTGCCGTGGCAGCGCGGGGTCGGGGACGCGGTGCCATTGCTCCGGCTCGAGGTCGACCACGCCGTCGGGGGAGCGGGCCGGAGTCCCGCGTCGAAGCGCCGCGCCGAGTGATGCCAGCAGCAGCACCAGCACACCGGCGGTGTCGGTGATAAGTCCCGGAATTAGCAGCAGAAATCCCGCCAAAAGCATGAGGGACCCGGCGCCGTCGGCTTGCAGCGTGCGGATGTTGCCGTCGCTCATCGCCATCCGCATGCGGGCGATGTGATTACCGCCGGCATGGCGCAGCAGCAGGCCACCGACGAGTGAGGTCGCGACCACCAGAAGCAGCGCCTGGAACAAGCCGATGACGGCCGCGACTGCGACAAATACGGCGAGTTCCGCGAAAGGCAGCGCCACAAGCGCCAGCAGCAACCATTTTGCCACATTCATAATGGTTCTCTTCTTCCACGCCGGCCATGTTGGCGTAAGCGCCCTGATCGTTTACAGTTTGTCCCAGAGCCCAAATAGCGCCGGATTCGGCGTGCGGCCTATGGAACGGGGCGGTTACCAGCTTAAATAGGTACGGTGGAAGCGCCCGCCATGCCGTCGATCCGGCGAGGGGCCCGAACCCGACCCGCCACGGCTGCCGAAAGCATGCAAGACGTGTTCGATATTTACACCATCATCTTCCTCGCGCTCGCAGTGTTCATCTTCCTGCGGCTTCGCAGCGTGCTGGGCCAGCGCACCGGCCGGGAGCGGCCGCCTTACGACCCCTATTCCGCGCAAAAGCCGGGTCAGCCGGCTGCGGAAAAGGTAATCCCCTTGCCTAACCGCAACGCCGAAGCCGCAGCTAAATCAGCCGAGCCAATCCCGGCCGGAGAGCGCTGGAAAGGCGTTGCCGCGCCCGACTCGCCGGTCGCCGCCGGCCTGGACGCGATCGCGGCCGCCGATCCCGGTTTTGATGCGAAGAACTTCATCATCGGCGCACGTGGCGCCTATGAGATGATCGTCACCGCCTATGCCGAAGGCGACCGGCGCACGCTCAAGTCACTGCTGTCACGTGAGGTCTATGAGGGCTTCGAGGGTGCGATCACCGAGCGCGAGCAACGCGGCGAAACGGTCGAGAGCCATTTCGTATCGATCGACGAAGCCGAGATCACCGGCGCGGAATTGCAGAAGCGCACCGCACAGGTAACTTTGCGTTTCGTCTCCAAGCTGATCACTGCGACCCGCGACAAGGAAGGCAAGGTGATCGACGGCAACGCCGAGAAGGTCAGTGACGTCACTGACATCTGGACGTTTGCCAGGGAAGTGACGTCGCGCGATCCGAACTGGAAACTCGTGGCCACCGAAGCCGGACAATGAACGCATGCAGGCGGTCGACCTCCGCTCCGCTGTTCGATTCGGGTTTTCTGTCCGGCGCTTGAGCGCCGGACTTGTCGCGTCCGCGGCGGCTGTTGGGCTGATGCTGGCTCTTGCTCCGCCGGCAACAGCCGCGAAAGCGAGACACCATCGCAAACCGCTCTACGCCACATTGAAGCTGCGCCACGCGCAGGTTGCGCCGTTGAGCTTTTCCGCGCTCAACGGCTGGAACAACGATGACCATGCCGCCGCCTTCAAATCTTTCCTGAACAGCTGCGACGCCATCCGCCATGCCACGCCGCGCATGCTGCGGCGGGCGAAACCGGTCTATCGCGGGCTTTACAAGGTGTGCCAACGCGCGCTCGCCGCGGGAAAACTGGACCGCGAAGCGGCGCGCAAGTTCTTTGAGGACAATTTCAAACCGGTGCGCATAGCTCCGGCGGGTGAAACGCAAGGCTTTTATACCGGCTACTACGAAGTCGAGTTTACCGGTTCGCGTTTCCCCAGCGACGAGTTCACCGTGCCGCTCTATCGCGTGCCGAAGAAGTTTGTCGGACAAAGCAAGGTGTTCGGCCAGTATGATCGGGCCAAGATCGAGGACGGCGCGCTTGCCGGCAAGGGCCTGGAAATTTGCTGGATCAAGGATCCGGTCGACGCCTTCTTCGCGCAAATCCAGGGGTCGGCGCGGGTCAAACTCGACACCGGGGATGTGCTGCGGCTCAACTACATCGCCAGCAATGGCCATCCCTATTATCCGGTCGGCCGCGATCTGATCAATCGCGGCATCGTTTCCCGCGAAGACATGACGATGGACCGCATCCGCGAGTGGATGGAGGCGAACCCGGAAGAAGGCAAGGCATTGCGGCGCAAGAACCGTTCCTACGTGTTCTTCACGGATACCGGCCTGGACCCGCACGAAAAGATCGAAGGCGCCCAGGGCGTACCGCTGACCCCGCTGCGGTCGCTTGCGGTCGACAAGAGCATCCATGTCTACGGCACGCCGATCTGGGTCGAAGCCGAATTGCCGATCGCCAACGAAACGCCGGATACACCGTTCAATCATCTGCTCGTCGCGCAGGACACCGGTTCCGCCATCGTCGGCCCGGCGCGCGCCGACATCTATTTCGGGCGCGGCGAGGGAATCGGCAGTATCGCCGGGCGCGTCAAGCAGCATGGCCGCTTTGTCATGCTGGTGCCCCGCATGCTGGGCGTGCAGGGGGACATCGACATTCCGTTGCCGCGGCCCAAGCCGCCGGCGCTCGCGCCCGACGAGGCGACGACCCTGGCGGCCGCCAGGAAGGCGACGCCTTTGCCGAAGGCCAAGCCGAAGGTCGTGGAATGAGCGCGCGCGATCGCCGACGCGTGCTCAGCCGCGAGGAACGCGTATTGTGGCGTACGGTGACGCAATCCATTGCCCCCTTGCGCGATATGCCGGAAATCGCGCCCGAACCGGAAAAAACGGCAGACATCGCTCCGGCGACGGCCAGGCCGCGGCGGGCTATCAAGCCACTACCGGCTGTTTCGAGGCCGCTGGAAAGTTCGCAGCCCTTGCCGCCGCCGCTTGCGCCGCTCGGTCGTCGCATGCGCCAACGGGTCGCGCGCGGGCGCGAGGCGATCGACGCCCGTTTCGATCTGCACGGACTGACGCAAAGCGAAGCGCACGCCGCGCTGTTGCATTTCCTGCGCACCGCGAGTGCACGCGGGAAAAAAATGGTGCTGGTGATTACCGGCAAGAGCGGCGTGTTGCGGCGGCAAGTGCCGCAATGGCTGGCGCTGCCGGAATTCCGCACGTTTGTGGTGGGCTTCGAGGATGCCCATGTCGCCCATGGCGGCGAGGGTGCGCTTTATGTGAGACTGCGCAAGCTGCAAAGCCGCTGAGTTTGCAGGTTGGAGGTGCGGACATGGCCAGCAAGCCGAAAGCCAAAACGCCGAAGCCGGTCTTCAGGGAACACAAACCAAGCAAGGAAGAGCTCGAGCACGATCTCGAGAAGGGGCTGGAGGACACCTTTCCTGCCTCAGATCCGGTGGCGGTGACCGAGCCGGCGCCGGACGACGACGAAGAAAACGGCAAGAAGTAAATCGGGGCATTGCCTGGCACGAGCGTATTGCGTGACCGTGCAGCATGGCGTTGCGGGGAGACGATGTGATGCCGCGAGTGATCGTTTATATCTTCGCTTTCGTTCTTGGCTCGGCTCTACATGTCAATACAACCTTTGCCCGGTCGGATATGAAACCGACCGCGCCGGCGAAGATGATGCCGCCCGGGGAAAAGGCGCGGCTGGAAACGTGCCAGCTGAAGGCGGCGCAGCAGAAAATCAAGATGGACGAGCGCGCCAGGTTCGTCATGGACTGCATGAAGGAAATGGCAAAGTAGCCCGTCCCGTCCGGCGTCCGGCGAGGCCGCCGCCCGGGTGCGCATATCAATGAATAATCGGTTTGCGCCGTTCGACGGCCGGGTGCCCGGGGGTAGTCCTGCACCCGACGCCACGGCGCGGTGGCCGGCCGCTCAAAGTATGAAGCGCGAGAGGTCGGCGTTCTTGGCGAGATCGCCGATATTCTTTTCCACGTAGCCGGCGTCGACCGTGAAGGTCTCGCCGTGGCGGTCGGAGGCGGCGAAGGAAATGTCGTCGAGCACGCGCTCCATCACTGTCTGTAAACGGCGCGCGCCGATATTTTCCACGCTGGCGTTCACCGACACCGCGATGTCGGCGATAGCGTCGATGGCGTCCTCGGTAATGTCGAGCGTGACGCCTTCGGTGCCCATCAACGCGACGTATTGCTTGATGAGAGACGCTTCCGGCTCGGTGAGGATGCGGCGCATGTCGTTGCGGCTCAGCGCTTGCAGCTCGACGCGGATCGGCAGGCGGCCCTGCAGTTCGGGCAGCAGGTCCGAAGGCTTGGAAATGTGGAAGGCGCCGGAGGCGATAAACAGGATGTGGTCGGTCTTAACCGGTCCATGTTTGGTGGCGACGGTGGTGCCTTCGATCAGCGGCAACAGGTCGCGCTGCACGCCTTCGCGCGAGACGTCGGCGCCGCCGCGGCTTTCGCGCGCACAGATCTTGTCGATCTCGTCGAGGAACACGATGCCGTTCTGCTCGACCGAGCGGATGGCGTCTTGGGTCAGCGCGTCGTCGTCGAGCAGCTTGTCACTCTCTTCGTTGACCAGAATGTCGTGGGAATCCTTCACCGTGACGCGCCGCGTTCTGGTTCGGCCGCCGCCCATTTTGCCGAAGATATCGCCGATGGAGATGGCGCCCATCTGCGCGCCCGGCATGCCGGGAATCTCGAACATCGGCATGCCGCCTCCACCGGACTGCACTTCGATTTCGATTTCCTTGTCATCGAGTTCGCCGGTGCGCAGCTTTTTGCGGAAGCTCTCTCGGGTCGATGGACCGGAGCCGGGTCCGACCAGCGCGTCGATCACGCGCTCCTCGGCGGCTATTTCGGCCTTTGCCTTCACGTCTTTTCGCCGCTTCTCGCGGGTGAGCGCGATGCCGATTTCGACGAGATCGCGCACGATCTGCTCGACGTCGCGGCCGACATAGCCGACCTCGGTAAACTTCGTGGCTTCGACTTTCAGGAACGGCGCGCCGGCAAGACGCGCGAGCCGGCGCGAAATCTCGGTCTTGCCGACGCCGGTCGGGCCGATCATCAGGATGTTTTTCGGCAGCACCTCTTCGCGCAGGCGTTCGTCGAGTTGCAGCCGGCGCCAGCGGTTGCGGAGTGCGATAGCGACGGCGCGTTTGGCGTCGCCCTGACCGACAATAAAGCGGTCAAGCTCGGAAACGATTTCGCGGGGGGAGAAGTCGGTCAACTGTTCACTCGATTACGTTGCAAGCGATTCGATCGTCAGGTTGCGGTTGGTGTAGACGCAGATTTCGGCGGCGATGTCGAGCGCCTTGCGCACGATGGCTTCGGCGTCCATGTCGCTGTCGAGTAGCGCGCGTGCAGCGGCCAGCGCGTAATTGCCACCCGAACCGATGCCCATGACGTTGTGCTCCGGCTCCAGCACGTCGCCGGTGCCGGTGAGCACCAGCGTCACCTGCGCGTCGGCGACGATCATCATCGCTTCCAGCCGGCGCAAGTAACGGTCGGTGCGCCAGTCCTTGGCGAGTTCGACGGCGGCGCGCATGAGCTGGCCGGGATACTGCTCCAGTTTCGACTCCAGCCGTTCGAACAGGGTGAAGGCGTCGGCGGTGGCGCCGGCGAAGCCGCCGATGACCTCGCCCTTGCCGAGCCGGCGCACCTTTTTGGCGTTGCCCTTGATGATGGTCTGGCCGATGGACACCTGCCCGTCGCCGCCGATGACCACGGTGCCACCCTTGCGGACGGTGAGGATGGTGGTGCCGTGCCAGGTGGGAATATCGCTGGATGACATAAGACAGGAAGCCCTCGCGGTGGGGGACATGTAAGGGGCGGCGGCGGGGGATGCAAATTGGCGCAGGTTTACCTTGTTGCCTGCCGCTGCAGCCCGTACCGAAGGTGGCAAATCAGCCGGACCCCTGATAAAAGGCGCGCGGATCAAGGGGTTCGCGCCCCTGCAGGCTGCCCAAAGGAGCGCCCATGCGCACTGGCAAAGTGACGCGCAAGACCAAGGAAACCGACGTGATGGTTGCCGTCGATCTCGACGGCACCGGCAAGTCACAGGTCGAGACCGGGATCGGCTTCCTCGACCACATGCTCGATCTGCTGGCGCGCCACTCCCGTATCGACATCACGGTCAAGGCCAGGGGCGACCTGCACATCGACCACCACCACACCACCGAGGACGTCGGCATCGCGCTCGGCCAGGCGGTGAAA
Organism: uncultured Pseudomonadota bacterium; assembly: GCA_963773715.1. Classification (GTDB taxonomy): domain Bacteria; phylum Pseudomonadota; class Alphaproteobacteria; order Rhizobiales; family Xanthobacteraceae; genus Pseudolabrys. The sequence continues at coordinate 248,951 of CAVZCM010000003.1, read as the reverse complement.
CAGGCGCTCGGCGACATGAAGGGCATCACCCGTTACGCCGACGTCCACGTGCCCATGGACGAGGCGCTGACACGGGTCGCGCTCGATATCTCGGGGCGGCCGTTCATGGTGTTCAACGCCGAGTTCGTGCGCGACAAGGTCGGCACCTTCGACACCGAACTGGTGCAGGAGTGGTTCCAGGCCTTCGCCATGAACGCCGGCATCACCTTGCATGTCGCTTGCCTGTACGGGACCAACGACCACCATATCGCCGAGTCCTGCTACAAGGCGCTGGCGCGCGCGTTGCGCGCGGCGGTGACGACCGATCCGCGCGCCAAGGACGAAGTGCCGTCGACCAAGGGCTCGCTGGGCGGGTAAACATATCGGCGTCATCCATAATCCCGACGCTGAAGTGGATTATCGAGACAGGGATTATGGATTCCGGGTTCGCGCTATAGCGCGTCGAAGACGCGCGTAAACGCGCTTATGGCGCGCCCCGGAATGATCAAAGATGTTGGCGAGAGTAATCCAATGCCCACCTACACCGTGCACGAACCGCCGCCGCGCAAAGGTCGGAGCGCCGATCCCGAGCGCTTCCGGTTCGTGCGCGACGGATTTCATTTCTGGGCTTTCGTGTTGACGCCGCTGTGGCTGCTGGCGCGGCGGCTGTGGCTGGTGTTCGTGCTCTATGTGATCGTGATGTTCGCGATCGAGGGCGCGCTGACCTTCTTCGGCGTCGCCGGTACGGCGAAAACGATAGCTGGCTTGCTGATCGGGCTGCTCATCGGTCTCGAAGCCGGCACCTTGCAGCGTTGGACGCTTGCGCGTCGCAAGTGGAAGATGCTGGGCTTCGTGGTCGGCGACAATCTCGAAGACGCCGAACGCCGCTTTTACGGCGAATGGGCGACGCGCAGCCCCGCCGTTGTCGAGCCGCCGCCAGCCGAGCCGAGCTACAGCTTGCCGATGCGGCGCGGCACCTCATCGGACGACGATGTCATCGGCCTTTTTCCCGAGCCGGGGCGCGCGCCATGAGCGTCGCCATCGTCGATTACGGCTCCGGCAACCTGCATTCGGTGGCAAAGGCCTTCGAGCGCGCCGCGCGCGAGTGCAATCATGCGCAAGCGATCATCGTCACCCGCGACCCCGACAAGGTGGCGCGCGCCTCGCGCGTGGTGCTGCCGGGCGTCGGCGCCTTTGCCGATTGCCGGCGCGGGCTGGATGAAATCGACGGCATGGTGGAGGCGCTCAACGAAAACGTCCTGCAGCGCGGCGCGCCGTTTTTCGGCATCTGCGTCGGCATGCAGTTGATGGCGGAGCGCGGGCGCGAATACAAGGTGACGCCAGGCCTCGGCTGGATTGCGGGCGAAGTGGACCGCATCGCGCCGGGCGACCCGTCGTTGAAGATCCCGCACATGGGGTGGAATACGCTCGATATGCTGAAAGCCCATCCGTTGCTTGCCGATCTCGCGCTCGGGCCCGATGGTCTGCACGCCTATTTCGTACATTCCTATCACCTGAAGCCGAGCAAGCGCGATGAACTGGTGGCCGAGGCCGATTACGGCGGTCCGCTCACGGCTATCGTCGGTCGCGACAACATGGTGGGTACGCAATTCCATCCCGAGAAGAGCCAGCGTCTGGGACTGGCCTTGATCGCGAATTTCTTGAGGTGGACGCCGTGAACAAACAATTGTCATTCCGGGACGCCGCAAAGCGGCGGACCCGGAATCCATACTCCGCAGCGCTGGGGTTATGGATTCCGGGTTCGCGATTTTCGATCGCGCCCCGGAATGACGGAGTCAGTGCATGATCCTGTTCCCCGCCATCGACCTGAAGGAAGGCCTTGCCGTACGTCTCGAGCAGGGCGACATGGCGCGCGCCACCGTGTTCCACCGCGATCCCGCGGCACAGGCTAGCGCCTTCGAGGCGCAAGGATTCGAATACCTGCACATGGTCGATCTCGACGGTGCCTTCGCCGGCAAGCCGGTGAACGCGGCGGCCGTCGACCGCATCCTGGAAACCGTCAGCATTCCGGTGCAGCTCGGCGGCGGCGTGCGCGACATGGCAACCGTCGAAGGCTGGCTGGGCAAGGGCGTGACGCGCGTCATCATCGGTACCGCGGCGGTGCGCGATCCCGAACTGGTGAAGCAGGCCGCGCGCGAATTCCCGGGGCGCTTGGCGGTGGGGCTCGATGCGCGCGACGGCAAGGTGGCGGTCGAAGGCTGGGCGGAAGCCTCGGAATTGTCGGCCCTCGATATCGCAAAGCGTTTCGAGGACGCCGGTGTTGCCGCCATCATCTATACCGACATTGCGCGCGACGGCATGTTGCAGGGCCTGAATCTTGACGCCACCATTGCGTTGGCCGAGGTAATTTCGATTCCGGTAATCGCATCCGGCGGCCTCGCCTCCATTGACGATATCAAGGCGCTGCTGGAACCGCGCGCTTCGAAACTGGAAGGCGCCATCGCCGGCCGCGCACTCTACGACGGGAGGCTGGATCCGGCGGACGCGCTGAAACTCATCCGCGAGGCGAAGGCGAACGCCTGATGTTCAAAGTCCGCGTCATTCCCTGCCTCGACGTCAAGGACGGCCGCGTGGTCAAGGGCGTAAATTTCGTCGACCTGCGCGATGCCGGCGATCCGGTGCAAGCGGCCATCGCCTATGACGAGGCCGGCGCCGACGAGCTTACCTTCCTCGACATCACTGCCAGCCACGAGAACCGCGACACCATCTACGACGTGGTGACGCGTACGGCGGAAGCATGCTTCATGCCGCTGACCGTCGGCGGCGGCGTGCGCACGGTCGAGGATATCCGCAAGCTGCTCACCTGCGGCGCCGACAAGGTGTCTATCAACACGGCTGCCGTCGCGCGGCGCGAATTCGTGAAAGAGGCGGCAGAGAAGTTCGGCGACCAGTGCATCGTGGTGGCAATCGACGCCAAGAAAGTGTCGAAGCCCGGTGAACCGGAGCGCTGGGAAATCTTCACGCACGGCGGGCGCAATCTGACCGGACTCGATGCCGTGCACTACGCCCGCGAGGTGGTGGCACTCGGCGCCGGCGAAATCCTGCTCACCTCCATGGACCGCGACGGCACCAGGTCCGGCTTCGATATTGCGCTGACCCGGGCGGTGGCGGATGCGGTGCCGGTGCCGGTGATCGCCTCCGGCGGGGTTGGCACGCTCGCGCACATGGTCGAAGGTATCCGCGACGGCCACGCCACCGCGGTGCTGGCGGCCTCGATCTTTCATTTCGGCCAGCATTCGGTGCGCGAAGCCAAGGAGTACATGGCGAAAGCCGGCCTGCCCATGCGGCTGGACCCCTGATTTCCCGCATTCCGGGCCCGCGGCGGTTGCGGACCGAGGTGGAATGACGCGGCTCCCCAAGGGTGCTAAAGACCCCGCCGAAGGAACCCGGACATGAGCCAATTCACCCTGTCGGATCTCGAAACGCGGGTGCGCGAGCGCGCGAGGGCGAGCGCGACCGAATCCTATACCCGCGCGTTGATCGACAAGGGCGTCGGCCATTGCGCCAAGAAGCTGGGCGAGGAGGCGTTCGAGACGGCGATCGCCGCGGTGCAGGAGGACAAGAGCCGGCTGGTCTCGGAGGCCGCCGACTTGCTCTATCATCTGCTGGTGCTGTTGGAGGCGCGCGGTGTGACACTGGCCGAAGTCGAGGCCGAGCTCGCAAAACGCACGGCGCAGGGCGGCCACGCGGAAAAAGCATCGCGCGTACGCTGAGTGAAAGACGCAATGGAACAGCGCATCGAAAGCGAAGAAGCCCTGTCGCCTTACCGCACGTTCTCGCGCGCGGAATGGGCCGAGCTGCGGCAGGACACGCCGATGACGCTGATGCCGGACGAGGTCACGCGCCTGCGCTCGCTGCACGACCGGCTCGACATGAGCGAGGTGGAAGAGATTTATCTGCCGCTGTCGCGCCTGTTGTCGATGTATGTGGCGGCGACGCAGCGGCTGTTCATCGCGCAAGAACGTTTTCTCGGCACCGAGGACATCAAGATGCCCTACGTGATCGGCGTCGCGGGCTCGGTGGCGGTCGGCAAGTCCACCACCGCGCGCGTGCTGCAGGCGCTGCTGGCGCGCTGGCCGAACGTGCCCAAGGTCGATCTCATCACCACCGACGGCTTCCTTTATCCGAACGTCATCCTCGAGCGCGAAGGCCTGATGGAGAAGAAGGGGTTTCCGGAGAGCTACGACCTGCCGGCGCTGTTGCGCTTCCTGACCGAGGTGAAGGCGGGCAAGCGCCCGGCGCGCGCGCCGATCTACTCGCATCTGATCTACGACGTCATTCCCAACCAGTGGGTTGAGGTCGACCGGCCGGACATCCTCATTGTCGAAGGCCTGAACGTGTTGCAGACCGGGCGTCCGCCGAAGGACGGCAAGGCTGTTCCGTTCGTGTCGGACTTCTTCGATTTCTCGGTCTATCTGGATGCCGATGAGGACGTACTGAAGTCCTGGTATGTCGATCGCTTTTTGACGTTGCGCGGTACCGCTTTCCGCGATCCGAAGTCATACTTCCATCGCTATTCTAACCTTTCGGACGAGGAAGCGGTAGAGACGGCGACCGGCATCTGGGAACGCATCAATCTTGTGAACCTGCACGAGAATATCCTGCCGACGCGTCAGCGCTCCGATCTGATTCTGATGAAGAGCGAGAGCCATATGGTCGAGCAGGTTTCGCTCAGGAAGCTCTAACTACTCTGTCATGCCGGGACGGCCGCGGAGCGGGCGGACCCGGAATCCATACTCCGCAGCGCAGGAGTTATGGATTCCCGGGTTCGCGGTCCATCGCGCGTCGAAGACGCGCGTAAACGCGCTTATGGACCGCGCCCCGGAACGACGAATAGAAAGTTTGGCGAAGAGTGCCCTACGCCGCGCGGCGGCTCAGATCGAAGTGCTCGAAATAGCGCTTCTGGATGACTGACACCGGCAGGACGACCAGCACGTCTGTGGTGCCGAATTCGTAATCCACTACCGCGCCGTCGCCGATGTAGGCACCGAGCCGCAGATAACCCTTTATCAGCGGCGGCAACGCGCGCAGCGCCGCCTTGGGATCGATCGCTTCCTTCGACAACCGGTTCATTTCGATATAGCGGTCGCATAGCGCGCGGGCGCGCCATTCCTCCGGCGCCCGCGCATAATGATGCAGGAACGACAGCGGCAACGAGAGCTGCCTGGGTTCGGTTCCTTCGAGGCTGGCGCACCCGATCATGACGTCGCAGCGGTTCTGCAACAGATAGGCGTGGATGCCATGCCAGAGCAGCTCCACCGTGCGCTTGTTGCGGTAGGGCGTCAGCACGCAGGAGCGGCCGAGCTCGAGGAATTGCAGATGGTCATGGCGCGCGAGGAGACCGCCAATATCGAATTCACCCGCGGTGTAGAATCCGCCATGGTCTTCCGCCAGCGATTGCCGCAGGAGCCGGTAGGTGCCGACCACGGCCGGCTTGCCGGTTTTGGTTTCGCGGGCGGCGTGGTCAATCACCAGGAGGTGGTCGCAGATCGGGTCGTAACCGTCGACATCACGGCGGGCGAACAACCGGCCGGCCCCGGGGATGGCCGAACCCTCCTGGTAGAACACCCGGTAACGCAGCTTCTGGGCCTGGCGAATTTCCGCCGCGGTCTGCGCGAGCCGCACTTCCAGAGAACCGACGCTGCCGAGGCTCTGTGAAGGCCGGTGCGCGCGGGCGGCTCTGGCCTGCACGCCGCTATAGGCCTGCAGCGACGAAAGCAGGCCATGTTTGCTGGTTGCGCCCGGGGCCGAGCGCGAACGTCCCGGCGGGCGATGCGAGGGGTCGTGAGTGAAGCGGGTCGTCATGGGGATCCTTGCGGCGCGGGAAACCAGTAACGGAATCATGACCAGCGAAACAGCCGTCTAACGCCAATCGCACCCCTACACCACGGCCTGGATACGAAATTATGACAATGCGCCGAAGTCGCCTCAAGCCGCGGATACGCGGGCAGTGGACGGCTGTGGAAGAGCCAGAATCGCCTCGATCAGCCGCTCGCGCGCCAGCGGCTTGACGAGGAGCCCGTCCATGCCGGCGGCGAGGCAGGCGGCGCGGTCATCCTCCGAGGCATTGGCGGTGAGCGCCAGCATGCGAGTCGGCCGCTGGGCCACACCATTGTCGGCCTCGGCGGCGCGGATGCGGCGGGCCGCTTCCAGTCCGTCCATACCGGGCATCTGCACGTCCATCAGCACCAGGTCGAAGGGTTTGCCGTCCGCGCGCGCCGAAACCCAGGCCGTCACCGCGGCTTCACCGTCGCCGGCGATGGTCGGCCGGTGGCCGAGCCGGGTGAGCAGCGCGCGGGCGAGCAGGGCGTTGATTTCGTTGTCCTCCGCGACCAGGACGGCGAGCGGCTTTTCCGGTGCCGTCCGTGGCTTGTCTGGGTCCGCATCGGGGGCGAGCGGCGGGGCAAGCTCGAACCGGTCGTCACCGATGCGGGCGGCCAGCGAGACGGCGCGCACCGGCTTGACCAGATAGCCGGTGAACCCGGCCGCCTTCAGCGCCGGCAGTTCAGAACGGTCGCCGGGCGCGATCAGCACGATACGCCGCGGCACATCGCCGATCATGTCGCTGATCCCTGACGCGAGTTTCGAAGCGAGCGCGACGTCGACCAGCAGTGCATCGCAAGGATGTTGGGCAAGCCGCGCCAGCGCCGCGCGCTCGTCGGCGACGACAGTGACACCGGCGCCCCAGTTGCCGAGCCGCCGCGCCAGCAGCGTCGCCTCGACCTCGGACGGCGAGACAATCAGCATCGACGTGCCGCCCAGATCGGGCACGGCGAAGGGACTTGCGCTGTCGTCAGCCACCGGCAGCGGCACGGCGAAGCTGAAGTCGGCGCCGACGCCGGGCTCACTTTCGACCGCGATCGTGCCGCCCATGCGCTCGACGATGCGCTTGGAGATGGCGAGCCCAAGGCCAGTACCACCGAATCGGCGGGTGGAAGAACCGTCCGCCTGTTCGAAGTCGAGGAAGATGCGCGCCTGGTCATCCGGCGCAATGCCCACGCCGGAGTCGCGCACCGAAAAACGGACGGCGTCTTCGATGTCATCGGGTTCGACGATGACGGCGACGCCGCCTAGCTCGGTGAACTTGATGGCGTTGCCGGCGAGATTGAGCAGCACCTGGCGCAGACGCGCGGCGTCGCCAACAAGCCTGGCCGGCAGCCGTTCGTCAACGAAGCTCGCGATGCCGATGCCCTTGGCCTGCGCGCGCGGCGCCAGCAGTTCGACGGTTTCCTCGACCAATGGCTGAAGTTCGAAGGCGCGTGGTGCAAGATCGAGTTTCTCGGCTTCGATCTTGGAAAAGTCGAGAATTTCCTCGATCAGCGTCAGCAGTGCCGCGCCCGAGGTTTTCGCCGCCTTGAGGTAACTGGTTTGCTCGGGCGTGAGCGAGGTATCGAGCAAAAGGTCGGTCATGCCGAGCAGGCCGTTGAGCGGCGTGCGGATCTCGTGACTGACGGTGGCGAGGAATCGCGACTTGGCGCGATTGGCGGCTTCCGCCTGATCGCGCGCGAGCTGGAGCGCGTGCTCGGCTTCGACGCGGTCGGTGACGTCGCGGCCGACGCCCTGCACTTCGCTGCCGTTTTCGGTGCGTACCGGCGCTTCGCGCCAGGCGACCCAGCGCGGTCCGGCGCTGCTTTCAATCATCTGGTCGTGGATGCGGGTGCCGTCGCCGAGCACCGTCACCGCGCCCTGTTCGCGCACCGGCAAGTCCCTTGCCTTGCCGATCAGCGCGTTGCGCCTGGCGCCGGCGAGCGCGCAGAACGCGTCGTTGGCATAGGTGATGCGGCCCTGGCCGTCGCGCCGCACGATGAGATCGCCCTGCGCTTCCAGCAGGCTGCGCGCGCGCTCCTCGGCCTCGCGCAGTTCCCAATGCTGATCGGACAATCCCTCCATTTGCGCTTCCAGCTTGCGCATCCTGCGCCGCAGCGCGCGCCGGCGGACGAGCAGCCAGGCGATCACCGCGCAGGCGATGGCGAACAGCGTGGCGACGCCGATGGCGTAGGCACTGGGGTCGTAGGTCGCCGCCTGTATGCGGGTGCCGGCGATAAAACCGAGAATGCCGGAGATCACCGACAGCGCAATCACTACGGAGCGGCCGAACAGAACAAGCGCGGCATGATTACGCGCGCGCTTGCGGCGGGACGCGGTGATGGCTCTTGCACCCGATTGCATGACACCCCATTCCCGAGGCGGCGTTACGCTGTCCGCGGGACTTCACGTGTCACGCATTTGAAGTCGGTTTTGTTGCGAATCCATTCCACCAGCGCACGGTGCCGGCGCTCGCGCGCCGGTATGGTGAAGGTGGAGTTAATCGCGGGCGCTACTCGCGGGCAGCGATCCTGGAGCTGGCTGCGTCCTGCCGCATCACAGCGAACAGGGCGGCAGCGTCCTGGGGCGTGTAGTGCGCCGAACGCACATAGATCTTGTAGGGCGCAGCCTTGTCCGACAGCGTCACGGTCAGGTCCGGCTTGGCGGCCTCGGCGTCGAGGCGGATGTTCTTGACGGTGCCGATGTTGAGGCAGGCCGCGGCGCTGTCGTCATCGTCGACAAACACGAAATTGGCGGTCGCGGGGTCGTTCACCAGTTGCATGCGCAGGTTGGGATGCGCCGCCGTCTTGTTGACGCGCACGGTAACGCTGGCGTCTTCAGCACCGGCGATGCGATAGGCGTGGGCGCCTGAAACAAAGCAGGGCTTCGGTGGTTCTGCGAAGAAGGCATGAGCCGCCGCCGCGGACACCGCGATCATCAACGTCAGAAGCGAAGCAATACGCGGGCGAGTCATGGCAACCTCCCCGAATTTTGGCGCAAAGCGCGCATGGGAAGGCTAGGGCCAGGCTCCTTACTTGTTTATTAAATTACCGCAGGTGGCGGTCGGCCCATACCGGCTGAAAGGCTAACGAAAGGTTAAGCCGCGCGGCGAACTTCGTCTGTCAATGCACGATAGGACAGCGCCTCGGCGAGATGGACACGGCCGACTTTGTCCGCGCCGTCGAGATCGGCGAGCGTCCTGGCGACACGCAGGACGCGGTGATAGCCGCGGGCGGAAAGCTGCATGGCGTCGGCGGCGTCGCGCAGGAGCGACAAGCCGGGGTTGTCGCAAGCCGCGACTTGTTCCAGCACCGGCCCGGAGGCTTGCGTGTTGGTGCGCACATCGTCGAGCCCCAGGGCGGCGTAGCGTTCGAGCTGTAGGTCGCGGGCGCGCGCCACCCGGGTGGCGACCTCGCGGCTGCCTTCCGACGGCGCCGGCAGGATGAGGTCGGACGCAGTTACCGTCGGCACTTCGATATGCATGTCGATGCGGTCGATGAGCGGACCCGACAGCTTCGCCTGATAGTCGGCGGCGCAGCGCGCATTCGGCCCGCGCCGGCAGATATAGCCGGGATCGCTGGCGTGTCCGCATCGGCATGGATTCATCGCGGCCACCAGCATGAAGCGCGCCGGATAGGTGATGCGGTGATTGGCGCGGGCGATCGAGACTTCGCCGGTTTCGAGCGGCTGGCGCAAGGAATCGAGCACCTGACCAGCAAACTCGGGCAACTCGTCGAGAAAAAGCACGCCGTTGTGGCTGAGCGAAATTTCGCCCGGTCGCGCCCGCATGCCGCCACCGACCAGCGCCGGCATGGAGGCGGAATGATGCGGCGACCGGAACGGGCGGCGGCTGGTCAGCGCGCCCCCTTGGATTTCGCCAGCGACCGACGCGATCATCGAGACTTCCAATAATTCGGTGGGCGTCAGCGGTGGCAGGATGGAGGGCAGGCGTGCCGCCAGCATCGACTTGCCGGCGCCGGGCGGGCCGACCATCAGCAGGTTATGGCCACCGGCGGCGGCGACCTCGAGTGCGCGCTTGGCGTTCTCCTGGCCCTTGATGTCCACGAGATCGAGCGGGGTGCCATCGAGTTCACGGATCTTCGGCTGCGGGCGTGACAGCACTTGCGTGCCGCGGAAATGATTGGCGAGCTGGATGAGCGAGCTGGCGGCGATGATTTCGATTTCGGGGCTGGCCCACGCCGCTTCCGCGCCGCAGGACGCCGGACAGATCAATCCCTGGCTGCGCGCGTTGGCACCGATGGCGGCCGGCAAGACACCGGCGACCGCGGCGATGGAGCCGTCAAGGCCCAATTCACCCAGTACCGTGAAGCCGGCAATGGCGTCCCCCGGAATGGCCCCGATCGCGGCCATCAGGCCGAGCGCAATCGGCAGGTCGTAATGGCTGCCTTCCTTCGGCAAGTCAGCGGGCGCGAGATTGACGGTGATCCGGCGCGCCGGCAGCGCCAGGCCGGAGGCGATGAGCGCCGCACGAACGCGTTCTTTGGCCTCCGAGACCGCCTTGTCCGGCAGGCCAACGATGTTGAAGGCGGGCAGACCCGGCGCGACCTGCACCTGGACGTCCACGGCGCGGGCGTCGATGCCCTCGAAGGCGACTGTCGCGACGTGCTGGACCATGGAGGCGCCCTGACCTGCGTTGCAACCTGTGGAACGCATGATAGCGAAGTTCGCGAAAACGGACAAGAACATTTGCAGAACATAGCGACTCGGGGTAAGATATTTTTAACGATCCGGGCGAGGCAGCGCCGGGGGGAGGTTTCCGATGATCGACGCAATGACGGTGGCGCGGGAGCTCCAGCAGGCTCGCCTGATCCGGCAGGCGGCGGAGGCGGCCTGCAGCGATGTCGAGGAACTGTTGTGGGAGATGCAGCGCGGATCTGCGATCTGGCACCGGCTGGCGCTAACCGAAGGCGCCGACGATCTGCATCTGACCGTGGAGGCGCAGCCGTCTCGGCCGATGGCGCTAGCGGCCTGAAGCGCGCCGCGATTCGATCTTGTCCCAGATCAGCGCGGCAATGTCGGGTCCGCCAAGATTCCTGATGGCGCGAATGCCGGTCGGCGACGTGACGTTGATCTCGGTCAGGTTGCCGTCGATAACGTCAATGCCGACGAACAACAGACCGCGCGCGCGCAAGGCTGGGCCGATCGTTTCACAAATTTCGCGTTCGCGCGGGGTCAGCATGGTGTCCGCCGGCGATCCCCCGCGCACCATGTTGGAGCGCAGATCGTCAGGCGCCGGAATGCGGTTGACCGCGCCGGCGTATTCGCCGTCAACCAGGATGATGCGTTTGTCGCCGTGTTTGACGTTGGGCAGGAACGCTTGCACCACCCACTGCTCGCGGAACGTGGTCGCGAACATGTCGTAAAGTGAGCCGAAATTGAGGTCGTCGCGGGTAATGCGAAAAACCGCGCCGCCGCCGTGGCCGTAGAGCGGCTTCATCACGATATCGCCGTGCTTCTTGCGGAACGCCTTGATCTCCTCGAGGTCGCGGGTGATCAGCGTCGCCGGCATGAGCTGCGGAAACTCGGTGACCATCACCTTCTCGGGCGCGTTGCGTACGCTGGCAGGGTCGTTGACCACGAGCGTCTTCGGATGGATGCGCTCCAGCAGGTGGGTGCTGGTCACATAGGCGAGATCGAACGGCGGGTCCTGACGCAGCAGCACCACGTCGAATTCGGTGAGTGCCGCCCGCCGCGGCGCCTGCAACGTGAAGTGATCGCCGACCACGTCGCGCACAGTCAGACCCTGCACGCTGGCGAACACCTCGCCGTCGAGCAGCGCCAGCCGGTCCGGAGTGTAGTAGCTCAGTCGATGGCCACGTTTCTCAGCCTCCAGCAGCAGCGCGAAGGTGGAATCGCCCTTGATGTTGATCCGCTCGATCGGGTCCATCTGGACCGCAACGTTCAGGGTCATGGCTGCCATGCCTGGGGAAGTTTTAAGGAAAACAAAGCGTTAACGTTTATCGCGCACACTCGCCGCGCGGGCCCCGGGTGTCGCAGGGGGAAGGGTGTTTTCTTGACTTTGCCGAAGCTTTCAATCGCCGCCAAGCTCTATGCGATCTTTGCGCTGCTGGCCACCACCACTGTGGCGCTGGCGCTTGTCGGCGTCTGTCCACATGCGCGACCATGAGGACATGACCATGGGTCATGGACCTACATTTTGGCTGGACCGATGTGGGCCTTTCTCGGCCTCGCGCTGGCTGCGAGCGTTCGGGCGCCGCCGCCGGCATAGTCGTGATCCGCCGGTCGGTGGCCGAGCCGCTCGCCGCGATCACCCGGCTGACCGAGCAGGTGGCGGCCGGCGACACCGCACTCGACATACCGTTCAGCGGGCGCGCCGACGAGATCGGCGCGCTGGCCCGCTCGATCGGCGTTTTCCAGAGAGCCATCGGCCACAATGCCGAACTCAATCGCACGGTGGTCGAGGACGCCGACGCCCGGACGCGCAGCCAGCAGGTGATGTCCGCCGAGATCGCTCGCTTTTCCAGTGAGGTGGAGGAGACGCTGGTCGCGCTCGGCCGCATCACCGACCAGATGCTGGCGGCGTCGAGCCAGCTCGCGGGCGCCGCCGCCGATGCCGCGTCAAAGACGACCCGGGCGTCGACCGCATCGTCCGAAGCCTCGAGCAACGTGCGCGACATCGCGTCCGCCGCTGACGAACTGTCGGCGTCGGTCAACGAGATCGATCGTCAGGTCGCGCAGTCGAATACGATCGCCGGCAAGGCGGTGAGCGAGGCCGCCCGCACCAATCTCGCGGTCAAGGAACTGGACGAGGCGGCCGGTCGCATCGGCGACGTGGTCAAGCTGATCACCGATATTGCCGACCAGACCAACCTGCTGGCGCTCAATGCGACCATCGAGGCGGCGCGCGCCGGCGAAGCGGGCCGCGGTTTTGCGGTGGTGGCGGGCGAAGTGAAGGCGCTGGCCGGTCAGACCAGCCGCGCCACCGAGGAAATCGCCAACCAGATTTCCGGCATGCAGCGCGCCACCGAGCGCTCGATCGGGGCTATCACGTCGATCGAAACCATCATCCGCGAGATCGGCGACATCAGCAGCGCCATTGCCGCGGCGGTTACGGAACAGGGCGCGGCGACACAGGAGATTGCGCGCAGCGTCGAGATCGCGGCCCAGCGCACCAGGGAAACCGCCGACGAGGTGAACCTTGTGGGGGCGGCGACCGACGACACGCGCAACAGCGCCAGCAGCGTGAAGGGTGTGGCCGACGAACTTGGCGCCGTTGCCGGGCGCATCCGCGGCCAGGTCGACGAATTCTTCGAGCGGCTGAGCGCCTGATCCCTCATATCCCGAACGCGCCCGCAATGTGCCGCGGCATCCTGCCGGGCACGACCAGGATCACGTCGTAGCGGAAGTCGCGCAGGCCTTTGTGGCCGAAGGCCGCCAGCCAGGATTCCGCCGCGGCAGCAATGCGCTGCTGCTGGCGCGGGCTGATTGATTCAGCCGCGGTGTCGAAGTCCGCGCGCGCCTTCACTTCGACGAAGATGAGCAATTGCCTGCGCCGCGCGACGATGTCGATCTCCCCGGCCGGACTGCGCCAGCGCCGCGCCAGGATACGGAATCCCTTGGCGACCAGGAACGCAGCGGCGCGGCTTTCGGCCGAGAGGCCGAGGCGAAACGCCACCTGACGATCCTGCCGTGGCGGCGGCCTGCCGAGCGCCGACGGCCTGGGCCGCGGCGGCTTGAGTTCATTGTTCGCCATCGCCGGTCTCTTTGCTGAGTTCGAGCGCGCGCTGATAGACCTCGCGGCGCGGTCTTCCGGTGGCAAGCGCCACTTCGCCCACGGCATCCTTCACCGACACGCGCGCGAGCGCGCTGCGCAGCAGCTCATCGACATCGCCTGCGGTGCCATCATCTTCAGCCGGCGGCGCCACGACAATGACGATCTCGCCGCGCGTCTCGGCACCTTGAGCGTAATCGTGCGCGAGCGTTGCAAGATCGCCGCGCCGCACTTCCTCGTGCAATTTGGTCAGTTCGCGGCAGACGGCGGCAGCGCGCCCCCCCAGGCCTTCGGCGAGATCGGCCAGCGTTGCGGCAAGCCGCGGCCCGCTCTCGTAGAACACCAACGTCGCAGGGATTGCGGCGAGCACGGCGATGCGCTTCTGCCGCGCCGCCTGCCTGGGCGGCAGGAAGCCTTCGAACATGAAGCGGTCGGTTGGCAGCGCAGCAACCGGGAGCGCCGCCAGCAGTGCGGACGCGCCCGGCAATGCGGTGACACTGTGGCCGGCGTCGCGGGCCTCGCGCGCAAGCTTGAAGCCGGGATCGGAGATCAGCGGCGTGCCGGCGTCCGACACGAGCGCCACCGCTTCACCCGCTGCCAGCCGCGCCAGCAGCTTTGGACGCGCTTCGGCGGCGTTGTGCTCGTGATAGGGCGTGAGCGGGGTGGCGATACCGTAGCGCTCGGTCAGCCGGCGGGTGACACGCGTGTCCTCGCAGGCGATGACGTCGACGCCGGCCAGAATTTCGAGCGCCCGCAAGCTGATGTCGCCGAGATTTCCGATGGGGGTTGCGACCACATAGAGCCCGGCCGGCGGCTTCGGCGCTTCGACCGCAACGCCGAGCGCCGCATAGCGGCGTGCCGCTGGTGATTCTGTTCCGGAACCCGGGTCCTTGGTCATGATGCGCAGTCTAACGAGGGACCCCGATGCGCGCTATCCTTGTAGCAAATTCCCTTTCTTTTTCATTGCCTTAACTTTTGCGGGACATTATGCGAAAGTGTGGCTACGAAGGCCTTGGGGGCTTGTTGCCGGGGGAGCGGCTGTCTTGTCGGGCACGCCGCGGAGCCATGAGGGATTTCTGATGCGTGGATTGCGCGGCCTGATCGCGGCAGTGTGTGTCGCCGCAGCAGCGGCATTCCTGTCGTCCTGCTCCAGCACACAACTCAACGAATTCGGGACGGGGCCGGGCGCACCGACGGCCCCGCAACCGGAGGCGACAATCGGCAGCGGGCAGATCCGGGTCGGGCTGATCCTGCCGTTGTCGGCGGCGGGCAATGCCGGCGTCGCCGCGCAATCGATGAAGAACGCCGCGCAGATGGCGCTCGACGAGTTCAAGAATCCGAACATCCAGCTGCTGGTGAAGGACGACGCCGGCAATCCGCAGTCGGCCCAGGCCGCCGCGCAACAGGCGTTGAGCGAGGGCGCGGAGATCATTGTCGGTCCGTTGTTCGCGCAAGCGGTCAGCGCGGTGGCATCGGTGGCACGGCCGCGCAACGTCCCGGTCATCGCCTTTTCCACCGACACCAGCGTTGCGAGCCCCGGCGTTTATCTGTTGAGCTTCCTGCCGGAGAGCGACGTCAAGCGGATCGTCGACTATCAGATTTCGCGCGGCAAGCGCTCGTTCGCGGCGCTGCTGCCCGACAATGCCTATGGATCGGTGGTGCAGGCCGCGCTCCAGCAGGAAGTCTCGCGCCGCGGCGGACGCATTCTGGCGATCGAGAAATATCCGTCCGACCCGTCGCAGCTGGCGCAGGCGGTGCACCGCGTCGCGCAGGTAGCCCACCGCGTCGACAACATCTTCATTCCGGACAATGGCGAATCCGTCACCCGGGTGGTGGCCGCGCTGGCGGCCGATCACGTCAATCTCCGGCGCGTGCAGCTGCTCGGCACCGGGCTGTGGGAGGATCAGGCGGTCTTCGCCGACCGCAACATGCAAGGGGGGCTTTATGCGGCGCCGGCGACGAGCGGCTTCCGCAATTTCTCGGCGCGCTATCGCGCCCGTTTCGGCCAGGACCCGGTGCGCACCGCCACCCTCGCCTATGACGCGGTGGCGCTGATCGCCGCGCTGGTGAAGACGCAGGGGCCGCAGCGCTTCAGCCCGCAGATCCTGACCAATTCCTCCGGCTTCGCGGGCATCGACGGCATCTTCCGCTTCAACCGCAACGGCACCAACGACCGCGGCCTCGCGGTGCTGCGGGTGACGTCGGGCGGCGGCCAGGTGGTGAGCGCGCCGCCGCGGACGTTCAGGCCGGGGACTTGAAAAAGTCAGGCAGCGAGGTCAGCGACGACCGCGTCGAGTACAGGGAAGCCGCTTTGTGTCACGCGCAGGCGGCCGTTGCCCGTGGTCTCCACGGCGCCTTCGTCGCGTAGAACGGCGACACGCCCGGGATCGATCTCGCGCCCGCACAGCGCGGTGTAGCGCGCCGTCTCGATACCTTCGGCCAGGCGCAAACCCATCAGCAGATATTCATCGGCCGCCTCACCGGGCGTGAGCTTGTCGTCGACGATGAGGCCGGTGCCGCTTCCTTCCACGCGCATAAGCCAGCTTTCCGGACGCTTTTCGGTCTCGGTCGCGAAGCGGCGGCCGTCGAGCGTGAGGCGGCCGTGGGCGCCAGGGCCAACGCCGGCATAGTCGTGGCCGCGCCAATAGACGAGATTGTGCCGGCACTCGGCGTCGGGCCGCGCGTGATTGGAGATCTCGTAGGCCGGCAGGCCGGCGCCGGCGCAGACAGTTTGCGTGAGATCGTAGAAATCGCGCGCGAGGTCTTCCTCGGGCACGATCAGCTTGCCGGCCTTGGCGAGGCCGAAGAACGGCGTGCCTTCCTCGATGGTCAGCTGATAGAGCGAAAGATGCTCGGCGGCCTCATGGATGGCGCGCTTGAGCTCGGCTTCCCATGATTGGAGTGTCTGGCGTGGCCGCGCGTAGATCAGATCGAAGGAATAGCGATCGAAGCTCGCGCGCGCGACGGCGACCGCATCCAACGCCTCTTGCGCAGTGTGCAGGCGGCCCAGTTCTTTCAGCACCGCGTCGTCGAGCGACTGTACGCCGAGTGACACGCGGTTGACGCCGGCGGTGCGATAGCCGCGGAAGCGGGTGGCTTCGACGCTCGACGGATTGGCTTCCAGCGTCACCTCGGCGTCGGGCGCAACCGCCCAATGTCTGGCGATCGCATCGAGCACGGCTTGCACCGACGACGGCTGCATCAGCGACGGCGTGCCGCCGCCGAAGAAGACCGTCGAAACAGTGCGCCCCGGCACACGCGCGGCGGTATTGGCGATCTCGCTCTCGATCGCACGCACGAAGCGCGCTTCATCGATGCCGCCGTGACGAACGTGGCTGTTGAAGTCGCAATAGGGGCACTTCGACAGGCAGAACGGCCAATGGACGTAGACGGCGAAGGGCGCAGGGTTCGTGGTAAATGACATGTTAAACAGTATGACCGCGTCGCGCACGGACGGCCAGCGTGAATGCGACTTCCCGGTGCGAGATGATTAAAATTGTAACGATCGGGAACCGGCGCAAGTGCCGTTACTTCAGACACGCATCCGCCAGCTTCACAAAAGCCCGCGCCCGGTGCGAGAGGCCTTTGGCGCTGGGCGGCAAGCCATGCTTTTCGTCGGCGTCCATCTCGCCGAAGGTGAGGTCGAAACCGTCGGGCAGGAACAAGGGATCGTAGCCGAATCCCTTGTCGCCGCGCGGCGGCCAGGCCACCACGCCGTCGACGCGGCCTTCGAATTCCTCCACATGGCCATCGGGCCAGGCAAGACACAGCGCGGCGATGAAATGCGCACGCCGCTGGTCCGGCGTCCTGGCGCCGCGCGTGATCAGCAGAGTCTGGATGCGGTTCATGGCGGCGCGGAAATCCTTGTCAGGTCCGGCCCAGCGCGCCGAATGAATGCCGGGCTCGCCGCCGAGCGCCTCGACCACCAGCCCGGAGTCGTCCGCGAAGGCCGGCTTGCCGCTGGCTTTCGCGGCGGCTTCCGCCTTGATACGGGCGTTGGCGGCGAAGGTGGTGCCGGTCTCTTCCGGCTCGGCGAGCCCGAGCTCGCCGGCCGATTGCGCTTCGATACGAAAGGGCGCGAGCAGCTCGCGCATTTCGCGCAGCTTGCCGGGATTATGCGTGGCGATGACGACGGGGCCGGTGAGTTTTCGTGCCACGGGCGATCAGGCCACGGCCAGCTTCTGCAAATCCACCAGCTTGCCGATGCCTTTGCGCGCAAGCCCCAGCAGCGCCATGAACTGGTCCTCGCTGAACGCGAGCTTCTCGGCGGTGGCCTGGATTTCGACAATGTTGCCGCTGCCGGTCATGACGAAATTGGCGTCGGTCTCTGCTTCGGAGTCTTCGGCGTAGTCGAGATCGAGCACCGCAGTGTTCTTGTAGACACCGCAAGACACGGCGGCGATATGGTCGCGCAGCACCTCACCGTTCCTGAACATGTCGCGCGATTTCATCCACGAGAGGCAGTCGGACAGCGCCACCCAGGCGCCGGTGATGGAAGCTGTGCGGGTGCCGCCGTCGGCCTGGATGACGTCGCAGTCGATGGTGATCTGCCGTTCACCGAGCGCGGCGAGGTCGACCACCGCGCGCAGGGAACGCCCGATCAGGCGCTGGATCTCGACCGTGCGGCCGCCCTGCTTGCCGGCGCTTGCTTCGCGGCGGGTACGCTCGGAGGTCGCGCGCGGCAGCATGCCGTATTCGGCGGTGACCCAGCCGCGGCCCTGGCCCTTGAGCCAGGGGGGCAGACGTTCCTCCAGGCTGGCGGTGACCAGGACGTGGGTATCGCCGAATTTCACAAAACAGGAGCCTTCGGCGTACTTCACGACCCCGCGTTCGAGCGAAACCGGGCGCAATTCATCGACTTCTCGGCGGCTCGGCCGCATCGGGCGTATTCCTTCCCGCTCGGGCTCAGGGCCCTGTCCCATCAAGGACGGCCACCATACCCATACGTCCGGCTTGAACAAGGGTGCGGGAATGGTCAAATGTTGTTCCCGTCTCAAGGAGTTAAGACAGGTGGCCTCGCACGACGTCCCGATCGGTTCGACCCAGGTGAGCCTGGCGGCGCTGAACGAGCGCTCGCGCGAGATATTCCGCCAGCTGGTCGAGAGTTACCTCACCACCGGCGAGCCGGTGGGTTCGCGCAATCTCGCCCGCATTTTGCCGATCCCGCTGTCGCCGGCCTCGGTGCGCAACGTGATGTCGGACCTGGAGCACCTCGGCCTGATCTACGCGCCGCACACGTCGGCCGGCCGGCTGCCGACCGAACTCGGCCTGCGCTTTTTCGTCGATGCGCTGATGGAGATCGGGGATCTGACGGAAGAAGACCGCCGCTCGATCGAGGCGCAGGTCGCCGGCGCCGGCAGCAGCCAGTCGCTGGAGTCGATCCTGACCGAAGCCTCGCAGATGCTGTCGGGGCTGACGCGTTCGGCCTCGATCGTGCTCACCACGAAGAACAACGTGCGGCTCAAGCACATTGAATTCGTGCGGCTTGAGCCGGAGCGCGCGCTCGCCGTGCTGGTCGGTGAAGACGGGCAGGTGGAAAACCGCATCCTCAACATTCCGGCCGGGCTGCCGAGCAACGTGCTGGTGGAAGCCGGCAACTTCCTCAACGCGCGCATCACCGGCAAGACGCTGGCCGAACTGCGCGCCGACATGGAAACCGCGGCGCAGGAGAGCCAGGCCGAGATCGACCAACTCACCCAGAAGATCATCGCGGCGGGGCTCGCGAGCTGGTCGGGCGGCGAAAGCGAGGACCGCAAGCTGATCGTGCGCGGCCATGCCAACCTGCTTGAAGACCTGCACGCGCTCGACGATCTCGAGCGGGTGCGATCGCTGTTCGATGCGCTCGAGACCAAGCGCGGGGTGATCGATCTGCTCGGCCGCGCCGAGCGCGGCGAGGGCGTGCGCATCTTCATCGGCTCGGAGAACAAGCTGTTCTCGCTCTCCGGCTCCTCCACCATCATTGCGCCCTATCGCGACAGCAAGGGCAGCATTGTCGGCGTGCTGGGCGTCATCGGGCCGACCCGGCTCAACTATGCCCGCGTGATCCCGATGGTGGACTACACCGCCCGGGTGGTGAGCCGGCTGCTGTCGGGCTGAACTTGATTTTTGGCGTCCGAACCCTGATATGCGGGGCAATCGCAACAATTTTGGGGGTTATTAGACGATGACGGACCCGAGCGCGCGCAAGGCCCAGGACCAGGCCGCCGAGGCCGAAGCCGCCGCGGAGGCGCAGACTGCGGCGGCCGGGGCCGATCCGCAGCCCGCGGCCAAATCCACCGACACGCCCCCCGATCCGCTTGCCGAGGCCAGGCAGGAAGCAGCCGACTATCGCGACAAGCTGCTGCGGACGCTCGCCGAGATGGAGAATCTTCGCAAGCGTACCGAGCGCGAGATCGCCGATGCGCGGACCTACGGCATCGCCGGCTTTGCGCGCGACGTACTGGCGGTCGCCGACAACATGCATCGCGCGCTGGAGACGATCGACCCGGGCTTGCGCGAAAGTGCCGACGCCAAGGTGAAGAGCCTGATCGAAGGCGTGGAGCTGACCGAGCGCGAACTGCTCAAGACGCTGGAAAAGCACGGCGTGAAGAAGTTCTCGCCGGAGGGGCAGAAGTTCGATCCCAATGTGCATCAGGCGATGTTCGAGATGGAGCATGCCCAACTGCCGCCCGGCCACGTCGCGCAGGTGATGCAGGCAGGCTACATGATCGGCGAGCGCGTGCTGCGTCCGGCGATGGTCGGCGTCAGCAAGGCGCCGGCGAAGCCGGCGCCGGCATCGGCCAACGACAACTCCGGGTCCAACGGCGCGAACTGAACCGCGCGCGCCGCCGCAAAAATTTCGCCAGGTCTGTTGTAATTTTGCCGCGACGATGCCGACGCGTCGTCGCGGCCTTCTTGCGCGTGATGCGTCGACGCGTCTCATCGCGGCATTGGCGTGGGCAAGGATCGTCAGCGGGTTAGGATCCTTCTCTTTACTGGAATAATTTGAAGGCGTTTTGCGTGGTCCTGTCGAGCGCCACAGCCTTTCATTGGACCAATTATAACATATTGATTTTATTACACTTTAGCTGTTGACGACCACTTCTCCCTGGGCAAATTGTCGGTCACGATTGCTGTGCCGAAGTCGCGTCTCTCGGGGATCATCGCGCACCCGGTCGGCTCCGGGACGACCCGTCCTCGTGCGGTGTGACTACGCGATGTGTGCGGCCCGGCACAGGCGATCGGCGAGCGCGGCAACGGAGGTCGGTGCCGGTGCAGTGACGGACGGTTTGAGACCGGACGATCTGATTGCGAAGTACAATAACAAGGGGGCCCTGTATGTGGTTCAATGCTCCTGGGGATGATGTTCGCGGTTCGATGATGCGGCGGTGGTGCACGATTCTGGTGACGGCCGCGATCATTGCCGGCGTGACGAGTGCGCAGGCCGCCAACATGGCGACCAAAGCCGCCAGCACGGCTCCCGCGCCGAAGTCGATCCGGGAGCAGGAAAAGCTCACCGGCGACTGGGGCGGTGCGCGCGCTGCCCTGAGCGACAAGGGCATCGACATCACGCTTCAGTACATCGCCGAGACCCTTGCCGTGTTGTCGGGCGGTCTGAAGCGACGCGCGACCTACGAAGGCCTGTTCGAATTCTCCGTCGATACCGATCTGGGAAAGCTGATCGGCTGGCACGGCGCCTCGGCTCACGTCACCCTGTTCCAGATCCATAACGGGGGCCGCAACGCCGCCGAAATCACCGGCAGCATCGCCGATCCCGGCAACATCGATGCGCTGCCGACGACCCGGCTCTTTGACGCGTGGTTCCAGCAGAATTTTTTCGAGGACCGGGTCTCGCTCCGGATCGGTCAGCTCGGCGTCGACCTCTTTACCTTCACCGGCGAGACCAACGGCGGTCTGCTCAACGGCACATTCGGGTGGCCAAGCATTTTCGCCGCCAACATGACCAATGGCGGGCCCGCCTATCCACTCTCGGCACCGGGCGCCTTTTTGTCGGTCAAGCCGATCGAGGACGTTACCGTCTCGGCTGCTGTTTTGTCGGGCGATCCCGCCGGCGCAAACTGCAACGACGATCCGCAAAAGTGTAATCGCCATGGCACCACCTTCAGCTTTTCCGGCGGTTCGCTGTGGATCGGGGAGGCACAATACGCGTTGAACAAGGGCAAGAACGCGATGGGCCTGCCGGGCGTCTACAAGGTCGGCACCTGGTATCAGACCGCGCAATTCGCCGACCAGCGTTATGGCGTTGATGGTACCGGCGCAGTGGTTTTGCTGTCCGATCCCACGATGGCCGGCCCGCTCAACCACAGCGGCAACTGGGGCATCTACGGCGCGGCCGACCAGATGGTCTGGCGCAACGGCGACCGCAGGCTGAGCCTGTTTCTGCGGGGCAGTTATTCGCCGGCTGACCGCAATCTGATCACCTGGTACATCGACGGCGGCGCCGGCTTCAAGGGTCTTGTCCCCGGCCGCGCCGACGACGTGCTCACTTTCGGTGCCTCCTACGCCAGTATCAGCGGCGATGCCGCTGCCGCGGACACGGACGCCGGCAATATGGCGCGCAATTACGAATTGCTGTTCGAACTCAGCTATGCGCTGCAGATCACACCGTGGTGGATCGTGCAGCCGGACCTGCAATACATCGTGCATCCGAACGGCGGGCAGAATTCGAACGACGCGACGCAAGGTTTCGACCACGCCTTTCTCGCCGGTCTGCGCAGCACGTTCACGTTCTGACGTTCCGGGGAATGTTCAAATCGTGGTGGCCGGGTGAAAGCCCGGCCATCCACGTTTTGATGACGGTCAAAATCTCAGCGTGCAGCAATACCGTCGCGCACGGCGCGGAAGCGATGGAACAGCTTGTCCCAGTCGTCCGTGGACGACACGCCGATGATGCGCATGTAGCCGCCGGAGCCAAACTGGATCCATTGCACGGCGGTCACGGCCTGGCCGGTCGGATCCGTCGCCGTGGCGCGCAGCTCATAGGCGCGCGCGCGGCCGATACGGATGGTGTCGGCCGATGTCACCCGGATATCGGTCAGAGGCCCGTTACGCAGGGCATCGCGGGCGAAGTTTCCGCGCAGCGCCGGATCGCTCGGGCCACCGCGTCCGATCGAGACGATGATATAGGGTTGCCTCGCGCGGCCGAGCTGGTCGCTCGGCCCGTCGGTGAGGATGGCGCCACCCGGCAGCACCTTCGCGACGCGAAAGCCCGCGAGATCCTTGAGCTCGAACGGCAGCATGCCGAGCTGCTCCTTGATCGGGGTCGCGCGGAAGTCGACGCTCGCCAGCATCTTGCGTACGACGGCCTCGGAATAAACGTCGCGCGCATCATCCGGCACGTCGACCCGGATCAGGCTTGAGACAGGGGGCGGCTTGCCGCTCTTGTCATCCTCGCGGGGCCTGGCCAGCAGAAACCAGCGGTGCGCTTTTTGATCTTTGATCGTTGTCTCACCGCCGACCAGGTAGCCGCTGCCGCCGGCAACCGCGAAGTCAGCCTTGCTGACATTGCCCATGCCCTGGGTGCGCTTGTCGAAACCGGCCTTCAGAAGCTGCTCATAGGCCTGGCCCGGCAGTTCGAAGATGGCGACCAGAACGTGGTGAGCAGGGTCTTCGAAGCCGGGAAAGCGGCGGCTCGCCACCAGCCCGGGCGGAAGCTCCAGTCCGACCCTGAGGCCGGCCGGATATTCCGGGGCGGCGGCCGCGGGCAAGACCTGCGGGAAGACGGCCAGGAGGGCCAGTACAGGGAGCAGCAGTCGGCGGAGCATGGAAATATCCGTTGTCCTTAACCATCCCAAAGGAGCCCGAGCGGGCCGGCCCGGCGGAGGCGGACCCCACCATGGGTTTGCGTCCTGACTACGGCAGCTTACCTGCCGGCGCTACCTCGCGTTTTCGTGAGCGGCTGACTTGCAGGCCAAGGCGGCCCTCCTATATGAGCGATTGAGCCGCAAAACGCGGCGAATCGCGTATCCAGGGGGCTGGATAAAGGGGGGTTGGCGGACGAGCCGCCGACATACCCAAACGGGCGCCAAGGGGCCTCGACAGGCACAAGTGGCCCGGCCGGCCTGCCGCAATTTGAGAGGAACAACTATGGGCAAGGTCATCGGCATCGACCTCGGGACCACGAACTCGTGCGTCGCCGTCATGGAAGGCACTTCGCCGAAAGTCATCGAAAACGCCGAAGGCATGCGAACCACGCCCTCGATCGTCGCGTTCACCGACGACGGTGAGCGGCTCGTCGGCCAGCCGGCCAAGCGCCAGGCGGTCACCAATCCGGAAAAGACCATCTTCGCGGTCAAGCGCCTGATCGGCCGGCGCTACTCCGACCCGACCGTGGAGAAGGACAAGAAGCTCGTCCCCTACAAGATCGAAAAGGCTTCCAACGGCGACGCCTGGGTCGAAGCGGACGGCAAGCAGTATTCGCCTTCGCAGATCTCCGCCTTCACGCTTCAGAAGATGAAGGAGACCGCGGAAGCCTATCTCGGCTCAAAGGTCGAGCAGGCCGTCATCACCGTTCCCGCATACTTCAACGACGCCCAGCGCCAAGCGACCAAGGACGCCGGCAAGATCGCAGGGCTCGAAGTGCTGCGCATCATCAACGAGCCGACCGCGGCTGCGCTCGCCTACGGCCTCGACAAGGAGAAGACCGGCACCATCGCGGTCTACGACCTTGGCGGCGGCACCTTCGACATTTCGATTCTCGAGATCGGCGACGGCGTGTTCGAAGTGAAGTCCACGAACGGTGATACGTTCCTGGGCGGCGAAGACTTCGATATGCGCCTGGTCAACTATCTCGCCGATGAATTCCAGAAGGAGCAGGGCATCGACCTGCGCAACGACAAGCTCGCGCTGCAGCGGCTGAAGGAAGCCGCCGAGAAGGCCAAGATCGAGCTGTCGTCCACCACGCAGACCGAAATTAACCTGCCGTTCATCACGGCGGATGCTTCCGGTCCGAAGCACATGACCATGAAGCTGACCCGCGCCAAGTTCGAGGCGCTGGTCGATGATCTCATCCAGAAGACCGTCGAGCCCTGCCGCAAGGCGCTCAAGGACGCCGGCGTGTCGGCGGGCGAGATCAACGAGGTGGTCCTGGTCGGCGGCATGACACGCATGCCGAAGGTGCAGGAAGTCGTGAAGCAGTTCTTCGGCAAGGAGCCGCACAAGGGCGTCAACCCGGACGAGGTGGTCGCCATCGGCGCCGCCATCCAGGCCGGCGTGCTGCAGGGCGACGTCAAGGACGTGCTGTTGCTCGACGTGACCCCGCTCTCGCTCGGCATCGAGACGCTGGGCGGCGTGTTCACCCGCATCATCGACCGCAACACCACCATCCCGACCAAGAAGAGCCAGGTGTTCTCCACCGCCGAGGATAGCCAGAACGCGGTGACCATCCGGGTGTTCCAGGGCGAACGCGAGATGGCGGCCGACAACAAGATGCTCGGCAATTTCGACCTGATGGGCATTCCGCCGGCGCCGCGCGGCGTGCCGCAGATCGAGGTTACGTTCGACATCGACGCCAACGGCATCGTCAACGTCTCGGCCCGGGACAAGGCCACCGGCAAGGAGCAGCAGATCCGCATCCAGGCCTCCGGCGGTCTGTCTGAAGCCGACATCGAGAAAATGGTGAAGGACGCCGAGTCGCACGCCGAAGAGGACAAGAAGCGCAAGGCGGCGGTCGAAGCCAAGAATCACGCCGAGGCGCTGGTGCACTCGACCGAAAAGGCGCTCGCGGAGCACGGCGACAAGGTCAGCGAGACCGAGCGCAGCGCGATCGAGAACGCCATGTCCGACCTCAAGGAAGCGATCAAGGGCGACGACGCCGACGCCGTCCAGGCCAAGGCCAACGCGCTGGCGCAGGCTTCCATGAAGCTCGGCGAAGCGATGTACAAGCAGCAGCAGGAAGCGGCCGGCGGCGGCGGCGCCGAGGGCGGCGCGGCCGAAGAGAACAAGGACGACGTTGTCGACGCGGAATTCACCGAGGTCGACGACGACAACAAGAAATCCGCCTGAGCGTAAGGTGCCGGCTCATGCCCAGATCAGGGGCCGGCACGGAAGTCATCACCCCCGGGTTTTGCCCGGGGGTCCATCTTTCGCTCGTAGCAGATGGATGGCCGGGTCAAACCCGGCCATGAGCGTGTGGGGGACGCGAGGTTCGGAAGCGGCATGTCCAAGCGCGACTACTATGAAATTCTCGGTGTTTCCCGCGAATGCACCGAGGTCGAACTGAAGGCGGCCTTCCGCAAGCTTGCCATGAAGCATCACCCGGACCGCAATCCGGGCGACACCGAGTGCGAGCACAAGTTCAAGGAAATCAACGAGGCCTACGACGTGCTCAAGGACGGCGACAAGCGCGCCGCCTATGACCGTTTCGGCCACGCCGCCTTCGAGCAGGGCGGCATGGGCGGCGCCGGCTTCGGTGCCGATTTCGGCACCACCTTCGCCGACATCTTCGAAGGTATCTTCGGCATGGGCGGTGGCCGCGGCGGTGGCCGTGCGTCGGGCCGCGAGCGCGGCTCCGATCTCCGCTACAACATGGAGATCGATCTGGAAGAGGCGTTCGAGGGCAAGACGGCGCAGGTGCGGTTGCCGACGTCGGTCACCTGTGAGGCCTGTTCCGGGTCGGGCGCCAAGCCGGGTACCAAGCCGAAGGTTTGTTCGACCTGCGGCGGCGCCGGCCGCGTGCGCCACGCGCAGGGCTTCTTCACGCTTGAGCGCACCTGCCCGGCCTGCCAGGGCCGCGGCCAGGTAATCGACGATCCGTGTCCGGGCTGTTCGGGCGCCGGCCGTGTCATGCGCGAGCGCACGCTCTCGGTCAACATTCCGCCCGGCGTCGAGGACGGCACGCGCATTCGTCTTTCCGGCGAGGGTGAGGCCGGCCTGCGCGGCGGACCGCCGGGCGACCTTTATATTTTCCTCTCCCTCACGCCGCATGAATTCTTCCAGCGTGACGGCGCCGACCTGCATTGCCGGGTACCGATCTCCATGGTGTCGGCGGCGCTCGGCGGCGAATTTGAAGTGCCGTCGATCGACGGCAGCAAGGCGCGCGTGAAAGTGCCTTCCGGCACGCAGACGGGCCGTCGCTTCCGCCTCTCCGGCAAGGGCATGCCGGTGTTGAGATCGAAACAGACCGGCGACATGTATGTGCAGGTTGTGGTGGAGACCCCGCAGAACCTGACCAGGCGTCAGCGCGAACTGCTTGCCGAATTCGAAAGCCTGTCGTCTGACAATACCCAACCCGAATCGGTGGGGTTCTTTAGCCGCGTCAAGGAGTTCCTTGACGGACTGGGAACACGCGGCAGCCATACCGGCTAGCATCTTGACCCCCTGCCCGCCGCTCTGTACCGAGAGAGACCCGGGCGGGTACTGCCGCCCCCTGGCATGACCCCATGACCCCACAGACAATTGCCACCAAGAAAACCCTGCGTCTCGATGACGAGGTGCAGTTCATCCGCTCGTGGATCGAGAAGCCGCTGCGCACCGGCGCCGTGATGCCCTCGAGCAAGGCGCTCGCGCGCGCCATGGCGCGCTACGTCGATCCGGAGGGGTGGGGTCCCGTTATCGAGCTCGGGCCCGGCACCGGTCCGGTCACCGAGGCGCTTGTGGCTCACGGTGTCGATCCGGCGCGGCTGGTGCTGGTCGAATTCAATCCCGATTTTTGCCGGTTGCTGCGCAAGCGCTATCCGGCGGCCACAGTATTGCAGGGCGATGCCTATCGGCTGCGCCGCCTGGTGCAGGACGCGCTGAACGAACCGGCCGCCGCGGTGGTGTCGAGCCTGCCGCTTCTGACCAAGCCGTTGCGCACGCGGCTGCGGCTGACCGCCGACGTGATGACGCTGATGGCGCCTCATGCCCCGTTCGTGCAGTTCACCTACGGCATGCTGCCGCCGATCCCGAAGGCGCTTGGCAGCATCAAGGCGGAAGCCTCCAACGTGATCTGGATGAACCTGCCGCCGGCGCGGGTGTGGGTCTATCGCGGCGAACGGTAGCGAGGCGCGCTACGCAGTTTCCGTTGTCATGCCCCGGTCCAGGTCTGGCCATGACAGTGGAGCAGGCCCGGCCATGACGACCGCAAGCGGAGCATGCTAAGCAAAGGCGGAATCTGACGGAGCCGCCGATGTCCGCGCCCAAAATCCTCGTTTTTTCCAGCTCGACCCGCACCGGCTCCTACAACACCAGGCTGGCGGCGCTGGCGGCCAAGGAGCTGACGCTCGCCGACGTCGACGTCACCCGCATCTCGCTCGTCGACTATCCGCTGCCGATCTACGACGCCGATCTCGACGCGCGCACCGGCCAGCCCGCGAACGCGCTCAGGCTCAAGCAGATGATCATGGCGCATCACGGCGTCTTCATTGCCAGCGCCGAGTACTCGGCCTCCGTGACGCCCGTACTCAAGAACGCCATCGACTGGGTCTCCCGCGTGCGCGAGAAGGGTGATCCCACCTATGCCGCCTTCAAGAACCGCGTGTTTGCTGTCAGCGCGGCCTCGGCCGGCTCGGGCGGCGGTCTGCGATCGATCATGGCGTTGCGCCAGATCCTCGAGCTGGGTTGCGGCGCACTGGTGATCCCCGAAGTGGTGGCGATCGCGCGGGCCGACCAAGCCTTCGACGACATGGATAACATCGTCGAGACCCGGACCGCCAACCGGTTTCGTGCCCAGCTCGACCGGCTGGTGGAAGTCGCGCGAATGATGATGTGAGGAGTTTCAGGTGAAATTGGACGCGCGTGAACGGCTGATCGTTGCCCTCGATGTGCCCACGGTGAAGGATGCCGACGCCATGGTGGCGCGGCTAGGCGACAGCGTTTGCTTCTACAAGATCGGCTATCAGCTCGGTTTCGCCGGCGGCCTGTCGTTCGCGGCCGGCTTGATCGCGTCGGGCAAGCAGGTATTCCTCGATTTCAAGCTGCACGATATCGGCAACACGGTGCAGATGGGCGTCGAGAGTGTTGTCGGGCTCGGCGCGACTTTTCTTACCGTGCACGGCTTTCCGCAAACCATGAAGGCCGCGGTGGCGGGCAAGCGCGGCTCGTCATTGCGCGTGCTCGCCGTGACCGTGCTCACGTCCTATGACGACAGCGATCTCGCCGCTGCCGGTTACGATATGACCGTAGGCGAACTGGCGGTGGCGCGCGCCCAGCAGGCGCGCGACATCGGCGTCGACGGACTGATCTGCTCGGCGGAGGAAGTCACCAGACTGCGCGACATCGTCGGGCCCGGCATGGTGCTGGTGACACCGGGCATAAGGCCGGCGGGCAGCGAGACCGGCGACCAGAAACGGGTGATGACGCCGGCGCGCGCCATCGAGGCGGGCGCCGACTATCTGGTGGTCGGCCGCCCGGTGGTGGCGGCGGACGATCCGAGGCGCGCGGCGGAGCGCATCGTCAGCGAAATCGAACAGGCGACCGGCGCGTAGTTAAGGGAGAAGGCGAATGGCGAAAGGCTATTGGGTCGCGCGCGTCGACGTGCACAACGAGGAAGGCTACAAGCCCTACGCAGCGGCCAATGCGGCGATCTTCAAGAAGTTCGGCGGCAAGTTCATCGTGCGCGGCGGCAAGTTCGCATGCCCGGAGGGCAAGAGCCGTTCGCGCAATGTGGTGATCGAGTATCCCGACTATGAAACTGCGCTCGCCTGCTACAACTCGCCTGAATATCAGGAAAACCTCAAGGTGCGGCAGCCGCATTCGGACATCGACCTGATCATCATCGAGGGCTACGACGGCCCGCAGCCGTAGTGGCTTTTCCCGCCTGACGCGCTATACCGTGCCCGGAAATCAGGAGCTCATTGATGGCCGAGATGCGTTTGATCGTGGCGGGTGCCGGCGGGCGCATGGGGCGCACCCTGGTAAAGGCGATCGCCGCCCACAAGGACCTGGCACTGGGCGGCGCGCTGGAGGGCGCGGGTTCGCCACTGCTTGGCCAGGACGCCGGCGTACTGGCGGGCATCGGCGAGAACGGCATCACGCTGACCAGCGACGCCGCCGCGCTGATGGCAAAGGCCGACGGAATCATCGACTTCACCGCGCCGGCGGCGACGGTGGCGTTTGCCGGGCTGGCCGCGCAGAACGGCAAGGCGCACGTGATCGGCACCACGGGTCTGAGCGCCGCCGACGAAACCAGGATCAGTGACGCGGCGAAGAAGGCCGCCATCGTAAAGTCCGGCAACATGAGCCTCGGCGTCAATCTGCTGGCGGCGCTGGCCAGGCGCGTGGCGGCGACGCTCGACGACTCGTTCGACATCGAGATCGTCGAGATGCATCACAACAAGAAAGTCGACGCGCCATCCGGCACCGCGCTGCTGCTCGGGCGCGCGGCGGCGGAGGGCCGCGGCATCGATCTCGACCAGCACGCGGTGAAAGCGCGCGAAGGCCATACCGGCGCGCGCACACCCGGCGACATCGGTTTTGCCGCGCTGCGCGGCGGCACGGTGGTGGGCGAGCACACGGTGATGTTCGCCGGTCCCTCCGAGCGCATCGAACTCGTGCACAAGGCCGAAGACCGCATGATCTTCGCCAGCGGCGCGTTGCACGCGGCGCTGTGGGCGCGCGGACAAAAGCCGGGTCTTTATTCGATGGCCGACGTGCTGGGGCTGAAGGACTTCTAATCCTGCGCCGGCAGATACGCATCCGACCATTTCAGCATGACGTTGAAGCTGATGCTGATGCGCGGGGTCTCGCTCAGATTCGGATGCACGAAGTGCGTCATGAACGCCGGCCATAGCAGAATATCGCCCGGCTTCGGCTGCACTGTGTGTTCCGGATTGATGTAGGGGTCGCCGCGGATCGCGCCCATGTTCACCGCCGGCCCGCGCGGGTCGTAGAAGGTGATGCAGCCGGGCCGCACGTCCTTGCGGCTGCGCAAGGGCGCGCGGTCGGTCGGCACCTGCACATAATAGGTGCCCGACAGATAGCAGTGTGGATGATTGTGCGGGTCGTGGTAGTCGCCGAGACGGTTGACATTGGCCCAGCCGTGCACCGTCCAGTCGACCTGATAGTCGATGCCGATCTGGCGGAAATATTCGACCACCGTGCGGTTGATGCAGTCGCGCAGCCAGACCAGCGCCGGGCGGTCGGCGACCAGCAGGTTGTCGTTGCGGTAGTCGGTGGTGAGCGCCGCGTTGCCGGCTTCCAGATCGAGGATGAATTCGGCCAGCGCCTGGTTGGCGATCTCGGCGCCCGGCAGGGTCCGCCGCAGCAAGATGGTCGGCCACAGCCGCTCGACGCCGTCGTTGTTCTGGTCGCTCACGCTTTCCTCCCCAGGACATTTTACTTGCGCGTAACCGTTCCCGAAACCGATTCCCGCTTTTCAGGATTGTGCGCTCCCGGGCTTGACCGGGGCGCTATCTGCTCTGAAAGATGGAGCGCCGGGGTTCAAATTGAAAGGCGGCGCTTCGCGCCTGTGGCCGGCAAAGACCGATTTCGAAGGGTTTTGCGCAATGTCCGACCGTCTCCTTGTCCTCGTCCGCCACGGCCAGAGCGACTGGAATTTGAAGAACCTGTTTACCGGCTGGCGCGACGTCGACCTCAGCCCGAAGGGCGTAGAGGAGGCGCGAGACGCCGGCCGCAAGCTGAAGGCGCAGGGGCTCAACTTCGACGTCGCCTATACCTCGGCACTGATCCGCGCCCAGCGCACTCTTGATCTGATGCTTGAGGAGATGGGTCAGACCGGCATTCCGGTCATCAAGGACCAGGCGCTGAACGAGCGCGATTACGGCGACCTCTCCGGTCTCAACAAGGATGATGCCCGCGCCAGGTGGGGCGAGGAGCAAGTGCACATCTGGCGCCGCTCCTATGACGTGTCGCCGCCCGGCGGCGAGTCCTTGCGCGACACCGCCGCGCGCGTGCTGCCGTACTACGTGCAGGAAATTCTGCCGGTGGTGCTGCGCGGGCAGCGCGTGCTGGTGTCGGCGCACGGCAATTCCCTGCGCGCGCTGGTCATGGTGCTCGACCGTCTGTCGCCGGAAGGCATCGTCAAGCGCGAGATCGCCACCGGCGTGCCGATGATCTACCGACTCAACGCGGATTCGACCGTGGCGTCGAAGCTGGATCTGGCGGCGTAGTTTTTCTGACCGGCAAAAGAAACGAAAAAGCTCCGCCGGTGAGGCGAAGCTTTTCCAGTCAAATGCAGACGGGTGGTTCTATTTGATCACCTGGATCACAGTGCGCGTCCTCGGATCGACGATGACGCGCTTGTGGTTGACGATCGCGTAAGCGTACTGGCGGTGCTCAGGTACGACATGCACCTCCACCGATTCCGGCAGCGGCTTGCCGACGACCACCTCATGCTCCACCGTCACGGAGGGGATGTCCTCGCGTTCCACATAGGTTATGACCGGCGGCGGCGGCGGAGCCAATACAGCGTGCGCAACGTCACCTGCCGCGCCAACGGTCCCACCGACAGCCGCACCCACGGCGGCGCCGACGGGCCCGCCCACGGCGGCGCCAGCCGCGGCACCCGCCGCGGCGTCCTGGGTCGTATGATTTTGCGCTTGCGCGGCCACAGGGGTCATCGCGGCCGCCGCCAGCAACGCCACAAGATATCGAACTCGCATTGGTGCCTCCTCTGACAATTCACGGAAGGCTCAACGCGCGTTCGATGTTTGCGTTCCGGTTCCATCCGCAATGGAACAGACCCCGGTTCCGGGACACGTTGCCTTGCCCGCTGTGAGGGACGAAGCGCGTTTCGCGCTAGGCTTCCACCACGCCGGCTTCCCAGCCGAGCATGGCGCGCTTTCGCGTGAGACCCCAGTGATAACCGGTGATGTCGCCGCTCTTTCCCACGACGCGATGGCACGGCACCACAAAGCAGATCGGATTCTTGCCGACGGCGGCGCCGACCGCACGCGCGGCTTTCGGATTGCCGGCCTTCCTGGCGAGATCTGAATAGGTGGTGAGCTTGCCCATCGGGATAGTGAGCAGCTTTTCCCATACGCGCACCTCGAAGTCGGTGCCGATCAGCACAACGCGCAGCGGCTGCTCCGGCCGCCACTGACTGGTGTCAAAGATACGTTGCGCGGTTGCCGCCGTGGCGGCGGGGTCCTCGACGTAACGGGCCCTCGGCCAGCGCGACCGCATGTCCTTGAGCGCCGCCTTTTCCTTGCCGTCGTCGGCAAGCGCGAGCCCGGCAAGCCCGCGCGGTGTCGTCATCACCAGCGCAGTCCCGAACGGAGACGGGTGGAAGCCGTAGGTGACAGTGAGACCTTCGCCGCCCGCTTTCCATTCGCCCGGCGACATCGCCTCGTGGGTGACGAACAGGTCATGCAAACGGCCGGGGCCGGAGAGGCCGACCTCGTAGGCGGTGTCGAGCACGCTCGCGGACGAGCGCAACAGCTCGCGGGCGTTGTTCAGGGTGAGCGCCTGAAGGAAGGCTTTGGGCGTCAGCCCGCACCAGCGCCGGAACAGATGGTGCAGATCGGTCGGCGTGACTCCGGCGGCTTCGGCGATGGTTTCGATCTCGGGCTGCCGCCGCCAGTTGCCCCGGATGTGGGCGATCGCGCGGCGCACCACGTCATAATCGGCGGCGGCCGTCTTGAGGAGCGCGAGGTCGGGCCGGCGGACGGTCGGGGTGATGTGATCGAGGGTCATGGTCATGACGGCTATTTTGGGCGGTCCCGGGACCCGCAGCCACCCGATTTCTGGCGACCCTCCGGAAAGGGGTTACGGCAATGCCGTCCGCGTCACGCCGCGCCTGGCGTCGGCGAGGGCGTCGCCAAGCGCCGTCGCGAAACTTGCCTTCTCGGCGGGTCCAAGGAAGCTGGCGATGGTCAGTTGCTTCCCGCGTGAGGCCAGGAACAGGCGCTCGATGCCATATTCCTCGTGCACCACCTTGTCGAGCTTGACCCAGAGCGGGTTGAGGACCCATTCGCGCACGGTGCCGAGGTGGCTCACCTTGCGCACGGTGAGCGCCACCGGCGTCACTTTCACTTCCTCGTAGGCGGCGGCGCGCCGGTAGTTGATCCGGAACGCCCAGTACAGGAGCAGCACGTCGAGTTCGAGGAAGCCGATCACCGGCCAGGCACCCGCCAGCATGCAGGCCAGCCCCGCAACGAAGCTGAGCAGGCCATAGGCGCCCATCACCAGGAAGAAGCCGGTGGCGCTCAGCGAGCGGTGCGGGGTGATTACCGCGGAAAAGATGGTCGGTTCGAGCTCGTTGTCGTTGTCGGCGGTCATGAGCATCAGTATACCCGAAATCATGGCGAAAAGGGCGACCCGCAAGGCGAGCAAGAAGACGGCCAGAAAGCCGGCCAGGAAATCGCTCAGGAAGGCAGCGCCCGGGGCAAAGGGCCGAGCGCAGGCGAAAAAGGCCAAAGCCAGGGTCAAATCCGCGCCCAAGCGAGTCGCGGCCGACATCCAAGCGGCGTCCGGCGTCCTGCCGCAATGGACAACGGCGGAAATCACCGAAGCGTTCCGTCGGCTGCGCGACGCCCGGCCGGAGCCGCAGACCGAGCTTCAGCACGTCAATCCGTTCACGTTATTGGTCGCGGTGGTCCTGTCGGCGCAGGCGACCGACGCCGGCGTCAACAAGGCGACGCCCGGCCTGTTCGCCGCCGCCGACACGCCGGCCAGGATGGCGGCGCTGGGCGAGGACAAGGTACGGGACCTGATCAAGACCATCGGCCTCTACCGCAACAAGGCCAGTAACGTGGTGGCGCTCTCACGGATCCTGACCGAGCAATACGGCGGCGAGGTGCCGCGTTCGCGCGAGGCGCTGGAAGCCTTGCCGGGCGTGGGACGCAAGACCGCCAACGTGGTGCTCAACGTCGCCTTCGGCGAGCCGACGATCGCGGTCGACACCCACATCTTCCGGATCGGCAACCGCACCGGTATGGCTCCCGGCAAGACCCCGCTCGAGGTGGAGCAGAAGCTCGAGCAGGTGGTGCCGGCGGAGTTCAAGCGTCACGCGCACCACTGGCTGATCCTGCACGGGCGCTATACCTGCGTCGCGCGCAAGCCGTTGTGCGAGAATTGCATCATCGCCGACCTGTGCAAGTGGCCGGGCAAGACAACCAACCAGGTCATTCCGGGGCGCGGTCGTTAGACCGCGAACGCGGAATCCATATTCCCAGTAGCTGGAACTGGCACCCACGCCAGAACAGCGATGCTGCGGCGTTTGGATTCCGGGTCCGCTCGCCATAGCGCGTCAAAGACGCGCGTAAACGCGCTTAGGGCTCGCGTCCCGGAATGACGGGCGACGCTTTACCGCTGCGGCTCCATCAACTCCGCACGCCTGTCGCTCATCCGCTTGTGGATGTGCACCATGAAGGCCATGGCGAAGACCGGTGTCGCCAGGTTCACCACCGGGATCGACACGAACACCGCAATCACCATGCCAGCGAGGAAGACGTAGGTCGCGTTGGCCTTGCGCATCGCTTTCGCCTCATAGACCGGGCGGAAACGCATGGCGGCGAGTTCGAAATATTCGCGGCCGAGCAGATACGCGTTCGCCAGAAACAGGATGACGATGCCGAAGCCGGCGAACAGCACGAACGGCAGCGCGAAGAAATAGACCAGCAGTGACAGGATAGCGATCTTGGTGCCTTCGATGAGGCCGCGCCAGAACGGCAGGGCATGGCCGGGCGAGTCCGCCGGATAGAATTCGCTTTCTACCGCCTCGGCCGTCTCGTCCACGAAGAAGCTGCCGACGAAGGCGGTGACCGCCGGCATCAGGAACAGCGCGCCGGTGATGATGCCGAGCCCGGCCATGAACGACAGCACCCAGGCCAGCGTCGACCACACCGCATGCGGCGCGAAGCCGGTGCTCTGTTCGGCCCAGGTGGCGCCCCCTTCGGCCAGAGATGCCAGCAGCCGTTGCAGGATGATGCCGGCGATGACGATCAGCGCCAGCGCAAGGCCGGCGGCCTTGAGCAGCACCCCGCGCAGGGCGGGCGTCAGCATCTGGGCAAACGCTTTGGCGGCGGCGTCGAACATGGGAAAGACAGGTAAGGTGGAGGATCGGGAAGGGCAAGTGCGCTGCGGCATACTCGCTTCCCCTTGTGGGAGAGGGGAAAAGTGCGCGCTGAACGCTTCTGCCTAACCCGCCGGCGCCAGCAGGTCGTCTTCGGCCGCCGGCAACGGCACCAGCGGCGCGCCGTCGGCATCGGCGGTGTCGAGGTCGATCCAGGCCATGGCCTTGTAATCGAAACCGAACGCCAGCGTTGGCTTGACCACGTCGAAATAGGGCGAAATGTCGAAATCGCGCGGTGCGTAGAGCGAGGAGTGGCGGATCTCCAGAATCTCCTGCCGCGCGTCCTCGTTCTCGGTCAGGATCACCTTGGGCAGTATCGGATAACGCACGTACTCGAACGCCTGAGCGATCAGCGCCGAGCAGATGATGCGGGTCGGATGGCCGGAGCCCAGCGCGATCATGCGCCGCCGCCAGCGCTGCGGCACCGGCAACGGGATGAGATAGCGCATGAGGTCGATGATATTCTTCAGATCGTAGTCGAAGCCGATGCGCTCGGCCGCGTAGGTGCACACGCGTGCGCAGTCCTCGTCGGTCAGGCCGGTCGGCCGGCAGACGCGGGTGTGCGCCCGCGCATATTTCGACAGCGGTACCGCCACCACGCCCTGGCCGATATTGGCCTCGACCAGCACCAGAGGCTCGCCGTGACTCGTGACGCGGTCGCCGATCGGTCCGACATAAAGGGCGGCGTGTGACCACGTCGACTGGGTGAGATACTTGATGACGCCGGAGATGTGGTTGTTTCCCTCGACGAGCAGCACGTCGCCGGGCTTGAGGGTGGCGCGCAGAATATCGGGATCGGTCGGCGTATAAGGCTCGTAGCCATGCGCCGGCTCTTCCAGATATCGGGCGAGCACGCGCCCGACGCGCTCAGACATCCACCCCATGGTTTTGCGATCCGTGGCGCCCGTCCTGGGGTGCCGAATGCGACGCTTTCCTCCTGGCGCGCGGTTGTACCGCCATGCGTCTTTGGAAAACGAATTTAGCGAAGACTCATTGCAAATTGGTTCATTGACGGCGGTGTGAAGGTTACCGAGTATGAACCATAAGGGCCGCGCCAGTCTGTGCTCGGGGCGTCGAAACGAAGGCAGCAAGGATTCGGTCACCATGTCATCAGCCAGGCTCAGGACGCCACCCAGGACGATGATCGCCTGGTCGAGCGGCAAGGATTCGGCCTGGGCGCTGCATGAGGCGCGGAAGAGCGGCGACTATGACATCATCGGCGCGCTCACCACGGTTACCGACTCCTTCTCGCGGGTGAGTATGCATGGTGTGCGCGAGGAACTGCTGACGGCTCAGCTCGGTGCGGCCGGCCTCGAGCCGATGATCGTGCGCATTCCCTATCCGTGCCCGAACGAGGTCTACGAGCGCGAGATGGCCAAAGCGCTGGAAACGGCCAGGGCACGTGGAATCACGCACATCATCTTCGGGGATCTCTATCTCGAAGACATCCGCGCGTATCGCGAGGAAAAGCTGAAAGGCACCGGCGTCACGCCGGTGTTTCCGATCTGGCTGCGGCCAACCGGCGAACTGGCGCGCGAGATGATGGCGGCCGGCGTCGAGGCGCATCTCGTCGTGGTCGACCTCGGAAGGCTGCCGGCATCGTTCGCCGGCCGCCGCTTTGAACCCGGCCTGCTCGACGAACTGCCGGCCGGCACCGACCCGTGCGGCGAGAACGGCGAATTCCATTCCTTCGTTTCCGCCGGCCCGATGCTGTCGTGCAGGATTTCCGTGCGCGTCGGCGAGACTGTGGAACGGGACGGTTTCGCGTTCGCGGATTTGCTGGCGGGGTGAGTTGGTTTGCCGTTCACGCGCAGCAGACTCGCTTCCCCTCTCCCCTTGTGGGAGAGGGTGGCGAGCGCGGAGCGTTAGCGAGCGCGAGCCGGGTGAGGGGGTCGGAATCGACCGCTGGCGCTGACCCCTCACCCACCCTCGCTCGGCTTCGCCTCCGCTCGGGCACCCTCCCACAGGGGGGAGAGGGACAGAGCGCGCGCAGCAACCGGTGCGCCTAACCCCTCAACATCCCACCCGTGCGCTTCTGCACCTCGCCGACGATCTTCGCCGCCAGCGCGTCGATCTCCTCGTCGGTCATGGTCTTGTCGCGCGGCTGCAAGGTGACGGCAATCGCAATCGACTTCTTGTCGGGATCGATGCCCTTGCCCTCGTAGACGTCGAACACGATCACGTTGCTGATCAGCTTCTTGTCGACGCCTTGCGCGGCGCGCACGATATCGGCGGCCTTCACCTCGCGGCCGACCACGAAGGCGAAATCGCGCTCCACCGGCTGGAACGGAGACAGGTCGAGCAGGGGTTTCGCCCGCGTTGGCCTGGCCTTGGGCTCGGGGATGTTTTCGAGGATCACCTCGAAGCCGACCAGCGGCCCCTCGGCGCCGAGCGCTGCCAGCGCGCGCGGATGCAATTCGCCGAAATGGCCTATGATATTCTTCGGCCCCATCTGGATGGTGCCGCTGCGCCCCGGATGCAGCCACGAAGGGCCACCCGGCACGATCTGCAACGCCTGCATGGGCGCCCCGGCGGCCGCCAGCACGGCGAGCGCGTCGGCCTTGGCGTCGAAGGTATCGACCGGGGTATTGGCGCCCTGCCAGTGGCGGCCGCCGCCGCCGGGCCTGGCGAGCGCGCGGCGCAGGCCGGTGGCCGCTGTGAACTGGTTTTCCGGCTTGTCGCCGCGGAACACCTGGCCGACCTCGAACAGGCCGACGTCGGGGAAACCGCGGTCGGCGTTGCGCTGCGCCGAGGTCACGAGACCCGGCACAAGGCTCGGCCGCATGTCGGAGAGTTCGGCTGCGATCGGATTGGCAAGCGCGAGCTCCGGGCCGCCGCCGCCGAACAATTCAGCTTCGCGCTTGGAGATGAACGACCAGGTGACCGCCTCGGTCAGCCCGCGCGCGGCGAGCGCGCGTTTGGCCTTGCGGGTGCGCACCTGGATGGGCGTCAGTACGGGTTTGCGGGCATTGTCGCCGCGGGGAACGGCGTCGACGGCACCTTGTCGACGCCGACGATGCGCACGATCTCTTCCACGATGTCGGCGCGGCCATGCACGTCCGGCCGCCACGACGGCACCGCGACCTTCATCCGCTCGCCCTGGCCGGCGGCAAAGAAGCCGAGCTTCTCCAGCACGCGCCGCACCTCGGTGAGCGACTGCTTGAGTTCCGCGATGCGCGGCAGTTCGCTGAGCGGGAAGTCGATGGCCTTTTCTGCCTTGGGCGTCGGGTTGCCGGCGACCACCATCTCGGACGGCTCGCCGCCGCAAAGGTCGAGCACCATCTGCGTCGCAAGGTCGAGGCCCGGTATCATGAAATTGGGGTCGACGCCGCGCTCGAAGCGATAGCGCGCGTCAGAATTGATGCCGAGCTTGCGGCCGGTCTGCGCGATGTTGACCTCATTCCACAGCGCCGATTCGATCAGCACGTCCGTGGTGCTGGCATCGCAACCTGATTCCTCGCCGCCCATGATGCCGGACAGCGACTCGACGCCCTTCTCGTCGGCGATGACGCAAACGCCTTCGTCGAGCGTGTAGGTGCGTCCGTCGAGCGCCAGCAGTTGCTCGCCGTTCTGGGCGCGGCGGATGGTGAGGTTGCCCTTGACCTTGGCGGCGTCGAACACGTGCAGCGGCCGGCCGCGGTCGAAGGTGATGAAATTGGTGATGTCGACCAGCGCGTTGATGGGCCGCAGACCGATGGCGGTGAGCTTCTTTTGCAGCCAGTCGGGCGATGGCCCATTCCTGACGCCGCGCACCAGACGCAGGCCGAAGGCCGGGCACAGCTCGGGCACATCGATCGTCACCTTCACCGGGCAGGGGAACGTGCCCTTGATTGGCTTGGGCGTATTCTCCTTGTAGTCGCCGATGTAGGTGGCGCCGAGATCGCGCGCGATGCCGTTGACGCCGGTGCAGTCGGAGCGGTTGGGCGTGAGATTGATCTCGATCACCGGATCGCCCGCGCCTGCCCATTCGGCGTAGCTTTGGCCCACCGGCGCGTCGGCCGGCAATTCGATGATGCCATCGGCATCGTCGGACACTTCGATTTCCGCGCCGGAAATCAGCATGCCGCGGCTTTCGACATCGCGAATCTTGCCGACGCCGAGCGTGATCTTCTTGCCGGGAATGTAGGTG
This sequence comes from uncultured Pseudomonadota bacterium, assembly GCA_963773715.1. Taxonomy (GTDB): domain Bacteria; phylum Pseudomonadota; class Alphaproteobacteria; order Rhizobiales; family Xanthobacteraceae; genus Pseudolabrys. Next base: position 209,312 of record CAVZCM010000003.1, on the reverse strand, counting down.
CCGGGCGGAGCGAACACGGCCTTCATGCCGCCGCGCGCGTTGGGCGCGCCGCAGACGACCTGGACCGGCGCGCCCGCGCCGACATCCACCATGCACACGCGCAGGCGGTCGGCATTCGGATGCTTTCCCGCCGAAAGGACGGAGGCGATGACGAGCGGCTGGAGCTGCGCCGCCTTGTCCTCGACGTTCTCGACTTCGAGCCCGATCATGGTGAGCTTGTCGACGATCTCATTGAGCGACGCCGTGGTGTCGAGATGCTCTTTCAGCCAGGAGAGGGTGAATTTCATGGCTTACTTCTCCGGGCTCCAGAAATAGAGCACCGGCAGCGTCGCGAACACCGCAATGGTGAACACGATCGCAGCGCGGATGCACAGGCTGTAAAGCTCGGTACGGATGATCAGCTCGCGGTGGATGACGCTTTGCGCATGCTCCTCGGCCTCGGCGAATTCGTGGGTGCGGAACACCGACAGGCAGCGCAGGCAGCCGAGCGCGATCAGCAGATAGACGCCGATCTCCGCCACCACGATACCGACCTCGAGCTCGTTGCTCGCGACCAGCGGCGCAATCAAGCCAAGGCCGGCGATCATCATCGAGGTATGCGTCAAGAGGCCGGAAGCCTTGGTGTCGATCGAAGCGAAGGTGTGGGTCGCTTCCGCCGACAGCATCTTGTCGCGCTGGCGCAGGGTAGTCTCGTAGTCGCCGACCTTCCTCGCATTCCAGCGCCGCGTAATGAACGCGAATAGCGCCTGATCGAGTGCGGCTGGGCGGTGTTCTTTCATGGCGGCCATCATGCGCTCAGGCCGCCGGCGAGCGTCGGGAAGTCGAGCGGGCGGAAACCGTAGTGATTGAGCCAGCGTACGTCGGCCTCGAAGAAGGCGCGCAGGTCGTGGATGCCGTATTTCAGCATGGCAATGCGGTCGATGCCGATGCCCCAGGCGAAGCCCTGGTACTCGTCGGGGTCGAGCCCGCAATTCTTCAACACGTGCGGATGCACCATGCCGCAGCCGAGAATCTCCAGCCAGTCCTCGCCTTCGCCGAAGCGGATCTCGTCCTTGCCGCGCTTGCACTGGATGTCGACTTCCATCGACGGCTCGGTGAACGGGAAGAACGACGGCCGGAAACGCATGTTCACATGGTCGACCTCGAAGAAGGTCTTGCAGAACTCGTGCAGGATCCACTTCAGGTGGCCGAGGTGCGAGCTCTTGTCGATCACCAGGCCCTCGACCTGATGGAACATGGGCGTGTGGGTCTGGTCCGAGTCGCTGCGGTAGGTACGTCCCGGGCAGATGACGCGGATCGGCGGCTTCTGGCTGAGCATCGTGCGTACCTGCACCGGCGAGGTGTGGGTACGCAGCAGGAGGCGCGAGCCGTCGGCCTTCTGCGGGAAATAGAACGTGTCGTGCATGTCCCGCGCCGGATGGCCTTCCGGGAAGTTCAGCCTGGTGAAGTTGTAATCGTCGGTCTCGATGTCGGGGCCTTCCGCCACCGCGAAACCCATGTCGGCGAAGATGGCGGTGAGTTCGTCGATCACCTGGCTGATCGGATGCACGCGGCCGGTTTCGGTCGTCGGCTCGCGCACCGGCAACGTCACGTCGACGGTCTCGGTGTTGAGGCGGGCATCGAGTGCGGCGGCGGCGAGCGCGTCCTTGCGCGCGGCGATTGCCGAGCCGACGCGGTCCTTCAGGCCGTTGATCGCGGGCCCCTGCACCTTGCGTTCGTCCGGGGTCATCGAGCCCAGCATCTTCAGCAGTGCGGATACCGAGCCGCTCTTGCCGAGCGCGCCGACACGCACCGTCTCCAGCGCCGCCTCGTCGTCGGCCGCGGCGACGGCGGAGAGGATTTCTTGTTCGAGACTTGCGATGTCGGACATGGGCGTGGCTTCAGCCTTTCACAGTCCACGGACCGTCATCATCCGCGAAAGCGGATGATCCAGTAACCCCGGCATGAGCGAGATTACGAGAGCCGGTGGTTACTGGGTCCCCGCTTTTGCGGGGACGACACGCAGGGAATTACGCCGGCAGCGCGGCCTTGGCCTTCTCGACGATCACCTGGAACGCCGCCGGCTCATGGATGGCGAGGTCGGACAGCACCTTGCGGTCGACTTCGACACCCGCCTTGGCGAGCCCGTCGATGAACTTCGAATAGTTGAGGCCGAACGGACGCACGGCCGCGTTCAGGCGCTGGATCCAGAGCGCGCGGAAGGTGCGCTTGCGCCGCTTGCGGTCACGGAAGGCGTACTGGTTGGCCTTCTCCACCGCCTGCTTGGCGACCCGGATGGTGTTCTTGCGGCGGCCGTAATAGCCCTTGGCGGCCTTGTAGACCTTCTTGTGCTTGGCGTGGGAAGTGACGCCACGTTTGACGCGGGCCATGGGAAACTCCTGTCAGTCTGGCAAACGGGGAAGGACGACGAGAAATCCGGATCAGCCGTTCGGCAGCCAGTATTTCTTGATGTTGTCGCCGTCGGTCTTGAACAGCACCGCGGTGCCGCGATGCTCGCGGATGGTCTTGGTGGTCCGCTTGATCATGCCGTGGCGTTTGCCGGACTGCTGGTATTTCACCTTGCCAGTGCCGGTAATCTTGAAGCGCTTTTTGGCGCCCGACTTGGTCTTCATCTTGGGCATTTGGCTCTCCATGACGGCCCTTGGGCGGCAAGCCCGTTCGGCCGAAACAAAGCTCTCGGCGAAGCCCATGGGCCTCGGGAGCCGGTGCTCGGGATTGAGCGAAAAGTCGCTGCCACGGCAGCCCTTATCAGCCGGGCGGCGAGCGGCGGCGTTATGGCAGAGCCGTGGGCAGTTTTCAACAGCGGTGAAGGGGGCGGGAAGGGTGGCTCGTCAATTCAGGTGCGGCAGGCGGCAATCCCGCAATTATATAAGTAATTTCAAAGCCTTGGACTGATTCAGCCAAAAAAACGCGCCGTCCGCTGGCCTGCGGGCGGCGCGTGGCGATTCCTGACAGGCCCGGCGATCTCGCCTCAGCGCGGCGCCAGCAACATGACCATCTGGCGGCCTTCGAAGCGCGGTTCGGATTCGACCTTGGCGAACGATCCAGTGTCTTCCTTCACGCGGTTGAGCAAATTATAGCCAAGCTCCTGGTGCGCCATTTCGCGCCCGCGGAAGCGCAAGGTGATCTTGACCTTGTCGCCCTCCTCGAAGAAGCGCTTCATTGCCCGCATCTTCACGTCGTAGTCGTGGTCGTCGATCATCGGCCGGAGCTTGATCTCCTTGATCTCGACCACTTTCTGTTTCTTGCGGGCTTCTGCCGCCTTCTTCTGCGCCTGAAACTTGTACTTGCCGTAGTCCAGGATCTTGCAGACGGGCGGGGTGGAGTTTGGGGCGATCTCAACCAGATCAAGCCCCGCCGCCTGGGCGAGCTCCAGGGCGGTCTGGATGTCAACGGCGCCTTTATTGTCGCCGCTGGTATCGATCAGCTGCACCTCGCGGGCACGGATCTCCTCGTTGATGCGCGGGCCTTCCTTCTGGACGGGCAGCGCGGCTTTCATCGGACGACGAATGGCTGGGCTCTCCTCATGCTGTTAAACGGAAGCGGCTAACCCGGAGGCGCGCCAGGCGCACTCCGGGATCGGCACAGATTGGTACAAACGCTGAATAAGTCAACGCGGTTCCCCGCGCTTCGTCGACAAAAATGCAGGAAAATCGAGTCAAATTATTCAAATGTTTCAGTTCTTACCGCGCTTGCGGCGTGAGCGGCGCTGCTTTTTGGCGCCGCCCGGCGCGCCATAGACCTGCAAGGCCTGGGCGGCGACGGTGTCTCCGTCGAAATGGTCGAGCACCCAGGCCCGGCCGCGGGTGCCCATGGCGCGGCGGGTGGGCTCCGGCATGGAGAACAGCCGGAGCAGGGTGCCGGCCAGCGCTGCATCGTCGCCCGCGGGGAATCGCAAGCCGGTAATGCGGCTTTCCGGCACCGCCGGCGGGCTCAGGACCACTTCCGGCCCGGCACCGAGATCGGACACGATCACCGGCCGCGCCATGGCCTGCGCCTCCAGGATCGCGCGCTGCACGCCCTCGGGCTGCACTGCCCCCGAGACAACCACAGAGGCTGCCGCATAGGCGGCCGGCATGTCGGCGACCCCCGCCGACATGCGCACCACGTCCATGCCGTCGGTGGCGAGGACCAGATCCCATAGTTCGCCGGTGTAGTGGCTGCGGCCGTGGTCTTCGCCCACGAATACGCAGAGGAAGTCCTTCATCCCCATTTCTTTCAGCCGCTGCACCGCGCGCACAACCACGTGATGTCCCTTGCGGCGCACGATGCGGCCGGTGACCAGAATCACCTTTGTGTCACGATCCACGCCCCAGGCGTGCCGCACCGCCTCGGTGCGTTCGCGCGTGACCGCGCCCGGATCGAAGCGATCGAAGTCGATGGTGCCCGGCACCACAGCAATGCGCTGCCACGGGGTGCCGTAGCGGTCGTGGATCAGCTGGGCGATCTGTTCACTCACCGCCACCACGCGGTCGCCGCGGGTCATGATGCCGTTATACAGATGCTTGAAAAGATTCTGCTCGCGGAAACCCTTGTACCAGCTCGTGATGAAGGGCACGCCGCGAGCGCGTGCCGCGATCCAGGCGCTCCAGGCAGCGGAACGGCCGAGCGCGTGGATGGCGTCGCATTCATGCTCGCGCGCGAGCCGCATCAGCACCGTCATGTTGCGCAGCATGACCGCCGGATTGGTGCTGGCGACATCAAGCGGCACGAAGGTGCCGCCGGCCGCGGTGACTTCGGTAACCAGGCGCCCGGGGCGCGAGACCACCACCGCCCGATGACCGGCGCCCGCGAGCGCGCGCGTGAGATCGACCGCGCCGGCGTCGGCCGCGCCGCTGTCGAGACCGGGCACGACGATGAGAATGGTCAGCGGGTCGCGCGCAGCGCCGGGGCGCACGCGGGACTTCGTCTCGGCGGGAGAGTTGTCGGCGGCCGGAATTTCGGCCGCGGGCAGACTCGACATGACGTCACGACCTTGCGAACCAACGGACCGGCATTTCCGCCGCCCCACATCGACAAACTTTGCGCCAACATTGCGGCGTTTCAGCGATGGCCTTGCCGCCGTACAGGACGGGCAGGCGAAACATAGGCGCAGCAGGGATTTTCAGGCGTCGCGGGACAACAACGAAGTGTAGACCCCGCGGATCGCCTCGGCAACGCTCCGGGGCGAGAACATGAATTCCGCGAACTGGCGGGCGCGGGCGCCGAGTGCCTCGTACGCGGTCTCGTTGAGACTTAGCGCCGCCGTCACCGCGCGCGCGATCTGGCCGGCATGGCCGGGCCGCACGATCCAGCCGGTGCGCAGGTCGTCGCGCATCCGCGGCGGGCACAGCACGTTCTCCGGCAACATGCCGATGGTTGTGGTCACCACCGGACGGCCCATGGCCTGCGCTTCCGCCACCGTACGGCCCGTCAGCGGCGGCTCGAGCGATGGCACCACCACGACATCGGCCGCCGCCAGCGCGGCCGGCATGTCGGAGCAATGACCGACGAAGCGGCATAACGTGTCGACGCCGTGGCCGGCGGCGCGCTGGCGCAACGCCTTGAGATAGCGTGGTTGGCCACGGTCGTTGCCGGCGAAAACGAACACGACGTTGCGGTCTCCGTTGGCGACGATGAAGCGCGCGGCATCGACCACGCTCATCTGTCCGTTCCATGGCGCGATGCGTCCCGGCACCAGCACGACGCGGACTTCCGGCAGTACGCCCCAGGCGCGGCGCAAGGCGGCGACGCGGTCGGGATTCACCGCGGCCGCGCTGAAGGTCTCGGTGTCGATCGCGCGCGGGATCACGGTGATGCGGTCGGGCGCAAGCTTGTAGCGCGCGATCATGGCGCGCGCGATGTAGCTGGACGGCGCGATCACCCGGTCGCCACGCGCGAGCGAGGCGCGGAAGGCGTTGCCGACGAAGGAATGCGGGGACAGCCGGTCGGGAAACGAGGTGACGAGATAAACCGGCTGCTGCTGGCTCACGGCCTTGAGCGCGCTCCAGGCCGCCGCGGCGCAATGGGCGTGCACGATGTCGACGCGCTCACTCGCAATCAGCTCTCCGATGGCGCGGGTGTTGCGTGCGATACGCATCGGATTGATTGTGTCGGTCGCCATCGGCAGCCATTCGCCACCGAACGTGCGCAGCTCGCCGACCAGCGGGCCGCCGTCGCCGGCGACCAGCGCGCGGGCGCCGGATTGCAGCAGGGTCATCGCGATGTCGGCAACCGCATGGCCGGCGGGATCGTCTGAAAGGGCCGGCACCAGTTGCAGGATGCTAGCGCCGGCGAGCGAGCGGGGACGCGCCCGTTCCGTCGGAATGGGCATCACCCGGGCCCCCTTGCGTTGGGCCCCCGCTTGCGGCGAGAAGGGTTGGCGGCCGTTTTCGACCCTGGCCGTTGCCGCCATCCTGCCCGAAGTCCGCATGAGCGAATCCCGCCTCACATCCCTGGTTGTCGAATCACCCCCACCTGCACGGACAATCGCCGTGCGCGTGCGCGAGGGCAAGAGCGGGAACAAGGCCCCGGGGGTGTTCTGGCTGGGCGGTTTCAAGTCCGACATGAAAGGCACCAAAGCCGAGGCGCTCGATGCCTGGGCGAAAGCCCGGGGCCGGCCTTGCGTGCGCTTCGATTATTCCGGCCATGGCGAATCGGATGGCGACTTCCTCGACGGCACCATCGGCCGCTGGCTTGCGGAATGCGTTGCGGTCTATTCCGAATTCGCCAGGGGCCCGCAGGTGGTGGTTGGCTCGTCCATGGGGGGCTGGCTGGCGCTGCTGCTGGCGCGCGCCCTTATGGAGAAGAATGATGCCGCACCGATGGCCGGCATCGTAGTGATCGCGCCGGCGGTCGACTTCACCGAAGAGTTGATGTGGAAGCGTTTCTCCCCTGCGATCAGGAAGGAGATCGAGGAAATGGGCATGTGGATGCGGCCTTCCGAATACGACGAAGGGGGCTATCCGATCACCAAAAGACTGATCGAGGACGGCCGCAAGCATCTGATGATGCACGGGCTCATCGAATGCCGCTGCCCGGTGCACATCCTGCAAGGCGTGCAGGACCCGGACGTGCCATGGGAGCACGCGGTCGAGCTGGTGTCGCGCTTCTCGCGCGATGATGTCGTGCTGACACTGATCAAGGATGGCGATCACCGGCTGTCGCGGCCGGAGGACATCGAGCGGCTGATCGCGGCGGTAGCCGAGTTCTAGACGCTAAGTAAGCGCCACGCGCCATTCTTCTTTCACTGACTCATCCTTTTCATTGTCGCTCGCCAGCTTTACGACTTCATCACGCGGCAACAGCTGCGATAGCGTCCACACCGCCGCGCCGCGCACCAGCGGCGACGCATCACAGAGCAGGCGCTTGGCTTCGTTCGCCAACGTCACATCACCCGAGTTGCCGACCGCGATCAGCACGTTTCGTATGAACCGGTCGCGCCCGGTGCGCTTGATGGCAGTCTTTGAAAACAAGGCGCGAAATTGCGCGTCGTCGAGGCGCGCCAGTTCCGCCAGCTTTGGAGCACGCAACGCATCACGCGCTGCGAGTTTGGTTTCGTGTCCCTGTTGCGCGAACTTGTTCCAGGGGCAAACGGCGAGACAATCGTCGCAACCATAGATGCGGTTGCCCATCAGCGGACGCAAATCGCGCGGGATCGGCCCTTTGTGCTCGATAGTGAGATACGAGATGCAGCGCCGCGCATCGAGCCGATAGGGTGACGGAAATGCTTCGGTCGGACAGATATCAAGACAGGCGCGGCAGCTTCCGCAGCTGTCGGGCTCAGGCTCGTCCGCCGGCAGTTCGAGCGTGGTGAAGATCGCGCCGAGGAACAGCCACGAGCCGTACTGGCGCGACACCAGATTGGTGTGCTTGCCCTGCCAGCCGAGACCGGCGGCTTCGGCCAGCGGCTTTTCCATCACCGCCGCGGTATCGACGAACACCTTGACGTCGCCGCCCGCGTGCGCGGTGAGCCAGCGCGCCAGTTGTTTCAGACGCTTCTTGATCAGGTCGTGATAATCGTCGCCTTGCGCATAAACCGAGATCGCCGCACGCTCTCTCTGCGCCAGGATTGCGAGCGGATCGTGATCGGGCCCGTAGTTCAGCCCGAGCATGATCACCGAGCGCACGTCCGGCCACAAGGCCATCGGCGCGCCGCGCCGTTCCGCGGTCGCCTTCAGCCAGTCCATGTCGCCGTGCATGCCGTCCTGAAGGAACTGCTCGAGCCGCGCCTTGGTCTGCGGCGCCGCGTCCGGGCGCGCCACCCGGGCCGCCGCAAAGCCGAGGGCCTGCGCCTCTTCAACCAACGCGGCTTTCAGGTCGGTGGGCGTATTCAAAAGTCGAGATCGGCGTAATGCGCTGCCGGCGCCACGCCGGCCTGCGTCTCGGCCAGGATCGGGCGGAACGAGGGCCGCGACTTCACCCGCGCGTACCAGTGCTTGGCGGCTTCGTCTTCGCTCCACGGGACCTCGCCCAGGTAATCGACGGCCGACAGATGCGCCGCGGCGGCGAGATCGGCCAGCGTCAGCCGGTCGCCGGCGAGCCAGTCGCGCGTGCGCGCCAGCCAGCCAATATAGGCCATATGATAGAGGATATTGTGCCGCGCTGCGCGCAGCACGTCGGTGTCGGGCGGACCGCCGCCTTGCTCCCTGGTCATATACCGCTTGAACACGCGCTCGGTCACCAGCGGCTGGCTGACTTCCTCGTGGAATTTGTCGTTGAACCAGCTCGCCAGCCGCCGCACCTCGACCCGCTGACCCGGCGCCGGCGGCATCAGCTCGTCGGCGCCCGGTTCGGCGATCCGGGTTTCTTCCAGATACTCGGCGATGATGGCGGCGCCGGGAATCGCGGGCTCGCCGTCGGCGACCACCACGGGGAGCTCGCCAGCCGGATTGAGCAACAGAAATTCCGCCCGCCGCTCCCAGAAGCGCTCCTCCACCAGACGCGCCTCCACGCCGTATTCGCCCAGAATAAGGCGGATGTAGCGCGAGCGCGGACAGAGTGGATGATGAAAGAGTGTCAGCATGAGCAACCGGGCTTAGGCTATTCCGGCTCTTAGGCGGAAATCGGTTGCCGCACTATCGAAAACCACCGGACCGCGCAACTTGCCCACTGGTTACCCGGTTTTAAGTTGTCCGGCCCGTTGAGTTGCGTCAAAAGCGGTGACCCGCCCGATTCCCGCCGCGGTTTGCGTACAGCCGGCAGACCAGGAGCTTTAGTCACGACAATGACGATCGACACCATGCAGATGGCGGGCCTCGCCCTGACCGCGCCCCCGGTCGATCTGATCAAGGCCGCGGTGCTCGGCGTGGTCGAGGGGCTGACGGAATTCTTGCCGGTGTCATCCACCGGCCATCTGCTGCTGATGGAGCACGTGCTCGGCTGGGGCGGCGACGACTTCGGCAAGTCGTTCACGGTGCTGATCCAGCTCGGTGCCATCCTGGCGCTGCTGACCATCTATTTCGGCCGGCTGTGGGGGCTCGCCACCCACATGTTCACGAGCTGGCCGGCGGCACGCTTCATCATCGGCGTCCTGCTCGCATTCCTGCCGGCGGCGGTGATCGGCGCGCTCGCCTACCAGATCATCAAGAGCTACCTGTTCGACGTGCGCGTGGTGTGCATATCGCTCATCATCGGCGGCTTCGTCCTGTTGTGGATCGAGCGGCTGGACCTGAAGCCGCGCTATCACGACTCGATGGACTTCCCGCTGCACATGTATTTCATCATCGGCCTGTTCCAGTGCTTTTCGATGGTTCCCGGCGTGTCGCGCGCCGGCGCGACCATCGTCGGTGCCATGCTCTACGGCGCCGATCGCCGCTCGGCGGCGGAGTTCTCGTTCTGGCTGGCGATGCCGACCATGGTCGGCGCCTTTGCGTTCGAGGTATTCAAGAATCGGAGCGAGCTTGCCAACGGCGACTTGACGACGGTTGCCGTCGGTTTCGTCTTTTCGTTCATCGCCGGCTGGATCGTCGTGAAGACGTTTCTCGGCTACGTGCAGCGGCACACGTTCGACCTGTTCGCCTGGTGGCGAATCCTGCTCGGCACTTTCGGGATCTTCGCGCTTTATTTCTTTTGAGCGTCAGGCCGCGCGGCTGCGGAACTGGCCGGTCCTGCGGAAGCGCCACAGATAAGACGGCACGATTGCCTCGATCGGCTCCGGCTCGATGCCGAACGCTTGCAGCGTGCGGCCTTCCGCCGCCGCGGCTTCCGACACCACATTGTCAACCTTGAGCAGTTCGACCTGGTCGGGCGTCAGCAGCGGCTTCGGCATGAATTGCAGGATCATCGCCTCCATCGAGGCGACGAAGAACGGCATCGGCACCAGGAGCCGCTTGCGCTCGATGGTCTTGAGCACGAACGCCATCAGCTCCCTGAAGGTGTGAACGTCAGGACCGCCCAGTTCATAGATCGTGCCGTGACGCACCTTGCTGTCAACCGCGTCCGCGATGGCGGTCGCGACATCGCCAACGAATACCGGCTGGAAGCGGGTATGGCCGCCGCCGACCAGCGGCAGCGCCGGTGACATACGGGCGAGCGCCGCGAAGCGGTTGAAGAAATCGTCTTCCGGTCCGAACAGAATGGAAGGCCGCATGATGGTGGCCGTGCCCTGTGCCGCCAGCACCAGCCGTTCGGCTTCTGCCTTGGAGCGGGCATAGTGGCTGGGCGAATCGGGATCGGCGCCGATGGCGGAGACGTGCACCATGCGCGCACCGTGCGCCGCGGCGGCTAACGCCACCTGCTCGGCGCCCGCCGTGTGCACGGCGTCGAAGCGCTGCCTGCCGCGCTCGAACAGAATACCGACCAGGTTGATCAACACGTGCGCGTCGCGCGCTGCCGCAGCTACCGAAGCGGCGTTGCGAATATTGGCCTGCACGGCGTGAATCTGACCGACCTTGCCGAGCGGCTGCAGGTGGCTGGCAAGCTCGGGCCGGCGCACCGCCACCCGGATGCGGTAATCACGGCGGGCCAGCGCCCGCACCACGTGGCGGCCGAGGAATCCGGAACCGCCATAGATGGTGACGAGGGTCTCGGAAGGGCTTCTGACGGTCATTTTCCGCGTCCCGCGGGAGAAAGGGGGGTGTCCGGCCAATTACAGGATCGGCCGGGGCCTGTACAGGGGCGGGACGGGGCTCGTCCCGCTTCAATTGACAAGCGGAAAGCGGCTCAATACCTAGTCGCCACGTGCCCAGGTGGCGGAATTGGTAGACGCACTAGTTTCAGGTACTAGCGGTGAGAGCCGTGGAGGTTCGAGTCCTCTCCTGGGCACCATCTTCCAGCGCATGATCCCGAAAAGTTGGGTTTCGGTAGAGGTCATGCACCCCAATCGAGGGCCTGCATGACCATTCGCCTGCACCGCGGCGATCTGCCCGACCTCAGCGCCTACAAGGGTGCGGTGGCCATCGACACCGAGACCATGGGACTCGATCCGCAGCGCGACCGCCTGTGCGTGGTGCAGCTTTCTCCCGGCGATGGCTCCGCCGACGTGGTGCAGATCGCCGCCGGCCAGGCCAAAGCCCCCAATATCGAGCGCCTGCTTGCCGACCAGAAGGTCCTCAAGCTCTTCCATTATGGCCGCTTCGACATGGGGATGCTTTACAAGGCCTTCGGTGTCATGGCGGGGCCGGTCTATTGCACCAAGATCGCCTCACGGCTCGTCCGCACCTATACCGACCGGCATGGACTGAAGGATCTGGCGCGCGAGTTGCTCGGCATCGACCTGTCGAAACAGCAGCAGTTGTCGGATTGGGGCGCGGAAGAGTTGAGCGACGCCCAGGTGTCCTATGCCGCCACCGACGTGCTTCATCTGCACGCGCTGAAAGAGAAGCTGGACGCCATGCTGGTACGCGAGGGGCGGGTCGAACTGGCCGCGGCCTGCTACCGCTTCCTGCCCGAGCGCGTCAGGCTCGATCTCGCCGGCTGGGCGGACCAGGATATCTTTTCGCACTCGGTCTAAGATATTGTATTAGGGTTGTTTTTGGTCGATGTGCCGCGGCCGTGCGATGCCGGATTGCCGCGGGCGAGCCATATTCGTGCGGCACATTGCATGGCGTGTTTCATTGCATGAGTGGCGTGCGCCGCGTGGCCTTCGCCATCGAACCTCAAGGAACCCAGGTGTCTGAAACCCGAGTGTCGGCCTTGGCATGAACCGTGTGATCTCAGCCAGACCCGATCCGAAGACCGCGCGCTCCTACTGGACCATGAACCGGAGCGACAGCGAGCGCGCCTTCCGCGCCGCGCGCCGGCACAGCCGTCTGGTCCACATCCTGCGCGTCGCATTGCCGCTCGCGGTCGTACTCGCCGTCGGGGTGATCATACTGACGACCTATTTCAATCCGCTGCGCACCCTCTCCGGCCTGCCGGCCGATGTCGGCAACCTGGTCGTTCGTGGCAGCAAGATCACCATGGAACAGCCGAAGCTGTCAGGCTTCACGCGCGACTCGCGCGCCTACAAGATAACGGCCGATTCGGCGGCACAGGATTTGACGAGGCCGGATCTTATCGAGCTGAGCAACATCCGCGCTCAGGTCGAAATGAAGGATACGAGCACGGTGCACATGTCGGCCCTGCAAGGCACCTACAACAGCAAGAGCGAGATCCTCAATCTGACCCACGACATCCGGCTCAACACCACCAACGGCTACACCGGCCGGCTGAGCGAGGCGACCGTCGATATCAAGAAAGGCGATGTGGTGTCCGAACGGCCTGTCCGGTTGAAGATGCTGCAAGGTACGCTCGACGCGAATCGGCTGACGATCACCGAATCCGGCGACCTCATCCGGTTCGACCGCGGAGTAGAGATGACGCTGAAGCTCAACAAGGACGAGGTGGCCCGGGCCATCAAGACCAATGCGGCGAGACCTTCGGCCACCGGCGGAGCGCAATGATCATGTTTGCCCGAATGAGCCGGATCGTTGTGGTCGGTGTCGCCATACTTGCGATGGCCGGCGCCGCTGTGGCCCAGTCGCGCAATGCCGGACGGACCGCCAAAGCTGAGCCGAGCGGGCCACCGAATGCGCTGCAGGGGTTTTCGCAGAATCGTGATCAGCCGGTGCACATCCAGGCCGCGAAGCTCGAGGTGCGCGACAAGCAACAGGTGGCGACCTTCAGCGGCGACGTGCGCGTCAAGCAGGGCGACACCAACATGCGTTGCCGGACACTCAAGGTGTACTACGAGCGCGACAAGGACGACGGCAAGGCCAGGCCCAATACGATCAAGGCGGCAACGCCGGGGCCGGGCGGCGAGCAGCGCATCAGGCGGCTGGAAGCGGTCGGCGACGTGGTGGTGAACCAGAAAGACCAGACTGCAAGCGGCAGGCTCGGCGTATTCGACATGAAGGCCAACACGGTCACCCTGACAGGGGATGTGGTGATGACGCAGGGCCAGAACGTGCTGCGGGGCGAACGGCTCGTCGTCAATCTGACCAGCGGGGTGTCGCGGATCGAATCCGGCAAGGGCGGCAGGGGCCGGGTGGAGGGGCTTTTCCTGCCGAGCGGCAATGGGCAGGGGAACAACCCCCTGGGGCCGCTCCATTGAACGGGGGCAAACGCGCGCTTTCCCGGCGGCGGCGCTCTGTCATGCCGGGGAATCGGCTAGTATCCGGTCGTTCCGCGTGCGCGGAAGACCGCCGCGCCGGGACCATGCACCGCGAGGCTACCAGGTGAACATTCTCACGTTGTTTCGGCGCCAGCTGCAGCGGCCGCGCATGGCCGCGGCACCGGCCGTTGCGCGCCAGCAAAAACCTGTGCAGCCACCGCATCATCCGGGCCAGGCGCCGACACACGCACCGGCTCATCCGCCGGCAGCGCGCCAGGCTGTTACCGCCGGCCAGCAGGCGGTAGCCCGGCCGCGTCGCGACGGTGACGGGCGCCAGGCCGTCCGTCACGCCTATCTCGCGACCCATGGCGTCGAGAAAAGCTTTGGCGGGCGCAAGGTGGTGAAGGGCGTCACGCTCTATGTGCGCCGCGGCGAGGCGGTCGGGCTGCTCGGCCCCAATGGCGCCGGCAAGACCACCGTGTTCTACATGATCACGGGCTTGATCAAGGCCGATCGTGGCCGAATCGAGCTCGACGGCTACGACGTCACCGTGCTGCCGATGTATCAGCGCGCGCGGCTTGGCATCGGCTATCTGCCGCAGGAAGCCTCGATCTTCCGCGGCCTCAACGTTGAAGAAAACATCCGCGCAGTGCTCGAGGTCGTGGAGCCGGACAAGCGCCGGCGCGAAGCCGATCTCAATGCGCTGCTGGAAGAATTCAACATCGCGCGCCTGCGCAAGACGCCGACCATCGCACTCTCCGGCGGTGAGCGCCGCCGCGTCGAGATTGCCCGCGCGCTGGCGACGCGGCCGAGCTACATGCTGCTCGACGAGCCGTTTGCCGGCATCGATCCGATCGCGGTGGGCGACATCCAGGCGCTGGTCCGCCATCTCACCAATCGCGGTATCGGGGTGTTGATCACCGACCACAATGTGCGCGAGACGCTGGGCCTCACCGACCGCGCCTACATCATCTACTCGGGCGAAGTGCTGATGGAGGGCCGGGCCGACGACATCGTGAACAATCCCGATGTGCGCCGGCTCTACCTCGGTGAAGAGTTCAAGCTCTGAGGCGCGGATCGGCACCCCGGGCGATTAATGGCGCGGCAGCAAGAGGGAGATGCACAAAATTTGCGCAATGCTGCGGTGCGGAATCGCATACCGCTGTCGGCGGGAAACTGATATAAAGAAAAACAAGCAAGAATCGGACCAGTTTCCGCCGGGAAACCTCTATGGCGCTGTCGCAAAGACTCGAGTTTCGCCAGACCCAGGCGCTGGTGATGACGCCGCAGCTGATGCAGGCCATCAAGCTGCTGCAGCTCTCCAGCCTTGATCTCGCGGCCTACGTCGAGGGCGAACTGGAGAAGAATCCGCTGCTCGAGCGCGGCAGCGATGATGATGAGGCGCCGCCCGCCGCCGAACGGGATGAGGACGGCTCCGATGCGGCCTTCGAGGGCGGTGAGGCCGACGATGGCGGTGGCGGCAACGCCGACTGGATGGGTGACGAGAACTTCGAGGGCAGTCGTAGCTCAATGGAGCAGGCGCTCGGCACGGAGCTCGAAAACGTATTCCCCGATGACGGCGCTGAAAAGAGCGCGCCGGCCGAGATGCCGCCCCCGAGCTACTCGGAATGGTCCGGCACGGGCGCGGGCGGCGCAGACGATTACAATCCGGAAGCATTTGTTTCGGCCGAGACCTCACTCGCCGATTATCTTGCCGAACAGATGGCGCTTGCGATCACCGGTCCGGCGAGCCGCATCATCGGGCGATACCTGATCGACATGGTCGACGAGGCCGGCTACCTCGCCGGCGATCTCGAAAGCGTGGCCGAGAAGCTCGGCGCGCCGCTGGCCGAGGTTGAGGCGGTGCTCGCCAACTTGCAGACGTTCGATCCGCCCGGCGTCTGCGCCCGCAATCTCGCCGAATGCCTGGCGATCCAGTTGAAGGAGCGCGATCGCTTCGATCCGGCGATGGAAGCGCTGGTCGGTCACCTCGACCTGCTGGCCAAACGCGACTTCGCCGCGCTGCGGCGTGTCACCGGCGTCAATGATGAAGATCTCGCTGACATGATCGGCGAGATCCGCAACCTCAATCCCAAGCCCGGCACCGCCTTCGGCACCACGATGGTGCAGCCGATCGTCCCCGACGTGTTCGTGCGTGCGGCGCCTGACGGCACCTGGCAGATCGAGCTTAATTCCGAAACCTTGCCGAAAGTTCTGATCAATCAGCGCTACTATACGCAGGTGTCGAAGAATACGCGCAATGACAAGGATAAGTCCTACATCGCTGATTGCCTGCAGACCGCGACCTGGCTGGTGCGCGCGCTCGACCAGCGCGCCAAAACCATCCTGAAGGTGTCAGGCGAAATCGTGCGCCAGCAGGACGCGTTTTTTGCCAGGGGCGTGCAGTATCTGCGCCCGCTCAATCTGAAGACCGTCGCCGACGCCATTGGCATGCACGAATCAACGGTATCGCGCGTCACTGCCAATAAATACATGGCGACCACCCGCGGCATTTTCGAACTGAAATATTTCTTCACCTCGTCGATCGCTGCTGCGGATGGTGGCGAGGCTCATTCGGCCGAAGCAGTACGGCACCGCATCCGCCAGTTGATCGACGGTGAAACCGCGGCAGACGTGCTTTCCGACGATAATATTGTCGACCGGTTGCGCGAGGCCGGTATCGACATCGCGCGCCGTACGGTCGCGAAATATCGGGAGGCCATGCGCATCCCGTCATCGGTGCAACGCCGCCGCGAGAAACAGGCCGCGGCATCGTGAAGCGCCTGACCGGCGGATCGCTGCGCCGCTAACACGCTGCGCCCGCACAGACTTTCGCGGAACGCGGTTTCCCACCGTCTCGCTTGCATGCTGCGCCCATGCATTGACCTTTGTCACAAGGCTTCTAAGCTGAATATGTTGGCCGGGGGCGGGAATCGCGCGGCTTTCGACCGCGCCGGAAGGAGGCAGCCAATGCCTTTGCGCGTTTCGGGCAAGAACATCAGCGTCGGCACAGCTCTCCGGCAGCGCATCATCATGCGGGTCGAGGACGCAACTGCAAAATACTTCCGCGGGGGCTATTCTGGACACGCCATCGTCGGCCGGGACGGCTTCGGGTTCCGTACCGAATGTGTATTGCATCTGGATTCCGGCACCCTGCTTGAGGCTGAGGGAAAAGCCGTCGATGCCTATGAAAGCGCTGATCAGGCGGCGGGCCGAATTGAAAAGCGGCTGCGCCGCTACAAACGCCGCCGAAAAGACCACCAGGCCCTGCGGACGGGCCGTTAACTTTTGGAAATGCAAGAAAAATCGGCAAGCCTTCCACGGCATCCACCATTGACGGGGCGGCGCACCGCTCTTATGGTCCGCGGCCTTCACCACCCCTTGCACCGCGCCGCGTTTATTTCCGATCATTGGACATGTCCATGACGCTCACCGATCTCGTCGCGCCCAACGCGATCATTCCGGCGCTCAAGGTCAACGGCAAGAAACAGGCGATTCAAGAACTCGCCGCGCGCGCCGCCGAACTCACCGGGCAGAACGAGCGCGCGATTCTGGAGATTCTGCTTCAGCGCGAGAAGCTCGGCTCCACCGCGGTGGGCAACGGCGTCGCGATTCCGCACGGCAAGTTGCCGAAGCTGGGCCGGTTGTTCGGTTTGTTCGCGCGTCTGGAACGGCCGATCGATTTCGAGGCGCTCGACGGTCAGCCGGTCGATTTGATCTTCCTGCTGTTGGCGCCGGAAGCAGCGGGCGCCGATCATTTGAAGGCGCTGGCGCGGGTGGCGCGCTTGCTGCGCGAGCCCGAGATCGAGCGCAAGCTGCGGGACTCGAGCGATGCCGATGCGCTCTATGCCGTGTTGGCCATGCCACCGGAAAGCAGTGCGGCGTAAGAGCATCTGCGATGCTCATCACAGGCCGGGCTGTCATCATCCGCGCAAGCGGATGATCCGGCAGACCCTGTTTTTCCGACTGATTGAAGCTTGTGATTGCTGGATGCCCCGTCTTCGCGGGGCATGACATCATCATGTATTGGCGCGGCTATGGGGCCGCGCCACGCATGCCTTAATGCACGCTGACCGTCTCGAGTTCCTGGCTCCAGGCGTTGGCAACGGCGGCTTCACGCGTGTCCGTCAGCATGATTGGCGTGCCGTCGGCGGCGTGCAGCGAAAACAACTCGACGCCCGGCTCGATCTTTGGCGCCTGCGGAAACATGGCGGCGACGTCCTCGGAGCGGATGGTCCGCACGTAGGCAATCTCACCGTCGCCGAGATGCGCCAGCGCTTCCTGCGTGATCGCGGGATGCGCGCTGTCAAGTCCGATGGTCTTGTTGTCGATCTTGTCGTTGGTCATTGGCCCTCGACTCCTTTCTGAGCGCTTGACGCGGTCGAGTCCTGTTATCGAGTTCGTTATTCCTGATCGTTGATCGAGATGGTCTTCACGATCCGCTCCGGTTGCGGCCGGATCAGATCGATCGACAGCAACCCGTTCTTCAGGTCCGCTCCGGCAACCTCCATGCCGTCCGCCAGCACAAACGTGCGCTGGAACTGGCGGGCCGCTATGCCGCGGTGAAGGTAGTGGCGGGACTTGTCGTCCTGCTGGCGCCCGCGGATCACCAGCTGGCTTTCCTCGATTGTCACATCGAGTTGATCGCGGGTGAACCCCGCTACCGCCAGGGTAATTCGCAGCCGTTCCGGGTTATCCCCGTCATGGGCCAGCCGCTCGATGTTGTAGGGCGGGTAGCCGTCGGCGCCCTTGGTGACGCGGTCGAGCACACGCTCGATCTCGTCGAATCCCAACAAAAACGGGCTGGACAGGGACGGAACTCGTGACATGGCCTCAAAGTCCTCGCTTGAAGCGACTTTGACGGGGTCCCGGAGGGGCACCCCCTTTCCGAACGACACCCTGCCGTCCGGTCCCGACTAATATGGGCAGGGACGGTTAAGGGTTCAAGAACACGGGCGAAACCGGCTCCTGACGGTTTATAGTGCCGTGCCAGGGGGACGCTTATGCTGGACCACGCCGCTAACCCGGCCTTGACCATACGGGCGGCCCGCGCCCGGCCAGTTCTGGTTCCGCTCAATTTCGTGCTGGGGACCAGCCAGGATGCGCTGCGCGAGGTGCCGCTGCTGCTGGTCGATCTGGAGACCGAAGAGGGGGTCACCGGCCGCTCCTGGCTGTTCTGCTACGTCCCGGCGGTCGGCCCGGCCATCGCCAGCCTCATCGGTGAGATCGAGCGGCTGACCAAAGGGGCGCGGCTGGATCCCGTCGCCCTCTGGGACAAGCTTAACCGCCGGTTCACCCTGATCGGGGTGCAGGGAGTCGTGCGCATGGCGATGGCGGGATTCGACACCGCCTGCTGGGACGCGCTCGCTGTCGCCGCCGGGCAGCCGCTGGCCCGCTTCATTGGCGCGACGCCGCGCCGGGTCCCCGCCTACAACAGTTGCGGGCTCGGCCTCATGGATGACATGGGTGCGCTTGCCGCCGAGGCCGAAACCCTGCTCGCCATCGGCAAATTCAGCGCGGTCAAGTTGCGGCTCGGCTACCCGACGCTTGCGCAGGACATTGCTGCCGTGCAGGCGGTGCGCAAGCGCATCGGCGACAAGCCGCATTTGATGGTCGACTACAATCAGGCGCTGTCGCTGCCCGACGCGCTCGAGCGCGGCCGCGCGCTCGACGAGGAAGACGTCTACTGGCTGGAGGAGCCTATCCGCCACGACGACTATGCCGGCGCCGCGCGGCTGAGCCGCGAGTTGAAGACGCCGATACAGATTGGCGAGAACTTTTCGCTGCCCGCCGGCATGGCAGCCGCGCTCGAGCACAATTGCGCCGACTACGTAATGCCGGATCTCGAACGGATCGGCGGCGTCAGCGGCTGGCGCCAGGCGGCCGAGCTTGCCGCCGCGCACCGCCTTCCGATGTCGTCGCATCTGTTTCCGGAAGTGAGCACGCACCTGCTCTGCGCCACGCCGACCTGCCATTTCCTCGAATACGTCGACTGGGCCAACGTGCTGCTGCAGGAGCCGCTCGTCATCGTTGATGGTCACGCCGTGCTATCCGAGCGGCCCGGCAACGGGATGGTCTGGGATGAAGAAGCGGTCGAGCGCTATCGCTTGCGCTAACGTTTGTTAAAAGCCGTCGTAAACTTCGACTCGCATATGGTTAAATTAATCATCTGTGTTTGCCTTGTTTGGCTAAAAATCTCCTAACGACCGCCGAATCCGGAACTCTCCGTTTATGATCATCGCGATCGGCCAAGCCATAAGGCCGGCGCTGATTTCGGGAGCGCGGACATTGTTGAGGCGTAGCATCTATCTCGATGATCCGTTTGAGCTGACCATCGAAGAGAAAGTCTTTCGGGCGGCCAAGCGCACCTGTGTCGTGTTTGCAGGCGCCGCGCTTACGCTCAGCGCACTCGACCTCATGGACGTGAAGTCGGTCGAAAGCGCCTCGAGGTTCATCCACTCTCACAGCATTGCCGAAATGCCGCGCGCACTACATGCGCAGCTGACCTCGGTAGCGTTTGCGTCGCCCTCACCTTACGTCACGGTCGAAATTCCGCGCACCAACATCGCAGTCGAGCCGGTGGTGCACGATGCCACGATGCGTGCCGCGCTCGAACGCGACCTGTCGCCGGTCGATGCGCTTTCCGACGTGCCCTATCTGGACGCGGTCGAAGTCGCCATGGATGGGCCGCCGGTGCCCTTGCTGTCGAAGCCGCAGCCGGCATTGCTGGCGGTCGCCAAAAAAACGGATACGGCAGAAGCGCCCGTTCCGCAGGGTTCCGCGGAGACGGCGCCCGGCTTGCTGAAGCTTGCCAGTCTCAATCCTGCGGACATGCCGGCGGCCGAACCGGCGCTGCCGCCGGTTCAGTTGCCGTCGATGATCGCCGTGCTGCCGCGGCCGGCGCCGCCGCTGTCGCCGGCGCAGCGCCTGAATCTTACCGGCAAGGCGCGCGAACGCGCCGAGGCCTGTCTGGCGAGGGCAATCTATTTCGAGGCTCGCAATCAACCGTATCGCGGCCAGGTCGCGGTGGCGCAGGTGGTCATCAATCGCGTGTTCTCCGGCATCTATCCGCGCGACGTCTGCGGCGTGATCTATCAGAACGCCCATCGCCGTCTTGCCTGCCAGTTCACCTTTGCCTGCGACGGCAAGCCTGAATCCGTCACCGAGTGGCGGCCATGGCGGCGGGCGCAGCGCATCGCCCAGAAGACCCTCGACGGCAAGCTCTATTTGCAGGCGGTGGGGTCGGCGACGCATTATCACGCCACTTACGTACACCCGTACTGGGTCCGCGAAATGCGGCGGTACGCGCGCGAGGGTATCCACCTGTTCTATCGGCCGCGCGCCTGGGGCAACGGCTCGGACGAGCCGATCTGGTCGAGCGCAGAGCTTTCGGCCAACCAGACGTACAAGCGGCGCCGGTGACGCCGGCGGCGCCTAGCCCAGTGGCAGCTTGAACAGCTTGATCGCGTTACTGCGGCCGATCTTCACCCGGTCCGCCTCGCTGATCTCCGCCTTGTCGAACCATTCGGCGCCTTCTTCGACGCCCTCGAACGGCCAGTCGACCGAGAACATCACGCGCTCGGTGCCGATCTCCGACATCACGTTGACCATCGCCGGTGTATGAAAGTTGCCCGAGGTGGTGGTGTGGAAGTGCTTGCGGAAATAATGGCCGACGCCGTGCCTGGCCGGATAGTTGTGCGGCGCCCCCATCCAGCCGTTGCGACCGTCGATGCGCCAGAGCTGCACCGGAATGCCTTCGCCGAGATGGCCAAGCACGATCTGGAGCCTCGGGCAATCGTCGAACAGGCCGCTGCCGATCAGGCGCAGGGCGTGCACGGCGGTTTCGGCCGCGAACGCCCAGTTCGGTCCCAGCATCCAGGAATGGCCTTCATAGAACTTGGCCCAGCCCGGCAACGGATTGCGCGGATGCAGGTAGAACGGCACGTCGAGCGCTTCCACCGTCTTCCAGAACGCCCGGTATTCGGGCAGGTCGTAATAAAGCACGTTCTCCGGCGTGCCGCGCTGGGAAAACCCGTTGACCAGCGCGCCGACCATGCCGAGTTCCCTGACGCAGCGGGTGAGTTCGGCGCCCGCGGCTTCCGGATCCTGCATTGGCAGCGCGGCAAAGCCGGCAAAACGCGACGGGCGCTTGCGCACTTCGGCGGCGAGGATGTCGTTTGCCTCTTTTGCAACTTCGATCGCGCGCCTGACGTCGTGTATCGCCTGCACCGCGGGCGCGTTGAGCGACAGGATCATCATCTCGATCCCGTGCCTGTCCATTTCCCTGAGCCGCATGTCCTGGATGTCGAGCAGGCGGGGCCCCAGCTTGTCCCACACATGCGAGCCGAACACTTTGGAGTCACCGAGCGTGGCCTGCGTCGCGAAGTGTTCTTCGAGCGCGATCTTTCCTTGCATTGACGAGTCCCCCGGCGTTTTGCCGCATCATGCAACGGCAGCGTGGGGGCTGTCAGCCGTGCGGTATGGCGGCGCTGAAAATAAAAAGCCGTCCCGAAGGGCGGCTTGCCAACCGTAGCTCGCGAAGCGAGCGAAGGTTGGTGGAGCCAGGGGGAGTCGAACCCCCGACCTCTTGAATGCCATTCAAGCGCTCTCCCAACTGAGCTATGGCCCCGATCCATGTAACCTGCTGGCGCCCCTTGGGTTGGGCGCGGCGCACCATAGTGCGCGATTGCCGGTCCGGCAAATCGCGATCAGCTCTCCTCTTCCTTTTCGATGCCGTCGCCGATGATGTCGCTGACGTCGGCGTCGCCTTCCTCTTCTTCCTCGATGAAGGCGGCATCGTCCAGGCTCTCGTCGAGTTCGACGTCTTCGTCGTCCGTCTCGACGTCCGCTTCCGCGGCGACCTTCTTCTTGCCCTGAGCCTCGGCGTCGGCGTCCTCGAGCGAAACCAGCTCGACGTCGGCCGTCTCCGGCACGGCTGCCTCGGCTTCCTCGGCGGCGGGTTTGGGAGCCGCCTGCTCGGGCCGCGCGCGCGCCACCGGCGCGATCGGCACGACCTTGCCGGTATAGGGCGAGATCACCGGAGTCTTGTTGAGGTCGTAAAACTTACGGCCGGTCTCGGGACAGACGCGTTTGGTGCCCAGATCGGTTTTCGCCACGGGTCGGTGTTCCTCGGGATAGGGCGCTAAAATCGGTGTTTCACTTGGCTAGTTGCAGGCCGCCTGTCAATAGCGCAGACGATCCTTGTTGCCGCGCCCCGGCAGGATGACGGCGCGCGTGGGTGCGTGCTAGGAGGGCTCGGCTTTTCAAGGATAATGCCCGGTGAACACCGCCGTTTTGACCTCCAATCTGACGCCATTGGCCGCCCGCCGTGGCGGCCCGCTCCGGGGCCGCGTCCGCGTCCCGGGCGACAAGTCGATTTCCCACCGGGCCCTCATTCTGTCCGCCCTCGCGGTTGGCGGGAGCACGGTCGCGGGCCTCCTTGAGGGCGAAGACGTCCTGCGGACCGCCGACGCCATGCGGGCGCTCGGTGCGCGGCTCGCGCGCACAGAGGACGGGCTCTGGCGCATTCACGGGGTCGGGGTCGGGGGCTTTGCCAGCCCGGCGGCGGCGCTCGACTTCGGCAACTCCGGTACCGGCTGCCGTCTTGTGCTCGGCGCCGTGGCCGGCTGCCCGGTGACCGCGACCTTCGACGGCGATGCCTCCTTGCGCAAACGGCCGATGCGGCGGGTGCTCGATCCCCTGGAGCGCATGGGCGCCCGGGTAATCGCGGAAGCCGAAGGCGGCCGGCTGCCGATCACGCTGCAAGGCGCCAGCAACCCGATGCCGATCGTCTACGAATCGCCGGTGCCGTCGGCGCAACTGAAGTCTGCCGTCCTGCTGGCGGGGCTCGCGGCGCCGGGCGAAACAACTGTGATCGAGAGCGAGGCGAGCCGCGACCACACCGAGCGCATGCTCAAGCATTTCGGCGCCAGGATCGTTACCAAACCGCATGGCCAGCATGGCCGCCGCATTACGCTGACCGGCCAGCCCGAACTGGACCCGGCGCATGTTGTGGTGCCGGCGGATCCGTCGTCGGCCGCGTTTCCGCTGGTGGCGGCGCTGATCGTGCCGGGCTCGGAAGTGATCCTGGAGGCGGTGATGACAAACCCGCTGCGCACCGGCCTCTATACGACGTTGCGCGAGATGGGCGCCGATATCGAAACGCTGGAGAAACGTTCCGACGGCGGCGAGGAAGTGGCGGACCTGCGGGTGCGCTTCTCGGCGCTCAAGGGTATCGAGGTGCCGGCCGAGCGCGCGCCGGCGATGATCGACGAATACCCGGTGCTCGCGGTCGCTGCCGCTTTCGCCGCAGGCGTCACGCGCATGAAGGGTTTGCAGGAATTGCGCGTGAAGGAGAGCGATCGTCTCGCAGCTACCGCCGACATGTTGCGCGCGAACGGCGTGACGGTGGAGATCGAAGGTGACGACCTGATCGTGCAAGGTACAGGACCTGGCAAGACGCCGGTCGCCGGCGGCGGCGAGGTCACGACGCACATGGATCACCGCATCGCCATGTCGGCGCTGGTCATGGGGCTGGCGAGCGAGAATCCGGTGCGCATCGACGACTCCGCCTTCATCGCCACCAGCTTTCCCGGCTTCGTCGAGCTGATGCGCGGGCTGGGGGCGGATCTTGATTAGCCGTCCGGGTTCATTCCTGTCATCTGAGCTGATCGTAGAGTATCAGCGTCTTTTGCGAGATGCTCGGCAGCTCTCAATTGCCGATTCTCGGCTTATGCCACCGCTTTTGATTGAGCCACCAGCCGATTGGGAGTCGGCAACCATCCGATTGCTCTATGTGGGTCAGGAAACCCGAGGCTGGCCTTGGAACGATGATTCCGTAAAATCGATTCAGGAATCGAGCGAACGAACTGATGCGCTCGATCTCCTCCTTCAAAGTTATCGGAGTTTCGATTTCGGGCGAGCCTGTCCGAAGCTCAACTCTGCCCCCTTTTGGCGGTTCTTTCGTATGATTGAGGCGCCGCGCACGAACTTCCCATTGTCCAAGTTATGGACCAATGTGTTCAAGACCGCTTGGCCTGACGAAAAAGGCAGCTTTTCTTGCTTGAATTGCGGTCCTTCTCTTCAAGAGAATATTCTAAAATGGCAAGATGGCATCCTTTCGGAGGAAATCCGAACGCTCAAGGCGACACACGTCCTCTTTGTGACTGGCCCTCGGTATGACAAATTCATCGAGCGAGGATTAGGGAGCTGCGAATTTCAGGCGATCGAAGGCGCAGGCCTTGGGTGTCGCGGAGCTGCTTTTTTGCGTTCGGAACACATCCGAGTGCCGATGGCTCGTATTTATCACCCGGCCTATGCCCAACGTATCGGGCGATTCGGTGAACTGCTCGACGTCGCGAAGAGATTGCTTGGGAGCATTCAAGCATGATCATCGCCATCGACGGGCCCGCCGCGTCGGGAAAAGGCACCTTGGGCAGGAAGCTCGCCGCCCATTACGGCCTGCGCCATCTCGACACCGGGTTGCTCTACCGCGCGGTGGCGCTGGCCGTGCTCGATGCCGGATGCGCGCCGTCCGACGTGTCCGTGGCGGTCGCTGCCGCCAGGGCGCTCGATCCCGGCCATTTCGACGAGGCGGCGCTGAAGAGCCCGGCGGTGGGGGAGGCGGCTTCCGTGGTTTCCGCCATCCCCGCAGTGCGCGACGCCTTGCTCACCTTCCAGCGAGACTTCGCCGCCCGGCCGCCGGGGGCCGTGCTCGACGGGCGCGATATTGGCACCGTGATCTGCCCGGCCGCCGACGTTAAGATCTTTGTGACCGCCACGCCGGAGGTCCGTGCCGGGCGCCGGGCCCGGGAATATGCCGTCGCCGGCCAGCCGGCCGACGAGGCGGCGGTCCTTGCGGACATCCGCCAGCGGGATGAGCGCGATATGAACCGGGCCGCCGCCCCCTTGAAACAGGCCCCGGATGCGCACTTGCTGGATACGACAACTTTGGATATAGACGCGGCAATCAGGGCCGCCATCGACATCGTCGAGGGCTCCCGAGCGGGCCGAGGGCGCGGCTGACCGCCCCTCGTTGTTGGAGGACAAAGCCCCGCTCGCGCCTCGGCGACGCGCTGCCCTTCCTGAGCTCAATCGTTCCAGAAGCACGGTTTTTGCGCCGGCCATCCGGGATTCCGGGGGCCGCCGAAGCATTGCGGAAACTTCGGCCTGCGCTTCTGAAACGCCATTCCAACCCGCCGGCGCAACCGCTCAACAGGAGATTCTATGGCCACCGCTACCGCTCAAACCCCTACGCGTGAAGATTTCGCCGCCATGCTCGACGAGTCCTTCGAGGGCGGAAACCTCCAGGAAGGTTCCGTCATCAAGGGCAAGGTCGTCGGCATCGAAAAGGACCTTGCCGTCATCGACGTCGGGCTGAAGACCGAAGGGCGCGTCGCCATGCGCGAATTCGCGGCGCCCGGCCGTCAGGCCGACATCAAGGTAGGCGACGAGGTAGAGGTTTACCTGGAGCGCGTCGAGAATGCGCTCGGTGAGGCGGTTCTGTCGCGCGACAAGGCGCGGCGCGAGGAGAGCTGGGGCAAGCTGGAGAAGGCCTTCAACAACAACGAGAAGGTTACCGGCGTCATCTTTAACCAGGTCAAGGGCGGCTTCACCGTCGACCTCGACGGCGCCGTGGCGTTCCTGCCGCGCAGTCAGGTCGACATCCGGCCGATCCGCGACGTCACGCCGCTGATGAACGTCGAGCAGCCGTTCCAGATCCTGAAGATGGATCGCCGCCGCGGCAACATCGTGGTCTCGCGCCGCACCGTGCTGGAAGAGACCCGCGCCGAACAGCGCCAGGAGCTGGTGCAGAACCTTGAAGAAGGTCAGGTGATTGAGGGCGTGGTCAAGAACATCACCGACTACGGCGCCTTCGTCGATCTCGGCGGTATCGACGGTCTTCTGCACGTCACCGACATCGCGTGGCGGCGCGTCAATCATCCGACCGAGGTGCTGTCCATCGGCCAGCACGTCAAGGTCAAGATCATCAAGATCAATCACGAGACCCACCGTATCTCGCTGGGCATGAAGCAGCTGCTGGACGATCCGTGGCAGGGCATCGAGGCGAAGTATCCGGTCGGCGCCAGGTTCAAGGGCCGCGTCACCAATATCACCGACTACGGCGCCTTCGTGGAGCTGGAACCGGGCATCGAAGGCCTCATCCACGTCTCCGAAATGTCCTGGACCAAGAAGAACGTGCATCCCGGCAAGATCGTCTCCACCTCGCAGGAAGTGGAAGTGCAGATCCTCGAGGTTGATCCGGTCAAGCGCCGTATTTCGCTCGGCCTCAAGCAGACCATGCGCAATCCGTGGGAGGTCTTTGTCGAGAAGCACCCGCCCGGCTCGGTGGTCGAAGGCGAGGTCAAGAACAAGACCGAATTCGGCCTGTTCCTCGGCCTCGACGGCGACGTCGACGGCATGGTCCATCTCTCCGATCTGGACTGGAAGCGTCCGGGAGAGCAGGTGATCGACGAGTACAAGAAGGGCGACATGGTCAAGGCCCAGGTGCTTGATGTGGACGTCGAGAAGGAGCGCATTGCGCTCGGCGTGAAGCAGCTCGCGGGCGATCCGATGGAGAGCGCCGGCGAGTTGAAGAAGAACGCGGTTGTCACCTGCGAGGTGACCGAGGTGAAGGATTCCGGCATCGACGTGAAGATTGTCGGCACCGACCTGACCGCGTTCATCAAGCGGTCGGATCTCGCCCGTGACCGCGGCGAGCAGCGCCCCGAGCGTTTCGCCGTTGGGCAGAAGGTCGATGCCCGCGTCACACAGTTCGACCGCAAGACCCGCAAGCTCGGCATCTCCATCAAGGCGCTTGAAGTGGCCGAGGAGAAGGAAGCCATCGCTCAATACGGCACCGCCGATTCCGGCGCGTCGCTCGGCGACATCCTGGGCGCTGCGCTCAAGCAGCGTGCCGGCGGCGAAGCCGACGCCGAAAGCGAAACCGAGAAGAGCGAAGACTGATCCGGTTCGGCGGCCGCAAGGCCGTTATACCCGAACAACAGGACCCCCGGGGCACACCCCGGGGGTTCTTCATTTCGACATGTTCGTGCCAGGAAATTTGTGCCAGGAATTGGCTTGGCAAAAGTCCCGGCTTTTGCCACGTTTCAAGGAGCGGAGCCTATGTCGCTTGATGCCGATGCCATCGTTGATCGCCGCCGCTTGCGGCGCAAGCTCACGTTCTGGCGGGTCAGCGCTGTGATCGTTGTCTTGCTGGCGGCGGTCGGCGCCATTGTCGCGCTGGTGCCGGGTACCGGTCTGCTGCCGCAAAGTGGCTACATCGCCCGCCTGGAGATCAAGGGTCTGATCGTCGGTAATCAGGACCGCGTCGAGTCCCTGGACAAACTTGCCAGGTCGGATGCAACAAAAGCAGTGATCGTGCATGTCAACAGTCCGGGAGGCACCACGGCAGGATCGGAGCAACTCTACGATTCCTTGCGCGCGCTGCAGGCGAAGAAACCGACCGTGGTTGTGGTCGACGGCCTGGCCGCCTCCGGAGCCTATATTGCGGCACTCGCGAGCGATCACATCATCGCCCGGGACACGTCCCTGGTCGGCTCGATCGGCGTGCTGTTCCAGTATCCGAATTTTACCGAGGCGCTGAAGACGCTCGGCATCAAAGTCGAGACGATCAAGTCCTCGCCGCTCAAGGCGGCGCCCAGCGGTTTCGAGCCCACCAGCCCGGAGGCCCGCGCCGCCGTCGAGGCGATCGTGCTCGACTCCTATGCCTGGTTCAAAAATCTCGTGAAGACGCGCCGCAACATGAACGATGCACAACTCGCCGCGGTCGCCGACGGGCGGGTGTTCACCGGGCGCCAGTCGCTACCGCTGAAGCTGGTCGACGGTCTCGGCAACGAGAAAACTGCGATTGCCTGGCTGGAAAAGGTCAAGAACGTGCCGGCAAATCTGCCGGTTCGGGATTATTCTCTGCAACCGCGCTTCAGTGAGTTTTCCTTCCTGCATGTGGCGGCCTGGACCTTCGGCGCGCTGGGCCTTTCGGCTGTAGCGCGGCGGCTGGAGGATTGGGGTGCAGTGCAAGCGGTTGAGAGACTTAATCTTGACGGTCTCCTGGCGCTTTGGCACCCTCCGGTTTCCCGTTGAACGAGTAAGGCGGCGTCATGATCAAGTCAGAGCTTGTCCAGCGCATAGCCGCCCAGAACCCGCACCTTTATCAGCGCGACGTCGAGAACATAGTTAACGCGATCCTCGGCGAGATCACCGCCGCCATGTCGCGGGGCGATCGTGTCGAATTGCGAGGTTTTGGTGCTTTTTCGGTGAAACACCGCCCCGCCCGCACGGGACGTAACCCGCGCACGGGGGAACACGTCTCGGTCGAGCAGAAGTCGGTACCGTTCTTCAAGACCGGCAAGGAAATGCGCGAGCGGCTGAACAAGTCCGACGGCGCCTCGCCGGTGGAGCAGAGCGCAGCCGCCTCCGGAGGTTAGGGGCCTCGCTTTAATCGTCCCGGGCTGCGGCGCCGGGACTCAGGTGTTATGTAGGCGATATTCAGGTCCCGGCGCGCCAGGCCGGGGCAAGAGGGCCCTATGTTCCGCAAGATCGTCATTGCCGTCATCGTGATCCCGCTGGCCGTGATCATTGTCGCCTTCGCGGTGGCCAACCGGCAGCCGGTGACCGTCTCCTTCGACCCGTTTTCCGCGGCCCAGCCGGCCTGGTCGGCGACCGTGCCGTTGTTCGCGCTGATATTTGCGCTGGTGATCCTGGGCGTGATCGTGGGCGGTATTGCCGCCTGGTTCCGTCAGGGAAAATGGCGACGCCTCGCCCGCCGGCTCGAGGGCGACGTGCGCGACCTGCATGCCGAAGTCGAGGCCATCCGCCGCCACGAGCATGCTGCGGGCGCATCTGCCCCGCCCGAGGGCGCCTCCCGACTCGGGCCCCATCCGCTGCTCCCGTCGCGGGAATCCTGACGTACCGTTCCGGCTTTGCGGCGGGGGGAGAAGGCGGTAGAACCCGCCCATCATGGCTTTGACGGTCAAAATCTGCGGGCTGAAGACCCCGGCCGCCCTCGATGCGGCGCTGGATGCGGGCGCCGATCTGGTCGGTTTCGTGTTCTTTCCACCCAGCCCGCGCCATCTCCGGCTGGAGGATGCGCGCGAGCTTGCCGCCCGCGTCAAGGGCCGCGCCGGCATCGTTGCACTCACCGTCAACGCCACCGACGAGGCATTAAGCGACATCGTGCGCGAGATCAGGCCCGACATGCTGCAGCTGCACGGCCAGGAAACGCCTGACCGTGTCGTCACGGTCAGGACCCGCTTTGGTCTGCCGGTGATGAAAGCGCTGCCGATCGCCACGCGCGCCGATCTTTCACCGATCCGCACCTATGCCCATGTCGCCGACCGCCTGCTCTTCGACGCCCGCGCGCCCAGAAGCGCCACCCGGCCCGGCGGTCTGGGCAAGCCATTCGACTGGCACCTGCTCGCCGGTGTCGATCCCGGCATTCGGTTCATGCTGTCCGGCGGGCTCGATGTCCGCAACGTCGCCGAGGCGGTTGCCATCACGCACGCGCCCGGCGTGGATGTTTCTTCCGGCGTCGAAAGCCGACCCGGCATCAAGAGTCCCGAAAAGATTCGCGCCTTCATCGGCGCTGCGCGCGCGGCGGAAGAACCGCTCGATTTGACGAAAGCAACTACCTTATGAGCGTGCACCGTCCCAATTCCTTCCGCACCGGTCCCGATGAACGCGGGCATTTCGGCATCTACGGCGGCCGTTTCGTCGCCGAGACGCTGATGCCGCTGATCCTCGATCTGGAAAAGGCCTATGTGGAGGCCAAGGCCGATCCCGGGTTTCAGAAGGAGATGGACGGTCATCTTGCGACTTATGTGGGCAGGCCGAGCCCGCTCTATTTCGCCGAGCGGCTGACCCAATACTGCAAGGGCGCGAAAATCTATTTCAAGCGTGAGGAGCTCAACCACACTGGCGCGCACAAGGTGAACAACGTGCTCGGCCAGATCATGCTGGCTCTGCGCATGGGCAAGAAGCGCATCATCGCGGAAACCGGCGCCGGCATGCACGGCGTCGCCACCGCCACGTTGTGCGCCAAGTTCGGCCTGCCGTGCATCGTCTACATGGGCGAGGTCGACGTCGAGCGGCAGAAGCCCAATGTCCTGCGCATGAAAATCCTCGGCGCGGAAGTACGGTCGGTATCTTCGGGCTCGCGCACGCTGAAGGATGCCATGAACGAGGCGCTGCGCGACTGGGTCACCAACGTCGCCGACACTTTCTATTGCATCGGCACGGTCGCCGGCCCGCATCCTTATCCGGCCATGGTGCGCGATTTCCAGTCGATTATCGGCAATGAAACGCGCGAACAGATGCAAGCCGCCGAAGGCCGACTGCCGGATTCACTCGTCGCCTGCATCGGCGGCGGCTCCAACGCCATGGGCCTGTTCCATCCGTTTCTCGACGACGAGGCGATCGAGATCTACGGCGTCGAGGCGGCCGGGCACGGCATCGAAAGTGGCCAGCACGCGGCGTCGATCGCCGGCGGCAAGCCGGGCGTGCTGCACGGCAACCGCACCTATCTGCTGATGGACGACGACGGCCAGATCGAGGAGGCCCATTCGATTTCGGCGGGTCTCGACTATCCCGGCATCGGCCCCGAGCATGCCTGGCTCAACGACTTGGGCCGCGTCAAATTCCTGTCCGCAACCGACGACGAGGCGGTGGCCGCGTTCCAGCTCGTGAGCAAACTCGAAGGCATCATCCCGGCGCTGGAACCCGCGCACGCGCTGGCGAAAGTGTTCGAGCTCGCGCCGCAGAGGCCGAAGGATCACATCATGGTGGTCAACGTCTCCGGCCGCGGCGACAAGGACCTCGACTCGGTCGAAGCGTTTCTCGAAAGCAAGAAAAAATGACTACCCGTATTGAAAAGCGCTTCGCCGCGTTGAAGAAGGAAGGCCGCGCCGCACTGGTAACGTTTACCATGGCGGGCGATCCGGACACCGAGACCTCGCTTGCCGTGATGAAGGCGCTGCCGAAGTCCGGCGCCGACGTGATCGAGCTCGGCATGCCGTTCACCGATCCCATGGCCGACGGGCCGTCGATCCAGGCCGCCGGCCAGCGCGCATTGAAGGCCGGTCAGCGCATGACCAGAACGCTTCAGATGGTCCGCGACTTCCGCAAGGACGATGACGCGACGCCGATCGTGCTGATGGGTTATTACAATCCGATCTACATCTATGGCGTCGACAGGTTCCTTGTCGACGCCAGGGCGGCGGGCGTCGACGGGCTCATCGTGGTCGACCTGCCGCCGGAGGAAGACGAGGAGCTTTGCATTCCGGCGCTGAAGGCCGGCCTCAACTTCATCAGGCTGGCGACTCCGACCACCGACGACAAGCGCCTGCCGGCAGTGCTCACCAACACTACCGGCTTCGTCTACTACGTGTCGATTACCGGCATAACCGGTTCTGCGACGCCCGACGCCGGCAAGGTGACCGCCGCGGTCGCGCGTATCAAGCGGCATACTGATTTGCCGGTGGCGGTCGGTTTCGGCGTCAAGAACGCCGCCAGCGCCCGCGCCATTGCCGGGGGCGCTGATGGTGTGGTGGTCGGTTCCGCGCTGATCGATGCCTTGGGCAAAAGCCTCGACAACAATGGCAAGGCCACGACCGGCACGGTGAAGGCGGTCACGGATATGGTGGCCGACATCGCGCAAGGCGTGCGCAGCGCGCGGCGGGTAGCGGCGGAATAGGTTAAACGGTCATCTCCGTGAACGCGGACGATGCCGCAACCAGACATCAATTCTGGCGCGTCACACGATTGCCGCTTATATCGGTGAATGCTGGCTGTCCCGCGTGGGCGGGGCATGATACGGAACGGATATGAACTGGATCTCGAACGTCGTCCGGCCGAAAATCCGCAGCATCCTGCGCCGCGAGACGCCGGAGAATCTCTGGATCAAATGTCCGGAGACCGGCCAGCTCGTCTTCTACAAGGACGTCGAGGCCAACCAGTTCGTCATTCCCTCGTCCAACTATCACATGCGCATCTCGGCGCCGCAGCGCCTGAAGGGCATGTTCGACAATAGCGAATACGAGGACGTCGCGATTCCCGAAGTACCGGTCGATCCGCTGCGCTTCCGCGACGAGCGTCGCTACGCCGACCGCTTGCGCGACGCCCGCGCCAAGACGGGGCTGCAGGATGCGGTGAAGGTCGGCGTCGGCCGTCTCGACGGTCAGATGGTCACCATCGCCGTGCAGGATTTCGATTTCATGGGCGGTTCGCTCGGCATGGCGGCCGGCGAAGCGGTGGTCACCGGCCTGCAGACCGCGGTGCAGCGGCAGACGCCGTTCATCCTGTTTGCGGCATCCGGCGGCGCACGCATGCAGGAGGGCATCCTCTCGCTCATGCAGATGCCGCGCACCACCGCCGCGGTACAGATACTGCGCGAGGCCAGGCGGCCCTACCTCGTCGTGCTCACCAATCCGACCACCGGCGGCGTCACCGCGTCCTATGCCATGCTCGGCGACGTGCAGCTGGCCGAGCCGGGCGCGCTGATCGGCTTTGCCGGCCCGCGCGTCATCGAGCAGACCATCCGCGAGAAGCTGCCGGAGGGGTTCCAGCGCGCCGAATATCTCGCCGCTCACGGCATGGTGGACAAGGTTGTGCACCGGCACGAGCTGCGTTCCACGCTGGCGGAACTTTGCCGGCTGCTGACCAATCAGCCGAAGCCTGCCAGGGCGACCCAGCCGCCGCCGGTGACGGTGGAACCGCCGGCGCAACCGGTGCCTGCGGTTCAGGCGCCGACGTGACCCTTGCGCCGGCTGACGTCAGCCGCGTATGCGGATGATCCGGTAGCTTCGGCCGTCGTAATTCCGCGAAGGCAACGATGACCGGATGCCCGCCTGCGTCGGCGGGACAGAAGAACCTATGGACCCCATCGATTCCATCGTTGCCCGGCTGACCGCGCTGCACCCCCGGCGCATCGATCTGTCGCTTAAGCGCATCGAGCGGCTGCTGGCCGCGCTCGACCATCCGGAGCGGCGTCTGCCGCCGGTGGTCCATGTCGCCGGGACCAACGGCAAGGGGTCCACCATCGCCTTCATGCGCGCGATCCTGGAGGCGGGCGGCAAACGTGTGCACGCCTATACCTCACCGCATCTGGTGCGCTTCAACGAGCGTTTCCGCCTCGGGGCGCAAACGAAGCCGGATTCATCCGACCTCGGTCACTCTCCGATGCCGAACGCGGGCAAGCCCGAGTTCGGATGCGAGGGCAAACTCGTCTCCGACGCGGAACTCACCGCCGTACTGGAGGAATGCGAGCGCGCCAACGGCGACGCGCCCATCACGGTATTCGAAATCACCACCGCGGCGGGCCTCTTGCTGTTCGCGCGCCATCCGGCGGACATCCTGCTGATGGAGGTCGGCCTCGGCGGCCGGCTCGACGCCACCAACGTGATCGCGCATCCGCTCGCCACCATCGTCACCCGCATTGCGATTGATCATACGGATTTTCTGGGCGACAGCCTGGAGCAGATCGCCGCCGAAAAGGCCGGCATTCTCAAGCGCGGCGTCCCCGCGATCGTCGCCTCTCAGCATCGCGACGCGCTGCGCGTGATCGAGCGCCAGGCAGCACGCCTGGAAGTGCCGCTCAGGATCGCCGGCGAGCACTGGACATCGACCGAGGAACGCGGGCGTCTGGTCTATCAGGACGACGCCGGGTTGCTCGATCTGCCGGCGCCGAAACTCTATGGCCGCCATCAGTTCGAGAATGCCGGCATGGCGATTGCCGCCTTGCGCACATTGACCGCGTTCAGATTGCCAACGTCGGCATACGAGGCGGGCATGACCAGGGCCGACTGGCCGGCGCGGCTGCATCGGCTGCCACAAGGCGCGCTGGTTGATCTGGCGCCGCCCGGCAGCGAACTGTGGCTCGACGGCGGTCACAATCCCGACGGCGGCCGCGCCATCGCGGCGACGCTCGCCGATCTGGAAGAACGCGTGTCGCGGCCGCTCGTGCTCATCGTCGGTATGTTGCAGAGCAAGGATTGTGAAGGCTTCCTGCGCAACTTCACGGGGCTTGCCCGCCGCCTGATCGCGGTGCCGGTGCCGGGCGCGGAGAAGGGCGTGCCGGCCGAAGAGCTCGCCGCGACCGCACGCGCCATCGGCCTGCCGGCCACCAGCCGCGACAATCTTCATGAAGCGCTCGACGCCGCGCGCAAGCTCGATCTCGATCCGGCGCCGCGCATCCTCATCACCGGCTCGCTTTATCTCGCCGGTGACGTGTTGCGCGAGAACGGGACTTTGCCGGCGTAGCGCTTTCTGATCGCTCTCCCGCTTGCGGGGGAGGGTGGCGAGCGAAGCTCGCCGGGTGGGGGCGCTTTCCTCAAATCGAAGTCACCCCGACTGCTCGCTGGCGCTCGCAGCCACCCTTCCCTTTCAGGGGAGGGACAAGCAGGCTCACTTCAACAGCTTCATCAAGTCCGCCTTCTTCTGGCAGAGCTGTGCCATGGTGCACTGTCTTGGCGCCTTGTCCGGTCGCCAGCGCACCAGCTTGGTGCCGTGGCGGAAACGGCCACCGCTGAAATGGTCGTAGCAGATCTCGACCACCAGCTCCGGTTTGAGCGGCTGCCATTCGCTCGAGCGTTTGTTCGCCCAGCGGCTCGGCCCGCCGGGTTTGTCGCCGGTGAAACCGGGTGGCGCCACCAGCCTTTCCAGCCTGGCAGTCAGCGGCTTCTTGTCTTCGGAGCTGAGTGATGACGTGAAGCCGACATGGTTGAGCAGGCCGCCGTCGTCATAGAGCCCGAGCAGCAGCGAGCCGACTGTCTTCTTGCCTTCGTTGTAGCGGAAGCCGCCGACCACGCAGTCGGCCGAGCGGTAGTTCTTGATCTTCTGCATGCCCTGGCGATTGCCGCTCTGATAGGGCAGGTCGCGGCGCTTGGCGACGATGCCGTCGAGCGTTGTGCCGACGCGTTTCAGCCATCGCCTGGCTTCCGGCAGCTTGGAGGTTGTAGGCGACAGCCGCACCGCTTTGTGCCCGCGCAGGATCTTGCGAGCAAAAATGTCCAGCCGCTTGCGCCGCACGGTCAGCGGCTCTCCGGTCATGACCTCGTCGCCCTCGGCGAGCAGGTCGAACGCGATAAGCAACGCCGGCGTTTCGGCAGCGAGCTTTTTGACGCGGCTTGCCGCCGGATGAATGCGCTGCAGCAAGGCGTCGAAGGAGAAGGCGCGACCCTGCGGTACGACGATCTCGCCGTCGAGCACGAACCTTGGCGCCTTCAGGGCGCTCAAGGCGTCAGCGAGCTCGGGGAAGTATCGCGTCAGCGATTGGCACGATTTTGACTGCAACTCGACAGTCTTACCTTCGCGGAAGGCGAGACAACGGAAACCGTCCCACTTGGGTTCATATTGCCAATTGCCGCCCTCCGGGATGGTATCCACGGACCGGGCCTCCATCGGCGGGTACGGACGGCGCAACGCACCTCTCATCATCCTCATACAACGCAAACGGCCGGCCCGAGGGCCGGCCGTGAAAGAAATATTTTTCGCGCCGTCACACCGCGCTCGAAATCCACTGATGCAGCTTCTGCTTCGGGGCCGCGCCGACCTGGCGCGAGGCGATCTCGCCGTCCTTGAACATCATCAGGGTCGGGATCGACATGATGCCGTACTTGGCCGCGACGTTCGGGTTCTCGTCGACGTTGAGCTTGACGATCTTGACCTTGTCGCCGAGCTGCTCGGCGATCTCCTCGAGCGCCGGGGCAATCATGCGGCAGGGGCCACACCACTCCGCCCAGAAATCGACGACCACCGGCTCGGACGACTTCAGCACGTCCGATTCGAAACTTGCGTCAGACGTTTTGCCGACGGTCATGGCATTACCTCATTAGCTGTGATGGGGCGGGTTTGGGGCGCCCGAAATTGCGAGGAGCCGAACCTATGAACGGGCCCGGCAAGCGTCAAGGCGGGCTCACGTGCGCTTGATGCGGGTCAGGGCCGCGTCCAGCGCCGCGCCAGAAAGATCCATAAGATCAGGCACTTCGGTCCAGAGCAGGGCGGCGCGGATGGCCCGTCCGGGATAGAGCCTGGCGAGCACCGCGCGGTAAAGCGCGAGCTGGGCGACGTAGGCCGGCGGCACATCTTCGATTCGCCGCGGGGCGGGGCGGTTGGTCTTGAAGTCGCAGATCAGCACCGAGTCCGGCGTGACCGCGAGGCGGTCGATCTGGCCGGACACGCGGACCGTTTCGCCATTGATCCCGACCTTGCCGACGATGGGCACTTCAGCGCGGCTGCCGGGCCTGAAGGCTTCGCGGAACGCCGGATCGTCGAGCACGCGCAGCACCTGCTCCACGATGGTCTTGCGTTCTTCAACTTCCAGATCGCCGCCCGCGCGCGTCAGGTAATCCTGTGTGGCCGCCAGCCGCCGCGCGGCGGGAATGTCCGGCAGCGCCTGCAGCAGCCGATGGGCGAGCGAGCCGCGCAGCAAGGCGGCGCTGATACCTGCGCCCGTCGGCGCGCGGGTTTCATCTTCTTCACCCGCGCCCGATGGCGTGACCGTGCGCAGGACCGGCGCTTCGATCGGCGCGGGCTGTTGCAGCCAGGCCGGGAGCACGAACGGTTGCGCGGCCTCTTTCGGCGCCGCTTCCGGTGCCGCCGCTTCTGTCGGTTCGATCTTGCGATAGCGCAGCACCTCGCCGCTGCCGTCGTCGGCCGGTTCGCTCAGGCATTCGCCTTCCAGCGCGTTGCGCACCAGCTGATACCAGCAGCCGTCGGGAATCTTGCGGTCGCCCTGGGCGCCGCAGACAACCAGCCTTTCGGCAGCGCGCGTCATCGCCACATACAAGAGCCGCCGGTATTCGTCGCGCGCAGCATCGAGCGCAGCCTGGCGCGCTTCCGCCATGGTGTCGGTGTCATCGGCTTTGCCTTTGGCCCAGACGATTCCACCCTCCGGCAATTCAAGCAGCCTGGGCGGATGGGAACCGGCGGGCGGCGTGATGGTGTCGGCGAGGATGACGGTGTTGGCTTCAAGCCCCTTGGCGCCATGCACGGTCATCACCCGCACTTCGTCGCGTGCCATTTCCATGTCGCGGCGCACTTCGCTTCTCGCCGCCCGCAACCATGCCAGGAAGTCCTGCAGCGACGGGGTCTCGCGCTGTTCGTAATCGAGCGCGAGATTGAGGAATTCGTCGAGTGCGTCATTGGCCTCCGGCCCGAGTCGCGCCAGGAACTTCTTGCGACCCCGTTTCGCACCCAGCACGTGGGCAAAGAAATCGAAAGGCGTCATGGTGCGCGCAACGTGCGCCAGCTCATGGAGTTCACGCTCGATGCCGCCAAACAGCACGTCGCTTGCCTTGCCGCGCAGGCTCGCGCGCAGCGGGCCCTTGCGCTGCCAGGCCAGCTCGAACAATTGCTCTTCCGTGATGCCGAACAGCGGGCTCTTCAGCACGGCGGCAAGCGCGAGATCGTCGGTCTCCAGCAACAGGCAGTCGGCCAGCGCCATCAGGTCCATCACCGCGATGTGCCCGGTGAGCACCAGCCGGTCGGCGCCGGCGACCGGCACGCCCGCGTTCTTGAGCGCGCGGATGATGGCCTCGAACAGCGGCCCGCGCTGGCGCACCAGGATAAGCACGTCGCCCGCCTTGAGGCCACGCTCGCGCCACAGCCCGACGTGGCTGGCGATGCGGCGGGCGAGCTGCACCCGCGGGCTTTCCTCGCTTTCGGTGTCGAAGGGCGCGTCCCAGCCCTCGATTTCCTTCTTTTCGGCCGGCTTCGTCAGGTCCCAGATCTCGACCAGCCCCGGCGCGGTGTCGGGCAACGCCTGGTGCTCGGGAACGCCGATCTCGTCCGTGGTGACGCTGGTATAGACCTCGCGCGCAGCGAACACGCGGTCGACCGAGCCGAGCACGTTTTGCCCCGAGCGGAACGAGCGGTGGAATCGCAGATGCCGCCAGCCGAGTTCCGGCGTGTCGAACTGGCGGGCGAACAGCCGGCGCATGGCATCGAAGGCGTCCGGCGAAGCGCCCTGGAACGAGAAGATCGACTGCTTTTCGTCGCCGACCGCGAAGATGGTGCGCCTGATGTTGCCGCGCGCGCCACCGGGCATGAACTCGGAGGCGATGGTCTCGATGATCTTCCACTGCTTGGGGCTGGTGTCCTGCGCCTCGTCGATCAGCATGTGGTCGATGCCGAGATCGAGCTTGTAGAGCACCCAGGCGGCCGATGCACGGCCGAACAATTCGAGCGTCTTGTCGATCAGGTCCTCGTAGTCGAGCAGCGCGCGGCGCTCTTTCTCCTTGCCGTAGCGCCCGATCACCTCGGCAGCGATGGTGACGAGTGCGCGGGTGCGTTCGCGGGCGCGCACGGCGCGAAGTCGGTCAAGGCAAGATACCGCGCGGGCGCGCTCATCATCGAGCCGCTCCCAGATTGCCGGATGTTCCGCTCGAAGCTCCTTGCCCATGAGATAAGCATCCCCTTTGGGCGTGCCATCTTCGTCGCGAAGGAAGATCGAGAGGTACTCGTCGATCGCGCCTGGCCATCCCCGATCAGTTGCGCGTCGCCAGCGTGCGGATTGATATCCGTCGAACTTCTTGCCCGACGAGGCAAAGATCTCGCTTAGACTCGCCCACTCCTTGAAGGGTATTCCGACGGCCTCGCACTCCTTGCATATTGCATCTTCCGTATCCTCTGTGCTTGCACCAAGCGTTTGCGACAGGTCGGCAATGGCCGCGTCGAGGCCACCTGCTTTTTTGAGCCATGCGGCGATGGCGTCGCGTTCGCGGATCGCTTCGCCCACCACGTCCTTGAAGGTCTGGTCGGCGGCGACCACGATGGCCGTCGACAGCGCCTTGCCGAGCTTGCTTTCCGGGTCGGCGGCAGCTTCCAGCAAGACGTCGAGGGTCAGTTGATCGAGCAATTGGGTGGTCGAAGCCTCGTCCAGCACGGTGAAGCGCGCGCCGACATCGGCCTCGAACGGGAACTGGTGCAGCAGCCGGGTGCAGAAGGCGTGGATGGTCTGCACCTTCAGCCCGCCCGGCGTTTCCAGCGCGGACGCGAACAGCCGCCGCGCGCGCAGGCGATCGGCTGCGGTCGCCGGCCTGCCGGTGTTCAGCCTGATCTCGGCGTCGAGCTGCTTGTCGTCGAGCGCGGTCCATTTTGCCAGCGTGCCGAACACCCGGTTCGCCATGTTGGCGGCGGCGGCCTTGGTGAAGGTGATGCAGAGGATCCTGGTCGGATCGCAGCCGCCCAGCAGCAGGTTGATCACGCGCTGCGCCAGCACGTGGGTCTTGCCGGAGCCGGCATTGGCGGAGACGAAGGCGGAGACGTCCGGATCGGCGGCCTCGACCTGCACCGCACGCACGTCGTTGGGGATGTTGCGCGCGGTCATGGGTGGAAGCCCTTCGGCGCGTGCGTGAGGAGGGAACAATGCCGCATATGCAGGCGGGCCCCCTCTCCCCTCGGGGGAGAGGGTTGGGGTGAGGGGGCAAGTGACTCTCCGTATGCCCGCTCCCCCTCACCCGGATCGCTTCGCGATCCGACCTCTCCCCCCAGGGGAGAGGTGAAGCGAGTGTGTCGCGCGCGCTCCAGTTCCAATCCGGTGTCGGGGTGAGAGTTGGCGTTCATTCCCCGCCCTCCTCACTGCCACCGCCCGTGAGCGACCATTCCCTCACGCGCGCGAGATGGTCGAAATCGCCGTAATGCGTCTTCCACATGGGATGGACGAGCGAATAGTAGGGCTTGCTCTCGTCCTCGAAGGTCGCGGCCAGCGCCTTCAGCTTGCCGAGCGCCTTGTCGGCCTGGCTGTCGGGGGTGCCTTCCCTGAAATCGATGCGTGACGGCGTACCCGGCGGCTCGCCGCCTTTCAGCGTGACGTAGGAGATTTCACTTACGGAACCGGGCGGAAGATCGCCGAACTTGCCTTCGCGCAGGATGGCGGCTTCCAGCGTCAACTGCGGCGCCAGCCCCGTGCGCACCTGCTTTTCGGTGCGCGCTTGGCCGGTCTTGTAATCGAGGATGGCGTAGCTGCCGTCGGCGCGGCGTTCGATTCGGTCGGCGATAGCCGATAGCGTGAAGGTGCGTTCGCCAACGGGAAACGTAAGCTCACCCTTGATCTCCGCGAACAGGGCGCTCAGTCCCTCGCGGCGCTCGTGGTCCCATTGCGCGAACCAGTGCGCGATGCGCTCGAAGCGCGGCCACCAGAAGGCGCGCGCTTCCGGATAGTCGGCGAGGGGCTTGAAACGTTGCTCGCCGAGCCGCGTTAGTTCCTTCAGCGGGTCGGCCGGCGCGGCTTGCGCAAATTTCGACGTGTAATCGCCGATGGCCCCGTGGATGACGGTGCCGCGGTCGCGCGCGCCCGGCGGCGTATCGACCGCATCGAGCGGCTGCAGCCTGAGAACGAACCTGGCATAGACGGTGTAGGGATCGCGCAGCCAGTCCTCGATGGCGGTGACCGAAAGCCGGCTCGGCCGCGCCGCGCGGGGCGGGCGTGGCTCGGGGCGCCTGGCCGGGGCGACCGCCGCCGGATGATCGAGCGCGCGGGCGCAGTCGAGATACCGTTCGCCGCGCGCGACGACCTGCTTCCAGCGGGCGTCACCGGCGAGCGCCGCGATGCGCTGCACGAAGCGCGACGTGACCGTGGGTGCGCCGGCGAGCCTGGCGGCGCGCGCCATGATCACTTCCGGCGCGCCCAGGCGTTGCGCGAAGTCGTGCGCCGACAAGCCAATGCGGCGTTCGGGTGGATCGAGGCCAAGCTCACGCCGCATGGGCCGCGAGAGCCAGGGGTCGCTGCGCGTCTCCGGCGGCCAAGTGCCTTCGTTGAGACCGCCCAGCACCACGCGGTCGATCTGCTGCAAGCGCGCTTCCAGCGGC
This sequence comes from uncultured Pseudomonadota bacterium, assembly GCA_963773715.1. Classification (GTDB taxonomy): domain Bacteria; phylum Pseudomonadota; class Alphaproteobacteria; order Rhizobiales; family Xanthobacteraceae; genus Pseudolabrys. The sequence goes on along the minus strand of CAVZCM010000003.1, from coordinate 167,977 downwards.
CCGTAGATGTGCACGCGCACGTCGCGGATTTCCGGCCGCCGCACCACGCGGTCGCCGAGTGCGGCGTGGAACAGTTCGGCGTAGTCGCTGCGCGCCACCGCCAGCCCCTGCGCCGAGGGGCTTTCGACCAGTTCGTCGAGTGCGCGTTTCAGGGCCGTGCCGTCATGGCCGGTGAAGGCGGCAATGTCGTCGCCCTCGCGGCTGAGGTTCTCGATCGCCGTTCGATGGCGTGCGGCGAAAGCCGCGAGCGTCTGGTCACGGCTCTTGAGCTGTTCAAGGGGCGCCAGTGCTTCCGCAAGGCGCGCGATCAGATCGGTAACGGTGTCAAGGTCGTCATCGCGGATTTTATGGCGCGGATCGCTTGAATGCAGCTCATGTCGCGTTTCGCGGAAGCTCTTCAGTGCATGTGCCAGCGCGGAAGTGCCGGGGTTTGGCCGCGGCCCGCGCAGCAACGCGAGTTCAAGGGTCCCGATCGCATCATGGTGCGCGCCTGCAGCACAGCCGAGGCGCAACAAGGGGTGCTTGAGCAGCGCCAGCAACGGCACCGGCTCCACGCCATGCAGCGCCACTTGCGCCGCGAGCCGTGCGAATACGCCCGCAGCGGTGTCCGTCAGCGCGTCGCCGCCGGAATTGTCCACCGGCACCTGCCAGCGCTCCAGCGCCGCCACCACCCGGCGCGCGAGCGCGCGGTCCGGCGTCACCAGCGCGGAAGTCTTGTCTTTCTCCTGCAACGCCTCGCGCAAGGCGACGGCGATGGCGAGTGCTTCTTCCTCGGCGTTGGCGGCTTCGATCATGCCCAGCGAGGCGATGCCCTCATTCACCGCCTGACGGATTTCCGTCTTCTCAAGGCGTTGCCGCCAGTGCTCTGTGGTCGCGGCCGGGCGCAGCGCCTCCGAGATCAGCATGTCGCGATCATGTAGCGCGCCGTTGTCCAGCTGTTCGACCTCATCGCGCCTGATGCCGATCCGGTCGAGCAGCGTGTGCATGGCGAATTGCGCATGGCTTGCGGCAGGCAGGCCGTCGTGCGTGTTGTCGTCCTTGTTGCCCGCGATGAACTGCCACGACGTTTCGTCCAGATGCATGTCCAGACCCGGCAGCACCAGCGCACCGTGCGGCAATGTCGCGATGGTGGCGAGCAGCCTGGCGGTCGCCGGCATCGAGCCGGTGGAGCCGGCGGCGATCACCGGCGCGTCGCTGCCCGCGAGGCGCTTCGTCTCCGCTTCGATCAATTGATCGCGGCGCTCGGTGGCCTCGATGGCACCGAGCTCGGCCCGCAGCGCCGGCCAGACATCGCGCGCGATCTTGAGGAAGCGTAGCGAGAGCTGCCAGTATTCGTCGAGATCGTGCGGCACCAGAGCGTCGAGCTTGTCCCAGCTCACCTGGCGCGTGGTCATGTCGTCAATTAACCGAGCGAGGTCATCGGCCAGACCCAGCGCCGCTGACGGCGTGTTGGCGATCAGCGGCGCGCCCTGCGCCGTGCGCACCTCCGGCGAGTTCGCCCATTTCAGGATCAACTCGCTCAGCAGCAGCCGGCGTTCCAGCGGCGCGATCGCCTCCGGCAACGCAAGCGCGGCTTCCGCCAGTTCGCCGGTGGCCGCCCCGGCAAACGCAATCTCGTCCTCATCGAGATCGCCAAGCGCGACGATGCGCGGCAGCAGCGCCGCGCCGCCGAGCCGGTCGAGGAACACCTCGCGCGCCAGCCGCCCGGCGCGCCGGGTCGGCAGATAGAGCGTGGCGCGCGCGAGCTCCAGCGGATCGTCTGAGGCGGGAAAACCCTTCACCAGCGTGCCGGCGCACAGCGCATCGACCAGCACCGGCAGGAACGGCGCGGAGGCAGGGATGTTGAAAACGTTGGGGCGCAAAGCGGGCATGGCTGAAGCATATACGTTTTGACGGGACTGTGTCCCGGATGCGGTGCAGCGTGAAGCGAAGCGGAACGGTGCACCGCTGATCCGGGACCCAGCTTTCTTTGGCAACCGGGGTCCCGGGTCTGCAGCGCACCACTACGTGCTGCGCTGCGCCCGGGACACGGAGACTGTGCGCCTACCCCGCGCTCGCCCTGATCGCCGCTTCGGCCTCCCCGACCGCCTCCGGCGTTCCGACGTGCATCCACCTCCCCTCCAGTCGCAGGCCATGCAGCCGGCCCTTGCCGGCAGCGCGCGCGAACAGCTCGGTGAGCGCGAAGGCATCGGGCGGCGGATTCTTGAACAGGGCAGGCGTCAGGATCGCCGCGCCGGCATAGACGAAGGGTGCCACCTCGCGCTCACCACGCCTTTGCAGACGGCCATCGGGGAGCATGGTGAAGTCGCCGCGCCCCGCGTAGCCGATACTGCCGGTGGTCGGCGCCAGCAGCAGCAGGACGTCCATGGTGGCAGGATCGAAGCCGTCGGCGAGCCGTTCGAGATTGGGCGTGACGCCGTCGATCCAGATCGTATCGGAGTTTATCAGATAGAACGGTTGCTCACCGAGATGGGGCAGCGCCTTGACCAGGCCGCCGCCGGTGCCGAGCAACACACCGCGCTCGTCGGAGATTGTGATCTGCGGATTCTTGCGTCCGTTCAGATGCTGTTCGATCTGCTCGGCCTTGTAGTGCACGTTGACCACGGCGTGCTCGACGCCCGCGTCCGCGAGTTGGCCGAGCACGTGGTCGATCAGCGGCTTGCCCGCCACTGCGACCAGCGGCTTGGGCATACGGTCGGTCAGCGGCTGCATACGGGTGCCGAGGCCGGCGGCGAGCACCATGGCGCGGCGGGGTCTCTTTCGCGGTTCGGTCAAGCGTTGATCCTCGGCACATGCGCACGGTACCACGCCTTCAGCGGCGACAGCGCGGGATGCGCCAGCGCGCGTTGCAGACAGGCCCATACGCGTGGCATGTGACGCAGATATTGCGGCTTGCCGTCGCGGCGGTCGAGGCGGGCGAAGATGCCGAGGATTTTGGTGGCACGTTGCACTGCGAGTGTGGCGTAGACCAGCGCAAAATGAGCGGCATCGAAGCTTGCGTCCGCTTCGTGCCGCGCGCGTGCGTAGCGCGACAACAGGGCAATTTCCAGCTTCTCGGGCACATCGACGCGCGCATCCTGCAACAGCGAGGCGACGTCGTAAGCCGCCGGCCCCCATTGCGCGTCCTGGAAGTCGAGTACGCCGATCCGCCTGATGCCTTCGCGCTCCGGCAGCCACAGCAGATTGGGTGAATGATAGTCGCGCAACACCCAGGTTGGCGGTGCGTTCAGCGCGGGCTGCAAGGCATCGTGCCAGAGCGCGAGGTAGGTTTCGCGTTCGCGTGCTGCGACACGCGCATTGAAGCGCGGCAGGTACCAGTCGATCAGCAACTCGACCTCGATCAGGAACGCACCGAGGTCGTAGCGCGGCAACCGGTATTCGACCCCCGGTACCACCGGCAGCACGTCGGGCAGCGGCTCACGATGCAATGCGGCCAAAAGGTCGACCGCCGCCTGATAGCGTTCCTCGATCGGCGCCGGGGGATCGCCCGCAACGACCGGATCCCGCCCCAGGTCCTCCAGGATCAGAAGTCCGGCGCCGCGGTCGGCGGCGACGATTTCCGGCGCGGAAAGCCCGCGCGCGTGTAACGCCCGGTCAATCGCGATGAATGGCGTCACATCCTCGGCGAGATGGGCGATGGCGCTGTAGGGCTTGCCGTCGCGCACCGGCGGACCGTCCGGCCGGCGGGGCGCGTTCATCAGAACGAAGCTCTTGCCATCGCGGATGAGGCGCTCGTAGGCGCGGGTGGAGGCGTCGCCCTGCATGTGCCGGCGTTCGGCCTCGCCGAAGCCGACCTCGGCGAGGAAGCGCCGCAGCGCGGCGATGCGCTGCGCCCGCGGCGCGAAGCTGCCGTGGCCGCTGATGCGCACATTGCGGAAAGTCGGCCCCTGTTGCGGCGACAGCGTGAAGGCAATGTCGAGCCGGTCGGGCGGCAGCAGGCCGTCGGCGCGGTCGGGCCATTCCACCAGCTCGATCGCATCGGGGCCGAGGTCGTCGAGCCCGAGCTCGGCCAGTTCCGACGGGCCCGAGAGCCGGTAGAGATCGGCATGCACCACGGTGCAGGCCGCAAGCTGGTAGGTCTGCATCAAGGTGAAGGTCGGGCTTGGCACCTCGATGCGCTCGTCGCCGGCAAGATGACGGATGAGGGCGCGGGCGAAGGTGGTCTTGCCGGCGCCGAGGTCGCCCGAGAGCGTGACGAGGTCGCCCGGCATCAGGAGCGCGGCGACGTCTGTCATCAGCCGGTACGTCGCCTGTTCGTCGGCGAGCGCCACCGTGAAGCTGTAAATACCGTGCGCCGGGGACATCGAATCACCGCATGGGACCGGGCGCATATAAGCCGCCGCGCCGCGCCGAGGCGAGGCCTTCTCGCACGAGAGGTGGTCGGAAATGGGTCGCCGGTCGGTTACGGCGCGCAAAAAACAGCCGGCGCCCGGGTGCGCCGGCTGCCAGCACTGTTCGTTCTGCCGTTTGACCTGACGCCCCGGGCCGGCGACGGGGCAATCCGCCGGCCCGGTCGTCCGCCCTGCCGTTCCTGTCAGCCCGGCAGAACGTCCTTGAGTTTCCTGGCCTCCGGGTTGCTGACTTTGCCGGCCAGGACCGCGTTGGGGTCCACCTTGCGTCCGTAGTAGGCCTTGTTGTTGCCGTCGGCCCAGTTCAGGTCGGTGACGCTGATGGTCGCGCCGACATAGGCGCCCTTGGTGTTCGACCACAGGATGATGTCGCCTTTACCCCAGGAGGCCTGCGCGTTCGCCGAATAGGCGACGATCGACAGACCCGCATCGGCGTTCAGCGAGACCTTGTTACCGCTTTTGAAGGCGTCGACCGCGTCCTGCGACATCAACAGGAATGCGATCGGGCCACCCGAGGCGCCGGCCTGCGCGCCGAAGCTGATGGCGCCGAAATCGTAAAACGCCGGATCGCTCCACTGGCCGTCATGTTTGGCCAGCACCACCCCGGCGCCACCGCGGCCGCCGACGATGAGTGCGCCGCGTCCGAAGTCGGGCACGATGTAGATACCCTTGGCCTTGGCCATGAGCTGCTTGAGCTCCGGGTTCTTCTTCATGGTCTTTACGACGGTGACCGCCTCATCGACCAGCTCTCGTGCGTCATTCTCCGTGTTTTGCGGGTTGACCGCCGCACCGGAGGTTGTTGCCGACGTGTCCACGCCCTTCAATGCCGGCGCTTTTGTCTTCGTGCCTGCCGCGCCATAAGTGTCGCCGGGCTTGTTCGTGTTGTCGTTCATGCTGCCGCCAAGCGCGGGCGTCGCGGCAAGCGCGGCGCTCAACAACAGCGGCGTCGTCATCATCAGAAATTTCCTGGTGCGCATGTCGAAGTTCCTCTCTCTTCGTCTGCGTCGCCCCCTCTCGTTCGAGTACAACGCTGCATGGGAGCCACCGTTCCCCCCGCCCGCAGGCCGGGAGCGTTCAAGCCCCGACGTCTGTGCGCACGGGAACGATTAAAAATTTTTCAGAATTGGAGTTGGAACAGCGTGACGGTCCATCGGCAACATTTACGATGACTGCGCGCTTCTGTCTTCCAGCGGATCGTCGACGTACATCATCTTCACCGCCATGTATACGACGACAGTAATCGGCGCCGCCATGATGACCCCGATGGTGCCGAACAACAGGTCGCTGACAACGATTTCGCTCAGGATCAGCGCCGGCGGGATGGTCACGAAATAGCGCTCGATCATTGGCGCTGTCACATAGCCCTCGAATACGTGGATCACGACGTATGCGATGATGGTCCATATCGCGGGCGACAGGCCCAGCGTCAGCGCAACCAGCACGGCCGGAATGGCGCTGACGAACGGGCCGATATAGGGCACGATCTCGAGCACGCCGGCGATCAGCGCGAGCGCCACCGGGTTGGGAAGACCGATCAGCCAGACTGCGATAAACGACAGCACGCCGACCATCAGCATGAGAACGAGCTGGCCAGGAAGCCAGAGTTTGAGCGTGCGGCCGGTCAGATCAAGCGCGCGCGTGGCGCGGGGCCGCTGTCCGGGGCGAAACATTTTGGCGAAGCCCGCCCGGTAAAGGGCGGGCTGGGCAGCCAGATAGACCGCGCCGATGGCCAGCACGATGGCAACTTCGATGAATCTGAGCCCCATCGACAGCGCGCTGCTGAGCGAACTGGTGATGAAGGAGGTACCTTTTTCTGTCATCTTGGCGCCAAGCTGGGCAAGGCCGCTGTTATTGAACATGGATTGCAGGGACTGCGCACCGGCTTCGACATGCTGCATCAGCTCGGTGAACTGGCCCGACAGCTGTGCGCCGAAGCGCCAGGCCGTGAGGCCAATCAGCGCCGCCACGACGCCGGTCGCCAGCGCCAGACCCGCGCCATGCGGCATGCGCGTCCAATCCGAGATGACCGAGGCCAGCACATGCAGGATAACCGCAAGCACGATGGCGCCAAACATCACCAGCAGGCCGTGCCGGATGTGCCACAGCACGAATGCCAGCGCGGCCACCGTGATCCAGATCAGCGCCGTTTGAAAAGTGCGGCGCGCACTTTCCCAATCCATGCCAGTATCGCTTGCTTCGACAGGAACATCGTGTGCGTATCGCGTCGCGAAATGCGTACGGAAACGGAACTCTGATATCCAACCGCCGGAAGGCGCCACTCGTTCCAACATCGGACGCATTCCCGGTTTCATCTGCCGTCAGTTCGACACGATTTGTCCGCGTCGGCAGCATGTTCACGGCGGGTACAACACATCATCGCCATTCTTCCTCTATCACGGCGCTTTATCGGTGTGGCGTTCCGGAAAAACAGGAACGCGTTGCGCTGCACCGGCGTTCTGGGTGGAGCGGCGGCAGAGCCGTCAATGTGAAGGAGGCCAAACATGCGTAAACTTTTCTATTCCGCGATGTGCGTTGCGACAGCTGCGACGCTCGCGACACCGGCACTGGCGCAGCCGCCGGGCCATCGTGTTCAGCACCCCGGTTATCGCGCCTACGCCTATGCGCCCCCGGTCGATGAGCACAATGGCGCAAGAATAGCGGCGCCTGTGGCCGGCGTTGCCACCGGCACCGTCATCGGCGTCGGCATTGCCGAGGGTTGGGGTACGGCGGCGATAACGGCTGCGGCGCCGGCGACAGCCGTCGGTGCGGCGGCGGTTGGTGGCGTCGCTGGCATCGGTGCGCTCGCGGCGACCGACTTTGTACTGGAACCGTGCCGCGGCCTGCACGCGATGTTCGGTCTGAACCGCGAGCAATGCGTCGACGGCCACTACGTCGGCAACCGGCCGCTTCGGCCGCTGGCGCGCCGCTAACGCGTCGCTCCTGCAGTAACACCGTCACCTCTCCCCGCGTGCGGGGAGAGGTGCACCGGAAAGGCGGCCTGGCGGCGGTCACGCCGCGCTCTGCCTTTCCGCCTGTTGGGTCGGGAATACGCAGGTGACGGTGGTGCCGCCGCGGGCGGTGGATTCGATCGTTACCGTGCCGCCGTGCAGCTCCACAAAGGATCGTACCAGCGACAGGCCGAGACCGGGTCCGCGGTGCTGCGAGCCGCGCGGGTGGGTTTCGAACCAGTCGAACACCTTGTCCTTCTCCTCCGGCGGAATGCCGGGGCCCTGATCGCTGACCGTGAACACCACCGAGTGCGGCTGCCGATTTGCGGCCAGCGTGATGCGGCCGCCGGCCGGCGAGAAGCCGACCGCGTTTGACAGCAGATTGAACAGGATCTGCCGCAACCGCCGCTCGTCGGCGGTGAAGCTGCCGATGCCGGCCGGCACGACGATCTCCAGCCTCAGATCGTCTTTCACCAGGCGGTCCTGCACGCCTTCCGCCGCCGCGTCCATCGTGGCGCGGATGTCGATCGGCGCAAGGTTCAGACTCATGGCGCCGGCGTCGATGGTGGCAAGATCGAGAATATTGTTGATGATCGCGAGCAGCGCGTTCGTCGAGGTGGTGATGTAGCCGAGATACTCGCGCTGCTTTTCGGTGAGCGGACCGAAGGCATCGTCGCCGAGCAGGTTGGCAAATCCGATGATATTGGTCAGCGGCGACCGCAGCTCGTACGAAACGTGATGGACGAAATCGATCTTGATGCGGTCGGCCGCGACCAGCGCCTCGTTGCGTTCAAGCAGCGCGCGCTCGACGTTCACGGTGTCGGTGACGGTCTGGAACGTGACCAGTGTTGCGCCATCCGGCAACGGCGTGGTGGCGAGATCGATCACCTCCCCGTCGCGCCGCTCGATACGCGCGCTGATCGGTTCGCGGCCGTCGATGGCGGTGACCGCCGCGCGCAGCTCGCGCCATACCGAACTGTCGTCGTGCAGCGCCTGGCACCAGGCGGTCACTGCCTCGACGTGCGGATGCTGATCGAGCGCGTCCGGCGTCAGCTTCCACATGCGCTGGAAGGCCGGGTTATGGAGGCGTGCGCGACCGTCGGAGCCGAAGACCGCCACCGCTTCCGCCAGGTTATCGAGCGTCTCGCCCTGCACCTTGATCAGCGCGTCGTAGCGGCGATGCAGATCGAGCCGCTCGGTGACGTCGTCGTAAAGATAGGTGACGCCGCCTTCCGGATTGGGTGCGGTGACAACGCGCAGGGTGCGTCCGTCCGGCAGGTACCACATGTGCTCCTGCGGTTCGACTGCGCGATAGGCTTCGTGCAGCGCGTTCTTCCACTGCCTGAAATCGCTCTCCTCGGGCAATTTGCGGTCGGTGCGCAGGCGTTCGAGCAGGTCGTTGTCGCCCGGCGTCTGATCGAGGAAGCCGGCGTCCAGTTCGAACAGCGAGCGAAACGCGTTGTTGTAGAAGATCAGCTTGCGCCCGGCATTGAAGATGGCGACGCCGGTGGCAAGCTGGTCGAGCACGCGACGCTGGCCGTCGACCATGCGGGTGTGTTCGGCGCGCATCGCCTCGACCTCGGTGCGGTCGATGGCGATGCCGGCGCTGCCCTTGCCGCTCGGGCCGGCGATCACGTCGAAGATGCGGCGCTGGCCGGCGGCGATCGCCGGCAGGCGCGCGGTATAGGTCTCGCGCGCGCCCTGTGCGCGCAGGAGTTCCGCGCGTGCGGGACGGTCGAGAAGCTCCATCTCGCGCATCACCGCATCGTCGGCGTCGACCGCTTCCACCGCATGTGCGTAGGCCGAATTCACGAATGTCAGCCGGCCGGTTTCGTCGCGCGCCCAGACCGGTGCGGGCAGGGTGTCGAGCAGCGCCGTCATGGTGTCAACTTCGGCCTGCAGCCTGCTATGGCGCCCGGCAAGATCGGCCAGTTCCTGTTCGATGCCGCCAATATCGCGCAGCCTCAGGACCGCGCGGCCGGCGATGGCGCGGCCTTCCGCTTCGAAAGGGCGGCCGGTCGCGCTGGTGAATGTCATCACGAAGCCGCGACCTTCGCCGCGCAACGTCTGCACCGCCTGCTCCATGCGCTGGGCGGCAATGGGCTCCAGCCAGGCGCCGAAAGCCAGCACGCGTTCGGGAACCGCGCCGGGCAGGATGATGGATGTGTCGCCGAGAATGGCCGGCTGGTCGGACGCGGCCGGCCATTCCACCAGCACCTGCGGTTCCGCCAGCAGCAGCGCCTTCAGCCGGTCGATCTCGGCGTTGAGGACCATCGCGTCGTTGCGCGTCGTGGTCCTGCGACGCGCGGCGCGCCGGCGCCCGCGCAACAGCGCGATGGTGGCGAGCACCAGGAGACAGACCAGACCGAAGGTGAGGCTGAGCGTGCCGGTGCCGTGGCTCGCGACGTCGGCGACAGCGTCCCGCAGTCCGTCGATGATGGTGAGCGCAGCGCGCGGGGCGTCGGCCTGGCCCGGCGTGACAGGACCGGCTGCAAGAACCGGCGCTGCATGACCGATGGTCAGGTGTGCGATGACGAAGGCAGCGAGGAATCCGCCCCGCCTCGGACGAGAACGCAGCCTCTCGTTCGCCGCCCGGATCGTCTCCGGCATTCAGGCTTGCCCCAGGAAAAGCGAACGGCGTCCGCCACGCCGTTCGCGAATCATTGGACTTTACCCCCAAGGGGAATCGCGCCGTAAGAGTCCAGACCGTGAACGGGAGGCGGCAAAGGGAAGTGAGCGCGGCGTTATTTCTGCGCGATCGCTTTTTGCGTCATGTCCTCGACGCTGATGCGCGCCAGCGCTGCCGAAAACATGCGTTCGGCCTCATGCAACGCCGGCCGGACCACGGCGCAGACCAAGGGTGAACTGCCGGCGGATGTACCACTGTCGGCTTCCTCGGCGGTACTGGCCGCGCGCAGGATGTCCCCGGCACTGATGGTGCCTTGCGCGCGCGCCAGCTCGTAGCCGCCGCGGGGGCCGCGGATGCCTTTGAGGATGCCCGCGTGCACCAACGCCTGCAAAACGGGTTCGAGATGACGTGGCGGCAACTGATGACGGGCAGCAAGCGCCTTGGCCGATACCGGACGCCCCCCGGCATGGACCGCAACGTCAAGAACAGCAGCAATAGCAAGAATGCCCTTGCGGGATACCAGCGGCATTTGCGTCACCGGTCACGTCTGCAACAACCTGCATCGGTGGTAGTAATTTACGGCGACGATGCCGTCCAGATCATTTTGGAACTAATTTTTTCAACTTCCGGTGGATCCAAACCCTCCCGTTCCGCGCACCGTTGAGCCCAAAACTGCAACCTCAGATAAGCGAACGCGTGTAATTGGCGCGATCACCAATTGGGCGATCCGCATTCCGCGATGAATTTTAAACGAATCAGCACCAAAATTCACAAGTAATACCTGTAATTCACCCCGGTAGTCGGCATCTATCGTCCCTGGCGTGTTAAGTATGGTGATACCATGTTTCACGGCGAGGCCGGAGCGTGGGCGGACCTGCGCTTCGAAGCCGGCGGGCAGGGCGATGGCAACGCCGGTCGGCACCAGAGTGCGTGTTCCGGTCGCGAGTATGACCGGGGCGTCGTCCGGCACGGCGGCGAGAAGGTCGAGGCCGGCGGCAAGCGCGCTCTGATAGGATGGCAACGGCACATCGCGGCCGTGCGGCAATCGCGTAATCTCGACGGTGACGGCGCTCACGCTTTTTCCCCTTTCAGCGCCGTCGCGATGTGGTCGATCAGCATGGCGGCGACCGCCTCTTTCGTTTGTGGCGGCCATGGCTCCGCACCGCCGGCGGTGACCAGCTCGATGGTATTGGAGTTGCCGCCCATGATGCCGGTCGACGGCGATACATCGTTTGCAAGGATCCAGTCGCAGCCCTTGCGCGCGCGTTTCGCCTTGGCATTTTCCGCAACGTTTTCGGTCTCGGCGGCAAAGCCGATGACGAGTTTCGGCCGCCGCGCCTTCCTGTGTGCAATGGTCGCCAGAATGTCGGGGTTTTCGGTGAGCGACAATGCGGGCGCGGCCTCGCCCGGTTTCTTCTTGATCTTCTGATTGCCCGCCTGCGCGACGCGCCAGTCGGCGACGGCAGCGGCGAACACCGCAACGTCGACAGGGAGCGCGCGTTCGACCGCCTCGAGCATCTCTCGCGCGCTTTCGACATGAAAGGTCTTCACTCCTGACGGGTCGCTGACGTTCACCGGTCCGCTGACCAGTGTGACATCCGCACCCGCGCGCGCGGCCGCTGCGGCGATGGCATGACCCTGCTTGCCGGACGAGCGGTTGGCGATATAGCGCACCGGATCGATTGGTTCATGCGTCGGCCCGGATGTGACCAGAACGCGTATGCCCCTGAGCGGCTTTTCGGCGGCGCTGCCAAGGTATTTTTCCGCCGAACCGGCAATCTCCGGAGGTTCGGCCATGCGGCCCTGACCGCTTTCGCCTGCTTCGGCCATTTCGCCTTCAGCCGGCCCGACGAGCGCAACACCGTCGGCCACGAGCTGCGCCAGATTGCGCTGCGTTGCCTTGTTGGACCACATCTGCGGGTTCATGGCCGGCGCCAGCAGGATCTTCGCCCGCGTGGCCAGCAGCACGGCGCTGGCGAGATCGTCTGCGTGGCCGCCCGCCATCTTGGCCATCAGGTCGGCGGTGGCCGGCGCAACGATGATGAGATCGGTCTCGCGTGCGAGGCGGATGTGGCCAACGTCGAATTCGTGCGCGGGGTCGAACAGGTCAGTGTAGACGCGGCCGCCGGCGAGCGCGCCGGCAGCGAGCGGCGTGACAAATTCCTGCGCCGCCCTGGTCAGGATGCATCGCACGGCGTGTCCGCGCTCTTTCAGCCGGCGGATCAGATCGAGCGACTTGTAGGCGGCGATGCCGCCGCCGATGATGAGCAGCACCCGCTGGACTTGCGGCGCACTTTCTGCCGCCAACGCCTGGGGCGCATGCAATGCGGGACCCGGCGCTTCTGCTTCGGCAGCAGTACGCAGGATGGTGCGCACCTCGTCCTCGACCGAGCGGCCATTGCGCGCCGCGCGCAGGCGGAGCCGCTGTTTGACCTTTTCGTCGAGCTGACGGACGGTTAGCGAGGCCATGAAAATAATCCTTACCCTGCAATAGTATAGAATAATATTGATCGCAATGCAATCATTGCAATCAATAGCCGGCCTGGGCGTTACGAGAGAGCCCGCAACGCTCCGCGCAGGACATCGGTTGTGGCGTCCACAACAAGCTTCTCGGTCGCCACGTGGGCTTTCTTCCACACCGGATAGGCTTTCTTCAGGAGGGCACGGCCGGCCGCCGTTATCACCAGGCGGCGGCTGCGCCGGTCCTCCTTGTCGACTTTCACCTGCAACAGCTTGCGCCGTTCCAGCGGCTTGAGCGCGGCTGTGAGGGTGGTGCGGTCCATCGCGAGCAACGTCGCGACGCTTCCGAGCGTCGGCGGTTCCGGCCGGTTCAGCGACATCAGCAGCGAGAATTGTCCGTTGGTCAGATCGAGGGGCCGCAGCGCCTCGTCAAAACGCCGCGCCAGCGCGCGCGCCGCCCGCTGCGCATGCAGGCAGAGACAAGCGTCGCGTACCTCGATCGTGCACTCGTACGGTAACGCTTGCGGGTTTGACATGGGTCAAATATGTTGATATCAACCTTTCATGTCAAGGGCCGCATTGGCGGGGGAAGCCGATTTCCACGCCGATTTAAGCCCGGGAAAACGGCGGCACGCGTCGCCGGCAAACACGCGAGGGAGCCAGCAATGCACGTTCAGCCTTATCTGATGTTCGACGGCCGCTGCGAGGAAGCGATCGGCTTCTACAAGAATGCGATCGGCGCCGAGGTCGAGATGCTCATGCGCTGGAAAGACAGCCCCGACAAATCCATGTGCTCGCCCGGCAACGAAGAGAAAGTGATGCACTCCCAATTCAAGGTCGGCGATACCACGATCATGGCCTCCGACGGCCGCAACTCCGGTAACCCGGACTTCAAGGGATTTGCGCTTTCCCTAAACGCCAGGGACGAAGCGGACGCCGACCGCCTGTTCAACGCGCTGGCCGATGGCGGCGAGGTCCAGATGCCGCTGGCCAAGACCTTCTTTTCGCCGCGCTTTGGCATGGTGGCCGACAGGTTCGGCGTCAGCTGGATGGTATCGTTGCTCCGTAGGCTCGTCGGCGCTGCGAAAAGTACGAACGAAAAATGAAAGAAACGCCCGTGTCGCTCAAGCTCTATTACCATCCGCTTTCTTCCTTTTGCCAGAAAGCGCTGATCGCTCTTTACGAGAACGAAGTCGCATTCGAACCGGTCTTTGTCGATCTCGGCGATGAAAAATCGAGCGCCGAACTTCGTGCGCTCTGGCCGATCGCCAGGTTTCCGGTTCTGCGCGATGAGGCACGAAGGAGTACGATCGCAGAAGCGACAGTCATCATAGAGTATCTGGATACGCATTATCCGGGAGCGACGAAGTTCGTGCCGGCCGAAAGTGATCTCGCCTGGCAGGCGCGGATGTGGGACCGCTTCTACGACCTTTACGTTCACGTCCAGATGCAAAAGATCGTCGGCGATCATCTGCGTCCCGCCGGTTCGAGAGATGTCTTCGGCGTCGAACAGGCGAAGGCAATGGTGCAAAAGTGCTACGCGATGATCGAAGACGTGATGAGTGGGCAGACCTGGGCCATGGGCAACGACTACAGTCTCGTCGATTGCGCCGCATCGCCCGCGCTCTTCTACGCCAACTGCGTCATGCCGATCGACGGCAAAAGGCGGAATCTGAAGGCTTATTTCGACCGGCTGATGGCGCGTCCTTCCTGCGTGCGGGCGCTCATGGAAGCCGAACCGTATTTCCATATGTTCCCAATGGAAACCAAACCTCACCTGCCAAAGGAGAAGGTCTGATGCCGGATCAGTCGGCCGCGACTGAAGCGAACGATTTTGTCATCTCGCGCGTGTTCGACGCGCCACGCGATCTGGTGTGGAAGTGCTTCACCCAGGTCGAACACCTGAAGCAATGGTGGGGACCGGCAGGCATCAAGATCGCCAAAGCCAACATCGATTTTCGCATCGGCGGGTCCTTCCACTACGCCATGCAGCCGGCGAGCGGGGACATTATGTGGGGCAAGATGGCCTACCGCGAAATCACGCCGCAGGATCGGATCGTGTTCATCAACTCGTTTTCCGACGAAGCCGGCGGCGTCACACGCCATCCGATGGCGCCGGTCTGGCCGCTGCAAATGCTTTCGATTTTCACCTTCGAAGATATGCCGGGCGGCAAAACCAGGTTCACCGTCCGCTGGTCGCCACATGAAGCAACACCGGAAGAGCAGGCCACCTTCGACAGCGACCAGTCGCGCGTCAGCATGACCAACGGCTGGACCGGCACCTTGGATAAGCTTGAAGACTATCTGGTGCAAGCAAAGCAGGGAGTGTGACCATGCAACACAAGAGTGTCTCGCGCGACGACTGGATAGCCGCCCGCAAATGGCACCTTGCGCGCGAAAAAGAGCTGACCAGGCTGCGTGACGAAGTGATGGCCGAGCGCCGCGAATTGCCCTGGGTAAATGTCGAGAAGGAATACATTTTCGACACGCCGGACGGCAGGCAATCGCTGGCCGAGCTGTTCGACGGCCGCAGCCAGCTCATCGTCCAGCATTTCATGTTCGCGCCGGATTGGGAGGAGGGTTGCACCGGCTGCTCGTTTGGCGCCGACCATATCGACGGGGCCAATCAGCATCTCATGCACCATGACGTCACCTATGTTGCCGTCTCACGTGCGCCGCTCGACAAACTGCTCGCCTACAAGAAGCGGATGGGTTGGAAGTTCCCCTGGGTGTCGTCGGCCGGAAGCGATTTCAACTACGACTTCAACGCGTCATTCCGGCCGGAGGACCTGAAGAACGGCAAGGTCCTCTACAATTTCGAGATGATCGAGACCTCGATGCAAGATTTGCCCGGTTGCAGCGTCTTCTACAAAGACGAAACCGGCGCGGTGTATCACACCTATTCGTCCTATGGTCGCGGCAACGAGGAGGTGATCGGCGCCTACATGCTGCTCGACATGACGCCGCTCGGCCGCAACGAGACCGGTCCCAACGGCAATCTGATGGATTGGGTCAAGCGCCACGACCAGTACGAGGACGCCCCCGCCGTCAAGTCCTGCTGCGCGTAGGGAGACCGGCCATGCAGCTCAAGCATCCGCTCACGCCGTGCCTGTGGTTCGACACCGGGGCCGAGGACGCCGCCAATCTATACTGCTCGGTGTTCTCCAATTCGAAAATCACCGCGATCAGTCGCTTTCCCGGCGCGGGACAGGTGATTTACGGCAAGCCGGCGGGCTCGGTCATGGCGGTGTCGTTTGCGCTGAACGGGCAATCGTTCACCGCACTCAACGGGGGACCAAAATTCAAGTTCGACGAGGCCGTGTCGTTCCAGATCATGTGCGACTCGCAGGACGAGGTCGACTATTACTGGAACGCACTGACGAAAGACGGCGGCCGGGAAGGTCCCTGCGGCTGGCTCAAGGACCGATACGGCCTCTCCTGGCAGGTGGTGCCGAGCGCATTGCCGCGCCTGATGAGCACCGGCAATCCCGCGGCTTCGGCGCGGGTCATGACCGCGTTCATGCAGATGAAGAAGTTCGATGTCGATACACTGGAACAAGCCTGCGCAGGGAGCTGATCATGACCTATGTGGACGGATTCGTCGTGCCGGTGCCGAAGCGCAAGATCGAGGCGTATCGCAAGATGGCTCGCAAGGCCGGGAAGATCTGGCGCGAACACGGCGCGCTGGCATTCCATGAATGTGTAGCGGACGACGTGCCTTACGGCAAACGAACGTCGTTCCCGCGCGCGGTCAAGGTCAAGCCAAGCGAAACGGTGATGTTCTCCTACATCGTTTACCGCTCGCGCAAGCAGCGCGACCGTGTCAACGCCAGGGTGATGAAGGACAAGCGGCTGGCGTCGATGATGGAGATGAAGAACACGCCCTTCGACGCCAGGCGCATGATCTACGGCGGGTTCAGGAGCATCGTTGCGCTTTAGCGGCCCGCTCGAAGAACTCATATACAGGAAGTCATCCATGCTGAAGCTTATCGGAATCGCTGCCGCCTGCATTGGCGTGCTGATCGTCGTCGTTCTCGCCTACGCTGCGACCAGGCCGGGCAGCTTCCGCGTTGCGCGTTCGACCATCATCAACGCGCCGGCCGAGACGATCTTTCCCCTGATCAACGACTATCGCCGCTGGTCCGCCTGGTCCCCCTACGAAACCAAGGATCCGCAAATGAAGCGGAGCTACGGCAGAACGACCACCGGCAAGGGTGCGACCTATGCCTGGGAAGGCGACAGCAATGTCGGCGCCGGCAACATGGCCATTGCCGATTCGGTGCCGCCGTCGAAGGTGCATATCAAGCTCAACATGCTCAAGCCGATCGAGGCGCACAACGATGTCCTTTTCACGCTCGAGTTCGAGCGGCAACGCGACCAGGGTCACCTGGGACATGCAGGGGCCCGTGCCGTACCTCGCCAAGGTCATGCACGTCTTTTTCAATGTCGACAAAATGGTCGGCGGCGATTTCGAGGCGGGCCTCGCCAATCTCAAGCGGGTTGCGGAAAACCAGTAGCCGTCGCGGGGGACGCTGAGCGGCGGTCAGGAGAGAACCCACACAAGCGACAATAGCAAGAGCGCGATGATCCACAGCGCGGCCGTGCTCCAGCGATTGCGCCGCGCCTCGGCGCGGCCGATCGCTTCCACTGTCTCCGACGACAGTACGAAGCCGTCGCGGGTGATCTCGTCGAGCTGATCGAGCAGCGTGCCGGCCCGCGTCAGCAGGCCCGGCACATGGCCGAAGAAGCGGCCGATCTCGCCAGCGCCTTCCACGGCGTCTTCCAGACGGCCCACCGGCCCGAGGTTGCGCGCGATCCACTCGCGCACGACAGGATCGGCGGTGGTCCACATATCGAGCCGCGAATCGAGCGAGCGGGCGACGCCTTCCACCACCACCATGGTCTTCTGCAGCAACAGCAGCTCCGGCCGCGTGCGCATGTCGAACAGGCCGGTGACCTCGAACAGCAGCGTCAGCAGCTTCGCCATCGAGATGTCTTCGGCGGTGCGGTTGTGGATCGGCTCGCCGATGGCGCGGATCGCCTGCGCGAAGCTTTCCACGGAATGATGCCGCGGCACATAACCGGCATCGAAATGCACCTGCGCGGTGCGCATGTAATCGCGGGTGATGAAGCCGAACAGGATCTCGGCGAGGAAGCGCCGCTCTTTCGGCCCGAGTCGGCCCATGATACCGAAATCGACCGCCACCAGCCTTCCCTCGTCGTCGACGAAGAGGTTGCCGGGGTGCATGTCTGCGTGGAAGAAACCGTCGCGCAGGGCGTGGCGCAGGAAGCTCTGGATCACCGTGCGGCCGAGCGTCGGCAGATCAAAGTCCCTGGCGGCGAGCGCGTCGTGGTCAGCGAGCCGCGTGCCATCGATCCATTCCAGGGTCAGCACTTCGCGCGCGGTGCGGTCCCAGTTCACTGTCGGCACGCGGAAGTCGGCATCTTCCCGGGTGTTCTGCGCCATCTCGGAGGCGGCCGCCGCCTCCAGCCGGAAGTCCATTTCGAGCGCCACCGATCGCGCCAACGTCGCCACCACCTCCACCAGCCGCAGCCGTTGCGCTTCCAAAGAAAGTGCCTCCGCCTTGCGGGCTGCAAAAAAGAAGGCGGCGAGATCGGACTGGAAGCGCCGCTCGATGCCGGGGCGCAGCACCTTCACCGCCACAGGCATGCGTTCGCCGTTCTCCTCGATCTCGGCGCGGTGCACCTGCGCGATCGACGCGGCGGCGACCGCAGGGCCGAAACTGGCGTAGGCGGCCTTGATCGGCTTGCCGAGAGCGGCCTCGATCGTTGCTTCCGCTTCTCCTTGCGGAAACGGCGCCATCTTGTCCTGCAGGCTTTCGAGATCCCGCGCGATTGCCTGACCGACCACGTCCGGGCGGGTCGCCAGGAACTGGCCGAGCTTGACGTAAGTCGGCCCCAGCCTTGTCAGCGCGGCCGCCAGCCGGCTGCTGCCTTCACCGGCGCCGCGCCGCTCGATCAGCCGGCCGAGCGCGACCGCCCATCTGGCGCCGAGCGGCAGCGGCCTGGTGTCGACCAGCGCCAGCACGCCTTCGCGCGCGAACACGAAGCCGGCGCGGGCCAGACGGACGAGATGGGCGAAGGCGGAAATCACGCGGCGACCATCTAGAGCTTCCAGCCCGAATGCAGCGCCACCACGCCGCCGGTCATTTGCGTATATGACACGCGGCGGAAACCGGCCCGTTCGATCATGGCGGCGAAGGCCCTGGGCTTGGGAAACTTGCGGATCGATTCGACGAGATACTGATAGGCCTCGCGATCGCCGGTAACGGCGCGGCCGACATTGGGGATCACCCGGAAGGAATAAAGCTCATAGAGTTTGTCGAGGCCCGGCACGTCGACGGCGGAAAACTCCAGGCACAGGAAGCGGCCACCGAATCTGAGCACGCGATGGACTTCTTGCAGCGCGCGCCCGATGCGCGGGACGTTGCGGATGCCGAAGGCGATGGTGACGCAGTCGAAGCTCCTGTCGGGGTAGGGCAGTTCTTCCGCATTGCCCTGTTCGAACGTCACCCGGTGGTCGAGGCCCTGCTGCGCGGCGCGCTCCGCGCCGACGGCCAGCATGTCGGCATTGATGTCGCAGACCGTGGCGCGGGTGCCCGAACCGCCCGCGGCCACCACCCGGAAGGCCACGTCGCCGGTGCCGCCGGCGAGGTCGAGCAGGGCGAAGGGCTTCCGCGACTTTTCATGAAGACGGCCGGGACGGCCTTTTGGTGGCGGGTTCACCGCGGTGACCAGGGCGTCCTTCCAGGCCCGGTGCAGGCCACCCGACATCAGGTCGTTCATCAGGTCATAGCGCCGCGCGACCGAATGGAAAACGTCATCGACCCGGCCCTGCTTTTCCTCAAGCGGGATGCTCTCATAGCCGAAATGGGTCTCGTCGCGCGCCGCGGTCATGTTCAATAGTCCTTTGCGGGCAGGACCATAGCGCTATCGGACGGGGGAGGCTATGAGTGTCTGCGGCGATCCGCCCTCATGGTGAGGAGGCGCGGAGCGCCGTCTCGAACCATGTGGGCGGCTAACACCCTCGCCCTTCGAGACGCGCCCTTTCCAGGGCGCTCCTCAGGACGAGGGTGCGCGGATTAACCATGCCCGAACTGCCCGAGGTCGAAACCGTGCGCATGGGGCTCGCCCCCGCCATGGAGGGCGCGTACTTCAGCCAGATCGAGGTGCGCGACCGCCGCCTGCGCTGGCCGGTGGCGAAGGATTTTGAAAAGCGGCTCAAGGGCCAGACGGTCGAGGGTCTCGGCCGCCGCGCAAAATATCTGCTGGCCGACCTTTCTTCCGGCGACGTATTGCTGATGCATCTCGGCATGTCGGGATCGATGCGGGTCGGGCACCAGTCGCGGCCGGGCGTCTATTACCATGAGAAGTCGAAAAGCAAGTCGCACGACCACGTCGTTTTTCATATGTCGAACGGCGAAGTGATCACCTTCAACGACCCGCGCCGCTTCGGCTGCATGAAGATCGTGCCGCGCGCCAGGCTCGATCAGGAGCCGCTGCTGCGCTCGTTGGGGCCGGAACCCTTGGGCAACGCGTTCGATGCCGCCATGCTGGCGAAAGCCTGCCAGGCCAAGAAGACCTCGTTGAAAGCTGCGCTGAGCGACCAGCGCATCGTCGCCGGCTTGGGCAACATCTATGTCTGCGAGGCGCTGTTCCGCGCGCAGCTGTCGCCCAGGCGCCGCGCCTCCACCATCGCCGACCGCAACGGCAAACCCAATGCGCGTGCCGAAGCGCTGGTGCACGCCATCAAGGCGGTGCTGCACGACGCGATCCGTGCCGGCGGCTCGTCGTTGCGCGACCACCGCCGTGCCGATGGTTCGCTCGGCGACTTTCAGCACAATTTTCAGGTCTATGACCGCGAAGGCGAGCCCTGCCCGCGTTGCAAGGGCAAGATCAGGCGCATCGTGCAGACGGGGCGCTCGACGTTCTACTGTCCCTCGTGCCAGAAATAGCGGCGATCCACCGGGAGAGAGCCGTCATGACTTTCCAGAACATCCTCGTCGAAACCAGGGGCCGGGTCGGCATCATCCGGCTCAATCGTCCGCAGGCGATGAACGCACTCAACCGCGCGCTGATTGGCGAACTCACCAGGGCGATCGACGCCTTCGAGGCCGACGAAGCCATCGGATGCCTGCTGATTACCGGCAGTGAAAAAGCCTTCGCCGCCGGCGCCGATATCAAGGAGATGGCGGACAAGACTTTTGCCGAGGCCTATGGCGAGGACTTCGCGGGCAACTGGGATCGCGCCGCCCATATTCGCAAGCCGATCGTCGCCGCGGTCGCCGGGTTTGCGCTCGGCGGCGGCTGCGAGCTCGCCATGCAGTGCGACCTCATCATTGCCGCGGACAATGCGAAGTTCGGCCAGCCCGAGATCAAGCTCGGCGTCATCCCCGGCATCGGCGGCACCCAGCGGCTCACCCGCGCGGTCGGCAAGGCGAAGGCCATGGACCTGATCCTCACCGGCCGCATGATGGACGCGGCGGAAGCGGAGAAATCCGGACTGGTTGCGCGCGTGGTGCCGGCGGCCGGGCTGATGGAGGAGGCGATGAAGGTGGCCGAAATCGTTGCCGGCATGTCGCTGCCGTCGGTGCTGGCTGCCAAGGAAGCGGTCAACCGCGCCTTTGAAGGAGGCCTCGCGGAAGGCGTCATCTTCGAGCGCCGTGTGTTCCACTCGCTGTTCGCGACGGAGGATCAGAAGGAAGGCATGAAGGCGTTTGTCGAGAAGCGGAAGCCGGCGTGGAAGAACAGGTAATTCACGGTTGTTTAAAGCAAATGCGGTGAACTGACCCGACGTCAGCGGACGCGCTGGAGGCGGGCATGTTCACGATCTGCAAGCGTACCCTCGATGAACGGGGAAATACTGCAAATACCGCTGTTACCTCCTGTACTTTCCGGGAAAAAGGCGACGCGGTTTCATATTTGAACAAGGTTACCCAATTCCTTCGTCCGTACGCGGGGTACGAAGGCGAGCACGACTACTGGTGGGTTCGCCACGATGGCGTTGTGACCCGCCTCACGATCCAGACCCAGCGTTAATTTTGTCCGGGCCCGGGCGGCCGCCGCAGGTCCGGCGCGTCCGGACACACCAGTGCGCGTGACACCGGAAGATCACTTCCTGACGCAAATCACACGCACCACGGCGTCGCGTACGTTGCCGCCTGTCGCCGGCGTAACATTGTGCGCCGTCAGAAAATCGCGGATTGTCGATGCGGAAACGAAATGCACCGGCGCGATCGGCGGCCCGTTGCTCGCAAGCACTGCGTTGCGCGTCTCCATCATGCCCAGCACCTGCCCGCCATCGCCAAGCACGGCGGCGCCGGAAAAGCCCGCCATCGGCACCGGCTGGCTGAGGCGGATCGCTGCGCCACCAACGAGCCGGGCTTTTATCTCTTTCGGATGGTGGGCGCCTTGCTGCGCCCTGGGATCGGGGATGCCGATTAGTTTCACTTCGCTTGCAGTTGCGTTTTCCTGCGAGAGCTGCAGCGCCGGCAGATTGTGCTGCCCGTAGATGCGCAGCAGTGCCAGGCTGTTTGTCCTGTCTTCGGCGACAAGTTCTGCGCTGCCGAGCCCATTGGCGACAATCACCTTGCAGCCATCGATGACGTCGCGATCGGCGATGATGTCACCGCGTGTGCTGACGATCAGCCCGGTGCCGTATTCGACCGGCTTCGCCGGCGCCGCGAACGGCATGGTGCGTGCCGGAAAGGGCGCGAAAGCCGCCGCCATCGCATCCGCCACCGGCTCGACAATGCCGCGCATGGCCTGATCGTAGAGCACCGTGAAGCCACGGACTTCGCCGTCACGCATCTCCGCGCGTACCTGGAAATATTTCAGGCCCTGCATGCCCTGGAGAAAGAAGTCGTCCTTGTGCAGCGCGCGGCGCATAACCCGCCGCGTTTGCGGATTATTCTTCTCCTGCTCGTACAGCGCGGCGAGCTCGAGGTCCGGGTCCTTGATCCGGAAGGTCTCGACCTGCACCTCGCCGTGCACCGACGACCAGCGCGTGCCGTGCTCGGCATCGCGCGCTTCCGGCACCAGCTTGGCCGGCAGGCCGATGCGGATGCCGGTTGCCGGGTCGGTGACCACGCGCCAGCCATAACGGCGTTCGTAGCGATCGCCGGCAGCGAGCAGGGTGGCCCGCTGTTCGATCGTGAGCACGCCGGTGACCTTCGCCTTCTGCCGCTTCTGGAAATTCTTCACCGCGCCGGCCAGCGGCTCATCATCCTCGCCGGTTCTGGCGTAGTCGCCCGCCCACAACAGGGCCGACCGGATCTTCCTCAGTTCCCCTGCCGGGATGCCGCCATGCGCGGCGGGCGGCAGCGAGGCTGTGGTCATGACTTCCGACCTGGGCGTCGGCAGTTCGACGTTCAGGCTCTTCTTGTCGGACGCCGGCGATGCGGACCTGGCGGCGATCGCTTCGGTGGCCGCCGGCCTGGTCGCAGCGGATTTCGGCGCCGGTTGCGGCAGTGGCGGATGGGCGATTGCGCGCTGGCGACGGGGATGCTGCCGCGTCGAACTCCTGGTCTTTTTCTTCTTGTCGGCCTTCGCCGTCGTGACCGGCTCCACGGGGCCGGGTTTGCCCATGCTGAACCATTCCGTCTGCGCCCACGCAGGACCGGCGCCCGGAACGAGCGTGAGCACGAGCAGCAGGAAACTCCAACGAATCGGCATTAACGTCCTGTCAGTGATAACGGCCGGGAGCCTAGCCGATCGCCGCGCGAGCGCAAGGCGGGTGGGCCTTCGGCCCGTGCGCGTGTGGGGCCAAAAAAGATGCTGGCCCAAGGGCTTGCACCCGCCTAGTGTTAACCCTGATGCTTGATCCGTCCGAACTCGAACGTTACGCCCGCCACATCGTACTGCGCGAAGTGGGCGGGCCCGGCCAGGCCAGGCTGAAGGCGGCCCGCGTGCTGGTGATCGGCGCCGGCGGTCTCGGTGCGCCAGTGCTGCTCTATCTCGCCGCGGCCGGCGTCGGCTCGCTCGGCGTGATCGACGATGACGTGGTGTCGCTCTCCAATCTGCAGCGCCAGGTCATCTTTGGCACCGACGATATCGGCAATCGCAAGGTGGATGGCGCCGAAGCCGTGATCGCGCGGCTCAATCCGCATGTAGCGGTCGAAACCCATATGGCGCGTCTCGATGCCGGCAACGCACTCGACCTGTTTGCGCACTATGATCTTGTCGTTGACGGCTCCGACAACTTCGCCACGCGCTATCTTTCGTCGGACGCCTGCTACTTCGCGAAAAAGCCGCTGATCACGGCGGCGGTCGGCACCTTCGACGGTTCTCTCACATCGATCCGCGCTCATGAGAAGGGTCCGGACGGCAAACCCAATCCGACCTATCGCTGTCTGTTTCCCGAACCGCCGCCGGCCGGCGCGGTGCCGGCCTGCGCCGAAGCGGGCATCCTCGGCGCGTTGCCGGGCGTGCTCGGCTCGATGATGGCGCTGGAAACGATCCGCGAGATCGTTGGTTTCGGCGAGGGCCTGGTAGGGCGGCTGCTGATGGTGGATGCGCGCTCGATGCGTTTCGAGACGCTGAGTTACGCCTGGGACCCGGGAAACCCGTTGAGCGGCGAGAACCCGACGATCAGGGATTTGTCGGCGCACAAGTAGCCGGGCGACGACTTACAACATCGATGGCAATACACGATCCGGCGGCCGGTGTCCGTCCATGAATGTGCGGATGTTGATGATCACCTTCTCGCCCATATCGACGCGGCCTTCGAGCGTGGCCGAGCCCATGTGCGGCAACAGCACCACCTTGCCTTCGCGTGCGAGCTTCACGAGCTTCGGGTTTACCGCCGGTTCGTGCTCGAACACGTCGAGGCCGGCGCCGGCGACATCGCCGCTGTCGACGAGCCGCGCCAACGCATTTTCGTCGATCACTTCGCCGCGCGAGGTGTTGACGATATAGGTCTGCGGCCGGAGCAGCTTCAATCGCCGCGCCGACAGCAGGTGATAGGTCGCGGGCGTGTGCGGGCAATTGACCGAGATGATGTCCATGCGGGCGAGCATCTGGTCGAGGCTTTCCCAATAGGTGGCGTCGAGTTCCTGTTCGATCTGCGGCGCAACCTTGCGACGGTTGTGGTAGTGAATCTGCAGGCCAAAGGCGCGCGCGCGCCGCGCCACCGCCTGACCGATGCGGCCCATGCCGATGATGCCGAGCCGCTTCCCCCAGATGCGGTGACCCAGCATCCATGTCGGCGACCAGCCCGGCCAGCCCTCTTTGGACGTGACGACGTTGGCGCCTTCCACCAGCCGCCGCGGCACGGCGAGAATCAGGGCCATGGTCATGTCGGCGGTATCTTCGGTGAGAACGCCCGGTGTATTGGTCACCGTGATGCCGCGCTGAACGGCGGTGGCGACATCGATATTGTCGACGCCATTGCCGAAGTTGGCGATCAGCTTGAGCTGCTCGCCGGCCTTGCCGAGCACCGCGGCATCGATGCGGTCGGTGACGGTAGGCACCAGCACATCGGCGGATTTGACCGCCTCGGCGAGCTGGGCCTGGGTCATGGGCTTGTCGTCGACGTTGAGGCGGGCGTCGAACAGCTCGCGCATGCGCAGCTCGACATTGTCGGGCAGCTTGCGCGTCACAACGACGAGCGGCTTTTTCGTCTTCGCCATTCGCGTTTCCCTGCGGCGGCCATCGTTACGCCGAATGATGCGCCGATTCAGCCCTCTTTAACCGTGCTCGCCCACACTGCGGTTGTGCCGCATGCAGGCCCCAAATCCGTGCATTTAGCAGATGGCTGTCACAACACAAAGCTTTGGCGCCCGGCGCCGCCGCTTTGCCGCCGCCCTGTTGGCGGCGGCCGCCCTGTCTTTTCAGGGGGTCGCGGGGGCGGCGCCGCAGGCCAAAGGGACCGATATCGCGCTCGGCCGAGGCTCGGTCACCGGCCTTCCGATACCGCGCTTCGTGAGCCTGAAGGCGAACCGGATCAATGTCCGTTCCGGGCCCAGCCGCGACCAGGAGGTGCGCTGGGTTTATACCCGCGCCGGCATGCCTGTGGAGGTCACCGCCGAATTCGAAAACTGGCGGCGCATCCGCGACTGGCAGGGGGCGGAGGGCTGGGTCTACCACTCGCTCTTGTCCGGCAAGCGCACCGCGGTCGTGGTGCCGACCCTGAAGACTGACCTGGTGCCGCTCTACGCGAGCCCCGACATCAAGTCGGACGTGGTGGCCCGGCTAGAGGGCGGCGTGCTTGGTCGGCTGGTTTCGTGCACCGGCGCCTGGTGCGAATTCAACGGCAAGGGCTTCGACGGCTGGATCATGCAGGTGCGGTTGTGGGGCGCCTATCCCAACGAGAAGCTCAGGTAGGTCGCCGCAAAAATCGTGCGCTGGCCAAAACCAAAAATGGCCGGGAGAACCCGGCCATCTCATTTGCACCTGCGTGACAAGCGCCCGTTATTTCTTACGCCGCAGCCGCACCACCACGTCGACCCGGGCGATCTCGTAGCCCTCCGGCGGGTTCGGGGTCGCGCCGAGCACCACGTCGGTGCCCGGAATGTCGAGAAGCGCGTCGTCGTCTTCCACAAAGAAGTGGTGATGGGACGTGACGTTGGTGTCGAAATAGGCCTTGGAGCCGTCGACCGCGACCTGGCGCAGCAGACCGACTTCAGTGAACTGGTGCAGCGTGTTGTAGATGGTGGCGAGAGAGACCGGCACCTTCGCGCGGCTGGCCTCTTCGTAGAGCATTTCCGCGGTGAGATGGCGATCGCCCTTGCCGAACAGAATCCACCCCAGCGCCATCCGCTGGCGGGTCGGCCGCAAGCCGACCTGGCGCAGCATCGACTTCACGTCATGCCACGGGCAACCCGTCATCGCCGAACTCTCGCTGGTCGGCAGCGTCATCGTCCGGGTTTGCGGCAGCGTCATCGTCATACTCCAATCGTCCGGCGCTCGCGCCGGCCGGCACAAAACTGTTTCATTTGCAACATATACGACTCCGGCTCCCAGATGCAACTCCCTCGCAACAGCGCCATGGCAACCTGGAACCCTTATTTTCGGCTATTTTTTGGCGCGTCTGGGGGCAGGCACAATTACAGGGGCATCAGTTCTGCCGCCGTCTTGGCCCTGCCAGGTCCGGTATGTTAGGTATTCCGCCGGTATTGCAGCAAAACCCGCTGCAAGGGGCGACATCGGTGATGGAAGAACGGCGTCACAACTTCGAATACGAGGATTTGCTGGCCTGCGGTCGCGGCGAGCTGTTTGGCCCCGGCAATGCGCAATTGCCGCTCCCCCCGATGTTGATGTTTGATCGCATCACCGACATTCAGGAAACCGGTGGTGAGCACGGCAAGGGCCTGATCCGGGCCGAACTTGATGTGAAGCCGGACCTCTGGTTTTTCCTCTGTCATTTCAAGGGCGACCCGGTGATGCCGGGCTGTCTCGGCCTCGACGCCCTCTGGCAGATGGTCGGCTTTTTTCTGGGCTGGCTGGGCGCCCCGGGCCGCGGCCGCGCTCTCGGCCTGGGAGAGGTGAAGTTCTCCGGCCAGGTGCTGCCGACTGTGAAAAAGGTCGTCTACGGGGTCGATTTCAAGCGGGTGATGCGCTCCAAGCTGGTGCTCGGCATTGCGGACGGCTGGCTGTCGGCGGACGGCGAGGTGATCTACAAGGCCGCCGATCTCAAGGTCGGGCTGTTCAAGCAGGAAGAAGCGTTGCAGCCGAGTGGCGCCTGAACCCGGCGGGGGGACTGGCGGGAGCCATTGGCCGGTGGCCGGTAAGGGGTTGCGAGCCGGCGCGGCACGGGCGATCTATGGTTATGGCCCCATGATCTCGGGTCCCCTCATCTTGAGCCCCGCGATCTTCAGGCTCCACGAACTCCGGTCTTTTGACCATCCACTGCGCCAGTTGAGGATATTCTGATTATGCGACGGGTCGTCGTCACCGGGATGGGCATCGTCTCATCGATCGGCAACAACACGCAGGAAGTTTTGGCCAGTTTGCACGATGCCAGGTCCGGCATCGTCAAGGCGGATAAATACGCCGAACTGGGCTTCCGCAGCCAGGTGCACGGGGCGCCGACGCTCGACGCTTCCGAGGTCGTCGATCGGCGCGCCATGCGTTTCCATGGCGGGGGCACGGCCTGGAATCACGTCGCCATGGAGCAGGCGATCCGCGATTCCGGCGTGGACGAAAGCGACATTTCCAACGAACGCACGGGCATCGTCATGGGCTCGGGCGGTCCCTCCACCCGCACCCTGATCGAAGCGGCCGATATCGCCCGCACCAAGGGTCCGAAGCGCATCGGTCCCTTCGCCGTGCCGAAGGCGATGTCGTCGACCGCTTCTGCAACGCTCGCCACCTGGTTCAAGATCAAGGGCGTAAATTATTCGATCTCGTCGGCCTGCGCGACGTCCAATCATTGCATTGGCAATGCCGCCGAGCTGATCCAGTGGGGCAAGCAGGACGTCATGTTCGCCGGGGGCTGCGAAGAACTGGACTGGACTCTGTCCATGTTGTTCGACGCCATGGGCGCGATGTCGTCGAAATATAACGACACGCCGCACACCGCCTCGCGCGCCTATGACAGGGACCGCGACGGCTTCGTCATCGCCGGCGGCGCCGGCGTGCTGGTGCTGGAAGAGCTCGAACACGCCAAGGCGCGCGGCGCCAAAATCTATGCCGAGATCGCCGGCTATGGCGCGACGTCTGACGGCTACGACATGGTCGCGCCGTCAGGCGAAGGTGGCGAACGTTGCATGCGAATGGCGCTGGAAACCTGCAAGGTGCCGATCGACTACATCAATCCGCATGCGACCTCGACTCCGGCCGGGGACGGACCCGAGATCGAGGCGCTTCGCAATGTGTTCGGCACGGGCGACAAGTGTCCGCCTATCTCGGCGACCAAATCGCTGACCGGTCATTCACTAGGCGCCACCGGCGTTCAGGAGGCCATCTATTCGCTGCTGATGATGAACAACGGCTTCATCTGCGAAAGCGCCAATATCGCAAACCTCGACCCGGAATTCGCGGACATGCCGATCCTGCGCGAGCGCAAGGACAATGTCGCGATCGGGGCGGTGCTGTCGAATTCCTTCGGCTTCGGCGGCACCAACGCATCTGTGGTGTTCAAGCGGCTGGACGCGTGAGCCGTTCGGCCTTGTCATCAGGCTGTTATGCCCTGCCACCAAAGCAGGGCGTCGCGTATTCGCCAGCCTTGCCTTGTCGAAAAACGAGGGCTACTGGGTCACCTGTTTGCGCGGGTGACGACGGATTGAGGGTATGGAAATGCCGGGACTGATGGAAGGCAAGCGCGGGCTGATCATGGGGGTCGCCAACGACCACTCGATCGCCTGGGGCATCG
Organism: uncultured Pseudomonadota bacterium; assembly: GCA_963773715.1. Lineage (GTDB taxonomy): Bacteria > Pseudomonadota > Alphaproteobacteria > Rhizobiales > Xanthobacteraceae > Pseudolabrys. The sequence goes on along the minus strand of CAVZCM010000003.1, from coordinate 139,258 downwards.
CCAGGACTCTCGCCCGGCACGGCGCCGAGCTTGCCTTCACCTACCAGGGCGACGCGTTGGTCAAGCGCGTAAAACCGCTCGCTGAACAGGCCGGCTCGAAATTCATCATGCCCTGCGACGTCGAGGATATCGCCTCGGTCGACGCGGTGTTCGAGGAGATCAGGAAGCAGTGGGGCACGATGGATTTCCTCGTGCACGCTGTGGCCTTTTCCGACAAGAGCCAGTTGAAGGGTCGCTATGCCGACTGCACGCGCGACAATTTCGCCCGCACCATGCTGATTTCCTGCTTCGCTTTCACCGAAGCAGCCGGGCGCGCCGCCGCGCTGATGCCGAACGGCGGTTCGATGGTGACGCTGACCTATAACGGCGGCGACCGCGCCATGCCGAACTACAATGTGATGGGCGTCGCCAAGGCGGGGCTGGAGGCGTCGGTGCGTTATCTGGCGGTCGACTTCGGCCACCAGAAGATCCGCGTCAACGCCATTTCGGCGGGGCCGATTCGCACGCTCGCCGGCGCCGGTATCGGCGAGGCCCGCTACATGTTCGCGTTCCAGCAGAAATATTCGCCGCTCGGCCGCGGCGTGACGCTCGACGAACTCGGCGGCGCCGGGCTTTATCTGTTGTCGGATCTGTCGAGCGGCGTCACCGGCGAGATCCATTTTGTAGACAGCGGCTACAACGTCATCGCCATGCCGCAGCCCGGGGCGCTGAAGGCAGCGGGCGGCGAGGTGGAAAACGACGGATCGTAAGTGACGATCGTCGTTCCCACGGAGGCGGGGAGCCATAACCACTGCTGTCGGTGATTGGTAAAATCGCTTCAGCCAACGACAGAAGACACGGCGTATGGGCCCCGCGTTCGCGGGGGCGACAGAATAGAATACGGCCGGGGAAGATCCCCGGCCGTTTGTCGTCAGTCTGTGCGGTTGGCGTTACGCAGCCGCCCGCTGAGCCGGGGCAAGGTCGAAGCGGTCGGCGTTCATCACCTTGGTCCAGGCCGCCACGAAGTCCTTGACGAACTTCTGCTTCGCGTCCGCGCCGGCATAGACCTCTCCGAACGCGCGAAGCTGCGAGTGCGAACCGAAGATCAGGTCGACCCGCGTGGCGGTCCACTTCAGATCTTTCGTCTTGCGATCGCGGCCCTCGTACACATCATCGCCCGCGGGCACCCATTCGGTGTCCATGGTGAGCAGGTTGACGAAGAAGTCATTCGTCAGCTTGCCGGGCTGCTTGGTGAAGACGCCGTGCCTGGAGCCGCCGGCATTGGCGCCGAGGACGCGCAGGCCGCCGACCAGAACCGTCATTTCCGGCCCGGTCAGCTTCAGCAACTGGGCCCTGTCCACCAGCGCCTCTTCAGGCGCCATGAACTGAGGCTTCTTGCCGTTGATATAGTTGCGGAATCCGTCCTGACGCGGCTCCAGCGGCGCGAAGGATTCGGCGTCGGTCTGGTCCTGCGAGGCGTCCGTGCGGCCCGGTGCGAAGGGCACCTTCACGTCGACGCCGCCGTCCCTGGCGGCCTTCTCGACTGCGGCGACCCCGGCGAGAACGATCAGGTCGGCCAGCGAAATCTTCTTGCCGCCTGACGCCGAGGCGTTGAACTCCTTCTGGATCGTTTCGAGCTTCGTCAGCACCTTGGCGAGTTGCCTGGGCTCGTTGACTTCCCAATCCTTCTGCGGCGCCAGGCGAACGCGTGCACCGTTGGCGCCGCCGCGTTTGTCGGAGCCGCGGAAGGTCGAGGCCGAGGCCCAGGCGGTCGAGACAAGCTCGGAGATCGAGAGGCCGGAGGCGAGGATCTTAGCCTTGAGGTCCGCGACGTCCTTGTCGTCAATCAGCTTGTGATCGACGGCCGGTACCGGATCCTGCCAGATCAGCGTTTCCTTCGGCACAAGCGGGCCGAGATAACGCTGGATCGGACCCATGTCGCGGTGGGTGAGCTTGAACCAGGCGCGGGCGAAGGCGTCAGCGAACTGATCCGGGTTCTCGTAGAAGCGCCGCGAGATTTTCTCGTAGGCCGGGTCGAACCGCAGCGAAAGGTCCGTCGTCAGCATGGTCGGCAGATGCTTCTTCGACGGATCGTGCGCATCCGGGACGTCTGCTTTCGCATTCTTCGCGACCCACTGCTTCGCGCCGGCGGGGCTCGTCGTGAGCTCCCATTCGTTTTCGAACAGGTTCTTGAAGAAGAGGTTGCTCCACCTGGTCGGCGTTTGCGTCCAGGTGACTTCCGGACCGCCGGTGATGGTGTCGCCGCCGACGCCGGTGCCGTGCTTGCTCTTCCAGCCGAGGCCCTGGTCCTCGATGGCCGCGCCTTCCGGATCGGGGCCGAGCAGCGACGGATCGCCGGCGCCATGGGTCTTGCCGAAAGAGTGGCCGCCGGCGATCAGGGCGACGGTTTCCTCGTCGTTCATCGCCATGCGGAAGAAGGTTTCGCGAATGTCTTTCGCCGCCGCGACCGGGTCCGGGTTACCGTTCGGCCCTTCCGGATTGACGTAGATCAGGCCCATCTGCACGGCGCCAAGCGGCTCCGACAGCTGGCGTTCGCCACTGTAGCGTTCGTCGCCCAGCCATGTGCCCTCGGGACCCCAGTAGAGTTCTTCCGGCTCCCAGACGTCGGCACGGCCGCCGGCAAAACCGAACGTCTTGAAGCCCATCGATTCAAGCGCGACGTTGCCGGCCAGGACCATGAGGTCGGCCCAGGAAATCTTGCGGCCGTATTTCTGCTTGATCGGCCACAGCAGGCGGCGCGCCTTGTCGAGGTTGGCGTTATCCGGCCATGAGTTGAGCGGTGCAAAGCGCTGTTGTCCGGCGCCGGCGCCGCCGCGGCCGTCGGTGATGCGGTAGGTGCCCGCGCTGTGCCACGCCATGCGGATCATCAGACCGCCGTAGTGGCCGAAGTCCGCCGGCCACCATTCCTGCGAATCTGTCATCAGGGCCTGCAGGTCCTTGATCACGGCATTGAGGTCGAGGCTCTTGAACTCCTTGGCGTAGTCGAAGTCCTTGCCCATGGGGTCGGACAAATTCGAGTTGTTATGAAGCACCTGGATGTCCAGCTGATCTGGCCACCAGTCGCGGTTCCTGTGGCCGTGGGTGCCTCCCGTGAACGGGCACTTGCCCGCGCTGTCGTCAGTCTTTGCGTCCATGTCTCTCTCCGATCGTGTTCTGTGATCTTCTTCGCGCGATCCCGTGCGGGACGGTTATGACTTGTCGCCGATCGGATTGCCGGCGGTCGTGGTCAGGGTCGCTGTCTTGACCATCTGGGGCGTTCCTCGTCTCGGTCGGTCATGTGGTTACGTCGCAGCCTTCCTCAGAAAGTTGCGACTGTAACTATTATCGCTCAAAACGGCGATCAGGTCCAATCGTATTGATTGGATCGCTCAATAAGATTATCTTATGACGTTGATTATATTGCCTCGGCAAACCGGCAATAAGAATATCTGATCGTCATGATCACCCTGCGACAGCTTCGCTATCTTGCCGCGCTCGCCCGCCACCGCCATTTCGGCCGGGCGGCGGAGGATTGCGCCGTCACCCAGCCGGCCCTTTCCATGCAGATCCGCGAACTCGAACGCGAGATCGGCGCGGATCTGGTGGAACGCCGTCCGGGCGACGTTGCGCTGACCGAGGTCGGCCACGAAGTGGCCGCGCGCGCCGAAGCCATTCTGACCGCGAGCCGCGATCTGGTCGATTTCGCCCGCCATCGCGACCTGCTCAGCGGCCATCTCAAACTCGGGATCATCCCGACGCTGGCGCCCTATGTGCTGCCACGCGTGCTGCCCCGGCTGCAGGCGGCGCATCCCCATCTGCGGCTGGAAGTGCGCGAGACCCAGACCAGGATATTGATCGAGGAGCTTGTCCGCGGTGATCTCGACTGCGTGATGCTGGCGCTGCCGGTGGAAGGCGCCGAGGTCGAGACGCTGCCCTTGTTCGATGATCCGTTCCTGCTGGCCGTGCCGGCGGCCGAACCGTTGCCCCTGACCGGACGCGTCAGCGTCGAGGGCGTCGACCAGCGCCGGCTCATCCTGCTGGAGGAAGGCCACTGCCTGCGCGACCAGGCGCTCGCCTTCTGCGCGGCGCCGACCCGCGAGGCGCCGACAAGCCTCGGCGCGACCTCGCTCGCCACCGTGATGCAGATGGTCGCCAACGGCTACGGTGTGACGCTGGTCCCGCAAGTGGCCATCAACGTCGAGGTGCGCGACGACCGGGTGAAATTGTTGCGGTTCATCGATCCGCAGCCCGCGCGCACCGTGGGCCTTGCCTGGCGCCGCACCTCGCCGCGCAAGCGCGATTTCGAGGCGCTGGGGACGGTCGTGCGTGAAGCGGTGGCAAGCGACGCGTCGCCTGCCACACGCCAACCGGCATCCGAGCCCGCGGCGTAAGGCGCCGCTCAGAATTCGGCTTGTCGTTGCAGCGCCGGCCGGTCCTCGAGGCAGTAATATGCCGACACGCGGCTGATGAGTTCTTCCCGCATCCATTCGTTGAGGATGCGGCTGACGTTCTCGCGCGCAATTCCTGCCATGGCGGCGAGATCGCTCTGGCTGAGTTTCTGCCGAATGACGATACGTCCACCGCCGACGTCCTGGCCGAAAGCATCGGCCAAACTGATCAGGGCGCGCGCCACGCGGCCTTTCAGTGGCAGGAAACTTGCCGCCGCGACCACGTCATTGGTGTCACGCAAGCGGCCGGCCAGCATTGACATGATGTGGCGGTACACAGCCGGTGTACGTTCGGCGAAGGCATGGAAATTGGCGCGGCTGATAAACCGCAAAGCGCTGGGGCGAACGGCGCACACTGAAGAAGAGCGCGGCGCGCCGTCGATCATCGACAATTCCCCGACCACGGTGCCCGCGCCCAGTATGGCGAGAATGCGCTCGCTGCCGGTCGGCGACACCATTGTGACCTTCAGCAAACCCTCATCGACTGCGTAGCAGCCATCGCCGGGATCGCCCGCAATAAACAGCGTCTGGTCGGAAGCGAGTTTGACCGGCCGAGCGGCCGCGAACATGGCATCGAGCAGTTCCGCCGGTAAACCGGCGAACAGGTTTTGCGGTGCTGGACTGGCCGGCGCCATTGTCGCCCCTGACAAGGGCCCGCATTTGCGGACCGTTCATCCACCATAGCGCATGCGCCGGATGCGCGCAGCCGGGCGCCCCGGAAAGCCGCAACCCGCCCGGGCTGTTTGCCCGAGCGGGTCCTGCCGAGCCATCGCGGCTCTTTCTCAGTAGCGGTAGTAATCCGGGCAGATCCTGATCAGTTTGCCGCTGTACTTCTTGCGCACGAAGTAGCACTCGTCGGCGTAGCCGTAAACCGGGCCGGTGTAGAAGAAGCGGCCGTGCCAGCGGCGACCGTGCCACCTGTGGTGCCAACCGCCGTGGCCACCGTGCCAGCCGCCGTGCCAGCCGCCGTGCTTGCCTTTGGCCATCGCATCGCCGGTGACGGCGAGGGAACCGACCGCCAGGGTCGCGACGGCGAGGGCGGCGGTGATCAGCTTCTTGGTCGTCGAGGTCGTCATGGGTCTTCTCCTTGGGTTGCTCGAGAGCGCCTGTCGCTCTGCGATGGTCAGACCCTAGAGACCGCACGCCTTGTTCGATGTGATGGCCGTCACAGCTTGTCGCTTTCCCGGGAAATTATCATAACATTTTGATTATAAACGAGTTTATCGTACGACGTGACGCGGCCCCGCGCAGGCGACGGGCGCCGGCCGATGCGTTAGGCTCGCGCTTGCCGTTGCCCGGCCGCTTCCGCCCGCGCACCCAGGACGAAGAATCCCGCCGCATGACGCAGTTGCGTGACCTCGTTCGCCGCGAGCCGCGGCCCGGACTGAAACTGCCGGACTGGCTCGAACGGCTGATCGCGACCGGCATCGTCACCGCCGATCCGGAGGTCGCGCGCCGCCAGCGCTTCTGCAATGTCGCCGCCCTTGCCGCCGCCTTTGCCGCGCTGATTCATCTCGTCAGCAACGCGCTCTACAATTTCGAAGGGCTGATGATCATCCACGTCTACAACGTGCTGATCGCGACCCTGGCGCTGGCGACCACGCGCCTGCATCGTTTCGGCGACAATGTCGCCGCAATCGTCCTCATCCTGTTGATCGCCTTCGGCAATGCCTTCGTGGTCGTGGCGCTCGGCATCACCAGCGACCTTCAGATCTATTTCACACTGGCCGGCGCCATGCTGTTTCTGTTTGGCGTGCAGAACTGGCGATTGTTTCTCGCCTTCTTCATATTGATGGCGGCGCTGCTAATCCTTTGCCTCGACTTCGCGCCGGTCGATGGTTTCGTGTTGCCCGCAGACGGACGCCTGCGCGACTTGCTGTCGACAGACGCCTACCTCACCACCATCGTCCTCAACGCCGCGATGATCTTCTACGCGCTGACCGCGCTGCGCAACGCGGAGACGGCGCTTGCAGACCAGCACGAACGTTCCGAGGCCTTGCTGTCCGCGATCATGCCGCCGTCGATCGCCGATCGCCTGAAGTCGGGCGTGGAGGACCGGGTCGCGGATCGCATCGAAAATCTCAGCGTCATGTTCGCCGACCTGGTTGGCTTCACGGAGGCGTCGCACGACCAGCCGCCGGATGAGGTCGTCGCCTATCTCGATGAACTCGTACGCGGTTTCGAGGCGCTGTGCGAGGAGCACGGCGCCGAGAAGATCAAATCCATCGGCGACGGCTGCATGGCGGTGGCGGGGCTTGAGGGCGATCCGCGCATGGGCGCATTGGCCATCGGCGAACTCGCGTGTGAGATGATTGCGCGCAATGCGGCCCGGCCGCCGCTCGGCAATCACAAAATGGGCCTGCGCATCGGACTGCATTGCGGACCGGCCATGGCCGGCGTGATTGGCGGCACACGCTTTTCCTACGATGTATGGGGCGACGCGGTGAACATCGCCGCGCGCATGGAATCGACCAGCGACGCCGATCGCATTCAGGTGACCGAGGATTTCCGGCGACTTGCCGGCGAGGCCTTCGTGTATGAGCCGCGCGGCGCGACCGACATCAAGGGTCTGGGCGTGGTCGAGACCTACTGGCTGGTGGGTGCGCGGCCGCTGGCATGAACCGCATCCCAAAACAAGAAAGGGCGGCCACACGGGCCGCCCTTTGGTCTCTCATTTCAGGCGCAGCTTACTCGGCCGCGTCGCCACCGGCGGCCTGGGCCTGTTCGGCTTCGGCCTTCTGCCTGGCTTCCAGGTCCTCGCCGGTCTCCTGGTCGACGACCTTCATGGACAGGCGCACCTTGCCGCGCTCGTCCATGCCCAGCAGCTTCACCTTCACCTTGTCGCCTTCCTTGACCACGTCGGTGACCTTGTTCACCCGGCGCGGGGCGAGCTGGCTGATGTGGACGAGGCCGTCGCGCGAACCGAAGAAGTTCACGAAAGCGCCGAAGTCCATCACCTTCACCACGGTGCCCTCGTAGATGACGCCGACTTCCGGATCGGACGCGATCGACTTGATCCAGTTGATCGCCGCCCTGATCGCCTCGCCGGAGGCCGAGGCCACCTTCACCGAGCCGTCATCCTCGATGTTGATCTTGGCGCCGGTCTTCTCGACGATCTCGCGGATCACCTTGCCGCCGGTACCGATCACTTCGCGGATCTTGTCGGTCGGGATCTTGAACATCTCGATGCGCGGCGCGTGCTCGCCGAGTTCGGCGCGCGCGGCGGTGAGCGCCTTCGCCATCTCGCCCAGGATGTGCAGGCGCCCATCCTTGGCCTGGCCGAGCGCGACCTTCATGATCTCCTCGGTGATACCGGCGATCTTGATGTCCATCTGCAGCGAGGTGATGCCGTGATCGGTGCCGGCCACCTTGAAGTCCATGTCCCCGAGGTGATCCTCGTCGCCGAGGATGTCGGAGAGCACCGCGAAGCGCTCGCCCTCCAGGATCAGGCCCATGGCGATGCCGGCGGTCGGCCGCTTCAGGGGCACGCCAGCGTCCATCAGCGCCAGCGAGGAGCCGCACACCGTCGCCATCGACGACGAGCCGTTCGACTCGGTGATCTCGGAGACGATGCGGATGGTGTAGGGAAATTCCGCCGGTGTCGGCAGCAGCGGATGGATGGCGCGCCACGCCAGCTTGCCGTGGCCGATTTCGCGCCGCTTGGTGCCGCCCATGCGGCCGGTTTCGCCGACCGAGAAGGGCGGAAAGTTATAGTGCAGCAGGAAGGATTCCTTGTAGCTGCCCTGCAGGGCGTCGATCCACTGCTCGTCCTCGCCGGTGCCCAATGTGGTCACAACCAGCGCCTGGGTCTCGCCGCGGGTGAACAGCGCCGAGCCATGCGCGCGCGGCAGCACGCCCACTTCGGCCACGATCGGACGCACGGTGGAGAGGTCGCGGCCATCAATGCGCTTGCTGGTGTCGAGGACGTTCCAGCGCACGATCTTGGCTTCGAGCTCCTTGAATACCTTGCCGACCCGCTGCTTGTCGTATTCCGGGTTCTCGGCGCCCTCGGGGAAGTAGTGCGCGATCACCTTCTCCTTGCAGGCGGCGACAGCGTTCTGGCGCTCCTGTTTCTGCGGGATCGAGTAGGCCTTGCGCAGATCCTGTTCGACCAGGCCGAGGATTTCCTTTTCCAGGGCTTCGTTGTCGGGCAGCGTCAGCTCGCGTGGCTCCTTGGCGGCCTTCTCGGCCAGCTTGATGATGGCCTCGATTACCGGCTGGAAGTGCCGGTGGCCGAACATCACCGCGCCCAGCATGATGTCCTCGGACAGCTCTTTCGCTTCCGATTCCACCATCAGCACCGCGTCGCTGGTGCCGGCGACGACGAGGTCGAGCTGGCTCTCGGTCATCTCGTCGAGCTGCGGGTTGAGCACGTATTCGTCGTTGATGAAGCCGACGCGGGCGGCGCCGATCGGACCCATGAACGGCGCGCCAGACAGGGTCAGCGCCGCCGAAGAGGCAACCATCGCCAGAATGTCGGGATCGTTCTCGAGATCATGCGACAATGTGGTGACGATCACCTGCGTCTCACAGCGCCAGCCCTCGGCGAACAGCGGCCGGATCGGGCGGTCGATGAGCCGCGAGACCAGCGTTTCCTTTTCGGTGGGACGGCCTTCGCGCTTGAAATAGCCGCCGGGAATGCGGCCCGCGGCGTAGTATTTCTCCTGGTAGTCGACGGTGAGCGGCAGGAAATCGACGCCTTCGCGTGGGCTTTTGGCCGCGACGGCCGTGGCCAGCACGGTGGTCTCGCCGTAAGTGGCGAGCACGGCGCCGTCAGCCTGGCGCGCCATTCTGCCGGTCTCGAGGGTGAGCTTGCGCCCGCCCCAATCGAGCTCAACACGATGAATATCGAACATTTCGGTTTTCTCTCATGGTTTTCGGCTCAACTCCGAAAGCCATGAGCAAGACGGCGAGAGGCTGTCGCAAATTTTCCGAGCTTGTTTGCAACAGCGTCTGGCGATCCTGCCATGGCGTTTCGAACCTGGCCTGGCGCAAGACCGATCCTTATCGGCCTTGCCGGTCGCCGGCGGCGTCCTCGCCACCGGATCGGATCAGCGCCTGAGTGCTTGACTGGCGCTGCGCGGAAAGCGCGCCAGGCTCGTATGCCCGGCGCGGTTACAAAATCAGCGGCGGATGCCGAGCTTCTCAATCAAGCCCTTGTAGCTGGCTTCATTGTTGCGCCGCAGATAATCGAGCAACTGACGGCGCTGGCTTACCATCTTGAGCAGGCCGCGACGCGAGTGGTTATCCTTGGCGTGGCCCTTGAAGTGCTCGGTCAGGTTGGTAATGCGTTCTGTAAGGATCGCGATCTGCACTTCGGGCGAGCCCGTATCGCCGGGCTTCTGGGCGTATTCCTTGATCAGTTCAGCCTTGCGGCTGGCGGTAACCGACATCGGTCATCCTTTCTTGGCGGGCCGGGCTCTGCCTACCAGGCCGGCCAGGTTGAACACGCGCTTGGGGACGATTTCGCCATGATCGATCTCGGCGAGCGCCAGCAGCTGACCCTCTACCGTCACATGGACCGGCCCACGAAAAATGGGAGCGTCCCTTCCGCGCAACAAAACGGCTTGGCCTCGGTGAAGCCTCGCCGCATCTGCCCGGCCGACGGCCAGCGCCGGGATGTCGTCCAGCGCGGTCTCGACGGGCATGAGCGCGTCGGCGAGGCTTGCCTCACCGGCGGCGGCTCTATGACACAGAGCCTCCAAATCTTCCAGCAAAATCATGGTTTCCGGCCCGAAAGGCCCTACGGCGACCCGCCGGAGGGCACTGACGTGGCCGAAACAGCCCAAAGCGCGACCCAGATCGCGGGCGAGGGCCCGAACGTAGGTGCCTTTGCCGCATTCCGCCTCCAGCACAGCGTGGTCGGCGTCCGGGGTGTCGACCAGCTCCAGGCGGGTGATTTCGACCGGCCTGGCCTTCAGCTCCACCACCTCGCCGTCGCGGGCGAGGTCATAGGCCCGCTCGCCCTCGATTTTGATGGCGGAGTAGCGGGGCGGCACCTGCTGGATCGCGCCGGTGAAGGCCGGCAGCTGACTGCGGATTTCGTCCGCGGCAGGGCGGCGGTCGCTCGTCTCGGTGGCCCGGCCCTCGGCGTCGTCGGTGTCGCGCTCCTCACCCCAGCGCACGGTGAAGCGGTATAGTTTGCGGCCGTCCATGACGAAAGGGACCGTCTTGGTCGCTTCACCAAGCGCGATCGGGAGCGCACCGGAGGCGAGCGGGTCGAGCGTGCCGGCGTGGCCGCAGCGCCTGGCCGAGAACAGCCGCTTGATGATGCTCACCGCGTGGGTCGAGGTCATGCCCACGGGCTTGTCGAGTACCACCCAGCCGTGGACATCGCGCTTGTCACGCTTGAACTGTTTCTTGCGCGGCTTGCCGCCCTGGTGCCGGGGCGCAGGCGACGGAGCTTGCGACGGCTCCCCGGTTTGCGGCCGGACCAACTGCTTCAAAGCGTCCTCGTTCACGCGTCATCCCCATCGTCCAGGTCGCGCTTGACTTCCGGCGAGCGCAGCAGCTTGTCGATGCGCTCGGCTTCCTCGAACCGCTCGTCGATGTGAAAGCGGATGTCGGGGGCGAATTTCAGATTGACGCGGTGGGCGATTTCGCCGCGCAGAAATTTCTTGTTGCGCTCGAAGGCGCCGATCACAGCTTGTGCATCGCGTCCACCCAGCGGCATCACATAGATGGTGGCGAGACGCAGGTCGGGGCTCATGCGCACTTCGGGAATGGTGATCATGTGGCTTTCGAGCACCGGATCGTGCACGTCACCGCGCGTCAGCATGTCGGCGAGCGCGTGCCGTACCAGTTCGCCGACCCTCAACTGGCGCTGTGAGCCGCCGCCTGGCGCATTGTCGCGTTGATGTTTGTGGCGCATCGGCCAATCTCTCTGTTGTCAAGCGTCCGCGAAAGCGGACGATCCAGTAACCGCGCTGATTGCCAAGGTTACTGGATGCCCCGCGTGTCGCGAGGCATGACCGGTGTTGGTGTTTTAGGTGGTCCGTTCAGCGCCGGCGTGAGACTTGGACTCACAACGAGCGTTGGATTGTCTCCACCCGGTAACATTCGATAACATCGCCTTGCCGCATGTCCTGGTAGTTCTCGAAGGCCATGCCGCATTCCATGCCGGCGTTTACTTCCTTTACGTCATCCTTGAAGCGCTTGAGCTGCGAGAGCTTGCCTTCATGGACGACCACGTTGTCGCGGATCAGCCGTACGTTGGCGCCGCGTTCGACAGTGCCGTCGGTCACGCGGCAGCCCGCCACGTTGCCAACCTTCGACACCTTGAAGACTTCGAGGATTTGCGCGTTGCCCAGCATGGTCTCGCGCAAGGTCGGCTCAAGCAGACCGGACATCGCCTTTTTCACGTCATCCACGAGATCGTAGATGATGTTGTAGTATCGTATTTCGATTCCGCTCCGCTCGGCGGACTCGCGCGCTTCCTTGTTGGCGCGCACGTTGAAGGCGATGATCGGCACGCCCGAAGCTTCGGCCAGTGTCACGTCGGATTCCGAAATGCCGCCGACGCCGGCGTGCAGCACGCGCGCCGCCACCTCGTCGGTGCCGAGCTTGTCGAGGGCGCCAATGATCGCTTCCAGCGAGCCCTGCACGTCGGCCTTGATCACCAGCGGGAATTCCTTGAGGCCGGCGGTCCGGGCCTGTGCCATCATCTGCTCAAGCGAGCCGCGCATGCCGGCCGCGCGGGCCGCCTGCTTTTCGCGGCGGGTGCGTGCGCGATACTCGGTGACCTGGCGGGCGCGGGCCTCGTTTTCGACCACCGCGAGACGATCACCGGCGTTTGGCGTGCCCGAAAAGCCGAGGATTTCCACCGGGGTAGAGGGGCCGGCGTCCTGCGCCGCCTCGCCGGTATCTGACACCAGCGCGCGTACGCGGCCCCATTCGGCGCCGGCCACGACGATGTCGCCGGTCTTGAGCGTGCCGCGCTGGACCAGCACGGTCGCCACCGGACCGCGGCCACGGTCGAGCTTGGCTTCGATGACGGTGCCTTCGGCGGCACGGTCGGGATTGGCCTTGAGGTCGAGCAGTTCCGACTGCAGGCCGATCATTTCCAGAAGCTTGTCGATGTTCTGTTTCGCGGTGGCGGAGACTTCCACGTCCACGACCTCGCCACCCATCTCTTCCACCTGCACCTCATGCTGCAACAGATCGGTGCGCACGCGGTTCGGGTTGGCGTCAGGCTTGTCCATCTTGTTGATGGCGACGATCATCGGCACCTTGGCCGCCTTGGCATGATTGATCGCCTCGATGGTCTGCGGCATCACGCCGTCGTCGGCGGCCACCACCAGAACTACAATATCGGTCACCTTGGCGCCGCGGGCGCGCATGGCGGTGAACGCCGCGTGGCCCGGCGTATCTATGAATGTGATCGGTGCGCCGGATGGCGAGGTCACCTGATAGGCGCCGATATGCTGGGTAATGCCACCCGCTTCGCCGGCGGTGACGTTGGCCGAGCGGATGGCGTCGAGCAGCGACGTCTTGCCGTGGTCGACGTGTCCCATGACGGTGACCACCGGCGGCCGCGGCTTCATCGTCTCCGGCGCGTCCGGCGCGTCGAACAACCCTTCCTCGACGTCTGACTCCGCAACGCGGCGCACGGAGTGGCCCATCTCTTCGGCGATGAGCTGCGCGGTGTCGGCGTCGAGCGTGTCGTTGATGGTCGCCATCTGGCCCTGCTTCATCAGCAGGCGGATCACTTCCACGCCCCGCTCGGACATGCGGTTGGCCAGTTCCTGGATGGTGATCGTCTCCGGAATGATTACTTCACGCACCAGCTTCTCGCGCGGCTCATCGGTAGCATGGCCCTTGAGGCGCTTGGTACGGCGGCGGAACGACGCGATGGAACGCTCGCGCACTTCGTCGGCGTTCATGGCGTTGATGACGGTCAGACGGCTGCGCTGCTTGGGCGGACCACCGCGGGGCGCCGGGCGCGGCGCAACGGCCGGACGTCCGCCCGGGCGGCGCGCGGCGCGCGGCTCATCTTCCTCCGCTTCGAGCGTCATACGAGCCGCAGGACCGCCGGCGGCCCGTTTGGCTTCTTCGCCGTCCCCGAGACGTTTCTTGGCGACCTCGTCGGCCTTGCGCTTGGATTCTTCGTCGTGTTTGCGGCGCTCGTCTTCCTCGCGTTTGCGCGCTTCGGCGGCTTCGCGCTCGGTCTTCTCGATGGCATCGCGGGCGGCGCGGATCCTGGCTTCTTCTTCGGCGATCTTGCGTTCTTCGGCCTCGCGCACGCGCGAGTTGGCAAGCGCGTGAGCGCGCGCGGCCATTTCCTCTTCGGTGAGGCTGCGCAGAACGACGCCCGATGCCTTGGGTGCTTCGGTGGCGGGTGCAGCGGCAGGGTGAGCGGCCTCAGCAGCCCTGGGCGCCGCGGCGCGCTTCTTCGTCGCCTGCGTTGGCGCGGGTTCGGCTTTGGCTTTGGTTTCGGGGGCCGGCGCGGCGGTGCGGCGCTTGACCTTCTCGACCACGACCTGCTTGCTGCGGCCATGGCTGAAGCTCTGGCGTACGACGCCCGTTTCCGTGCGGGGCTTGAGCGTGAGCTTGCCGCCGCCCACGCTCAGTTTCTTTTCGCCAGGGTTCTTGGTTTCGCTCATTCCGTCCTGAATCCTCGTGCGCCGTCCGCCGGCGCAATCACGCATTTTTTGCCTTGGTCGGGCAGATCTCCGGTCCGAAAGCGCTCCAAACGCTTCGCGCGAGCGAGAAATGTCTCGCTCCCGGGGCCGGCAAGCAGGGCTGCATGTACCACATTTGGGCGGTTCAATGCCAAATCCAATTGCTCGCCGGAAAATGTTTCGACAATCACGATTTCCTGCGTTTTCTCAGCGGTTTTGCGCCGCAGAGCCGCGTTCAGCTTGCGGCGCCCGTCCTCAGCCGCGTCCGCGGCATGGATCAGCGCCAGCGTATTGCCCCGTTCAAGCGCTTCGGCCACCTTGCTGGCACCGGCGACCACCCGGCCGGCCTTGCCCGCGATGGCCAGCGCGTCGAGCGCGGCCCGTTCCAGAAGTCCCTCGGTTTCCGCGGCCAATTCCGGCACTGCCCGCACCTGGCGCCTGAAGCCGCGGGCGAAGACGTTGCGCTTGACCGCTTCCGATACGGCGGCCCGGGTGCCGGCAATCCACAAGCCGCGGCCCGGTAGCTTGCGCTTGACGTCCGGGACCACCGCCTCGCCCGGTCCGACCACGAATCGAACCATGTCACTGACCGGCATGACCTGGCGGGTCAGGGCGCAGGTACGCTCCGTTCGCGGGGCGGCACTGGTCGTCCCGCGATCGAGTTCGGTGTCCTGCGCCATCGCCAGCATGCCGGGTTCGCTTCTCCTCGTTCAAACCTGTGCTTCCGCGTCGGCTTCGACCTCTTCAGATTCCGGTTGCGCCAGTTCTTCCTCGGTCACCCAGCCGGCCTTGAGACGCGCCTGCATGATCAACGCCTCGGCTTCGTCGCGCGAGATATCGAGGCCATCGAAGAAACCCGGTTCACGCTTGGACTCGCCATCCTTGCGCTCGGTCCAGCCGGTGAGATCGTCGGTGGCGCAGCCCGCCAGATCCTCGACTGTCTTCACGTCGTTCTCGCCGAGCGCGACCATCATCCTGCCGGTAATGCCGGGTACGTCCTTGAGGGCATCCTCAACGCCGAGCTCAATGCGTCGCGCGTCCAGTTCGGCTTCCTGCTGCTCGAGATATTCGCGCGCGCGGTCCTGCAACTCGCGTGCGGTCTCCTCGTCGAAGCCTTCGATAGAAGCGATTTCCTTCTCGTCGACCATTGCCAGTTCTTCAATCGAGTCGAAGCCTTCCGAGGCCAGCAACTGACCGACCACCTCGTCGAGATTGAGCGCCTCGACGAACACCTTGGTGCGGTTCTCGAACTCGGCGTGACGGCGCTCCGACTCTTCCTGCTCGGTCAGGATGTCGATATCCCAGCCGGTAAGCTGCGAGGCGAGCCGCACATTCTGGCCGCGCCGGCCGATGGCCAGTGACAACTGCTGATCCGGCACCACCACCTCGATGCGCTCCTTCTCTTCGTCGAGCACTACCTTGGCGACTTCCGCCGGCGCCAGCGCATTCACCACGAAGGTGGCGATGTCCGGCGACCATGGAATGATGTCGATCTTCTCGCCCTGCAATTCATTCACCACGGCCTGCACGCGTGAGCCGCGCATGCCGACGCACGCGCCGACGGGGTCGACGCTCGAATCGCGCGAAATCACAGCAATTTTGGCGCGCGAACCCGGATCGCGCGCGACCGCCTTCACCTCGACGATGCCGTCGTAGATTTCCGGCACTTCCTGCGCGAACAGCTTGGCGGTGAATTGCGGATGCGTGCGCGAGAGGAAAATCTGCGGCCCGCGCGGCTCGCGGCGCACGTCATAAATATAGGCGCGGACGCGGTCGCCGTTGCGGAACACTTCGCGCGGCAACAGTTCATCACGCCGTACGATGGCTTCGCCGCGGCCGAGATCGACAACAACGTTGCCGTATTCAACACGTTTCACGATGCCGTTGACGATGTCGCCGATGCGATCCTTGTACTCGGCGTATTGCCGGTCACGCTCGGCCTCGCGCACCTTCTGCACGATCACCTGTTTGGCGGATTGCGCGGCGATGCGGCCGTATTCCAGCGGCGGCAGCGGATCGGCGATGGTGTCGCCCACCTGCGCCGCGGGATGGCGCTTGCGCGCGTCCTCGATGGTGATCTGATTTGACGGATTCTCGACCTGGTCCACCACCAGCATGTGGCGCGTGAGTTGGAGGTCGCCGGTCTTCGGTTCGATCTCGGCGTGTACGTCGGTTTCTGCGCCGTAGCGCGACCGCGCGGCTTTGGCGATGGCATCTTCCATCGCGGCGATAACGATGCCGCGGTCGATGGCCTTTTCGCGGGCGACCGCGTCGGCAATCTGCAACAGTTCGAGCCGGTTGGCGCTCACTGCCATAGCTCAGTCTCCTTCCTCAGTGGCATGCCCGGCTTTGCCGGACTTCAGCCGTCGATGTCGTTCTTCCTTGCGGGCCGCCCTGGCTTCGCGCTTGGCGGCTTTTTCACGTCGCAAAGCATCGGCCACCAGTTCGTCGGTGAGCACGAGCCTCGCTTCGCTCATGTCTGCAATCGGCAGCAGCACCTCGGGTTCTTCGCCCTCGGCTGTGCTTTCACGCTGCAACCGCGCCACTTCGTCTTCGGTGCCGGCCAGGAACCCGCGGAAGCGTTTGCGGCCGTTGACCGGAACTTCCATCTCGATCCGCGCCAGATGTCCGGCGTAGCGGTCGAAATCCGATTTACGCACCAGCGGCCGATCGAGCCCGGGCGAGGAAATTTCCAGCCGGTAGGCACGGTCTATGGGATCGGCCACGTCGAGAACCGGTGAGAGCGCCCGCGAGATCGCCTCGCAGTCCTCCACATCCATGCTGCCATCCGGGCGTTCCGCCATAATCTGGACGGTGCAGCCGTCGGCGCCCGACACCTTCACCCGCACCAGCCGGTAGCCCAGATCCTCGATCACCGGCTCGGCGATGGCCGCCACGCGTGCGGCCAGTCCCGGCTCGACGATCAGCCGTGGTTCTGTTTGCTCCGGTGCGGCCATGGGGGCCGCATTGGTGTCCAGGTACTGGCTTTGGGCCATTTCGAGTAACAAAAAAGAGCGGGCCCCGCAGGACCCACTCTCAAAACCATCCGGTTATGAGGGTGTATTGAACAACGGGAAATATAGCGATTTCGGGGCTTTATGCAAGGGCCGCAGACCGTCCAGGGGAGCTAACCGTTCCTTCAGAATCTGCCCCTAAATGTGGTCAAAGGCGCAGAATGCGTCTGTCCCACTGATTGTTTCTGCAGGAACTGCAATGGCCGCTCCCGCCTCGCTGCTCCCTGAGCTCGAAGAAGTCGTCCAGCACGGCACGGCCGAGAAGCGGGCGGAAGCCCTGCGCCGCATTACCACCCTGTTTCTGGACGGTGCGGCCAATTTCAAGGCCGATCACGTCGCCCTGTTTGACGACGTCATCGGCTGCCTGATTGACGAGATCGAGGCGAAGGCGCTGGCGGAGCTGTCGCACCGGATTTCGCCCGTCCCCAACGCGCCAGTCGGCGTGATGCGCAAGCTGGCAGGCAATGACGACATCAATGTCGCCGGTCCGGTGTTGCGCAAGGGCAACCTCGAGGATCCCGATCTGCTGCGCATTGCCGAAACCAAGAGCCAGGCACACTTGCTGGCGCTGTCGGAGCGCAAGAGTATCGGCGAGTCGCTGTCGGAGGTGCTGGTGGCACGCGGCGACCGCGACGTGGCGCGTTCGATCGCCACCAATGCACAGGCGCGGTTGTCGGACAATGCCTTCACCACGCTGGTCAAGCAGGCGGAGGCCGACAGCGTGCTGGCCGAGAAGGTTGGCATGCGCAATGACATTCCCCCGCGCCTGTTCCGTCAGCTACTGATGAAGGCGACGGACGTGGTGCAGAAGCGGCTGCTGGCGCAGGCCAAGCCCGAGACCCAGGCCGAGATTCGTCGCGTGCTGGCGAAAGTCACCGACGAAGTCGCGGCCAAGGCGCAGCCGCGCAATTACGCCGACGCGCTCGCAGCTGTGCGCGCCCTGCACAAGGAGCGCAAGCTCACCGAGGCCGATATTGCCGAATACGCCAGGAGCGGCCGTTACGAGGAAACCATCGCGGCGCTCGCTACCTTGTGTTCGGTCCCCGTTGACGTGGTAGACCGTCTGATGAGCGGTGAGCGGGCCGATCCGGTGCTGATCCTGGCGCGTGCGGCCGGCTTCGGCTGGCCGACAGTGCGCGAGGTGATCAACGCCCGGCCCGGCCACAAGGTAACGAACCAGATTCTCGATGCGGCGCTCGAGAACTTCGAGCGTTTGACCGCCGCCACAGCGCAACGCGTGGTGCGCTTCTGGCAGGTGCGGCAGGGCACCGGCGAATAGCGCGGTCTCACACCTTCCGAAACACGAAATACGCCGGCGTGCGGTCTTCGCGCTTGGCTTTTGCTTCATAGCGCGTGCCGGCAAAATCCGGCCAGGGCAGGCGCCAATCGTCGGCGCCTTCGGCGGTCCATGTGAATTCGTTCGAACGCAACACACGCGCCAGCGTATAGGTCGCATAATCGGGAATGTCGGTGGCAAAGCGAAGTTCGCCACCGGGCCGCAGCACGCGCGCCAGCCGGTGCAGGCTCTCGTCCTGGATAAAGCGCCGCTTCCAGTGCCGGCGTTTCGGCCACGGGTCGGGATAGAGCAGGTCAATGCGCGCGAGCGCGTTCGCCGGTAGCCAGTCAAGCAGTTCGCTGGCGTCGCCGAAGTGCAGACGAACGTTATTGAGTCCATTATCTTCGATGGCGACCAGGGCCTTTGCAACGCCGTTTATAAAGGCATCGGTGCCGATGAAGCCGCAATCGGGATTGTCTTTGGCCTGCGCGATCAGATGCTCGGCGCCGCCAAATCCGATCTCGAGACGCACAGTGTCAGGCGCGCCCGGAAACAGGATGCCCAGGTCGTGTGGCGCGGGCCCACCGGGATCGAGCGCAAGACGGGGCAGCAGCGTGTCGAACAGCGCCGCCTGGCGCGGCTTCAAAGGGTGCCCTTTGCGCCGGCCGAAAAAGGCGCGTTGCGAGGCGTCGCGCAGGTTCCGGCCGTCGTCGTGACTCTCGTTCATGATGCCGCGCTGCATACACCGCTTGCGCGGCCCCGAAAACCAAAATGCCCCGCTTTCGCGGGGCATTTCAGCATCTCGTTTAGTGCCGGTTGCCTCAGCTCACGGCCTTCCTGATCTTGTCGGCGAGGTCGACCGCTTCCCAGGAAAAACCACCGTCCTTGTCGGGCTGACGGCCGAAATGGCCGTAGGCCGCGGTGCGCCGGTAGATCGGCCGGTTGAGCTTCAGCGAGCGGCGGATGTTGGTCGGCGTCAGGCGGAACAGTTCCGGCAGCACCTGCTCGAGCTTGCCCTCCGGAACCTGACCGGTGCCGTGGGTGTCAACGAGGACCGACATCGGATCGGCGACGCCAATCGCGTAGGCGATCTGGATGGTGCAACGCTCGGCGACGCCGGCGGCCACCACGTTCTTGGCCAGATAGCGCGCAGCATAGGCAGCCGAACGGTCGACCTTGGTGGGGTCCTTGCCGGAGAAGGCGCCGCCGCCATGCGGCGCATAACCGCCGTAGGTGTCGACGATGATCTTGCGGCCGGTGAGACCGCAGTCGCCGTCCGGGCCGCCGACCACGAAATTCCCGGTCGGATTGACGAGGAAGTCATCGGTCTTTTCCGGCATCCAGCCATCCGGCAACGCCGACGCGACGGTGTCCGCGATCATCTCCTTGATCAGGCCCGGGGTGTACTTGTTGGCGTTGCGGCTCTGTGCGTTGTGCTGGGTCGAGACGACCACCTTGGTGCAGCCGACCGGCTGACCATTGACGTAGCGCACGGTCACCTGGCTCTTGGAGTCGGGCTGCAGGTCGGCGAGCTGGCCGCCATGCCGCTTGTCGGCGAGCACCTTCAGGATCTTGTGCGAGAAGTAGATCGGAGCCGGCATGAACGAGTTCTTTTCGTAGACCTCGCTCTCGGTGCAGGCAAAACCGAACATCATGCCCTGATCGCCGGCACCTTCTTCCTCGCCGCTCTTCACCTTCTTGGCATCGACGCCCATTGCGATGTCGGGTGACTGGCCGTGCAGAAGTACTTCCACGTCAGCGCCGTAATGCGAGAAGCCGTCCTGATCGTAGCCGATGTCCTTGACGACGCCGCGCGCGATCTCCGTGATCAACTCGCGATTGATGACGGCTTTGTCGCCATGCTTGTGAAAGAGCGGCGATTGGCCACGCCCTTCACCTGCGACGACGATCTTGTTGGTTGTAGTCAGCGTCTCGCAGCCGAGGCGCGTATTGACCTTGCTGTCGTCGGCGATGCCGAGTTTCAGGTCGTTTTCAAGGAACGCGTCGAGCACTGCATCGGAAATCTGATCGCAGACCTTATCCGGATGTCCTTCGGAAACTGACTCGCTAGTGAATAGAAAATTCGTATGTGCCACGTGTAACTCCCTTCCGTGGCGCGGTTTCAAGACCGCGTCGTTTCAGGTCGGGGGGTGTTCTTGCAGTGGGGAGACGTCAGGTCAAGATGCAGGCGGGCGTGGGACGATCTTGACCGCTAATGGGACCAATGGGCTGAGGCTAGTCGTCTTCGCCTGCAATCTGCTCGACCAGGTCGACAATGCGGCGGCGCAGCTTGCTATTCTTGATGCGCATGAATGCCTTGGTGAGGGACAGGCCGTCGGAAGTCGCCAAAAAATCCGAGACATAGGCGGGCGAGGGCGCTTCGCCCATTCCGCTGCTGGGGCCGCCCGGCACATGCGGCGCACCTTCGAAGAAAAACGAAACCGGCACCTGCAGGATGTGCGCAATTTGCTGCAACCGGCTGGCGCCAATGCGATTGGTCCCCTTCTCGTACTTTTGAACCTGCTGGAAGGTGAGGCCCAGCGCATCGCCCAGCTTTTCCTGACTCATGTTCAGCATCATCCGGCGCATCCGCACGCGGGAACCCACGTGCTTGTCGATCGGATTGGGTGCCTTCTTAGCCATAAAAATCTCCTATGACTCCATTTAGCAGCGTAATGTCACACTTGCCGGGTCATATGCAATCCAAGATTTGCATGTGTTCGTTTTGCAGCATCAAAAAAAGCATAAAAATACTGTATAATATTCAAAGGCTTTCAAACCGCGCGGGATTTTTGGGCGGGCCTTCTTCCAGCAAATAATTTGCGCGCCAAACAACCACCGGGTGAAAGCGGTTGAACGGCAATTCAGGAGCGCAACCTGCGCCGGCCGACCGCAATAGCGGATACCACCAGGAGCAAAATCAGGCCGTCGTCGCCGAATAGCACATATGCAGGCCGGCCGATTGGCTGCGGCAACGGTGAGTCCAATACGCCGTCGGTCCCCAGCGGCAGCGATTTGATGACACGGCCCACCGGGTCGATTACGGCCGAAATGCCGGTATTGGCGGCGCGCACCAGCGGCAGGCCTTCAGCGATCGCGAGCACGCGTGCCTGTTGGAAATGCTGATAGGGGCCGGCGCTGATTCCAAACCAGCCGTCATTGGTGACGTTGACAATCCAGCCCGGGCGTTCGTCGCGCGGCACCGCGGCGCCGGGGAAGATCGCCTCGTAGCAGATCAGCGGCAGCATTTTGGGCGCGCCCGGCACGTCTATCAGGCGCCGCCGCTCGCCCGACAGAAATCCGCCGACCTGCCTGGTGAGAGCCTGCAAGCCGAACCTTTCGAGCAGCGTTTGCAACGGCAGATACTCGCCGAACGGCACCAGATGCACCTTGTCATAGATGCCGCGGATCGAGCCGTCGGGATCGATCACGTAAACCGAATTGTACGCGCGAATATGGCCCGGTTTTGATTCAGCCGCGGCGCGGATGGCGCCTACGATCAATTCTGTGTTCGGCCTGAGCAGCGCGGTGATCTGCGCCATCGCGTCCGGCTCGCGCGTCAGGAAAAACGGAAACGCCGCTTCCGGCCATATCAAATGCGTGAAATCGCGCGCGCCGTTGGAGCCGGGACCGGTGGCGCGATCCGACAGGCGCAGGTAACGCCGCATCACCGCGTTCTTGGCGCTGTAGTTGAATTTCTGATCCTGCTGCAAGGCAGGCTGCATGATGCGCAACTTCACGCCGCTCACGTAGGTGGTCGGATGAGCGCTCAGACGTGCCAGGCCATAACCGCCCATGGCGGCCAAGACCATCAACGCGATGACAGAAGCGCGATAGGGATGCGGCGTGTCGTTCGGGTCGTCGGCGATCACCGCAGGCGTGGCGAAGATCGCCAGACTCAGGAAGGTGAGGCCCCAGATGCCGATCAGTGAGACGGTTTGCGCCAGTGCCAGCGGTTCGGTCAGGGCATAGCCGAACGTATTCCAGGGAAACCCGCTGAGCAGATGTCCGCGCAGCCATTCAGTGCTCGTGAGAGAGAGCGCCAGCGCCAGGATGCGAAGGGGCCCGCGCACCCAGAGCAGGCGCGCCACGCCAAGGCCAAGGCCGGTATAAAGTGCGAGATAAGCGGGCAGGCCGGAAACCGCGATCGGGAGCAGCCAGCCGAAGGTTTTGGCATCGACCAGGAAAGCATTGCCGATCCAGTAAAGCCCGGCGACGAAATAGCCAAAACCGAAACACCAGCCGGCGACGGTCGCGGCCCAGAAGCCGCGCCCGCTGGCGTCCGACGAACCGTCCACCAGCCAGACCAGCACAGGAAAGGTGATGAACAAAACCGGCCAAACGTTGAAGGGAGCCATCGCCAGCGCCGAAATTGCGCCAGCCGCAAGCGCGATCGCGGCGCGCCGCCAACCAAAGGCCAGTACGACCGCGTGGGCTGTGCGGGTCAGGATCACGGTTTGCGCGCGCTTGCCACTGTGCCGGCGTCGTGCCGGCCGGGATCTTTCGATGGCACGGCGTCGCCCGGCATCGTCGGCGCACCCGCCGACGCTGCGACGTCGGGCTCTCCGCGACGACGCGGCTCGCGTGTCCTCTCGCGCCGTTCCTTCAGCCGGGTAATACGCACGCGCTTGACCCGGCGCGGATCGGCGTCGAGCACTTCGAATTCGAACAGTCCCGGACCCGGGATGAGTTCGCCCCGCAGCGGCAGCCTGCCCGCGCGCGTCACCAGATAGCCGCCGAGGGTATCGACCTCCTCCGCCTCGTCGCCGACTGCAAGGTCGCTGCCAACGATGGCCGTGACGTCTTCGAGGTTGGCGCGCGCATCGGCGATGAAGGAACCGTCGGGCTGATGTACCACGGCGGGCAATTCGTCCTCATCATGCTCGTCGGCGATCTCGCCGACGATTTCCTCGACGATGTCCTCGATCGAAACCACGCCGTCGGTGCCGCCGTACTCGTCGATCACCAGCGCCAGATGCATACGTGTCGCCTGCATGCGCGCGAGCAGGTCCATCGCCCGCATCGACGGCGGCGCGAACAGGATCGGGCGCATGATCCTGGCGGCCGACAGCGGCATGGCAAGGTCGATGGTTTTGAGGTCGAGGCCAGCCGGGAAGGGCTTCTTGCGCCTGGCGTTCTTTTCGGGATCAACCGCCGCCCGGTTCGTCATGAAGGCGATGAGGTCGCGGATGTGGACCATGCCGACCGGATCGTCGAGCGTGTCGTCATAGACGACCAGGCGCGAATGGCCGGCGCCCTCGAAAGTGCGCATCAGCTCACCGAGCGCGATGTCCTGCTGCACGGCCACGATATCGGCGCGCGGCACCATGACGTCGTCGATCCGGCGCTCGCGCAGGCCGAGGATGTTGCGCAGCATCCGGCTTTCTTCGGGCGAGAAGCCGGATTCGCCAGGCGACATCGCCTCCAGCACGTCCTTGAGATCGGAGCGGATCGAGGCGCCGCGCCAGCCGAACATGCGGCGCACCGTGCGGGTGAACCAGTTGCCGCCGTTCTCGCGCACGGGCGGCACCACCACCGGCAGATGGCGGGGCTCGAAGGACGGGCTGGAGCTCGGAGATTCGTTGTCAGGCATATCGGTCAGGCATTGCCCGGCTCATGCGCCCGGTAGGGATCGGCGATACCGAGATCCGCGAGGATGTCGCGTTCGAGCCCTTCCATGGCATCAGCCTGGGAATCAGTCTGGTGATCGTAACCCATGAGATGCAGAAATCCATGCACCGCAAGGTGGGCCAGATGATGGAGGAAGGGCTTGTGTTCCTCGCTACATTCGCGCGCCACCGTCTCGTAAGAGATGACGATGTCACCGAGCAGCGGTTTCGGCGCGACATTCGGCGGCGCGACCGCAGGGAACGACAGCACGTTGGTCGGTTTGTCGACGTGACGCCAGTCACGATTGAGCAGGCGGATTGTCTCGTCGTCGGCCAGCAGGACACTGACCTCGCCACGGGCGCTGCAACGCTCCGCCGCCGCGGCGATTGCGCGACGGACAGTCTCGATCGCGGCAGGTTCCGCGTTCCAGCCCGGCGACTGCACCTGGATGTCGATCTCCGGCGCGGCCCTGGGCTCGCGTGGCGATCCGTTCATTTCCTGTCCTCGCCCGTCGCCGCGCGGTCATACGCTGCGACGATGCGCGCCACCAGTTCGTGACGGATCACGTCTTCATGGGTGAAGGCGACATGACCAATGCCTTCGACGTTGGCGAGCAGTCGCACCGCCTCCGCCAGGCCGGAGGTCTGCCCGTTAGGCAAGTCGACCTGGCTTGGATCGCCGGTGACGATCATGCGGCTGTTCTCGCCGATCCGCGTCAGGAACATCTTCATCTGCATCGATGACGTGTTCTGCGCTTCATCGAGGATGACGGCGGCATTCGATAGCGTGCGCCCGCGCATGAAGGCGAGCGGTGCGATCTCGATCTCGCCACCCTGCATGGCGCGTTCGACAATGCGCGCGTCCATCAGATCGTAGAGCGCGTCGTAGATCGGGCGCAAATAGGGATCGACCTTCTCGCGCATGTCACCGGGCAGGAAGCCAAGCCGTTCGCCGGCTTCCACGGCAGGGCGCGACAGGATGATGCGGTCGACTTCCTTGCGCTCGAACATCTGCACGGCATGCGCGACCGCGAGCCAGGTCTTGCCGGTGCCGGCGGGGCCGGTGCCGAACACCAGCGAATGGCGCTTGAGCGCGCGGATGTAGGCGTCCTGCGCGGCAGTGCGTGCGCGCACCGGTCGCTTGCGTACGTTGATTTCCTCGAAGGCAGCGCGCCCGGCGCCCGGCTCGTAGTCGAACAGCGAGCCTTGCGCGATCGCCTGGCGGATGGCGCCTTCGACGTCGCCCTGCGCCAGATCGCGGCCACGTTTGAGTTGTTCGTAGAGTCCTTCCAGCACGCGGCGTGCCTGTTCGCAGGCGCTACGCGAACCGTCGACGGTGACATGGTTGCCGCGCTGTTCGGCGACCACGCCGAGCCGGCGTTCGATCAGGGCGAGGTTCTGGCCGTATTGGCCGAAGAGCGTGGAGGCGAGCCGGTTATCCTCGAAGGCGAGCACAATCTGCGTGGTGGCCGTCTCTTCCGAGACGGTGCCGGGAGGAAGCGCGGTATCAGGCGTGCGCAAGGCTGTTTCAGGCTCCTGCTGCGGCCAACCGTGGCGCCGGAGCATCCTCCTGGAGCGCGCCAAACAAGCTGTTACTGCCGACTTCGGTGATGGTCACGGACACGGTCTCGCCAATCAGCGACCGCGGCGCCATGACCTGGATTGTCTGCAAATATGGGGATTTGCCGACCAGTTGCCCAGTGAGCCGCCCAGGCTTTTCGAGCAGCACCTCGACGGTGCGGCCGGCGAAAGCGGCATTGAAGGCGCGCTGCTGGCGGGAGATGAGCGCCTGTAGCCGTTGCAACCGCTCGGATTTCACGTCCGCTGGCACCTGGTCCTCGAGTTCGGCCCCGGGCGTGCCCGGCCGCTGCGAATACATGAAGGAGAAGGCGCCGGCATAGCCGACGTCCTCGATCAGCGTGAGGGTATCTTCGAAGTCGGCGTCGGTCTCGCCGGGGAAACCGACGATGAAATCCGATGACACCGCCAGATCGGGTCGCGCCGCGCGCAGCCGCTCGATCACAGCGATATAGTCGGCGCTGGTGTGCCTGCGGTTCATCGCTGCAAGAATGCGGTTCGAACCGGACTGGACCGGCAGATGCACATAGGGCATCAACTGCGGCAATTCGGCATGTGCCGCGATCAGATCGTCCAGCATGTCCCGCGGATGGCTTGTGGTGTAGCGCAGACGCGCGATGCCGGGTACTTGCGCCAGACGCCGCAGCAGCTGCGCCAGCGTCCATTCGGCGCCATCGGGCCCGGGCCCGTGATAGGCGTTGACGTTCTGCCCGATCAGCGTGATCTCGCGCACGCCCGCGTCGGCCAGGCGCTCGACCTCGCCGATAATCCGTGTTGCGGGCCGCGAGATTTCTGCGCCGCGCGTATAGGGCACCACGCAGAAGGTGCAAAACTTGTCGCACCCTTCCTGCACCGTGACGAAGCTGGAAATGCCACGCCTGGCGATGACGTCGCGCTTTGGTGCAGCCAGAGCTTCGAATTTGTCCTCAACCGGAAATTCGGTGTCGACGATCTTTTCGCCTCGCGCGGCGCGCGCCACCAGTTCCGGGAGGCGGTGATAATTTTGCGAGCCCACCACCAGATCGACGGCGCCGGCGCGGCGGATGATTTCTTCACCCTCCGCCTGGGCGACGCAGCCGGCGACCGCGATCAGCATTTTGCGGCCTTCGGCTGCTGCTTGCTCCTTCATCACGCGGATGCGGCCGATCTCGGAATAGACCTTTTCGGCCGCCTTCTCGCGGATGTGGCAGGTGTTGAGGATGACCAGATCGGCGTCATCCGGGGCCGCTGCTTCGCTGAAGCCGGCGGGCGCCAGCGTGTCCGCCATACGATTGGAATCGTAGACGTTCATCTGGCAGCCAAAAGACTTGACGTGGACTTTGCGGGACTTGCTCATGCCGTCTCGTTGTGGCGCTGGCGGCCAATCTAGCCTTTCCGGACAGGTTTTGTCGCGCCTCGCGCGGCCATTTCCGATCATATAATTGATTTCATGAACGATTTTAAGACGCGGGCGCACGCTGCAGCGGCGTGCCCGAGGCTCCCGACGCCGCGGCCCCGGCACCCTCGGCCGGGACGGGCACGGGTCGCCTGAGCAGCGTCGCCGTCATCATCCCGCGCACGGCGCCTTCCAGACGCCGGGTCAGGGCCTTGCGCTCGATGGCGGCGTCAATCGCCACCGGCTCGCCGTAGCTGACCACCGCGTCGACCGCGCCGCGGGTGATGAGTTCCTTGATGTGCGGCATGAAGTCGAGATCGCCGTACCAGGCGACCAGCGGCCGGTGCAGGCGGCCGAGCGGAATGCCGTGCGTGCTCACGTAGCTGATCGACATGGGCTGGATCAGGATATTGCCGGCCGCTTCATTGTGCGCGGCCACATGCTTCACGGCGCCAAGCAAGGCGGAACGGAACGGCAGCACGCGGTTGCCGTCGCTCGACGTGCCTTCCGCAAACAGTACCACCGAGGTGCCGCCCTTGAGCCGCGCGACCATCTCCGCGACGGCATCGGCGGTCTGATGGCGGCGGTAGCGGTCGACGAACACCGTGCGCTGGATCTCCGCGGTGATGCCGACCAGCGGCCAACGCCGCACTTCGCTCTTGGCGATGAACGCGACCGGCGAGAGCGAGCCGATCACCACGATGTCAACCCAGGACACGTGGTTGGAGACGTAAAGCACCGCGCGATCACGCACGGGTAGACCGTTTACGCGCACGCGGATGCGCAGCAACGACCGCAAAAGGCGGTAATAGTTGGAACAGATGAAACCCCAGCCGGGCAGGCCCAGTTTGCCGAGCAGCCACTGGATCGAGATCAGCAGCGGCGTCATGGTGAAGAAGACGATCGCGATGAACAGCGCGCGGATCATCGGCGGCCGGTCCTCGTCATCCGTCAGTGACCGCCCTTGTCGTCCTTGAGCGGCACTGCGTAGAGCTCGAGCCGGTGATCCACCAGCTTGTAGCCGAGCCTGCGGGCGATTTCCGCCTGCAGCCGCTCGATCTCTTCCGACTGGAATTCGATGACTTCACCGCTGCGCAGGTTGATCAGATGGTCGTGGTGGGATTCGGAGCTCGTCTCGTAGCGCGCGCGACCCTCGCGAAAATCGTGACGCGCGATAATGCCGGCGTCCTCGAACAGCCGCACGGTGCGGTAGACGGTGGAAATCGAAATACGGTCGTCGATCCTGGCGCAACGCCGGTAGAGCTCCTCCACGTCGGGATGGTCATCCGATTCGGCCAGGACGCGCGCAATGATGCGGCGCTGCTCCGTCATGCGCATGCCGTTGGCCACGCAGAGGGCCTCGATCGGGTTCAGTTGAGAGCTGTCTTTGTCCGGCGTCGTCACAGGTTTTTCTCCGTCAACCCATTTTATCATCTGTGAGCACGCCGTGCACGTCTCTATCGGTCCCGGGGATGCGTCGCTCCTCAGGCAAGGTCCCGCCGCAGCACCAGCGCGCCGGAGGCGGTGCCCTCGTCGCCGGGATAGTAATTGGGCCGCCGTCCGACCTCACGGAATCCGGCGCGGCCATAGAGCCGGATCGCAGGGATATTCTGCTCGTCGACCTCGAGGAATACGGCGCGCACCCCCAGGCCGGCCAGACGCCGCAGATGCAGGTTGAGCAGACTGCGCGCGAGCCCGCGGCCGCGGCGCGCGCGCGAAACCGCAACAGAAAGGATTTCCGCTTCTTCGCCGGCGCGCCGCGACATGATGAAGCCGATGAGATTCGCACCACGCATGGCACGATGGGTACAGACCTGACGGTCGGCGATCAGCGTCTCGACGTCTTCCTCGCTCCAGCCGCGGCGGAACGAATCACCGTGCAACGCAGCGATAGCCGCGGCGTCACGGCCGGCAGCTTCCGACAGGACCGGCTCGCCGCGTGCGAACAAGGAGGAGAGGCGTTTCATCATCGGCGCGGCAGATGGCTGGCGTCCTGCGGCTGGGCGTCGGCTGCGCGCAGATAAAGCGGTTTGGGTGGCGCAGCCGATTCCTGCGCGATCACGCCGAGGCGCGCCACCCATTCAATGTCGGGCGCGCGGCGGGCGTCGATGGCGCCCGGCGGCCGCTCACCGGCGGGCCAGTTGGCGGCCAGCAATTCGGCGGCTGTGCCGGCCAGCCGCGGCGCGCCGGCGGCCGATGCGCGCCGGGCGGCCTCTTGCAGCGAAGCAAGACGCGGCGCCACCAGCACGCGGCCGGCGGAGCCATAAATTTGCAAATAGACATGCGCATGACGCGCATCGATCGCGGCTACCACCGGCTTGCTGTCGTCCTCAGCGATAAACGGCGCGGCGTAAGCTGACAGCGTGGTGAGGCCGACCACGGGTTTGCCGGCGGCCAGCCCGATACCCCGCGCAGCCGAAATGCCGACGCGCAGTCCGGTGAAGCTGCCGGGCCCGACCGTGACCGCGACGCGGTCGAGATCGGCAAAGGTGAGGCGCGAAGTCCTCATGACGCGCTGGACCAGGGGCATCAGCTCTTCAGCATGACCGCGCGTCATTCCCTGCGATTCCTGCGCAACGATGCCGCCGTCGTCCGTGTCGAGCACGGCCGCGGAGCAGGCTTCGAGCGCGGTATCGATGGCGAGAAGACGCATTAATTCAGTCTAGCACCGCGCCGGCGAAAATATCGGTGCCGTTCGGCAATATCGTAAAAGCCAGACCCGGAACCCATGACCCCGACAATGCGGAGTACGGATTCCGGGTCTATTCGCCGGCGTCTTGCGCCCCGGACTACCGGGACGAGATTACATCGGCCGGACCTCGGTTACTTCCGGCACGAAATGGCGCAGCAGGTTCTGGATGCCGTGCTGAAGCGTCGCGGTGGAGGAGGGGCAGCCGGAGCAGGCACCCTTCATGGCCAGAAATACCACGCCTTCCTTGTAGCCCTTGAAGATGATGTCGCCGCCGTCGCCGGCCACCGCGGGGCGCACGCGCGTCTCGATCAGGTCCTTGATGGTTGCGACGGTGTCGGAATCTTTCTCGTCGAAGAATTCGTCGGCGGTCTCGTCTTTCAATTCCGCTCCGTTCGCCAGCAGCGGCGCGCCGGACATGTAGTGCTCCATGATGGCGCCAAGCACCGCCGGCTTGATCTGCTGCCATTCGCCGCCGGTCTTGGTGATGGATATGAAATCCGCGCCGTAGAACACGCCACCGACGTTGGGAATTTCGAACAGACGCTCGGCGAGCGGCGACTGGGCGGCGGCCTCCTTGTCGGGCATGTCGAGCGCGCCGGATTCCAGCACCGGGCGTCCGGGCAGGAACTTCAAGGTCGCCGGATTGGGCGTTGCTTCGGTCTGAATGAACATCGTTTAGGCTCCTTACCTCACGCGGGTTCAAGGCCCGCGGGCAAAATCCATTATAGGGGATAGATGGGCCCCGTGCACGGGCGGGTCAACCGGCGGCCGGGGCGGGGCGGGAGGATGGCCATCTTTCCCTCTCGCCGCTTACGGGGGAGATGGTGGCGAGCGCCGGTCAGGCGCGAGCCGGGTGAGGGGCATTGCACGGCCCCTCACCCGGCTTTCTCGTCACACTCGAAAGCCGGCCTTTCCCCGCGAGAGCGGGGAGAGGTGAAAGAGGAACTAGGCCATGGCTTCGAGGTCTTCGTCTTTGAGATGACCGGGCACGATGGCCATCGGAATCGGGAAATTGGCCGCGGTCTTGGCCAGGCTCGATACCAGCGGGCCGGGATCGTCCTTGCTGGTGCTCGTCGCCAGCACGAGGATGCCAATGTCGGTGTCCTCGTCGATCAGCCTGATGATCTCGTCGATCGGCGATCCCTCGCGAATAACCCGGTCAGGCTCGACGCCGGCGACTTCCTTGATGCGCTTGGCGTATTTGTCGAGCACCTTGTTGGCTTCTTCTTCGGCTTCCGCCTTCATGATGTCGGCGACACCGAGCCATTGCTGGTTGCGCTCTCCGGGTTCGATCACCCTCAACATGATGATCTGCGATTTGGTGAGACCGGCGCGGCGGGCCGCCCAGTAGACGGCGCGATCGCACTCCTCGGTGTCGTCGATGATCACCATGTATTTGCGCTTGTGGCCGGTCTCGTGGATACGGCGTTTGGTCGTCATCCTGGCTCCCCGTGTCGCCCGCGAAATTGGCGCAACAACGCAAAGTGCAAAACGTGCAATGCTTGCACGGCGGGTGGCACGCCGACAAGACGCGGCGCAGGCGAATCCGGCCGATGCCATACCATTTTGCTGGCGCGGTTATGGTGTTTGGCAGCAAAAAGTTTCCCGAAAACGACTTCCGGCGCGCGCGTTTGGAGGCGCACGTCGGCTCTTCGGAAAGGCTGTGCTAACGCCGCACGAAGCCGACGATATCTTTCACCGCCTTCATGGTATCGGCGGCGATGGCCTGGGCGCGTTGCGAGCCGTCGGCAAGGATTTCGTCGATATAGACCGGGTCCTGCACCAGCTTCTTCATCTCGGCGCCAATCGGCCCGAGCTTGGCAACGGAGAGATCGACCAGCGCCGCCTTGAAGGTTGAAAACTGCGCGCCGCCGAACTCGCCGAGCACCTGATCCTTGCTGACGTCGTTGAGCGCCGCGTAGATGCCGACGAGGTTGTCGGCCTCAGGCCGCGATTCCAGACCCTTCAACTCGCTCGGCAAGGGCTCCGGATCGGTCTTGGCCTTGCGAATCTTCTGCGCGATGGCGTCAGCGTCGTCGGTGAGGTTGATGCGCGAATAATCGGAAGCGTCCGATTTCGACATCTTCTTGGAGCCGTCCCGCAGCGACATCACGCGCGTGGCCGGTCCCTGGATGATCGGCTCAGGCAGCGGGAAGAACGATTCGCCGTAGCCATGCGAATGTATCGATTCGGCATAGTCGTTGTTGAACTTCTGCGCGATGTCCCGCGAAAGCTCGAGATGCTGCTTCTGATCTTCGCCAACCGGTACATGGGTCGCGCGGTAAACCAGAATGTCGGATGCCATCAATGTCGGATAGGCAAACAGGCCGACCGAGACATTCTCGCGGTCCTTGCCGGCCTTCTCCTTGAACTGGGTCATGCGATTGAGCCAGCCGAGGCGCGCGACGCAATTGAACACCCAGGCAAGCTCGGCATGTTCGGCCACCTGGCTCTGGTTGAAGACGATGTGCTTCCCGGGATCGATGCCGCAGGCGAGGAAGGCCGCAGTCACCTCGCGTGTAGCATGAGCCAATTCGCTGGGATCCTGCCAGACGGTGATTGCGTGCATGTCGACCACGCAATAAATGCAGTCATAACGTTCCTGCAGCGCCACAAATTTGGTGATGGCACCGAGATAGTTGCCGAGGTGCAGATTGCCGGTGGGCTGCACGCCGGAGAACACGCGCTCCTTGAACGCCATTGCCTTGCCTCTTGGGAGTTGCCGGGCGTTGCCATGCCACGGCAGGCCGTTGTGGGCAAGGGGTTCAGGCGCGCTGGCGCACGGCAGCAACGAGTTCGTGGAGCCGGGCGACACGGAGCCGGTCTATGGCGGCGCCGTAGGCTACCATGCCGACGGCCACCAGCACGAGCAGCAAAACGAGCCGGCCGATGTCTGAGGCCGGCAGTCCGGGCAACAACGACTCCGCTGCATACAACGCGGCGGCGACGGCGACGCC
Source organism: uncultured Pseudomonadota bacterium (assembly GCA_963773715.1). Classification (GTDB taxonomy): domain Bacteria; phylum Pseudomonadota; class Alphaproteobacteria; order Rhizobiales; family Xanthobacteraceae; genus Pseudolabrys. The sequence goes on along the minus strand of CAVZCM010000003.1, from coordinate 106,710 downwards.
CATCAGCGCGGTGGCAAGGGCGATGCGGGGAAGCCGTCGTTTGGCGTCGGAGTCGAGCCGCAACCAGCCACGCCCGTACAGCACAAATCCGAGCAGCCCGGCGCCAACCCAGCCGGAGAGCGCGATTGCCGCGACGACACCGACGAATCCGAAGGCCGGATAGAGTGTGATGCCGCCGACGACCGCCACCGCCAGCCCCGTGAGTGCGGTCATCATTGGTGTTCTGGTATCCTCATGGGCGAAGGAAACGGCATCGAATACCTTCTCCAGCACATGGCCGGGCAGGCCGGAGCAGATCGCAGTCAGTGCCACCGCCACTGCTGCGGTATCCCGGGCGCCAAAGGCGCCGTGTTGGAACAGACCACCCGCTATCTGTTCGGCGACAAGCGCAAATCCGGTCGCAGCCGGTAGCGCGAGGCCGAGCGCAATCTCATAGGCGCGTGATTGTGCGCTTGCGTAGCTCTCTGTATCGGGACCGTTCAAACTCGCCGCAATGCGCGGCACGATCACCGCGGCGATCGCGATAGACGCCACCCCGAGCGGCAATTCGTAAAGCCGGTTGGCGTAATAGAGCCACGACACCGCGGCTGGCGAAGATGACACCAGCGCAGTTGCCGCGATCAGTTTGAGTTGCGGCGTTCCGGCGGCGATCAGGCCCGGCAGCGCACGCTTGAAGAAGAGGCCGCTTTGATCGGGGACGCGTACACGCACGCGCCGGAAACGTCGCCCGGTAACGAGCCAGGCCATGCCGGTGATCATGAACTGAATCAACGCCGCCGTAACGATCGCCGTCGCCAGCCAGATGCTGACATAGAACGGCGGAACGTGCTCCACGATGACGAAGGCGAGTACACCGAGCAATACGAGATTGAACATCACGGTGCTGATGGTCACGGCGGCGACGCGGGATTCGGCGTTGAGTGCGGCCGAGATCACAGCCACCAGCCCGGCGAGCACGATGTAGGGGGCGACAAGCAACAGATAGAGGACCGCCAGATTTTGCCGGCTGCCATCGAAGCCGTGGGCGATAACGGCGATGATGTGGGGCGCCGACAGCACCACCACGAGCGCAACGATGCCGGTGATGACGCCGACGGTCACCAGTGTGCGCACCGCGAAGCGATCGGCGTTGGCGCTTCCGTCCTCGCCGGCACGCAGCCGCATCCAGATTGGCACGAAGGCGCTGTTGAGCGCGCCTTCCGCCAGCAGCCGGCGGAAGAAGTTGACCACCTGCAGCACGGCGAAGAAGGCCTCCGAGAACGGGCCGGTGCCGAGCAGGGCGGCGATGGCGGCATCACGCACGTAGGCGAGCAAGCGCGAGAGCAGCGTGCCGCCGCCGACCGTGGTGATATCGCGCGTCAGGGACATTCGTTCTCAGCCTCCGCCCACAGTCTATATCACGCCGTCGTTGTCTCGCTTGTCCCTGAAAACCAAGCGCTTTTTAACAGAATTGACGAGAAGGCGGAGCCGCTCCCGCCGCGAAAATAGCCGGAATCCCTGCATTGCCTCATGATTTTCACTGGTTATAGTGCGCCGCGTTTGAAACGAGAGGACCCTGAATGACTGCTCCCCGCTACGACGTGCTCGGCATCGGTAACGCCATTGTCGACGTAATCGCCCGCGCCGAAGACGACTTCCTGGTCGCTCAAGGCATGCACAAGGGCGCCATGGCGCTGATCGACGAAGAGCGTGCCCAGGCGATCTACGCCGCCATGGGCCCGGCGGTGGAGAGCTCGGGGGGATCGGCCGCCAACACCATTGTCGGTGTCGCCAGCTTCGGCGGACGCGTCGCTTTCGTCGGCAAGGTCAAGGATGACGAACTCGGCAAGACCTTCGCCCACGACATCCGTGCCGCCCGCGTCGCTTTCGACGCCAGGCCGGCAAGCGACGGTCCGTCGACCGCGCGCTGCTACATCGTGGTAACGCCCGATGGCGAGCGGACCATGAACACCTATCTCGGCGCCGCGCAGAATCTGGCGCCGGACGACATTGACGAGAAGGCGGTCGCCGATGCGGCCATCGTCTATCTGGAAGGTTATCTGTGGGATCCGCCAAAGGCGAAGGAAGCCTTCATCAAGGCCGCCGACATCGCGCACAAGGCCGGCCGCCGGGTCGCGCTCACGCTGTCGGATTCGTTTTGCGTCGATCGTTATCGTTCGGAATTCCTCGACCTTATCAGGAAGGGCACGGTCGATATCGTGTTCTCCAACGAGCACGAGCTGCACAGCCTGTATGAGACTGCCGACTTCGACACGGCGGTTAAAACGCTGCAGGGCGACGCCAGGCTCGCCGTCGTCACCCGCAGCGAAAAGGGTTGTATGGTGGTCAGCCGCGAGGAGCTGGCGGCGGTCAACGCCCTGCCGGTCGAGCGGGTGGTCGACGTCACCGGCGCCGGCGACCTGTTCGCGGCGGGCTTCCTGGTCGGCCATTCGCGCGGCAAGGATCATCGCACCTCGGCGCAACTTGGCGCCCTGGCGGCCGCGGAAGTGATCCAGCATGTGGGGGCACGGCCGGCGGTTTCGCTCAATGCCCATGCCGCGGATAATGGCCTGGCGATCTGAGCGGCTGGCAGGCGACGGCCGTTAAGCCAACGGTAACCAATTGGTAACCGAACATGGTTACCGCTTCGTGAATGGCCCGGAAAAGGGGCCGACATGGAGCGGGTCATGGCCGAGCGCAACGACAACGACGGGATCAGGCACGACGAGCCCGGCGAGTTGCCGTCGGTTGAATTGCCGCCGCTGTCGCCAGCCGGCGCCAGTTCGGAAGAGCCCGTCGAAAACGAGGCCGCTGCCGGCGTTGAGGCTTCCGCCGAAGCTGAAGCGGCCGCCGATACCGGGACCACTGTTTCTCCGGAATACAAGGCAACCGTTTCCGCGGCGGCGCGGCGCGCGCGCATTTCGCTGTCACCCCGCTCTCTGCGTCGCGTCACATTGACCGCCTGGGTGGCGCTGGTCGCCGGCTTTGGCGCGCTGTTCGGTGCTGCTGTCAGCAATAATCTCGGCAGTCATTCCGACGCCGGCGTCGCCAGCCTCGAACAACGCAAGGCGATGCAGCAGTCGATCGACCAGCTCGCCGATCAGGTCAGCGATCTGAAGGCGAAGCTCGTGGCGGCAACCGCGGCAACCCACAGTCAGGTCGCCAAGACCTCCGTGCGCGCCGATCGCGAGTCCGGCTCCGACGTGACCGGCTCGATTCCGCCACCGCGGCTGACTCCCATGCCGATCCCGCGCCCGGCGCCCCGCATCGCAGCGGCCGCCAGCCGGCCGGCGATTGTAGAAACCTGGCGGATCGTGCGCGCCCGCGGCGGCATGGTCGACGTGGAGGGTCGCGACGGCATCTATGAGGTAGTGCCCGGCGCGGTCTTGCCTGGTCTCGGCCGGGTAGCGTCGATCGAGCGACAGGACGGCCGCTGGGTAGTGGTCACCCCCAAAGGACTCATCGTATTCGCGCACGACCGCCCTTATTTCGCGGATTTCTGATCATTCGGCGCGCGCCCGGCATGACCGGATAAATTACCGCTCCTCGCGCCAGTGGCGGCCTTCCGAAAACCATGCCAGATTCAGCCCCGCCGGATTGATTGGCATGGGTGATGTCATGTCGGGTGGCTGGATGGGCGGTGCGGCGCTGAAGTTCTTTGCGGCGTCGATCGGGTTCGTGCTGGCGGCGGCCAGCCAGGCTTTGGCGCAAGGCGCCGCGCCCTCGCCGGTCAAGCCGGAAATACTCGAAGGTTGCCCGGGTCTGATTGCCAGGCGTCCGGTGCCCGTTGTACCGGCCGCCTTTCGTCTGGCCGCCCTCAAGGCCGACGAAGTGCGGCTCAGCTACATTGGTCATTCGACCTTTCTGATCGAAAGTCCGCAATCGGTTCGCGCCGCGACCGACTACAACGATTACGTCCGGCCGCCGGTGACGCCCGACATCATCACCATGAACCACGCGCATTCGTCGCACTACACCGATCTTCCTGATCCGGCCATCAGGCACGTGCTGCGCGGCTGGGCAGGTGACGAGAAGCCGGCGCGCATTGATGTGCAGGTGAAAGACGTACGCGTGCGCAACGTGCCGACCAACATCCGCAGTTACGACGGCGGTACCGAGCGTCACGGCAATTCCATCTTCATTTTCGAAGTTGCCAATCTTTGCATCGCGCATCTCGGTCATCTGCATCACACGTTGACGCAACAACAGCTCAACGAGATCGGCAAGATCGACGTGGTGCTCATGCCGGTTGACGGCTCCTACACGCTGGACGTCGAGGGCATGGTCGAGGTGCTGAAGGCCTTGAAGGCGCCGCTGATGATCCCCATGCACTACTTCAGCAGTTTCACGCTCAACAATTTCCTCGACCGCGTGCGCAAGGAGTGGGAAGTGGAGATTTCACCGGTTCCCTCGCTGGTGGTCTCCAGGACCAGTCTGCCGGCAAAGCCGAAAGTGCTGGTCTTGCCGGGCTACTGAGCGGAACAGCGCGCGGCGGTTGTCCTCGGAATTGTGCTCGCCGGTTTCGCGGTACGCTGAAACACCTGTCGATGCGCGTCAGACGGCGCGCCGGAACCAACCGGCCGCTTCCGCGTTTCCGAAGTCCCGATTCCCGAAAGTCAGAGAGTCTTTCCGATGGTACAGGTCTGGAGTAGCTGGAAACGATTTCCCGACGCCGCCAACGGCGACGCCGTGGAGGCGCCGATCGGACCCGGTGTGTACGAGGTTCGTCACAGCATGACCGGCCGTCTCATCGCGTTCGCGGACTCCGGCAACGTTGCGCAGTCGCTGTCGCAGCTGAAAACGAACGGGGATGCCGGCCCGTTTGCCCGACTGTTTGGCAAACGGCCGCTGAGGGCGCGCGTCGCCGACCTGGAATACCGCACCTGCGCGGCCGGCAGCCGCGCCGAGGCCAGGACCGCCGCCCACCGGCTGTTGGGCCTGCGCCAGACGGCCTGGCGCCGCCGCGCCGATCTCGGCTGGGGGGCCCGTGTGTCAGGCTAAACATGTTGTTTTGCAATGCTTTTCGTGTTCGCAGGCCGGCTTCACGCCGGCCGTCATCGTTGTGGAATAGCGCCCGGAAAATTTTCTAGATCGGGCTTCGCGCCAAATGAAGGGCTGATGTAGACGACGCCACCCGCGCCACTTGGTGTAATCGTGTTTCACGCGCTTTTCGCCGAGCAGGTACGGGAATTGCGTCGACCCCGACGTGCCAAATATTTCCAGACCGTCGGCCTTTGCCCAGGTACGTCTCCCTCCCACAAATTTCTGGTGACACGGCAGATATTTTGTTCGTGCTGGTGAAAGAAGCTATCGCCAGTGATCCGGAGTATTTGCTTCAGTAATTGTCTGCGCCGGCCAGTGCCCGACGTGGCGGCCAGGTGTCAGCGAGACGCGGGTACCGTTCGCCCTTCAACGCCCGACGAGGCAAGCGCCCAATCGCCGGCACTTATTACAGCAGCACCAGCGTCAGCCAGGGGAACGCGATCAGCACAATCAGCACCAGCAGCATCACCACGGCGAACGGAAACGCGCCGAAAAAGATGTCATTCAGCGTGATATCGGCGCGATCTATGGCGGTCTTGATCACAAAACACGACAGACCGAACGGCGGCGTCAGCAGACCGATTTCCGCACCCACCACGGTGATCAGCCCGAACCAGACCAGGCTGAGGCCGAGGTTCTCGATGGCGTGCAGGAACAGGGGCACGCAGACCAGGATGATCGAGCCGGTGTCGATGATGGTGCCGAGGAACAGCATGAGGACGACGTAGAGCGTCATCATCGCCGGGTAGCCCAACTCGATGTGCTCCATCCATTGGCTGAGCATGAAGGGCAGGCCGGCGATGCCGAGCATCTTCGAATACATCGAGGCGGCGATGATCAGGAACAGGATGTTGGCGGTGATGTGGCCGGTGTCGATCAGCACCTCGCGGAATGTGCGCAGGCCGATACGCCGGCGCAAAAGCGCGAGGACATAGGCGAAGAAAGCGCCGATGGCGCCCGCTTCGGCGGCGTCGAAGAAACCGCTGTAGATGCCGCCGAGCACAATGATGATGAGAATAACGACGGGTGCGATCTTCACCGCCATTTCGGTGAGCGACATCAATTCATGATCGTCCATTGGCGTGACAAATGCGCCTTCACCGATGAACCTTGGCGTCACCTTGGTCATTACTGTGATGGTCACGATGAAGGCCGCCGCCAGCATCAGTCCCGGGACCACGCCGGCCAGGAACATGTCGCCTACCGACTGTTCGGCGATGAAGGCATAAATGATCATCATCACGCTGGGCGGGATGATCATGCCGAGCACCGACGAGCCGGCGACCACGCCCACGGCGAATCGCTTCGTATAGTTGAACCGGATCATCTCCGGCACCGATACGCGGGTGAAAACGGAAGCCGCGGCAATGGAGGAACCGGTGACCGCAGCGAATGCGGCATTGGCCGCCACCGTGGCGATGCCGAGCCCGCCGCGCAGCCGGCGGAATATCTGGTTGGCGACCTGATAGATGTCGGAGCCGAAGCCTGTCTTGCCGACAATTAATCCCATCATCACGAAGGTGGGAATGCTGGCGTAATCGTAGTGTCGCAAGGTGGATGTCACCGCCAGTGTCATCATGCGCACGGCGATCACGGCATCTTCCTTGATGATCCAGACGCCGAGGAAGGACACCAGGCTGAGTGTGATGGCGACGTAGCAGCCGGCATAGATCATCACCACGATCAGGATGAGCGAGGCGATACCGATAAGAACGGGTTCCATTGGTCAGACCGGCCCCGGATTTGAACGGCGCCAGTGGCCGACGGCGCGGATCAGGAAAACGAGGCCGGTCATCAGACTGCCGAGGACGACCATGCCCTTGATCGGCCAGTCGGGAAACGTGAAGATGCCTTGCTCGCCGATATAGTAGCCGCGCTCGATCGACTCGATCAGCAGCGGCCAGGTGCCGATGATGATAGCGGCCATGATCGTCGCGCCGAGCAGATCGAAGCCGGAAACGATGATGCGGCACACCAGGACGCTGCTCGCCTGCAGGCGCGGCAGATAGGTGTCGGAACGGGTAAGCTTGACGAGTTGTACGGTGTCGGGAAGTTGGCAGAAAACGATGAAAGCCATCGATACCGCGACCAGTTCGTTCACGCCGTCGATCGGGTGATTGAAGAAGGTGCGGCCGAACGAGTCCGAGCAGATCAGGATGACGATAAACAATACCCAGATTGAACCGAACGCATTCAGAATGAAAACGGCACGGTCAAACCAGTTGAGCGTACTGAAGGCCGGCGTCGACGCGCTTTCGATTTCACTCAAATGATAAGCTCCGGATTCGCCCGGTCATTGCCGGTTCCCCGCACGTCAGGCATCGGGTTCCGGCTACGTCGATCTGACAGGCTTGACGATTCCCCGACGGATCGGCCGGGCCACGAAACGCGCGCAGGCGTTCCTTGCTCCTGTGGCCCGGCCAGACCGACCAAACGGCTTTTCGCTTCTTGTTATTTATCCCAGTCACGCGCCGGTTTTTCACCGGCGGCGCGCAGGGCGTCCATGTAGGCGGCAAGGATCTTCATGGCCGGATAGCCGTTCTTCTTCTCGACGTCCTTGGCGAGGTTCTGGGCGATGTTGGGCATCTTGTCGGCCCATTTCTTCTGCTCGGCCTTCGACAGCGTGACAACCGTGCCGCCCATGGCCTTGAACTTCTTCATCGAGGCAGCTGCCTTGTCGAGCGCGGCCTGCGCGACTTTGTCGCGATAGTCGCGTGCGGTCTCTTTCAGAACCTTCTGTACTTCAGGCGGCAGGTCCTTCCAGACATCCTTGTTGATGGTGAGCGACTTGTTGACGCCGGTGCCGAAGTCGGTCTCCAGATAGTGCGGCGCGACTTCCGCGATCTTGAAGGTGATCGTCGCCTCCGGCCAGATGATGCAGCCGTCGGTCACGCCGGTCTTGATCTGGTTGGCGTAGGTGAGCAGGCTGCCCAGCACGCCGACGCCGCCGAGCGGCTTGATGTAGAGCGCGTTCGGTCCCGCCGCATTGAGCTTCAGGCCGTTGACATCTTCCATCTTGTTGATCTTCTTTTTGGTGAAGACACCGTAGTTGTCGATCGAGGAGTAGTTGGTCAGCACGACCTGGTTCTGATCGTCGAACTGCTTCTGGAACGCCGGGAACTTGTCCATCAGCTCGTCCATCACCTTCGACACCAGCACCGGATTACGGCTGGCGAACGGGGTGTAGTAGGGCAGGTTGTTAAGCGGCAGCTTGGACGAGTGGAACACGGTGGTGACCACGCCGATGTCGCCGAGCCGGTTCTTGAGCGCATCCATGACGCCGCGCGGCTTGGCGATCTGGCCGCTGAATGCCTGCTGCCAGTCAATATGATACTTGTTGCCGTCGGCCTTCAGGCGCTTGTTCACTTCCGGGATGTAGTAGTCGATGAGAATCTTCACCCACAGCGCCTTCGGCGGATAACCGTCGATGATTGTGAGCTTGATATTCTGCTGGGCGCTGGCGGCAGCCGGAATGGCCACGATCGCGAGCGCGAGGCTAAGCCTCCGCAACAATGCTCCGCGCATTACGAATGTCCTCCCTGTATAGATTTTTTGCCGGATCGTCGTTGATTTTCGATCCGCATTTTTGCCCGCCGCACCGCGTACGGCGAAGGATGGCCCATCTTTTACCCGCAAATGGCCATAGTCAACAATGTGCCGTTCCGGGTTGGTCGCATTCCGCGCCGTGGATGGAGGCAAATTGCCGCCTGTCGCCATCAGGAATCGCCGTGGCTCGGTCGGGTACGCGATAATCGTATGATCCCAAACAATCTGGTTTTCGCCGACGGGACGGCAGGGTTGGGAATATGAAAAGTGTCACCGGATCCACCGCGCAGGGATGAGGCGTTCGCATCATTTCGCCCGGCCTGCGGGCGGGCGGCTGCCGCTCAGATCATCTGACGTTGCAGATCCTCTGCCAGCGCCTGCAATTTGGGCAGGAACACCTTGTGCATGGTATCAAGCGGCCCACGTTCGCTGTGCACGCCGATATTGAGCGCCGCAATAACTCTGCCGTCCCGCCTTCGCAATGGTACGGAAATCGATCTGAAGCCGGCTTCGGCCTCCTGATCGACCAGCGAGAAGCCGTCGGAACGTGCCTTGACGATGGCGCGGCGCAATTTGGCTTTGTCGACAACGGTTGACGGCGTCAGTTTTGCCGGTGCGGCGCGCCCAAGAAACCGGTCCAGCTCCTGCTCATCCATCGCCGCCAGGAGGATGCGGCCGAGTGAGCTCGAAAGCGCCGGCAGGCGAAGTCCGATTTGCGCGCTGACAGGGAGCATTCTGCTCGGCGAAGCGTGCGCGATCATCGTGACCTCGTCGCCGTCGCGCACCGCCGCCGAGCATGCCTCGTTCACATCGCGGCACAAGGCTTCGAGCGCCGGCTGGACAATGTCGGAGACCGGGTTCGACGTGAGATAAGCCCCTGCCAGCGTCAGGATGCGCGGGGTCAGGCGGAACAGGTGATCGTCGACTTCAGCGTATCCGAGCTTGACGAGTGTGTAGAGCGTGCGTCGCACTGAGGCGCGCGGCAGATCGACGAGGCGTGCGACATCGCTCAGGGTGAGCCAGCTCCGGTCGCGCCCAAAGGCTTCGATCACGCGCAAGCCGCGCGCCAATGCTTCAAGGAAATCCGGCCCCGCTGCGCTGTCGAGCGCTTGCTCTGCTGCCGAGCGTTTCAGGCGTGGCATGAGGAGCGTCCCTGACTTCGTTGTGTTCGGTCACCGAACCGGCGGCCGCGGGCACTGAAGTTTTTGATCGGCCCGCGTGGGCAAACGTGGACTTGTCACTTGAAGCCTCCAACAAGGTTTGTTCTAATTCGCACAGATGTTCGGTCAACGAACATATCATTGCCGGTGGGCGGCGCGCTACAATTTCCCTGATGGTGAGGAAACCTTGATGCTGAGCCAGGCACAAAACGATCTGATCACCCGGGTTGGGCCGGGGACGCCGGCCGGCTCACTGATGCGGCACTACTGGCAGCCGGCGGCGCTGGTCGACGAATTGTCCGGCACGAACCGGCCGATCAAGGCGGTGCGGCTGTTCGGCGAGGATCTGGTGATCTTCAGGGACGAGAACGGCAGGTACGGTCTGATCGGCCGCCGCTGTCCGCACCGCGGGACCGACCTTTCCAAGGGGCGCCTCGAGGACGGCGGTTTGCGGTGCCCCTTCCACGGCTGGCTGTTCGACGTGAACGGCACATGTTTGCAGACGCCGGCCGAGCCTGCCGACAGCAACTTGTGCGCCAACATCAGGCAGGTGTCCTATCCGGTGGTCGAGAAGAGCGGCATCCTGTTCGCCTACATGGGCCCGGGCGCGCCGCCGGCCCTGCCGCACTTCGACTGCTTCGTCGCGCCCGACAGCCACACCTTCGCGTTCAAGGGGCTGATAGATTGCAACTGGTTGCAGTCGCTGGAAGTCGGCATCGATCCGGTGCACACGTCGTTCCTGCACCGCTTCTTCGAGGACGACGATCCGTCGAAGAGCTACGGCAAGGTGTTCCGCGACATCACGCGCGATTCCGACATGCCGATGTCGCAGATCATGCGCGAATTCCCGATTCCGCGCATCGAGGTCGAGCCGACGGAATTCGGCTTCCGGCTGGTGACGCTGCGCCAGATCAGCGACCGCAGTACGCACGTGCGCGTGACCAACCTGATGTTCCCCAATGCCTTCGTCATTCCGATGAGCCGCGACATGACCATCACGCAGTGGCATGTCCCGATCGATGACGAGAAGCATTACTGGTACGCGATCTTCACCTCGTTCGGCGAGCCGGTGGACAAGGACGAGATGCGCCGCCAGCGGATGCAGCTCTACCAGTTGCCGGACTACATCCCGAACCGCAACAAGGACAACGACTGGGGTTACGATCCGCACGAGCAGGAGCACGAGACCTATACGGGCATGGGAGCCGACATCAACGTGCACGACCAGTGGGCCTGCGAGTTGATGGGCGCGATCCAGGACCGTACCGGGGAGCATCTCGGCACTTCCGACAAGGCGATCGTCGCCTATCGCAAGCTGCTGCGCTCGGCCATCGAGCAGGTGGACAAGGGTGAGCGGCCAATCATGGTGCTCGACGAGGCGCAGGCTGCCTCCATCACCGGCCCGGCGGCCATCGACGGTATCGGTCCGGCCAACGACTGGCAGGGTTATTGGCAGAAGACCGAAGCCGGCAAGCGGCAGGCGACGAGCTGGGCGAATGGCAGTTAACATTGTCATTCCGGGACGCGCCGAAGGCGCGGACCCGGAATCCATAACCCCTGCTTCGGCACATGAATTCCGGGTTCGCCGCCATAGCGCGTCAAAGACGCGCGTAAACGCGCTTATGGCGGCGCCCCGGAACGACGTATTCTAATGCCCATGCCGCCGCGTAAGTCCCCCGCAAAGCCGCGCGATTTCGTTGCCCGCCACGGCCTGTGGTCGGCCGAGCAGGAGCGCGCCGCGCGCGCTGTCGAACGCGCGATCAAGCGACATCAATTGGAAGTGGTCCGCTTCTCCTTCGCCGACCAGCACGGCGTACTGCGCGGCAAGACCTTGCTGGCCTCGGAAGTGCCGGACGCGCTGCGCGGCGGCGTCACCATGACGACGACGCTGCTCGCCAAGGACACTTCGCACAAAACCGTCTATCCGGTGTTCACGCCCGGCGGCGGCTTTGCCATGGAGGAGATGCAGGGTGGTGGCGATTTCGTGATGATCGCCGACCCCGCCACCTTCCGCGTGCTGCCCTGGGCCGGGAAAACCGGCTGGCTCCTGTGCGACATCCACTTCACCAATGGCAAGCCGGTGCCGTTCTCCACGCGCGCGCGCTGCCGCGATGCGCTCGACACGCTGGCGCAGGCCGGCTTCGATTTCTGCGCCGGGCTTGAGGTCGAATTCCATCTGTTCAAAATCGAAAACCCGCGCCTTGCGCCCGAGGACGCCAGCTGGCCGCCGCAGGCGCCGGAGTTGAGCCTGCTCAATCAGGGCTATCAGTATCTCACCGAGTCGCGTTTCGACATGCTCGACCCGGCGGTCGCGATCCTGCGGCGCGGCGTCGCCGCGCTCGGTCTGCCGCTACGCTCGGTGGAAGTCGAGCTCGGCCCCAGCCAGTGCGAATTCACCTTCCGTCCGCTGGTGGGCCTCGACGCCGCCGACGCCATGATCCTGTTCCGCGCGGCGGTGAAGCAGATCGCGCGCCGCAACGGTTATCTCGCCAGCTTCATGTGCCGGCCGGCACTGCCCAATGCAATGTCGAGCGGCTGGCACCTGCATCAGTCGTTGATCGAGCGAAAGGGCAAGCGCAACGCGTTCGCGCACAAGGACGGGCTGTCGCCGCTCGGCCAACACTATCTCGCCGGCCTGCTGGCGCATGCGCAGGGTGCCGCCGCCTTCACAACGCCGACCATCAACGGCTACAAGCGCTATCGCGCCTATTCGCTGGCGCCCGACCGCGCCATCTGGGCGCGCGACAACCGCGGGGTGATGATGCGTGTGCTCGGCCAGCCGGGCGAGGCCTCGACGCATCTGGAAAACCGCGTCGGCGAGCCGGCCGCCAATCCGTATCTTTATATCGCCTCGCAGATTTATGCCGGGCTTGATGGTGTTGCCGGGAAGCGCGACCCGGGGCCGTCTGCCGACACGCCCTACGAGACAAAGGCTGCGGCACTGCCGAAAGACCTGGGCGAGGCGGTCGCGGCGTTGCGCGCCGACAAAGTCTTCCGTGCCGGTTTCGGGGACGCCTTCGTGGACTATTATGCCCACATCAAGGAAGCCGAGTTCGCGCGCTTCCGGAAGGAGGAGCCGGGCGCGACCGCCGATGTCACCCCGTGGGAGCAGCGCGAATATCTGGATCTGTTTTGACCTTGTCATTCCGGGACCGCTCGCGGAGTTTATCATCGGGCCGCGCTTCGCGCGGACCCGTTGGCCCGCGCCCCGAACGACCGCCAGGAGGGAACGACCCGATGCCCTATGCGACGACCCCCGACAACGTGAAGCTCTATTACGAGGAAACAGGGCAGGGCACCCCGATCGTGTTCGTGCACGAGTTCGCCAGCGACTGGCGCGGCTGGGAGCCGCAAATGCGCGAATTCGGCAAGCGCTATCGCTGCATCACCTATTCGGCGCGTGGTTACACGCCGTCCGACGTGCCGTCCGACAAGGACGCCTACAGCTATCGCGAGGTGATGCGCGATTGCGTGGCGGTGCTCGACCACCTCAGGATCGACAGGGCGCACCTCATCGGCCTGTCCATGGGCGGCTACACGTCCTTGCAGGTCGCGCTCAATCATCCGGGCCGCGTGCGCTCGCTGGTACTGGCCGGCACCGGCTCGGGGTCAGAGCGCTGGTACACGGAAGACTTCCACAAGCATTCGCGCGCGCTCGGCGATCAGTTCGAACGCGACGGCGCGGCCAGGATCGCCGAGACCTACGGCCACGGGCCGAGCCGCCTTACCTTCAAGCTCAAGGACCCGCGCGGCTTCGCCGAATTCACCCGACATCTGGCCGAGCACGATGCGCAAGGCTCGGCCAACACCTCACGCGGATTTCAGGGCGGGCGGCCGTCGCTCTACGATTTCGAGGCCGGAATCCGGAAGCTCGAGACGCCCGCGCTGATCGTGGTCGGCGACGAGGACGAGCGCTGCATCGAGCCCAGTCTGTTTCTCAAGGACGCCATTTCCGCCTCCGGTCTGGTGATGTTGCCGAAGAGCGGCCACGTGGTGAATCTGGAAGAGCCGGACCTGTTCAACCAGGTGGTGGGCGACTTCCTCGCGAAGGTGGATGCGGGCCGTTGGGCGCCACGCGATCCGCGCACGCGGGGGATCAGGCCTTTTACGCCCTCGACGCGCTGATGCGCGGGTTACCACTCCCCGGCGCCATGGAACTCGATGGCCGTCCCGTTCATTGTTGAAGCCCGGACAACACGCTGGAGGGCGGCAACATGCTGAAGTGGGCGGTCATCTTCCTGATTATCGCGATCATCGCCGGCCTGTTCGGCTTCAGCGATGTCGAGGCCGCCTCCGCGACCATCGCGCAATGGCTGTTCGGGATTTTCCTGGTGCTGTTCATCGGCGCGCTGGTGATCGGGCTCTGGATTGGCAGCAAGCTGATGTCGTGAGCGGGCGCGCCCTGCCGGCAAGCGCACCGTCGATATGTCCGCATGGCTGCCATCCGGTGGCGGTTACGAGGCACGACCCGATTGCGGTGTCCTGAAATCGCCGCTATTGGGGACCTGCCCGACAAAACACCAACGCGACATCGCGCCCATGACCGCCAGGCTGATCGATGGCAAGGCCATCGGCCAACAGATACGTGAAGACTTCAAGCGCCGCGTGGCCGCTCTGCGCGAGCGCACAGGTGTCACGCCCACGCTTTCGGTGATCCTGGTTGGGCAGAATCCCGCCTCGCACGTTTACGTCCGCAACAAGATCAGGGCCTGCGCGGAAGTCGGCATCCGCTCGATACTGCACGAGTTTCCGGCGGACGTCGCTGCCGACACCGTGATCGGGCGCATCGTCGAGCTCAACCGCGATCCGGATGTGCACGGCATCCTGGTGCAGTTGCCGCTGCCGGCGCATCACGACATTCACGCGGTCCTGCGCACGGTCGCGGTCGAGAAGGATGTCGACGGCTTCCATCTCTACAATGTCGGCGGTCTGGTGCTCGGCGAGACGGTGTTTCCGCCCTGCACACCCTACGGCGTGATGAAACTGCTCGACTACACGGGCATCGACGTCACCGGCAAGAACGTCACCATCGTCGGCGCCAGCAACATCGTCGGCAAGCCGATGGCGCTGATGATGCTCAAGCATGAAGCGACGGTCGCCATCTGCCACGTGCGCACGCGGGATCTGGCGCAGTACACCATCCTGGCCGACATCCTGATCGTTGCTGCCGGTGTGCCCAATCTGATCATCCCGCAAATGGTGAAGACCGGCGCCGTGGTTATCGACGTCGGCATCAACCGGCTGCCCGACGGGCGGCTGGTCGGCGACATCGATTTCGAGGGCGTCCGGCAGAAAGCGGCTTACGTCACGCCGGTGCCGGGCGGGGTCGGACCGATGACGGTGACCATGCTGCTGGAAAACACGCTGGTCGCCGCCGAACGCGCGACGCGTGGGTCGCCGGCGCCGGCCGAGGTGCTGGAGCAGGCGGAGTAGGGCGGTAGTGCATTTCGGTTTGCACAGAATTGCAACGCCCACTCTTCACCTCTCCCCTGGGGGGAGAGGTCGGATCGCGAAGCGATCCGGGTGAGGGGGAGCAGGACCAACGAGAGTCACTTACCCCCTCACCCCAACCCTCTCCCCCGAGGGGAGAGGGAGCGCGCCGCGTTCGCGGCGCCGCCTCCGTCCAAATGTATAGCGCTCCAGCCGTCTATACGTCCGCCGCGTCGCCCCAGCCCAAGCGCTTCGCCGCCTTGTAAGCGTCCTTATCCCGGCGAGCGATCGTGCGCTCTTCCGGCCGATCCGGCGCGCACAGTGTCAAGACGACGCCGGCCTTGCTGACCTTCGGCGTGGCGAGAATGCGCCGCCCCTTCGGAACATCGGTAAACCCCTTGCCCGCGACGAGGTAGGAAAACTTCTCGTCTTCGAACGGAACGCGGGCGCCCTTGATGAGCAGGTGGTCGCGTGAGCGTGGCAGGCGCGCTGCGAAGTGGCACCAGCGTTCATTTTCGGACAAGGGGCAGTTGCGCTCGTGCGAGCAGGGCGCGATGACCGTTGCACCGTGCGCAATCAGGACATCGCGGCACCCCAGGATGCGCCGGAAACCGTCCATCGTCCCCGGCTCGACGATCACCAGCAGCCGGTCGGTGCGGGCCCACAGCGTCGAGAGACCATTGTTCAACGCGGCGGGCGCCAGCTCGGTGAGGGCGTAGCTCGCCATCACCACGTCGGCGTTGGGCGCGCTGCCGAGCGTGCGCGTGAGATCGCCTGGAACGAAATCTGCAGCGATTTCGGCCCCCGGAATGGCACCATGAAACTGACGGGCGAGCGCGAGCAGACGCGGGTTATTATCGATGAGCGTTGCCGATTGTACCGACGGCCAGACGTCAATGCCCGCCCAGCTCGCGGTGCCGGGGCCCGCGCCCACGTCCAGAATCGAACGCGGCTGGAAGTCAGGGATGATTTCGGTCGTGCGGGTAAGGGTGGCGTGAATGGCGGCGTAGGTCGCCGGCATCCGCACAATGGCATAGGCGAGTGCATCCAACTCCGAGCGGACGATCTCACTCCCGCCACCGGCGCGATAAGCCTCGGAGAGGGCTTGCGCGCGTTCTTTCAGGTCGCCGCGCGAGACGTTTTCCAGCCTGTTTTGGAGCGCCGCGCTGATCCATGCCGGCAGGCCGCTCATACGGCGCCGACCGTCCGTCGACAAGCGAAGCTCCGCTTACACATCCACGCTGGCGCTGAGGGCGTTGTCCTGGATGAATTGCCGGCGCGGTTCGACCACGTCGCCCATGAGCTGGTCGAACAGCACGTTGGCCTCGTCCACCTCCTTGATGCGCACCTGCAACAGCGAGCGGGCATTGGTGTCGAGCGTGGTTTCCCACAGCTGGTTGGGGTTCATCTCGCCCAGTCCCTTGTAGCGCTGCATGGAGATGCCCTTGCGGCCGGTCGCGGTCGCCTGCTCGAACAGGCCGACCGGGCCGTAGATCGGAATCTCCTCGTCCTTGCGGCGCAGAATGGCCGGCGGCAGAGGGCGCGGGAATACGGCCTGCAGCGCCGGCGCGTATTCGTCCAGCTTGCGGGCCTCTGCCGAGCCGAGCAGCGCCGGGTCGATGATCGCTACTTCCTTCACGCCGCGCACGGTGCGCGAGAAGGTAAAGCCGGTTTCCTCGCTGAACTCGCCCTGCCAGCCGCGCTCGGTTTCCTCGGCCAATGCGTCGAGCCGCGCCACGATATAGGGCACCGCGGCCCGGGCCTTCTCCACGTCGCCGAAAATCTCGGGATTCAGCACACCGAGGATCGCCGCCTGTTCGATGACCTGGCGGTTATAGCGGCTGTGCAGTCCCAGCAGGGTGTTGCGGATGGCGCGCGAGTCCTCGACCAGCTTCTTGAGGTCCTCGCCGGCGCGTTCCTCGCCGTTGGTCAGACGCAGCACGGCGTCCTCGAGCCCGGTGGCAATCAGATAGTCCTCGAGTGCGCGCTCGTCCTTGAGGTACTGCTCGGACTTGCCGCGCGCGACCTTGTAGAGCGGCGGCTGCGCGATATAGATGTTGCCGCGCTCGATCAGCTCCGGCATTTGCCGGTAGAAGAATGTCAAGCAGCAGCGTGCGGATATGGGCGCCGTCGACGTCGGCGTCGGTCATGATGATGATCTTGTGGTAGCGCAGCTTGTCCGGATTGAACTCGTCACGCCCGATGCCGGTGCCGAGCGCCGTGATCAGCGTGCCGATTTCCTGGCTTCCCAGCATCTTGTCGAAACGTGCGCGCTCCACGTTGAGGATCTTGCCGCGCAACGGCAGCACCGCCTGGAATTCGCGGTTGCGGCCTTGCTTGGCGGAGCCGCCGGCCGAGTCGCCCTCGACGATGAACAGTTCCGACTTGGCGGGATCGCGTTCCTGGCAGTCGGCGAGCTTGCCGGGCAGCGATGAGACATCGAGTGCACCCTTGCGGCGGGTCAGTTCGCGCGCCTTGCGCGCGGCCTCGCGCGCCGCGGCGGCTTCCACCACCTTGCCGACGATGGAGCGCGCTTCCTGCGGATGGATCTCGAACCAGTCCTGCAAGGCCTGGTTGATCACGTTCTCGACCACCGGCCGCACTTCCGAGGAGACCAGCTTGTCCTTGGTCTGCGAGGAGAACTTCGGGTCCGGCACCTTGACCGAAAGCACCGCGGTCAGGCCTTCGCGGCAGTCGTCGCCGGTAAGCGAGACCTTCTCCTTGCGCGCGCCGCCATTGCCTTCGGCGTACTGGGTGATCTGACGCGTGAGCGCGCCGCGGAAGCCGGCGAGATGGGTGCCGCCGTCGCGCTGCGGGATGTTGTTGGTGAAGCAGAGCACGTTCTCGTGGTAGCCGTCGTTCCACCACATCGCGCATTCGACGGTGATGCCCTCGCGCTCGGCGCGCACCATGATCGGTGCAGGGATCAGCGGCGACTTGTTGCGGTCGAGATAGCGCACGAACGCTTCGACCCCGCCCTCGTATTTCATCTCCTCGCGCTTCTCGACCGCGTGGCGCTGGTCGGCGAGCACGATGGTGACGCCTGAATTCAGGAACGCGAGCTCGCGCAGGCGGTGCTCGAGCGTTGCGAAGTCGAACTCGGTCATGGTGAAAGTGGCGGGCGAGGGCAGAAAGCTCACCTCTGTACCGCGCTTGCCGTCGGCGTCGCCGGTCTCCTTCAGCGGCTCGACCGCGACCCCATCATGGAATTCCATGAAGTGTTCTTTGCCGTTGCGCCAGATGGTGAGCTTGAGCCAGGTCGACAGCGCGTTGACCACCGACACGCCGACGCCGTGCAGGCCGCCCGACACCTTGTAGGAATTCTGGTCGAACTTGCCGCCGGCATGCAGCTGGGTCATGATGACCTCGGCCGCCGAGATGCCTTCGCCCTTGTGGATGTCGGTCGGGATGCCGCGGCCGTTGTCGTGCACCGTGCACGAGCCGTCCGGATTGAGCGTGATGGTCACGGCATCGGCGTGACCGGCGAGCGCCTCGTCGATGGCATTGTCGACCACCTCATAGACCATGTGGTGCAAGCCGGAGCCGTCATCGGTGTCGCCGATATACATGCCGGGCCGCTTGCGAACGGCATCGAGGCCCTTCAGGACCTTGATCGACTCGGCACCATACTCGGAATTGGACGGGATATTGCGGGCTGCGTCAGCCATCTGCGGGCACCCTCGAAGCGGGCGAAAAATGAGTCGGGTAGATGTATTTCTGTGACACGAAAACCGGGTCTCGTACAGGGCAAAGTGGCTAGGCATAATATGTTGATTTGAAAGTGCTTTTTAAAGACCTCGCGCCGCAAAAAAATGACCTTTTGATGCGCATTTTGGCGCCTTCCAAGGCATGGTTTTGACGCTGGTTTCCGACGGCCATGGGCGCGAAACGAGAGTGCCTTGCATGCTCATTCGGCTGCGCGGGACCAACGGTTGATCAGGCAAGGCCTGTGCGGCGGTAAACCGGGCGCCCGTCGGCGCGGCTCCGAGTGTCGGTCCGGTCGAAGGCAGGGCTCCCCGCGCGGACGCCGCCTCTCCAGTCGTCACAAGCCGGCGGCGATGGGCAGAGCAGGGGGCGGGGCAAATCCCGGCCGGGCCTGCGGTCCGGTTCTGGCTGTCAGGCGAGGGGCACCGCCTGATACCTGCCGTCAGTCGTGGCGTCCGAACTCGTGCGCAGTCAGTGGCACGCTGCTGAAATTCTGGAAATTCGGCTCGTAGTCCGGAATAGGCTGGGTGAAGCCGAGCAGCGCGGAGGCCAAAGCTCGATGCGGTCGAGGTCCGCGCTCATGTGGGCGAGCGTTTGCCGCAGTTCCTCGATCAATTGACGTGTTGCCGGTTCCGCTGTCATCGCCAGTCCCTCAGTCACGCAATGAGCTTAGCCTTCTCGCGCGGGTTAAGACTTGGAAGGCATGCGATGGTTCCTTCTTCTTTCACGTTCAACTGGCTTGATCGGCGGAACCCTGCGCGTGCCGGCTTTCATGCGCGCGGCATCACTGTTCCGCCGCGGACCTCGAAGACCTGCGCGCGGTCGACAATGTCGCCAAAAGCCGCGGGGTCGGCCCCCGTCATCCAGACCTGCGCGCCCAGGGCGGTGAGCGCATCATAGAGCGTGGCACGGCGGGCGGGATCGAGATGGGCGACGATCTCGTCGAGCAACAGCACCGGGGCGTAGCCGGTCATGTCCTTGATGAGCCCGGCATGGGCGAGCACCAGGCGGATCAGCAGCGCTTTCTGTTCGCCGGTGGAGGCATCGGCCGCGGACACCCTTTTGTCAGCGTGGATGACCCGCAGATCGGTGCGGTGCGGACCGTCCAGCGTCCGCCCCGCGGCAGCATCGCGCGCGCGGGTGTCCTTGAGCAGGGCGCGGTAACGGTCCTCGATCTCGGTGGCGCTCGCTTGCGGCAGCAGCGCCTCGATGAAGCCCTCGAGCCCGATTTCCGCGTGCGGGAAGCCGGGAGCGCTGTCGCGGGATTCTGCCAGCGCGCCTTGCAGCCGCGTCACGGTCTCAAACCGGGCGGCAGCGACGGCGACCGCCACTTCGGCGGTCTCGTGCTCCACCGCATCGAGCCAGTGGGTGTCGCTTGAGCCATCCTCCAGCAGACGGTTGCGCGAACGCAGGGAACGCTCCAGCGCGTTGACGCGGCTCGAATGCTGGGCGTCGACCGCCAGTACCAGCCGGTCGAGAAAGCGCCGTCGCTCCGACGCCGGGCCGTTGAACAGGGGATCCATGGCCGGGATCAGCCAGACCACGCGCAGATGGTCGGCGAAGGCGGTCGCCGAGGTCGCCGCTTCGCGGTCGATGCGGTAGCGCCGCGTGGGCGCGGTCTCCTCAGCCGCCGGCGCATCGATCCCCGTGCCCAGCGTTGCGAGCCCCAGCATGCCCTCGATTTCGGCGTTGATCGCCCAGGCGCCGTCGCCCTCGGCAAAGGCCACTTCGTCCAGCGTGGCGCGGCGCAGGCCGCGCCCCGGGGTGAGCAGCGAGATCGCCTCGATAATATTGGTCTTGCCGGCACCATTTGCGCCCGTCAGCACTACGGGGCCGGCCGCGCGCAGCTCCATCTGCGCGGCGTGATAGCTGCGGAAGTTCGCAAGGCTCAGACGGCGGACGAAGGCGGGGGACATGGGCGATGTCGTGCGGCAGGCCGCAGCGCTTTACCCTCTCCCCTTGTGGGAGAGGGTGGCGCGCGCAGCGCGCCGGGTGAGGGGGCGAGAGCCAAGCACATTGCTCCAATTTAAACTACTTGCCCTCTAATGTGCTGCGACCGTGGCCAATATGCGCTGGGCAGAGACGGCCGATCGCATATGCTTCCAATAGAGCGCGCTGTCGTGCGTTTGAAACGATGAGGCAACGAAACCTATAGCCTTTTCGGAGACGCGAACCATCTCTGTTGAGATAGTGTAGCGTGAAAGAAGATTGCGATGCCATGTGGTTGCGTAACCGTTGTGCAATGCCTTTGCGGGCACGCGGAGTGCTTCCAACATGCAGGACTTTGGTGGAAGGGCCATAGATAACGTAAACGCCTTGCCGATCCGGAGCATCGAGGCGGCTGCCGAGCGGAGGGAATCTGCGGAGCGGGGCGCGGATCAGGCTTCCAAACAGGCTAGCGATCTTTTTGAATTCATGAGGTGCCATGAGGCGCAAGTCCCCTCACCCGGCTCGGGCCTGACGGCCCTCGCCACCCTCTCCCACAAGGGGAGAGGGTACCGAGCAAGCGGCGAGCGCGCTACACCCGCATCGGCATCAGCACGTAGAGGGCGCCTTTGGAATCCTTGTCCTGGATCAGCGTGGGCGAGCCGGGGTCGGCGAGCTTGAGCACGGCGACCTCGCCTTCGATCTGCGCGGCGATGTCGAGCAGGTAGCGCGAATTGAATCCGATATCGAGGGGCTCGGATTCATAGTCGACCTCGACCTCTTCGGTGGCGCTGCCGGAATCCGGATTGGTCACCGACAGCATCAGCTTGCCGCCGCTGATCGACAGCTTCACGGCGCGGCCACGTTCGCTCGCCACCGTTGATACGCGGTCGACTGCGGCCTCGAATTCCTTCTTGTCGACGACCAGGCTCTTGTCGTTGTTGAGCGGGATCACCCGCCCGTAATCGGGGAAGGTGCCGTCGATCAGCTTGGAGACCAGCACCACATTGCCGATGGTGAAGCGGATCTTCCCGGCCGAGAGCTCGACCTCGACCTCGCCTTCACTGTTCTCGATCAGTCGCTGCACCTCTCCCACGGTCTTGCGCGGCACGATGATGCCGGGCATGCCGGATGCGCCTTCGGGAAGCGGCAGTTCGCACTGCGCCAGGCGATGGCCGTCCGTCGCCACCGCCCTCAGCGTCGGCGCCTTGGCGTCACCGGCGGTGTGCAGATAGATGCCGTTGAGATAGTAGCGTGTCTCCTCGGTCGAGATCGCGAACTGGGTCTTGTCGATGAGCCGTTTGAGATCGCCGGCGGCGAGCTTGAAGGAATGGGTCATCTCCCCGGCAGCGAGATCAGGAAAATCGCTTTCCGGCAGGGTCTGCAGCGTGAAGCGCGAACGTCCGGCGCGCAGGCTCAGGACGGCGCGGTCGCCGGAGCCTTCGAGCACGATCTGGGCGCCTTCCGGCAGCTTGCGCACGATGTCGTAGAACATGTGCGCCGGCACCGTGGTGGCGCCGCCCGGCTTGACCTCGGCGGCAATGGAGTCGGTCACCTCAAGATCGAGATCAGTGGCCTTCAGGCTGAGCTTGCCGTCGTCAGCCTTGATCAGCACATTGGCGAGGATTGGAATGGTATTGCGCCGCTCCACCACGCGGTGCACGTGGCCCAGCGATTTGAGTAGCTCTGAACGCTCGACGGTGATCTTCATCGGTTTGGGAGACCCGCTTCGGCGCCGTTGCGAGAGCCCGGAAATCAGGCGCAATGGCTAGCCGGCGTACGCGACATGCGAGGCCGGGCAGCAAAATTGGCGTGCCGGAGCGAAAATCGCAAGTGTGTCGGGGCTTGACGGACCCCTATCCCCAGGGCGTCCACAAGGGGGTCTTGCGCCCCCTCCTCTCATCGGGGAGGGGGGCGCTGCCGGTCACTCCTGCAATTGCCGCTTCAGGACCTCGATCTCCTCGGCCAGCGTCACGTCATTGCCGACCAGGCCCTCGATCTTGCGCACCGCGTGCAGAACGGTGGTGTGGTCGCGGCCGCCGAAGCGCCGGCCGATTTCGGGCAGCGAGCGCAGGGTCAGCGTCTTGGCCAGATACATGGCCACCTGGCGCGGACGCACCACGTTGGCAGTGCGGCGCGAGGACAGGAGGTCCGAGCGGCTGACATTGTACTGCCGCGCCACCACCCGCTGAATGTCCTCGATCTTGACCCGCTTCGGTTCCTGCGGGCGGATCAGGTCGCGCACTTCGCGCTCCGCCATTTCCAGCGTAACTGCGTGGCCGGTCAGCTTGTTGTGGGCGAGCAGGCGGTTGAGCGCACCTTCCAGATCGCGCCCGTTGTGCGTGACGGTCTTGGCGATATAGGCCAGGACAGGCGCCGGCACGTCGAAGCTCGGATGGTGGGTGCGCGCCGCTGACACGCGCGCTTGCAGGATTTCGAAGCGCAACTCTTCGCCGAGCGGGCCCATTTCCACCACCAGCCCGCCCGCCAGCCGCGAGCGCACCCGATCGTCGAGGCTTTCCAGATCCGAGGGCGGCCGGTCGGAGGCGATGATCACCTGGCGGCCGGCGTCGATCAGGGCGTTGAGCGTGTGGCAGAACTCGGCCTGGGTCGACTTGCCCTGAAGGAACTGCAGGTCGTCGATGACGAGCACGCCGATGCCGCGCAGCGCTTCCTTGAAGGCAAGCGCGGTCTGCGTGCGCAGCGCCGAGACAAAGCCGTACATGAACTTCTCGGCGGTGAGATAGAGCACCTTGCGTTCGCCCGCGGCGTTGCCCGCCCAGGTGATCGCCTGCAACAGGTGCGTCTTGCCCAGGCCCACGCCGGCATGAATGTAGAGCGGGTTGAACATCACCGCGTCGCTGCGCCTGGCGGCGGCTACCTGTTTGGCGGCGGCATGGGCCAAGGTGTTGGAACGGCCGACCACGAAGCTGTCGAACGTCAGGCGCGGATCGAGCGGCGAGCCGCCGAGCGCCTCGTGCACGCCGGGGTCGCCTGCCGACAGCAGGCGGCCGCCCTGGCCATTGCCGTTTGCGCTGCGGGCGCCGTCGCCGGGCACCGCCTCATGCTCGGGCTTTGGTTTGCTCACATTCGAGGCGCGCAGCGCCGAACGAACGATCAGTTCGATGCGGCCTATCGCGTTCGCTTCCGCCTGCCAGCAGGCGAGCACGCGTTCGGCATAATGGGACTGGATCCAGCTCTTCAGAAACCGGGTCGGCACCGACAGGCGCACCGTATCGCCCTCAAGGGCTTCCAGATCCATGCGTGCGAACCAGCTTGAATAAATGTCGTCTCCGACTTCGGCCTTCAGCCGTTGCTGCACCTTTGACCAGCGTTCCTGATCCATGTTCGACATTTTTGTTTTTCTCTATCCGATTAGACTGGTTGATCGGACTCGGTTGCTCGGCCTGGCAGCAGCGATGCGCCAACGCGCCGGACTGGACGCAACGGAACTCAAGCAAGGACGACGCCGATGGGAGGGTTACCCGCTTGGGCCCACGAGCCCGGCCGCCACATCGTCGCAAAGCAGAGAAGCTGCGCCTCAGCTGCAGGAAGGAGCAATTCCGCCCATGGCAGTCGATAATGCTGATGCCGCTGATGATGGCGCAATCATGAAATTATCTGGCGCACCGGAAATACCGCCTGGCGGGAACGTAGCAGACAATGGGCACGTGCCGGATGAAACTACCTCGATTGACGCGGCATCGATTGCCGACGCGGCCCCTGCTCCGATCATGTTTTCCCCCTCGTCGTTGTCAGGCTTGCGCCTGCAACCTTCAAATTCGCCGCCACGATCCGTCACCATTCATTGCATCGCAACAAACCGACCTGCGATACGGCGACGGTACAAACGGCTGAATTGGGTCCACGCAGGCACAAAACAGCCGTTCTCATCCGCGATGAGCGTAGAGCGAAACCCTTTTCCAGATGACGCCCCGCGGAATGGCGAGGTCGCGTAAGCAAAAGAGCACAAGGCTCGGGGTGGGGCAATACGAGAATGCGGCGGCCAAGTTCGTGTGTCGTTCAACCGTTGCATATCTGACACGCTTGCCTTGCGTTCATGCGCGGCAAACACTTGAACAGACGCGCGGATTCACCCAGCCCATCAGTTCACACGGCAAAAAGTGCGGCACAAACATTTTTGACGTCGATGCAACGCGAAAATGCCTGCGGCCCAGTGATTTTCAGGTCCTTTGTGCGGCATGGATGTTAAGTTGTTATCGCGACGTAAAAATTTATGAGCGAATGACCAAGGTAGCCCCCGGCGCAGAAGGCCTTTGACGACTGTGTTGTTGCGCGGCGACGTTGTCGTTCGGCGCGGTAAAACCGTCGCGCCCATAGATTGTTGACGTGACCGTGACGGTATCGCGGTCGACCGCGGTTTCACTCAAAGCTGCCCGCCGAAAACGGCCGGCCAAGACCGTTGCTACTCAATAACTATTTTGGATACAAAACGGAATGTAACAAAAACAAAAAGCCCGGCGTCAGGGCCGGGCCATCGGCGCCGCTTCGAGCAGCGCGGGTCTCGCACAACACTTATATCTTATTGTGCGAGCTTGGCGATGCGGTGTGCGAGCCGCGAGACTTTGCGGCTGGCGTTGTTCTTGTGCAGAACACCACGCTGGGCCGCACGCATGATCACCGGCTCGGCTTCCTTGAGCGCGGCTGCCGCGTCACTGCGGTTGCCGGTGGCGATCGCCTCCTCGACCTTGCGCACCGAACCGCGCATGGTGGAGCGGCGCCCCTTGTTGATCGCGGTACGCTTCGCGATCTGGCGCGTAGCTTTGCGGGCGGACTTGGTATTGGCCATCACTCTCTCGTTTGCGTCTGGCGCCAGCGGCTAAAGGCCTGCTGAAGCGGCCGAATTTTTGAAGAAAAAGCGGCGGCGAGCACCCTCGCCGCCATTTGCGGAGGCTTATAGTAAGCCGGCTGCCGGGCGTCAACGCCCGTGCCGGGGGCCGGTTTCGCCTTGTTCAGGCCACCCGTTTGGCCCGTACGGCATCGTGGCCGGCGGTCACGGCCGCCCGGTCGGCGGCCGAAAAAGCCGAAAGCGGCGGTTTCACCCGAGCCAGGGCGGGGTCGCCGTGGATATGGGCGAGCAGATCCTTCACCCCGCTGACCAGCGGTTTGCCGTCGAACAGCTTGCGGATCGCTACTGCCGCTTCGAGCGCTTTGGCGTCGCCTCCGTGCCAGGCGCGGCCGCAAAGATCGGCGTTGCAATTGGCCGTCGCCGAAATGCAGCCGGCGAACTGTCCCTGCCGCGCCTCCAGCAGGCAGGCCTCGGTGGAGGGGAATACCGCGAAGTCTTTCGAAATCGCCGCCGCCGAACGCGCGTAGTCCATGTCGCCCGAGGAATCCTTCAGTCCCACGATTCGAGACGGAAACGCGTCAAGCAGCCGGCGGATCAATGCAACATGCCAGGGCAGGCCCGACATGGCCGGAAAGTGATAGAGATAAAGCGGGATCGGCTCGTCGGTCGTGCCTTTCACAATCGCTTCGATGTACGCGACCAGCCCGTCGTCGGGGACGCCCTTGTAATAGAACGGCGGCAGCACGAGGGCGCCGGCGAAGCCGAGCGCGGCGGCATGGCGCGTCAACGCGATGGCATCGGCGGCAGCGGCGGCACCGGTGCCGACCATGAGCCGATCGAGCGGCAGCCCGTTGTCCTTGTAGGCACTCATCACCGTCATGCGCTCCTCGCGCGAGAACGAGGTCGCCTCGCCGGTGGTGCCGAGCACATTGAGGCCGTCGCAGCCGTTTTCGAGCAGATGGCGCGCGAGCGTCGTGGCGCGGTCGACGTCCGGTGCGCCGTTTTCGTGAATGGGCGTAGCAATGGCGGCGATGACGCCGGACAGTGTCTTGCTCAAGGTGCGTTCTCCCGTAACGGCACGTTGTCAGCCGCTCACGTTAAATGCCGCCAGGGCGGCCATGTTGACCAGCTGGTTGTCCTTGGCGCCGAGCTGCACGATCTGCACCGGCCGGTCGAGGCCGACCAGTAGCGGACCGATGACGGCGCCGCCGCCCAGTTCCTGCACCAGTTTGGTCGAGATCGAGGCGGAGTGAAGCGCCGGCATCACCAGCACATTGGCCGGGCCGGACAGGCGGCAGAACGGATAGGCCGCCATCAGTTCGGAATTGAGCGCTACGTCGGCGGCCATGTCGCCGTCGTATTCGAAATCCACGCGGCGCTGGTCGAGAATGCGCACCGCCTCCTGCACATGCGCCGCGCGTTCGCCGGGCGGATGGCCGAAGGTCGAGAAGGCGAGCAGCGCGAGCCGCGGCTCGTAGCCGAGCCGCCGCGCCACACCCGCAGCCTCGACCGCGATGTCGGCGATTTCATTCGCGTTCGGCAATTCGGTCACCGCCGTGTCGGCCACAAGTACGGTGCGTCCCCGCGCCACCACCATGGACAGGCCCATCACCCGATGGCCCGGTTTGGGATCGATGACCTTCCGCACGTCCTCGAGCGCCACCGAGAAATTGCGGGTGACGCCGGTGACCATGGCGTCGGCGTCGCCGAGGGCGACCATGCAGGCGGCGAAATGATTGCGGTCGGTGTTCACCAGCCGCGTGCAGTCGCGCAGCAGATGACCGTGCCGCTGCAGCCGCTCGTACAGGTAATTGACGTAGGCCGTGTTGCGTGTCGACACCGCGGCATTCATGATCTCAATGCCTTCGCCGAGCTCGATGCCGACTTCCTGCGCGGTGGCGCGCACGCGATCTTCGCGTCCGACCAGCAGCGCGGAGCCGAGACCTTGATGCACAAAGCTGGCTGCGGCGCGGATCACCTGCTCCTCCTCGCCCTCGGCGAACACGACGCGCTTGGGCTGTCGGCGCAGCCGCGCGAACACCTGCTCCAAAGTGCCGGCGATCGGATCGCGCCGCGCATTCAGTTGTTGTCGGTAGCCCTCCATGTCGACGATCGGCTTGCGGGCCACGCCGGTGTCCATGGCCGCTTTCGCGACCGCGGGAGGCACGAAGGAAATCAGGCGCGGATCGAACGGGACCGGGATGATGTAGTCGGGTCCATATTTGGGGCGTGCGCCGTAGGCTGCGGCGACCTCGTCGGGCACGTCCTCGCGCGCGAGCTCGGCGAGCGCCCTGGCCGCGGCGATCTTCATTTCCATGTTGATGGCGGACGCGCGCACGTCGAGTGCGCCGCGGAAAATGTAGGGAAAGCCGAGCACGTTGTTGATCTGGTTCGGATAGTCCGAGCGTCCTGTCGCCATGATGGCATCGTCGCGCACCTGCGCCACTTCCTCCGGCGTAATCTCGGCGTCGGGATTGGCCATGGCAAAGATGATCGGCTTGGGTGCCATCGACTTGATCATCTCGGGCGTGAACGCCCCCTTCACCGACAGCCCAAATGCGACGTCGGCGCCCTCGAAAGCATCGGCGAGCGTGCGCGCATTGGTCTTGATCGCATTCGCCGACTTCCACTGGTTCATGCCCTCGGTGCGGCCCTGATAGATGACCCCCTTGGTGTCGCACAGGATCAGGTTTTCCGGGCGAAAGCCGATGGCGCGCAACAGCTCAAGGCAGGCGATGCCGGCGGCGCCGGCGCCGTTGCAAACGAGCTTGGTGGTCTCGATCTTGCGTCCGGTCAGGTCGAGCGCATTGAGCAGACCGGCGGCGGCGATGATGGCGGTGCCATGCTGGTCGTCGTGGAAGACCGGGATGTCCATCAACTCACGCAGGCGCTGCTCGATGATGAAACACTCCGGCGCCTTGATGTCTTCGAGATTGATGCCGCCCCAGCCTTTGCCGAGCAGCTTCACGCAATTGATGATCTCGTCAGGATCTTCGGAACTGACCTCGAGATCGATGGAGTTGATGTCGGCAAAACGCTTGAACAGCACCGCCTTGCCTTCCATCACCGGCTTGGCCGCCAGCGCGCCACGGTTACCGAGGCCGAGAATGGCGGTGCCGTTGGTGATGACGGCCACGAAGTTGCCCTTGGTGGTGTAATCGTAGGCGCGGCCCTCATCCTCGGCGATGGCGAGAACGGGTACCGCCACGCCCGGCGAATAGGCGAGTGACAGATCGCGCTGGGTCGCCATCGGCTTGGTAGCGACAACTTCCAGCTTGCCGGGCCGGCCTTGGCTGTGAAATAGCAGGGCTTCCTGGTCGGTGAAGGTCGGCCGGTTGCGACCGACGGGGTTATCTGAGGCCATCTTTACTCCACTGGCGGGCCGGTGTTACCCGCGGGCGGACCCTACCGGAACAGGCGGCGAATGCTCAAGGGAATGCCACCCGTTCGTGTTTGCATGGTTGAACCGGGGCCCGCCAGGGAGTAATCCCTGCTGTCCGGCGACGACCGTCAAGTCCGCATGCCATGATCCGCTTTTTGTTCCGTTTCATAGGCCTGATCTGCCTGGCCACCGCCTTTGTCCTGGTGGTGTACGACGGCACCAAGTCGATAGCCGCCAACCAATTCTATTTCACCAGTGTTCAGGCGCTCTGGCAGCTCTTTAATGCTGCCAGCCTGCAAGGCTTCATCCAGGGCACCAAACCGCTGGTTACGCCCTATGCGGGTGGCATGCTCTGGGATCCCGGCGTGCTGGGTATCCTTGCGGCGCCGGCCTGGAGCCTGCTCGGCATCTTCGGAATCCTGTTTCTGCTGCTCGGCCGCCGCAAGAAACCGCTGATCGGCTACGCGCGCTGACATCTCCCCGGCGCGTGAACCGGGCGTGTTCTCCTTTGTCCGAGACGTGATCGGCCCTGGCGTTCCGGAAAGCCCGCCCGAAGCCTATATTGCGTTCAAGACATTACAGGAGAACCGATCATGTTCGGCTTCAGAAAATCCGTTGCCATGCCCGCGGCCAATGAGGCTTTGCCCGGGCGCGACCGCCCGATCCCGACGGCGTCCGAGCATTTCGTCAATCACAACCCGCTGAAGGGGCCATATCCGGCCGGCAGCGAAAAGGCCGTTTTCGGCCTCGGCTGCTTCTGGGGCGCCGAGCGCAAGTTCTGGGAACTGCCCGAAGGTATTTACGTGACGGCCGTCGGTTATGCCGGCGGCTTCTCGCCCAATCCGACCTATGAGGAAGTCTGCACCGGTCGTACCGGCCACAACGAGGTGGTGCTGGTGGTGTATGATCCGGCCAAGGTCTCCTACGAGACGCTGCTCAAGACCTTCTGGGAAAGCCACGATCCGACACAAGGCATGCGCCAGGGCAACGACGTCGGCACCCAATATCGCTCCGGCATCTACACCTTTACGCCGGAACAGCGCAAAGCCGCCGAAGCGTCGAAGGCGATGTATCAGAAGGAGCTCGCCAGGAAGGGCTTTGGCGCCGTCACCACCGAGATCATCGACGCGCCGGAGTTCTACTTCGCCGAGGATTATCACCAGCAGTATCTGGCCAAGAACCCGTTCGGCTACTGCGGACTTGGCGGCACCGGCGTGTCGTGCCCGATCGGGACCGGCGCCAGGCTCGCCAGAGGCGCAACGGCCTGAATTGTCCTGAACCGGTTATCCGGGGGCGGGCTGGCATCCGCCTCCGGGCGCAGCGATTTGTTAATGGTGAGGATTTATTAACCATATAAAGCGTTAATGCCGCGTCACTTCCTGCCAGCGGGGCCGGATTTTTTTGATGCGGTACGCACGTATTATTCTGCCGATATTGCTTGCGCTTTCCGCTGCGGCCTGCGCCCGCAAGCAGCCCGTTTATTACGTCACGGATCCGTCCACCGGACAGCCGGTGCCGGTGGTGCAGCGATACGGCGAGCAAGCACAGCCGCAGTACGCTCAAGGTCCGTACGCCCAGGGCTATAGCGCCCAGCAGCCGGCTTACGCTCAGCCGCAGCAGGCCGACAGAGGCGGCCGCGGCCTCTTCGGCTCGCGCAGCAGTACGCCATCATACACCTATCAGCCGCAATACGCCCGGCAGGGCTATGCCCCGCAAGGCGGCGCGCCACCACGCTACGGCCGGCAATCCTATGTGATGCAATATCGTCCGCCGCAGCAGGCGGCCGCGCGTCAGGCCGGCTCACCCTATGGCTACGCCTATGCGCCGGCCGGCTCGGCATACACGCTCGATGCCGGTGACAAGCTGCGTATTGTCGTGTTCGGCCAGGGCGGCATCACCGGCGAGTACCTGGTCGACGCCAACGGCCAGGTGACGTTGCCGCTGGTCGGCAGCGTGCCCGCACGCGGCTACACCTCCAGGGCATTGGCGCAGATGATTGCCGAGCGGCTCAAGCAGGGTTACGTGCGCGAACCGCATGTGACGGTGTCGATCGCCAGCTATCGGCCGTTCTTCATTCTCGGTGAAGTGACCAGCCCCGGCCAGTATCCCTACGTGCCGAACATGACGGCGGAGAACGCGGTAGCCATCGCCGGTGGTTTCTCGCCACGCGCCAAAAAGGGCAGCGTAGAACTGACCCGCAATATGGGCGGCCAGCAAATCCATCAACAGGTGCCGCTCGGCTATCCGCTGCGCCCCGGCGACACCGTCGTGGTGGGCGAGCGGTGGTTCTGAGATAAATCAAAGAACGGAGCCAGCTTCAGCGAAATGGCCGGGACGAGCCCGGCCATGGTAACGCTGAAGTCGCAAGGCCGACGCTGCATCACTTCATATGCTTCGCCAGGAATTCCTGCGTGCGGCTCCAGGCGAGATCGGCGGCTTCCTTGCGATAGGCCGCGCGCTCGTCGCAATAGAAGCCGTGCGGCGCGTCGGGGTAGACGTAGGTCTCCGCCTGCGGCTGTTTCTTCTTGATTTCTTCGACGGTCGACATCGGGATGCTCTCGTCCTTCTCGCCGAAATGCATTTGCAGCGGGCATTTCGGCTTCTCGTCGGCGAACTTGGCGATCATGCCGCCGTAGAAAGCAACCGACGCTGACAGGCCGGGAATGCGGCAGGCGGCGAGGAACGCGGCGGTGCCGCCCATGCAGAAGCCGATGGCGCCGAGGGGGCCGACGCCCTTGAGTTCGTCTGCCGCCGCCGCCATGTCGGCGGTCATGTGGTCCCAGTTGAGGTTGCCGAGATAGCTGCGCGCGTTCGCGATCTCGTCCGGCGTGTAGCCGCTTTCGAAATCGCGCACAAAACGGTCGAACACGGCCGGCGCCACCGCCACATAGCCGAGTGCGGCGAGCCGGTCGCAGACCGCGCGGATGTGATGATTGACGCCGAAAATCTCCTGGATGACCACCATGCCGCCCTTCGGCGCTCCTTTCGGATCGGCGCGGTAGGCGCCAAGCTGATGCTTGTCGTTGGCGGTGAGTGTGAACTGCTTGCCCAATGGACCCTCCCGTTCTGGTGCCCTCGAATCCGAAGTTCGCCAGATTTTGCAGCTTGCTCTGTGCGAACTTCGGATTCGAACAGGGCACTAGCAACTTTTTGATTTAAGTGCGGTTTTGGATTTGAAGTTCGTTTACGGACTCGCTGCAAGCAATGTAACGAACTTCAGATCCACCGCACTTGTCAAACGCGGACGAAGGCGAAAACCCCTGTCGCGCCTGCGCGGTTTTACCACGGCCAGAGCGCTGGTAAACCGGGGGGCTGGTCGATCAGCGTGCGGTCAGTGCGAACGCTTCAGCCAGCAGCGCATAGGAGCGTTTCCGGGCTTCGTGATCGTAGACCATGGTGGTGACCATCAACTCATTGGCCTGCGTCGCCGCGATCAGCGGTTCGAGCCGTGCCTTCACCGTTGCCGGCGAGCCGATCGACAGCCGCGAGCGGTTCTGCGCAATACGTGCGCGGTCGGTGGGGGTGTAGTCATAGGCGAGCGCCTCTTCGGGCGACGCGAGCGGGAGATATTCACCCTTGGCACGGCGCACGAAATTGAGTTCCACCGTGCTTGCCAGCCGTGCGGCCTCTTCGTCGGTATCGGCGCAAACCACATGGGTGGCAAGGATCGCATAGGGCTTGTCATGCGCCGCCGAGGGACGAAAGGCGTCGCGGTAGAGTCGCATCGCCTCCGCCGCGTCGAAGGTGGCAAAGTGATGGGCGAAGGAAAATGCCGCGCCGATCTGGCCTGCCAGCTGCGCCGAATAATCCGACGAGCCGAGCAGGAAGATCGGCGGCAGCGGCGCTTCCGCCGGCATGGCCCGCACCTTGTGAAAGGGATGGCCTTCCGGAAATCCGCGTGTTTCCAGCAGCATCAATTCCTGGAAGCGTTCGAGGAAATCGTCCTGCTCGCTGATGCCCTGACGCCGCCTTAGCAAATAGGAAGTGGCAGGATCGGTGCCGGGTGCGCGCCCAATTCCGAGATCGATCCGGCCCGGATAGAGCGCCTCCAGCATTTTGAAGCGTTCCGCGACCGTCAGCGGCGCATGATTGGGGAGCATCACGCCGCCGGAACCGATGTGCATGTGTTTGGTTACGGCCGCGATCTGTCCAATCATGATCTCCGGCACGGAACTCGCAATCGACGGCATATTGTGATGCTCGGCCACCCAATACCGCGTGAAACCGAGTTTGTCGGCCAGTTGCGCCAGATCGAGCGAATTGCGCAGCGCCTGTGCCCCGGTTGAATCGGACGACACCGGCGACAAATCGAGAATCGACAGAGGGAACATGTGTGAACTCGGACCTGACTGTGGATAAGAATACCGATCGTTAAATTACCGACAATCGCATTAAGGCACGGGAAGCGGTGGAGGGCGTTATATGACACCTCCACTTGCATGCGGGGCCGGGCTCGCGTCAATGGCTCTCCTCGCCCGCGGCAACTTCGCAACGACAGCGCCTGGCAGATGACGGATAGCATGACCCAATCGGAATGGCTGCGGCTGCAGGCGTTGCAGAATTACCGGGTGCTCGACACCGCGCGTGAAGAGCCATTCGACCGCGTGGTGCGGGTGGCGCGCAGCATCCTGCGGGCGCCGATCGCGCTAGTCTCCCTGGTCGATCGCGAGCGGCAATGGTTCAAGGCACGCTCCGGCATCACAGTTTGCGAGGCGCCGCGCGATTTTTCTCTCTGCGCGCACGCCATCGAAAGCGACGAGCCGTTTATCGTCGCCGATACCCACGCCGATCAGCGCTTCCGCACGCTGCCGATGGTGGTCGGGCCACCCTATGTGCGCAGCTATATTGGCGTTCCTTTGCGTACGCCGGGCGGCCACCGCATCGGCACGCTATGCGTCATGGATACCGAAGTGCGCCAGCCTGAATTGGAGCAGATCGGCATCCTGAAGGACCTGGCCGCGCTGGTGATGGATGAACTGGAACTGCGTCTGTTCGCCACCACTGACGGACTGACCGGCGCGGTCTGCCGACGCGCGTTCCTGTCTGCGGCCGTTCGCGATTTTGCGCACGTCCGGCGCCACGGCGGCGACCTCAGCTGTCTTTTGCTGGATCTCGACCATTTCAAGAGTATCAACGATACCTATGGGCACGCTGCCGGCGATCGTGCCTTGCAGCAGGTGGTGCTGTTGCTGAAGAACAGCATGCGCACCGCGGACTATGTCGGTCGCCTCGGCGGCGAGGAATTCGCCGTCATCCTGCCGGGCGCCGATGCGGAGGTTGCCTGTGATGTCGGCGAGCGACTGCGCCACCGCATCATGAACGCCTGGCTGCCCACCCAGGCAGGCGAGGTGCCACTCACGGTCAGCATCGGCGTCGCCACCTTGATGCCGCAGGACGCCCGCATCGATGACCTGCTGCACCGGGCCGACCGGGCGCTCTACATGGCGAAAACTGCCGGCCGCAATCAGGTGGTCTACGACGACTGCGCGGCCGCGCTGCAGCCCTTGCAGCGGACCGCCGTTTCCTGACATTCTTTTCCGTCGATGCCTCTTCGCGCCCCTGTTGCGGGATAGAAAAATCCCGCCTGCGACAATTGCCGTCTTCTCGCCCGCTTGCCCGCTAGTATGATGTCGGGAAGCGTTACGACCATCCAGCAACCGGAAATCGGCAATGCCCTCATTGCTCGAATGGAAAGTTCCTCCGTCAGCCCAGCCGCGGGTGCAGGACTACGGCTACGATCTCGAGCGTGCGCTGTCGGCGGTGATCGGGCTGCATGCGATCATCCCGCCCGACGCCTTCAGCGCCGAGACGCTCGGCGTCGAGCGCGCGGGCAACGGGGTTTTGATCGACGACGGGCTGGTGCTGACCATCGGTTATCTCATCACCGAAGCCGAGACCATCTGGCTGCATCTGGGCGACGGCCGCGTGGTGGCGGGCCACGCGCTCGGTTTCGACTCGGAAACCGGATTCGGCCTGGTGCAGGCGCTCGGCAAGATCGATCTGCCGTCGCTCCCGCTCGGCTGCTCCGACGACGTCGAAATCGGTGAGCGCGTGGTGGTTGGCGGCGCCGGCGGTCGCACGCGGTCGGTGGCCGCGCGCATCGCCGCCAGGCAGGAATTCGCGGGCTACTGGGAATACGCGCTGGATGAAGCCATTTTCACCTATCCGGCCCATCCGAACTGGGGCGGCACCGGCCTGATCTCGCCGCAGGGCGAGTTGGTCGGCATCGGCTCGTTGCAGGTCGAACGCGCCGCGCGCGAGGGCGAGAACGAGCATCTCAACATGATCGTGCCAATCGATCTGTTGAAGCCGGTTCTCGATGACCTGCGCAAGTTCGGCCGCGTCAACAGGCCGGCACGGCCATGGCTCGGCCTCTATTCGACCGAGATCGAAGATCGCATCGTCATCGTCGGTATCGCGCCCAAGGGACCGGCGGCGCGCGCGGAACTGAAAACCGGTGACGTGGTGCTGGAGGTGGCTGGCGAATCGGTATCGTCGCTCGCCCAGTTCTATCGCAAGGTCTGGGCGCTCGGGCCCGCCGGCGTCGAGGTGCCGCTGACGCTCTATCGCGACGGTGTCACCTTTGAAGTGGAAGTCAATTCATCCGAGCGCTCCAGATTGCTCAAGGCGCCGCGGATGCACTAGCGCATGACCCCGCAAAGCCTCTCCCCGACCTGTTCGGGGACAGATCCGGCTTTTGGAAAAATAATGTTCCAACAAGAAAGCAATGCGGGACGACGACCCCAAGAATGTCATCCCGCCCTGGTCGTCGGCGACTTTTTGCCGAAACTCTTTCCGGCAGCGGCCGCACAGCGCGAAGTACAGGCCGCCACCGGCGAAGACCGCGCCGACCGCCAGCAGGCCCCGTCATGCTTGCGTGCAGTTTTTTCCGTCATCCGTTCATCCTGCGCGATGAGCCGGCCGCGCACACGATACGTGTCGGGGTTCGCGCAGTCGCGAGAGGTTACTCCGCGCCTTCTTCGATGGCGTCCACCCGGTTTGGGTAGAAGCAAAGGTGCGAGGCGATTTCCTTAACGGCCGGGTAAGGCGTCTGATAGCTCCACACCGCGTTTTCCGCACTGCGGCCGTTGACTTCGATCGAGAAATAGCTGGCGTCGCCCTTGTACGGGCAATAGGAGTGATGATCGCTGCGCTTGAGGGCGGTCATGTCGACGTCGTCACGCGGAATGTAGTGCATCGGCGGATAAGTTGTCTCGCGCAGGGTCAGCGCGCGCCGGGTGTCGGCGATCACCGCGCCGGCGAACATGACGCGCACCCGCTTGACGGTGGACGCGATGGCGATGGGATGGTCAGGACCGGGTTCCTTCATGGCATCTCGCTCCCTCAGTCCGGCAGCCGCCGCGATTGCTTAACTTTTCGAAAACTATCGGTCGCCGGCGCGCCTGATAAGAGCGGTCACGGCGAATTTCGTTAAATTGAAGCAACATATTAGGGAATTAACAGGGCCTTCTTGCCTACCCTGCCACCGTTTCGACCATCGGTATCGGGCGTACACATATGCAGCACACTGCCGTCGATAGCATGATACAGGGCCTCAACATCCTGATCGTCGACAACAATCAGTATATGCGCCGCCTGACTCGCCTGATGCTGACCAATCTCGGCGCCAAATCGGTGTACGAGGCCGTCGACGGTCTGGCAGCGCTGGAAACAATCCGCACTTGTGATCCTGATGTCATGCTGCTCGATTGGGACATGCCCATCCTCGACGGCATGGAGGTGATCCGCATCGTGCGCTCGCCGGGCGTGTTCCCGCGGCCCAACCTGCCGATCATCATGCTGACCGACCGCGGTGAGCGTCTGTGCGTGATGGAGGCCCTGCGCGCCGGGGTGCACGAGTTCCTGGTCAAGCCGACCTCGCCCCAGCTCTTGCGCGAGCGCCTGATGTCGATCCTGGTGCGACCACGGCCGATGGTGAAGCTCGGCGACTACTATGTGCCCGAGCCGCGCCACATCCCGGTCGCCAGCGAGGTCGCGCGCCTGTCCTGACGGCCGTGCGCGCCGGAAAACAGCTGATTTTCCGTCGAAAACTGGCGCGCCCGAGAGGATTCGAACCTCTGACCTTTGCCTTCGGAGGGCAACGCTCTATCCAGCTGAGCTACGGGCGCGTTGCCGCCTAGATAGACGATACCGGGCCTACCGGCAACGTCCTACCGTACCGCAAGAGCGATCGGGGCCCGTCGTTATTGCGTTTTTTGTGGTTCATAGTCCCCGGACCCTCTTTGCAGCCGGATTCGAATCTCCTAGTGCTGACAGCTTGCGCATGGTGCGCTTCTGAGGAGTTAATTCAATGGCAGCAAAAGCCGCCGCATCCAAGCCCAGCAAGCCGGTGACGACCCGCCATCTCGCCGCCGCCCTTTCCGAGCAGCACGAGCTGACCAAGAAGCAGGGCCTGGAGATGATGGAAGATCTTATTGCCATGATCACCAAGCATCTGAAGAAAGGCGAACGGGTGAAGATCTCCGGCCTCGGCATCTTGCAGGTCCGCAAGCGCGCCGCCCGCATGGGTCGCAATCCGGCCACCGGAGAAGCGATCAAGATCAAGGCCAGCAAGAAGGTCGCCTTCCGCGCCGCCAAGGATCTGAAGGAAGCGATCTGATCGCAGGCGTCGCCGTGACTTTCAAAACCCCGCCGGTTTCCGGCGGGGTTTTTATTTTCAATCCGGCGGGGCCGTCATCGCGCCCGGCCCGAGCGCGCGCTGCATCAGTACGGTGTCGAGCCAGCGGCCGAACTTGAAGCCGACGTGGGGAAAGGTGCCGACGTAGTAGAAGCCGCATCGGGCGTGCAGCGCGATGGAGGCGGCCTGTTCGGAATCGCCGATGACCGCGATCATCTGCCGGAAGCCGCGTGCCGCGCTCTCCTCGACCAGCGCCGGCAACAGCGCGGTGCCGATGCCGCGTCCTTGTGCGTCCGGCGCGAGGTAGACCGAATCCTCCAGGGTGAAGCGATAGGCCGGCCGCGCCCGGTAGGGGCCGGCATAGGCGTAGCCCACGACCGCATTATCCACCTCGGCCACCAGATAGGGAAAGTCGTTGTCGAGGAGGTCGCTCATGCGGCGCGCCATCTCCGTTTGGTCCGGCGGTGTCAGTTCGAAAGACGCCGTGCCGGTTTCAACTGCGTGCGCGTAGATGCGGGCGACAGCGGGAACGTCGGTCAGGGCGGCAGGGCGGATGGCGGGACTCATGCGAGGCTCAGGCTAGCAAAAGAAAACGCCCGGGCACGAGGCCCGGGCGTTTCTCTGGTCTGCACTGCTGGCGGCTTAGCGGCGATCGCCCATAAAGCGCAGCAGGAACAGGAACAGGTTGATGAAGTCGAGATAGAGCGTCAGTGCGCCCATGACCGCCTTGCGGCCGGCGACCGTGCCGTCGTCATTGGCGCTGTACATCTCCTTGATCTTCTGGGTGTCCCACGCGGTCAGGCCGGCGAAAATCAGGACGCCGATCGCCGAGATGGCGAAGTCGAGGCCCGTGCTCTTCAGGAAGATGTTGACGACCATCGCCAGGATGAGCCCGAACAGGCCCATGATCAGGAACGACCCGATCGGCGAGAGATCGCGCTGCGTCGTATAGCCGTACAGGCTCAACGCGCCGAACGACGCCGCCGCGATGAAGAAGGTGCGGGTGATCGACGCGCCCGTGTAGGTCAGGAAGATCGACGACAGCATCACGCCGAGCAGGGCGGCATAAACCATGAACAGGGTCAGCGCCGTTCCGACCTGAAGCTTGTTGATGCGGAAGCTCAGGAAGAACACCATGCCGAGCGTGCCCAGGAACAGTACGATCATGAGCGGACCGCCGTAGATCGCCTGCCCGAACGAGGTCAGCGCCAGCTGTCCGCCGGCGGTGGTCTGGACCGCGGCGTTGAACGTCAGCCAAGCGGCAACGCCGGTCAGAGCGACGCCGGCGGCCATGTAGTTGTAGATGCGGATCATGTAGGCGCGCAGGCCTGCATCGATCGCAGCAGCCTGCCCGGCGCCATAGGCGGGACGGGCAGCGTAGTTACGGTCGTAGTCCGACATCGAAGTTCCCTCTCTTGTCCGGCTGAGGGCCGGTCATCCGCGCCGGCGAAGGCCGTCGCGTTCGTTCCAAATTTAAGGTGTCCGGAGTTTCCGCGCCAGATATGGCCCGATCGTGGCTTGGCATTATTGCCAAAGGTTAATGCAGCAAGGCTGGCATTATAGCCGAATCGGGCGTTCCGCATCAGGGAAGACGCCCAACGCGGCGGAATGTCGCTAGACCTACAGGTTTCTTAACACCCGGGCCGGCTTCTGGCCGAGCGCCGAAAAGGTGCCGATCAGCCCCAGAACAACGGTCACCACCACCGCGCCGGCGGCGGCGGCGAGCGCCGGCCAGGGCAGCCAGACAAAGCTGAGGTGCATGAGGTTGGCCACGATCAGCCAGGCGGCCAGCGAACCGCTCAGCACCCCGAACAGGGCAGTGGCAGCGCCCAACAGCAGGTATTCGACCGTATAGGCGCCGAGCAGCCGGGCCCGGGTGGCGCCCAGGGTCTTCAGGATCACGGCGTCATAGACCCGGTGGCGGTGGCCGGCGGCAAGTGCGCCGCCGAGCACGAGCGCCGCTGACAACAATGTGATCGCGCTGGCGCCGCGGATGGCGAGCAGGAGGTTGCCTACAATATTGGCTATCGCGTCGAGCGCCTCCTTCACCCGGACCGCGGTCACCATGGGATAGCTCCTGGCCACCGCGCGCAGCACCTCGCCTTCCTGCGCGCCATTGCCGCCGTCGGGGAAGGTGAGGGTGGCGATGTGGGTGTGCGGCGCGCCGCGGAACGCGTTGGGCGAGAATACCATGACGAAATTGATGCTGAGATTCTGCCAGTCGACGCGGCGCAGGTTGGCGATCCTCGCGGTGATGTTGCGCCCGAGCACATTGACCGTGACCGGGTCGCCCAGCTTCAGCCCAAGCCCCTCGGCAATACGCTGCTCGAAGGAAACCAGCGGCGGTCCGTCATAATCCGGTTTCCACCATTCGCCCGCGACCAGGCGCGAGCCTTCCGGCACCTTCTCGGCATAGGTGATGCCGCGGTCGCCGCTCAGCGCCCAGGCGGCGTCTTCCTTCGGTTTGATCTGATCCGCGCGGATGCCGTTGGCCGAGACGATGCGGCCGCGCAACATCGGCACATCCTCGAGCTTGCCGGACGGCGCTTCTTTATGCAGGAACGAGGTGAACTGCGGCGCTTGTGCCGACGGGATGTCGAGGAAATAGAACGACGGCGCCCTGGCCGGCAGTTCGCGGGTGAATTGCCGGCTCAGGTTTCCGTCGATCTCGATCACGGTGACCAGCAGCGCGATGCCGAGGCCGAGCGACAAGACGATGCTCGGCGTCAGTGCGCCGGGGCGATGGATATTGGCGACCGCCAT
Organism: uncultured Pseudomonadota bacterium; assembly: GCA_963773715.1. Taxonomy (GTDB): domain Bacteria; phylum Pseudomonadota; class Alphaproteobacteria; order Rhizobiales; family Xanthobacteraceae; genus Pseudolabrys. Next base: position 66,328 of record CAVZCM010000003.1, on the reverse strand, counting down.
GCGCAACGAGGTCGCGCGCGCATGCGGTGCGCGGCGCGCGATCGCCATGACCAGCCAGGCGACGCCACGCAGCAGCACGAACACGGCGGTGGCGGTGCCGACATAGACGAGTGCGATCCGGCGGTCATAGGCGAGCAATACGGCGAGGCCTGCGAGCACCAGCACGGCGCCGGCGGTCAGCGCCACGTAAATGATGCGTGGCCGATGCGCCTGCGGTGTCACCTCGTCGCGAAACAGTTCGCCTACCGGTACGTCATGGGCACGTCCAAGCGGCCACAGCGCAAACGCCAGCGCGGTCAGCAAGCCGTAGAGCAGCGCCAGCGCCAGATTGCCAACATGCACCGCTGGCTCGATCGGCAGCGGAAGGATGGCGTGGAATGCCCACGACGCCGCGAACGGCAACATCGCGCCGAGCGCGACGCCGATCAGACCGCCGACCAGCGCCAGCAGCAAAACTTGCGTGAGATAGATGGCAAACACGCGGCTGCCGCCGGCGCCGAGCGCCTTCAGTGTGGCGATGACGTCGCGACGCCGGTCGAGATGGCTCTTCACCGCGTTGCCGACCCCGACGCCGCCGACCAGGAGCGCGGTGAGGCCGACGATGGTGAGGAACTGGGTGAAACGCTCCACATTACGTTGCAGGCGCGGCGATGCCTTGGTGCGGGTGCGGATACCCCAGCCGGCTTCCGGCAGTTGCGCGTGCGCTTCATCCGCGACGCGCTGCACCGCGCTGCCACTGCTGTCGCCGGCCGGCAGCCGCAGTTTGTAATGCCGGCGCACGAGGCTGCCGGGCTGGATCAGGCCGGTGGCGCGCAGCGCCGCCTCGTTCACCATCAGACGCGGGCCGAAGCCGATGCCTGCCGCCAGCTTGTCAGGCTCGTTCGTGAGCGCGGCGCGGATCTGGATCCTGGCATTCCCGACGCTGACCTGCGCGCCCGGCGCGAGATCGAGTCGCGCCATCAGCGTGGGATCGGCCACCGCGCCGAATACGCCATTTCGTTCAGCGAGCACCGTGGCGAGGCTGCCCGCCGGGTCGAGTCCGACTGCGCCGAACAGCGGATAGGCGGCATCGACGGCTTTCAATTCGACCAGCGTTGCTTGCCCGTCATCCGCGCGCGCCATGGCGCGCATGGTGGCGTCGCGCGACACCGTACCCTGCCGTTCAAGGAACGCAAGCTCTGTCGGGCTGGCATCGCGCTGCGTCAGGGTGAACGCAAGATCGCCGCCGAGGATCACCTGGCCTTCGCGCGCAAGCCCCTGGTCGAGACTGGCGGCAAGCGACCCGACGCCGGCGATGGCCATGCAGCCGAGCGCAATGCAGGCCAGGAAAACATAGAACCCGCGCAGGCCGCCGCGCAGTTCGCGCCAGGCGAAGCGCAGCGGCAGCCACCGGACATTCGCGGGAGCGGGCGCGGAGGCGACGCTCACGGCGCGCCCACGCTATCGACGTGTCCCGAGCGCAGCCGCGCCACACGGGCGCAGCGTGCGGCCAGCGCACCGTCATGGGTGACCAGCACCAGCGTGGTGCCGCGCCGCGCCTGGCCGTCGAACAGCAGATCGATGATCTGCTGGCCCGTGTCTTCGTCCAGGTTACCGGTTGGTTCGTCGGCGACGACGATCGCCGGATTTGGCGCCAGCGCGCGGGCGATGGCCACCCGCTGCTGCTCGCCGCCGGAGAGCTGGGCGGGGTAATGGCCGAGCCGCCCGGCTAGGCCGACGGCTGCAAGCTCGTCGCGGGCGCGTTTCTGTGCCTCGGGATCGCCGGCAAGCTCCAGCGGTACAGCCACGTTTTCGAGCGCCGTCATGGTCGGGATCAGGTGGAAGGACTGGAACACAATGCCCACATGACGACCGCGGAAACGGGCGAGCGTGTCTTCGTCGAGCCGGGTCAGGTCCTCGCCGGCGACCGTCACGGTGCCGCTGTCGGGACGCTCCAGCCCCGCCATCACCATCAGCAGGGTCGACTTGCCGGAGCCGGACGGCCCCAGGAGGCCAAACGCCTCACCGCGCCCTATATTGAGGTCTATATCCTTGAGGACATGGACGCGTGCCGCGTCATGGCCGAGGGATAAATTGATGCCGGTGAGCGCGATGGCTGGCTGTCTCGGAAGGAGCTCGCATGGGGCCTCGAGGGTCACAATTCCGATCATATGGGCGGGAGGGCCGCGGGTTCCAATGGCGGCCCCTCCTGCTCGCCATCCTTTGTGCCTTCCTGATGGCGCCGCGGGTGTCCGCCGCCGAGCCTCTGAAGATCGTGGCGCTGGGGGATTTGCTCACCGCCGGCTATGGCCTGCCAGGGGATGCGGCCTTTCCGGCCCGGCTGCAGAAAGCGCTGAAGGCCAAGGGCTACGAAGTCACCATCGCCAATGCCGGGGTTTCCGGCGACACCGCCACCGGCGGACTCGGCCGGCTGGCCTGGTCGATCCCGGACGACACCGATGGTGTGATCCTTGAACTGGGCGCGAACGACGCATTGCGCGGTGTCGACCCCAAGGTGACAAAAGCAACCCTCGAAAAAATTCTCGACCGGCTGACCAAGCGCAAGATCCCGGTGCTGCTGGCCGGCATGCAGGCGCCGCGCAACATGGGGACCGAATATGTGAAGGCGTTTGACGCCATCTACCCGGCGCTTGCCTCCAGGTATCAGGTCGTTTTTTATCCGTTCTTCCTCGACGGCGTGGCAGCCGATCCCAAACTCAACCAGGACGACGGCATGCATCCCAACGTCGAGGGCGTCGACGTGATCGTGCAGCGCATGCTGCCGAGCGTCGAACAACTGATCGCCCGCGCCAGGAACGCGCGTCAGTCTTGATCGGACCAGGTCATGCCCCGCCTGTTCACCGGCGTTGAAATCCCCCCTGACATCGTGCAGGCGCTCGCCAGTCTGCGCGGCGGCTTGCCGGGCGCGCGCTGGATCGATCCGGAAAATTATCACCTGACGATGAGGTTCATCGGCGACATCGACGACGCGACGGCGCACGAGGTTGCGTCGCTGCTCGCGCGCGTGAAACGCGGATCGTTCGAGCTGCGCATGGAGGGGTTGAGCTCGTTCGGCGGCCGCAAGCCGCGGGCGGTCGTGGCGAACGTGTCGGTCTCGCCGGCGTTGATGGAGGCGCAGGCGGAGCAGGAGCGGCTGTTGCAGCGCATCGGCCTCGAGCCCGAGGGGCGCAAATATATGCCCCACGTCACGCTGGCACGCTTGCGCGAATCCTCCAACCGACAGGTGGCCGAATATCTTGCCGCCCGCGGCTACTTCCGCACCGCAGCCTTTCCGGTCTCGCGCTTTGTGCTGTTTTCCTCGCGCAATTCGGTCGGCGGCGGGCCCTATGTGGTGGAAGCGGCCTATCCGCTGACGCCTTAGGCCTCACACGCCGGGCGCAGGAAACGGGCCTGCATATCGAGCATCGCATTGGCGATGCTCTGGCCGTCGGCCATCCATTCGCGCATGAGCGACAGTCCGGTGAAACGTGGCGGATCGACTTCACCCACGACACTGCCGAAATCGAATGACAGATCAGCCTCGAACTTGCGCGCCAGTTGCTGCATGCGCCGGTTGTCCGCGAGACAATGCATGTGCAGCGATTTGATGCCGCGGTTGCGTGCGCTCAGCAGGGTGCGCTGAAGCAGCGCGGTGCCGACGCCATGGCTCTGCCACGGCTTCTCGATCGAGAAGGCCGCTTCCGCCTCAGGCGAGAACAGCGGGCCGATGCGGCGCAGTTCGGCGGCGCCGCGCAGGGTTCCATCGACAAGGAATCCGTGCACCACCACGCCGACCCCGCTGGCTGTGGCGGCATGTTGGGCGATCACCTGATCCGAGACGGCCCCGGAAAAGCGGGTATGCCGGCTGTCCGGGTCGAGGCGCAGCAGGTGGTCGCGATAGGCGTCGGTCTCGCCCACCCACAATTTGCGGATGACGCCGCCGTCGGGCAAAGGCTCGTTCATTTGATGTCTCCAGTTTTCCTGGTGGCCCTGCCGGTTGTGCGTTTCCCTGCCGCCGCGGGCGAATTGGTCCCGCGGCAGCTGGCAATACATAGATGTTGCATCGCAGCAAAAAAGTGACAGAAGCCCTTCCGCAGGAAGAGGCTCCCACGCCGAAAATGCATGGCTAACAAGGTATTAGCTTAAGTCTGCCGCTTTCATTTCGGGCACGCGCATGCCGTTGCGGTGCCGCATGGAGCGTGAGCGGGTGGCTCGGATTTACAGCCGGCGTGGTTCACCCTAGGTGTGCCCCGCCGGCCGCCTCTGACCCGCCTCTCATCCAGTCCCGATGTCCGACTCGTTCAGCACCCGCTACGCGGCGCTCGTCGCCGCCGGAAAGCTCGAGGCCGATCCCGGTCAGGCCGGGCTTGCGGGCCATTTCGCGGATCTGGAGCGCCGCCTGGCCGAACATCGGCTGGCGCGCAAGTCCTCCGCGTTGGGCTGGCTGTTCAGCAAGCGCGAGAAAGCCGGACCGCCGCTCAAGGGACTCTACGTCCACGGCGAGGTCGGCCGCGGCAAGACCATGCTGATGGACCTGTTCTTCGCCGCCAGCCCGGCGGCGCGGAAGCGGCGCGCACATTTCCACGAGTTCATGGCGGACGTGCATACGCGCGTGCGCGAGTTCCGGCACCGGATCAAGCTCGGCGAGATCACCGGCGAGGATCCGATCCGGCTCGCCGCTGACCAGATCGCCGACGAGACCTGGCTGCTCTGCTTCGACGAGTTCCACGTCACCGATATCGCCGACGCCATGATCCTCGGCCGGTTGTTCACGCGGCTGTTCGAGCGGGGCGTGGTGCTGGTCGCAACCTCGAATGTTGCGCCCGATGACCTTTACGAAGGCGGCCTCAACCGCGCGCTGTTCGTGCCCTTCATCCGCCTCCTGTACACTTACGTCGACGTCGTGCTGTTGTCGGCGCGCACCGATTACCGGCTGGAAAAGTTATCAAACGTCTCGGTCTGGTACGTGCCGGCCGACGAGGACGCCGAAGTCGCGCTCGACATGGCCTGGCAGAAGCTCACGGGTCTGCTGGACGCCGGGTCGCGCGATATCCAGATGTCGGGGCGGGTGCTGAGGGTGCCGCAGGCCGCCATGGGGGTGGCGCGCTTCAGCTTCGCGGAGCTATGCGAGCAGCCGCTCGGCGCCAACGACTATCTGCGGCTGGCGCGCGAATTCCATACCATCATCGTCGACAACATTCCGGTGATGGATTTCCCCCAGCGCAACGAGGCCAAGCGCTTCATCATTCTCATTGATACGCTGTACGACAACGCCGTGAAGCTGATCGCCTCCGCCGCCGCCGAGCCGAGCGAGCTTTATGTGGCGGACGACGGCTACGAAGCGCACGGGTTCAAGCGTACCGCCTCGCGCCTGATCGAGATGCGCTCTGAGAGCTATCTGGCGCTGCCGCACGGTTCGCGCTCCGGCGCCGACACCGGCGACACTGGCGGAATCGTCGAGACATAGCTCAAGACGTGCCCGGCGTACGCTGAAGCGCCATCGCGGCGACGCTTCGCGCAAGCTCCGCGACGCGCTTGCTCATGGCGCTATCGCCGTCGCGCAAGGGATCGACCGCGGTGAAGTGGTTGGCACCGGCTATTTCCTCGTAGCGGGTGTCGACCATCCCCTGCCGCCAGGCTTCGGCGATGGCCTTGCTCTGGCGCAGGAATTCGCCCGAATTCGAGCGCGCCCACCACGGCATCGAAGCTGCGTCCGGCCGGCACGTTCCAGTAAAGCGGCGAGCAGTCGCGCGCCGTCTTTTCGTCCAGCTTGAGGTCCTGATTAACCGAGATTTGCAGGAGCGGCGCCAGATCGAACACGCCGGATATCGCGAAAGCCGACGGCACCAGATCGGCGGGCGCGTCGGGAGCGAGCGTCTTCCAGTCGGTCGCCAGCATGCAGGCCGCGAGATGGCCGCCCGCAGAATGGCCATAGACCATGATGCGCTTGCGATACTTGCGCCAGAGCCAGAGGCAAGCCGCGCGCATCTCTTCGATGATGGTGGGCAGCGTCACCTGCGGGCAGAGATCGTAGCCGGCGACCGCCACGGTGACGCCCCGCTTGTTGGGGCCGGCGGCGAGCTGGCCGAACATCGACGGCGCCAGCGAGCGCCACCAGCCGCCGTGGATGAACATGGCAAGCGGCGCCGCAGCGGCATCGCTGTCGCCGGCCGGGAAAATGTCCATGGTCTGGCGTTCCGACGAGCCGTAGCGCAGGTCCAGTTCCGCGGCCTGCGCCTCAGCGCGATAGGCGGCATTCTCCGCGCTCCAGCGGTCGAAAATCTGCTGATGCTCGGGCACGCGTGCGCGATTGTCGTACTCAACCTCGTAGTCGATGGCCATGTCGTTCTCCAGGAGGAGCGGCAGAGTGGGGCATGGCGGAGGGGCGCGCAACCCGGAATGACAGCGCGGAGAATCCCCGCTATTCCTTGACCCATGAAAATCGACGGAGCCCCCACACGCACGATCTGGGTGGAACCGGACGGCAGAAGCGTCGGCATTATCGACCAGACGCAGCTGCCGCACCGCTTCATCAGGATCCCGTTGAAATCGCTGGCCGACGCAGCCCATGCCATCAGGTCGATGCAGGTTCGCGGCGCGCCGCTCATCGGCGCCACCGCCGCTTACGGCGTCTGGCTGGCGTTGCAGGAAGACGCGTCCGACGAAGGACTCGACCGCGCCTACGCCACGCTGATCGAGACCCGCCCCACCGCGATCAACCTGAAATGGGCGCTCGACGAGATGATGGCCGCGGTGCGCAATCGCCCGCGCGGCGAGCGGCTGCAAGCGGCGCTGGATCGCGCCAGCGAGATCGCCGAAGAGGATGTCGAAATCAACAAGGCCATCGGCCGGAACGGGCTCAGGCTCATTGAGGACATCGCCGCCAGGAAGAAGAACGGTGAGCGCGTCAACGTGCTCACGCATTGCAACGCCGGCTGGCTCGCCACCGTCGACTGGGGCACCGCCACGGCGCCGATCTACATGGCGCACGACAAGGGAGTTCCGGTGCACGTGTTCGCGGACGAAACCCGGCCGCGCAACCAGGGCGCGTCGCTCACCGCCTGGGAGCTCAATCACCACGGCGTGCCGCACACCGTCATCCCCGACAACACCGGCGGTCACCTGATGCAGCACGGCATGGTCGACATCGTCATCGTCGGCACCGACCGCGTCACCGCGCAGGGCGATGTCTGCAACAAGATCGGCACCTATCTGAAGGCGCTGGCCGCCCGCGACAACAACGTGCCGTTCTACGTGGCGTTGCCGTCGCCGACCATCGATTTCACGGTCAGCGACGGCGTCGCCGAAATCCCGATCGAGGAGCGCAGTGGCGACGAGGTTGCGCTGATGTCAGGCAAGACCAGGGACGGCCGCATCGAGACAGTGCAGATCATCCCCGACGGTTCGGACGTCGCCAACTACGCGTTCGACGTGACGCCGGCGCGTCTGGTCACGGGGCTGATCACCGAGCGGGGCGTGTTGCAGGCCGACCGCGCCGCGCTCGCCAGGGCGTTTCCGGAGCGCGCCCGACCATGAGTTCTCGCCACGCCATCGTTGCGGGTTCTCGTCGACGGCCGCCAGTCGGAAACGGCGCTGACGATTGCGCGCGGCACTGCGCGGCTGTTGCACGCCCACGGCTTTTCGGTGGTGAGCGAGCTGCCGCTGCCCTCCGGCCGTCGCGCCGATCTGGTCGCGCTCGACGGCGGCGGGCAGGTCTGGATCGTGGAGGTCAAGTCGTCGGTCGCCGATTTCCGCGCCGACCAGAAATGGCCTGACTACCGCGCGCACTGCGACCGGCTGTTCTTTGCCACGTGCATGGAGGTCCCGTGCGAGATTTTCCCGCCCGATACCGGGCTGATCGTCGCCGACAACTTCGGCGCCGCCTTTCATTGTGACGCGCCCGAGCACAAGCTGCCCGCCGCGACACGCAAGGCGATGATGTTGTTGTTTGCCCGCGCGGCGGCCATGCGGCTGCAGGCGCTCAGCGATCCCAACGGGCCGTATGGGGATGTGACGTAAACGACTCCGTACGGCCAAATCCGCGAAAGCGGGCGGTCCCGTATGCAATTCGTCCGAAAATCCGGATTTACCGGGTTCTCGCCTTATGCGCTGGACGACAGCCTGGAATTAGCGCGGAGCCCTTTTCGCCAAAATCCGCTGCAGCGTGCGCCGGTGCATGTTGAGCCGGCGCGCGGTTTCCGACACGTTGCGGCCGCACAGTTCGTAGATGCGCTGGATGTGTTCCCAGCGCACGCGGTCGGCGGACATCGGGTTTTCCGGCGGCTCAATCTTGATGTTGTCTTGCGCCAGCAAGGCGGCCACGACGTCGTCGGCGTCGACGGGCTTGGCCAGATAGTCGACCGCGCCGAGCTTTACGGCGTTCACGGCGGTGGCAATGTTGCCGTAGCCGGTCAGGATAATGCCGCGCGCCTCGGGCCGGCGGCGCTTGAGCGCGGAGATCACGTCCAGTCCATTGCCGTCGCCGAGCCGCATGTCGACGATGGCGAATGCCGGCGCCGCGCGCTCGAGCTGCAACAGGCCATCGGCAACCGATTCGGCAGTCGTGACCGTGAAGCCGCGCTGTTCCAGCGCCTTGGCAAGCCGCTGCAGAAACGAACGGTCATCCTCGACGATGAGCAAGGTTCGATCGGCGGGGATACTTTCCCGCTGCGGCCGCCCGGCGACTTCGGTCATGACCATATCCACGTTGCATCACCCCGTCTTGCTTGTTCCGCACTGCCCAGGTTCGCGGCAGGCGGATCACCATACAGCCGGTAACAATCGGATAAAAATAGTGATGACTTGCGGCGATCTCAAGGCGCGGCGAAGGTTAACGGGCGCTCGAAATCGCTCCGACTCCAGCGCAACTTGACGATGGCGCCATGCGCCGGATGCCGCCGGTTTTCGAACGAAAGGGCCGCGCCCGAGCGTTCCAGCAGCGTTTTTGCGATGAAGAAACCCAGACCGAGGCCCCTCGGTTCTTCGTCGCGGTCGGCGCGACTGCGGCGGCGGCTGGTAACGTAGGGTTCGCCGATCCGGTCCATGATTTCGGACGAAAATCCGGGTCCGTCGTCGCTGATGGTCAGGTCGACACTGTCTTCGTCCCAGCCGGCCTCCACCGTGACCTGCACATTCGCGAAGTCCACGGCATTCTCCAGCAGATTTCCGAGTCCGTAGAGAACCGCCGGGTTACGCGCGGCAACCGGATCGCCGCCGTGGCCCGAGCGCAGGGCAACGTCGATCGCGACGCCAAAATTGCGGTGCGGTGCGACGACTTCTTCCAGCAGCGCCGGCAGCGACATGCGCTCGAATGGTTCGCCGCCGCTCGCCGACAGTTCGGTGAGCTTTGCGAGAATATCGCGGCAGCGCGTGGCCTGTTCGCGCAACAGGCGCACGTCGTCACCGTGTGGTGCGTCGGCGGCGATCGCGTTTTCCAGTTCCTTGGCGATCACCGAAATCGTCGACAGTGGCGTGCCGAGCTCGTGTGCGGCGGCGGCAGCAAGACCGTCGAGCTGCGAGAGGTGTTGCTCGCGCGTCAGGACCAGTTCGGTGGCGGCAAGCGCCTCGGCAAGCTGGCGTGACTCTTCCGTTAATTGCCACGCGTAGACGCCGATGAAGCCCATGGCGAGCAGGATCGAGAGCCAGACGCCCATCATGTAGATGGGTGGCAACTCCAGGGGATCGGCAGTCTCCCACGGCAGGGGGTAATGCACGAACACAAGGATGGTTGCGCACGCTACCGCGAAGCTGCCGAGCATGACGGTGAAGCGAGGCGGCAGTGCCGTCGCTGACAACAGGACGGGCCCCAGAAACAGAAAGGCGAACGGGTTCTGCAAGCCGCCGGTGAGGAACAGCAGGACGGCCAGTTCGGCGACATCAAAGGCGAGCAGCCAGGCGGCGCGGTCGGGCTCGAGCCGCTGGGTGCTGTGGAAGCGCAGACGCAGCGCGATGTTGAGCCAGGCCGAAAGCGCGATCACAGCCAGGCACGCCCAGACCGGCATCTGGAAGTCGAGACCGTAATAGACCACAAGCACCGCGGTGGTTTGCCCGACGATGGCGAGCCAGCGCAGCCGCACCAGCGTATCGAGGCGCACGTTGCGGCGCGGGTGGCTCTGGCCGAATTCAAGGGCAAACATGCGCGCCAATGTAGCCGCTTGGGCCGCTCATACCAATGGAAGGCCCAGCAAAGGCCTGAGGGCTTGCGCTGGCGCCTGCGCGGCGGCACATCAGGTCCACATGGACGCCCAGAACACCGCTGTCGCTGTCGAGGACCTCGTCAAGCGCTACAAGGCCACCACTGCGGTCGACGGCATTTCGTTCCGTCTGGCCCGGGGCTCGATCGTCGGTCTGCTCGGCGGCAACGGCGCCGGCAAGACCACCACCATCGCCATGATCATGGGGCTGGTCATGCCGACCTCCGGCACCGTTTCGGTCCTGGGCGCGGCGATGCCGAAAGAACGTTACCGCGTATTGCAGCGTATGAATTTTGAAAGCCCCTATGTCGATATGCCGATGCGGCTGACGGTGCGGCAAAATCTTTCCGTTTTCGCGCAGCTCTACGGCGTGGCCGACCCGAAAGCGCGCATCGCCGAGATCGCCGCCGATCTCGACCTGCATGAATTCATCGACCGGCCCAATGGCAAGCTGTCGGCCGGGCAGAAGACGCGGGTGGCCATCGCCAAGTCGCTGCTCAACACTCCCGACGTCCTGCTGCTCGACGAGCCCACCGCGTCGCTCGATCCCGACACCGCCGACTGGGTACGCTCGCGGCTGGAGGATTATCGCGCCACCCACAACGCCACCATCCTGCTCGCCTCCCACAACATGAACGAGGTCGAGCGCCTGTGTGAGCGCGTCATCATCATGAAGCGCGGCCGCGTCGAGGACGACGACTCGCCGGCGCGCCTGCTCTCCCGTTACGGCCGGCGTACGCTGGAGGAAGTGTTTCTCGACGTCGCGCGCGGGCGCAATGCGCAACCGGAGGCGGCGCAATGATAGTCTCTTTGTCATTCCGGGACGCCGCGCAGCGGCGCGCGCGCCCCGGAATGACGGCATGATTACGTGAGGCGTGCCATGACCGCTTTCAACGGCGCACTTGAAATCTCGCCGGCCCGCGTCGGCGCCATGGTGCGGCGTTACTGGTATCTCTTGTCCTCGTCCTGGCCGCGCATCCTCGACCTCATCTACTGGCCGACCGTACAGATGCTGATGTGGGGCTTCCTGCAGATGTACGTGGCGGAGAACGCCGGCTTCTTCGCGCGCGCCGGCGGCGTGTTCATCGGTTCGGTGTTGTTGTGGGATATCCTGTTCCGCGGCCAGCTCGGCTTTTCCATCTCGTTTCTCGAAGAGATGTGGTCGCGCAATCTCGCCAACATCATGATGTCACCGCTGCGCCCGGCGGAGTTCATCGTTTCGCTGATGATCATGAGCGTGGTGCGGCTGTCTATCGGCATGATCCCGGTGTCGCTGCTCGCGATCGCTTTCTTCGGCTTCAACCTCTGGGCGCTCGGCCTCGGACTCGCCGCCTTCTTTGCCAATCTTTTTCTGACGAGTTGGTCGATCGGCATCTTCGTCACCGGCTTGTTGCTGCGAAATGGCCTGGGCGCGGAAAGCCTCGCCTGGACCATCATGTTCCTGTTCTTGCCGCTGACCTGCGTGTACTACCCGGTCGCGGTGTTGCCGGACTGGCTGCAATACGTCGCCTGGGCGCTGCCGCCGACCTATGTATTCGAAGGCATGCGCGCGCTGGTGATCGATCACGTCTTCCGCGTCGACCTGATGCTGCAGTCACTGGCCTACAATGTGGTGCTGTTCGCGGCCGCGTCGGCGGCTTTCCTGAAGCTCTTGCAGAGCGCGCGCGAGCACGGCTCGCTGCTCCAGACCGGCGAATAGGCCGAAAACGCCAGCAAACTGAATGTCTTGGCCTGCCCGGCGGGGATGTAAACCGCCTGTAGAGTACCTATGTTCATTGTTGACCCTATGACAGAAAAACGACACTCTGCTGCGGTGCAATACGGGCCGGGGCAGGATTCCATGACGATCGGCGAGCTCGACGGAGGGGCGACCCTTTCCGGCGAAGGCTCGATGCTGTTGGCATCGCCGATGTACTGGTTTTACGAATTGGGCCATGCGGCGCTCAATCCGTCGCGCGCGTTGGCCGACGCCACCCGGCTGTTCTTCAGGAATCCCGCCAATCCGCTCGCGCACACCACTTACGGCAAGTCGATGGCGGCGGCGGCGGAATTGTTCGAGCGTTCGACGCGCCGCTACCACAAGCCGGAATGGAATATCGATCACACCGCGGTCGGCGGCGAACGTGTCAAGGTGCATCCGACCGTGGTCTGGGAGCGCCCGTTCTGCAAACTGATTCACTTCGAGCGTTCGTTCCGGCACATGCCGAGGCGGCCGCAACCGAAGCTTCTGATCGTCGCGCCGATGTCGGGCCATTTCCCGACGCTGTTGCGCGGCACGGTCGAGACCTTCCTGCCCAATCACGATGTCTACATCACCGAGTGGGTCGACGCACGCAACGTGCCGCTCGGCGAGGGCCGTTTTGATCTTGACGATTACATCGACTACGTCGTCTCAATGCTTCATCGGCTGGGCGGCGACGCGCACGTGATCGCGGTGTGCCAGCCCTCGGTGCCGGTGCTGGCGGCAGTCGCCGCGATGGAGAACGGGAACGACCCCTACGTGCCGCATTCCATGGTGCTGATGGGCGGCCCGATCGATACCCGCATCAATCCCAATTCGGTCAACGATCTGGCCGAAAGCCGCGGGCTCGAGTGGTTCCACAGCCACGTCATCACCAAAGTGCCGTTCCCGCATCCCGGCTTCATGCGCGACGTCTATCCGGGCTTCCTGCAATTGCACGGCTTCATGAGCATGAACCTGGACCGCCATCTCAAGGCGCATCACGACCTGTTCCTGCATCTGGTCAAGGGCGACGGCGATTCCGCGCAGAAGCACCGCGAATTCTACGACGAATATCTTGCGGTCATGGATCTCACCGCCGAGTTCTATCTGCAAACGGTCGATACCGTGTTCATCCGCCATCTGCTGCCGAAGGGCGAGATGACCCATCGCGGCCGTCCGGTCGATCTGACCGCGATCAGACGCGTCGCCATGTTGACGGTGGAAGGAGAATACGACGACATCTCCGCGGTCGGGCAGACCGAGGCGGCGCATGCGCTTTGTCCGAACATTCCCGCCGACATGAAGGCGCACTACCTCCAGCCGGGAGTCGGCCACTACGGCGTGTTCAACGGCTCGCGCTTCCGCGCCGAGATTGCGCCGCGCATTGCCGACTTTGTGCTGTCGCATAACGGCGGCCGCCGGCAAGTCAATGATGCAGCCGACGGAGCCGGTGCAGCCCGGGTGGCGTCCGCCCACGACTGACGGGCTTTTTCACGCGGAATGTCGCGTGAGGGCTGGCGCCGATCCGGTGCCTTCGGTTAACTCCTTGTCGCGTACAAGAGATTTGCAGCGTTCGCGAGTGAGTCGGAGCGTGCCGGGGCGAGCTTCAGCGTCCGGGCGCCGAGGGAGCCCGTCTCGATCCGGAAAGGCCCAGGATTTCGTGGGTTGGCAGGACAACATCCACTGGCTTTTGGGCCGCAGCGATCTGAACCGCGAGGGTGCTTCCCCGCCTGGCAGTTGTGGCAATATCGATTGCCGGCCCGAGTCCGTGTGGACCCGTCCCATGCCCCAACGTGCCCTGCTTTACCGCCCGTCCAGAGAGCCTTCGGCGATCAGCATCGTGTTCGATCGCGAGATCTATCTGGTGCGTGTGCGCCGGCACCGGCAGGCGCGCCGCTACACGCTGCGCATTCACGCCGCAACGCGCGAGGTCCTGCTTACCATGCCGCCTCGCGGCAGCCTCAGGGAGGCGCGCTCTTTCGCCCAGAAGCACGGCGGCTGGATCGCGGCGCGCCTCGGCCGCTTGCCCAAGCCCGCGCCGTTCGTGCACGGCACCGTGCTGCCGTTGCGGGGCGTCGACCATCGTATCGTGCACCGGCGCGGACGCGGAACAGTCTGGATCGAGGTTGGCGACGATGGCGCCCGTTCGCTCTGCGTTGCCGGTGATGAAGCGCATGTCGCGCGCCGCATCCGTGACTTCCTCAAACGCGAGGCCAGGGCGGATCTGGAGGTCGCGAGCCGCGCCGCGGCCGAGCAACTCGGGGTCAAGCTCAAGCGCGTGTCGATCCGCGATCAGTCGAGCCGCTGGGGCTCATGCTCGACTACCGGCGTCCTGTCGTATTCCTGGCGGCTGGTGCTGGCCCCGCCCTATGTGCTCGATTATCTCGCCGCGCATGAGGTCGCCCATCTCGTGGAGATGAATCATTCAAAACGTTTCTGGCGTCTGGTTGACCACATCTGCCCGCAGGTGACCCGCGCCAAGACCTGGCTCGACGTGCACGGCACCGACCTGCATCGCTACGGTCTGGAGACCGACGCCTTCTGCCGGCCCGCGCGGCGCTAGTATCGGCGCAGCCGTTGATGTAGGCACCCTCTTGCCTTGCGTTGCCTTGCCGCATGCCGGGCATCCATCTCCTGGAGCAATCCGGCGCTCAGGGACGCGGACGTCTCATTCGCCTGTTTCGGAATTCCTCGCATGCTCCGTCCCGAGACCTTCGCGCTTACGGTCCTGCTGGCGGCATTGAGCGCGATTGGCCCGCTCACCACCGACATGTATCTGCCGTCGCTGCCGGATATCGCGCGGCTTCTTGGCGCCACCACCGCCGAAGGCCAGCTTACAATCTCCGCTTATCTGATCGGCTTTGCCGCCGGCCAGATCATCTATGGCCCGTTGTCGGATCGCCATGGCCGCAAGCCGGTGCTGCTCGGCGCGGTCGCGCTGTACTGCGTCGCGAGCCTCATCTGCGCGCTGTCGACGTCGATCGAAATGCTGATTGCGGCGCGCGCCCTGCAGGCGCTTGGCGGTTGCGGCGGCATCGTGCTGGCGCGCGCGGTGGTACGCGACCTTTATTCGGGGCCGCGCGCCGGCCGCGAACTGTCGTTGATCGGCTCGGTGATGGCGCTCGCTCCGTTGCTGGCGCCCCTGATCGGCGGAATCCTGCACACGGTCTTTGGCTGGCGTTCGGTATTTGCGACGCTGGTGCTCATCGGGTTATCGGGCGTGGCGGTCATATGGCTGTTACTGCCGGAAACGCTGACCACGCGCGCCGCCGAACCGGTATCGTTCCGCTCGATGCTCAAGTCCTATCGGGTGGTGGCGCGCAATCCGGCCTATCTCGCCTATTCCGGGCTCGCGACCACCAGCTATGCGGGTCTGTTCGCCTGGATTTCGGTGGCGTCCTTCGTCTTGCAGAACATCTATGGACTCGGGCCGTTCGATTTCGCCCTGGCTTTCTCGATCGGATCAATCGGCTACATGACCGGCGCGACCATCGCAGCACGGCTGGTGGTGCGGCTCGGTATCGACCGTACGATCGGTATCGGTAGCGCGGCGACGGCGGCCGGCGGCTTTGCGATGGTGGTTTCGGTGGCGCTCGGCCTGACCTCGTCCATGTCGCTGGTGATCCCGATGGCGGTTTATCTCGCCGGCCTCGGCCTGGTGCTGCCGCAGTCGATCGCCGGCGCCATGACGCCGTTTCCCGAGCGTGCCGGCGCGGCTTCAGCCTTGCTCGGCTTCATTCAGCAGGTGGTGGCAGCGTTGTGCGGCGTGGCGGTCGGACAATTGCTCGGACACACGGCGTGGCCGCTCGCCATTGCGGTGGCGTTCATGGGCGGCGCCAGCCTGTTGTTGTGGCTTGGCACCGGCACGGTGCGCGCCCGCGTCCAGCACTGATTCAGCGCCGTCCGAACAGATTGTTGAGCAGCCAGCCGTCAAGGCCGCCGCTGCCGGTGGTTGCCGGCGTCGGGGTACCGGCGACTGGCTGTGGCGGCGGTGAGGGCGGCGACCCGTTTCCACCGAACAGGCCCGCGAACAGACCGCCGCCGGAGGAATAGCCGGGCAGGGTCGCGACCGGCACGCCTTGCAGCGCGTCGCGCATGTAGCGGTTCCAGATTTGCACCGGCAGGCTGCCGCCGGTGACGTGTCGGGTCGGCGTGCCGTCGTCGTTGCCGAGCCAGACGGTAGTGACCAGGCGCGCGGTGTAGCCGACGAACCAGGCGTCGCGGAAATCCTGCGATGTGCCGGTCTTGCCAGCAGCGGGCCAGCCCGGAAGCGAGGCGTGCTTTGCCGTGCCAATGGCGATCGTCTGCTGCAGCATCTCGTTCATCATGCCGGCGTAACGCGCGTCGACGACGCGGCGGGAGGCGTTTGCGGGACGGGCGTAGAGCAGCGGGCCATCGGCAGAGGTAATGCGGGTGATGACGTGCGGCTTCACCCTGTAGCCGCCATTGGCGAAGGTCGCGTAAGCGCCGGTCAGCTCGATCACCGAGACTTCGGATGTTCCGAGCGCAATCGACGCATTCGGTTCGAGGTGAGAAGCGATGCCGAGCCGGTGCGCGGTACCAATTACTGCCCGGGGACCGAATTCCAGGGTCAGGCGCACCGAGACGGTGTTGAGCGAGAGCGCCAGCGCCCTGGTCAGGTCCACGGGGCCGAGATACTCGTGTTTGTAGTTCTCCGGTTTCCAGCCACCCACCCGGATGGGACCGTCGGTGCGAATGCTGTCCGGGGTCAGCCCGTTCTCGAGCGCGGTGAGATAGACGAACGGTTTGAACGCCGAGCCGGGTTGCCGCCGGGCGGCGACTGCGCGGTTATACTGGCTCTTCGCGTAGTCGCGGCCGCCGACCAGGGCACGTACTGCGCCAGTTGGTGTCATTGAGACCAGTGCGCCTTCGCCGACGCGGTATTTCTCGCCTTTCTCCGTGAGTTCGTTGTCGAGCGCCTTTTCGGCATTCGCCTGCATCGTGGAATTGATGGTGGTGTGCACGACGATGTCCTGCTCGACATGGCCGAGGATGTCGTTGACACCGTCCATCACCCAGTCGGCAACGTAGTTGCTCGAGCCCTTGTCGACGTGGGCCACGATGCGCGGCGGATGCGCCATCGCAACCCGCTCGTTCGCCTTGCTTATGAAGCCACGTTCGGTCATGGCCGTGAGCACGATTCTGGCGCGCGACTCGGCGGCCTTGTAGTTGCGCGTTGGCGCCAGCCGCGACGGCGACTTCACCAGCCCGGCCAGCATCGCCGCTTGCGCCAGGGTGATGCGGCGCGCGGAAACACCAAAATAGTGCTGTGACGCCTGCTCGATGCCGTAGGCGCCGGAGCCGAAATAGACGCGGTTGAGATAGAGCTCGAGAATCCGGGCCTTGGAGAACTTGTGCTCCAGCCACAAGGCCAGCAGCACCTCCTGAAGTTTGCGATGGATGGTGCGTTCCTGGGTCAGAAACAGATTCTTGGCGAGCTGCTGGGTGATGGTGGAGCCGCCCTGCGAAACCCCGAGGTGCAATACGTTCGCCACCAGCGCACGCCCGATGCCGAAGGGATCGACACCGAAATGCCTGTAGAAGCGCCGGTCTTCAATGGCGATGAAGGCCTGCGGCACGTAGGGCGGCAGTTCCTTCAGGGACAATGGTGCGCCGGCCTTGTCGCCGCGGCGGGCAAGCGGTTCGCCGCGCAGGTCGACGATCTGGATCGACGGCGGCCGTTTGGGAATTTCGAGGGACTGGATGGGTGGCAGATGGGCGCCGACCCAGACGACCGCACCGACGCTGCCAATGCCGACCCACAGCGCCAGCACCAGGCTCCAGTAGGCGAGGCGGCCGAGGCGTGCCCGGATGCTGCGACGGATGCGTTTTTTGCGCTTGCGGCGTTTGACGGAGCGGTGCGTTCCGGCGGGGCGGTCGCCGGGCTTCACGCGCACTTCGGGACTGGAGTTCGAAAGACGGCTCCTTGCGGCCGCCCGAATGTCTCCGTCCCGACGCCATGTACGCCAACTCGTTGCGCGCCGGCGCGCCCCACGCCGGTCCCCGGAAGGGCACGCTACGGGCGCCGATTTAAGGTGCCGTTAAGCGGGGATTATGCTCGTGAATCCAGTGCCTTGAGCGCACGGTCGAGGGCCGCGATTGCGGCCCTTGTCAGGCCCGCCCCCGGCCGTTGGCGATACGCTGCTTGACCGTCGCGCCGGCCTCGTACCAGTCACGGGTGCTGTTGACGATCCTGACCACCGACAACATCACCGGCACCTCGATCAAAACGCCGACCACGGTGGCCAGTGCCGCGCCGGAATTGAAGCCGAACAGGCTGATGGCGGCGGCGACCGCCAGCTCGAAGAAGTTGCTGGCGCCGATCAGCGCCGAGGGCGCGGCCACGCAATGGGCTTCGCCGGCGGCGCGGTTGAGCAGATAGGCAAGCCCGGAATTGAAATAGACCTGGATGATGATCGGCACCGCCAGCATCGCGATGATCAAGGGCTGCGCCAGGATCTGCTCGCCCTGGAAGCCGAACAGCAGCACCAAGGTCGCGAGCAGCGCGACCAGCGACACCGGCTGCAAGGTGGAGAGCAGCCGCGTCAGCGCGGTCTGGCCGCCGCTCGCCAATACGCCGCGGCGCACGACCTGCGCGATGATCACCGGCACCACGATGTAGAGCACCACCGAGAGCAACAAGGTCTCCCATGGCACCGTAATGGCGGAAAGCCCGAGCAGCAGCCCGACGATGGGCGCAAAGGCAAACACCATTATGAGATCGTTGAGCGCCACCTGGCTCAGTGTGAAATGCGGCTCGCCGTCGGAGAGATTGCTCCACACGAATACCATGGCGGTGCAGGGCGCTGCTGCCAGCAGGATAAGGCCGGCAATGTAACTCGAGATCTGGTCGGCCGGCAGATAAGGCTTGAACAGCCAGCCGATGAACAGCCAGCCGAGAAACGCCATCGAGAACGGCTTGATCGCCCAGTTGATGAACAGCGTCACGCCGATGCCGCGCCAATGCTCCTTCACGCGCGAGAGTGCAGCGAAGTCGATCTTCACCAGCATGGGGATGATCATCAGCCAGATCAGCACCGCCACCGGCATGTTGACCCTGGCGATCTCGGCAGCGCCGATGACATGGAACACGGGCGGAAACCAATGGCCGAGCGCGATGCCGGCGACGATGCAGAGCGCGACCCAGACGGTGAGATAGCGTTCGAAAGTGGACATGTCTTCTCGGGCTTTTCGCTAGTTCGGGCTTATTTGGCGGCGGCGGGCGATTTTTGCGTTTCCTTGCCAGCGCCAATGTCGTCGAGCCGTTTCTGCAGGCTCAGGCGATCAAGTTTGTCGAGCGGCAGGCTGACAAAGATGTCTATGCGGTTGGTGAGCATCCGCAGCGCGTCGGCGAAGGCATAGCGGATTTCCGCTTCGGTGCCGGTGGCGGCCGCCGGATCCGGCACGCCCCAATGCGCGGTCATAGGCTGGCCGGGCCACACCGGGCAGGTTTCATTGGCGGCGCTGTCGCAGACAGTGAAAACGAAATCGAGCCCGGGTGCGTCCGCTTGCGCGAACTCCAGCCAGCTTTTCGAGCGCGCGTCGCTGACGTCGTAGTTCATCTTGCGCAGGAGATCGAGGGTATAAGGATGGACATCGCCCTTGGGCTGACTGCCGGCGGAGAAGGCGTGGAATTTTCCTTGTCCGGCGCGATTGAGCGCCGCTTCGGCCAGGATCGAACGCGCCGAATTGCCGGTGCACAGGAACAGCACGTTGTAGGGTTTCTGGCCGGGCTCACGCATGGCTACTTGCTCCGCTTCTTCTGCTTCGCCCCATTCCTGGGCGCAGAGCCGCAACTCGCTTCGATGGCGTCGCGCAACTCGCATATCTCGGGGTGGCCGTCGCAGCAGTCGTTGACCAGGAAGCCGACAAGCGCGCGGATGGCGTCAACGTCGGCGCGATAGATAATGGATCGGCCATCGCGCGCGCCGCGCACCAGGCCGGAGCGCGCCAGTACGCTCAGATGAGACGACAGTGTGTTGTGCGGGCAGCCGATCTTGTGCGCGATGTCGCCGGCGGGCAGGCCGTCGGGCTCGGCTGCGATCAGCAGGCGGAAGATGGAAAGCCGCGTCGGCTGCCCAAGGGCTGAGAGCGCGGCCAGCGCGTGCGGCAGCGCCAGACGGTCGCCGCGTGGCGCGGGGCCGATATGGCCGACGACGGCCAGCGCCGGTTTGTTCATTGGGTCCGTCTCCGGGGGTCTTTCGGGCAGCGACCCTTACCCCAACTATATCCATATGTCGAGAATTATCGACATGTTTTATGACGCGCGTGTGACAAGGCGGCGCGGCGCTACTCCGGCAGTTCGGTCCCTTTACCCGCGCGCAGTGACTTGCTGATGCGTTCCACGATGGGCTCCCACCTGGTCTTGTCCTTGGCCGGGTAACGCATTTCCATGCAATCGAGGATGCCATTGATGATAATCTTGAAATTGCACCGGTTGTAGAAGACCTCGCCCTTGCGCACGCCCGAAACGATAAATGACGGCCATTTGATGTTCTTGTACGTCACGTCCGGCCTGTTGAAATGCTTCTCGACGTAAAAGCTCGGTGAGTCCTCTTCGAAATTCGGTTTGCCGTAGATGATGAGCTGCGCACTGCCATCCGCCGTGCGAAAGATTTGGCCGCTTTCCTCAAATGGCCGCCACGCCCGCACAGTGAACAGGTCCGCAGGATATTCGGCGGTCGTACCGAAGCGTGCGTCGTGATAGGTCGCCCATTGATGCTCTTGCGGATGCTCGCGTGGCTCCTGCGGCGGCTGCGCCACAACCGCGCCGCTGCCGGCAAAGGCGGCGGCGACGGCAAGCGCACACCATGCGTAGCGGGGCACCATATCGGATTCTCGAATTCCCCTATCACAATACGCCTTCGCGCGGCCCAGGCGACATGGATTCATGCGCGCCGGCTCGCTCCAAACTCCTGATTTAAATCAAGCGCTTGCGGTCGCGCCTGACTATGCTACGAGGCATGACCCACCAGGACCCCGCAATGACCGCCAGTCACCGCCCGCCGTTGAAAATCCGCCGCGTCAATCTCGACACCGGTCGGGAGAACGTCGTGGTGATTTCGGGGCGCTCGAAGGCGCTGCGGCCGGAAGTGTTTCGCGGATTTTCCCGCGTCGAATTGCGTTGCGACGACAAGACGCTGCTGGCGACCTTGCTGATCACTGACGACGGCCTGGTGGCGCCCGACGAACTGGGTCTTGCAGAACCGGCCTTCCGTCGCTTCGCCGAACCCGCCGGCAGCCTGGTGACGGTGACGCCGGCGGCGCCCCCCGACAGCCTCGATGCCGTGCGCGCCAAGATCCAGGGCCGCGTCTTCAGCGAGGCGGACATCAACCGCATCATCGATGATGTGACCCACTACCGCTATTCCGACATGGAAATCGCCGCCTTCCTCATCGGCTCGGCGAGCTTCATGACCAGCGGGGAACTGCTGGCGCTGTCGCGCGCCATGGCCGACGCCGGCACGCAGCTCAAATGGGACCGCAGGCTCGTCGTGGACAAGCACTGCATCGGCGGCATCCCCGGCAACCGCACATCGATGATCGTGGTACCGATCGTGGCGGCGCACGGGCTGATGATCCCGAAGACCTCTTCGCGCGCCATCACCTCCCCGGCCGGCACCGCCGACACCATGGAAGTACTGGCGCGGGTCGACCTCGGCGTCGAGGAGATGCGCGAGGTCGTTGAAGCCTGTCATGGCTGTCTGGTGTGGGGCGGACACGTCAACCTGTCGCCGGCCGATGACATCCTCATTTCGGTCGAGCGTCCGCTCAGGCTCGACACCCGCGAGCAGATGGTCGCCTCCATCATGTCGAAG
Source organism: uncultured Pseudomonadota bacterium (assembly GCA_963773715.1). Taxonomy (GTDB): domain Bacteria; phylum Pseudomonadota; class Alphaproteobacteria; order Rhizobiales; family Xanthobacteraceae; genus Pseudolabrys. The sequence continues at coordinate 44,594 of CAVZCM010000003.1, read as the reverse complement.
AAGATGGCAGCCGGCTCAACGCACCTGCTGCTCGATCTGCCCGTTGGTCCCGCGGCCAAGCTGACCTCGGCGCTGGAAGCGATGCGGCTGCGCAAGCTGTTCGAATTTGTCGGCGACCATTTCGGCATCGCCGTCGAAGTGGTGACCACTGATGGCCGCCAGCCGATCGGCAATGGCATCGGGCCGGTGCTGGAGGCGCAGGACGTGATGGCGGTGCTGAGCAATGATCCGGCCGCGCCGGCCGACCTGCGCGAGAAGTCGCTGCGGCTCGCCGCCCATCTGCTCGAATACGATCCCGAATTGCGCGGCGGTACCGGCTACTCCCGCGCCAAGGCGCTGCTCGAATCCGGCGCCGCGCTCAAGCAGATGGAAAAGATCATCGAGGCGCAGGGGCCCTCCGGGGTGCGCGGCGACCTCGGGCCGCTCACCGCCGACGTGCCGGCGCCGCACGACGGCGTGGTGACGGCGATCGACAACCTGCGGCTCAACCGCCTGGCGCATACCACCGGTGCGCCGATCGAGAAGGGGGCCGGCATCAAGGTGTTCAAGAAGATCGGCGACCGCGTCGAGCAGGGCGAGCCGCTCTACCGCATCCATGCCTTCGACAATCCCGAATACGATCTGGCGCTGGCCGCCACCATGCAGAGCACTGGCTACACCATCGACGGCGTGCACCCGCTACGGGGCGGAGGCAAGACGTGAGCGACTGCGTGCTGCAATGTATGCCGTGGGCGGCGCGCGAGGCGCGGCCGCTTGCGGGCCGGCTTGACGTCGGCATGACCACCATTGCGGTGCATCGCTTTCCCGACGAGGAGATGCGGGTCACTGTCGGCGCGGCCGCGCCGACCACCATCATCTACACGCCGCTGGACCGGCCGGACGACAAATTGCTGGCGGTGCTGTTCGCCGCGGAGGCCCTGCGCCGCGGCGGCGCCCGGCGGCTTGTGCTGGTTGCGCCCTATCTCTGCTATATGCGCCAGGACGCGGCCTTCCATACCGGCGAGGCAATCAGCCAGAAGGTGGTCGGCCGGTTGCTCGCGGGCGCGGTCGATCGCGTCATCACGGTCGATGCCCATCTGCATCGCACCAAGGACATCGGAGACGTGTTTCCCGGTATCGAAGCCAGCGATCTGTCGGCCATGACGGCGATCTTCGAGACCTTGCGCATGAGCGGCATCGATCCTGCCACCGTGGTCATCGGTCCCGACGAAGAATTGGAGCCGTGGGTCGCCGAACTCGCGGGCCTGCTCGGCGCTGCGCATACGGTGGCGCGCAAAGTCCGGCGCGGCGATCACGTGGTCGAAGTCGTTTTTCCCGATCCGGGCCTGCTGGCCCGCCGTCCGGCGCTGCTGGTCGACGACATCGTTTCCTCCGGTGGCACGCTGATCGCCTGCGCGCGGGCATTGCTTGCCGCGCGCTGCGGTACGATCGACGCGATCATCACCCACGCGCTGTTTGCGCCGGAATTGATCCGCAAGTTTCACGAGGTCGGTATCCGCTCCATCCGCTCGACCAACAGCGTGCCGCATCCGAGCAACGCCATCGCGCTTGACGAGGTCCTGGGCAAGGCGCTGCTGGAAGAACTGGGCCTCACCGAATTGCCGAGGCCGCCGCGATGAGCGTGACCATCCACTTTTGCGGGGCGGCGCGCACGGTCACCGGCTCCTGCTATCTGTTCGAGACGCCGCAAGGGAAGCTGCTGGTTGACTGCGGCATGTTCCAGGGCTCGAAAACGCTCAAGGAATTGAACTACGGGCGCTTCCCCTTCGATCCCGAGGGCATCGACGCGGTGCTGCTGACGCATGCGCATATCGATCACAGCGGCCTGATCCCCAAGCTCACCCGCGCGGGTTATCGCGGGCCGGTGTGGGCGACGCGCGGCACCATCGATCTGTGCACCTTCATGCTGCCCGACTCCGGCTACATCCAGGAATCCGAAGTCACCCAGCTCAACCGGCGTAACGCCGCGCGTGGCCGCCCCGAGGTCACACCGATCTACGGCCAGCGGGATGCCATTGCTTCGCTCGATGCTTTCCGCGCCGTCGAATACGAACACTGGTTCGAGGCCATGCCGGGCGTGCGCGCGCGTTACTGGAACGCCGGCCACCTGCTCGGATCGGCTTCGATCGAAATCGAGTTTGCCGGCGAAGGCGAAGGCGGCAATGCGCTGCGGGTGCTTGCGTCAGGCGATCTCGGCCCCGACGCCAAGCTGTTGCAACCCGAGGCGGAGGCGCCGGCGGGCTTCGATTACATCTTTTGCGAGTCGACTTATGGCGATGAAGACCGCCCGCCGGTGACCCGCGCCGTCCGCCGCGATCGGCTGGCTGCGGAAGTGCGCGCGGCGGCGGAGGCCGGTGGCGCCCTGCTGATTCCGGCCTTTGCGGTCGAGCGCACCCAGGAGCTGATCGTCGATCTGGTCGACCTGATGGAGCGCGGCAATATTCCGGCGGCGCCGATTTTTCTCGATTCCCCGCTCGCCATTCGCGCCACCGAAGTTTTCCGTGAGCACACCGAGAGCCTGGAATCCGACGTCGATGTCGCGCGGCTGTTGAATTCGCCGCATCTGCGCTGCACCGAAACGGTGGACGAAAGCAAATCGATCGCCCGTTTGACCGGCTTTCACATCATCATTGCGGCCAGCGGCATGTGCGATGCCGGCCGTATCCGCCATCATCTCAAGCGCTGGCTGTGGCAGGCCGACGCCACGGTGCTCATGGTCGGATTCCAGGCACAAGGCACGCTCGGCCGATTCCTGGTCGACGGCGTCGAGGCGGTGCGCATCATGGGCGAACCGGTCAAGGTCAAGGCGCGCATCCGCTGCATCGACGATTATTCCGGCCACGCCGACGGTCCCGAACTGGCGCGCTGGATCGCAGCGCGTCGGCCGATCAGGCGCGGCGTGTTCCTGGTGCACGGCGAAGAAACGGCGCTCGCGGGTTTGGGCGATCGCATCGCCGAACGCACGGTGCCGGCTGCAAAGGTGTTTACGCCGTTGCTCGACGACGTTTATGAGCTGACGACCGGCGCGCCGACGCCGGTCGATGGCGCCCGCAGGCGGCGGCTCGCCCCCGAGGCGGTGGTCAATCTCGACTGGCATAACGAGATGTCCGAACTGATCCTCGGCATCAACGACGCCGTCGAGGCTGCCGCCGACGACCGCGCCCGCGGCGTTGTCATCCGGCGTTTGCGGCGGGCGCTGGAAGGCTAGCCACCGGCCGCCATTCCTGTTGCGCAGCCACGTCTGCCCGGCGGTCACGGCTGCGGCGCAGGCTGCGCTACCCTCCCCGCGAGCGCGAGGCGCACCTTGTCGGCCAGTTCGCTGGTGAGGAATGGCTTGCCGACGATTTGCGCTTCGCCCGCGCCTTTCAGCGCGCTGCGCTCGGCAAAACCGGTGACGAAGAGTATCGGCAGCGCCGGGCGCATGGTGCGCACCCGCTTCGCCAGCTCGGCGCCGCTCATGCCGGGCATGGCGAAGTCGATGAGGATAAGATCGATCTCCGGTTTGCCCCCGATCAGTTCGAGCGCGGCGCCGCCGCTGCCGGCTTCCACCACCTCGTAGCCCATTTCGCGCAGCATATTGGCCGTGACGTCGCGGACCGCGTTGTCGTCGTCGACGAGGAGCACTTGCGCTCCGGGATGGTCGGCGGCTTGCGGGGCGTGCGCCTCCGCGGCCACGTTCTCCGCCCTGGTGGCTGCGCGCGGCAGGTAGATGCTCACGGCGGTGCCTTCGCCCTCGCGCGAGTCGATACGCATGCCGCCGCCGGACTGCTTGGCGAACCCGAGCACCTGGCTCAGCCCCAGGCCCGAGCCCTTGCCGACCTCCTTGGTGGTGAAGAACGGCTCGAACACCTTGGCGCGCACCTCGACGCTCATGCCCGAGCCGGTATCGGCGACACAGACCTCGACGTAATCTCCGGCCGCCGGCTCTTCCGGCCGGGTGGACGGGTCGAGCGAGATGTTACGGGTCGAAACGCGCAGCGCGCCGCCGATCTGCATGGCGTCGCGGGCGTTGATCGCAAGGTTGAGCAGGGCCAGTTCAAGCTGGGTCGGATCGACGAGCGCCGGCCACAACATCGGCGCCAGCGTGATGTCGATATCGAAGCTGCCGCCGATCGTGCTCTGCAACAGGTCGCGCATGCCGCCGACGGTCTCATTGAGATCGAGAACCTTCGGTTCCAGCCGCTGCCGGCGCGAAAACGCCAGCAGCTGGTCGGTGAGCTTGGCGCCCCGTTCCGCCGCCGTGCGCATGTAGCCGAGGCGGCGGGCCGCGTTGCCGTCAATACCTGCGTCGCGCATCGCGCGCTCGAGATAGCGAATATTGCCGAGCACCACAGTGAGCAGATTGTTAAAGTCGTGCGCTACGCCGGAGGTGAGCTGTCCCACCGCTTCCAGACGCTGCATCTGTCGTATGGTCATTTCCATGCGTTCGCGCTCCTCGACTTGCGCCAGCAATTGTCGGTTGGCGGCGGCGAGCTCTGCGGTGCGCTCCTCGACGCGCATTTCCAGATCCTCGTTGAGGCGGCGGCACTCGTACTGCCGGCGGCGGCCGCGCAGGCTGGTTTGCACGACACTGACCAGGGTGGTGGGATGGAACGGACGTTCCAGGAAGCTGACATTGCCGAGGATGGCGTTGAGCTTGGCGGCCTCCGGATTACGCTCCACGCCGCCGCCGTGACGGGTCAGCACGATGAACGGAAAATCCGACCACGGCGGCTGCGCGCCGACCCATTCGCCGAGGGCGCGGCTATCGGCGCTGCGCAGGCCTTCCTCGGTGAGGATGGCGACGTCGGCGCCGTGATCGATTTCGGTCATCAGTTCGACGAGATCGGCGCAGATTTCGGTATGGATCCGCGCCTCGTACAGGATGTCGCGGGCCACCGCAGCGTCCCGTCCTCGCGGCGCCAGAATCAGGGCGCGTTCCGCCAGCAGGGGGAGAAATTCGTTCAAGCTTCGTCCATGAGGGTTTCGGTCGGGCCGACGAATGTCGGCACGCCACGCAGCACGCCCTGGAAGTTGTCGAGCGGCTCGCCCACCGCAATCCCGCGCCGGTCGATCTTGAATTCCCGGATGCTGTCTTCGTGCGAACCGCCACGCTTCTTCATCACCGACATGGCGCGGCGGACGTGGCCGAGCGCCTCGAAATAGCGCAGCATGATCACGGTGTCGGCGAGATAGGTGATGTCGACCGGCTGCTTCATGTCGCCCACCATGCCGTGCTGCGCCAGCGTGATGAAAGTCGATGTGCCCTGGCGGTTCATGTATTGCAGCAGCTCATGCAGATGAAGGGTGAGGAACTCCTCTTCCGGCATTGCCGCCTGATAGCCGTTGAGGCTGTCGATGGCGACCGACTGGATGCCCTCGCGGTCGATCAAGGTGTGCACGCGGTGGACGAATTCGCCGGGCGACAGTTCGGCGGCGTCCATCTGTTCGATGAACAGTCGGCCGCTGTCGCGCATCGCGGCGAGATCTATGCTCATCCCCTTTGCGCGCGCAAACAGCAATCCCAGTTCCTCATCAAATACAAACAGCGCCACGCGTTCTCCGCGCTTGACGGCCTCGCAGAGGAACTGAAGCACCAGTAGTGTCTTGCCTGTGCCGGAGGGGCCCATGACCAGCGTGCTGGAGCCTGCCGGCAGGCCGCCGCGCAGCAGCGAATCGAGCTCACGCACGCCGCTTTGCAAGAGCTCGCCGCTGAAGCCCTTGGGCTGTTCGGCCGCCACCAGTCGCGGGAACGCCACGACGCCGCCCTCGGTGATCTTGAAATCGTGATAGCCGCCGCGGAATGCCTGGCCGCGACATTTGACGATGCGCATGCGCCGGCGCTCGCCGCCGAATACCGGCGCGAGCTGGTCGAGGTGCACCACGCTGTGCGCGATCGAATGCACCGCGCGATCATTGCCCTCGGTGGTCAGGTCATCAAGCATGAGCACGGTCGAGTCGTTCTGCGCAAAGTAATGCTTCAACGCGAGCACCTGTCGCCGGTAGCGCAATGAGCTCTGCGCCAGCAACCTGATTTCGGACAGGCTGTCGATCACTACGCGCTTGGGCTTGAGGCGTTCGATTTCATCGAATACCCGCTTGATGGCCTCGCCCAGCTCCAGGTCGGAGGAATAAAGCAGGCTCTGCTGTTGATCGGGATCGAGCACGCTGTCGGGCGGCACCAGCTCGAAAATTTCGATCTTGTCCGAAATATCCCAGCCATGCGAACGGGCGCCGTCGCGCAATTCCTTTTCGGTTTCGGCGAGGCTGATATAGATGCCGGTCTCGCCGGCGTCGGCGCCGGCCATCAGGAATTGCAATGCGACCGTCGTTTTGCCGGTGCCCGGGCTGCCTTCGAGAAGGTGCAGCCGGGTGCGGGCCCACCCGCCACCCAACACATCATCAAGTCCGTCGATCCCGGTGCTTGCCCGGAGCAGAGTCCTGGTGATGGTGGCGTCCATGGGAACGTCCCCTGTATGCTCCCTCTGAGATGAAAGCCGTGGGGGCGGAACGCCCCAGGCCGTATGACGAGATCCTGGAACAATAAACGCCGAGGCGGCGGGCCGGTTCCGTCAGGACCGGGTGCCCGCGATAAAATTCATTAGATTCAGTTGCTTGAAGATCGCGACTGGCCGGCGGCCCTTGCCGCCTTGCCGTCGCTGTCGCGCGCCGAGAAGACCGCGATAAGCGCCCGCCTGATCGCGGCCTGCCGGGTCGGTGAGGTGATCTGCGCCCCCAACAGGTCGGTGACGTAGAACACATCGACCACGCGTTCGCCGAAGGTGGCGACATGGGCCGAGGCAATGTTGAGATTGAGCTTGGACAGCGTCGCGGTCAGGTCATAGAGCAGGCCGGTGCGGTCGAGGCCGGTGATTTCCACCATGGTGTAGCGGTGGGACCACTGATTGTTGAGGGTGACCGACGGCTCGAGCGCGAAGGCCTTGATGCGGCCTTTGGGCGCCGCGCGTCTGGCTACCACGTCGGGCAGCCGCAATTCGCCGCGCAAGGCCTTTTCAATCGAATCGGCAATGCGTTCGGTGCGCCGCACTTCATCCTCGTCGCGATCGAATTCGCGCGCCACCGAGATGGTGTCGAGCGCGCGGCCGTCGGTGGTGGTGTAGATCTGCGCATCGACGATGTTGGCGCCGGCCATTGCGCAGGCGCCGGCAATCACCGACAACAGCCACGGGTGATCCGGGCAGAGCACGGTGAGTTCCGTCACACCGCGCAGGGAGTTGAAGCCGACCATGGTGGCGAGGGACCTTCGGGCCTTTTCGCTCTCGCGCACGAACCTGGCGTGGGCGATCTTGTGCGGCAGATCGACTTTGAGCCAATAGGGCGGATAGAGTTTGTGAACGTGGCTTTCCAGGTCGTCCTGCGACCAGTCTGTCATGGCGGCGCGGAATTCGCTTTGCGCCATGGCCACGCGCTGGGCGCGATTGACCTCGGAGAAGCCGCCGGTCAGCACCGGCTCGGTCTCGTAGTAGAGTGTGCGGATGAGCTGTGCCTTCCAGCCGTTCCACACCCCCGGGCCGACCGCCTTGATGTCGGCGGTGGTGAGGATGGTGAGCAGCTTGAGGCGCTCGGTCGACTGCACAACGGCGGCGAAGTTTTCGATCGTCTTGCGGTCGGAGAGATCGCGGGACTGCGCCACGGTCGACATCAGCAGGTGATGTTCGATCAGCCAGGCCACCAGATTGGTTTCGCTTTGCGAGAAGCCCAGCCGCGGGCAGAAGCGCCTGGCGATGCGCGCGCCGACGATTGAATGATCCTCCGGACGTCCCTTGGCGATGTCGTGCAGAAACATCGTCACATAGATCACCCTGCGGTGACTGGGCTGGATCTTTCGGATCAATTCGTTGGCCAGCCTGGTGTCCTCGGCGTTGCCGCGTTCGATTTCTTCCAGCACGCCGATGCAGCGCAAGAGGTGCTCGTCCACCGTGTAGTGGTGGTACATGTTGAACTGCATCATGGCGACGACCTTGCCGAAGGCCGGCACGAATTTGCCCAGCACGCCGGCTTCGTTCATCCGCCGCAGCACTGTCTCCGGGTCGTTCTTCGAGGTCAGGATGTCGAGGAACAGCTTGTTGGCTTCCTTGTCCTCGCGCAAGTCGGCGTCGATCAGCTTCAGCGACCGCGTCATCTCGCGCATCACATCGGGGTGGAAGGCCAGATTGTGCGTCTGTGCGAGCTGGAAGATACGGATCAGGTTGATCGGGTCGCGCTTGAAAGTGTTGGCGCGGGCGACCGTGATACGGTTGTTCTCAACCTCGAAGTCGTCGTTACCCGCGAGCTTCCTGGGTTTCACCGGCCGCAGGCGCGACATCACGCGGCTGAGGACCGGTACGCTCTTGGCATGGCTGTCTTCCAGTTCCGCACAGAGAATGGCGGTCAGATCGCCGACATCCTTGGCGACCAGGAAGTAATGCTTCATGAAGCGCTCGACGTCGCGCATGCCGGGATGCGAGGTGTAGCCGAGACGCACGGCGATCTCGCGCTGAATGTCGAACGACAGCCGCTCCTCGGCGCGGCCGGTGACGAAATGCATATGGCAGCGCACCGACCAGAGGAAATTCTCGCAACGGCGGAATAGCGCGTATTCCTCCTTGTCGAACACACCGCACTTGATCAGTTCGCTGGGGTCGCGCACGCGGTAGACGTATTTGGCGATCCAGAACAGCGTGTGCAGGTCGCGCAGGCCGCCTTTGCCGTCCTTGACGTTGGGTTCGACCAGATAGCGCGACTGGCCGGCGCGGCGGATGCGCTCTTCACGCTCGGCAAGCTTGGCGGCGACGAATTCGGCGGCGGTGTTGCGCACGACTTCGTCGTCGAAGCGGGTCACCAGCTCGTTGAACAGCGCGCGGTCGCCGAGCAGGTAGCGCGCCTCCAGGATCGCGGTGCGAATGGTCATGTCGGCCTTAGCCTGCCGGATGCACTCGTTGATCGAGCGCGTGGCGTGGCCGACCTTCAGTCCGATGTCCCAGAGACAATAGAGGATCGCCTCCGCGATCGACTCGCCCCAGGCGGTCTGCTTGTAGGGCAGGAGGAACAAGAGGTCGATGTCGGAGCCGGGCGCCTGCAGGCCGCGGCCATAGCCGCCGGTGGCGACCACGGCCATGTGTTCGGCCTCGGACGGGTTCTCGGACGGGTAAAGATGGGTGCGCGCGAACTCGAACAGGATGCGGATGATCTCGTCTTCCATCCGGCACAGCCGCTCGGCACAGCGGCGGCCGTGGCGGTCCTTGAGCAGAAGCTTCTCGGCCCTGTCGCGGCCCGCGCTCAGCGCCGCCTTGAGGCGCTGCGCCATCAGCACCCGCAGGTCGCGCTCGTCGCCGTGATGGCCGGCGGCGAGCGCATCGAGCTCGGCGGCGAGCGCGCGCGCGTCGATCAGATCGGCGGTGCCACGCGGAGGTTGTCCGGGCGCGGCATGAGGCGCGGTATCGAGGGCAAGCGAAACCATGGGGCACCCGGATAGCGGAGCGGGGGCGCGAAGTCACCGCCCGGGCGCAAAGATATTGGTGTCGAGGGATATTTTTGAGGGCGTGACGGCGAATCTGGCCGGGCCCGCGCCCCCGATCCGCCCACAACAAGGGCCATCCGCGCGGGCCGGGCCGGCAGGCCGCATGAGGTGACGGCTGCCACCGACTGTGGTTCCCTGTCCGGCAAGACCGGGGCCGGTTGAGCCCCCCACAACCGCGGCCGGGAGGACATCCATGCGCATGTTTCAAGTCTGCACCTGCGGCCAGCCGCTCGAATTGCGAGAGCAGCCGACGCCCGAACCGAAGGGCACCGAGGTTCTGCTCAAGGTGCTCGCCGCCGGCGTCTGCCACAGCGACCTGCATCTCGCCGACGGCTATTTCGACCTGGGTGGCGGCAAGCGCATGAGCCTGCAGGACCGCGGCATGAAGCTGCCGGTCACGCTCGGCCATGAGAACGTCGGCGAGGTGGTGGCGGTCGGACCCGACGCCAGGAACGTCAGGACCGGTCAGCGCATGCTGGTCGATCCGTGGATCGGCTGCGGTACCTGCCCGGCGTGCCAGCGCAACGAGGACAACCTCTGCGCCGCCATGCGCAGTGTCGGCGTGTTTTCGAATGGCGGCTACGCCGATTATCTGATGGTGCCGCATGCGCGTTATCTGTTCGATATCGGCGACATGCCGCCGGAGCGCGTCGCGCCGCTCGCCTGTTCGGGCGCGACCACGTTCGGCGCCCTCAAAAAGGTGACGACGCTCAGGCGCGAGCCCACGGTCATCATCGGCGCCGGCGGTCTCGGGCTGATGTGCCTTGCCCTGCACCAGAAGATGGGCGGACACTCGGCGGTTGTCGTCGATATCGACCCCGCCAAACGTGACGTCGCCAAAAAAGCGGGCGCGACCGCCGTGGTCGACAGCAAGGCGGCGGACGCGGTCGACCAGATCAAGAGCCTGACAAACGGTGGCGCCTACGCCGTGATCGATCTCGTCGGCTCGTCGCAGACCGCGCGGCTCGGCTACGACAGCCTGGCCAAGGGCGGCAAGTACATCATCGTTGGCCTTTACGGCGGCGATCTGACGGTCTCGTTGCCGCCGATTCCGATGCGGGCGCTCACCATCCAGGGTTCCTATGTCGGCAGTGTGCCGGAGATGCAAGAACTGATGGATCTGGTGCGCCGCACCGGGTTGCCGGAGGTGCCGGTCACAACGCGCCCGCTCGACGACGTCAACGTGGTGATGGATGAGCTGCGCGCCGGCAAGGTGGTCGGCCGCGTGGTGCTGACTCCCGCCTAACGCGCAGAGACTGGAGCACGCCATGGACGCCAATGAACTTCGCGCCATGCAGGCGCCGATCAAGGACCGCTACAGGAACGATCCGCAGGCGGCGGTCGTGACCCTGAAGGCAAGAGGGACACTCGACGAAGCCAACATCGCCTGCAAGGTGGAAACCGGCCGCATGCTGGCGGCCGCGGGCCTGCATCCGGCGACCGGCGGCTCCGGCCTTGAATTGTGTTCGGGCGACATGCTGCTGGAAGCGCTGGTAGCCTGCGCCGGCGTCACGCTGAAGGCGGTGGCGACCGCGCTCGATATTCCGCTCAGGTCGGCCGCCGTATCGGCGGAAGGCGAGCTCGATTTTCGCGGCACGCTGGGTGTCGCCAGGGATGCGCCCGTGGGGTTTCGCGAAATCCGCCTGCGCTTTGATCTCGACACCGATGCGCCGCAGGACAAACTCGATCAGTTGCTCAAACTGACCGAGCGCTATTGCGTTGTCTACCAGACCATCAGGACCGGTTCGCCGGTGGATGTAAGCCTGGCACGCGTCTGACGGCATCCGCATACGGCGCATGCCATCGCGCCGCTTGTGCGGGCCGGGGCAACGTGGTGTGGTCGGCGGCGCAAATGTCCCCCGAGCTTTATTTCGCCGTTACCCTCGCCGTGAAAATGGCCGTGACCGCCGCTTTCGTGGTGGCGGCGACCATGACCGCCGAGCGCGCCGGCCCCCTTGTCGGCGGACTGGTGGCGACACTGCCGCTCGGCGCCGGGCCGGTCTACGTGTTCTTCGCGCTCGATCACGGCGCATCCTTCATCGCTACCGGCGCGCTCAACAGCCTCGGCATCAACTGCGTCAACGTCATCTTCGCACTGGTCTATGCCATGCTGGCGCAGAGGCGTTCCCTGCTGGTGAGCCAGTCTCTGGCGCTGGTGGTGTGGGCGGCGCTCGCCTGGATCGTGAACGAGGTTCACTGGACCGTGCTGCTCGGGGTCGGCGTCAATATCGTTGTGCTGACCACTTGCATCGTGTTGTCGCGACCGCTGCGCCACGTGCCGATCCCGCCGGTGCGCACGTATTGGTACGATCTCGCCTTGCGCGCCGGCCTGGTCGCGCTCCTGGTCGGCGTCACTGTGACCTTGAGCTTCAGCATCGGTCCGGCCGCCAGCGGGATTCTGGCGGTGTTTCCCATCATTCTGATCAGCATCCAGATCATCCTGCACCGCCGTGTTGGCGGGCCGCCGACGGCTGCTGTCATGGCGCACGGGGTGGTCGGTCTCATCGGTTTCGCCGGCGCCTGCGTGGTGCTGCATTACACCGCAGTGCCATTCGGGGCGGCCACCGGGCTGACGCTGGCGCTCGCGACGTCGGTGACGTGGAGCCTGATCGTCTTTTACGCACGCCGGCGCGGCGTCGCGTTGTAGAGCGTCCCCTATGCTGATGTTCGTCCTCGGCCTGCTGCTGAAGATCGCGATGACCGCCGGCATCGTGGTCGCGGCTTCCTTTGTGGTCGAGCGCAGCGGGCCTTTCATCGGATCGCTCATCGCCTCGCTGCCGACCGCCGGCGGTGCCGCCATGATCATCCTCGCGTTTCAGCACGAGCCCTCCTTCATCGCCGGGAGCGCGGTCGGCAGCATGGTGGCGGGGGCGATCGTCGCGGTGTTTGCGCTCGCCTATGCCGCGCTGGCGCAGCAACGGAGCCTGATGGTGAGCCTGAGCGGCGCATTCCTGGTGTGGTTCGGGGCGGCGGCGCTGTCGCGGATGATCGACTGGAGTGCGGCTGGCGCGGTCGTGCTCACCGCCATCGTGTTCCCGCTAACCATCCGGGCCGGCCGGCGCTTCCGTTCGGAGGGCGTGCGGCAAAAGGTCAAATTCACCGGCGCCGATCTTGCCTGGCGTGCCGCACTCGTGACGCTCTGCGTCCTCATCGTGACGGCGGCGAGTTACTCGATCGGTTCCTACTGGTCGGGCCTGTTCGCATTCTTCCCGGTCGCCATGGCATCATACTTCGTCATTCTGCATCCGCGCATCGGCGGCCCGGGTGCGGCGAGCGTGGCGGCGCACGTGCAGGCGCCGCTGATCGGACTCAACCTGAGCCTGTTGGTCGTACACTGGCTGGCGGTGCCGGTCGGCGTGTGGTGGTCGTATCTGATCGGGCTTGCCGTCGGCGTTTCCTGGAACGCGATGCTGTGGTTTGCGCGCCATCGTCTGACGCGCCGGAAGACCCCGGCCTGACCGCGCCGTGCTCAGGCGGCGGTGAAAATCATGCGGATGAAATCGCGGTAGAGCAGGATCTGTCGCGGCAACGCGTCCTTGTCCCTGACCACCTTGGCCAGGATGATGCCGCCGTCGGCGATGACCGACAGCATGTCGGCGAGATCGTCGAGATCGACCGGAATACGCGGTGGATAGCGCGCGGCGATCAGCTCCAGCCGCTCGCGAAAACGTTCGCGCCAGCCCAGCACCGCGGCGGTATTGAGATCGCGGATTTCGCGGTCGAACAGCCGGTCCTGATAGCAATAGGAGGCAACCAGACAGCCCGGATGGCCGCTCGGCAGATCGGCCAGCATCTCCGACAGCATCTTGAGGCCGACCAGGAAACCGTGCAGCGGGTCGTCGTTGAGCTCGTCGGCCCGCTTGAACAGATCGCCGAACAGCTCGTTCTCGCGCTCGATGTAGCGGACCAGCAGCGCCTTGGCCAGCTCACCCTTGTCGCGGAAATGGTAGAAGAAACCGCTCTTGGTGATGCCGACCGCCGCGATCAGTTCGTCGATCGACGTCGCCGCGAAGCCCTTGTCGAGAACCGCGGTTTCTGCCGTGTCGAGAATGCGTTCGCGGGTATCGCCGCCCCGGCGTGGTGCTGTGGCATCCATGACGGCCTCCCTGGCGACTTGAGGGACTGTACCACAAGTGCAGTTGACAGCGCCGTCCCGGTCCCGCCGGCTCGCGGCGGAAGGCAAGATATTGATTTATATGTATTTTTTCTGAGAGATGACTGTACCACGGGTTCGCTGGATCGGTCGCCGCGGTTCTGGTTTCTCGCCGTCAACCGGAGGCGCCTCTTGCGCGCTCCCCGTGGACCTGGAGAACCCCGATGACGCAAATATCCGATTTGAAAGACCGCCGGCTGTTGCCGCAGCTCGACGGCAAGCTGTTCCTCACCGACGGCGGATTCGAGACCACGCTCATCTTCCACGAAGGTTGGGACCTGCCGATGGGCGAGGCCTTCGTGCTGCTCGAAACCGAAAAAGGCCGCAAGGCCATTCTCGAGTATTTCGACCGCTATCTGCCGATGGCGGTGAAGCACGGCGTCGGCTTCATTCTGGAGAGCCCGACCTGGCGTGCCAATCCCGACTGGGCCGCGAAGGCCGGTTACGGCCGCGAGCGGCTCGCCGGACTGAACCGTGCCGGCATCGACCTGATGCGCGAGGTGCGGGCGAAGTACGAAACCGCGCGCACGCCCATCGTCATCAGCGGTAATATCGGCCCGCGTGGCGACGGTTACGATCCCGGTGCGCTGATGACGGTCGAGGAAGCCACGGACTATCACGCCTGGCAGATCGGCATCTTCCGCGCGGCGGGCGTCGACTGCGTGTCGGCCTTCACCATGACCAACGTGAACGAGGCGACCGGCGTTGCGCGCGCGGCGCAAGCCGCCGGCGTGCCGTGCGTCATTTCGTTTACGGTGGAGACCGACGGCTGTCTGCCGACCGGCGAGACCCTGAGCGAGGCGATCGGGAAGGTCGACCGGGCGACCCAAAACGGGCCGGCCTACTACATGATCAATTGTGCGCATCCCATGCATTTTGCCGATGCGCTCGATCCGGGCGCGCCGTGGATCAGGCGGCTGCGGGCAGTGCGGGCGAACTCGTCGTGCAAGAGCCACGCCGAGCTCGACAACTCGCCGGAGCTCGACACGGGCAACCCGCAGGAGCTCGGGGCGCAATATGCCGACCTGTTGCGCCGATTCCCGCACATCAACGTGCTCGGCGGCTGCTGCGGCACCGATCACCGGCACATCGAATGCATCGGGGACGCCTGCTGCGGGCATACGCACGATCTTGCGACGGCGTCGTAATGTGATGGCGGCGGGATGCGGTATATTTCTTCCCGCCGTCATGCCCGACTATGCCGGGCATCCACGTCTTCAGTCCCGAAAAGAAAGGCGTGGATGGCCGGGACATAGGCGTTCTGAAAGAACGCCGTTCTTCGAACGGCTATGCAGCCATGACGGGCTACTGCAACAACCCCTCTTCGATCGCCTTGATCTGGATGGCGAGGTAGCGGGAGAAAATCCGGCACTGTGCGAGGCTTCCGGCGGTGAACCACAGTCCGGGCTGTGCCGTCCGACGCCACATGTTGCGCAACTCGCCGTCATCGCCAAAACCCCAGACCGGGCCAATGCGGTCGGCAATGGCGTCGCCAAGATAGAGGCGCACGGTCTCTTGCTGATTTTTGTAACCGGTTGCGAGCACCAGCAGCTCGGCGGGCGCGATGCTGCCGTCCTTCATCCGCGCGCCATCGGGAACGAAACGCTCGACGTCGGCAAACTGCATCAACTCCACGTCGCCGGCGATGATCAGGTCGGAGCAGCCGACGTTGAAGTAATAGCCGCCGCCGCGGCGCAGATACATCATCTGGAAGCCGGTTTCGTCCTCGCCGAGCCACAGCCTGAAGCCACGTTTCTCCAGCGCCTCGAACAGCGGTTTGTCGATCTCGTAGCTCGCCGCGGTCGAGAGCTGATAGGAGCGTCGCAGGACCGGATAGGGCATCGAAGTCGCAAGCAGGTCACAGTCGTCGAACGGAATGCCCTCCGAATACATTGCGTAGACGGCCTGCGCTTCCTTCAAGCTTACCACATAGGTCTTGCTGCGCTGGATCAGCGTTACGTCGGCGCCGTGCGCGTACAGTTCCTGGGCAACGTCATGGCCGCTGGTGCCGGTGCCGAGCACCAGCGCCTTGCGGCCCTTCCAGCGGTCGGCGTCGGCGAAATCGCCGGAATGCACGATTTCGCCGGCGAAATCGTCGAGCCCCGGTAGCTCGGGATAACTCGGGATGCTGCTCACGCCGGTCGCGAAAATGAGATGGCGCGGGTGCATGACGCGCGTGGTGCCGTCCCGCCGTTTGAGCGTCACCGACCATTGGCCGCGCTTGTCGTCATGGCTGCCCGCGACAAGTTCGGTCCCGGGCCAGTAATTGAGCTCCAGGCTCTCGACATAAGCCTCGAACCAGTTGGCGAGCTTGTCCTTCGGGATATAGACCGGGAAGGTCGGCGGGAACGGCATGTAGGGTAGGTGGTTGACGTGCACCTCGTTGTGCAGCGTCAGCGAATGATAGCGCTTGCGCCAGTTGTCGCCGACGCGCGGATGGCGGTCGACGATCAGCGTATCGACGCCCAGTTGCCCGAGGCGCGCGGCGATCGACAGGCCGGCCTGACCGCCGCCGACCACAACCACGGCGGGATCGCGATCCTCAAAGGCGCGCGCCCGGTTCAGGCGGTCTAGCCAGTTTTCGTCGCCGAAGTCGCGCGTGCCGTGCGGGTCGTGGAAATCGCACTTCCTGTACGCCTCTTCGTGTCCGCGGATTTCCTGCAGGTTCGTGTTCAGTGTCCAGGCCAGAAGCTGCGCCGGCGCTTCCGGGTCGGGAACGAGCCGCGCCACGCCCGCGCAAGGGCCGGTAGCGGTGTCGAATGCAAACAGTGTCTCGATGCACGCGGTGCCGGCCCGGTTCACCGGGCGCGGCGGCGTGCGATTTCCCGGGATATGGAAGTTAATCGGCCTGGTGCGCGCGAGCGTCTCCTGCAGGGTCGCCGCAATGGCGTCGCGCCCGCGCATGGTCCGGATGGTCCAGGTGAACGCCAGAATGTCGCGCCAGAGCCCGTCCGGCAGGAACAGGGTCGCGGCCGCCGCGGCGTCCTGCGCAGAGAGGGCGGCTTCGAGGCGTTCGAGCCAGGCCCGCGCGTCGGCCGGCGCGGCCGTCTGCTTTCGCTCGGCGACGTTCATCATGGTGCACTATTCACACATATCCGTTCGTCCCCGCGCAAGCGGGATGGCGAGCGCACCCAAGGTCGCGCGTGGCCTGTCGCCCCCCTCCCCGCCGCCTCGCGGGGGGAGGGAGGGAATTCGCACGGTTCTGCCCTTCAGCTCTTCTGCGTCTTCGCCAGCGTCTCTTTCAGCTCGTAGAGCGCTTCCATCGCCTCGCGCGGCGACATCTCGTCGGGATTGAGCGCGGCCAGCCCCGATGCCAGAGCGCCGAAACCATCCTTCTTCGCGGTGGAGGGCGGTGAATGCGCCGGCGTCGCTGCGAACAGCGGCAGATCCTCGAAGCCCTTGGGCGCGGCGCGATCTTCCTGTTCCAGGTTGGCCAGCACGAGTTTGGCGCGCTCGATCACGCTCGTCGGCAGGCCGGCAAGCTTGGCGACCTGGATGCCGTAGGAGCGGTCGGCGGCGCCGGCCACCACCTCGTGCAGGAATACCACCTCGCCCTGCCATTCCTTCACGCGTACCGTGGCATTGTGCAGGCGCGCGAGCCGCGCCGACAGCGCGGTGAGCTCATGGAAATGCGTGGCGAACAGTGCGCGGCATTTGTTCACGTCATGGAGATGTTCGACGGTTGCCCAGGCGATCGACAGGCCGTCGAATGTGGCGGTGCCGCGGCCGATTTCATCCAGGATCACCAGCGCCCGCTCGCCCGCCTGATTGAGGATGGCGGCGGTCTCCACCATCTCGACCATGAAGGTCGAGCGTCCGCGCGCAAGATCGTCGGCGGCGCCGACGCGTGAGAACAGCCGATCAACGACACCGATACGTGCCGATTTCGCCGGCACGAACGAACCCATCTGCGCGAGAATCGCGATCAGCGCGTTCTGGCGCAGGAAGGTCGATTTGCCCGCCATATTGGGGCCGGTGATCAGCCAGATACGCCCGGCATCGGTCTCCCCGGGCGGGGCGAGGTCGCAGTCGTTGGCGACGAAGGGCGTGCCGTCGCGTGCCAGCGCCTGCTCGACCACGACATGGCGGCCCCCTTCGATGACGAAATCGAGGCTGTCATCGACGTGGGGACGAACGTAATCGCGCTCGGTCGCGAGCGTCGCCGAGCGCACTCGCGACATCAAGGCGGGCGAGTGCATCGGCGCAGGCCTTCAGTGCTTCGGTATCGGCGATCACGGCAGCGGTGAGGCGCTCGAAGATTTCGAGTTCGAGGCCGAGCGAGCGCTCCGCGGCGCTGGCGATTTTGGCTTCCAGTTCGCCCAGTTCGGTGGTGGTGAAGCGCACCTGGCCCGCGAGCGTCTGGCGGTGGATGAAGCTGGCGTTAAGCGGCGGCGACATCAGCTTGTCGCCGTGCTGCGCGGTGACCTCGACGAAATAGCCGAGCACGTTATTGTGGCGGATCTTGAGCGCGCGCGCACCGGTCTCGTCCGCATAGCGCGCCTGCAGGTTGGCGATCACGCGGCGGGATTCGTCGCGCAAGCTGCGCGTCTCGTCGAGCCCGGCGTCGTAACCCTCGCGCACGAAGCCGCCGTCGCGTTTCAACGCCGGCAATTCGGCGGCAAGCGCCGCCGACAGTTCCGCCGCCAGCATGCCATCAGGACGAAGGCAGGCCTTCAACGCCTCGGCGATTTCGGTCGGCGCTTCCTTGTAGGCGGCGAGCGCGCGCGCAAGGTCGGCAGCCGCCAGAATGCCGTCGCGGATGGCGGCAAGATCGCGCGGGCCGCCGCGGCTGACGGCCAGCCGCGCCAGCGCGCGGGCAAGATCGGGCGCGCCTTGCAGCCGAGAGCGGGTATCCGCGCGCGCCGCGACGTCCTCGACAAAGGCAGCGACCGCGTCGAGCCGACGGTTGATCTGCGCAGGGTCGGTGAGGGGTGCCGACAACCGCTGCGCCAGCAGGCGCGAGCCCGCGGACGTGACGGTGCGGTCGATGGCCTCGAGCAGCGAGCCGTGCCGTTCGCCGGCGAGCGTGCGCATCAGTTCGAGATTGCCGCGCGTCGCCTGGTCGATCGCCATGGTGGCGCCGGCGCTTTCGCGCATGGGCGGCGACAGCGGCGGGCGTTGACCAATCTGGGTACGCTCGACGTAGGTGACGCAGGCCGCGGCCGCGGTCAACTCCAGCCGGGTCAGCGTGCCGAAGGCTTCGCTGGTCGCGACCGAAAAGAAAGACGTCAACCGGCGCTCGGCGGTGGCGCCGTCGAACACGTCGCGGGTGAGCGGCGTTACCGCCGGCAATGAGCGCCATAGCGGCATCAGTTCGGGATCGGCATAAAGTGCATCGGAGACGATGATCTCGCCCGGCTCCAGCCGCGCGATCTCGGCGGCGAGCGACGCATGTTCGCATTCGGCGATGCGGAACTCGCCGGTGGAGATGTCGATCCAGGCCAGCGCAAAGCGCGCTTCCTCGTCGACCGACGACAGTCGCGCGCGCGCAATAGCGAGCAAATAGTTGTTGCGCCTGGCGTCGAGCAGCGTGTCTTCGGTCAGCGTGCCGGGTGTCACCAGCCGCACAACGTCGCGCCGCACCACGCTCCTGGACCCGCGCTTCCTGGCTTCGGCCGGATCCTCGAGCTGTTCGCACACCGCCACGCGGTGGCCGAGCGCGATCAGCCGGTGCAGATATTCGTCCGATCGGTGGATCGGTACGCCGCACATCGGGATGTCCTCACCCTGATGCTTGCCGCGCTTGGTCAGGACGATGCCGAGCGCACGGCTCGCGACTTCCGCGTCCGCAAAGAACAGTTCGTAGAAATCGCCCATCCGGTAGAACAACAGGCTGTCCGGATTGGCAGTCTTGATCTTGATGTATTGCTCCAGCATTGGGCTGAGGCGGGCATTGTTATCGCCACTGCCCGGCGGCCGCCCACCGCCGGCCGCCTCGTCCTTGGGCAGCGTTTCGTCGAGCTCGTTCAGGCCTGCGGGATTGGTGAGCGCCATGGGCCGGAAGGGTAGCAGAACGAGCGCTGGCGTTTCACCGGGCCAATGCCGGCACTGCCGGGGATAACGAGGGCGGAGACAGGCTTGTTATTTGATCTCCTCGGCGCGCCTGAGCCCGGAAATCATCGAGGTGTTGAGCAGATGTTGTTTGGCCCGCACCGGGTCGCCGGCCACCTCGATCATCTCCTGGAGTCGCGTGCGCAGCACAGCGGGATCGCGCTCTTCCATCATCCGCTTGTTGCGGATCGACATGGCCTGCACCTGCTCGATAGTCGCGGCACGGCGCTGGCGCGAATAAAGCTCGAGTAGCTCCGGTCCGCCTTCGCCACGCCACAGCCGGCCGAGCTTGTCGCAGAGATTGACCGCATCGTGGATACCGCTGTTGAGCCCGAAGCCGCCGAGCGGGTTGTTGAGATGGCTGGCGTCGCCGGCGAGCAGAACGCGGCCGATATGGAAATTCGACGCCACCCGCTGATGTACGCGATAGGTGCTTTTGTAGCGCACCTCGTACGGTTCGGGCATGGCGTTGAAACGCTGCAATGCCGCCTCCACGCGTTCGGGCGCCAGCAGCGCTGCGTCGCTCTCTTCCGGATTGGCCGGATAGGCGAGCCGCCACAGACCAGGGGGACCCTCATCGGGTACCTTGAACAGCGCACCGAACTCGACCGGATCGGCAATGTAGGTGTTGCGGGCGAAGCCGCGCGCGCCGAAATCGCAAGGCGTGCTGACGACGACGAAAATCTCCGGCCAGGTGAAGCCTTCGAATTCGACGCCGAGCTCCTTGCGCACCACGCTGCGGCCGCCGTCGGCGCCGATCAGCCATGAGGCTTCGATCGTGCGCGCGCCGTCTTTGCCTTCGACACCGACCGAAACGCCGTCATCGTTCTGCGTGAAGCCGGTTACGCGATGGCCGAAATGGACTTCCGCGCCGCCGTTGGCCTTCAGGATGTCGAGCTGGATCGGTGTCAGCCGGTGCTGCTCCAGATGCAGGCGGTAGGGATGGGACGTCTCGTCCGCCAGCAGGTCGAGATCAAATTCGGCGATCAGGTCGCCGGATTTGTTGCGAATCTTCCAGTGCCGCACCTTGATGCCGGTTTCCAGCATCCGTTCGGTGATGCCGTAAGGCGCCATCATGTCGAGCGTCGGCGGATGAAACGAGCCGGCGCGCAGGTCGTGGGTAAGCCGCTGCTCAGCCTCGAACAGTACCACCGGAATGCGCTGGCGCGTCAGCGCCAGCGCGCACATCAGGCCGGTCGGTCCTGCGCCCGCGATGACGACCGGGCGGCTCTTGCTCATGCCGACTCGCAGGAAGATTGTTTGTTTTCGAAATGCGATCAGGTGGGGAACTTCGCGCCGGTGATGCGCTCCAGGTTGCCGTGCCATATCTTTTCCTTGTCGGCTTTCGGCATGTCGATGCCTTCCAGAATACGCAGCGTCTCGCGCGTGTACATGGTGCCCTTCTCGGGGTCGAACGGGCAATCGGAGGCGAACACGATCTTGTCGATGTCGAAGAAGGCGAGCCCGGCGTGCATCGCCGGCTCCGCGGTGAACGTCGCGGTGTCGGCGTAGAAGTCGTGCTTGAAATAATCGAGCGGGCGCTTCTTCAGGCTGTTCTTCAGGGCGCCGAGGTCCTCGTCCGAGGTGCGCGCGCCCATCTGGTCCCAGCCGGGGCCGATGCGGCCCTCCAGCATCGGCACGATGCCGCCGAAATGGTGGGTGATGATCTTCAGGTTCGGGTACTTGTCCATGATCCCGGAGAACACCAGCCGCGCCATCGCCGCGGCGGTCTCGTAGGACCAGCCGAAGGCCCACCAGATTTCGTACCTGGATTTGGTCTCGGAGAGATAGTCCGGGAAATTGGCGGCGCGCGCCGGATGCAGCCAGATCGGCTTGTCGAGCTCGTTCATCAGCGCGAAGAACGGCTCGAATTCGGGGTCGTCGAGCGGCCGGCCGGCGACGTTGGTGTAGATCTGCACGCCGAGCGCGCCGTTGTTGAGCGCGCGCTTGACTTCACTCAGGCCGATGTCCGGCGCGCCGAGCGCGCTCTGCGCCACCCAGCCGGGGAAATGGCCGGGGTCCTTGGCGCAGATGTCGGCGAAGCCGTCGTTGAGCAGCTTGGCGTATTCGTTGACGGTTTCGCCCTTCACCATGACTTCGATCGGCGGCATGCCGTGCGAGAGGATTTGCGCGTAATCCTTGAACTGGTCGACCACGCGCTTGCGCTCGTCGAGATCGTGGATGCACGGTACCTCGCGCATGCGTTTGCCGATGTTGGGAAGGCCGCTCTCCACCAGCTTGGCGAAGAACTTCTCCGGCAGGAAATGGGTGTAGGCATCGATGCGCATGAACCTGTACTCCGTGACTGGCGTTTCTTCGTTGAAGCGATTTCGCCGCTCAATAAGGCGTAATAACGTTGAGCAGCGCCTGCTTGCGTCCCTCGACGACGGCCTCGCGCGCCCGCTGAATCGCCGCCGGCAGGTCGGCGGGCTTTTCGACGCGCTCGGCATAGGCGCCCTGCGCGTGGGCGATCTCGTCATAGGGCGGGGCGGGGCTGAGGTCGGCGAGTTCGCGGCCTTCGTTCTCGCCGGCGGCTCCGTCCTTGAACATGGACAGCGTGGCGCGGCGCACGGCGCCGTAGCGGCTGTTGTTGAAGATGATCGTCAGCACCGGCAGCTGGTGTACCGCCGACACCCAATGGGCCACGGTCGGATTGCCGAACATGTGGGCGCCGTCGCCGAGCGTGGCGACGATGAACCTGTCGGGTGCCGCCAGCTTGGCGCCGAGCGCGGCGCCAAAACCCCAGCCCAGGCCGCCGGCCGGGCCGAGCGCGAACAAGGTACCCGGCTCCTCGCGCGGGCAGTGGTCGAGCCGCAACGGATATTCGTTGAAGATGACGGCGTCGGACCCGACCGTTTCGCCGATGACGCGCGAGAGATACTCCGGCGAGATGGTCGTGCCGGGGGCGGAGTCCTTGGCGAGCTGGGCGCGGCGGTTGCGCATGCGCTCGGTGAGCCGGCCGCGGCGCGAGGCGATGCGCGCTTCCGCCGCCTGCAGGTTCGGCTCGACCGCCGCGGCGAGCGCGTTGAGCGCGTTGGTGATGCCGGCCTGAATGCTCAAGATCGCTCTGGAACGAACGCATCGGGTAGCGCACGAAGAACGGGTCTTCGCCGACATGGGCAACGCGGCAGCCGGCCGGCGGATGCTGCAGGTGCGGAATCCACGGCACGTCGGAATCGAGCACGATCACCAGATCGGCGTCGGCCAGTAGCGCCCCCGGCTCATGGCCGAAATGCATATGGTGGCTCGATGGCAGGCACACGGTTCTCGGATTATGCGGCACCACCGGAATGGCGCAGCGCTCGGCGAGCTTCGACAGCGGCGCGACCGCATCCGCCGGCAACGCGCCGGCGACGATCATCGGCCGCTCGGCGGCCGCGATCCAGTCGGCGAGCATCGCGACCGATGCCGGATCGGGCCAGGTCTCCGGCCGCCTGCGGACGCACATTGACCGGGCCGGCCGGCTCGGCGAGCGGCGCTGCCAGCGGCTCACGCGGCAGCACCAGATAGACCGGCCCGCGCGGATGCGCCATCGACACTTCCACCGCGCGCGCCACCACGTCGGCGACCTGATGCGGCTGGCGCAACTCGTAGTCCCACTTCACCATCTCGCGCAGCATGCCGGCCTGGTCGAACATCTCCTGCGCCCAGTGGATCGGCCGCGAGCGCGAGCCGAACTGGCCCTGCTCGGTGATCGGCGTGCGGCCGGCGGCGAGGATCAGCGGTGCGCGGTCGCGCGACATGTTGGTGACGTTGTTGATGGTGTTGCTGGTGCCGACGTTGACGTGGACCATTACCGCCTGCGGCTTGCCGTTCATCAGGTAGGCGCCGTGCGCCATCGCCACCGCCAGGTTTTCGTGCGGCACCAATATGGGGCGCGGCACCCTGGCGTTGGTCTTCTTGGCGCGGCTGAAGGCCTCCACGATGGGCGGAAAGTCGGTGCCCGGATTGCAGAAGAAATAGTCGATACCGTGATCGGCCAGCGCGCGCAGGAAACCTTCAGCGGCGATCATGTGACGCTCGCGTCCGGTCTGTGAAACGGCCATGGGGTTCCGCCCTGTTTTGGTCGCCCCGCGCGTGATTGTGCGGGCGCTTGTTGTTGTGGCCCGACGTTTTACGCGACGGGGCAGGGGCTGACAACGGAGCCAGCGGCAGCCACGCTGTCCCCTTGTTGGGCATCGCGTGGGACGCATTGTCGCCCCTGGAAAATGGCGGTGGGAGTTACTCGGCCGCCTGGCGCAAAGCCGGTTGCGCGTCGATCTCGGCGAGGCACTTGGCGAGGCTCTCGCCCTCCGGATCGACCAGCGCGGCGGTGCGGGCGCTCGCCACCGCATCGGCGGCGCGCTCGACCTGAATACGGCCGGCGAGTGCCGGCTCGATCAGGCGCGTTTCGATGGCGCGGTAATTGGAAACGCCGCGCGCATGGGTATCGCCATAGCCTTTGATCAATCGCGCGCATTCGGCGATTTCGAGCGCGAGATCGGTCGAGCGCGGCAACGCTCTGGCGATCAGCGCCAGCCAGGCCTCGATCTGCGCCTGCTCTTCCCTGTAGCGGATGCCGTAGGGCCGCAGGCGGCGCAGCCTCGCGAGCATGAGGAAGCGCAGATAGCCGCTCACCGACGTGGTATTTATCTCCATGCCGAAATAGATGCGGCCGTACCAGCCTTTTCGTTCGGCGTAGCGGCGGATGGGACGTGCCAACGCCGGCGGCAGGAGCTGGGTGAGTTCCTCGATGCCGGGCTTGAGGAAATCGTGCACCGAGAACGGCTCGTCATTCACGCGCAATTCGTCGCACGCGATGCGTTGCATGCGCGCGGGCTGAAATCTTGGCCTGTGCCACCCGCACCACGTCCTCGTAGGACATGCGCACGGCGAGATGGCGCGCCACTTCTTTCAGGAGCTTGCCTTGCGCGTCGGCATTGACGTCGGCAGAGGCGATTGTTCCCAGACGATCGAGATAGGTCCGCGCGTAATCGCCGTCTTGATAGGCCACGAGCCGCCGCACGCCTTCGAGCACGACCGGGTGCACCTGCGCCGGGAAGCTGCGTGTGACTTCGTCTTCCAGCGTTTGCTGCGTGATCGCGGCGCGCTTTTTCTTCTCCGGCAGTCTGACGGGTTGTGCCTTTGCCCGCGCGGCCTCGAAGCCGGCGCGGAAGCCGCGCAAATTGCTGTCGATTGACTTGCCGTCGGCGCGGATAGCGGCTTCGAACTGCTCCGCGTTTAGCGGCAGCCGGCCGCTCCCGGCGATGGTGCCCAGCATCACTGCACTGATGATCGAACCGCTTTGTGTGGCCAGCTGTGCCATGTCGACGAGAAGTGCGTCGCGGGCATGCTCCTTGATGACCTTGATCAGCAGGTCCTGATCGAAGCGGCCGTCACCCATGGCGATCTTTTCGTCCATGGCATAGAAGCGGCTGAGCGAGGCAATGACGTGGGTGCGCTCGGGCGTGACAAATCCGCTGGCGACCGTGCGTCCGGCTTCCAGCAGTTCGCTCGCCACCGCGATGTCGATGTCGCCGACACCGGGCGTTAATGCCAGCACCGGCCGCTTGCCGTTCAGCACATTGACGTGAACCGGCAAAATCTCGATGTAATAGGTGGTGGCGCCGGTGCGCTGCGCGACGCCGGGGATCGACGTGGACTGCACCGGAAAGCCGGCCTCCGCTGCCGCTGACACGATCCAGTTGGTCAGTACGCCGCCGCCTTCGCCGCCGAGGGCGGCGATCAGCAGGGTGATCGGCCGGGTCGCACTCATGCCGCTTTCGCCGCCGTCTTGCCGTTATAGCCGCCCATCCAGCCAATGACCGTGCTGCGCAAGCGATGCAGTGCGCGGTCGCGCCAGTTGGCGTTGCGGATGATTTCGGCGCGGTAGAACGAGGGGCACAGCACCGCGGCGTGGGCGACTTCGCCGCACAGGCCGCAACCGACGCAACTGTCGACCACGCTTGCCACGGGGTCGGTGCGCAATGGATCAGGCGAGGGCTTCACCGTCAGCGACGGGCATCCCGACAAACGAATGCAGGAATGGTCGCCGGTGCAGATCTCGTCGTCGACGCCGTAGCGCGCACGCGTAACGCGCTCCCCGCGCCTGAGTTTCTCCGCGTCTTCGGCGCGCACCCGGCGCTGGCGTGCGAGCTGGCATTCACCGTCGGCGATGATGACCTTGAGACCCTCCTCGGCGGTCTTCATCGCCTCCTTCAGGGTTCTCGTCATGACCTCGACGCTGTAGGTGCGGACCGTGCGCATCCACTTCACGCCCATGGCGCGCAAGGTTTGCTCGATGCTCACGCCGGCCACTGAACCTTCGCGGCTCGTCGCGCTCGACGGAATCCATTGCTGGCCGGTGGCCGAGGCGTAGCCGTTCTGCATCACGATCAGGACGCCGTCGCCCTTGTTGAACAGGTTCGATGCCACGCCGGTGATCACACCATTGTGCCAGAAGCCGCCGTCACCCATCACCGAGATCGGGCGTTGAGCCAGATTGGGGCCGACCGCCGCGGCGCTGGCAAGCGACATGCCGTAGCCGAGAATGGAATTGCCCATGGAGAACGGGGCAAAGGTCGCGAACGAATGGCAACCGATATCGGCGCTGATGTGGGTGGGGCCAAGCTCCCGCTGCATCAGCTTGAGGGCGGAGAATACGGGCCGTTCGGGGCAGCCGGTGCAGAAGGCCGGCGGCCGCGGCGGCAGCGCGCCAAGCGCGGCGGCGGCTTTCGGCCTGTGTGCGATCAGCCCGCGCGCCTTTTCGGCAATGGTGCCGGCGTCGATGCCGTTCGGCCTTGTCGCCTCCAGGAATGCGGCGAGGCCCTCGAGCAGCACTTCCGACGAATATTCGCCGGCCCGTGGCAGCGGGCCCTTGCCGAGCACCCTGGTCTGGATGTCGGCGCGGCGCAGCTCGACGTTGATAGCGTCCTCGATGTAGGCGGGGTTTCCTTCTTCAACGACGAATACGGCGCTTTTTCCCGTGCAGAACGCACGGATCTCTTCAGGCACCAACGGATAGACCACATTCAGCACCAGTATCGGGATGCGCGAGGCGCCGAACACATCCGCGAGCCCCATCCGCTCCATGGCGCGCAACACGCTATTGGTCAGCCCGCCCATAACAATAATGCCGACGTCCTTGAGATCGCCGTCGATCAATTCGTTGAGCTTGTGTTCGCGGATGAAGGTCTGCGCCGCCGGCAGCCGTTCCTCCACCTTCAGTTTCTCCTGTATGAAGGTGACGGGCGGATGTGCGAGCCGGCCGTAGTTGAAATGCGCCGGAGCGGGAATGCGGTTGATACCCGAATATTCCGCCTTGCGGTTGGTCCTCGCGGCGAACTCGCCGGTGGCATGGCAGGCGCGGATGCGCAGCTCCAGCATCACCGGCGCGTGGCTCGCCTCCGACAATTCAAAGCCTTTCTCGACCGTATGCACGATCGAGGGCAGGTCGGGACGCGGGTCGAGCAGCCACATCGAGGACTTGAGCGCGTAGGCATAGGAGCGCTCCTGGATGACGCTGGCGCCTTCGCCGTAGTCCTCGCCCAGAATGATCATGGCGCCGCCCACGACGCCGGGGGAGGCAAGGTTGGAAAGCGCGTCGGCCGCGACGTTGGTGCCGACGATCGACTTCCAGGTCACCGCGCCGCGCAAGGGATAGTTGATCGAGGCACCGAGCATGGCGGCGGCGGAGGCCTCGTTCGAGCAGGTCTCGAGGTGCACGCCCAGTTCGCTCATGATGTCCTCGGCGTCAACCAGCACGTCGAGCAGGTGGGAAACCGGGGCGCCCTGATAGCCGCCCACGTAGGAAACGCCCGATTGCAGCAGCGCCTTGGTGACAGCGAGAATCCCCTCGCCACGGAAGGTCTCGCCGTCGCCCAGCCTGAGCGCCTGCACCTCTTTCTTGAACGAACGTTCCACCGCGGGTCTCCAGCCGATGGTTTGGCCACAAACTATCTAGCAAGTCCTGGTCACATATGCGAGGGCAGCCAGGTCGCCAGTATCGGGAAGGCGATGATGATGGCCAGCCGCAGGATATCGGTCAGCACGAACGGCAGGACCCCGTAAAATACCGTCGAAAGCTTCACCTCGCGAATAACGCTCTTTATCACAAATACGTTCATGCCGACCGGCGGGTGAATCAGGCCCAATTCAACCGTCATCACGATCACCACACCGAACCAGATCGGATCGAAGCCGAGTTCCTTGATCACCGGAAACACGATGGGGATGGTGAGGATGATCATGGCCATGGCGTCCATCAGGCAGCCGAGTACCAGATACATCAGCATGATCAGCACCAGCACGCCGTAGGAGCCGAGGCCGAGGCCGGTGAGGAAGGCGGTCAGCTTCTGTGGCGTCTGCGTGATCGTGAGGAAGTAGCCGAAGATCAGCGCACCGATCAGGATGGTGAACACCGCCGCCGTGGTGCGCAGGGACTCGACCAGGCAGTTCCAGAAGTCGGCCCTCGACAGTTTGCGTCGCGCCAACGCGATGATGAAGGCGCCGCCCGCGCCCATGCCGGCCGCTTCGGTGGCGGTGAACAGACCGCCGTAAAGGCCGCCGATGATGAAAATGAACAACAGCACCACGGCCCAGATGCCGGCCACCGCCTCGCGCCGCTCGGCCCAGCTATGGCGCGGGGTCTTCGGCAGGAAGTCCGGCCGCAGAAAGGTGATGACGTTTATGGTGGCGACGTACATCAGGATCGCGATGATGCCCGGCACAATGCCGGCGATGAACAGCTTGCCGATGTCCTGTTCGGTAATTATGCCGTAGACCGCAAACACGGTTGACGGCGGGATCATGATGCCGAGCGAGCCGCCGGCGGCGATCACGCCGGTGGCGAAGCTCTGCGGATAGCCGAACTTGCGCATCTCCGGGTAGGCGATCTTGGAGAAGGTGGCCGCGGTGGCTACCGATGAGCCGCAGATGGCGGCAAAGCCGCCACAGGCGGCGATGGTGGCGACGCCGAGGCCGCCGCGCAGGTGGCCGAGAAAGGTGTTGGATGCGCGGAACAGTTCGCCGCTCATGCCGGACGCGGAGGCGAATGCGCCCATCAGCAGGAACAGCGGGATGACGGCGAACTCGGCGTCGGTGGCGGTGCGGATCGGCGATTGCGACAGCAGCTTCAGCGCCGGGCCGATGTCGCCGAGGATGTAACCGAAGCCGAGCACGCCGACGGTGCCCATGGCGATTCCGACCGGCACGCGCAGCATCATCAGCGCGAACAGCGAGGCGAAACCGATGGCGGCGACGGCGTCCGTGCTCATGGTCGACCTACTCGCCGGTATGGGCTTCGCGGGACGGCGCGAGTTTTTCGGGCGCGACGACCAGCCGGAACGTGCGCAGCACGAGCAGCGCGACTGCCGACGCCAGCCCGATCCAGGCGACGAAATAGTAGATCCAGACCGGCTGGCGCAGGTCGAACGTCAGCACATGGTCGGTGCGCGTGTTGATGACCTTCTCGGCGAACATCCACGTGAACGTCGCCATGCCGACCAGCGTGATCAGCGCCGCGAAAATATCCATGCCGCGCTTGGCCCAGGCCGGTGCCGCGCTCCACAACAGGTCGACGGTGATGTGGTCGCCGCGGTAGCTCGCTACCGCCATTCCCCAGAAGATCAGGATGCCGAGCAGCAGCCGGGTGAAGTCGTAGGAATCGGGAATGGACCAGATGAAAAGGTAGCGCAGGAATACGGAAACGAACGTGATGGCGGTGACGGCGGCGAGGAAGCCCGCCGCCGTCAGTTCGATGGCGTCGATGAAGCGGTCGAAGGGACCGCGTTCAGCCGGACGCCCGTTCATTTACTTCGCCGCGGCGTTGTATTTGACGAGCTCGGCCTTCAATTCCTTCATCGCAACGTCGGGATCGACGCCCGTCTTCTTGACGCCGTCGGCCCAGGACTTCTCGAGCGGCGCAGCCGCCTTGCGCCACGCGGCGAGTTGGGCGTCGGAGATCGGATAGACCTCGTGGCCGCTCATGCCTTTCAGCTTGGCGATGCCGTCGTGCTCGAACTTGGCCCATGGCGCGGCGACCTTGAGCGCCCACTCGTTGGTGCAGTGGTCATCGATCACTTTCTTCTGCTTGGCCGACATCTGATTGTACTTCGACTTGTTGAATACAAAGGCGAAGGTGGTGACGTAAAGCGGCGCCTCCATGTGATACTTCACCACCTTGTCGATTCCGAACAGCGGGATCGAACCCCAGGGGAAAGTGACCGCGTCGGCGACGCCTTTTTCCAGCACGTCGCGTACCTGCGGCGCACTCGCCTGCACGTTCGTGCCGCCGAGCAACGTGACCCATTTTGCGATGGTGGCGTGCGCCGGCCGGATCTTCATGCCCTTGATGTCGCCCGGCTCCATGATCTTCTTGGTGCGCGAATGGAACGTGCCCGGATCGTGCACGAAGGCGAGACAGAACTTGACGTCCTTCATCTCCTTCGCGGCGTACTTGCGGTACCAGGCGTCGAGCGCCTGCGAACCGCCGGTGGCGTTGGAGATGAGGAACGGCAACTCGCCGGCGGCGATCACCGGGAAGCGGCCGGGTTGATAACCGGGGTTGATGTAGGTGAGGTCGGCGATGCCGTCGCGCGCCATGTCGTAATGGTCAAACGCCTTGCCGAGCTGCTGCGACGGATAGACCTTGTAGGTCAGGGTGCCGCCCGAGGCCTTCTTGACCGACTCGCCCCATTGCTCGAGCGCCTTCTGCAGCGGATGGGACGGCGGCACCCAGTGGGCCAGTTTCAGTTCGAAGTTTTTTTCCTGTGCCTGTGCCACTGCGCCGTAACCCAACAGGGCGGCGATGGCCGCGGCATAGACAGGAGCCGCAAAACGCGATTTCATGAGTTTCCTCCTTTGGTTATAAGTCGCTGTCGGCGACTTTTCTCCAATTCAGCAGAATGTTGGCCGAATTGCAAAGTCAAAAGGTTTGATACCAAACTAAATCGCGGGCACCTGGCCGGATGGTTGAGATGCCCGTCTTTCGGGGGATCGCGGTGAGTGGGAGCAGTGGGAAGGTGTCGAAGACCCGGCGCCGCAGGAACGGCGCGGGCAGTTCGGTCAAACTGGGGCCGCTGGAGCACTGGATCGGGTTCAACCTGCGCATGGCGCAAGAAGCCACCTTCCAGGCGTTCTCGCGCAGGTCGCAGGAAATCGGCGAGAGTCCCGGCCGCTTTGCTACCTTGACATTGATCGCTCGTAATCCCGGCATCAGCCAGACCGAGCTCAGCTACGCCGCCGGCCGCGACAAATCGAGCCTGACGCCGGTGGTGGAGGACCTGGTGCGGCGCGGTCTGATATCGCGCAAGCGAATGGACAGCGACCGCCGTAGCTACAGTCTGAACCTGACGCCGGACGGCAAGAAGGTTCTCACCAACCTGACCCGCTGTGCGCGCCGGCACGAGCGCAATCTCGACCGCGTGATTGGCCTGCGTGAGCGCAAGCGGTTTTTGCTTCTTCTGAAGAAGATCGCCGCCGAAATCGACTGAACATTTGCGTAGCGGCATACCCTTCCTTCCTCCGCTCGTGCCCCGCCGGGTTGCGTCTCTAGACGCCGAACTTCTCCCGCACCGCCTCAGGCACCGGATGCGATTTCAGCCGGCCTTCGGCGTCGCGCACGACCCACACCCGCTTTTCCTCGCACTCGGCGCAAAGCGTGGCATCAAGGCTCAACTTGTGCTCGATCTCGAAGCTGGTGCGGCCAAACGTGATCCTGGTTTCCACCGTCACGTCGTCACCGAAGCGTGTGGGCCTGAGAAACCTGGCGTGCGTGCGCACCAGCGGAAAGCCGGAAAAGGGCAGCGCCTTGAACATCTGCAACTTGGTCATGCCCAG
This sequence comes from uncultured Pseudomonadota bacterium, assembly GCA_963773715.1. Classification (GTDB taxonomy): domain Bacteria; phylum Pseudomonadota; class Alphaproteobacteria; order Rhizobiales; family Xanthobacteraceae; genus Pseudolabrys. The sequence continues at coordinate 13,074 of CAVZCM010000003.1, read as the reverse complement.
CGCCGTCTCGAACAGCATGGCCGTCGAGGCATCGAAGATTTCGAAATAGCGCGGATAGAAGATGATGCCGGCGGGGTCGCAGTCGCCCCACTCGATGCGTACCTGGCGGATATTGGTCAGGGTCGTCACGTGGCTTCGCCTCAAGAAAGAGAATTCAGCGCGGCGCCATGCGCAGCGCACCGTCGAGGCGGATCACCTCGCCGTTGAGATAAGCATTATGGATACAGTGCATGACAAGCGCCGCAAACTCGCGCGGCTCGCCCAGGCGCCTGGGAAAGGGCACCGACGCGCCGAGCGAATCCTGGGCTTCCTGCGGCAGCGCCTTCAGCATCGGTGTGCTGAAAATGCCGGGTGCGATCGCCAGCACGCGGATGCCAAACTGCGCGAATTCGCGCGCCGCCGGCAATGTCAGGGCGGCGACGCCGCCCTTTGACGACGAATAGGCGGCCTGGCCGATCTGGCCCTCGAAAGCGGCGACCGATGCGGTCGAGACGACCACGCCGCGCTCGTTGTCGGGCAGCGCATCGAGTTTCTGCATGGCGGCACCGACGAGCCGCATCATGTTGAAGGTGCCGATCAGGTTGATGCGAATGACGCGTTCGTAGTCCGCGAGCGGCATCGGCCCGTCGCGGCCGACAATGCGCCTGGCCGGACCGATACCGGCGCAGTTGACCAGGATGCGCGCGGTGCCGTGATCGTCGGCGGCTTTTTTGACGGCGTCTTCGGCGCTGGCGCTGTCGGCCACGTCGCAATGAACGGCGATACCCTTGATGTCGCTCGCCATCTCGGCGGCGGCCTTGTCGTTGACGTCGAGGATCGCGACTTTGGCGCCGGCCGCGGCCAGCGTACGCGCGCAGGCCGCGCCCAAACCCGAGGCGCCGCCGGTCACGATGGCCGCTTGTCCTTTGACTTCCATCACTGCGCCCCTTTGTACTCGGGATTCTCAATCAACAGCGCGATGCCCTGGCCGCCGCCGATGCAGGCCGACGCGATACCATAGCGCAATCCGGAGCGTTGAAGCTCGCGCGCGCAGGTCAGCGTCAGCCGAATGCCGGTGGCGCCGAGCGGATGGCCGATGGCGATGGCGCCGCCGTTGACGTTGAGCTTGTCCTCGTCGAGGCCGAGCTCGCGGGCGCAGGCCATGACCTGGGCGCCGAAGGCCTCGTTGATCTCGATACGGTCGACGGCATCGAGCTGCAAGCCGGCGCGCCCCAGCACCGCCTTGATTGCCGGCACTGGGCCGATGCCCATGATCTCCGGCGGTACGCCGACGGCCGCGCTCGCCAGGATGCGCGCCAGCGGCTTCTTGCCGAGCTTGCGCGCGTAATCCGCGCTGCCGACCAGAATGGCCGCCGCACCGTCGACAATGGCCGACGAGTTGCCGCCGGTCTGCACGCCGCCAAACGCCGGCCGGATCTTCGCAAGCTGCTCGACCGACGACGGCCGGATGTGGGTGTCGGTCTTCAACTCGTCCTTGACCTTGATGCCGCGGGCGTTGAGCCCGTCGACCTCAAACTTCTCCGTCGTCACCGGCGCGATCTCACCGGCGAGGAAGCCGTCTTCCTGCGCCTTCGCCGCGCGCGCGAACGAGCGCGAGGCGAATTCGTCCACTTGCTCGCGGGTGATCTGGTACTGCTTTGCCAGGTTTTCGGCGGTGTCGCCCATGGTGGCGTTGCAGCCGGTGTCCAGCAACGCCTCCCAGAGAAAATCCTTGAATTCGACCTGACCCATGCGGAAGCCGCCGCGCATGGTGTAGGAGGCGATCGGGTTGCGTGACATCGATTCGGTGCCGACGCAGAGCGCCAGCTCCGTGCGGCCGAGCGAGGTGGCGTCGGACGCCTGCGCCAGCACCTCGATGCCGGTGCCGCACACCCGCTGCACCATGTGCGCGGGCGTTTCCTGCGATACGCCGGCATAGAGCCCGACATGGCGCGGCAGCATGTAGGCGTCGAAGCTCGCCTGCGCCATCGAGCCGGTGACGACGATGCCGACGTCCTGCGGCGCGGCGCCGGACTTCCTGAAGGCTTCGCGCGCGGCCTTGATGCCGAGATCGATGGGCGACACCTGCCCCAGCGCGCCATTGTAATCGGCGAATGGCGTGCGCATGCCGTCGATCAGCCAGGCGTCTTCGTAGGTCGCGCCGATGCCGTTCTTTGCGGTGCTCACTTGAGATTACTCCTTGATGCTCAGGACGCGCGGCGAGGGCGCGGCGCCGTAAAGTTCGTCGACCAGCGCGGCCCGGTGCGACAGCACGCTGCGCTGGTTGATCGAGCCCTTGTCGGTCATCTCGCCTTTGTCCATTGACGGCGGCTCCGCCATCAGCAGCGCGCGGGCGACGCGCGTGGACGAACCGGGGCTTGCTTTGGCCAATTCTTTGAGCCGCGCAGTGAAATGATCGCGCACGCGCGCGTCGCTCAACACGGTTTCGGCCGGTGCGTCGGCGGCGAGATCGGGCGCGAGCTTGCGGCAGGCGGCGAGATCGGGAAACACCAGCGCGCCGATCTCGTTGCGGTCCGCGCCCGCCAGCACCACGTCACGCACACAGGGTGCGAAATGATCGACGAAAGCGGCGCGCAAGGGTCCGACATTGACCCAGGTGCCAGTCGACAGCTTGAAGTCTTCGGCGATGCGGCCGTCGAACAACAGCCCCTGGCGCACGTCGTCCTCATCGGCGAACTTGAAGGCGTCGCCGAGCAGGTAGAAGCCTTCCTCGTCGAAGGCCTTCTCGGTGAATTCCGGCTGCCGCCAGTAGCCCGGCGTGATGTTGGGCCCGCGCACGCGCGCTTCCAGCTTGCCTTCATTGGGCACCAGCTTCAGCTCCATGCCCGCGCCGGGCAGGCCCATGTTGGCTGCGTTCTCGGTATGCCACGTGCGTGCCAGAGCGAACGGGGCGGTCTCGGTCGAGCCGAAGCCGGTGAGAAACAGGATGCGCTCGCCGCAGGTCTCGACCGCGAGGTCCTGGATCTCCTCGAACACGTGCTGGGCGATGCCGGCGCCGGCGAACCAGAACAGCTTCAGCCGCGAGAAGAAGTTGCGGCGCAGCTCGGCGTCCTTGCGCAGATAGGGCAGCAGCGCCTCGTAACCTTTCGGCACGTTGAAGTACCAGGTCGGCGCGATGTCGCGCAGGTTGGCGACTGTCTTTTCGATGGCGCCGGGCAGCGGCTTGCCCTCGTCGATATAGAAGGTGCCGCCGTTGTAGAGCACCAGCCCGACGTCGTGGTTGCCGCCGGCGGTGTGGTGCCAGGGCGCCCAGTCGACGATCACCGGCGGCTCGTCGGCAAAATAGGCCAGCGCCTGACGCAGCATCACCTGGTTGGCGCACCACATGCGCTGGGTATTGATCACGCATTTCGGCACGCCGGTCGAACCCGACGTGAACAGGAACTTGGCGATGGTGTCGGGGCCGACGGCGTCGTGCGCGGCATCGACCGTGCCGGTCGGGTCCGGCTTGGTGAGATCGGCGAAGGCGGTGGTGCGCCGGCCTTCCGGCGCATTGCGGGTGACGACGATTTCCACGTCGTCGGGTACCACCGTTTGAATCGCTTTCGCGAACATCTGGCCGTCGCAGGCGAACACCATGCCGGGCGTGATCAATTGCATGATCGAACGCAGCTTGCCGAAGTCTCCCGACATCAGCGAATAGGCCGGCGAGATCGGCGCATGTGGAATGCCGGCATAAAGCGCGGCGAGCGCCAGCAGCGCGTGTTCGATGTCATTGCCGGAGAGAATCACGATCGGCCGCTCGGCGGAAAGATTGCGATCAAGCAGCGACTGGCCGATGCGGCGGGCGAATTCGAGCGCCTGCTCGTAGGTGATGGTGCGCCAGTCGCCGTTCACGTCGCGCTGCGCGAAGAAGACTTTCGTGGGCGTTTCCGCCGCCCAGAATTCCAGTCGCTCCGTCAGCTTGTCGGGCCAGGCGCCGAGCGCCTGCGGCGAACGCAGCAGCAAGGTGCCGTCAGCGCGGCGCTCGACAGTGACGTCCTGCGGCCCGAGTTTGACGTGCCGGGTGCTTGCATCAGGCCGTGAACGTGCGGCTTCAGCCATCGCAATCCCCTATGCGTCATTCCGGGACACGCGCGCAGCGCGCGAACCCGGAATCCATAACCCCTGCTGCAGAGTATGGATTCCGGGTCCGCCGCTTCGCGGCGTCCCGGAATGACCAGGAAGTACTGAAGCGCACGCTCCCATCACGATTTCCCGTCCAACGCAATCACGGCTTCCGGCGCCGGCTCGGCATAGAGCTGTTCCGCCAGCGCAGCGCGGTTGCTCAATACTGCGCGCTGGTTGATCGAACCTTTGTCGGTCATCTCGCCCTTGTCCATCGACGGCAGCTCGGGCATCAGGATCAGCCGCACCACGCGCGTCGACGAGCCCTGGCTTTGGGCCGCGAGCGCCACCAGCAGCCCGGCGAATTTCGCCCGCACTTTCGCATCGGCGACAATCACGTCGGGCGCGGCGTCGGCACCGAGCCCGCCCAGTTTGCGGCACGCTTCCACATCGGGAAACACCAGCGCGCCGATAAAGTCGCGGTCGGGACCGGCAAACACCACGTCGCGGACCCAGGGCGCGAAGTGGTCGACGAAGCGCGCCCGCAGCGGCCCGACGCTCACCCAGGTGCCGGTCGAGAGTTTGAAGTCCTCGGCGATGCGGCCGTCGAACAGCAGGCCTTTCGACGGGTCGTCGGGATCGGCGAACTTCAAGGCGTCGCCGATCTTGTAGTAGCCCTCCTCGTCGAAAGCGACGGCTGTGTGATGATCCTGCCGCCAGTAGCCGGGCGTGATGTGTGGCCCGCGCAGGCGCGCTTCCAGCTTGCCTTCGTTCGGCACCAGCTTCAGGTCCACGCCGGGGCAGGGCAGGCCGATATTGCCGGCACGGTCGAACTCCCAGGTGCAGGCCAGCGCCAGCGGTGATGTTTCTGTGGAGCCGATCGCGGACAGGAAGATCACGCGTTCGCCGGTGGTCTCGACCGACAGGTCCGTGAGGTCGTCCCAGGTGGTCTGGTTCAGGCCGGCACCGGCGTAGAACAGTACCTTCAGCCGCGAGAAGAAGTTCTTGCGCAACGTCTCGTCGGCGCGAAAGTGCGAAACCAGCGCCTCATAGCCTTTGGGCACGTTCAAATACATGGTGGGGGCGATCTCGCGCAGGTTCCGCGCGGTTTTCGGCACGCCCGGCGGCGTCGGATTGCCGTCGTCGATATAGAACGAGCCGCCTTGGGTAAGCACCAGGTTGAAGCAGTAGTTGCCGCCGAAGGTGTGGCTCCACGGCAGCCAGTCCAGCAGCACCGGCGGTTCGTCGGTGATGAACAGCAGGCCGGCGGCGATCATCGCCTGGTTGGAACACAGCATGCGGTGGGTGTTGATCACCGCCTTCGGGGTACCGGTCGAGCCTGAGGTGAACAGGAATTTGACGATGGTGTCGGGCGTCACTTGGCGGTGCGCTCCGGCGACGGCTGCAGCATCTTCTTCGCCTGTCAGATCGGCGAACAGGGTGGCCTTGCGGTCGGCCGGCGGATTGGCGCCGACCACCAGTTCGACCTCAACGGGCACGGTCGCTGCGATGGCGCGGCCGAAGGCGTTGCCGTCAGCCGCGAACACCATGCCCGGCGTGAGCAAGTCGACGATCATGCGCAGCTTGCCGAAGTCGCTCGACATCAGCGAATAGGCCGGCGAGATCGGCGCGAACGGAATGCCGACCCAGGTCGCCGCAAGCCCCAGGAGCGCGTGCTCGATGCCGTTGCCGGAGAGGATCACGATCGGCCGCTCGGGCGAGAGCCCGCGTCGCAACAGCGCAGCGCCGATGCGCTTCACCGCGTCGAACACCTCGGCGTAGGTGAGCTTGCGCCAGGCATCGTCGGCACCGCGCTGCGCCAGGAATACGCGGTCCGGGGCCTCGCCCGCCCACTTCTCCAGCGGCTCGCCCAGATTGCCGTGATAGGCGCCGAGCGGCGCGGCGGCGTTGATGTGGATGGTGCCGTCGGGCTTACGCTCCACCACGGCATCGGCTGGGCCCAGACGCACGGGCCTGAGCGGGGCGGCATGTGTCCGTTGTTCGGCGCGCAGCGGTTCGGCCATCGAGCCCGGTTCCCTGGATGTCGTTTCCTGCCGTGCCTGTTTTGCGCACGATCTTACCCGAACCGGGGGCGCCGTGCGCTGGCGGCAAATTGTCAGCGAAATCGTTGTCCTGGACAACGAATTTCCGCCGCTCAGGGCCCCCCGTCAAGGGAAGCTTGTTTCCGTCCGGGCATGGCCCTTACCGGTCAGGTCCTCAGCCGTGTTTGACCTTCGGTCCGCGCTTTTCCAGGAAGTCGCGCAGGCGCGTCTTGGCCTGCGGATCGGCCTGGGCTATGGACGAAATCAGCGCTTCCATGGCGTAGCCGGCGGCCGGATCGCTTTCGGCGATGCGCGGCAAAGTGTGCATCACCGCGAAATTGGTCAGCGGCGCATTGGTGGCGATCCGCTCGGCCAGTTCCAGGCCCTTGGCGAAGCCTTTGCCCGCTTCCACCAGATACGTGGTCAGCCCCATGGCCTGGCCTTCCTCGGCCGAGTAGAGGACCATTCCGGCAAGGTGGAGGAACGAGCCCACGAGGACGACGAGCGCCACGGCCCCCGATCCGCTCGGACTGCTCGGCGAACCCCAGCACGGCCGAGGCCATGTACGCCGGCGCCACGTGCTCGTCGACGGCGACCTCCTCCTCCTCCGCCTCGTTCGCCATCGCCTCGACGTCCTCGCCCGGCTCCTCACCCGTCTCCCGGCGTCCTCGGCGCGGAGCGCGAGGCCGGCCGCGGCGAAGACGGCCAGGAAGGCGTACGTCGAGGCGAGGAGCGCGACGCCGTAGGTCAGGAGCAATACGTCGTCGTAAGAACAGCGGCATAGCGGCACGTATTGCTCCTGACCTACGGCGTCGCGCTCCTCGCCTCGACGTACGCCTTCCTGGCCGTCTTCGCCCGGCCGGCCTCGCGCTCGGCGCCGAGGAGCGCCGGGAGACGGGTGAGGAGCCGGGCGAGGACGTCGAGGCGATGGCGAACGAGGCGGAGGAGGAGGAGGTCGCCGTGGACGAGCACGTGGCGCCGGCGTACATGGCCTCGGCCGTGCTGGGGTTCGCCGAGCAGTCCGAGCGGATCGGCGCCCGTGGCGCTCGTCGTCCTCGTGGGCTCGTTCCTCCACCTTGCCGAATGCTCATGGCCGCGCAGGAAGGCCAGGCCATGGGGCTGACCACGTATCTGGTGGAAGCAGGGCAAAAGGCTTCGCCAAGGGCCTGGAAGTGGCCCGAGCGGATCGCCACCAACGCGCCGCTGACCAATTTCGCGGTGATGTACACTTTGCCGCGCATCGCCGAAAGCGATCCGGACCCGCCGGCTACGCCATGGAAGCGCTGATTTCGTCCATAGCCCAGGCCGATCCGCAGGCCAAGATGCGCCTGCGCGACTTCCTGGAAAAGCGCGGACCGAAGGTCAAACACGGCTGAGGACCTGACCGGTAAGGGCCATGCCCGGACGGAAACAAGCTTCCCTTGACGGGGGGCCCTGAGCAGGCGGGAAATTCGTTGTCCAGGACAACGATTTCGCCGACAATTTGCCGCCAGCGCAAATGGCGCCCCCTGGTTCGGGTAGATCGTGCGCAAAACAGGCACGGCAGGAAACGACATCCAGGGAAACCCGGGTCGATGGCCGAACCGCTGCGCGCCGAACAACGAACACCATGCCGCCCCTGGCCCAGGCCCGTGCGGCTGGCGCCGCCGACGCCGTGGTCGAGCGTACGCCCGACGGCACGATCCTGCTGCGCTCGCCGCAGCCGCTGGCGGCGTACCCGCGCGCGGTGGGCGAGTGGCTGACGCGCTGGGCGGCCGAGGCGCCGCAACGCGCCTTTCTCGCCGAGCGCGTCGGCGACGAGTGGCGCAGGCTGAACTATGCGCAGGCGCTGGACGCGGCGCGGCGCATCGGCCAGTCGCTGCTCGAGCGCGGGCTGGGCGCGAGCGCCCGGTCGCGATCCTGTCGGACAACGGCATCGACCACGCCCTGATCGCGCTCGGCGCGATGCACGTCGGCGTGCCGGTGGCGCCGGTCTCGCCCGCCTACTCGCTGATGTCGAAGGACTTCGCCAAGCTCCGCATATCTTCGAGCTGGTGCGCCCCGGCCTGGTGTACGCCGCCGACCGGTGAAGTTCGGCCCCGCTCGGCGCGCGTGCGCGCTCGCTGCTCGAGGCGCCGCCGGCGCCGCGGCGACGCCCGTGGCCGAGCTGCTCGGGCCCGAGCCGACGCGCCGCGTGGACGCCGCGCTCGCGCGGTCGCCCGACACGGTGGCCAAGTTCCTGTTCACCTCCGGCTCCACCGGCCTGCCGAAGGGCGTCGTCAACACGCAGCGGATGCTGTGCGCGAACCAGCAAATGCTGGCCCAGACCTGGCCGTTCGTCGAGGACCGGCCGCCGGTGGTGGTCGACTGGCTGCCGTGGAACCACACCTTCGGCGGCAACCACAATTTCAACATGGTGCTGAGGAACGGCGGCACGCTCTACATCGACGGCGGCAAGCCGCGCCGCCGGGCTTTCGAAGACCACGGGAAACCTGAAGGAAGTCGCGCCCACGATGTACTTCAACGTGCCGCGCGGCTACGACCTGCTGCTCCCGCACTCCGAGCAGAGACGGCGTTGCGCGCGACGTTCTTTCGCGGCTGGACATGCTGTTCTACGCCGCCGCCGCGCTGCCGCAGAACCTGGCAGCGCATCGAGAAGCTCGCGCTCGAGAGGACGGCGGCGCGTGCTCTTCCGGCCTGGGGCTCGACCGAGACTTCGCCGCTCGCGCTCGGTCTCACTTTCGCATCGACCGCGCCGGCGTCATCGGCCTGCCGTGCCCGGCTGCGAGCTGAAGCTCGTGCCCAGGCGGGCAAGCTCGAGGTGCGCGTGAGGGGGCCAACGTCACCCCGGGCTACTACCGGCAGGACCTGACCCGCGCCGCATTCGACGAAGAGGGCTTCTACCGCATCGGCGACGCGGTGAAATTCGCCGATCCGGACGACCCGGCCAGGGGCATCGAGTTCGACGGCCGCATCGCGGAGGACTTCAAGCTGGCCACCGGCACCTGGGTCCACGTCGGCGCGCTGCGCGCGCGCTTCATCGACCATTTCGCGCCTTGGGTCCGTGACGTGGTGTTTGCCGGCCCCGACGGCGACTAGATCGGCGCGCTGGCGTTTCCCGACGTGGAAGCGTGCCGCAAACTGGGCGGCTGGGGCCCACGCCGAGGCCGACGTGATTGTCGTCGATGCTACCGTGCGGGTGAAATTCTCCGGGCTGCTGGCGGCGCTTGCGGCCCAAAGCCAGGGCTCGTCGACGCGCGTGGCGCGGCTGACCCTGATGCCCGAGCCGCCTCGATGGACAAGGGCGAGATGACCGACAAGGTTCGATCAACCAGCGCTGCAGTATTGGCCAACCGTGCCGCGCTGGCGGAACAGCTCTATGCCGCGCCGGTGCCGGAAGCCGCTATCGCGTTGGACGGGAAATCGTGATGGGAGCGTGCGCCATCCAGTACTCTGTCATTCCGGACGCCGCGAGCGGCGGACCCGGAATCCATACTCCGCAGAGGGTTATGCCGGGTTCACGCGCTGCGCGATGCTCGGCAAATGACGCATAGGGGATTGCGATGGCTGAAGCCGCACGTTCACGGCCTGATGCAAGCACCGGATGCTCAAACTCGGGGCTCGCAGGACGTCACTGTCGAGTGCCGCGCCGACGGCACCTTGCTGCTGCGTTCGCCGCAGGCGCTCGGCGCCTTGCCGGACAAGCTGACGGAGCGACTGGAATTCTGGCCGGCGGAAAACGCCCACGAAAGTCTTCTTCGCGCAGCGCGACGTGGTAAACGGCGAATGGCGCACCATCACCTACGAGCAGGCGCTCGAATTCGCCCGCCGCATCGGCCAGTCGCTGCTTGATCGCAATCTTTCCGCCGAGCGGCCGATCGTGATTCTTTCCGGCAATGACATCGAACACGCGCTGCTCGGCGCTCGCCGCTCCCCACGCCGGCATTCCACATGCGCCCATCCTCCTGCTGGCCGACTGGCTGATGTCGGAAGACTTCGGCAAGCTGGGTTCGATCATGGAATCGATCACGCCCGGCATGGTGTTCGCCGGCGATGGCCAGATGTTCGCGAAAGCGATTCAACACGGTGGTACCCGACACCAGGTGGAAATGGTCGTACCTGCAATGCGCCGGAAGGCCGGCGCACCACCGCCTCTGCTGATCTCACCCAAGCCGTACCTTATCATGCACGGTCGATGCCGCGTATGACGCCGTCGGCCCCTACACCATCGCCAAGTTCCTGTTCACGTCGGGTTCGACCGGCGTGCCGAAATGCGTGATCAATACCCAGCGCATGTGGTGCGCCAACCAGGTGATGCTGCGTCAGGCGCTGGCCTATTTTGCCGACGAGCCGCCGGTGATCGTCGACAGGGCGCCCCGGCATGACACCGCCGGCGGCAACCACGACGTCGGGCTGGTGCTCTACAACGGCGGCACCTTCTATATCGACCAGGGCAAGCCGCTGCCCGGCGCGCATCCAAAAGACAGTCGCCAACCTGCGCGACATCGCGCCGACCTGGTACTTCAACGTGCCGAAAGGTTACGAGGCGCTGCTGCCCTATCTGCGCAAGGACGACGAGTTGCGCCGTAACTTCTTTCTCGCTGGCTGAAGCTGTTCTGGTTCGCCGGCGCCGGCATCGCCCAGCACGTGTTCGAGGAGATCCATGCCGTCTCCGCGGTCGAGACCTGCGGCGAGCGCATCCTGTTTCTCACCGGCTTCGGCTCGACCGAGACCGCACCCGTTCGTCTTGGCACGCACGTGCATACTCGATAAAGAACCAGCGAACACTGCGCCTGCCCGGCGCGGGCATGGAGCTGGAGCTGGTGCCCAATGAGCTGGCAAGCTGAAAGCGCGCGTGCGCGGGCCCACATCACCGGGCTACTGGCGGCAGCCGGAATTCACCGAGAAGGCCTTCGACGAGGAAGGCTTCTCCGTACTGCTCGGCGACGCCTTCAAGTTCGCCGATAGGCACGACGTGCGCCAGGGGCTGTTGTTTGACGGCCGCATCGCCGAAGACTTCAAGCTGTCGACTGGCACCTGGGTCAATGTCGGACCCTTGCGTGCCGCTTTTGTTTATCATTCTCGTACCCCCCGTGCGTGACGTGGCGCTGGCGGGCGCGGACCGCAGTCTCAGATCGGCGCGCTGGTGTTTCCCGATCTCGCCGCCTGCCGCAAGCTCGCGCCCGATCTCGCCGCCGACGCACCGGCCGAAACCGTGTCCCAGCCACGCGCGCCTGCGCGATCATTTCACTGCGCGGCTCAAAGAATTGGCCAAAGCCAGCCCCGGCTCCGCAACGCGCGTCGCCCGCGCGTCTCTGCTCATCTGCGCAGTTGTCGTCGATGGAGTACAGCGAGAAGCACCACCAACAGCAGGGGTCGATGGACCAGCGGCAGCCGGCGCAGCCGTCACCGGTCTGCGCTGGTCTATGGGATGCTTCAACGGCGCCGCGCCCTTGCTCCGCGTTCTTGAGCATCGAGGGAAGCACGAAGCCGAGCACCGCAATAAATGTTATCGGCGCTGACGAAGAAGAGACGCCCTGGCTCATCTATGATACATGCGCACGCCATTTGCCGATTACGGCGGCGCGGCGCCGCAGGCGTCGCCGATTTCGATCCCGCAAATCAAGGCCTGCGCGTGAAGCCTTCAGGAAGTCCGGCGCCGCGCCGGAGGAACGTCGGCATCGTCGTCACCGGCTCGATGGCGCAGGCGAGTTTCTACGCCTACATGCTGCCGCGCCATGTCGGGCTCTATGCCGGGCGTATTCAGGATCTGCCTGCTACATGGTGCAGCGGGTGCGCTAGACCGCGGCATCCAGGCGCTGGCGCAGGTGTCCTACGCCGCCACCTCGCCTTGGCTGCGCGGAGCTGGCGCTCTGCGTCGGCACCGAATCGATGTCACGCAACCCCATCGCCTCTCGACGCACATGCGCGCCGGTTTCTGCACGGTTGAGGTCGAATTCAAGGATTTTCTCTGGGAGGCGTTGCTGGACACCGGCTGCAACGCCACCATGGGCGACACCGCCGAAAACCTGGCAGAAGACATACCAACATCACCCGCGAGCAGTGTGGATGGAATTGGCCTCGCGCTCGTTCGCGCGCGGTGCGAAGGCGCAGGAAGACGGCTTCCTCGCCGGTGAGATCGCGCCGGCGACGATGGTTAAGTTTGAGGTCGACTGGTCAACGCCCGCGGCATCAAGGTCAAGGACCAGCTGAAGACCGACACCCACATCCGGCCGTCGTCGGTCGAGCAGCTTGCGAAAATCCGGCCGGCGTTTGGCGGCGTGCAGACCGGCGGCAACTCGTCGGCCATTGTCGACGGTGCGGCGGCCATTCTGGTCGGCAGCGCGGATTACGCGCGCAAGCTCGGCAAGAAGCCGCTGCCGTGCATCCTGCCGCAGCGCGGCGGTCCTGGTGATCGTCCTGCAGATCATGGGCATCGTCCGCAGCCCGCTGGTAATCAGAGGCGGTGCTGGGCCGCGCCGGCTTGCAGCTCGATGCCGTCGACCGCAATCCAGTATCAACGAGGCCTTCGGCGCCCGGCTGATGGCCGGCGCCCGCGAGCTCGGCCTCGACGAGGACAAGCTCAAAACGTCAATGGTGGCGCCATCGCCATCGGCCATCCGCTCGGCGCCACCGGCATTCGGCTGATGCTCACCTGCGCGCGCTTGCTCCAACGCTCCGGATTGCGCTATGGTATCGCGTCGGCCTGCATCGGGTGGTGGCCAGGGCATCGCGCTGTTGATTGAGATCCTGACTAGAGGGGCCCAGTGCATGGTAGTCAAAGCTACAAGCGGCCATCGTGACCGGCGACGTTGGTTTGGCGCGGCCTGCGCGCGTACGCTGGCCGCGGCCGGCGCCAAAGTCGCGATCCTCGACGTCAACGACAAGGCCGCCGCCGGGATGGCGAGCGACATCAAGGGTATCGCCGTTCATTGCGGATGTGGCCACAGCGCCAGCGCCGAAGACGCCGTCAAAAAAGCCGCCGACGATCATGACACCGCGCGCA
>CAVZCM010000002.1:0-595433 GCA_963773715.1 uncultured Pseudomonadota bacterium | reverse complement strand
GGTTCTTATAGCTCAAGTGATGTCATGCGGTAGCCCGTAAAGCCCTCCGTCCGCACCAAGTCTCGCGCTACTTCACCGCCGCCTTCGCCCTCAGCTCCTCCGACAGCCCCAGCAACGCTCCCAACACCTCATCCGTATGCTCGCCCACGCGCGGGGCGGGGCGCGAGATCGTGCCGTCCATGCCCGACATCCTGACCGGGCCGCCGGGCGGCCGCACCGGGCCGATGTGCGGGTGATCGTAAGCGACGATCATCTCGCGTCGGGCGACCGCCGGTTCGACAAGAGCGCGCACCGAAAAACTTGCAGACAATTTGAAGCAACGGCGCGCGAACCTGAGCCAGCAAACGCCGCGCATCAACTCTCCTTTTAATCAAACCGGCTTCAATTCCTTGAGGGGTTTCTCACGCCCTCGCTCTAACCATCGGCGGCTACGTACGGGGATGTACTGATGTCAGGAGCCGTCAATGGATACCACCAAACGCGGGCCGCAGCTTGCCGACGTGCTGGCATTCCCGAAAATGTCGCAGCGGGGCGAGGGTTTGCTGCAATCCGTCCTCAACAACCTGCTGCAAGGCGTCGTGATGTTCGATGCCGAGGCGCGGCTGGTGTTTTGCAACCCGCGCTATGTCGAGATGTACGGGTTGTCGCCCAAGGTGGTGAAGCCAGGCTGCTCCCTGCGGGATATTCTCGAACATCGCTGCGAGGTCGGCGCCTTTTCCGGCGACGTGGACGAATACATCGCCCGGCTCATCGAGAAAATGGCGGCGGGCAGCACCTTCACCGACACCGGTGACGCTGCCCGACGGGCGTATCTGTTCGGTCGTGAGCAAGCCGATCGAGAACGGCGGCTGGCTGGCGACCCATGAGGACGTCACCGAGCGCCAGCGCTCGGAGGAGCGTATCGCGCACATGGCGCGCCACGACGCCCTGACCGATCTGCCCAACCGGGTGCTGCTGCGCGACACGCTCGAACACGAACTCAAGCGCGTCAAACGCGGCGAGTGCCTGGCCGTGCTCTGCCTCGACCTTGACCAGTTCAAGGGCATCAACGACGCGTTGGGGCATCCGATCGGCGACGAACTGCTGCGGCTGGTGGGCGACCGGCTGCGCGGGTGCACGCGTGAGCCCGACACGGTGGCGCGCCTCGGCGGCGACGAGTTCGCCATCATCATGACGCAGATGCAGGCGCCGACCGACGCCGCCGCTCTGGCGCGGCGCGTGCGGGAATCGATCATCAGGCCGTACCAGATCGACGGGCATCAGATCGTCACCGATATCAGCATCGGCATATCGGTCGCGCCGGAAGACGGCCTCGAGCCCGACGTGCTGCTGAAGAATGCGGACATGGCCTTGTACGGCGCCAAGGACGACGGCCGCGGGACCTACCGTTTCTTCGAGCCGGAGATGGACACGCGCATGCGGGCGCGGCGCGACCTGGAGATGGATCTGCGCCAGGCGCTCGCCCGCGGCGAGTTCGAACTGTACTATCAGCCGCTGGTCAGCCTCGAGACCAACGCCGTCACGGCGGTGGAAGCCCTGCTGCGCTGGAACCATCCGGCCCGCGGCATGGTCTCGCCGGCGGAGTTCATCCCGGTGGCGGAAGAGATGGGCCTCATCGTCCCGCTCGGCGAATGGGTGCTGAAGACCGCGTGCCGGGAGGCGGCGTCATGGCCCGACCACGTCAAGGTCGCGGTCAACCTCTCGCCCGCGCAGCTCAAGAGTCGCAACCTGCTGACCATGGTCACCGCGGCGCTGGAGGACTCCGGCATGCCGGCCGGCAAGCTGCAGCTCGAGATCACCGAAAACGTGCTGATGCAGAACACCTTCGCGACGCTGGCGACGCTGCACAAGCTGCGCGAGCTCGGCGTGCAGATCGCGCTCGACGATTTCGGCACCGGGTATTCATCGCTCAGCTACCTGCGCAGCTTCCCGTTCGACAAGATCAAGATCGACCGCTCGTTCATCCAGGACATGGCGAACGGCGCCGAGCCGCTCGCGATCGTCAACGCGGTCGCGGGGCTGGCGAAGTGCCTCAACATGATTTCGACGGCGGAAGGCGTCGAGACCCAGCAGCAGCTCGAGACGCTGCAGTCGATCGGCTGCACGGAGATGCAAGGGTTCCTGTTCAGCCGGGCCAAGCCCGCCAGCGAGGTGGCGCAATACTTCATCACGCCGGCCGCGGCGAAGGGCGCCGCGTGACCGGAGCCGCGCCGCTCACCTGACCGCGCCGCGCGCGCGCAAATCGGCGATCTGCTGCGCCGAGAGGCCGAGCAGGCCGCCGAGCACCACATCGGTATGTTCGCCCACGCGCGGAGCGGGGTGCGAGATCGAGCCGTCCATGCCCGACATCCTGATCGGGTTGCCGGGCAGCCGCACCTCGCCGACGTCCGGATGATCGTAACTGACGATCATCTCGCGCTGCGCGACCGGCGGCTCGGCGAAGGCGCCGTCGAGATTGTTGACCGGTGCTGCCGGCACCTCCGCCGCGCGCAGGTGCGCCATCCAGTCGGCGACGGTGCGGGTGCGGAAGATGGCTTCGAGTTGCGGCACCAGGGTGGCGCGGTTCTTCACCCGGTCGGGATTGGTCCTGTAGCGCGGGTCGTCGGCAAGCGCGGGTTCGCCGATCGCCGCGCACAGCTTCTGCCAGAAAATCTCCTGCCGCGTGGCGATGACCAGATAGCCGTCGCTCGCCGCGAAGGCCTGCCAGGGCACCGAATATTCGTGCGCGGAGCCTTGCGGCTTCGGCAGCTCGCCCTTGGTGAGCCACACCGTGCCGATGTAGCTCGTGAGGTTGAGCATGGCGTCGAACATCGACAGCTCGACCTGGCGGCCCTTGCCGGTGCGCTCGCGGTCGTAGAGCGCGGCGAGGATGCCCTGCGCCGAGAAGAAACCGCCGCTCAGGTCCGCGAGCGGAATGCCGGCGCGCGCCGGCGGCCGGCCGGGTTCGCCGGTGAACGCCATGTGGCCGCTGATCGCCTGGATGACCAGATCGAGCGCCGGGTAGTCCTTGTATTCGCCCTCGGAGCCGAAGCCGGTGACCGAGCACTGGATGAGGCGCGGGTTGAGCTTCGACAGCGTGGCGTAGTCGATCTTCAGCCGCTCCAGCACGCCGGCGCGGAAATTGTCGATCACCACGTCGGCGACCCTGACCAGATCGTAGAACACCTTGCGCCCGTCCTCGGTCTTGAGATCGATGACGACGCTCTTCTTGTTGCGGTTGAAGGTGAGGAAGAGGGCGCTAAGCCCTTTATAAGGGGCGACCGAGGGAATGCGGCCGAGGTCGCCCTGCGGCGTCTCGATCTTGATCACCTCGGCGCCGAGATCGGACAGCAACTGGCTGCCGTAGGTGCCGGCGATGATCTGGCCGAGCTCCAGGATGCGGACGCCTTCGAGCGGGAAAGACATGGCTATTCGTCTGTTTGAGAACGCTGGCACACGCCGATTTTACCCTCCCCCCGCGCAGCGGTGGGGAGGGTCGGTTCGCAATCGTTCGCGATTGCGAACCGGGGTGGGGGGTATTCCAGAAGTCCTAGTTGCGTTCTTCATGCTTAGAAATTTTTCACCCCCCACCCCCGACCCCTCCCCACCACTCGCGGAGTCTGTGCCCGGACGGCGCGAAGCGCCGATCCGGGTGCTCGCGGGGGGAGGGGAGCACGCTGAGCTTGCGGTTCGATCATTGCGTCACACAGAGCGCTACAGCCCCAGCCCGCGCGCGATGATGTTGCGCTGGATTTCCGAGGTGCCGCCGCCGATCACGGCGAGACGTGAATCGCGGAAGAAGCGCTGCATGGGGTATTCCATGCAGTAGCCGTAGCCGCCGAGGATCTGCAGGCCGAGATCGGAGACCGCCTTGTAGGTCTCGCCGGTATAGAGCTTGAGCACGGCGGCGTCGTGGCGCGTCGCCTTTCCCTGGTCCAGCAGCCATGCGAAGCGGTAGGTCATCATGCGCGAGACGTCGAGCATGACCTTCATGTCGGCGAGCTTGTGCGAGATCGCCTGGAACTTGCCGATGGTCTGGCCGAACTGCTTGCGGTTTTTGGCGTAGTCGAGCGCGTAGTCGAACGCGGCAATCGCCGCGCCGGTGCGCGCGGCGGAAAGACACAGGCGCTCGTACCAGAGATAGGCGTCGACCGCCTCCCAGCCCTCGCCTTCCGCGCCGAGCAGCGCCGACTGCGGCACCTTCACGTCGGCGTAGAACACCTGCGTGGTGCCGATCGAGCGCTGCCCGAGCGTCGGAATGCGGGTGATTTCGATGCCCGGCAGCCTGGTGTCGACGAGGAACGTGGTGATGCCCTGCTGCTTCCTTTCTTCCTGCGAGGTGCGCGTCACCAGCAGGCAATAGTCGCTGATGTCCATGCCGGAGGTGAACACCTTCTGGCCGTTGATGACGTAGCCGTCGTTGGTGCGCGTCGCGCGGGTCTTGAGCGCCGCCGCATCCGAGCCCGACTCGGGCTCGGTCAGGCCGAAGCAAAAGGAGATCTCGCCCTTCAGGATACGCGGCAGCATCGCGGCCTTCTGTTCGGCCGTGCCGTGTTTCAGCAACGCGTAGCCGCCATAGGTCAGCGTGCGGAACACCCAGATGCCGAGCTCCTCGAAGTGCCGGCCGGCTTCCTCCAGCAGGATGGCGAGATCGATCGAGGAACCGCCGATGCCGCCGTACTCTTCCGGGATGATCATCCCGAACCAGCCCTGCCGGGCGAGCGCCTGATAGGCCTCGCGCGGCGGTTTCTCCTCGGCGTCGCAGCGTGCGGCGTATTCGGGCGGGCACACCTCGTCGAGCAGGTCCGCGATGTGGCGGCGCAGGTCTTCCTGTTCCGCGGTAAACGAAAAGTCCATGGGGTCGCGCTTCCCTCCCGGTGACGTTCCGAACCGGACTTGCGCCCGGTGAAAGCCGTGCACACCACCGTTTCCGCTGATTGAAATTGGTCCAGGTGCGGCGGTTCGATTGACTATCCCGGAAATTGCCGGGACACTCAAGGACAGGGAGAGCGGACTCAAATTTCAGTTCGCGAAACGCACGCAACCGCCGCAACAGACAGCCGAGGTGGGGTCCCATGAAAATCTGGTGGCAGAGCAGCACGCCCATTCACCGCTTGCACGACTATCGCAATTCGCTGACCGAACAGCTCAACGCGCTCAAGCGGCCGGACAACATCGTTCACGTCAACGGCGTCGACAACGGCTCCATGGACCTGCATTACAACGCGGTGGTGGCGATCAACAGCTACGGCCCCGGCGGCGTGCTCAACAAGATCATCCAGGCGGAGGAGCAGGGCTACGACGCGGTCGCGATCGGCTGCTTCCTCGATCCGGCCATGCAGGAAGCGCGCGAGGTGGTGAAGATCCCGGTGTTCGGCCTGGGCGAGACCACGATGATGATGGCCTGCATGTACGGCCAGAAGTTCTCGGGCGTCGCCTTCCACAAGAAGCAGTCGCAGTATTACGACAGGAAGGCCTACGAGTACGGCCTGCCCGACCGGCACATTCCGTTCGGCGATCTCGGCATCGATTTCACCGAGGTGCAGAAGGGCTTCTCTGAGCCGCGCCAGATGACCGAACGCTTCATCGCCGAGTGCAAGCGGCTGGGCGAGCAGGGTGCCGAGGTGATCCTCGCCGCCTGCGCCACCGTCAACGCCATCATTCGCCGCGAGAACATCAAGGAAGTCGATGGCGTCCTGATCATGGACTGCAATGCCGTGCTGCTGAAGCACACCGAGGCGATGGCCGAACTGCACAAGAGCATCGGGCTCGGGCCACAGCCGGCGGCTGCTGTTCCAGGGCCCCGACCGCAAGTCGCTCGACGACTGGATGCGCATCTACGATTTCCGTTCGGCGCCGCAGCTGAAGGAAACCGCGTAGGCGCGCGGGTTTTGCGCGGGGCGCGCCCGGCAGGCTGCCGAAACGTTATCCTCGAGTCATTCCGGGGCGCGCCCATAAGCGCGTTTACGTGCGACTTCGACCCGCTATGGGCGCGAACCCGGAATCCGGCCCCATGGCATTTCTTGTGTTTCCGGATTCCGGATCGCCGCTGCGCGGCGTCCGGAATGACCGGAATGAGTTTTGAACCACCTTCGTAGAGCGCGCCACGAATAACTCAGCCCGCCCGGTCGAGTCTCGCGAGTTCCAGCACGCGCTTCGCACGTTCGAACATGGCGTAGTCGATGAGCTTGCCGTCGACGGTGATGGCGGCGGTGCCGGTTTTTTCCACCGCCTCGAATTCGCGCACCACCGTTTCGTAATAGGCGACTTCGTTCTCCGGCACGGCGTAGGCGGCGCGAATGGGCGCGATCTGTCTGGGATGAATGGCAGTGCGGCCGACATAGCCGAGGCGGGCGGAGAGACGGCTGTCGGATGCGAGGCCATCTTCGTCATTGAGATCGCTGAACACGCCGTCGAGCGGTATGGCATTCGCCGCGCGCGTGTCGAGCAGCACCCTGGAGCGGGCGTAAAGCAGTTCGGTGCCTTCGATCGACCAGCTGCAGCCGAGGTCGGTCTGCAGGTCGCCGTCGCGCGCGCTGCCGAAGCAGGTGGCGGCGACGCGAGGGCTCGCCCTGATCAGGTCGAAGCATGAGTGAACGCCGAGCGCGCTTTCGATCATCAGGATGAGCGCGACGCTGCCGGCCGGCATGCCGTGCGTTTTCTCGTGGCGCTCGATGGCCGCTGCGGTTTGCTGCACTTCGTCGACGGTTTCGGCCTTGGGCAGGATGATGGCGGCGAGGCCGGGGCGCACGATCGCCTCGAGATCGCCGGCCAGAAACGCGGTCGCCGCGCTGTTGGTGCGCACGGTGACCAGCGGGCGCGGACGGGCGGCGGCGCTGTCGATGACGCCGGCGACCAGCGCGCGCGCCTCGGCCTTGCCGCTGAGCGGAACCGAATCTTCCAGGTCGAGGATGACCGCGTCGGCGCCGCTGTCCAGCGCCTTGGTCATCACCCGTTCCTTGCTGCCCGGCGCAAACAGCGCCACCCGTATCGCTTGCAAGACCGCAGCCTCCCGCGCTTTCCTGATATGCATTGGCGGGGAGTTAAGCCGATATGGCGGGTGCGGACAATCGTGGCGGCGGACTGAGGGGCGCGCCTCCCAAGGTGTTCGTCATCTGAAAACCGCTGCGTGTTGTGCGGACTGTGTGCTATCAGCGTGCGCATCGAATCGGCGTGGAATCCGGCACCGTGAATTTCGCCACAGTTTGAGGCTTGTTCGTCCTCGGCAAAGGAACGCTTGGGAGCGCCCCCGCGATGCAGAAAACCAGAGCCCGAATTTCCGCACCGGTGCTGCTCGTCGCGCTGGCCTTGCCGCTGGCGGGTTGCGAGACGACGAGTGACCCGCTGGCGACCGTCATTACATCGCCCGGCCGATACAGTCTCTACGATTGCCCGGCGATCAAGGTGGAGGCAAGGTCAACCCGCGTGCGTCAGCACGAGCTGGAAGGATTGATGGCAAGGGCCGATCGTGGCCCCGCCGGCGGCCTGATCAACGCGACGACCTATCAGCCGGAATACGTCACCTTGCGCGGCAAGATGGACCAGCTACGCCGTATGGCGGCCACCAATAATTGTGGCTTCGACCCCGCGACAGTCCCGCTGGTCGAAGCTCAGGCGCCGTCCAACAGGCAAGCGCCACCGCCGCCGAAGCGGCGCGTTAACCGGCCCTCCGAAAGCCGCTAGGGGCGCTCAGCGCGTCAGCGCCATCAGCGCACCGTCGGCGAGCCCGAAGACGATCGACGGCGCGCCGTTGCCGCCGACAACGCCGAAATCGGTTACGACCCTGGCGGGCAGCGGCAGGCTCCTGAACTCGCGCGGGCGCGGCGCGAAGGAGACGAGGCGCAGGCGGCTGCGGTCGAGCGAGGGAAGCGCCAGATCGGCCGCGCCATCGCCGTCGACGTCGATCACCGCCGCCATGTTCAGCGCGCGCGTGCCGGCGATGTGATTGGCGAAGCCGGGCATCCCGGGGCCTTTGGTGAGGTGCGTGCCGTCAAAGGTCCACAGTTCGAGCCGTCCCAGCACGTGCGGCATGCGCACCAGGGCAATGTCGGGTTTGCCGTCGCCGGTGAAGTCGGCGATGCCGGCGGGATCGAGCCAGCGGTGCGGCGTGCCGATCGGCGGCGTCTCCGCCAGTACTTCGTAGCGGCCCCGTTTGCGGCCAATGATGGCGAGACTGGAGCCTTTGGCCAGATACGATTTCACCACCACGATGGACTCCTCGCCATCGCCGAAATCGACAAGGCGCAGGTGCAGATCCTCGAACACTGCGTCGGGGCCGGCGTCGACGGTATGGCGCGTGCCGTTGTGCGTTTCGACCACGACACTGCCGGCTTCGGTCTTGTCGCCGAGCACGCCGTGATCGTAGCGCGTGGTCGGATCGGCGAGCCAGGCGCGCCTGATGTCTTTCGCGCCATGGACGACGCGGGCATCGGGCAGGGCGCGCTCAGGCAAGGTCGGCCGCACGGGGCTGTCGAGGGCGCTGAAGACGATGCGGCCATCCTTGCGCGCGATGACATACCAGCGCCCGCCGGCGCGCGCGCGCACCTGACCGTCGACGGTCTCGACCGCCTCGACCCTGGCTGGTGTTTTGATGCGCTCGAGGTGCCAGTCGGCGGCCTGCGCGGCCGCCGGCAGCAGCGCCAGCACCGGGATTGAAAGAAAGGCAATGTGCCGGCGCATATGTCGAATGAACCTCGTTACAGATGGACGCGACGCAGCCTCAGCGCGTTGCCGACTACGCTCACCGACGACAACGCCATGGCCGCCGCCGCGATGATGGGCGACAACAGGATGCCAAACACCGGGTAGAGAATGCCCGCGGCGATCGGCACACCGGCGGAATTGTAGATGAACGCGAAGAACAGGTTCTGCCGGATGTTGCTCATGACCGCAGCCGACAGCACACGCGCTTTCACAATTCCGTTAAGATCACCCTTGAGCAGCGTGATACCGGCGCTTTCTATGGCCACATCCGAGCCCGAGCCCATGGCGATGCCGATCTCGGCGGACGCGAGCGCCGGCGCGTCGTTGACGCCGTCGCCGGCCATGGCGACCACGCGGCCCTCCTGGCGCAGTTTCTCGACCACGGCGCCTTTCTGGTCGGGCAGCACCTCGGCCTCGATCTCCGTGATGCCGAGCCGCTCTGGCGACCGCCTCGGCGGTGGTGCGGTTGTCGCCGGTCAGCATGACCACGCGGATGCCGTCGGCGGCCAGCGCCTTCAGCGCCTCCGGCGTGGTGGCCTTGACCGGATCGGCGATGGCGATGACGCCGGCCGGCTTGCCGTTGACCGCGAGCATGACGGCGGTGGCGCCGTCGCGGCGCAGCTTTTCGGCGTCGTCGCTGAGCGGGGCGGGGTCGATGTCGAGTTCCTTGAGGAAGGCAGCAGTGCCGAGCGTCAGGCGCTGGCCATCGACCGTGCCGATGACACCCTTGCCGGCGGGGGCGTCGAAGCCGTCGACGGTACCGAGCGCAATGTTGCGCTCCTGCGCGGCGGCGACGATGGCGGCGGCGAGGGGATGCTGGCTGCCGCGTTCGACGCTGGCGGCAAGACGCAGCACCTCGGCCTCGTCGAAGCCTTCGAGCGGCACTACCGCGGTCACTTTGGGTTTGCCTTCGGTGAGGGTGCCGGTCTTGTCGACGACGAGGGTGTCGACCTTTTCCATGCGCTCGAGCGCCTCGGCGTTCTTGATCAGTACGCCGGCCTGCGCGCCGCGGCCGACGCCGACCATGATCGACATGGGGGTGGCCAGGCCCAGCGCGCAGGGGCAGGCGATGATCAGCACGCTGACCGCGGCGACCAGGCCGAAGGCGAAGCGCGGTTCCGGCCCGAAGGTCGCCCACGAGGCGAAGGCGACGAGCGCGACTGCGATCACCGTCGGCACGAACCAGCCGGCGACCTGGTCGGCGAGGCGCTGGATCGGCGCGCGGCTGCGCTGGGCATTGGCCACCATCTGCACGATCTGCGAAAGCAGCGTATCGCGGCCGATCTTGTCGGCGCGCATGACGAAGCTGCCGGAGGTATTGATCGTGCCGCCGATGACGCGGGCGTCCTTGTCCTTGCTCACCGGCATGGATTCGCCGGTGACCATGGATTCGTCGACCGCCGAACGACCTTCCAGCACCACGCCGTCGAGCGGCACCTTGTCGCCGGGGCGCACGCGCAGTTTGTCGCCGACATGAACCTCATCGAGCGACACTTCCTCGTCGCTGCCGTCGTCTTTCACGCGGCGCGCCGTGGTGGGGGCGAGATCGAGCAGCGCCTTGATCGCGCCCGAGGTTGCCTCGCGCGCGCGCAGCTCCAGCACCTGGCCAAGCAGCACCAGCACCGTGATTACGGCGGCGGCTTCGAAGTAGACCGCAACCTGGCCCTCGGGACCGCGGAACGCGGGCGGAAAGATACCCGGCGCGAACGCGGCGACCACGCTGTACACATACGCGACGCCGACGCCCATGGCAATGAGCGTGAACATGTTAAGGTTGCGCGTGAGTACCGACTGATAGCCGCGCACGAAGAACGGCCAGCCCGCCCACAGCACGACGGGAGTCGCCAACGCGAACTGGATGTAGTTCGACAGGACCGGATCGACCCAGCCGTGCGCGCCCACGATGTGGGCGCCCATTTCGAGCGCGAACACGGGCAACGTCAGTATCAGGCCGATCCAGAACCGGCGCGTCATGTCGATCAGTTCGGGATTGGGGCCGGTGTCCGCGGTGGCGACCTCCGGCTCCAGCGCCATGCCGCAGATCGGGCAGGTGCCGGGGCCGACCTGGCGGATCTCCGGATGCATCGGGCAGGTGTAGATGGCGCCTTCGATCACCGGCTCCGGTTCACGCTCGCCCAGATATTTTTCCGGATCGGCGATGAACTTCGTGCGGCAGCCGGCCGAACAGAAATAATAAGGATGGCCCTTGTGCTCCGCCCTGTGTTTGGCGGTATGCGGATCGACGCTCATGCCGCAGACCGGATCGGTCGCGCCTGACGTTTCCTGATGGGCGTGCTGCCTGGCGAGGTATTTCTCCGGATCGGCGGAGAACCTGGTTTTGCAGCCGTTGCAGCAGAAATAATAAGTCTCGCCGGCGTGCTCGGCCGTGTGCCTGGCGGTCTTGGGGTCGACGGTCATGCCGCAGACTGGATCGCGAGCACCGCCTTCGGCGGGCGCGTGATGATGGTGGTCATGATGATGGCCGGTCTTTGTGGAAGGTCGCGACATTACTTCATGGTCCATTCGAATAAGCGCGATTGAACGCCGCCAATGCCGTCAATGTGCAGTTCGAAGGTCTTCGGCTGCTTCACGGGCGCGGGGAAGCGAAGGGTGCCTTTGCGGTGGTGTCCGCCGGGTTTGTCGCCTTGCCATGACAGCGGCGAATAGCGTTTGCCGCCGTCGTCGATCAACACGGCGGCCTTCGTCATGTCGTTGTCGAGCGGCCTGGTGTGGGTGTTCATGGTCACGGTGAACGTCCACTCCGCTCCGGCGCCGACACGCTCCGGCTTTACGACGACTTGCACGCCGCCTTCATTGCTGCTGCGGGCCGGCAGCGTTGCGCTGGCAGACTGCCCGATCGCCGCCGTCGCGGCGAAGACAACGGGAGCCGTGGCGGCAAGAGCGATGATGGTGCGCCTGGAGAATCTCATGCGTGGTGTCTCCTCGCTTGCAGAATCCGGTTGCCGACGAAGGCAATGCCGGCAAGATTGAAAGCCAGGCCGACCCAGAACAGTTCCACCTGATATTGCGCGACGAGGGTGAGGAAGCCGGCCGCGCCCACCACCGGCGCAACGTTGACGAGATAGTGTGCGCAGCACGAGATCATGGCCGCGGTGGAGGTGGTGCCGGAGGCGACCACCACGGAGCCGCCGGCGCTATGCTGCATCAGCATCTGCTTGAGGTAGAAATAGAGCCCGATCTGCGTCCCGAAGCCGAGGGACAGTGCGATCAGGTAGGGCCAGAACCGGGCGAACTCGGAGACGGTGTAGTCCCATCCCGAGATCGGCGTCAGCACGCCGAAATAAATGCCAAGCATGATCAGGGCTGCGAGCCCCCCGAACAGGACCGGTTTGGCGGCGTTCGTCGTCATGACAGGGACCTTGTCTCCAATACCCTAGGGGGGTATATTAGCGCCATGGACAGGAACATCAAGACCTCAACGCTCAAAAGGCTCAACCGGATCGAAGGCCAGGTGCGGGGGCTCGCGCGCATGGTCGAGGACGACCGCTATTGCATTGACATCGTGACGCAGATTTCGGCGGTGCGGGCGGCGCTGCGGCGCGTGGAAGAGGAAATCCTGCGCGACCACGTGGCGCACTGCGTCGAACATGCCATCACCTCTGGCGACAAGGCCGACCAGCGCCGGAAGGTCGCCGAACTGATGGACGTGATGGGGCGCGCCGGGCGGTAATTTCGCCTCATGCTGAGGAGCGTCGCGATAGCGACGCGTCTCGAAGCATGAGGCCGCCCCATCCTTCGAGACGCGGTCCTACGGACCGCTCCTCAGGATGAGGCGGAAGTACTACTTCGTCGACATCCCGAACAGGCTATAGGCCGGGCAGGTGCCGAAGATGGCGGTCAGGATCGGCACCACGCCGATCCAGCCGATCCAGGCCCAGCTCGTGCCCGGCGCGATGTAGCCGAGCGCGAAGGCGATCAGCGCGATGCCGATGATAACGCGCGCGATGCGGTCGATCATTCCGACGTTGAAAGTCATGGCGAAGCCCTCTGGCGATGAATTCACCGGGGACTTTAGGCGGGTTGCGTGAAGGGGCGTTGATCAAGATCAAGCTTCGTTACTGTCGTCCCGGCCGAGCAAAGTGAGGGCCGGGACCCATAACCCCTGCATCAGCGATCTTCGAGACGACACGGCGTATGGGTCCCCGCCTGCGCGGGGACGACAGCTTTACCCTTTACCCGAACCGCTCCCGCGCCAGCGCCGCGCCCTTGCCGAGCGCTACCAGTTTGGCCTCGGCCACCTCGCGCCGCATCGGCGCCATGCCGCAATTGGTGCAGGCGACGATGCGTTCCTTGGGCACGTACTTCATCACCTCGCTGATGACGCCGGCGATCTCCGTCGGCGTCTCGACCAGGTCGCTGGCGACGTCGATGACGCCGGCCAGCACGTCCTTGCCGGCCAGCAGCGACAACAGTTGCAGCGGCACGTGGCTGTGGATGCACTCGATCGACACCTGGTTGATGCGGCTCCTGGCCAGCGCCGGAAAGATCTTCTCGTATTGCCGCCATTCGGCGCCAAGCGAATTCTTCCAGTCGATGTTGGCCTTGATGCCGTAGCCGTAGCAAATGTGCACGGCGGTGGTGCATTTGAGCCCGTCGATGGCGCGCTCGAGCGCTTCGACGCCCCAGCCGGTGACCTCGTCCATGAACACGTTGAAGGCCGGCTCGTCGAACTGAATGACATCGAGGCCGTCGCGTTCCAGCGCGCGCGCTTCCTGGTTCAGCAGATCGGCAAAGGCCATCGCCATTTTCACCTTGTCGCCGTAATGGCGGTCGGCGATGGTGTCGGAAATGGTCATCGGCCCCGGCATGGTGATCTTCAATTTGCGTTTTGTATGCGCGCGGGCGTGGCGCGCTTCCGCGGCGTGCACGCGGCCTTTGAGTTTCAGTTGGCCGCGCACCTGCGGCACCATGGCCTTGTAGCGATCGGCGCGGATGCCCATCTCGACCTTGTTCTCGAAGTCGATGCCGTCGACGAATTCGAGGAAGCCGTGCACAAAATGCTGGCGCGACATCTCGCCGTCGCAGACGATGTCGATGCCGGCGTCTTCCTGGAATTTGATGGAGAGCAGCGTGGCGTCGAGCTTGGCCTGCGCCAGCTCCGGGCCCGACAGCTTCCACTGCGGCCACAGCTTGTTGGTCTCGGCGAGCCAGGCCGGTTTCGGCAGGCTGCCGGCGACGGTAGCGGGAAAAAGCATCAATCGGCTCCCTCTGAATGATTATTCTTTTCGTTATCGTTGGTCGATGAATTGACGAAAGATGGCGCGCCCGAAATCAGGCCTCGCGAAAGCGCGCCGGCGGTTTCCAACTATAAAGCCAATCCTGGCGTGCGAGCAGTCTTTCGCCGCCCAAAAGCCGCATGCCGAAATTGCGCACCAGCACCTCCGGCCCACTCATCCCATAGATCTTGCCCTGCTTGCGCGAGGCATCGCGGACCCGTTGCGTGCGCGGGGCGCGGACGGCCTCGTAGTTGCGAAAGGCGTCGGGCGGGCTGCGGTATTGGGCAAGACAATCGGCGAGCACGGCGGCGTCCTCGATCGCCATGCCGGCGCCTTGCGCCAGGAACGGCAGCATCGGATGGGCGGCGTCCCCGACCAGCGTCACCGGGCCGCTGCCGCCGCGGAACGGATTACGGCGCTCGAACAGCGCCCATTTCAGCCAGCGCTCCGGCAGCGCGATCAGATCACGCGCCTTTTCCGACCAGGTGAAGCGCGCGAAGTGGCGCAGGATATCGTCGCGCTTGCCCGCCGCCGACCATCCGGGCTTGTTCCATTCGTCGGGCACGATGCCGACGACATTGATCAGGCGGCCGTTCTTGACGGGATAGTGCACCAGATGCGCATCGAGGCCGAGCCAGAGATGAACCTTTGGCTCGCGGAATTCCGGCGGCACTGCCTCGGCGGCCACGAGTGCGCGCCAGGCGGTGCGATGGCTGAAGCGCGGCTGGCGCGGGCGCTGCAGGCATTCGCGCACCTGCGACCACAGGCCGTCGGCCCCGATCAGCGCGATGCCGCGTTCGTTCACCACGTCCTTGTGGCGCCGCGCAAGCACGGTGATGCCGTGCACATGCGCGGCGAAGTCCTCGACCCGCGCGCCGAGCGTGACCTCGACGTCCTGTTCCTCATCGGCGGCGTCGGCGAGCGCGGCCTGCAAATCGCTGCGATGGAGCACCCAGTAGGGCGCGCCATAACGCTGTTCGACGCGGCGCCCGAGCGGGATGCGGGTGATCTCGCGGCCCGAACGGGCGGACATGACGCGGATCGCCTGCGGTACCGTCACCAGGGGCGCCAGGCGCGGACCCAGACCGAGCGCCAGGAGGACGCGGGTGGCATTGGGCCCGAGCTGGAGTTCGGCGCCGGTTTCTTCCAGCCGCGCCGCCTGTTCGAAGACGGTTGCGCGCAGCCCGGCGCGCGCCAGCGCCAGGGCCGTGGTCAGCCCCGCAATGCCGGCGCCGGCGACGATGACGTGACGCTCGGACGCCAAGGCTTGCGCTCCAGAATTGAGGTCAGGCCGCTTCCGTATGCGGTAGCGCGCATTCCGGCGGCCGGGCGGCGTGGGAATCGAGCCGGGGATCGAAGCGGTAGAGGGTGGAGCAATAGGGGCAGACGGCCTCGCTGTCATCGCCCATGTCGATGAAGACGTGCGGATGATCAAAGGGCGGGGTCGCGCCCACGCACATGAATTCCTTGGCGCCGATCTCGATTGCCGGAGCACCGGGATCGTTGTGGAAATGGGGAATGACGTGCTCCGCCATCAGGGAACCTTTCTTCCTGCCGCGTAGTGCGGCGGATTTGAAGCTCGTTGCAGCGCTTGCAGCGAGTTCATTAACGAACTTCAAATCCAAAGCCGCACCGGAACCATAGAGTAGCTGGTGTCCTCTTCGAATCCGCAGTTCGTACGGAGCAAGCTGAAGAATTTGACGAACTCCGGATTCGGGACACCAGCCGTCGATTGCGGCGGCACCATAGCGAGGCGGTTGCCGGGTTGCTAGGTGCCGGAACCACCCGTCAACGGGCTTTTCGGGCTGTCGGCCGCCCTGCATCTTAACGCTATCCGCAAGTCGCCGTTCCGCCTGTTTCTTCTGCCACCCTATATCATGGTCATGCGAGACAGATTTGCGGCTGGGGAGCGGCCCTCATGATTGGCACGCGGCTGGCGCCGGTGATGATCGCGTTCGCCCTGTTTGCGGGGCTGGCGGCTTATGCGGTGCCGCGCGGGATCGCGGCGCACGATACTCTCACCATGTCCGACGACCCGGCATGGATCGCGGATCATGCGCTTGCCGTCCAATTCAATAGTGCGGTGGCGACACGCGAGATCGAAGCCGCGCTCGCCGCCGACGACGCAGATCTCGCCCGGAGCTTCGTCGAGCTTGCCGACGCGCGCCATGTGCCGCTCGACCCGGCGCTCACCGCGAAGGTAAACGCTGCAGCGGCGGAGGCCTCGTCCACAAGTCACACGCTGGTGAGCTTCGCGCGCGGTTTCGTCACCGGCGTGCCGGAGGACGGCGCGGCGCTCGCGGGCACCGCGCTCGGCGACCTGTTCGTGTTCGGCGATATCCGCGATGCGGCGCGCGAGGGCGCGAACTGGGTGCTCGGTGAGCCGGCCGACAAGATGATCCTTGGACTGGCTTGCGTCGGCCTTGCGATCACCGCCAGCACTTATGCGACGGCGGGCCTGGCCGCGCCGGCGCGTGTCGGTGTGACGCTTGCCAAGACTGCGCGCAAGACCGGCCGGCTCGGCGGACGATTGGCGGTCGCAATCGGCCGCATGGTGCGTCAGGCGGTGGACTGGAGCCGGCTGCGCAAGGCAGTGCCCGGCATGTCGGTGGCGGCGCCAGCGGCCGCGATTCGGACCGCGCGCGAAGCGATGAAGATTGAGCGTGCCGGCGGTCTGATGAAGCTGGCAACTGACGTCGGCCGCATCGAACGCAAGGCAGGGGCGCGCGCCGCCATGGAGAGCCTGAAGGTGGCCCAGACCCCGCGCGAGCTTTCGCGCGTCGCCAGGCTCGCCCGGAAGGAAGGCAGCCGCACCCGCGCCATCATCAAGCTGCTTGGGCGCGGCGCCATCATGCTCACTGTCGGCAGCTTCAATCTCGTTATCTGGATGCTCGGCGCGATTTTCACGCTCGTCGGCGTGGTCGTCTCGCTCAAAGGCATGACCGAGCGCGTCACCTTGCGGGTGGTTCGCCGCAGCAGGGAGCGCCGCCGCCTGCGTGAGGCGCAGCGCTTTGCGGCCCTGACCGCCGCGCGCGCTTAAGGGTGGAATCCCGTTTTCCGGGATGCCGGTAGAATTCGGCCGGGCTCTGCGTTAGAAGGCGGCGCGCCATACGCGCACGTCCCTTCACTCAACCGAGTTTATTCACGCAATGCCGAGTTTCAGAAATGGCGATGTCGAGATCGCCTATTTCGACGAAGGTGAGGGCGAGCCAATCGTACTGGTGCACGGCTTCGCATCCAACAAGGAAGTTAATTGGCTCAATCCAGGCTGGGTCTCAACCCTGACGCGGACAGGGCGGCGGGTCATCGCGCTGGACAATCGCGGACACGGAGCTTCGAGCAAGCTCTACGACACCGCCGTCTACGGCGCGCCAATCATGGCGGAAGACGTGCGTGCCTTGCTCGATCATCTGCACATCGAGCGTGCGGATGTCATGGGCTATTCCATGGGGGCGCGCATCACGGCATTCCTCGCCGTGAACCATCCCGAGCGCGTGCGCTCGGCTATCATCGGCGGGCTCGGTATCAAGCTGGTTGAGGGGCATGGCGGCGTCATGGCCGGCATCATCGTCGCCGCCCTGGAAGCCCCGTCGCTCGCCGAAGTCACCGATCCGACCGGCCGCGCCTTCCGCAGCTTCGCCGAGCAGACCAGGTCAGACTTGCGCGCACTGGCCGCCTGCATGGCCAGTCCTCGCGAAAAATTGAGCCGGGAGCAGGTGGCTGCCATCAAGGTGCCGGTCCTGGTTGCGGTCGGAACCAAAGACGATGTCGCGGGTTCGGCACAGAAGCTGGCGGCTTTGATACCCGGAGCTCAGGTGCTGGCGATCCCCGACCGCGACCACATGCTGGCGGTCGGCGACCGGGTCTACAAGGCGGGGGTGCTCGACTTTCTTCAAACGCGTCCCTAGCTCTTGAGCCATGCACCCGCTGCGGGGGGTGGCTCGTGGCAGGGGCGGTTATGTGGTAGAGGTTGCGGCGAGGGGAAGTGGCGCTGAGAGGTGCCGGGAGAACAAGAATGGCGCAATATCAGACACGACCCGCCAAGGGCCTCGACAAAGTCGATCCGGTCTGGGCACGCATCCGCCAGGAAGGCGAAGAGATCGCCCGCCGGGAGCCCGAACTTGCGACCTTCCTCTACGAAAACGTCCTGCACCGCGACTCGCTCGAAAACGCGGTCGCGCACCGGGTCGCGCAACGACTCGACCACGACGACGTGTCGGCCGATCTAATCCGTCAGGCCTTTCGTGAGGCGTTCGACGATCAACCTTCGCTCGGCATGGCTTTCCGTGCCGACATCGTCGCCACCGTCGACCGCGACCCGGCCGCCAGCCGCTTGATCGAGCCGGTGCTCTATTTCAAGGGCTTCCACGCCATCCAGACCCACCGTTTGGCGCATTGGCTGTTGAGCAAGGGCCGCAAGGATTTCGCGCTCTATCTGCAGAGCCGCTCTTCGGCTGTGTTCCAGTGCGACATCAATCCGGCGGCCAAGATCGGCCGCGGGATCTTCCTCGACCACGCCACCGGCCTGGTGGTGGGCGAGACTGCGGTGATCGAGGACGACGTTTCTATCTTGCACGGCGTGACGCTGGGAGGCACCGGCAAGGAACACGAAGACCGTCATCCCAAGATTTGCCGTGGCGTCATGATCGGCGCCGGCGCCAAGATCCTCGGCAATATCGAAGTCGGTCACTGCGCGCGCGTTGCCGCGGGCTCCGTGGTGATCAAGCCGGTGCCGAACAATGTCACCGTTGCCGGTGTGCCGGCCAGGGTGGTCGGCGAGGCCGGCTGCCCCGAACCCTCGCGCGCCATGGACCAGATGCTCTACGGCGTGATGCTCGACGGCTGAGGACGCCGGCTTCCGGCGGGTTGCGCTTCGTGGCCCGATGGGGCAAGGAGGCGTTTGTTCAGGACGCAAGGAGCCGCCCGTTGGACGCCCAGGAAATCAGGCAACTCGATAGCTATCTGAAGAAACTCTTCGGCAATGCGCGCATTCGCGTATTGCCGCAGGGCGGGGAATTGGCGCTGGTCTACGCCGGCGAGGACGAGCTTGGTGAATTGACCGCCGAAGAGGAAGAGGGGGAGCGCTCCTATAACTTCCGCATGGTGATCCAGCTCGGCAGCGATCCCTCGATCCAGCCGGTGCCGGCGCTCAACGCATACTTGCGCCACCGCTTCGACAACGAAAACATCCGCGTCGTCACCCGGCCGAAGAAGATGGATTTGCTGGAGGCCTACATCGGCGAAGAGTTTCTCGGCGTGTTGTTTGTCGAGGAGGAGAAGGGGCGCAAGTCGTATATCTTCGAGCTGCCGATCCTCGACGTCGATCTGGTGGAGTGAGGCGACAATCCGCGCGTCGAATTATTCCACGTTCATTCCCGCGCAAGCGGGACTCCGGCTCTTGCAAACGGGATGCAAGCCGCCCCGGGTCCCCGCTTTCGCGGGCGACGAACGGCATAGTGATTAGGCGCCGTGCAGTCTCGCCATCAGCGTGTCGATGCCCCTGGCGACGTTTTGCCAATCCTTGAGCCAAATGCGGGGAAACCGGAAGGTGATGTCGGCCACGCCGATGCGCCGCTCCAGCAGGCAATTGCCGGCATTGACCACGCCGCGGCGCGTGCAACGCGCCAGGAAATGTGTTGGCGCCGCTGACTCGAACACCAGGTCTTCGCCCTGGTATGGCGTGCCATCGCGGAAGCCGCGCAGCGTCAGGCCGGGCGGGCCGGCGGTCGGCTGTGTCCCCAGATAACGTGGATAGATTTTCTCCACCCGCTGCATCAGCGGCAGCGTGTCGTCGCCGGAATCGATGTTGACGAACAGCCGCCGGTCGGGATTGACCTGCGCGTGCACGGTCGGCCTGGCCGAAGGATCGGGCGGCTGCAGCGACGGCCACAGATAGACGAGATCGACGCGGGGCTGCTCGCCCGGGTGGCGCTGGATGCTTCGGCGGATCGCCGCCGGCTGGATGTTGAAGGTGACGCCGGCCACCACGATCGGTATCGACGGCGCGTCGCGCGCGACCGGGGAGTCGGGCCAGCGCGGCCACAGCACATAGGCAACCCAGGACGCCGCCATGAGCGCCACCGCGGTGAAAAGCAGGAGGGGCGCCAGCAACGGGTTGTGCCCGCCTTTACGGCGGAGCCTGCGGGTTTTTGCGGATGTCGCGGGCGGCTGGACGAGATAAGCCACGACGGGCTCCGGTCTTTCTGGCGCATGCTATTGCCCGATACCGGCTCACGCTTCTCGGGACCATGCACCGGGTTCGAATCAGGTCGATTATGCCACGCCCGCTGCTGCAACTCCGGAGGCGGCAAGGTTGCCAATTAACCTTTCGTTAAGGTTTGGGTGGCGCGGCGGCAGGCGCTCCGGCACAGGTAGGGTGAGGTCAGGGTTTGTAACCGCGTCTGAGGCCGATTCGATGAGTGCGCAGTCGTTGCAGATGTTCCTGGCGCTGGCGCTCGGCTTTGCCATAGCGGGGCTCAGTGCCTCCGGCTACCGGCTGATGACCAGCCGGCTGCCGAGCTTCGGCATGCTGCAGGCCGGTCCGAGCGTCGGTACGTTCGCCATGGTGCCGCTCCTGATGCTGTCGGCGCCGTTCCTGATCATGCGCAACACGCTGCGCGGCCGTCGCCACGAGGGCCGCCGCTTCGAGTTCGTGTTTGTGGCCACCGTGATCGCCGGCTTCTGGAGTCTGATGTCGGGCGTGGTGCTGATGTCGGCGCTCGAGGCGTGCGGCCTGCTCTTCGCCTGACCCCTTTTCCGGCCTCCGGTCTTCGTGCAAACGTCCGGTCTCAAAGGAGACGGGAATGGCCATTTATGAGCTCGACGGACAGGCGCCGGAGTTTCCCGGCGAAGGGGAATATTACATTGCCGACAGCGCCGTCCTGATCGGCCGGGTGCGGCTCAAGGCCCAGACCAGCGTGTGGTACGGCGCGGTGGTGCGTGGCGACAACGAATGGATCGAGCTCGGGGAGCGCTCGCAGATCCAGGACAATTGCACGCTGCACACCGATCCGGGTTATCCGATGGTTATCGGGCAGGATTGCGTGATCGGCCACAACGTCATCCTGCATGGATGCATCATCGGCGACAACAGCCTGGTCGGCATGGGCGCGATCATGCTCAACGGCTCCAAGGTCGGGCGCAATTGCATCGTCGGCGCCGGCGCGGTGATCACCGAAGGCAAGACATTTCCGGACAATTCGCTGATCGTGGGTGCGCCGGGGCGCATCATGCGCACCCTCGATGAAAAGGCGGCGGAGATGATCCTCAAGGGCGCCGACACTTATGTGCGTCGCGCGAGGCGATACGCCAAAGGTCTGAAACGGATCGGTTGAAAAACTGCACTTCGGCCGAACTTCGCATTGCAAACAAGAGTGCGGCCGGCCCCTGGGGGAGGGCCGGCCGCTCGCGAACCCGGTCTGGGGACGGGGAGGGGTGGGGACGTGACCGGGAGCGCGATTTCCTTGTCAGACTGTTCCGTGGATCGCGAAGAGCCCCATCCTCGTTTGTCGACTAGCGCGCCGATACGGCAGACGGCGCGAGTTGCGGGGCGCCGAGCGCGACCCAGGTATTGGGGTCGGACTGCGATTGCCGTTTAACGAACACGTAGCCGGTCTTGTTCCACGGCAGGATCTTGTCCTCCTGATTGTCGAGGACGAACTCGCCGCGGTGGGTCTTGACCGTGAGCACGGCGTGGCCTTCGTTGCGTTTGTCGCGCACCACGGTGATCAGCAACGCCTCGCGCGGCCAGCCGGCACGGATCAGCATGCGCCGCTTCAGCAGCACATAGTCCTCGCAATCACCGTAGCCGTCGGTCGGATAGCCCCAGCGCTCCACCACGCCCCAGTGCTCCATGTCGGTGACCGGCTTGATGGACTGGTTGACCCAGGCATTGACCTTGACCATGTCGGACCACGCCTTCGACGTGAGCACCACGTCGCGCGGCATCGATGGCCGGGTCTGGCATTCGCGCTTGTGTTCCATGCAGAATTCGACCCAGCCGATCGGCGCGTTGGTGCCGCGGCCGACCGAGACGAAGGTCGGATGCAGTCCCGCCGGCAGCTTCTGCAGATTGGCGTGCGGGCCCGCCGCGGCCGTGTCCGGAACGGCGGCCAGCGCCGCCGCAACCACAAACCCCAAGGCCGCACCCGTGCGACAGAGATGCTTGATACGCCTGCCCATAGTTATGGTCCCTTCCCGTCTTATTGGGACCACAATTGCCACAGACGTTTTGCATCGCCGCTAAGTAGAACAGGCCGATTTTCAACGAAGTAAAATAAAGAAAGAGGCGAATACTTTGAAACGTTGAGTCTAATTCTCTTAAAATGCAAACAAATACATTTTAGCTAAAATTGTCAGCATCTGCCGCGCAACGCCCGTCGATACGGGACTTTCCGTATTCCGACGCAGCGGTGGCGACGCGAGACTGGATGTTTCAGGCGCGCGCAGGACAGGAGGCGGGCGCAAGGAGCGACGTCTTTGCGGCTGTTCCGGCCGACAATTCGAGCTGTGTTGTTTACCGGTCGGTGACGCTATTCGCCGGTGACGCTTTCCTCGATGAAGTCGGGGTGCTGCAGTCGCGTGAACTCGATGGCGAAGCCGTCCTCGATGTGACGGACGACACGGCCCTGCGTCTTGCCAAGGGTGACCATGCCGCCGATCGCCGGCCGCAGGTCCGGTGCGATGGCGACCGCTGCGCCCGACTGCGACAGGTCGATGATCCGGCAGCCCACATTGCGCCCGTCCGGCAGGATCAGGCGGGCCAGCGCCCGGCGCGGAGTGAAACGGCCGTGGCGGCGGTCTTCCGGCAGGTTGAGGATGTTGCGGTTGGCGAGCCAAGTGAGCTGGGCGGCGAGTTTGTCGCGCTTGCGGGCGGTCGCCGAGATGGTCATGGCGAAGCCGTTTTCGATGGTGCGCGCGATGGTGCCTTCCAGCCGGCCAAGATGGTCGACATACGCGATCACCCGTTCGCCCGGCTTGCCGGCCACCGGCGCGATCAGCGCCATGCCGCCGGGCGACATATTGAGCACCTGGCAGGGGTATTCGCGGCGGTCTGCCAGCATGTAACGACCGAGCAGGTTCACCCTGACGCGCTGATGGCGACGGCGCTCCTCGGCCAACGGCCGGAATTTCGGCTTGGTCAGTGGCAATGCCATGGCAGTACTGCAACGTTGGACCGGCTGGTCCCGCTGCCTTGACCCTAGGCGGGCAACATTAACGTTGCGTTAGCCGGTCCGCTCGTCCGGCGCCTGACGCCCGCCGCTGTACACCACAAAGCCATGGCGCAACCGGCCGCCTTTTGGCGCCTGGCCGAAGTGTGGCGCCCCCTCGGCCTCGTGGTCCTGGCCGATATGGCGCAAGGTCACGAGTTCGAGTTCCGCCACCGGCTTCTCGCCCAGCCAATAGGGTGGCTTGGTCGGGGCCAGGACCCCGAGGCCGCGGATACGGGCATGCCCGGTATGGGCCAGCGGCAGCAGCAGCATCTCGAGCTCGACCACATCGCCGTCGCTGGCGCGGCCACGAACGCCCGCCACCGCGCCCACGTTCTCATTGGTCACGATGCTGAGCAGCTCCTGGATGAGATCGCGGCTGTCCTCGTGCCAGAGCGTGCTGAAAGCCTCGCCCTTGATCTCGCGGCAGAACAGCGAGCAGACCCGGGTACCGGCGAGGCGGAAACGAAGCTGATCGACGAAATCCGCCGCCAGCATGATGGTATCGCCGAGCGCATGCCGGATTGCGATCGGATCGATGTCGGATCGCTCAGGTGCCGGCCGCGCACCTCTTTGCGTGTTCCAGTATGCGAACACGGCGTTGGTTGACGGGTGTCTCATAATGCCCCCTTGTTCCATCGCGAGACGGTGCCGGCGTTTCGGTTGTGTCCGTTCGGGACACCTGTGCCGGCGTGTTGTCGCGACGACAGCAAGGGAGCAGGGGGCGTGCCGGGCGCGTGCCAGCGAACGATCCCCGTCGGATTAGTGTTAAAATCGCGAATGCGTTGCCGTTGTGCGTGGCTTCGCCTAGCGTCATCGGCGATCCACATGAGGCGTTGCGGGCCGCGCCATGCGACCGACGCCGCAACTGAATTGAGCCACGGGGAGGCATGGGGATGTGACCGGCGCCGACAAGGCGCTCACTAACGACCCTGCAATGCGCGGCTCCGGGAGGGCGAAAGCCCTCCCTTTTTCTTTGCCATTTCCTGACCGCGCCGCCTTGCGATCAGGCGGTCAACAGGGGTAACAGGGGCGCCACCCCACCGGACCTCAAATCTCTTGCGACGCGAACCAGCCTTCAACGTCCCATCGGTGATCCTCGGTCTGATCGCGATACTGGCGATCATTCATTTCGTGCGCGTGAACCTGCTGACGCCGGGCCAGGATGCATTGATGCTCGGCCTGATGGCCTTCGACCCGATCCGTTATGAGGCCAGCATTTTTCCCGGTGGCATTTT
Organism: uncultured Pseudomonadota bacterium; assembly: GCA_963773715.1. Lineage (GTDB taxonomy): Bacteria > Pseudomonadota > Alphaproteobacteria > Rhizobiales > Xanthobacteraceae > Pseudolabrys. The sequence goes on along the minus strand of CAVZCM010000002.1, from coordinate 571,067 downwards.
GCCGGGCGGGCTCGGCGCCGAGGTGTGGACGTTCTTTACCTATGCGCTGCTCCATGGCAGCTGGCTTCATTTCGGCGTCAACGCGATCTGGTTCTTGCCGTTCGGCAGCGCGGTGGCACGCCGGTTCGGTCCCTGGCGGTTCATGGCTTTCTTCGCGGTGACGGCCGCTGCCGGCGCCCTGGCACACTTGATCGCTTATGCGGGGGTGAACGCGCCGGTGGTCGGCGCTTCGGCGGCGATTTCCGGCACCATGGCCGGCGCCATGCGTTTTGCGTTTCAGCCCGGAGGGCCCCTCAACTTTCTCCGCACCGGCAGCGATGCCGATTATCGTGTGCCCGCAATTCCGCTGACCGGCGTGTTGCGCGATCCGCGCGTGCTGATGTTCCTCGTCGTGTGGTTCGGCATCAATTTGCTGTTTGGCGCGACCTCCCTGTCAGTCGGCGGTAACGGGAGTGACGGGATCGTGGCCTGGCAGGCGCATATCGGCGGCTTTGTCGCCGGATTGCTTCTGTTTTCCTGGTTCGATCCGGCGCCTGATTCGCCTTAATTCGACGACTTTGATGCAATGCGGCATTAGCCGTTGCGATAATGTCCGACCAGCTCTTCGAAAATCAACACTTGACGGAACCTGATCCTCGGCAGGATCGTTCGCTGACGGCCCGGCGGCTTCGCGGGTTCCGTTGAGCGGCCGGGCTCAAACGGTTGGCGCATGATCTAGTCCGAAGAAGCGCGAATGCGTGCTTCGGCGCCATGCGCCCAGGAGGCTGCCATGAATGCGAAGGAAATTCTGGCCGCCAAGGGCGGCGACACTATCACGATCGAACCGACGGCTGATCTGGCGGCGGCGGCGAGGCTGTTGGCGCAGCACCGTATCGGCGCCGTGGTGATTTGCGGAGCGGGCGGCCGACTCGCCGGCATCTTGTCGGAACGCGACATCACGCGCGCGCTTGCCGAGCACGGCGCAGACGCGCTCGCGTTGCCGGTCAGCCAGATCATGACGCGTAACGTCATGACCTGCAGCGAAGACGACAGTGTCGCCAGTCTGATGGAGCGCATGACCGATGGCCGCTTCCGCCATCTGCCGGTACTGCGCGACGGCAAGCTGGTTGGCCTGGTGTCGATCGGCGACGTGGTCAAGCAGCGCGTCGGGGAGATTGAAAGCGAATCCGAGGCGCTGCGCGATTACATCCGCACCGCATAAACGCGTGACGAAATTGTCCGCTTATTTGGCGGCGCCGTTGCTGTCGTAAGCCTGCGTCAGCGCGGCGACGGCTTCACTTACCGCATCGATCGACTTTTCCGCCGCCTCGTTGCCGATGGTGATGGCATCGGCGGCACGGTGGAAGTCGAACCAGCCGATCGTGCCGAGGCGCGGGCTGATCAAAACGTCAGGTGGATCGCCGGCAAGCCGCGCGCGGGTGATGCGGTCCTGCATGACGTTGAAGGCTTCCACCATGACGGTCGGAATGCCTGGTTGTCCGCGTCGGCCGAGAATCCGCCGGCGCAGTGCGCGTTCGCGCCTGAAGAGGCCGCGGAACCCGTTGACCTTGGCGGGCTCCTGGGGAGTTGCGGCGTCATCATCATCGGAGCCGTGGCTGGCGATGATGGTGCCGCGGCCGAACAGATCCGAATTCAGATTGACCGCGATTACCAGCCTCGCCCCGAGCGCGCGCGCCGCCGACACCGGCACCGGATTGACCAATGCGCCATCGACCAGCCAGCGCCCGCCAATCAAGACCGGCGGGAAGATGCCGGGCAGCGCGTAGGATGCGCGCAAGGCGTCGACGAGCCGGCCGCGCGTCAGCCAGATTTCGTGTCCGGTATTGAACTCGGTCGCAATCGCAGCAAATCGGATCGGCAGATCGTCGATGCGGCGGTCCTTCAACGCTTCCTGCAGGCGGTGCGCGAGATGGCCCCCGCGGATCAGGCCGGAGCCGGAGAGGCTGATGTCGAGATGGCCGAGCACGCTGCGGACGGTAAGGCTGCGCGCCCAGGTCTCGAGATTGTCGAGTTGCGCGGCGGCATAGCAGCCGCCGACAACGGCGCCGATGGAGGTGCCGACAATGACATCGGGAATGATGCCGTGGGCGGCGAGGGCGCGCACCACGCCGATATGGGCGAAGCCGCGTGCGGCGCCGCCCCCGAGCGCGAGCCCGATGGTTGGACGCGTCGCCTCCGGCTGAACCCCGGGCGTCGCTTCCGCGGTCGAGTCGGTGGCACGCCCGCGTGCGAAAAATCCCTCAAACACCAACGGTATCTCCCCTGGCCCGATGATCGGACCGGGTCTGGCCCTCCACAAGCATTTCACTCGATCATGGTGAAAATTACTGAAGGAGTTCTAACTGCTGGCGGAGTCTTGTGTCCGAAACGTGACAGGAGGTATTGGCTTGTTGCCCGCCAAGGTTAATGGCGCAGCGGCCGGTTAACGGCGCTCCGGCCCGTCAGGCATTTGGGCGGGTCATTGCAAACACGCTTTCTATCACGGCGTATTGATTGTAGCCGCAGCGCGCGATCGGTTTGAGGGCCGCGGTGTCGAGGCGGCCGTCGACGATGAAGCGGTCGTCCACATGGACGCCCACGACATGGCCAAACGTCACCTGGCAATCGGCCGGGACGCCGTGGGCGTCATTGAAGCTAACGATCCGGAGCAGCTTGCATTCGAGCGCGCAGGGGCTTTCCGCCACCCGCGGCGGCTTCACCAGATTGCATGGCGCCGGCGTCAGTCCCGCGCGCTCCAATTCGTTCACGCCATGCTCGAACGGCGCCGACGTCGCGTTCATTTGCTCGCGTAGATCCCAGGTGGCGAGGCTGCAGACGAACTCGCCGGTCTCCGCGATGTTGTTGACGGAATCCTTGTGCCCTTCGGAGCTGAACATCACGATTGCGGGACGGCTGCCTATACCATTGAAAAAGGAGTAGGGCGCAAGATTGACGTTGCCCCTGGAATCCATGGAACTGATCCAGCCGATCGGGCGCGGCGCCACAATGGCCTTGAAAGGATCGCCGCCGAGGCCGTGATTGCGCTTGTCGGGTTCGTAAAACATTTCAACCTCGAAGAATATTGCGGCCTGTGCTCAGCTGTTGAATCGCGTCACGATCTCGGCAAGCGCCGGGCGATCGCGATCCTCCGGCGGTTTCCTCGGCCGGCCAATATGCACGAAACCGGCGATGCGCTCGTTGTCATCAAGACCGAGCCTGTCAAGCACGGCACGGTCATAGGCGTACCATTCGGTGATCCAGCTCGCGGCAAAGCCCATGGCGTGCGCGGCGGTGACCAAATTCATGGCGGCGGCGCCAGCCGATAATTGCTGCTCCCATTCCGGGATTTTCACGTGCGGCGCAGCCCGGCTGACGACGGCGACGACCAGCGGCGCACGGGCGAGACGCTTGCGCTCGAACTCGACCTGGTCGGGCGTCGCTTCAGGGTGTGCGGCGCGAAACACGCCGGCAATGATCTCGCCGGCCGCTTCGCGGGCGCTGCCCTCGAACACGATGAAGCGCCAGGGCTTCAGCTTGCCGTGGTCCGGCACGCGCGCGGCGATGGTCAGGAGCGCGTCTGTTTCGGCCGCGCTCGGCGCGGGGCCGGTCAATTCGATCGGCTTGACCGAGCGGCGGGTCTTCAGAAGCTCAAGGGCGTCGGGCATGCGCGTCGGATCCTCGTGGGGTCAAATCGTAGCCAGGGCCATGAACTATAATCGTGGGAGGCGATGCGCCGCACAGGGACGCTGCCATTGAGCCGTTGCGCCTAGCATAGTGAATCGCGCAAGGCCACGCTGCGAGGCCGTGGTTCCGGCTTGAAATCGCCGCGATTTGGCCTGAGAAAGAGCGAGTCATGCGCAGCCAACCCGTACAATCCCGGCTTCGGCCGCCCTTCGCGTTGCTTGCGGGGCTGATCGCCGTTCTGGTGACCTTTCTGGCACCATACTCGGCTCATGGCCAGGCGCAGCCTGTCGACCGGAATACACTGTTCTCCACTGCGCCCACGGGAACCTATCCGCCAAATCAAGGCTTGCGCGGAAACCTGTTTGCCCCCGGAGATGTGCTGGCGCCCCCGCAGACACCCCTCATGGCGCCGCCCGCGGGCGGAGCCACGCCAATGGTACCGGCGGGCAAGGTGGCGCTGGGCCTGAGCGCGCGTTTTGGCCAACAGGCGCCGCCGATCCGTGGCGGATTGGTCTGGCGCGTGTTCGCCGCCAAGTCGGACACCGAGGGTAAATTCCGTCTGATCAAGGAAGAAAAAGCGGCGTCGCCGCTCATCGTGCTCCCGGCCGGGTCCTACATCGTGCATGTCGACTTCGGACTCGCGACTGCGGTGAGGCCCGTGACCTTGCGCGGCCAGACGGTGCACGAGGTTTTCGATCTGCCGGCGGGCGCGCTCCGCATGCAGGGCCAGGTCGGCGATGTGAAGATTCCGGGCAGCCACATTTCATTTGACGTGTTCAAGGGCAGCCAGTTCGAGTCCGGCGGCGACCATCGACCGATCGCCCAGCACGTGTTGACTGGGCAGCTCGTCGTGGTGCCGGAGGGAGTCTATCATGTCGTTTCGCACTATGGCGACGCCAACTCGGTGGTGCGCTCGGATATCCGCGTGCAGGCCGGCAAGCTCACCGACATCACCATCAACCATCGTGCCGCCGCCATCACCCTCAAGCTGGTGACACAGAAGGGTGGCGAGGCGCTGGCCAATACCGCCTGGTCGGTGCTCACGCCGGGTGGCGACGTGATCAAGGAATCGATCGGCGCCTTTCCACGGGTGATCCTCGCCACGGGCGATTATCGCGCCATCGCCCGCAACGAAGGCAATATCTATCAGCATGAATTCAAGGTGACCGCCGGTGTTGACGGCGACGTCGAGGTGCTGGCGCGCTGACGGCCGCCAAATCGTTGGAAGTTTCGTTGTGACATCGAACGACGCGGCGGTGGCGGCATTCCTCAAGCTCGACGTGAGCCGGATCGCGCTGCTGCTCGACTTTGACGGCACGCTGGTCGATATCGCACCGACGCCGGACGCGGTGCACGTGCCCGAAGACCTGTGTGAGTCGCTCGCCCGGCTGCTCAGCTTGACCGACGGTGCCGTCGCTGTCGTCAGCGGCCGGCCGATACGCGACATCGACGCCAAATTCTCGCCGCTCAAGCTGCCGGTGGTCGGCGGTCATGGCGCCGAAATACGCCTGCGCGATGACGAGATCAGCAGTACGGTTGCGCCATTGCCGGATGCGCTGCGGCACAAGCTGGCTGCGGCTGAGAAATTCGATCCCGGAATTCTGATCGAGGACAAAGGCTATTCGGTCGCGCTGCATTATCGCCGCGCGCCGGCGATGGAAGCGCGCCTGCGCGCACATATCGAAGCTGTGTGTTCGGACTTTCCCGACGAGCCGATTGAAATGCTACCGGGCAAGGCGCTGTTCGAGATCAAACGCCCCGGCGTGAGCAAGGGGGAGGGCGTGCGCGCGCTTCTGACCCATGCGCCGTTTTCGGGTCGCACACCCGTATTCATCGGCGACGACGAGACCGACAAGACATTGTTTGCGCTATTGCCGGAATTCGGCGGGATCGGCTTTTCAGTGGATCTTGACTATCAGGGTCTCGCCGGCGTGTTTGCCTCGCCGGCGGATGTGCGCAGCGCCCTGCGGAAACTGGCGCAAGCGGGCGCCGTGCGGCGATGATCCGGCCCAATTTTTTTGAGTCAGGTCAAGGCGACTTCTGCTCATTGGGCTATAAAATACTGAAACTATCGCGGGGCTTTAGCGTTATCCGCTTCATAGGGACGCAGGGTCGGGGATTTTGATATGCTGATATGCTGGGCGCCTGTGTCCGATAATGTAATAGTCTGCATCGAGGGGGACAGTCCGCGAAGATCCGGGTTCATAGTGGCGATTCATAGTTTGCATATGTTTTCGGGGGACCCGCAGGCGGGAGAACAGGTAATCGGGGCTATTTTCGTCGGTCCATGTGCTGTGAAAATTGATTTGGCCGCGGCCTGTTCGCCGCGGAGCTGAGGAGACCGATTTTGTCGCGGCTCGTTGTCGTATCCAATCGCGTTGGTGTGCCCGACGGCAGCGCCCGGGCGGGCGGCTTGGAAGTTGCAATTCGTGCCGCGCTGAAGAAACGGGGCGGGCTGTGGTTCGGCTGGAGCGGACGCGTCAGCAACACCCAGGGCGAGGCCAAGACCGTCACCCAGGACGATATCTCCTACGTCACCGTCGACCTCGGCAAGGATGACTACGACGAATTCTACAACGGCTTCGCCAACCGCGTGCTGTGGCCGATCCTGCACTATCGCATGGATCTTGCCGAATTCACGCGGCGCGATCTCGGCGGTTATTTCCGCGTCAACGAGTACTTTGCGCGTTATCTGGAAAAGGAGCTCAGGCCTGACGACGTCATCTGGGTGCACGACTATCACCTGATTCCGTTCGCCAGGTTCCTGCGCGAGCGCGGCCACAAGAATCGCATCGGCTTCTTTATCCATGTTCCATGCCCGCCGCCCGAAGTGCTCATCGCGCTGCCCAACCACGAGCAACTGATCCCTGCGCTCGATTATTACGACCTGGTCGGCTTCCAGACCGAGACCGACGCCGGCAACTGCGCGCGCTATCTCGCCCGCGAATGCGGCCTTAAGCGTCTCGGCAGCGAGCGTCGCTTCAAAGTTGGCGACCGTGTGCTTGAGATCGGCGTATTTCCGGTCGGCGTGGAGACCGAGGCATTCCAGCGGCTGGCGCGCCGGGCTGTCGTATCTGCTTTTGTGCGCGAGGTGCTGACCAGTCTTTCGGGCCGCGCCATGATTATCGGTGTCGACCGGCTCGATTATTCCAAGGGCATTCCGGAGCGCATGGAAGCTTTCGAGCGCTTCCTCACCAATTATCCCGACTGGCGCAACCACGTGACCTATCTGCAGATCACCCCGCGCAGCCGCAGCGATATTCAGGAATACGCCGAAATCGCGCGGCAGGTCGGTGAGGCGGTGGGGCGCATCAACGGCACTTTCGGCGAGGCGTCATGGACTCCGCTGCGCTACGTCAACAAGGCGCATAATCGCACCGCGCTCGCCGGGCTCTACCGCGGCGCCCAGGCGGCGCTGGTGACGCCGCTGCGCGACGGCATGAACCTGGTGGCCAAGGAATACGTTGCGGCACAGAACGCCGAGAATCCGGGCGTGCTGATCCTGTCGCGCTTCGCTGGAGCCGCGCACGAATTAGGGGCAGCGCTCCTGGTCAATCCGTACGATCCGGAGGGGGTGGCCATGGCCATCAACCGCGCGCTGTCGATGCCGCTGGTCGAACGACGCCAGCGTCATGAGCAGAACTATCGGGTGCTGGTCCAGAACGACATCACGCACTGGGCCGAGCGTTTTCTCGCCAGGCTGGAGCCGGCGGCGGACGCCGCCGATCCGCCTGCGCGCGCCGCCGGGGCCCGCGGCTGAATTTCCGTCGCGGGCGCTTTCGCCGTGCCTCGCGGCCGCGTATGATTGTGACGCAATCCCACCGTTTGAGGCTCTCATGAAACGACCGACCGCGGCGCTCGCAGCCTTCTCCTTTGTCGCACTGCTGGCGAATGCCGCCGCGGCGGCCGATGTGGATGAGGGGGGAGTCCTGGCCAAGCGCTGGTGCGCGACGTGCCACGTGGTTTCCGCCGACCAGGCGAGCGGCGGCACTCAGGCGCCGCCGTTTTCCGAGATCGCCAGGAAGCCGGGGCTGACGCCTGCGTCGATTGCGCTGTTCCTGCTGCGGCCGCACCCGCCGATGCCGGACATGAACCTCAGCCGCAACGAAGCGGCGGATCTGGCCGCGTATATCGCCAGTCAGAAGTAGGGCGGGGCGGCCCTAGCTGCCCCGCTTCACGTCCGGCGGCACCGCTTCGTCAGCGAGCGCCTTCAGGGCCTCGTCGAGTGGCATGACCATCTGGCCTTCCTTGCCGAGGCGGCGGATCGACACCGTGCGTTCGGCCGCTTCCTTCTTGCCGACGACGAGCAGCACGGGGACCTTGGCAAGCGAGTGCTCGCGCACCTTGTAATTGATCTTCTCGTTGCGCAGGTCGGCGTCGACGCGCAGGCCTGCTTTTCGCGCCGCTGCGGTCACGTCGGTCGCGTAGTCATTGCCGTCCGACGTGATCGTGCAGACGATCGCCTGCTTCGGTGCGAGCCACAGCGGCAGATGGCCGGCATAATGTTCGAGCACGACGCCGAGGAAGCGCTCCATCGAGCCGCAGATGGCGCGGTGGATCATCACCGGCGGCTTCTTCGAGCCGTCGGGCGCGATGTAGAAGGCGTCGAAGCGTTCCGGCAGGTTGAAGTCAACCTGCGTGGTGCCGCACTGCCAGTCACGGCCGATGGCGTCCCGCAGCACGTATTCGAACTTCGGTCCGTAGAAGGCGCCTTCGCCCGGATTGATCGCGGTTTTGATGCGATTGCCGCCGCGCGCCTCGATCTGCCTGAGCACATCCATCATGATGTTCTCGGCGTGATCCCAGGCCTCGTCGGAGCCGACGCGCTTTTCGGGCCGGGTCGAGAGCTTGACCGTCAGGTCGCCGGTGAAGCCGAAGTCGTCATAGGTCGACAGGATCAGATCGTTGATCTTCAGACACTCGTCGGCCATCTGCTCTTCGGTGCAGAAGACGTGGGCGTCGTCCTGGGTGAAGGCGCGCACGCGCAGCAGACCGTGCAGGGCGCCGGACGGCTCGTAGCGGTGCACGATGCCGAACTCGGCCATCCGCAGCGGCAGGTCGCGGTAGGACTTCAGCCCGTGCTTGAATATCTGCACGTGGCCCGGACAGTTCATCGGCTTGATGGCGTAGACGCGCTCGTCCTCGGTGTCGTCGCCCGCCGATGTCGCCTGGAACATGTTCTCGCGGAACCAGCCCCAGTGGCCGGAGGTCTCCCACAGCGACTTGTCGAGCAACTGCGGGGCATTGACTTCCTGATAGTCGCCCTTCAGACGGCGGCGCATATAGGCGACGATCTCCTGGAAGATGGTCCAGCCGCCGGCGTGCCAGAACACGGTGCCGGGGCCTTCTTCCTGGAAGTGGAAGAGGTCCATCTCGCGGCCGAGCTTGCGGTGGTCGCGCTTCTCGGCCTCTTCCATCTGCTTGAGGTAGTCGTCGAGCTCGCTCTGCCTGGCGAAGGCGGTGCCGTAGATGCGGGTGAGCATGGGATTGCGTGAATCGCCGCGCCAGTAGGCGCCCGCCACCTTCATCAGCTTGAAGGCGTTGCCGACCTTGCCGGTCGAGGTCATGTGCGGGCCGCGGCAGAGGTCAAACCACTCGCCCTGGCGGTAGATCTTGATCTGCTGGTCTTCCGGAATGGCGTCGACCAGCTCGACCTTGAACATCTCGCCCATGTCGCGGAATGTCTGTTTGGTCTTGTCGCGCGACCACACTTCCTTGCTGAAGGGCCGGTCGAGCGAGATGATCTCCTTCATCTTCTTCTCGATGACCGGCAGGTCCTCGGGCGTGAACGGCTCGTTGCGGTAGAAGTCGTAATAGAAGCCGTTCTCGATCACCGGGCCGATGGTCACTTGCGTGCCCGGCCACAAGGTCTGCACGGCTTCCGCCAGCACGTGGGCGGCGTCGTGGCGGATCAGCTCCAGCGCGCGCGGGTCTTCGCGCGAGACGAACTCGATCTTCGCGTCGCGCCCGATCGGATCGTTGAGGTCGGTGAGCACGCCGTCGAGCGCCATCGCGACGGTGCGTTTGGCGAGCGATGGCGAGATGCCCTTGGCGATGTCATGGCCGCTCGAACCGGCGGGATATTGCCGCGTCGCGCCGTCGGGAAAGGTGAGGGTGATGGAGGGGGAACTGGATGCGGGTTGAGCACCCGCCACGCCCGCGTCCGCCATTTCAGGCTCCTTTGCTCACTCGCTGCCTACGAATGCAGGTAAGCGTCGGGCAGGGAGATATAGAAGCCGGCACACTGATGCAAGCAGCGGAACTTTTGAGGCCTTGCCGGGTGCGAGGCTTTGGCGGAGCCGGCCAAAAACCGGCCGTTGATGACGATGAGCGCGCTGCCGACCACCCGTGCGCCAACGATCTTGCGTCGCGCCAGCGGCCGGCCCGCCACCGGGCGGGGGCGACAGGTCATGCACAAGGCAGGGTGCTGTCCGCCCGTTCTGTGGACGGATCCGCCAGAAGGCGGGATCACTGTGGCGGCTGCTCGTTGGTCCCGCGCCAGCGGCCATAACGCCACGGCACCCACCAGCGTGCGTTCTTTGGCAGTGCGCCCGGGACGAAGTCGAGACCGTGGGTGCCCCAGGGGTTGCAGCGCAGGATGCGCGCCAGCGCCATCCATGAACCCGCCCACAGGCCGAAGCGGGTCACCGCTTCCTCGGCGTATTCCGAGCAGCCCGGCAGATGGCGACAGCGCGGACCGATCAGCGCCAGCACCGTATAGCGATAGAACAGCACCAGGGCGCGGCCGGCGACCCGCGGCAGCCGCGCGATCGTTTGCACCGCCGAGGGTTGTGGGCCTGCCGGCCGGTTCACGGGGTCGTTCATCGCACCATCAGATGATTAGTACTGCGGCCGGCGCAAGTTCCATGTTGAAAGCTGGCGCCCAGGTTCCAATGCCGGTTCCAAGCCTTTGGAACTGCTCAATAACTAAACAGGGTTCGGACGCCAGAGGCGTCATTTTAATCTGGACGCGAATCTGCCTGCTGCTTATTTTCTGTCCTGCGAGATTCGGGGTCTAACGGCCGAAAAGCCCGGCAGAACGTGGAAGCGACCACGCACCAAGAACCGGGAGCCGACGGTCAGAATTCGGGGGTTATGATGGGTCGCTCCCTAGCGACGGTCGTTGCGCTTGCGTTAGCCGTGCCGGTGCTAGGGCTGCCGGCGAATTCAAAGCCTGCCATTTCGAGCATGCCCATGCAGTTTTCGCTGCGGCTGGAGGGGCCGGCGAAAGCGTGCGGCAGTCCTTGCCGGCTGATCATCGAGGCCAGTGGGGCGATCACGGCCGATACGCCGGCCGACTTCAAGGCGTTCGCGAAGGACCGCAAGCTCAAAGGCGCGCTGGTGGTGCTGGATTCCGACGGGGGCTCGGTGCACGGCGCCATCAAGCTCGGTCGCGCCATGCGCGCGCTGGAGGTGGACACGACGGTCGGCCGGGTCATCGATCTCGATGGACAGAGCGGTGGCCTGAAGCGCGCGCGCATCTCGCCGCGCGCCAGTTGCGAATCCATGTGCACCTTCGTGCTGCTCGCGGGCATCAATCGCACGGTGCCGGCCGAGGCGCAGGTCATGGTGCATCAGATCTGGCTCGGCGACCGGCGCAACGATCCGACGGCGGCGAACTATTCGGCCGAGGATCTGGTGCTGGTGCAGCGCGATATCGGCCGGCTTGCGCGCTATACTCATGACATGGGCGCGTCCATCGAAGTGCTCGACCTTGCGCTGCGCATCCCGCCCTGGGAGCCCATGCACATGCTGACCCGGGACGAGATCCGGCGTGCCCGCGTCGCGACCGTCAACGGTGACATGCCGGCCCCGGCAAGAGTCGCGGCCACCGGACGCGCAGCGCCGCTACCGCGTCCGGCGGTCTCGCGCGTGACCAGCGGTGTGCAGGCTACCGAGATCAGCGAGCGCCGCTGGGCGGTGATCGATCAGGCGGGGGCGGCGACGCTGGCGCGCAGCCAGCCGCTGACGGTGGAGGGCGAGGAGATCGGCAATTTCGACCTCCTGGTCTCGTGCGGCAGCAACGGCCACTACGCGATCAATTATATCGAGCGGCGGAACGAAACCGCCGGGCGGCCGTTGCCGCGCGCGGTGCGCAGCGTGCGGGTGGCGGCGGGCAACGCCGTGAGCGATCTGCAAGTCGTGTCCTCGCGCCAGGCTGGCGCCCCCGGCCTGCTCGTCACCTACGCTGTGGCGGCGGTACCGGCGCGGATGATCGACGCGTTTGCCGGGCCCGGCGCGCGATCGATGATGGTGGAGACCCGCAGCTCGGTGCTCGACACCGGCATCCGGGTCGGCAATACCGGCGCGCACCAGAGCCTGCCGCAGCTCGCGGCGACGTGCCGCAATGGCCTCGGCGATCGGGCCGATCTGTCGATCGACGGGGCTGCCGGCCAGACGGCGGCGAAGTAGGGCTATTCGGCAGCCTGCGCGCGCCTGGCCTCGATCTCGTCGAGCGCCTGTACTACCGCGTCGAAGGTGAGCATGGTCGAGGCATGGCGCGCCTTGTAGTCGCGCACCGGTTCGAGCACCGCGAAATCCGCCCATTTGCCGGCGGGCGGCGGGCCGTTCTCTTTCAGCATTTTGCGCATGGTCTCGCGCAGGGCCCGCAGCTCGTCCGCCCTGGCGCCGACGATATGGCGGGCCATGAGCGAGGAGGAAGCTTGGCCCAGTGCGCAGGCCTTCACGTCATGAGCGAAATCGGCGACGGTATCGCCATCGAGTTTGAGGTCGACGGTGACGGTGGAACCGCACAACTTGGAATGGGCTTTGGCCGAGGCGTCGGGGTCCGAAAGCCGGCCCAGGCAGGGAATATTGCCCGCGAGCGCCAGGATTTTTTCGTTGTAAACGTCGTTCAGCATCGGTCCGGCCGGTTCCAGGGGGTGCGGATTGCCTCAGCGCCGCAAACGAATATATAGGGACTGCTGGAAGGGCGCGAGAAGGGGTTCCCCGCGCCGGGCATGGTTTCGGACCGTTTTCGAGCCATGCTGAATGGGAATGCAGCGTCCAGGCGTCCCGCAATGGACCAAAGCGGTCCGGTGCCGGTAGCTGACGCGGCCACCCCGGTGACACTCCCGGTGCGCCTCTCGAAGACAAGGGGTCTGGCGCCGGTCGAACGGAGAGTCCGCTGATGGACGCAAAAAGTAGCAAGGCGACAATCGAGCCATGGCCGAAGAAGGGTTTGTCCGACCACGTGCGCGCTGCGCCCGAGCCGGTCGGCCCGCGCCCCTCGCGCGAGGAGGCGGAGGCCGCCGTGCGCACCCTGATCGCCTACGCCGGCGATAATCCTGCGCGCGAAGGCGTGCTCGACACGCCGAAGCGGGTGATCGACGCTTACGAGGAAATCTACCAGGGCTATCGCGAATGCCCCGCCGAGGTGCTCGACCGCACCTTTTCGGAGACCGCCGGCTACGAGGATTTCGTGCTGGTCAAGGACATCCGCTTCAACTCGCACTGCGAGCACCACATGATGCCGTTCTTCGGCGTGGCGCATGTCGCCTATATGCCGACCGACCGGGTGGTGGGCCTGTCGAAGCTCGCGCGTCTTGTCGACGTCTACGCCAAGCGCCTGCAGACGCAGGAGCACATGACCTCGCAGGTGGCGACTGCCATCGAGGAGATCCTGCGCCCGCGCGGCGTCGCGGTCATGATGGAGGCGGAGCACATGTGCATGTCGCTGCGCGGTGTCGAAAAGCTCGGCGCGTTGACCGTGACCACCCATTTCACCGGCGCCTTCAAGGACGCCAGCGAGCAGGTCCGTTTCATGACGCTGCTGCGCGGGCAGCGCTAAGCCCGCGCGGATTGTTTCCGTAGCGTTTCTTCGTCATCCTGGGGCGTCTTCCACGCCCGCAGGGCGATGGCGTAAGCTGGGAGCATTCCTTGCCGACATCACTCGATCCCGAAGAAGGTCTGGCTTTCACGCCCAGGTTTGATGCCGACGGCCTCGTCACCGCGGTGGTGACCGATGCCGGCAGCGGCGATGTGCTGATGGTCGCGCACATGAACGAGGAGGCGCTCGCCAAGACCATCGCTACCGGCGAGGCCTGGTACTACAGCCGCTCGCGCAAGCAGCTCTGGAAGAAGGGCGAGAGTTCCGGCCACGTCCAGCGTGTCGTCGAGATACGCGTTGACTGCGACCAGGACGCGGTGTGGATGCGCGTGGAGCAGCAGGGTGCCGGCGCCTGCCACACCGGCCGGCGTTCGTGCTTCTACCGCGCGATACCGCTCGGGCAGATCGGCGATATCCGGCTCGAGTTCCGGGACGACGAGAAGGTCTTCGATCCGCAGGCGGTCTACAACAAAACGGAATGAGCCATGAGCGAAGCCGCGTCCTCCCGCGTTGATCTGCGCCTGGAGACACGCGAGGGCGGCGCCATCGGCTTTCTCACCGTCGACAACCGCGCCAAGCTCAACACCCTCAACAGCGCGCTGATGACTAACTTCATCGGCAGGGTAGACGCGCTGGCCTCGCGCGATGATTTGCGCGCGCTGGTGCTGACCGGCGCCGGCGACAAGGCCTTTATCGGCGGCGCCAGCATTCCGGAGATGGCGGCGCTCGACCGCCACGGCGCGCACGACTTCATCAAACTGGTGCACGAAACCTGCGATTGCCTGCGGCGGCTCCCGGTCCCGGTGATCGCGGCAATCGACGGCTATGCGCTCGGCGCCGGCCTTGAAGTGGCGGTGTCGTGCGATCTTCGCGTGGCCACGGATCGGTCGAAATTCGGCATGCCGGAAGTCAAGGTCGGCCTGCCGTCGGTGGTGGAGGCGGCGTTGATCCCGCCGCTCATCGGCTTCGGCCGCGCGCGCGAACTCCTGATGCTGGGCGAGATCATCGATGCCCACACCGCGCTGGCCTGGGGCCTGGTCGAGCGGGTGGTCCCGGCTGATGCACTCGACACGAAAGTCGAATCCATGCTCACGGCGCTGCTCTCCGCCGGGCCGAAGGCCGTGCGTTTGCAGAAGTCGCTGATGCAGGCGTGGGAAAAACTGCCGCCTGACGCCGGAATTCAGGCCGGCATCGACGCTTTCGTCACCGCCTACGAGACCGACGAGCCGGCGCGTCTGTTGTCAGCCTTCGTCAACCGCAAGCGGGACTAGGGACTCAGCCGCCGCTGCTCGCCAGCAGCGCCTGCGCGCGGGCGAGATGCGGACGGTCGTACATCTTGCCGTCGATGCCGACGGTGCCGGCGCCGGGCCTGGCGGCGAAGGCCGCGACGATGGCCTTGGCCTTTTCGATCTGTTCCGGCCCGGCCGTGAACACCGCGTTGATCACCGGCACCTGCGCCGGATGGATGGCGAGCCGCCCGGTAAAGCCGTCGCGGCGCGCCAGCTCGGTGTCGCGGCGTATCACCTCGGGATCGCGGAAATTGACGTGGATGGTCTCGATCGCCGGCACGCGCGCGGCCGCCGCCCCATAGAGACACATGGAGCGGGCGAGGCGATAGGGCTCGGTGAGCGTGCCGTCCGCCTCGCGGTTGGCCTCGGCACCCAGCTCGGCGGCGAGGTCTTCGGGTCCCCACGTGAGGCCGATCAGCCGCGGGCTGCAATCACGATAAGTGCCCGCGGCGAACAGGCCGAGGGCGGTCTCCACCGCCTGCGCCAGGATCTTGATATGGCCCTTGGGCAAGCCGGCCCGGCCTTCGCGCAAGGACAGCCTGGCGTCGATCTCGGCGACGGTGGCCGCACCCTCCGCCTTGGGAAACAGGATGGCGTCCGGCTTGCCCGCTACGATCACGTCGAGATCGGAATCAGTCATGCCGGTGTCGAGCCCATTGATGCGTACCAGGAGGCGCGGGCGCTCTTTGCTGGCGACCGCCTTGTTAAGGAAGCCGAGTGCGGCAGTCCGCGCTGCGTCCTTACGCTCGGGCGAAATCGAATCCTCGAGATCGAGGATGACGCCGTCGGCGCCGCTGGCGAAGGCCTTGTCGAGCTTGGAACCGCCGTCGGCGGGAACGAAGAGAAGAGAGCGCATTGATCGGGAAGCTCCTTGGGCCTCATCCTTCGAGACGCGCTCCTTCGGAGCGTCCCTCAGGATGAGGGGATTCTCCTCATGGTGAGGAGCGGGGCGGCACGCGCCGCGTCTCGAACCATGCGGCCATGAATTATTTCGGCCGCATGCGCATGAACACCTGGCGCTGGCATTCGGCGACCAGCGTGCCGTCCTGCTTGAAGGCCTTGTGATGCAGTTCGACGATGCCGGCGCTGGCGCGCGATTTCGACTCGCGCTTGCCCAGCACTTCGGTCGTGCAATGGATGGTGTCGCCTTCGAACAGCGGCGCGGGAAAGCGCACTTCCTTCATGCCGAGATTGGCGATGGTCGTGCCGCAGGACATGTCGGCGACCTGGATGCCGACCATCAGCCCGAGCGTGAAGAACGAGTTCATCAGCGGCTGGCCGAACTCGGTCTCTTCCTCGCAGAACTGGCGGTCGATATGCAGCGGCTGCGGGTTGAGCGTCATGGTGGAGAACAGCATGTTGTCCATCTGCGTCACCGTGCGGGTGAACGGATGCTCGTAGGTGCGGCCGACCTCGATGTCCTCGAAGTAGAGCCCACCGCGCTTGTGCCGCTGGATTGTCGCCTCCATCGCCTTTCTCCACGCTTCCCGTCACGGCGGCCCATCCGGCCGCTTTTAACCTCTCGTTTACCATAATTGCCCATGGTCGAGGGGCCCATACGCTGAGTGGCGTCGATTAGGACGAAACCCGCGGCCCCGGCAAGGCCCAGAAGCTCGAAAACAAACGCCATGTCGGTCGCCTCCGTCATCACCAATGCGGCCCAGAAGATCACCGGCGCGATCAGCCAGGCAGCGCGTTCTACCGGCATCAGCTTCGAATACCTGGTCACCACCGCCCAGATCGAATCCCGGCTGAACCCGAAGGCGAAGGCGCCGACGTCCTCGGCCACCGGCCTCTATCAGTTCATCGACCAGACCTGGCTCGCCACCCTGAAAAAGGCGGGGCCGGCGCTCGGGCTCGGCAAATACGCCGACGCCATCGGCAAGACCGCAGAGGGGCGATACGCCGTCACGGATCCGGACATGCACTCCGA
This sequence comes from uncultured Pseudomonadota bacterium, assembly GCA_963773715.1. Taxonomy (GTDB): domain Bacteria; phylum Pseudomonadota; class Alphaproteobacteria; order Rhizobiales; family Xanthobacteraceae; genus Pseudolabrys. The sequence goes on along the minus strand of CAVZCM010000002.1, from coordinate 554,353 downwards.
GGTCATGCACCTGCGCCACGATCCGCGCACGAGCGCGCTGATGGCTGCCGCCTTCACCCGCGCCAACGAAACGCGGCTAGAGTCGAGGATCGGCCGGGAGCCGACCGAGGGCGAACTCTACATCGCGCATTTCCTCGGTTCCGGCGGGGCCGGCAAGCTGATCTCGGCCGCCGCCGATCAGCCTCAGGCCAACGCGGTTCACATGTTCCCGCGGGCGGCGCGCGCCAATCACAGCGTGTTCTATGACCGTCAGGGCAACAGCCGCACCGTTGCCGGGGTCTATGGCGAACTCAACAGGCGCTATCAGATGGCGCGCAGCACCGCCGCCGACATGGGCCTGCTGCGCGGCACCATCGATCCGACGACCGGGACCGCGTCAATGCTCGCATCTGCTTCAGCATCGGCCGGCATACCGGTGGCTGCGCTTGAATCCGTGCAGGCGACCGAAGGGACGGCTTCGGCGCGCGGCGCAGTGCCGACAGTGCCCGATCCGGCCGCCACGACCCGGGCCTATGCCGTCGCGCGGCAGGAGCGCCCGGCGTCGCCGGAATCCGCGTCGGGAAGCGGCGGGCTGCCGTTGTTCCGGGCCATGTTCAGCGACCGCGCCGGCGCGCCGGTGACACCGGCGGTGCACCGCCTGTGGGCGAACACCAGGGTCGCAAATGCCGGCCAGGTCCCGGCCAACCCGGTGACGGTAACACCGGCCAGGACAGTGGCCGCTCCGGGTCAGCTCAATCCGCTCGACCTGTTCGTCGATCATCCACGCGATCCGCGCGCGCTGTTCGGCACCAGGAAAGCCTGAGAACACAGGCTTTTCCGCGCAATCGCCGTTAACACCTGCTCAAGGTCTATGGTGAACGCTTTGTTAAGCGGTCCGGGTTTATGTTTGACATCGTGTCGTCCTGTCGACGGCGCCGTTGTTGCGTTTGGTACGTGTCATGATTGTTCGTCAGTTCCTGCAATGGGTCCGCAGTGCGCCTGCCGGTGAGCGGGCGGAAGCCACGTCTGCGTTGGCGCGGGCCTACCTCCACTCCGATCTTTCTCCCGACGATCTCGCCGCAGCCGAAGGCGCGATGATCATGCTGCTCGACGATCCGTCGCCGATGGTGCGGCGCGCGCTGTCGGAAGTGTTCGCTTCGTCGCAGAAGGCACCGCCAGTGGTCGTGCATGCGCTCGCCGCCGATCAGCCTGACGTGGCTCTGCCGGTGCTGGCGCGCTCACCGTTGCTGCAGGCCGACGATCTGGTCGATCTGATCGCCACCGCGCACTCCGATGCGCAGGTCGCGATTGCCGGCCGTGTGTTGCTGTCGCGTCCGGTCGCCGCAGCAATCGCCGAAGTCGGATGCGCCGAGGCGTGCCTCGCGCTCCTGGAAAATCCCGGCGCCACCGTGCCCGCGTTCTCGGTCCGGCGCATCGTCGAGCGCTTCGGCCATCTGGCGCCGATCCGCGAAACCCTGCTCGATCATGACGACCTGCCGATGCCGATGCGCCAGGCGCTGCTCTCAAAACTGTCGCAGACGCTCGCCGGATTTGTCGCCGCGCGCGAATGGCTCGGACCGGAGCACGCCGAATTCGCGACGCGTGAGGCCTGCGAGAAGGCGACCGTGGCGCTTGCCGCCGAGACACCCTACGAGGAGGTCGGGGCGCTGGTGCAGCACCTGCGTGAGACCGAACAACTCACCGCCGGCATGATCCTGCGCGCGTTGCTGTCCGGCAACGTCGTTCTGGTCGAGGAGGCGCTGGCAGAATTGTCCGGCCTGCCGATCGATCGCGTCATCAGCCATATCCACGACAAAACGATTTCCGGTTTCCATGCGCTCTACCGCAAGGCAGGGCTGCCGGATGCCGCTTATCCGGCGTTCCGCGAGGCGATCATCGCCATGCGTCAGGGCGTGCTGGTCGGCGAACGGAGCGGGGCCGCGCATCTCAAGCGGCGCATGGTCGAGCGCGTGCTGGCGGCCTGCGCCAGGGAGCGCGGAGCGGACGTGGCCTCGCTGCTGGCGCTGCTGCGCCGGTTCGCGGTGGAGGCCGCGCGCGAAGAGGCGCGCAGCTTCTGTCAGGACCTTGTGGCCGATAATCCAGTCACAGCCGCGCCGGTGATGGAGGCGGCGCAGATCGGCGCCGCGCAAATGGCGTCGGTGCCGGAAGTGCGGATGGTGGCGTGAGGCTTCTGCGGGCCGTGGCAATCCCGACCCGGCGATTGTGCGGGGAGGGGCTCAGTGCCCCAGGTCCGGGACCAGGGAGGGGGAATTGATCTGCTCGATCACCTCCGGCCGGTCGTGGTTTTCCCTCAACAGGAATTCGTCGGTCACCTCGCGCAGACGGGCGGTCAACTGACGCGCCAGTTCCCTGGCGTCCGAGTTCGCGTATTCGCGTCGGATCGCGCGCACCGCATCGACGTGCTGCTCCACCAATTGGAACGGAATGCGCGTCACCTCCGGGCTGAAATCGATCAACCGGCACAGGCTGTCGGCGGCCGATGTCAGCGCCGGATAACCGAAGGTGGCGGCTTCCCCCTTGATGTCGTGTGCGGCGCGAAACAACGCCTCGCAGTTGGTATCGGTAAAGCCGCCTTCACCGACGGCCCTGCGGGCCTCGTCGAGCCGCTCGCATTCCGAGTCCATCCATGCCTCGAATTCGCATGCAAGCTCGGACAGCGCGTCGTCGGCGCGGGCGACCGGATCTTCTTCGCCCGGCGCGGGCGGCCTGTGAGTAAGCGCCTTGCGCAGTTTGTTGACCGGCGTGATCATTTCGTGATCGCTGAATTTCTTGACAGCCGCCTCGTGCTTGCTCCGGGCCATGATTTTTCTCTCTTTTTCAGTGCCCGTCGGTGGCGACTTCGACGAGCGGATGCTGTTCGATAACGTCGGCCCTGCCGCCCTTGCGGCGCTCGGGGCCAGCGAAGTTCGGGTTGACGGTGCGGCGGCGGTCGGGGCCGAAATAGGTCGCGGTGCGGATGAACGGGCGTGGATTGGCGACCACGCTGAGGATGCGCTGATAAAGACCTTTCGACGAGATCGGCTTGGCCAGGAACTCGGTGACTCCGGCGTCGCGCGCGGCCATCACGCGCGCCTTCTCGGAATGACCCGTCAGCATGATGACCGCCACGTAGGCGTTGCCGAGCGCGTCGGGTTGACGCATCATGCGCGTGAGTTCAAGTCCGTCGAGGCCGGGCATCACCCAGTCGGTGATGACGATTTCGGGATTGTACTGCGTGAACGCTTCGAGGCCGGTGGGGCCGTCTTCCGCCTCGTAGATTTCACGCGCGCCGAATCCGTGCAGCAGCGTACGCAAGATCCGACGCATGTGGGCGTTGTCGTCGACGATAAGAAATCGCAAGCGATTGAAATCGATGCGGACCATCTTGCCCCCGGCTCCGCCGGCAATCGAGTGCCGGAACCCTATCGGGGCGTCCTTAATGAAGGGTATAGGATGGGTGCGGACGCACGCTACGCGTGGGGCGTGGCGTGGCGTTCGGATCAGCATAGGCTAAGCTTGTGGCCGGTGCATTATCCAGCGTCGATTCGTGATAAGTGCCGCAAGGGAGGGGCGCGCCATGAAGACCATCCTGGTTCCGACTGAAGATCACGATGCCATGCAGGCGGTGCTGGAGGCCGCGTTGCTGGTGGCGAAGAGCTTCGACAGTTACCTCGAAGGGTTTGCCGTGCGGCCGATGGCGGGGACCTATGTGACGCTGGAGCCCGTCTCGAGCCTGGCGCTCACCGGCGCCTTCGATACAGAGGCCGCCCAGCACGCGCGCGAGGTGTTCGAGACATTCATGAAGAATCACGATGTGCCGCAAGGCGCGCAGGAGCCCGCAACCTTGTCCTGTGGCTGGCCGATGGAGGACGCTGCGGACGACGCTTTCCTCGGCAGCTACGGCCGCGTCTTCGATCTGATCGTGCTCGGTCGTCCCGGCCGTTCGCCGCAGAACCCGCGCATGGCGCCGCTCGAGGCCGCGCTGTTTGAATGCGGCCGGCCGGTGTTGATCGTGCCGCCGGAAGTGCCGAAAACCATCGGCCGCAACATCCTGGTGGCGTGGAACGGCAGCACCGAGCAGGCCTACACCAACGTCTTCGCCGGGCCGCTCTTGCGCAACGCCGAGCAGGTGACGGTACTGGCGGTGGAGGGCGGCATGACGCCGGGGCCGACCGCGGACCAGGCCGCACAGCATTTGCGCCGCAACGGCATCAAGGCGACGTCGTTGACGGTGAAGCCTGAATCGCGCTCCACCGGCGAGGCGATCCTCGATCATTGCAGCAAGCTCGGCTGCGACCTGTTGATCAAGGGCGCCTACACGCAGAGCCGCCTGCGTCAGATGATCTTTGGCGGCGCGACCCGCCATATCCTGGCCAACGCGACCATCCCGGTCTTCAGCGCCCATTGAGCGTTGCCGCCAATCACGCAAGCGACGTCACGCGCACCCAGGACTGACACCGGTGTCGGAAGGGCCAGACCAGAGCGAGCGCCTTGCGGCCCCGCCACCCCCGCAATACGCCGGCTTCCTGACGGTCTTTCCCTCGATCATGCTGCCGATGTTTCTGGCGATCGTCGACCAGACCATCGTCGCCACCGCATTGCCGGCGATCGCCGCGTCAACCGGCTCGGTCGAGCGCACCTCCTGGGTCGTGGTCGGCTATCTGATCGCGGCGACCATCGCGGCGCCGATCTACGGCCGGCTGGGCGACGCCTTCGGCCGCCGCAAACTGATGTTCGTCGCGCTCGCCGTGTCGATGTCGGCGTCACTCGGTTGCGCCGCCGCGCCGACGATCGAAGTGCTGACATTGACGCGCGTGCTGCAGGGGTTGGGCGGCGGCGGGCTGATGACGCTGTCGCAGGCGCTGATCGGGGAGGCGATCCCGCCGCGCGAGCGCGCGCGCTATCAGGGCTACGTCGCGACGGTGGCAGTCACTGCCAATTCGTTCGGACCCATGGTCGGCGGTTATCTGACCCAGCATTTCGGCTGGCAGTCGATCTTCCTGATCAACATACCGATCGGCCTGGTGGCCTTCGCGCTGGTCCGGCGGCTGCCGCGCGTCAGGCCGACCCCGCACCAGCAATGGCGCGCGGATCCCTACGGTCTGCTGCTGTTCAGCGTGACGGTGTCCGCCCTTCTGCTCGCACTCGAGCAGGCGCAGCGTGTCAATGTCGCGTCGCTGCCGGCTGTTGCCAGCCTGTTTCTGCTGGGGCTGATCGCGCTGGCGCTGCTGATCCGCCAGGAGAACCGCGCCCCATCGCCGCTCATTCCGCTCGCCCTGTTGCGCATGCCGGCGATCTGGCGCAGCGACGCCATGGCCGCGCTTCACGGCGCGACGCTGGTTTCGCTGATCACCTTCCTGCCGGTCTATCTGATCGTGGTGCGCGGGCAGTCGCCGTCGGAGACCGGCCTGCTGCTGGTCCCGCTCACCATCGGCATTGGCACCGGCTCGCTGATCACCGGGCGGCTGGTCAGCCGTACCGGCCGCACGACGCTTTATCCCGCCTTCGGGCTCGGCATCCTCGCCGTCAGTCTGGTGGTGCTGGCGCTGTGGGCGCCGACGCTGAGCACGCCTGCTTTCGCCGCGCTGCTGCTGTGGACCGGATTGTTCCTGGGCACGGTGATGGGCGTGGTGCAGGTGACCGTGCAATTGGCCTCGGGACAGGCGCGGCTGGGGGAGGCGGCGGCCTCGGTTCAGTTCTCGCGCTCGATCGGCGCCGCCTTCGGTACCGCGCTGGTGGCGTTCACGCTGTTTGCCGTGCTGTCGCTCAGGAACCCGGAGGCTGCGCAAGCATTCGCGCGGATGGTCGAAAGCGCCGGCAATGCGGGCGAGGCGCTGCGAGGGCCGAACGCCGCCGCGATCCAGGCCGCCATCACCGCCGCCTTCCGCGCCGCCTTCCTGCTGATCGCCGCCTTCTCCGCCGTCAATTTCGTGCTGACGCTCAGCCACCCGGTGCGGCGGATCTGACGGCCGGCGCTAGAGCATGAACTGCTCGCGCAGGATACGGTCGTCGAGGTTGTGGCCGGGATCGAACAGCATGTTGAGCTTGATGCTGTAGTCCATGCTGACGTCGACCGCGCGCACCGAGCGCACCTCGTCGTGGTCGGCGACCGCCGCCACCGGACGCTTGTCGGCTTCCAGCACCTCGATGGTGACCTTGGCCTTGTCGGGCAACAGCGCGCCACGCCAGCGGCGGGGGCGGAACGGGCTGATCGGCGTCAACGCCATCAGCGAGGCGTTGATGGGGATGATCGGTCCCTGCACCGAAAGGTTATAGGCGGTCGATCCGGCGGGCGTCGCCACCAGCACGCCGTCGGCGACGAGCTCGGCGAGGCGCTCCTGGCCGTCGATCAGAATGCGCAGGTGCGCTGCCTGCGCGCTCTGGCGGAACAGCGAAACTTCGTTGATGGCGCGGTGTTCGTGCAGGCGATCCTGCGGGTCACGCGCGCGCATCAGCAGCGGATGGATGATGGTTTCCTGCGCGGCGGCGAGGCGCTCGAGCAGCCCGTCCTCCACGTATTCGTTCATCAGGAAGCCGACGGTACCGCGGTGCATGCCGTAGATCGGCTTGCCCGAATTCATGAAGCGGTGCAGGGTCTGCAGCATCAGGCCGTCACCGCCGAGCGCGACGATCACATCGGCGTTCTCCGGATCGGAGTTGCCGTAACGCCGCTCCAGCCGTTCACAGGCCTCGCGCGCCTCGGGGCTGGTGGTGGCCACGAAGGCGATGTGTTGAAGGCGGGGGGCCGGACGGCTCATCTTCGGAAGGCCTGAAACGATGGAACGTGCGGTGCTCGTCTATACGACTTGGCCCTCCGTTGTCGAGGCGGAGGCCGCCGGGCGCGCCATCGTGGAGCAACGGCTGGCGGCGTGCGTCAACATCTTGCCGGGAGCGATTTCGCACTACTGGTGGCAGGGGACGATCGAGCGCGCCGCGGAAGTCGTGATGATCGTGAAGACCCGCGCCTCGCTGGGCGAGGCGGTGCGTGCGGCGGTGAAGGAAGCGCACCCCTACGAGACCGCCGCCATCATGGTGCTGCCGGCGGAAGCTCTCGATCCCGACTATCATGCCTGGATCGTGGCGGAGACGAATGGCTGATATCCCGGGCGCCGCGCGCCCGGGAGAGGGGACATCAGTAGCTCGCGCGGCCTTCGATCACGGCGTAGAGCTCGCGATATTCCTTGCAGGTCCTGTTGCCGCAAATCGCCTCGACCTTGTCGAGATAGGCCATCGCCAGGTCGGGGCGGCCCTGCTCCATCTGCCACATGCCGTAGTAGGACCACGTGCGCACGTGCAGGGGGTCGGCGGAGAGCGCCTTCTCGTACCAGATCCTGGAGTCGGCGAAATCGCCCATCTTGCGATAGGCGTAGCCGATGTAGTTCGCCACGTCCGGATGCTCGTCGTGGCCGAGCGTGTGCATGGCGGCGATACCTTCCTCGTACCGCTGCGCCAGGATCAGCGCCCGCGCGACGCGATACTGCCTGAGAAACTCCGCATCGGATTTTTTCCTGGATTTGCTTTTCTTGCCGGACTTCTTTTTGTCGCTCTTGCCTTTGCTGCTGTCGGCGGGCGGCGCCGGCTCGTCGGTGCCGACGGCGTAAACGGGCTTCAGGCCAAGGGTCGTCGTCAGCAGGGCGGCGGCGGCGAGGATGCCGATGCGGCGCAGCGTCTGGGTCATTGCCATGATATCCCTCTACGGCCTCTTGCAGAATTATACGGCACACAAACAACCGGCGGGTGGCGGCTAGTCCATAGTCCGGGAAAATTTTGTGTCGGACGCGTGCTTGACTCGGCTGCGCATCCGAGGCCACATTTTCGCCGTGCTGGTTCCCCGGGTCAGACCGGGGACGAAAGAGGGAACACGGAATCCGTCATATGACGGTTATCCGTGGCTGCCCCCGCAACTGTGAGCGGCGAGCTTCGCCAACCTGGGCCACTGGGAAACTGGGAAGGCCGGACGAAGCAAGGACCCGCGAGCCAGGAGACCTGCCAGCGCGGTCACCCAACCGGTGGACGGGGCGTCCATACGGAGCGGTCTTTCGCAGCGGTGACGTCAATGCCGGTGCGAAAGCCGTGAGGGTTCTCCCTTTCACGACATTCTGCACGGAAGCACCGCGCTGGCCGCGCGCCGCCGACGTGTCCTTCGCATCGGGCTTGGTCTCACCGATGCGTTCGCGCTGACCCGCGAACGTAAACGAAGGAACGTATGTCATGGGGCGGGATGATTGGGGGCGCAGGTTTTCGATCCCGGCGGCGGCGGCTTTCGTCGCGCTGCTGACGCAAGGCGCTGCGCAGGCGCAGACCCGCACGGTGGTGCTGCCGATCATCGACGTATCGACCAGCCGGCTCGGCGCCGGCTCGACCATTGTCGGCACCTCATCAAGCGTCATCACCGCCGACGATATCCGGAACTCGCCGGCGCAAGACCTGCCGGATATCCTCAGCCGGCAGGCCGGCATCCAGCTTCAGCAGATCAGCGCCGGCGCCAACGGCGCCCGGAATTCCGTGGATTTGCGCGGCTTCGGGGCCAGTGCGCCGTCCAACGTGCTGGTGCTTGTCAACGGACGGCGCTTCAACGACTTTGATCTCCAGGGCTTTGACTTTTCGTCGATCCCGGTCAACGCCATTCAGCGAATCGAAATCACACGCGGCAACAGCGGCGCCGTGCTCTACGGCGACGGCGCCATTGGTGGCGTCATCAACATCATCACCAGGAACGGGGTCAATCTGCCGCCGTCCGCGCGGATCGAGGCCGGCTTCGGCTCGTTCCGTTATCGGGACGGGCGTGTGAGCGCGGGCGGCTCGAGCGGACCGTGGTCCGCGGCCTTCAATGCCATCGGCATCCGCAGCGACGGCTACCGCGAAAACGGCCAGTTACGTCAAAAGGGGTTGAACGGCGACATCCGCTACGGCACCGACGAAGGCAGTGTCTATTTCAACATCATCGCCGATAACCAGAAGCTCGGCCTGCCGGGCGGCCGCCTGGTGGACGAGACAAACGGTACCAACCAGCTCATCACCAACCGTACCGGTGCGGCGACGCCCAACGACTTCGCGAACAAACAGGGGCAGAATCTCATCCTCGGCTTCACCCGGATGGTGGCGCCCGGCATGGAGCTGATCGTCGACGGCAGCGTACGGTTCAAACAGACGCAGGGGGAATTGTTCTTTGCGGGAACCGCCTACAACGGCGTGGACAATGACCAGACGATTGCATCGGCGACCCCGCGGCTGAAGATCGATGGCGACATTGCCGGAATGCCGGTGAATATCCTGACCGGTGTCGACTATTACCACACCGCCTACAATTCCGACCGGAGCCAGGACCTCGGTTCCGCGCCCTACCATGTCTACGACCTCAGGCAGGACACCCTGGGCGTCTATGCCAATGGCACGCTTGCCGTTGGTCCTGACACCGATGTCACGCTTGGCGGCCGCTATCAGCACGACAGGATTTCGGCCACGGACACCTTCGATCCGACGGCGCCGGGCGCGTTCGGTGCGCAGGGTTCGCCGCTCGACCGAAGCGAAGGGCAGTGGGCGGCGCAAATGGGCTTCGAGCACCGTTTCAACGACATGCTCGCGGTATTCGGCCACATCGCGCACGCCTTCCGCGTTCCCAACGCCGACGAACGCGTCGGTCTCGGCACGCCGACCAATTTCAGCCTTCGCACGCAAACCTCCAACGAGTTCGAAGGCGGCGTCGCGCATGCGCCTGGGCCGCGTCAAGGTGCAATCAAGCGTGTACGACATGGAGTTGAATGACGAGATTTTCTTCAGCCCGGCCACTTTCACCAACGTCAATCTCGATCCCACCCGGCATTGGGGCGTGGAAACCACGGCATCAGTGGCAGTCAGCGACACCGTCTCGCTGCGTGGCAATGTCACGTACACCGCCGCCACATTCCGCGAGGGGACGTTTGCGGGCAACGCCATTCCGTTGATCTCGCCCTGGACTGCCAATTTCGGACTGACCTGGGACATCTGGCAGAAGTGGGTGGTTTATGACCTCCTGGTGCAATTCGCGGGTCAGCGGCGTCTCGACAACGACAGCGCCAATGTGCAGCCGCTGATCCCGGCGCATACGGTGGTGGACATGCGCATCGGGGGGCAGATCCCCCTTGGCGATTTGGTCCAGAACGCGTTCTGGTCGTTCTCCGTGCTGAACGTGTTCAACGAGATGTACTACGACTATGGCGTCGCCAGCACGGCCACCATCGGCCGCTACAATGCCTATCCGCAGCCGGGCCGTACTTTCATGTTCCGGGCGGGATTCGACTTCGGGGTCCCGCCGCAGGCAGCGCCCGCCGCGAAAGGATAATGATCTGGATCAAGGGCTCGCATCGCTCGATCGCGCTGCAGCCGTTGTCGGTCGGTGCCCAGAAGGGCTTCGATCTGGCGGTCACGGCGAGCGGGCTGAAGCTCGAGGCGGCGCGGTAAGACCGGCGTCTGCCGGAGCGCGTCACACAAGGCCACCCTTCGCGGGCGGCCTTTGCTTTTGTTGAGGGGGTGCGACCCGCTATGATCGAAACGGCTGACATCGATGCGGGTGAGGCGGAAGCGACATGCGGTGGATGATCGGAATGGCGGTGCTGGCGGGCACGCTGGCGGCCGCCGGTTGCGCCAGTGACAATCTCGGCCCGAGCCCTGCGGAGTTAAACGCGCGGTGGGAGGCGCAGAACGTCTATCCGCAGAACTACAAGGCCGATCTGGTGGCCTTCATGCGCACCTATCTCAACGACCCGACGCAGATTCGCAATGCCGGCGTCTCGCAGCCGGCGCTCATGGACGTCGGGCCGGGCAAGCGATATGTCGCCTGCGTGCGTTACAACGCGCGCGACAACAAGGGCCGTTACGGCGGGACAAAGGTCGGCGCCGCGACATACGTCGCCGGCAAGCTCGATCGTTTCATGGATCCGGGGCCGCCGGTTCAGCCGATGTGCAAGGATGCGGTCTTCGCGCCGTTTCCCGAACTCGCGAATTTAACGCGCTAGCACGGCGCAGCCGTCGCGCGTCGGCGATAGCTCACACGCGCGAACACCGCCGCGCGTACGCGGCGGCAGCAATTTCGGGATTATAGGCCGAAAGTAAGCGCGGGCGCCGCGGTCACTTGACCTTGAGATTCTCCGCAGACGTCTTGCCGCGGTTTTCAACGAGTTCGTATTGAACGACCTGGCCCTCATTCAGCGTATTCAGGCCGGCCCGCTCAACCGCCGAAATGTGCACGAAAACATCCTTGCCGCCTTCCTGCGGCTGGATGAATCCGATATCCTTTCGTCGGGTTGAACCACTTCACGGTGCCCTGAGGCATGCTAGTTTCTCCGAGGTATTGCAACATTAACAGTCTGGCACAGTCTGCCGGGGTCCGAAAGGTCGAAACCCCGAGCCGTTGCCTATTTTTCGTTGCTCGGAGCGCCGCCGAACCGTGGTGCCGGGTGAGGGATTTGAACCCCCGACCAACGGTTTACAAAACCGCTGCTCTACCACTGAGCTAACCCGGCTCCGTTCCAGCGAGAGCTATCAGCGTCGGCCGCCGCTCACAAGCGCTCCTCGGGCGCCTCGGCGGCCGTGCCGGATTTTTCAGCATGGGGTCGTTCCGGGCGCGGCGGGCGCCCGGCGGGGGCGTGAACCGGCCGGAGGGTTAACGCGGATGACGCGGGCAAGGCGGGGCCGGCGCGAAAAAACCGGCGCGCGGCAAACCCCTTGCGCGACATTTTCGCGCAAGCGGCGCGGCACCTGCGATTAATGTTACCCGGCGATTGGCCGGCAACTGGTTAAGGCGGTCGTATAGACTGCACGTGTATGAATTCGAGTGGTGCCGTCATGCATGCGTTGATCATCATCGCCGTGTCAGCCGCCGGCTTCGTCGCCGGCGCCGCGGCCGTGCGCGCGGCGGATCTGGAGGTCGGCGCCGGCTGCTGCTTTGTGGAGTACGGCCCGGAGCAGCTGGTGATCCTCGACAACGAGCCGGGCGTGGTGATCCGGCGCTGGTGGCTGCCGCCCTGGCGCAACCGCCACTATTACCCGCACGGTCGCTGGGCATCGAAGAAGGTCGAGAAAAGTGAAAGCGCCCCGCGCAAGCGCGTTGCGCGCACGCGGCCGCGTCCGGCGCCAGGCTACGAGCGCTACTGGGCCAATCCGCCTGCCTATGAGGGGGATCCGGGCGCGCTTATCAGCGCTGACACGCCGTTGCCGCGCGAGAATCCCTACCGCTATATGCCGTCCGTCGTGGTCGCACCGACCGTCCGGTGAGGACCCGTTGCTGCGTGTGAAAGAAGAGAAATGAACCGTCCCGCCCGCCGCCTGACCGTTCTCGTCCTGTGCGCCACCGGCCTTGCGCCGGTCACGGCCGCGCAGGCGCAATGGGGCGGTGCGAGCCGGCCGCCGCCGCTTTATCCGCACGAGCTGCAGCCCGGCCAGTCCTACGCGGTTGAAGTCGCTCCCGGCACCTATGTCATTCACCGCCCGTCGAACCGGGCTGTCTATCCCTACGTGGGTCCGAGCGTCACCCCGCCACCGCGCCGTTACCGCGCCGCGCCCGGATCCGCATACAAGGCCGCGCCCCGGGCCACGCCCAGGCCGAAGCGCACGCATGCCGATCGCGACCTGATCGAGGAATTGCGCCGCCGCGCCGCCCGGCGCGCAGCCAGGAAGGCGGCGAAGCAGGCGGCAGAGCCCGGGAAGCACGAAGACACCGGCCGGCGGCCCGACAAGGTCATCAACACCAGACAGATCGTGCGCGAGAAGCCGCTGGTGATCGAAACCCGGCGCGTGGTTGATGATCCGCCCAAGGTGATAACCCGCTATCATCACGTCGACGATGTGCCGCCGCCGCAACGGCGCGCCGCTGGCCACACCGGCAGCATCCCGCCGAAGGCGGTTGCCAAAGATGACCCGCGCGTGATCCACGCCGACGCCGAGATCACCATCCTCGGCCCCGACCGCATGAGCCTCCGTCTGATCCGCAAGGATGGGCAGCGGCTTGACGTCAATGCACGCGCGAAGAAAGTGAAATAGGACGCCTCCGCGTCGCGAGGTGGTTGGCGGCGGGCGAATGCCCGCCGTTTGATTTTTTGGCTCAGGCCGGTCGCGTCGCCCGGCTCGCAACATAGAGCGCCAGCGCGGCGGCATTCGACACGTTCAGGCTCTTGATCGCCCCCGGCACGTCAATGCGCGCGAGATGGTCGCAGGTGGCCTTGGTCAGTTGCCGCAGGCCCTTGCCTTCGGCGCCCAGCACCAGGGCGAGCGGCGCGCGCACGCCGAGGTCCACGAGATCGCGCTCGCCTTCTGAATCGAGCCCGACAAGCAGGAAGCCGCGCTGACGCAGTTCCTCCATCCCGCGCGCCAGGTTCTGCACCGTGACCAGCGGCACCAGTTCGACCGCGCCGGATGCAGACTTCGCCAGCACGCCGGTCGCCTCCGGGCTGTGGCGCGCGGTGGTCACGATGGCCTGCACCGCGAACGCCGCCGCCGAGCGCATGATGGCGCCGACATTGTGCGGGTCGGTGATCTGGTCGAGCACCAGCACCAGACCTGTGGGCTCCAGAGTCGCAACGGCAGGCGCCTGCAAGGGGTCGGCTTCGGCGAGCAGGCCCTGATGCACGGCGTCGGGCCCGAGCCGGGCGTCGATCGCATCGGGCCGCACCAGTTCCGGTTCCACCGGCAGTCGCACGCCCTCGTCGGCGAGCCTGCGGACGGCGTTTTCGGTGGCGAGCAGCCGCAGGATGCGGCGGTCCGGGTTTTCCAGCGCCGCCCTGACCGTATGCCAGCCGTAAAGGATGGCGGGCCCGTCCGGCCCGGGCGGGCCCGGGCGTGTCCGCCCGCGCGACGGCGGCCCGCGCCGGCGATCCCGCGGGCTTTTGTTGCTGCGGTCTACGGCTCATCTCTCGGGTCATGGGCGCGGTACTTCCCATGGGGCGGGCGGCTTGGCAAACGCGGCCAAAAGAGCCGGCCCTCCCGGCCGCCCTCCATTGACACCGCGGGGGCGGCTGACCATAAAACGCGCAAATCCCGACAAGCCGGCTGTGTTCCGCTTCGGCGGTGACGGCATTTGGCTTATCGAGGGGGAATGTCCCGAGTGGCAAAGGGGGCGGACTGTAAATCCGCTGGCTTACGCCTTCGTAGGTTCGAGTCCTACTTCCCCCACCATCCTGCTTCGCGCCTTCGGCGCTTCGGCCTGGCAAGCCAATGAGCGCGAAGCTGCCACGCGAGTTGCTAGCAACGAAGCGGGCCGCAAGCCTCGCCAAACGGCGTTGAATCCACTAAATGACGGCCGGGCGCGGGTGTAGCTCAATGGTAGAGCAACAGCCTTCCAAGCTGATGACGAGGGTTCGATTCCCTTCACCCGCTCCATTTTCCAGATGATGGTCCTCCGCGCCGGGCATTTCGGACATCTCCCGGCCAATCAGCGAACAAATGACGATGGCGACGTGGAAAGCGGCTGAGCTTGCGTGGGGCCACGGGCCCCGCCTCTTCGAGATGTTCCTGGAACCGACGTGTCCGTTCTCGAACAAAGCCTTCGGCAAGATCAAGGAGCTGCTGGCCACGGCGGGCGAAGACAAGATCACGGTCAGGATCTGGCTGCACTCCCAGCCATGGCATCTCTATTCCGGTGTGATCGTGCGGGCGATCCTGGCGGCCTCGACCCTTGAGAACGGCCGGGAAGCGGCATGGCAGGTCCTGGAAGCCGTCGCCGCCCGTCGCGACGAATTCGAATTCGACGATCATTGCACGGGGCCGAACCGCGAAGCCACGCCGAACGACATCATTGCGCGGATCGAGTGTTATAGCGGCGTCATACTGGCGGCTGCCTTCAACATTCCGGATCTGGACCGGGCGTTCAAATTGCATTGCCGCTACGCCAGGCAAAATGGAATCCACGGCAGCCCGAGCTTCATGATCGACGGGCTCGTGCAGTCTGACATCGGCAGCGGTGACGCGGTCTCCGTCTGGGCGCAACGCCTCGTCGGCGCCTAGGGCGCGCGTCAGCCGCCGGCGAGTTCCTCGCGCAGGATCTCCAGTTCCAGCCATTGTTCTTCCGCCGCGGCGATCTTGCGCTGAAGCTCGCCGAGCGCGGCGGTGACTTTCCCGAAGCCGGCGCGGTCGCGCGCGTAGAATTCCGGGTCGTCCAGCTTCTGCTGAAGCGCCGCCGCTTCCTGCTGCAATCTGGCGATGGTCTTCGGCAGCGTTTCCAGCGCGTGCTTGTCCTTGAAGGTCATCCTGCGCCTGGGCCCGGCCGGAGCGGCGGCTTTCGCAGACGTCTTCGCCGGTTTTTCCGGCTCTGGCTTGCGCGGCGCGCGCGTCAGCTCACCGCCCCGTTGCGCCAGCATGTCGGAATAGCCGCCGGCATATTCGGTCCAGCGGCCGTCGCCCTCCGGCACGATCATGCCGCTCACCAGCCGGTCGAGGAAGTCGCGGTCGTGGCTGATCAAAAGCACGGTGCCGGCGTAGTCGGCCAGCATGTCCTCGAGCACATCGAGCGTTTCCATGTCGAGATCATTGGTGGGTTCGTCCAGCACCAGCACGTTCGACGGCTTGGCAAGCGCTTGCGCCAGCATCAGCCGGCCGCGCTCGCCGCCTGAAAGTTTGGCCAGTGGCGTGCGCGCCTGTTCGGGCGAAAACAGAAAGTCCTTCATGTAGCCGACGACGTGCTTCGGCTTGCCGTTGACCATCACGGTGTCGCCACCGCCGCCGGTGAGCGCCGCGGCGACGGTGGTGTCGGGATCGAGGCTGTCGCGATGCTGGTCGAGACCGGCGACGGCCAGGTTGGCGCCGAGCTTCAGCACGCCGCTGTCGGGTTTGAGCGCTCCGGTGAGGAGGCCGATCAGCGTGGTCTTGCCGCTGCCGTTGGGGCCGACGATGCCGATGCGGTCGCCGCGCTGGATGCGCGTCGAGAAATCGCTGACGACCGGGAGACCGTCATAGCTCTTCGCAAGATGCTCCGCCTCGATCACCAGCTTGCCGGAAGGGTCTGCGGTGCCGGCTGTGATCGTGGCGTTGCCGTCCGAGGCACGGTACGTGCGTCGCTGCTCGCGCAGCGCCTGCAATTGACCGACCCGGCGCATGTTGCGCTTGCGCCGGGCGGTCACGCCGTAGCGCATCCAGTGCTCTTCCGCGACGATCTTGCGCTCGAGCTTGTGCTGCTCGCGTTCTTCTTCCGCCAGCAGCGCGTCGCGCCATTCCTCGAAATGGGCAAACCCGCGCTCGATGCGCCGCGTCTCCCCGCGGTCGAGCCAAACGGTCTGGCGCGTGAGGTTGGAGAGAAAGCGGCGGTCGTGACTGATGATCACCAGCGCCGTGCGGCGGCCGTCGAGTTCCTGTTCCAGCCATTCGATGGTGGTGAGATCGAGATGGTTGGTTGGTTCGTCCAGCAGGAGGATGTCGGGTGAGGGCGCCAGCACGCGGGCAAGCGAGGTCCGCCGCGCTTCACCGCCGGAGAGGTGTGCCGGCTCTTCCTCGCCTTTGAGCCCGAGCCGCTCCAGCATGAAACGGGCGACATGGGGATCGTCGTTCGCCGCCAGGCCGGCCTCGACATAGCGAAGCGTGGACGAAAAGCCCGAGAAGTCGGGCTCCTGCGCGAGATAACGCACCAGCGCGCCCGGTTGCACGAACACCGAGCCGCGGTCGGGTTCGACCAGCCCCGCGGCGATCTTCAGCAGCGTCGACTTGCCCGAGCCGTTGCGGCCGACCAGCGATACCCGCTCCCCCGTGGAGACCGACAGTTCGGCCCCGGTCAGGAGCGGAGTGCCGCCGAAGGTGAGCGCGATGTCCTTGAGCTGGAGGAGGGGGGCCGCCATGCATCCAGTGTCCCGATTCCGAAGTCCGTCGACTACTCAGCTTGCTCTGTTCGAACTTCGGAATCGAAAGGACACGAGCAACTTTATGATTCCAGTGCGGTGTTGGATTGGAAGTTCGTTTTCGGACAAGCTCGCAAGTATTGTAACGAACTTCAAATCCACCGCACTAGTGCCCCGCTTCCGAAGTTCGTGATACATAGCAGCACGCTCTGACACGAACTTCGGAAGCAAAGGGGCACTAGCAAATCTATGATTCTAGTGCCGCTTTCGATTTGAAGTTCCTGGAAGAGATTGCGGCAAGTGGTGCAGGAACTTCAAATCGGCGGCACTAGTGTCGGCCTACTCGTCTTCGTCCTTCAGGTTTTCATGCACGTCGGCGACGCCGAGACGCCAATAGGCCGCGGCGCGCGTCCACTTCGGATGCGCGCCGTGCTCGGCGAGAAGCTGCTGGCGCAGGATTTTCGCCACGGCGCTTTCGCAGGCGACCCACGCAAAATAGTCGCCGGCTGGCAGGTCGACCGAACGCAGGGCACCCGCGAGCAGCTCCGGCTGGCCGGCAGGCGTGCCGTTGCGATGAATCCAGTGAATCGACGCATCGGCCCTGGTCGGCAGCGGGATCTCGTCGGCCCCCGTTTCCACTTCCACCACCGCGACGACACGGGTCCCGGCCGGAAGCTCCTCCAGCCGCCGTGCGATGGCGGGCAGGCCGGTATCGTCGGCCACCAGCAGGTGCCAGTCGTGCGCCGTCATCGGAATGACGAATGAGCCGCGCGGGCCACCGATGCTCAGCGGCTGTCCCGGCCTGGCCTGCTCGGCCCAACGGGTGGCGGGCCCGGCTTCGTGCAGGGCAAAATCGACCACGAGTTCGCCGGCGTGGGCATCGTAACGGCGCGGGGTGTAATTGCGGCCCGCAAATTTGGGCTCGCCGTCCTCGCTCTTGCCGTCCGGAACGAACAGCTTGATGTGATCTTCGAAGCTGGCGCTGTTGAATTCCGCAAGGTCCTCGCCCTGCAACGTAATGCGAACCAGGCTCGGAGAAAGCCGGGTCACGGACTTGACCGTCAGCGCGCGCCGCCTGGCTTCATGGCGGACGCGCCGCGGCAGGCGAGGGTCGGCGACAGGGGCGTCGGGGGTCACGGTCTGGCTCATGGGCGGGCTGGTACTCCAAAAGTGACGGGCGCGTCCAATGGCTTGCAGCGCCTGCAGCAATATCGGCAGTCCGGATATATTCGGCGGCCTGCCGGGTCGCCACACCTGTCCCGGGAACGGGCGGGCGGCCGCCTGGCCCGGCGGCGCGATAGTACCGCCGGGGCCGGGGTGGCCCTGGCCCTTGCGGGAAACCGGGAAACAGCCGTTTGCGGCAGGGTGCGGCCCGGCCCAAACCTGCGCTTGCAAAAGCGCGTTCTATAATGCATGACATCCCCGCGGCGGGCCCAGTATGGTCCGCCGCATCCGCTTCCAGCCTACGCTCGCGAAGCGAGCGAAGGCTGCCACGCCGAAGCCCGGTTGGGCGAAGGCGGGCTGGCGCCGCGAGCTTCGGCTCGGCACGCTGGCTTCCCGGAGGAGTGTAGCTCAATGGCTAGAGCACCGGTCTCCAAAACCGGGGGTTGGGGGTTCGAGTCCCTCCACTCCTGCCAGGCGGTGAACTTCCCGTAGTCAGGGCCTCGAAAAGTCGGGCAATTCCCGCCGGCGATGACTACATAGCGGACGCGTTGCGGACCGGTTTGGTGACTCGGGCTTAACAGGGCTACGGCTTACAGGACTTGATTGAATGGCTACGTCTCCGTTCAAGTTTCTTCAGGAAGTGCGTGAGGAGACCCGCAAGGTCACGTGGCCTTCGCGCAAGGAAACGGCGGTCACCACCGCCATGGTGTTTGTCATGGTGGCGATCGCGTCGGTGTTCTTCCTGGTCGCGGACCAACTCATCCGCATCGCCGTGACCTTCGTGCTCGGCATCGGGAGTTGATCCCGACAACGCCGAAAACCGAAATTGAGCAACATTGAAGCTGGCTGAATTCCAGGGCTGAAACGATGAGCGACATCGCGACTGCAACGACCTCGACCCGGCCCAAGCGCTGGTACATCGTGCATGCCTATTCGAACTTCGAGAACAAGGTTGCCGATTCGATTCGCGAACAGGCCAAGCAACGCGGGCTCGCCGACCATATCGAAGAGATCATGGTGCCGAAGGAGAAGGTCACCGAGGTGCGCCGCGGCCGCAAGGTCGAGGCCGAGCGCAAGTTCTTCCCGGGCTACGTGCTGGTGAAGATGGACCTGACCGACGACGTCTACCATCTGATCAAGAACACGCCCAAGGTCACCGGTTTCCTCGGCGCCGACAAAAAGCCGATGCCGATATCGGACGCCGAGGCCAACCACATCCTCCAGCAGGTGCAGGAGGGCATCGAACGGCCGAAGCCCTCGGTCACCTTCGAGGTCGGCGAACAGGTGCGGGTGGCCGACGGGCCCTTCGCCTCCTTCAATGGCACTGTGGAGGAAGTGGACGAGGGCCGCTCGCGCGTGAAGGTGGCGGTGTCGATCTTCGGCCGCGCCACCCCGGTGGAGCTGGAATTCGGCCAGGTGGAGAAGCTATAAGGGTTCCCCTCTGGCCGCCGGGCGGGCAGGGGGAGTTTGCAGACGTGGGAGGTGAGGCGGCCGCCAACCGTCAAGATCCGAACCACTAACGGAGTGAAGAGATGGCGAAGAAAATCACAGGCTATTTGAAACTGCAGGTGCCCGCCGGCGCCGCCAACCCGTCGCCGCCGATCGGGCCGGCGCTGGGGCAGCGCGGGCTCAACATCATGGAGTTCTGCAAGGCGTTCAATGCGCAGACCCAGAAGATGGAGAAGAACGTCCCGATTCCGGTGATCATCACCACCTATCAGGATCGCTCCTTCACCTTCGAGATGAAGACACCGCCGGTGTCATACTTCCTGAAGAAAGCGGCAAACCTGCAAAGCGCCTCCAAGGCGCCCGGCCGCGACGTCGCCGGTTCGGTGAACAGGAAGCAGGTGCGCGAAATCGCCGAACAGAAGATGAAAGACCTGAACTGCGACTCGATCGAGGCGGCCATGAAGATGGTCGAAGGCTCCGCCCGTTCGATGGGCATCACGGTGACGGAGTAAGACACATGCCGAAAATCGCAAAGCGCGTTAAGGCCGCCCGTGAGGGTCTCGATCGCGAACACCTTTATCCGATCGCGGAAGCGATCAAGATGGTGAAGGCGCGCGCCAAGGCCAAGTTCGACGAAACCATCGAGATCGCGATGAATCTCGGCGTCGATCCCAAGCACGCCGACCAGATGGTGCGCGGCGTGGTCAACCTGCCGAACGGCACCGGCCGCACGGTGCGTGTCGGCGTATTCGCCCGCGGCGCCAAGGCCGAGGAAGCGACTGCCGCTGGCGCCGACGTGGTGGGCGCAGAAGATCTGGTCGAGAAGGTGCAGGGCGGTCAGATCGACTTCGACCGCTGCATCGCCACCCCCGACATGATGCCGCTGGTCGGCCGTCTCGGTAAGGTGCTGGGCCCGCGCGGCATGATGCCGAACCCGAAGGTCGGGACGGTCTCGATGGACGTCGCCGGCGCGGTCAAGGCCGCCAAGGGCGGCGCGGTCGAGTTCCGCGTGGAGAAAGCCGGCATCATCCAGGCCGGGGTCGGCAAGGCCTCGTTCTCGGAGGACAAGCTGGTCGAGAACATCAAGGCCTTCACCGACGCGGTGCAGAAGGCCAAGCCCCCCGGGGCCAAGGGCCACTACATCAACCGGGTGGCGGTGTCCTCGACCATGGGCCCGGGCGTGAAGGTGGATATCCCGAGCCTGTTCGGCGGCCCGGCCGCCTCCTGACGGGCGGCTGAGACGCCTTTCCCCGTCTCCGGCCAGGTCCCCGAAGAGGGGGGCTTGGCAAAGCGGGCGGAAGGGTCTAGGTAAGTGCATTGGGCGTGCCGGCCCGTTTGTCGGCACGCCTTTGCGCGTCCTTACAATAGCAACGGTGAACTCGGTACGGCCTTTTGGACATCCCGGCGGGACATCTGAGAGGAAGGGCGGAGTTTTCAACGTTTTTTGCGTGAAGGCGCGCGGCTTTTCGGGGTCCGGCAACGGGCCTTGAAGGCCAACCTGTCCAAGACTGCCGGCGCCGAAGCCTTCGGGCGGACGCTTAATCCTGCAAAGGGCCAGCACAGACGGGGGATGAGACCGGATTTGCGCGGTCAAAAGCTGCGCCAGTTTGGTTCGAACCTCGGATACCCATGGATGGCCGGTGGCTGGTCGATGGGGGGCAGGCTTCTCGAAGACGTCGTCCTGCCCGGGCTTGTTCCGCATGAGCGGTTTGGGGGGATGGCGGGTAACAACCCGATGGTCTCCGCAAATCTCGCGGCGGCCGTCAAACCGGAAAGAGCTTGCAGTGGACCGAGCGGAAAAGCAGGAGTCCATCACCGAGTTGAACGGGGTCTTCAAGGCCTCGAACGTCGTGGTGGTGGCTCATTATTCCGGCCTGACCGTTGCCCAAATGCAAACCCTGCGTCAGCAGATGAAGCAGGCGGGTTGCAGCGTGAAGGTCGCGAAGAACCGTCTCGCCAAGATTGCGCTCAAGGACACCGATGCCGCCGTCATCGAGCCCCTGCTGAAGGGGCCGACCGTGCTCGCCTTCTCGGGCGATCCGGTCGCGGCGCCGAAGGTGGCCGCCGATTTCGCCAAGGCGAACGAAGCGTTCGTCATCCTCGGCGGATCGATGGGCAAGACGGCTCTGGATTCCGACGGCGTCAAGGCACTGGCCTCGCTGCCGTCGCTGGATGAGTTGCGCGCCAAGATCGTCGGCCTGGTTCAGGCTCCGGCGACCAAGATCGCCCAGCTCACCAACGCTCCCGCGGCCAAGGTCGCGCGCGTGGTCCAGGCCTACGCCTCCAAGAGCGAAGCGGCCTGACGGCTCAACACAACGTCTCAAACTGGTTCGAACCGATAGGAAATTGAACAATGGCTGACTTGCAGAAAATCGTCGACGAATTGTCGGGCCTGACCGTCCTCGAGGCGGCGGACCTCGCCAAGATGCTGGAAGAAAAGTGGGGCGTCTCGGCTGCCGCCGCGGTCGCTGTTGCCGCCGGCCCGGCTGCTGGTGGTGCTGGCGCTGCTGCTGCTGAAGAGAAGACCGAATTCACCGTGGTCCTTGCCGCCGCCGGCGACAAGAAGATCGAAGTCATCAAGGAAGTCCGTGCGCTCACCGGCCTCGGCCTCAAGGAGGCCAAGGACCTGGTCGAAGGCGCACCCAAGCCGGTGAAGGAAGGCGTTCCGAAGGAAGAGGCCGACAAGATCAAGGCGACCCTCGAGAAGGCCGGCGCCAAGGTCGAACTCAAGTAAGCCGTGCTTGTTTGGGTGAGAGGATAAATTCCAGTTTCCGGCCCCGCTCCGGCGGGTCCGGGGACCGGAGTTCGGTTCCGGAGGCGGCCTCGGGCCGCGCAGGAAGTCGAACTGGAGAAACAAATAAAGAAGGGTAGCCGGATGGCGTCCGGGTACCCAAATGGGGTGAGGCGGCAGCCCGGTATAGCCGGGCGCAAGGATGGCGGCAGGTGAGTTGGCGTTGCGGTGGCCGGCTACCGGCGGGTGTTCGCGAGAGGCAGTCGTGAACGGATGAGTTCTGGTCACGATGACGTGTGATGAGTGCGGCGGTTCGGGCATGGCTCGAATCACATAAGTAACGGACAGTTCCGACGCCTGTCCGGATGGTCGCGATTGGATGGCGGCTGTCCGGAGAGGCGCCTGACGCTGGCCGCCACAATCGAATCGAAAGAGAGACGAGATGGCGCAGACGTTTACCGGTCGCAAGCGCGTTAGGAAATTTTTCGGATCAATCAAGGAAGTCGCGGAGATGCCGAACCTCATCGAGGTTCAGAAGGCGTCCTACGACCAGTTTCTGCTGGTGGACGAGCCCGAAGGCGGCCGTCCCGACGAGGGTTTGCAGGCGGTCTTCAAGTCCGTTTTCCCGATCTCCGACTTCTCCGGCTCCTCGATGCTGGAATTTGTCAAGTACGAGTTCGAGCCGCCGAAGTATGACGTCGATGAGTGCCGCCAGCGCGGCATGACCTTCGCCGCGCCGCTCAAGGTGACGCTTCGGCTGATCGTATTCGATATCGACGAAGAGACGGGCGCCAAGTCGGTCAAGGACATCAAGGAGCAGGATGTCTACATGGGCGACATTCCGCTCATGACCAACAACGGCACGTTCATCGTCAACGGCACCGAGCGCGTCATCGTCTCGCAAATGCACCGGTCGCCGGGCGTGTTCTTCGACCACGACAAGGGCAAGACTCATTCGTCCGGCAAGCTGCTGTTCGCCGCCCGCATTATCCCGTACCGCGGGTCCTGGCTCGACATCGAGTTCGATGCCAAGGACATCGTCTATGCGCGGATCGACCGCCGCCGCAAGATTCCGGTGACGTCGCTTCTCTTTGCGCTCGGCCTCGACAGCGAGGAAATCCTTTCCACGTTCTACAAGCAGGTTGTCTACAAGCGCGCCAAGGACGGCTGGCGCGTGCCGTTCGATGCCAACCGCTTCAAGGGCTACAAGGCGGTCAACGATCTGGTCGACGCCGACAGCGGCAAGACGGTGCTGGAGGCGGGCAAGAAGCTGACCGTGCGTCAGGCGCGCCAGCTTGCCGAGAAGGGCCTCAAAGCCCTGCGCATGGCCGACGAGGAACTGATCGGCCACTATCTGGCCGAGGACATCGTCAATCCGAAGACCGGCGAGATCTTCACCGAGGCTGGCGAGGAGATCACCGAGAAGAACCTCAAGGTGCTGATCGAGGCCGGCTACAAGGAATTGCCGCTGCTCGACATCGACCACGTCAATGTCGGCGCCTACATCCGCAACACGCTCGCCGTGGACAAGAACATGACGCGCGAGGACGCGTTGTTCGACATCTACCGTGTTATGCGTCCGGGTGAACCGCCGACGGTGGACACCGCGGAGGCGATGTTCCGTTCCCTGTTTTTCGACAGCGACCGTTACGACCTGTCGGCGGTCGGCCGCGTAAAGATGAACATGCGTCTCGACCTGGATGCGCCCGACACCCACCGCGTGCTGCGCAAGGAGGACATCCTTGCGGTCGTTACGACGCTGGTCGACCTGCGTGACGGCAAGGGCGAAATCGACGACATCGACAATCTCGGTAACCGCCGGGTGCGTTCGGTCGGCGAGCTGATGGAGAACCAGTACCGCATCGGACTGCTGCGGATGGAGCGCGCGATCAAGGAGCGCATGTCGTCAGTCGATATCGACACCGTCATGCCGCAGGACCTGATCAACGCCAAGCCGGCGGCCGCCGCAGTGCGCGAGTTCTTCGGCTCCTCGCAGCTTTCGCAATTCATGGACCAGACCAACCCGTTGTCGGAAATCACCCACAAGCGGCGCCTGTCGGCCCTCGGCCCGGGCGGTCTGACCCGCGAACGCGCGGGCTTCGAGGTGCGCGACGTGCACCCGACCCACTACGGCCGCATCTGCCCGATCGAGACGCCCGAAGGCCCCAACATCGGTCTGATCAACTCGCTCGCCACCTACGCGCGGGTGAACAAGTACGGCTTTGTGGAGACGCCCTACCGCAAGGTGAAGGACGGTCGCGTCAGCGACGAGGTGGTTTACCTCTCGGCGATGGAAGAGAGCCGTTACGCAGTGGCGCAGGCCAACGCCCAACTCGACAACAAGGGAAAGTTTGTTGAAGACCTGATCACCTGCCGCCAGGCAGGCGACGTGCACATGGTGCCGCGCGAGAAGGTCGATTACATGGACGTCTCGCCGAAGCAGCTCGTTTCGGTGGCTGCGGCACTCATCCCGTTCCTGGAGAACGACGACGCCAACCGCGCGCTGATGGGCTCCAACATGCAGCGTCAGGCGGTGCCCCTGGTGCGCGCCGAGGCGCCCTATGTCGGCACCGGCATGGAAGGTGTGGTGGCCCGTGACTCGGGCGCCGCCATCGGCGCCCGCCGCACCGGTGTTGTCGACCAGGTGGACGCCACCCGTATCGTCATTCGCGCCACGGAAGAGACCGACCCGACCAAGCCCGGCGTCGATATCTACCGGCTGATGAAGTATCAGCGTTCCAACCAGAACACCTGCATCAACCAGCGACCGCTGGTGAAGGTGGGCGATCGCGTCAATCGCGGCGATATCATCGCCGATGGTCCGTCGACCGATCTGGGCGAGCTCGCGCTCGGCCGCAACGTGCTGGTCGCGTTCATGCCGTGGAACGGCTATAACTTCGAGGACTCGATCCTGCTGTCCGAGCGGATCGTGAAGGACGACGTGTTCACCTCCATCCACATCGAGGAATTCGAGGTGATGGCGCGTGACACCAAGCTCGGCCCCGAAGAAATCACCCGGGACATTCCGAACGTCTCGGAAGAGGCGCTCAAGAACCTGGACGAGGCGGGCATCGTCTATATCGGCGCAGAGGTGCATGCCGGCGACATCCTGGTCGGCAAAATCACGCCCAAGGGCGAAAGCCCGATGACCCCGGAAGAGAAGTTGCTGCGCGCCATCTTCGGCGAAAAGGCGTCCGACGTGCGCGACACCTCGCTGCGGGTGCCGCCGGGCGTGCAGGGCACCGTCGTCGAAGTGCGCGTGTTCAACCGTCACGGCGTCGAGAAAGACGAGCGCGCGCTCGCCATCGAGCGTGAGGAAATTGAACGTCTCGCCAAGGACCGCGACGACGAGCAGGCGATCCTCGACCGCAACGTCTACGGCCGTCTGGCCGAGCTGCTGGAAGGCCGCCAGGGCATTGCCGGTCCGAAGGGCTTTAAAAAGGACTCCAAGATCACCCGTGCGGTGCTCGACGAATACCCGCGCGCCCAGTGGTGGCAGTTCGCCTCGCCCAACGACAAGCTGATGGCCGAGATCGAAGCGATCCGGAAGCAGTACGACGAGTCCAAGAAGCTTCTGGAGCAGCGCTTCCTCGACAAGGTCGAGAAGTTGCAGCGCGGCGACGAGCTGCCGCCCGGCGTGATGAAGATGGTCAAGGTCTTCGTCGCGGTGAAGCGCAAGATCCAGCCCGGCGACAAGATGGCCGGCCGCCACGGCAACAAGGGCGTGGTGTCCAAGATCGTGCCGGCCGAAGACATGCCGTTTATGGCCGATGGTCGTCCGGTCGACATCGTTCTGAACCCGCTTGGCGTCCCGAGCCGCATGAACGTCGGCCAGATCCTCGAGACCCATCTGGGATGGGCCTGCGCCGGCCTCGGGTTGAAGATCGGCGAGGCGGTCGAAGCCTATAACGGCAAGAAGGACGTCAAGCCGCTCAAGGAGATGCTCAAGAAGGTCTACGGCGACGAGGAGACCATCAAGAGCCTGAACGAGGACCAGCTGGTCGAGCTCGGCGGCAATCTGGCGCACGGCGTGCCGATCGCGACCCCGGTGTTCGACGGTGCCAAGGAAGCGGACATCGAGCACATGCTCGATCTTGCAGGCCTCGATCACTCCGGCCAGTCGACCGTTTATGACGGTCGCACAGGCGAGCCTTTCGATCGGCAGGTGACCGTGGGCTACATTTATATGCTCAAGCTGCACCACCTGGTGGACGACAAGATCCACGCCCGTTCGATCGGTCCGTACTCGCTGGTCACCCAGCAGCCGCTGGGCGGCAAGGCGCAGTTCGGCGGCCAGCGCTTCGGCGAAATGGAGGTCTGGGCGCTGGAAGCCTACGGCGCGGCCTACACGTTGCAGGAAATGCTCACCGTGAAGTCGGACGACGTCGCCGGCCGTACCAAGGTATACGAGGCGATTGTCCGCGGCGACGATACGTTCGAGGCGGGCATTCCGGAAAGCTTCAACGTGCTGGTCAAGGAAATGCGATCGCTGGGCCTCAACGTCGACCTGCACAATTCCAAGCAGGGCCGGCAGGGCAACGAGCCGGCCACCGAGGCGGCCGAATAGTCTGCTGCACGGCCGGGCCGAATGCGTCCGGCCTCAGGCGCCCTTCCGAGGAGGGCGCCTCACGACACGAAGGCCCGGCGCAAGCGCCGGGCGAGGTGGCGGAAAAAAATCGAGACAGCGGCCGGCCTAGGTCGGCAAGCGGAGAGAATGCGATGAACCAAGAAGTCATGAATCTTTTCAGCCCGCAGGCGCCGGCGCAGGTCTTCGACCAGATCCGGATTTCAATCGCGAGCCCGGAGAAGATTCTGTCCTGGTCCTACGGCGAGATCAAAAAGCCCGAGACGATCAACTACCGGACATTCAAGCCCGAACGTGACGGCCTGTTCTGCGCGCGCATCTTCGGGCCGATCAAGGACTACGAGTGCTTGTGCGGCAAGTACAAGCGCATGAAGTACAAGGGCATCATCTGCGAGAAGTGCTCGGTCGAAGTGACGCTCAGTCGCGTGCGGCGCGAGCGCATGGGCCATATCGAGCTCGCGGCCCCGGTCGCGCACATCTGGTTCCTGAAGTCGCTGCCGAGCCGCATCGGCTTGCTGCTCGACATGACGTTGAAGGACCTCGAGCGCATCCTGTATTTCGAATATTACGTGGTGCTGGAGCCAGGCCTGACTCCGCTCAAGGACCGTCAGCTCCTGTCGGAGGACGAGTATCTGAAGGCGCAGGACGAGTTCGGCGCCGACAGCTTCACCGCGCATGATCGGCGCCGAGGCCATCCGCGAGATGCTCAAGGCGATGGACCTCAGCAAGCTGCAGGTCGATCTGCGCACCGAGATGGGTGAGACCGACAGCGAAATCAAAAAGAAGAAGATCGCCAAGCGGCTGAAGCTGATCGAGGCCTTTCTCGCGTCGGGCAACAAGCCGGAGTGGATGATCCTGACCGTAGTGCCGGTGATCCCGCCGGACCTGCGGCCGCTGGTGCCGCTCGACGGCGGACGTTTCGCGACGTCCGACCTGAACGACCTTTATCGCCGCGTCATCAACCGTAACAACCGTCTGAAGCGGCTGATCGAGCTGCGCGCGCCGGACATCATCATCCGTAACGAAAAGCGCATGCTGCAGGAAGCGGTCGATGCGCTGTTCGACAATGGCCGCCGTGGCCGCGTCATCACCGGCGCCAACAAGCGTCCGCTGAAGTCGCTGGCCGACATGCTGAAAGGCAAGCAGGGCCGGTTCCGTCAGAACCTGCTCGGCAAGCGCGTCGACTATTCGGGCCGTTCGGTGATCGTGGTCGGTCCCGAGCTCAAGCTGCATCAGTGCGGTCTGCCGAAGAAGATGGCGCTCGAGCTGTTCAAGCCGTTCATCTATTCGCGGCTCGACGCCAAGGGACTGTCCACCACCGTGAAGCAGGCCAAGAAGCTGGTGGAGAAGGAGAAGCCGGAAGTCTGGGATATCCTCGATGAGGTGATCCGCGAGCATCCGGTGCTCCTGAACCGCGCGCCGACGCTGCACCGCCTCGGCATCCAGGCCTTCGAGCCGGTGCTGATCGAGGGCAAGGCGATCCAGCTGCATCCGCTGGTCTGCGCGGCCTTCAACGCCGACTTCGACGGCGACCAGATGGCCGTGCACGTGCCGCTGTCGCTGGAAGCGCAGCTCGAGGCGCGCGTGCTGATGATGTCGACCAACAACATCCTGCACCCGGCCAACGGCTCGCCGATCATCGTGCCGTCGCAGGATATCGTGCTCGGCCTCTATTACCTCTCGGTCATGCGCGAGGGCGGCCCGGGCGACTGCAAAATCGAATTGCATTCAGAAGAAGAATTGAAAAAGAATTCGAACCTCAAAAACACCGTCAAGGGTGTCTTTGAGAGCATGGCCGAGATCGATCATGCGCTGAACGTGAAGGCAATCGACCTGCACAGCAAGATCAAGTACCGCTGGGAAGGGCTCGACGCCGACGGCAACCGGGTCAAGCGGTGGTACGACACCACGCCGGGCCGCGTCGTGCTCGGCAGCGTGCTGCCGGAGAGCACGAAGATCTCCTTCGACATCGTCAACCGCTTGATGACCAAGCGCGAGATCTCGTCGATGATCGACACCGTCTACCGCCACTGCGGACAGAAGGAGACGGTCATCTTCTGCGACCGCATCATGGCGCTCGGCTTCCACCACGCCTTCAAGGCCGGCATCTCGTTCGGCAAGGACGACATGGTGGTGCCGAACTCCAAGTGGAAAACGGTCGAGCAGACGCGCGACCTCGCCAAGGAGTTCGAGCAGCAGTACAACGACGGCCTGATCACCCAGGGCGAGAAGTACAACAAGGTGGTCGACGCCTGGTCGAAGTGCACCGAAACCATCGCGGAAGCGATGATGAAGGAGATCTCGGCCTCCAAGAAGGACGCGAGCGGCCGCGACCTGCAGGTCAACTCGATCTACATGATGGCGCATTCGGGCGCGCGCGGTTCGCCGGCCCAGATGCGTCAGCTCGCCGGCATGCGCGGCCTGATGGCGAAGCCGTCGGGTGAGATCATCGAGAGCCCGATCATCTCCAACTTCAAGGAAGGCCTGTCGGTGCTCGAGTACTTCAACTCGACCCACGGCGCCCGTAAGGGTCTCGCCGACACCGCCTTGAAGACGGCGAACTCGGGCTACCTGACCCGGCGTCTGGTCGACGTCGCGCAGGACTGCATCATCACCGAGCCGGACTGCGGCACCGACCCGCGGCATCGACGTGCGCGCCATCATCGATGCCGGCACCGTGGTGGCCTCGCTCGCCAGCCGCATCCTCGGCCGCACCACGGCGGAGGACGTCAAGGACCCGGCCGTCGAGCGACATCGTGATCGCCGGCGGCGACGCTGCTCGGCGAGCCGGAAGTCGACAAGATCGTCAAGGCGGGCGTGCAGGAGCTGAAGATCCGCTCCGTGCTCACCTGCGAGTCGAAGAACGGCGTCTGCGGCGCCTGCTACGGGCGCGATCTTGCCCGCGGCACCCCGGTCAACATGGGCGAGGCGGTGGGCGTCATCGCCGCCCAGTCGATCGGCGAGCCGGGCACCCAGCTCACCATGCGCACGTTCCACATCGGCGGCGCGGCGCAGATCTCCGAGCAGTCGTTCATCGAGTCGAACTTCGAGGGCACGATCAAGTTCATCAACAAGAACGTGGCCCGCAACTCGGACAACGACGTGGTGGTGATGGCCCGCAACATGGTGGTGGCGGTGGTCGACCCCGACGGCACCGAGCGCGCGCATCACCGCGTGCCCTACGGCGCGCGGCTGAAGGTGAGCGACGACGACACCATCAAGCGCGGCCAGCGCATCGCGGAGTGGGATCCCTATACCCGGCCGATCCTGACCGAGGTGGAAGGCACCATCGACTTCGAGGACATGGTCGACGGCCTGTCGATGTCGGAACAGCTCGACGAGTCGACCGGCATCGCCAAGCGCGTGGTCATCGACTGGCGCACGGGCTCGTCCCGTAACCAGCAGGACCTGCGTCCGGCCATCGTCATCAAGGGCGCGGACGGCAACATCCTCAAGCTCGCCCGCGGCGGCGACGCCCGCTATCTGCTGGCGGTCGACGCCATTCTCTCGGTCGATCCGGGCGGCAAGGTGAAGGCGGGCGACGTCATCGCGCGTATCCCGACCGAAAGCGCCAAGACCCGCGACATCACCGGCGGTCTGCCGCGGGTGGCGGAGCTGTTCGAGGCGCGCCGGCCGAAGGAAGCGGCGGTCATCGCCGAGATCGGCGGTACGGTGCGCTTCGGCCGCGACTACAAGAACAAGCGGCGCATCTCGATCGAGCCCACGGACAAGTCCGAGGAGCCGATGGAGTACCTGATCCCGAAGGGCAAGCACATCCATCTGCAGGATGGCGACGTCATCGAGAAGGGCGACTACATCGTCGACGGCAATCCCGCCCCGCACGACATCCTCGCCGTCAAGGGCGTCGAGGAGCTGGCGGCCTATCTGGTCAACGAGATCCAGGAGGTCTACCGGCTGCAGGGCGTCATGATCAACGACAAGCACATCGAGGTGATCGTTCGCCAGATGCTGCAGAAGGTCGAGATCGACGATGCCGGCGAGACCGAGCTGTTGCAGGGCGAGCAGATCGATCGCAGCGAGATGGACGAGATCAACGTTCGCGCGGTCGAGGAGGGCAAGAAGCCGGCGTCCGGCCACCCGGTGCTGCTCGGCATTACCAAGGCCTCGCTTGCAGACCCGCTCGTTCATCTCGGCGGCGTCGTTCCAGGAGACCACGCGCGTGCTCACCGAGGCCGCGGTTCACGGCAAGGTGGACACCCTCGACGGCCTCAAGGAGAACGTCATCGTCGGCCGCCTGATCCCGGCCGGTACCGGCGCCATGATGAACACGCTGCGCGAGGTGGCGACCAAGCGCGACGCCCTCATTCTCGAGGAGCGCGAGAAGGAAGCCGCCGCCAAGGCCGCCGCCCAGGCGGCGGAAGAGGCCCCGGCGCTGCCGGCGGCGGAGTAGGTCGTCGGCGATCGATCAAACGGATAGGGGCCGCCCGCATGCGGGCGGCCCCTTTGCTTTCGGGGCGCCGCCGGGGCGTGCCCGCGCGGCGACGGCGAAGGCCAGAAACCGCTATTTTTGGCTGCTTTCCGCCTTGACTTAGGGGATTCGCGCCGATACATACGCGACACTTTACGGCAGGCGGTGAGCTTCGCTTGTTCGGAACGGACCGCCCGGTTAAGTCTTTGAGATACTAACAGCTTTTTCTCTGGATTGAACCGGCGCAACACCTCGACGATGAAGCTCAGACGCTGCCTCTGACAGCCGATGTCAGACTTGGACTGTGACCGGCCGCGGTGCTCTTAACCGCAACGCGGTCGTCCGAACGGAAGAGCGCCCCCGCAATTCAGGCGGATGGCGCGATTTCGTTTTGCGCGTGCAAATTTGTTTGCGCGCGCGCGCCGGGGCGACTGGCCCGAAATAGCGCGCGGACGGCGACGTCCGCGAGGACAGGGAAGGGGCGATGAGCCCCGACGATTCCGGGCGGCAACGCCCAAACAAGGGTAAGCGAAGGCTCAACGATGCCGACGATCAACCAGCTGATTGCCAAACCGCGCAAGCCGCTGAAGGCGCGCAACACCGCGCCGGCGCTCCAGTCCTCGCCGCAGAAGCGCGGGGTGTGTACGCGCGTCTACACCACCACGCCGAAGAAGCCGAACTCGGCGCTTCGCAAGGTGGCCAAGGTGCGCCTGACCAACGGCTTCGAGGTGATCGGCTACATCCCGGGCGAAGGGCATAACCTGCAGGAGCACTCGGTAGTGATGATCCGCGGCGGCCGCGTGAAGGACCTGCCGGGTGTGCGCTACCACATCCTGCGCGGCGTGCTCGACACGCAGGGCGTCAAGAACCGCAAGCAGCGCCGTTCGAAATACGGCGCCAAGCGTCCGAAGTAAGGATCAGCGTCATGTCCCGCCGTCACGCCGCCGAGAAGCGCGAGATCATCCCGGACCCCAAGTTCGGCAACGTCGTCGTCAGCAAGTTCATGAATGCCATCATGTACGATGGCAAGAAATCGGTGGCCGAACAGATCGTCTACGGCGCCTTCGATGTCATCGAGGGCAAGACCAAGCAGAATCCGCTGACGGTGTTCCAGCAGGCGCTGGATAACGTGATGCCGTCGATCGAAGTGCGTTCCCGCCGCGTCGGCGGCGCCACCTACCAGGTGCCGGTCGAAGTGCGCACTTCGCGCCGCCAGGCCCTTGGCATCCGCTGGCTCATTTCGGCCGCGCGTGACCGCAACGAGAAAACCATGACCGAGCGGCTGTCGGCCGAGCTGCTCGACGCGTCGAACAACAGGGGGAACGCCGTCAAGAAGCGTGAGGACACGCACAAGATGGCGGAAGCTAACCGCGCCTTCTCGCATTACCGCTGGTGACGGCGACAGGAATTCAAGGACTCCCCAAATGCCACGCGCGCACGCAATCGAGGACTACCGCAATTTCGGCATCATGGCCCACATTGATGCCGGCAAGACCACGACCACGGAGCGGATCCTCTTCTACACCGGCAAGAGCCACAAGATCGGCGAGGTGCACGAAGGTGCCGCGACGATGGACTGGATGGAGCAGGAGCAGGAGCGCGGCATCACCATCACGTCGGCCGCGACCACCGCGTTCTGGAACGGCAAGCGCCTCAACATCATCGACACGCCCGGCCACGTCGATTTCACCATCGAGGTGGAGCGCAGCTTGCGCGTGCTCGACGGCGCGGTATGCGTGCTCAATTCCAACCAGGGTGTGGAGCCGCAGACCGAGACCGTATGGCGCCAGGGCGACAAATATAAAGTTCCGCGCATCGTCTTCGCCAACAAGATGGACAAGATCGGCGCGGACTTCTTCAAGTGTCTCGATGACATCAAGACCCGTCTCGGCGCCAAGCCGGTAGCCATCCAGCTCCCGATCGGCGCCGAAAGCAATTTCAAAGGGCTCATCAACCTCGTGTCGATGAAGGCCCGTATCTGGGACGACGAGTCGCTTGGCGCCAAGTTCGAGGACACCGACATCCCGGAAGACCTGCTGGAGCAGGCCAAGGAATACCGCGAGTTGATGATTGAGGCGGCCGTCGAGCTCGATGACGACGCCATGACCGCCTATCTCGAGGGTAACGAGCCTGACGAGGCCACGCTCAAGAAGCTGATCCGCAAGGGCGTTCTGTCGAGTGCATTTTTCCCGGTGCTGTGCGGCTCGGCGTTCAAGAACAAGGGTGTCCAGTCGCTGCTCGACGCGGTGGTCGATTATCTGCCGTCGCCGCTCGACGTGCCGCCGATCCACGGCATCGACGAGAAGGGCGAGGACGCCGTGCGCGAGCCGCGCGACGACGCGCCGATGGCGCTGCTCGCATTCAAGATCATGGACGACCCCTTCGTCGGCACCATCACCTTCTGCCGCATCTATTCGGGTGTCCTGACCAGCGGCACCGGCGTCATCAACTCCACCAAGGAAAATCGCAAGGAACGCATCGGCCGCATGCTGCTGATGCACGCCAACAACCGCGAGGACGTCAAGGAAGCCTATGCCGGCGACATTGTCGCGCTGGCAGGCCTCAAGGATGTGCGCACCGGTGACACGCTGTGCGATCCCAAATCGCCGGTCATCCTTGAAAAGATGGAATTTCCCGATCCGGTCATCGAGATCGCCATCGAGCCGAAGTCGAAGGCCGACCAGGAAAAGCTCGGCGTCGCGCTCGCCAAACTCGCGGCCGAGGATCCGTCCTTCCGCGTGTCGACCGATCAGGAGAGCGGCCAGACGATCCTCAAGGGCATGGGCGAGTTGCACCTCGACATCAAGGTCGACATCCTCAAGCGCACCTACAAGGTCGACGCCAATATCGGCGCGCCGCAGGTGGCCTTCCGCGAGAAGATCACGCGGCGGGCGGAAGTCGATTACACCCACAAGAAGCAGACCGGCGGTTCCGGCCAGTTCGCGCGCGTCAAGATCGTCTGCGAGCCGAGCGAGCCGGGCGAGCCCTTCACTTTCGAGAACAAGATCGTCGGCGGCAACGTGCCGAAGGAATACATCCCGGGCGTCGAGAAGGGCTTGGAGTCGGTGCTCAATTCCGGCGTGTTGGCGGGCTTCCCGGTGGTCGATCTCAAGGTGACCCTGATTGACGGCGCCTACCACGACGTCAACTCGTCCGCGCTCGCGTTCGAAATCGCCTCACGCGCGGCTCTGCGCGAGGCGCTGCAGAAGGGCAAGCCGGTCCTGCTCGAGCCGATCATGAAGGTCGAGGTGGTGACCCCGGAGGATTACACCGGTTCGGTCATTGGCGACCTGAATTCGCGGCGCGGGCAGATTCAGGGCCAGGACATGCGAGGCAACGCCAATGTGATCAACGCGATGGTGCCGCTCATGAACATGTTCGGCTACGTCAACAATTTGCGCTCCATGTCTCAGGGGCGTGCCACCTTCACCATGCAGTTCGATCACTACGCGGAGCTGCCCGCGAACGTGTCGGCAGAGGTTCAAAAGAAGTTCGCGTGATTGCGATCGCTCGCAACATGAGTGTCTGAACGGAGAGATCCATGGCTAAAGAAAAATTCAGCAGGACCAAGCCCCATTGCAACATTGGGACGATCGGTCACGTCGACCACGGCAAGACCACGCTGACTGCGGCGATCACCAAGGTGCTGTCGAAGTCCGGGGGTGCCAGCTTCACCGCCTATGACCAGATCGACAAGGCGCCGGAAGAGAAGGCGCGCGGCATCACCATTTCGACCGCGCACGTCGAATACGAGACGGCGAACCGCCACTACGCGCACGTCGACTGCCCTGGCCACGCCGACTACGTGAAGAACATGATCACCGGCGCCGCGCAGATGGATGGCGCGATCCTGGTCGTGTCGGCGGCCGACGGCCCGATGCCGCAGACCCGCGAGCACATTCTGCTCGCCCGCCAGGTCGGCGTGCCGGCGATCGTCGTGTTCCTCAACAAGTGCGACATGGTCGACGATCCGGAACTGCTCGAGCTGGTCGAGCTCGAGGTCCGTGAACTGCTGTCGAAGTACAATTTCCCGGGCGACTCGATCCCGATCGTCAAGGGTTCGGCCCTGATGGCGCTCGAGGGCAAGGACGACAAGCTTGGCAAGGAAGCGATCCTGGAGCTGATGAAGGCGGTGGACGAGTACATTCCGCAGCCGGAGCGCCCGAAGGATCAGCCGTTCCTGATGCCGGTCGAAGACGTGTTCTCGATCTCCGGCCGCGGTACTGTCGTGACCGGCCGCGTCGAGCGCGGCGTGATCAAGGTCGGCGAGGAAGTCGAGATCGTCGGCATTCGTCCGACCACCAAGACCACCGTCACCGGCGTCGAAATGTTCCGCAAGCTGCTCGATCAGGGCGAGGCGGGCGACAACATCGGCGCGCTGCTGCGCGGCACCAAGCGCGAGGACGTCGAGCGCGGTCAGGTGCTGTGCAAACCGGGCTCGGTGAAGCCGCACACCAAGTTCAAGGCCGAGGCCTACATCCTGACCAAGGAAGAGGGCGGCCGTCACACTCCGTTCTTCACCAACTACCGCCCGCAGTTCTACTTCCGCACCACCGACGTGACCGGTGTCGTGCATCTGCCGCAGGGCACCGAGATGGTGATGCCGGGCGACAACGTGGCGATGGAGGTGCACCTGATCGTGCCGATCGCCATGGAAGAGAAGCTCCGCTTCGCCATTCGCGAGGGCGGCCGCACCGTCGGCGCCGGCGTGGTGGCGAGCATCATCGAGTAAGACACTGCTGTCGCCCCCCGCGAAAGCGGGGGGCCCAGTATTCCGCGACGTCGCGGATGAACTGAGACGCTAGCGTTTACTGGATCGTCCGCTTTCGCGGACGATGACAGTCGAGAGAGACAAACAAATGAACGGCCAGAATATCCGGATCCGGCTCAAGGCGTTCGACCATCGAATCCTCGATGCGTCGACCCGCGAGATCGTGAACACGGCCAAGCGCACCGGTGCGCAGGTCCGTGGCCCGATCCCGTTGCCGACGCGGATCGAGAAGTTCACGGTGAACCGCTCGCCGCACATCGACAAGAAGAGCCGCGAACAGTTCGAGATGCGCACCCACAAGCGCCTCCTGGACATCGTCGATCCGACGCCACAAACCGTGGACGCCCTGATGAAGCTCGACCTCGCCGCCGGCGTTGACGTCGAGATCAAGCTCTAAGGGGATGGGGACAGCCATGCGTTCCGGAGTTGTCGCGCAAAAGGTCGGAATGACCCGGGTGTTCACCGAGGCCGGTGAGCACGTGCCGGTGACGGTGCTGCGTCTGGCGCAATGCCAGGTGGTCGCTCATCGCACCAAAGACAAGAACGGTTACGTCGCGTTGCAGCTCGGTTCGGGCGAACGCCGCACCAACAACATGATCAAGGCCGACCGCGGATATTTCGCCAAGGCCAACGTCGAGCCCAAGCGCAAGCTGGCCGAGTTCCGTGTCAGCGAGGACGCGGTGATCCCGGTCGGCGCCGAGATCACGGCCGATCACTTCGTGCCGGGTCAATTCGTCGACGTCTGCGGCACTTCGATCGGCAAGGGTTTTGCCGGGCCGATGAAGCGCTGGAACTTCGGAGGCCTGCGGGCTTCGCACGGCGTGTCTATCTCGCATCGCTCGCACGGTTCGACCGGCGGCCGCCAGGATCCGGGCAAGGTCTTCAAGAACAAGAAGATGGCCGGCCATCTCGGCACCGAGCGGGTGACCACGCTCAATCTCAAGGTGGTGTCCACCGACGTCGAGCGCGGCCTCATCCTGGTCGAGGGCGCGGTGCCAGGCGCCAAGGGCGGCTGGATCATGGTGCGCGACGCGGTGAAGAAGCCGCTGCCGAAGGACGCGCCGAAGCCGGGCAAGTTCCGAGTCAGCGGCGCGGAAGCCGCGCCGGCGTCGGATGCGGCGCCGGCCGAGGCGCCCGCCGCTGAAGCCCCCGCAGGGCAGGAGGGCGCGTGAGATGGAAATGAAGATCACGACTCTTGAGGGGAAGCAGGCGGGTTCGGTCGATTTGCCGGATGCGATCTTCGGTCTCGAGCCGCGCACCGATATCGTGCAGCGCTGCGTCAACTGGCAGCTCGCCAGGCGCCAGGCCGGCACGCACAAGACCAAGCTGCGCGGCGAGATCAACCGCACGGGCAAGAAGGTCTATTCGCAGAAGGGTACCGGCCAGGCCCGTCATGGCGCCGCCAGCGCTCCGCAGTTCCGCGGCGGCGGCCGCGCCTTCGGTCCCGTGGTGCGCAGCCACGCCCATGATCTGCCCAAGAAGGTGCGAGCGCTGGCGCTCAAGCACGCGCTCTCCGCGAAGGCCAAGGACGGCGGCATCGTCGTGCTTGACAAGGCCTCGGCGAAGGAGCCGAAGACCAAGGCGCTGGTGAAGCAGTTCGGCAAGCTCGGGCTCGAGAACGCGCTGATCATCGATGGCGCGGAAATCGAGGCCAACTTCCAGACCGCGGCGCGCAACATTCCGAACATCGATGTGCTCCCGGTGCAGGAAATCAACGTCTACGACATCATGCGGCGCAAGACCCTGGTGCTGACCAAGGCCGCGCTCGATGCGCTGGAGGCGCGCTTCAAATGAGCACCAGCGATCCCCGTCACTACGACATCATCGTCGCCCCCGTGATTACGGAGAAGGCGACCATGGCGTCCGAGCACAACAAGGTCATCTTCAAGGTAGCCAAGCACGCTACCAAGCCGCAGATCAAGGATGCGGTCGAGAAGCTGTTCGACGTGAAGGTCAAGAGCGTCAACACGCTGACCCGTCAGGGCAAGCTGAAGGTGTTCAAGAACCGCATCGGGCGTCAGTCCGACGTCAAGCGCGCGATCGTGACCCTCGAAGAGGGTCACCGCATCGACGTGACCACGGGGTTGTAAGGAAGCGTTGTCATGGCTTTGAAAACCTACAATCCGACCACGCCCAGCCAGCGTCATCTGGTCATCGTCGACCGCAAGCTCCTGCACAAGGGTGGGCCGGTCAAGACATTGACCGAGGGCAAGACCTCGAGTGGCGGTCGCAACAACACCGGCCGGACGACCGTGCGATTCCGCGGCGGCGGTCACAAGCAGGCCTACCGCGTCATCGACTTCAAGCGCCGCAAGTTCGACATGCCGGCGACGGTCGAGCGGCTGGAATACGATCCGAACCGGACCGCCTTCATCGCGCTCGTCAAATACGAGGACGGCGAACTTGCCTACATCCTGGCGCCGCAGCGGCTTTCGCCGGGCGACAGCGTGGTGGCCGGTGAGCATGTCGACGTGAAACCGGGCAACGCCATGCCGCTGGCCTCGATTCCGGTCGGCACCATCGTGCACAACATCGAGATCAAGATTGGCAAGGGCGGCCAGATCGCGCGTTCGGCCGGCTCTTACGCACAGATCGTCGGCCGCGACGGCGACTACGTCATCCTGCGGCTGAGTTCGGCCGAGCAGCGCCTTGTGCATGGCCATTGCATGGCGACCGTCGGCGCGGTGTCGAACCCCGACAACATGAATACCACCATCGGCAAGGCCGGCCGCAAGCGCTGGATGGGCCGCCGGCCGCACAACCGCGGTATCACAATGAATCCGGTCGACCATCCGCACGGCGGCCGCACCAATGGCGGCGGCAACTGGGTGACGCCGTGGGGCTTCCCCACCAAGGGCAAGAAGACCCGCAAGAACAAGCGCACCACGAAGTTCATCGTGGCCAGCCGGCACGTCCGCAAGAAGAAGGGTTAAGGATCAGCACCATGTCCCGTTCATTGTGGAAAGGCCCGTTCGTCGACGGCTATCTGCTCAAGAAGGCGGAAGCCGCGCGCGCGTCCGGGCGTCATGACGTGATCAAGATCTGGAGCCGGCGCTCGACCATTCTGCCGCAGTTCGTCGGGTTGAATTTCGGCGTTTACAACGGTCAGAAGCACATCCCGGTGCTCGTAACCGAGGAGATGGTCGGCCACAAGTTCGGCGAGTTCGCGCCGAGCCGGACGTTCCACGGACATACCGCCGACCGCAAGGCCAAACGCGCGTAAGGATTGAGAGAAGAAGTCATGGGCAAGAGCGCACGCAAGCGGAGTCTCGCCGAGAACGAGGCGCAAGCCGTGAGCCGGATGCTGCGGGTCTCGCCGCAGAAGCTGAACCTGGTCGCGCAGTTGATCCGCGGCAAGAAGGTTGCGAGCGCGCTGGCGGATCTGCAGTTTTCGCGCAAGCGCATCGCGACGGATGTACGCAAGTGTCTGGAGTTTGCGATCGCCAATGCCGAGAACAACCATGACCTCGATGTCGACGAGCTGGTCGTCGCCGAGGCGCATGTCGGCAAGGCGCTGGTGATGAAGCGCTTCACCCCCCGCGGACGCGGCCGGGTAGGAAGCATTACGAAACCGTTTTCGCACCTGACCATCGTTGTGCGTCAGGTCGAAGCGCAGGCCTCTTAAGAGCCTGGGGAGAGACGTATGGGTCAAAAAGTCAATCCGGTCGGGCTTCGGGTCGGTATCAACCGAACCTGGGACTCGCGCTGGTACGCCGGCAAGGCCGAGTACGGCACGCTGCTGCACGAGGATATCAAGATTCGCAAGGAGCTGATGAAGCAGCTCAAGCAGGCGGCGGTGTCGCGCATCGTGATCGAGCGTCCGCACAAGAAGTGCCGCGTCACCATTCATTCGGCGCGTCCGGGCGTGGTTATCGGCAAGAAGGGCGCCGACATCGAGAAGCTGCGCCGTACGGTGGCGAAGCTGACCGACAGCGACGTGGTCATCAATATCGTCGAGATCCGCAAGCCCGAGCTTGACGCGCAACTGGTCGCCGAGTCGATCGCGCAGCAGCTCGAGCGCCGCGTCGCCTTCCGCCGCGCCATGAAGCGCGCTGTTCAGTCGGCGATGCGCCTCGGCGCCGAGGGCATCCGCATCAACTGCTCCGGCCGTCTCGGCGGCGCCGAAATCGCGCGCATGGAGTGGTACCGCGAGGGCCGGGTGCCGCTGCACACGCTGCGCGCCGACGTCGACTACGGCGTGGCCACCGCTTTCACCACCTACGGCACCTGCGGCGTGAAGGTGTGGATCTTCAAGGGCGAGATTCTCGAACACGATCCGATGGCGCAGGACAAGAAGATGGCCGAAGGCGATCAGGGCCGTCCGCGCCGCGAAACCGCGGTCTGAGGGGACAGAGAGTAAGAAGTCATGCTGCAACCGACCCGCACCAAGTTCCGCAAGGCGCACAAGGGCCGAATCCACGGCGTCGCCACTTCGGGCACGACGCTGGCCTTCGGCCAGTACGGCCTCAAGGCGCTGGAGCCCGAGCGCGTCACCGCGCGCCAGATCGAGGCTGCCCGCCGCGCGCTGACCCGCTTCATGAAGCGCGCCGGCCGCGTCTGGATCCGGGTGTTCCCGGACGTGCCGGTGTCGAAGAAGCCGATCGAAGTGCGCATGGGTAAAGGCAAGGGCTCGCCCGAATACTGGGTGGTCCGCGTCAAGCCCGGCAAGATCCTGTTCGAGGTCGACGGCATTCCGCACGCGGTCGCGCGCGAGGCGCTGACGCTGGCCGCCGCCAAGCTGCCGATCAAGACCCGTTTTATCGAACGCATCGCCGAGTGATGGTCATGAAAGCCGCCGACGCAAGATCAATGACGGTCGATCAGATCGACGACGAGGTGCTCAAGCTGAAGAAGGAGCAGTTCAACCTGCGCTTCCAGCGGGCCACCGGACAGCTCGAGAATACCTCGCGGGTGCGTGTCATCCGCCGCGACATCGCGCGCTTGAAGACCATTGCGGCGCAGAAGCGCGTCACGTCGAAATCGAAGGAATAAGAGAGATGCCGAAGCGTACGCTGCATGGCGTGGTCGTCAGCGACAAGCAGGACAAGACCGTGGTGGTTCGTGTCGACCGGCGGTTCACCCATCCGGTGATGAAGAAGACCGTTCGCCGGTCGAAGAAGTACCACGCCCATGACGCGGCCAACGAATACGCGGTCGGCGACATGGTGTGGATCGAGGAGCGCCGCCCGCTCTCCAGACTCAAGTGCTGGGAAGTG
The DNA here is from genome assembly GCA_963773715.1 of uncultured Pseudomonadota bacterium. GTDB lineage: Bacteria > Pseudomonadota > Alphaproteobacteria > Rhizobiales > Xanthobacteraceae > Pseudolabrys. Next base: position 513,233 of record CAVZCM010000002.1, on the reverse strand, counting down.
GTCGGCGGCGAGAAGCGACAGAAAGTTCAATAAGCGTCATGGACGTCAATAAACCGGACGCATAGACAGTGAGAGCCGCATCATGATTCAGATGCAGACCAATCTCGACGTGGCGGACAATTCCGGCGCGCGCCGCGTCATGTGCATCAAGGTGCTGGGCGGCTCGAAGCGCAAATATGCCACCATCGGCGACGTCATCGTCGTCTCGGTGAAGGAGGCGATTCCGCGCGGCCGCGTCAAGAAAGGCGACGTGATGAAGGCCGTCGTGGTGCGCATCTCCAAGGACATCAAGCGCGCCGACGGCTCGGTCATCCGCTTTGACCGTAACGCCGCCGTGCTGATCAACCCGCAGATGGAGCCGGTCGGCACCCGCATCTTCGGGCCGGTGCCGCGTGAGCTGCGCGCCAAGAATCACATGAAGATCATCTCGCTCGCCCCGGAGGTGCTGTGATGGCCGCCAAGATCAAGAAGGGCGACAAGGTTATTGTCCTCACCGGGCGCGACAAGGGTCGCACCGGCGAGGTGATCGAAGTGCGCCCGGACGACAACCGCGCCCTGGTGCGCGGCGTGCACATGGTCAAGCGCCATCAGCGCCAGACCCCGCAGCAGGAAGGCGGCATCATCTCGAAAGAGGGGCCGATCCACCTGTCCAACCTGGCGCTTGCCGATCCCAAGGACGGCAAGGCCACCCGCGTCGGCTTCAAGTTCGTCGGCAAGGGCGACGAGCGCAAGAAGGTGCGCTTTGCCAAGCGTTCCGGAGTTGAAATCGATGGCTGATACGCAGACGAGCGGCGAAGACAAGAAGGGCGGCGCGCCCAAGGGAGGCCCGAAGGGCGCTTCCGGGGAATCGGCTGCGCCCAAGGCCAAACAGCAGGGCGCGCCCTATGTGGCGCGGCTGAAGACCCATTTCGATCAGGTGGTGCGCGGCGCGCTCACCAAGCAGTTCGATTACAAGAACCCCATGCAGGTGCCGACCATCACCAAGGTCGTGCTCAACATGGGCATCGGCGAGGGCGTCGCCGACCGCAAGAAAGTCGAGAACGCGGTCGCCGACCTGAGCCTGATCGCGGGCCAGAAGGCGGTGATCACCCGGGCGCGCAAGTCGATCGCGAACTTCAAGCTGCGCGACGGCCAGGCGATCGGTTGCATGGTCACGCTGCGCAAGGCGCGCATGTACGATTTCATCGACCGGCTGGTGACGATTGCCCTGCCGCGCATCCGCGACTTCCGGGGTCTCAACCCCAAGAGCTTCGATGGCCGCGGCAATTACAGCCTCGGCATCCGCGAGCACATCGTGTTCCCGGAGATCGATTTCGACAAGGTCACCGATGCCTGGGGCCTTGATGTGACCGTGTGCACGAGCGCGCCGACAGATGACGAGGCGCGGGCTTTGCTCGCGGCGTTCAACTTCCCGTTCCGGCAGTGAGGCGGCTTTAGGCTTCCTCATACGCGGAACCGCAAGGAGCAATTAGAATGGCGAAGAAGAGTTCGGTCGAGAAGAACAACCGGCGGCGCAAGATGGCGAAGAAATTCGCCGGCCGGCGCACGCGGCTGAAGGCGATCGCGCACGACAAGACCTTGCCGATGGAGGAGCGGTTCGCCGCGAGCCTGAAGCTTGCCGAGTTGCCGCGCAATTCCTCGGCCACCCGTATCCGCAATCGTTGCGAACTGACCGGCCGCCCGCGCGCCTACTATCGCAAGCATAAACTGAGCCGTATCGCGCTGCGCGAGCTTGGCTCGAAGGGGCTCATTCCGGGCCTCGTGAAGTCGAGCTGGTGAGGAGGATCGAGATGTCTGTGAACGATCCGATCGGCGATATGATCACCCGCATCCGCAACGCGCAGATGCGCAACAAGCCCAAGGTTTCGATGCCCGGCTCCAAACAGCGCGAGCGCGTGGCCGAAGTGCTCAAGGCTGAGGGTTTTATTCGAGGCTACGCGAGCGTGGCGCATCAGAACGGCCGCAGCGAGCTCGAGATCGAGTTGAAATATTTCGACGGCACGCCGGTGATCCGCGAAATCGCCCGTGTTTCCAAGCCCGGCCGGCGCGTCTACGCCTCGGTGAAGGCGCTGCCGCGTATCAACAACGGCCTTGGCGTGGCCATCGTCTCCACACCCAAGGGCGTGATGGCTGACCACGCTGCTCGCGACGCCAATGTCGGCGGCGAAATCCTCTGCACGGTGTTCTGATGTCTCGTATCGGTATTCGCGCGGTCAAGGTTCCCGCCGGCGTCACCGCCAGCGTGGAAGGTCAGACTGTCAAGGTGAAGGGGCCCAAGGGCGCCATGGAGCTGACGCTGCTCGACGACGTGAGCGTGAAGATGCAGGACGGCGCGATCAAGGTCGATCCGCGCGACCTGACGAAGCGCTCGCGCCAGATGTGGGGTACGGCGCGCACGGCGATCGCCAACCTGGTGACCGGCGTGAACACCGGTTTTGAGAAGAAACTGGAGATCAACGGCGTCGGCTATCGTGCGGCGGTGCAGGGCAAGAACCTGAACCTGCAACTCGGATTCAGCCACGATGTGACCTATGCGATCCCGCAGGGCGTCACCATCGCGACGCCCAAGCCGACCGAGATCGTGATCACCGGCACGAACAAACAACTGGTCGGCCAGGTCGCCGCCGAGATCCGCGCCTGGCGTCCGCCGGAACCCTACAAGGGCAAGGGCGTGAAATATGCTGACGAATATATCTTCCGCAAGGAAGGCAAGAAGAAGTAAAGGACGAGAGGGCCATGTCGAGACTGAGTGACAGGACGGCGCGGCGCAGGGCGTCGGTGCGGCGCAAGATCAGGCTTGCCGGCCGTGGGCGCGCGCGCCTGACGGTGTTCCGCTCTTCCAAGCACATCTACGTCCAGCTCATCGATGACGACAAGGGCGTGACGCTGGCCGCCGCTTCAACGCTGGAGAAGGCGATGCGCGACGCCGGCACCGGGGGCGCCGACATCGACGCCGCCAAGGCGATCGGCAAGCTGATCGCCGAGCGCGCCAGGGAGAAGAACATCAAGGACGTGGTGTTCGACCGCGGCAGCTATCTCTATCACGGACGCATCAAGGCGCTGGCCGACGCCGCGCGCGAAGGCGGCCTCAACTTCTAATCGGAACGGTATCTTATGGCACATGAACCTCGACGAGATCGTGAGCGCGGCGGCCGCGACCGCGAAGAGCGCGACAGCGAGTTCATCGACAAGCTGGTGCACATCAACCGCGTGGCGAAGGTGGTCAAGGGTGGCCGCCGGTTCGGCTTTGCCGCGCTGGTGGTGGTCGGCGACCAGAAGGGCCGCGTCGGGTTCGGTCACGGCAAGGCGCGCGAGGTTCCGGAGGCGATCCGCAAGGCGACCGACGCCGCCAAGCGCGGGCTGACCCGTGTGCCACTGCGCGAAGGCCGTACTTTGCATCACGACGTTGCCGGCCGTCACGGCGCCGGCAAGGTCTTCCTGCGCGCGGCGCCCGCCGGTACCGGCATCATCGCCGGCGGTCCGATGCGCGCGGTGTTCGAGACGCTGGGCATGCAGGACGTGGTGGCGAAGTCGCTGGGTTCGTCGAATCCGTACAATGTGGTGCGCGCCACCTTCGACGCGCTCAAGAACCAGGAACTCGCCGCGCTCGGTTGCCGCGCGCCGCAACATCAAGGTTTCCACCCTGCAGTCGCGTCGCCGGGAAGGTGGCGAGGCCGAGCAGGCGGCGGATTAATAAAGGGCTCGATCCATGGCGAAAGCAGACAAGACCATCAAGGTCGAGCAGACGGGCAGCCCATTGCGGCGCGACAACAGCCAGCGGGCCACGCTGATCGGGCTCGGCCTTAACAAGATCGGACGCGTGAGCGAGCTGCCGGACACGCCCGCGACCCGCGGCATGATCCGCAAAGTGCAGCACATGGTGCGCGTGGTCGGCGACGCGAAATAACGAGGACGTGCGATGAAACTCAACCAGATCGCCGACAATCCGGGCGCGCGCAAGAAGCGCATGCGCATCGGCCGGGGCATTGGCTCCGGTATGGGCAAGACCGGCGGCCGCGGCGGCAAGGGTCAGACCGCGCGCGCGGGTGTGGCCATCAAGGGATTTGAAGGCGGCCAGATGCCGTTGCACCGGCGTTTGCCGAAGCGCGGCTTCCGCAATTCGCCGTTTGCGGTCAAGCTCAACGAGGTCAATCTCGGCGCTGTGCAGGCCGCGATCGACGCCGGCAAGCTCGATCCCGGGACGCCGGTCGACGTTGACGCCATGGTCAAGGCCGGACTGATGCGGCGCGCCAAGGGCGGCGTGAAGCTGCTCGGCGGCGGCGAGTTCAAGGCCAAGGTTTCGTTTTCGGTCTACCGCGCCTCGAAGTCGGCTGTGGCGGCGATCGAGAAGGGGGGCGGTTCGGTGACCATCTTGGCGCAGCCCAAGGAAGCGCCTGACGAACCCCGCGGCAAGAACAAGCGGGCGGCACTGGCCGCGGCCAAGGGTGACGGCAAGCGCGAAGGCAAGGGCGGCAAGGACGCGTAACCGCAAGGGTTTGCGTCGAATTGGCCGATCATGCCAGCGCAGGCTGCATTCTGAGCGGCCCTGACTACCGGTGCGGGATGCACGCGCCTAGATAGAGGTTGGCGGCGACGACAAGCCCTGATCAGGGGCACGAAGGCAGGGGCGGGCAGGAGCGACTGATGGTTTCCGCAGCGGAACAACTGGCAGCCAATCTCAACTTCTCGGCGCTCGCCAAGGCTGAAGAACTCAAAAAACGCATCTGGTTCACGGTCGGCGCGCTGCTGGTCTACCGGCTCGGGACCTATATCCCGCTGCCCGGCATCGATCCCAACGCCTGGCAACAGATCTTCAACACCCAGTCGGGTGGCATTCTCGGCATGTTCAACATGTTCTCCGGTGGCGGCATCCACCGGATGGCGATCTTCGCCTTGAACATCATGCCCTACATCTCGGCCTCCATCATCCTTCAGTTGATGACGACGGTCTCGCCCAGGCTCGAACAGCTCAAGAAAGAGGGCGAGCAGGGCCAGAAGACAATTAACCAGTACACGCGTTATCTCACGGTGGTGTTGGCCGCGTTCCAGTCCTACGGCATCGGCGTCGGGTTGCAGGGCGCCGGCAGCGTCGTGTCGAATCCGGGCATCTTTTTCCTGATCTCGACCACCATCACGCTCACCGGCGGCACCATGTTCCTGATGTGGCTCGGCGAGCAGATCACCGCACGCGGCATCGGCAACGGTATTTCGCTGATCATCATGTCCGGTATCGTCGCCGAGCTGCCGTCGGCCATCGCCGGCACCCTCGAGCTCGGCCGTCAGGGCGCGATTTCGACCGGCCTCATCCTCGTTATTCTGGTGATGGCGGTCGCAGTCATCGCGTTCATCGTGTTCATGGAGCGCGCGCAGCGCCGCCTGCTGATCCAGTATCCCAAGCGCCAGGTCGGCAACCGCATGTTCGAGGGCCAGTCCTCGCACCTGCCGCTCAAGCTCAACACCTCAGGCGTGATCCCGCCGATCTTCGCTTCATCGCTGCTGCTCTTGCCGACCACGGTTGCGAACTTCAACGCCGCCAGTGGTCCCAACTGGCTCACCACCGTCACAACGCTGCTGGGCCACGGCCAGCCATTGTTCCTGACGCTCTATATCGGCCTGATCGTGTTCTTCGCTTTCTTCTATACGGCGATCGTATTCAACCCGAGCGAGACCGCCGAGAATTTGAAGAAGCATGGCGGGTTCATTCCGGGCATCCGGCCAGGCGAACGCACAGCGGAATACATCGACTATGTCCTGTCGCGCATCACTGTCGTGGGCGCGCTTTATCTTTCGATCGTCTGCCTGATTCCGGAAATCCTGATTTCCTACGCCGCGGTGCCGTTCTATTTCGGCGGCACCTCGCTGCTGATCGTGGTCAGTGTCACCATGGATACGGTCGCCCAGGTCCAGGGCTATCTGTTGGCGCACCAATACGAAGGTCTGATCAAGCGCTCGAAATTGCGGGGACGGAATAGATGAGGCTGATCCTGCTCGGCCCGCCGGGGGCGGGGAAGGGCACACAAGCTCAGCGACTGGTTTCGAAGCACAGTCTTGTTCATCTCTCCACGGGTGACATGTTGCGTGCGGCGGTGGCCGCCGGTACCCCGGTCGGCCTGCGCGCCAGGGAAACCATGGAGCGTGGCCAGCTTGTGCCGGACGACGTGGTGGTTGCGATCGTCGCCGATCGCATCGGCCAGCCCGACGCTGCCCGTGGCTTTGTGCTCGACGGCTTCCCGCGCACCGTTCCGCAGGCCGAGGCGCTGGACCGGCTGCTGGCCGAGCGCGGGCTCAAGCTCGACGCCGTGGTCGAGCTCAAGGTCGATGAGGGCATCCTGCTCAACCGCATCGAAAAGCGGGTGGCCGAGATGACCGCCCGCGGCCAGCCCGTCCGCTCCGACGACAATCCGGACGTGCTGCGGGGGCGGCTCGCCGCCTACCGGGTGCAGACCGCGCCACTGGTCGATTACTATAGCGCCAGGGGGGTGCTGCGGAGCGTCGACGGCATGGCGCCAATCGACGAGGTCTCCGGCGCTCTCGACAGTCTCCTGATCCCGTCCAGGGCCGCTGGGGCCCCTTCTGCCGGCGGGGCCAGATCCGGGCCCAAGGCTCCGGCCGCTGCCGGCCGGGGCAAGGCTGCCAAAAGGCGGACTTCGGCCAAAAAGACCGCGAAAAAATCCACCAAAAATCGGGCCGGCAAGAAGCCAATCAGGAAAAAGGCCAAAAAGGCCGCCGCAAAACGCGCAAAATCGATCTCCAAATCGGGCTCGACCGCCCGTCGCGGCCCATCCGCGGGGGCCAAGGGAGCGAAAAAGAGGCCCTCCAAGGGCCGCAAGACGTCGCGGCGCGCGGCCGTCCGGAAGCGCAAATCCGGTACCAGTCGGAGGTTGACGAGGCGGCGATGAATCCCCTAATAAGCAGCGCATTCAGAAGTCTGACACGATGCCGGGCCCCAAAGCGGCGGGGACGGGTGTCGTGTTACGCTTTGCGCTATCCCCTTATGGGAACTAAAGAATTCGGCGCGCCGGACGGCGCTGGCCAATAGCAGGAGAGCATTCAGTGGCTCGTATCGCGGGCGTCAATCTTCCGACCAACAAGCGCGTCGTCGTCGCGCTTCAATATATCCATGGTATCGGGCCGAAAATCGCCAGTGATATCATAGGTAAGATAAGTCTCCCGGCGGAGCGGCGCGTGGCGCAGCTCACCGATGCGGAGGTTCTGCAGATTCGCGAGATCATCGACCGCGACTACATGGTCGAAGGCGATCTGCGCCGCGAGACGGCCATGAACATCAAGCGACTGATGGACCTCGGTTGCTACCGCGGTCTGCGTCACCGCAAGGGTTTGCCGGTGCGTGGTCAGCGCACGCACACCAACGCGCGCACCCGCAAAGGGCCCGCCAAGGCGATCGCCGGCAAGAAGAAAGCGACCTGATCTTAGGGTATCGGGCGCGAGCGCGGTTGTTGCGCGCACGCGGCCCCTGGAAGGAATTGAGGAATGGGCAAGGAAGCCACCCGCGTCCGTCGGCGCGAACGCAAGAACATCGCGTCAGGCGTCGCGCACGTGAACGCGTCGTTCAACAACACCATGATCACCATCACTGACGCGCAGGGCAATGCGATTGCCTGGTCGTCGGCAGGGACCATGGGATTTAAGGGCTCGCGCAAATCGACGCCCTACGCCGCGCAGGTGGCTGCCGAAGATGCCGCCAAGAAGGCGCAGGAGCACGGTATGCGCACGCTCGAAGTCGAGGTGTCGGGCCCCGGGTCGGGCCGCGAGTCGGCGCTGCGCTCGCTGCAGGCGGCAGGCTTCACCATCACCTCGATCCGTGACGTGACCGCGATTCCGCACAACGGCTGCCGTCCGCGTAAGCGTCGTCGCGTTTGAGTGATTTATCGAGCGGACGCGCGATGGCGCGCGCATCCGCTTCCGCCGAGCTTGTCCCCATGCGGCGGGTGGGGTTGCGGGGGCTTTGAACCTTCGCCGCTCAAAAGGTGAAACGTGATCCAGAAGAATTGGCAGGAACTGATCAGGCCGAACAAGCTCCAGGTCACCCCGGGCAGTGATGCCGCTCGTTTTGCGACCGTGGTCGCCGAGCCGCTGGAACGCGGTTTCGGGCTGACGCTGGGCAACGCGCTGCGGCGTATTCTGCTGTCGTCGCTGCAGGGCGCTGCTGTGCAATCGGTGCACATCGACGGCGTGTTGCACGAGTTCTCGTCGATCGCCGGGGTGCGCGAGGACGTGACCGACATCGTGCTCAACATCAAGGACATCGCCATCAAGATGCAGGGCGAAGGCCCCAAGCGCATGGTGGTGAAGAAGCAAGGGCCCGGTGCCGTGACCGCCGGCGACATCCAGACCGTCGGCGATGTCGTGGTGCTCAATCCCGACCTTCCGCTCTGCACGCTCGACGAGGGCGCCGAGATCCGCATGGAGTTCACGGTCAACACCGGCAAGGGCTATGTGCCGGCGGAGCGCAACCGTCCCGAGGACGCGCCCATCGGCCTGATCCCGGTCGACAGTCTTTATTCACCGGTGCGCAAGGTCTCCTACAAGGTCGAGAACACCCGCGAGGGCCAGATTCTCGACTATGACAAGCTGACCATGACCATCGAGACCAACGGCAGCCTGTCGCCGGATGATGCGCTCGCCTATGCCGCGCGCATTTTGCAGGACCAGCTCAACGTGTTCGTGAACTTCGAGGAGCCGCGCAAGGAGCAGGCCGCAGAGTTGATCCCGGACCTGGCCTTCAATCCGGCCTTCCTCAAGAAGGTCGACGAACTCGAGCTCAGCGTGCGTTCGGCCAACTGCCTGAAGAACGACAACATCGTCTACATCGGCGATCTGGTTCAGAAGACCGAGGCCGAGATGCTGCGGACGCCGAACTTCGGGCGCAAGTCGCTTAACGAGATCAAGGAAGTGCTGGCGCAGATGGGCCTGCATCTCGGCATGGAAGTGCCGGGCTGGCCGCCGGAGAACATCGAAGAGCTGGCCAAGCGCTTTGAGGACCATTACTGAGTTTGAGTTTCGGTCGTGGCCAGGATCATCGGCTGCGGCTTTTTTGGGCGAACGCAGGAAGCCCCCCTGAGCACAGCGTCCGACGAGCCGTCGTGACATGAGAGAAGAGAAGGATCAGTTCGATGCGTCACGGTAAGGTTCATCGCAAGCTTGGCAAGAAGCCGGCGCATCGCCGCGCCATGTTCGCCAACATGTGCGCTGCTCTGATCAAGCACGAGCAGATCATCACCACGCTCCCGAAGGCCAAGGAATTGCGCCCGGTCGTCGAGAAGCTGATCACGCTGGCGAAGAAAGGCGATCTCGCGGCCCGCCGCCAGGCCATCGCCGAGATGCGCGACGTCGCCCAGGTCAAAAAGCTGTTCGACGTGCTCGGGCCCCGTTACAAGGAGCGCAAGGGCGGCTATACCCGCATCATGAAGGCCGGCTTCCGCTACGGCGACAACGCCCCGCGCGCGGTGATCGAGTTCGTCGATCGTGACGTCGAGGCCAGGGGCAAGGACTCCGGGCCGGTGCAGGAGCGGGCCGCCGAGGAAGCGACCGCGGCATAATCCCCGCAAGCCGGCACACCGATCTGCAACAAAGGGCGGCGCTTCAGCGCCGCTTTTTTCATGACGCGGGACTGATTGCGCGCGCAACCACCCGCTCGTCGCGAAATCTGTTGGGACGCCGCCATGCCCGTTGGCCGGCGGCCGCTGCCTCGGCTAACATGCGCGTACGCCTGCCGGTGAATGAGCCTCGCGCAGGCGAAGGGGAAACGACAATGATCCGGAACGGAGTATTGGGGGTGGCACTGGCCGCGGCGCTGACCGCCGCGACGCATGTGCAGGCCGCCAGCAAGGCCGCGTTGGTCAAGCGCGGCGACTATCTCGTCAACACCATCATGACCTGCGGCAATTGCCATTCGCCGAAGGGCCCGAAGGGGGACATTCCCGGCAAACATTTCTCCGGCGGGCTCACCTGGGACGAGCCGCCGTTCAAGGTGACCGCGCCCAACATCACGCAGGACAGGGAAACCGGCATCGGCTCATGGAGCGATGCGCAGATCAAGACGCTGCTGCGCACCGGCAAACGGCCGGACGGCGTGCAGATCGCCGAGGTGATGCCGACCGCGTTCTATGGCATCATCACAGAGCGCGATATGGACGCGATCGTCGCTTATCTGCGGACGCTCAAGCCGATCAGGAACCAGGTGCCGGCGCCGGTCTACAAGATTCCGCTGCCGCATGTTCAGTTCCCGGGCTCGGAAAAACCGTACACCGAGGCGATGCTGAAAGATAAAGTGAAGAAGGGATTCTATCTCGTCACCATCGGCCATTGCATGGAGTGCCACACGCCCTTCAAGCCGAAGGGCGGAAAGGATTTTGTCGGCGATCTCGGCAAGGGCGGCATGGAGTTCCCCGGTCCGTGGGGCAAGTCGGTGTCGCGCAACATCACCTCGAGCAAGACCAAGGGCGTCGGTTCGTGGACCAGCTCACAGATCAAGCGCGCCATCACGCAAGGCATCAGCAAGGACGGCAGCCATCTCAATCCGCCGATGGGCTATCCGTATTATGCCAGGATGGCGCCCTCCGACCTCAACGCCATCGTTGCTTACCTGCGCACGGTGCCGGCGAAGGAGTAGCGCAACTGCGACGCGTCGTGCACGGTCACCAGCCGTGCACGACGACCTTGCCGATGGTGCGCGCGCTTTCGATCATGGCGTGCGCCTGGCGCATATTGGCGCCGTTGATCGGCGTCAGTTCCCGGGTCATGGTGGTGACGATCATCCCGCCGTCCACCATGTCCGCCACCTCGTTGAGCAGGTTGTGCTGCGCGATCATGTCATGCGTGGCGAACAACGAGCGCGTGAACATCGATTCGCAATGCAACGAGGCCGCCTTGCGCCGCAACAGGCTGACGTCGAGCGGCGGCGAGTTGTCGATCATTCCGATCTTGCCCTGCGGCGCGATGATGTTGGGGTAGGCGGGGAAGTGCTGTTCGGTTCCGGTCAGGCTGGCGATCAGCGCGACATCGGCGTGACCGATCGCCTTGAGCTCGTCCGCCAGCGGCCTGGTGTGGTCGATGACGTGATGGGCGCCGAGCCGGGTGCACCAATCCTTCGTCTCCGGCCGTGAGGCGGTGGCGATCACCGTCAGGGCGGTCATGCGCCGCGCGAGCTGGATCATGATGGAGCCGACGCCGCCGGCGCCACCCATGATCAGCAGCGCCCGCCCGTCCGCCGTCTTGCCGGGCGCGACGCCGAAGCGGTCGAACAGCAATTCCCAGGCGGTGATGCTGGTGAGTGGCAGCGCCGCGGCCTGCGCAAAGCCGAGGCTCTTCGGTTTCTTGCCCACGATGCGCTCGTCAACCAGATGGAATTCGGCATTGGTGCCGGAGCGGACGACCGAGCCGGCGTAGAAAACCTCGTCGCCCGGCTTGAAAAGGCTCACTTCCGTGCCGACTGCTTCGACCACACCGGCGGCGTCGTAGCCGAGGATCTTCGGCGGCTCACCGGGTTTCGACCCGGCGCGCATGCGCACCTTGGTATCGATCGGGTTGACCGAGACCGCCTTGACTGCCACCCGCAGGTCGCGCGGGCCGGGGACGGGCACCTCGGCGGTGATGTCGCCCAGCGACTTCGGATCCGCGATGGGGAGCGATTGGCTGTAACCGACGGCCTTCATGGGGGGTCTCCGGAACATGTTGCGCGGGCGTCCTCCTGTCGCGCAGCCGAGGCCGCGTTGCAAGGCGGGGGACGTCTCCGCCACCGACGGGCCGGCCGCCTTCATTTAGACCCCCGGGCGGCCTATATCTGGGTGCCACTCGTCAAATCGTCAGGCCCGGACCCTCGGTCGGCCCGGGCGGCAACCGCGCCGGAAGACTTGTCCATGCTCCTGATCGCCCGTCTTAACGCCGCTCTGGCTGCCCTCACGCTCGCAGGCCTCCTGGCCCTCCCGGGGCCCGCGTTGGCGCAGCAGCGTGTGGTGCCGACGCAACCGGAGCTTCTGCTGTCCTACGCCCCGATCGTGAAGCGGGTCGCGCCGGCGGTGGTCAACGTCTATGCCGCCAAGGAAGTGGCGAACCGCAATCCGCTGTTCGACGACCCCATCTTCCGCCACTTCTTCGGCGTCCCCGGGAACGGCCGTCAGGTTCAGCGCTCGCTTGGCTCGGGGGTGATCGTCGATCCCTCCGGCCTCGTCGTCACCAATGTGCACGTGATCCGGGGCGCCACCGACATCAAGGTTGCGCTCACCGACAAGCGCGAGTTCGAGGCCACAGTCGTGCTCGAGGACAAGCGCAGCGATCTCGCCGTGCTGCGCATCAAGGATGGAAAGCAGACATTCCCTTACCTGCAATTCGCCAACTCGGATGCCCTCGAGGTCGGCGACGTGGTGATCGCCCTCGGCAACCCGTTTGGCGTCGGGCAGACAGTCACCCACGGCATCGTCTCCGCCGTGGCGCGCACCGACGTTGGCTCCAGCAACTACCAGTTCTTCATCCAGACCGACGCCGCCATCAATCCCGGCAATTCGGGCGGCGCACTGGTTGACCTGAACGGCAAGCTGGTCGGCATCAATAACATGATCCTCTCGCGTTCCGGCGGCTCGGTCGGTATCGGGTTCGCTATTCCCGCCAACATGGTGAAGGTGGTGGTCGCTTCGGCGGAAGCCGGCAGCCGTGCGGTGCAACGTCCCTGGCTCGGCGCCAGGTTACAGGAAGTTACCCCCGCGATCGCCGAGGGCTTGGGGCTGAAGCGACCGTCCGGCGCGCTGGTCGCCGACGTCTTCCGCAACAGCCCGGCAGCGCGCGCGGGCCTGAAATCCGGCGACCTGATCACCGTCATCGACGGCCAGCCGGTCGGAGACGTGAAAGCGTTCGATTACCGCCTCGCCACCAAGCCAATCGGCGGCACCGCCAGGCTCGAGGGCCTGCGCGGCGGCCGGCCCCTGTCGGTGACGGTCGCCTTGCGCGCCGCGCCAGACCGGCCGCGCAACGAGATCACCATCCGCGCGCGTAGCCCGCTCGGTGGCGCGCGAGTCGCCAATCTGTCACCGGCGCTGGCAGATGAACTGGGGCTGAACAATACGGAGAGCGGCGTGGTCATTGTCGGCGTCGAAGACGGGTCCTTCGCCGAGCGTTTCAAATTCCGGCGCGGTGACATTATCGTTGCCATCAACGGTGAGCCTATAGACAACACGGGCGAACTGGCGCGGGTCGCCGATCAGCCCGTCTACCGCTGGCGCATGGTGGTGCGGCGCGGCGGGCGGAATATCTCGGTGGAGTTCAGCGGGTGAGGTGGTTATGAGCCCGCGCGCCAGCGCGACCGGACCGACGCTCTTCGCTGCGGCGGGGCTTGAGCACGATGCGCCGCGGCCGCTTGCCGATCGATTGAGGCCGCGGACACTCGAGGAGGTGGTGGGGCAGGATCATCTGCTCGGTCCCGACGGCGTCTTGACGCGCATGCTGGCGACGCGCTCGCTCGGCAGCCTGGTGTTCTGGGGGCCGCCCGGCACTGGCAAGACCACGGTGGCGCGGCTGCTGGCGCAGGCCACCGATCTGCATTTCGACCAGATCTCCGCCATCTTTACCGGCGTCGCCGACCTCAAGAAGGTGTTCGAGGAGGCGCGCCGCCGCCGCGAACTGGGGCAAGGCACGCTTTTGTTCGTCGACGAGATCCATCGCTTCAACCGCGCGCAGCAGGACTCCTTCCTTCCGGTGATGGAAGACGGCACCATCGTGCTGGTCGGCGCCACCACAGAGAACCCGTCGTTCGAACTCAACGCGCCGTTGCTGTCGCGGGCGCGGGTACTGGTGTTCAGGTCGCTCGATGCCGCGGCGATTGAAAAGCTGCTGGCGCGCGCGGAGAAAATCGAGGGCAAGCCGCTGCCGCTCGACGGGCAGGCGCGCGAAGCCCTGGTCGGCATGGCCGACGGCGACGGTCGCGCAGCGCTGACGTTGACGGAAGAAGTCTGGCGCGCGGCGCGCGAAGGCGAGGTGTTCGACGCCGCGAAGCTGCAGGACATCGTGCAGCGGCGCGCGCCGATCTACGACAAATCGCAGGACGGCCATTACAATCTGATCTCCGCGCTGCACAAGTCGGTGCGTGGTTCCGATCCTGACGCGGCGCTCTATTATCTTTGCCGCATGCTGGATGCCGGCGAACCGCCGCTCTACATCGCGCGCCGCGTGGTTCGCATGGCGATCGAGGACATCGGGCTTGCCGATCCGCAGGCGCTGGTCATTGCCAATGCCGCCAAGGACGCCTACGACTTCCTGGGCTCGCCCGAGGGCGAACTGGCGATCGCGCAGGCCGTGCTCTACTGCGCGACGGCGCCCAAATCCAATGCCGGCTATGCCGCCTTCGGCGCCGCCATGCGGACCGCCAGGGAAGCGGGCTCGCTGCTGCCGCCGAGGTACATCCTCAACGCGCCGACCAAACTGATGAAGGACGAGGGCTACGGCCGTGGCTACGCCTACGACCACGACCAGGAAGAAGCTTTTTCCGGTCAGAACTATTTTCCGGAAGCACTGCCGCGCCAGAAATTCTATAACCCGCCCGAGCGCGGCTTCGAGCGCGAGATCAGGAAGCGGCTCGACTACTGGGCCAGGCTGCGAAAGGAGCGGGGCGAGTAACCGGCGCCGGCGCCGCAATCACGCATCGCTGATGAAGTCCAATAGCGCGCCGCTCAGTGCCGCGTCGGCGGTACCGATCGAATAGCTCCCCGACAAATGATTGTGACCGGCGAGGCGCAGGAAGCGTGAGGTCCGGCCGGCACGGTTCAGCGCGTCGCGCATGACTTCCGCCTGCCGGACGAATTGCGGCGGATCGAGTTCGGCGTGGATCAACATGAGCGGCATCGCGCTTTGCGTGAGCCCCGGCAATGCGGAGCGTTCGGCATAGAGGCTTTCGTCCTCGCCGAAATAGGATCGGTACCGTTCGTCGTTCAGCGCGAAGGTCGTGAGGTCGTAGATTCCGGACGAGGCGATCAGGCCGGCGAGACGGGGTCCCTGCGGACCGTGCAACCGCGGGCAGGCCGCGTAGGTGGTGACGTGGGTCGCGCCGGCCGAATGGCCCATCAGAAAAAGGCGGGCGGGATCGCCGCAATGCGCGCTGATGTTGTTATGCGCCCAGCGCACCGCGGCGGCGACGTCCTCGGCGCCGGCCGGCCATGTCGCCTGGGGCGCCAGCCGGTAGGTCATGGTGACTCCGATCATGCCATGGCGGGCGGCCCAGCCGCCGATATTGTCGTGGAAGGGCGAGCCCGGTGTGTGCTTGTCGCCGCCGACGAATCCGCCGCCATGGACGAACAGCAACACCGGCAGGGGTGTCGCTGCTGCAGCCTCCGGGCTGAAGACGTCGAGCCGGTGGCGCGCGGCCGGACCGTACCGGATGTCGCGCTGGATGCGGACGCCGGGGAAGGGGGCCAGGCTGTGCAGCGGGGCGTAGAGGGCCGCGGTTGCCGGCGGGTCGATGGTGCGGCCGATCGTGGCGAGGGCCCTGGCGAGCTCGGGTGGCGCGACGTTCATGAGGCTGCGATTCCTGCGGCGGCTTACAATAGATGCTACAGCGAAACCGGCCGGCATTCACGTGGGCCCGCGGGAAGACCGTGACCGCGCGGGCAAACCGTGCGACAAGCGCGTCCGCGAGCGGCCGGCAAAGCCGACCTAATGAAACCAGGGAACCGAAGACGCCACTGACTTGGGGTCGCAACGGCCCGCGCCAGCCGGGCGGGGGCAAACAGATGGCGGGACCGCGGCATCGGCCGCGCGCGGGTGGCAAGCCCGCGTCCCGCCGCGCTGATGCGCCCGGCGCGAAGCGCAACCCGTCGAAGCGCAATGGCGCGCGTCCACTATCGGTCCAGGCGCGCGCGCCGCAGAAAGAGCCGAAGCCCGCGCCGCTCCTGCCCACGGCGGTACAGACCGTCACCGTGAGCGCCGACGAAAACGACATGCGTGTCGACCGCTTCTTCGAGGCGCGCTATCCGGGGCTTTCGTTCAGCCACATCCAGCGCATCATCCGCAAGGGCGAGGTGCGGGTGAACGGCAAGCGCACCGAGCCGAAGGCGCGGCTTTCCACCGGCCAGGCGGTGCGCATCCCGCCGCTCAAGCTGGAAGCGCCGGCCCCGCGCGCTGACGCGCCCGGCGCGCAGCAGGATCGCGCCTTCCTGAAATCGATTACGCTCTACGAAGACGACGACGTCATGGTGCTCAACAAGCCCATGGGGCTGGCGGTGCAGGGCGGCTCCGGCACCACGCGCCACGTCGACGGCATGCTGGGTGCCTTGCGCGGCCCCGGCGCCGACGCCCAACGGCCGCGCCTTGTCCATCGGCTCGACAAGGACACCGCCGGCTGTCTGCTGGTCGCAAAAACCCGCTTTGCTGCCTCGGCGCTTGCCAGGACCTTCCGCTCGCGCTCGGCGCGCAAGATCTACTGGGCGCTGGTTGCCGGCGTGCCCAAGCCGCGGCAGGGGCGCGTCTCCACCTATCTCGCCAAGCAGGAGCTTGAAGAAGATTCATTCATGCGGATTGCCAAACACGGCGACAAGAACGCCATGCACGCCGTCACCTATTACGCGGTGGTAGAGACGGCGGCCCAGCGTCTCGCATGGCTGTCGCTGAAGCCGGTGACCGGGCGTACCCATCAGTTGCGCGCCCATATGGCGCACATCGGTCACCCCATCGTCGGTGATCCCAAGTACTTCAACATCGAGAACTGGGAAGTGCCGGGCGGTGTCCAGCAGAAGCTGCATCTCCTGGCGCGGCGCATCGTGGTGCCGCATCCGCGCGGCGGGGTCATCGACGTCTCGGCGCCGCTGCCGCCGCACATGCAGCAGAGCTGGAACCTGCTTGGTTTCGATATCAGCCGCTACGACCCGATCGAGGACGCGCCCGAGGAGTAGCTTTCCGCAGGCAGGTTTCCTATCTGGGTTTTATGCCGCGCGCCTGTCCCCTCCACCTGACCTTGCTCGTGTTGATGACATGCGTGTCGGCGCAGCCGGTGACGGCGTGGGCGGCGGATGATCCCTATTCGATCATGCGGCCGGAGCCGGGGCCGGCCGGGACTGAACCGTCGAAGCCCGAGCCCTGGCTCGCACCGAAATACAAGTCACCGCGCGGCACCCGCCAGCGTGCAAACGTACCGCGGCCGGCTGCGCCCAGGGCCGCGATGCCGAAGATGCCAACCGTGCCCAGGGTGCCGCCGCCGATCGTGGTGCCGGAAACCGGCCGTGCGTTGCCGAACCTGCCGACGCTGTCACCATCCGGTCCGCGCGGGACCGAGAGCTTCCAGGACCGTGCCGCCCGCTGTGCGCACCAGGCCGGCGTCTATGGCGAAGCGGCGGGCAACCGTAGCGTCTATATCGGCACTTGCGTCAATCAGTAGGCGGTCAAATCTCCTTCATCACCTGGGCGTAGGAGATCACCGCGAACAGCGCGGTACCACCAATCATGTTGCCGATCAGGACCGGCACCGCGAATTCAAACGGCATCCACCACCAGGCTGCGTCGCCGTTAAGCACCAGCAGCCAGGCTTCCATACTTCCGGCGACGATGTGGGTGAAACCGCCGACGGCGATCAACCAGGTCATCAGCGTGATCACCTGGAACTGGGCGTGTTCCGCGGCGGGGATC
This sequence comes from uncultured Pseudomonadota bacterium, assembly GCA_963773715.1. Classification (GTDB taxonomy): domain Bacteria; phylum Pseudomonadota; class Alphaproteobacteria; order Rhizobiales; family Xanthobacteraceae; genus Pseudolabrys. Next base: position 495,611 of record CAVZCM010000002.1, on the reverse strand, counting down.
ATCCACACCATGGCGGCGACCAGGAAGCCGGAGGCGATACCGCGGAACAGCATGTCCCACCAGCCCAGTTCGAGCAGTTCGCGACTCACCTTGAGCATGCCGTGCAGGAGGTCGGCGGTCAGTACGGGCGAGTAGAAGCAGAACAGCGCGGCGAACAGGGTGCCGGTGAGGTTGGCGGCAAGCACGATCGCCCAAAGTCGCGCCATGCGATACAAATTGTGCCAGGTCAGCTCGCCGAGTACCGGCAGTACAACGGTGATGGTGCTTTCGGTGAACAATTGCTGGCGCGACATCACCGTCATCAGAAAGCCGACCGAATAGCCGAGATTGGACACCAGCGGCGTCCATGCCGCGTCGGGCAGGTGGCTTTCCAGGATCGCTTCAGCCAGGAGCGAGAAGCTCATGGACAGCCCCGCCGCCACACCCGACCACCACAGCGAGACGGGCGGGCGATGCATTTCTTCGTCGCCGAGCCGGCGCACCACTTCGTAGATCACCGGCGTACGCGGGGTCGACATTTCCTCAACGGCCTTCACCTCTTCCCGGGTGATGCCTTTGGGATTGCCGTCGCCGTTCTGTGAACCGGATTTCGATTGGGTTTTGCGGGAGGGGCTGTTCGCCATGGTTCAGCAAGAACGTCCGGAGGACGCTCGGGTTCCATGCGCGGAACCTCACCGTCGGCTTGACAGGCAACTGAAAGGTTGCATATTGCGGCATGGATGAGGTGTTCAAGGCGCTGGCTGACGCCAGCCGGCGGGAATTGCTCGACCGGTTGCGCGTCGACAACGGCCAGAATCTGGGCGAGCTCTGCCAGCGCCTCGCCAAATCGGGCGTGCACCTGACGCGGCAGGCGGTAAGCAAGCATCTCGCCATCCTGGAAGAGGCCAACCTTGTGGCCACGGTGCGGCGGGGAAGGGAGAAGTTGCACTATCTCAATCCGGTGCCGATCCACGAGATCGCCGAACGCTGGATCGGCAGGTTCGAGCGCCACCGGCTGCAGGCGCTGAGCGAATTGAAAAAGGGTCTGGAGAAGCGTGATGAGTAAACCGGGCTTCGTCTACGTCACCGACATCGCTTCGACACCGGAGAAGGTTTGGGTGGCGCTGACCGATCCCGACGCGACCGAAAAGTATTGGTACGGCTTTCGCGTCTCGGTGGGCCGCGAGGCCGGCGATCCGGTCAGCGCCGTCAGCCCGCGCGGCAAGGAAGTGCACCGCGACGTGGTGCTAGAAAGCGATCCGCCGCGGCGGCTATCGTACAGCTGGCGCCCGCTCTACAAGGGTATGAGCGCCGGGCGGCCTTCGCGCGTCACCTTCACCATCGAACCGTTCAAGAACCAGGTCCGCCTCACCGTCGTGCACGACGACTTCGACGAAGGCAGCAAGGTCTACGAGAGCATCAAGGGCGGCTGGCCAGCGGTTCTGTCGAGCCTCAAGACGTTCCTGGAGACCGGCCGCGGCCTGCAATCGTCATGGAGTGACGCGGATCAGCAGCGCATCGCAGAGATGGAGGCCGACTTGTGATCGACCCATCCGAGTTCAAGCCGAAAACCGTCTACGTGACCTATATCGCCGCCACGCCTGAAGCGGTGTGGCAGGCGCTGACCGATCCGGCGTTCACGCGCCAGTATTTCGCCGGCTTCGCCGTAGACGTGGAGCCGAAGCAGGGCGGCACCTTCCTGATGCGCTATCCCGATGGGCGCGTCCACATCTGCGGCGAGGTGCTCGACTGGTCGCCGCCGCGGCGCTTCTCCTGCACCTGGGTGGTCGAAGGCATGGCGGAATTCGCCGAACTGCCGGCCTGCATTGTCACTTACGACATCGAGACGGCGGGTGAGGCCGTCCGGCTCACCATGACCGAGTCGCATTCCTGGGAGGTGCCGGAAGCGATCCTGGCGGGAGGCCGCAGCGGCTGGCCGGCGATCCTGTCGAGCCTCAAGAGCGTGCTGGAAACCGGCAAGGCGCCCGCCCTCAAAATGGAACCGCCGCCGGAATTCATCGAAGCGGTCAAAAGGGCTGTCGCCGGGAAGTCCTGGCGCCATTGAGATTGCGCGCGCGTCGGGGAGAGCGCCCTGTGTGCCGTGCGGGGCGCACTTTCTTTGCTCCGCTCAGGTGCTGGCCCTGTCAAGGTCTGCCATGTCCTCGGGACCGAGCTTGAGCGACGGCGCCTTCAGGATGTCCTGGAGTTGGCCAAGGCTGGTGGCACTGACGATCGGCGCTGTGACGAGTGGTTGCGCAACGAGCCACGCCAGCGACACCTGCGCAGGCGTCGCGTCGTGGCGGGCGGCGACCGCGTCGAGCGCGGCGAGTATCGCCAGGCCGCGTTCGTTGAGATAGTTCTTCACCTTGCCGCCGCGCGCGGCGTTGCCGGCGGCGTCCGCCGCCGTGCGATACTTGCCGGTGAGGAAGCCGGCGGCGAGCGCATAATAGGTGACGACACCGAGATTCTCCCGTTTGCAGATGTCTGCATAATTCTGCTCGAAGCGCTGGCGCTCGATCAGGCTGTAGAGCGGCTGCAGAACCTCGTAGCGGGGGATGCCGAGCTTCCTGCTCGCGGCCAGTGAAGTCTCCAGCCGTGCCGCGCTCACGTTCGAGGCGCCCGCCACGCGCACCTTGCCCTGCCGGATGAGGGCGGCGAACGCCTCCATGGTTTCCTCGACCGGCGTCACCTCGTCGTCGAAATGGGTGAGATAAAGATCGATGGTGTCGGTTTGCAGTCGACGCAATGACGCTTCGCAGGCGCGCATGATGTAGTCCTTGCGCACGCAGCGGCCTTCGCCCATGTCCTCGCCGAACTTGGTGGCGATGACGACCTTGTCGCGCTTGCCGCTGCTCCTGAGCCACTTGCCGATGACGATTTCCGATTCGCCGCCCTGGTGGCCGGGCGCCCAGCGTGAATACACGTCGGCGGTGTCGATGGCGTTGAAACCGGCGTCGACGAACGCATCGAGGATCGCGCACGAATCCCTGAGGTCGACGGTCCAGCCGAGCACGTTGCCGCCGAACATGAGCGGGGCGATTTCGAGGCCGCTACGACAGAGAGGTCGGAGTTGCATGGATATCCCATTGTTCCATTACGTGACGTGTCGGAATGACATTGTTGGAACCTCGGCGCAAGCCGGCGCCTGTGGTGGAGGCAGGAAACGGGTCGGCGAAACGGGCATCCGTATTTAAAACCCCAGGGTCGCAACGGTGAAAGGGCATCAAGATGACAGATGACACAGGCGCGATCCGCAATCCGTTCGGGACGAATGATGTTCCAGATCCGGACGGCAGCGACGTGGCGGCGTTCGCTTCCACAACGACGCTTGCAGGTTCTACAGACGACGCGAACGCCATGTCGTGGCCGGCTGGCCCCGGATCACACAATCCGATCGAGGGTGTTTGGTTTGTCCGCTGGAATGGCGGGGCTGATCCAACCATAGCCGGCGACGCGACGGACAAATGGAAACAGGGTGTTGCCGAGGTCAGGGCTGTCGGGGATCGGGTGTATTTGCGCTTCGACTGGGACGGTGGTCAACGACGCGGCCTTATCGATGCCAGGAGAGATGGCGAAAAGCGCCTGGTCGGCAGATACGTCAACGTCACCGATCCCAAGGTGGCGCGCCCTTGGGTAGGGTTGGTCGTCGACGATCGCCGTATCGATGGCCGCTGGTCCGGCGGGCGTCTCGACTTTCGGCGCTGACGACGAAGTCACCGCAATGAGGCGTTGATCTTGTCGAGCGCCGCCTGGCCCGGGCAGAGCTCTTTCTCGCCGAGCGCGTTGAGCGGTGTGTTGACCGTACGCAGGTGCGCGTGCAGGTCTTCGGGTTCCGGCTCCATGTAGAGCAGGCCGGTGACGATCTGCCCCTTGGCGGCATGGTGTTGCAGAAAACCGAGCGCAGCGGTTCGGTCGTGAACGTCGTAGTCGGCGGCGAGCTTGCGCAGGGCGAGCCTTGACCCGTCGTGCTGCTCGACAACCTCGACCGTGCCTGGTTCATACTGGACCTCGATCGGCATGCGGCTCGACATGAAATCGAGCCGGTTCACCGCCTCGTTGTGCTCGCGCACGAAGTCGAAGCTCTTGGTCGAGCCGGCGTGGTTGTTGAAAGCGACGCACGGGGATATCACGTCGATGAAGGCCGCGCCCTTGTGAGCGATCGCCGCGGAGATGATCGGCACCAGTTGCTGCTTGTCGCCGGAGAAGGAGCGGGCGACGAAAGAGGCGCCGAGTTGCAGCGCCATGGCGACGAGGTCGATGGAATTGTCGGTATTCATCATGCCGCGCTTCGACTTCGAGCCGCGGTCGGCGGTGGCCGAGAACTGGCCCTTGGTGAGGCCATAGACGCCGTTGTTCTCCACAATGTAGACCATGTTGACGCCGCGGCGCAGGCAATGCGCGAACTGGCCGAGGCCGATCGAGGCCGAGTTGCCGTCGCCGGAAACGCCGAGATAAATCAGATCGTGGTTGGCGAGATTGGCGCCGGTGAGGACCGACGGCATACGCCCATGCACCGAATTGAAGCCGTGCGAGTTGCCGAGGAAGTAGGTCGGCGTCTTCGACGAGCAGCCGATGCCGGAAATCTTGGCAACCCGGTGCGGCTCGATCGACAGTTCGAAGCAGGCCTGGATGATCGAGGCCGTAATCGAGTCGTGCCCGCAGCCGGCGCACAGGGTCGAGACCGTGCCCTCGTAGTCCCGGTGGGTATAGCCGAGCTCGTTCTTCGGCAGGTTAGGGTGGCGGAACTTGGGCTTGGCGAGATAGGTCATGACGTCACCTTGGCCGGCTTGACCGCCATCTGCTCGAGATGGCCGCCGATGGATTCTGCGATGAAGCGCGCGGTGATCGGCGTTCCGTCGTAGTGCAGGATCGGCACCAGTCGCACGGGATCGATGCCGATCTCGTTGACGATCAGCGAGCGCAGTTGTGCGTCCCGGTTCTGCTCCACCACGTAGACGAAGTCGTGGTCGGCAACGAAACTCGCCACGCTCGAATGGAACGGGAAGGCGCGGATGCGCAGGCGGTCGATGCTGTGCCCGCGCGCCTCGATCAGATCAATGGCCTCGTCCATCGCCGGCGCAGTCGAGCCGTAATAGATGACGCCGTATTTTGTCGGCTTGTCGGCGTTGGCCTGCAGCGGCCGCGGCACCAGGTCCTTGGCCGTGTCGAACTTGCGGATCAGCCGCTGCATATTATCGACATAGGCCGCGCCGTCCTCGGTATAGCGCGCGTAGCGGTCGCGTGAGGTGCCGCGGGTGAAGAAAGAGCCCTTGGTCGGGTGTGTCCCGGGGTAGGTGCGGTAGGTGACGCCGTCGCCGTCGACGTCGAGATAGCGGCCGAATTCCTTGCCGGCTTCGAGCTCTTCCGCGGTCATCACCTTGCCGCGGTCGTAGACGCGGGAATCGTCCCATGCCAGGGGCCGGCAGAGATGGTGGTTCATGCCGATGTCGAGATCGAGCATGACGAAGATCGGAGTTTGCAGCCGGTCGGCGAGGTCGAAGGCCTGGGCGCCGAATTCGAAGGCCTCCGCCGGATCTTCAGGGAACAGCAATACGTGCTTGGTGTCACCGTGCGAGGCATAGGCGCAGGAGATGACGTCGCACTGCTGGGTGCGCGTCGGCATGCCGGTCGAAGGTCCCGCGCGCTGTACGTCGAAGATCACCGCCGGGATTTCGGCGAAATAGGAAAGCCCGATGAACTCCTGCATCAGCGAAATACCGGGGCCGGAGGTGGCCGTGAAAGCGCGCGCACCGTTCCAGCCCGCGCCGATCACCATGCCGATGGAAGCGAGCTCGTCCTCGGCCTGGATGATGGCGTACCTGGCCTGGCCCGTCTCCGCGTCGACGCGCAGCCTGGCGCAGTGGCGGGTGAATGCGTCGGCCAGCGAAGAGGAGGGCGTGATCGGATACCAGGCGCAGACCGTGGCGCCGCCGTAGACCGCGCCGAGCGCCGCCGCCGAATTGCCCTCGATGAAGATGCGGTCGCCGACCTTGTCGCTCTTCTTCAGCCGCAGGCCGATGGGCGCATCGAGATTGAGGGTGGCGTAGTCGCGGCCGATGTGCAGCGCCTTGATGTTGGGCGCGATCAGCTTGTCCTTGCCCTTGTACTGTTCGCCGATCAGCTTTTCGACCACGTCGACGTCCATGTCGAGCAAGGCGGTCAGTACGCCGATATAGATGATGTTCTTGAACAGTTGCCGCTGGCGCGGGTCGGTATATTCGCGGTTGCAGATTGCGGTCAGCGGCACGCCGATGACCGTGATGTCCTCGCGGAATTTGGATTTCGGCAGCGGCTTGGTCGAGTTGTAGAGCAGGTAGCCACCCGGTTCGATACCCTTGATGTCCGCGTCGAAGGTCTGCGGGTTCATCGCCACCATCAGGTCGGTGCCGCCGCGCGCGCAGAGATAGCCGGCTTCGGAGATGCGGACCTCGTACCAGGTCGGCAGGCCCTGGATGTTGGAAGGGAAAATGTTGCGCGGTGCGGCCGGTATGCCCATGCGCAGGATGGCGCGGGCGAACATTTCGTTCGCGCTGGCCGAGCCCGACCCGTTGACGTTGGCGAAGCGGACGACGAAGTCGTTTACGCGGCTGATCGGCGTGGCGGTCGACATGAATTACCTGCGTAAGTCATTTCCAGCATGAATTTCTGCATGTCCCAGGCGCCGGTCGGGCAACGCTCGGCGCACAGGCTACAGTGCAGGCAGACATCCTCGTCCTTTACCATCACCCGTCCGGTCTTCAGGCCGTCCTGCACGTAGAGGTCCTGTTCGAGGTGCGGCGAGGGTGCATTGAGGCGCGTGCGCAGATCTGCTTCCTCGCCATTCGGCGTGAAGGTGATGCAGTCCATCGGGCAGATGTCGACGCAGGCATCGCACTCGATGCACAGCGGCGCGCTGAACACAGTCTGCACGTCGCAGTTCAGGCAGCGCCCGGCTTCCTTCCAGGCCAGCAACTCGTCGTAGCCGAGTTCGACCTCGGCCTTGATATCCTTGAGCGCGATCACGGTGTCGCGGTGCGGCACCTTGTAGCGTTTGTCGGGCTCGATCTCATTGTCGTACGACCATTCGTGGATGCCCATCTTCTGGCTGATGAGCTCGACGGCCGGGGCTGGCCGGTCGGTGATGTCTTCGCCGTTGAGGAATTTGTCGATGGAGACCGCGGCCTCGTGACCGTGTGCCACCGCCCAGATGATGTTTTTCGGCCCGAAGGCAGCATCGCCGCCGAAGAACACCTTCGGGTTGGTCGAGACCATGGTGGTCTCGTCGACCATGGGCATGTCCCACTTGTCGTCGAACGCGATGCCGATGTCGCGCTCGATCCAGGGGAAGGCATTTTCCTGGCCGACCGCCACCAGCACGTCGTCGCAGGGAAAGTGCTGGTCGGGCTCGCCGGACGGCACCAGCTTGCGCCGGCCCCTGGCGTCGTATTCGGCCTTTACGTGCTCGAAGGTGATACCGGTCAGCTTGCCGTTGTCGTGGGTGAATTCCCTGGGCACCAGGTAATTGTGGATCGGGATGCCCTCGTTCATGGCGTCTTCCTTTTCCCAGGGCGACGCCTTCATCTCCTCGAAGCCCGAGCGCACCACCACGTCGACCTTGTCGCCGCCGAGACGGCGCGCCGAGCGGCAGCAGTCCATCGCGGTGTTGCCGCCGCCGAGGACGACGACCCGCTTGCCGATCCGGGTGGTGTGGCCGAACGATACCGAGTTCAGCCAGTCGATGCCGATATGGATGTTCCCTGCAGCTTCGCGCCGACCCGGAATGTCGAGGTCGCGCCCGCGCGGCGCGCCGGAGCCAACGAACACCGCATCCCAGCCTTCCGCGAGCAATGCCTTCAGGCTGTCGATGCGCGTGTTGCCGCGGAACTCGACGCCAAGGTCGAGGATGTAGCCGCATTCCTCGTCGATCACCGAATCCGGCAGACGGAATTTGGGGATTTGCGTGCGGATCATGCCGCCCGTTTTCGGGTCGCCGTCGAATACAACGCAATGATAGCCGAGCGGCGCAAGATCACGCGCCACCGTCAGTGAAGCAGGGCCGGCGCCGACCAGCGCGATGCGCTTGCCGTTCTTGTGCGCGGCCTTCTTCGGCATGCGGTCTTTGACGTCGTCCTTGTAATCGGCGGCGACGCGCTTGAGGCGGCAAATCGCCACCGGCTCGTTCTCGACGCGCACGCGGCGGCAGGCCGGTTCGCACGGACGGTCGCAGGTGCGGCCGAGCACGCCGGGAAACACGTTGGATTTCCAGTTGATCATGTAGGCGTCGGAGTAACGCCCGTGCGCGATCAGCCGAATGTATTCGGGGACCGGAGTGTGAGCCGGACAGGCCCATTGGCAATCGACGACCTTGTGGAAGTAGTCCGGCGCAGCAATGTCGGTATTCTTCATTGACTCCTCGAAACGCCCCTCCGCTACGCGGTTACCCGACGGTGGCGCGTCGCAGCCGCGCGCGGCTGGTTTTCCTCCCGATCGGCCTTGTCGACTGGCACGATTCCAGAGAGGGCATATTATTGCCTAAGCCGCGTTAAGGCTACCGGTCCTTCCGTCATGGCTCTGTCCTGTCAACCGCAAGTCAGGGCCGTTTCTCGCCCTGTGAAATCGGCGAGGCGGCGTGACGTTTGTATGCAGGATGAAGTTCCGGGAAGAATTTGTCCTCGCGAAGGCGCCTGCTGCGCTGCACCATCACAAGGTTCTGAAAAAGGGGATTTTTTTCCGCCTCCGAAATTCACCCCGCGAGTCCGGTTGCGGGGGTTCCTTCCGCGGCAGGGCCTGCCGGTGGACTGAGCCGCGATCGACGGCCATATAGGGAGCGCGACCGGTTTCCGGCTCCCCCGCACTTGAAGCTCAATGCGCGAGATCTTTGACGAGCTGTTCGATAACCAGACGGCCGATCCCATGGAGGCGGCCCGCCGCGCCATGCGGCCGCCGCTGCGCAAGCGTTTCTACAAGCGCGCCGCGGTCGGCGCGGGCAGAATGGACCGCGGCTTCCCGATCGTGCTCGACGACATGCCGGTGCGCACGTCGCTGCGGCGGCTTTTGGTCGCACCCAGGCAAGGCCTGGCCGAAGCCATCGTGGCCGAGTGGAACGCCCAGGAAGGCACGATCGATCCCGGCCGCATGCCACTGACCCGGCTCGCCAACGCGGTGATCGATGCGGTCGCGGACGCGCCTGGCCCGGTGGCCGCGGAGGTCGAAAGATATCTCGGCTCCGATCTCATCTGTTATCGCGCCGACACGCCCGCCGGACTGATCGAGTTGCAGGGCAAGGCCTGGGATCCGGTGCTCGCCTGGGCGCATCAGGCGCTCGGCGCCCGCTTCGTACAGGTCGAAGGCGTGGTGCACGCCACGCAGCCGCCCGAAGCAGTCGCAGCCGCGCGCGGCGCGATCCCCGTCCATCCGTGGCGGCTCGGCGCGGTGTCGTCGATCACCACGCTCACCGGTTCGGCGCTGCTCGCGCTGGCGCTGGCGCACGGTCACCTCGACGCGGAAACCGCGTGGGCTGCGGCTCACGTGGACGAGGATTGGCAGATGGCGCAATGGGGCCGCGACGACATCGCGATCCAGCGCCGCTCCCACCGTCAGACCGAGTTCGAAGCCGCGGTGACGGTACTCGATGCGCTGCGGTGACGAAGCTGCCTTCGTCCTGGCCGGGACAAGCGCGGGCATGAGGTGAATTCAGTCCTTCAGCGCCTCGATCAACGGGCCGAGTTCACCCTCCACGGCGCGCCAGCGTCCGACCGAGCGGCGGTAGAGTGGTTCGCGCACCTGGGCGCCGCTTGCCGTGCGCACCGGCCGCTGGGTCTTGTGGAAGGCGAGACAGGCCTCGTTCCATTCGAGCCCGCAAAATTCAAGCATGCGCCGCGTCTGGCCCTCGAGGTCGGCGACCACGTCTTCGTATTGCACGTCGAGCACGGTGCCTTCGGGCAGGGCATCGTGCCAATGCGCCATCAGTTGGTCGTAGGCGCGGTAGAAACGGCCAAGTTCGCCAAGGTCGTAGGCAAATTTCTGTGCCGTTCTGAAATGCTTGGAATAGCAGGACAGACAGGTATCGACCGGATCGCGCCGCGCGTGGATGATGCGGGCGTGTGGCAACACCAGGTGTATCAGGCCGACATAGACAAAGTTGCCCAGCATCTTGTCGACAAAGCGGTCGGCGTCGCGCGCCAGGGTGCCCATGCCGGCGAGATAATGCGACGCGATCGCGCGGAGCTGCCCGGGCGTCAGCATCGGCACCATGTCGGGGTATTTCGCCCACACGTCCCTGTCGACCGCGATGATGGCATTGCGGAAATCCTCTCGTTCGCCGGTGCCATGCACGCGGGGATGACTGGCGAGAACCTGTTCGACAAGTGTGGAGCCGGAGCGTGGCATCCCGACAATGAAAACCGGGCGCTCTGACAGATCGCCGTGTCCGGATTTTCCCGCAATCAGGTCTGCCGTGAAGACGCGCGCGATATGCTCGAAGCTTGCAAGGGTGGCGGCCTCGTCATAATCGATGCCCTTACGCTTCAAGGCATTGCCTTGCCTGAGATGTTGAAAGGCCCGTGCCGGTTCGCCGGTGTCGCTGTAGGCTTTGGCGAGCGCGAAATGGAGATTGATCTGGTCCTGCACCGGCCGCGTGGCGAGCCCCGGCAGCAGCTTTTCCATCGCGGATATTTCGGCGTCACCCGGCGCGAACCGCTTTGTTTCACCCAGATGCAAATAGGGGGAGGTCTTGTGCGGTGCCAGCGCAATGGCACGCGCCATCTGCGCGCGCGAATCCTCTGTGCGTCCCAGTTCGTGGAGCAGCACGCCCCTGGACATCGCCGCTTCGTCGTGGCGCGGGTCGAGCAAGAGCGCCTTGTCGAAGCTCGCCAGAGCGTCCTGGTCGCGTTCGAGGCTCCAGAGTGTGAGGCCCATGGCGTGGTGGGCATGCGCCGAATGCGGCGCCACCCGGACCGCCAGCTGCACATTCGCCAGCGCCTCCTGCCAGCGACCGAGCGAGCCGAGCGCCCGGCCAAGATTGGCGTGCGCGCCGGGGAGGTCAGGCTGCAGTGCGATGGCGCGCTGGTAGTGGGTGACTGCCTCCTCGAAGCGCCTGAGCCGCTGCAGCACGTTGGCCAGGCTGAAATGCAGGTGGGCGATCCCGGGCGCCAGCGTGATCGCCCGCTCGAAACACGCCACCGCCTCGGCGTCATGCCCGAGCGTCACCAGGGCATCGGCCTTGTCGACCAGCGCCATGGCGAAGCCGGGGTCGGCGGCCAGCGCCCGGTCATAGTGCGAGATCGCCTCGCGCGGGTCGCCGGACTGCGCCACCACGCGTCCAAGCAGCGTATGCGCCGGCGCGTGGTGGGGTCTCAGCCTGATGACCTTGCGGAACAACTGACCGCCGGTCATGAACTCGCCGCGCTGGCAATGGGCGCGGCCGAGCAGGAACAGGGCGTCGATATTGCTGGGCTCGCGTCTGAGCACCTTCTGATAACCGGCCATGGCGCCGGCGAGGTCGCCGCGCTGTTCGAGCGCGGCGGCCTGTTCGAGCTGGGCCGCGATTTTCATGGGCGGCGGCCCGGTCTGATGAACGGGAAGAAGGCCATTGGCCACAAGGTACCGGTCCGCGCCGGGCCGGAAAAGGGCGGGAAGCGTCCCGGCCCACGGGCGCCGTGCTAGGGTAGGCCCGGATTCGGCCCGGGGGGGGCGCGTGCGATGAAGATCACGCTCGACATCGCGAAGCTGCTGGAAGATGGCAAGATCACGCGCGAGGAAGCCGCGCGGCTGAAGACGCTGGCCTCGCACGACACCGGCTCGCTGGCGATCAACATTCTGATCGGCTTCGGCGTGGTGGCGGTGGCGGCCGGCGCGGTGGCGCTGGTGCCGACGCCGCTGACCGCCGTCGTGCTCGGGGTTTTGCTGTTTGCCGCCGGCTTGGCGACCGTGCTCGGTCACGCCACGCAGTGGGGCGTGTTCGGCCAGATCTGCGTGGTGATCGGCGCGCTGATGTTCGGCGGCGGCGTGCTGGTCTATGGCGAAGGCTCGCTGGCGTCGTCGCTCATCGTCATGGTGGCCTTTGCACTGGCGTCGATCGCGGCACGCTCGAGTCTGCTCATGGCCCTGGCGGTGCTGGCGGCGTCCGCCTGCCTCGGCGCGCGCACCGGCTACAGCCACGCCATGTATTCGCTGGCGATCTTCGAGCCGACCCTGACCATCGTGCTGTTCGCCGCGCTCGCGCTCGTGGCCTACCATGTCTCCAAAAGCCTGCCGGCCGACCATGAGCGCCTTGCGCTTGTCGCCTCGCGCACCGCCATCCTGCTGGTCAATTTCGGTTTCTGGATCGGCTCGTTGTGGGGCGATCCCCTGATGCTGTTGCGTGGCCTCGGCCGCGACGACCTGCGCGGGTCGTCGTTCCACGCCGTGATCCCGGACTGGGCGTTCAGCGTCGGCTGGGCCGCGGCGCTTGTCGCGGCCGGGGTCTGGGCGGCGAGCGTCAACCGGCGCTGGCTGGTCAACGTGGTCGCCACCTTCGGCGCCATCCACTTTTATACGCAGTGGTTCGAGCGTCTCGGTGCGACACCCGTGTCGGTGCTGCTCGCGGGCGTGCTGTTGCTTGCGATCGCGCTGGCGCTGTGGTCGTTCAATCGCCGACCGGCGGCCGCCGCCGCCTGAATCCGGTCGAACAGATGTCGTCCCGCTTCAGGCCGGGCGCTCTCGCGCCGGAAGCCATTCGCGCAGGGCGGAGGTGATGTGCGCGAACACCGGCGCCCATTGTCCGGGATCGTCCTGCCGGAACAGGCGCATCTGCGGATACCAGGGGCTGTCCTCCCGCTCCAGCAGCCAGCGCCATTCTGGCACCTGCGGCAGCGCCATCCACACCGGCTTGCCGAGCGCGCCCGCCATGTGGACGGGCAGGGTGTCGACGCCGATCACCATGTCGAGGTTGGCGATGATGCCGGCGATGTCGAGCAGGGTGTCGGGCGAAACCGGCGCGTCCACGAGCGGCCGCTCGATCTGGCTGGCGAACGGCACCGGCGCGGTGGCGCGCAGCACGCCCTGGGTATGCAGCGCGATCAGCCGCACGCCGCGGATGGCGGCGAGCGGCGCGAACTCGGCGAGCGGCACCCCGCCGGCCTCGCCCTGCCAGCAGACGCCGATCTTCACGTCCATGCCGGCGAGCCGTTGCGCCCAGGCCGCGACCTTCTCCGGCGGCGCGGTGAGATAGGGACACTGCTGCGGCACCGTGTCGGGCGTCAGATGCAACGTGCCCATCACCGACTGCAGCGGAAACTGCACCATGCGGCGCGGGTCGCCGGCGAGCGCGGCGGGATCGTCGATCACGCGCTCGACGTTGGGCAGCGTGGACAGGAGCGGCACCAGTTCGCTGTCGGTCAGTAGGGTGACGTCATGGCCGCGGCCCCCGAGCAGCGAGGCGTAGCGGGAAAACATCACGGTGTCGGCGATGCGGCCTTCGGGCACCAGCACCAGGCGGAACGGGCCCGGCGCCTCGCCGCGCCAGAGCGGCACGTCGGGCAGCTGCGGGCGGGTCGGCCGCGCCTCGTAGAGCGGCCAGGCCGTGCGCCAGTCGCCGGTAAGCAGCATCAGCTCGGCCAGCGCGCCCGCCGGCGCCGCTTCCTTCGGCGCGAGCTTGTGCGCGCTTTCGAGCAGCTTGCGCGCCTCGTCGAAGCGGCTGCGGTATTTGAGCGCCAGGCCCTTCTGCAGATAGGCGAGGTGCATCTTGGGCGCGATCATGATCGCCTGTTCGTAGACGCCGTCGGCTTCCTCCAGCCGGCCCAGCATCACCAGCGCGTTGGCGCGGTTGAGCAGGAAGTGCGGCTCCTTCGGCATCAGCACCAGCGCCTTGTCGTAGCTCTCGAGCGCCTCGTCGTGGCGGCCCATCTCCTGCAGCAGCGCGCCGCGGTTGATCCAGTCCGGCGCGGAGGTCGGATCGAGCGCCACCGCGCGGTCGAAGCTCTTGAGCGCCTCCTCCGGCAGGTCCGCCTGCGCCAGCAGGTTGGCGCGGTTGCCGTGCGCCTCGGCGAAATCGGGATCGAGCGCGATCGCCGCGTCGAAGGCCCTGGCCGCCTCGCCGAGCGCGCCCATGCGCTCCTGCGCCTTGCCGATCAGGTTATGCAGCCGCGCCTGCGGCTCGCCGACCGCGAGCGCGCGCCGCGCGAGCTCGATGCCCTGCTGGAACTGTTCCTCCTGGCAAGCCACCAGCGCCACGTAATAGAGCGCGTCGGCGTTCGCGGGGTCGGTGCGCAGGACCTGGGTGTAGTGATCCATGGCGAGCGACAGCTGGCCCTGGCGGTGATGAAACAGTCCCTGCTGCAACAACTGCGCGGACGTGGCGGGGGCGGCGGAATCGGTCATGGACCAAGGTGTAACCGGGGATTTGGGGCGAGGCCAAGGCTGGGGTGCCGGGGGCAGGGGCGGGAGCGGGCGGCATTCTCTCTTTCCCCTCTCCCCGCGCAAGCGGGGAGAGGGTGCATAGCGAATGCTACGCATTCGCGTACTTTCTGGGCGAAAAACGGCCAGCGCGAAGCGCTGGCCTTTGGCGGAGGCGAAGCCGAGCGAGGGCGGGTGAGGGGGCAAGCGACCCTCGACAGGCCGTTTCCCCCTCACCCGGCTCGCGCTTCGCTTGCGCTTCAGCGCTCGCCACCCTCTCCCACAGTGGGAGAGGGGAAGCGCACTTGTGGCATGGCCGGGACGACATCGGAGAGCCCATCATGCTATCCAGTTCCCCGAGCCGGAATCCGAAGCACAGGGCGCCAGGACCGACATGAAGGACATCCTCGACAGACTGGACAAGCGGCGGGCGGAGGCCCTGCTGGGCGGCGGTGAGAGGCGCATCGAGGCCCAGCACAAGCGCGGCAAGCTGACCGCCCGCGAGCGCATCGAGCTTTTGCTCGACAAGGGCTCGTTCGAGGAGTTCGACATGTTCGTCGAGCACCGTTCAAACGACTTCGGCATGGAGAAGCAGAAAATCCCCGGCGACGGCGTCGTCACCGGCTGGGGCACCATCAACGGCCGCGCGGTCTATCTGTTCTCCAAGGACTTCACGGTGTTCGGCGGCTCGCTCTCCGAAACCCACGCGCAGAAGATCATCAAGGTGCAGGACATGGCGCTGAAGGCGCGCGCGCCCGTCATCGGCCTGTTCGACGCCGGCGGCGCGCGCATCCAGGAAGGCGTCGCCGCGCTCGGCGGCTACGGCGAGGTGTTCAAGCGCAACGTCATCGCCTCGGGCGTCATCCCGCAGATCAGCGTCATCATGGGCCCCTGCGCCGGCGGCGACGTCTATTCGCCGGCGATGACCGACTTCATCTTCATGGTGCGCGACACCGCCTACATGTTCGTCACCGGCCCCGACGTGGTGAAGACCGTGACCAACGAGGTGGTCACCGCCGAAGAGCTCGGCGGCGCGAGCGTCCACACCACCAGATCGGGCGTCGCCGACGGCGCCTTCGAGAACGACGTCGAGTGTCTCCTTCAAATGCGCCGGCTGATCGACTTCCTGCCGTCCAACAACGAGGCCGGCGTTCCGGCATGGCCGACGCAGGATGCCGCCGACCGCATCGATGAATCCCTCGACACACTGGTGCCCGACAACCCCAACAAGCCCTACGACATCAAGGAACTGATCCACAAAACCGCCGATGAGGGCGACTTCTTCGAGATCTCGGCGGCGTTCGCGAAGAACATCGTCACCGGCTTCGGCCGCATCGAGGGCCGCACGGTGGGCTTCGTCGCCAACCAGCCGATGGTGCTGGCCGGCGTGCTCGACAGTGACGCCAGCCGCAAGGCCGCGCGCTTCGTGCGTTTCTGTGACGCCTTCAACATCCCCATCGTCACCTTCGTCGACGTGCCCGGCTTCCTGCCCGGCACCGACCAGGAATACGGCGGGCTGATCAAGCACGGCGCCAAATTGCTGTTCGCCTATTCGCAGTGCACGGTGCCGCTGGTCACCGTCATCACCCGCAAGGCCTTCGGCGGCGCCTATGACGTGATGGCCTCGAAGCACGTCGGCGGCGACGTCAACTACGCGTGGCCGACCGCGCAGATCGCGGTGATGGGCGCCAAGGGCGCGGTGGAGATCATCTACCGCGGGCGTTCGGCGGAAGAGATCGCCGCGCGCACCAAAGAGTATGAAGACCACTTCCTGTCACCGTTCATTGCCGCCGAGCGCGGCTATATCGACGACGTGATCATGCCGCACGCCACGCGCAAGCGGGTGGCGCGGGCGCTGGCGATGCTGCGGAACAAGCATGTGGAGTGGCCAAGCAGGAAGCACGATAATTTGCCGGTGTAGTTCGCGGCGCTGGCGGTACGCACACTTCCCCTCTCCCCATGTGGGAGAGGGTGGCTCGCGCGGAGGCGGAGCCGAGCGAGGGCGGGTGAGGGGTGAACCCTCGAAAAGATTCCCGCTCAGATTGTCATTTGGCCCTCTGGTTGCTATGTTCAGCACATGGGCAGGACCGTTCAGATCGATGATGACGTGCTGGCGGCGGTCGAGCGGATCGCCGCCGAGCGCGGCACGACGGCCGGAGAGATCGTTTCCGAACTCGCTCGGCGGGCGCTTTCGCGTGAAAAAGCGGCGCAAGATTCAGAGTTTGTCGATTTGCCGGTGCGGGATGGCTTTCCCTACTTGCCCAGGCGCGGCGGTATTGTGACGCCCGAACTCGTGGAGCGGCTGCTCGAGGACGAGCACTGAGCCGTGCGGGCGCTGCTCGACGTCAATGCCCTCATCGCGATGGCTGACGAAGAGCATATTCACTTTGAACGCGTCCGCCGGTGGTGGGCCGGCAATCGGACAAGTGGCTGGGCTTCGTGTCCGTTCACCGAGAACGGTCTTCTGCGCATCGTATCCCAGCCGAGCTACGACCATCCTGTATCTGTGATAACGGCGTTCGGCCTGTTGAGCAGGGCGATCGCACAAAGCGACCACGCATTTTGGCCGGACGATATTTCGCTGCTGGACGAGGATCGCTTCGACCGTTCATTCATTCGGGGGCCGAAGCAATCGCCGATGTCTATATGCTGGCCCTCGCCGTGAAGAATGATGGCTGCCTGGCCACGCTCGACCGGTCAATCCCGCTCGGCGCTGTGCGGCGCGCCGAGCCCCGGCACCTGGCGGTGATTGAATGAAGAGCGACGGCGCCGAGCGCGGCTATGTCGATGACGTGATCATGCCGCACGCGACGCGCAAGCGCGTGGCGCGGGCGCTGGCGATGCTGCGGAACAAGCACGTGGAGTAGCCAGCCAGGAAGCACGATAATTTGCCGGTGTGACAATGTTAGAAGTCACGCGGAGATTAGGACGCGGACTCATAAACGCGTAGCCAAACCCGAATGGATGCGAGCTTGATGAATGCGAGATAGTTGGCCGCAAGTCTGTCATATCGGGTCGCGATGCGCCGACATTGCTTGATCTTATTGAAGAATCGTTCGACCAAGTTGCGCGCCCTGTATAGATAGGGACTGAAGCAGATCACCTCTTTGCGGTTGCGTTTGGGCGGGATGTTAGCCCACGCGCCTTGTTCACTGACAAGCATTCTGATCCAGTCGGCATCATAGCCTCGATCCGCCAACAACATCGTTTGCGGACATAACTCGCTCAGGAGAACCGAACAAAGCCGATTGTCGTGCGTTTCACCGGGCGTGAGCTCGATCTGCACCGGCAGGCCATTGGTGTCTACGACGGCGTAAATCTTGGTTGTCAGTCCGCCACGCGAGCGGCCGATGTGTTGCTGACTATTGCCAGCGATGCAGGCTCCGTGCTGGGGCACCCGTACGATGGAGGTATCGATCATCTGCACCGCTGCATCATGCATTGCGGCCATTGCATCCATGATTTCGTCCCAAATGCCAGCCCGCCGCCAGCGAACGAAGCGATTGTAACAGGTCGTATAGGGGCCGAACGTCTCTGGCAGATCGCGCCAAGGCGCGCCTGACCGCAAAACCCAAAAGATGCCGTTGAGCACGCGCCGGTCGTTCACGCGCGGAACGCCGCGCGGCTTGTTCGGCAGAAATGGCTTTGATGGCCTTCCATTCATAGTCGGTGAGTTCGTAGCGCATGATCCTGGCCTCCGGTCCTGGAGGGTTGAATCACGTCGCGGCAGCCAATCTCAACGCCGCGAATGCCCGCTTTGGCTTGTCGGGTGTACGGGCAAAGCCGGAAGCATATGCTCGATCAGAGCATTACCGGGTTTGACCCGACGCGGACATTCGTCATGCCGAATGATGTTCGGTTCCGATCGTCGGGATACGTTGGCCGGAACTGGCGTGGCTGGACGCTTTCAGTCGGTCAAAATAAAGGTGACATCAAGGTCGACGCGATACTCTGTGATCTTGCCGTTCTTAGTGACCACCTTTTGCTCCTTTACCCACGCGCCCTCTACATTCGTCAGTTTCTTGGAGGCCCGGGCAATACCCTTCTCTATAGCGTCCTCGAAGCTCTTGCTCGAGCTGGCGATGATCTCGGTGACTCTCGCAACGGTCATGACAGGCTCCTTGTTTGTGTGAAGAGCTTCAAGCGCCTGGCGCGGGAAGCCGCGATTACCATCGCATTTAAAAAGCTGTGTTGGTGCATTGATTCAGATCAACGCAATGCAACGGGACACATGCTGATCTTCTCGCTTGGCGGAATTAAGCGCCCATCCGATGTTGATTTGATTTAGAAAATGGCTCCTCTATCGGGTCCATTTTTTATCTGATACTCTTGGGCGTATCCGCGTAGAAAACGGAGCTCCAAGATGAACAATATCTTCTACATCATCGGCGTCATTGTTGTAGTAATATTCATCTTAGGATATTTCGGCCTTCGCTGAACGTCGGCCCATATGGAGCGCAGCACGGCGCGCGTCGAAGACAGTGCTGACCGGCGTACCGTGCTCGCCGCCGAACTGACGTATGCCGCCTGGGTGCGCACCGGCCTCGCCGCGATGGCGAGCGGCATCGGTGCCAAGGCGCTGCGGGCGTCGTGCCGCAATGGCGGATCATGTTGACCGGCAGCGTGTTGATATTGTTCAGCGTCATTGTTTCGGCGCGGCCGTCTGGCGGCATCTCTATCCCGGAGCCCCGTCGCCGGTGCCAGATGCCGTGTGCATCCACCCGGCGCTGCTGACTTGGTCAATGACACTCTGGCGCCGGTCTCGATCGCAGCCTTGATCGGCATTTGGTTCGGCAACATCCCCGGTTAAGTCCGCAGGGCATTGGTGGACGGCGCTACGATCGCGGCCTAGGAGGTGAACGAATAACGATGTTATTTGCTCCGGTGCATCGGTCGCGATTGGCCCGAACTCGGACCCCCCGCGACGTCCGCTTCCCCGTCGCTTTTGCGGGTACTGCGGACATTGAGTGCGCGGTGATCAGCGTCGCGCAAATTTATGAGAACACGCCCTAGCTAATCCTCGTGCTCGAGATCCCCATGCCACCCCCACCGCTGCCCTACATGCCGTCCCCAGAATCCCTCACGCTGCCGCCGGGCATGAACTTAGGCGGCACATCGGGCGTCACCTTTAATTAAAAAGGCAACATTTTCGTTATCCTCTAGGCCTCAGCCCCATCCCACCGCGACGCCCGGTCGCGCCGTCCCCTTTGGCCGACTCTGCTAGAATGGCCGCGTAGGAAACCAAACAAGGGGACCTGCCATGGCCAGTATCGAAACCGGATCGGACAGGGTCATACTGCACGACGGCGGGACGACGCTGACGCTCGACAAGACGGCCGGCGAGGCGGTGTTGCAGCGCAAGCTTCTGCTCTGGAACAGGAAGCCGGTCGTGTTTCCGCTCGCCGAAATCGACGACATCGCGGTGAAAGCGGAGCGGGACGCCATGTCGGGCGCCACGCTCTGGCACAGCGTCATGCGCCGGCGTTCGGGCGAGACCACGGTACTCACCACGGAACCTCCCGTAGAGGCCGAGGCGACGGTGAAGACGCTACGCAGTTTCATCGGGCTGCACTAGCACCTGGAGCGATCCGGCCGCTTTCGGGCGCGGGACAGGCCGCGCACGGGGACGCTTGCGCGTTTGCACAGGCGGCCGGCTCCACCACGGCGTCGGGGCTGCGCGGTCCGCTGGCGCAGGTTGTGCCTGTTTGACCGTATGGAACCGGACAGGGTGCGCGCGCTTATAGAAACAGGGGCGCGCGGCGGCTCAAGAAGGATATGCCATGGCCAGGATGGTGAGTGACCCGGACAGGGTCATTCTGCGGGACCGCGGAACGACGCTGATCGTCGACAAGCCGGCCGACGAGGCGGTGCTGGAGCGGAAGTTTCTGTTCTGGCAGAGAAAGCCGGTCGTGCTGCCGCTCTACGAGATCGACGACGTCGTGGTGACCTCGGAGACCGACATCCCGTCGGGCGCCACGCTCTGTCACAGCGTCATGGTCCTGCGTTCGGGTGGAACCGAGGTGCTCACCACGGAGGCGCCCGAGGAGGCCGAGGCGACGGTGAATACGCTGCGCGAATTCATCGGTCTGTACTAGCAAGCGGACGCGCGTGGCGCTCTTCCTGTGCGCCATCACATCTGCGTCAGCAGGAACAAGCCTGCGCTTCGTTGGGTTACACTGTCTCCCGCCCACGGAGGACCCGCCTTATGCCGCTGTCGCCCCAGCAACAGGACCTTTGCAAGAATTCGCCCTACGATTTCTCCGGCCTCAGGGCCGTGTTCGTCAATTGCACGCTGAAGCCGTCGCCGCAGCTCTCGCACACCGCCGGGCTCATGAAGAATGCCGTCGAGATCATGCGCGAGAATAAGGTCGAGGTGACCGCGATCCGCGCGGTCGATCACGCCATTGCGCCCGGCGTCCATCCCGACATGCGCGAGCGCGGTTTCCAGGAAGACGCCTGGCCGGAGCTGTGGCCGACAATTCGTGACGCCGACATCCTGGTGATCGGATCGCCGATCTGGCTCGGGCAGATTTCCTCGGTGTGCAGCAACCTCATCCAGCGGCTCTACGGCATGTCGGCGATGCTCAACGACAAGGGTCAGTGGATCTATTACGGCAAGACCGGCGGCTGCGTGATCACCGGCAACGAAGACGGCATCAAGCACTGTTCAATGGAGATCCTCTATTCGCTGCAGCACCTCGGTTACGTCATCCCGCCGCAGGCCGACTGCGGCTGGATCGGCGAGGCCGGGCCGGGGCCGTCCTATCTCGACGAGGGCTCGGGCGGGCCGCAGAACGACTTCACCCGGCGCAACACCACCTTCATGGCCTGGAACCTGATGCACACCGCGCGGCTGTTGCGCGAGGCCGGCGGCTTTCCGGCGCACGGCAACCAGCGCAAGCTGTGGGACGCCGGCTGCCGCTTCGATCATCCCAATCCGGAATACCGGTAGGCACAAGAGGGCGGCGCCGGTTAATATCCGGAATGTCCCCACCACCGCTGCCCTACGTTCCCGTTCCCAGAATCCTTCCATTTGCCGCCCGGCATGAATTTCGGCGGCACCTCGGGCGTCGCGTTCAATTCGCAAGGCCACATCTTCGTCCTCCATCGCGGGCCGCTGCCGCTGATGGAGTTCGACCCGGACGGCAACTTCGTCCGCGGCTTCGGCGACGGCATGTTCGAGCGCCCGCACGGCCTGCGCATCGACGCCGACGACAACATCTGGGCGACCGACGTGGCGGCGAACCTGGTCTACAAGTTCAACCCGCAAGGGCGGCTCACCATGGTGCTCGGCTGCAGGGGCTGGACCGGCGAATGGCACCCGTTCGGGCATCTGCGACTGTTCCACGAGCCGAACGAGGCGGTGGTGGGGCCGACCGGCGACATCTACGTGCTGCAAGGGCACGGCAAGGGCGAGTCGCTGGTGCTCAAGTTCGACAAGGACGGCAATTTCATCACGACCTGGGGCGGCAAGGGCAAGGGCCCGGGCCAGTTCGACCTGCCGCATTCGCTGGTGTTCGACGACGAGGGTCTGCTCCATATCGCCGACCGCAACAATGCGCGCATCCAGGTGTTCGACGCCGACGGCACCTACATCCGCGAGTCGTCGCACCCCGGCACGCCGTGCGGACTGTGCATAAGCGCAGACCGGCACATCTGGCTGGCGCACGGCCATTGCGGCGAGATCATGAAGCTCGATCTCGACGGCAACGTCATCGGCAGGATCGAGGGCGCGGGGCAGGGCAAGGCGCCCGGCAAGTATGGTGAAGCGCATTACATCGCGATCAGCCCGCGCGACGAAATCTTCGTCGCCGACACGCTGAACTGGCGCGTGCAGAAGTACGTGAGGAAGTAGGCACAACGACCCCCCGGTATTGCCGTCCTCCCTTCGCCATTGCGTGCATGCGGGCGCCGCCTATGATTGGTCATGTTCATCCTCCGCCGTCTCTGGCAGGGCGACCTGCCGCTCGATCAGGCGTTCTGGAACTGGGCCGTCATCGGCGGCATCGTGGTCAATGCGCTGACCTCGATCGCATTCCTGGCGCTGGTGATGAACGATCACACAGCCGCGGCCTTCGTCGCCGGCTACGCCCTCTCGATTCCCTACAACGTCCTGGTCACCGTCGGGGTCTGGCGGTCCGCCGCGCGCCATGAAGGCGACCGCCGTTGGGCCGATCTCGCGCGCATCGTCACGGTCGCGGCCATGCTCGTGCTCAGCGTCATCTGACGAATTGACCCGGCCGCCGCGACCGGCTTGATTGTCGGCCGTGTCCAGCCCGCCAGAAGCCGTCCCATGAAATCGCTCATCATTTCCGGCACCACCCGCTTCTACGACGAAGAAGGCACCGGCCCTCCCGTTATTCCGGTGCACGGCTCGATGAGTTCGGCGCGTCAGTGGCGCACATTGAGCGAAGTCTTGCGCGGCCGTCACCGCCTGCTGATGCCGGACCTGCTCGCGACCGGCGCGGGCGCGGACAGCCCGGCCGGCGCGTTCAACTTCGCCGAAGACGTGGCGCTCACCGCGGCGCTCATCGATCTGGCGGGCGAGCCCGTGCATCTGATCGGCCATTCCTACGGCGGCGTGGTCGCCATCAAGGCGGCCTTTGCCCGGCGCACGCGGCTGGCGAGCCTGACGCTGATCGAGCCGTCGTGCTTTCACCTGCTCGCGCAGGAGAGCGAGACCGAATATGCCGAGATCCTCGATGCGCAGGCGGCGCAGCAGGCGGCGCTCAAGCGCGGCGACCGCGACGGTTCGGCGGAAGGCTTCATCGCCTACTGGATGGGGCCGCAGGCCTGGGCCGCGATGCCGGAACGCCGGCGCGCCGCCATGGTCGAGGGCCTGCCCAAGCTCGCCGAGGACTGGCGCGGCACGCTCAACAACGAGACAACGCTCGACGACTATCGCGGCTTCACCGTGCCGACGCTGTTGCTGCGCGCCAAAGACACCCGGCGGCCGTCGTTCCGCATCGTCGATCTGTTGCGCGCCGCGCTGGCCGCCGCCGCGGTCGTGGAGATCGACGGCGGCGGCCACATGTCGCCGCTGACCAATCCCGGGCCGGTCAACGCCGCCATCGCGCGCTTCATCGCGGACCGGCAGAACCAGGCCGGCTCGTCGCCGCCTCATCCCGGGGAGGGCGCCAACGGGTCCGCGCAAGGCGCGGCCCGATGGTGAACGCCGCGCCCCTCGGCATGAGGGGAGTGGCAGTTATTCGAAACAGAACATGAAACGGAACGGGCGGGGCAGGTATCCGCCCGGACGATTCGCGCTGTAAGCTGCCGCACGTCAATCAGGCCTGATGGCTTCCCGGGGCGAAGCGCATTCCATGTCGAAAACCTCCAGCTCTTTCCTCTCCGTCCTGCGCGCCGAGGCGCCCGTGCTCGTCGGCGCGGCGACCACCGCCGTTTTCTTCACCGTCGGCAAAGGTTGGGTCTCCGACTTCGCGCAACCCGCGCTCACCGCCGGAATCTTTGTCCTGCTGTTCGCGGTCATGATCTGGTGCGCCTTCGGCGTCGTGCGTCACGCCGAGGCGCTGGCCGACTATCTCGGCGAGCCCTATGGCACGCTCACCCTGACCATCGCCGTGATCGCGATCGAGGCCACCATCATGGCGACGGTGATGCTGCACGGCGGGCCCAATCCGACGCTGCCGCGCGACACTGTCTTCGCCGTCCTGATGATCGTGCTCAACGGCATGGTCGGTCTGTCGGTCATGGTCGGCGCGTGGCGCCACCACCAGCAGCAATACAGCCTGCAGGGCGCGGTGGCCTTCCTCGCGGTGATCTCGTGCCTGGCGGTGATCTCGCTGGTGCTGCCGACGGTCACCACCTCGACCAGCGGCCCCACGCTGTCGCGGCTGCAGGAAATCGTGTTCGGCGGGCTCACCGCCGTGCTCTATGCGGGTTTCCTCGCCATCCAGACCATGCGCCACCGCAGCTTCTTCCTGGATGCCCCGGCCAGGGAGGTCGCCGACCGCGGCGAACACGCCAGATCGGGCCAGGCGCCGGGCCACGGCCCGATGTATCCGATGGCGATTCATGCCGTCCTGCTGATCGCGACCCTGCTGCCGGTGGTGCTGCTGTCGAAGCCGCTCGCCCGCATCATCGATTACGGCATTGAGGAATTGCGGGCCCCGACCGCGCTCGGCGGCATCATCATCGCCATCCTGGTGCTGTCGCCGGAAGGGCTGACCTCGTTCCAGGCCGCACGCCGTAACCAGTTGCAGCGCTCGGTCAATCTCTCGCTCGGCTCGGCGCTCTCCACCATCGGCCTCACCATCCCCACCATGCTGATCATCGCGCTTGTCACCGGCACGCCGCTGGAACTCGGCCTGCCGCCGGCGGAAGCGATCCTGCTGGTGCTGACCCTGTTCATCGCGCAGATGACGTTCTCCGGCGCGCCCACCAACATCCTGCTCGGCGGCATCCATCTGGTGCTGTTCGCCGCCTTTCTTGTGCTGGTTTTCAATCCGTGAGGTGACGATGCCGAAAGCCTTCTTCATCGTGCGCGCCGTTGTCGCCGAAGACCTGCGGGACAAATTCGACCACTGGTACGCGAGCGACCACCTGCCGTGGGCGTTCAGGATCTTCGGATGCGAGAAGGCCTGGCGTTTCTGGAGCGTGGTCGAGGCCGGCGTGCACTATGCGATGTACCGGTTCGCCGACATGAAGGCGCTCGAGGCCGCGCTGGCGGGCGATGAGTTCAGGGACCTGGTCGCCGACTTCAACGCCAGCTGGCCGGAAGGCGTCACGCGCACGTGGGACAAGGTCACGCTCGCGGAGGAGAGGGGGCCCTGATCGTGGACGTGCACGGTCCGTAATCCTCATGGCGAGGAGCGCGACCGATGCAACAGCGCGTCAGGTCCCCGCCACCACCTTGTTGCGCAAGGTGCCGATGCCGGTGATCTCGATCTCCACCGTGTCGCCCGGTTTGATGTTCTGCGGCACCCCGTCGGTGCCCATCCACATCACGTCGCCGGGCTCGATAGTGCAGTACCGGCTCACCTCCGCGATATAGGTGGCGGCGTCGAAGATCATGTTGCCGGTGGCGAAGTCGTCGGTCACCTGGCCGTTGACGCGGATGACCGTGCGCATGTCGGCGGGGTCGAGCCCGGTGACGATCCACGGGCCCATCGGCTTGAAGGTGTCGGCGTTCTTTGCCCGCCACAGCGTGCGGTCCTCCTTCTGCCAGGTGCGCTCGCTGACGTCGTTGCCGATGGTCCAGCCGAAGACATGGTCGAGCGCGTTCTCCTTGCTGACGTTGCGCGCACGCTTGCCGAAGACCGCGACCAGCTCGCCCTCGTACTGGAAGGCGTCGCTGGCGTCCTTCGGCTTCACGATATCCTCGTCGTGCGCGATCAGCGCATTGTTGGAGCGGTAGCCGATGTCCGGCCGTTTCGGGAATACCGGCGCGGTGCCGCGTCTGGCGGCCATGCGGCGGATGTGGTCCTCGTAATTGACGCCGACGCAATAGAACACCGAGGGAATGGCCGGCACTTCCAGCTTCACGTGTTTGAGCGGGAAGCTGCGGTCGGTGCGCCTGAATTCACCCCAGGGCACGCCGTCGATGGCGGTCACCGCGTCGCCCTCGATGACGCCGTGGCTGATCGCGCCGTCCTTGCTGAAGCGGCACCAGGTCGCCATCGTTTCCCTCCGTTCGTGTCGTTGTGCGCATGGACCGGGGGAGTATCGGGACAACGCTCGCGCCGCGCAAGAAGGGCGCTCAGCGCCAGCCGCCGCCGCCGTTTGCGTAGACCGTGTCGGCGGTCATGAATTCGCAGGCGTCCGAGCACATGAACAGCACCAGTTCGCCGATCTCTTCCGCCCGGCCGAAGCGGCCCATGGGGATGTCGTCGAGCATGCGCTGCCTGAGCTCGGGCGAGGTCGCGGCGGCGGCGGCGAATGCGGTAGCGACCGGGCCGGGCGAAATCGACAGGCAGCGGATGTTGCGGTCGGCGAATTCGCGGGCCACGCCCAGCGTCAGCGAATTCACCGCGCCCTTGGCCGCGGCATAGTGCGCGGACGTGCCGGGCCCGCCGCGTCTGACCGCCATGCTGGCGACGTTGACGATGACGCCGCCGCCGTTCTCCAGCATGTGCGGCAGGATCGTCTGCATGGCGTAGAAGGTGCCCTTGAAATTGAGGTCGAAGGTGCGGTCCAGCAGGTCCTCGTCGATGTCGAGGAATTTGGCGCGGCGCAGCGCCGATCCGGCCGAGTTGAACAGGAAGTGCACCCGCCCGAAATCGTTGATCGCGAGCTGCACCATATCCTCCACCGCCGCGCGTCTGGTCACGTCGATTTCGAGCGCCAGCGCCTGGCCGCCGATGGCGTTGATCTTCTCGACGGTTTCGGTGGCGCCTTTTCCGTTGATGTCGGCGCACACCACGTTGGCGCCTTCGCGGGCGAAGATCAGCGCGGTGGCGCGCCCGATGCCGCTGCCGGCGCCGGTGATGATGATGGTCTTTCCGTTGAAATAATCCGGCGTTTTCGGCATCGGCGCTGTCCTTCAATTCCTGCTGGCGGGGCTTTGTAGCAGCGGTCCGCACACCCGCAAAACAGCTTTTCCCGCCGCGCGCCGGCACGCCTATAATCGGCGGACGCCGATGACCGATTGGGAGGAGACCGACGCCCATGCCCACCCCGCCGCCGATCGAATACGCCGACGCTTCTCCGCAGGTGAAAGCGGTCTATGACGACATAATGAAGACGCGCAACGTGCCGGACGTGAACAATTTCTGGAAGTATCTGGCGCGCGATCCCGCCACCCTCAGGCGCACCTGGGAGAGCATCAGGCAGATCATGGTGCCGGGCGCGCTCGACGCGCTCACCAAGGAAATGATCTATGTCGCCGTCAGCGTCACCAACGGTTGCGGCTATTGCATCGCCAGCCATACCGCGGCGGCGCGCAAGGCCGGCATGACCGAAGAAATGTTCGGCGAGCTCATGGCGGTGGTCGGCATGGCCAACGAAACCAACCGGCTGGTCAACGGCTACCGGGTGCCGGTCGACGAAGCCTACGAGAAATAACCGGATCCCGTCAGCGGACGCTGTCCCGGCGCCACAAGGGCGCCGGGCGGCAATTCGCGTGGCCTTATTTCGTGTCCGATTTCGGCGATGCCGGTGCGGCCGGCTTGTCCGGGCTCATGGCGGGCGCACGGCCCGTCGCGCCGCTGCCGGTGGTCGATGGCGGCATGGTTGTTCCGCCGGAGCCCACGGTGGCCGGCGGCGCGTTGTCGGCCGTGTTCGTGTTGCCGCTCCAGCCGGCTGCCAGCGCGAAGGCGATCACGATGACAACGGCGATGCCGGCGATCCATGCCCACATCGGAGCGCTGCTGGGGCGCAGGTTGGGATCCCGGGAGGGCCGCTCCGGCCGCGGGTCGGTCTGGCGTGGATCAGTCATGGCAGTTCTCCAATGGCGCGGATTGACGATTCCGAGTGAGGGAAACCCGTGAACCCCCGCGCTTGTTCCGGAGAAACCGGCAGGAGAGGGGAGCCAAAGCGGTACGCGGGTGCTATAGCGCACGCCGGAACTCACGAAACTGCGCATGTTCCCCGGAACTTCCATGTCGTTGAATCGTGTCGCCGTCGCCGCCGCGCCCGTCGTGTTCGTGTTGCTGTGGAGTACCGGCTTTATCGGCGCGCGCTTCGGGCTGCCGTACATCGAGCCGATGACGTTCCTCGCCGTGCGCATGGTCTTCGTGGTCATGCTCATGCTCGCGATCGCGTTGATCGCGCGGGCGCGCTGGCCGAACCTGGCGGGCGTCGGCCACAGCCTGGTCACCGGTTCGCTGGTGCACGGGGCCTACCTCGGCGGCGTGTTCGTGGCGATCAGCCAGGGCGTGCCGGCCGGCATTTCGGCGCTGATCCCGGGATTGCAGCCGATCCTGACCTCGACCATCGCCAACCGCTTCATGGGCGAGCGCGTCACCCGGCTGCAATGGCTCGGCCTCGCGCTCGGACTGGGCGGCGTGATGATGGTGCTGCACGATCACCGCATCGTGGCGGCGGGCTCGGCGCTCGGCTGGACCGCGAGCTTCGTGTCGCTGTTCGGCATCACGCTGGGCACGCTCTATCAGAAGCGCTTTGGCGGCGGCATCGACTGGCGCGCCGGCAACACCATTCAATATATCGGCGCCGCCACCCTGTTCGCGATCGGGTCCTTCGGCTTCGAAACCCGGGTGATCCACTGGACCGGCGAACTGGTCTTCGCCATCGCCTGGCTGGTGATCGTGCTGTCGGTGCTGGCGGTGGCGCTGATGTACTGGCTGATCCGCCGCTCGGCGGCGACCAGTTTTGCGAGCCTGTTCTACCTGGTGCCGGCGGTGACCGCTCTGCTGGCGTATTTCCTGTTCGGCGAGAAACTCGATGCGCTGTCGATTGCCGGCATCGTCGTCTGCGCCGTCGGGGTGGTGCTGGCGAACCGCGGCGCGCGGGCGAAGCCGGCGGCGTCGGAAGCGTAGACCTTTTCACTTGCGCCTGTCGAGCACCATCTGCGTCTGCGTGACGATGGCGCAGAGCCGGCCGTCGCCGCGGGTGATGCGCGTCTGCCAGACCATGGTGGAGCGGCCGCGATGCAGGGCGTGCACTCGGCATAGGCGACGTCGCCGATCGGAATGGCGGCGAAGAAATTGGTCTTGCTCTCGATCGTGGTGGTCTGCTGGCCTTCCTTGAGATTGGCGGTGGTGGCGGTGCCGCCGAGATTGTCGGCCAGCGCCATGATGGCGCCGCCATGCAGGATGCCGAAGCGGTTGTTGAGCTCGGGCCGCGCCTTGAGTTCGGCGGTCACCCGCTCGGCCGAGACGTGGGTCACGTTCATGCCGAGGAATTTGGCGAATGGCGGCTGTACCAGCGCCACCTCGTTGAAGTCGTCCATGTCGAAATGCTCCGGCCCGTTGCGGGCGGCATTAATCGCGGCGGCGCCGCCGGAATGCAAGCGGGAAAGCTTCGCGTGAGCGCGGGCGAGGGTTGGCGCGGGCCGCTAGCGGGCCGCAGCCGCGCGTCGCGCCGCGTGAGCCAGTCGAGCGTCGCATCGATGCCGTGCTCGTAAGGCGTCATTTGCTGTGGCCCAAGCAGTGCAATGAGCTTGCTGGCATCGTAGCGCACCGGCTTCATGTATTCGGGTGCGACCTGCATGAAGCCCGCGCAGAGTCCTTGTTGAACAGCGACACCAGCCGCAACGCCATCATGCCGGCGCCGCGCAATTTGACCGGTCGGCCGAAATAACGCCCGCACGATGTCGGCGAACTGCCCGGCCGGCGAGCGGCCCGCCGCCGGGCAGGCACCAATGCGCGCCGAAGGCCTGCTCCTGGCGGCCGATCTCGGCGGCGATGCGCATGGCGTCCGGCACGTAGATGTATTCGCGCGGGGTGATCGGCTTGCCGATCCAGTTCACGGTTTTGCCGGCGGCCGCCTCCAGCAATGCGTTCTGCAAGGTGCTGACATGCACCTGCGGGCCGTAGAAATCCGGCAGATGCAGGATGGCGGCGCCGGCCGCGAACAGGATGTCCTCGGCGTCGCGCCGCCACACGACCCAGGGCGGGCCGCCGAGACGCGGATGCGCCTCGTTCATCTCGGTGTGCACCTGCGGATAATACGACCAGTAGCTCGACACCTGCACGCAGCGCGCTGTCGGTCCGCTCCAGCGCTTCGGCGATGTTCCGGGCGGTGACCGGATGCAGATGCATCTGGTCGCCGGGCAGCCCGATGCAATCGTAGACGAGATCGCAGCCCTCGATGGCGCGCAGCGTCTGCTGCGCGTCGAGCACGTCGGCCGGGTGTTTGTCGATTGCCGCGTCGGGGAACAGCCGTTCGAGCTTGCCGCGGTCGCGCGCGACCACGCGCACCGGCGTTCCCGCCTTGCGCAGCTCGGCGGCGAGATGGAAGCCGGTCGGGCCGGTGGCGCCGAGGATGGCCGTCTTCGCCATGATCGTTGGCTCCTGGAAGTTGCGATCGGACGGGTTCTTGAGCCGCGTGCGCGGCCCCACCGATCATATCGGCGCGCTGCTTTCAACCCCGACTTTGGCGATGCCCGAAAGCGAACGGGGCGCCGGATCGCTCCGGCGCCCCGCCTTTTGCAACGTCAGGGGGAAAGATCAGCCGCGCGGCTGCGGCACGACGCGCAGGTAGGGCTTCAGCGTCTTGTAGCCCTCCGGATAGAGCTTGTCGGCCTCTTCGTTGGTGACCGCGCTGGTGAGGATGACGTCCTCGCCCTGTTTCCAGTTCGCGGGCGTCGCCACGCGATGCTTGGCGGTGAGCTGCAGCGAGTCGAGCACGCGCAGGATTTCGTCGAAGTTACGGCCCGTGCTCATCGGATAGACCAGGATCAGCTTGATCTTCTTGTCCGGGCCGATGATGAACACGTTGCGCACGGTCTGGTTATCGGCGGGCGTGCGGCCCTCCGAGGTGCCGGCGGTCGCGGCCGGCAGCATGCCGTAGGCCTTGGAGATCTTCAGTTCGGGATCGCCGATCATCGGATAGTTCGGCGCGAAGCCGACCACGTCCTTGATGTCGACCGCCCATTTGGCGTGGTTGTCGACCGGGTCGACCGACAGGCCGATGATCTTGGTGTTGCGCTTGTCGAATTCCGGTTTGAGCCGGGCGACGGTGCCGAGCTCGGTGGTGCACACCGGCGTGAAGTCCTTCGGGTGCGAGAACAGCAGCCCCCAGGAATTGCCCAGCCAGTCGTGAAAGCGGATTTTGCCTTCCGTGGTGTCCGCCTCGAAATCCGGCGCGGTATCGCCGATTGCCAATGTCATTTGAGCCTCCAACTCCTCGTACCGAAGTGACTTTCGCCGCTTTATATAAGGAGCGGCGCCCAGCCGGAATACCCCGGCGCGCAAAGAGCATCGCGAGCCCGCGCGGAGGCATTCGAACAGCACAGAGTTCCAATCGAGGGCTGCCCGCAGAGAAGGTTTTCCCGGTCCGGGTGCGTGGCGGCCCGCCGGGTTCTCGGGAGGGTGTGTCCGGGGTGCGGGTCGGCCCCGGCCGCTGACGCGGGGCCGACAATGGACATTTCGAGGGGACCGTATAGACAGGATTCATGCTGAGCGAATCAACTCCGCTGCCCCCCGGCCGGCTGCCGATCATGGTCGCGAGCCACGAGCGCTCCGGCACGCACTTTACCATGAATGCCCTGGCGTCGTGTTTCGGCTACGTGTCGAGCCCCTGGATCGATATCGACCGCCACCAGTTCAACATCAATTACTTCCACACCCCGAGCCTGAAGGCGCTGCTGCAAAACGTGGCGGGCTTGCGCGCCGCCAACATCGTGAAGACCCACCACGAGTTCGAATTTTTCAAGCGTTTTGCCGCGTCGACCGAGGGCGTCCTCAACATCATCTATGTCTACCGCAATCCTGCCGACGTAATGGCGTCGTTCTGGCGCTTCCTGCACACGTGGGATTGGGCGGAGGGGCCGACGGAAGACACCGCGCTCGGTTTTGCAACTGCGCCGCCGATGGGCCAGTTGATGCGTTACCAGTTCCGCCAATACCCCACCATGCTCGAGCGCTGGGCCAACCACGTCGAGCATTGGGTTGATGCGGCCCGGCGCGCGAACAACATTCATGTCGTGCGCTACGAAGATCTCGCGCAGCGTTACCAAGACACCATCACACGGCTGGGCAGCCGTCTCGGCATGCAGCCGGGCCGGATCGCGCCGCCGCCGCGCAACGTCAATGTCGTACAGGCCGGCGCCCTGGCCTGGGCGCCGGGGCCGGGCAGCGACAACCGTGATGCCGTTGCCGGACTGGCGCTTGCGCGGTTTCCCGCGCTGATGGACCGGCTGGGCTACGGTGCCGCGTCGGTGTCGGCTTCCGCAGGCTGAAGCCGCCGCATTGATCAATGGCAACGCGTCGGGACTGAATTTTGCGGGCCAGGCCGTTGCGCACTTCGGCACGCAGCGTACGCTTGGCCATGGACATCGATCTTCTGCTCTTGCGGCTGGCGGTCGCGCTCGGCATCGGGCTGCTGGT
This sequence comes from uncultured Pseudomonadota bacterium, assembly GCA_963773715.1. Classification (GTDB taxonomy): domain Bacteria; phylum Pseudomonadota; class Alphaproteobacteria; order Rhizobiales; family Xanthobacteraceae; genus Pseudolabrys. The sequence goes on along the minus strand of CAVZCM010000002.1, from coordinate 463,311 downwards.
CGGTCTCGAACGCGGCTGGAAGACGCGGAGCATCGAGGCCGGCAAGCGCGCTGCCGGCGTGCGCACCTTCTCGATCTGCGGACTGCTCGGCGGCCTGACGGCGGCGCTGGCGCAGGCCGTCGGCGGTGACGTCGGCCCCGGCCTGGTGCTCGGCTTTGGCTTTGCCGTCTACGCTGCGGTGATCGCCTGGTTCGAGCGCGAGGCCGACCGGGCGGCCGGCAGCTTTTCCGCCACCACCATCGTCGCCGAACTGGTGACCTTCATTCTCGGCGCCTACGCCGTGCTCGGCGACGTGCGGGTGGCGGCGGCCGCCGGCGTGGCGACGGCGGGAATCCTCGCGGCGCGCGCGGAAATCCACGGCTGGGTCGCGCGTATCACCTGGCCCGAATTGCGCTCGGCCCTGGTGCTGCTGGCCATGACCTTCATCATTCTGCCGGTGGTGCCGGACACGGCCATCGGGCCGGCGCCGGGTGTGAACCCGCGCGAGGTCTGGCTGATCGCCATTGCGCTCGCTGGGGTATCCTTTGTCGGTTACGGCGCGGTGCGGGTGTTTGGCGCCGAGCGTGGCGTCCTCCTGGGCGCGCTCGCCGGTGGGCTGGTGTCGTCGACTGCGGTGACGCTGACCAGCGCGCGGCGCGCCGCGGCCGGTGAGGGCGCGCCACGCCTGCTCGCCGCAGGTGTTGCCGCCGCCAGCGCTGTATCGTTCCTGCGCGTCGTCGCCATCGTCGCAGTGATGCAGCCGGTCTTGCTGCGGCTGGTGATGCCCGCGATGGCGGCGGCAACCCTCGTTGCCGCGCTATATGCGTTGTCGGCCATCTATTGGCGCGGTGGGGTGGCAAAGAACGACAAGGCCGAGCCCGCCGAATTCACCAATCCGTTCAGCTTCTGGCCGGTGGTGGGCTTCGCCGTCTTTCTCGAAATCGTCATGGTGGCGAGCCGCGTGATCGGTAACGCATTCGGGACCGGCGGCGCGCTGCTGGGCGCGGCGGGGCTGGGGCTCGCCGACGTGGACTCGGTGACCGTCGCCATGTCCCGGCTTGTACCGGCCCCGCTCGGCGAACCGGGGGCCGCTTCCGCCATTTTGGCAGCCGTTGCCAGCAACCTGCTGAGCAAACTGGTGATTGCAGCCTCGATCGGCCGTGGCCGCTTTGCCGGCGAGGTGGCGGTGATGACCGTGGGCTGCTGGCTTGCCGGCACTATGGGGTTCTGGGGCGCACTGGCGCTCGGCGGCGCGTGACACGGCGTTGACATTTCGCTGCGCCGCCGCAAAGGTCGAAAGGCCGGGTCCCGGCGGAAAATAATCTAGCCAGTATGTTCAAGCGCATCCTGATCGCCAATCGCGGCGAAATCGCCTGCCGGATCATCAAGACCGCCCGCCGCATGGGGATCGAGACGGTCGCCGTCTATTCGGAGGCGGACAAGGACGCCCTGCACGTGGAGATGGCCGACACGGCAATCGCCATCGGGCCGGCGCCGGCCGCCGAGAGTTATCTCGTCATCGACAAGATCATTGCCGCCTGCAAGCAGACCGGCGCCGAGGCGGTGCATCCCGGCTACGGCTTTCTGTCCGAGCGCGAGGCTTTCCCCAAGGCGCTCGCCGACAATGGCGTCGTGTTCATCGGGCCGAACCCCAGGGCGATCGCCGCCATGGGCGACAAGATCGAGTCCAAGAAGGCGGCGGCCGCGGCACGCGTTTCCACCGTGCCCGGTCATCTCGGCGTCATCGAGGACGACAACGAGGCGATCGCGATTGCCGAACAAATCGGCTACCCGGTGATGATCAAGGCTTCCGCGGGCGGTGGCGGCAAGGGGATGCGCATTGCTTTCAGCATGGCGGAAGTGGCGGAAGGCTTCGCCCGCGCCCGCTCGGAGGCGAAGTCATCTTTCGGCGATGACCGCGTCTTCATCGAGAAGTTCATCACCGATCCGCGGCATGTCGAGATCCAGGTGCTGGGCGACAAGCACGGCAACGTCATCTACCTGGGCGAGCGCGAATGCTCGATCCAGCGTCGCAATCAGAAGGTGATCGAGGAGGCGCCGTCGCCGCTGCTCGATGCGAAGACGCGCAAGGCCATGGGCGAGCAGGCCGTCGCGCTTGCCAAAGCCGTCGGCTACGACAGCGCCGGCACGGTTGAGTTCGTCGCCGGCCAGGACAAAAGCTTCTATTTTCTCGAGATGAACACGCGGCTCCAGGTCGAGCATCCGGTGACCGAACTCGTCACTGGCATTGATCTCGTGGAGCAGATGATCCGCGTGGCCGCCGGCGAAAAGCTGTCGATCAGGCAGAGCGACGTGAAACTCAACGGCTGGGCGGTGGAAAGCCGCATCTATGCGGAAGATCCGTATCGAAATTTCCTGCCATCGACCGGGCGGCTGGTGCGCTACCGTCCGCCGGCCGAGCGCAGCACCCGCGGTGTGACGGTTCGCAATGATACGGGCGTCTACGAGGGCGGCGAGATTTCGCTGTTCTACGATCCCATGATCGCCAAGCTGGTGACGCACGCGGACACCCGCGACAGGGCCATCGACGCGCAATCGGACGCGCTCGACGCCTTCGTCATCGACGGCATCCGCCACAACATTCCGTTCCTCTCCGCGCTGATGGCGCATCCGCGCTGGCGTTCGGGCAAGCTATCCACTGCGTTCATTGCCGAAGAATTCCCGGAAGGCTTCCATCCGCAGCCACCGGAAGGCGAACGCGCCGAGGTGATCGCCGCCGTCGCTGCGGCCATCGACCACGTGCTCGGCGAGCGCAAACGCCGTATCTCCGGCCAGGTCAACGGCCACGGCGTCACCCGCGAGAGCCGGCGCGCGGTCTGGCTCGGCAGTGACGAAATCGCGCTCGAGGTGAAGCGGGAGAACGGCATCATCGCTGTGCGCTTTCCGGAGAATGAGAAAGCCACGCGCCACGTCGCCTCGGGCTGGAAGCCGGGCGATCCGCTGTGGAGCGGTACCGTCGACAGCCATCCGGTGGCAGTGCAGGTGCGCATGATCCCCAACGGCTTCGCGCTGGCCTGGCGCGGCGTCGAGACGAACGCGTATGTCTATACCGAGCGCGAGGCCGGCTATGCGCGGCTGATGCCGGTGAAAGAGAAGGCCGACAGCGGCAAGCAGGTGCTGTGCCCGATGCCGGGGCTCGTGGTCTCCATCGCGGTAAAGGAAGGCCAGGAGGTGAAGGCCGGCGAAACCGTGGCGGTGGTCGAGGCCATGAAAATGGAAAACGTGCTGCGCGCCGATATCGACGGCACGGTCAGGAAGATCCACGCCAAGCCGGGCGACAGCCTGGCGGTGGATGCGGTGATCCTCGAATTCGCCTGAGGCCGAAAGATCCGGGACGTCGATCCGGTGAGACGCCGGAACCTTGGGCCTTGATGCGGGCTTCTCCTCAGATTTGTTTCGCGCCATCATGGCGGCATGTGCGCCCCTTGCGTGCGGGGCCAGGAGAAGAATGATGGAGACGAAGATGACAGCTGCGGCGATGCGAGCAGAACAGACGGCGCTCAAGAAGGCCCGGATGCTGATCGGCGGGAAATGGGTCGACAGCGCTGCAGGCGAGGTGCTCCTGGTCGAGGATCCGGCGCACCGCCGGCCCATCGCCGAAATCCCGCGCGGGCGCGCTGAAGATGTCGACCTCGCCGTCAAGGCCGCGGCCGCAGCGCTACCCGCCTGGTCGCGCGTAGCGCCGCGCGAGCGCGGCAAGCTCTTCCTGAAGATCGCCGATGCGCTTGAGGCGCGGGTCGAGGAATTGGCGCGCCTGATCGCCTGGGAGACCGGGAACGCCCTGCGCACCCAGGCGCGACCCGAGGCCAACGGCACGGTCGATATGCTCCGGTACTACGGCGGCTTGGGCGGCGAGCTGAAAGGCGAGACCATCCCGTTCGGCGAGCACGTCCTGAGCTACACGCGGCGTGAGCCGCTCGGCGTAGTCGGCGCCATCGTGCCGTGGAATGCACCGGCGATCCTGTCGGCAATCAAGATCGCGCCCGCGCTCGTCGCCGGCAACACGCTGGTCCTGAAGGCGGCGGAGGACGCGCCGCTCTGCGTCTTGCTGCTCGCCGAGGTCTGCCAGGAGTTCCTGCCGCCTGGCGTGCTCAATGTGCTCACGGGGCTCGGTGAGGAATGCGGCGCGCCGCTCGCCAACCACCCGACCATCGCCAAGCTCTCCTTCACCGGCTCCACGGCGGTGGGCAAGTCGATCATGCGCGCGGCCTCCGATCGCATCGTGCCTGTGTCGCTTGAGCTCGGCGGCAAGAGCCCTTCGATCGTCTTCCCCGACGCCAACGAGGACTGGGTGGTCGACGGCATCGTCGCCGCGATGCGCTTCACGCGGCAGAGCCAGTCCTGCACCGCCGGTTCGCGCCTGTTCCTGCACCGCGACATCTTCGATCCGTTCCTCGATGCGCTCGCCAGGAAAGTCGAGAAGCTCAAGCTCGGCGATCCGCTCGATGAAACCACCGACATCGGCACCGTGATCAACGAGAAGCAGTTCAGGCGGGTCTGCGGCTATGTCGACGAAGGACTGAAACGCAAGGACGCGCGGGTAGTGATGGGCGGATTGCCGCCCAAGACAGGCCCGCTCAGCGAGGGCTACTACACCATGCCGACCATCTTCGCCGACGCGTCGAACGACTGGCGGCTGTCGCGCGAGGAGATCTTCGGACCCGTTCTGGTGGCCATTCCGTGGACCGATGAAGAAGACGCGATTCGCATGGCCAACGACAGCCACTATGGCCTGGCGGCTTATGTCTGGTCGCACGACATCGGGCGTGCGTTACGCACCGCGCATGCCATCGAGTCGGGCTGGGTCCAGATCAACCAGGGCCTCGGCCAGTACCCCGGCCATTCCTACGGCGGTTACAAGGAAAGTGGCATTGGCCGTGAGTTCTCGCTGGAGGGCATGCTGGACAGCTACACCCAGCGCAAGAACGTCACGGTGAACCTGATGCATTGAGACCGCGCAAAGGCGCAGCTGAGTTCGGGCGGTACCATCAATTGCGAGGGAGGACGACATGCAGCGGCTACCGAAAATCGAAAAAGAAAATATTTCGGGCGACCTTGTGCACTTTTACGAGGCCGTCACCGGGCTGCTCGGCCGCGTGCCCAACTTCTACCGCACCATTTCGCACGCGCCGTGGCTCGCCATGCTGCTGCTGCCGTTCAATGCCGCCGTGCAGCGCCAATGGCCGGGCAGCCGCATGTCAGGACGCATCAAGGAACTGGTCGTCATCAAGACCAGCCACGTGAACGGCTGCAAGTATTGCTACGCGCACAACACCGCACTCGGTGCGGCCGCCGGGATCACCCACGAGGAAATCATCGAACTCAGCAGTGAGGACTATCTGCAATCGAAGACGCTGTCGGACAAGGAGAAGGCCGCGGTACAATGGGCCGAGGCCGTGACCCGGAACACGGCCGCCAGCCGCGACGACCTGTTCGCCGGGATGAAGCGGCTGTTCACCGACGCGGAGATCGTCGAGCTTACGCTCGTGTCCGCCATGTTCAACATGATCAACCGGCTCAACGACAGCCTGCAGGTGCCGATCGAGCAACAGGACGAGATCAACCTGATCAGGCGCTCGCTCGATCTCGATCCCGCGAAAATCCAGGCCTATGTCTCCTGGCTGTCGGACTTCTGGCCGGAGAAGGACTTCGCCAGCCTCAACAAACAGGCCGAAGCCGCGGCGACGTGGCAGCGCGAGGCGGCTGAATAGGGCTCGCCTCGCCCGGATGGGCGAAGCAGCACGCTGGAAATTGCCTGACGCCAGGTAACGCGCGTTGCACCTCCCGGAGGATCATCCGTCCAGCCAGGCCACCGCGCGGATCGGCGCGCCGGTGCCGCCCTTGATCTTGATCGGGAAGCCGATGAACCTGAAGCGGCCCTTGCCGACCAGCTTGTCCAGGTTGACCAGCCCTTCGATGTGGGTGAAGCCGAGGTCGCGGCACACGTGATGGACCTCGAAATTGTTGCGCCCCGGACGTCCCGGGCTCACCGCCTCGACGCCGAACATGCCGATGCCCTTGTTGCCGAGCCAGGTGGCGGATTCCCTGGTCAGGCCGGGGAAGTCGGTGATGAAGCCCGGCGTGCCGTGGGTGCGGCGGAAGAAATCCATGTGCAGCAGCACGGTGTCCTTGGGCTTGATGGTGACGGCCGCCGCCTTCTCGGCCTGCTCCAGATCCTCGATCGAGATGTCGGACTTCAGCGGCTTGTGCGAGAGGTCGAGACACACCGCTTCGGTGAAGAAATTCTCCAGCGGCACCTGATCAATCGGGAGCGCCGTGGGATCGGCGTTGAAATGACGCGGGGCATCCACGTGGGTGCCCGCGTGGTCACCCAGCACCAGCGCCATGGTGGCCGACGAGAAGGCATAGCCGTCGGCGTGGCGCACCTCGGCATGGGTGGCGAAGTCGGTGACGATCACCTGCGGGTGGTTAGGCAGGACCGCCATCCTGTGTTCGATATCGCGGGAAAGGTCGATGAGGATCATGGGGTACTCACAGGTCGGCTGGCGGGAACCGGTGTTCGGAACAATAGCCGACAGCGGCTGCGACTCGCATGCGGCAAGATCGCGCTGACAGGACCGGTTGTGCGCTGCTATGAAACGCAGGTCCCCGTCGGGGGTTATCGGTGTGCCAGGAACGGCGTGGGAGAAACCGCAAGGGGATCCGTATGAGCGTGATCCGCCACATTGTGGTGCGCGGCCGCGTGCAGGGCGTCGGCTACCGCGCCTTCGTCGAAGCGGAAGCGCGCGCGCGCGGCCTCGAAGGCTGGGTGCGCAACTGCCGCGACGGCACGGTGGAGGCGCTGTTTGCGGGCGAGGCCGAGATCATCGAGACATTGATCGAAGTCTGCCGGCGCGGCCCGTTCGCCGCACGTGTCGACCAGATCGATCAGCGCGATGGAAGTCCCGCCGATTTCAGATTGCGCCGGCCGGGCGAGGCATTCTCGGTGCTGCCGACGGCCTGAGCTGCGGTCGGTCCGAACAACGCCTCGAACTCGCGCCGCATGATCATGTCGACCTCGGGCATCGACACCGGAATGCCGAGATCGGCGAGGCTGGTGACGCCGTAGCGTCGATCGCTCACCCCGCAGGGCACGATGCCGGAAAAATGCGACAGCTCCGGCTCGACGTTGAGCGCAATGCCGTGCAGCGTTACCCATTGTTTCACGCGGATACCGACGGCGGCGATCTTGTCCTCGCGACCGTCGCCCTTGTCGGGCCGGCGCACCCAGACGCCGATACGGTCCTCGCGCCGTTCGCCGCGCACATTGAAGGCGGCAAGCGTGCGGATGATCCATTCCTCCAGCGTTGCCACGTAGCGGCGCACGTCCGGCCCGCGCTGGCGCAGGTCGAGCATCACATAGGCCACGCGCTGGCCCGGCCCATGATAGGTGAGCTGACCGCCGCGTCCGGTCTGGTGCAGCGGAAAGCGCGCCTCGAGCAGGTCGGCGGCGCTGGCGCTGGTGCCGGCGGTGTAGAGAGGCGGATGCTCCAGCAGCCAGACCTGCTCCGGCGCCCGCCCGGCGACGATATCCGCGACTCGCGCATCCATGGCGGCGAGTGCCGCCACGTAATCGACAGGGGCATCGCTGACCTGCCACGCCACGGCTGCGTTTTCAGCCCGGGCGGGAAGGCCAATCGCCAGTTCGTCGCGCATGTTAACCATCGATTCACCATACCATGGTGACCTGATCCCCGCCCGCATCAGACGGGCCCACACAGGGGGATTTATGGCCACACTCGACAAGGTCTCGGTTGATATCACGGTGGTGCTCGGCACCACATCCATGCCGGTCCACCAGGTGCTCCGGCTCGGCCGCGGCGCCATCATCGAGCTGGACGCCTCCGAGGACGACGACGTCAAGATCCTCGCCAACAACATGCCGGTGGCGGCCGGAGCCGTGCAGGTCAGCGGCAACCGGATCACCGTCGAGGTCAGCGAACTCCTGCCGCGCAGTCCCGACGGCCGCTAGGCTGCCACGTCCCGAGACCGGACCGGTCGTTGCAATCTCGATCGCCGGAGTCTCCGGTTCCCCGCCTTTTTCCGGCACTCATACAGGTGTGGGCGGGGGCGGGCGCCGCCTTCGCCCGGCGGTTTGGCCAAGCCCCTGACCCGGCGGTGAAATCACCCGGCGGCCAGACAAGGCAAGCCCGTTTGCGGCCCTTGTGGCGGCCAGACCTATTTGTTACATGGTCCGCCGTCTCGGGACGCGGGGTCGTCGACACCAAGCCTTGCGTTCCGGCTCCCATGCGGTCGTGGCGGAATTGGTAGACGCACTGCCTTGAGGTGGCAGCGGGTAACACCGTGGAGGTTCGAGTCCTCTCGACCGCACCAATCGATTGAATCATTTTGATTTGACTGCCGCGCCACCCGCGCAACGGCAAACCGTCCAGGAACTGCAAGTTCGCGCGACGCCGCGGTTACCAGCCGGACGCTGTCTGCACATCGTTGGCTGCAATGTGTCGATGTGCCAGTTCGCTCATCGGGCGGAAGTGCATGGAGTCTGTCCGGTGCCTGGTGTGCCTGCGCCGCAGCGTCCGCGCGTGCCGCCCGGCGTCGGCAAGATGCGCCCGGTGCCCGGCCTTGCCGGAATGCGACTTCGCGCGGGCGACCATGGCCGGCAGCGGGGGCAGCAATTTCGGTCGCGCGCCCGCCGGAACGACATGGACGATGCGGTAGCCCTGTTTCTTGAGGGCGGCGAGCAGCGCCGGCAGCGCCCGGACAGTCGCGGGATGAATATCGTGCAATAGCAGCACACCGCGGTGATCGCGTGCCGCGATGCGCCTCATGGCCCGCTGCACGATCTGGTTTGAGGTGATGCCATGATGCCAGTCATCGGCGACCTCGTCGGCGCTCCATTCCATCAGCGCTCGCGCGGCGAGCCAGGAATCGACGGTCTTGCTGCGCAGCAGGCCGGGTACGCGGAAGAACGGCGCGACTGCGCGCGGGTCGCCGGCGGCGACTTGAACCGAAGCGATGCCGGCATCGACCTCGCGCGCGATCGCCGGCTTTGCCATCCGGTCGAAGGTGAGGGGGTGGCGCTGGCTGTGGGTGCCAATGCTGTGACCATCGTTGTAGATGCGGCGCACCAGGTGGGGATAGGCGCGTGCCATGCTGCCGACGAGGAAGAAGGTGGCTTTGACGCAGTGAGCCGCCAGGATGTCGAGTGCGCGCCCCGTATAGGGACTGATGGGCCCGTCGTCGAAGGTGAGGACCACCTCATGGTCCCCGAGCGGCAGCGAGGTCCTGTACTGCATGCGCCCGATCCGCTGTGGCATGTCCGCGGTGGCGACAATGGTCCGGCTGGTACCGATAACGCCGGCACAGGAATCCTTTTTCGCTGCGACCGGTTTCGTGGACCTTTGTTCGGCGGGCGCCGCTGACGGTGTCGCGGGGGAAACGGGGCCGGTTGAAAGCGATTGTGCAGCAAGTGAAGCCGGTGTAACCGGCCATTCCTGTGCCCGCACCGGCGCCCATCCACCGGACAGACAACCGGCCACCGCGCCGCCGATCAGGCAGCGCGCAACCAACGCAACACAACGCATACACTCCCCCTGCACCCTGATAATGCCCGCCGGCCTAGGCCCCGGCCGGGCCTTGTTCCCCCGGAAGGCATTTGAGCACATTGGAGAATTCTGCGTTAACGAAAAATCAACCCTGTCACCTAACTTGCGGTTGCAAGCCTTCGCAGCTGCACGGCGCCGCAAGGGTCAGTTCAGCGCCGGTGCCGCCGGTTGCGCGTCTCGTGACGGTCCTCGCGCGGGTACCACGTGGACGATGCGGTAGCCGCCTTTCTTCAGCGCGCGCAGGAAGGCCGGCAGCATGCGGGCGGTCTCGGCCCTGGTGTCGTGCAACAGCACGATGCCGCGACCGGCCCTGGCGATGCGGCGCATGAGGCGCGTCAGTTCGAAGTCGGGCGTCATTTCGTTCCAGTCGCTCGCCCACACATCAGCGCCAAAAACGACGATGCCGCGCGTCTCAAGCCATTCGAGCAGGGCAGGACTGGCGGCAAAGCCGGGGAAGCGAAAGAAGGGCGAGGTCGGCTGGCGGCTGCGCCGGCTGTAGAGCGCCAGCTCGTCGGCTGTGATGCCGCGGTCAATGTCGGCTTGCGCCCTTGCCAGCGGGCGGCGGTTCAGCAGCGGATGCGAATAGCTGTGATGCCCGATGGCGTGGCCCGCGGCGAGTACGCGCCGGGCCAGCGCCGGATGGGCCGCCACATTGCGGCCGAGCAGGAAGAAGGTCGCGCGTACGCACTCGCGCGCGAGCGCGGCGAGCACCTTCGGCGTCGTGGTCGGCCAGGGGCCATCGTCGAAGGTGAGGACCAGTTCCTTGTCCTGGAGAGGCAGGGTTTGCGGGAATTGCTTGCGTCCGACCCGTGGCGTGCGCGCGGCATCAACCGCAATGACCCGCGCGGTTCCCAGCGCATCCGGATTGCCCGGGCAGGGCGCGGCCGCGGCTGCCGGACGCGCCGTCAAGGGCACGGCGCAGACCGCTGCGGCGATGAGGATGCGAAGCATCGAGGACCCTCCGGCGCGGCAGTTCAGCGCGCCGGCGCACCATGTGCAAGCATGTCACGCGGTTTATGCGCTAATCATTTGCCCCCCTGCGGACCCGAGCGTACAAGCGGCTCATTATGTTTTTGCGCCGGGGACCGGCATGCTCGACGAGAAAACCACCACCCCGGCGTTGTGGGGAGAGGACGGCACGGTCCGCGCCGACTACGTCGAACTCGTCGCGCAGGCGATCGAGGCAGCCGACGTCGATGCCCTGCGCGGGCTGGTCGGCGACCTGCACGAGGCCGATCTCGGCGGCCTGATCGAGGCGCTGGAGCCCGGGCAGCGCCCGCGCCTGGTCGAACTGCTCGGTCTGGATTTCGACTTTACCGCGCTCACCGAAGTCGACGACGCGGTGCGCGAGGAAATCCTCGACGAACTGCCGCCCAGGACCGTCGCCGAAGGCGTTCGCGATCTCGAATCCGACGACGCGGTCGCGATTCTTGAAGGCTTGCCGCAGGAAGATCAGGCCGAGATCCTGCGCGAACTGCCCGCGCGGGAGCGGGTGGCGCTCACGCGCAGCCTGAACTATCCCGAATATTCCGCCGGCCGGCGGATGCAGGACGAATTCATCGCCGTCTCGCCGGCATGGACCGTCGGCCAGGCCATCGACTACATGCGCGAGACCGCCGAGCTGCCGGACCGCTTCTACGAACTCTATGTGGTCGACGACGCCAGCCACTTCCTCGGCGCGGTGCCGCTCGACCGGCTGCTGCGCTCGAAACGGCCGGTGCCCGTCTCCGAGCTGATGGAACCGGAACGCCGGCGCGTGCGGGCCAACGAGGACCAGGAAGACGTGGCCCGCCTGTTCCAGCGCTACGATCTGGTTGCGGCCCCGGTGGTCGATGACACAGACCGGCTGGTCGGCGTCATAACCTTCGACGACATTGCCGATGTCATCCAGGAAGAGGCGGAAGAGGACATCAAGGCGCTCGGCGGCGTCACCCACGACGAAGAACTGTCCGACAGCGTCTGGACCATCGCGCGCGGCCGCTTCAACTGGCTCCTGGTCAATCTCGCCACCGCCTTCGTGGCGTCCTCTGTGCTGGCGCTGTTTGAAGGGCAATTGCAGAAGATGGTGGCGCTCGCGGTGCTGGCGCCGATCGTGGCGAGCCAGGGCGGCAATGCCTCGACGCAGACCATGACGGTGGCGGTGCGCGCCTTGGCGACCCGCGATCTGACCGACGCCAATGCCTGGCGCATCGTCACCCGCGAGCTCATGGTCGGTCTGGTCAACGGGGTGGCGTTCGCGGTCATCACCGGCGCCGTCGCTTATGCGTGGTTCAGGGTGCCGGGGCTCGCGCTTGTCATCGGGCTCGCCATGATCTGCAACCTGGTCGCTGCCGCGCTCGGCGGCATCCTGATCCCGCTCACGCTCCATCGTCTGAAGATCGATCCGGCGGTCGCCTCCAGTCCCTTCGTGACCACGGTGACCGATGTGGTCGGATTCTTCGCGTTCCTCGGCATCGCCACGCTGTGGTTCGGGCTGCGCTAGTATTTGCCCGGGAAGCCGGGTTATCGCCGGATTGCATCCTTGCCCTGCAAAAACAAAGCGCGAAACCGTGCGATTTTGCGGGAGTCATAAATCGTTCACCCTGTTTCCTGACCCGACATTAACGCTGCTCCCTTAAGGCTTTTCGCCGCGCAACCGCAGACTGGCGCAGGGGATCAGACGTGGACGGCCGAGCCGCGATCGGGGCGAGGGGCGGCAGGCCCGGGAAGCCCGTGTTGTCCTTTTGGGACCGGCGCCGGTCCGGGCCGTCCGCCCTGCATGCCGATACGGACGTTTCGCTCACGCAGACGCGCCGCCTGCTGTTTTCATCCCGATTGATCGTCCTGCTGGCCATGGCCGCGCTTGGCGTCACCTTGCTGTGTGCCGGGCTGGGCTATGGCTGGGCGCGCCAGAGCGACGAGCGGTTGTGGTCGGAACAGCGCGCGTCGCTGCGCAGCGCCATCAGCGAATTCCGCACGCTGTTCGGTGGGAGCGACCGGATCGACCCGCACTTCATCCGGATGGTGGAGCAGAGCACCCGCCTGAAGGCGCTCCGCTTCGAAACCGACCCGGCGCCGGGCGAGCGCGAGATACAGCCCGTACTGGACGGGCAGGGCCGCATCGCCGGGTTCTTCACCTGGGAGCGCACCGCTCCCATGACCGGGATGATGGGTCGGCTGATCCCGCTGATCGCAGGCATTGCGGTCGCGCTGGTGGGCTTTGCCGTATTTTCGTTGCATCAGTTGCGGCGCGCGCGCCGAAAACTGGCCGAGAGCGAGGAGCAGGCGCGCCGGGCGGCCGACCGGGACAAGCTGACCGGCCTGCCCAACCATGCCAAGACGCTGGAGTTGCTCGACCTCGCCCTGGCCGAGCGGGCGCCCGATGAGGTGACCGCATTCGGCCTGGTCGGCGTCGACGGCATGGCCGACATCAACGCCTCCATGGGCGTGCTGGCGAGCGACGAACTCTACGCCGCCATCGCCCGGCGTCTGCAGGAGACGCTGCCGGCCCACGCCATGTGCGGCCGCATCGGCAGCAACGAATTCGCGATCGCCGTGACCGCGCCGTCGGACTTCGATGTCGAAGCAATGATGCGCGACGTCGTCAACGCCGTCACACGCCCGCATTGGGTTGACACCGTGGTGCGGGTCAGCGCCCACGCCGGTTTTGCCATGGCGCCGCAGCACGCCGCGACGCGCGGCGAACTCACCCGCCGCGCCGAACTGGCGGTGCGGCTGGCCGCCAGGAAGGGACCCGGCACCATCGTCGGGTTTGATCCCTCCATCGACACCGTGTCGGACGACGAAAGGTTTATTCAGCGCGAATTGCCGCGCGCCCTGAGCGCCAACGAGCTCGAACTGCATTACCAGCCGATCGTGTCGGCGCAGGGGGGCCGCGTGCTCGGCGTTGAAGCGCTGCTGCGCTGGACCCATGCGGTGCGTGGCGCCATCGGGCCGGCCGTCTTCATTCCGGTTGCCGAGCAGATGGGCCTGATGGATCAACTCGGTGCCTTTGTGCTGCGCCGGGCGCTGAAGGAAGCCGAGCGCTGGCCCGGGCTTTACGTCGCCGTAAATCTGTCGCCACTGCAGGTACGCGACCGCGGCATCGTCGATCTGGTGCGCTCGGCGCTGACCGAAAGCGGCGTGCCGCCGTCCCGGCTGATGCTGGAAATCACCGAAGGGGTGATGATCGACAACCCGGACGAGATGCTCAGGCGCATCGAGGACCTGCATGCGCTCGGCGTGCGCATTGCGCTCGACGACTTCGGGTCCGGCTACTCCAGCCTCGGCTACCTGCAACGTTTTCCGCTCGACAAGCTCAAGATCGACCGCAGCTTCGTCACGGCGCTGGGCGAGAGCGCCAACGGCGGCGTCATCATCCAGGCCATCGTGGCGCTCGGCCGCGCGCTCGGTCTGACGGTGGTGGTCGAAGGCGTGGAGACGGAAGAGCAGCGCGTGCTGCTCAAGCTCGCCGGTTGCGACGAGATGCAGGGCTTCCTGTTCGCTAAGCCGGCCCCCGCCAAGGCGATCGACCGCCTGCTGAAGCAGGGCCGGTCGGCCGGCAAGCGGCGCCGGAAAACGCCCGGCGCGGCCGCGGCAACGGCGTGACCTGCAAAATATAGAAATATAGAATGTGGTCATAACGCCGCACGGGCGGCGTCTCCGGAGTTGCGCGATGATCCCCAATGCCTGGGCGGGCTTCGATTTCGGTCTCGGGACCGAAGTGGATATGCTGCGCCAGACGGTCAGCGGCTTTGCCCAGGACAAGATCGCCCCGCGCGCCGACGAAATCGACCGCAGCAACGCCTTTCCGCGCGACCTGTGGCCGGAAATGGGGGCGCTCGGGTTGCACGGCATCACCGTCGAGGAGGAATACGGCGGATCAGGCCTCGGCTATCTCGCCCATTGCGTGGCGATGGAGGAGGTCTCGCGCGCAAGCGCGGCGGTTGGCCTCTCCTATGGCGCCCATTCCAATCTCTGCGTAAACCAGATCCGCCGCAACGGCTCCGAGGTGCAGAAGCGCCAATACCTGCCCGGGCTGATCTCGGGCGAGCACGTCGGCGCGCTGGCGATGTCCGAGCCGGGCGCCGGCTCTGATGTGGTGTCGATGCGCACCCGCGCCGACAGGAAGGGCGATCGCTACGTCCTCAACGGCTCCAAGATGTGGATCACCAACGGTCCGCTCGCCGATACTTTGGTGGTCTACGCCAAGACCGACCGTACCGCCGGCGCGCGCGGGATCACGGCCTTCATCGTCGAAAAGGGTTTCGAGGGTTTTCGGCCGGCGCAGAAGCTCGACAAGCTTGGCATGCGCGGTTCCGACACCTCCGAACTGGTATTCGAGGATTGCGAGGTGCCGGAGGAGAACGTGCTCGGCGCCGTCGGCAACGGCGTCAACGTGCTGATGTCCGGGCTCGACTACGAGCGGGTGGTGCTGGCGGCCGGCCCGCTCGGCATCATGCAGGCCTGCATGGACGTGGTCATTCCCTATACCCACGACCGCCAGCAGTTCGGCCAGCCGATCGGGCGCTTCCAGCTGGTGCAGGCCAAGCTCGCCGACATGTACGTCACCATGAATGCGGCCAAGGCCTACGTGTATGCGGTGGCGCGCGCCTGCGACGAGGGCCGCACGACGCGCGAGGATGCCGCCGGCGCGATCCTGTACGCCGCCGAGCGCGCCACCTGGATGGCGCTGGAAGCGATTCAGTGTCTCGGCGGCAACGGTTACATCAACGATTTCCCCACCGGCCGCCTGCTGCGCGACGCCAAGCTCTACGAGATCGGGGCGGGCACCTCGGAGATCCGCCGCATGCTGATCGGGCGCGAGATTTTCGAAAAGACGCGCTGAGCCTCACCACGTGTCAGATAGGCCAATGGCCTGCTCGTCCGAAGGCCTGGTAATTCAGTGGCTGACTTGCGGCACGTTAACCTCTCACCGCCGCGAATTCAGCTAGCCCTTAAGCCGACGTCGCCAGCAGAGGGGAGCAGGGTCATGATGCGTGTGCGGCTGAAGGCGGATGGGCGGATCGTGGAAATCCTGCCCGACGGTAGTGAGAGGGCCCTCGATCACCGGGATCCGGCCAGTTTCGTGCGCCAGGTGCGTGCGCGTTGCGGCCTGACGCAGGCGGCTTTCGCCGAGCGGATCGAGGTGCCGATCGAGACCGTGCGCAACTGGGAGCAGGGCAAGCGCTCGCCGCGTGGCCCCGCGCGCGCGCTGCTCAAGCTGATCGATACGGCGCCGGAAGCCGCCTTCGCGGCCCTGGGTGGCGCCAGGCGGGCTGCTTCCTGAGGCGCGGGTTCAGACGGCGACCCGCTCGCGCTGCGGCTGGTAACGCGCGAAGCGCATCAGCGCGTACATCGCCAGCAGCGTGCCGATATAGGCGATCAGTTGCACCTCGCTTGGCCGTGACGTGTACCCGATCAGCGTGTGCATCAACTGGCCGAACAGGCTGCCTTCGTTCAGGATCCAGGACGTGTCCCACATCGTCCTGCCGAGCACGTTGATGACGCCGGCATTGTAGAGGAACTGCACCGATTGCGCCGCCATGCCGGCGGCGAGCAGCGCGATCAGCCAGCTCGTGACCGCGAAGATGTAGCGGCTGGGGATGGCCAGCAGTCCGAAATAGGTGAGGGCGGTAAAGCCTGCCCCGGCGGCGATGCCGAGCAGCCCGCCGGCAAGCAGGGACGAACCCGAGGTGCCTGCGGCCATGATGCCGTAGAGGAACAGGACCACTTCGGATCCCTCGCGCAGGACCGCCAGGCCGATCACGATGGCCAGTGCGGTCAGTGGCTTGGCGCCTTCGCGGACCTCGGCGCCAACCATGCGCATGTCGTTGGCCATCTCGCGGCCGTGGCGGGCCATCCAGGCGTTGTGCCACATCAGCATGACTACGGCGACGCCAAGCACACTGGCGTTGAACACTTCCTGACCGGCGCCCTCGAAGGCTTCGGATATCGCGCCGGCGAACACGGCGACGATGGCGGCGCCGACGATACCTGCGATAATGCCGATATTGATCCAGCGGCCGCGGCCGACGACCCCCCGGGTCGCGGCGAGCACGATGCCGATGATCAGGCCGGCTTCGAGGACTTCACGAAAAACGATGACGAGAGCGCCAAGCATGATTTATTCCGCGATCACCGTGCCCTTGGCGCTGTCCTCATGGAATTCGCCCACGAAAGGATAGCGGCCGGGCTTCAGCGGCCCGATCCGGACCACACCCTTGCTTTTGCCCGGGATAACTTTTTCCACTTTCATCTCGTTGCTTTCAAACTCTTCCGGGGTAGGGTCGTCATTGATCACTGTCAACTTGATACGCTTGTTCGCCGGCACCTTGATTTCGGTCGGCGTGAAGCGATGGTTCTTGATCGTCAGCGTGTAATCCTCCGCCCTGGCTCCGGCAGGGGCGAAGGACAAGGCGACGGCAAGGGCGGTAAGGGCGAGCAGGGTGCGCATGTGTGTCCTGACATTGGAGAGGCACCCTCACAAAAGCATTATATGCCCTTGATGCAATAGCAATTTTCTTGATTTGACTTATTCTAATGTAAGAAGGGGAGCCAAAAGCTTGGGCCTTCAAGTATTGTCGAATTTCCGTTCAATACAAAATGACGTGATTTTTCGTCGCACAGGAGTCGCCCGGGCGGTGAGGACCGGCCGGGGCGTCCGGTGAATGTTCCCGAACGCCCCCGGTTGGCAGGCTGCCGATCGCTGGGGCATTCTCGCGCGGCCTGCCGGCCCTGTCCGTCCCGATGGTGGGCCCAAGAATGACCCCAAGGAGGTATTCACATGCAGTTTGTTGAAGCGCACGGCGCCCGGATTCCGGCCATCGGCCTCGGCACCATGACCCTCAAGGGCGACGTCTGCGTGCAAGCGGTGAAAGCCGCGCTGCAGATGGGCTATCGCCATCTCGACACCGCGTGGTTCTACGGCAACGAGAAAGAGAATGGTGAGGGCCTGCGTCAGTCCGGCGTCAAGCGCGAGGAGGTGCTGATCTGCACCAAGGTGCGTGAGACGCACCTCGAGCCGGACAAGTTCCGCCAGTCCCTCGGCGAAAGCCTTGCCAACCTGCAGCTGCCCTATGTCGATCTCCTGCTCATCCACTGGAACAACAAGGACATCCCGTTCAAGACCTCGATCGGCGCGCTCTGCCAGGCCAAGAAGGACGGCCTTGCCAGACACGTCGGCGTCGCCAATTTCACCACCAGGATGCTGGACGAGGCCTGGGCGGTGACGAGCGAGCCGCTGGTGTGCAATCAGATCGAGGTGCATCCGTTCATCAACCAGGACAAGGTGCTGGCCGCCTCGAAGAAGCACGGCATGGCGGTCGTCGCCTATGTGCCGATCGCGCGCGGAAAGGTACCGGGCGCCGAGGTGCTCGAGCGCATTGCCAGGGCGCACAACAAGACCTCGGCGCAGGTCTCGTTGCGCTATCTGGTGCAGCTCGGCTGCTGCGCGATCCCGCGCACCGCCAATCCGCAGCACATGAAGGAGAACATGGAGGTGTTCGATTTCAGTCTGTCGGACGCCGAGATGGCAGAGCTGAAGGCGCTCAACGCCACCAACATGCGCGTCGTCAATCCGCCGCACGCACCGGTGTGGGATACGCCGTAAGACGGCGCGGCCGCGCCACGACTGACCGGAGGTCGCGATGACCACGTTCGTCGAAGCCAAAGGTTTTCGCATTCCGCTCGTGGGCCTGGGCACCTGGGCGCTGCGTGGGCGTGATTGCGCGCGCCTGGTCGAGCAGGCGATCCGCATCGGCTATCGCCACATCGATACCGCGCAGATGTACGAGAACGAGGCGGAGGTGGGCGAGGGGGTGCGCGCGACCGGCCTGCGATCGGAAGTGATGGTCACCACCAAAGTACAGCCGACACTACTGTCGCCGCCCGATCTCGAGCGTTCGGTGAAGCACAGCCTCGGCAAGCTGCGCATCGACCACATCGACCTCCTGATCATCCACTGGCCGAACCCGCGCGTGCCGCTGTCGGAAACGCTCGGCGCCATGGCCAGGATGAAGCAGGAGGGTTACACACGCGCGATCGGGGTGTCGAACTTCACCGTCGCGCTGCTTGATGAGGCGAACAAGGTCTCGCCCGAGCCGCTGGTTTGCAACCAGGTCGAATGCCATCCCTTCCTCAATCAGGACAAGGTGATCGCCGCCTGCAAGAAGCACGGCATGGCGATGGTCGCCTACAGCCCGATCGCGCGCGGCGGCGCCAAGGGCAACGAAGTGCTGGAGAAGATCGGCGCGGCGCATGGCAAGAGCGCGGCGCAGGTCAGCCTGCGCTATCTCGTGCAACAGGGCATCGCGGTCATCCCCCGTACCAGCAAGATCGAGCGGCTGGAAGAAAACCTGGCCATTTTCGACTTCGCGCTGTCGGACGCCCAGATGCGTGAGATCCACGCTCTTTCCGCCGCCAACGATCGTATCGTCGACTGGTCCTGGTCGCCGAACTGGGATTGAAGCGGGCGAATTGAGCCAATAGCTATTGCCGGGAATGTGGCGCGTCGTTCGCGTCAGGCCCTCGAACAGCGAAGGAGCTTGTCATGACCTGGAGCGTCTATCTCTCCGGCGAAATCCATACGGACTGGCGCGAGCGCATCGAGCAGGGCGCGGCCGCCGCCAACCTCGATGTGCAGTTCGCGGCGCCAGTCACGCATCACGAGGCGTCCGACGATTGCGGCGTCGCCATTCTGGGCGCCGAGCCCAACAAATTCTGGCACGACCACAAGGGTGCGCAGCTCAACGCCATCCGCACCCGCACGCTGATCGAACAGGCCGACCTCGTAATCGTGCGCTTCGGCGAGAAATACAAGCAGTGGAACGCGGCGTTCGACGCCGGCTATGCTGCGGCGCTCGGCAAGCCCATCATCGTCATCCACCAGCCCGAGCACCAGCATGCCCTGAAAGAGGTCGACGCCGCGGCATTGGCGGTGGCGCAGACGCCGGAGCAGGTGGTCGCGATGCTGCGCTATGTGCTCAATGGCGAACTCGACGGTTACACCGACAACAGTCAGGTGGCCGCGCAATAGGCAGGGGACGGTCCCTGGTTGGCGCGCCGGCTTGACTGCGCAATACCCGCTTACGCCGGCAACGCAGAGCCCCGGGTGCGGCAATCATGTGTGCGTCGCCGCACAGCTCACTCGGCGGCGATACGCATCGCCTCGCCGGTCCTGGAGAGATGGCGAACCGCAGCACCAACGCCCGCGCCCGGTTCGAATTTGATGCCCACGTCCAGCATGGCCAGTTCGACGCCGCCCAGCGCCTGGAGCACCATGATCTCGTTGAGCCAGCCGAGATGGCCGATGCGGAACACCTTGCCGGCGACCTTGTTGAGTCCGCCGCCGAGCGAGAGATCGTAGCGGTGATAGGCGGTCTTGATGACGTCGTTGGCGTTGAAGCCTTCCGGTACCACGACCGCGGTGACCGTGTCGGAGTACCAATCCGGTCCTTGCGCGCAATTGCGCAGGCCCCACGCGTCGACCGCGGCGCGCACCGCGCCGGCGAGCCGGCGGTGGCGTGCGAATACGTTGGGCAGGCCTTCGGCCAGCAGCAGGTCGACCGAGGCGCGTAAGCCCCGCAGCAGGGTCGCCGCCGGGGTGTAGGGGAAATAACCCAGCGCATTGTTCTTGGCCATGTCGCCATAGTCGAAGAAGCAGCGCGGCAGCCTGGCGGTAGCGCCGGCTTTGAGCGCCTTTTCGCTGACACAGACGATGGTCAGGCCGGTCGGCATCATGAAGCCCTTTTGCGACCCGGCAACCGCGATATCGACGCCCCATTCGTCCATGCGGAAATCGATCGAGGCGATCGAACTGACTCCGTCGACGAACAGCAGCGCCGGATGGCCCAGTTCGTCGAGGATCCGGCGAACGCCGGCGACGTCGGAGGTGACGCCGGTCGCGGTCTCGTTGTGGGTGACCAGCACGGCCTTGATCTCGTGCTTCTTGTCGGCTTCGAGTTCTGGCGCGGTACTGGTCGAGCGGCACGCCCTTGCCCCACTCGACGTCAATGGCGTCGACCTGAAGGCCGAAACGCTGGCACATGTCGACCCAGAGCAGCGAGAACTGGCCGAAGATCGAAGCCAGCACCTTGTCGTCCGGCGACAGCGTATTGGCGATTGCCGATTCCCAGCCGCCTGTTCCCGAGCCGGGAAACAGGAAGACGTGGCCTTTCCGGCTCTGGAAAACCTTCTTCACATCGGTGAGCAGCGGCAGAATGAACTTCGGATAGTCGGGCGCGCGATGGTCTTCGAGCGGCACCTCCATCGCCTGACGAATTTCGAACGGCATGTTGGTCGGGCCGGGAACGAAAAGCCCTTTGAAGCCTGGCATTGGAATTCCTCCGCTTGTTCGTGACGTGTTCAAGGGGGCGGGCATGGCGGCCCTGTTCGTTTCCCTGACGGTCGCGCCCGTTGGGGATCGCTGCTGTGCGCATGGAGGTAGCACCGGGGGCGGGCAGGCTGCATTGCAAATCGCGTTTCTGTGTTGCGTGTCTGCATACAAAATGCCAAAATATGTTGTGTTGTAAATTTCAGGCTTCCCATGGCAAAAACCTTTATCGGGCCACAACTTCGGCAGCTCCGACGCGAGCGCAAACAGACCCAGGCCGAGATGGCCAAGGCTCTGGGGATCAGTCCGGGCTACGTGAATCTTCTGGAAAACAACCAGCGCAGCCTGTCGGTGCGGCTGCTCATGGCGCTCGCCGACACCTACGGGGTGGACTGGCGCGATATCGTGAGCGACGAGACCTCGAACCTGCTCGCCGAGCTGCGCAACGCCGTAAGAGATCCGATGTTCGGGGCCGGCGCACCGGACCTTCAGGAACTGCGCGCGGCCACCGATCACGCCCCGCGGCTGGTCGAGCAGTTTCTCCATCTCTACGGCAGCCATCGGGCGACGGTGGAGCGCATCATGCGCCAGGGTGGAGGTGGCGCACCCGAGGGCTTGCTGACGACCTCGGCAGAGGCGGTCATCCACGACTTCTTCCGTGACCATTCGAACTATTTCCATGCGCTCGAGGTCGCTGCCGAAAATCTGCGCCTGGCCGAACAGTGTGAACCCGACGACGTTTACGCCAGGCTCAAGGCACGTCTGCTCAACAACCACGACATCCGGGTGAAGCGACGTCCCGTAGAGGAGATGACCCAGGCGCTGCGGGTATACAATCGCCACGCCCGTCTCATTTACCTCTCGGAGGCGCTCGATCACGTCAATCAGGTCTTCCAGCTCGCTCATGTGCTGTGCCTGATCGAGTTTTCGCACCTGTTGGACGAGCTGACGGAGGAAAGCGGGATTACGGAAGGCACGAGTCTTGCGCGTTGCAAGGTCGAGCTCGCCAACTATTTTGCTGCCGCCTTTCTCATGCCGTACGAACCGTTCCTTCAGGCCGCGGAGAGCACCGCCTACGACATTGACCGGATCTCCGCCCGCTTCGGCGTGTCATTCGAGCAAGCCTGCCATCGCCTCACCACCTTGCAGCGACCCGGTGCGCAAGGCGTGCCGTTCTTTTTTCTGCGGGTCGACAAGGCCGGCAACGTCACCAAGCGGTTCAATTCGACGTCATTCCATCTCGCGGAATACGGCGGGGCCTGTCCGGTGTGGAACATCCACATGGCGTTTCGTACGCCGGGAGTCATTCTCCCGCAATTCGTCGAGCTGCCGGACGGCGACCGCTTCTTCACCATCAGCCGCACGGCGGATCGTCCTGCGGTCAATTTCGCCACGCAGGATCACCGGCTATCGGTCGCGCTTGGTTGCGAGTTTCGCTACGCGAGCAAGCTCGGCTACGCGTCTTCCTTCAAGCTCGACGAGCAACTGCGGTTCAGCCAGATCGGCATCAACTGCCATCTCTGTCCGCGGCAGGCCTGCTCGCAGCGGGCGCACCAGCCGGTGTTCATGGAATTGCCGCTCGACACGGCCCGACGCGGCAACACCCGCTACGAAAGCTAGCAGACGGCATCGCCCGGCCCATGGCAACGGGCCGGTTTGGTCCTCGAATATCCGCTTGCGGAACATCGCAAACCTGAGCCGTTGCGGTTTTGTGAGTGCATCTCCTAGTAAAACCCGAGAGACTCTGCAGCCGGTGCCGCAGGCAAAGTTCTGTTTCCACTTGCGGCCCGGAATGTCGATCACGTGCACCGAGCCGTCGCCCTGGCAGGCGACGAACAGTTCGTCGCCACGAAACGCCATGTCCATCGGCTGGTTGCCCGTTTTGATGGCCGTCTGCGTGCGGAAGGAGGGGTCGATCAGGCTGACCGTATCGCTGTTCAGGCTGGTCACCGCCAGCAGACTGAAGTCGGGGCTGTAACGCGCGATCTGCGCCGGCTTCCCGACGCCTTCGAGCGGCAATGTCTCACGCACCTGTTCGCTCTGCGTGTCGATCAGGAACAATACCGGCTCTTGGTCGGACACCGCGACGATGGTGCGCGCGTCGCCTGACACCGCAATGCCGGCGAGCGCATGCGGTGTGTTGATCTTGCCCAGCAGCTTGCGGTTCGGCAGGTCGATCACCGACACCGTACCGTCTTCCTCGTTCTCCGTGTAGATGCGGCTTCCGTCGGGTGAGATGATGAGACGGTGCGCATTGGTCGAGCCGGATTCGATGACGTCGATGACCTCACGGGTTGTGCGGTCGATCACCGCGATGACCGCGCTGTTTTCGCAGGTGATGTAGATCAGTCCGTCCGGCCCAAGCTTCAGCGTATGCGGCGCGATGCAGGGGCGTAGATCGATGTCGCCCACGTGCGTCTCTGTGGCGAGGTCGAAGATGCACAGCGTATGGCCGGGATGGGGATTGCGGCCGTGGATGCCGTCACCAAAGATCGGGACATAGGCGAGCCCGGTGTCGGGGGTGACCAGCAACTCGTGCACCGTGCGCTGGAAGCCGTCGATCACCTTGCGGGTCTCGAAGCTGGTCGGGTCGAGGAAGAATACCCTGGCGCCCATCTTGTCGACGGCGATCATGCCATTGTTCATGGTACCCATCGTCCCGCTTTCCCTGCTCGTTTCTGGTGTGGTGGTTCGGAGATCCGCTTCATTCCTGCCGCAAACTCATCAAGCGGACTTCCGAACCAAAACCACACCAGAATCCTGGACTTGCCCGTGTCCTTCGAACCCGAAGTCCGCTCACGAACGCGCCGCAAAATGAAGCAGACTTCGGATTCGGGATACTGGCCCCCCATTAGCATGGGTGGCGGAAAAATATTATAGGGGCGTCTCCGGCGCGACGAACGGCTCGGTCTCACGCCGGCTTGAGCGGGCGCTCGCGGTTGCGTGCGGAAGCGTCCGCGCTATGGTGCGGCTTCCTTCCAGTCAGGGGTTTGATTCATGTCCGCCGTCATCGAAGCGCTTAAGAACATCACCACCGGCACCATCACAACGATGCTGCTCAAGAAGGGCATCCGCCGCTCGTGGATGGCCGGCGCCATGCCGTTCGGTTTTTCGGGCAAGCGGGTGGCGGGCCCGGCCTTCACGTTGCGCTTCGTGCCGGTGCGCGAGGACCTCGCCACGCCGGAAAGCTGGTCGAAGCCAATCTCGACCCGTAGCGCGATCGAGGCCATGCCGGAAAACTGCGTGGTGGTCGCCGACGCCATGGGCGTCACCGGCGCCGGCATCTTCGGCGACATCCTCTGCATGCGCATGGTCAAACGCGGCGTGACCGCGCTCGTCACCGACGGCGTCATGCGCGACAAGCACGGCATCCTCGGCACCGGGCTGCCCATCTGGTGCGCGGGTGTGGCGGCGCCGGCGTCGGTCAACCAGCTCACCTTCGTCGGCTGGAACGAGCCGATTGCGTGTGGCGGCTGCGCGATATTTCCGGACGATATCATCGTCGCCGACGACGACGGCGTGGTGGTGATCCCGGCCGCGCTTGCCGAATTCGTGGCAGGCGAGGGCGCCGAGCACGAACTCATGGAAAGCTGGCTGGTTCAGGAAGTGGAGAAGGGCGCGCAACTGCCCGGTCTCTACCCGCCCAACGAAGAAAACAAGAAGCGTTACGAGGCCTGGAAGAAGTCGCGGTGATGTTCTTCGTCCTGTCGAAGACCGTCGCTGGACTGCTGCTGCCATCCAGCTTTCTCATTCTGCTTGGCTTGTCGGGCGTGGTCCTGCTGGCCACCCGTTTCAGGCGCACCGGCTTGCGGCTGGCCGTCGCGAGCCTCGTGCTGCTGGCGGTCGCCGGATTCATGCCGGTCGGCATGCTGCTCGCTCACGTGCTGGAAAGCCGATTCCCGTCCTGGGATCCGGCGCGCGGCGGGCCCGACGGCATCGTCGTGCTGGGCGGCGCCGTCGATCCGGATCTCTCTCAGGAGTGGGGTGTGCCGCAGCTCACCGCGCGTGCCGAGCGCGTCACCGTTGTCGCGGAACTCGCACATACTTTTCCGAAGGCGCGCATCGTCTATTCGCGGCGGCAACGCCGCGTTGTTTCCCGGGGCGCCGCCTGAGGCGGACTATGTGCTGCCGCTCTGGGAAAGCTTCGGGATCGCGCGCGATCGCGTGACGCTGGAAAGCCGCTCGCGCAACACGGCGGAGAACGCCGCCTTCACCAGGGTGCTGGTCGAGCCGAAACCGGGCGAGCGCTGGCTGCTGGTGACCTCGGCGCTGCACATGCCGCGCGCCATCGGGTGCTTCCGCCGCGCCGGCTTTCCGGTGGAGGCCTACCCGGTCGACTGGACGACGCCACGGCGCCTGAGCCTCGCACCCCTGCTGCCGTCATTTGAACCGGGTCGCGGCCTGCGCGAACTGGACAGTGCCGCGCACGAGTGGCTTGGCCTGCTGGCCTATTGGCTTACCGGCCGCACCAGCGCCTTCCTGCCGGGGCCGGCTTCCGCGCGTTAACACTTTCGCGCCTGGATCGGCTGATTCCTCCGCGCTACCATTCGAATCACAAGGGCGATTTGGGCGCCCGAGTCCGCGTCAGCGTACTCGCGCTTTACCGTCAACTCATCCCCAGGAGGGATCGCCCATGGCCTTCGATCTGGCTTCCAGCCACCGCACCATTCCGGCCGACCAGCGCTCACCGACCGACGACTACGTCCCCGACTGGGGCGAGCGGATCATCACCATAGCCGCCACCGCGCTGGCGGTGGTGCTGGTGGCGGTCGTCGCGGTGCTGATGGGCTCGGTCTGAGCGCACCAGCCAGCCTGCGGCTTGAGCCTGAGCGGGCGCTCTGCCAGATTGCCTCGCGCGCGCGCGATGCATTCGGGGTCGCGCGCCGGGAGGAGCCATGCCGCAGATCATCACCACCGGCTACAAGGCGCTGTGCGATGCCGCGGAGCGCGAAATCGAAACCCTGCCCACCGAGGAAGCGATCAAACTTGCGGGCCGCGACGACGTCGTGCTGGTCGACATCCGCGACATCCGCGAATTGCAGCGCGAGGGCAGGGTGCCGGGCGCCGTGCACGCGCCGCGCGGCATGCTGGAATTCTGGATCGATCCCGGGAGCCCGTACCACAAGCCGGTTTTCGCCCAGGACAAGAAGTACGTGTTCTTCTGCGCCGGGGGGCTACGCTCCGCACTCGCCGCCCAGACCGCGCAGCGCATGGGCATGAAGCCGGTGGCGCACATCAGGGGCGGCTTCGGGGCCTGGAAGAAAGCCGGCGGCCCGGTCGATTTGCCCGAGCCCGCGCCGGGCGAGCCGAAGAAGACATAGCGGTCGATCTATTCGCGCGCCGAAAGGCCGCCATCAGAAAAATTCGTTTGTGGCGGGACCGACGTGGCGGCACCTTGGGCCAAACAGAGCGGGGCAAGTACGCGTGGCTCTCAAGCTGATCATCGGCAACAAGAACTATTCGTCATGGTCGTTGCGGCCGTGGATCGCGCTCACGGTCAAGGGCATCCCGTTCGACGAGATCGTGATCCCGCTCTACGAGCCCGGCAGCCGCGAGGAGGTCCTGAAATATTCTCCCGCCGGCAAGGTGCCGGTCTTGATCGATGGCGACGAACACGTCTGGGAATTGCTCGCCATCCTCGAGCATCTCGCCGACCGCTTTCCGGACAAGCATCTGTGGCCGCAGGACCCGCGGGCGCGCAGCCATGCCCGCGTCGTGGCGACCGAAATGCACGCGGGCTTCATGCCGCTCAGGCGCGACTGCACCATGAACATGTGGCTGCCGCCGAAGCCGCGGCCGCAAAGCGACGAGGTGAAGGCCGACGTCGCCCGCATCGATGCGGTTTGGAGCGATTGCCGGGCGCGCCACGGGCAGGATGGTTCTTTCCTGTTCGGTGATTTCACTGCCGCCGACGCGATGTACGCACCGGTGGTGTCGCGATTCCATACTTACGGTATTGCGGTGAGCGCCCCGTCGCGCGCCTACATGGAGGCGGTAATGGCGCTTCCGGCGTGGCGCGAGTGGTACGATGCGGCGATGAAAGAGACGTGGATCATGCGGCACAACGAGCCGGACTGGCCGCTGGTGCGCGGCGTGCCCGTTTCACAATAATGAATGCCGCTTCGAACATTACCAACATTACAATGAGTTCATATTTATCGAATTCGTCGTGACGAATCCGGGGTGGTTCGATTAACTTCGCAGCGACTGCGGCGCCGGCGATCCAAATTTTTGTCATAATTGCGCGCACCATCGCCGCATCTTTCACGGCAGATCGCCGTGCGTTCGTTCAGGGGGCGACGTTCCGGCGGGGGCCATTGGCGCCCCGTCTGTGTGGGGTTGCCACCATGACAAATCGTTTGTTCGCGCTCATCGTTGCGCTGGGCTTGCTCGCCGCGCCCGCCTTTGCTGCCGACCAGCCCGACATAAAGGGCCTTTATCTCCTCACCGATTATCCGGCCGTCACCGTTCAGCCCGGCACCACCGCGACCGTGGACATGCGCTTGCGCAACTACGGCCTGGCGCCGGAGCGGCTGAAGCTGGCGGTCACCGGCGTGCCGGCCGGCTGGAAGGCGACGCTGCTCGGCGGCGGCCAGCCGGTCGCCGCGGCGATGCCATCGACCGGCGAAAGCGTGTCGTTCAACCTGCGCCTCGACGTGCCGAAGGACGCAGGGATGGGCAGTCATACGCTGACCATCAGCGCCGACGGCGCCAATGCCCATGTCTCGTTGCCGGTCGAGGTCAGCCTCGCCAGGGAACTGCCGGCCAAGCTCTCGGTCACGCCGCAACTGCCGGAGCTGCGCGGTAATGCGAAGTCCGATTTCAGCTACACGCTGACCGTCAGGAACGATAGCGGCAAAAAGCTGCTGGTGAGCCTCGCCGCCGAGGCGCCGCGCAACTTCGACACCTCGTTTACCGAATCCTACGGCAGCCAGCAGCTCACCGCCATTCCGATCGACGCCGGCAAGTCCAAGGACGTGAAGCTTAAGGTCAGCCCGCCGAGTTCGGTGGATGCGGGCCGCTATCCGGTCAAGGTGAAGGTCGCCGCCAATGGCGCCAGCGCTACCACCGACGTCCGGCTCGACATCACCGGCCAGCCCAGGCTCGACATCTCCGGCCGTCAGGGACTCCTGTCGGCGCAAGCCACCGCCGGCAAGGACAGCACCGTGCCGGTAGTCGTCACCAATACCGGCACCGCGCCGGCCGACAACGTCAAGCTGTCGGCGACCGCGCCGAGCGGCTGGAAGGTCACCTTCAGTCCGCAGACCATAGACCGCATCGCGCCCAACCAGCACAAGGAAGTGCAGGCGACGATCACCCCGCCGGGCAAGGCGATTGCCGGCGATTACGCGACCTCGCTGTCCGCCGCCTCGCGCGGGCAAACCGGCAGCGCCAACTTCCGTGTTACCGTCACCACGTCGACCATGTGGGGTATGGCTGGCGTCGGCATCATAGGCGCTGCATTGCTGATCATGGTCGGCGCCGTCGCGCGGTTCGGCCGGCGATGAGTGGCCCGGTCATCGAGGCGAAAGGCCTCACCAAACGCTATGGGACGGCGACAGCCGTCAATGGCGTGACATTCGACGTCGCCGCCGGCGAGATCTTCGGGCTGCTCGGCCCGAACGGCGCCGGCAAGACCACCACCATCCTGATGCTGCTGGGCCTCAGCGACATCAGCGCCGGCAGCGCGCGCGTGTTGGGGCACGATCCCGCGCGCGAACCGCTCGCGGTCAAGCGTCACGTCGGCTATCTGCCGGATGAGGTCGGCTTCTACGACTACCTCACGGCGGCCGACAACCTGCACTACACCGCGCGGCTGATCGGCATCCCGAAGGCCGAGCGCCACAAGCGTATTGCGGAAGCCATGGCGCGCGTCGGCCTGTCCAGGGTGATGGACAAGAAGGTCGGCGCGTTTTCGCGCGGCATGCGTCAGCGGCTTGGCCTTGCCGAGATCGTGATGAAGGAGGCGCGCATCGCCATCCTCGATGAGCCGACCAACGGTCTCGACCCGGAGGCGAGCCTCGAGTTGCTTGATCTTATTCGCACCCTCAAGGCCTCCGGCGTCAGCGTCCTGTTGTCGTCGCATCTTCTGGACCGGGTGCAGAGCGTCTGTGACCGGGTCGCGCTGTTCAACGCCGGCAGTATCGCGTTGATGGGTACGGTCGGCGAACTCGGCCGCCAGGTGCTCGGGGGCGGTTTCACCGTCGAGGTGGAAGCCGACGGCGGCAAGGAGATCGCCCGCCGGCTGAAGGCGCTTGCCGGCGTGCGCGAGGTCGTGTCTCCGGAGGAGGGGCGCTGGCGGCTCACCTGCGGGCGTGACATGCGCGCCGAAGCGGCAGCCGAGGTGGTGGCCGCCGGCGGCCGGCTCAAGCAGCTCTCGCTCGACCAGCCGAGTCTCGAAAATATCTACACCCGTTACTTCCGGGAGGCTGCCAGGGAGCGGCAGGAGGTGCGTCATGCGGCGTGAGGGATCGGCCTTCCAGGGCCTCGGCGTGGTGGTCCTGAAGGAATTATCGGACCACCTCACCAGCGCGCGTATGCGCGTTCTGGAATGGCTGGTGGTGCTGGTCGCGCTCGCCGCGGTCTATGCCGCCATTACGCAAGTGCGCGACGTGACGGCGGAGGACCCGTTCCTGTTCCTGCGCCTGTTCACCACGGCGCGCGAGCCGCTGCCATCATTCGTGTCGTTCCTCGGCTTCCTTGTGCCGCTGATGGCGATCGGGCTCGGCTTCGACGCCGTCAACGGCGAGCACAACCGTCGCACGCTGTCGCGCATCCTGTCGCAGCCGATCTATCGCGACGCGCTGCTGTTCGGCAAATTCATCGCCGGCCTGGCGACGCTGACGGTCAGCCTGGTGGTGCTGTGGCTGCTGCTGATCGGGCTCGGCCTCGTCATGCTCGGCGTGCCGCCGGGCGGGGCGGAGATCGGCCGCATCCTGGTCTTCCTCGTGGTCACCATCGCCTATGCCGGGGTGTGGCTGGCGCTCGCCATGCTGTTCTCGGTGATCTTCCGCTCGCCGGCGACCGCGGCGCTGGTGACGCTCGGCGTGTGGCTGTTCCTGACCCTGATCTGGCCGGCGCTGGCGCCGGCGATCGCACAGGTCTTCGTGCCGGCGCAGGATCAGGCGGCGCTTGTGATCACCGGGCAGATGCTGGCGCGGGTGTCGCCGTCCACCTTGTTTGGCGAGATCGTACTGGCGATCCTGCACCCGGCCACGCGGTCGCTCGGGCCGGTCTATCTGAGCCAGTTGCAGGGCGCGGTGATGGGCGCGCCCCTCCCGCTCTCGCAAAGCCTGCTGGTGGCCTGGCCGCAGATCGTCGGCATGGTCGCCGCGAGCATCCTGTTGTTTGTCGGCGGGTATGTCGCCTTCCAGCGGCAAGAGGTGAGAGCGTAACGGAACGCTGGGTGGGGCACGGCGTTCGCGCGCCTTGGCCCACCCTACGGCTTCTCCTCCAACTGACCGACCAGCTCATCGATGAACGGCTTCTGCCCTGGCAGGATCTTTCGGCGCGCCGTATTGACGTCGAAATAGGCAACCCGGTCGACTTCGGGGAAGCTCTGCTTCTTGCCCGATTTGGGCGGCCACTCCATCTCGAAGTCGTTGCTGCGGAAGCCGGCGAGATCAAAGTCGGCTTCCAACGCGAAGGCGTGCACCATCTTGCCGCTCTTCTGGCGGAGTGGCGTCAGCGCGATGAACGGGCCCTTTGCAGTGAGCCCGGTCTCCTCGTTGAATTCGCGTCGGGCGCAGGCGAGCAGGTCGTCGGATTCCACCAGCCCCTTGGGAATCGACCACGCGCCCTCGTCACGCCTGCGCCAGTAGGGCCCGCCGGGATGCGCCAGCAGCAGTTCCAGCCGCGGACCATGACGGCGGAATGCGAGGATGCCGGCGCTGACTTCCGTGCGGCGGGACATTGCACCGTCTACATGCTGGAAACGTGCCAACTCGATGGGGGGCGGGCGCGTGCCGTCTTACCACGGCCGCTCGACAGAGTTCGTCACATGCTCGCGATCGGGCGCCGTGAGGCAAATGCCGACGCACAGATACGGCAGCTCGGGGTGCGGATTGTGCCCACGATGGAATTTGGCGATCGGCTCGGAATAGACCTCGCCGGCCTTGCCCTTCACCAGCACGCCTTCCTGGAAATGCGCCTCGAACAGGCCTTGCAGCGCGACGAAGAAGGTCGCGCCGTTGTGGCAGTGCCAGTTGGTAAAACCGCGGGGCACGATCTCGGCGGTGTAAATCTGCACCTTCGCCTGCGGGTCGCGCGGCAGCGAGGCGTAGAGCGTGTCGATCAGGAGATTGCGATGAAAGCCGTGGCCCGGCGGCACCAGCCCGTCGAGCTTGAGCTTCAGGTCCCTGTAGTCGGAAGTTTGCGCGTCCATGGGCGGTCTCCGTCATTGCGGAAACAAGTCTAGCGCATGGGCGCATCAATGCGCGATAGCCGGGCGTCGGCTGGCGTGCATGGAAAAACCCGGCGCTCGCGCGCCGGGTCTTCCGTTTCATGCGACGTGGTCCGCCAGCCGTCAGTCGTTGTCGACGGCTTCCTTCGCCGCGTCCTTGGCATCGCCCCAGGCCTTCTGCGTCTTGCCGGTCACCTGATCGACCTTGCCTTCGGTTTCGAGCTTCGTGTCGCCCGTCAACTTGCCGGTGGTTTCCTTGACCTTGCCCTTGGTCTCTTCGGCGGTGCCTTTTATCTGGTCCTTGTTCATTTCACAGTCCTCCTCGCGGTTTGTCCGGTAGTCGCCACGTCAACGAATGGCGGTGCGGTTGAGTTCCCGGAGACAGGCGGCGCAGGCTGCGTCATAGCGCGCAACTTTTTGTAACACCTGTGATGGAACCAGACGGAGCAACGAAGCCCGTGCCGGCGCGGCGCCGGCACGGGCATCTCACGAACCAATGGATCGGTTCGCCGACTTACTTCTTCTGCATGTTGATGCTGTTGTTGGACTTCAGGCCGGCGCCGGTGGTGCCGATCTTCGGGTTGCTGATGCAGACCTTGTGGCCGGGCTTGGCGATCTTCTGGCACGCCGCCATCGTGGTGTACTTACAGTTGAGCGATTTTCCGGTCGGCGTCTTGATGCAGAACCGGCTCTTGCCCTTCACGGTGAAAGCCGTCTTGCCCATCTTTCCGGCAGCGCCGGCTTGCGCCGCACCGGTGGTTTCCGAACCGCTCTTGGCGGCGGGCGTGGTGTAGCCGCCGGCGTTGATGCTGCTGGGCGGCGGAACCTTCTGGTTCGGTGTCGCGGCGTTTTGCGCGCCGGCGGCAGAAATGCCGGCGATCAGGGCGGCGGCGGTGAGCATGGTCAGTGTCTTCATGAGAATCCTCCTTGGCTTGAGCGCGGTTGAAGTTGCGGCTCCCGCGACAACCGGTGTCCGCGGCACACGTTCCGGGAACTCGCGCAGTTCCGGAAAATTTTTGGATGTGACGATTTTGCGGCACGACAGGAGGACGGCCGGCAATTGTGCCGGCCGTCCGCTGTTTCGCGTGCCGGACGCTCAGGCTTCGAGGATGAACACCACGGCGCGGGTGTCCGGATCGATGATCACGATCTGGTCATCGACCAGGATGTAGTTGTAGCCGCGCCATTCCGGATAGACCTCGACCACCTCGACGGGCAGCGGATAGTAGTGGACGCTGGCCGGTATGTGGGTGCCGATGTTCACCGAGATGTTCAGCTTCGCCGGCTCCACCTTCTGCTTCCTGATCACCGCGGTGATCTTGCTGCGCTGCTCGGTCGAGAGCTTGGCGGCGCCGGCGGCGGCGCCCTGGCCGATGGTATCACTCTTGCTGACCTGGCCGGACTTTTGGGTGGCCGACTCCGTGGAGGAACTCGACGTCTGCGCCTTGCTGGCGCTTTCGCCCTTAAGCTCGGTGCTGCCGCTTTGGCTGCCCGTCTCTCCTTTGACGTCGGCGTCAGCCTTTACGCCGGCTTTGGCGCCCGATTTGTCGTCGCTCTGCGGAGATGCGCCAACGGTTCCGCGTTGATTCAGCTCGGCGTTGCCGCCAGTTCCGGGCTTGAGCATTTGTGCCGAGCCCTGGCCGGTGGTTTCGGCCTTGCCCCGCTCGCCGGCGTGCATGCTGGGTGCGATCTTTTCCGCGGGCGCGTTCTTCAGGGCGGCCGGCGGCTGCTCGGGCTTGACGGCGCCGTTGACGCCTTGCGCTGCGGCCGTGCCGGCGCCGAGCAGCAGTGTGGCCGCAATGGTCGATAACAGTCGTATGGTCCTCATCGGGATGCCTCCTCTGGACATCCCCCCGAACAGCCCCGTTCACGCCGACAGCAACGCCGCACGGCCGGCCGCGTTCCGCTGCGATGGTGGGTAACCGTCGATTTGACCGTTCAATGGTTCCCGGCATTGCCTTCGCCCGCGTGCCAAGGCACGCTTGCGCGGCAAAGCGGGGAGGGGAGCTTGGCGATTCTGTCGTCCACCGTCGACGTGAACGCGGGCGAGTTCCGCACCAATGCCGAGCGCATGCGCGCGCTGGTTCAGGAATTGCAGGATCGCCGCGCCGAGGCCGCCCTGGGCGGCTCCGAGCGCGCGCGCGAGCGCCATGTTGCGCGCGGCAAGCTGTTGCCGCGCGACCGCGTGATGAACCTGATTGATCCCGGCTCGCCGTTCCTGGAACTGTCGCCGCTTGCCGCCAACGGGATGTACGACGACGCCATCCACGGCGCCGGCCTGATCACCGGCATCGGCCGCGTCGAGGGCCGCGAATGCATGATCGTGTGCAACGACTCGACCATCAAGGGCGGCACCTATTACCCGATGACGGTGAAGAAGCACCTGCGCGCCCAGGAGATCGCGCGCGAAAACCGGCTGGCCTGCATCTATCTCGTCGACTCCGGCGGCGCCAACCTGCCGCACCAGACCGAAGTGTTTCCCGACCGCGAGCACTTCGGCCGCATCTTCTATAACCAGGCGACGCTATCGTCGATGCGTATCCCGCAGATTGCCGTCGTGATGGGCTCGTGCACGGCGGGCGGCGCCTATGTGCCGGCGATGTCGGACGAGACCGTCATCGTCAGGAACCAGGGCACCATCTTCCTCGGCGGCCCGCCGCTGGTGAAGGCGGCGACCGGCGAGGTGGTGAGCGCGGAAGACCTCGGCGGCGCCGACGTGCACGCGCGCAAGTCCGGCGTCGCCGACCATTACGCGCAGGACGACCATCATGCGCTGTCGATCGCGCGCCGCATCGTCGCCCATCTCAACACCAGGAAGAAGGTCGATATCCCGCTGCTGACGCCGCGCGAGCCGGCATTCGACGCCGCGGAGCTGGATGGCATCGTCCCGGCCGATCTCAGGAAGCAGTACGACGTGCGCGAGGTGATCGCGCGGCTGATCGATGGCTCCGAGTTCGACGAGTTCAAGCAGCTCTACGGCACCACGCTGGTCACCGGCTTCGCCCACATCTACGGCATGCCGGTCGGCATCCTCGGCAACAACGGCATCCTGTTTTCGGAGAGCGCGCTCAAGGCGGCGCACTTCATCGAGCTGTGCTGCCAGCGCCGCATTCCGCTGCTGTTCCTGCAGAACATCGTCGGCTTCATGGTCGGCCGCGACTACGAGGCAGGCGGCATCGCCAAAGACGGCGCCAAGATGGTGACGGCGGTCGCCTGCGCCCAGGTGCCGAAGGTGACGGTGATCGTCGGCGGCTCCTACGGCGCCGGCAATTACGGCATGTGCGGGCGCGCCTACTCGCCGCGCTTCCTGTTCACCTGGCCGAACGCGCGCATCTCGGTGATGGGCGGCGAGCAGGCGGCCTCGCGTGCTCGCCACCGTCAAGCGCGACAACATCGAGGCCGGCGGCGGGACGTGGTCGGAGGTGGAGGAGGCCGAGTTCAAGGCGCCGATCCGCGACCAGTACGAGGAAGAGGGCAATCCCTATTACGCCACCGCGCGGCTGTGGGACGACGGCATCATCGCGCCGGGCGAGACGCGGCGGGTGCTGGGCTTGGCGTTCAGCGCGGCGCTCAACGCGCCGGTGCGCGGGACGCGGTTCGGGGTGTTCAGGATGTGAGGGTTTGCGATGGACATTTTCAGATTTTGGGGAGAGCCTGGTATCAAAGGTTTGAAAGTTTGGCAGGCAATACGTGCATCCCGCAGATCGAGATGTGCTCAGTCGGCTCAAGCATACGTTTGATCTGAAATGTCTGCCCAGTTGCTTTTCCGGCCCATTGCGCACAGCGCCAGTTGTTCTGCTCTATCTGAATCCTGGCTTGTCGAAGCAGGATCGGCGCGATCCAAAAACTCGGTCCGGTCGCGAATATTATCGCCGGAAGATGAAGGAGGCGCGAGCCACTTTGCGACGCAAAGCAGCATCATCTCGCTGCCTGGAAATGGTGGACAAGCCTGGACCAAGATATTTCAGAAGATCCAGATCGAGCTTCGACATCAAATGTCGCGATTCTGCGAGATTGGAGCCGTATCATTCAAAGCAATCTGGCTAACGCCTCGGTTCTTGCCGCCTTCCGTCGAGTCGGGTTATGTTGGATTGGGCTCAAACGAAGCTGTTTCGAGAGGCCATTGATGGTCGACAAAGTCGTCATATGCCTCCGTAGCGGCGCGATTTTGGGGGCTTGATCGCTGGCAAATCAGGAAAGCGATATGGAAATCTATTTGTTCCGCATTGTCACGCGAGGCCGGTCATTTGGCGAAGAAGAGACTGCAGAAATGAAATTATCGCCGCCGTAGAAGGCTGCCGATCAGGCGCTAGTAGTCACCGCCCCAACATCCACAGTACGGCGCTCAGCACGACGCTCAAAACAATCGACGTCGCGATCGGGAAATAGAAAGTGGTGTTGCCGCGGGTGAAGACGATATCGCCGGGCATGCGGCCGAGGCCGAGCCTGGCGATGAGGGGCCACAGCAGGCCCGCCAGCACCAGAATGATTCCTGTGAAGATCAGAAACCGGGCCATTCCACACCATGAACCCTCTCCGGGATGTGACTTAAGGGGTGCGACATCGACCTGCAATATCAGCGGGTCAATTGGTGGCCGGTCTCACCCGGCTTCATGGTGAGGAGCGCCGCGATAGCGGTGCGTCTCGAACCATGGGGCCGGCTCATCCTTCGAGACAGCCGCTTCGCGGCTTCCTCAGGATGAGGACGGAGTAAGGTGCGATCCGTGCTATAGGGGGAGCCATGAAATACCAATCCGCCCTCATTGTCGGCGCCGGCTCCGGCCTGTCTGCCTCCGTCGCGCGCGCCTTCGCCAACGCCGGGATGTCCGTTGCGCTCGCGGCGCGCTCCGCCGCCAAGCTCGACGAATTCGTGCAGGCGACCGGCGCGAAGGCCTACAACTGCGACGCCGCCAAACGCGACGAGGTGGACAAGCTGTTCGCCGATCTCGACGGCGCGGGCGCCACGCCCGACGTCGTCGTCTACAACGCCAGCGCCCGCGCGCGCGGGCCGCTTCATCGAGCTCGATCCGGACGAGGTCGCCCGGTCGATCGAGATCACCGCCTATGCCGGCTTCCTGGTGGCGCAGGCGGCGGTCAGGCGCATGCTGCGACAAGGCCGCGGCGCGGTGCTGTTCACCGGCGCGTCGGCATCCGTTAAGGGCTATCCGCAGTCGGCGCCCTTTGCCATGGGCAAGTTCGCCCTGCGCGGCCTGGCGCAGAGCATGGCGCGCGAGCTGGCGCCGCAAGGCATCCACGTCGCGCATTTCGTCATCGACGGCGGCATCAGGAGCGCGCGGAGGCCCGAGCCGCCGGACAATCCGGACTCGCTGCTCGATCCCGGACGCCATCGCCGAGAGCTATCTGCACGTCCTGCAGCAGCCGCGCAGCGCCTGGGCCTGGGAAATCGAATTGCGGCCGTGGGTGGAGAAGTTCTGATCGCTGCCTATATTTTCGTTTGCGACGGTTTCCGGCGGCGGCAATACCAGCCGCTCGTTGTTTCAGGCGTGATCCCGAATTGCGGGTACCGGTCTTCGGGCAACATCACGCGTGACGAAGATGACGAGGGAGAGCCTGCGGGTGACCCGGGCTTTTGCCGCCGCCGGCTCCGTTGTTCTTCCGTGCGCGAGGTTCGTCCATGGTCCGCCGATTGATCGCCGTCATATTTATTCTTGCCTTGTTGCCGTTTGCATCCGGCGCACAGTCGCAAACGCCCGCGGCGCCGAAGGGCGTCATCCCGCCGCCACCGGAAGCCAACCTGCCGAAGAGGTTCGTGCCCGGCCTCGAATGGTTCATGAACCTGATCCAGACCGAGCACGCCAAGCTCTGGTACGCCGGCAGGCCGGTAACTGGCCGCTTGCCGAATATCATCTCGCCGAGATCAAGGAGATCATGTCGGACACCCAGGACCTGGTGCCGGTGTTCAGGAATTTGCCCTTCGCCGACATGATGGATGCGGTGATTGTCGGTCCCATCGGCGATCTGGAGAAAGCCATCGAGACCAGGAACCCGAAAGCGTTCGCGAAGGGTTACGATCAGCTCACCGCCGCCTGCAACGCCTGCCACCAGGCCACCGGGCACGCGTTCATTCGTATTCAGCGTCCGGCGGACCCTGGCTTTCCCAACCAGGATTTCCAGCCGCACTGAGCGGGATATATGCGCTGGCCGTGACGGCAACGGTCCCGGAATGGCACGCTCAGCCGCGGTCTCACGCTGCTGTGATCGCGCCGTGAGGGCCTGATTCAGGCCCCATTTACCCGGGCCGCCTAGCGTCCCCGCGACGGGGAGTTGCGTCATGGTCGCTGTCGTTAACGGTTATGTCTGTTTCACCGGTTGCGACGCCGAGAAGGCGAAGCAGGGGAAGGATCCCAACGCCAGACCGGGCGAGGAATTTCTCGACGAGGGCAGCAAGAAAAAGAATGGTCTCGACGGCCAGCCCGCCACGGTCCTCGGCGGCGCGTTGAAAAATCTCAAGGACGCGATCGATCCCGCGAAAGAAAGCGACCCGGGCAATCCGGCGTCGGGCAGTTCGCTATCGGGCAATCCGGGCTCGTCATCGTCGTCATTCAACGTCGACGTCTACGCTTGAGCCGCCGGCAACCCCGTAGCCCGGCCTGCGTGACCATGCTACAGCCAAGGCATGGCGAGCCCCGACGACATCAGGCAACTGGCGCCGACCGGACGCCTGCGCGGCGGCATCGTGGTGTCGCCGGCGCCGTCGGCTTTCTTCGCCATCAAGGATGATCGCGGCCAGGTGCGCGGCGTCACCGTCGATCTGCTGCGGGCCTTCGCCGATGCGCTCATGCTGCCGCTCGACCTGCATGTCTTTTCGAATTCCGGGCAGGTTACCGACGCGGTGGCGAGCGGCGATTGCGATCTCGCTTTCATGCCGCAGGACGCGGCGCGCGCCGAGAAGGTCGATTTCGGTCCGGCCTACTACTTCATCGAGAGCACCTATCTGGTGCCGGCCGGCTCCACCATTCAGACCATCGACGAAGTGAATTGCCCCGGCGTGCGCATCGTGGCGATCGCCAACACCACCACCATGCGAAGCGCGCGCCGCACGGCACCGCAGGCCGCGGTCGAAGAGGTCGCCGGCGTCGACCTGATGACCGAGATGGCGCGCAAGGGAGAGGGCGACGCCTTCGCGCTGTCGCAGGATTCCTTCGTCGGCCTGCTGCCCAAGCTGCCGGGCGCGCGTGTGCTGCCGGGCAATTTCCAGCAGACCGGAATTGGCGTTGCGGTGCCGAAGGGCCGTCCGGCGGCGCTCAAGCTCGCGAGCGAATTGCTTGCGGACGCCAAGAAGTCAGGCGCCGTGCGCCGCGCGTTGGATGCCGCGGGATTTCAGGGACGCCGCCGTCGCGCCTTAGCCCGCCCTCACTTTGCTGTGCTGTACGTCAGATCGTCACGATCACGTTGCCGATGGTGCCGCGCTCCACCGCTTCGTGGGCTGCGGCGATCCCGGTGAGCGGGTATGTCGGTTTGGCCACGCGGTTGACCAGTGTGCCGGTTTCTAGCGCGGCGTTGATCCCGGCAATGGCGCGGGCGCGTTCGGTCGCCTCGAGTTCGTAGACCAGGAAGAATTGCAGCCGGATCGATTGTGTCAGGCAGAAATAGGCCGGCAGCGCTGCTTCGCCGCTGGTGCCGTAGATGATCACACTGCCTTTGGGCCGCAGTACGCCGGGCAGGAGGTGCGCGTTGGCGGCAATGTCCATCTCGATGACCGCGTCGGCGCCATGTTTGCCGGTGATTTCCATCATTCGCGCGACCACATCCTCGCGCTTGTAGTTGATGATGTGATCGGCGCCGGCCTCTTGCGCCACGGCCGCCTTCTCGTCCGAAGACACGGTGGTGATCACGACTGCGCCTTTGGCCCTGGCGAACTGGATGACGTATTGGCTTACCGAGCCGGCGCCGCCGGAGACGAAAAGGATGGTGTCCTTGTCGACGGTCGCCAGCGTTACCGCGTGGATCGCCGTCATCGCCGGAATGCCGAGGCAGGCGCCTTCCTCAACGCTCACCCGCGCGGGAAGGGGCACCGCCAGCGCGGCCGGCACGGCGATGTACTCCGCGGCTGTGCCGAATGGACGCCGCCATTGTCCGTTCCACACCCAGACCCGCTCGCCGATCCGCGACTGCGGGACACCGTCGCCGACCTGGTCGATGACGCCGGCGCCATCGCTTTGCGGGATCAGGCGCGGCCAGGTGATCTTGCGCGTCAATCCGGCCCGCGATTTGACGTCGGAGGGGTTGACGCCGGACGTTGCAAGTTTGACCCGCACTTCGCCGGTACCGGCCCTGGGCGTTTCCACCTCTTCGACCCGCAGCACGTCACGTGCTGCGCCGTTCGTCTCGTAGAAAGCCGCCCGCATGTTTCCGGTCCCCCTCGGCGAGGCCGCTACGATAGCAACGGCATCCGGACCGGGCCACGGTTTAGGAACCATCCCGCCCTTGCGCCCGTTGGGGACATGACACAGGTCAAAGACAGGGCCGGTGCCCGTTCGCATGCTGCCACGGGCCGGGATAGCCCGTTCTGCACTGCAACCGAGCCGGCCGAAAGAGGAGGTTCGATCATGCGCTATCGCGTCTACAGCGGTCCCAAGGGATCGGACAACATTTCTCCGCTCGCCAAGGAGAAGATGCTGTTCAAGGAATTCACATCCATGGACGAGGCTCTTTCGTGGTCGCGCCACGTGGAGGCGGAGGGGCGCACACCCCTGCTGATCGAAGGCGACGACGGCACCCGTATGGACCGCCGCGCCATCGCTGATGCCCTCAGGGTGGGTAATCGCGAGCAGGTCGGGCGCTGAGCGGACAAAGGGCCCCGTCCCCCTGCGGAAGCCGGACCAAGGGTGTGTCGGCGGTTACCGGGCGCCGTAGGGCAGGAGGGCGTGAGGCCCTCCGGGAGGCTTTTTGCCGGGCTCGTGGAAGCCTTCTGGAGACGGGTTTTGCGGGGCTGCGCGAGGCGTCACGGTATTAAGTAACCGTCTGTATAAGGCACTGAAAAGACGTGGTTAATCTATAAAAAAACTTCACCAGCGGCTGAAATTAGGTGCTATAAATATATTTATGAGCACCTCATCTGCAAAGAGCGCCCGGCGGTCCGCCAAAACTGCCCGGCGAAGCACGGAAAAGACGACCAAGTCGGCGAGTACGGCCAAGAAGACGGCCAAGAGCTCGCGCGTGACCGCCGGCAAGGCGGCCAAATCTGCACGGAGCGCGGTCGCCAGGCCCACCAAAGCCACGAAATCGACGAAAAACGTCAAAACCGAGAAATCCGCCAAGGTGGCGGCCAAGGCTGCGGCCAAAACCGTGTCCAGGAACGGGACCAAGTCGGCCCCGAGCCTCGCACCCGAGTTCGCGGCTGCGGCGGCGATGATCCGCACCGCGAGCCCGCCGGTGCAGCCGGTGGCCGGCCAGGAAGCGGTCATGCGCTCGCACAAATACCGTGTGGGCGAGACCGTCTACTATACGTCGCCGACCTTCGGCCGTGCGGCCGCTACCGGCAGCTACACGGTGGTGCGGCTGTTGCCGTCCGATGGCGACGAGCAGCAGTACCGGATCAAGAGTTCGGGCGAGGCTTTCGAGCGCGTGGCCAAGGAAAGCCAGCTCGATCGCGCCTGAGCGCCGCATCCGCGGATGCCGCGCTTTCGCCTTTGCCATCGGTTATGATCTCCTCCAGGGTCGCGGCACCGCTGCGGCCGGGGGAGGAGGACGTGATGCCGATCTACATCACCCAGGGCCGCTACACCCGTGAGGCCATCAAAGGCATGATGGTCCGGCCGGAAGATCGTGCCGAGGCGGTGTCGCGTCTGCTGGCCAAGGCCGGCGGGCGGCTCCTGGGCTACTACCTCACGTTCGGCGACTACGATTTCATGACCATTGCCGAGGTGCCGAGCGACCTGCAGGCGGCATCCGTGCTGCTGGCGGCGGCGAGTTCGGGTGGTGTGACGGATTTGCGAACCACCGTGGCGATGAGCGCGGTGGAGGCCAAGGGCGCGTTCGCCGCGGCCAGTGATCTGGCGCCCGGATTCAAGTCGGCGGGAGGCGCATGAACGGCTCATGAGCGGGCTATTGTTACCGCGCGTCGTCATCCCGGTTGCCGCCTTGGCCCTGGCGGTACTGGCCATGCTGGCGGTGCTCGACCGCCTCGGCGACAATGAGCGGGCTGCAACGCGGCGGGCGCTGCTCATGCGCGCGGCCGAACTCGAGCGTAGCGTGCTCGCGCCCGGCTCAGTGCTGCCATGCGTTGACGGTGCCGCCGGCGAAACCGTCGCCAATTCTTGCGAAAAGAAGGTGTTCGCCAACGCG
The DNA here is from genome assembly GCA_963773715.1 of uncultured Pseudomonadota bacterium. Lineage (GTDB taxonomy): Bacteria > Pseudomonadota > Alphaproteobacteria > Rhizobiales > Xanthobacteraceae > Pseudolabrys. The sequence goes on along the minus strand of CAVZCM010000002.1, from coordinate 421,724 downwards.
CAGAGCGCGGCGGCCGCGGTCGCTTATATGGCGGCGCGCATCGATCTGTTGAGCCAGGCCCATGCGCTCGCCCGGCGCGGCGACGCAGGTGCCCTTGCGGCGCTGGTTTCGACCCGGCGCGCGGTTTCGCTCGATCGCTACGGCATCGCCGCCCACGTCCTGTCGCGCCGCGACGGCTGCACCGCCAGCAAATGCGCGGTCTTTGCAATGGTTGCCGATGCCGGTGCATTGAAGGCGAATCTCAAGGCACAGACCTTCGACCAGTACGTCTCCCGTTACGCTGCCAGCTGGGATGCGCCAGCGGCTGCAGCCGGGCCCGCCGTGTCCGCGTTGCCGGCCAATCCATCACCGGACGAGGCGCACGCAGAGGCCTCGCCGCCCGACGCGTCTGTTGTGCGCAAGCCGGTGTCGTCGAAGTGGCACTTTCCGTCGGCCGATTCCATTCCCGCTGTCAGCATCATGACGCCCGAGCCCAAGCTGCCGAAGGATGTCGCCACCCGGCTCAATCGCGAGACCGTGCGCAGCGCGGAGATCGAGCGGCGCAAGGAGGGCAAGGAGGTCAATTCCGGCGCCGCGACCAAGGACGCCAGCAGCGGGGAAGTCGACAAGAAGCAGGCCGGGACCAGGCAGCAGGATCCGGGCGCTCCGCTCCAGCTCACGCGCTAGCTTGTGATCCCGAAAGCGGGTACCGGATTTCGGGAATGATCATGTGCAAGGACTCTAGCCGCCAGCGCCCGGGCCCCTGATGTTCAACGCCGTCCTCATCGCCAATCGCGGCGAGATCGCCTGTCGCATCATGCGCACCGCCAAGCGCCTGGGCTTGCGCACCGTCGCGGTTCATTCCGAGGCAGATGCCCGCGCCCTTCATGTCAGGCATGCTGATGAAGTTATCGCCGTCGGTCCGGCACCGGCGACGGAAAGCTATCTGGTCGGTGAAAGACTGATCGCGGCAGCGCGGGGAGCGGGCGCCGATTGCATCCATCCCGGCTATGGATTCCTGTCGGAGAACGCGGACTTCGCGCAAAGCTGTCGCGACGCCGGCATAGTTTTCATCGGGCCTTCGCCCGAGGCGATCCGCGCCATGGGTCTGAAGGACCGCGCCAAGGCGCTGATGGAAGGAGCAGGGGTGCCGGTGGTGCCGGGATATCATGGCGAGCGCCAGGACCCCGCTTTTCTGAAACAAAAGGCCTACGAAATCGGCTATCCGGTCCTGATCAAGGCGGTGGCCGGCGGCGGCGGCAAGGGCATGCGCCGGGTCGAGCGTCACGCCGACTTCGATGACTTGCTCGCCTCCTGTATGCGCGAGGCGCAGAGCGCCTTTGGCGATGCCCGCGTGCTGATCGAGAAATACATCAACGCGCCCCGCCATATCGAATTCCAGGTGTTCGGCGACCGTCATGGCAATGTCATCCATCTCGGCGAGCGCGACTGCTCGTTGCAGCGCCGCCATCAGAAGGTGATCGAGGAGGCCCCTGCGCCCGGCATGAGCGAAACCTTGCGCGCCGCGATAGGCGAGGCCGCCGTCGCCGCCGCCAGGGCGGTCAACTATGAGGGAGCCGGCACCGTCGAGTTCATCGCGGACGGTGCCGGTGGCCTCAAGGAGGACGGCTTCTGGTTCATGGAAATGAACACGCGCCTGCAGGTCGAACACCCGGTGACCGAATGTGTCACCGGCCTCGATCTGGTCGAATGGCAGTTCCGAGTTGCCGCCGGCGAAAGGCTGCCGCTCAAGCAGGATCAGGTGCGGTTCGACGGCCACGCGGTCGAAGCGCGGCTCTACGCCGAGGATCCCGAGCGCGGCTTTCTCCCGTCGACGGGCAAACTTGTTGCGCTGCGATTTCCGCAAGACGAATCGTTGCGCATCGACAGCGGGGTGGAAACGGGCGACGCGGTGACGCCATTCTACGATCCCATGATCGCCAAGCTGATCGCTCACGCTGCTACGCGCGAAGAAGCGCTGGATCGTTTGGCGAACGCGCTCGAAGCCACCGTCGTTGCCGGTCCGCGCAGCAATGCCGGTTTTCTCGCTGCCCTCGCCCGCACCGACGGCTTCCGCAGTGGGGACTTCGACACCGGCTTCATCGATACGCACCTCGACGCGCTGACGGGACCGGCCGGCCTCGACTACGCAGCCGCAGCTTGCGGTGCGCGCGAATTGCTGATGCGGGAAGCGGCGCGCGTCGCAGCGGCACTTGCGGGCGAAGACCATACGTCGCCTTCACCCTGGGATGCGGTCGACGGTTTTCAACTGTGCGGCGCGCGCCACCTGGCGCTGCCCATCGTGGCCGACGGCGAGAACGTGGTGGCGGAGATTGGATACGGGCCGGGCGGTGCCGCGATTTCGGTCGCGGGTGCTACGCCGGCGGATGACGCCATTGCCATCTCCGGCGCCGACGCCGTCTACGTGCTGCGGCGCGGCCGCCAGACCAGGGTGACGTTGCGCGATCTTGCGCTCGATCAGGCTGGCGATAGCGGGCAGGGCGGCCTGGTGCGCGCACCCATGCACGGCAAGGTGCTGGCCATCCTGGTCGAGCCGGGCGCACAGGTGGTGCGCGGCGAGCGCGTCGCCATCATCGAAGCCATGAAAATGGAACACACCCTTCACGCGCCAACCGACGGCACGGTTGCCGAAATTGCTGTCGGCGCCGACGCCCAGGTCGCGGAAGGCGCCAGGATCATGTTGATCGAAGCCGCACGGCCATAGTCCGTGGCCGGGTAATGCCGTTTTGTCAGCGTTTCTTTTTTTTCCTGGTTTTCTTCTTCGTTGTCGCCTTCTCGACCTCCTGGTCGAGATTCATGCCGAAATAGAGGGGCACCGCCCAGCTCGGCAGGATCAGCGGAAGCCCTTTCACCACGAGGCTCAGGTTCTTCTCGTTGTACTGCATAGCCTCTTCGGGAGTCATATCACTCAGTTTTTTCAGTTTCTTTTCCTGCGCGGTCGCGACGGGCGCGGCGGCGAAAGCGGCAAGGATGATCAGCAGAGCAATTTTCCTCATAGTGCCCCCATTCGGCGCGGGCGCGCCGGGCTCAGTGACCCGGCCATCATGGACTGCGGTGGTCAATTTGCAAGCGGCGTCGACTCGTCCGGGTGATCTGCGGGGAGAAACCGGGGCCTGTCCCTTTCTCATGGCCACCGTGCGCGCTATTGCTGGCCGGGTGGATGCCATCTGCGTGTGGAACGTGTGCAATGCCCCTTCATCTCGTCAAGCTGTGCGTCGGCTGTGATTCGGTCGCCGACCTCAAGGACTGGATCAAGCAGAAGCTGAACGAGAAGCGGCGGCGGGGGCAGAAGGCCGAGCACATCCACACCACCCGCATGCTGCCCAAGCGCGCGGCCGAACTTACCGACGGCGGCTCGCTCTACTGGGTCATCAAGGGCCAGATCATGTGCCGCGAGCGCATCCTCGACGTCCGCCCTTTCACCGACAAGGACGGCATCGGCCGTTGCCGGCTGGTGCTCGACGGCAAGGTGGTGCTGGTCGAGCCTCGTCCGCGGGCCGCCTTCCAGGGCTGGCGGTACCTCGAAGCCGGGGAATCGCCGCGTGACTTGTCGCGTGCCGCGCCTGGCGCCGACAAGATGCCGGAGGCGATGCGGCGCGAGTTGCGGGAGCTGGGATTGCTGTAGGGTTATACGCCGACGTTGTCGATCAGCCGCGTCGTGCCGAGGGTTGCGGCCACAAGCAGTCGCACTGGCGAGAACGCGGGCGAACGCACGGGCTCGAGCGTCTGCGCGTCACGTGCTTCCAGATAATCGAGCCGGAAACCGGCGTGTTCGATCTCGGTGCGGCCGGCCGCCAGCATGCGTTCGATGCCGGCGCCTTTCCTGATGCGTGTGGCGCATTCCTTCAGCACGCGATAAAGCGCCGGTGCCGCCTGGCGTTCGCTCGCCGACAGGTAGGCATTGCGCGATGACAGCGCCAGGCCGTCCTTTTCACGGACCGTCGGCACGCCAACAATCTTCAAGGGCAGATCAAGATCCTTGGCCAATTGAGTGATAACCCGCAGTTGCTGGTAGTCCTTCTGCCCGAATATGGAGAAATCGGGCGCGACCTGCAGGAACAGCTTGGTCACCACCGTAGCGACGCCGCCAAAGAAGTGCGGACGGTACTTGTCCTCGAGCCCGGCCCTGGCCGGCCCGGAATCCAGCTCGATGCGGGTGGCGAAGCCTTCCGGGTACATGACCTCTGCCGAAGGGACCCAGACCAGGTCGGCCCTGGCTTCCTTCAGGACTTCAAGATCGGCGGCGAAGCGTCGCGGATAGCTGCCGAAATCCTCGTGGGGGGCGAACTGGGTCGGGTTAACAAAGATTGATACCACCACGCGACGGGCGCGCTTCTGCGCCTCGCGCACCAGCGTCAGATGGCCCTCGTGCAGCGCACCCATGGTCGGGACCAGCGCGACGGACTGGCCGGCGCGTCGCCAGGGCTCCAGAGCGTGCCGAAGCGCGGAGACGGTACGCGTCACTTGTGGGCGATTGGCCATCGGGCAGGGGGCCTTGTCGGCTGTGGTCGTCGGTATGCGAAAGCACCTAGCAAATCGGGAACCATCGGGCCACGCGAGGTTAATGGTTAAGCAACGACAAGCTTGACTAAAACCTAAGGAAAATCCGAGAATTGCCCTCTCAGCAGGGCGCGTCATGCTAGTCCAGTCGATCCAAGAATCTCCTCAGTCGGCTCACGTCGTTGTGCTCGGCAACGAGAAGGGTGGTTCGGGCAAATCGACCACTGCGCTGCATATCGCCGTGGCCCTGCTCAAGGCCGGCCAGCGCGTCGCCACCATCGACCTCGACAGCCGCCAGCAGAGCTTCACCCACTACATCGAAAACCGCCGCGACTGGGCCGCGCGCGCGCGCATCAATCTCGAACTGCCGACACATTACTGCATCGCGCGCGGCGAGTCCGGCTCGGTCGAAGCCAACGAAGCGCGCGAGTTCGCCAATTTTTCGAAAGCCATCGGCGCTATCGAGCACACCCACGACGTCGTGATCATCGACACGCCAGGTAACGACACCTACCTGATGCGGCTCGCCCACTCGATGGCCGACACGCTGGTCACGCCGCTCAACGACAGCTTCGTCGATTTCGACGTGCTCGCCACCCTTGATCCGACCAGCTTCGGCGTCACCGGCGAAAGCCACTACACCGAGATGGTGCGCGAGGCGCGCCGTCAGCGTCGTCTGGTCGACGGCCGCATGACCGACTGGATCGTGATCCGCAACCGGCTTTCCGCGCTCGGTTCGCGCAACAAGCGTCTGGTGGGCGAGGGGCTTTCCGAGCTTGCCAGGCGCATGGGCTTTCGCACCGTCGACGGCCTGGCCGAGCGTGTCATCTATCGCGAGTTCTTCCCGCGCGGCCTGACCGCTCTGGATGATCTCGACGAGACCACCCTCGGCACCCGGCCCAACATGTCGCATCTGACCGCGCGTGAGGAGGTCATAGCGTTGCTCAACGCGCTGCACCTGCCGCTGTCGGAAAACGGCCGCCGCCGTGCCGCCGCGCGGGCGGAGTGGTATTCGGTCATGGACCAGCCGCTCCAGGTCCACGACGTCATCGCCTGACGGGGTTTCCCGTTCCGCAATCTGCTCGGGGTCCATGCTTGCGCAGGGGGGCGCGGAGCTGTGGTCGCGCCACCGATCGGTCTCAAATCGGTGTACACTTCTTCCCATGAGCAAGGTGACCAAGGATTCCACCCGGGAGGCGCCCGCGCCGGCCTCGCCGCGGCCGGAGATCGCTGAATTTCTGGATCAGGTGCGCGGGCTCGGGCCTGCCGGCACGGCGGGAAAGCGTGGCCGGCTGATCTTCGCGCTCGACGCCACGATGAGCCGGCAGCCGACGTGGGACACTGCCTGCTCATTGCAGGCGGAAATGTTCCGCGAGGCGGCGAGCGTCGGCGGCCTCGACATCCAGCTCGTCTATTTCCGCGGCCGCAACGAATGCCGCGCCTCCGGCTGGGTGGCCGGCAGCGAGAACCTCGCCCGGCTCATGAGCGCGATCGACTGCCGCGGCGGCCAGACCCAAATTCGCCGGGTGCTCACCCACACCCGCCAGGAGTACGGACGCCAGCCTGTGCAGGCGCTGGTCTTTGTCGGCGACGCCATGGAAGAGCAGATCGACGACCTGTGCGCGGTCGCCGGTGAACTCGGCCTGCTCGGCGTGCGTGCGTTCATGTTCCAGGAGGGCCACGACCCGGCGGCGGAAACAGCCTATCGCGAGATAGCCCGGCTGACCCACGGCGCTTATGGTCGCTTCGACAGCGGTGCCGCCCACGAGCTCGGCGAACTGCTGCGCGCGGTCGCGGCCTATGCCGCCGGTGGCCTTGAGGCGTTGCGGGCGTTGTCGTCGCGTCAGGCCGGCAGCGCCCGGAAACTCCTGGCGCAGCTCCGCTGATGCCGGCCCTGGTTCTCGGTCTTGTCGCGTTGGTGCTCGCCCTGTGGGCGCTCAACGTTATTTCCAGGGTCGATCCCGGGGTCGGCGCGCGTGTGGCCAGGATCGCCGGCGGTCTGCTGTCGATCGGACTTGCCGTATTCCTGGGCGTGCGTGGTCAGCTTGGCATTGCCATTCCGGTCGGAATTTTCGGGCTCGGCCTGCTGGGTTGGCTGCCCTTCGGCGTGCAGAGCGCGGGCCGTGCCCGCAGGAGCGGCGGCCAGACCTCGCGCGTTCGCTCGACCTATCTCGAAATGGAACTTGACCACGACAGCGGCCGCATGGGCGGCCGCGTGCTGGCGGGGCGGTATCAGGGCGCCACGCTGGAGCAGCTCGACGTCAAAAGCCTCGTCAACCTGCTCGGCGAGATCGACGACGAAAGTCGTGCGCTATTGATGGCTTATCTTGACCGCCGGGACTCCCGCTGGCGTCAGCACGCGCATGCGGATGCGGACTCTGGGCGCGCGGCTGCGTCCGCCGGCAAAATGTCCGAGCAGGAGGCCTACCAGATCCTTGGCCTGGAGCCCGGTTCGGGGCCCGACCTCATCACGCGCGCGCACCGCACGCTGATGAAGAAATTCCATCCCGACCAGGGGGGGACGTCTTACCTTGCTGCCCGTATCAATGAGGCTAAGGAAATTCTTCTTCGCCGCCATCGCTGATGTACTCCGTACAACATCATCAGCGGCTCCTGCCCGGTTTGACGGAATCCCGTTATTATTATCGTTTTCCTGGCGGCTTTTTTGCGCGCGAGGCAGCGCCAGGGGCCGGTTCCCATTGAAGGTCCGGCCATCGGGACACTAGGCGCAGACCGTTAATTTTTCAGCATAAAGCAGGGAATTTCGCTGCGCCTGAGATGCTTGCAGGCGACTTCAGCCTGGCTCCGGTCGAGACCGGCAAAGCGCGCGCGGTAGAGGGATTTCGACCCCTTGGCGATCTTTTGTGTAAACGGATCGGCCTTGACGAGCTGATCCTTGGCCTCGGCTTTGGCCTTCGCCAGGCGCTGCTTGGCTTCGTGCTCGTCGTCGAAGGCGCCGACCTGGATCATGTAGCCGCCCTTGGCCTTGGCCGACGGCGGCAGCGGCACATCGTCTTCCGTCGAGGCGGTGTCTTGGAGATGCAGGCCTCCGGCCACTTTCGCGGGCGTTTCCGCCGGCAGGGTGGGCGACAGTTTTGTACGCTTGATGGTATCGAGCGTGGTGACCTTGCCGGCCTGGCCGGTCGCCGGCGTCAGTTTGTTCGCGCCGAGGGGCAGCGGCGCGAGCGACGCCGTGTGCATGGTCGCCGGCTCGACGGTGACGGTCTTGACGCGGTTAGGCGTGATAGGAGCTGTCGACCCGGGCTCGGGGGTTGCAACCTCGGCCACATCGACCGTCTCCTCGACCGCCTTCACCGTCTTGATTTCATCGCGCGGGTCGCGTGACGGCGTCGGCAAATCGGCCAGCAGTTGCTTTGCCTTCCAGTTTTCCACCACCAGGGGCGCGGTGCGTTTGGTCGACGCACGCTCGAAATAGGTGCTGATGAGGGCTTTCGCGCGCGCATCGCGGACCCGTCCCGTGCGGCCGCCGAACACGACCGTAATGATGTGACGCTTGCCGCGCCGGACATTGACCACGATGTTGAAGCCGGAAGCGCGGATATAGCCGGTCTTGATGCCGTCGACCCCGGCCACGCGGCCGAGCAGATGGTTATGGTTGCGCATGCGGCGGCCGTTCCAGACGAAATCGCGCAGCGCAAAATAGTGGAAGTATTGCGGGAAGCGGTCCTGCAAGGCGCGGGCGAGGACTGCCTGATCGCGCGCTGTGGTGATCTGCCGATCGTCGGGGAGGCCAGAGGCGTTGTGATAAACGGTGTGCGTCATGCCGAGCTCACGCGCCTTGGCCGTCATTGCCCTGCCGAAGGCGGGTTCGCTGCCGCTGATCGCTTCCGCCACCACCACCGCCACGTCATTGGCGGACTTGGTGACAAGCGCTCTGATGGCGTCCTCGACCCGGATGGTCTGGCCCGGCTTGAGTCCGAGCTTCGAGGGTGCCTGGGCGGAGGCCTGCGCGGACACCTCGAGCGGGGTGGACGGCTTGATCTTGCCGGTGGCCATCCGCTCGAACAGCAGGTAGAGCGTCATCATCTTGGTGAGCGAGGCGGGATGCCGCCTGCTGTCGGCGTGACTGGCCTGCAGCACCTTGCCCGAATTGGCGTCGATGACGATCGAGGCGGTGGGCGGCTGGTAGCCTTGGCGGCGGCGCGCATCCGCGGCATTACTGGTGACCGCGGTCGCGACCAAAAGGGTCGCAAGTCCCAAAGCGCCCCATCGCAGACAGCGCTGGACCTGGGCTCCCCCACGCAACATCAGCTCTCCCCAACCCCTTTTCTGAATTTCGCCCGCAGCGCCATCGCCCTGCGATTCGCGACGACTTTAGCGCCACTTGGCATCAAATTATGACGATAGCTGGAACGTGGTTTAGAAATTATTAATACAGCGCCTTGGAGTTGTTGAAATTTTTTGCATCGCAAAATAGTTGTTGATTTTTTTGTGCAGTGCACTATAAATGAATTTCTGGTCGCCGGGGCGGCGACCGACCGATCAGAGCAACCAGCCTCAGAGGCGCCGCCATCGGAGCGGGCCGGGAAAGGATTACGATGATCAAGAATTTCGAGGACCTGCAGCAGGTTGGCAAGGAAAACGTCGATACCACCCTGAAGACGATGGGCGCGGTGTCGAAGAGCGCGCAGGCGATCGCAGTGGAAATGGCCGACTACTCCAAGAAGGCCTTCGAGGACAGCACCGCCGCGCTGGAAAAACTGTTTGGCGTCAAGTCCTTCGACAAGGCCATCGAGGTGCAGACCGAATACGCCAAGACCGCCTACGAGGGTTTCGTGGCCCAGGCCTCCAGGATCAGCGAGATGTACGCGGACCTGGCCAGGGAGAGCTACAAGCCGTTCGAATCCATGATGGGCAAGGCGAAGTAAGCCTTTGTAAGCGTTGCGTCGCGTAGCGTAGCGTAGCTGTCTGTTGAAAGACAAAGCCCGGCCGCAGTGGCCGGGCTTTTGCTTTGTTATAGGCCGTTGCGGCGTCAGGCGCCTATTTGGCGACCCGCAGCTTGCTCAAATTCGTGCCGATTTCGTTGAAGGCGGTCACAATCTGGCTGGCCGAGGTCAGCAGGAAGAACTTGTCCGACGAACTCGCACAATTCTGCAGCAGCGTCGAGGTCGGATCGCCGCCGGTATTGACCTGGATCGTATAGAGCGTCACGCCGGCGGCCTTGATGTTGTCGCAGGTCTTTTGCTGGCGCGCATCAATCTTGCTCTGGCTGCTGTACCAGCGGTTCTGGGTGTTCAGGCCGTCGGTCAGCAGGATAATGACCTGGGAATAGGTGTAGTTGGAATCCATCGCCGGCGCGGTGAAGGGGCCGCCCCCGGCGAGCGACATCCAGCCCACCTGCAGGCCGATCGCCTGGTTGGTGTTGCCGCCGGGTTGCATGCTGTTCACCAGCGAATTCATGGCGTTCCAGTCGTAGCTCAGGCCCATCGCGGCTCTCGGGCACGACGAATACTCTTCAGCCGCATACAGCGTCGCCGCGATGCTGGTCGTCGGCGCAATCACATTGGTGTCGTAGTCGCCGCTGCTCGGGCCGCTGGTATCGCCGCGGTCGACGACGCAGCCGTTCCACGTCGTGTGGTTATTCGAATTCCAGGTGCCGCTGTAGGCTTGGCAACTGGACCTGGTCTTGGGCGAGCCGTAGCCATAGTAGTTCTTGTAGCCGCTGCAGCTGCCGTTGCTGGCGTCCCATTCGGTCCAGTCGATCCAGTCGGCCGCATGGTTGGCGTTGTCGAGATTGACGTCTTTCGCGAAAGGGACCACCGACACGTAGACGTCACCGTCGGTCGTGACAGCGTTTTTCAGTTGGCTCAGCATGCTTTTTGTGGCGGTCTTGAGCGCGTCCATCTTGCCGTCCCAGCTCATCGAGCCGGTGTTGTCGAGCACCAGCGCGACGCGCAGGCGCGACGTACCCCACTGGGTGGTGGACGATGACGAGACCGTGATTGCGTCGTAGCCGAATATGCCCATGAAGGTGGTGGGCACCGACACGGAGCCGTTCACCACCAGGGTCGAACCGGCGGCGGCACTGTAGCTGGCGCTGACCGTGATGTTGTTGGTGGTCGGCTGGTTGTAGGTGGCCTTGAAATACGCAAGTGCGTTGGCTTGCAGTACGTCATTGGTGTCGGTTGCCGCCTCCTTCGAGAGCAGAAGCGCGGTGGAGTCGAGCGCCGCCTGCAGGTCGGCCTTGACCGCATTGGCGCGGCTGTAATCGACGGCGGCGCCGGTGGCCGCCATAACGGGAACGAGAACGATGGCGAATGTCGTGGCGACGTTGCCGTCGCGCGCGCGAACAAACGCAGCGATGGCGCTGCGGCATTTGGCCCAAAGGGTCGACATGACAAGGGTCGACATGGCGGTTCACCGAATTCGATTGATTTCGGTTGGTTTTAGTCCACCGCTTTAAAGACCCGGTATACCCACATAATGAAAGATCGAGGCTCCCGGTAAGCCAAACCGCCTGAATCTCGGGGAAAAGCAAGACCGGCCGGGGATTTGAGTGGTTAATCCGCGGGCCGGCTGCGGCCGCGGCAATCCAGGCGCCGCCATTCGCCGTTGTTAATGGCTGGTTGGTGCAATCACAGAATGTCCTTGCACCAGAGGCCCCGGTAAAGGCGCTATTTGACCACCCGCAGCCTCTTCAGATTGGTGCCGATCGTATTGAAGGCCGTCACGATCTCGCCGGCCGAGGTCAGCAGGAAGAACTTGTCCGACGAACTGGCGCAGCTTTGTAGCAGCGTCGAGGTCGGATCGCCGCCGGTATTGACCTGGATGGTATAGAGCGTCACCCCGGCGGCCTTGATGTTGTTGCAGGTCACCTGCTGGCGATCGTCGATCCTGCCCTGATCGCTGTACCAGCGGTTTTGCGTGTTCAACCCGTCTGTCAGCAGGATGATGACGTCGCGATACTTGTAATTGGGATCCTTCGCCGGCGCGTTGAACGGGCCGCCGCCGACCAGCGACAGCCAGCCCAGCTGCAGGCCGATCGCCTGGTTGGTGTTGCCGGCAGGCTGCATGTTCGACACCAGCGTATTCATCGCGTCCCAGTCGTAACTGAGTCCGCGGGCCGCCCGCGGACAGGACGAGTACTGCTCGGCCGCATACAGGGTCGCCGCAATGCTGGTCGTGGGCGCGATCACGTTGGTGTCGTAATCGCCCGTGTTCGGCCCGCTGGAATCGCCGCGGTCGACGACGCAGCCGTTCCAGGTGCTGTGGTCGGCGGGCGTCCAGGTGCCGCCATTATAAAGGCAGCTCGATTTGCTCCTGGGCTTTTTCCAGCTGGAGTAGCCGCTGCAGCTGCCGTTGTTGGCCTCCCAGTCGCTCCAGTCGATCCAGTTGGCCTGGTAATTGGCGGCGCCGAGATTGACGTCTTTGACGAACGGAACGATCGAGACGTAAACGTCGCCTGCATTGGTGGCCGCATCCTTGAGCTGGGACAGCAGGCTCGTGGTCGCCGTCTTGAGGGCGTCCATCTTGCCGTCCGAGCTCATCGATCCGGTGTTGTCGAGCACCAGCGCAACCCGCAGCCGCGTGGTGCCCCACTGGGCCGTGGACGAACCGCTGAGCGTGACGGTGTCGTAGCCGAATGCCTGCATGAAATCGGTCTTTACGTTTACCGAGGCATTCAGCACCAGCGTCGAACCATTGGCGTCGGTGTAGTTGGCGGTCACGGCGATGGTCTCGTAGGCCGGCCGGTTGAACATGGCCTTGAAATAGGCAAGCGCGTTGGACTGCAACTGATCGTGCGTGTCGACTGCGGCCTCCTTCGAGAGCATGAGCGCCGTGGCGTCGAGCGCCGCCTGCAGGTCGGCCTTGATAGAATTGGCGCGGCTGTAATCGACGGCGGCGCCGACGGAGGCGATCACCGGCACCATCGAAAACGCAAAGATGACGGCGATGTTGCCCTCGCGGGCGCGTCCGAAGCGGCGCAGTGTGTCGCAGAATTTCGCCCAACGCTTGCCCATGGCTGTTCACCGGGTTCGACTGAACGCGGGTAAGATGATGGGGCCGCATGAAGCGAAGGTATCCCAAATCGTTCAAATGCCGTCGTTGCCGTCAGGCCTGACGGGTGCATTGTGGCGGCGAACGCCGCTGTTGAGGGGTTTGAATGGTTAAGCGCCGGGCGTACCGCTGCCGTAGTATTGCGTACGGGCTCGTTAATGCGTGGTCGGCGCGTTTGCTTGAAGAAGCATCAAACCGGCTTCGAAAAAGCTTCAAATCGAAGGTATCTGTGCGAAGGGCGCCCGCGGGCGCCTATTCGGCCACCCGCAGCTTGGTCAGCTCTGTGCCGATCGAGGTGAAGGCATTTGCGATGTCGTTCGCGCTGGTCACCAGATAGAACTTGTCCGAGGAGCTGGCGCAGTTCTGCAGCAGCGTCGAGGTCGGATCGCCGTCAGTGTTCACGTGGAGGGTATAGATCGTGATGCCCGCCGCCTTGATGTTGCCGCAGGTGCCGGAGCCGTTGCCGGTCTGGTACATGCGATTGTCAACAGGCGTTTGCGCGTTGTACCAGCGGTCTTGCGTGTTGAGTCCGTCGGACATCAGAATGATGATGTTCTGATATTTGTAATTCGGATCGGTTGCAGGAACCGTCAGGGGACCGCCGCCGACCAGCGACTGCCAGCCCCAGACCAGTCCGATCGGCTGATTGGTGTTTCCGGCCGGATACATCCGGTCGACCAGATTTTCCATGGCGGTCCAGTTGTAGTTCAGGCCCATCATTGCGAGCGGGCAACTGCTGTACTGTTCGGCCGGCCACAGGGAATCGGTCGTCCCATCCGGGGCGGTGGCGACCTGGTCCCAGGTCGAATTGCCCGGCGCATTCGACGGACCGCGGTCGGAGATGCAGCCGTTCCAGGTGTTGTGGTTTTTTGGCGTGCAGGTGTACCTGTAGCCATTACTGTAACCGTTGTAGACCCAGGAGCAGGTCTTGTTGTCGCTGTTCCAGTCAGTCCAGCCGATCCAGCTTGCGTTGTAGTTCGAGGAGCCGACGTTGACGTCCTTGCTGAACGGTATGATGGAGACATAGACGTCGCCATCATTCGACGCAGCCGATTTCAACTGCGACAAGAGGCTCTTGGTCGCCGCCTTCAGCGCCGTCATCTTGCCGGCCTGCGCCATCGAGCCGGTATTGTCGAGCACCAGCGCCACGCGCAGCCGGGTGGTTCCCCATTTTGTGGTGGAGGAGCCGTTGATGGTCACGGAGTCGATGCCCAGCACCGACATGAACTGGGTCGGCACTTTCGCCGAACCGTCCAGCACGATTTTGGAGTCCGTGGACGAGTAGCTCGCGGTCACGGATGCGTTGGTCGCGGTCGGTGAATCGAAGATTGCGTTGAAGTATTTCGCGGCCTGGGCCTGGATTTCGGCGTCGGTGTGGTCCGGCGCGTAGGAGGCCAGCATCAGCGCGGTGGAATCGAGCGCGGCCTGCAGCTGGACCTTTGCCGCGTTGGCGCTGCTGAAATCGACAGCGGTGCCGACAAACCCGATGATCGGCAGCGTCGCCAGCGCGAAGATGACCGCCACATTTCCCCTGACGTCACGCGTGAAGCGACGAAGCGGGGGGGCGAGGGGAGACGTGAAAAGTTTCAACATCGGTGCAGCCCGGGCGTCATAAGAACGCGGGGTCACCGTAGGCTTGCGTCGTAAAGGGTGAGTAAAATTGGAACTATTGCCGGGCCAATTCGGCAAGCAACGCCGATCGATCCGTCCGCATCATTAACGAACAGACAACCGCCGTGGCAAAATGCAACGAAATCCGGCGGGGGCCCGCACCGGCATGAAAACCTACATCGCAAGCCTGAGGTTGGTCAGTGCGGTGCCGATCTGGTCGAAGGTTGTGACGATTTCATTCGCCGTGGTCAGCAGGAAGAACTTGTCCGAACTGCTGGCGCAATTCTGCAACAGGGTCGAGGTCGGGTCGCCGCCGGTGTTGACCTGGACCGTATAGATCTTGATGCCGGCGGCCTTGATGTTGTTGCAGGTGGTTTGCTCACGGGCGTCGATCAGGGACGCCGAGGAGTACCACCGGTTCTGGGTGTTGAGGCCGTCCGTCAGCAGGATGATCACCTTGCTGTACTTGTAGTTCGGGTCCTCCGGCGGAACGGTGAACGGCGACTGTGTCAGCGTTTGCCAGCCAACCTGCAGGCCGATGGCCTGGTTGGTGTTGCCCTTCGGCGTCATGGCGGTGATTTTGGCGTCGAGCGTGGTCCAGTCGTTGCTCAGCCCGATGGTCGACTCGGGGCACGACGAATACTGTTCTGCCGGGTAAAGCGTCGCACCGGCCAGCGGCGCATCGTTGGTGGTGTCGAAATTCTGGTCACGGTCGGTGATGCAGCCGTTCCAGGTGCTGTGATCGTCGGGCGTCCAGGTGCCGCCGTAGTAAAGACAGCTGGATTGGCTCCTGGGTTTTTTCGAACTCGTGTAACCGGTGCACGCGCCGTTTTCGGCCTCCCACAGATCCCAGCGCAGCCATGACTCGGTGTAGTTGGCGGCGTTCAGATTGACGTCCTTGTTGAACGGCACGATCGAGACATAGACATCCTCCGGATCGCTGGCCGCTTTCTTGAGCTGGCCGAGCAGTTTCT
Organism: uncultured Pseudomonadota bacterium; assembly: GCA_963773715.1. Lineage (GTDB taxonomy): Bacteria > Pseudomonadota > Alphaproteobacteria > Rhizobiales > Xanthobacteraceae > Pseudolabrys. Next base: position 406,620 of record CAVZCM010000002.1, on the reverse strand, counting down.
GCGCCGCGGTCTTCAGCGCGTCCATCTTGCCATCGCTCGACATCGACCCGGTATTATCGAGCACGAGCGCAACGCGCAGCCGCGTGTTGCCCCATTCAGAGGTGGAAGTCGCTTTGACGGTGACCTGGTCGTATCCGAATATGTTCATGATATCGGTTTTGACGATCGCTGTGGCGTTGAGGACGATTTTTGAGCCGCCGACGGAGGTATAGGTGGCGGAAACCGCCGGCTGGAGAAGTTCTTTGCTGGTCACCACCGCGTTGAAGTAGATTTTCGCCGAGGTCTCCAGCTCGCTGCTCGTCTGCGTCGCGGCGGTCTTCGACAGCATCAGCGCTGTCGAGTTGAGCGCCACCTGCATGTTGGTGCGCGCCGCATTAATCCGGCTGAAGTCAACCGCCACGCCGACCGAGGCCACGAGGGGGAGGAAGGTCAGCGCCAGCAACGGGGCGACGCCGCCCCTGATGTCACGGAGAAAATGGCGAATCATGAAGGTCGGCCCTGCTATGCGGAAAACCGCTATCAGTAGAGTTCCCGACCTTGCCGGGCATCCCGTTGAAACTTCGTCACGACAATGACCTGAATTTGGGGAAAATTAGCGCTGGTTCGCGTGTCAACGGGTTGTGGTCGATTAACCAATGGCTATTTGGTGTTATCGGGAACCCGGGGAACCTGACCGCACTCTCGGCGCGATCCGGGAACCTGGACAGCGGCGCAGGTCTTTGTCCGCAGGGGCAAATTGCCTGCTTGGACTGCCGTAGCCGGGGTCTTTATGATGTTGTTGGGCCGTCCGCTGCGTCGGCCAGGAGAGCCATGTCGACGTCGAAACTGCTGGATGCCCCGGCCCGGATCATGAGCACCGCCAAGGAACATCTTCCGCATGATACCTTGCCAGCCGGCGGCCGTGCGCGCGGCATGGCCGATAACGATCGCCCCAACAGGCGCAAGGGCGAGCCGGGCGGGCCCGGCACGGCCGTCATCACCAAGACCAGGCCGCAGACCAAGCGGCCCAACATGTATCGCGTGCTGATTCTCAACGACGACTACACGCCCATGGAATTTGTCGTGCACATCCTCGAACGGTTCTTCGGCAAGGATCACGAGGCCGCGACACGCATTATGTTGCATGTGCATCACCATGGCATCGGTGAGTGCGGTATCTATACTTACGAAGTGGCAGAGACCAAAGTGACGCAGGTAATGGACTTTGCCCGCAAACACCAGCATCCTCTGCAGTGCGTGATGGAAAAGAAATAAGTGCCGGGGAGCGCCCAATACAAATGAAAGCGGGACACTAAATGCCAACTTTCTCGCGCAGCCTCGAACAGTCGCTTCATCGTGCCCTGGCGCTCGCCAACGAACGCCATCACGAATACGCGACGCTCGAGCATCTTTTGCTGGCGCTGATCGACGATCAGGACGCCTCTGCGGTCATGAGGGCCTGCAATGTCGATCTCGACAAGCTGCGGCGCAGCCTGGTGGCCTATCTCGAATCCGAACTGGAGAACCTGATCACCGACGGGGCGGAGGATTCGAAGCCCACCGCCGGTTTCCAGCGCGTGATCCAGCGCGCCGTGATCCACGTGCAGTCGAGCGGCCGCGAGGAGGTGACCGGCGCCAACGTGCTGGTGGCGATCTTCGCCGAGCGCGAGAGCCATGCCGCCTATTTCCTGCAAGAGCAGGACATGACCCGCTATGACGCCGTCAACTACATCAGCCACGGCATCGCCAAGCGGCCCGGTCTGTCCGAGGCCAGGCCAGTGCGCGGTGCCGAGGAGGAGGCCGACACCAAGACCGGCGACGAGCCGAAGAAGAAGGGCGATGCGCTGGAGGCCTACTGCATCAATCTCAACAAGAAGGCCAAGGACGGCAAGATCGATCCGCTGATCGGCCGCAATTCCGAGATTCAGCGCACGATCCAGGTGCTTTGCCGCCGTCAGAAAAACAATCCGCTCCTGGTCGGTGAAGCCGGCGTCGGCAAGACCGCGATCGCGGAAGGGCTCGCTCGCCGCATCGTGAACGGCGAGGTGCCGGACGTGCTGAAGGGCGCGACCGTATTCGCGCTCGACATGGGCACCCTTCTGGCCGGGACCCGCTACCGCGGCGATTTCGAGGAGCGGCTCAAGCAGGTGATCAAGGAGATCGAGGCCTATCCGGGCGCGATCATGTTCATCGACGAGATCCACACCGTGATCGGCGCCGGCGCCACCTCCGGCGGCGCGATGGACGCCTCGAATCTGCTGAAACCCGCGCTTGCCTCGGGCACCATCCGCTGCATCGGTTCAACCACCTATAAGGAATACCGCCAGTATTTCGAGAAGGACCGGGCGCTTGTCCGTCGCTTCCAGAAGATCGACGTCAACGAGCCGTCGGTGTTCGACGCGATCGAAATCCTCAAGGGGCTGAAGCCCTATTTCGAGGAGTATCACAAGCTCAAATACACCAACGACGCCATCAAGGCGGCGGTGGAGTTGTCGTCGCGCTACATCCACGACCGCAAACTGCCGGACAAGGCGATCGACGTGATCGACGAGTTGGGTGCGGCGCAGATGCTGCTGCCCGAGAGCCGGCGCAAGAAGACCATCGGCGTCAAGGAAATCGAGACAACCATCTCGACGATGGCCCGCATTCCGCCCAAGACCGTCTCCAAGGATGACGCCGAGGTGCTGCAGCATCTCGAGCAGACCCTCAAGACCGTCGTATACGGTCAGGACAAGGCGATCGATGCGCTGTCGGCCTCAATCAAGCTGGCGCGCGCGGGCTTGCGCGAACCGGAGAAGCCGATCGGCTGCTATCTGTTTTCGGGTCCGACCGGCGTCGGCAAGACCGAGGTCGCCAAGCAACTGGCCGCCTCGCTCGGGGTCGAGCTCATCCGTTTCGACATGTCGGAATACATGGAGCGGCACACGGTGTCGCGTCTGATCGGCGCGCCTCCGGGGTATGTCGGTTTCGACCAGGGCGGTCTCCTGACCGATGGCGTCGACCAGCATCCGCACTGCGTCCTGCTGCTCGACGAGATCGAAAAGGCGCATCCCGACCTGTTCAACGTGCTGCTGCAGGTCATGGACCACGGCAAGCTGACCGATCACAACGGCAAGCAGGTCGACTTCCGCAACGTCATCCTGATCATGACCACCAATGCCGGCGCCGCCGACATGGCCAGGTCCGCCTACGGCTTCACCCGCACCAAGCGGGAAGGGGACGATACCGAAGCGATCAACAAGATGTTCACGCCCGAGTTCCGCAACCGGCTCAACTCGGTCATCACCTTCGCGCACCTCTCGCAGGAGATTATCAAGCAGGTGGTCGAGAAGTTCGTCCTGCAACTCGAGGCCCAGCTTGGCGACCGCAACGTCACCATCGAGTTGTCGGACGAGGCCTCGCGCTGGCTGATCGCCAACGGCTACGACGAGTTGATGGGCGCGCGGCCAATGGCGCGGGTCATCCAGGAGCACATCAAGAAGCCGCTCGCCGACGAGGTGCTGTTCGGGCATCTCAGGAGCGGCGGCCATGTGCGCGTGATCGTCGACAAGGACGAGAACGGCCGCGACAAGATTGGCTTCGAGTATCTGGAAGGGCCCGTCACGCCCAAGCCGGAAAAGCTGCCGAAGCCGAAGGCCAGGCGCCGCTCGCCGCGGCCGCGCCAGCCCAGGGCCGACAAAGGCGACAAGGGCGACAAGGGCGGCGACGGCAAGCGCAGCTCGGTGCCCAAGGTGCCGCTGATCAAGGCCTGACGGCGCTTATGCGAGAATGATGCAAGGCCGGGCCTTCGCGCCCGGCCTTGTCATTTTGCGTGAAGCGCATGCGAGCCCCGCGGACACCGGCTGTTGCGCGGGCGCTGGTGCTGTGGGACAGGTGAGTCCCGACCCATGCCGAGCCCCGCCGCATTCAACAGCACGTCGGCCGCCTTTTCCGGCGGCGTGAAATCGGCATTGACCTCGGTTTTCGTCCTGGTGCTCTCCGGCACCTACATCGGCATCGGCGCGCTCGCCCACGATTTCGGCTTCTCGTCCTGGTGGTTCGCGGCCTCGACCCTTCTGGTCTGGGCGGCGCCGGCACAGGTGATCCTGGTTTCCGCGCTCGGCGCCGGCGCGCCGCTGGCCGAAGCGGCAATTGCGGTGTCCTTGAGCTCGATCCGCATGTTCCCGATGGTTGTCGCACTGTTACCGCTGTTGCGCGGTCCGGGCACACGCACGCGCGATCTTGTGCTGCCGACCCATTTCACGTCGGTGAGCATGTGGGTGGAGTCGCTCAGGCTGTTGCCGTCGCTGCCGCATGAGCGGCGCGTCGCTTTCTGCAACGGGCTGTCGGTCGGCTACATGGGCACCGCCGTGACGGCCGGCTTCGTCGGCTTCTATCTCGCCGCCGGCCTGCCGCCGCTGCTGGCCGGCGTGCTCCTGTTCCTGACGCCGATGGCGTTCCTGTGTTCGACCGCACGCAACACGCGTCTGCTGGTCGACCGGCTGGCGCTGCTGCTGGGGCTGGCGGTAGGGCCGGTACTGACGCATTTCCACGTCGGTCTCGATCTGATGTGGACCGGGCTGGGTGCCGGCACATTCGCCTATGCCGTTCACCGCGTGCGCGAGGCGACGCGATGACCACACGGACGCCGCACGCCTATGCGAGCACCTCGGCCGCCTTCTTCGGCGGCGCGGCGGCCTCGCTCACCTCGGTGTTCTCCCTGGTGATGTTCGGCACCTTTGTCGGCATCGGTGCGCTCGCCCATGGCTTCGGTTTCTCGGCGTTGTGGCTGACGGCCTCGACCGTGATCATGTGGGCAGGGCCCGCGCAGGTGATCCTCATGTCCGCGCTTGGCGGCGGCGGGGCGATGGCCGATGCGGCGATCGCCGTCAGCCTGAGCGGGGTCCGCCTGTTCCCCATGGTGGTGGCGGTGTTGCCTTTGTTTCGGGGCGAGGGCACGCGCACGCGCGACCTGCTGCTGCCGACCCATTTCACCTCCGTCACCACCTGGGTGGAGTCGCTGCGGCTGTTGCCGTCGCTGCCGCACGAGCAGCGCATCCCGTTCTGCAACGGGCTGTCGTCCGGCTACATGGCGACGGGCGTCCTCGCCGGTCTGGTCGGTTTCTATCTCGCCGCCGGCCTGCCGCCGCTGCTCGCGGGCGCGCTGCTGTTCCTGACGCCGATGACTTTCCTGTGCACGACCGCGCGCAATGCGCGGCAGTTGCTCGACCGGCTGGCACTGGTGCTGGGGCTCGCTATCGAGCCCGTGCTGTCTCATTTCCAGGTCGGCCTCGATCTGGTGTGGACCGGGATCGGCGCCGGCACCTTGGCCTACGCGGTGCACCGGGTGCGCGAGGCCGCGCAATGAACGCTGTGCTCAACGAGATGTGGCCTTTTCTGGTGCTGATCCTGGTCGGCTTCCTGCCCAACGAGGTGTGGCGCGTGCTGGGGCTGGTGCTGGCGCGGGGCCTGAACGAGGAATCGGAAATCGTGGTGTGGTCGCGGGCGGTGGCGACCGCGATCCTGGCCGGCGTCATCGCCAAGCTGATCGTTTTCGCGAGCGGCGATCTGGCGAACATTCCGCTCGCGTTGCGGGTAGGCGCGGCGGTCTGCGGGTTTATCGCCTTTCTGGCCGTCAAGCGCTCGGTGTTCGTCGGCGTGGCGGTGGGGGAGGCGGTGCTGCTGGCCGGCGGCTATTTCCTGACCCACCAGTGAAGCGGGACGCTAGGCCTCGATCGCGGCCGCCAGCAGCCTGGCGTGCTCGGCGAGCACTTCGGGTTTTTCCTTTTCACTGGCCGGCGGCTTCATCGGCACGCCCGCCTTGCGCGGGATGATGTGGACGTGCAGGTGGAACACCACCTGGCCGCCGGCGCCCTCGTTGAACTGCTGCATGGTGATGCCGTCGGCGGCAAACGCCTTCATCCCGGCCCTGGCGATCTTTTGCGCGGTCCTGATGACATGGGTGAGGTCTTCCGGCGAAACATCGAGGAGATTGCGCGCCGCAGCCTTCGGCAGGATCAAGGTATGGCCGGGCGCGCGCGGCATGATGTCGAGGAAGGCGAAGGTCTTGTCGTCTTCACAGACCTTGTAGCAGGGCAGTTCGCCGCGCAGGATCTTGGCGAAGATGTTGTTGGGATCGTAGCTCGGCATCGCAATTTCCCCGTTTGTCGTCCGTCATTCCGGGGCGCGCGCGAAGCGCGTGAACCCGGAATCCGGATGCAGGCACGAAGTTTGTCTCTGGATTCCGGGTCCGGCCCTTCGGGCCAGCCCGGAATGACACCAACACATTCAATCATTCCTGCTCGATCAAATCCTTGCGGAACGGCGCGTAGCCCGCAAGCTCCTCGCCGGCGGCCTCCACATAGGCGCGCTCGCGCATCAGATAGTCGGCGATCGCCCGGCGCAGGGCCGGATTGGCGATGAAATGGGCGGAGTAGGTGGTCGCCGGCATGTAACCGCGCGTTACCTTGTGCTCGCCTTGCGCGCCGGCCTCGACCCGTTTCAGCCCGCGCGCGATCGCGTAATCCATGGCCTGATAGTAGCACAGCTCGAAATGAAGGAACGGGTGGTGTTCGATGGCGCCCCAGTTGCGGCCATAGAGCGTATCGGCGCCGATGAAGTTGATGGCGCCGGCGATCCAGCGCCCGGCGCGCCTGGCCATCACCAGCAGGATGCGGTCCGCCATCTGCTCGCCGACGATGGAGAAGAAGCTGCGCGAGAGGTAAGGGCGGCCCCATTTGCGCGAGCCGGTCTCCATGTAGAAGTCGAAGAACGCGTCCCATACCTCTTCGGTCAGATCGGATCCGGTGAGCCAGTGAGTGGTGATGCCGTTTTCGAGCGCGTCCTTGCGCTCGCGGCGAATGGCCTTGCGCTTGCGCGAGGCGAGGCGGGACAGGAAATCGTCGAAGCTTGCGTAGCCCGGGTTTTCCCAGTGAAATTGCTGGTCGGTACGCTGCAGGTAGCCGCGCTGACCCAGCGCGCGCCATTCCGGCCCGGTGAGAAAAGTGACGTGGGCCGACGACAGTTCGCTCGTCTGCGTGATCTTGGCGAGCGCATCGGCGAGGCCGCCGCGCACCGCGTCGGCGAGCTCGCCCGGCCGCGCCAGCAGGCGCGGGCCGGTGGCCGGGGTGAACGGCACCGCCACCTGCAGTTTCGGATAGTAATCGCCGCCGGCGCGCTCGAAGGCGTCGGCCCATCCGTGGTCGAAGACGTATTCGCCGCGCGAATGGCTCTTCACGTAGCAGGGCGCGGCCCCGAGCAGGGCACCGCCCGCGCCCTCGGCGAGCAGATGGCGCGGCTGCCAGCCGGTCCGGGCGCCGACCGAATTCGACATTTCAAGAGACGATAAAAATTCATGAGAAACAAAAGGGTTATCTGGATATCCTCGTGTGGATTGTGCTGTGGATAACTCTGACTGTCCGGGCACGCCGGCCGCGCAGGCATTCCACGCGGCCGCCGGTACCTCGGCGAGCGATTTGATGATGCGGATTCGCAGTTCGACTTCGGTCATCGGGCGAGCCTAGCCCGATATTGCGCCCGAAATCGTCCGGCAGCCTGTGTTATCGGCGGCGCGGACACACGACCCGGTCGTAGCCGGTCGGATTGCCCCACCAGTCGTATTCGGTGACCGGAATGCAGCCGCGGGGAATGGGATGGCAACCGAAGGGCGTGCAGGCGATCTTGCGGCCGTTGCGGTAAGCGCGCCGCTTTGCGACCGGTATTGGAACAAGCGCCGGGCTGGCGGCCTGAAAGACCGCCATCGGAACGCTGGCGGATGCGGGGGTGGCCATCGCCGCCGGCATGAAGGCGGCCACAGCCACGACAAGGGCAGGGGCTATTTTCGGCATAGATCCTCCCATAGCTCGCGGCGGTCCGCCGCGTCCTGAAGGCAAACGCCCCGTGCCGGCCTCTGTTCCCTGGCGCGATCATCACGGTTGCCAGCCTTCGAAAATCATCTGGTCGGCATATGCGGCAGCACGTTGGCGATCTTCCTCACTGCGAACGGTCCAGGTCAACAGCGGCAATCCGAAAGCATGACGGGCTACCCACGGGCCCGGCGCCGGCAGGTCCTTCACGGCGTAGGCGACGAAGTGCGGACGGCTCCCTGGGGCATGTAGCAGATGCGCCAGTTTCAGGTTCTGTGCGAACGAGGCGGCGGTCCCGTCGGCGCGGGTATAGTGCCGCATGGCCACGATGCCGCGGACCCGCGCCGGGGCGCTGACGCGAAGCGCCGCCACCACCGCCGGATCAAACGACATCAGCGCGGCCGGACCCGCGTACTGCGCCAGCACATTGGCGGCGCGGCTGACGAGCCGCAGGTCGCCGTCGCAGCGGCTCTTCAACTCGATCAGCAGGGAAGTGCGGCCCGCCACCAGCTCGCACAGTTCGCTCAAGCTCAGGATGCGGTCGCCGGTCTGCCTGAAACGAACCGCCCGGATCGCCGTCGCACTCATTGAGGCAAGGGCGCCGCTGCCTTCGGTCAGCCGGCCGAGCGCGTCGTCGTGATAAACCATGGCCTCGCCATCGGCGCTCACCTGAAGGTCGCACTCGATGCCGTAACCGGCGGCAATGGCGGCGGAAAATGCGGTTGCGGTGTTCTCGATGACACCCGCATCCGCGTCATGCAGCCCGCGATGGGCAATCGGACGTGCGGTCAGCCATTCCGGTTTGCGCATGATCTGTTCCGGAAACCGGTTGGCATCCCCGATCGGGTCGGGACATGCTTTTCAAGATCATGCGCGCGCGAGATGCGACATGACGGTTATGCCACTTCGAACAGGCCCTCGACCTCGATGGCGGCATCTGCCGGAAGCGCCGAGACGCCGACGGTGGTGCGGGCGTGGCGGCCCTTGTCGCCGAACACTTCCACCATCAGGTCCGAAGCGCCGTTCATGACCTTCGGCCCGTCGGTGAAGCCGGGCGCCGAATTGATGAAGCCGCCCAGCCGCACCACGCGCACGACCTTGTCGAGATCGCCGAGCGCGGCCTTGAGCTGGGCGAGCAGGTTGATGGCGCAGGCGCGCGCCGCCTTCTGTCCGTCCTCGACCGGGACGCCGCCACCGAGCTGGCCCTTCGCCACCAGCTTGGCGTCGGTGCCGAAGCAGATCTGCCCGGAAACGATCAGCAGGTTGCCGGTCTTCACAAAGGGCACGTAGTTGGCGATCGGGGTCGTCGGCGTCGGCAGCGTGATTCCGAGCTTGCCGAGAGTTTGTTCGACGTTTCCGGCCATGACGATCCTCCGTGGGTTCAGGTCCTGGCGGGGCTGCCGCCGCCTGTCTTCACCAAGTCTCTTGGCCGATCCCCGGCTCGCGTGCAACCGCGGTTGTTGCGCCCGGCCGCCGCCTCTATCTTGCCCGTATCTTCGAATCTTTGCTGACCGCCGACGCCAGCAACATAGCCCTGAGAAAGGTCCTCCGATGAACCTCGCCGCCCTCGGTCAACGGCTGCTTCCGGCGGCTTTTGCGCTTGGATTGGCCGCCGGGGCGGCAGCGCCTGCCGCCGCCGCGGCTGCCGCCGGGCCTGCGTTCCTGGTGCCGCACCGGGCGGTCTACGATCTCAAGCTGGTCAGGTCGCACGGCAGCCGCGGCATCGACGCGGTGGCCGGGCGCATCCTCTACGATTTCTCCGGTAATGTCTGCGACGGGTACGCGCTCGATTTCCGTCAGGTGTCGGACATGGAATCCGGCTCGGGCCGGAGCGTGGTCAGCGACATGCGCTCGGTGACCTGGGAGGACGGCGAGGCGCGTTCGTTCCGATTCAACACCGTAAACAAGCTCAATAATCGCAGCACGACGCGAGTCGACGGCAGCGCCAGGCGTGGCGACAAGGCGGTGGAAGTGCAGATTACCAGGCCGTCGCGTCAGAAACTCTCGGTTCCTGCCGGCGCGGTGTTTCCCACCGAGCACATGCGGCGCGTAATCGTCGCGGCGCGCGAGGGCAAGACGCTGTTGTCGTTCCCGGTCTATGACGGTTCCGACACCGGCCTGAAGGTGTATGACACGCTGACGGTGATCGGGAAGGAGATTGCGCCGGGCGAAAGCCCGCCCCGGGACGCGGCTTCCGCGGTGCCGGCCATGGCGAAGGTTGCGCGCTGGCCGGTGACCATCAGCTATTTCGAGCAGCAGGCGGCGGACAAGCGCGCCACCGGCGAGCAGACCCCGGCTTATGCGATCTCGTTCGAGCTTTACGAGAACGGCGTTTCGCGCGGGCTGCTGCTGCAGTATTCCGACTTCACCCTGAGCGGCGAGATGACCGCGCTGACGCTGAAGAAGCCGAAGCCGTGTAAGTAGGAAGAGCAACGCCTTCCAGCCTTTCTCCTCATGCTGAGGAGGCGGCGCAGCCGCCGTCTCGAAGCATGAGGCCCCGTGGCCGCCTTCATCCTTCGAGACGAGCGCTTCGCGCTCTCCTCAGGATGAGGCGGAGATAGCCAACGCTCCGCCGCCCGTATTCTTTGTGTCGGCCCCGGGCAAGCCCTCTTCTTTTTCCGTTCCGCCCGCCGTCGAAAATGTACCGAGGGCGCGCGGGACGCTGTCGGGTCTGCCGGACCCACGGGCCCCGACGCCTCGCGACATCGAGGCATGTCGAAGCGATAGTTGCCGCAAGTCCGCCAGTCCCCCGGCGTCCCGCGCGCGGTGTTTATAGGTTTGCTCCGCATTGCCCCCGGTGGACGTACCTTTCAGGCGACCCTGCCTCTCCTCGTGAGATTGGCAGGCCGCCTATCCACCGTTGCGGGCCCGGGTCGGCGCCCCGCATCCCTGGCCGGATGCAAAGCAAAAGACGCCGCCGCCAACGGGGCCCAATGGCGCGCGGTCGGCGCGCCGGGACGCATGCGGCTTGGACCGCCGGGCGGGGTCAACAAGCGCCGCATCTCCGACGCCCCCGAACCGGCCACCGCTCCCCGCCCCGCGTCTGGAGACTGCAGACCCCTCGGCACCGGGGCGGGATGAATAGGATTATAGTCAAGTCAGAACGGCAGTCAAGGGTTCTGTGAAAATAATCTCATCGCGCCACGGTGCTTTATCCCCGCGGCGCGCGACTTGCTCCCGGGCGTTACTCATCCTCCAGCGCCAGACCGCGGATCACCGCGCCCTTGCCGAACCTGGCGCGCAGGGCATCGACCGCGTGCTCGGCCTCCGCGGTGCGTCGGTCGAGCAGGTCGGAAAGATCGTCGTCTGCGGTCGCTTCCTCCAGCTGGCTGACGCCGATGCCGAGGAGCCGATAGCGCGTCGCGCCGACCTCGCGCGCCAGCAGGTCATGGCCGGCAGCATAAATGCGGGCGGCGAGCTGGGTCGGTGCGCTCAACGAGCGGGCGCGGGTGCGGATTTTGAAATCGGCGCTCTTGAGCTTGAGCGTGACGGTCGCGCCGGCAAGCGACGCCGCTTTCAGCCGCGCCGAGACCTTTTCGGTCAATTCCCACAGGGTCTGTTCGAGCGGGCGCAGCTCGCCGATGTCGCGGTTGAACGTCGTTTCGGCCGAAATGCTCTTGGTCTCGCGTTCAGGGTCGACCTTGCGCGCGTCGATGCCGCGGGCGAGCCGCCACAGCCGCTGGCCTTCCTCGCCATAGCGGCGCATGAGATCGACTTCGTTCGCGCGCTGCAGGTCGCCGATCAGCCGGTAGCCGTCATTGGCGAGCTTGGTCGCGCTGACCGCGCCGACGCCGTAGATGAAGCCGACGGGCCTGGGCGCCAGGAAGGCGGGTGCTTCCTCCGGCGACAGCACCGCGAAGCCGCGCGGCTTGTCGAGGTCGGAGGCGATCTTGGCGAGGAACTTGTTGGCGGAGAGGCCCACCGACACGGTGATGCCGAGATCGCGCTCAACGTCACGGGCGAAGCGCGCCAGCACCTTGGCCGCGCTCATGCCGTGCAGACGCCCGGTGCCGGTCAGGTCGAGGAAGGCCTCGTCGATGGAGAGCGGCTCGACCAGCGGCGTGAGGTCGAGCATACGTTTGCGCACGGCACGGCCGACCTCGGCATATTTGGCCATGTTCGGTCTGATGACGGTGGCGTTGGGACAGCGGCGCATCGCCTCGAACATCGGCATGGCCGAGCGCACACCGTGAATGCGCGCGATGTAGCAACAGGTTGCCACCACGCCACGCTTTCCCCCGCCGACGATCAGCGGCTTGTCCAGGAGCGACGGGTCGTCGCGTTTCTCGATGGTGGCGTAGAAGGCGTCGCAGTCGATATGCGCGATGGTGAGCGTCTGCGCTGCTGGGGGTGCGTGACGGCAGACGTGGGCGAGCGCGGCAGGCGGGACAGCGCGTCGCCGCTTCGGGCGCAGTCGGCCAGGCAATCGCGGCAGAAGCTCGATCGGCACGTCGCGCTCCCAGTCTCCGCCGCCCCCCAGCACGTGACGCGCCTGTGACACCGTAACGGGGTCGTGATCGGTCTCGCTGGCGAATTCGGTCAAAAGCCGCTCGTCGCCGGCCAGATAATCCAGCACGCCCGCGAGGAAGCCGGGCTCGCGCGCGGCCTCGCGAATCTGCGCCGGGCCGATGCCGGTCATCCCAAGGAAGCGCCCGAGCCGCTCGGGGTCGGCGGCGATGAAGGTAAGCGCCTGAATTGCAACGGTTTCGGCGGCTTCCCGGGCGGTTGGTGAACGATCTTTCATTGGCCGGGTTTGCGTTTTCCTAATAAATCCCCACTACGGTGGCCACCATCATGCCCGACCCCGCGGGCGCTGGCGACGCCGGCGTACCGCGACGCGGGCGGGATCTGGGGACAAAGCGGGGCGGGAAGAAGGATGCCGAAAACCGTCCTGATCGTGGAGGACAACGAGCTCAACATGAAGCTCTTCCACGACCTTCTGGAAGCACATGGTTACCAGACCGTCGGCACGCGCAACGGCACCGAGGCGCTGGATCTGGCGCGCCAGTACCGGCCCGACCTGATCATCATGGACATCCAGCTGCCGGAAGTCTCCGGCCTCGAAGTGACCAAATGGCTGAAGGACGATGCCGAATTGAAGGCGATCCCCGTGGTCGCGGTCACCGCCTTCGCGATGAAGGGCGACGAGGAGCGCATCCGCGAGGGTGGCTGCGAAGCCTATCTGTCCAAGCCGATCTCGGTGGGCAAATTCATCGAGACCATCCGGCATTTTCTCGGTAACCCATAACGGTGTATTGAATGAGCGCGCGTGTCCTTGTCGTCGATGACGTCCCCGCCAACGTGAAGCTGCTGGAAGCGCGGCTGTCGGCGGAATATTTCGACGTCGCCACCGCCTTCAGCGGCAGCGAGGCGCTGGCGATGGCCGAGCGCGCGGAATGCGACATCGTGCTGCTCGATGTCATGATGCCGGACATGGACGGATTCGAGGTGTGCCGGCGGCTGAAGTCGAACCCGGCAACGCATCACATCCCGGTGGTGATGGTGACCGCGCTCGACCAGCCCTCCGACCGCGTGAAGGGCCTGGAAGCGGGCGCCGATGACTTCCTCACAAAACCGGTGATGGACGTGGCGCTGGTCTCGCGCGTGCGCTCGCTGGCGCGGCTGAAAATGGTGACCGACGAGTTGCGCATGCGCGCTGTCACTTCGAAGGAGATCGGCATCCAGAGCGCCGAGCGCGAAGCGGTGACGGAGACCGGCCGCAACGGCCGCATCCTCATCGTCGATGACCGCAAGTCCTCCTACGAACGTCTGGTGGCAACGCTTGCCGCCGAGCACACGGTGGACGTCGAGACCGAGCCGAGCGAGGCGCTGTTCCACGCGGCGGAAGGAAATTACGACCTCCTGATCGTGTCGCTCGGCCTGCAGAATTTTGACGGTCTGCGCCTGTGCAGCCAGGTGCGTTCGCTCGAGCGGACCCGCAACCTGCCGATCCTGGCGGTGTCGGAGCCGGACAACAACCAGCGCCTGCTGCGCGGGCTGGAGATCGGCGTCAATGACTACCTGATCCGGCCGATCGACAAGAACGAACTGCTGGCGCGCGCGCGCACCCAGATCAAGAAGAAGCGCTACACCGAGCGCCTGCGCGACAACATGCAGATGTCGATCGAGATGGCGATCACCGATGCGCTCACCGGCCTGCATAACCGGCGCTATATGGAGACCCATCTCGGCACGCTGGTGGAGCAGTCGGCTTCGCGCGGCAAGCCCATTTCGGTGCTGGTGCTCGACATCGACTACTTCAAGTCGGTCAACGACACCTACGGCCACGACGCCGGCGACGACGTGTTGCGCGAATTCGCCATCCGTCTGCGCAAGTCGATCCGCAATATCGATCTCGCCTGCCGCTATGGCGGCGAGGAGTTCGTCATCGTGATGCCGGAGACCGACATGGGCGTAGCCACCATGGTGGCGGAGCGGCTGCGCCGGCGCATCGCGGCCGAGCCGTTCCCGATCCAGCAGGACATGCGGCTGCTAGATGTGACGATTTCGATCGGCATCGCGGCGTTGCAGGGGGAGGGCGATACCGCCGCCACCATCCTCAAGCGCGCCGACCAGGCGCTCTACCGGGCCAAGCGCGACGGCCGTAACCGGGTGGTGCCGGACGCCGCCTGACGCGGGCAGGGTGCCGTGGACTTCAATCCGCGCCCGGATTCAAGGACTTAGATTGGGTTTACCGCCGGATTCGCGACCGTCAGCGCTTTGGTCTAACCTTGCGCGCGACGGCCGATTCCTTTCCCGGACGGCGCGTTTAATGCCCCGTCCGGAATCGGCTCTTAAGGAACGCCCTGCGGAGTGCTCAGGTCCGCCGCATCTCCTGGGTCCTGCGGGGTTCGGCCGGCTGGCAAGCGGTGCGAGTGGCCTCCTCATGTCACCGTTTCCGGCCGGCCACCTTTTCCCGACCTGTCATTCCGGGACGCGAGCGTTAGCGAGCGGACCCGGAATCCATAACCCCGGTGATTGCGCAAGGCACGGCGAGAGTTGTGCCACCTGGCGTATGGATTCCGGGTTCGCGGTCTTCGACCGCGCCCCGGAATGACGGTGGAGTAATCCCCCAAACGCCAAGGGCGCCCGAAGGCGCCCCGTTCGTCGGCCAGACGTGAAACCCGCTCTTACTTGATCTTGGATTCGCGGTACTCGACGTGCTTCTTGGCGATGGGGTCGTACTTCTTCTTCACCAGCTTGTCGGTCTGGGTACGCGAGTTCTTCTTGGTCACGTAGTAGTGGCCGGTATCGGCGCTGGAGACGAGCTTGATCTTCAGGGTGACGGCTTTAGCCATGACTATAGTCCTTGAAACCGGTGATCGGGCGCTGTTGGCCGGGAACGTAGCGTCGAAAGGCGAAAAGTCAAGAAATGCCGGATTTGGACGCATTTCCGGCATTTCAAGGCCTGAGATGACGGGGTGGTTACAGCAGTTCCCGGTTAAATATCGCGTCCTTCATGAAGTAGTACGGCACCGGCAGGTCACGGGCCATGCCGGCGGCGACGCGCGCGGAGAGCTCTTCCAGCACCACACTGGTGATGGCCGGCATGTCGAGCCGGGCGGCTTGCTCGATCGGTATCCAGGTCAATTCGACCAGTTCGGAATCCGGCCCCACCACGCCCTCGATGGTGTGCGCCACGGCAGAAGCATCGGCGGTGAAGAAGCGGGTGTCAAAGCGTCTCGGCCGGCGCGGCGGGGTGCAGGCGCGCGCGATGAAATGCAGGGAACCGAGATCGGGATAAATGTTTGCTTTTGCGAACTCGAACCAGATCTCGCCCGGGGTCTCGGGCGGCTTGTTGCCTTTTTCGCCGAGCAGCAGGCCGGTCTCTTCCGCGGTTTCGCGCACGGCGGCGAGCGCAAGCCCGCGCGCGAATCCGGCGTCCGGCCGGGCGACGCGCTCCAGCAGCTTCTTCTCGGTATCGGGATGAAGCTCGCTCAGTGCCGGCATCTTCTGGTCGAGTGCCTCGATGCGCCCGCCCGGGAAGACAAACTTGCCGGGCATGAACTTGTGGCTGTGATGGCGGCGGCCGAGCAATACCCTGGGCACCGCGCCCGAGCGGTCGATCAGCATGAGCGTCGCGGCATCGCGCGGCTCGCTGTCGGGGAACGACTGATCGCGTTCCTGCGCGTTCATGCGCCGGGTGAGACGCTGGGCCATGTCACTGGTCATCGGGATTTCCGTTGCTTCCGGCGCCGTTTCGCCGGCTTCGGGCGATGCGCCCCGGAACCGCGGCGCTCGCGGGAGAGGGGACTGTGCCGGGCCGGACGGCCCTGGCGTCCCTCCGATAGCAATTCGAAACGCAAGGCGCCCGCTACCGGCGCGGCTTCCACCAGCTTGACTGTCACCATGTCGCCGAGCCGGTAGGTCTCGCCCGAGTGGCGGCCGATCATGGAATGGTGCTTCTCGTCGTAGTGGAAGTATTCATCGCCGATGGTGCGCGCCGGCACGAAGCCGTCGGCGCCGGTCTCATGTAATTTCACGAACAGGCCGGCGCGGGTAACGCCGGAAATGCGCCCGTCGAAAGTGGCGCCGATGCGATCGGCCAGGAAATGGGCGATCAGCCGGTCGTTGGTTTCGCGCTCGGCGACCATCGCACGGCGCTCGGTGGCGGAGATTTGCGCCGCGATCTCGCCCAGCACCTTGCGGTCGGCCTTGTCCGACAGGCCGTCGGGGCCGAGCCTGAGGGCGCGGATCAGGCCGCGATGAACGACCAGGTCGGCGTAGCGGCGGATGGGCGAGGTGAAGTGCGCGTAGCGGCGGAGGTTCAGTCCAAAGTGGCCGTAGTTCTCGGCGCTGTATTCGGCCTGGGCCTGGGCGCGCAGCACGACTTCATTGATCAGTTGCTCGGCGTCGAGCCCCCTGGCGCGCTTGAGCACGCGGTTGAACGCTTCGGGCCGAAGCGCGCCGGCCTTGGGGAAGGGGATGTCCAGCGTCTGCAGGAACTCACGCAACGCCACCACGCGCTCCATGGCCGGTTCGTCGTGCACACGGTAGATCAGCGGCACCCGCGCTTTTTCCAGCGTCTCGGCGGCGGCGACGTTGGCCTGAATCATGAACTCCTCGATCAGCCGGTGTGCTTCGAGGCGCTCCGGCATGATGACGCGGTCGACGGTGCCGTGGGCGGTGAGCAGGATCTTGCGCTCCGGCAGATCGAGATCAAGCGGCGCCCGCTCGTTACGGGCGCGCGCCATGGCTTCGTAGGCGGCATAGAGCGGCTTCAGGATCGGCTCGACCAACGAATCGGTGACGTCGTCGGTGCGGCCGCCGATCGCCGCTTGCGCTTGCACATAGGAAAGCCTGGCCGCCGAACGCATCATGATGCGGTGGAAGGTGTGCGATTTCTTGCGCCCGTCCGGACCGATCACCATGCGCACGGCGAGCGCGGCGCGGTTTTCCTGCGGCCGCAGGGA
Organism: uncultured Pseudomonadota bacterium; assembly: GCA_963773715.1. Taxonomy (GTDB): domain Bacteria; phylum Pseudomonadota; class Alphaproteobacteria; order Rhizobiales; family Xanthobacteraceae; genus Pseudolabrys. Next base: position 389,384 of record CAVZCM010000002.1, on the reverse strand, counting down.
GCACAGGTCGTTGGAGATGCGCTCGGGCAGCATCGGCACCACGCGGTCGGGGAAATAGACCGAGTTGCCGCGGGTCGCCGCCTCGTGATCGAGGGCAGAGCCGGGTGTCACGTAATGGGCGACGTCGGCGATCGCGACGGTGACGATGAATCCGCCCTTGTTGTTCCTGGTGGTGTCGGGCTCGGCGTGGACCGCGTCGTCGTGATCCTTCGCGTCGGGCGGGTCGATGGTGACGAAGGGGAGTTTCCGCCAGTCCTCGCGGTGCGCCATGGTGGCGGGCCTGGCGGCTTCCGCTTCATTGAGCGTCTCGCGGCGAAAGACGTTGGGAATACCGTGCGCATTGATGGCGATCAGACTGACCGCGCGCTCGCTCTTGAGTGAGCCGAGCTTTTCGATCACCCGGCCGGTCGGAAGACCCAGACGCGATGCGCGTTGCGTCTCGACCGCGACCAGGTCGCCGTCCCTGGCATCTGACGTGGCGCCGGGCGGAATGGCGAGCTGCTTGCCGAGCATCTTCTTGTCGACCGGCTCGAGCCTGCCGCCGCCGTTGGGCAAGGAGCGGAAAATGCCGAGCACGCGGTGCCTGGGGCGGTCGATGACCTTGATGACGCGGCCGCGATAGCGCGCGACCTCGTCGTCCCCGGTTTCCTCGATGCGCAGCAGGGCACGGTCGCCGATGCCGGCGGCCTCGCCGGGGTGCGGGCGATGCGATGTGATAATGCGGATTTTTGGCGCCGGACCGTTGAGGTCCTCATCCCATTCGTCGGGGATGGCGAGGAGGTCGCCGTCGTGGTCGCGCAACGTCACGTCGGCCAGCACGGTGGAAGGCAGCGCACCACGGTGGTGCAGCTTCTTGCGGCGCGTTTCGATTTCGCCTTGGTCGGCGAGCGCGCGCAGCATGGCCTTGAGTTCAGCGCGGACTGCGTTCTTCAGGCCGAAGGCGCGGGCGATCTCTTTGGCGCCGACCGTGCCGGGCTGCCGCCGGATGAAGGCGAGGATATCGGCCCTGGGCGGAAGGGAAGCGGCGGTCTTTTTAGCGGATTTGGTCAACAGGCAATGTCCTGCGCCGGGCGGAGCGCGATTTCATGCGCAGTGTAATAGGCGAGGGCGACCTTCGCCAGCAGCGGTGAATTTTGCCGGCCGGGCGTCATTCGGGTGTCATGGCGCCAGGACGAGACCGGGTATGACGGAAGAGCGGCTTCTACTCCGCGGCAGTGGTCTTGCGCGCGGATTTCCTGGTCGCCGCGGCGGTCTTCTTCGCCGGCGCTTTGGTCGCGGCCTTGGTTGCGCTCTTGGTCCCGCTCTTGGCCGTGACCTTGCGGCCGGCAGGGCGGCGCGGTTTGGGCGCTTCGGCGGTTTTGGTGTCAGCCTCGGCGTCGCCTGTCCTGGCGGCTTTCTTCGTTGCTTTCTTGTCAGCTTTCCCGGTCTTTCCGGCGGCCTTTCCGGTTTTCCTGCCGCGGCGTTTGCCGACCTGTTCGGCGCGCGCGTCGAGCAGGCTGACCGCTTCCTCGAGCGTGACGGTGTCCGGCGTCTTGTCGCCGGGCAATGTCGCGTTGATGCCGTCGTGCGACACATAAGGCCCGTAGCGGCCCTTCTTGGCGACGATCGGCCCGCCCTTGTCGGGATGCTCACCCAGCACCTTGCCGGGATCGGCGCCGAACCGGCGGCCCTTGCCGGGGTTGGCCTTCTTCTCCGCGATCAGCGTAACCGCGCGATTGAGGCCGACCGACATGACCTCGTCGCCTTCTTCCAGGCTGGCGTAGGTCTTGCCGTGCTTGACGTAGGGCCCGAAGCGGCCGAGGCCGGCGATGATCATCTCGCCGTCTTCCGGATGCGGGCCGACGTCGCGCGGCAGCGACAGCAGCCCGAGCGCCTTCTCCAGGTCGACGTCGTCGGGCGCAACGCCCTTCGGGATGCCGGCGCGCTTGGGCTTCTCGGCGTCTTTTTCTTTCGACTGTTCGCCGAGCTGCAGGTAGGGACCGAAGCGGCCCGATCGCAAGGTGACTTCGAGACCGGTCTCGGGATCCTCGCCCAGCACCTTGGTGCCGTTGACGGAGCCTTCGGCGCCCGGCGTCATCTGCCGGGTATAATTGCATTCCGGATAGTTCGAGCAGCCGATGAAGGCGCCGAACTTGCCAAGCTTGAGCGAGAGGCGGCCGGTTTCGCATTCCGGGCATTTGCGCCGGTCGCTGCCGTCGGCGGGCTGCGGGAAAATATGCGGCTCGAGCAGGTCGTTGAGCGCATCGAGCACTTGCGTGACGCGCAGGTCCTTGATCTCGTTGACCGCGCCGATGAAGTCCACCCAGAATTCCTTCAGGATCTTCTTCCAGTCGGCCTCGTTGTTGGCGATGCGGTCAAGCTGCTCTTCGAGGTTGGCGGTGAAGTCGTATTCGACGTAGCGCTGGAAGAAGCTCTCCAGGAAGCCGACCACGACGCGGCCCTTGTCCTCGGGCATCAGCCGTTTCTTCTCGATGCGCACGTAACCGCGGGTCTGCAGCACCTGCAGGATGGCGGCGTAGGTGGAGGGCCGGCCGATGCCGAGCTCTTCCATGCGCTTGACGAGGGAGGCTTCCGAATAGCGCGGCGGCGGCTCGGTGAAGTGCTGCGCGGAGTTGATGGCCTGCTTGGCCAGCATTTCGCCGCCGCTCATGGCGGGAAGACGCTTGCTCTCGTCGTCCTCGCTCGGGTCGTCCATGCCTTCCTGATAGAGCGTCAGGAAGCCGTCGAACTTGATGACCTGCCCGGTGGCGCGCAGCTCCAGCGTGCGGCCGCCCGCCCTGGCTTCGATGTCGACGGTGGTGCGCTCGAGCTCGGCCGATTGCATCTGGCTGGCGACCGCGCGGTTCCAGATCAGCTCGTAGAGGCGGGCCTGGTCGCGGTCGAGGACCTTCTGCACGTGCGCCGGCAGGCGGTGCGGGTCGGTGGGGCGCACGGCTTCGTGCGCTTCCTGCGCGGTTTTGGATTTCTGCTGATAGGTGCGCGGCGCCTGCGGGACGTAATCGCCCCCGTACTGCTGGCCGATCATCTCGCGCAGCGCGGTGATCGCCTCCGGCGTCACGTCGATGCCGTCGGTTCGCATATAGGTGATGAGGCCGACAGTCTCGCCGTCGATGTCGATGCCTTCATAGAGCCGCTGTGCCAGGCGCATGGTGTGCGCCGGCGAGAAGCCGAGCTTGCGGCTCGCTTCCTGCTGCATGGTCGACGTCGTGAACGGCGGCGGCGGGTTGCGCCTGGCCGGCTTTGCCTCGACATTGGCTACGCGGAAGATCGCGTTTTCGAGATCGCGCGTGAAGGCTTCCGCTTCCGCGCCCGAGCCGATGTCGAGGCGCTGGATTTTCTGGCCGTCGGCGCCGACGAGCCGCGCCTCGAAGGTCTCGTTGCGCGGTGTCGCGAGCGTCGCGGCGATCGACCAGTATTCCCTGGAGACGAATTTCTCGATTTCCAGCTCGCGGTCGCAGACCAGGCGCAGCGCCACGGACTGCACGCGGCCGGCGGAGCGCGCGCCCGGCAGCTTGCGCCACAACACCGGCGAGAGCGTGAAGCCGACGAGGTAGTCGAGGGCGCGGCGGGCAAGATAGGCGTCGACCAGCGCGGCGTCGATGACGCGCGGGTTCTTCATCGCCTCGGTCACCGACTGCTTGGTGATGGCGTTGAAGACGACGCGCTGGATCTCATGGTCCTTGAGCGCCTTCTTCTGTTTCAGCACCTCCAGCACGTGCCAGGAGATGGCTTCGCCCTCACGGTCCGGGTCGGTGGCGAGGATCAGCTTGTCGGCGCCCTTGAGCGCCCGGGCAATGTCGTTGATGCGCTGGTTGGACTTGGTGTCGACCTCCCAGACCATGGCGAAGTCGGCGTCCGGGTCGACCGAGCCGTCCTTGGCCGGCAGGTCCCGGATGTGGCCAAAGCTGGCGAGGACCTCGTAGCCGGGCCCCAGGTACTTATTGATCGTCTTCGCCTTGGCCGGCAATTCAACAACGACGATATTCATGGAAATCCAATGGGTTATCCGCCAAGGCCGGGCTTCTGCCGGAAGCGGAATCGACCGCGGCTACGGCCGGAACATGGGGAAGGCGCCCCCCGGTGTCAAATCAGGGTACTTCGGGACCGGTTTCGAAGCAGTCAATTTGGGCATGAGGGCGACGGCTTTCTGGCGGAAAAACAACCACAGGATGTAAAACTAACAGATGGCAATTAGAAGGTTTCAATCGGAACCGGATCATGTAATTTTGCGCGCGCACGTCTGTGGGGTGCGCGGCAAAGCGGCAGCGTGCGAACGCCGGACCAGGGTTTGCTGCAGCGGACGCGGAATGCCCAACCAACTTGTGAAGGCTGATGGGGACGACACGGCGCTGGTCGCCGTTTATGTGGCGAGCATGGCTGCGGACCTTGCCAACATGGCGCATCGCAGCGGGCTCGGTACGCTCGGTTTTCTTCTCGAGATGGTGCGGCTCGAAGCCGAAGACGCCGCGTGCCACCGGGACCTGGCGCCTAGGGAACTGTTACACCAAGTCGATTGAGCAGTGCCGGCGTCGGGTGCCCATCCGGTATCATCCCGAATTTGACCTGTTCGGCGCGGATGTTGTCGCGCAGGTCGAAGTCGATATGGGCTTCGAACTCATTCACCTTGTAACCGAGCGCGGCGAGCTTTTTCTGCAGCGCGACGCGGGCGTCGCGTGACAGCTGGCGGTCGTCGGTGGGCCATTTGGCCCTGATCGGCGCGCCGCCGCGCAGGCGATCGGAAAGATGCCCGAGCGCGATCGCGTAGGCGTCGGAGTTGTTGTACTCCTTGAGCACCGCATAGTTGTCGGTGGCGATGAAGGCGGGACCCCTGGCGCCGGCCGGGAAGAACAGAATGCCTGTTCCGGTGCGCGGGAATTTCTTGCCATCGATCGGATGCACGCCGAGCTTCAGCCAGCCGGCGAAGGTGTCGCGGCTGTGCCTGTAGTCGAAGCCATTCGGTATGCTCACTTCGAAGCCCCACGGCAGGCCATATTGCCAGCCACCCTTGTGCAGGTAATTGGCAGTGGAGCCGAGCACGTCCGGCACGTTGGTCCAGATGTCGGCACGGCCGTCGCCGGAGGCGTCGATCGCGTAGTCCACGTAGTTCGAGGGCATGAACTGGGTCTGGCCCATGGCGCCGGCCCATGAACTCACCATGCGGGAACGCGGAACACGGTCGCGCTGCATGATGCCCATGGCGACGATCAACTCGTTCCGGAAATAGGGGTCGCGGAAGCCGATATAGGCGAGCGACGCCAGAGACCGGAACACGTCCCACCGGTCCCTGGCGGCGCCGTAGTCGGTTTCCATGCCCCAGATGGCCAGCAGCACCCAGCGTTCGACGCGGTATTTCTTTTCAATCGCGTCGAACGACTTCGCCCATTCGCGTGCCTTTTTCCTGCCTCGCGCGACGCGGCCTTGCGACGCCAGCGCATTGACGTAGTCGCCGAACGGTTTGCCGTATTCGGGCTGACGCTGGATGGTCGCAATGACGCGCTGGTCGGGGGTGACGCCTTTGAGCGCGCGATCGAAGGTGGCGCGCGTGATGCCCTTGGCCTTTGCGTCCGGCCACAGTCTGGCGACGTATTGCGCGAAGCTTTCCTGCTGCGCGGTGGCGGGCGCGCCAACGACGACGAAGAGCAACGCGCAAATGGCGAGGCGGCAAAGACGCATGCATCACCTGAACGATTCGAGTGCGGCAATTCTATATCAACGACACCTGTTTCAGCGACACCTGGCCACCGTCGCGGCGTTCGAGCCGCCCGGCGATTTCGAGTTCCAGTAGTACGGTGCGTACGATCGCGGGGCTTGCGCCTGACAGCCGCACCAGATCATCGAGCGCAGCCGGCGTCGGCCCAAGAAGCGAGACGATGCGGGTGCGGACGTCCTCGGCGTGCTCGATGTCGTCCGGGCCGGCGGGCCCGGACGGCGGTTCGCGTGCCGGCAGATCGAGACCGCGGCCGAGGATCGGCTCCAGGACGCTGATGACGTCACTCGCCTCGGTGACCAGGATTGCGCCCTGCTTGAGCAGACCGTTGGTCCCTTCGGCGCGCGGGTCGAGCGGCGAACCGGGGACGGCGAACACTTCGCGGCCCTGTTCGCCGGCGAGCCGCGCCGTGATCAGTGAGCCCGAGCGGCGAGCGGCCTCGACGACGACCACACCGAGCGACAGGCCGGAGATCAGCCGGTTGCGGCGCGGGAAGTCGTGCGCGCGCGGTTCCCAGGTGAGCGGCATTTCCGAAATGACGGCGCCTTCGGCGACGATCTGATTGGCCAGCGGGACGTGCTCTGACGGGTAGATGTGTGCGTGACCGCCGCCGAGCACAGCGATTGTTCCGGTCGCCAGCGTGGCGCGGTGGGCGGCGGCGTCGATGCCGCGCGCCAGCCCCGAGACGATGCCGAAGCCGGCGTCGCCCAGGTCGCGCGCGATGCGTTGGGCAAATTTGATGCCGGCGGCGGACGCGTTGCGTGAGCCAACAATGGCAACGAGAGCCTGGTTCAGGATGGCAGGTTTGCCGCGCACCGCAACAAGTGGCGGCGGATCGTCGATCATGGTGAGCCGCAAGGGATAGGCCGGCTCGCCGAGCGCGACGAAGGCGATGCCGCGCGCGTGCGCAGCCCTGACCTCGGCGGCGGCTTCTTCCTCCGAGCAGACGCGGCCGGCCCGCGCCATGCCACCGCGGCGGGCCAGCCCCGGCAGCGCCTCGAGCGCCGCGCGCGCGCCACCGTAATGCCTGAGCAGATCGCGAAAGGTGCGCGGGCCGATGTTGTCCGACCGGATCAGACGCAACCAGTCGAGCCGCTGCTCTTCGCTGAAGTTGACAGCTGCCGCCACCATTGCCCCCGTTTGCCGGAAGGCAGCATCGCCCAAGGGGCGGCGGGACACAACCGGGGGTTTTGTGCTGCAAAATTGCTCTTCTCCGCTGCGGCGCGCCACGCGCGCTCGTGAAGATCGCGGTTCAGAGGCGGCAATTTTACTTGCCGCGATGGTGGGGATCGGATTTGAAACGGGCCTTCGCCAGGACCCACTGCAATGATCTCATTGACGTTCGTCGGGCTCGCCGCCGCCTTCTGCACGACAACCGCGTTTGTGCCGCAAGTCATCAAGACGTGGCGGACGCGATCGACGCACGACATCTCGCTCGGCATGTTCTTGCTGATGACGTTCGGGATCCTGCTGTGGCTGATCTACGGCGCCTTCATCGGCGACCTGCCGCTGGTCGTCGCCAACCTGGTGACGTTGGTGCTTGCCGCCACCATCCTCGTGTTCAAGCTGCGCCACGGCTGACGGGCGGCGCCTGCGGCTCACGCCGATTTCGCGCCGATCTTGCCTTCCTGGCCGGAAAGCAGCCGGGCGATGTTGGCGCGGTGCATGAGCCACAGAAGCAAGGTCAGCAATATGAACAGCGCGGCGATGTGCGGTACGCCCAGAAGAAAAAGAGTGGCGGGCGTCAGCGCGCTGGCGATCAGGGCGGCGAGCGACGAATAACGGGATAGACAAGCAACGACGAGCCAGATGGCGATGAAGATCAGGGCCGCCAGCGGGTAGAGCCCAAGCAGCACGCCGATATAGGTGGCAACGCCCTTGCCGCCCTTGAACCCTAGCCAGACCGGAAACAGGTGCCCGAAAAAGGCGCCCAGTGCGGCGGCCAGCGGCGCGGTGGAGGGAAGGCCGAGGGCCGGAACGCCCTCAACGGCATAAGCCGTCGCCAGCACCGCCACGGTGCCCTTCAGCATGTCGCCAAGAAGGGTCGCGGCGGCGAGCTTCCTGTTGCCGGTACGCAGCACATTGGTGGCGCCGATGTTGCCGGAGCCGATGGTGCGCACATCCGGCCCGCCGCCCAAACGCGTCAGGATCAGCCCGAACGGGATCGAGCCGAGCAGATAGCCGAACAGGAAGGCGAGGGCGGTGGTCATGAAGAAAGTTTAGCAGTCATTCCGGGACGGCGCGCTAGCGCCGGACCCGGAATCCATAACCCCTGTCTCGATTGGAATCGACGGACTGGGGTTATGGATTCCGGGTTCGCTCGCTGCCGCTCGCGCCCCGGAATGACGGTGTAGAGAAAGGCGCTAAGCGCCCCTCACACGTATTCATAAACCGTGCGGCCGGCGACGATGGTGCGCACCACGCGGCCGGTGAGGCGGGCTTCGTCGAACGGCGTGTTCTTGCACTTCGACTTGAGTTCGTCGGGATCGAGCACCCAGGGCATGTCGGTGTCGACCACGATGACGTCGGCGGGCGTGCCGGTGCGCAACGATCCGCCGGGCAAACCCAGGATCTCCGCCGGCCGCGTCGACATGGCGCGCAACAGCGTCATCAGGTCGACCTCGTCGTTGTGCACCAGCCTCAAGCCTGCCGTGAGCATGGTCTCAAGGCCGATGGCGCCGGGCGCGGCTTCGGCGAACGGCAGTCGCTTGGTCTCCACGTCCTGCGGATTGTGGTCGGACATGACGACGTCGATCAGCCCGCTCGCAAGCGCCTCCACCACGCGTTTGCGATCGTCTTCGGCGCGCAAGGGCGGCGTCACCTTCAGGAAGGTGCGGTAGGGTCCGATGTCGTTTTCGTTTAGCGTGATGTGGTTGATCGAGGCGGACGCGGTGACGTTGAGCCCGGCCTCCCTGGCGCGCGCCAGTACGTCGAGCGACTCTCCGCACGTGATGGACGCCGCGTGATAGCGCCCGTCGGTAAGCGCCACCAGGCGAAGGTCGCGCTCGAGCATGATGGTCTCGGCCGCTTTCGGAATGCCGAGCAGGCCGAGGCGGGCGGCGAATTCGCCCTCGTTCATGACGCCGTCGCCGATCAGGTCGGGGTCCTCGGTGTGGTGCACGAAGAGCGCGTCGAAGTCGCGACCGTAGGTCAGCGCCCGCCGCATCACCTGCGCGTTGGTGACGCTCTTTTCGCCGTCGGTGAAGGCGACCGCGCCGGCGGCCTTGAGCAGGCCGATCTCGGTCATCTCCTCGCCGGCGAGACCCTTGGTGATCGCCGCCATCGGATGCACGTGGACGATTGCCGTGTCGCGCGCGCGCCGCAGCACGAAATCGACGGTGGCGGGATCATCAATCGCAGGCGAAGTGTCGGGCTGACAGATGATGGTGGTGACGCCGCCGGCGGCGGCCGCCTGGCTGGCGGAGCCGAGCGTTTCGCGGCTCCCCACGCCCGGCTCGCCGACGAAGGCGCGCATATCGACGAGGCCGGGTGCGATCAGCTTGCCGCGGCAATCGACGATCTCGGTGCCCTCCGGCACGCCGCCGGCGCCGATACCCTTCTTGGTGTCGCGGATGACGCCGTCGGCGATCAGCATGTCGCCGGGAAAATCGAGGTCGCGCGACGGATCGACGATCCGGGCGTTGGCGAGCAGGATCGGGCGGCGGTTAGAGAGCATGGCTATGCATTCGGCAAGTTCCGCGACAACGCCTCCAGCACCGCCATGCGTACGGCGACGCCCATCTCGACCTGCTCGCGGATGAGCGACTGGGCGCCGTCGGCGACGATGGAGTCGATCTCGACGCCGCGGTTCATCGGCCCCGGGTGCATGACCAGCGCGTCCGGCCTGGCGTAAGCGAGTTTTTTGGTATCGAGGCCCCAGTAGTTGAAGTATTCGGACACCGACGGCACGTAGGAGCCGTTCATGCGCTCGCGCTGCAGGCGCAGCATCATGACGATGTCGGCGTCCGCCAGCCCCTCACGCATGTCGCGGGCAACCTCGACCCCGAAGCGTTCGATTCCGGGCGGCAACAGTGTCGACGGCGCCACCACGCGCACGCGCGCGCCCATGGTATTGAGCAGCATGATATTGGAGCGGGCGACGCGCGAATGCAGGATGTCGCCGCAGATCACCACCGTCAGGCCCTCGATCCGCCCCTTGTTGCGGCGGATGGTGGCGGCGTCGAGCAGGGCCTGGGTCGGGTGCTCGTGCGATCCGTCGCCGGCGTTGATCACCGAGCAGTCGAGCTTGCTGGCAAGCAGCGCGACGGCGCCCGAGGACTGGTGCCGCACCACCAGGATGTCGGGATGCATGGCGTTCAGCGTAATCGCGGTGTCGACCAGCGTCTCGCCCTTGCGCATGGAGGACGAGGACGTCGACATGTTCATCACGTCGGCGCCAAGCCGTTTGCCGGCGAGTTCGAAACTCGCCTGCGTGCGGGTCGAAACCTCGAAGAACAGGTTGATCTGGGTGCGGCCGCGCAGGCTGGAGCGCTTTTTCTCGATCTGGCGGTTGAGCTCGACGAACTCCTCGGCGAGATCGAGCAGGCCGGAAATCTCGTCGCGGGAAAGCCCCTCGATCCCCAGCAAATGACGTTGGCTGAGGACGAAGGAGGATTTCGGCGCGACGTTCATTAAAGGCATTGCTATAGGCCCATGCCGGGGCTGCGGCAAGTGGCGCCGGAACTGATTCCACAGCGGGACCCCCGGCAACGTTTGTTCTCCCGGGTGGGGTGGTTAACCGTTGCTTCCACACAAGCGCCACGGTCCCGGCACGCTTTCGTCAAAGCCTCAAGCATGCGTGCGCGATTTCCACGCGCCGGTACAAACAATCGTGAATGCAGTCCTTATCGGGCCTTCGGCAGGAACATACCAAGCGATCCCCGCGTTGGTGCGCTCGAAAGCCCGGCACAAACGCACGGGCTGAATGACATCAACAAGATGCAGGAGGCACTATGAATCGCATGATCAAATACGCCGCGGTAGCGGGTGTGGCAGGCGTGCTCGCGGTCGGGATGACGGCGCCAAGCCACGCGGACAACGGACGCAATACGGCGGCGGCGATCGGGTTCGGCGCAGGCGCGCTGGTGGGGGCCGCAGCGGCCAGCGCCGCGACCCATGGCCCTTATTACAGCCGAGGCTACCATGCACCGGGTTACGCATACGGTCCGGCCTATGGCTATGCTTACGAGCCCGAGTATGCGCCGGGCTACGGCTCTTACGCCTACGCGCCGCGCGCCTACGCTCCGCGGGGCGACTGGTCCGGCTCGTGCTCGAACCAGGGCAGCTACGGTCAGGGCGCGGACTACGCCAACTGCTACTAGGCGCTTCACTGAGGCGCGACAGCGGGGGCGGGCCTCATGGCCCGCCCCTTCGCAATTCTGCGCCTTGCCGCGCTACGCCCCATATTTACGCCGTGTTGTCGGAAACCGCCGCGAATACAATGCCGACGTTCAACGGAATGCGGAACAACGCCCGTTTAACCGGTGTTGGAATGTTTGGATGTTGGTGGGCGCAACTGTCCGGTCTCCCTCGGTGGTATGCGGGGAGGCCAGACGATGGAGTTGACCTAATGAAACGGACCCTGAAATTTGCGCTGCTGGCTTCGGCGGCGGTTTTCGTTCTTGGCGCGGCGGCACCGAGCCTGGCACAGCAGGACAACATGCAGGCCGCCGGCGCGAAGAGCCAGCGCGTGTATCAGCCGGCCCAAACTGACCGTGATGCGGTGGTGCAGGATTACGACACTGCGGTCGACGGCTCCGAAGCCTTTGCCTATCAGCCGGCGGCGCCAGCTGACTTCATGCTCGACCGAGGGCAGCTACGGCCAGGGCATTGATTACGGCGCCTGTAACGGCGGTAACTGAACCGATCGCTCCACGAATGCGACGGGTGGCGGGTCTTAGGATCCGCCATTTTCGTTGTTGCCGGACGATGCCGCAAGCCGCGCGAGCCGATCGAGCGCGCCTTGCAGGATGAAGGCGGCGGCGTGCTGGTCGATAACGGCCGCGCGCTTCCTGCGGCTGACGTCGGCGTCGATCAGTTGACGCTCGACCGCGGCGGTGGAAAGTCGTTCGTCCCACAATGCGATCGGCAGTTCGGTGACCTTTCCGAGATTGCGGGCGAAGGCGCGTGTGGATTGCGCACGCGGCCCTTCCGTCCCGTCCATGTTGACCGGCAGGCCGAGGACCAGGCCGACCACGGCGCGTTCACCGGCGAGCGCCAGGAGACGCTGCGCATCGGCGGTGAAATTCCTGCGCCCGATGGTCTCGACCCCGGTCGCCAGTTTGCGGTCGGGGTCCGATACCGCGACGCCAATGGTCTTTGTGCCGAGATCGAGACCGAGCAGCGCGCCACGCGACGGAAAGTGGTTGGCAGCTTCGACCAGGGGCAATATGACGGCCATGAACGAGCGGTAGCACGACGCGCACAGAGCGCCAACGGCGGTCACGCAACGTGGCCGGCGTCGTGCGGGCCATTTCGAGGGAGGGCATCGTCATGCAGATCACCTGGTACGGCCATTCCGCCTTCCGTCTCGATTTCGGCGGCAAGGCGGTACTGATCGACCCGTTTTTCACCGGCAACCCGGCATTCGTTTCGGACAAGGCGGACGCGATCAAGGGCGTCACCCATATCGTGCTCACCCACGGGCATGCGGATCATGTCGGTGATACGCTCGATATCGCCAGGCAAACAGGCGTGCCGGTCATCACCAATTACGATCTGTGCATGTGGCTCGCCGGGCAGGGGCTGGAGAAATTCGACCCCATGAACACCGGCGGCACCACCGATCAGGGCGGCTTTACGGTGACGCTGGTGCGCGCCGACCATTCCTCGGGCGATATGAAAGACGGTATGCCGGTCTATCTCGGCAATCCCTGTGGTGTCGTCATCAGGGCAAAGGGCGAGCCGACCGTCTACCACATGGGCGACACCGACATCTTCGGCGACATGGCGTTGATTGCCGAGCTCTATGAGCCGAAGGTTGCCATGGTGCCGATCGGTGACCGCTTCACGATGAATCCGGCAAGTGCGGCGCTGGCGGTCAAACGTTTCTTCAAGCTCGACACGGTGATTCCCTGCCACTACGGCAGTTTCCCGATCATCGAGCCCAACGCTGACAAGTTCGTCTCTGCCATGAAAGGCGCGAGTACCAGGGTGATAGTGCCCGGGAAGGGCAAGCCGGTTACGGTGTGACTACTCTTGTACGTGACCGGGCGTTGTCATAATGCTGTCCCGCTTTGCCCCCCCGGGAGGACTTCAGTGAGCGGCAGCAGCGTCAAGCGTCAGCGCACCGACATCGACATGCGGACCTTCGCCAAGGGGGCAGGGGCCACCATCAAGGTGGCGGCCGGCGGCACCGTCTTCGCCCAGGGTGAGCCCGGGGACTGCATGTACATCGTGCAGTCGGGCACCATCGACATGGTGATCGGCGACACGGTGATCGAGACTATCGGGGCAAACGAGGCGCTCGGCTTCATGTCGATGATCGACGACCTGCCGCGCTCGTCCACCGCGCGTGCGCGTGAATCGTGCGAACTGTCGTTGATCGACGCGCGCACATTCCGTTTCATGGTCGATGAGGTGCCGAACTTCGCGACCTATATCCTGGGCGTCCTGGCGCGCCGCATCCGCGGTATGAGCAAGGCAATCTAGGGTACGATGCCGTCCGGCAGCGCCGCCGTGTGCCTTGCGATGGCGCCGGCGGTGGTGAACCAGACTCGCTCGTCGGCGTCGGCGCAAAGCGTGCGCAACGCGCGGGCCAGATGTTTGATACGGTGCGGCCAGCCGACAATATAGGGATGGAGTGCTATGCCCATCACCAGCGGGCGTTTCTCGCACTCGGCGCGCATCACCTCGAAGGCATCAACGATCATGTCCGCGAATTCGGCGCCCTCGCGCTTGCGGGCGACGATCTGCGGAATGTCGTTGAGCTCCTGTGGATAGGGCACCGAAAGGATACGGCCGGCGCGCGTCTTCATCCAGACCGGCTGGTCGTCGTGGCACCAGTCGAGCAGATAGGTGTAGCCCGCTTCCTGCAGCAGGTCGGGGGTAAGCGGCGACTGCGAGATCCAGGGCCCGAGCCAGCCGCGGGGATGCTGTCCCGCATGCTTCTCGATTGCCATGGTGGTTTCGGCGATGAGCGCGGCTTCCGCCGCTTCGCTCAGGGTGCCCTGGCGCTCGGAATTGGTGCGGCCGTGGCCGATCAGTTCGGCGTCGTGGAAAGCATCGATGGCCTGCGGCGCTTCATCGATCATTTGCGAATTGATCAGGAGCGACACCGGCAGGTCCAGTTCGGCGAACAACTCGGCCAGACGGAAGACGCCGACCCGGTTGCCGTAGTCGCGCCAGGCGTAGTTGAGCACGTCGGGCTGCGGGCCGCCGGGGGCGAGCTCGGCGCCGAGTCCTTCGCCGAAGGAGAACCACTCGAGATTGAGCCCGATATAGATGGCGAGACGCTTGCCTCCCGGCCAGTCATAGGCCGGGCGCCGGTGAATGGGGGAATAGGGGTAGCGGCCATGGCTGCGTGCCGGGGGCATACGATCGTCTCCGTCATCACAATACGCGTTCGTTCGAAAACGATTCGCGCGAACAAGCAAGTCTTGTGCCTTTCGCGCGTGGCTCCGTTGTCAACGAATGCGGCGGTTCATTTTTTAAGAATGCCCATCTGCCGCGCCGCGCGCTAGGCTCGGATTACGGGGAGCGATTGCGCCGGTGACAGCTGTGTAAGGGAGATATTTCATGCCGTGGCCAGACCACCGCCTGCTCGAGCTGTTCAGGATCGACCTGCCGATCGTACTCGCGCCGATGGCAGGCGCCATGGATGCGGAACTCGCCATCGCGGTGGCGCGAGCCGGGGGGTTGGGATCGTTGCCATGCGCGTTGCTGACGGCCGAGCAAGCGCGCGAGCAGGTAATACGTTATCGGGAAGCTACCGGCGGCAAGCCGGTTAATCTCAATTTTTTCACCCACACGCCGCCCGTGCCCGATAATGCCCGTGAACATGCCTGGCGTGAGCGGCTCGCGCCTTATTATCGGGAGTTCGACATTGACCCGGCCGCGCCAGTCGCGGCGAGCAACCGCGCGCCGTTCGATGAAGCCTTCTGCGGGGTGGTGGAAGACCTCAAACCGGAGGTGGTGAGTTTCCACTTCGGGCTGCCGTCACCGGTGCTGGTCAAGCGGGTGAAGGCGGCGGGCTGCGCAATGATCGCTTCCGCCACCAGTGTGAAGGAAGCACGCTGGCTCGCCGAGCGCGGCTGCGACGCCATCATCGCGCAAGGCTACGAAGCGGGTGGCCATCGCGGCATGTTTCTGACGGAGGATATTGCAACGCAAGCCGGGACCATGGCGCTGGTGCCGCAGGTCGTGGACGGGGTCGACGTGCCGGTGATCGCCGCTGGTGGAATTGCCGACGCGCGCGGCATCGTCGCGGCCCTGGCGCTCGGCGCTGCCGGCGTGCAGATCGGCAGCGCCTATTTGCGATCGCCCGAATCCAAGGTGAAGCCGCCGCACCGGGCGGCGCTCGCCAACGCCAGCGATGACAACACGGTGATCACCAATGTGATGACCGGACGCCCGGCGCGCGGGATCGTGAATCGCGTAATTCGCGAGGTCGGGCCAATGAGTGATATCACGCCGGCCTTTCCGCTGGCCGGTGGCGCGCTGGCGCCGCTCGGCGCCAGGGCGCTGGCGCAAGGGTCAGGCGATTTCTCTTCGCTGTGGGCGGGGCAGGCGGTTCGGCTCAGCCCGGCCATGCCGGCCGGCGAATTGACTCTGAAACTTGCCGGTGGGGCGCAAGCCTTGCTGGCGCGACTTGCCGGCGAGGACTCACACTGACGCAGCGCGCGCCGGTACGCTGGCTGGCGAAAAAACGCGAAAAGTGGGAGCGCATGCGATGCATGGTGATGGCGGAGAGTCGTGCCATAGCGCTGGCCTTGACCGTCGGTATGTCTCCGGCCGTCGCGCCGGCCCAGACGGCAGAGAATCCGCCCAGCTTCACTGCCGCGCAGGCCGCGCAAAGCGCCGGCATCCCGGTGAAGGGCAGCAATTACACCATCCAAAGCCCTGTGCGCAGCGACGGCATGCTGCGCATCTACCGGCTGACGCCTTGTCCTGGACGAGGGACAGTTCCGCCACCCTGACCGCGATGACGAACGCGGGCCGGCGGACGGCGCCGAAGGCAGGCGGCGAACTGCGGATCACCGGGCAGGCGACACCACTCGCCAAGCGGGAGCTCAAGAAGGAACGCTGGAGCGTGCGGGAACGGCTATCACACTGAGGCCTGCGGGCGGCGCGGGGCGGGTCCATTGCGGGGCCGAAGCGGCCTCTGCTATAGGCGGGCGCCAGTTCCCCCGCCCGCCCCGAGGCCGCTTGCCCATGTCCGTCGACGACGCCACCGTCCGCCGTATCGCGCATCTCGCCCGTATCAAGGTCGAAGATGACGAGGTCGCGCACCTCAGGGGCGAGCTCAACGCGATCCTGAACTGGGTCGAGCAGTTGCAGGCGGTCGACGTCGAGGGGGTGGAACCGATGACCTCGGTGACGCCGATGAAGATGAAAATGCGCGAAGACCAGGTGACCGATGGCGGCATCGCCGATCAGGTGACAAAAAACGCGCCGATGAGCGACGACAATTTCTTCCTCGTGCCGAAAGTGGTGGAATGATGCGCGAAGCGCGTCATCCCACCGGGCGAGCAGCGCGAGACCCGGGGATCTTGTGCAGCAAGACGTGGATCGCCGGGACAAGCCCGGCCATGACGAAGTGAAGGGTGGTCCGATCGATGTGCCTGGCCTGTGAACAAGCGGATCTGGAGCACCGCTGGGCGCTGATCGAGATCATCTCGACCGGCCGTCTGCCCGACGGGCACACGGCGGACGATCTGCGCGCCATGGGATTGCCATTGCCGGGCGAACTCGTCCGCGAACCGCAGCCCGACGGCACGATCTTGATCAAGCAGGTGGCGCCGTCGCAGGTCGCCGCCAATGGCTTTGTTTGCGATACACCCGATCAATGACCGAACTCACGTCACTCACGCTGGCCGAGGCGCGCGACGGACTGAAGAACAAGCGCTTCTCCGCCGCCGAGCTTGCCGACGCGCACGTCAGCGCCATCGAGCGGGCACGTGCGCTCAACGCATTCGTGCTGGAGACGCCGGAACGCGCCGCCGGGATGGCGAAGGACTCCGACGCGCGTATCGCCAGGGGCGAGATGCGTCCGCTGGAGGGCATCCCGCTCGCGATCAAGGACATGTTCTGCACCGCCGGCGTGCGCTCGACCGCCTGTTCGCACATCCTCGACACCTTCGTGCCGACCTACGAATTGACGGTGAGCGCCAATCTGTGGCGCGACGGCGCGGTGCTCATCGGCAAGACGAACAATGACGAGTTCGCCATGGGCTCGTCGAACGAGACCTCCTGTTTCGGTCCGGTGATTTCGCCCTGGCGGCGGCAGGGCGCGAACACGCCGCTGACGCCGGGCGGCTCCTCGGGCGGGGCGGCGACCGCGGTGGCGGCGCAGCTCTGTCTCGGCGCCACCGGCACCGACACAGGCGGTTCCATCCGGCAACCGGCGTCGTTCACCGGGACCGTCGGCATGAAGCCGACCTACGGGCGCTGCTCGCGCTGGGGCATCATCGCCTTTGCCTCCTCACTTGATCAGGCCGGTCCGTTAGCACGCACCGTGCGCGATGCCGCCATCCTGATGCAGTCCATGGCAGGGCCGGATGCGAAGGACACGACCTGTGTCGACCTGCCGGTGCCGGACTACGAGGCTGCGGTCGGCAAGTCGGTGAAGGGTCTCAGGATCGGCATCCCGAAGGAATACCGGGTCGAGGGCATGCCGGCCGAAATCGAGAGGATGTGGGAAGAGGGGCGCAACTGGCTGAAGGCTGCCGGCGCGGAGCTGGTCGAGGTATCGCTGCCGCACACCAGGCTGGCGCTGCCGGCCTATTACATTGTGGCGCCGGCGGAGGCCTCCTCCAACCTCGCACGCTATGACGGCGTGCGTTACGGGCTGCGTGTCGAGGGCCGTGATATCACGGGAATGTACGAGGAGACCCGCGCCGCGGGATTCGGTCCGGAGGTACGGCGCCGGGTCATGATCGGCACCTATGTGCTCTCCGCCGGCTATTACGACGCCTATTACCTGCGCGCGCAGAAGGTCCGCACGCTGATCAAGCGGGATTTCGAGGAGGCATTCGCCTCCGGCATCGACGCCATGCTGACGCCGGCGACTCCATCGGCCGCTTTCGGGCTCGGCGAAAAGGGCGCGGACCCGGTGGAGATGTACCTGAACGACGTGTTCACCGTGACGGTGAACATGGCAGGGCTTCCCGGCATCGCGGTGCCGGCGGCGCTCGACGGGCAGGGACTGCCGCTCGGGCTGCAGCTCATCGGGCGGCCGTTTGACGAGGAGACGTTGTTCTCGCTGGGCGAGATTATCGAGCAGTCCGCCGGACGGTTCACGCCCCGGAAGTGGTGGTGATCGCTCAGCCGTGCGCGTGTTCGGTGTTGCGCGGATCCATCATGCCTTCCTTGACCCCGAATTCTGATCAGAAGCCAGTTGACCGGATAGGCGGCGAACAGGCCACACGACAGGGAGATCACCAGCGATGCCCAGAAGAGTGGCTCGCCGATCGTGGCCTTGCCGGCGAGCAGCATATCGATGCTGATGGCCGTCACCTCCATCACGGTGATACTGGGCGTTTCGGCGACAAAGGCATCCCACATCGCCTCGCCCCAGCCGACGCCCTCCTGCACCATGGGACCGACGGTCATTGCATAGCCGAAGACATAGGCGAACGCGAAGGTGATGCCGGCAATCCACCAATTGGAGGATAGCCCGAGCAGTCCGGCGGCGATGATGACGCCGGTAATTTCGCCAGCGCCGCATCCCGAATAGCAATGGCACACGGAGCGGAACGCCCGCCGCGGGATACTGTCGTTGGGGATGTCCTTCCGTCCGCAAGTCCAATAGACCATCAGGCCGAGAGGGCCGGAGTAGAGCACGGTCAATGCCCAGACCGCCTTCATAAGTGGCATCAGGTGGGCATTGTTCGCGCGCAAATCGCGGATCGTGATCGTCAGCGACACGAGCATGGCGATCAGCCATACCGTCATCGTGGCAGGATGGGTCACGAATGCCTTGAAGGTGTCGAGGCTCATCCGGATCGGGTCCCCGCTGTCTCACAATTCGGGCGCGTTGCGTCAACGATATGTGCGTTGATGAGTTCCTTCGCCGTTTGCATGGAAGGACGAGGCTTTCAGTTGGCCGCCACCGGAGCGGCGAGCTTTGCGGCCCGGCGCCCCCTCGGCTAAACGGTGCCGATGATGCCTGCCAACTTTCGTCTCACACTGTCACAGGCGGCTCCACCACGCACGCTTGCTGCACCGCTGGCTGCTCTGTGGTGGGCCAAAAAGGGTGACTGGGACAAGGCGCACCGGCTGGTGATGGATGAGACGAGCCGCGACGCCGCCTGGGTGCATGCCTGGCTGCATCGGGCCGAAGGCGACATTGGCAACGCGCACTATTGGTACCGGCAGGCGCGCCGTCATCCGGCCGAAGGTGATCTCGATGCGGAATGGGACGCCATCGCCGCCACGCTGCTTGACGCTGGCGGGGCATCGCGATCACCGCGTTAGTGCGCAAACCACATATACATTCATTCGCGCGCATGCGATCGGCGTTAACAAGGACGCTGAAAAAGCCGCACAAGAGTATCGCCCGCGTTCCGGTATTGGAATAATTTGGTCGCCAGTCCGGGACTCTGACAAGACCAGATAGGGGCGGGGGCGTGTCGCAAGAATCCACACGAGCCATCATCGAGGACCTGATTGATGCCTACCGGCGAGGCGACAACGACCGATTGGCCGCGCGTTATCACGAGGACGTCGACTGGCTGTTCCACGCGCCGATCTCGCTGTTTCCGTTCGCCGGCGCCCGCCGCGGCAAGGCCGAGGTGTTCAGGGGCTTTGCCCTGATGTACGAGGTCTTTCGACAGGTCCGGTACGAGGTCGAGGTGGTGGTGGCGGATGGCGACTACGCCGCCACGCTCTGTGACTTGCACATGGAGCAGCGTGCGACCGGCCGTATCATCCGCTCGCGCATTGCCAACTTTCACCGTTTCCAGGAAGGCCTGCTGATCGAGTACCGCGGTTTTACCGACAGTTTCGACGCGGCGGAACAGGTGCTGGGGCGTGAACTGGCCATTTGACCGCCCGCTTGCCCCCCGGGGGGCCGCCCGCTAGGGATAGCGGCATGAGCATTGCGGCCAAATCTGCACCGAAGACCAACCAGCTTGTTCGTGGTGCGACCGGTGACTGGGAAGTGGTCATCGGTATGGAGGTGCACGCCCAGGTCACTTCCAATGCCAAGCTGTTCTCCGGCGCCTCGACCGAATTCGGGGCTGAGCCCAACAGCCACGTCTCGCTGGTCGACGCCGCCATGCCCGGCATGCTGCCGGTCATCAATGTCGAGTGCGTGCGCCAGGCTGTGCGCACCGGGCTGGGGTTGAAGGCCGGGATCAATCTGAAGTCGGTGTTCGACCGCAAGAACTATTTCTATCCCGACCTGCCGCAGGGCTACCAGATCAGCCAGTACAAGTCGCCGGTTGTGGGCGAGGGCGCCGTGACCGTCGACCTTGAGGGCGGGGAGACGGTGACGGTCGGAATAGAACGTCTGCATCTGGAGCAGGACGCAGGCAAGAGCCTGCACGACCGCCATCCGACACAGTCCTACGTCGATCTCAACCGCTCGGGCGTGGCACTGATGGAGATCGTGTCGAAGCCGGACCTGCGCTCGGCCGACGAGGCCAAGGCCTATGTCGCCAAGTTGCGGTCGATCCTGCGCTATCTCGGCACCTGCGACGGCGACATGGAGAAGGGAAACCTGCGCGCCGACGTCAACGTGTCGGTGCGGCGGCCGGGCGAGCCGTTCGGCACCCGCTGCGAGATCAAGAACGTCAACTCGATCCGCTTCATCGGCCAGGCCATCGAATACGAGGCGCGCCGGCAGATCGACCTCATCGAGGACGGCGGCGCCATTGACCAGGAGACCCGGCTGTTCGACCCGGGCAGGGGCGAGACGCGCTCGATGCGGTCGAAGGAAGAGGCGCACGACTACCGATACTTCCCGGATCCCGATCTCTTGCCGCTGGAGTTCGACCAGTCCTTTGTCGATGATCTGAAAGCGCACCTGCCCGAGCTGCCGGACGAGAAGAAGGCACGCTTCGTCCGGGATTTCGGTCTGTCGGCCTATGACGCCGGCGTGCTGGTGGCCGAGCGCGAGACCGCCGACTACTTCGAAGCGGTGGCGAAGGGTCGCGATGCCAAGGCGGCGGCCAACTGGGTCATCAATGAACTGTTCGGACGCCTGAACAAGGAAGGCAAGGACATCACGTCTGCGCCGGTCACCGCCGAACAACTGGGCGGCATGCTCGACCTGATTGCGGACGGCACGATTTCCGGCAAGATTGCCAAGGACTTGTTCGAAATCCTCTGGAGCGAGGGCGGCGATCCGCGTGAGATCGTGGAGGCGCGCGGCATGGTCCAGGTGACGGATACCGGCGCCATCGAAGCTGATGGTCGACGAGGTCATCGCCGCCAATCCCGACAAGGTCGACCAGGCCAGGAGCAATCCGAAAGCGGTCGGCTGGTTCGTCGGACAGGTGATGAAGTCGTCCGGCGGCAAGGCGAGCCCGCAGGCGGTCAACGAACTTCTGAAAAAGAAACTCGGACTCTGACGACGCGTCGCGTCTTCGGCAATCGCGGACGAAGCATGCGCGCGGGTGGTATCGTTGCGCACCGACCTCCGTTGTTGGCGCCGATTGCCACCGAAACTTTCGCCGACGAAGGCAGCGCAAGGCGAATCACCCGGCGCTGATTTGCTCGTTTTTGATCGTTTGAGGCCGGCGAGTCCCCGTTTTTTGTGTCCCTTGTGAAAAATTTTTTTGCCGTACGAACAAGCGCGCTGCGAACGCGTCGCAAGCAAAAAATCGCGGCACGAACATAACCATTGCGCGCGTTCCGGCGCTTTTGATCAATGCGCGAGAAATGCAACTAAGCCTTATTTCATCGATATTTTTGCAACGGTCCGTTTTTGCAGGTTTTGTTGTTGCGCGTTCGCAGGAACGCGCGCGCATATCGCGCGCGATTGCGTTTGCTCCTGTGCCGCAGGGCTCCAGGGGGGTTCGCTATACACACTTCCTTAAGCCGAAGACTGTTTTTTTCGTTGTGTTGTAGTAAACGAACTGCAGTGCGTGTCGACTCGCGACCGTACTGATGCGACACCCGCCATGATCTATGGCTAGGAGGGCAGCAATGGCGAAACGTAAGAAGGCGAAAGCAGCTTCGAAGAAGACGGCGAAGAAGACGAAGAAGCGGAAGAAGAGGCTCTAGTCTGTCGTCACTTCTCGGCCTTCCCACCTAGCGTGGCGAAGGTTGCGTCATACGGGCCGGTGTGCGTCATGGATTGATCTTGCGCCTTGCGGACGTTCCGCGGCGCGCCCGGTACCGGATGATGACAGAGGGCGTCGGAGAGACAGCAGTCTCGCCGACGCCCTCCGTGTTTCCGGCGGTTGGCGCGCGGTTCTTCGGCGGCCTGCTGTCAGGTGATTGCGATCTCGGGATACGCGGGAGCTCAGCCCTCGCCCTTGAGCCGTTTGTTGCAGGCGCTCCAGAACTGCGGCCACTTCATTCCCTTCTCGATCTTGCCGGCGGCCTTGGCCGCCTTCCATTCGGCACCGCATTTTTTCTGCCGCGCGCGCTGCGCCTGTTGCGCCGGCGTCGGCGGCCTGGCGGTCTTCTCCCTGGCGGCGAACGTGATGGTTTGTGTGATGGATGATGCCGCCGTGGCGCAGCTTGAAGCCGCCGCCGGTGCTGCCAGCATGATGGCGGCCAGAAATAGCGCAGAGATAGGCTTGCGCATGGTTCGTCCCCCTTTTTGAGAGCCCTATGGGTCGCCCGCGGACGGAGCGGGGAGGCGCCTTCCGCAAGCGGCAGCGCCAGCATAACATCTTTTGGTTGTATGAGTCCATACTTGCTCGTTTTCATAGACAGGCGTGGCCCCGGCCGCGCAACGGGGGGCGGCGGTTGCGGTTTGCGGGTTCTGGCCATAGGTCTGGCAGCGCTTTTTGAAATTTCGATTGGAGCGGGAGCAAAAGAAATGGCGCGCGCGACGGCGAAGCGTAAGGCGAAATCCGGGGGGACGGCGAAGAAGGGCACCAGGAAGGCGGTCAACAAGTCCGCCAAGAAGACGGTGAAGAAGTCGGCGACGGGCAAGCCGGCCAAGCCGATCGAGCTCTGGTACTGGCCGACCCCGAACGGCTTCAAGATTTCGATCATGCTGGAGGAGTGCAAGCTCCCCTACACCATGGTCCCGGTGAACATTTCCAGGGGCGAACAGTTCAATCCCGGATTTCTCAGGATCGCGCCGAACAACCGCATGCCCGCGATTGTCGATTTCGACGGACCGGGCGGGCGGCCGATCTCGATCTTCGAATCCGGGGCCATCCTGCAATATCTCGGCCGCAAGACCGGCAAGTTCTATCCGGCAGACGAGCGCGGGCGTGTCGAGGTTGACCAATGGCTGTTCTGGCAAATGGGCGGTCTCGGACCAATGGCGGGCCAGTTGAACCACTTCAAGCATTATGCGCGCGAGACCCTGCCTTACGCGATCAGGCGCTACGAGGACGAAGTCAATCGGCTCTACGGCGTGATGAACAAACGGCTCACTGACCGTGAATTCCTGGCAGGCCGTTATTCGATTGCGGATATGGCCTGCGTCGGCTGGGTGAACCTGTGGAAGCGGCAGGACCAGAACATCGACGACTTCCCGCATCTGAAGCGCTGGCTGGAAGCTGTGAAGGCGCGGCCGGCAGTGCAGCGCGGCATGGCCCTCGGCGTCGAGTTGCGTCAAGGCATCGACATGAAGGACGCCAGGGTACAGGCGGTGCTGTTCGGACAGCGCGCCCGCTAGTTGCGTTTCTTATTCGCTTTACGCACATCGTATTTGTGGAGGAAGACGGTGCCTGTTGCGCTGTCGCCTGCCGCGACGCCGCTTTCAACCTCGCGCCGGTGTTGGTGGATGGCGCGGGGCCCACATGTCGCCGGGTGGTTATTGTTGGCTGAAGACAACCGGTTAGCGATCCGTCACCGAAGCACGTGAAACGCCTGTTTGCGGCGCGAACGGCGCACCGCAGAAGCTTCAGCGCGGCCGGTTGGGCTACATTGTTCACCTTCGATTCATCGAGACGATTAAACTGCTATTCAAATTTTCTCCCCAACATCGCGGTTGTCCGGGGCGCAGTGACGGCCCGGCAACAGGGACGAGCAGCGCCCCGAGGGACGTGGCGCCGCAAAGCGAAGAACAGGGGAGGCCAAAATGGCTTATATCGACAACATGGCATCGATGACCGCCATCGAGCCGGAGGATGCTGACGGCTGCTTCGATTGCGGGATGGTCTATTCGGCCGGCGCCGGCGTGGCAGTTGACCTGGTGGAAGCCCACAAGTGGTTCAACATCGCGGCTCTGCGCGGCCACAGCGACGCCGCGCGTCTGCGCCGTGAGATTGCCGAGCTGATGAGCGACGGCGAAATCGGTCAGGCCCAGCGCGCCGCGCGCGACTGGCTCAGGAGCCACCCGCAGCCGCAGCCCGTAACGCCGATCCGCGCCGCGGCTTGACCGCCGCGAGGCCAACGATCGGCGGCGTTAGCGGTAATCCCGCGTCCGATTGGAGCGGCGCGGCGGCCGAATTTCGCTGCCGTCGTAGCTGCGGCCGTCATAGAACGGATTGGGCTCGCACCAGCCGCCGATGCCGCTGACCGTGTTCATGCATTGCCCGTAGGTGACGAAGCCGCAATTGGTGCCGCTGTCGCCGTCGCGGCCGCCGTAGACCGCGCACCATTTGTACGGATCGGCATGGGCTGGCGCTGCCAGCAGCGGCGACAGGGTCAGCGCCAACAACAGGGCGGTTCCCAGGTACATCCATCGCATCGTGGATCTCCAGATTGCCGTGGTGCCTAATAGACTAACAACCGGCACGTTCGGTTCGATTTGCGCGCCGAAAAAAATTGGCTGGGCCGCGGCGGCAGGCCTTACGAGGTTTGACCGGGGTATGGGGATTCCTATAGGCAGTTGCGCACGCGGAGACGTGGCCGAGTGGCTGAAGGCGGCGGTTTGCTAAACCGTTATACGCTCTAAAGGCGTATCGAGGGTTCGAATCCCTCCGTCTCCGCCATCCTCAACTCATTGATATACAAAATAAAATAGCTTGGGAACGAGGCCCGCGGATCTGCCGTGGGTCTACGGTGCGACCGGACGGGCTCGAAAGGCTAGAGGAGGACGAAATCCTGGTCCGCCCATTCATCCGAGCCGCCAATGACCTGACTGAGCTTGCGCGGCTGGGGGCCATAGTAGTTCGGTTTCCGGATCATCGGGCGCGGATTGAACAGCACCGAGATCAGCCGATCCAGTAAGGCTTTGGACGACACCGGCTTGAGCAGGAACTCGTTGACGCCCACGGAAATGGCTTCTTTGACCTTGGAAATTTCTCCGTGGGCGGTCAGCATGATCACGGGCACCGCCGGATAGGGAAACGTATCCGGTGAGCGCAGCGTGCGCATGAATTGGGGCCCCTGGAGCCGCGGCATACTCCAGTCGAGAATGACGACGTCGGGCGGGGTAGCGCGCACAGCGTCCAGTCCCGCCGCACCATCCGTCGCTTCGGAAATGTTGCGCACCCCCATCGTCGTGAGAAGCGTCCTCACAAGCTTTCGAATGCCGGCGTCGTCGTCGACGATGAGCACCTGAATCTGTGCAAACCTCGCAGCCGCAGCTGCGGTGCTGACCTGTACCATTGCCCTACATCCCATCAGAGGTCGTGTGACCTAACCGCAGAGGCATGGATTTGGACTAAAAATGGCCTGCGCGATTGGCGCAGTTTCGGTGACCTCTTCTTGGTGGAACAGGGTTGATCAACCGTGAAACAGGCACGTTCAGCCGATAATGAGCGCATGCCAGCCGGTCAGCGCCAATTACAATCAGAACGATTATCATGATGCAGTAACCCGTATTGGGGGCATGGCGACGGCACCTGGCTGTCTGATGCCCGGCCGGGAAATGATCGGGATTTTGATCCGGCTCATCGCGGCGAGAATTCAATCCCAGCCAGGGAGGGAAAAGAATCAGTCGCCGGAGATCGTCGTCTCCCGGCGCAGGAAGGAGCCTCTCGTTGCCCTTGAATCAGGCGGGGCGCATCACGTGTGAGCCGGTTGCCGCAACCCGGGCAACGCGCGGATTCTACCTCCCATGCCGAATACGGGCCGCTCCGGGCAACCTCTGATTGTCCTTCGATTTTTCATAAATATTTGATTTATATGTGAAAATTCAGACGCCGACCGGATGTTCCTGGGCCTGTCGGCGGTTGGAGGAGGCAGCCTTGATGTGCGTGTTTTTTACGCAACAGTCGGTCGAAATCCGATCCAAGGGCCTGTGGGAAGGGGCCTTCTTCATTGCGTGGGAAGTCCCGTCCGCTAATGTCGGACCTGCGACGGAGGGGGGCATCCCCGTGTCGCGCTTTCCGGTGTGCCGGATTGTACGCCGGATGGCGGGGAGCAAAGGGGAAGTTCCATCGGTGCTGTCGCACGCGGCGGATACGGAACCCTCTCAGGATAAACAATGTTTGGAGGTTCAAGATGAAGATGGTGAAAAGCCTTCTCCTTGGCTCCGCAGCGGGTCTCGTTGCGATTGCCGGGGCGCAGGCGGCCGATCTTCCCGTTAAGGCCCAACCGGTCCAGTACGTGAAGATTTGCAGCCTGTATGGTGCAGGGTTCTACTACATCCCCGGTACCGATACGTGCCTGAAAGTGGGCGGGTTCGTCCGCGCTGAAATGAACTTCAATGCCGGAGCCTCGTTCTCGATCACGCGGAGCGACCACAACTCGCGCGGCTACAACTTCGAGACCAGCCCGCGCCCGCTTCGTGGCCTCGTTCGACGCCCGTTCGCAGACCGAGTACGGCACGCTGCGCTCGTACTTCAACCTCGGCATGCAGGCCACCAACGGCGGCGGCGGTTCCGGCATCAACACCTACGCCAACCGCGGCTTCATCCAGTGGGCCGGCATCACCGCCGGTCTGGCGGTGTCGTTCTTCGACTTCTACGTGACGCCGCGCTACTCGAACACGACCAACGTGCTTGGTTCGGATTCCGGCGGCGCCGGTACCATCGTGTTCGCCTACACCGCGCAGTTCGGCAACGGCCTGTCGGCGTCGATCTCGGCGGAAGACACCAGTTTCCGTCGGGGCACCCTTTTGGGTGACACCTACGCCGGCCGTCAGTGGCCGGACATCGTCGGCAACATCCGCATCGACCAGGCCTGGGGCAGTGCGCAGGTCATGGCCGCGGCCCATCAGGTGCGTGGCTTTGCCAACGACGATAAAGTCGGCTGGGCGGCCGGCGCCGGCCTGAAGCTGAACCTGCCGTGGGCGAAGGGTGACTCCTTCACCATCCAGGGCACCTACGCGAAAGGCGCCATTCAGTACGTCGGTAGCGGTTTGACCACCTTCACGGTCTCCGAAAACGGCACCAGCATCGCTTACATGAACAGCTACGATGCCGTCGCCAACTCGACGGGCGGCCTCGAGCTGACCGAAGGCTGGAGCGTGGTGGCCGGTGCCGACCACCGCTGGAACCCGATGTGGAAGACGTCGCTCTACGGTACCTACGGTCAAATCAACTTCAACTCGACCGCGAACACCGTTGTCAACGGTGGTGGTATCGGCGACGCCGACTCGGCGTTCTGGCAGATCGGCTCGCGCACGGTGTGGACGCCGGTTCGCAACCTCGATATCAGCGTCGACATCATGTACAACAACGTCGATACGGCCACAGCGCAGGGTGGCGTCGACCGGCTCACCGCCTCGGATGTGGGCTGGTTGCAGGGCATGTTCCGCCTGCAGCGGAACTTCTGGCCCTGACCTGCCTGCGCGAAGCCGAAGCGGCTTCGCTTCGGCGAAGGCAGGTCGGCTGACCCGATCGATGCACAAGACCCCCGGCGGGAAACCGCCGGGGGTTTTTCCAAAGAATGCGTTGAAAACAGCGTCGGCAGTCGAGACCATGCAGGCCGACACACACGAGTCCCGCGATCTCATCGAGCTTGTCCGGCTTGAACGGCGTGTGTTTGCCACCAGGATCCGGGCGGGGCGTGCGATTCCGGGCTGGAGCCAGAGCGAGCCGGGGCTTCACGTCGGACTGACTCAACGCGCCATCCACAAAATCGAGCAGGGCGATACCGAGTCGCGGCGGGCGACCGTGCGCGCCATTCAAGACGTTGACGGGAGCAAGGCGTCGAATTCGAGGATCTGGCGGACGGCGGCTTTCGTTTGACTGCGCGCGCTCAGGTCGTTGATCGGCCGGTCGCCGGATCGACCCGGCGGCAACGCGCCGACAGGGCGCAGCGCGCCCTCGGCAACATCCACGTGCGCGCTTATCGCGCCTGGCGCGTTTGGCCGATTGAGCCGACACGCCTCAATTAAATCGCCATGACTCAATCGTCAGGTTTCGTCAGCCAGCCGCGGTAGCGTGCGGCTCTGCGCCATTATGCGTTTCCCGGGCGTGCCGGCGGTCGCAAACGGCTGCGAAAGCCGCAATGCGGGCAATGACATCGTCTTCGGCCAGGAGTGGGGCGTGGCCCTGATCGGGCACTTCGATCGTGTCCATTTCGGAGCGGCGCGCCCGCATGGCATCGACTGTCTCCGGGGACAGCAAATCCGAGTTTGCGCCGCGAACCACCAGCAGCGGCACGTGGGCGAGGGCGTCGAATTCCTTCCACAGCGGCGGCAGTGGCCGCTCGAAATTGATGCCTTCGAGCGTCCTGGCGAGCCGCACGTCATAGGTCGGCACCAGCCGGCCCTTCTCTTCCCTGAATGTGCGCAAGGCGGCCGCCATCCAGTCTTCGTCGGTCAATTTCGGAAATTGGGCGTCAAACAGACGGCGCAGAATCTCGGCGCCCTCATCGAAGCTGCGGGGTTCGGGCAGCTTGCCGACGTAGCCCTTGATCCGCATGAGTCCCTTGGGCTCGATCACAGGCCCGATATCATTGAGCACGACACCGGCGATCGCTGTCGGCCGCAAGGCCGCGAGCAGCATGGCCAGGATACCGCCGCGCGAGGTGCCAATGATGACCGCCGGCAGCGCATCAAGCGCGGTTGCGACCGATAGCATATCGGCAAGCTCGGTGTGGAAGGCGTAATTGGCCGGATCGCGGTCGTAGTCGGATTGGCCCCGTCCCCGATAGTCGAGCGCGATAACGCGGCGCGGGTGCCCGGCGTGGCCCGACAACGCGATCGCCAGTTTTTCGAAATCGGCGGCCGTGCGTGCAAGGCCGGGCAGACAGATCGCCGGCAATCCGGTCAGGCTGCTGCGCCCGTAGCAGCGGGCATGCAGCCGCAGGCCGTCGGACGCGGATATGAAGGTGGAGGTGGCGCTTTCCTGCATCGCCGGCGCAACCTACCACGCTGCTTTTGTGTCGGCATAGCGCTGCGTGCAAGCCTGACAGATGGCGAGCGCCGTGCGTTTATTTCCCGGCGCCGCGCGTGAGATCGGCTTCGATCATCAGCCTGGCGCTGCCGGCAAAACGGGCCCGGTAGACTTCCAGATTCTCCAGAATGCGCTGCACATAGTTGCGGGTCTCGGAATAGGGCAGGCGCTCCGCCCAGTCGACCGGATCAACCTTCGGATCGCGCGGATCGCCGTAGACCTCCATCCATTGCCGGGTCCGGCCGAGCCCGGCGTTATAGGAGGAGGCAGTCAGCAGATAGTTGCCGTTCAGGTACTTCAGGAGGCGCGCCAGCTCCGCCGTGCCCATCTGCATGTTGTAGACCGGGTCGGTGAGCAGGCGTTGGCGGCTGTAGTGCACCTTGTAACGCATGGCGGTGTCCTTGCCTGCCGCCGGTGTCACCTGCATCAGCCCCATGGCGTGTGCACTGGAAACCACCTTCTGATGGAAATGGCTTTCCTGGCGGGCAATCGCATAGGCGAGCGCGCGGCCGACCGGCGGCGCGATCGGCTTGAAATCGGGCAGACCGCTCACCGGATAGGCGTAGTAATCGAGCGGCAATCCGCGCCGCACCGCGCTTTCGCACAACAGCAGCATGGCGCGGGCGTCGTCATGTTTGCCGGCGAGTTCGGCCAGCGCCACCATGCCGGCCACGTCACGGCCGCTTTGGCCGAGTTCGGCGTACATCGAGGCCAGCGTGTCGCGTTCGTCCAGAGCGTAGAGCAGCCTGGCCGCGCGTACGACCTCGAAATTGGCGAAGGCAGCGCGTTTCTCGTCCGTGAACTTTGGGGGTCCGCGCAGACCGAGATCGCGCAGACCCAGCCGCGCCCGGGCGAGCTGACCATAATAGGTGATGGAGTGTTTTGCGCCCGCCTTGTAGAAAGCCTCGGCCTTCTGCTTCTGCCCCATCGCTTCGGCCGCGCGCCCCAGCCAATACTGGCCGCGCGAGAGCGCGTGCGGATTATTGGTTCCTTGCGGGACGTGCGCGAACAGGCTGGCGGCGGTCCTGGCGTCATCAAGGAAGCGAAGCGCGATCCAGCCGGCGGTAAAGTATTTGTCGACGCGGTATACATTGCGGCTCGGGGTGAGTGCCTCGACGGCAACGCGATAGGCCGTTTTCGGGTCCTTCCTGTCGAGCAGAGCGCGCACCAGAATCCGCCGCTCGCGCCACCATGCGTTGGTTTCGATCAGGGGATTCGCCTTGTGCGGGACGCTGAGGATCAGCCGTGCGGCCTCCTCAAATTTGTCGCTGTGCCGCAGCCAGCGCGCGCGCGCGAAAATGTAGCCGGGATCGTGGCGGGCACTCGCCGGCACCGCATCAAGGCGCGCCTTCGCGTTGCGGTCTCGCTTGAGCACCGCGGTCCAGGCACGGGCGATGGCGAGGTCGCTGCCGTCAAGCCGGTGGGCGGCGCGCATGCCGGCTTCCGTATCGTGCTGATAAAATCGCTGCGCCATCCGCACCTTGTGATCTTCGGCAGTGAGCATCTTGCCGAACATCTCGATGACCTTGTCCTCGACCGCCTCGCTGCAATCCTGATAGCGCCAGGCGTAACGCACCAATGCGGCGGCGCCCTCTTTGTCGCCCTTGGCCAGCAGGGCATGGGCGAGCACGTAGCGGCCTTTGGCGGTAATCGGCTGGTGGTGGGCGAAGAAGCCAAGCACAGCGGCATCCTCGATGCCGTCGTTCCAGAGCGCGTGCTCGGCCCGGCGGCGGAACAGGGCCGTGTATGGCCAGTTCGGGTTCTCGTTGAAGAAGTTCGCGTATCGCTGGAAGCCGGGGCTCGTGTCGTTGCTTCGCAGGATGATCCACTCGGCCAGCTTTTGGGCGAGCGGATCCCTGATCGTGGATTTCGTCTTGTCGGCGTCGCCGTCCTTGCCTTTCTGTGCGGCCTCGATGACCCGCTTGAGCGCAGCCATATCGGCGGCGGAGGTCTCGGTTGTGGAGGCGACGGCAAACGCGCCGTTGTCCGGATGCGCCACCGGCTTGACGATCGGGTGGGTGGCAAACACCGGACCGCGCAGGCCGATGGAGACCTGGGCGTAGGCAGTGGCCATTTTGGCGGCAAGAGGACGCTTGCGGGGCAGCGGCACCCTGGGCCGTTCGGAGGGGGCTGTCTTCGACGGCGCGGCCAAGGCCGGCCGCGGTTCAGGTACCGGGGTAGTTTCCGGGGCGGCCAACGCCCAGCCGGTGCAGAGGCCTGCAGCCAAGGCGCCCGAAAACGCGCCCAGCCTCACAAGGCCAGATCCCCCCGGTCTTCCGGCGTTCCCCAGAGCCGTCCGCCGATCCAGCGGGCACTGCTTCGCCACGCCCATTCGCCCCTTTTCCTGCGGTTTCCGGGAGGCCTTCGACTCACCCCGCGCGGTCCCCCGCTCCATACGACAATCCTTCCGCGGAAGGGTACCCTCATTTGTGGTACCTGCGACGATAGGTGTCGAGGGGGGCGAAACCGGGGCAGGCGGATACCACCCGGCCTTGCCGGGTTTTGGCCTTTCATCGGCGGGGTCGAACCGATATGGATGAGGCAAGCGTTCCTGTCGTGGGAGAAATCGTGTCATGACCGCCAAGACGAGCTTTCGGGGCTCCTTTACTGCGCTGGTCACGCCGTTCAAGAACGGCTCGGTTGATGAACAGGCGTTTCGCGGTCTGGTGGATTGGCAGATCGCCGAGGGCACCAATGGCCTTGTCCCGGTGGGGACCACGGGCGAAAGCCCGACCCTCAGTCATGACGAGCACAAGCAGGTGGTCGAGTGGTGCGTCGAGGAAGCCAGGGGCCGGGTTCCGGTCATTGCCGGCGCAGGCTCCAATTCGACCGCTGAAGCCATCGACTTTTCCAGGCACGCCGAGAAGGCGGGCGCCGATGCGGTGCTGATCGTGACTCCCTATTACAACAAGCCCACCCAGGAAGGGCTCTATCAGCACTTCAGGGCGATCAACGACGCCATCGGCATTCCGATCATCATCTACAACATCCCCGGCCGCTCGGTGATCGACATGTCGGTCGACACCATGAAGCGGCTGTGGGAGTGCAAGAACATCGCCGGCGTGAAGGATGCGACCGCCAACGTGGTGCGGGTGTCCGACCAGCGCGCGGCGATGGGGCCGGACTTCAACCAGTTGTCGGGCGAAGACGGTACGGCGCTCGGCTTCATGGCGCATGGCGGCCACGGCTGCATCTCGGTGACCTCGAACGTGGCGCCGCGGTTGTGCGCCGAGTTCCAGGGCGCGTGTCTCAAGGGCGACTACGCCGCCGCGCTGACGATCCAGGACAAGCTGATGCCGCTGCATCATGCGCTGTTCGTGGAGACCAATCCGGCACCGGCCAAGTACGCGCTGTCGGTGCTCGGCAAATGTGCCGATACCGTGCGGCTGCCGATGGTGCCGGTCTCCGACAAGACCAAGGCCGCGGTGCGCAACGCCATGGTGCACGCCGGCCTGGTAAACTAGCCGCGGCGTTAGCGTTCCCTGCTCCAGCCGGGCGGCACGCTGCCGCCCTCCCATCCGCGCTTACGACCGTGAGTCCAGCCGGGCGGGGTGTCTGCCGAGTTCCAGCCGCGCTTGCGACCCCGATCGAACCCGCGCGGGACGTCGGCCGATCCCCGGCCGAAGTGACGCCACTGTCCGGCGTCAGCCGCATGTCCGCGTCCATGCTTCGGACCTCCCTTGGCCGCAGCTGATCCGATCGCAAGGGCAGTTGCGGCAAGGAGTACCGCTATCGTTACCGGAAATTTGTGCACGGGTTTTCTCCCTGAACGTTGGCCTCCCACTAACGCAAGTTTGGGCCGGCGCGTTCCACGTATTCAACGCCGGGTGATAGGCGTGATTTATTTTTCGTTATGGTAGTCTGAAAGCGTCCCCGATCTGGCGGGACAGTCAGGACGGAGAATGGCAATGCTGAAGGAATTTCGCGAATTCGCCCTGCGCGGCAATGTCGTTGATCTCGCTGTCGGTATTATCATCGGCGTCGCGTTCGGCGCGATCGTCAATTCGCTGGTGGGCGACATCATCATGCCGGTGGTCGGCGCCATTACCGGCGGGCTCGATTTCTCCAATTACTTCACGCCGCTTTCGGCCAAGGTGACCGCCGCCTCGCTGGCCGAGGCGAAAAAGCAAGGCGCTGTATTGGCTTGGGGGAATTTTCTGACCCTAACGCTGAACTTCATTATCGTCGCCTGGGTAATGTTCCTGATCGTCAGGGCCATGAACCGGATGCGGGCGCAACAGGCGGCCGAGCCGGACACGGCACCTGCGCCGAGCCGTCAGGAGGTTCTGCTGATGGAAATCCGCGACGCCCTGACACAGAACCGGAGCTGATCTATCGCATTGGAAAATTTGATATTTATGCCGACTTCCGGCGGCGGCCCCGGCGTGTCATAGCTCAAGGCAAGGAGACGAGCATACCGTCATGGCCGCCAAGCCCGAGCGCCGTATCAAGGTTGTCGCAGACAACCGACGGGCGCGCTTCAACTATCAGATCGGCGAGACCTTCGAGGCCGGCATCGCGCTCACCGGCAGCGAGGTGAAATCGTTGCGTCAGGGCAAGGCGACCATCGCGGAGTTTACGCCGACGCCCGCGAGGGCGAGATCTGGTTGGTCAACGCCAACATCCCTGAATACAAGCAGGCCGGTCCGTTCAACAATCATCCGCCGAAGCGGCCGCGCAAACTGTTGCTGCACGAGCGCGAGATCAGCAAGCTCGCCGGCGGCGTCGACCGCGAGGGCATGACCATCGTGCCGCTCAAACTCTATTTCAACGAGCGTGGCCGCGCCAAACTGGAGATCGCACTCGCCAAGGGCAAGAAGCTGCACGACAAGCGCGAAACCCTGAAGAAGCGTTCGTGGGAACGGGAGAAGGGGCGGCTGCTCCGGGCGCGGGGATAATCAGGGAGACGACGATGGCGCGGCGCATCGGCATGCTGATCTTTCCGCGGCTCACGCAGCTCGACATGACCGGGCCTTACGAGGTGCTGGCGCGGCTGCCCGACACCAGGGTGGAACTGGTGGCGGCAACACGCGATCCGGTGACCACCGACCGCGGCATGCAGATCCTGCCGACCACGACCTATGCCGACTGCCCCCCGCTCTCGGTGATCATGGTGCCGGGCGGACCCGGCCAGCAGGACCTGATGGAAGACGAAGAGGCGCTCGCGTTCCTGCGCCGGCAGGCGGCGCAGGCGCAATTCATTACATCCGTTTGCACAGGCTCGCTGGTGTTGGCGGCAGCCGGCCTGCTCAAGGGCAAGCGCGCCACATGTCATTGGGCGGCGCTCGAATACCTTGGGCTGCTCGGCGCGGTGCCGGTCGACGAAAAGGTGGTGGTCGACGGCAATATCGTCACCGGCGCGGGCGTAACCTCCGGCATCGATTTCGCGCTTCAGCTTGCTGCAATCCTGGAGGGCGAGGAGACCGCCCGCGAAATCCAGCTTCAGATCGAGTACGACCCCCAGCCACCGTTCAATTCCGGCTCCCCCAGGACCGCGGCGCCGGAGACGGTGGCGACGCTGCTGGCGCGGATGGCGCCCTTGCGCGAGGCGCGGCGAGAGGCGGCGCTGCGGGTCGCGCGCAAGCTCGGGGTCGCGCCGGCCACGACACGCATGCCGTGACCGGCACGTGCCGCGTTACTGGATGACGCCGCAGGCGATGCGGCTGCCGGCGTCGCCGGCCGGGTCGCTCTTGTAATCGTCCTTGCCGGCGTGGACGACGATGGCCGAGCCGTCGGCATCGAACACCGAGTTGGGCTTGCCCTTTTCAAGTGTGATCGCGGTGTTCATCACTTCGATCGTGAGGTCTCCGGCGTCCGGCACATGGAGGTTAGGCATGTCACCGGCGTGGTGGCCTTCCGCGGCCATGATGCCGTGTTTCCTGGCCCCCGGATTGAAATGGCCGCCGGCCGAGGTGAAAGGCGGTTCGCATTTTCCGACGGCGTGCACGTGGAAGGCATGTTCGCCGGCGGGCAGGCCCTTCAGCGATGCCGTCAGCAGGACGCCGTCCGGCAGTTGCGTCAGCTTGACCGAGCCGACGCTCTTGCCATCGGCGCTCTTGAGGTCGGCGTTGGCAGACTGCGCCATTGCGGGAATCGCCGCGGCGGCGAGGAGGAGGACGGCGAAACCGCCGCCAATCAGCATGGATTTCATAAAGTCGCTCCCTGGGTTGCGTGCGCTCATGACCGGCGCGCCGCGGTTCTTGACGTTGGCTGCAGATTTTCGACATGTCCGCGGCTATACTTTGCGGCGCCAATTCCTTCCGAAAGAATGAGGCGCGCCGGAATGTCCAGGACTTCAGCTCGATCATTGCGTCATTCACGTGACCGACTGGGAACGCTCCAACGCCTTCTATTGCGACGTCATGGGCGCAGAACTCGTGCCTCGGCCAGCCGGCTTCGCCTATCGTTTCGGCCAACAGCAACTCAACGTGCACGGCCCCGGTGTCGTCCCGGCCGAGGTGGCGCGGTTGCCGGTGCAGCCGGGCAACAGCGATCTGTGTTTCGAATGGAAAGGGCCGATCGCTGACGCCATCGCGCATCTCGAAAAGCACGGCGTCGCCGTCGAGCGCGGGCCGTTGCAGCGCTTTGGTGCCAGGGGACCCGGGACGAGCGTCTATTTCCGCGATCCCGACGGTTCGCTGATGGAATTCATGAGCTACAGCGCATGATCCCGAAAAGTGGGAACCGTTTTTCGGACAAGATCATGCGCGCGCTGAGTGGAGATTGTCATGGCCGAAGCGCCCGGTACCCATAATCCGCAAGTCCTGCCCTCCGACATTCCGGCGCCGCAGGACGACGGCGCGGCCGGCCATCTTACCGGCATGAGATTGCCCGACCTGGCGCTGCCGGCGACGTCGGGCGAGGCGGTGAACCTGGCTGGCCTCAAGGGCCGCACGGTGGTCTACCTCTACCCGCGCACGGGCGTACCGGGCATCGACCCGCCGGACGGATGGGACCTGATCCCTGGCGCGCGCGGCTGCACGCCGCAGTCCTGCAGCTTCCGGGATCATTTCGCCGACCTGAAGCGGCTCGGCGTTATCCACCTGTTCGGCCTGTCGACGCAGGACCTGGGCTACCAGCAGGAGGCGGTGGCCCGCCTGCATCTGCCATTCCCGATCCTGTCCGACGAAAAGTTGGCCCTCACCAGGGCGCTCAGGCTGCCGACCTTCACAGCCGGCGGCATGACGCTGCTGAAGCGCATGGCGTGGGTGATCGACGATGGCGTAATCACCAAGGTGTTTTATCCGGTGTTTCCGCCCGACAAGAGCGCGGAAGAGGTAGTCGGCTGGATTCAGGCGTCCAGGTAGATCCGCACGTCTTCAAACACCTTGCGGAACATCTCCGGCGTCAGCACGCCGGTGTTGGTGTTGTAGCGCGAGCAGTGATAGCTCGAAAAAAGCGCGCAGCCATTGAGATCATGCCGGCCCCCGTGCCTGAAGGGCGTGGCTGATTTCCTGACGCCGAGTGTCGTCACCACGCTGTCGTGCGCGATCTTGCCGAGCGCCAGAATGACGCGCAGCTTCTTCATCTCCGCAATGGCAGCGATGAGGAAATCGCGGCAGGTCCTGATCTCGACGGTGGTCGGCTTGTTCTCCGGCGGCACACAGCGCACCGCATTGGTGATGCGGCAGTCCGCGAGCGTCAACCCGTCATCGGGATGGGCGGCGTACTCGCCGCGCGCGAACTTGTAGCGCAGCAGGGTCTCGTAGAGCAGCACGCCGGCGTAGTCGCCGGTGAAGGGCCGGCCGGTGCGGTTGGCGCCTTGCAGGCCGGGGGCGAGGCCCACGATCAGGAGCCGCGCATCGACAGGGCCGAAGGAGGGGACCGGCGCATTGAACCAGGTCGGTTCCCTATCGCGCCATTGCTTGCGGAACGCCGCCAGCCGCGGGCAGCGCGGGCAATCGGGACCGGGCGTTGCGGGCCCCGGTTTCGCCGATGCGGCCCTGACGCCTCCCTGCGCCATCGCCCGGTTTACTCGTAACCTTCGTCGTCGTCGTCATCGATCGGCGCACCGGCGCCCGCCCGCTGCGGTGTTGCCGGGCGCTGCAGGAACTGTGGCGTATGCCCGCGTCCCTCGCGATCCTCGCGCGGCGGCCGCGCGGCGCGCTCGGCCGGATCGCGGCCGATCTTGGACTGCAGTTCGACAATGTCGGTGAAGACGTCGGCCTGCCGGCGCAACTCGTCGGCGACCATCGGCGGCTGGGTGGAAACGGTGGAGATGACGGTCACCCGCACGCCGCGCCGCTGGACCGCTTCCACCAGCGAGCGGAAGTCGCCGTCGCCGGAGAACAGCACCATGTGGTCGATGTGCTCGGCGATTTCCATGGCGTCGACCGCAAGCTCGATATCCATGTTGCCCTTGACCTTGCGGCGGCCGGTCTGGTCGACGAATTCCTTGGTCGCCTTGGTGACGACCGAATAGCCATTGTAGTCAAGCCAGTCGATCAGGGGACGGATCGATGAATATTCCTGGTCCTCGATCACGGCGGTGTAATACAACGCCCGCATAAGATAGCCGCGCGACTGGAATTCGCGCAGCAGACGCTTGTAATCGATATCGAAGCCCAGGGATTTGGCGGTGGCGTAAAGATTGGCTCCATCAATGAACAAAGCGATTTTTTCACCCGGAACGGTCATCTATCTTGCTCTCTTGTTGTCTCGCTATGGCTAAGCTGAAGTCCCGGTCCGGCGGGACGCGCGGCGCGCGAGAGACGCAGCGCTCTGGCCACGGTTCGATGGTAAAACAGGGCTGACGGCACCTTGGTCAAATTCAACTTGGTTAAGTCGGGTTGCATTGGCACCCGCGCAAATCGCGGCCAGTTGCCGATTAAATATCCCGTCGGGGGTCACCGATAATATCCGGTCGGGCCGGCCTGCTTGCGATCCCG
This sequence comes from uncultured Pseudomonadota bacterium, assembly GCA_963773715.1. Lineage (GTDB taxonomy): Bacteria > Pseudomonadota > Alphaproteobacteria > Rhizobiales > Xanthobacteraceae > Pseudolabrys. The sequence continues at coordinate 351,261 of CAVZCM010000002.1, read as the reverse complement.
CTCCGGTAACAGACGGTTGCGGCCAAACCAAGACAAAAAAGCTTGAAATCTTGCATGCGAGCGGATACCTACCGGTCGTTCCCTGCACAGAGTTCCACCCGAAGGAGTGCCGAGCCGATGGCCCGTGTCACCGTAGAAGACTGCATCGACAAGGTCGAAAACCGCTTTGATCTCGTGCTGTTGGCCAGCCACCGGGCGCGCATGATCTCGTCCGGGTCCCAGATTACCGTTGACCGCGACAACGACAAGAACCCGGTTGTGTCCCTGCGTGAAATCGCGGAGACGACGGTATCGCCCGGCGACCTCAAGGAAGACCTGATCCATTCCTTGCAGAAGTATGTCGAAGTTGATGAGCCAGAGCCGGAAGTGCCCCTGATCGGTGCCGGCGGTGTGGATGCGGATGATACCGAAGTCATCGCCGAGCGGATGACCGAGGAAGAGCTGCTCAAGGGGCTGGAAGGCCTGACCCCGCCCGAGGAGCCGCCGGAAGAGGACGCCGAATAACGTCGCTAACTTGCGCCTGCAACGCTAAAGCGCTGCTTTTGGTGCTCAAATTGCCAGACGGCCCGGTCTTGCACCGGGCCGTTGCCGTTTTCGTCAACCAGTCCTTTAAGGCTGCCGGGCCAAGCTCTTGCCGCTAAAGCCGTTCGTCGTGATATCTATGGTTCATTGGCCGCCGGCACGCTGTTCCACCTCAATCCGGGAGGCCGCTGGGCCGTTTGAATGGGCGCCAAAACCGACCATTTGCCGCGGATGCAAAGCCAGTCGCCGACCCGGGCGCCGCTGGAGCGCGCCACTGCTGCCGCTGCGTTCTCCCGTGTCATCGACCGGTCGGCCGAGCCGACCCCGGTCCGCCCGCCCATGATGCGCCAGTACGAGCTGGTCGAGCGGGTGCGGCGGTACAATCCGGACACCAACGAGGCGCTGCTCAACCGCGCCTATGTCTACGCCATGAAGGCCCATGGCGAGCAGCGTCGGGCTTCCGGTGATCCCTATTTCTCCCATCCGCTCGAAGTGGCGGCGATCCTGACCGACCTCAAGCTCGACGACGCCACCATCGCCGCGGCACTCCTGCACGACACCATTGAGGATACCGAAGCCACCCGCGCCGAGATCGACAGCCTGTTCGGCCCCGACATCGGCGCACTGGTTGAGGGCCTGACCAAGCTGAAGAAGCTCGACCTTGTCACCAAGGAGGCCAAGCAGGCCGAAAACCTGCGCAAGCTGCTGCTTGCGATCGCCGCCGATGTGCGCGTGCTGCTGGTGAAATTTGCCGACCGGCTGCACAACATGCGCACCTTGCATTTCATGCCGGCCGAGGCGCGGCGCCGCAACGCCGAAGAGACGCTGGAAATCTATGCCCCGCTCGCCGGCCGCATGGGCATGCATGAGTTGCGCGAGGAGCTCGAGGACCTGGCGTTCCACGAGATCAATCCGGAAGCCTACGAGGTGGTGAGCGCACGGCTCAATGCGATCGCCGACCGCAACGAGGCCTTGATCGAGGAGATCGAACAGCAGCTCACCAAAAAGCTTGCCGACCGCGGCATCGCCGCCGAGGTCAGGGGCCGCCGCAAGAAAGCCTATTCGGTCTGGCGCAAGATGGAACGCAAGTCAGTTGGCTTCGAGCAGTTGTCCGACATCTTCGGTTTCCGCGTGCTCGTTAATTCGCTCGCCGACTGCTACCAGGCGCTCGGCATCGTGCACACGACCTGGCCGATGGTGCCGGGCCGTTTCAAGGACTACATCTCCACGCCCAAGGCCAACGACTACCGCTCGATTCACACCACGCTGATAGGGCCGGGCCAGCAGCGCGTCGAGCTGCAGATCCGCACCAACGGCATGCACCAGATCGCCGAATACGGCATCGCCGCGCACGCCCTCTACAAGGACCGCGAGGGAACGCCGACCGAGCTGTTGTCACGCGAGTTCGAGCGCCTATGCCTGGCTGCGCCGTACCATCGAGCTCCTGGCGGAGGGCTCGAGCCCGGAGGAATTCCTCGAGCACACCAAGCTCGAATTGTTCCACGATCAGGTGTTCTGCTTCACGCCCAAGGGCAAGCTGATCGCGCTGCCGCGCAAGGCGACGGCCATCGACTTCGCCTATGCGGTGCACACCGACGTCGGCAATACCGCAGTCGGCTGCAAGATCAACGGCAAGATCGCGCCGCTGATGTCGGAGATCATGAATGGCGACGAGGTGGAAATCCTCACCTCCAGGGCGCAGGTGAAGCCGCCGGCGGCATGGGAGTCGATCGTGGTCACCGGCAAGGCGCGGCTGGCGGTGCGGCGCGCGACCCGCGTTGCGGTGCGTGAGCAATATACAGGGCTCGGCCGCCGCATGGTCGAACGCCTGTTCCAGCGCGCCAAGATCGCCTATTCGGACGAGAGCCTGACGGGTGCGTTGCCGCGCCTGGCGCGCGCGTCGGTTGAGGACGTGATGGCGGCGGTCGGACGCAGCGAGCTGAAGGCCTCCGACGTCGCCCGCGCCATGTATCCCGACTACAAGGAGGAGCGCGCCGCCGCCATGGCGGTCAAGCGCAAGCCGGAAAGCGGCTGGTTCGGTCTGAAGCGGCTCACTTCGGTCAAGTTCCGCGTGCCGACGGCGAACACGCAAGGGCCGCTCAGCCCGGCGATACCAGTACGCGGCATGAACGGCGATCTGCCGGTGCGCTTTGCGCCGGAAGGTGGCGCTGTGCCGGGCGACCGCATCGTCGGCATCCTGACGCCGGGCGAGGGGATCACCATCTATCCGATCCAGTCGAAGGCCCTGAGCGAGTTCGAGGACGCGCCCGAGCGCTGGCTCGACCTGCGCTGGGACTCCGACGAGGCCACGCCGCAGCGTTTCCCCGCGCAGATCACCGTGCAGTCGGTGAACGAGCCCGGTTCGCTCGCCACCATCGCCCAGATCATCGCCGAGCATGATGGCAATATCGATAATATTCGCATGACACGGCGGGCGCCGGATTTTACGGATGTGCTGATTGATCTCGAGGTCTACGACCTCAAGCATCTCACCGCCATTCTGGCGCAGCTGCGCGCCAAGCCAATCGTCGCCAAGGCGGAGCGGGTGAATGGCTGACGGTTCTTGGTTCTGATGGATTGTAACGTTCGATGAATGCTCCTCCGCTCCGCCTCGGTGTCAACGTCGATCACGTCGCCACCATCCGCAACGCCCGCGGCGGCGGCCATCCCGATCCGGTGCGGGCGGCCAGGCTCGCGGTGAGCGCCGGCGCCGACGGAATCACCGCGCATCTGCGCGAGGATCGCCGCCACATCCGCGACGACGACATGGCGCGGCTTAAGGCGGAGATCGACAAGCCGCTCAACTTCGAAATGGCTGCGACCGAGGAGATGGCCTCCATCGCGATGAATATCCGGCCGCACGCGGTCTGCCTTGTGCCCGAAAAGCGCAGCGAGCGCACCACCGAGGGCGGGCTCGATGCGGTCGGCAAGAAGGCGCAGCTGGCGCCGGTGATCCACGATCTCAAGCACGCCGGCATCCGGGTGTCGCTGTTTATTGCGCCGGATCCGGCGCAGATCGAGGCGGCGGTCGCGCTCGGCGCGCCGGTGATCGAGATCCATACGGGCGCCTGGTGTGATGCGCTGACGGGCGGGCGCGCCAAAGAAGTGAATGCCGAGTGGGAACTGATCCGCGCCGGGGCGGCGCTGGCGAAGAGCTACGACCTGGAAGTGCACGCCGGCCACGGCCTGGATTACGCAACAGCCGAGACCATCGCGGCGCTGCCGGAAGTGGTTGAACTCAATATCGGGCATTTCCTGATCGGAGAGGCGGTTTTCGAGGGGTTGGCCGAAACGGTCAGGTTCATGCGCGCGGCCATGGAGCGCGGGCGCAACAAGGTGAGCAGATGATTATTGGCCTGGGTTCGGACCTCTGCGATGTCCGCCGGATCAAGGCGGTGCTGGAACGTCATGGCGACCGCTTCGTCAACCGCATCTTTACGCCCCAGGAGCGCGCCAAGGCCGAGCGGCGTGCCAACCGGGCCGAGACCTACGCCAAGCGCTTCGCTGCCAAGGAGGCCTGCGCCAAGGCGCTCGGCACCGGCTTCCGCCGCGGCGTATTCTGGCGCGATATGGGCGTGGTCAACCTGCCGTCCGGCGCGCCGACCATAAAGCTGTCCGGAGGCGCGCTTGAACGTCTCAAGGCGATCACCCCGGCCGGCTGCGAGGCCGCCATCAGCGTTTCGCTGACCGACGAGGGGCCGCTCTCCCAGGCGATCGTCATCATCACGGCGATTCCTCAGGCGCCACCCGAAAATTCGGCATAAGCCGAAGAACTTCAATATCTCCAGAGCGTTATGGGCCGGTACGGACGTTCTTCGTTGCGTGCCAGGGAACCAGCCGCTACAAGACCGGCGGGGCGCATGCGGACGGAAGAAAGGCCAATGAGCGTGGCATCTGGAACGAAGCGGAAAGAAGGCGGTTTTGGTGAAACCATCCGCGTGATCTTCCATGCACTGATCATCGCGCTGGTGATCCGAACCTTTCTGTTTCAGCCGTTCAATATTCCGTCGGGATCGATGAAAAATACGCTGCTGGTCGGCGACTACCTTTTCGTCTCGAAATATTCCTACGGCTACAGCAAGTATTCGTTTCCGCTCTCGCTGCCGCTGTTTTCGGGGCGGCTTCCGGGTGACTGGCTCCCGGAGCGCGGCGACGTGGTGGTGTTCCGCCTGCCACGCGATCCGGACGTCGATTACATCAAGCGCGTGATCGGTCTGCCTGGCGACAAGATCCAGGTGATCGACGGCGACGTCCACATCAACGGCAAGGCGGTCAAGCGCGAGCCGGTGGCGCCCTGGGTCGACGTGGAAGAGGGTGTGCGCGAGCAGCCGGTGAAACGCTGGAAGGAAACGCTGCCCAGCGGCAAGACTTTCTACACGCTCGATCTCGTCGACAACGGTTTTGCCGACAACACGCAGGTGTACACCGTGCCGCCCGGCCACTATTTCATGATGGGCGACAACCGCGACAACTCGACCGACAGCCGCTTCAGCCAGGTCGGCATGGTCCCGCTCGAGAATATCGTCGGCAAGGCGCAGATCATCTTCTTCTCGGTCTACCAGGGCGAACATGCCTGGGCCTTCTGGCGCTGGCCGTTCTCGGTGCGCTGGGATCGGCTGTTCACGATTGTCAGATGAGCCGTAACAAGGCGAAGGAAAGAACCGCTCTCGAAGATCGTATCGGCTACCAATTCGCCGACAAGATATTGATTGATAGGGCGCTGACACACATCTCGGCGCTCTCCGGCGGCGCCCACAAGCGTGGCGACAGCTATCAGCGGCTCGAGTTCCTCGGCGACCACGTGCTCGGCCTCGTCGTTTCCGACATGCTTTACCGCCAATTTCCGCGCGCCAACGAAGGCGAACTGTCGCGCCGGCTGGCTGATCTGGTGCGCAAGGAAACCTGCGCCGACGTCGCGCGCGAAATGGACGTCGGCCCGGCGCTGCGGCTCGGCAGTTCGGAATTGAACGCCGGCGGTCGTCTGCGCGTGACCATCCTGGCGGATGCCTGCGAAGCGCTGATCGGTGCCGTGTTCCTCGATGGCGGTTATCAGGCGGCAGAAGAATTCGTGATGCGCTTCTGGAAGGAACGCATGTTGAAGCCGCTGCGGCCGTTGCGCGACGCCAAAACCATGCTGCAGGAGTGGGCCCAGGCGCGCGGGCTGCCGACGCCGGCCTATCGTGAACTGGCGCGCACGGGGCCGCATCACGATCCGGAATTCCGCGTGGCGGTTGAACTGCCGGATCAGCCGCCGGCCGAAGGCCTGGGCTCGTCGAAACGCGCCGCCGAGCAGGCCGCCGCCACCGAGATGCTGGCGCGTGTCGGCGTCGCCGCGGACAACCCGGATGCCTGACATCACCGCGCCTCAAGGCGATACCCGTTGCGGTTTCGTCGCACTGATCGGCGCCCCCAATGCCGGCAAATCCACCCTGCTCAACGCGCTGGTCGGCGCCAAGGTCACCATCGTCTCACGCAAGGTCCAGACCACGCGCGCGCTCATCCGCGGCATCGCGGTCGAGGGCGAATTACAGCTCATCTTCGTCGACACCCCCGGCATCTTTTCGCCCAGGCGCCGGCTCGATCGCGCCATGGTGACGACGGCCTGGAGCGGCGCACACGATGCCGATCTGGTGGGCGTGCTGATTGATGCGCGCAAAGGTCTGGATGAAGAGGCGGAAGCGATCCTCGACAGGCTGAAGGAGGTGAGGGCGCCCAAGCTCCTCATTCTCAACAAGATCGATCTGGTGGCGAAAGAAGAATTGCTGGCGCTGGCGCAGGCCGCCAACGACAAAGCCGGTTTCGAAGAGACCTTCATGATCGCGGCGCTCAATGGCGACGGCGTCGCCGATCTGAGAACCTGGCTTGCCGCGCACGTGCCGCCGGGGCCGTGGCACTATCCGCCCGACCAGATGTCGGACGCGCCGCTGCGTCAGCTTGCGGCGGAAATCACTCGCGAAAAGCTGTTCGAGCGCCTGCACCAGGAATTGCCGTACCAGTCAACGGTGGAAACCGAGGTGTGGAAGGAGTTGCGCGACGGCTCGGTGCGGGTGGAACAGGTGATCTATGTGGCGCGTGAGAGCCAGCGCAAGATCGTGCTCGGCAAGGGCGGGCAGGCCATCAAGGCGATCGGCGCCGCGGCGCGCAGCGAGATCGCCGGGATTGCGGAGGCCAAGGTGCACCTGTTCCTGTTCGTGAAGGTGCGCGAGGGCTGGGGCGAGGATCCCGAGCGCTACCGGGCGATGGGCCTGGAGTTTCCGAAGGAATAGCGACTGTCATTCCGGGGCGCGAGCCAGTGAGCGAATGCGAAATCCAGAATCCGTGTGGTCGTGATTTTCTCTGATTCTGGGCGTATGGATTCCGGGTTCGCGCGTTTCACGCGCGCCCCGGAATGACAGTATTGAATTATGCAATGGACCGATGAAGGCATCGTGCTCGGCGTCAGGCGGCACGGGGAGGCAAGCGGCATCCTCGAGCTGATGACGCGCGACCATGGCCGTCATCTCGGCATGGTGCGCGGCGCCTTCGGGTCGCGCATAAAACCGATCCTGCAGCCTGGCAACAGTGTGACCGCCACCTGGCGGGCGCGGCTCGACGAGCATCTCGGCAATTATTCAGTGGAAGCGTTGAGCCTGCGCGCGGCCGGCTACTTCTCGGCCTCGCATGCGATCTATGGCGTCACCCACCTGGCGGCGTTGATGCGGCTGTTGCCGGAGCGCGACCCGCACGAAGGCCTCTACGACGTCTTCGCAAGCCTTCTGGACCGGCTCGACGACCCGGCCTGGGCGGCGCTCGAGGTGGTGCGCTTCGAGTTGCGCCTGCTGGCGGAGCTGGGCTTCGGTCTCGACCTCACCGAATGCGCGGCGACCGGTGCGACCCAGGACCTCACCTTTGTCTCGCCGCGCTCCGGCCGCGCGGTGTCGCGGGAAGCGGGTTTCCCGTACGCCGATCGCATGCTGCGGCTGCCGGCCTTCCTGCAGGACGAGGCGGTAGCGGCTTCCGTCGCCGATCTGGCCGACGGTTTCGCGCTCACCGGCTATTTCCTCGAGCGCCACGTGCTGGCACCGCGTGGACTCGCGCTTGCCGACGAGCGCGCGCATTTCATCGCGGCCCTCGACCGGGCGCTGCCGGGTGCGGCCTGATTGGAACCCGGCAATCCGCCGTTGCTCGCTTGTTCCCGAGCGTCCCAGGGATTAGTCAGGTACCATGGGCCCCAGACTGATTCCCCCCGACAAAGGCAACGTCGAAGAGGTCGCACTGCGCGAGGCGCTGGAAGAGCGCTATCTCGCCTACGCCCTCTCCACCATCATGAACCGGGCGCTGCCGGACGCGCGCGACGGCCTCAAGCCCGTGCACCGGCGCATCCTCTACGGCATGCGGCTGTTGCGGCTCGATCCCGGCTCCGCCTTCAAGAAGTCGGCCAAGGTGGTCGGCGACGTGATGGGTAATTTCCATCCGCACGGTGACCAGGCGATTTACGACGCCATGGTGCGGCTGGCGCAGGATTTCGCGCAGCGCTATCCGCTGATCGACGGGCAGGGCAATTTCGGCAACGTCGACGGCGATAACGCCGCCGCCATGCGCTACACGGAATCGCGCCTGACCGAGGTGGCACGGCTCTTGCTCGATGGCATCGACGAAGACGCGGTCGATTTCCGCCCGACCTATGACGGCACCTCGGACGAGCCGGTGGTGCTGCCGGCGGCGTTCCCCAATCTGCTCGCCAACGGCGCGCAAGGGATCGCGGTCGGCATGGCGACGTCGATCCCGCCGCATAACATCGTCGAACTTTGCGACGCCGCGCTGCACCTGATCGACACGCCGAACGCGCGCAGCAAGACGCTGCTCAAATACGTCAAGGGGCCGGATTTCCCGACCGGCGGCATCATCGTCGATGCGCCGGATGCGATCGCGGAGGCCTACAACACCGGCCGCGGCTCGTTCCGGGTGCGCGCGCGCTGGGAAAGCGAAGAAACCGGCCGCGGTACCTATGTGGTGGTGATCACCGAGATTCCCTGGCTGGTGCAGAAGTCGCGGCTGGTCGAGAAGATCGCCGAGCTGATCAACGAGAAGAAACTGCCGCTGGTCGCGGACGTGCGCGATGAGTCGGCGGAGGACATCCGCCTGGTGATCGAGCCGCGCGCGCGCACGGTCGACGCCGCGGTGATGATGGAATCGCTGTTCCGGCTGACCGAGCTGGAATCGCGCATCCAGCTCAACATGAACGTGCTGGTGAAGGGCGGCCGCATTCCGATGGTGGTCGGGCTCGCCGAAGCCTTGCGCGAATGGCTCGACCATCGCCGCGAGGTGCTGGTGCGGCGCTCCAGGTTCCGTCTCGCCAGGATCGAGCACCGGCTCGAAGTGCTGGGCGGCTATCTGATCGCCTATCTGAACCTCGACAAGGTGATCAAGATCATCCGCACTGAGGACGAGCCCAGGCCCGTCCTGATGAAGTCCTTCAGGCTCACCGAGGTGCAGGCCGAGGCCATCCTCAACATGCGCCTGCGCAACTTGCGCAAGCTCGAGGAAATGGAGATCCGCGGCGAGGACAAGGACCTGCGCAAGGAGCGCACCGAGCTGAAAGGCCTGCTCGGTTCGACCGACAAGCAGTGGAAGACGGTCGCCGGCCAGATCAGGGACCTGAAAACGACCTTCGGGCCGAAGACCGCACTCGGCCGCCGCCGCACAGAGTTCAGCGAGGCGCCCGAGCACGACGTGGCGGCGATCGAGGAAGCCATGGTGGTGCGCGAGCCGATCACCGTGGTGGTGTCGGAGAAGGGCTGGATCCGGGCACTGCGCGGCCACGCGACCGATCTCTCGGGCGTCAGCTTCAAGGCTGGCGATCACCTGAAATTCGCGTTCCCGACCGAGACCACCGCCAAGGTGCTCATCTTCGGCTCGAACGGACGCTTTTATACCATTGATGCATCGAAGCTTCCCGGCGGCCGCGGCCATGGCGAGCCGGTGCGGCTGTTCATCGACCTGGAAGACGCCGACGTGGTCGCGGCCCTCGCTTACGCCGGCGAGCGCAGGTTCGTGGTGGCGAGCTATGCCGGCAACGGGTTCGTGGTGCCGGAGAACGAAGTGCTCGGCACCACCCGCAAGGGCAAGCAGGTGCTCAACCTGAAAGCGCCGGACAAGGCGGCGGGGCTCACCACGGTCGACGGCGACCACATCGCGACCATCGGCGAAAATCGCAAGATGCTGATCTTCAAGCTCGACCAGGTGCCGGAGATGAACCGCGGCCGCGGCGTGCGGCTGCAGCGGTATCTGCAGAAGGGTCTGTCCGATCTCACCACCTTCGACGGCGGCGAGGGTCTGAACTGGACCGACAGCGCCGGCCGCGCTTTCAATCTGCCGATGAAGGAACTGAAGGACTGGCGCGGCGATCGCGCTGCCGCCGGCCGCATCGCCCCCAAGGGCTTCCCCAAGAGCAACAGGTTCAGGGCACCGCTGAGCGGGGGCAAGACCAACGGGGATGAGTAGCTACTGGCTCTGCTGTCGTCCCCGCGAAGGCGGGGACCCATAACCCCGGTCTCTCCGCATAACAGTGACCGGGGTTATGGGTCCCGGCTCTCGCTACTTCGCTCGGCCGGGACGACGGCCCCTGGTCAACTCGCCACGAACAGCAGCGACTTTTCCGACCGCTCCATCAGAGCCGAAGCGGTGTCGCCGAAGAACAGCTTTTCGCTTGAGCGGCGGCCGACGCCCATCACCACGAGCGTGCTGCGCCGCCGGCCCATCTCTTTGAGGATCGCGTCATCCGGGTCGTCGTCGGCACGCACCGCGGTCCGGATTTCCAGTGCGTAGCTTTCCGCCAGCTTGACGATGTCCTTCAGGATCGCCTCCTCGTAATGGCGCGATCGGGTCTTCTTGCTTCCCGCGGTCACGTAGAGCGCGGTGAGCGGCGCCTTGCAGGCGCGCGCCAGCACGATCGCGACCTCGGCGGCGTGGCGCGAGGTGGCGGTGCCGTTGACCGGCACCAGGATGTTGAGCCGGCCTTCGAGCGGGTCCTCGAGGTGCAGGCCACGCGCGTCGGCGACTGCGAGCGGCCCCTCGAAGCCGGAGGCGACCTCGGTCACGCCGTCATGAAACTCGCTCTTGCGCATGATGGTCTTGCCGAGCCCGATGACGAGCAAGTCGTAGCCTTTCTCGGCTTCCGCGGCGATGGCCTCCTGGTCGGGGCCTATTTCCGACCTGGTGGTAACGTCGAGCTTCTTCGGCTCCTTTTGCCCGTCGGATTTTTGGGATTCGTCGACCGGCCGCGCAGCCTGCGCGACGGCCTGCACGGTCTCGCCAGTCTCCCTGGCTTTGTCCTTCTGCGCCTCGGCGGCCGCCTTGCTGGTTTTCCGGTCGGTCCTGATCTGCAGGACGGTCGTCGGCATGCCGCGGGAGCCGGCGATCATGCCGCCGATGCGGGTGGCGAATGTGCCGTTGGCGCTGTCGTCGACGGCGAGCAGCAGCCGCTCCAGATTGGGCACGAAGCCCCTGGCTTCCATCTCCTCGCGCTCGAGCCGCTGCTTTTCCTCCTTGCTCATCGGCAGCCGCGCCAGCGCCCAGCGCAGCGTCGGCGGCATGGCCATGGTGGTGATCACCGCCATGGCGACAATCATGGTGAAGAGGTTGGGGTTGAGCGCGCCCATCGAGAGGCCGATGGTGGCGACGATCACCTCGGTCGAGCCGCGTGCGTTCATGCCGGTGCCGAGAGCGAGCGACTCGCGTCCCGTCAGCCCGCCGAGCCTGCCGCCGATGAAGGCGCCGCCGAACTTGCCAAGGCTGGCGATCAGGATCAGCCCGACGGTCAGCACCAGAAGGGCGGGGTCGGCGAGGATGGTGAGGTCGGCGTGCAGGCCCGCCGTACCGAAGAAAACCGGCATGAAGAAAGCGATGATCAGCCCGCGCAACTGTTCGTCGATGTGTTTGGTCAGAATCGGCGATTCACCCACCAGAATGCCGGCGACGAAGGCACCGAGCACCGTGTGCACACCGATGAGATCGGTGATGATCGCCATGATGCCCATGATCAACAGGATGGCGGTGATGACCGCGAACTCGCTTTCGAAGGTGTCGTTGACCCAGCGAATGATGAAGAAAACCAGCCGGCGTCCGACGGTGAGGCTCAGACCCATGAACACCAGCGTGCCGATGACGCTCTTCGCCACGCTGAAGGCGTCGATGTGGCCCTGCAGGGCCAGCGAGAAGATCACCGCGGTGATCATCCAGCCGACGGTGTCGTCGATGATGGCGGAGGCGAGGATTACCTGACCGACGCGACGGCGCATGAAGTTCATTTCGCGAATCACGGTCGCCACGATCTTGACCGAGGCGATCGAAAGCGCGGTGCCGAGGAAGAGTGACGTGATCAGCCGCTTGTCGGGGTCCGGCAGCATGGCGTCGGGCAATGCTTCGCCGAGCGCGACGCCGCACAGGAATGGCACCACGATGCCGGCGATGGAGGCGGAGAACGAGGCGCGGCCGCTTTCGCGTACCAGCTTGAGGTCGGTCTCCATGCCGGTGAGCAGCAGCAGCACCAGGATGCCGAATTGCGCCACCGCATCCAGCATCGCCTTCTGTTCCCTGGCGGCGGGGAACAGGGCGTGCTGGAAATCGGGGAAGAGGGCGCCCAGTACCGAGGGCCCCAGCACCAGGCCTGCGATCAACTGGCCCATTACCGCGGGTTGGCCGATGCGCAGCATGGCCTCCCCGAGCAGACGGCCGACCAGCATCAGCGTGATGAGCTGGGCGACGAATACGAGCTCCGAGGGGCCGCTGGCGTTACCGGTCGCCGCCAGGGCGGTCACCGGCAGCGCGAAGGCGCCCGCCGCGATCCAGGGCCAGCGTAAACCCGTCTTGGCCAGGGTCCCGGACCTGGCCTGGGGCTTGGCCTCAGTATCTCGGATCGATTTTCGGATGAGGGGCCCCCTGAATCGTTCTCGCAAGATGCACCAATCCCCCGCAATCGGGTAGGTTCCCTGCAGAAATGCAATTGCAAATTATTCGCAACAAGTTATGTTGCGACCGGGTCATGTGCTGGCCGCGGCCGGAAAGTGAGCGGAAAGATGGCGTTACGGACTGAATCCCCGGTTGTTGGCGAGCCCGGCGAGGGCGTCGGCTTTCGATTTGCGCGGCGCATCGGGCTGAATGAGCCGAGCTTGTCCGAGGTCAACGCCACGATCGCGGTGCCGCTCGGAGGGTCGTGGCTTCGCCGGCTGATCGCGTTCTCGGGCCCGGGTTACCTGGTGTCCGTCGGCTATATGGATCCGGGCAACTGGGCGACCGACCTCGCCGGCGGTTCGCAGTTCGGCTACACGCTGCTTTCGGTCATCATGATCTCCAATCTGATGGCCATTCTGCTGCAGGCCTTGTCGGCACGGCTTGGCATCGCCACGGGGCGCGATCTGGCCCAGGCTTGCCGCGACGCCTATCCGCGCCCGGTCGGCATCGCGCTCTGGATCGCCTGCGAACTGGCGATCATCGCCTGCGATCTCGCGGAAGTGATCGGCACGGCCATCGCGTTGAAGCTTCTGTTCGGCATTCCGCTGATCGGCGGCGCGCTGATCACTGCGCTCGACGCCTTCCTGCTCTTGATGCTGATGAACAAGGGCTTCCGTTACATCGAAGCCTTCATCGCGGCGCTGCTCATGGTCATCGCCATCTGTTTCCTCATCCAGATCGTGCTGGCGGCCCCGCCCGTGGCCGAATTGTTCGGCGGCTTCGTGCCGTCGCATGAGATCGTCACCAATCCGGCGATGCTCTATATAGCCATTGGCATTCTTGGCGCGACGGTGATGCCGCACAATCTTTATCTGCATTCTTCCATCGTGCAGACCCGCCGCTACGAGAGGACGGAAGCAGGCCGCCGGCACGCTATCCGGTGGGCCACGACCGACAGCACCATCGCGCTGATGCTGGCATTGTTCGTCAACGCTGCCATCCTGATCGTTGCCGCCGCCGTGTTTCATGCCAAAGGCAATACCGGTGTGCAGGAGATCGAGCAGGCCTATGCGCTGTTGTCGCCGCTCCTGGGCGTCGGCATTGCCTCGGTGCTGTTCGCGGTGGCGCTCCTGGCCTCGGGGTTGAACTCGACCGTCACGGCGACGCTGGCCGGGCAGATCGTGATGGAGGGGTTCCTCCATCTGCGCATCCCGCATTGGGCACGGCGGCTGATCACCCGGGCCATCGCCATCGTACCGGTGGTGGCGGTGACGGCGCTCTACGGCGAAAGCGGTACGGCGCGGCTGTTGATCCTGAGCCAGGTCATCCTGTCGATGCAGTTGCCGTTTGCCGTCATCCCGCTGGTGCAATTCGTGTCGGACCGCAACAAGATGGGCAATTTCGCCATCGGCCGTCCGGTCGCGGTGCTGGCCTGGCTGGTCGCCAGTCTGATTGTCATCTTGAATATCAAGCTGCTGGTCGACACCGTGATGGGCACGGGCTGAACGTCAGCGCTCCACCCGCGTCCAGCCCGAGGCCATCAGCCGCTCCTGCGGCAGGAAGCGGCCCTTGTAATCCATCTTGCGCGAGCCCGGCACCCAGTAGCCGAGATAGACGTAAGGCAGGCCCATCTCCCTCGCGCGCTCGATGTGGTCGAGGATCATGAAGGTGCCGAGCGAGCGATCGCCGGCGTCGGGATCAAAGAACGAATAGACCATCGACAGCCCGTCGCTCAGGACGTCGGTGAGCGCCACGGCCATCAGGTCGCCGGTACCGCGGCCGTTGATGCTACTGTCCGGCCCGCGGCGGCGGTATTCCACGATCCGCGTATCGACATGGCTGTCCTCGATCATCATCGCGTAATCGAGCACGGTCATGTCGGCCATGCCGCCGTCGCGGTGGCGGGCGTCGAGATAGGCGCGGAACACGGAATACTGCTCCGAGGTCGGGTGCGGCGAGCGCATGGCGCCGATCACGTCCTCGTTGCGTTCGGCCACCCGGCGCATGTTGCGCGATGGCGAAAAGTCATTGGTCGCCACCCGCACCGACACACAGGCGCGGCAGCTTTCGCAGGCGGGGCGGTACGCGATCGACTGGCTGCGCCGGAAACCGCCATGGGTGAGCAGATCATTGAGCTCGCCGGCGCGTTCACCTACCAGATGCGTAAAGACCTTGCGCTCCTCCTGGCCCCGCAGATAGGGGCACGGCGAGGGCGCCGTCAGGTAGAATTGCGGCGTGTCGCGGGAATGCTGGGTCACTTAGGTCGCGCCTTCGGACGGCCCCCGATTCGAATCTAGCATTGCTCGCCCTTGCCCTTTCGTCAAAGCCATTATAGCGCGCCGGTGCCTCGTACGGGACCACGCAAATACGAAGCCCGCGCGGTATTGTTAATGATTACGGTCCCGAGCAGGATGTCGTGCAGCAGCCGCCGACGCTCGTTAAAGAAAGCGACCAGCAGGATGAACGGGGTCAATATTGAAATCGTGATCCAGAACACGATGGCATGTACCGCGCCGAGCACGAAATAGGCCGGCGCCCCGTACCAGGTGCGCATTTCCAGATTCACGACCCGCATGCCGATTGTGGCGGAGGCCTCGCTCCCCAACGTCACCCCGAAATAAACCAGCGCCCAGATAACGGTCGCCGGCGGCAGCAGCCAGTACAGCGCCCAACCGATCCCGAGCGTGACGATCCCGAAGGCAAAGATAAACATGGCCGCCAGGACGACCGGCACGGCCAGGATCACGACATCGATGATAAAAGCGACCACCCGGCGGGCCAGCACGCCGTCGAACAGCTCCGGCTGCATCACCGGGTCGTAGGCGTGGGGCTTGATGTCGATCGACATGGCGTCAGCCCTCGAAAAACGGTTGTCGGACCTAAACCGCCCGATTCCAGGATGGATGAAGAATCGGCTGTGCGCGAGAAGGCGTCAAGGGACGTCCCCGGGGCGACTGGAACCGCAGCGGCGCTTGCGGCATGGTGGAGGCCCTGGAGAGGAACCGTGACAATCAGCCTCACCGATATCGAAGCCGCCCGTCGCGTCATCGCCGGGGCGGTCGTGGAAACGCCTATGCTGCCGGCGCCCAGATTGTCGGCGCTGACCGGGGCGCACGTTTTCGTGAAATACGAAAATCTGCAGGTCACAAACTCGTTCAAGGATCGTGGCGCGCTCAACAAGCTCGCCTCCCTCTCGGACGAGGACCGCACGCGCGGCGTCATCGCCATGTCGGCCGGCAATCACGCCCAGGCGGTGGCATATCATGCCGCGCGGCTCGGCATTCCGGCCACGATCGTCATGCCGGAAACGACGCCCTTCGTGAAAGTCGGCGCAACCCGCTCGCATGGCGCCGAGGTGGTGCTGCACGGCGAGACCATCGCCGAGTGCTGGGCCGTGTGCGAGCGCATGCAGCACGAGCGCGGGCTGACGCTGGTGCATCCTTATGACGACCCCCACATCATCGCCGGTCAGGGCACCATCGCGCTTGAGATGCTCGAGGCGGTCGAGGACCTCGACATTCTGGTCATCCCCATTGGCGGCGGCGGTCTGATCGCCGGCAACGCGATCGCGGCACGGGCAGTCAGCCCGTTTGTGGAGATCGTGGGGGCCGAGGCCGCACTTTATCCGTCCGTCTGGAATGCGCTCACCGGTGAAGACCGTCCGATCGGCGGGGCGACGCTGGCCGAAGGCATTGCGGTCAAGAATTACGGCAAGCTGACCTTGCCGATCATTCGCGACCTGGTCAGCGAGGTCATGCTGGTTGACGAGGCGCAGCTCGAGCGCGCGGTCAACGCCTATCTCACCTTGCAGAAGACCATGGCGGAAGGGGCGGGCGCCGCGGGGCTCGCCGCCATGCTGGCCAGGCCGGAGCGTTTCAACGGCAAGAAGGTCGGCCTCATCCTGTGCGGCGGCAACATTGACCCGCGCATCCTCGCGTCAATCATGGTGCGCGAGCTCGAGCGCGAAAGCCGCATCGTGTCCTTTCGACTGACCATTCCAGACCGCCCGGGGGTGCTCGCGCCGATCGCCGCCCAGCTCGGCGAACTCGGCGCCAATATTCTGGAGGTCGATCACCGCCGGTTGTTTCTCGACGTGCCGGCCAAAGGCGCCAAGCTCGACGTCACCATTGAAACGCAGGATGCGGGGCACGCCGATAAAATCCTGGCGGCGCTCGATGCCGCAGGTTTCCAGCCGGTGCGACTGGCCGCCGGCTCGACACGGGAGTGACGAGCGCGGAGGAATCTTCCACCATCGCACGCCACGATGGATGAACGCCCGTGTGGCCGAGCGCATGTCTGGAACACTTGCAATGCGGCGGACGCGTTCATTTCATGACAAGCCGCGAACGAGCAAGAATTCGCTCTTCCTTCCATGATTGGCGACAACAATCTTGCCCCGTGGGAATCGGGCAAATTTGAAACGGTGTTGTCGTGACAGGACCGTTCAGCAGAATGAATTTCGTCTTGCGAGCCGCGGTGCGTGAATGAGATTTTCCAGTTGACGCTCGAACCGGTGCACTCCTAGCTGCGCCGATGTTCGAGATTGCCGATACTCCAACTGAAGTCGCCGGCGCGGATGTTTCAATTGCGGTTGCGCCGGCCGCATCGCAAGCGGACGACGTTGATGCGCGCGTGCGAGCCTATGTCGCGGCGCTCGGTCCGCTAACCCCGCGCGAGCGGCTGGCTTTTGTGCGTAACGCCATAAGCGGCCGGATCGTGTTCACGCACGGTTTTGGCATTGAGGGGCAGGTTATTCTGCACTGGATCTGCGAGCAGGGACTCGACATCGATCTGGTGACGCTCGACACCGGACGTCTCTTCCCGGAGACCTATGAATTGTGGGGCGACACCGAACGTCGCTACGGGCGTCGCATCCGTGCCATCTATCCGGATCAGCAGGCGCTTGAAAATCTGGTCGCGCGCGATGGCATCGACGGTCTTTACCTCTCAAGGGATGCACGGCTCGCCTGCTGCGACACCCGCAAGGTCCGGCCGCTCGACCGCGCGCTCGCCGGCGCCGGGGCCTGGATCACCGGTGCGCGCGCCGACCAGACCGCGGTGCGCCGCGAGGGCGGCCTGATCGGCTTCGAGAAGAGCCGCAGCCTGATCAAGTTCAATCCGCTGTTCGACTGGAGCCGCAAGCAGGTGCTCGCTTTTGCCCGCGAACACCGCGTCCCGATCAATCCACTTCACGCCAGAGGCTTCGCCTCGATCGGCTGTGCGCCCTGCACCCGTGCGCTCGGTTCGGGAGAACCCGAGCGCAATGGTCGCTGGTGGTGGGAGCAGGGGGACAATCGGGAATGCGGGCTGCACCTGCCGCGGCAACCCGGTGCCGCGCCGTAGCGCGCTCCCGGCGGAACTAGGCCGCCGACGATTGCGCGAGGACGTCGAGCTGCAGCTGGGTCAGGGTTTCATCAGCGCGGTGGATGGCGAGCAGATTGACGCCGGCATTGACCACCACGTAGTCGCGCTGTTCAAGCCAGGCGCGCAGCAGTTCGCGATCGGTCTTGTCAGTCTCGACCAGGACAATCGGCTGGCAGCGTGCGATCGTCTGGGTGGCGCCCGTGAGCGCGTCCATCTCCATGCCTTCGATATCGAGCTTGATCAGGTCGACGCGCGGCAACTCGAGCGAATCGATCGCGATCTTCTGCACCGGGACGCTGCCTTCGGCTGCGTAGTTGATGTCCTGGCCGATGTATTCGTTGTTGTCGCTCTGCTTGAGTTCGAGGTTGCCGAAGCTCGACGGGGTCATGTAGTCGGGCGACGGCACCATGATGATGCCGTTTTCCGCTCCCGCCGCCGCGTGCATGGCGACAGCGTTGAAGCAGTTGTTGAGCGCTATGTTGCCCGCCAGCGCGTAGTACACGCGCTCCTGCGGTTCCAGCGCCATCACCGACCCCCAGCCGGTCATGGCGGTGGCCCATTCGATGGTGTGCGCGCCGATATTGGCCCCGCAGTCGATCGCGACAACGCCGTCGCCGTGATAGCGTCGGCGCAGCTCGATCAGCTGGGTGCCGAGCTCGATCTCGAGGGCGTCGCCGGACCCGGTTTCCAGGAGCTGGTAGCCGGTGCCGTAGCCGCGATCTGTGTCGAGCATGCGATGATCGAACCGGTTGATGATCATCGAGCCGTGGTTAGTGGCGGCGAGCACGAACGCCAGCTTGCGCCCAACATTGCGCATGGGCAGTCTCCTCGGAGGGTGGGTGAGCGGATACGCGCCAACGACAGGCATTGATACGCGACGCGACGGCCACAAAACGACACTGCGCGAATCGAATCACGCAGAATCAGCCAGAGTGTAGGTGTTTCCCGGCGCTTTGTCGTCTTTCGCGCCCCGGTCCGCAGCAGCGCTCCTCAGCCCTGCATAGCCCGCCAGATGCGCTCCGACGTTGCCGGCATTTCAATGTGCCTGACGCCGAACTCACTGAGCGCGTCGACCACGGCGTTGACCACCGCGGGCAGGGCGCCGACGCAGCCGGCCTCGCCGGCGCCCTTGACGCCGAGCGGATTTGTCGTGGTCGGCACCGAATTGCTCTCCACCTTCATGGCCGAGAGGTTGTGCGCGTGCGGCATGGCGTAGTCCATGAAGGAGGCGGTGACCAGCTGGCCGGACGAGTCGAAATGAATATCCTCCATCAGCGCCTGGCCGGCCCCTTGCGCGATGCCGCCATGGATCTGGCCGTGCAGAAGCATCGGGTTGATCACGGTGCCGACGTCGTCGACCACGCTGTAGCGCACGATCTGCGTCTCGCCGGTCTCGCGGTCGATCTCCACCTCGCAGATATGACAGCCGTTCGGGTAATTGGCGACCGGCGCGTTGTAGACCGCGGTCGCCATCAGGCCCGGCTCCATGCCGGCCGGCAGGTTGGCGGGGTTGATCGAGGCAATGGCGATTTCCCTGACGCTCAGGGTGCGGTTGGTCTTCGCGGTTGAGAACACGCCGTCCTCGAACTTGAGGTCGTCTTCACCGACCTCCAGCATATGGGCGGCGATGGCGCGCGCCTTTTCGACGATCTTGATGGTGGCATTGTGGAAAGCAGAGCCGGCGAGCGTCACGGACCGCGAACCGCCGGTGCCTTCGCCGAAAAAAATCTCGTCGGTGTCGCCCTGTACGTAATGGGCTTCATTCGGATCGATGCCGAGCCGGTCGCAGACCAGTTGCTTGAACACGGTCTCGTGGCCCTGGCCCTGGCTGTTGGAGCCGGAGAACAGGGTCAGCGTGCCGGTGCGGCTGAAGCGCACCTCGGCGCCTTCGAGGCTGGCGGCGCCCGCGCGCTCGATAGTGTTGGAAAGGCCGAAGCCGAGCAGCTTGCCGCGCTTCTTCGCCTCCGCCTTGCGCCGGGCGAGGTTCTTCGCGTCGGCAAGCTCCAGCGTCAGGTCCATGTTCTTCTCGAACTCGCCGCTGTCGTAGGTGAAGGTGAGCCCGGTCTTGAACGGCATGGCGTTCGGCGGAATGTAGTTGCGCCGGCGCAGCTCGACCGGGTCGATGCCGAGTTCGGCGGCGGCGACGTCGACCATGCGCTCGATCACGAAGGCAAATTCGGGCCGGCCGTTGCCGCGGTAGGGCCGCATCGGGTTGGTGTTGGTGTAGACGCAATCGCAATCGACATGGATGGCGGGCGTGCGGTAGACGCCGGCGAGCGTGCCGGCGTTCTGGATGAAGGCCGGCATCGCGTTTTGCAGATAGGCGCCGACCGCCACCTGCAACTTCACCCGCAGCGCGAGGAACTGGCCATCCTTGTCGAGAGCAAGTTCCGCCTCGGTGACGTGGTCGCGGGCCTGCGCGTCTGACAGGAACGCTTCCGTGCGGGTCGACACCCACTTCACCGGCCGGCCGGTGAGCCTGGAGGCGAGCAGCACCAGCGGCACCTCGTTGAAGATCGGCGACTTCATGCCGAAGCTGCCGCCGGTGTCGCCGGTGACGATGCGCACCTGGCTTTCGGGCACGTTCATCAGCTTGGCGAGATCGGCGCGCGCCGGCTGTGGGCGCTGCATGGCGGTGTAAACGGTGTAGCGGTCGTCGCCCACGTCATAATGGCCGACCGCGTTGCGTGGCTCCATGGTGACGGCGGTGACACGGCTGATGACGAAGTCCTGCTTCACCACATGGGCGGCGCCGGCAAACGCGCTGGCCACCTTGTCCTTGTCGCCGAGCAGAAAGACGAATCCGATATTGTCCGGACATGCCTCCCACACCGCCGGCGTGCCGGGTTCGGAGGCTTTGGCGGTCGAGGTGACGGCCGGCAACTCCTCGAATTCGGCTTCGATCAGCTCAAGCGCATCGAGGGCCTGCGCCTGGGTCTCGGCCACGACGAAGGCGACATAGTCGCCGACCCAGCGGGTCTTGTCTTCGGCGAGGATCGGATAGCGCGGCTGGAAGGCCGGCGAGCCGTCGCGATTCTTGAGCCCGCCAGGCACGGGCAGGTCGCCCCAGCCCGCCGCCTTCACGTCGGCGGCGGTCAATACCGCCAGCACGCCGGGCGCCGCCCTGGCGGCGGCGGTGTCGATCGACTTGATCCTGGCGTGGGCATGCGGCGAGCGCAGCACCACGCCGTACGCCATGCCGGGCAGCTTGATGTCGTCGACGTAGTGGCCGGCGCCGCGCACCAGGCGGGGGTCCTCGAAGCGCGATACGCCCTGACCGATTGCGAATTCACCCATGTCCGATCACGCCTCTGCTTGTGCCAGCGGCTCTTTCACGCCGTTCGCTGAAGTGGAAGCCACCGCATATGGGGTGGCCGAAAGGAAATGCCCTGTTGCCGTCCGTCGTTCAGGCGCCGGACGGCGCCTTCAATAATGCCTCCGCCACCCGTGGCGCGAAATAGGTGAGCACGCCGTCGCAGCCCGCGCGCTTGAAGGCGATCAGGCTCTCGAACATCACGCGCTCGCCGTCGAGCCAGCCGTTCTGCGCCGCCGCCGTCAGCATCGCGTATTCGCCCGACACCTGATAGGCGAAGGTTGGCACGCCGAAGGTCTCTTTCACCCTGCGGCATATATCGAGATAGGGCATGCCAGGTTTGACCATGATCATATCGGCGCCCTCGTCGATATCGAGCGCGACCTCCCGGATCGCTTCGTCGGTGTTGGCCGGATCCATCTGATAGGTGCGTTTGTCGCCGGTCAGCGTCCTGGCGGAGCCGACCGCGTCGCGGAACGGGCCGTAGAAGGCGGAGGCGTATTTCGCGGCATAGGCCATGATCGACACGCCGGTGAAATCCTGGCGGTCGAGCGCCTTGCGGATGGCGCCGATGCGGCCGTCCATCATGTCGGAGGGCGCGATGATGTCGCAGCCGGCTTCCGCCTGCACGATGGCCTGCCGGGTGAGCACCGCCACGGTCTCGTCGTTGAGGATGACGCCGTCGCGAATCAGGCCGTCATGGCCGTGGCTGGTGAAGGGATCGAGCGCTACGTCGCACAGGATGCCAACCTCCGGCACCTCCTTCTTGATGGCGCGGATGGCGCGGCACACCAGATTGTCCGGGTTGGTGGCTTCGCTGCCCGTCTCATCGCGCAGTTGCGGGTCGGTGTAAGGGAACAGGGCGAGGCAGGGGATGGTGAGCCTGGCTGCACGCTCGGCCTCGCGCGCCGCCTGGTCAATGGTGAGCCGTTCGACCCCCGGCATGGATGGTACCGCGGCGCGCTTGTTGTCACCGTCCATGACGAACAGCGGCCAGATCAGGTCGTCGGTCGTGAGCACGTTTTCGCGCACCATACGGCGCGTCCAGTCATGCTGGCGGTTTCGCCGCATGCGTACGGTGAGGTCGAGCGGGTCGGCCTTGACCTCGCGCGTGTCCGCTTCGGCCGGCACGAAACCGATCTTCCGCTCCAGGGGGCGGCCGTATTTGATGGCCATGGGGAACCTCCAGCGGCCTGTTCTAGCGTCTCCGGGAAGGAGCCGCTAGTCGCCCCTGCCGCGCCTGCAGCACTGCCTCAGCCGCGCCGTCGGCGATCAGCCGGCAGGCTGCCGCTCCATCTCCGCTGCCGCCCGCAGGCTGTCGCCGTCGCGGTAGATCGAGGCAACCGCCAGCACGCGGCCCTTCTGCTTGTAGCGCACTACGCAGTCGCGGCCCATGACGTCGCCATCGATTTCGATTGAATCCCACTGTTCTGCATGGCCGACATAGTTGATCGGCACGTCGTAGTGCTGGCTCCAGAAGAACGGCACGGCGCGGAACGGCACGTGCCCGCCCATGATGTTCAGCGCGGCGGTCTGGCCCTGCCGCTCGGCCACCACCCAGTGCTCGACGCGGATACGCTGGCCCGAAATCGGGTCGGGCCAGCGCGCGATGTCGCCGGCGGCGTACACGCCCGGCGCGCTGGTTTCGAGATACTCATTGACGCTGACGCCGCGGTCGAGTGTGAGCCCTGCGTCCTCGGCCAGCTTGAGCCGCGGCCGCACACCGACGCCGAGCACGACAAGGTCGGCCTTGATCTCGCCGCCGCTCTTCAGCGTGGCGGAATCCTTGCCGATGGCGGTGACGCCGTCCTCGAGATGGAAGTTGACGCCGTGCTCCTCATGCAGCCCGCGCACGAAATCGCCGAGTTCGGGGCCGAAGACGCGTTCCAGCGGTCGCTTCTCCGGCGCCACCACGTGCACCTCAATGTCTCGGGCGCGCAGCGACGCCGCCACCTCCAGCCCGATGAAGCTCGCACCGATCACCAGCGCGCGCCTGGCGCCCCTGGCGCCGGCGATGATGGCGCGGCTGTCGTCGAAGGAGCGCAGGGTATGGACGTGCGGCTGGTCGGCGCCCGGCAGCGGCAGCCTTACGGGCTCGGCGCCGGTCGCCAGCAGCAGCTTGTCGAAGGGCAGCGACTTGCCGTCGCTGAGTGTCACCGCGCGCGCCTTGACGTCGAGCGCGGTCGCCTCGGTCTTCAGTTTCAGCGCGATGGCGTTTTCGGCGTACCAATCCTCTCCGCGCAGCGGCACCCAGTCTTCCGGCGCGCCGCCGGCGAGATAGTCCTTTGACAGGTTCGGCCGGTCGACCGGTACGGCGTCGTCATGGGAGACCATGGTGATCTGGCCGATATAGCCGCGTCGGCGCAGCATCTCCGCCGCCGCGAAACCCGCCGCGCCGCCGCCGACGATCACCACGCGCTCGGATGCCTGGCCGGTCTTCGCCGGCGCAGCGTGCTGCTGTTTGGCGCCGACCACGATCCTGCCGTCGCGTTCCTCGACCTGCCAGCAGGTGAGGGGATCAATAGCCGGCGCCCCCAGTGCCTCGCCAGTCTTGAGGCTGAAGCAGGCGTGATGCCAGGGGCAGCGGAGGGTGCCGTCCACCACCAGCCCCTCGGCCAGCGGTCCGTGATAATGGGTGCATTCGGGCGAGACCGCCGACACGGTCCCGCGGTGGCGCACCAGCAGCACCGGCACGCCATCTACGTGGCCGGTGCGCATGGTGCCTTCGGCGAGGTCGGCGGAAGAAATACCCCGGGCGAGGTCGGGTCCGGTTGGCGTTTGGTTGTCTTGCGCCATGCCTTGTCCTCCGAATGTTCGCTGTCGACAATGAGACACCCCGCCACCGGAAAACACCAGATCAATCGGTTTCGTTCCGGTTGCCGGGCTGGAGGGCGCTTGCTAAGCCGGCTGAGGGCAGAAACGGGGCCTTGCCACATGGACTTCTCCCTCTCCGAGGAGCAGCAGGCTTTTCAGGCGACCGCGCGGGTCTTTGCGCGCAACCAGATGATGCCGCACGCCCGCGACTGGGACGAGGGTGAGGTGTTTCCGGTCGAATGCATGCGCGCAGCAGCGGCGCTCGGCTTCGGCGGTATCTATATCAAGGAAGACGTCGGCGGCTCGGCGCTGTCGCGGCTCGACGCCGCCATCATCTTCGAGGAACTGGCCCAGGGCTGCACCTCAACCGCCGCCTATATGTCGATCCACAACATGGCGGCCTGGATGATCGACGCCTTCGGCGACGACGAGGCGCGCGTCAGGTTCCTGCCCAGGCTCTGCACCATGGAGCATTTCGCGAGCTATTGCCTGACCGAGCCGGGCGCGGGTTCCGACGCGGCGAGCTTGTCGACGCATGCGCGCAAGGATGGCGATGTTTACGTGCTCGATGGCGCCAAGGCCTTCATCTCCGGCGCCGGCGCGTCCGACATTTATGTCGTGATGGCGCGCACGGGCGAGGCCGGCCCGCGTGGCATCTCCTGTATTGTGGTGGAGAAGGGCACACCCGGCCTCTCGTTCGGCGCGCTGGAAAAGAAGCTGGGCTGGAAGACGCAGCCGACTGCCATGGTGAACTTCGATAATTGTAGGGTGCCGGTGGCGAACCGCATCGGCGCCGAAGGCGAGGGCTTCAGGATTGCCATGGCCGGGCTCGACGGCGGAAGACTTAACATCGGGGCCTGTTCGCTTGGCGGTGCGCAATTCTGCCTCGAACGGACTATCGAGTACATGAAGGAGCGTCGCCAGTTCGGCTCGCGGCTCGCCGACTTCCAGGCGCTGCAATTCCGCATTGCCGATTATGCCACCGAGATCGAGGCTGCACGCCTGCTGCTGCATCGCGCCGCGCTGGCGGTCGCCGGGAAGGAGCCGGGTGCGACGCGTCTCGCCGCACAGGCGAAGCGCCTCGCCACCGACACCGGTTTCAATGTGGTCAATGGCTGCCTGCAGCTGCATGGCGGTTATGGCTACTTGCGCGATCATCCGATCGAGCGCGTGCTGCGGGACGTGCGCGTGCACCAGATCCTCGAAGGCACCAACGAGGTCATGCGGCTGATTATCAGCCGCGCCATGCTCGGAAATTAATGAACGGGAAGGAAACAACAATGGAGCAGATCCCGAGGCTGTATCTGTCGCGCGAGGAGATGATGAAGCGCGTCGCGCGCTTCAAGGACCTGAAAGGTTTTGACGGTGGTCTGCCCGACAGCAAAATGCCGGGCTGCGAGCGCACATTGTTCAATGTTATCGGATTCCAGCCGCCGAAGGGCATCGGCGAGGGCGGGGTGACCTCGCCGGTGGGCGCGGACGCGGCACGGCTCGCCGCGATCAAGATCAGTGAGGGATTCAATCTCGGCTACTGCAAGGCCAGGCCCGGCCACGGCCCCGAAATGCACAATCACGACACCAACGAGACCTTCATCCCGATGACGGGCACCTGGCGCGCGAGTTGGGAAGACGAGAACGGCGACGTCGAATATGTCGATCTCGGCCCGCTCGACGTGGTGTCTTTCCCGCCCGGCATGATCCGCCGCTTCGAGAACGTCACACAGGGCGATCCGGACGAGGAGTTGGTCCTTATGTTCGTGATCGGCGGTGACGGTCCGCGCGCCGAATTCACCGACGACGCCATGCGGCGGTTGGCGGACGCCGGCGTCTGGCCGGCGCAGGCGTAGACGCAGGATTTCAGGCGCGCATGACGAGCGGGGAGTCTGAAATCATCTTCGAAACGCGGGGCGCCGCAGGCGTCGTCACGCTCAACCGTCCGCAGGCGCTCAATGCGGTCACCCACGCCATGGTGCTGGCGCTCTCGGCGCAGCTCACGGCGTGGGCGGATGACGCGAGTATTACCCGAGTTGTCGTCATCGCCGCGGGCGAGCGCGCGTTCTCGGCCGGCGGTGATATCCGTCATCTCTACGATCTCGGCATTGCCGGCAGGCAGGCCGAGGCGCTGCAGTTCTGGCGAGACGAGTATCCGCTCAACGCGCTGATCAAGAACTACCGCAAACCTTATGTCGCGTTGATCGACGGCATCGTCATGGGTGGTGGTGTCGGCGTCTCGGTGCACGGCTCCCATCGTGTGGCCGGCGACCGCTTTTCCTTCGCCATGCCGGAAGTCGGGATCGGATTCTTTCCCGACGTCGGGGCCACCTGGTTTCTGCCGCGTCTGCCGGGCGAACTTGGCACCTATTGCGCATTGACTGGTGAGCGCTTTACCGCGGCCGATGGCGTGGCGGCCGGGGTCGCCACCTGTCGCGTGCCTTCAGCGCGTTTCCCCGAGCTGCTCGAAGGGTTGATGGGCACGATTTCCGTCGATGCGACCCTGGCCGCTTTTGCCGAGCCGGTGGGGGAGGGGCCGGTGATGGCCCAGCGCGAGAAGATCGACCGGCTGTTCGCGCATGAGACGGTCGAGGGCATCCTCGCCGCGCTCGATGGTGAAACTGCTGCCAACGGCACCGACGCCGGATGGGCGGCGAAAACCGCCGCCACCATGCGGACCAAATCGCCGCTCAGTCTCAAGATGGCGCTGCAACAGGTGCGCCGTGGCAAGGGATGGGATTTTGACACGTGCATGCGCGCCGAATTCCGCATAGTGTCGCGCATTATCGAAGGCCATGATTTCTATGAGGGCGTGCGCGCGGTGATCGTCGACAAGGACAACAAGCCCCGCTGGAGCCCGGCGACGCTGGCGGCGGTCGACAATGAGGACGTCGCGCGATACTTCGAGCCGCGGCCCGGCGACGAACTGGTGTTGCCATGACCGAGC
This sequence comes from uncultured Pseudomonadota bacterium, assembly GCA_963773715.1. Taxonomy (GTDB): domain Bacteria; phylum Pseudomonadota; class Alphaproteobacteria; order Rhizobiales; family Xanthobacteraceae; genus Pseudolabrys. The sequence continues at coordinate 324,379 of CAVZCM010000002.1, read as the reverse complement.
CGTTCGTCAGCAAACCGGCAGACGACTACGAAGTCGAAGGCCTCGAACCGGTACACGAAGGCGAGGGCACAACCGAGACCGGACAGTGGACCCGACGCCTTGTGCTGTTTCTGCGCGTGATGGCGGGCCTCTCGATGTTGAAGGGTCTTTACCACTGGTCATGGGTTCTGGGGATCGGCGTCAGTCAAAGCCAACTCTTCGAAATGCATTCGGTGGCCTGGCAGACGGCCACCGTATTCTTTGCGGTGATCGATCTGGTGGCGGCGGTCGGCCTCTGGCTGGCGGCGGCATGGGGCGCGGTAATCTGGCTGATGGCGGTCGCGTCAATGCTGGCGGTCGACGTGTTCTTTCCGCAGGTGTTCGGCGGCGGCTGGCTGATCGGCATTCTCGACGGCAGCCTGCTGGGGCTTTACCTGTGGCTGGCGTTGAAGTCAGCGCAGGAACAGCCGGCGTGAAATTCTGACCGGAAATTTGCGCGCATGATCCCGAAAAGCGGGAACCGGTTTTCGGACAAGATCATGTGCAAATAAAAAGGGGAGGGCGTAATGGCGCGGATCGGTTTCATCGGGCTCGGCAATATGGGGCTGCCGATGGCGCAGAACCTGCTCAAGGCCGGTCACGAGGTCGAAGGCGTCGACGTCAATCCGGCGGCGGTCGGGAACCTGAAGGCGGCCGGCGGCACCGGTGTCGGGACCGCCAAGATTGCTGCCGCGCGCGCCGACGTCGTCATCACCATGCTGCCTGCGGGCGAGCATGTGCGCGAGGTCTATCTCGGCCCCAACGGCATCATCACAAATGCCAACGAAGGTACGCTGCTGATCGATTGCTCGACCATCGATGTCGAGACTGCGCGCGCGGTCGCCGCCGAAGCGGACAAGAAGGGCCTGTTGATGATCGACGCGCCGGTCTCCGGTGGCGTCGGCGGCGCGCAAGGGGCCACGCTCACCTTCATGGTCGGCGGCAGCACGCAGGCCTTCACCCGCGCGGAGTCCATTTTGCAGAAGATGGGCAAGACCATCGTGCACGCCGGCGGCGCCGGCAACGGCCAGGCCGCCAAGATCTGCAACAACATGATCCTCGGCGTCTCGATGATCGCGGTCAGCGAAGCGTTCGTGCTGGCCGAGAAGCTCGGCCTCGATCACCAGAAGCTGTTCGACATCTCCTCGAAGTCGTCCGGCCAGTGCTGGTCGATGACCAGCTATTGCCCGGTGCCGGGGCCGGTGCCGACGTCGCCGGCGAACCGCGACTACCAGGCGGGATTCACCGCCGCGATGATGCTTAAGGATCTGAAACTCGCGCAGGACGCGGCGAGGGCGAGCGGCGCCAAAACGGAGCTCGGCGCGAACGCGGAAAGGATTTATTCGGCATACGCCGGGAGCGGGGAGGCGGGCAAGGATTTCTCCGGCATCATCCGCCATATCCGCGGCGGGTCTGAATTCGAATGAGCCGTCTTGTCGCGCTTGTCCGCGCGCAATTCACAGGCGCCGGAAACTATTGTGAACGAAAGGTAACGGCGCGCGTTTCAATTTGAATGTTCAACGAAGTGTTCACCGTTGCAAATAAACCTAATCTTTATGGTGTTATTTAAGCCGTTTTTAGACTGCGTCCCGTAGTGTGCGCAGATCAGGCAGCGGGGAAACAGGGCCACGTTGCCGGTGCAGGACCCAATAAATAACCCGCATGGGGCGTTGAACATGAAAGCCGTTGCGAAGACGGTCGAACCCGCCGAACGTGAGGCGCGCTTCGATCAAATTCAGCCTCTCTATCTGGAGGCGTTGACCTTGGTTGAGCGGCTGCATCGCCGGTTGCTCGACGTCATCAAGGACGAATTCGACCGCCGTGGCCGTGCCGACATCAATTCGGTGCAGGCGCTGCTGCTTTATAACATCGGCGACAAGGAGCTGACCGCGGGCGAGTTGCGAACGCGCGGTTACTATCTCGGCTCCAACGTCTCCTACAATCTGAAGAAGCTGGTGGAAATCGGCTTCCTCGACCATCAGCGCAGCCGCGTCGACCGCCGTTCGGTTCGCATCAAGCTGACCGACAAGGGCCGTGAGGTGCGCGATATCGTCGAGGCGCTCTATCAGAAGCACGTTCGCACGGTGGAGCAGGTGGGCGGCATCAATGCCGACGAGTTCACCACGCTCAATAAATCGCTGCACCGGCTCGAACGCTTCTGGACCGATCAGATCCTTTATCGGCTCTGAGCGTCAGTTCCCTGCTGGAAAGACTTGCCCCGGCCGTCCCCGGCCGGGGTTTGTCGTTGGAGTTGCTCCACCGGCCACAAAATCGCCCCCTCGAACCGCTAGCGAAAAATTGAGCTTCGAATCCGTCGCGGTGCTTGCCCCGCCGGCGAGAAGCGGGGCATGACACGTTGTCAGACGCTTTGAGACGCCTTCGGTTACAGGTCGCAATGGCGAAATCTCCCCCACGAGCCGGCAATGGCCACGATCGCCGTGGCTTTCTCAACCTGCTTGGCGCGGGCGTGGCGATGCCGTTCCTGGCGCGTCCCGCCCTGGCCGAAGACAGCGTCCTGCAATCCCTGATCCGGCAAAACCAGAGCCAGGCCCTCGGGCAGGACTTTGACAGCGCCTCGCGCACTATCCGGATGCCGGAAGCCTCGCTGCCAACGCTTGGGCCCTCGACCGTGCACACCACGGAACTCGCGGTCGGCAAATACGAAGGCATCCTCGCCCATGGCGGCTGGCCGATCGTGCCGCCGACCCAACGCCTGCGTCTCGGCAACCGCCATCCAAGCGTGGTGCCATTGCGGCGACGGCTGATCGTCGCCGGCGATCTCGCCGCCAATGTCGGCGAAAGCGACATCTTCAATTCCTATGTCGAGGCGGCGGTGCGCCGCTTCCAGGCACGTCACGGCATCTCCGTCGACGGCATCGTGCGCAAGGAGACATTCGACCGGCTCAATGTGGCGTGCGACCAGCGGCTGGCCCAGCTCAAGGTCAACGTCGAGCGTCTGAAGGCGGCGACCAGGAATCTCAAGGGCCGCTACGTGATGGTCAATATTCCGGCCGCGCAGATCGAGGCGGTGGAGGACGATGTCGTGGTCAGCCGCCACACTGCCGTCGTCGGCAAGCCGGACCGGCCGTCGCCCGAGCTCGACAGCAAGATCGTCGAGGTCAATTTCAATCCGTACTGGACGGTGCCGGTGTCGATCGTGCGTCGCGATTTGATCCCGGTCATGCAGAAGAATCCGGACTACCTGACGCAGGAGCACATCCGCATCTTCGATATGAAGGGCGACGAGCTCAATCCGTCGCAGATCAACTGGTACTCGACCGAGGCGGTGAACTACCGCTTCAAACAGGACCCGGGCAGCTTCAATTCACTCGGGTCGGTTCGCATCGAATTTCCCAGCCGCCACGGCGTCTATATGCACGATACGCCGGAGAAAGGACTGTTCGGCGAGGACATGCGGTTTCACTCGTCCGGCTGCGTTCGAGTGCAGAACGTGCGCGAGCTGGTCTACTGGCTGTTGAAGGACACGCCCGGCTGGGATCGTCGGCAAATCGACGAGGCCATCGCCTCCGGCGAGCGTATCGACGCCAGGCTCAGGCGGCCGGTGCCGGTGCACTGGGTCTACATCACCGCCTGGGCGACGCCCGACGGTGTGGTCCAGTTCCGCGACGACATCTACCGCAAGGACGGCCTTGGTTCGGTCGCCGGTACCGCCAAGGGCTAAAGGGGCCAAAACCCCAGATATTGCGCCCGGGTAGTCCCAATCATCCCACAGCTTGGCGCTCAGCCGCTGATATGGTATTTGCGGCGCCAATCCCGGATGTTCCTTCAGTGCGGCGCCGATCCCTTGCGGCGTCAGGAGATAGAGATGTCGGCGACGTCGCGCCCGAGTTCCGCTTCCACCGAAACGGCCTTCTTTTCCGCTCCGCTTGCCGAAACCGATCCCGAAATCGCCGATGCGATCGGCAAGGAGCTCGGCCGCCAGCGCGACGAGATCGAGCTGATCGCGTCTGAAAACATCGTTTCGCGTGCCGTCCTGGAGGCGCAGGGCTCGGTGCTGACCAACAAATATGCCGAGGGTCTGCCGGGAAAGCGCTACTACGGTGGTTGCCAGTTCGTCGATATCGCCGAAAACCTGGCGATCGAGCGGGTGACCAGGCTGTTCGGCTGTGGCTTCGCCAACGTGCAGCCGCACTCCGGCGCCTCCGCCAACGCAGCGGTGTTTTTCGCGCTCATGCAGCCGGGCGACACCTTCATGGGCCTCAACCTGGCCGCCGGCGGCCATCTCAGTCACGGCATGGCGATCAACATGTCCGGCAAGTGGTTCAAGCCTGTGCCGTACAACGTGCGCCGCGATGACCACCGCATCGATATGGACGAGGTCGCGCGGCTCGCCAGGGAACACAAGCCGAAACTCGTCATCGCCGGCGGCTCGGCCTATCCGCGCATCATCGACTTCAATCGCTTCCGCGAGATTTGTGACGAAGTCGGCGCCTGGCTGATGGTGGATATGGCGCACTTTGCCGGCCTCGTCGCCGGAGGCGTGCACCCGTCGCCGTTCCCGCACGCACATGTCGTCACCACCACCACGCACAAGACGCTGCGTGGGCCGCGAGGTGGCGTTATCCTCTCCGACGACGAGGCGCTGGCGAAGAAAATCAATTCGGCGGTGTTCCCTGGTCTTCAGGGTGGCCCGCTGATGCATGTGATCGCGGCCAAGGCGGTGGCCTTCGGCGAGGCGTTGCGCCCGAGCTTCAAGACGTACGCCCGCAACGTGGTTGAAAATGCCAAGGCCCTGGCCGAGACCCTGAAGGGCCACGGCCTCGACATCGTTTCCGGCGGCACCGACACCCATCTGATCTTGGTGGACCTGCGCCCCAAGAAGCTCACCGGCAAGGTGGCGGAGAGCGCGCTCGGCCGCGCCCATATCACCTGCAACAAGAACGGCATTCCCTTCGACCCGGAAAAGCCGACCGTGACCTCGGGCGTGCGGCTCGGCACACCCGCCGGCACCACCCGTGGTTTCGGCATTGCCGAGTTCCAGGAGGTCGGCGGCATGATCACGGAAGTGCTCGACGTTCTGTCGCAGAAGGGCACGGACGAGGATTCGCTCATTGAAGGTGCCGTGCGCGAGAAAGTGAAGACACTGCTCAAGCGCTTTCCCATCTACTACCAGTGACAACGCACGGTAGGGGAGAGATAGGGGGGACGTGATGCGTTGCCCGAGTTGCGGAAGCCTCGATACCCAGGTCAAGGATTCGCGGCCAACCGAGGATTCGGCGGTGATCCGCCGCCGTCGCGTTTGTCTGAGCTGCAATTTCCGTTTTACCACCTTCGAACGCGTACAGTTGCGCGAGCTGACCGTGATCAAGCGCAACGGCCGCCGCGTCCCGTTCGACCGCGACAAGCTGATGCGCTCGGTGCAGATCGCCCTGCGCAAGCGTTCGGTCGATCCGGAGCGCATCGAGAAGATGGTGTCGAAGATCGTGCGCGAACTGGAGAGCCAGGGCGAGAACGAGGTCACCTCGGAAACGATCGGTGAACTGGTGATGGAGCACCTGCGTGATCTCGACGACGTCGCCTATGTGCGCTTCGCCTCCGTCTACCGCAATTTCCGCGAGGCCAAGGACTTCCAGGCAGCTCTCGACGAATTGCAGGTGGAAGAAGGGCGCCCCGTGGCGCCGTCGAAATGACGGACGAACCGGCAGACACGACGGCTGCCGGCGCGGCCGAGGCCGGGCATACCAACCAGGACGATGTGCGCTTCATGACGTTGGCCCTTTTGCTCGGCCGGCGGGGTCTCGGCAACACCTGGCCGAACCCGGCGGTCGGTGCCGTGATCGTCAAGGACGGGGTCATACTCGGGCGTGGCTGGACCCAGCCCGGCGGGCGACCGCACGCCGAAGTCGAGGCATTGCGTCATGCCAAAAAGGCGGCGCGCGGCGCCACGTTGTATGTGACGCTCGAACCCTGTTCGCACGAGGGCAAGTCGCCGCCCTGCGCCGACGCAGTAATCAAGGCGGGCATCAAGCGCGTGGTCTCGGCGCTGGAAGATCCCAACCCGGAGGTAGGAGGTCAGGGTCACGCGCGCCTGCGTGCCGGGGGCATCGCGGTCGAGGTCGGCCTCGGCGCCGAAGAAGCGCGCCGCGCCCACGCCGGCCATATCACCCGCATCTCGGTCGGCCGCCCGCATGTCACGCTCAAGCTCGCCATCTCGGCCGACGGCAAGGTCGGCGCCGCCGGCCGCAAGCCGGTGCCAATCACCGGCGAAACTGCGCGCAACCGCGTATTCCGGATGCGCGCCGAAAGCGACGCCATCCTGGTCGGCATCGGCACCGTGCTCGCCGACAATCCGCAACTCACCTGCCGGCTGCCGGGGATGGGAGCACGCTCGCCGGTGCGGGTGGTGCTCGATGCGGAATTGCGCGTGCCGCTTGCCACCGCGGTGGTAGCGACCGCGCACGACACGCCGACCTGGGTATTCGCCGCCCGCAGCGCCTCCGACATCGCCCAGGACATTCTGGAACAGAAAGGTTGCCGCGTGTTCCGCGTCGACGACATGGAAGGCCGGCTCGATCTCGATGCGGTGCTCAAGACGCTGGCGAGCGAGGGCATCAGCCGGCTGATGGTGGAAGGCGGCCCGACGGTGGCCGCGTCTTTCGTCGCGGCTGAAAAAGTCGACGAGGCGGCACTTATCTTTTCCGACAAACTGGTCGGCGACGATGGCATTGCCCCGCTTGAAGACATGCCACTCGAAGTGCTCACTGAGCGGCTGCGTGCGTACGGCAGCGAGGCGCTCGGGGCCGATACGCTGGAAAGCTACGGACGTCCCTGATGTTCACCGGTATCGTCACCGACCTCGGCGAAGTGCGCAGCATCGAACCGCGCGCCAACAATCTCAAGCGCATCACGATCCTGTGCCGTTATCCGCGCGCCGGTATTGCCTTGGGTGCGTCGATTGCCTGTTCCGGGGTCTGCCTGACCGTCGTGGAAACCGGCGAGGAGGGCGACCGCACCTGGTTCACGGTCGATGCCGCGGCGGAGACCCTGGCGTTGACCACCGTCGGGCGCTGGAAGAGAGGCGACCGCGTCAATCTCGAACGCGCGTTGAAACTCGGTGATGAGCTTGGTGGGCACATCGTTGCGGGCCATGCTGACGGGCTCGCCACGGTTGTCGTGCGTGACGACATGACCGACATGGCGCGCTTCGTGTTGCGCGCCCCACATGAACTTTCCCGTTTCATCGCGCCCAAGGGGTCGGTCGCGCTCGACGGCGTCTCGCTCACGGTCAACGCGGTCGAGGGCGACACCTTCTCGGTGCTGATCATTCCGCACACCCTCCAGGTGACAACGCTCGGGGCACTTGCCAGGGGCGACGACGTCAATCTCGAAGTTGACACCATGGCCCGCTACGCCGCGCGGCTGATGGTGACGTGCTGATGGCCTTGGCAGGGAGCCCTTGTTCGGTCCGCGGGCGCTTGCTACGACCCCGGCCTGACAAAGGAAAAACAGACCAATGGCCAAGAAACGCGTTGCCGCCAGGAGTGCCAAAAGCTCCAAGGACGCCAGGACCAGGAACATCAAGACGAAGCAGGCGCCGCTGCACCTGTTGATCGTGGAAGCGCGCTATTACGAGGACATCTCCGACAAGTTGCTCGCCGGCGCCATCGCCGTGCTGGAGGGAGCCGGCGCTACATTCGACCGCTTTACCGTGCCCGGTTCGCTTGAAGTGCCGCCGGCTATCGCCATGGCGCTCGACAGCGCCAAAGCCAAGCGCAAGCCCTATGACGGGGTGGTCGCACTCGGCTGCGTCATCCAGGGCGAGACCTATCACTTCGATCTGGTGGCGAATAAATCCGCCCGCGCGCTGATGGATCTCGCCCTAAATCGGCAGGTCCCACTCGGCAATGGCATTCTCACCGTCGATAACGAGGCGCAGGCCTATGCCCGCCTCGGCGGCGACCACGGCCATAAGGGCACCCAGGCCGCGCGCGCTGCACTTGCCATGATTGCGCTGAAACAGACGCTGGCGGGAAGCTGATGGCCGGCAACGCCCCGCTTGCGGGCAAGGACCCGCGCAAGGCGAACAGGCGGGGGGCGGCCCGGCTGGCGGCCGTGCAGGCGCTCTACCAGATGGATCTCGCCGGCACCGGCCTGAACGAGATCCTCGCCGAGTTCGAGAGCCATTGGCTCGGCCGCGAAGTGGAGGGCGCGCAATACCTGCCGGCGGAAGCGGCTTTCTTTCGCGATATCGTGTCGGGCGTGGTGCGCGAACAGCGCGCGCTTGATCCCTTGATCGATATGGCATTGCAGAAGACCTGGCCGCTCAAACGCATCGAAGCGATCTTGCGCGCGGCGCTGCGGGCTGGGGCTTACGAGTTGAAACACCGTAGCGACGTGCCGGCGCGCGTGGTGGTGTCGGAATATGCCGACGTCGCGGCCGCTTTCGTTGAGCGCGACGAGACCGGTATGGTCAATGCCGTACTCGATCAACTGGCGCGGCAGGCGCGGCCGGAGGAGTTCGAACTCCGGCGCAGGGCGAGACAATGGCGCGTGATGACGAGCTCTCGGGCGAGGAGCGACTGATCGCAAACGTGTTTGCGCCGCTGGCGACGCATCCGGGTGCGCTCGGCCTGACCGACGACTGCGCCGTCATCGCTCCGCCGGAAGGCCGCGACCTCGTGCTGACCACCGACACCATCATCGGCGGCGTGCACTTCTTCGCCGACGATGCCGCGCATGCGGTGGCAAGCAAGGCGCTGCGGGTGAACCTCTCCGATCTCGCCGCCAAGGGCGCCGCGCCGCTGGGTTACCTGTTGTCGCTGGCGTTGCCGCAGAACGTGGGCCACGAATGGCTCACTGCATTCGCCGAAGGCCTGCGTGGTGATGCCCGGCGCTATGACTGTCCGATGCTCGGCGGCGACACCGACCGCACGCCGGGGCCGATCACCATCGCGGTGTCGATGCTCGGCAGCGTGCCGACCGGGACGATGGTGCGCCGCAGCGGCGCCAGACCAGGGGATCTCGTCTTCGTCAGCGGCACCATCGGCGACGCCGCGCTCGGGCTCGCGCTGCGCAACGATCCGGCCAACGACTGGCCAATCAACGCCGCCCGGCAACAGCATCTCACCGACCGTTATCTGTTGCCGCAGCCGCGCAATGCGCTGGCTGAAGCGGTGCGCACCCATGCGTCGGCCGCCATGGATGTTTCCGACGGTCTGGTCGGCGATCTCACCAAGCTCTGCCGGGTTTCCGAGGTCGCCGCCAATGTCGAGGTCGCCCGTGTGCCGCTGTCGGAGGCCGCCCGCGCGCTGCTCGCGGCGGAACCCGGATTGCGGGAACCGGTGCTCACCGGCGGCGACGATTACGAGATCGTCTGCGCCGTGCCGCCTGACAAGGCCGAAAGCTTCAAGGCCGCGGCGAAAGCCGCCGAAGTCCCGGTCAGCGAGATCGGCGTGATCGCGGAAGGCGAGGGCGCCCGCTTCATCGGCTCCGACGGCGAGCCGCTTACCTTCCACCACGTGTCATTCAGCCATTTCTGACCGGCAGGGGACAAGCGCGCTGCCGCGACGCTATAATTATCCAAATAAGATACGGGGGAAGACGCCATGCACGACGTGACAGCCAAAGACGCAATCGTGACGCCCGTCGGGGCTAACGAAAACTATCAGCGGCTGCATCGCTCATTCCCCACTTCCGCTTACCTGCGCCGTGCCGCGCCCCGTAATGTGCCGCGGTTTTCCTTCGAGTATGGTGACACCGGTGCCGGCAACGATGTCGGCGTCAATCATAACTGGTCTGCCTTCGATGCCATCAAGGTCGTGCCGCGCTATGGCGTAACCAACACGCTGCCGCCGACCGAGGTCGAATTGTTTGGCCAGCGCTACGCGGCGCCGTTCGGCATCGCGCCCATGGGCGGACCGTCGCTGGTTTGGCCGGGCGCAGACCTGTTGATGGCCAGGGCCGCGCAGCGCGCGCGCGTGCCGTACACGCTCGGCGTCGCGGGCGGCGCCACCATCGAGCAGGTCGCCAGGGTGGCGCCGGACGTGTTCTGGCTGCAGCTTTATCGCTTTGCGCTCAATGATCACAAGATCGGCTTCGATCTCGTGCGGCGTGCGCACGACGCCGGAGTGAAAGTGCTGGCGCTCACCCTCGACGTCCCGGTGCGCACCACGCGATCGCGCGAAAGCTACGCCGGTCTCGGCGGCGTCTTCAAACCGACGCCGCGCATGATCTACGAAATGACGGTGCGGCCGAAATGGCTGATGGCGCTCCTGCGCAACGGCTATCCGCGCTTCGCCACCATCGGTCCCTATGCCGGCAAGAACCCGTCCACCAACGACACCATCCGCTTCGCCCGCAGCGAAATGGGCGGTGCGTTCAATTGGGAAGAGGTCGCGCGCTACAGGGAGCATTGGAAGGGGCCGATGGCCGTGAAGGGGATCCTGCATCCGGCTGATGCCGAGAAGGCCGTCGCGCTCGGCGTCGATTGCATCTGGATATCGAACCACGGCGGCCGCCAGATCGAGGCGCTGACGCCGTCGATCGACGTGCTGCCGGCGATCGCTTCAGCGGTGGGCAAGCGCGCCACCATTATTCTCGACAGCGGCATCCGCTCGGGCCAGGACATCATGCGGTCGTTGGCGCTCGGGGCCGATGCGGCGTTTGCCGGCAAGTCGTTCCTGTGGGCGGTGGCCGCGCTCGGCGATGAAGGTCCGGGCTATCTCATCGACCTCTATATGGACGAACTGCGCGCGTCGCTCGGGCAGATCGGGGCGCTGACGCCTTACGGCGCCCGCGACGCCACCATCCGCCATCCCGGCGCGATCGAGTTCTAGGGCAGGGCCGGCGTTTCCCCGTCATGCCGGAACGCCGTATGCCCAAATTGTGGGGCCGGCGGCACAACGCTGCTCTGCGCTGGCGACGGTAGCCAGTGCCCCGGGGCGCCGCTACAAGGGGCGGCTTTTTTGCCGGAGAATCCCGCCCATGTCGGCCGTCGCCGAAACCGTCCGCCACGGCACCATCGACGATACGCTCGCGCGCCGCAACGCCATGGTGTTATCGGCGGCGCAGGCGCTGGGCGGCGCCAACAACACCATCATCTTCTCCACCGCCAGCATCATCGGCGCGGTGATCGCGCCCGACAAGGGTCTCGCCACCCTGCCGGTCACCTGCATGGTCATTGGCATGTGGCTCGGCACCTTGCCGGTCGGCATGCTGGCGCGCCGCCTCGGACGCCGGACCGCATTGCAGATCGGCTCGCTGCTCGGCGTTGCGTCGGGGTTGATCTCATACCAGGCAGTGATGAGCGGCAATTTCTGGCTGCTCCTGTTCGGCACGTTTTGCGGCGGGCTCTACGCCGCCGCCTTTCAGTCGTACCGTTTCGCAGCCGCCGATACCGCGAGCGAGATGTACCGGCCCAAGGTGGTGTCGTGGGTGCTGGCGGGTGGGGTGTTCGCCGCCGTGCTCGGGCCGCAGCTCGTCATCTTCACCAAGGACCTGATGTCGCCCTTTACGTTTGCCGCCAGCTATCTGGCGCAATCGGCCTGCGCGGTGGTGGCGATCGGGGTGCTGCAATTCGTCAAGATTCCGAAGCTTGCTGCCGCCCGCGCCCACACCATGCGGCCGCTTGCCGAGATCGCGCGCCAGCCGCGTTTCATCGTCGCTGTTGCCTGCGGCGTTACGGCTTATGCAACCATGAACCTGCTGATGACCTCGGCGCCGCTTGCCATGGTCGGCTGCGGACATTCGGTCACGGATGCCACGCTTGGAATCCAATGGCATGTTCTGGCGATGTACGGGCCGAGTTTTGTCACCGGTTCTCTCGCGGTCCGTTTTGGCGTCATGCGCATCACCGCCATCGGCCTCGCGCTGCTGGTGCTCACGGCCGTGGTCGGTATCTCCGGCCTGTCGGTAGCGCATTTCTGGACCGGGCTGGTGCTGCTCGGCCTCGGCTGGAATCTGGCTTTCATTGGTGCCACCACGCTGGTCACCGAATGCCACCGCCCTGAGGAGCGCACCAGGGTGCAGTCGTTCAATGACTTCCTGATCTTCGGCTCGATGGCGGTGGCCTCATTCTCCTCCGGCCAGTTGCTGGCCCATTTCGGCTGGTTCGCCATCAATGTTGTGCTGTTTCCGACCGTGGCCGTCGCCGGCGCATTGCTGCTGTGGCTTGCCCTCCGCCGCCGGCGTGAGACGGTGTGAGCGGCCTCCCGCGTGGCAGGCCTGCGTACGAGGGAATCTGTTCCTTGGTCGAGCTCTTCCGACGGCGGTCTGCGCGCCGTTGCCAGCTCGCAGCCCGAGCGGCTTTGGCGCTTGTGGGGTGCGCCAAGGACGATCGTTGCCACATCAGGCGCTTGTAGCAGTATTTTTCTGCCTATTTCGGCGTCGGCAGCGGGTCTTAGCGCGAATCTCGACTTTGGCAGCGGTTGCGCCGCCGGCTCCTTTTTGGCTATATCCGCGCGCTTTCCGGTCGGGGTGAAGCGCAATTCTGGCGGCCATCCTCGACGTCCCTGGCGCCGGGCGGGGGCGTAACTCCCGCCATGCTCCATACTCATAAAAGAGGTTGAGGCCACCATGACTACATTGTGGATGATCGTTGGCTGTGGCGTGCTCGCGATCCTCTATGGCATCTGGGCGATCAGCTCGGTGCTCAGCGCCGATCAAGGCTCCGCCAGAATGCAGGAGATTTCCGCGGCCGTGCGCGAAGGCGCGCAGGCCTATCTCAAGCGCCAATACACCACCATCGCCATTGTCGGCGTCGTCATCTTTGTCATTATCGGCTTCACGCTCGGATGGCTGGTGGCAGTCGGTTTTGCCGTCGGCGCCGTGCTCTCCGGCGTCACCGGCTTCATCGGCATGAACGTCTCGGTGCGCGCCAACGTGCGCGTGGCGCAGGCCGCGACCAAGACGCTGGCCGGCGGCCTCGAGCTCGCCTTCAAGGCGGGCGCCGTCACCGGCATGCTGGTGGCGGGCCTCGCGCTGCTCGGCGTAACCGTCTATTTCGGCTTCCTCACCGGCACGATGAAGATGGCGCCCAACGACCGCACCGTGATCAACTCCATCGTGGCGCTCGGTTTCGGCGCCTCGCTGATCTCGATCTTCGCCCGTCTCGGCGGCGGCATCTTCACCAAGGGCGCCGACGTCGGCGGCGACCTGGTCGGCAAGGTGGAAGCCGGCATTCCGGAAGACGATCCGCGCAACCCGGCGACCATCGCCGACAATGTCGGCGACAACGTGGGCGACTGCGCCGGCATGGCCGCCGACCTGTTCGAGACCTATGCGGTGACCGTGGTCGCGACCATGGTGCTGGCCTCGATCTTCTTCGCGTCGAGCCCGATGCTGCTCTCCATGATGACCTATCCGCTCGCCATCGGCGGCGCCTGCGTCATCACCTCGATCATCGGCACTTTTTTCGTGCGGCTGCCGGCCAACCAGTCGATCATGGGTGCGCTCTATCGCGGCTTCATCGCCACCGCGGTGCTCTCGCTGTTCGCCATCGGCTTCGTCACCTGGCAGTTGATCGGCTTCGGCGCGCTTCCGGGCGTGGCCTTCACCGGCAAGGCCTTGTTCTTCTGCGCCATCGTCGGCCTGGTGGTGACCGGCCTGATCATCTGGATCACCGAGTACTACACCGGCACCGAGTATCGTCCGGTGAAGTCGATCGCGGCGGCTTCGGTCACCGGCCACGGCACCAACATCATCCAGGGCCTGGCCATTTCGCTGGAATCGACCGCGCTGCCGGCGCTGGTGATCATCGCCGGCATTCTGGTCGCCTATGGTCTCGCCGGCCTGTTTGGCATCGCTATCGCGGTTACCTCGATGCTGGCGCTCGCCGGCATGGTGGTGGCGCTCGACGCCTTCGGTCCTGTCACCGACAATGCCGGCGGCATTGCCGAAATGGCCGGTCTGCCGGCGGACGTGCGCAAGTCCACCGACGCGCTCGACGCGGTCGGCAACACCACCAAGGCCATCACCAAGGGCTACGCCATCGGTTCGGCGGGCCTTGGCGCGCTGGTGCTGTTTGCCGCCTATAACCAGGACCTGCTGTTCTTCACCAAGAACGCGGCGACGCATCCCTACTTCCAGGGTGTGGTGCTCGACTTCTCGCTCAACAACCCGTACGTCGTGGTCGGCCTCCTGTTCGGCGGCCTGCTGCCGTACCTGTTCGGCGCCATGGGCATGACTGCCGTCGGTCGCGCCGCCGGCGCCATCGTCGAGGAAGTGCGCCGTCAGTTCCGCGAAGACCCCGGCATCATGAAAGGCACCTCGAAGCCGGACTACGGGCGCGCTGTTGACCTGCTCACCAAGGCCGCGATCAAGGAGATGATCATTCCGTCGCTGCTGCCGGTGCTGTCGCCGATCGTGGTCTACTTCGTGATCTATCTGGTCGCGGGCGGCGGCGCCGAAGGCAAGTCGGCGGCCTTCTCGGCGGTCGGCGCCATGCTGCTCGGCGTCATCGTCACCGGCCTGTTCGTCGCCATCTCGATGACCTCGGGCGGCGGCGCCTGGGACAACGCCAAGAAGTACATCGAGGACGGCCATTACGGCGGCAAGGGCTCGGAAGCCCATAAGGCCGCCGTCACCGGCGACACCGTCGGCGATCCCTACAAGGACACCGCGGGTCCGGCCGTGAACCCGATGATCAAGATCACCAACATCGTGGCCTTGCTGCTGCTGGCGGTGCTCTCGCACGGCTGATCGCGGCAACGCCTGTTGAAACGGGAAAGGGCCCGCGCATGACGCGGGCCCTTTTTTTCATGGAGGGCAACGTATCAAAACGCCCTGAAGACCTGGAAGATGTTGCGCAGGTAGCTCAGCTCCTGGCCGCCGGTCGGCGTCGTCTTTGAATAAAAGTCAAACACGTGGCCGTCCTTGAGACCGTAATTGGCGAGCCGCGTCACGCGCCGCTCCTTGTCGAAATAGACCGCGATCACCCGTTGATCGACCACCTCCTGCTTCATGAAGGCGGCGGTCCGTTCGCCCTTCTGGGAAATGTAGTAGAACGCGTCGCCGTCCACGGTCGCTACCGTCGAAGGCGTGCCGAGCACCAGCAGCACCTGTTCCTGCGTCGCGCCGATCGGGATCTGCTCGAGCGCGCCCGGCTGCAGCACATAGCCGCGCTGGAAGCTTTCGGAGAATGCGCCGCAGCCGGCAAGCGCGAACACGCCCACAAGCGCGACGGCGGCGGCGGCGCGGCGGTAATGTGGCAAGCTCGATCGCAAACCCGGCATCCTCATTTTCGTCTTGCATCACGGGAGGCGTTGACGTACGCGGCGGCGGATCCCCTGACAACCTTCTCCGAACCGATGATTTTTCCCCAATTACGGCGTGGCGCGCGGCCCGACACCATTTCGACCCTGTATGGCACGATCGTGGCGCAGGCGCGATTGCCTTGCTTCTACCAAGACTATGCCGTGCCCGACACCGTTAACGGCCGTTTCGACGTGATTGTCATGCATCTTGCCGCGGTGCTCGAGCGGATCTCTGTCGAGCCCTCGCTGTGCGATCTGGGGCAGGGGCTTTTCGACCACTTTTGGCAGGATATGGACCACAATTTGCGTGAAATGGGGGTTGGTGATTTGTCCGTGCCGAAGCGAATGCGGAGCCTGGGCGAGGCCTTCTACGGCCGCGCCGGGGCCTACCGGGCGGCGCTGGCGGACGCCGACGAACGTGTGCTGGTTGAGGCCCTGAGCCGTAATATCTACCTCGGGGATGCGGCCGAGGCTGCCCCGGAGCGGTTGGCGGCCTACCTGCGCCAGACCGTGCGGGATCTGGCAAACTTGGAACCCGGCGTCCTGGCGGCAGGTACGTTGCGTTTTCCCGATCCTCATGCGATTTCCACGGCCGACGAGATAAGAGCCTGATTTTATGGAAAAAGCCGGCCATCAATGGGCCGTGCCGGTGGCTTTGGAGGCTATCCCGGACACCGGTCTCCATATGGAGTTAGAAGCACCGCCGGAGACGCGCGCTACGCTGGCGGCGCTCGCCGGCGTCAACGAGGTGATCGCGCTGTCGGCGACGTTCGATCTCGCGCGTCAGGGCGCGGGCGTCCAAGTCAGCGGCCGGGTCAAGGCCCGCGTCGGTCAGACCTGCGTGGTGACGCTGGAGCCTATCGAGAGCACCATCGACGAGCCGGTCGACGTCCGCTTCGTGCCGGGGGCAGACCCGGAAAATGCAGGGCACGCCGTCGAACTGGCGGATGAAGATGAGGAGCCGCCCGAGCCGCTCGTTCACGGCAAGGTCGACCTGGGCGCGCTGGCGACCGAGTTCCTGGTCCTCGGGATCGACCCCTATCCGCGCAAGCCGGGGGTCGAATTTACGCCACCCGCGGGAGCGGGGGGTGGGGATCGCCCTTTCGCAGCGCTGGAATCCCTCAAGAAACGCCTTGGCGGCGACAATTCCTGACCGGTACCAAGCGGTGGAACGCCCCGACAACCGGGTTGTCTGCCCCGTCTCAGCGGCTATGGTCCCTGCCGTGCTTCGCTTTCCAAGGACCATGCCGCCGGCGCCTCCCGTAACGCCGCCAAGGTCACCCCATGCCGGATAAGGTTCGCATCGCACTGGACGCTATGGGCGGTGACCACGGAGCTTCGGTCGTATTGCCGGGGGCCGATCTTTCGCTCACCCGCCACCCGGAGATCGAATACCTGCTGGTCGGCGACCGCGCCCAGATCGAGCCCCTGCTGGCGCGTCTGCCGCGGCTGAAAGCCAGGTCGCAGGTGATCCACACCGACGTCGCGATCCGCATGGACGACAAGCCCAGCCAGGCGCTGCGCCGCGGCCGCTGGAAATCGTCGATGTGGCTGACGCTCGATGCGGTAAGCAAGGGGAACGCCGACGTGGCGGTGTCCGCCGGGAACACCGGCGCATTGATGGCTATGTCACGCTTCAGCTTGCGCATGCTCGAAGGCATCGAGCGCCCGGCGATCGCGGCGCTGTGGCCGACCATCCGTGGCGAGTTGGTGGTGCTCGACCTCGGCGCGTCCATTGGCGCCGACGAAGAGCACCTGATCAACCTTGCCGCCATGGGCAGCGCCATGGCGCGCGTCCTGTTCGACGTTGAGCGGCCGACGGTCGGCCTGCTGAATATCGGGGTCGAGGAAGTCAAGGGACTCGAGCAGGTCCGCGAAGCCGGCCGCATCCTGCGCGAGGGCCATTTCCCGCATTTCGAATATCGCGGTTTCGTCGAGGGCGACGATATCGGCAAAGGCACCGTGGACGTGGTCGTCACCGAGGGCTTTGCCGGCAACATCGCGCTCAAGACCGCCGAGGGCACCGCCCGCCAGATGGCCGAATATCTGCGCGCGGCCATGAACCGCACCTGGATGGCGCGGCTGGGTTATCTGTTCGCGCGGCAGGCCTTCCGGACCTTGCGCGAGAAGATGGATCCGCGCCGGTCCAACGGCGGCGTTTTCCTCGGTCTCAACGGCATTGTTATCAAGAGCCACGGCGGCACCGATGCCGAAGGGTTTGCCGCGGCCATCGACATCGGATTCGATATGGTACGCTACGAGCTGCTCGCCAAGATCGGCGAGTTGGTGGAACGCGACAGGCAAGCCAACGCGACGGCCCAGGTGGCGAGTGGAGCGGCCTCGTGACGGTATTGCGTTCGGTGGTGCTTGGCTGCGGCGCCTATCTGCCCAGCCGGATCATGAGCAACGACGATCTGGCGCGTGCGGTGGACACCACCGGCGAATGGATCGTGCAACGCACCGGGATCCGTGAGCGGCATATTGCGGCCGCAGGCGAACTCACCTCCGATCTCGCCGTGAACGCGGCACGCGCGGCCCTGACCAATGCCCATGCCGAGGCTGGCTCCATCGATCTGATCATCCTCGCCACCTCGACTCCCGATTTAACTTTCCCGGCCACTGCGGTCATCGTGCAGGAAAAGCTTGGCATCATCGGCGGGGCGGCCTTCGACCTGCAGGCGGTCTGCTCCGGGTTCGTCTATGCGCTTTCAGTGGCCGACAGCCTGCTCAAGAGCGGCGGGTACAAGCGGGCGCTGGTGATCGGGGCGGAGACCTTTTCGCGTATCCTCGACTGGAGCGACCGCACCACCTGTGTGCTGTTTGGCGACGGCGCCGGCGCGCTCGTGCTGGAGGCGCAGGAGCAAGCCGGCACGGTCCAGGATCGTGGCATCCTCACATCGCATTTGCGGTCCGACGGCCGCCACAAAAGCAAGCTCTATGTCGACGGCGGCGTGTCCTCGACCCAGACGGTCGGCCACCTGCGGATGGAGGGCCGTGAGGTTTTCAAGCACGCGGTCGCCATGATTACCGACGTGATCTACGATGCGTTCAACGCCACCGGCATCACGGCCGCCGACATCGACTGGTTCGTGCCGCACCAGGCCAACAAGCGCATCATCGACGGCTCCGCCCACAAGCTCGGCATCGCGCCTGAGAAGGTGGTGATCACGGTGGATCGCCACGGCAATACCTCGGCGGCGTCAATTCCGCTCGCCCTGGCGGATGCGGTCGCCGACCGGCGGATCAAGCGCGGGCATTTGATCCTACTGGAGGCCATGGGCGGAGGCTTTACCTGGGGCTCCACGCTGCTGCGCTGGTAAAGACCGCCTTCCGTAGGGCCAGAGGCCGCTTTTGCTCCCAATTTCGCCACGCATATTTTGCAGTGCGCCCCGTTGACCAGTCCCGATCTAGCGAATATCGTCGATAAATCAGCGGGATATCTTCGCCGGGGGCAGGGCAGGCGATGACCGGAAAAACTGTGACGCGGGCCGATCTCTGTGAGGCGGTCTATCAGAAGGTCGGTCTCTCACGCACGGAGTCCGCCTCGCTCGTGGAGTTGGTGCTCAAGGAGATCACCGACTGTCTTGAGCGTGGCGAAACCGTGAAATTGTCTTCGTTTGGTTCGTTTGTCGTTCGCAAGAAAGGACAGCGGATCGGGCGCAATCCCAAGACCGGTAAGGAAGTGCCGATCTCGCCGCGGCGGGTGATGGTGTTCAAGCCCTCGGCGATCCTCAAGCAGCGCATTAACGGCGCTGGCGAGAGCCACGAGCAGGCCTAGCGGCCTGGGGAAAATTCTTCCGAATCAGTGTATTAGAAAGCCGGTGGCCCCGTTTCGGGCTGGCCCGGGCCGGGCGCATTTGTTCAAGTAGTACATAAGGATCCGTCAGCCAGGAGGCGGCTTTGGACAACAAGGCGCCGGACGCTTTTCGCACCATCAGTGAAGCGGCAGAAGAACTCGACCTGCCGCAACACGTGCTGCGTTTCTGGGAGACGCGCTTTCGCGACATCAAGCCGATGAAGCGTGGCGGTGGGCGGCGCTATTACCGCCCCGACGACATCGATCTCCTGCGCGGTATCCGCCATCTGCTTTACGGCGAGGGCTACACCATCCGTGGTGTGCAGCGGATTCTGCGCGAACAGGGGGTCCGTTTCGTGCAGACCGTATGGGAGGAAGGCGCACCGCAACCGCCGCATGGCGCGCCAGCGGAAGATGAGGAAATGGAAGAAGCCGCCGAGGTCGAGGAGACGACGGTGGAGGGGCGTGGCCTGGGTGGACGCCTTGCCTCATTGATCGGACGCGATCTCGGTGACCGCCAGGACGACACGGCCGAGCGGCCCGAGCCGCCACTCGAAAGTGTGCTGATGCCCCGCATCGAGGCAAGCGACCGCGTGGCCCATGATGGCGCCGCGCGCGTCGAGGCCAGGCCGGCAACGCTGACGCCACAACCGGCGCCAGGCGTCGAAATTGCGCAAGATGACGTGCGCAAGCTGCAGGCTGCACTGCAGGAACTTGGCGAATGCCGCAAGCTGATCGAAGCCGCGGTCGCTCGCGCCGACTAGTGGGCGCTGTCGACAGGTCTCCGTCGATTTGGACTCCCACGGTATTTTCTTGCAGGGCGGGCCTTACGTGAGGCAGGCAATCGGGCGAAATCTCAACCTTGCCTGCGCGCGGCGAGGGCGCCACAACCGTTGTCCATTCGCACTGTCCATCAGGCAGTCAGCCATGTCCGACAGTGCCGCGTCGCGTTCCTTCAAATATCCATTTGTTTTTGGCGGATTTTCTGGTCGGGGCGGCGGGATTCGAACCCACGACCTCTTGTCCCCCAGACAAGCGCGCTAACCGGGCTGCGCCACGCCCCGACCGGAACGGCGCGGACTATAGGGATGCGTCTTTCGCGGCGCAACACTTGTCGGGAGCGTGACCGTCGTACCTGGCGGCGTGTCCGGCGTATCCGCCAGCTAACGTGCTGTCATCGGTGCTGGCGCGGCGGGCCAGCCCGGCGGCGCCATGGCGGTGCGCTGGCGTTTGTAGCGGCAGGTCGCCGCCCACAATCCCCAGACCATGCCGAGCAGCAGGAAGAAGTGTCGCCAGTGGTCGGTGTCGATGATGAAACTTTCCGCCACTTCGCCGGCAAACACCGCGAACGCGACGATCGCGTAACCCTGCCAGGGCGTGGCGGAGAAGGCGCTACGCAAACCGACCCACAGGGTGCTCAGCACCAGCATGATGTAACTCACGCCGCCGACCCAGCCATAGACCAGGAAGGCCTGAAGGTAGACATTGTGCTGCTGCTGCACGTGCTGGGCGGCAAAACCGAACGGTCCCATGCCGTTGAAATAGCGCAGCACCTCCGCCACGGCTTCCTCTTGCAGACGGAAACGGCCGCCCTGACCAACGTCGTAGGACTGAATCAGGTGCGCGCGTACCTCGAACATCTGGTAGATTGCGGGGATCGACAGCAGGATTGCGACGAAAACCACCAGCAGGCCGACAGCGACGGCGCTCATTACAAATATCCGCATACGCGTCGAGACGTTGCGCGCGGTGAGGAAAGACAGTCCGATCACGATACCGGCCGAGAGCGCGAAGTGCGCCCAGGCGCCGCGCGAAAATGACAGCAACAGCGCCACCACCAGAATGCCGAGTGCGCCGACGTCAATCACGCTGATGCGGCGCACCAACATGCGTTCCATCAGCGCTACCGATGGCCAGATCAGGAATGGCCCGAACACGTTCGGATCCTTGAACATGCCCATGGCGCGGTTGTTGTCGGTGAAGTACTGGCCGAAACCGGCAACGTTGAAATAGCCGAGGATGCCCAGGAATCCGGCCAGCACTGCGGTCAGGACGTAAGCCGAGCGCAGTACCGCCAACCGCTGCATGGTGTTTTCGGCCAGGATACACGCCCACAGGGTTGCCGCGACTGCGAGATAGACTGATGTGACGGCGTATTGGACTGTCTTCTCGCGCTCCAGCACGTTGGTGAGCGACAACAGCCCGCCAGCGTTCCAGATCAACAGCAACACGAACATGACCGTGACCTTGCGGTCAAAGCAGACGCCGGCGATGAGACAGGAAACCGCCAGCAGGCCCATGAGCGCGTCGTGGGGAGAGGGCTCGATGAACGCGACCGAGCTCGCCAGCACCGCGATGTAGATGACAACGAGCAGCAGACGCTCGCGGAACGGCACCGCTGCCACACCTGGCATGGACGGGACCAGCGGCGGCACTCCGGCCGTGGGCGCATAGAGTGGCGAGGCGTAGAGCGGCGGCGCGCTTGCCGGTTGGACGCGTGTGGGATGCGTCCGGGCCGGCGCCGCCCCGCGCGCCATGTCTTCGGACGAGATCAATACGCGTTCTCGGTCTTGAGCAATGCGAACGGCGTGCGTGTCACGATGTAGAGGTCGAACAGCACCGACCAGTTCTCGATATAGTAGAGGTCGTGCTCGACGCGCTTCTGGATTTTCTCGTTGGTGTCGGTCTCGCCGCGCCAGCCGTTGATCTGCGCCCAGCCGGTGATGCCGGGCTTGACCCGGTGGCGGGCAAAATAGCCGTCAACGGCTTCCGCATAGAGGCGGGCCTCCGCCCTGGCGTTGACCGCATGCGGGCGTGGGCCGACCAGCGACAGGTTTCCCTTGAAGACAACATTAAAAAGCTGCGGCAGCTCGTCGAGGCTGGCCTTGCGGATAAAACGGCCGACGCGGGTGACGCGCGGGTCATCCCTGGTCACCAGCTTGTTGGCGCTGGCATCCGTCTGGTCGACGTACATCGAGCGGAACTTGTAGACCTCGATCAGGTCGTTGTTGAAGCCGTAGCGCCGTTGCTTGAAGAACACCGGCCCGCGGCTGTCGAGTCTGATGATCATCGCAATCAGCGCCATCAGCGGCGAGAGAACGAGGAGGAGCAGGCTGCCGATGATCTTGTCGAACAGCCATTTCATCACCACGTCCCAATCGGCGATCGGGCGGTCGAACACATCGAGGACCGGCACCTTGCCGATATAGGAGTAGGAGCGCGGGCGGAATTGCAGCCTGTTGGTGTGGGCGGCGAGCCGGATATCGACGGGCAGCACCCACAATTTCTTCAGCATCTGCAGGATGCGGCCCTCCGCCGCGATCGGCAGCGAGAAGATCACCAGGTCGACGCGGGTGCGGCGCGCAAACTCGACCAGATCGTCGACGCTGCCGAGCTTGCGCTCGCCGGCGCATTCGGCGCCGCCCCGGTCGTCGCTGCGGTCATCGAAGAACCCGATGATCTCGATGCCGGCGTCTTTCTGGCCGCGCAGATCCTCGATCACCTTCTCGCCGAGCTCGCCGCCGCCGACGATGACCGTGCGGCGGGTCAGGCGGCCTTCGCGGGTCCACTTGCGCACCGGATAGAACAGCGCCTTGCGCGAGATAACGAGCGCGCAGAGACCGGTGGCATAAAAGCTGCCAAGCCAGACACGCGAAAACATCTCGCCGGTTTTGGTGAAGAACGAGGCGCCGATGACGATGAGGAACACCACGGACCAGGCTGACGCCAGGCGCATGTATTGCTTTTCGTAGCCGCGGAAGGCCTGCACCTGATAGATGTCGGCGATCTGAAAGGCCAGCATCGACAATGTCGCGATGCCGAAAGTGGCGACGAGATAGCGGCCGATCAGCCCTGACGGAGGCCCCAGATAGAACGCGAAGATCGCCAGTCCCACCAGCATGACCAGGGTAAATTCGGCCATGCGCACAAAGCCGGCGAGTACGATCGGCGAGATCGGCGGCGGCGTCGGCTTGTCGGCAACGGCCTGCGCTTCGGGCGAAAGCGCCAGTGCATTCGGCGCCTGACCCGGTCCCCCCTGCAGCCGCTCGAGCACGTCCGCAGTGGCGGAAGCCTGTCGCGGGGGGCGAAGATCGAGATCACTCATGTCGAACGCCACAGACTGTCCGCACACACCCGTGCCGGGGCGGGCGGAATCTCCCCATTGTTTCGAGAAAATTCTACGGATCGAACGTCAAGAAAGGCTTAGCGAGTTGCTGAAAATGCGGTTAACGCCGGCCCAATTTTTCTAAAATTCGCAAGGCCTCATCGTAAGCCGCGAGTATGCCGTCGACCATCCTCTCGATGGTGAAGCCGGCGGCCACCCGCTCACGCAATTGCCGGGTGAGTTCGGCGGCCGCCCGCGAATTATCGAGCGCCGCGGCAATGGCGTGCGCCAGGGCGGCGGGGTCGTCCTTTGGCACGAGATGGTCGCCGAGGGGGCCGTAGATTTCCGGGATACCGCCGACGTTGGCGGTAATCAGCGGTTTGCCGGAGGCGGCGGCCTCCAACACCACATAGGGCAGGGAGTCGAGGCGCGAGGGCACCACCATGGTGCGCCCGAAGGCTTGCGCCTGCCGCGCCGGGGTCGCGGGCTTGAATCGAATAAGATCGCCGAGCGACAGCCGCTCGACCTGGGCCTGGAACGCTTCACGGTCCGGACCATCGCCAACAAGCGTGGTGGTCACCATGCGGCCGTCGCGGCGCAGGCTTGCCACCGCCTCGATCAGGAGGTCCACGCCTTTCAGCGTGCGCATTTCACCGATGAATACCAGGTCCGTCGCGTCAGGAAGCGGTGCTACCGGCTCGAATTCGAAGGCGGCGACGCCGTTGTGCACGACGCGTACCAGCCCCTGTGGGGTGCCGATTTTTCTGCGGAATGTCTCGGCGCTGTAGTCGCTTTCGAACAGGAACAGGTCACCACGCCGCATCAGGAAACGCTCGGTGGCGAGATAGACCTTGCCGGACAGCGTGTCGTGGGTGAACAGCAGGCTGCCCCCGTGCGGAATATAGGCGCGGACCGCCTGCGGCCGGTTGAACGCGAGGCGCGAAAAAGCGCCGCCCTTGGCGCCGTGGCCGTGCACGACGTCGGCCTTGGTCGCCGCGATGCGGCCCATCACGTGACGCAACGCGAATACGTCGCCCGGGTGCGGCTGCCGGCGCATCGGATAACGCGTGACGCCGAGTGCAAGCGAGGGTTTCAGCCCGGCCAGTACTTCTTCGGCGCGGGCGCCACCGGTTTTGCTGTCGCAGATCAGGCCGACGCGGTGGCCGCGCTTCGCCTGCTCGCGGGCGAGATCAAGCACGTGGCGAAACAGGCCGCCGACCGGGGCCCGGAATACGTGCAGGATATTCAACGGAGACATCGGCGGCCGCTTCAACTCGGCATGGAACAGACAGACCGGCTGCCGCTGGCGGCAACCGGATGGCGAACGGCCTTATCGGCGCGCCATCTCAGTACCACC
Source organism: uncultured Pseudomonadota bacterium (assembly GCA_963773715.1). Lineage (GTDB taxonomy): Bacteria > Pseudomonadota > Alphaproteobacteria > Rhizobiales > Xanthobacteraceae > Pseudolabrys. The sequence goes on along the minus strand of CAVZCM010000002.1, from coordinate 299,891 downwards.
GATACCTTTCAGCATAATAACCGCCCCGCTGAGGCTGCTGCTGGTAATGCTGCGGCGGCTGGTATGGCTGCTGCGCATAGGGCTGCCGGGCCGGCTGCGGCGGGCGATACTGCATGTTCGATGCCGGGGGCGCGTAGGTCTGCTGCGGGGGCGGGTGGTATGAATAGGTCTGCGGCGGTTGCGGCTGCGCGGGGTAGACGTAGACCGGTGCGTGCGAACGCGAACTGAAGATATCCGAATTGAGCAGGCCACGGCCGCCTGCATCTGTTCGGGTTGGCGTCGCGGCATAGGCGTAAGCGCCGCCCGCGCGCGAAGAGCTGGAAGAAAAGAAACCGCGCTCGCCAAGGGGGGTGTTTTGCGGCCCCGTCGCCACACGCTGGCCAGTGGCTGAGTCCGTCACATAGAAGTCAGGCTTCTGGCTCGAGCAGGCGGCGGTCGCAAGCGCGAGCAGAACCGGCAACAGCAGACGGGGGTGGCGCATGGAATTGAGCCTTTCAGCAATCAAAGCCTCAGGCCGATTAGGGCCGCGTATGGTTAACAAAGCCTGACTTTGGCGGACGAGGTACCAAATTAACGCGCCCGAAACCATAATGGATTGTAATCACACGCGTGCCACAGAGTCGGCGTGTGTGGAGTATGCATGGTGTTCCGTAAGAAGATGAATAGTCCCGCTGCGTCGGTTCCGGTCGCTGTACCGGTCAACGCCGATGGCGAACCCGATATGCGCGGGCTGGGCCGCCTGTTGTGGCAGAAGAAGGCCAGGATCCTCGGCTTCACGTTGATCTGCGCGGCGGCGGCCTTCGTCGTCGTCAATGCGATCACTCCACGCTACCGTTCGGAAGCGCGAGTGCTGCTTGAGGCGCGGCAAAACGTGTTTCTGCGCGCCGATGCCGACAAGAACGCCGATCGTACGACGATCGATCCGGAAACGGTGGCGAGCCAGGTTCAGGTTCTGCTCTCGCGCGATCTCGCGCGTCGGGTGATCCAGAAGCAAAACCTCGCCGACAAGCCGGAGTTCGACCCCGCCGTCGCCGGCCGCTCGCCCATGCGTACGCTGCTCGGTTTGTTCGGCATGGGCCGTGACATCAATTCGATGACCAGGGAGGAGCGTACGCTCGAGGCCTATTACGATCGCCTCAACGTGCAGGCCGTCGAAAAGTCGCGTGTCATCGTCATCGACTTCGCCTCAACCGATCCGCAGCTTGCCGCCAACGTCGCGAATTCGTTGGCGGAAACATATCTGCGAATGCAGCAGGTCGACAAGCAGACGCAGACCCGCGCCGCCGGCACGTGGCTCGCCGGCGAGATCGACAAGATGCGCAAGAAAGTGGCCGAAGCCGAGGCCAAGGTCGCGGAATATCGCGCCAACAAGAATCTGTTTCTCGGCGCCAACAACACCTCGTTGCCGACCCAGCAGCTTACCGATCTCAACGCGCAGCTCGCCGCGGTGCGCGGCCAACAAGCTGACCTGCAGGCGAGGGCGCAGCAGTTGCGCGCTCAATTGCGCGCCGGCGGCTCCATCGACTCGTCCGATATCGCCAATTCGGAGACCATGCGCCGACTGATCGAGCAGCGCATCGCATTGCAGTCCCAGCTCGCCGAGCAGTCGACGACACTGCTCAGCCAGCATCCGCGCATCAAGGAGCTGAATGCACAGATCGCGGAGACCGACCGCCAGATCAAGGCCGAGGGTAACCGGCTGGCGCGCCAGCTCGAGAGTGACGCCAAGGTGGCGGGCGACCGCATCAAGACGCTTACCGCCAGTCTCGATCAGGTCAAGCAAATTGCCTCGCAGTCCAGCGAGCAGGACGTAAAGCTGCGCGCGCTTGAGCGCGAGGCCAAAACCGAACGTGAGCTGCTCGAGTCGTATCTGCAGAAATACCGCGAGGCCAGCGCCCGCGACAGCATCAACGCGGCGCCGCCGGAAGCGCGCATCATCTCGCAGGCCTCGCCGTCGCTCAATCCGGCGTATCCGAAAAAGCTGCCCACGGTGCTGATCGTGGCCTTTGCGGCATTTGCGCTGTCGTCCGGTTTCACGGTGACTGGCGCGTTGCTCGCGCCACCGCCGTCCTTCCCCTATCAGTACGCTGCGGCCCCCTATGCGCCGGGTGCCTATCCGCCACAGCCGATGCATTCAGCGCAGGTGGTGCCGTTCCCGCCTCATGTCGCGTCGCCGCCTTTGGCGCCGGCGCCGATGCAGGGTTATGCGCCGCCGCCGGCCTATCCCATGCCGCCGAGCCTTGATGGCGCGCCGGAGTCCGCCGCATACCAGTACGGCGCCGGCCATGTTGATCTTGCATCCGATACGCCGCTCGCGCCGGTGGCAGCCACGGCGCCATTGCATGCCAGCGGCATCGAGGAAATCGCAGGCGCCGCCAAGATCGCCGCCAGGCTCGGCAGCGAGGACGCCCGCCGCATCGCGGTTGTGGGCACTGCACGCAATGTCGGCACCACGTATTCGGCTATCACGCTCGCGCGTTCGCTCGCCGAGGACGGCTCGGTGGTGCTGGTTGATCTTGCCTTCGGAGCGCCCAATCTGTCAGTGATCTCGACCGATCCCAATGCGCCCGGCATTGCCGACCTGGTGCGCGGCTCGGTCCAGTCGTTCGGTGACATCATCACCCGCGATCAGTATTCCAATGTGCATCTGGTGGCGACTGGCGATGTCGGCAATGACGCTCATGCGCTCGCGGCATCACCGATGCTGGCGGCCGTGATCGAGGCGCTGGCGCAGAGCTACGATCACGTGGTGATGGATATCGGATCGGCCGCCGATGTTCCGGTGGAGCCGTTCGCCGCGCTGGCTTCACGCGCCGTGCTGGTGACCGGTGACGCGGCGCAGCCCGCAACCCACGCAGTTCATAACGGGCTGCAGATGGCAGGCTTCGCCAATGTCAGCGTGTGCGCGGGCGGAGCTCAGGCGGCTGCGGCGTAATCGGGGGGATGTCTCGTTCAAGGCGTTGGCGAAAGCCGCGCCCGCATGCGACGCGTGACCTTCACCAGCGCCCATAACGGCGCACGTTGCTTGATCAGGCGTTTGGCCGCGGTGGTGAAGCGGTAGGTTGCCGCGGGCAGCCGGCCGGCGGCGCTCAGCGGCAGGAAGCTGTCGAACAGCGGCTCGGCGTCGCCGCAGAACAGGTTCTTGTAACGCGCATTGCCGATGCCGAGATCGAACGTCGTCAGGCCGCGCTTGCAGCACTGCTGCACCAGTTGCACGATGAGCTGCTCGCCCGGGCTTTCGATCGCGTAGCGACCGTCGACTATGGAATTGAACATGGCGCAGAAGCGGCCGCGCCCGACAATGCCGCCCATCGTCGCCACGACCATATCGTCGACCGACAGGGTGTAGAGCTCGATCAGCGGCAGGTTGTCGGGGCAGATCGTGGTGGCCGCGTCTTCGATAAAGCGCCGCACGTTGGGATCGGCAAATACATCGTGCAGGCCCTGGGCCCGCATGCGCGCGCTCTTTTGCTTGAAGAACACGTCGAGCGCGTGCCGGATCTCGCGTTGTCCCTCGGCGCGCCCGAACCGAACATGGCCATACCCGGCGAGCGTGCGCTCCTTCTTGCGCATCTTCTTGCGGGCGGCGGCATTGGTGCGCGCGCGCAACAGTGCGTCGAAGTCCGGGATCAGTGTGCCGCTGAACGCGTAGTTGGCGGAGCGTTGACGTGGCAGCAGGGCAAAGGGATTGGTGGCGCCACCCCATGTAAGCGGCTGATTGGTGAGCCTGAGCAGGTCCGCCCGGGAGCCGAGGCGCGAGAGTACGGCCTTGAGGTCGCTCGCCTGCAGATGAACCGCGACATCGCTGCGCCACAGCGCCATATTGAAATTGGAATGCTTGCCACCCAGAAATTCGGCGACGCGCAGCCCCGCCACGTGGCGGAGGCCCAGCGGCCACAGGAACAGCGGAGTCCCGAACGAATTGAATCCGACCACGATGAAGGGCGAAACACCGCTCACCGCGCCTACATGGCGCTGCCACAATCTGAGGAAATCATAATGCTGGTAGGGCGTGGCCAGCACGCATGACTGTTCGAGGGCGCGCCAATGGGGTTCCGCGGACGCCATGTCGGTAAAGACCCTGACCTCGGCGACACGATGGTCGACCGGCGCCGGGCCGCGGGCAGGGGTGGAAAATTCGCGCAGCGCGAGCACGTTCATGGAGCAATGCAGGCTTTTGGTTAATATGGCATCGTCCAGAATGGCAAAGAAATCTCAATAAAGAGTTGGAATATTCGGCCGAAATTGACGTGGGACAACAGGGCTGAGCCTGTGAAGAAAACCATCATCCGCAGCGGCCTGGAAACGCTCTATTTTACCGGGGCGCATCATCTGATGCGGCCGGCGGTGGGCGGGGTCGGCGCCATCCTGACCCTGCACCACGTGCGCCCGGCCCGGCCCGATGCCTTCCAGCCCAACCGGCTTCTCGAAATCACCCCGAAGTTTTTCGAGCGTGTCTTGCGTCTTTTGAAACGTGCGCGCGTGGATGTCATCTCTATCGAGGAAATGCACCGGCGCTTTGTGGCCGGCGATTTCAGGCGCCGTTTTGTCGTTCTGACCTTTGACGACGGCTACAAGGACATCAAGGAGTGGGCCTGGCCGCTCCTGAAGAAATACGAGATGCCGTTCACCCTCTACATCCCGACCAGCTTTCCCGACCAGCTCGGCGAATTGTGGTGGCTGGGCCTGGAAGCGGTGATCGCGCAGAACAAGCGCATCGGCCTCAGCATCAACGGCGAGAACCGCCATTTCGATTGCGCCACTGTCGGGCAAAAGCGCGAGCTTTACGGGGAGGTCTATGGCTATCTGCGCAGCCTGAAAACCGAGAAGGAATTGCGCGCCATCGTGCGCGAGCTCTGCGCCTGCTACAAGGTGGACATGGCGGCGTTCTGCCGGGATCTCTCCATGACCTGGGCGGAGATTGCCGAGATGGCCGAGGATCCGCTGGTAACCATCGGTGCGCACACCGTCAGCCATTCCATGCTGAAGAAGCTTGCCGGCGATGCCGCGGTGCGCGCGGAAATGGAGCAGAGCCGGGCTGTGCTGGAGGCCGCTCTCGGCAGGCGGCCGGAGCATCTCGCTTACCCGGTGGGCGATCCGACCTCCGCCGGCCCGCGTGAATTCCGCATCGCCGCCGAGCTCGGTTTCAAGACCGCCGTCACCACCCGGCCGGGCGTGCTGTTCAGGGCGCACCGCGACCATCTGATGGCGTTGCCGCGCATCTCGGTCAACGGCGAGTTCCAGCGTTCGCGTTATCTGAAGGTGCTGATGTCGGGTGCCGCCACTGCCATGTGGAACGGCTTCCGCCGGGTCAACGCTGCCTGATGTCATTGGGCCGGTCGGGCCGCGCCATCCACTTCACCAGCAGCATTGCCGGCAGCACCCAGCCGAGCCCCGCCACCACGTAATAGATCGTCGCGACCCAGCCGTTGATGCTGGTGAGGGCCGACTGCGCCAACGCCATGGCGAGCAAACTCCACACCATCACCAGGGCAAGCAGGCCAATGGTGCCGATCAGTTTGCGGGTGCGGATGCGCATGGGAGCCTTTCGTTCCGGTAATTTGCAGTCGGGAGGGCCTGACTATATGGTCCGCGCCATCTCCCGCAAGGACGCCGCGGGAGCCCGAGATTTCCAGGCCTGACCTGATGGACGCTTCCGAAACCCATGCTTCCGCACTGCGGCTCTGGCTGCTCGCGGTGGCGGCCATGATCTTTCTGACGTTGATCGTCGGCGGGGCCACCAGGCTCACCGAATCCGGCCTGTCGATCACCCGGTGGAAGCCGGTCACCGGTGTGGTGCCGCCGCTCACGCAGGGCGCCTGGCAACAGGAATTCAAGGATTACCAGGCGATCCCGCAATACCGGGAGCGTAACCGCGGGATGACGCTAGACGAGTTCAAGGTCATCTACTGGTTCGAATGGACGCACCGGCTGCTCGCGCGCGCCACCGGCGCGGTGTTCCTGCTGCCGCTTCTTTTCTTCCTGTGGCGCGGCTGGGTGCCCGGACGCCTGCGCGTTCGTCTATGGACGATCTTCGGCGCCGGCGCCGCGCTTGGCGCCGTCGGCTGGTGGATGGTGTCCTCCGGACTTGCCGGCTCGGGACGCGTCAGCGTGTCGCAGTATCGCCTTGCTTTCCATCTGACGCTTGCCTGCGCAATCTACTTCGCCGTCCTGTGGACGGCCCAGCAACTTGCGCCGCAGCGCCGCAGCGAAGCGGGCGGACGGGTGCGCTGGCTGGCGCTCGTCATCGCCTTTATGGTGCTGGGGCAGATCTATTTGGGCGCTTTGGTCGCCGGAAGTGATGCGGGGCTGATCTACAACACCTGGCCGCTGATCGACGGGGCGTTCGTCCCCGCCGGCAGGGACCTGTTCTTCCTCGAGCCGGCATGGCGCAATTTCTTCGAGAATACGCTCACCATCCAGTTCAATCACCGCATGATGGCTTATGCGCTCTGGCTCGCCATCATGTTCCACGCCAACGACGCCTGGCGCGCGCAGAGGGAAGTGCGCGGCGCGCTGATCCTCGCCGGTATCGCCACCATTCAGGTGGCGCTCGGCATCATCACGCTGCTGACGCAGGCGCCGCTCGACCTCTCGCTGGCGCATCAACTGGTCGGCGTCCTGGTGTTCACCGTGGCGATCGTTCATGCCGAGAAGCTGTGGCACCGCGAGAGCTTCGCGGCGCTGCCGCAGCCAGTGCCGGCGGAGTAGGGGTGATGTTCGAGACTGCCGCGCTTGGCCCCATCGCCGTCGTCACCCTGCGCCATGGCAAGGCCAATGCGCTCGACATCGAATTCTGCGAGGCGCTCAGCGCGCGCTTTGATGAATTGCGTCAGTCAGACACCCGGGCGGTCGTGCTCACCGGCCAGGGCCGGATTTTTTCCGCCGGCGTCGACCTCAGGCGGCTGAGCGAGGGCGGCGCCGATTACATCCGTGCTTTTCTGCCGGCGCTGCATCGGTTGTTCGAGACGGTATTCTTTCATCCCCGGCCGGTGGTAGCTGCGATCAATGGTCACGCCATCGCCGGCGGTGCCGTGCTGGCGACTTGCGCCGACCGCCGCATCATGGCCGAGAAGGCCGGCCGCATCGGCGTCACCGAATTGCTGGTGGGCCTGCCGTTTCCGGCGCTGGCCATGGAGATCCTGCGCTTTGCGGTTCCGCCGCGCCACCTGTCAGAGTTTACGCTGGGCGCCGCGACCTATGAGACCGATGCCGCCATGGCGCGCGGCTGGATCGACGAAACCGCCGAGCCGGCGGAACTGATCGGGGACGCCATTGCCGTGGCGCAGGAACTGGCGGCGCTTTCGCCGGCGGCCTTCGCGCAGACCAAGGAGCAATTGCGCACGGCCGCGCGCGAGCGCCTGGCGGCAAGCGGCGCAGCAACCGACAGGATCGTCACCGATATCTGGACCGCGCCGGAGACGCTGGAGCGCATCCGCGCCTATGTGGCACGGGTGCTGGAAAAGCGGTGAGCGGCGGCGTGCCGCGCCTCACACAGCCTTCAGCGCCTGCTCCAGGTCGGCGATGATATCGTCCTTGTCCTCGATGCCGACCGACAGCCTCACCACGTCCGGTCCGGCGCCCGCCTTGATCTTGTGCTCGTCGGAGAGCTGCCGGTGCGTGGTCGAGGCCGGATGGATGATCAGCGAGCGCGTGTCGCCAATGTTGGCGAGATGCGAAAACAGTTTCACGTTTGACACCAGCTTCACGCCGGCGTCGTAGCCGCCCTTGAGCCCGAAGGTGAGCACCGCACCGCAGCCCTTGGGCACGTATTTCCTGGCGAGCGCGTGGTACTTGTCGCTCGGCAGCCCCGGATAGCTTACCCAGCCGACCTTGTCGTGCTTTGAAAGCCACTCGGCGACGGCCTGTGTGTTGTCGCAATGGCGCTGCATGCGCAGGCTGAGCGTCTCGATGCCGTTGATGAACAGGAAGGCGTTGAACGGCGACATCGCCGGCCCCAGGTCGCGCAGGCCCAGCACGCGGCATGCGATGGCGAAGGCGAAGTTGCCGAAGGTCTCGTGCAGCACGATACCGTGATACTCGGGACGCGGCTCGCACAGCATGGGATATTTCTTGTCGCGCGACCAGTTGAAGCTGCCGCCGTCGATGATGATGCCGCCGATCGAGTTGCCGTGGCCGCCCAGGAACTTTGTGAGCGAATGCACCACAATGTCGGCGCCGTAGTCGATCGGCTTGCACAGGTAAGGCGTCGCCAGCGTGTTGTCGACGATGAGCGGCACGCCGGCCTTGCGCGCGATGTTACCGATAGCCTCGATGTCGGTGACGATGCCGCCCGGATTGGCGATCGACTCGATGAAGATCGCCCTGGTCTTGTCATTGATGGCGCGCTCGAACGAGCCGATGTCATCGGGGTCGGCCCACTGCACGTTCCAGCCGAAATTCTTGAACGAATGGGTGAACTGGTTGATCGATCCGCCGTAAAGCTTGGTGGAGGCGACGAGTTCATCGCCCGGCGTCATCAGTGCGTGCAGCGTGACCACCTGCGCCGCATGGCCTGAGGCAAGCGCCAGCCCCGCGGTGCCGCCTTCGAGCGCGGCCACACGCTCTTCCAGCACCGCGCAGGTGGGATTGCCGATGCGGGTGTAGATGTTGCCGAAGGCCTGCAGGCCGAACAGCGAGGCGGCATGGTCAACGTCGTCGAAGACGTAGGACGCGGTCTGGTAGATCGGCGTGATGCGCGCGCCGGTGGTGGGGTCGGGCCTGGCGCCTGCGTGAATCGACAGCGTGTCAAAGCCCGGAATACGGTCGGCGTCGGCCATAGTATCCATCCCTGTTCAGATTGTTGCGGCCGTACGGCCCGGCGGATCGTCGGGCGATTAAACGGGGCGGGTGGGGAGGCCGTCAAGGCGGGCGATAGGCATCCCTGCCGGCACCTGAATCCAGGCGGTTCATTTCAAAACAGGCAGGGCGTCAACAGTTGTTGCCCTGTTCGTCCTGCGGACCGAGCGCCATGCGTTGGACCCCTGAACCGAAGCCCTGCGCGCGCCTGGACGAGAGCGTGCGCGAGTTGATGCCCATCCAGGAGATTTCCGAGGACAGCCGGCCGTATTCGATCTTTGGACAACGGTCCATCACCACCTTGAGGCCCGCCTCTTCGGCGCGTCTCGCCGCCTCGTCATTGCGGACGGTGAGCTGCATCCAGATCACTTGCGGCTTCGGCTTGAGGGTCAGGGCCTCTTCCACGATCGGCGGCACGTAGGCCGAACTCCTGAAAATATCGACCATGTCGACCGGCTCGGGAATGTCGGAGAGCCTGGCGTAACATTTTTGTCCCAGAATTTCCTTGCCGGCCTGGCCGGGATTGACCGGGATCATGCGGTAGCCGCGCTCCATCAGGTACTTGAACGCAAAATAGCTGGGCCGGTTCTCCTTCGGTGAGATGCCGACCATGGCTATGGTCTTTACGGTATTGAGGATGCCACGGATGTAGCTGTCCGGATAACGGTCGTGGTTCATTGCGATATCTGTTGCGCCAGCGCAGCGCGCAGGCGTGCATTTTCGGTTTCGAGTTCTGCCACCTTGACCTTGACGGTGTTGAAGGCGATTTCAAACTCAGCTTCGGTGAAGCGGGTTACGATGTGCTGCGAGCAGTTCACGTCCCAGGCCTGGACGGTGAAGAGCAGCGCACGCTCGGGCCTGGCCTTGTAGCCTTCATCGAATAGCCGCTCCGTGAGCGCCGCGTCGTTTTCCACCATGTGCGCGCGGCCCCAGATCTTGATGCGCTGGCGGCGTGCGGGATCGAGCAGGAACAGGAAAGCGCGGTCGTTTTCCGACAGGTTGGCGAGCGTGATGTATTGCCGGTTGCCGCGGTAGTCCGCGAAACCCAGCGTGCGCTCGTCGAGGACCTTGATGAAGCCCTTCGGCCCGCCGCGGTGCTGGATATAGGGCGCACCGTCACCGCTGACTGTCCCGAGAAAGGCGGTGTCCTGCTCGGCGATGAAGGCTGCGAGCTCCGGCGTGACCGTATCAGGAAAGCCTTCCGCGAGGCGCGTCTCGTAGGCCCTGGCGGAGCCCCGCTCGGCTTGCGCCTGTTGCGCGGCCGGCGTGAAGACTAAGGCGGCATTGTTCATAAGCGGCCCCGGCTGATCCGACGGTGGCTGCAACATAGGCGGCCATCGTCGGGTCCGAAAGGCCTTGGCCCGCTCAATCGGGCATGTCAGCGCTGCCCGAAGCGCTCATTTCTTGCTGTCGACCACCTTCTTGCAGGCCGGCGACAGCTTGTCGTAATGGCCGGCGAGGCATTTGATGATGCGGCCGCCGCCCGGCATCGTGCCTTTGCAATAGGCGTCGTAATTGGCTTTGCAGGCCGCGCGTTCGGCGGCCGTGATTTCCTGTGCGAGCGCAGGCGTGAGCGCCGTCAGCGCGAGCGCCGCGGCCAGCAGTGTCGTCCGGATCATGGGAGTGTCCCTGATGTTGGCTATCTGTGACGTGAAGTTGAGCTAGAACGTCAGGAAGCGGCCGTGACCACAGATGGAGTCGGCGAGGCGGGGAAGCTGGAGGAAAATAGGTATATCGGCCGAGCACGGCGCCTCAGCGGTCTTCCCACTTCGGCGTGCGCTTCTCGATGAAGGCGCAGATGCCTTCCTCGGCGTCGCGCGCCATCATGTTCTCGGTCATCACCTCGGACGCATAGGCGTAAGCATCCGCGAGACCCATCTCGAGCTGGCGGTAGAACGCCTCCTTGCCGACCTTCAGCGTGTAGGAGGACTTCGACGCCACGGTGCGCGCCAGCGCCATCGCCGCCGCGCGCTCTTCGCCCGGCGGAACCACGCGATTGACGAGGCCCATCTGCCAGGCCCGCTCCGCCGGCACCATCTCGCCGGTCAGCAGCATTTCCATGGCGACCTTGCGCGGCACGTTCCGCGACAACGCCACCATCGGGGTCGAACAGAACAAGCCGATGTCGACGCCGGGCGTCGCGAATTGCGCCGCACCCGAAGCCACCGCCAGGTCGCAACTCGCCACCATTTGGCAACCGGCGGCGGTGGCAACGCCTTGCACGCAGGCGATCACCGGCTGCGGCAGGGTGACGATCTGCTGCATCATGGTGCTGCAGGCGGTCATGACGTGGCGGAAATAGGCGCGGCCGCCGTCGGCGTCGCTGCGCCGTCCGGTCAGCTCCTTCAGGTCGTGGCCGGCGCAGAAGGCCGGTCCTTCCGCCGCCAACACCACCGCGCGTACGCTTTTGTCAGCGGCGATATCGGTCCACGCTGCAGACAGGGCAGTCAGCAACTCTTCGGACAGGCTGTTGCGCGCGCGCGGGCGGTTCAGCACTACGATGGCGATCTCGCCATCGCGCTCGCGCAAGAGCACGGGGGCGGTCGGCTCGGGGCTGCGGGTTTGCACGTTCATGGCCGATTCCAGAGGGTCTCGCGGGCGATACTTAACCGGGCGCCCGGTCCATGCAAGGCTGGCGGAACGTTGCTGGCGTGACGGCCGTTATGGCCGCGGAGCGCCCACAATCATGGCGAAACGCAAGTCGTCGAAACGTGCAAGCCAGTCGAAGCGCTGGTCGCAGCGCGTTACCGGGACCAGCGATGCGCTGACTCTCGAAGAGGGAGTTTTCAAAAAACCGACACCCCGCCAGGTCGCGTTGTCGCTCAAGCGATCAGCCGAGCATAGTCGGCGGCGCAAGGCGGCCCCTTACCGCTCGGCAATGTCGATGCTGGTGTTCTACATCAACCGCGCAGGCAAAGGCCTTTCCAGGAGCGAAAGGAACAAGCTGGAAAAAGCCAAGGACGAACTGCGCGGACTTTATGGCAAGGACAGCGGCGGGAAGAAAACGAAGAAGAAGACGGGTCAGAAAAGCAGGAAAGGCGGCAACAAAAAGAGCCGAGCGAAGCGCGATAAACGGAAGGCCGGTTGACCGCGCGCCGCTCCGCTCTATGAGGGAAGGGCCGGAATTTGAATTTGCGCCGGCGACGATGGGAGCTGTTCATGCCGGCACCAGCACTGACCGCCGACCAGATCGGCGAACTCCTGGCCACGGAATTCCCGCAGGCGTTCTATCCGGGCTGCGGGCTCACCATCGAACGCGTCGACTATGGCAACGTGCGCGTGCGGCGGGCCTATCACACGGATTTTCTGCGCCCCGGCGGCACCATTTCGGGCCCGACCATGATGGAGCTGGCCGATTTCGCCATGTACGTGGCGGTATTCTCGGCCATCGGGTCCCAACCGCTGGCGGTAACCACCAACCTGACCATCAATTTCCTGCGCAAGCCGGCCCAGGCCGATCTTGTCGCCGAAGCCAGATTATTGAAGGTCGGCAAGCGCTTGGCGGTAGGGGAGGTGGCCATCTATTCGGATGACGCGGACGAGCCGGTGGCCCACGTCACCTCGACCTATTCGATCCCGAACAGCAGCAATTAGCCGAGGGTGCTAAAATACCATTTATGCAACATATTGATTAAACAACCGAAATATCCACGTTGGGGCGTTGACCGGATACGTGCACTCCGCTAGAGAAGCGCCCAAGTCGGCGCGCCAACTGCGCGCCTTACGTTTTCGTTTCAAGGAATTCGTCATGAAGACCTACTCGGCCAAGCCCGCCGACGTTGAGAAGAAATGGGTGACCGTCGACGCCACCGGGCTCGTCGTCGGACGACTCGCCTCGATCGTGGCGCTGCACCTGCGCGGCAAGCACAAGCCGACCTACACCCCGCATGTCGACGACGGCGACAACGTCATCGTCATCAATGCCGCGAAGGCCGTGTTCACCGGGCGCAAGCGCGAGCAGAAAGTCTACCACCATCACACCGGCTATATCGGTGGCATCAAGTCACGCACTGCCAGGCAGATTTTGGAAGGCAAGTTTCCCGAGCGCATCGTTGAGAAGGCGGTGGAGCGCATGCTGCCGCGCGGGCCGTTGGGCCGCGTGCAACTCGGCAATCTGCGCGTCTATCCGGGCCCCGAGCATCCGCATGAGGCGCAGAAGCCCGAGAAGCTCGATGTCGGCGCCATGAACCGCAAGAACGTGAGGAGTGCCTGATCGTGTCCGAGACCGTACAGTCCCTGGAAGACCTGGGCGCCCTCAAGCCGGCCGCGCCGGATGCGCCCGTCTACGAAAAGAAGATCGATGCCCAGGGCCGCGCCTATGCCACCGGCAAGCGCAAGAACGCGGTCGCCCGCGTGTGGATCAAGCCCGGTGCCGGCAAGATCCTGGTCAACACCAAAGAAATCGAAGTTTTTTTCGCCCGCCCGGTGTTGCGCATGCTGATCCAGCAGCCGCTGGTCGCCACCAACCGCAACGGCCAGTACGACGTGATCTGCACCGTCTCCGGCGGCGGTCTGTCGGGGCAGGCGGGCGCGGTGCGCCATGGCCTCGCCAAGGCGCTGACCAACTTCGAGCCGGAGCTGCGCTCGACGCTCAAGCGCGCCGGCTTCCTCACCCGCGACTCCCGCGTGGTCGAGCGCAAGAAGTACGGCCGCGCCAAGGCGCGGCGGTCGTTCCAGTTTTCCAAGCGCTGATCGAACGAACAACGACGAAAACGAACAACGACGAATGTGGAAAGGGCGCGCGGTCGGCGCGCCCTTTTTTGTCGGCTGCCCGATGCCCGCGGCCAGCATTATTTTATTTCAATTGTAGCAAAGCTTTGCTCGAAGGGTGTGCAGTTGCGCAACGCTTTTGCCAGAACTCGTGCGTATTTCTACCATCTGCGGCCTACGGTAAATTGCTCATCCGGCCGTGGTTGGAGCTGATATGGACGCCAGCAACGCACTGCCACTCGCGGCTCTGGACATCCCCACATTGTCTTTCGTGGCGGTCTGCATCGCCGCTTTGCTTGGTCTTTTTCTGACCGTCGCGTGGATGCAGCAGCGCGATGTGCGGGCGCTCGCGTGGTGGGGCGCCGCCTATCTGATCGGTGCGGCGGCGATGGCGCTGTGGAGCGCGCCCGCAAATCTGTTCAGGGTTCCGCCGGAAGTCGCTTCCGCCCTCATGTTCATCGCCTGCGGCATGATCTGGAACGGCGTGCGTCTGTTCCAGGGCCGGCGCCTGTTGCCGTTCGCCGTCTTTGCCGGCGCCGTGGTCTGGCTGCTGGTCGCACCGTTTCCCACCTTCGCCGAAGGCAGCAATGCCCGTGTCGCGCTCGGTGTTGTGATCGTCGCCGGCTACACCTTTGCAATCGCCTTCGAACTCGGGCGCGAGCGGCGCAAGGCGCTGTATTCGCCGACCCGCATGGTCGTGGTGCCGTTCCTGCATGCGGGCATCTTTCTGCTGCCGCTGGCCCTGCACGCGTTCGTGCCCGGCGTGCTGGCCAAGGGCTGGCTGACCGTCTTCACGCTCGAGACCCTGATTTATGCGGTCGGCGCCGCCTTTATCGTGCTGATGATGGTGCAGGACCGCCAGGTGCGCACCTATCGCAATGCGGCAGAAACCGATTTCCTGACCCGGTTGCTCAACCGTCGCGCTTTCCTCGATGCTGCGCGGGCGCTGTGCGTCCGTCAGGCCGCGCGCGGCGAGCCGGTGACGCTTTTGATGTTCGATCTCGACCATTTCAAGTCGATCAATGACCGCTTCGGTCATGCCACTGGCGATGCGGCGCTGCAGGTCTTTGCGGAGACCGCCCGTTCGAGCATGCGTGCCGACGACATCATCGCCCGTCTCGGCGGCGAAGAATTCGCCGCCATCGTGCCAGCGCCGATCGAAACGGCGGTCAGAATCGCCGAACGCGTGCGCGCCAATTTCGAACGCGCCGGCATCACCATCGACGGCCGGCCCGTGGGTGTCACCGTCAGCATCGGGGCCGCGTCGGCGATGGCGCCGGTCGTCAACATCGACGAGCTGCTGACGCGCGCCGATGACGCGCTCTATGCCGCAAAGAATTCGGGCCGCAACCGGATTCGCATGGCCGACGATGATCTGCCGGAGGTGAATGGGCCCGCCATTGCCGCTCTCGAGGACGCCTTGCCCATAACCGAACATGCGGGCCTGGCTGAAAACAGCCGCGGCGCCTACGCGGCAATCGCCACGTATCCCGTGCTTGTGCACCAGCGCGTCGGGTGAGGGGCCGGGACGGCAACATCTCGTTTACCACCCTGGTCTTACCATGCAGGCATGTCACAGTGGTCGCATGCCGGGAGTCCCCGGGGAGACGCGCTTGCACTCGAAGCGCACGCCGCACACGCCGGCCTGGCCCTGGCCTGCGCCTATTCCAGTTCAGCCGAATTCGACGCTGAATTGATCGCGGCCCGCCGCGCCGCCGGCGTCTATGGACCACGGCGCTATCGCCGGCAAGCAATAACCGTGGCGGGCGTTGCCGCGGGCCTCGCCCTGGTTGCGATCATCGTCACGCTGATTGCCTGAACTTTCGTCAGCGACATTTGCGATGATTGCGCCTAGCGGGCGATCTTTCCGCCGCCCTTGCGCGTGATCGCGAGCACGGAGGGGCGCGGCGGCACGCCCGGCTTGAAATCCGGCCAACGGGTCGAGGGATCATCGAAGGTCGACGCCCGGCCGAAC
This sequence comes from uncultured Pseudomonadota bacterium, assembly GCA_963773715.1. Lineage (GTDB taxonomy): Bacteria > Pseudomonadota > Alphaproteobacteria > Rhizobiales > Xanthobacteraceae > Pseudolabrys. The sequence continues at coordinate 284,407 of CAVZCM010000002.1, read as the reverse complement.
GCCTTCCACTTCGGGCCATCGTCGCCCGGATGCTGCACGGCAACGAACAAGGTCTCCAGATCGGGCGTAAACATCGGGCCGCACAGTTCGGCGCCCGCCGGGCAGCGGAAAAACAGCTTCGAGGTGGCGCGGGCCTCGCCCTTCGTCTCGAGCGCCCACAGGCCATCGCTACGGCCGGTGGTCTTGTCGGAATTGCCGTCGGTGGCGACCCAGAGCCGACCCGCGGAATCGACTGCGCAATTGTCCGGCATGCCGAACCAGCCGTCCTTGCTGGTAGCGGACGAGAATGTGGCGCCGACCTCGGCGAGGGAAGGGTCGCCACATCTCACCAGTATCTCCCAGGTGAAAGCCGTAGCACCGTGATCGCCGCCTGCAGGTGTCATTTCGATGATGTGACCGAATTTGTTGTCGGCGCGCGGATTGGCGGCGTCGACCTGGTCGGCCGTGCGACGCGAATTGTTGGTCAGCATTGCGTAGATCTTCTGGGTCACGGGATCGACCTCGATGTCCTCCGGCCGGTCCATCCTGGTGGCGCCGAGCAGGTCGGCCGCGCGACGCGCCTCGATCAGTACGTCGGCCTGGCTTGCGAAACCATTCCCGGCATTGAGCGGGCCCTGGCCGTGTACCAGCGCCATCCATTCGCCGCTGCCGTCGGCGTTGTACTTCGCGACATGGAGCGTGCCGGCGTCCAGCAGGTCGCGGTTGGCGGCCGGGTTGCTGGCGTCCACCCTGCCGTCGGTGACGAACTTGTAGACGTAGTCGAAGCGCTCGTCGTCGCCCTGGTAGACGACGTAGCGGCCGTCTTTGTTGACGATGCCGGCGGCGCCCTCGTGCTTGAAGCGGCCCATGGCCGTGCGTTTCTTTGGCGTCGATGTCGGATCGAACGGGTCGATTTCAACCACCCAGCCGAAGCGGTTGGCTTCGTTCGGTTCCCTGGTGACATCGAAGCGGTCCTCGAACTTGCCCCAGGCGTACCAGTTGCCGGGCACGCCATAGCGCTTGAAATTCCTGGCCTCCGGATGATCGGCGGCGAGCTGGCCCCGGAAATAGCCATTGAAGTTTTCCTCGCAGGTGAGCCATGTGCCCCACGGCGTCACGCCGCCGGCGCAGTTGTTGAGCATGCCGGAAACGCGGCGGCCGCCCGGATCGGCCACGGTCTTCAGGCGGTCGTGGCCGGCGGCCGGGCCGGCAATCTCGATTGGCGTATCGGCGTCGATGCGGCGCGCGTATTCTGAATTTTCGACGACGCGCCATTTCCCGTTCTCGCGCCTGATCTCGAGCACCGAGCCGCCGTGGGCCGCCTTCTCGATGTCGACCAGTTCCCTGGTCATGGCGGCGAAGGTCGCGTTCCTGCCGTCCTGCCGCTGCATGCCCGGAAACATCAGTTCTTCGGTTGTGTATTCGTGATTCACGACCAGCAGGCCATGCTGTGACGGATCGATCGCGTCCGGCATCGGCAGATAGCCGATGAAGTCGTTGTTGTAGCCGAACTGCGTCTTCTGGGCGGCGGCAGACTGGTGCATCGGATCGAAGGCCGCCGCGCCCGGCAACAAAGGATCGCCCCAGCGGATCAGCACGTCGGCGTCATAGCCTTCGGCGACGTGGTGGCGCGCGTCGACACCGGCGGCGACTTCCCTGAAATCGATACCGGAAACGCCGGCCTGCGCTTTCTGTGCGGCGGCGATGGCGAGCGGGCTGACCGTGGCGGCAATGGCGGCGACGCCGAGCGCGCCCTTCAGGATGTCCCGCCGGCGGTAGCGGGCGGCGATCACGTCGCCGATAGTCGGGTTGTCGCCTGGATTGCGCCCGGTGTTTTCCGATTTCTCACAGGCTTGCGAGCGGGTTATCCCTGAGTTTTTCATGTCCGTCTCCGGCCCGGCGCATTCCCGGGTTATCTCAATCCAATCCGGGAAGGCAGCGATGACAGTATGGTGACGGGCGTTTGGCTCGCGCAAGAAAAAGGGCGCGCCTTGCGGCGCGCCCGATGAGGCGCATCGTCCAGGTCTCGGTACCCGGGAGCGATGATTGGGAGGAACGCTTTACGCCGAGTAGTACATCTCGAATTCGACCGGATGCGGGGTGTGCTCGAAGCGGATAACCTCCTCCATCTTCAGGTCGATATAGGCGTCGATCATGTCGTCATCGAACACGCCGCCCGCCTTGAGGAATTCGCGGTCCTTGTCGAGGCACTCGAGCGCCTCGCGCAAGCTGCCGCAGACTGTCGGGATCGACTTGAGCTCCGCCGGCGGCAGGTCGTAGAGGTCCTTGTCCATGGCCTGGCCCGGATCGAGCTTGTTCTTGACGCCGTCGAGACCGGCCATCAGCAGCGCGGCGAAGGCGAGGTAGGGGTTCGCCATCGCGTCAGGGAAGCGCACTTCCACGCGTTTGGCCTTCGGGCTGTCGGTGAACGGAATGCGGCAGGAGGCCGACCGGTTGCGCGCCGAGTAGGCGAGCAGCACCGGTGCCTCGAAGCCCGGCACCAGACGCTTGTAGGAATTGGTGGTCGGGTTGGTGAAGGCGTTGATCGCCTTGGCGTGCTTGATGACGCCGGCGATGTAGTTCAGGCAGGTATCCGACAGGCCAGCGTACTTGTCGCCGGCAAAGACCGGCTTGCCATCCTTCCAGATCGACTGGTGGCAGTGCATGCCCGAGCCGTTGTCGCCGTAGACCGGCTTCGGCATGAAGGTCGCGGTCTTGCCGTAGATCTGCGCCACCTGATGGATGCAGTATTTGTAGATGATGAGCTGGTCGGCCATCACCGTCAGCGGCGAGAACCTCATGCCGAGTTCGTGCTGGGCAGACGCTACTTCGTGGTGGTGCTTTTCGACCTTGACGCCCATGCGCGCCATGGCGCCGAGCATTTCGGAGCGCATGTCCTGCGCGGAGTCCTGCGGCGGCACCGGGAAGTAGCCCTTCTTGGTACCGACGTGATGGCCGAGGTTGCCGCCTTCGTAGTCTGTGTCGGTATTGGTCGGCAGCTCGGTCGAGTCGAGCTTGAAACCGGTGTTGTAGGGCTGGGCTGCATACTTGACGTCGTCGAACACGAAGAACTCGGCCTCCGGACCGAAGAACACGCTGTCGCCCACGCCCATCGACTTCACCATGGCTTCTGCCTTTTTGGCGATGCCGCGCGGGTCGCGGTTGTAGGGCTCGCCGGTGGTCGGCTCGAGAACGTCACAGATCAGCACCAGCGTGGTTTCGGCGAAGAATGGATCAATGCACGCCGAGGCCGGATCGGGCATCAGGTTCATGTCGGACTCGTTGATCGCCTTCCACCCGGCGATCGAGGAGCCGTCGAACATCTGGCCTTCGGCAAAAGTATCTTCTTCAATCATCGAGACGTCGAATGTCACGTGCTGCCACTTGCCACGCGGATCGGTAAACCGGAAATCGACGTATTTGACGTCGTTGTCCTTGATCATCTTCATGACATCTTTAGCTGTCGCCATGGAATGCATTCCCCCTTATGGTTTGGAACTTGACCGCGGAAACGGCGCCCGCGGGTTACTAGATGGCATCGATCCCGGACTCCCCCGTCCTGATCCGGATAGCTTCCTCGATGTTGGAGACAAATATCTTGCCGTCGCCGATACGGCCAGTCTGGGCGGCGCGCCGTATCGCCTCGATGGCGTTTTCCACCATGTCGTCGCCGAGGACGATCTCGATTTTCACCTTGGGCAGAAAATCGACGACGTATTCTGCGCCGCGATAAAGCTCGGTGTGCCCCTTTTGCCGGCCGAAGCCCTTGGCCTCGGTGACCGTGATCCCCTGTAAACCGACCTCCTGCAGCGCTTCCTTCACCTCGTCGAGTTTGAAGGGCTTGATGATAGCCTCGACTTTTTTCATCGCTCAGTCCTTCCCTCCGGCGCTCGCCGCACGCATTCCGGAGAGCCGTGCCTTGCCTGCTTTCAGGCGTTTCCCGCGTTGCCGGGGGTCACCCCGCGCTGTTCGCGTTTCCCCTGTTAGCAGGTCTCGTGCCAATTCGGCAGGCGATAGATTGCTGTGTCGGCTCAATCATTTAGGCCGAAACTGGCGGTTTCATGCCCGCTCTGCCTAATGTTAGGCGCCTAAAAACTGATCAATGTGCATAGCAAATAATCAGACGGGGTAACAATCCCGGCTGAGCCCGCGTTTCAGGCTCAATTGTTCGGTTCCGGCCCAGCCGATAGTGTCAACCGTCATGAACGAGCTGCTCACCACCGCGGAGATGGGCGAGGCCGACCGGCTGACGATCGCCGGCGGCACCGCGGGCCACCAGCTCATGGAGAACGCCGGTCGCGCCGTGGCCGATGCCGCTGCGCGTCTGGTCGGCCGGCGGATCGCCGTGGTGGCCGGTCCCGGCAACAACGGCGGCGACGGGTTCGTAGCCGCCCGCGTCCTCGCCGGACGCGGATTTGAGGTGCGGCTCTGCCTGGTCGGCGACCGCGCCCGGCTCAAGGGCGACGCCGCCCTTGCGGCGAAACGCTGGACCGGTCCGGTGGAGACGGCGTCGCCCGCCGTGCTGGCCGGTTGCGATGTGATCATCGATGCGCTGTTCGGGGCCGGACTCGACCGTGCAGTGGACGGGCCGCCCCGCGCCATGATCGGGGCGATCAATGCGACCGGTGTGCCGGTGGTGGCGGTCGATCTGCCAAGCGGCATCAACGGCACCCGTGGCGCGGTGATGGGCGTCGCGGTGCAGGCGACGCGCACGGTCACCTTCTTCCGCCGCAAGCCCGGACATCTGCTGTTGCCCGGCCGGCTCCATTGCGGGCCGGTCGACGTCGCCGACATCGGAATTCCGGCCGACGTTCTCGAAACGATCAGGCCGCAAACCTGCGCCAACGATCCCTCGTTGTGGGGGGCGGCCTTTCCGCAGCCGAAGCCGGACGGTCACAAATATGCGCGCGGCCATGCCGTGGTCGTATCGGGTGGATTGTCCACGACCGGCGCAGCGCGGCTCGCCGCGCGCGGCGCGCTGCGGGCAGGGGCGGGGCTCGTGACCATTGCGTCTCCGGGCGATGCGCTCGCCGTCAATGCCGCAGCCAGCCTCGCGGTCATGGTGCGGCCGGTCGACGGCGCGGCCGAGCTTGCCGGCTTCCTCGCCGACAAACGCCGCAATGCCGTCGTGCTCGGTCCCGGCGGCGGGGTCCGGCCGGCCATGCGCGAGCAGGTGCGCGCGGCGCTCCGGAGCGAAGCGGCGGTGGTGCTCGATGCCGATGCGTTGACCAGCTTTGCCGACCAGGCGGAGGCGCTTTTTGCGGATATCGCCGCCCGTGGTGGCCGGGGCACCGTACTGACCCCCCATGAGGGCGAATTCTCACGACTGTTCAGCCAAGTAGACAAAAATCCGGAAGTTCACGGAAAGCTTGAGAGGGCGCGCGCTGCGGCCCGGAAGAGCGGCGCCGTGGTGTTGCTCAAGGGTCCGGATACTGTCGTCGCCGCACCCGATGGCCGCGCGTCGATTGCCGGTAACGCGCCCGCCTGGCTTGCCACCGCCGGTTCGGGGGACGTGCTGGCCGGCATGATCGCTGGCCTGGCGGCGCAGGGGATGCCGGCGTTCGAAGCGGCGAGCGCCGCGGTCTGGCTGCACGGAGAGGCGGCCAACGCCTTTGGCCCGGGACTGATTTCAGAGGATCTCCCGGAAGCGCTCCCGGCGGTCTATCGGAGGCTACTCTTGGATCCCGAGCACTGAAGCTCAAACCACGTTGGTCACCTCGAACCATGCCGCCATGCCGGCGGCCATGTGCTCGATCATGTGACAGTGCATCATCCACTTGCCGGGGTTGTCGGCGACAAAGGCGGTACGCTCCGAGCGCTCGACATCGACAATGACGGTGTCCAGCCAATAAGGCCTGAAGTCTTCGCCGCCGCGTTCGAACTGACGGAAGTGATGGCCGTGGACATGCATGGCATGCGCGAAAGCGGTGCGGTTGATGTAGTTCAGCACCACCGTGCGCCCGCGCGGCACCGTGAACATCGGCGGGCCATCGTGACCGGTGGCCGCGACGCCGGCCAACGCCCAGACGCGCTCCTGCGGCGGCACGCCCTGGCCCTGGAAACTGCCTGGCCCCCTGCCGCCCATGCCGCGCATCATCATCGCCATCCCGCCGCCGTCGAGCGGCACGTCCAGCGTGAAGGCGTTGGCAAGGTCGAGCCTGGCCGGCAACGGATTGGATTTGAGCGACTGCGGCTCGGGCAGCGGAGCGGGGCGCACCGGCGCCCCCTTGTCGTAGACGAGACGGCCTGCTTCCAGCCAGCCGCCGCGCAGGTCATCCACCAGGATTGGCGCCGTGGCGCCAGGTTCAAGTGTCGCATCAAGAAACAGGTCTATTCGCGTGCCGGGCCCGAGCCGTAGCACGCCGTTTGGCGCGACTTCCGGCGGGCAGGGCTGGCCATCCACCGCCATGACCCGCGCCGTGTGCCTGTCAATGCGCAGTTGGAAAATGCGCGAGTTGGCGGTGTTCACAATTCGCAGCCTGATGCGTTCGTTGGCCTTCACCGGCAGCGCGAGGATGTCCTGACTGTTGAGCGTGACGTACTGGCCGAGCCGTCCGGCCATCATGGCATCGTGGAAATTGCCGAAGCTCGGATGGATTGTGCCGTCCGGCGCCAGCCGCCAGTCGTCCACCACCATGACGACGTCACGGTCCACCTCGGGCGGCTCGGGCTCATCGACGATCAGCACGCCATACAGGCCACGCGCAAGTTGCTCCGACGAGCCTAAATGGGTGTGGTACCAAAAGGTGCCCGCATCCGGCGGCGTGAATTCGTAGTCGAAGCTTTGTCCGGGGGCGACGGGCTTTTGGGTCAGAAACGGCACGCCGTCCATGGCGTTGGGCAGCCGCAGGCCGTGCCAATGGATCACAGTGTCCTGCTTGAGGTCGTTGACCAGGCGCACCTTGAGCGGTTCGCCCTGCTTCACGCGCAGCGTCGGCCCCGGTGCCATGCCGTCATATCCCCAGATCGGCGTTGGTGTTTCCCCGGGGCCCCGCAAGCGCGCCTCGCCGGGCCGCGCGTGCAGGACGCGGAAGTCCCCGGCCGTTTCGGGCCTGGGCGTGGCTTCACCGGCGGAGCGTGCGAGGGAGGGAAGCGCCAGCAGGGTCATGCTGGCGCCGGCGCCCGCGAGCAACCGGCGACGGCTGATGGGGCCAAGGCGCGGATGCGGCAAAAGGGGAAAACGGCTGGTCATGGCTATTGGCTCTTTCGTGCCTGTCGGTCGCCCGTATGGGGCCCCCTGTAGGGGTTCCCGAAGGCCGGAGTGAGGCGTCATTCCGCCGTCCCTGCCATTGAGCCAGCGCAAAATCGGGCTATTTTTATGGTGCGGCCGCGAGGCCGCGTGATATAAGCCGCGCCGCTCGCGACCGGCCCTCAGGCTTGGCGCCTTGCCTCGGCGGGCCGCGGCGTCTAAGCCCTGCCGGAAAGCGGTGCCAGGAACGTCCTAGAGACCGCCCTGCCGCGGGCGTGGCGGAATTGGTAGACGCGCGGGATTTAGGTTCCCGTGACGAAAGTCGTGGGGGTTCAAATCCCTCCGCCCGCACCACGCCGGGAACTGTTACGCTGGGCACATTGGCCCGAATTCCAATCCATCCGGCGCGCCGGGCCGACGGGATGAACGGCGCACCGAGTTTGAAGCAAGAAGTGTGATCGAATGCAGGTTACAGAAACGCTTTCCGAGGGTCTCAAGCGCGAATTCCGCGTGATCGTGCCCGCGTCCGAATTGGAAACCAAGGTCAATACCCGCCTCGACGACCTCAAGGGCAAGATCCGCATCAACGGATTCCGTCCGGGCAAGGTGCCGGTCACTCACCTCAAGCGCATGTATGGGCGCGCCGCCATGGCCGAGGTGATCGAGGAGGCGGTCCGTGACGCCAACAACCAGATCGTCAGCGAACGCGGTTACAAGCTCGCCGCCGACCCCAAGGTCACCATGCCGGAGGAGAAGGAGAAGATCGAGCAGCTGATCGAGGGCAAGACGGATCTCGATTACACGGTGGCAGTTGAAATCGTACCGGCGATTGAACTGGCCGATTTCAAGGACATCAAGCTCACCCGTCCGACTGCCGAGGTGGCCGAAGACGAGATCGACGAGGCGCTCCAGCGCATCGCCGACCAGAACAAGCCCTACGCGGCCAAACCCGAGGGCGCGAAGGCGGAAGAGGGCGACCGGGTCACCATCAAGTTTGCCGGTCGGATCGACGGTGAGCTTTTCGAGGGTGGCAGCGGCGACGACATGCCGGTGCTGATCGGCTCCAACTCCTTCATTCCTGGATTCGAGGAGCAACTCGTCGGCATCGGCGCGGGCGAGGACCGCACCCTCAAGGTCAAATTCCCGGAACACTACCAGGCCGAGAATCTTGCCGGTAAAGAAGCCGTATTCGAGGTGACCGCGAAGACGATCGAGGCGCCCGGCAAGGTGACGCTCGACGACGGGTTTGCGAAATCACTTGGTCTGGAATCGATCGCGAAGCTTCGCGCCGCGGTCAAGGACCGCATGGTGCAGGAGCATCAGGGCATGTCGCGCCAGAAGGTAAAACGGCAATTACTTGATGAGCTCGACAAGCGCCATCAGTTTGAGCCGCCGCCGACCCTGGCGCAGGAGGAATTCGACCGGGTCTGGAAATCGGTGTTGCAGGAGCTCGAAACCGAGAAGAAAACCTTCGAGGACGAGAACACCACGGAGGAGAAGGCCAAGGAAGAATACCGCCGCATCTCGGAGCGGCGGGTGCGGCTCGGTCTGGTGCTGGCCGAAATCGGCGAGAAGAACAATATCACCGTGACCGAGGAAGAGTTGAACCGCGCGGTCATGGACCACGTGCGCCAATTCCCCGGTCAGGAGCAGCGGGTGTGGGACTACTACCGCCAGAATCCGCAGGCAGTCGCCGGTCTGCGCGCTCCGATCTTCGAGGAGAAGGTGGTGGACTTCCTGCTAGAGCTCGCCGAAGTGACCGACAAGGCGGTCTCGCGAGAGGAGCTCTACAAGCAGGATGAGGAAGAGCCGGCCGCCGGCTGATCAGGCCGGCTTGCGGCGGTTTACCTTCGACAATAGATGGCCGAGACGCGACGGCGGGACTGGGTTAGCCTTCCGTGATTCGCGTAGAGGAACCGATATGAAGAATCCCGTCGAAACCTACATGAACTTGGTCCCCATGGTGGTCGAACAGACCAACCGGGGCGAGCGGGCCTACGACATTTTTTCGCGACTGTTGAAGGAGCGCATCATCTTCATCACCGGGACGATTGAAGATGGCATGGCGACGCTGGTGGTGGCGCAGCTCCTGTTCCTGGAGGCGGAGAATCCGAAAAAGGAAATCTCCATGTACATCAACTCGCCGGGCGGGGTGGTGACGTCGGGCATGGCAATCTACGACACCATGCAGTTCATCCGTCCGCCGGTGTCGACCCTGTGCATCGGTCAGGCGGCCTCGATGGGCTCGCTGCTGTTGGCGGCGGGGGACAAGGACATGCGTTTCGCGCTGCCCAATGCCCGCATCATGGTACATCAGCCTTCCGGCGGGTTTCAGGGGCAGGCCACCGACATCATGTTGCACGCCCAGGAAATCCTGAATCTGAAAAAACGACTTAACGAGATTTACGTGAAGCACACGGGTCAGGCGCTAAAGAAGATCGAAGACGCGCTTGAGCGCGACTACTTTTTGACCGCCGAGGCCGCCAGGGATTTCGGTCTGGTCGACAAGGTAATCGATCAGCGGCCGGAGGAACTGCTGCCGAAACCCGCCTCGTGAGACTGAATGCCGCCGGTCCGTCCAGCCCTTCCAGGCGCTCAATCCCCGGAAATCTGCCCCGGAATGGCCATTTTTGCCGCACTGCCTGAGGCGTTATCATTAATAAATTCTTGATTAGCACGCCGTTAGCATGCTTCGCTTATGGTATGGGGGTTTTGGTACGGGGTGCGGGCTCCCCGAGGTATAAAGGAGCCGCCGTGTCGGGGTCCGGCGCGAAACTTGCTTCGTTAGGGCGAAAGGTCGTACGCGGCTTCGTCGGTGACGAAGGGTACGAACGAGAGTAACGGAGAATGGAATGAGCAAAGTCGGCGGCAGCGATTCCAAGAACACCCTGTATTGCTCGTTCTGCGGCAAGAGCCAGCACGAGGTGCGCAAGCTCATCGCCGGCCCCACGGTCTTCATCTGCGATGAATGTGTCGAGCTGTGCATGGACATCATCCGCGAGGAGAACAAGTCCTCGCTGGTGAAGTCGCGCGACGGCATTCCGACTCCCAAGGAAATCCGCAAGGTTCTCGATGACTACGTCATCGGGCAGGATCACGCCAAGAAGGTGCTCTCGGTGGCGGTCCATAACCATTACAAGCGGCTCAATCATCAGTCGAAGCACAACGACGTCGAACTCGCCAAGTCAAACATTCTGCTCATCGGGCCGACCGGCTCGGGCAAGACGCTGCTGGCGCAGACGCTGGCGCGCATTCTCGACGTGCCCTTCACCATGGCCGATGCCACGACGCTGACCGAAGCCGGATACGTCGGCGAAGACGTGGAAAACATTATCCTGAAGCTGTTGCAGTCCGCCGACTACAACGTCGAGCGCGCCCAGCGCGGCATCGTCTACATCGACGAAATCGACAAGATTTCGCGCAAGTCGGACAATCCCTCGATCACCCGTGACGTCTCGGGCGAGGGCGTGCAGCAGGCGCTGCTGAAAATCATGGAAGGCACGGTCGCGTCCGTGCCCCCGCAGGGCGGCCGCAAGCACCCGCAGCAGGAGTTTCTGCAGGTCGACACTACCAATATCCTGTTCGTGTGCGGCGGCGCCTTCGCCGGGCTCGACAAGATCATCTCGGCGCGCGGCCGCACGACCTCGATCGGCTTTGGCGCTACGGTCGTGGCGCCGGAAGACCGCAAACAGGGTGAAATCTTCCGTGAGGTCGAGCCGGAAGATCTGCTCAAATATGGTCTGATCCCTGAATTCGTCGGCCGCCTGCCGGTGGTTGCGACGCTGGAAGACCTCGACGAGGAATTGCTCAAGAAGATTCTGGTCGAGCCCAAGAACGCGCTGGTGAAACAATATCAGCGTCTGTTCGAGATGGAATCGATCGAGCTCACCTTCGCTGACGAGGCGCTCGGCGCTATCGCCCGCAAGGCGATCGAACGCAAGACGGGCGCGCGCGGCCTGCGCTCGATCATGGAAGGCATCCTGCTCGACACCATGTTCGAGCTGCCGAGCCTGGAAGGGGTCGAGGAGGTGGTCATCTCCCGCGAGGTTGTGGAAGGAACCGCCCGCCCGCTCTACATCTACGCCGACCGCAGCGACCGGACCGCCGAAACCGGTGGAGCCAGCGCCTGAGTTGTTCCCGCCGGCGGGCTTTCCCCTATGATCGGGAAAAGCCCGTCGATTCGGGCTTCAAATAGCTGGTGACTGTGGCGTTGGGTCTGTTTCATAAGGTCAAAATCCGAGCCTGCTTGCGGACCCCCGGGTGTCGTCCTACGTATAGAGGCTGAAGCCTTTCGGCGTACGAAGGATCGTAGTTTCGAAGTGGGCGAGGGGTTCGCACCCTCCTGACAGCGGCGTTTTGGGGCGCGTGTTTGCCTGCTGCTATCTCGCCCATCCTTACCGGCACTGTCCTGCCGATGCCGCCGAAGCGGGTCATCGGGACAGGGGCACAACAAGAAGGATCAAGCCCAATGACCAACAAACCACGACCCACGCTGCAACCCGGCGAAACCCGGGCGTATCCGGTCCTGCCGTTGCGCGACATCGTGGTGTTCCCGCACATGATCGTCCCGCTCTTTGTCGGCCGTGAAAAGTCGATCAAGGCGCTGGAAGAGGTGATGCGCTCCGACACCTTCATCCTGCTGGCCACGCAAAAGAACGCCTCCGACGACGATCCGGCGACCGACTCGATCTTCAATGTCGGGACGTTGGCGAGCGTGCTGCAATTGCTCAAGTTGCCTGACGGTACCGTAAAGGTGCTGGTCGAAGGCGCGGCGCGTGCGTCCGTGGTCCAGTACACCGACCGGAGCGACTACTACGAGGCCGACGCGACCGTGCTCGCCGACGATATGGGCGACCAGGTCGAGGCTGAGGCCATGGCACGATCGGTGGTCAACGAGTTCGAAAACTATGTGAAGCTGAACAAGAAGGTTTCACCCGAAGTCATTGGTGTGATCCAGCAAATCGAGGATTACGCCAAGCTCGCCGATACCGTTGCTTCGCATCTCGCTGTCAAAATTCCGGACAAGCAGGACATTCTGGAGACGCCGGTGGTCACCGAGCGGCTCGAAAAGGTGCTCGGTCTGATGGAGAGCGAGATCTCCGTCCTGCAGGTGGAAAAGCGCATCCGGACCCGCGTCAAGCGGCAGATGGAGAAGACCCAGCGCGAGTACTACCTCAATGAACAGATGAAAGCGATCCAGAAGGAGCTGGGCGACGAGGAAGGCCGAGACGAGCTCCAGGAGCTGGAAGACAAGATCAAGAAGACCAAGCTCTCCAAGGAAGCCCGGGAAAAGGCGACGCACGAGCTCAAGAAGCTGCGTCAGATGTCGCCGATGTCGGCGGAAGCCACGGTCGTGCGCAACTACCTCGACTGGCTGTTGTCGATCCCGTGGAACAAGAAGAGCAAGGTCAAGAAGGACCTGAACCTGGCCGAAAAGATTCTCGATGCCGATCACTATGGCCTGGAAAAGGTCAAGGAGCGCATCGTCGAATATCTCGCCGTGCAGCAGCGCGCCAACAAGCTGACCGGTCCGATCCTGTGTCTGGTCGGCCCGCCCGGCGTCGGCAAGACCTCGCTCGGCAAGTCGATCGCCAAGGCGACCGGCCGCGAGTTCGTGCGCGTGTCGCTCGGCGGCGTGCGCGACGAGGCCGAGATCCGCGGTCACCGGCGCACCTACATCGGCTCGATGCCCGGCAAGATCATCCAGTCGATGCGCAAGGCCAAGAACTCCAATCCGCTGTTCCTGCTGGACGAGGTCGACAAGATGGGCGCCGATTTCCGCGGCGATCCGTCCTCGGCCCTGCTCGAGGTGCTCGATCCGGAACAGAACTCGACCTTCGCCGACCACTATCTGGAGGTCGACTACGATCTTTCCAACGTGATGTTCATCACCACGGCGAACACGCTGAATATTCCGGCGCCGCTGATGGACCGTATGGAGATCATCCGCATCGCCGGCTACACCGAGGACGAGAAGCTCGAGATCGCGCGCAAGCACCTGATCCCGCACGCTGTCGTCAAGCACGGTCTGGAGCCCAGGGAGTGGTCGATCGACGACCCCGGGCTGATCACGCTGATCCGCCGCTATACGCGGGAAGCGGGCGTGCGTAACCTCGAGCGCGAGTTGTCGAACCTGATCCGCAAGGCGGTGAAGGAGCTGATGACCTCGAAGAAGAAGACCATCGCGGTCACCGCCGACAATCTCTCCGACTACCTGGGCGTGCCGAAGTACCGGTACGGCGAGGTGGAGGACGAGGACCAGATCGGCGTGGTCACGGGTCTCGCCTGGACCGATGTGGGCGGCGAACTGCTCACCATTGAAGCCACGCAGATGCCGGGCAAGGGCAAGATGACCGTCACCGGTAACCTGCGTGATGTGATGAAGGAGTTGATTTCGGCGGCGGCGTCCTACGTGCGTTCGCGTGCGGTCGGCCTCGGCATCGAGCCGCCGATGTTCGACAAGCGCGACATCCACGTGCACGTGCCGGAAGGCGCGACGCCGAAGGACGGCCCGTCGGCGGGTGTCGCCATGGTCACGGCCATCGTTTCTGTCATGACCGGCATTCCGGTTCGCCGCGACGTCGCCATGACCGGCGAGATCACGCTGCGTGGCCGGGTGTTGCCGATCGGCGGCCTCAAGGAGAAGTTGCTGGCGGCGCAGCGCGGCGGCATCAAGACCGTGCTGATCCCGGAGGAGAACGCCAAGGACCTCGTCGAGATCAACGAGAGCATCAAGAAGGGCCTGGAGATCATCCCGGTCAACCGCATGGACGAGGTGCTGGCCCGCGCGCTCACCCGGGCGCCCGAGCCGATCGCCTGGGACGATGAAGCAGCCAGGTTGGCCGAGGCAGCCGCCAAGGCCGAGCCGGGCGAGGAAGAGGGCTCCGGGCTTACCGCACACTGAGGCCTGAACCTCAAGCAGAACCTGAAGACGGCGCCGCAGGGCGCCGTTTTCGTTGCGGGCACGGTCGCCTCAGGGCGCGGCCGGTCCGGCTTGCCTCGGCCGCCCGTGAGGGGCTATTGGCTAGTGGACGGGGGCGGTTAGCTCAGCTGGTAGAGCGCCTGCTTTACACGCAGGATGTCGGCGGTTCGAGTCCGTCACCGCCCACCAGGCCTTCCGCGTCCGGCCGGACGCCGGCGGGTGCCAGGCTTGAAGTACCCTCCGCTGCGCTGTCGGCCGTCCCTGCAGGTGCTGTTTGATGAGACATGAAGTCCCGCCGCAGGCCGGCCCGGAGCCGCCTACGAACGGAATTGGTCAACCGGTACGTCGCAAGGAAGACGCGCGGCTCGTCAGCGGCGCCGGCCGTTACGGCGACGATGTGAGCTTTCCCGGTCAGCTTCATGCGGTCATGGCGCGTGCGCCGCATGCCCATGCGCGCATCGCGAAAATCGATACGAGCGCCGCACGGGCAGGTCCCGGCGTCGTCTGTGTACTCACCGGCATCGATGTGGAAGCGAACGGGCTGCAGCCGATCCCGCCCGATTTTCTGTTTCTCGGCAGCCTCGAATTCCAGCGTTCGCTGCCCGATCCGATCCTCCAGAACAGGGACGGCTCGCCGATCTATCCGAGCCCGTACCCGCTGCTGCCGAAGGACCGCGTGCGTTACACCGGTCAGGCAGTGGCGATGGTCGTGGCCGAGACGCTGGTGGCGGCGAAGGATGCGGCCGAGCTTATCCAGATCGACTATGAGCCGCTGCCGGCGGTGACGGATACGGCCGCGGCGGCCGAGCCGGATGCGCCGCGCCTGTGGGATCACGCGACCTCGAATGTCTGCCTCGACGCCGAGATTGGCGACCGCGAGGCGACCGACGCGGCATTTGCACGGGCGGCCCATGTCGTTTCCATCGACACCTGGATTCAGCGGGTCACCGGCGTACCGATGGAGACGCGCTCTGCCGTGGCGCTCCACGACCCGGAAAGCGACCGCTACACCCTTTATTGCGGCAGCGGTGGCGTGGTGCGACAGAAGCGCGAAATCTCGCAGATTTTGAACGTGCCGTTCGAAGCGGTGCGCATTGTCGCCGGCGATATTGGCGGCAACTTCGGCACCAAAAATTCCCTGTTCCCGGAGCATCCCTTGCTGGTCTGGGCGGCGAAGAAAGTTGGCCGGCCGGTCAAATGGACCTGCGAGCGGAGCGAAGCCTTTCTCAGCGACTATCAGGGCCGCGATCTGGTGAGCCAGACCGAGCTCGCGCTCGACGCCGACGGCGCGTTTCTGGCGCTGCGCGGGTCCAACCTCAGCAATATCGGCGCCTACGCCTCGTCGATCGTTCCCTTACGCAAGGGCGTCGGCATCATGAGCGGGCTTTATCGCATTCCCGCCGCCTGCTTCCGCGCCCGCGCGGTACACACGAACACGATGCCAACCATTCCCTACCGCAGCGCCGGGCGGCCGGAAGCCATGTTCGTCATCGAGCGGCTGATCGACATGGCGGCCGACTTGCACGGTTTCGACCCGGTCGATCTGCGCCGCCGCAATCTGATCCGGCCCGACGAGTTGCCCTATCGCAATCCGACGGGCGTGACCTATGACAACGGCGAGTATGAGCGGGCCATGGATCATGCGCTGCAACTCGCCGACTGGAAGTCGTTCCCGCAGCGGCGCAAGGAAGCCAGGAAACGCGGCAGGCTCCGCGGCCTTGGCATCGCCAACTACATCGAGCTGACCATGGGCAACCCGCGCGAGCGCGCCGAGGTCATCGTGCGCCCCGACGACAAGGTAGATGTTATCGTTGGCACCTTGTCGAGCGGGCAGGGGCACGAAACCAGCTTCACCCAGTGCGTGAGCGAGTGGCTGGGCGTGCCGTTCGACGATGTGTGCCTCATCCAGGGCGATACCGATATCGTGCCGGTCGGCGGCGGTTCGCATTCCGGCCGCTCCATGCGCATGGCGGGCGTGGTCATGGGGCGGGCAACCGACAAGGTGATCGGGCGCGGCTGCGAGATTGCGGGCGTCCTCCTGCAGGCCGGCAACAAGCCTGTAACCTTCGAGGGTGGCCGCTTCCGGGTTGCGGGTACCCGCGCCGAGATCGGCCTGTTCGAGATCGCGCGCGCGGCTGCGGAACGCACGGATCTTCCCGAGCATCTGCGCGGACCCTTGTCCGCCGAGCATGACGAGACCTTCAACCTTGGTGGCTTTCCCTACGGCAGCCACGCCTGCGAGGTCGAAATCGACCCCGAGACCGGCGCCACCCAGATCGCCCGCTATTCGGCGGTCGACGACGTCGGACGGGCGGTCAACCCGATGATCCTGCACGGTCAGACCCACGGCGCCATTACGCAAGGCGTGGGGCAGGCGCTATGGGAGCACTGCCTTTACGAGCCGGAGTCCGGGCAGTTGCTGACCGCTTCGTTCATGGACTACGCCATGCCGCGCGCGAGCAATCTGCCGAGCTTCACCACCGCGATCAGCGAGGTGCCGTCGCCCGGCAATCCGCTGGGCGTCCGGGCCGGCGGCGAGGGCGGCATCACCCCGGCACTCGCGGTGGTGATCAATGCGATCGTCGATGCCTTGTCCGAATTCGGCATCACCCATATGGAAATGCCGGCGACGCCGGAACGGGTCTGGCGGGCGATCCAAGAAGCCTGCAGCAAACGACGAGACGCAGCATGAGCGACGCGGTCCGCGCGGAAACCAAAAACGGGGTCTACGCGATCACGCTGGCGCGGCCGGATACCGGCAACGCGCTTTCGGATCCGGCGATTGTCCGCCTCGGCGATCTCCTGGAGGCAGTCGATCCGGCGGTTCAGGTGATCACCATCCAGGGCGCCGGCGCCGACTTCTGCGTCGGGCGCGAGCCGCCGGCCCCGGGCGCGCCACGAAAAGCGATGGAAGCGCTCGAACTCAGGCGCGCCCATGACATCGTGTTCCGGGTCTACGGCCTGATCCGCAAGGCCCCGGTCCCGGTGGTGGCGGCGGTGCGCGGGCGCGCGCTCGGCTTCGGCTTTGCGCTGGCGGCCGTGGCGGACATGACGCTCGCCGCCGATAACGCGACGTTCCAGATCCCGGAATTCTCCCACAGCATCATGCCGACCATGGTGATGTCGTCGCTGATCGACCGCGTGGCCCTGAAGGCGCTGATGTATCACGTCTATAACGCGCAGCCCTTCGACGCGGCCGAGGCCCTGCGCATCGGCGCCATCAGCGCGATCAAGCCGGCTCCCGTGCTCGACGATGAGATGCAGGCGCTGGTCGGCCGGCTGCTTGCAGCGCCGGCGCCGGCGCGGCTGGCGGTGAAGGAATTCGCCCACAATGCGCAGGCGATCGACATCAACAAGGCGGTCCATTACGGCCGCGCGTTGCATGCGGTCGTCAACACATCGAGTGAGATGCGAAAGAAGTAGAAGTAGCAGAAACGAAAGCCGGGGAGGGAACGATGACGGAGACGCTGCTCGCCTGCGACCGTTTCGGCAGCGGTCCGCACCCTGTCTTTGCACTGCACGGCTGGTTCGGGGATCAGACCGCCTATGCTCCGATGTATGACGCGCTTTCGCCGGAGGAGTTTACGTATATCTTTCCGTCCTATCGCGGCTACGGCGGATCGCGGGGTTTCCGTGGGGAATACACGGTGGACGAGATCGCCCGCGACCTGCTCGCCCTGGCGGATTCCCTCAAGTTCGATCGTTTCAGCCTGATCGGGCACTCGATGGGCGGCATGGCCATCCAGCGCATCCTGGCGAACGCGCCGGATCGCGTGAATAAGCTGGTTGCTGTCGCACCGGTGCCGGCGTCTGGCGTGCCTTTCGACGACGCGACCTACGGGATGTTCGAGCGCGCGGTGGCGGACGAGGAGACTGCCTGCAAGATCGTCGGGTTTTCTACGGGCGGTCGTTTGTCGCCGACCTGGGTCAGGCACATCGCGACCTATCCGAAGAAGGCGGCGCTGGACGAGGCCTTCTCGGGTTATCTGCCCAGCTGGGCACGGTCCGACTTTCACCGGGAGATCGAGGGCAATCCGGTCCCCGTCCTGGTCACAATCGGCGAGTTCGATGGCGCGATTAACGAAGAGCTGATGCGGGCGACCTACGTGCGCTGGTACCCGAACGCGGAGCTCGTGGTGGTCGCCAATGCAGGGCATTATCCGATGAACGAAACGCCGGTCGCCCTGGCCACGCTGATGGAAGCCTTCCTGCGCCGTTGACGTGGCGGCCTGCGGGTGCCAGCGGCTTTGCCGCCGGTCGGTTTATGTGCCAACGGCGATCTCTGATCGACGCCTCTATCGGGGTCCCTGCAGCCCGAAGAGACGGCCGTAGCCGGTCAATTGGTCGCGTATCCCCATGGTGCGAAGCGCGTGCCAGGCTGCGACCTGATTGCTGGTGACCACCGGGCGTCCGAGGTCGCGTTCGAGATCGTCGATGACCTCCAGAGAACGCACCGCCGTGCAGCTGATGAAATAGGCGTCGGCGTCGTCGCGGGCATTGTCGCGCACCAGCCGGTACCATTCGCCGGGCTCGGGCCCGATCATGTCCCTGGCTTGTGCGATGCCGAGGCCGACCGCCTTGAGGACATTGATCTGGTGCGACTCCAGGAACGCGGTCTCCCGCACATTGGTGGCCTCGACGTAGGGCGTCACCATCACGACGCGCCGCGCCTCGAGGGCCCGCAGCGCAGCGATCAGTGCGCGTGAGGTGGCCGTTGCGGGCAGGCCGGTGGCTCTGGTGATGCGTTCGGGCAAGGTGCGGTCCATCTCGGCGTCCCAGGTGGTGACCGCGGTGCAATGAAACAGGATCAGGTCGACGCAGGCGTCTGCGAGCAGACTCGCGCCTTCGTCCATGCGGTCGGTCATGGCCAGGAGCTCGGCGTCGCTCGATCCGGTGAGCTTGAGCCGCGTGGTATGCAGGCTGACGCCATCGGGCAGCATGGCGTTGAACTGCGCCTCGGCGGCCGCGTTGCCCGAGGGCAGGAGCATGCCGAGGCGTGCCCGCCAGCCATAGCGCGGCGTTACCGTTGGGAAATCGGGCATCGATCTTTCTCCGTGTGGCCGCCCGGCGTCACCGCTTCCGCCGACGCCCCCGCGCGGCGGGACAGATCGGCGGCGGCCTTCAACAACGTGCGCACGGCCTGCCTCTCGGGCTCAAGGTTCAGAACCCCGTCAAGACCGACCAGCGTGAGTGCTGCGGCAATCTTGCCAGTGTAGTCGAAAACCGGCGCGCTGGCGGCGGCAATGCCGGGGTGCTGCGTGCCGCTGATGCTGGCAAAGCCCTGCGCGCGTACCTGCCCCAGAATGGTTTCCACGTCGCGCATGCTGCGCAATCCGGCGCGCGCCGCCAGGCCGCGTTTCTCCGCCAGTTCGGCCTTCATCAGCGGTTCGGTCACGGCGCGGTCGAGCCAGGCGGAGAACACGAGCCCGCCGGCCGAGGTCAGCATGGTCATGACGCCGCCGAGCTGGACCACCAGCGAAACGGACTGTTCGTGCACGGCGCGGCGAATGATGGTCGGCCCGCGATTGGCCCACACCGCCAATGAAACCACGGTCTGCAGGCGGTCGCGCAGGTCGTCGAGCGTATCCTGCGCCAGTTCCACCACGTCCATGTTGCGCAAGGCGGCAAATCCCAGTTCGGCCGCCAGCGCTCCCATGCCGTAGCGGCCGGAGGGCTGGCTCTGCCGCACCAGGCCGCAGCGGATGAAGCTTGCAAGATATTTGTGCGCGCGGCTGGTCGACATGCCGGCCGTGGCCGCCAGATCGGACAGCTTCATGGGGCCGTCGCCGGCTGCGAGGACTCGCAGCAACGCCATGCCGGTTTCGATCGACTGAACGCCGGCGGCGTCCCTGCGGTCACCGGGCATCGGTTTCACACTGTCGGGAGCGGCCATGGGGAAAGCTCGAATTTCCAGCCTGTGAACCTGTTTCCAATAGAGAAATAGCGTGCCATGGTTGCGGGGCCCGAACAACCGGCCTCGGAAATAAATCACGGCGCCGATCGAAACCGCCCGAACGCCAAGGGAGGCTGACCTTGCAACCGACCCATTCGCTGCGCGCCCGCATGGCGATGAACAACGCCAATGTGTTGAAGATCGGTCTGTTCGGCGCCAATTGCTCGTCGGGCCGGGCGGTGACCATGGTGCCGGAGCGCTGGTCGGGTGGCTGGGCCGACAACCTCAAGCTGGCGCGCATGGCGGACGAGGCGGGGATCGACTTCCTGCTGCCGATCGCACGCTGGAAGGGCTACGGCGGCGACACCGACTATCAGGGCGCCACGCTTGAGACGGTGACCTGGGCGGGCGGGTTGCTGGCTGCGACCAAACGCATCACCGTCTTCGGTACCGTGCACATGCCGCTGATCCATCCGGTGATCGCGGCCAAGAAATTCGTGACCGCCGATCACATCGGCGAGGGTCGCTTCGGCCTCAACGTGGTCGTTGGCTGGAATCAGGACGAGTTCGACATGTTCGGGGTCGAGCAGCGCGAACACGAAGCGCGTTACCTGTTCAGCCAGGAATGGGTCGATGCGGTCAAACTGATGTGGGGCGACAATGAGGATTTCGACTACGCGGGGCAGTTCATCAAGCTGCGAAACGTGCGGGCCAAGCCGAAGCCCTATGGCGGCTCGCGTCCGCTCATGATGAACGCCGGCGCCTCGCCGGAAGGCCGGGCCTTCGCTTTCCGTAACTGCGACGCCTTCTTCACCAACGCGCGGGGGGATTCGTTCGACGAACTGCAGAAGCACGTGCAGGGCGTGAAAACCGAAGCGGATCCTTTGGCCGCGAAATCGACGTCTACACCGTGGGTGTCGTCACCTGCCGGCCGACCAAAAAGGAAGCCGAGGACTATTACCGGCATTGCGTCATCGATCATGCCGACTGGTCGGCGGTCGACGCCATCCTCGCCAGGCGGAACGTGACGCGCGAAGCGGTTGGAGACGAGGAATTTGAAAAGGTGCGGAAACATCAGGCCAACGGCATGGGCGGCCTGCCGGTTGTCGGAGATCCCGATGCAGTGGCCGAGCGTTTGGCCGATCTGAGCCGGGCCGGCCTGCGCGGCATCGGCGTCTCTTTCGTCAACTATCTCGACGAACTGCCGTTCTTTTGCGCCGAGGTCTTGCCGCGTCTCGAGCGCATGGGGCTGCGCGAACAGGCCAAGGTCCGGTCGATGTGATGTCCGCTGTGCCGGCGTCTAGTTGCCTTCGGCGCTTTTCGGCGCCGCCGTCGGGTTCCACTGGCCGCGCCGCATGCGCGAAATTGTCACCGATTTGAACAGCCCGGCCTTGCGAAAAGGCTCGTTCTCCGAAAATTGCTTCGGCTGCGGCCCGGTCCGGCACATTGACGATGAGGACGCTGCCGGTGCGCGTGGCATCGTCGTCACCGGCGAGCAGCGCGCCGCCCAGGACCAGGATATCCTCATGCTCCCTGAGATAGGCGAAATGCGCATCACGCGTGGCCGCCCGGATGGCTGCGCCGTCGGAACGATCTTCCTGGTAGATGATGTAGAGCATGGCGGCTTCCGGAGGCTCCTCGGCTTACCCGCGCAGCAGAAACTGCGCATCGATCTCGATTAGGGCGTTATGGGGCATCATCGCGACGCCGAGCGCGGTCCGGGTGTGGGCGCCGGCGGCGCCAAAGATCTCGACCATGAGGTCGGACGCGCCATTGACGGCTTGCGCAATCTCGTAAAAGCCCGGAGCAGTGTTGACGTACCCACGCAGGTTCACAACTTCGGCGATGCGGTCGAGGTTGCCCTCAAGGGCCGCGCGGGCGTGCGCCAGGACGTTAAGTGCTGAAAGACGGCCCGCCGTCTGGACTTCCGCAAGGGTGAAATCGCTGCCGGCCTGGCCGACATAGCGCAACTCGCCGTTCCAGGAGGGCAACTGGCCGGATACGAACAGGAAGCCGCCGGCGATTTTCGCCATCTGGATTCGGGCGGCGCGGGGCGGCGGGGGGGACGGGAGTTCGATGCCGAGCTCGGACAGGCGGGTGTCGATCGTCGTCATGGGTACCACACCGGAATGCGCGCTATCGGCCGAACCGCGGGCCTTCTATCACTCCGGATTGAAGCCGGACAAGTCCGGCGGTTGTCCGCGCAAGGTCCAGACGTTATCGTTGATTGTAAGCCCTGCGTAATGTTTTCGCCGGGCCGACTGAAGGAAAGCGACCATGAGCAAGCCGGGCCGTCTGCACGCGTTCAACTTCAGGAAGTGGATTGATGAGCACGAACATTTGCTGAAGCCGCCGGTGGGAAACCAGCGGGTGTGGAAAGACGCCGACATGACGGTCATGGTGGTCGGCGGCCCCAACAAGCGCACCGACTTCCACGACGACCCGGTAGAGGAGTTCTTCTACCAGTTGCGAGGCAACATGGTGCTCAAGGTCGTTGACAATGGCGAGCATTACGATGTTCCGATCCGCGAGGGCGAAGTGTTTCTGCTGCCGCGGCACGTGCGACATTCGCCGCAGCGGCCGCAGTCCGGCTCGATCGGGCTGGTGGTCGAGCCGGCGCGGGCGGAGGGTCTGCTCGACGGCTTCGAGTGGTATTGCTTCGAATGTAAAGGGCTGGTGCATCGGGTCGAAGTCGACCTTGAAAACATCGTCGCCGATCTGCCGCCGCTCTACAAAGCCTTTTACGAAGACGAAAAGGCGCGCACCTGTCCGCACTGTGGCACGCTGCACCCCGGCAAGGAGCCGCCGGCCGGCTGGGTCGCGCTCTGAGGCTGCCCCACGACCTCGCAATTCAATCCTGTTTCGGAGCCGACAATGGATATCGTTTTGTATTATGCGCCAATCGCCTGCTCGCTCGCGCCTTACATCACGCTTACCGAAGCGGGTGCCGAATTCAAGGTCGAACCCATCAATTTGAAGAAAGGGCAGCAGAGATCGCCCGAATACCTGAAGCTCAATCCCAAGCACAAGGTCCCGCTGCTCGTGGTCGACGGCAGGCCGCTCAGCGAGAACGTGGCCATAGTCAGTCTCCTGGATCGCCCGGACTTTCCCGCAAGCGAAGCTGCTGCCCGGTGATCCCTGGCAGGAGCTGCAGGCCATCTCGTTGCTGGCGTGGTGTTCCGGCGGCATCCACCCCTATCTCACCCGGCTGAATTCACCCGCTGCGGTTTGCGAACTGCCGGACGCTGCCGGGGGCATTCGCAACAACGCCACCAAGGGGTTGTTCGAAAATCTTCAGATTGCCGACGAGATGCTGGCGGGCCGAGAGTATTTCTTCGACCATTTCACCGCGCCGGATTCGCATTTTTTCTGGTGTTTCCGGCGGGCGCTGCTGTTCGACCTCGACCTCTCGCAGTTCGGGAACTGCACGGCGCACTTCGAGCGGATGAAGACCCGGCCGAGTGTCCAGAAAGTGCTGGACTTTGAAAAGTCGGTACAGGCCGAGTTTGCCAAAGCCGCGTGAGGCCCTGTCGGGCCCGGATCAGTCGCGCACGACGTTCTTCATCTCGTCCAGCTTTCCCTGCGCGAAGCAGTGCAGGTTGTGCACGACGAGCGGCAACACCTGGTCGCCGTAGACGTCGCTCATGCCGCCGATCCTGGGCGTTATGATGACGTTTTGCATGCCCCAGAGCGGGCTATCGTCAGGCGGGGGCTCGGTCTCAAAGACATCGAGTTCCGCGCCCGCAATCCGGCCGTCGCGCAGGGCGCGAATGAGCGCCTGCTCGTCGATCAGAGGCCCGCGCGCGAGATTGATGAGGATGCCTTCGGGTTTCATGGCGGAGAGAACGCCGTCGTCGATCAGGTGACGGGTTTGCGCGCTCAGCGGCACCAGCACGATCAGGAAATCGGCGAGACCTGCAGCATCTTGCAGATGCGCGCGGGGAAACATCTTTTCGAAATTCTGCGCGCCCGTGCGCGCATCGCTCACGCCAATGATGTGCATGCCGAAGGCGACGCACCGGGCAGCAAGTTCCTCGGCGATCGGTCCGATGCCGGCAATCACCGCCGTCTTGCCGAACAGAAGCTTTTGCGGCCATCGTTCCCAGACGTGATTTTGCTGGTTGCGCTGCATGCGCGGAAAATTCCGCGACAACGCGATCATGTGCAGGAAGGCCAGCTCGGACATTTGCGGGCCATGGATTCCACGGCTCGATGTGACCCGGACGTCCGGCCGCAGCGCCGTCAGCGTTTCCAGCCGGTCCGTGCCGGCCGAAAGCGCACAGAGATAGCGCAACCGCGGCATGTGGCTGATCAGTTCGTCGGTTACATCGTGCGCCATCGCCAGCAATACTTCGGCTTCGGCGCAAATTTTCAGTGCTTCTTCCGTGTTGCGAGCCACGCCGAAGGTCATCGACGGGCATTCGCGCCGCACGGCGTCGGGGTCGAGATGGACGCCCCGGTCCATGAGGAGAACTTGCATGGATCAGCCTTGCCTGATGCCCGGCGACTCACCGTGAGCGGCGCTGGCGACCGTGTTGCGGCGGAGCAGCGTCTCGCGCATGACGATCGCAATCGCCAGAACCAGGCCGGCGAGATTTATCCAGCGCCCGATGCCGAATGCGCCGATCGGGATCAGCAAGAACAGACCCGCAAGGAGATAGGCCAGGCGGTCGATCGCGGTGAGATGCCGGACGGAGTATCCCATCACGGCCGCCGCCCCGAAGCCGACACCGGCCACCGCCGCGAGAAAATCGATCGCGATCATCGCGGGCGAGCCGTGCATCAACAACGTGCCGGAGAATACGAAAAGGAACGGCACAATGAACACCAGCCAGCCGAACCGGACGGCCTCGAAGCCGGTCCTGATCGGATCGGCCCCCGCCAGGTGAGCCGCCGCGTAGGCGCCGATCGCCACGGGCGGGGTGATCATCGACAGGCACCCGAAGTACAGAATGAAAAGATGGGCGGCCATGGGATCGACCTTCATCTCGATCAGGGCCGGCGCGACCAGCGTCGCGAGCAGGATATAGACGCCGACCGTGGGCATCCCCATTCCCAGGATGATGCAGGCAAGCGCGGCAATAACCAGCAAGGCAATCAAATTGCCGCCGGCAATTTGAACCAGCGCAAGCGTCAACGAGAATCCGAGACCGGAATAGTTCAACGTCGCGATGACAGTGCCGGCCGCCGCCGCGATCATGAACAGGTCGATGACGGTGAGCCCGGTGTCGCGTAGCACCACGTACAGATCGGTCGGCGTCAGCCGCTTGCCCTTGAAGCCGAAAATGACCGAGGCCGCGATCACGGCGGCGGCGGCCATCAGCGCCGCCTCCGCCGGTTCATAGTTGAGCCAGAACAGCGTGGCGACCAGGACGGCGAAGGGAATCGGGAAATGCCAGCCGTCCTTCAGCACTTGCCAGGCGCGCGGAATCCGGTCTTCGTCGACGCGGCGCAGCCCCTGGCGGGCCGCCTCCAGGTCGGCTTGCAGAAACAGGGCCAGATAGAAAAGCAGGGCCGGGATCAGGGCTGAAAGCGCAACCTCCGAATAGGGAACCTGCAGGAACTCGGCGATCAGGAACGCCGCAATGCCCATCACCGGCGGCATGAGCTGGCCGCCGGTCGACGATACCGCTTCGATGGCGGCGGCCAGTTGCGGGCGGAAGCCGGCCTTTTTCATGAGCGGGATGGTGACGACACCGGTGGTCACGACATTGGCGACCACGCTGCCGGAGATGGTTCCAAACAGGGAAGACGCCATGATCGCGATCTTGCCCGGCCCGCCACGGTAGCGGCCCATCAGCGCCAGTGAAATGTCGGTGAAGAACGCCGAGCCGCCGGACCTGAACAGGGTGTTGCCGAAGAAGACGAAGGCGACCACCACCGTCGTGATGATCTGCATCACGGGGCCGAACAGCGCGCTGGCATCCCAGACCAGAAAATAAGCCAGCCGGCCAATCTGAACGTGGCGCCCGGTGAGCGCGCCCGGCAACAGATGGCCGATCAGCGCCAGAACGAAAAATACGACGACGACCACCGTAATGGCCGTGCCCGAGGTGCGGCGCAGCCCCTCGAGGAACAACAGGCACAGCCCAATCGCGGGAATGAGCCCGTCCCACGGTCGCTGCGACCCCATCTCCGACAGATCCGGAAATCGGAACGCGATATAGATCCCGAGTGCGAAACCGGCGGCCGCGGCCAGCAGGTCGTACCACGGCACCGGCCCGCTGCGCCGGGTTCCTTCCTGTTCGGGATGCGCCGCCGCGCGCCGGGCGGGCACCGTGAGAAAGACCAGCGGCAATGCCAGCGCCACCATCACCGCAATGTACTGCTCGACGTAGATGACAAACCCCGCCATACGGACGAGGTCGGCTGCCCACGCGAGAACACCGCAGGTCAGGGTGACCGCCAGCGCATTCACCAGATATTTCATGTTGGCCCCTGGACACCCATGCTAGGTGTGCCGCCGCGCCCGATCGCGCGGCGGCGAACTCGATCAGGCGGCGCCGATCAGGAGGGATCCTTCGGAGGCCACAGGCCCTTTTCCTTGAAGAACTTGATGGCGCCCGGATGATACTCGAGGTGCTCATAGGCGGTCGCCATCTTCGCGGGATCGAATCCGTTCAGCGCACCGAACACGGATGCCATGCCCTTCTTGTTCTCATAGACCGTCTTGGTGATCCTGTAGGCGACATCGTCCGACATCTGTGCATTGGTGAAGAAGATAACGTCATAAGCCTGCGCCGAGATCTCCGAGCGGACTTCCTCGAGGCGTTTCGAGGGCTTGAGTTTGACCGGATATGAACCGGGTACGAATTTCTTCATGGCTGCGATCGCTTTCGGCGACGTCTCGACCGAAATGGCGCGCAGGCCTCCGACGCTGGCCGCAACCTGTTTGACCTTGGCGGAGCCGAGTGCGAACCAGAAAATATCGGTCTTGCCGGCGGCGAAGTCATCGGCGCTGGCCACGATGTTCCGGGTCGGAACCAGCGTGACGTCTGCATCCGTTACGCCCGCGCCGATGAGTTGCGAATGCACCACGCGCTGTACCGACTTCTGTGCGGGGTAACCGCTGGGAACCCGCTTGCCTTTGACGTCCGCCAGCGTCTTGATGTCGGAATCGAGCCGGACCAGACCGGCGGTTCTGATCGGCACCATGCGCGCGATCACCCGGATGTTTTTCTTCTCACCTTTGCCGGCATAGTCCATCGTGCCGGTGACGTATTGCTGGACGTCGGAAATCGTCGCCAAACTCAGTTCGGCGCTGCCGTCGTTCACGGACTCCTGGCCGTGAGATTGCTGCGGCGAAACGGTTGTCTTCAGCCCGCCTTTTTCGACCAGAACCTTGGCAATCGCGGCGCCGATCGAATTTGTGAACGAGCCCGCGCGGGTCGTCACGATGGTGTTCACCTGGGCATTGGCGGTGCCGTATGCCAGGCAACCGACGACTGACAGTGCCGTGAGCTTTACGAGTTTCATGGTTTCCCTCCCGCTTGTGCGCAATTTTTTGCGGCAATTTGCATCATGATGAGCGCAGTCTTTCCGGTTATCAAGACCGCCATGCCCGCATCGTGGTTCATGCGGCGCAAATATTATTCACGGGCTCGGTTTTTGCATCGCTGTTCAAATTCTTGATGAAGCGCCGCACTGCGATCTTCGGGCTGCTGTCCGGCGAACCGTTCAGGCCTGCTCTTCCCACACCATCGCCGGGTGCACGGTGGCGCGGAGGGCCGTCTGCCGGCGCTGAACGCACATCTGTTCCGGCCGCCGGTGAAAGTCGCGCCTGGTGGCGAAAATACCGGCGGGGCGGCCCCTTGATCGGCAGCCGCGTTCTGTCGGTTCCGCAGGATCAGCACCTTGCTAGAGGGGTGAACCCCGGCGTGCCGGAAACCGCCTGATCGCCAGACATGGTACTTGTCGGCCATCGGCCAATAAGCTGTACTTGCCGACGAGCCACTCGCTGATCGCATGCGGCGCCATAAGCCGCGGGCTCGATGGAGGAGAACGCCACATGCCAAGGACTCGAATTGCGCGCGCTTGGATCGTAGCGGCCGCGCTGGCGGTTGCCGGTTGCATGCTCGCAGCGCCGATGGCCAAGGCGCAGGAAGCGCCGGCTCTCGCTGCAATCAAGGACGCGAAAGAAAAGGCGCGGGTTTCCGCGCTGATCGAGGCGGCCAGGAAGGAAGGCCAGCTTTCCTGGATCGGCGTGCAGATCGAGCCCGGACACGCCAACGCGATACTCGCCGAGTTCAAGCGCTACTACGGTCTCAACGATCTGAAGACCGAATACACCTACGCGGGCACGGGCGCGATCGTCACGCGCGTCGAACAACTGCTGCGCGCCAAACGCAATAATTTCGATATCGTCTGGAATGCGTCGTGGGCCTGGTACAAGGACCTGCTCAGGCGCGGCGAGATCATGAAGTACAAATCGCCGAACTACGCGGCCTATACGTTGTCGGACAAGCACGGCATGTCGGAAAAGGGTTATTGGGTCGCCGACGCCTATGCCTTCGCGCCGGTTTACAATACCAAGGCGATCGCCGCGCAAATCAAGGATTTCAATCCGACCAGTTGGAACGACTTCGTCGATCCGCGGCTGGCTGGTCATCTCTGCATGATCAATATCCTGATCTCGACGTCGGCGGCGCCGGTGGTGGCCGGCATCACCAAGGTGATGGGCGAGAAGTGGCTGGCCGCCCTCGGCAAGCTGAAGCCGACACTGCATACCAAAGCGGCGCAGGGCCGCGACTGGGTCGGCTCGGGTGAGTTCTCTGCGACATTGCTGAACAGCCCCAAGGACGCACTGTCACTCGCCAAGCGGAAGCTGCCTACCAGGCAGGTGTTCCCGAAGGAGGGCGTGGTGCTGATCCCGTTCCCGGCGATCATCATGGCGAGCGCGCCGCATCCCGCCGCGTCGAAATTGTTCATCGACTTCGTGCGCAGTGCTCACGGCACCCAGACCGCCATGAACGCCGGCGCGCTGCTGTTCTTCGGCCGGCCCGGCGTGAAGCCGAAATATCCGGACATCCTCCCGGCCGCCGAGGACGTGAAGGCGATTCCCTTCGACTGGGACAAGGAAGCGACCAACGCCGCCATCAAGGCGTTCCGTGTCAAGGCCGAGTCCTACGGAATAGGCAGCAAGTGAGCTGAGGGGGATGCCCCCATGCGTGCGGTGCTGACAAGCGCCGCGCGCACTTCTTTTCCCTGCAAGGATGGCCTCCGGTGAGCCTGGCCTCGGTCGTGCCGAATCCGTTCCGTATTGCGAGGTTCCGCGGCAAGGGCCGCGCGATCGTGGGCCTTATCTATTTGATGCTGGCCATTACCGTCATCTACCCGCTGCTCGCGGTGCTTGTTCAGTCTTTTTCGCAAGGCTCCGGCCTGACGATTGAAAAAATCCGTGAAGTCTTCAGTGAGCCGAAAATCGTCGAGGCGGTCTGGAATACGCTGATTATCAGTGTGCTGACGGTGATATTCGCCGGCACCATCGGCGTGACGCTGGCCTGGCTGATCGCGCGCTCGAACATGCCGTTCCGCCGGGTATTCGACCCGCTGAACATGATCCCGTTCTATCTGTCGAGCGTGGTCGGTGCGCTCAGCTGGCAGATCGTGGCCGCGCCGCGATCGGGTATCCTGAATGAATTGTTGAAGCCGATATTTGGCGAACCGGTATTCAATATCTATTCGGTCGGCGGTATCGCCCTCGTGCTTGGCCTGTTCTATTCGCCTTATGTCTATCTGTTCACGCTCGGAAGCCTGCAGAGCATGGATGCCTCGCTGGAGGATTCCGCCCGCATGTCCGGCGCGTCGAAGCTCACGACGGCGATCCGCATCACGCTGCCGCTGTCGGCGCCGGCGATCCTGTCATCCTGTATTCTGGTGTTCGTCACCGCAGCGGGAATTTTTGGCGTTCCGCTGGTGCTCGGCGTTCCCGGCAGCGTCAATACACTGTCCACGCTGATCTATACCGCCATCAACGAATACCCGGCGGATTTTGCCAAGGCCGCCATTCTCTCGTCGGCTCTGTTCCTGTTCACAGCAGTGTTCACGGTCGCGCAGATTCTGTTCATGCGCGGACGGCGCTTCACCACGGTCACCGGCAAGGGCTATCGGCCGCGCCGCGTCGCTCTCGGCCGCTGGCGCTGGGCCGGGGTCGCCGCCAACAGTCTCTACCTGCTTTTCGTCATCGGGCCATTCATTGCGTTGCTGCTGGTGTCGTTTCAGGACGCCTGGACCGGCGGCTTTGCTGTCAACCGGTTTACGTTGGCCAACTACTACAAGGTGATCTTCGTCGATGCCATTGCCCACCGTGGGTTGATCAACAGCATTTTCATTTCCACGATCGGCGCCACGCTTGCCGTGGCTGTCTGTATGTTGCTGGCGCTGGTGATCCATCGCACCCGTCTGCCCGGCCGCGAAGGGCTCGGGCTGGTTGCCATGGTCCCGGTGACGGTTCCGGGCATCGTGCTCGGGCTTGGATTTCTTATCGCTTTGATATCAACGCCCCTCTACGGAACGTTGTGGATCATCATGATCGCCTACATCATCCATTATCTGCCGACGGGCCTGCGGAATAGCGAGTCCCTGGTGCAGTCGGTGTCGCGGGAGCTTGACGAGTCAGCGCGCATGTCGGGAGCGACCTGGTCGCGGGCGATGACGCGTATCGTGGTGCCGCTCGTGGCGCCCGGGATGGTGTCCTTGTGGCTGCTGTTGTTCGTGACTTATATCCGCGAGGTGAGTTCCTCGATGATGCTGTTTACCTACGGAACCGAGACGATCTCCATCGCCCTGATTCAGATCATGGAATACGAGCCCTACGGTGTTTCGGGCGCGTTCGGCGTCCTGCAGACCGTGCTGGTGCTCGCTTGCGTGGTGTTTATTCGACAGGTGTCGACGAATCCGCGCCAGAGCAACGCATGAGGTAACGGCGATGTATCGGGTATCCCGATGAATGAGGGTGACGTGAGCCAACGGTCGGTTCCGGTCGAGGTCGAGCGGTTGGTCATGGCGTATGGCGCGGTTCAGGCCGTGCGCGGCATCGACTTCTATGTCGCACCCGGTAGCACGGTTACGTTGCTCGGCCCGAGCGGCTGCGGCAAGACCACCACCTTGCGCTGTATTGCCGGCCTTGAGGTGCCTACAGCGGGCCGCATCACGGTGGGGGACCGGATCGTCTATGACAGCGAGAGCGGCGCCTTCGTTGAGCCCGAACGCCGGAATATCGGCATGGTGTTCCAATCCTATGCGATCTGGCCACACATGACGGTAGGCGGCAATGTCGGTTTTCCGCTGACGATTGCCGGCATTTCAAAAGCGGAGGTGCAGGAACGCACCCGCGCCGCGCTTGAGCTGGTCGGACTGGGCGACCTGCAGCGCCGGTCGGCGGCGGACCTGAGCGGCGGCCAGCAGCAGCGGGTCGCTTTGGCGCGCGCCCTGGTGCACGAGCCGCGGGTCGTTCTGTTTGACGAGCCGTTGTCAAATCTTGACGCCAACTTGCGCGAACGAATGCGTACCGAGCTGCAACTGTTGCAGGCCCGCCTTGGGTTCACCGCCATATTTGTGACTCACGATCAGGAGGAGGCGCTTTCACTGTCCGACCATGTTGTGATTATGAACAGGGGCCGGGTCGAACAGGAAGGCTCCCCGCAGGAGATTTTCCGGCATCCCGCCACGGCCTTCACTGCGCGATTTCTCGGCTATTCGAATGTATTTCCCGGCCGGGTGACGGCGGTCGGTGAGGATGGCGCGGTGCAGATCGACCTCGGCGACGGCCTGCATCTGTCGGCCGTATGGCGCTCGCCGACACCGCCACGCCACGGCGACGACAGCACGGTGGCGTTCCGCGCCGATCGGGTCGCCGTGCAGCCGGCCAACGGGCAGCGCGGCGAAAACGTGTTTAGCGGTGAAGTCGAAACCGCGGGCTATCTCGGCTCAAGCTTCGATTACGCGATCAGGGCGGGCAAGCTCGAGATTCAGGTGGAAGGGTCGATCGATCACCCGGTCGCGCGCGGTCAGGCCGTGAATTTGCATGTTTCCGCCGAGCACTGTCACGCGTTTTCGGCGGCCACGGAAGCCTGAGCTGGCAGGCTGGCTTGCCAATATGCGTCAAAGGCATCAGTCGGCGTTCACCTCTGTGCTCATTTGCGATCGATGGGAACAATTGCACATTGTAACCGCGGGTTAATCTTCGGTTGCCGAGCAGGCGGCGGCCCGGAAAGCCGCCTACGCCCGCTCTTCCCACACCATCGCCAGGTGCACGATGGTCCGCACGGCCGCTTGCATATCCTGCACGCTCACCCATTCCAGCCGTGAGTGGAAGGCATGCCCGCCGGCGAAAATGTTGGGGCAGGGCAGCCCCATAAACGACAGGCGCGAACCGTCGGTGCCTCCGCGGATCAGCGCTCTGGCTGGCTTCAATCCGGCGCGGCGCACCGCCTCCTCGGCGTTGGCGACGACTTGCGGATGGCGGTCGAGCACTTCTTTCATATTGCGATATTGTTCTTTGATATCGATCGTGAAGGACGAGCGGGGAAAGTCACGCAGCGCGGCCTTCACGGCCTCTTCCAGAATCCGCGCCTTGTCTTTCAGTCCGGGTGTCGAGAAATCGCGCAGGATGAACCTGAGCGTCGCCTTGTCCATCCCGGATTCGACGCTCAGCGGATGAATAAAGCCTTCACGGTCTTCGGTGGTTTCCGGTGAACAGGTGTCCCTGGGCAGCAGCCCGATGATGCGGGCGGCGATCTTGACCGCGTTTTCCATCCGCCCCTTGGCGAAGCCGGGATGGGCGGTGACGCCCTGCACCGTGACGGTGGCGCCATCGGCCGAGAAGGTTTCGTCCTCCACATTGCCGGCGGTCTCGCCATCCAGGGTATAGGCGAAGTCGGCGCCGAGCCGGACGAGATCGACCTTGTCGACTCCGCGGCCGATCTCCTCGTCCGGCGTGAACAGCACCTTGATCGGGCCGTGCCTGATCTCGGGATGTGCGGTCAGAAACCGCATGGCGTCGATAATCTCGGCAAGGCCCGCCTTGTCATCGGCGCCGAGCAGGGTGGTGCCGTCGCCGGTGATGATGTCGTTGCCGATCTGGCCTGCAAGCGCGGGGTGTTCGGCGGCGCGAATAACCCGACCCGCGTCGGCTGGCAGGGTGATGTCCCCGCCCTGGTAGTTTTTGACGACCTGCGGCCGGACCCCGGCGCCCGGCGCGTCCGGCGAGGTGTCCATGTGCGAACACAGACAGAGGACCGGTACGGCCTTGCTGCTGTTTCCCGGCAGGGTCGCGTAGACATAGCCGTGCGCGTCCATCTCGGCGTCACCAAGGCCGATTTGAAGCAGGTCCGCGACCAGCAGGCGGCCGAGGTCCTTCTGCTTCTCGGTAGATGGCGTGGTCGGAGAGTCCGGATCCGACCGGGTGTCGATGGTGACGTAGCGCAGGAAGCGCTCGGCGACGGTGTAGTCGAAGGGGAGAGAGGACATCGGCGCCAGTTCCGGAGCAGGAAGAGGTGAGGGACCCTTCTATACGCGCTCATCTGCAAACAAAACGGCGGGCGAAGGAGCAACACGCTCCCGCCCGCCGTCTATTTCCCCGGAGGGTCCGACTCTAATGAGCCGTCAGATCGATTCTTTCAGTTCCTTGGAGGCGCGGAACGCGACCTTCTTGGACGCCTTGATCTGAATTTGTTCGCCGGTCGCCGGGTTGCGACCCATGCGTGCGGCGCGCTTGCGCACCTGAAGGATGCCGAGCCCACCAATGCGGATGCGCTCGCCCTTCTTCAGATGCTTGACGATATTCTCGACCAGATCGCCGAGCACAGTTTCCGCCTGTTTCTTCGACATCTCATGGGATTCCGCGAGTGCCGCGGCGAGATGCTTCAACGTGACGGTCGGGGGTGTCGGAGCCTTTCCAGGAGCCGTAGCCATCAGTGGGACCCTCCATATGAATCCACAAAGGTTTGACTTGGACGCCAAACGCATCAGCCCGAATAGACGATTCGGAAGGCGCCGACTATCGATTCCTGCCGATAAATAAGGCTTTTTCGCAATTCCGGGGAGGGGTCCGGGCGCTCGCTTGACTTGGGGAATAGGCACCTATAACTCCTGCGCACGCCCGCGGGGGCGTAGCTCAGTTGGTTAGAGCGCTGCCCTGTCACGGCAGAGGCCGCGGGTTCGAGTCCCGTCGCTCCCGCCATTTTATCAATGACTTAGCCCGATTTTGCGTGGCCGTTTGGGGGCGGCCGGTCATGGCCGCTGAAGCCCCCATCGCCGGCGTGCGCGCACTCTTCTACGACGTCTTCGGGACCCTGATGGACTGGCGCACCTCGGTCGCCCGGGAGGCCGAGCGCGTTCTCAGTCCCCTGGGTCACAGCCTCGACTGGCTTTCCTTCGCCGACGCCTGGCGGGGGGAATACCAGCCGGGAATGGAAGAAGTCCGTGCGGGCCGTCTCCCGTTCTCCAAGCTCGACGTGCTGCACCGCCGCAATCTTCAGCGCATCCTGCCGCGCTTCGGCCTGGAGGGGCTGCGCGAGGAGGTCCTGGCGGATCTGAACCTGGCCTGGCACCGGCTCGACGCCTGGCCCGATGTCCCGGCGGCGATGGCCCGCCTGAGGAAGAAATTCTGGATCGCGCCCTGCTCAAACGGCAACATCGCACTGATGGTCGATCTTGCGCGCCGCAACAACATTGCCTGGGACGCCATTCTCGGCTCCGACGTGGCGCGCGACTTCAAGCCGAAGCCGGGTGTCTATCTTGCCGCCTGCGACGCCTTCAATCTCGAGCCGGCGCAATGCATGATGGTGGCCGCGCACACCCGCGATCTCGTCGCGGCCGCCAAATGCGGCTTGCGCACCGGCCACATTGCGAGGCCGAACGAATACGGGCCCAATACCGGGGAGACGGCACCGACCGCGCCGGTGGATGTCGCCGGTCAGGACCTGGCGGATCTCGCGACCAGACTGGGCGCCTGAGCGAGGGTTCCGGCCGAACATGGATGCCGGCAACTGCGCGCCGGAAACACCGGCGCTCAAGGGGAGGTGGAATTGGCGCGCGCGGGTAACGCCAACGCAGCCATGTTTGGCTGCAACTCTTACGCCTGCATGCTGTCACACGGCGCGCCGACCTGCCTCGCGAAGATGGCGGACCATGGCTTTCGCGAATTCGAGTTGATGGTCCATCCGGGCCATCTGTGGCCGGCGGAGCTTTCGGCCGACAAGCGGCGCGCTCTCCACCACATGCTTGAGCAGCATGATTTGCAACTGACAACAATCAACCTTCCGAATATCGACATCAACATCGTCAGCACGACGCCGGAAATGCGCGCGTATTCGCTCGATCGTTTGACTGGGACGGTGCAGCTCGCCGGTGAACTCGGCGTTCGTGGTGTGGTGATGAGTCCGGGCAAGGCCAGCGCGCTGCTCCCCGCCAGGGCTGAGGACCTGAGAGGATATTTCTTTGCCGCGCTCGATCGTCTTGCCCCGCTTGCGAAGTCCTGCGGCACGGCTTTGTGGATCGAAAACGTGACGGTTTCCTTCCTGCCGCGGATCGACGGGATCATGGGAGCGTTGGCGTCGTACGGCAACGAAAACATCCGCATCGTGTATGATATTGCAAACGCCTATTTCATCGGCGAGGATTTTGCCGACGGTCTGAAGACATGCCGCGATCGGCTTGCGCTGGTGCATCTCTCCGATACGACGCGAGACGTCTACCGGCACGATCCGGTCGGAGCGGGCACGGTGCCATTTGGAGATGTGCCGTCCGCACTGGCCGCGGTCGGCTATCGCGCGCGTCCGATGTTGGAGATCATCTCATCTGATCCTGATGTCGACATTCTGGCCAGCGCGGATCGGCTGGCGGCGCTCGGGTTCGCTCCCGCGGCCTAGCCTGCGCTGAACGGTTCGGCGGTGAAATATTGCGCGCGCGGGACGGGTTGTCTCGGCCGCCCACCAAATGGATAATGGAATTCAAAAGGTTGGGGACCGGGTCCAGCGTGCAATGAGTAATCCAGTAATTATCGCCGGTGGCGGCTTCGGCGGGCTGGCGACGGCCCTGACGCTGCACCAGATCGGCGTGCCCTGCGTCGTGTACGAGGCGGCCCGCGAGATGCGTCCGCTCGGTGTCGGCATCAATCTCCAGCCAAATGCCGTGCGCGAACTCTATGACCTGGGCTTCACGCAGAACGAGCTCGACCGGGTTGGCCTGCCCGCCATGGAATGGGCGCTGGTGGGCTTGAACGGCAACGACATCTATGCGGAGCCGCGCGGCCTGCTCGCCGGTTACAAGTGGCCGCAATATTCGGTGCATCGCGGCCAGTTCCTCATGCTGTTGTACAAGAAGGTGCTGGAACGGATCGGGCCGGATGCGGTGAGGCTGGGAAGCCGTGTGAGCGGCTACCGCAAGAATGTCGACGGCAGCGTGAGCGCGCTCATCGAACATGCCGACGGCTCAACGACCGAAGCAAAAGGCGCGCTGCTGATCGGCGCCGACGGCATCCACTCCGCGATCCGGGCGCAAATGCACCCCGCGCAGCCTCCGATCCATTGGGGCGGGGCGATGATGTGGCGCGGCACCACCTGGGGAAAGCCGATCCGGACCGGTGCTTCCTTCATCGGGCTCGGCACCTATGGCCAGCGGATGATCCTTTATCCAATCTCCCATCCCGATCCGCGGACGGGCCTGTCGATCATCAACTGGATCGCCGAGTTGTCGATGGACAACGCCGAGGACAGGAAGCACCGCGGCTGGTTCCGGCAGGCGAGCGCCGACGACTTTGTCCACCATTTCGAGAACTGGATCTGGGACTGGCTCGACGTACCTGCTCTGATCAGGCAAGCGGACAGTATCTACGAAAACCCGATGATCGACCGCGATCCGGTGCCGACCTGGCAGGACGGCCTGGTGGCGCTGATCGGTGACGCGGCGCACGCCATGTATCCGACCGGCTCCAACGGCGGCAGTCAGGCCGTTGTCGATGCACGCCTCCTGGGGGCGTGTATGGTTGAGCATGGGGTCACGCCCAAGGCGCTTGCCGCCTATGACGACAGACTGTGCGGCCCGATCTCGCAGCTCATCCTGCGCAATCGCGGCCACGGGCCCTTCAAGTTGCTCCACATGGTCGACGAACGTTGCGGCGGCACGTTCGACAACATCGACGATGTCATCCCGCCACGGGAGCGTGCCGAGTTCATGGCCGTGTACAAGGCGGCCGCGGGCTTTGCCATCGAAAGTCTCAACAAGGCGCCGCCGACAATTCCCAAGGGCGCGCGGGCGCGCGAACTGGCGGGCATCTAGCGCCGGCCCGCTAGCCCCTCATGGCCGCCTCGTTCATGGCGCCACGCCGGCGCCATTTGGCGAGCAGGGGCGGCAACAACAGCGAAACGAACAGCGCCACCCACAGCGCGTTGCCGATCGATGACGAGAACAGCACCATGATGTCGCCGTTCGAGGCCTTCAAGGCGCGCAGGAAATACTGTTCGAGCAGCGGTCCCAGAATGACGCCGATCAGAATTGCGGCGACGTGGTAGCCGGTCTTGCGGGCGATGTAGCCGATCACGCCGAACAGCACCGCAAGCCCCAGGTCGAACATGTACTGGCGCGGCACGAAGGCCCCGAGCAAGGTGAACGACACGATCAGCGGCGCGAGATAAGAAATCGGCGCCATGGTCACATGCGACATGTAGCGCGCGATCGGCAGCGCGGTGAGCAACATGAAGAGATAAATAGCCGTCATGGCCGTGAACACGCCGTAGCCGATCTCCGGATGAAGCGCGAACAGCGTCGGGCCGAAATTGACGCCGTGATACTGCAGCACGATCAGCATGATGGCCGCGGTCTCGCCGCCCGGAATGCCGAGCGTCAGGAGCGGGATCATGGCGCCTGAGGTGACGCCGTTGTTGGCGGATTTGGGCGCGATCAGCCCTTCGGGGTGGCCGGTGGTGTAAAGCTCGGGCGTTTTCGAAAACGCGCGGCTCTGCTGGTAGGCGACGAAACAGGAGATGTTGGCGCCGGCGCCGGGGATGACGCCGACGATGAGCCCGATCAGGCTGGTCCACACGATGTGCCACCAGCGTTTCAACGCGATGTTCACGCCCTCGAAGGTGGCGGCCCAGCTGCTGCGCCGGATGCTGACCTGGTTATCCTCGCTGACGATCGAGGTCTGGTCCATGATCAGGAAGGCTTCCGAGACGGCGAACAGACCGACCAGCGCGGGAATGACCGGCACGCCGTCGTAAAGCTCCAGGAAGCCGAAGGTGGCCCGCGGCGCTGCATAGACGGGGTCCGAGCCGATGAAGCCGATCATCAGTCCGAAGAAGCCGGCGATCAGGCCCTTCCAGGTGTCGCCGGAGGCAATGGTCGCGATCAGCGAGATGCCGAAGAGCATCACCACGATCAACTCCACGCTGTGCATGTAGAAGGCGACCTGGGCGAGCGCCGGCATGGCGAACAGCGCAAGCACGGTGGTCAGCAGACCGCCGAGGCAGGAGGCGATGAAGGAGATGGCGAGCGCCTGCTGGCCCATGCCCTTCTTGGCCATCGGATAGCCGTCGAGCGTGGTCGCCGCCGCGCCCGCGGTGCCGGGGATGTTGACCAGGATTGCCGGAATGCCGGCGCCCATGTGCGAGGAACAATAAATGGCGATCATGAAGATCAGCCCGACCTCGACCGGCATCGCCAGCGTCAGCGGCAGCAGCACGATGATCGTGTTGGCGGCGCTGAAACCGGGCAGCGCGCCGACGATCATGCCGAGAAATACAGACGGGATGATCACCCACCAGAAGGTCAGGCTGTGCAGAAACAGATGGCCGAAAGTCGCGATATCAGCCATGGAAGAAGACCTTCTGCATCAGGATTTCAAACGGGCCGTGGGGAAAGCGCGTGTTGAACGCCACGATGAACAGGAGATAGCCGGCCATCACCATGACGAATGAAACGAGGGCGGTCAGGCCAAGCCGCCGCGCCCGATCGAGGATGGCAATGGAGAGGAACAGGAAGCAAAACGTGGTGATGGTGAACCCGCCCCACTGGATCACGTAAATGTAAAGCAGGGTGAGCCCGAAGATGGCGGCCCGGCCGCTGGTGACGTCCGCATGCGTGACGAGATCGCCAAGGCCGAAGGTGACGTGCCCGCGCTGCCGCTCATAGATCTGCTTGGCGACGAATGCGACGGCCAGCACCAGCAGGATGGTGCCGACGAAGAAGGCGCTGACCTGCGCGGTCCACGGCGAGTTGAGGATGGTCGAGAAGTAGTAGATAGTGAAGATGATCGCGGCGATCGGGATGATGAGCTGGGCGCCGATGGGGCGGGGCTCGGCGTCACGCGACGGCGTGGGGTCTGCCATTTGGGTCGGCCTTGCGAGTTTTCGATAGCGCGGTGTCGCCCGCCGCTTCAGTTAGGGCCGGCGCACCCTTGATCGGTGCGCCGGCCCTTTATGATACACGGTGAGTTTTGGGCCGCGATCAGCCCTTCTTCTTGCCGGTCAGCAGCGGCTTGAATTGCTCGCCGAGCTTCGTCATGGCGTCGGCGAACTTCTGACAGGCTTCGAGGCCGCCGTATTTCAGGAACGCCGGATCGCTGCCCGCCTTCTGGATTTGTTCCTTCAGCTCCGGATCCTCGGCGGTCTGCTTCAACGTTTCCTGCAGCAGCTTGAAGTCGTCCGGATGCTTGTCGATCGCCTCCTTCTTGATCGCGAAGGCGCGCGACGACAGCATCGGCGGCAGGTCGGTCTTGAAATGCGCGTTCATGGTCGGCGCATTATTGAGCTTGGAGGGGAGTGGGTTTTCGTCGTCGAAGATCAGCAGCGCGCGGGTCTGGTCGCCGCTGGTGACAATGGAGGATGCCGGCAGCGTGCTGAAATCCACTTCACCGGTGAGCGCGCCCGCGATCGTGTTCTTGCCGCCCGACAGCGGGATCAGGTTGAACTTGGCGCCGGTCTTCTCGGCAAGCGCCAGCACGCCGATCGACGCCGGATGCGCCAGCCGGCTGGTGCCGACATTGAGCTGACGTTTCTTGCCTTCGGCGACAAGGTCGTCGATCGTCTTGAACTTGCTCTTGGCGCTGACGAAGATGCAGCCCGGGTCGTTGTCGATCTTGCCGAAGTAGACGCAATCCTTCACGGGGAAGCTCGGCTTCTTCACCACCCAGTTCAGCACTTCAGGGCCCATATTGCCGAACAACAGATTGTAGGCATCGGGGGCCTTCTTGCCCATGTAGATTTCATAGCCGACGCGCCCCGAGGCGCCCGGATAGAAGCCCGGCTGGAAATTTGTCTTGAGATGCTTTTTCCAGACACTCGTAACGGCGCGGAACAGCTGATCGGCGCCGCCGCCTGCGCGCGTGGGAATGACGACGTCAATGTTATTCTCCGGATAGGCCGCGAACGCCTGCGTGAAAGGGTCGAACGCGGTCAGGGCCGCGCCACCGGCCAGCGCCGTCTGCAAGAAAGTGCGTCGCGACGGACGTGAGATGCCGCTCATCTGGGTTTCCTCCTTGGTGGACTCTTGAACTCTGCTTTCTTGAAGGCCCTGCATCGGAGCGGGCGGTACCGCAAGCTGCCTGAGGCAACTCTTTGTCCCCGGACACGCCCCGATCGACCTTAGGTAGGCCACGAAGGTTAGCAGGGGGGTGGGAACGCGAAAAGGCACCCGGCTCCACGTCCCGGTATACAAAAAAATCCTGCCGGGACGTGGAATAAAAGGCGCGCCGGGCGCCCGCGCCCGGCGGTCAGCCCCTGTAGATCGGCCCCGGCTGCGTGAAGA
The DNA here is from genome assembly GCA_963773715.1 of uncultured Pseudomonadota bacterium. Taxonomy (GTDB): domain Bacteria; phylum Pseudomonadota; class Alphaproteobacteria; order Rhizobiales; family Xanthobacteraceae; genus Pseudolabrys. The sequence goes on along the minus strand of CAVZCM010000002.1, from coordinate 243,679 downwards.
AGCCGTGCAGGATGTGATAGACGATCGCGTAGTTCTTCTGCTGGAAGCTCGCATGCGAGATGCCGGCCATCACCGCGAATTGCTTGTCCGGGTTCGGTAGCTTGGCGAAGAACTTCAGAAGATCCTCCATCGACGCGATGCCGTCCCACTGGCCGCGCATGACAATGGTCGGCACCGTGATCTTTTCCGGGTCCACCACCGGCAGTCGCGAGCACATGTCGACATAGGTACCGGTCGGCACGGAATTGTCGAGCGCTGTGATGGCGTTGGCGAATGCCTCGATCACCTGGTCGTCCGCTGTGCCGGGATGGTCGCGGTTGAAGATCGAATAGACGAAGGCCTTGTCGATCGGCCGGCGGTTGCTGGCAAGGAATTCCGGCAGCTTCTTGCGGCGCTGTTCCAGCGTTGGCGAGCCTTCGCCGGTCCACACCATGGCGTCGAGCGCAAGCCGTGCCACCATTTCCGGATGCTGCTCGGCGAACATGGCCGCGCGCAGCGCGCCGGAGGAAATGCCATAGACCAGGAGCGGGCGCTTGCCGCGATGCTTCTGGATGTAGAGCGCGGCGGCATAGCAGTCCTCGGCGCCGGACGCGATCGGCGCATTATTGTCACGCGTCTTGGTGGAGCGGCCGTAACCCTCCATGTCCACGCACCAGCAGTCGAAGCCGCGCGCCGCGAACCAGTCCATGGCCGAGGAATTGGTCCGGCCCGGCACCTGCAGATCGAAGGTCGGCTGCGAGGCCATGGACGAGCCATGCACGAACAGGATGGTGCCCTCCGTTTTTGCGGGATCGCCGGCGCACTTCTCCCACAGGAACAGCTTCACGTCGCTGCCCTTCTCCGTCCAGTGCTCCTGGCCCTTGATCGTGGCGGCGGAGGGCTTGGCCATCTCATTCATCGTGAAACTCCTATGCGTCCTGAACCCATGGGTGCGACGAAAGTGTGCGGGGGCGCGTTTTTGAGAGGGAGGGCAATCGTCAGCGGCCTGCCGGGCCTGCCGGGTTTTCGAAACCGAAGATGTTCCCCGCGGGCGGCGGCCGCAACAGTGCTGACTCCTCCGCGAAGGGGGGTGAAAGGGTGCGCTATTCCGGCGCGGCGGCCATATTCTCGTTCCGCGGGAGCGTGTCAATCGGTGCGCATCGCGCACCATGAACGGTGATCCACAGTTTCGCGCGCAACCGGGGCCAATCATGGCGATTTCATGCCAATGGGCGGCTTGCCACCCCTTGTGCGCTGCGCTAAGGCTCAGCCGCTCCCGTCCTTGAAGCAATTCCAGACACGGCAAGGGCTTTTTGTGCGGGGTCTTGCGCCGGTTGAGGCGCTTGGCAGGCCAGGGCGGGCGTATATCCGGGGGTCGGGGGCGCGGTGGTACGCTGAGGTCGCCTATGCACGCATTGCTGCTCGATTACCTGCCTCTTGTGATTTTTGTCGCGATTTCGCTCGTCATCGGGCTGGCCCTGCTCGTTGCGCCCTTCATCGTGGCCTACAAGCAGCCGGACCCGGAGAAGCTGTCCGCCTACGAGTGCGGATTTAACGCCTTTGATGACGCACGTATGAAATTCGACGTGCGGTTTTATCTGGTTGCCATCCTTTTCATTATCTTTGACCTGGAGGTGAGCTTTCTGTTCCCGTGGGCGGTGGCGTTCCGCGAGGTGGGGCTATTCGGCTTCTGGGCAATGATGGTCTTCCTTGGCGTTCTGACCATCGGATTCATATATGAATGGCGTAAAGGGGCGCTCGAATGGGATTGATCGCGCCATGACGCTGGTAGCACCCGCACCGCAAGGTCTTGTCGATCCGCGCACAGGGCGGCCGGCCGGTTCCGACGACGCTTTTTTCAAGGACGTCAACCGGGAACTGTCCGACAAGGGATTTCTGGTGACCGCCGCCGACGACCTGATCACCTGGGCGCGCACGGGCTCGCTGATGTGGATGACCTTCGGGCTTGCCTGCTGTGCGGTCGAGATGATGCAGATGTCGATGCCGCGCTACGACGCCGAGCGTTTCGGCTTCGCGCCGCGCGCCTCGCCCCGGCAGTCCGACGTAATGATCGTCGCCGGCACGCTGACCAACAAGATGGCGCCCGCTCTCCGCAAGGTCTACGACCAGATGCCGGAGCCGCGTTACGTCATCTCGATGGGGTCCTGTGCCAACGGCGGCGGCTACTACCACTATTCCTATTCCGTGGTGCGCGGCTGCGACCGCATCGTGCCGGTCGACATCTACGTGCCCGGCTGTCCGCCGACTGCCGAGGCGCTGCTCTACGGCGTGATGCTGCTGCAGAAGAAAATCCGCCGCACCGGCACGATCGAGCGCTGAACGGGGTCAGTATGGACGTAGAGCAGCTCGAACAGGTCGGGCAGGCCATTCAGAACGGCCTGGGCGCCCCGGTCGCCGGATACGAGGTCGTGCGCGGCGAGCTGACCGTGCATGCGCAGGCGGCGGATATCGTGAAGGTCGCGACCTTCCTGCGTGACGCCACGCCCTGTCAGTTCTCCTGCATCATCGACGTCACTGCGGTGGACTGGCCCGAGCGTGAAAAGCGCTTCGACGTCGTCTATCATTTCCTGTCGCCGCGGCTGAACCAGCGGGTCCGTGTCAAGGTGCAGACCGACGAGACGACGCCGGTACCCTCGATCATTGAGGTGTTCCGCGGCGCCGACTGGTTTGAGCGCGAGACCTACGATCTCTACGGCGTGCTGTTCACGGGTCACCCGGATATGCGCCGCATCCTCACCGATTACGGCTTCGAAGGGCATCCGCTGCGCAAGGATTTCCCGCTCACCGGCTTCGTCGAGGTGCGTTACGACGATGAGGAAAAGCGTGTCGTCTACGCACCGGTGAAGCTGAATCAGGAATTTCGCACCTTCGATTTTCTCTCGCCGTGGGAAGGCACCGACTATGTGCTGCCCGGCGACGAGAAGGCCAACGCTGAAAAGGGGTCGTGATGAAGCCGACCCTGAAACCCGGTTTGAGGCACTCCTTCTCCTATACCGTGCCGGAGAACAAGACGGTGCCCTACACCTATCCGGAATCGCGGGAGATCGCGGCGATGCCGAAGGTGTTCGCCACCGGCTACATGATCGTATTGATGGAATGGACCTGCCTGCAGCTCATGGCGCCGCATCTCGATGCCGGCGAGGGCTCGGTCGGCATCCATGTCGATGTCAGCCACGCGGCGGCGACCCCCATCGGGATGACCGTGACGGTGGACGCCGAATGCATCGCGGTTGAGGGTCGCAAGGTTACCCTGAAGGTAAGCGCCCATGACGGCGTCGATGTAATCGGCGAGGGCACGCACCAGCGCGCGGTGGTCGCGTGGGACAGGTTTAATGCCCGCGTTGCCGATAAGGCGGCCGCGGCGGGAGTGGCATGATGGCCGAGACGGCGCTGCGCAATTTCACGATCAACTTCGGGCCGCAGCACCCGGCGGCGCACGGCGTGCTGCGCCTTGTGCTGGAGCTCGACGGCGAGATCGTCGACCGCGTCGACCCGCATATCGGCCTGCTTCATCGCGGCACCGAGAAACTGATCGAATACAAGACCTATCTGCAGGCGGTCGGCTATTTCGACCGGCTCGATTACGTTGCGCCGATGAACCAGGAGCACGCCTTCTGCCTGGCGGTGGAAAAGCTCCTCGACATCAAGGTGCCGTACCGCGCCCAGCTCATCCGCGTGCTCTATTCCGAGATCGGAAGGCTCCTGTCCCATCTGCTCAACGTCACCACCCAGGCAATGGATGTCGGTGCGCTCACCCCGCCGCTGTGGGGTTTCGAGGAGCGCGAAAAGCTGATGGTGTTCTATGAGCGCGCGTCCGGCGCGCGGATGCACGCCAAGTATTTCCGGCCAGGCGGCGTGCACCAGGACCTGCCACCGCAACTGCTCGACGATATCCATGCCTTCTGCGATCCGTTCCTGAAGACGGTCGCGGATCTCGACGCGCTGCTGACCGGCAACCGCATCTTCAAGCAGCGCAACGTCGATATCGGCGTGGTCAAGCTGGAGGACGCCTGGAACTGGGGGTTCTCGGGCGTGATGGTGCGCGGTTCGGGCGCCGCCTGGGACCTGCGCCGGGCGCAGCCCTATGAATGCTATTCCGATCTCGCGTTCGATATTCCGGTCGGCAAGAACGGCGACTGCTACGATCGCTATCTCATCCGTATGGAGGAGATGCGTCAGTCGGTGCGTATCATGAAGCAGTGCCTGGACAAGCTGCGCAGCAAGGAAGGCCAGGGGCCGGTCACCGTCGACGACAACAAGATCGTGCCGCCGCGCCGGGCCGAGATGAAGCGCTCGATGGAGGCGCTCATCCACCACTTCAAGCTCTATACCGAGGGCTATCACGTGCCGGCCGGTGACGTTTATGCGGCGGTCGAGGCGCCCAAGGGCGAGTTCGGCGTCTATCTCGTCTCCGACGGCACCAACAAGCCTTACAAGTGCAAGATCCGCGCGCCGGGCTTCGCCCATCTGAGCGCCATGGATTTCCTCACCAGGGGTCACATGCTGGCCGACGTCTCCGCTATTCTCGGCTCCATCGATATCGTGTTCGGGGAGGTGGACCGATGAGCGTTCGCCGTCTCGCCCCGCCGGAACTGCAGCCGAAGGAATTTGCCTTCGACCGGGTCAATCTGATCTGGGCCAAGGAGCAACTCGACAAATATCCGGCCGGGCGTGAGCGTTCCGCCGTTATTCCGCTCTTGTGGCGGGCGCAAGAGCAGGCGGGCGGCTGGTTGCCGGAAGCGGCCATCCGCTATGTCGCGGATTTCCTCGGCATTGCGCATATCCGCGCGCTCGAGGTCGCGACCTTCTACACCATGTTCAATCTGACCCCGGTCGGCAAAGTGCATGTGCAGCTTTGCGGCACCACGCCGTGCCGGCTGCGCGGCGCCGACGATCTTGAGAAGATCTGCCGCAAGCGCATCGGCGAACGTCAAATGGAAGTGACCGCCGACGGCCAGTTCTCCTGGGTGGAGGTCGAGTGCCTCGGCGCCTGCGTGAATGCCCCGATGATCCAGGTTGGTTCCGACTATTACGAGGATCTTGACGCCGACAGCTTTAACCGCCTGCTCGACGACTTCGCCGCCGGCAAGAGGCCGAAGCGGGGTCCGCAGATCGACCGCCATCTTTCCGAACCGGTCGGCGGCGCCACCACTCTCACCGATCCCGCGATCTACGCCAGGAGCGGCAAGGGTTCGGCTGAGCCGACCGGAGAGCCCAGGGACGCCAAAGCCAAGAAGCCCGGGGCCGCCGCCAACGCTCGCGAAGCCCCGGCATCCACGGCCGCCCCGTCGAACAAGGCGAAACCAAAGCAGAAGCAGAAGTGAAGCGCGATGCTCGCTGACAAAGACCGCATCTTCACCAATCTTTACGGCCGGCACGACTCCGGCCTGAAGGGCGCGCGGGCGCGCGGCGCCTGGGATGGCACCAGGGCGATCCTGGAAAGGGGGCGCGACGCCATCATTGACGAAATGAAGGCTTCCGGCCTGCGCGGCCGTGGCGGGGCCGGCTTCCCGACTGGTCTGAAGTGGTCGTTCATGCCCAAGAAGTCGGACGGCCGCCCGCATTATCTTGTGGTCAACGCCGACGAGTCCGAGCCCGGGACCTGCAAGGACCGGGAGATCATGCGCAACGATCCGCATCTGCTGATCGAAGGTTGCCTGATCGCCGGCTTCGCCATGGGCGCCAACACTGGCTACATCTATGTGCGCGGGGAGTTCATCCGCGAGCGCGAACGCCTCGAAGCCGCGATCGACGAGGCCTACGCCGCGAGGCTGCTCGGCAAGGGCAACGTTCACGGCTGGGATTTCGACCTTTACGTCCATCACGGCGCCGGCGCCTATATCTGCGGCGAAGAGACCGCGCTGCTCGAAAGTCTCGAAGGCAAGAAGGGCCAGCCGCGGCTGAAGCCGCCGTTCCCGGCCAACGTCGGTCTCTATGGCTGCCCGACCACGGTCAACAACGTCGAATCGATCGCCGTGGTCCCGGACATCATGCGCCGCGGCGCCACGTGGTTTGCTTCCTTCGGCCGCCCTAACAACACCGGCACCAAGCTGTTCTGCATCTCCGGCCATGTCGAGAAGCCCTGCAATGTCGAAGAGACAATGGGTATTCCTTTGCGCGAACTGCTGGAGACGCATGCCGGCGGCGTGCGCGGCGGCTGGGACAACCTGCTTGCGGTCATTCCCGGCGGCTCCTCGATGCCGCTGATCCCGGCCGGCGACAACGGCTGTGACTCGCTCTTGATGGATTTCGACGGCTGCCGCGACAAGCAGTCGGCGCTCGGCACCGCCGCCGTGATCGTCATGGACAAATCGACCGACATCGTCCGGGCGATGGCGCGTATCTCATACTTCTACAAACATGAGAGCTGTGGCCAGTGCACGCCGTGCCGTGAAGGCATGGGCTGGATGTGGCGGGTGCTGACGCGGATGGCAGAAGGCCGCGCGCAGAAGCGCGAGATCGACATGCTGTGGGAGGTTACCAAACAGATCGAAGGCCACACCATCTGTGCCTTCGGCGACGGCGCCGCCTGGCCGGTGCAGGGTCTGCTGCGGCATTTCCGACCCGAGATCGAGCGGCGTATCGAGCAATACACGCGCAATGCAGACGACGAAGGCGTACGCGACCCCGAACCGGTAGCGGCGGAGTGAGCCTGATGACGGATGCCCGCCATCTTGCGGAGTTCAATATCGCGCGGATCCGCTATCCGCTCGATAATCCGCGCATGGCCGGGTTCGTCGACCACGTGGATCGCGTCAACAGGCTGGCCGAGCAGATCGACGGCTTCGTCTGGCGGCTCAAGGACGTCAGCGGTCACGCCATGAACATGCGGGTTTATGACGACCCGGCCATCCTGCCGAACCTCACGCTGTGGCGGGACGAACAGGCGCTGGAGCGTTTCGTCTGGCAGACCGTGCACGGGAAGTTCTACCGCCAGCGCGAAAACTGGTTTGCGCCCGTCGCGACGCCGTTGGTGATGTGGTGGGTGCCGGTCGGCGAGCGGCCCACGATGGCGGACGGCGTCAGGCGGCGCGATCACCTGATCGCGCGCGGGCCAAGCGACTACGCCTTCGGCTGGGAGAGCCTGGCCGGAGCAACCTTGTGGAAGCGGCAACGCGGCATGAAAGTTGACGAGCGCGCGGCATGACAAAAATCATCGTCGACGGCAAAGAGATCGACGTCCCGCCGGAGTACACGCTGCTCCAGGCCTGCGAGGCGGCGGGTGCGGAAATTCCGCGCTTCTGCTTCCACGAGCGGCTGTCGATCGCCGGCAACTGCCGCATGTGCCTGGTCGAGGTCGCAGGCACGCCCAAGCCGCAGGCGTCTTGCGCTGTCGGCGTCAAGGATCTGCCGCCGAAGAAGGACGGCACGCCGCATGAAGTGAAGACCCGCACGCCGCTGACGAAGAAGGCGCGCGAAGGCGTGATGGAGTTCCTGCTGATCAATCATCCGCTCGATTGCCCGATCTGCGACCAGGGCGGCGAATGCGACCTGCAGGACCAGGCGATGGCCTACGGCGTCGACGCCTCGCGCTTCGCCGAGAACAAGCGCGCCGTCGAGGACAAATATATCGGTCCGCTGGTCAAGACCATCATGACGCGCTGCATTCACTGTACGCGCTGCATCCGCTTCTCCACCGAGGTTGCCGGTGTGCCGGAACTCGGCGCCATCGGCCGCGGCGAGGACATGGAGATCACCACCTATCTCGAGCACGCGATGACCTCGGAGCTGCAAAGCAACGTGGTCGATCTCTGTCCGGTCGGCGCGCTCACCTCCAGGCCCTATGCCTTCACGGCGCGCCCCTGGGAGCTGACCAAGACCCAGTCGATCGACGTCATGGATGCGCTCGGCTCGGCGATCCGCATCGATACCCGCGGGCGCGAGGTGATGCGCATTTTGCCGCGCAACAACGACGACGTGAACGAGGAGTGGATTTCCGACAAGACCCGCCACGTGGTCGATGGCCTGCGCACCCAGCGGCTCGATCAGCCGTATGTGCGGGTGGGCGGCCGCCTGAAACCGGCGAACTGGCGCGAGGCGTTTGCCGCGATCGCCCAGAAGCTTCGGCCGGTCGACGGCGCCAGGGTCGGCGCCATTGTCGGCGATCTCGCCGCCGCGGAAGAAATGTACGCCCTGAAGGATCTGCTCGGCCGCCTCGGCAGCCAGAATATCGACGCGCGCCAGGACGGTTCGGCGCTCGATCCGGCCAGGGGCCGCGCCACTTATCTCTTCAACGCGACCATCGCCGGTATCGAGCAGGCCGATGCGTTGCTGATCGTCGGCTCGAATCCGCGCCGCGAGGCGGCGGTGCTCAATGCCCGCATCCGCAAGCGCTGGCGGCAGGGCCCGTTCCCCATCGGCCTGATCGGCGAGAAGGCCGATCTCACCTACGACTACGAATATCTTGGGGCCGGTGCGGAAACCCTTGGGAGTTCTCGGCACCAGCGGTTTCGCCGAGACACTGAAGAACGCGGAACGCCCGCTGATCCTGCTGGGGCAGGCGCGCTGGCGCGGCCGGATGGTGCGGCGATTGCGTCACTTGCCGCCAAAACGGCGGTCGAGTTCGGCGCAGTGAAGGATGGCTGGAACGGCTTTTCGGTGCTGCATACGGCGGCCTCGCGCGTTGCCGCGCTTGATCTTGGCCTGGTGCCGGGTGAGGGCGGCAAGACCGCGGCGCAGATGGCGGAAGGCGGCGTCGACGTTTTGTTCCTGCTCGGCGCCGACGAGATCGAGGTCTCGTCCGGGCCGTTCGTGGTCTACATCGGCACCCATGGCGACCGCGGTGCCCATCGTGCCGACGTCATCCTGCCGGGCGCCGCCTATCCGGAGAAGTCCGGCCTCTTCGTCAACACCGAGGGCCGAACCCAGATCGCCAACCGCGCCGCGTTTCCGCCGGGCGAGGCGCGCGAGGACTGGGCGATCCTGCGTGCCCTCTCCGATGTGCTCGGCTGCAAGCTGCCCTATGACACGCTGGCGAGCCTGCGTCAGCTCATGGTGGCGGCGCATCCGCACCTGATGAGGGCTGACAAGATCGAACCCGGCGACCCCGCCGACATTGAAAAGCTCGCCAGGCTCGGCGGCACGGCCGACAAGGCGCCATTCGCTTGCGCCGTCACTGACTTCTATTTCACCAATCCGATCGCGCGCGCCTCCGCCATCATGGCCGAATGTTCGGCACTGGCGAACGCGGCGGCCAGGACGGCGGCGGAGTAGGGACGATGGATTTCTTCTGGACCTACGTCTGGCCGGTCATCGTCATCGCGGCGCAGTCCGTTGCGCTGCTGGTCATCCTGCTCGTTACGATCGCCTATATCCTGCTCGCGGACCGCAAGATCTGGGCGGCGGTTCAGATGCGGCGCGGCCCCAACGTGGTCGGACCTTGGGGGCTGTTCCAGTCCTTCGCCGATCTTCTGAAATTTGTGCTCAAGGAGCCGGTCATTCCGGCCGGATCCAACAAGGGCGTATTCCTGCTGGCGCCGCTCGTCACCTGCGTGCTGGCGCTAGCTGCCTGGGCGGTGATCCCGGTCAATGCCGGCTGGGTGATCGCCAACATCAACGTGGGCATCCTCTACGTCTTCGCCATCTCCTCGCTCATGGTCTACGGCGTGATCATGGCGGGCTGGGCCTCGAACTCGAAATATCCGTTCCTTGCCGCGCTACGTTCGGCCGCACAGATGGTCTCTTACGAAGTCTCGATCGGCTTCGTCATCATTACTGTGCTGCTGTGCGCCGGTTCGCTGAACCTGAGCGAAATCGTGATGGCGCAGGACGGCCCCTACGGCGTGTTCTCGTGGTACTGGCTGCCGCTACTGCCGATGTTCGTGGTGTTCTTCGTCTCGGCGCTGGCGGAGACCAACCGGCCGCCCTTCGATCTGGTCGAGGCGGAATCCGAACTGGTCGCCGGCTTCATGGTCGAATACGGCTCGACCCCGTACATGATGTTCATGCTCGGAGAATACGTCGCCATCGGCACCATGTGCGCGCTCGGCACGATCCTCTTTCTCGGGGGCTGGCTGTCGCCGATCCCGTTCGCACCTTTTACCTGGGTGCCGGGCGTGATCTGGTTCGTGTTGAAGGCCTTCTTCCTGTTTTTCCTGTTCGCCATGGTCAAGGCCATGGTGCCCCGTTATCGCTACGACCAGCTGATGCGGCTGGGCTGGAAGGTGTTTCTGCCGCTGTCGCTGGCGATGGTGGCGATCGTCGCAGCAGTCATCCAGTACGGCGGTCTGGCGACCGCCGCGGCGATGAAGTGAGGACATGATGAGGCTCGACCGCGCAGCCAAGTCGATTTTTCTGATGGAGTTCGTGTCCGGCTTCGTGCTGGCCATGCGCTACTTCTTCAGGCCCAAGGCGACGCTCAACTACCCCTTCGAGAAGGGCCCGCTCTCGCCGCGTTTCCGCGGCGAGCACGTCCAGCGCCGCTATCCCAACGGCGAGGAGCGCTGCATCGCCTGCAAACTGTGCGAGGCGATCTGTCCGGCCCAGGCCATCACCATCGAGGCCGGGCCGCGCCGCAACGACGGCACCCGCCGCACCACCCGTTACGACATCGATATGGTGAAGTGCATCTACTGCGGCCTGTGCCAGGAGGCCTGCCCGGTCGACGCCATCGTGGAAGGCCCCAACTTCGAATTCGCCACCGAGACGCGCGAGGAGCTCTATTACGACAAGGAGCGCCTGCTCGCGAACGGCGACCGCTGGGAGCGCGAGATCGCCCAGAACCTCGCGCTCGACGCGCCGTACAGGTGACGACGATGATGATTGCAAAGCGCGCGGCACGTTCCGTTTTACCTCCCCCCTTATGGGGGAGGTCGGCGAGGGCAGCGCGCCGGGAGGGGGGTATGCCTCGAATTCCCGCGCGTGCCGTTTTACCCCCCTCCCTAACCCTCCCCCACAAGGGGGGAGGGAACATGCTGCGGGTTGTCGCCCGGCCGTGCACCCGAAGCGAGGCTTGCCGATGATCGTGACCGCATTGTTCTTCTATCTCTTTGCCGGCATCTGCGTAGCCAGCGCCTTCATGGTGATCGCATCGCGCAACCCGGTGCATTCGGTGCTCTATCTGATCCTCGCTTTCGTCAATGCCGCGGGCCTGTTCGTGATGATGGGCGCCGAATTCCTGGCGATGATCCTGATCGTTGTCTATGTCGGCGCCGTCGCGGTGCTGTTCCTGTTTGTCGTCATGATGCTCGACGTCGACTTCGCCGAGCTGAAGAAGGGCGTGCTGCAGTACCTGCCGGTCGGCGTTGTCATCGGCGGCATCTTCCTGGCCGAGCTCCTGCTGGTGGTCGGTTCCTGGGCGATCGGGCCCGGGGTACCGCAGGCCATCACCGCGCCGATCCCGGCGGGCATCACCAACACCGAGGCGATCGGCCGCGTGCTCTACACCGACTACGTCTATTTCTTCGAGGTGGCGGGTCTGGTGCTGCTGGTCGCCATGATCGGGGCCATCGTGCTCACGCTGCACCACAAGCCCCGGGCCAGGCGGCAGGATATAGGCGAGCAGGTCGCGCGAACGCCGGCGACCTCGATCGAAATCCGCACCGTGCGGCCGGGGCAAGGTCTGGGAGGCGCCGCATGACTATCGGTCTCGGCCATTACCTCTCGGTCGCCGCAATCCTGTTCACGCTCGGAATCTTCGGCATCTTTCTGAATTGCAAGAACGTAATCATCATCCTGATGTCGATCGAACTGATCCTGCTCGCGGTCAACATCAACCTGGTGGCGTTCTCCACCCATCTCGGCGACATCGTCGGCCAGATATTCACGCTACTGGTGCTGACGGTGGCGGCCGCCGAGGCGGCGATCGGCCTCGCAATCCTGGTGGTGTTCTATCGCAACCGCGGTTCCATCGCGGTCGAAGACATCAATACAATGAAGGGCTAGGGCAGCGGCTATGTATCAGGCAATCGTCTTCCTGCCGCTGCTTGGCGCCATTCTGGCGGGCATCATTTCGCTGGCCGGCGCGCGCGCCCGTTTCCCCGGCGAAGGGCCTTCGGGCCTGGACGACCATGCCGCCGGCCACGCGGCGCACCATCATGCCGAGACCGGCCACCACGACGCGGCTGCCCACGACGGCCATCACGGGCCGACGGAGCCGGCTGCCGTCGGCTCGCGCACTACGGAACTCATCACCACCACGTTCCTGATGATCTCGTGCGTGCTGTCGTGGATCGCATTCGTGCAGGTCGGCTTCGGCGAACAGGACGCGCGGGTGCAGATTTTCCCCTGGATCATCTCCGGCGACCTGACCATCGACTGGGCGCTGCGCATCGACACGCTCACCGCGGTGATGTTGGTGGTGGTGACCACCGTATCGGCGCTCGTGCATCTGTATTCCATCGGATACATGCACGACGATCCGTACCGGCCGCGCTTCTTTGGCTACCTGTCGATGTTCACCTTTGCCATGCTGATGCTGGTGACGTCGGACAACCTGGTGCAGCTGTTCTTCGGCTGGGAAGGGGTGGGGCTCGCGAGCTATCTCCTGATCGGCTTCTGGTACCAGAAACCGTCGGCCTATGCCGCCGCCATCAAGGCCTTCGTGGTCAACCGCGTCGGCGACTTCGGGTTCGCGCTCGGCATCTTCGCCGTCTTCATGCTGACCTCGTCGGTCGCCTACGATACCGTATTCGCCGCCGCCCCCGCGCTGGTCGACAAGACCATCCCCTTCTTCGGCTGGCAGATCGACGCGATGACCATCATTTGCCTGCTACTGTTCATGGGCGCCATGGGCAAGTCGGCCCAGTTCCTGCTGCACACATGGCTACCGGACGCCATGGAAGGCCCGACCCCGGTGTCCGCGCTCATCCACGCCGCCACCATGGTGACCGCCGGTGTGTTCATGGTGGCACGGCTGTCACCGTTGTTCGAGCTCGCGCCGGGCGCGCAGACCTTCGTTATCTTTATCGGCGCCACCACCGCGCTGTTCGCGGCGACCATCGGCCTCGTCCAGAACGACATCAAGCGCATCATTGCCTATTCGACCTGCTCACAGCTCGGTTACATGTTCGTGGCCATGGGGACGGGGGCGTATTCCATCGGCATGTTCCACCTGTTCACCCACGCTTTCTTCAAGGCGCTGTTGTTCCTCGGCTCGGGTTCGGTGATCGTCGCCATGCACCACGAGCAGGACATTCGCAACATGGGCGGGCTGAAGGATCGCATCCCCGCCACCTATATGGCGATGCTGGTCGGCACCCTTGCGCTCACCGGCTTCCCGCTCACCGCCGGCTATTTTTCCAAGGATGCCATCATAGAAGCCGCTTATGTCGGCCATAATCCGATGGCTTTGTATGGCTTTGCCTGCACGGTGGTCGCCGCGTTGCTGACGTCGTTCTACTCATGGCGGCTGGTGTTCAAGACCTTCCACGGCGAACCGCACGACCGCCAGCACTGGCGCGACGCGCGCGAGAGCCCGTTGACCATGCTGATCCCGCTCGGCGTGCTGGCGCTCGGCTCGATCCTCGCGGGCTTCCCCTTCAAGGAGGTTTTTGCCGGCCACGGCGTCGGGGAATTCTTCCGCAATTCTCTGACCTTCGGACCGACCAACAAGGTGTTGGAAGATATCCATCACGTGCCCTTCTCCATTGCCATCCTGCCGACGGTGATGATGGTGATCGGCTTCGTGATCGCCTGGCTGTTCTATATCCGCCGGCCGGATTTGCCGGTCGAACTCGCCCGCCAGCACCAGCCGCTCTACCAGTTCCTGCTCAACAAGTGGTACTTCGACGAGCTCTATGAGGTGATCTTCGTCCGGCCGGCGAAATGGCTGGGCTATACGCTCTGGAAGGGCGGCGACGGCTGGTTGATCGACGGATTCGGACCCGACGGCGTTTCTGCCCGCGTGCTCGACGTCACTCGCAACGTCGTCCGGCTGCAGACCGGCTACCTCTATCACTACGCCTTCGCCATGCTGATCGGCGCGGCCTTGTTCATCACCTGGTTCATGTTCGCGATGCACTAAAGGACCGCTGGAAAACCCTATGAATTGGCCGATCCTTTCAGTCACCACCTTCCTGCCGCTGGTCGGGGTGTTCTTCATCATGCTGGTGCGCGGCGACGAGGCGCTGGCGCGCGGCACCGCGCGCTGGGTGGCGCTGTGGACCACGCTGGTCACGCTCGCCGTTTCGCTGCTCATGGTCTGGCGGTTCGACGCCTCGTCGCCGGAATTCCAGTTCGTCGAGAAGCATCCATGGCTGGGCGTCGCCTCCTACCATATGGGCGTCGATGGCATTTCGTTGCCTTTCGTCATCCTCACCACTGCGCTCATGCCGCTGTGCATCTTGGCGAGCTGGACCTCGATTCAGAAACGGGTGAAGGAATACATGATCGCGTTTCTGGTGCTGGAAACGCTGATGGTCGGCACCTTCTCCGCGCTCGATCTGGTGCTGTTCTATCTGTTCTTCGAAGGCGGCCTGATCCCGATGTTCCTGATCATTGGCATCTGGGGCGGACCGCGCCGCGTCTACGCCAGTTTCAAGTTCTTCCTCTATACGCTGCTCGGCTCGGTACTGATGCTGCTGGCCATCATGGCGATGTACTGGAGCGCCGGCACCACCGACATCACCGTGCTGCTGCGCCACGGGTTCCCGGTCGGACTGCAGCAATGGGCGTGGCTCGCCTTCTTCGCCTCGTTTGCCGTGAAGATGCCGATGTGGCCGGTGCACACCTGGCTGCCGGACGCGCACGTGGAGGCGCCGACCGCGGGCTCCGTCATCCTTGCCGCCATCCTGTTGAAGATGGGCGGCTACGGGTTCCTGCGTTTCTCGCTGCCCATGTTCCCGGCGGCGAGCGCCGACTTCGCGCCGCTGATTTTCACGCTTTCGGTCGTCGCCATCGTCTACACGTCGCTGGTGGCGCTGATGCAGGAGGACGTGAAGAAGCTGATTGCATACTCCTCGGTGGCGCACATGGGCTTCGTCACCATGGGCATTTTCGCGGCCACGACCCAGGGCGTCGCCGGCGGCATCTTCCAGATGATCTCGCACGGGATCGTCTCCGGCGCGCTGTTCCTTTGCGTCGGCGTGGTCTACGACCGCATGCACACCCGCGAGATCGCCGTCTATGGCGGCCTGGTCAATCGCATGCCGCTCTACGCGTTTATCTTCATGGTGTTCACGCTTGCCAATGTCGGCCTGCCGGGCACCTCCGGCTTCGTGGGCGAATTCCTGTCGTTGCTCGGCACTTTCAGGGTCAATGCATCTGTCGCCACTATCGCGACGCTCGGTGTAATCCTGTCGGCGTGTTACGCGCTGTGGCTCTACCGCAAGATGATTTTCGGACCGCTGAAGCCGGCCATGGCCGGCATCAGGGACATCGGCTGGCGCGAGGGGCTGATCTTTGCCCCCTTGGTGGCGCTGACCATCCTGTTCGGTGTTGCGCCCAACATGGTGCTGAACATGTCGTCGGCTTCAGTCGGCCATCTGCTTGCGCGCTATGAACAGGGCGTCAAGGCCGCCGAAGCCGAACGCGCCGCCATCAGGCTGGTGCAGGCGCCGCAGGCCGTGCCGTCCGGGACCGTGGGTGTCGCCCGATGAACGAACTGGCCACTCTTGACGGGCTGATGCCGATCCTGCCGGAACTGGTGCTGGCGATCGGCGCCATGGTGCTGCTGATGATCGGCGTCGCCGGCAGCGAGCGCAATTCGGCTTTCGTCAACGGGCTCAGCATTCTCGTGCTGGTGGGCGCAGCCGGCGTTCTGCTGATGATGCCGCCCGGTCGCTTCACCCTGTTCGGCGGCAGCTTCCTGCTCGACGATTACGCGCGCTTCCTGAAGGTCCTGGCGCTGACCGGGTCCGCCGGGGCGCTCCTTATGTCGATGGATTATCTCACCGTCGAGAAGCAGCAGAAATTCGAGTATGGCCCGCTGTTCGTGCTCTCGACATTGGGCATGATGCTGTTGATCTCGGCGACCGACCTTATCGCGCTTTATCTGGGCCTCGAGCTGATGTCGCTGGCGCTCTACGTGGTGGCGGCGTTCAACCGCGACAGCGCCAAATCAACGGAAGCCGGCCTCAAGTACTTCGTGCTCGGCGCGCTGTCCTCCGGCATGCTGCTCTATGGCGCCTCGCTGATCTACGGTTTCACCGGCACGGTCAGCTTCGCCGGCATCGCCAAGGCGACGCAGGGCGGCGCTGGCATCGGCCTCATCTTCGGCCTCGTGTTCCTGTTCGTCGGATTCTGCTTCAAGATTTCGGCGGTGCCGTTCCACATGTGGACGCCCGACGTCTACGAGGGCGCGCCGACGCCGGTCACCGCGTTTTTCGCCTCCGCGCCGAAAGTGGCGGGCATCGCGATCTTCGCCCGCGCCACCGTCATGGCCTTTCCCGGCATCACCCACGAGTGGCAGCAGATCGTCGTCTTTGTTTCGATCGCCTCCATGGTACTCGGCTCGTTCGCAGCCATCGGCCAGCGTAACATCAAGCGTCTCCTGGCCTACTCCTCGATCGGCCACATGGGCTTCGCCCTGGTCGGGCTCGCCGCCGGCACGGCGGAGGGCATCCAGGGTGTGCTGATCTACATGGCGATCTATGTTGCGATGACGCTCGGCACCTTCGCCGTGGTGCTCAGTATGCGCCGTGGCGGTGAGGCGGTCGAGACCATCGCCGATCTCGCCGGCCTTTCGCGCACCCATCCGACCACCGCCTTCTTCCTAGGCGCGCTGTTGTTCTCGCTGGCCGGCATTCCGCCGCTCGCGGGCTTCTTCGCAAAGTTCTACGTGTTCCTCGCCGCCATCAATGCCGGGCTCTATGTGCTGGCTGTGATCGGCGTGATCGCCAGCGTGATCGGCGCCTACTACTATCTCGCCATCGTCAAGACCATGTACTTCGACGAGCCTGTGGCCGGGTTCCGTGCGATGCCGATGTCGCTGCGGTTTGTGCTCGGCGTGGCGGGTCTGATCAACCTGTTCTTCTTCGTCTATCCGGCGCCGCTTCTGGGCGCTGCCACAGCGGCGGCGAAGTCGCTCTTCTAGCCGTGCGGCGCGCCGCGCAATTGAGATGAACCGCGAAGCCACGGGCCTGGCGGGGGCCCGGCACAAACATTACGAGACGCTCGGCTCCACCAATGCCGAGGCGCTGGCGCTCGCGCGTACCGGCGAACGCGGCCCGTTGTGGATCACGGCAGCCGCGCAGACGGCCGGCCGTGGCCGCCGCGGCAGCACCTGGGTGTCCCCGCCAGGCAACCTTTACGCGACGCTTTTGCTCACCGACCCATGCACACCAGCGCTGGCGCCGCAGTTGTCGTTTGTGGTGGCGCTGGCGTTGCATGACGCGGTTGCCCAATGCGCGCCGGCGCTTGGCCCTGCACTGAAGGTGAAATGGCCGAACGACCTGCTGCTGGGCGGAGAAAAGCTCGCCGGCATTCTGATCGAAGGTGAGAATGCGCCGGTTTTGACGGTCGTGATGGGGGTCGGGGTCAACTGCGCCCACCATCCGGAGGACACAGCTTTTCCCGCCACCGATCTCGCCGCCGCCGGCGCGCTGGTGATGCCGGAACAGGTGTTTGCCGCATTGCGTGAGGCCACGGGTCTCCGCCTGGAACAATGGGCGCGCGGGGAGGGCTTTGCCACCGTCCGCGCCGACTGGCTGAGGCGCGCCGCCGGTCTGGGTGAGGTAATCCGCGTGCGCCTGCCGGAGCGGGAATTCTCCGGTCTGTTCCAGGGTCTGGATGACGCCGGCCGTCTGTTGGTCGATCAGGCCGGGGTGATGACGCCGGTGACCGCCGGCGAAGTGTTCGGTTTCGGAGGCGTTTCATAATGGCCCAAGGCGCTCAGGAACTGGTATTCGCGCCACTCGGCGGCGTCGGCGAGATCGGCATG
Source organism: uncultured Pseudomonadota bacterium (assembly GCA_963773715.1). GTDB lineage: Bacteria > Pseudomonadota > Alphaproteobacteria > Rhizobiales > Xanthobacteraceae > Pseudolabrys. The sequence goes on along the minus strand of CAVZCM010000002.1, from coordinate 225,861 downwards.
AACCTCGCGATCTACGGCCTCGGCGACGCGCGCCGCCGGCAGTGGCTCGCGGTCGACTGCGGCGTGTCGTTCGCGGCAGAGGAGCATCTGCCGGGTGTCGACCTGATTCTGCCCGACATCCGCTATCTCGAAGAAGAGCGCAAAAATCTCGCCGGTATCGTGCTCACGCATGCCCACGAGGACCATTTCGGTGCGCTGCTGGAGCTGTGGCCGAAGCTGAAAGTGCCGGTTTACGCCACGCCGTTCTCGGCCGCGCTGCTGCGCGCCAAATGTGCCGGCGAGCCGAACGCGCCCGACATCGAGGTCACCATCGTTGACCGCGATGGCCGCTTCCAGGTGGGCCCCTTCGACATCGAGCTCGTCACCATGGCGCATTCGATCCCCGAGGCGAATGCGCTCATCATCCGCACGCCGCGCGGCACCGTGCTGCACACCGGCGACTGGAAGATCGACCCGACGCCGATCCTCAACGATCCCACCGATGAAAAGAAGCTGCGCGCGCTTGGCGATGAAGGATGTCTCGCGCTGATTGGGGATTCCACCAACGCGGTGCGTGAGGGCACCTCGCCGTCGGAAGCGGACATCGCTCGCGTTATTGCCGAGCTGGTCCGGTCGGCACCGCGCCGGGTGGCGGTGACCACTTTCGCCTCCAATGTCGCCCGCCTGCGCGCGGTAGCGGATGCCGCCCGCGCTGCCGACCGCGAGGTGGTGGTGATCGGCCGCGCCATGGAGCGCATCGTCCAGATTGCGCGCGAGACCGGCCATTTCGACGGCGTGCAGCCTTTCCGCTCAATCGACGCCTACGGCAATTTGCCGCCGGACAAGGTGGTGGCGCTCTGCACCGGCAGCCAGGGCGAGCCGCGCGCCGCGCTTGCCCGCATCGCCGAGGACCAGCACCCGGACGTGACGCTGTCGAAAGGCGACCGCGTGATCTATTCCGCCCGCACCATTCCCGGCAACGAGAAGGCGGTCGGCCGCATCATCAACGCGCTGATCGAGCAGGGCGTCGAGGTCATCACCGACCGCACCCACCTGGTGCATGTCTCCGGCCATCCGCGCCGCGACGAGCTCAAGGAGCTGATCGGCTGGGTGAGGCCGACGATTCTGGTGCCGGTGCACGGTGAGGCGCTGCACCTGCACGAGCACGCCAGGCTCGCCCGTTCCCTCGGTATCAAGAAAGTCGTGCCATGCCGCAACGGCGACCTGGTGCGGCTGGCTCCGTCCGCCGGGCTGGTCGATGAGGTGCCCGCCGGCCGCATCTACAAGGACGGCAATCTTCTGGTCGATGCCCAGCAGCGCACGGTCGCCGACCGCCGCCGTTTGAGCTTTGCCGGCGCCATCTCTGTGGCGCTGGCGCTCACGGAGAAAGGCGAATTGGCCGCCGATCCCGAGGTCGACTTGATCGGTATTCCCGAGCGCGACCGCGCCGGTGAACTCCTCGAAGAGGTGGTCTACGACGCGGTGCTGGGAACGTTCGACAGTTTGCCGCGCGCGCGCCGGCGCGATCCGGACAGCGTAGCCGAGGCCGTCCGTCGCGGCGTGCGTTCGGCGGTCGCCGGCCGCTGGGGCAAAAAGCCTATGTGCCACGTCCACGTGCTGCCGGTATGATCGCCGCCGCCGGAGCGTTCATCAGAGGAATCCCATGATCGGCCGTCTCAATCACGTTGCCATCGCGGTCAGCGACATCGCCAGGGCGAGCAAGATCTACAAGGAGACGCTCGGCGCGAAGGTCTCCGAAAAAGTGCCGCAGCCCGACCACGGCGTATCCACCGTGTTCATCACGCTGCCCAACACCAAGATCGAACTGCTGGAGCCGCTCGGCGATAATTCGCCCATCGCCAAATTCCTCCAACGCAGTCCGGACGGCGGCATCCACCACATCTGTTACGAGGTCGACGACATTATCGCCGCCCGCGACACCCTGAGGGCTCAAGGCGCCCGCGTGCTCGGCGACGGCGAGCCCAGGATCGGCGCCCATGGCAAGCCGGTGCTGTTCCTGCATCCGAAGGATTTCTGCGGTACGCTGGTGGAACTCGAGCAGGCCTGATCCACTGATATGAGCCCGGCCGTCGTCTTCGCGATCTATTTCATTCTGTGGTGGTTGTCGCTGCTCATCGTGCTGCCTTTGGGCGCGCACAGCCAGAATGAAAGCGGGGACGTGACGCCCGGCACCGATCCCGGCGCGCCCTCGATCCATCGTGTCACGATCAAGCTGATCTGGGCGACGGCGATCGCCACCACGTTGTTTGCAATTCTCTGGCTGGTCTATGCAGCGGGGCTTATTCCGGTCGACGTGATAGCGGCGATCAACGGGCCGCACCGCTGACGAGGACGCGTTCAATCGTGTCGGACAAAAAAAAGAGCAGGGCGCGTGCCCTGCTCTCGCGTCGTGATGTCCTCAAACCTCGGCTCTTATCGCTTTTCGCTCTTGGGGCCGAGGCGGCTGCGTTTGCCGCGCCAAGGACTCGCTTCCCTCCCAGACTTGGACCGCACGCAGGAGCAGGGATTCTGAAACGTCCCGATGTCTCCACCCACACGGACGCGGCAACGCTAGCCCAACGGTTGAGCGCTGTCATCATCAAAACGACACGAGATTGTTGAATGCGCGCCGTAACCGGAAAGATTCATGCGTCAAATTACATTCCTTCGACCACTGGTTGCGCCTGTATCCTGATCGTTCAGCGGTGCTGATTTCCCGGGCATGACGCAGCGCACGGCAACATTTGCATGCCAACAAAAACACCGCCATTTGCCGCCGACCGGCCCAGCAGTCCGGGTTGTGCCTTCTGGCCGACTCGCGCTTCTGTCGCGCCCAATTGCTACAGCTTTGGAACGGGTTAAGCCAAACTTCACGTTTGGGGCCCTAAGGTAAATCGAATCTGAACGCGTCGGCATCGCCGGTTCTCGACATCGATACGAAGCTGCCATGTCGCCGGCAGCGTAACCGGAGAAGCGTTCACATGTGCGGAATTGCGGTCGCCATTGACTGGTCCGACGCCGAAGCCACCGTCGAAAAACTGATTCAGCGCATCCTGCATCGTGGCGACATCACCGATCCGCTGCTGGCGCCGCGGCCGAATACGGCCATGGGTACGCGCCAACTCCGTATCGTCGATGCGGCCCACGCCATCCAGCCGCAAATCTCGTTCAACGGGGGCCTGGCGGTCTCCTTTAACGGCGAGATCTACAATCACGACGAACTGCGGCGCGATCTCAGCGACCTCGGCGTCGAGTTCAGGACCGAGTCCGACACCGAGGTGCTGGCCAACGCGCTGCAGGCCTGGGGCTACCGCGCGCTGGAGCGCGTGGTCGGTATGTACGCCTTCGTCGCGCTCGACATTTCGAGCGGCGAATTCCTCGCCGCCCGCGATCCCTTCGGCGTCAAGCCGCTCTATGTCATCCAGTCGCCCACCGGCTTCCTGTTTTGCTCGGAGATGCGCCCGTTGTTGAGCACAGTCGAGAGCGGCGCCGTGATGCTGCTGCCGCCGGGCTACGCGCTGTCGCGCAAGAAAGTCTGGCGGTTCAATTCGCCGGTCCATCCGCGTGTGGACGCCCCGCGTGAAAACGACCTCAAGGCGCTCGACAGGATTCTGGCCGACGCCGTGGCAAGCCGCATGCCGCCCGGTTTGCCGGTGGCGACGCTGTTCAGTGGTGGCATCGATTCAACATTGCTGGCCCACTACACGCGTCGCTTCCGCCCCGAGGCGCCGGGCTATTTCGTCGGCGGCACCGATGCCCCCGACTATCCCTTCGCCGCCGAGTACGCGGAGCGGAGCGGGCTCGACCTGCGCACGGTTCCTTTCGATGCGGAAAGTGACGCGACTTTCTCGATGATCGACGAAGTTATCGAGGTCACCGAATCCTTCGAGCCCAACATGGTGCGTCCCGCGGTCTGCGCGCTGAAATTGTCCGAACGTATGCACAACGACGGATTCCGGGTGGCGCTGTGCGGGGAGGGCGCCGACGAACTGTTCTGTGGTTATCCGCCGCTCGAGATCGCATTCGCGCAAGGCAAGGCCGAGGGCACGCCGATCCGTGACGAGGTGCTCGATCTCATGCACCGTGTCAGCCTGCAACGGGTCGACCGTTGCTCCATGCGTTACCAGGTCGAGGTGCGCGAGCCGTTCCTCGATCCCGCCGTGGTCAACTACGCCCTCAATATTGATGCCTCTGACCTGGTGCGCGTGATCGACGGGCTGCCGGTGGGCAAGTCGCCGCTGCGCGACCTCTACGATCTTTATCCGGCCGAACTCCCTGTGAGCATCCGCAACCGCAGCAAGATGCCGTTCGACGGCGGCGCGGGGCTCGACGTCAGCCCCCAGAACTCGTCGTGGAAGCGGCGCTTCGAGGAACTGATCTCCGACCGTGAACTGGCCGACGGCCAGCGCCGGTTCGCGGACTACAACATCCAGTCCAAGGAAGAGCTGTATTACATCCGCAAGCTCTCCCAGGTGATGGACATCGACCGGGTACCGCACCTGCGTGACCGGGCGTGGATTTCCTTCCCTGTGATGCAGCACATGGAAAAGCTGAAGGCCTACGCGCATTTCAGCTTGTAGGCTGTGTCGCCCTGTTTCGGACAGGCGAGGGGCCGTTTCACGGCCCCTTGTCTTTTCCCGGCCGATCCGCTTTGTCTCGGGCGCTTGCTTCCTCGAATCCCGGCCCAAATCCCATGCGTCTCACCCGTTACTTCCTGCCCATTCTGCGCGAGCCCCCCCGAGAGGCGGAAATCGTTTCCCATCGCCTGATGCTGCGGGCGGGCATGATGCGCCAGGAGGCGGCCGGCATTTATGCCTTTCTGCCGCTGGGTCTGAGGGTGCTGCAGAAGATCTGCCAGGTCGTGCGCGAGGAGCAGGACCGTTCCGGCGCCATCGAGCTCCTGATGCCGACCATCCAGTCCGCCGACCTGTGGCGGGAGAGCGGGCGCTACGACGCCTACGGCAAGGAGATGCTGCGCATCAGGGACCGCCACGAGCGCGACATGCTCTACGGGCCCACCAACGAGGAGATGATCACCGAAATCTTCCGCGCCTACGTGCGCTCGTACAAGGATCTGCCGCTCAATCTCTATCACATCCAGTGGAAATTCCGTGACGAGGTGCGTCCCCGATTCGGGCTGATGCGCGGCCGCGAATTCCTGATGAAGGACGCCTATTCCTTCGACGTCGATCAGGCCGGCGCCCGGCATTCCTACAACAAGATGTTCGTCGCATATCTCCGTACTTTCGCACGGCTGGGGCTGAAATCGATTCCCATGCGCGCGGAGACCGGGCCCATCGGCGGCAACCTGTCCCACGAGTTCATCATCCTGGCGCAGACCGGCGAGTCCGAAGTGTTCTGCCACAAGGACTATCTCGATATGCCGGTACCCGGTGACGACGTGAACTTCGATGACGTCACCGGCTTGCAGGCCATCGTCGACAAGTGGACGTCGCAATACGCTGCGACCTCCGACATGCACGAGGCGGACAGGTTCGCGGCCGTCCCGGCCGACATGCAGGTGTCGGCGCGCGGCATCGAGGTCGGCCATATCTTCTCCTTCGGCACCAAGTATTCCGCGCCCATGAAGGCGGTCGTTGCGACGGGCGAGGGCACCGAGACGCCGGTGCACATGGGCTCCTACGGCATCGGGCCGAGCCGGCTGGTGGCCGCGCTCATCGAGGCCTTCCACGACGATGCCGGCATCATCTGGCCGGAGGCGGTGGCGCCCTTCAAGGTGGCGATTCTCAACCTCAAACAGGGTGACGCCGGCACCGACGGCGCCTGTGAGCAGCTCTATCGCGATCTCGCCGCCAGGGGCGTGGAGGTGCTTTACGACGACCGCGACGAACGGGCTGGCGGCAAGTTCGCGACCGCCGACCTGATCGGCATCCCTTGGCAGGTGCAAATCGGCCCGCGCGGCCTTGCCGAGGGCAAGATCGAGATCAAGAAGCGTGCCGACGGCAGCCGTGAGATGATGAGCCCCGCGGCGGCCATCGATTTGCTGACCCGGTGAGCGTTCTTTTCCGCAGTTAAGTTGCAGGGAGAAAAGCCCCTCAAAAATTCCTGTGTCCGGCCAAGTACTTTCGGTCCGGCGCGGGCTTGAAAGCGCCCGAATCGTGTGAAAATCCGGCACCTAGGAACCAATCACCGATGACCCAGCCCACCGGGACGCGGCCCTTCTCCCCGTTCGAATGGATGCTTTCGTTGCGTTACCTTCGGGCGCGGCGCAAGGAAGGCTTTATCTCGGTGATTGCGGGGTTCTCCTTCCTCGGCATCGTCCTCGGCGTCGCCACGCTCATCATCGTCATGGCGGTGATGAACGGATTCCGTCACGAGCTCCTGGACAAGATCCTCGGCCTCAACGGCCATCTGCTGATCCAGCCGCTCGACAAGCCCCTGACCGACTGGAAGGAAGTCGCGGACCGCGTCGGCAAGGTGTCCGGTGTCAAGCTTGCGGCACCGATCGTCGAGGGTCAGGCGCTGGCGTCGTCGCCCTTCAATTCCGGCGGCGTCCTGGTGCGCGGCATCCGCCTGCAGGATCTGGATAAACTTCCCTCGGTCGCGAGGAACATCAAGCAGGGCACGCTCAAGGGTTTCGATGCCGGGGACGGCGTGGCGATCGGCCGCCGGCTCGCCGACCAGCTTTCGCTGCGCGCCGGGGACAAGATCACGCTAGTTGCGCCGCGTGGCGCGGTGACCCCGATGGGCACCATGCCGCGCATCAAGGTCTACAAGGTCGCAGCCGTGTTCGAGGTCGGCATGTCGGAATACGACTCGTCGATGGTGTTCATGCCGCTGACGCAGGCGCAGGCCTATTTCAACCGCTCCGGCGACGTGACCGCCATCGAGGTCTACACCGACAATCCCGATCGCGTGGATGCCTATCGCAAGGCGGTGCAGGCTGCGGCCGGACGTCCGATCTTCCTGATCGACTGGCGTCAGCGCAACGCCACCTTCTTCACCGCGCTGCAGGTCGAACGCAACGTGATGTTCCTGATCCTGACCCTGATCGTGCTGGTGGCGGCGCTCAACATCGTTTCCGGCCTGATCATGCTGGTGAAGGACAAGGGTTCCGATATCGCCATCCTGCGCACCATGGGCGCGACGCAGGGCGCGATCATGCGCGTATTCCTGATTACCGGCGCCTCCATTGGCGTGGTCGGCACCTTCTGCGGCCTGATCCTGGGCGTGGTGGTCTCTCTCAACATCGAAACCATTCGCCAGTTCCTCTCCTGGCTCACCAATACCGAGTTGTTCTCCCCCGAACTCTATTTCCTTTCCCACCTGCCTGCGGATATGGACAGTGGCGAGACTTTTGCCGTCGTGGTGATGGCCCTGGTGCTGTCCTTCCTTGCCACGCTCTATCCGTCGTGGCGCGCGGCTCGCCTCGATCCGGTGGAGGCGCTGCGTTATGAGTGACACCATGGTGGAGGAAACCCGCGTCGAGGCGGCCGAGGCGAAGCAGGAAATCCCGATGCTGCTTCTGCACGGGGTCGAGCGCCGCTATCACCAGGGCGAGGCCACGCTCGACGTGCTGAAGGGGGTGGAACTCGCAGTCTGGGCCGGCCAGTCGGTGGCACTGGTGGCGCCGTCCGGTGCCGGCAAGTCGACGCTGCTGCATGTCGCCGGCCTGCTGGAACATCCCGATCTGGGCGATGTCTTTGTCCACGGCCAGGCGACCGCTGCGCTGCCGGATGCCGAGCGTACCGGTATCCGCCGTAACGAGATCGGCTTCGTTTACCAGTCGCACCATCTGCTGCCCGAATTTTCCGCGCTCGAGAACGTGATGCTGCCGCAAATGATCCGTGGGCTGGGGCGCTCGCAGGCGCGGCGAGCGGGCGGTCGAGTTGCTCTCCTATCTCGGCCTGCGCCAGCGGCTCGAGCACCGTCCCGCCGAGCTTTCCGGCGGGGAGCAGCAGCGCGTCGCCATTGCCCGCGCTGTCGCCAATGCGCCGCGCATCCTGCTCGCCGACGAGCCGACCGGGAACCTCGACGTGCACACCGCCGAGCACGTGTTTCACACGTTGACCCAGCTCGTGCGCGCCACCGGACTCGCGACCATTATCGCCACCCATAACATGGAGCTCGCCGCCCGCATGGACCGGCGGGTGACATTGCAGGACGGGATGGTCGTCGAGATGGCGTGAACGGGCGCGTCAGGCTGGCGTCGCGCCAGCGCAGATAATCGCTTCACCGAGCCATCCCGTGGTGCTCGCAGCCAAGGAGTTGGCCATCATGCGCCGTCTGATCGTTGCCCTCGGAGTGCTTGCGGTCTGTCTCGGCTTTACGGGCGTTGCAAACGCCAGGCAGGGCTGCGTCCTGACCGGCAATCGTACCGTCGTCTGCGGAACGCTGGTGCAGCCCGGCTATCGGCCGCCGCCGCCTGCCGTGCGCCGCCCGGCCGTGGCGGTCACATGCAAGCGAGGCTACGCGCTGGTCCACGGGGTCTGCGTGGTCCGCCGTGGCCCTCCGGTCCGCCGTGGGGTCGTCTGCGCGCGTGGCTATCACGTCCGGGGCGGCGTCTGCGTGCGCTTCTGAAGTTGCCAGAACGGGTGATGCCGGCAGCGCGCAGGTCGCGATCGAGGGTTTGTATAAGCTATTGTTCTTGCAGGGAGTCTTCCGGGAGATCGGTGCAAGCCCGGACATGGAAGTTTCCCTTGCCACAGAACAAAAGATGAACTATGTTCCCTCTTCGTTCTTGGGAGAGAGTCATGTTCAAAGCTGTCATTCAGGAAGCTGCCGCGCTCGCTTCGCTCAGTCTGTTCATTGGCATGATCGCCATCTGGTCGCAGGTGCTGGGGAGCCTTTGAGGCCTGGGCCTGGGCTTTGCGCCGTCATGGCCGGGCCTCGTCCCGGCCATCCACGTCCTGGAGGTGCCGCGTAAGGCGTGGGTGCCCGGCACATAAGCGTGCGAAGCAAATCGCCCTTCGGACGGCTATGGCCGGGCATGACGCACCGAACCCTTGGGGAAAGCCGGCATAGGCTGCGGTTGGGCGCGCGTTCACGGTAGACGCGGGCGCCGACTGTCCCCACTCTGGTCACGACAAAGGAATCATTCCCGTGGCCGATCTCGATTTCGTGCACCTGCACGTACACTCGTCCTATTCGCTGCTTGAAGGCGCGCTGCCGATCGGCAAGCTCGTGGATCTCGCCAGGGCCGATCAGCAGCCGGTACTGGCGCTCACCGACACCGACAACATGTTCGGCGCGCTGGAATTCTCCGAGAAGCTCTCCGGCGCCGGCATCCAGCCCATTATCGGCTGCGCGCTCGCCATCGATTTCGGCGACGTCGAGCACGGTTCACGCACCGCGCACGCCATGCCCGATCGCCAGCGCATTGTGCTGCTTGCCGCGCGCAAGGAGGGCTACCGCAGCCTGATGCGGCTCAGCTCGCGCGCCTTTCTCGAGACGCCTGCGAACGAGCCGCCGCGGCTCAGGCCCGACTGGCTGAAGGGTGAAACCGGCGGCGTCATTGCACTCACCGGCGGGCTCGGGGGTCCGCTCGACGCGGCGCTCGTGGCCGGGCAGGGCCCGCTTGCCACCGCCCGCCTCGAAACGTTGCTCGCGCTGTTTGGTGACCGTCTCTATGTCGAACTTCAGCGCCACGGCATGGCGGCCGAGCGTCAGGCCGAGCCGCATCTGGTCGAGCTCGCCTACGCCAAAGGCATTCCGCTGGTTGCGACCAACGAGCCGTATTTCGCCACCACGCAGGACTACGAGGCCCATGACGCGCTGATCTGCATCGCCGAAAGCCGCGTCATTTCGGATTCCGACCGACGCCAGCTCACCGCGCAGCATCGCTTCAAGACCCGCGGCGAAATGGTTGAGCTGTATAAGGATTTGCCGGAGGCGGTCGCCTCCACGGTGGAAATCGCCGAGCGCTGCGCGTTCCGGCCCAGGACCCACAAGCCGATTCTGCCGCGGTTTTCGGTCGGCGAGGACGGACACGCGGTTGACGAGGCGGCGGAGCTGCGCCGCCAGGCCGAGGAGGGGTTGGCGGACCGCATCGCGTCCCATGGCGTCGCCGATGGACATACCGAGGACGAGTACCGCGAACGGCTTGAGTTCGAACTCGGCGTCATCGAGCGCATGAAATATCCCGGCTACTTCCTGATCGTGGCCGACTTCATCAAGTGGGCGAAGTCGAAGGATATCCCCGTCGGGCCCGGCCGCGGTTCCGGCGCGGGCTCGCTGGTCGCCTATGCGCTCACCATTACTGATCTCGACCCCATTCGCTTCGGCCTGCTGTTCGAGCGTTTTCTCAACCCCGAGCGCGTGTCGATGCCGGACTTCGACATTGACTTCTGCCAGGACCGCCGCGACGAGGTGATCCGCTATGTGCAGGAGCGCTATGGCCGCGATCAGGTCGCGCAGATTATCACCTTCGGCACGCTGCAGGCGCGCGGCGTGCTGCGCGACGTTGGCCGCGTGTTGCAGATGCCCTATGGCCAGGTCGACAAGCTGTGCAAGCTTGTTCCCCAGAACCCGGCCAATCCGGTCAGCCTCGCCAAGGCCATCGACGACGAGCCGAAGTTGCAGGCGGAGGCCGAGAACGAGCCGGTGGTCAAGCGCGCATTCGCGATTGCGAGGAAGCTCGAAGGCCTCAACCGACACGCCTCGACCCATGCCGCCGGCATCGTCATCGGCGATCGTTCCCTGTCGGAGCTGGTGCCGCTCTACCGCGATCCGCGCTCCGACATGCCGGTCACCCAGTTCAACATGAAATGGGTCGAACAGGCCGGCCTGGTGAAGTTCGACTTCCTGGGCCTGAAGACGCTGACCGTTCTCCATAAAGCGGTGGAACTGGTGAAGCGCCGCGGCATCGAAATCGACCTGTCGGCCATCCCGCTCGACGACAAAAAGACCTACGAGCAACTCTCCCGCGCTGAAGCCGTCGGCATATTCCAGCTGGAAAGCGCGGGCATGCGTCGCGCGCTGCTCGACATGCAGCCCGACCGGTTCGAGGACATCATTGCGCTCGTGGCGCTCTACCGCCCGGGCCCGATGGCCAACATCCCGACCTATTGCGCCCGCAAGCACGGTCTGGAGTTGCCCGACTACATCCATCCCAAGCTGGAGACGGTGCTGAAGGAAACCTTCGGCGTCATTGTCTACCAGGAACAGGTGATGCAGGCAGCCCAGATCCTCGCCGGCTATTCGCTCGGCGACGCGGACCTGCTGCGCCGCGCCATGGGCAAGAAGATCATGAAGGAGATGCGGGCGCAACGGCAGCGTTTCGTCTCCGGCTGCACCGAGCGCGGCATCGACAAATCCCGGGCCGACGCCATCTTCGATCTCCTCGAACGCTTCGCCGAATACGGTTTCAACAAGAGCCATGCTGCGGCTTATGCGCTGGTCGCCTATCAGACGGCCTATATGAAGGCGAACTATCCTGTCGAGTTCCTGGCCGCCACCATGACCCTCGACATGAACAATACCGACAAGCTCGCGGAATTCCGTGCCGAGGCCGAGCGCCTCGGTATCGAAGTCGCGCCGCCGTCGATCAACCGCTCGCACGTCGCCTTCGAGGTCGATGGCAACACCATCATTTACGCGCTTGCGGCGCTGAAAGGTGTCGGCGGGCAGGCGGTGGAGGCGATCGTCGAAGCGCGCGGCGACCGTCCCTTTGCCGGTTTCGCGGATTTCGTCTCGCGCATCAACCCGCGCGCCCTCAACAAGCGGGTCCTGGAAAGCCTTGCGGGCGCCGGCGCGTTCGATCAATTCGAGGAAAACCGCGCCCGTGTTTTCGCCGGCGTCGACATCGTATTGCGCCAGGCCCAGCACGCCCATGAATCCGCATCCGTCGGACAGAACGAACTGTTCGGCGGCGGCGACACGCGCGAACCGATCGTGCTGCCGCAGGTCGAGCCCTGGCTGCCCCCGGAGCGCCTGCAGCGTGAACGCGACGCGGTTGGCTTCTATCTGTCCGGTCATCCGCTCGACGACTACGCTGTCGTGCTCAAGAAGTTGCGCGTGCAGTCGTGGGCCGATTTCTCCCATGCGGTCAAAAGTGGCGTCACCGCCGGCCGCGTCGCTGCCACCGTAGTCTCGCGCACCGAGCGGCGCACCCGCACCGGCAACAAGATGGGCATCATCGAATTGTCCGATCCCACCGGCACCTACGAGGCGGTGGTGTTCTCCGAGGGCCTGGCCGAATACCGCGACCTGCTCGATCCCGGCAGCGCGGTTCTGATCTTCCTGTCGGCAGAAGTGCAGGGCGACGAGGTGCGCGCCCGCATCCAGTCGGTCGAGCCGCTCGATGCTGCGGCCGCCAATCTGCACAAGGGCTTGCGCGTGTTTCTGCGCGACGACAAGCCGCTCGAGGCGGTGGCCAGACGGCTGGAGCCGGTCGCGCGGCAAGCCGCGCACAATGGCGACGGCGAGGTGTCCATGGTGCTTCAGCTTGCTGAAGGCACCGAGGTCGAGGTCAAGCTCCCCGGCCGCTTCAAGGTCTCGCCGCAGATCGCCGGGGCGCTTAAGGCAGTACCCGGGGTGCTGCAGGTCGAGGCGCTGTAGCGGCGCTCTCTCGAAAAGAGCAGGGGCGACGATTTGCGTCTTGCAGCGCGGCGTCATTCAATGCGCCAGGAACGGTTCGGAGCCCGCCTGAAAGAAACCCCCGATGTCGGATGCGCGTGAAACCCATTGGCTGGACCTCCCGGTCAGCGCCGACCGCGATCACATTCTCGGTCCGGACGACGCTGAAATCACGCTCGTCGAATATGGCAGTTATGCCTGTCCGCATTGCCGCGCAGCCAATGAAAGGATCGCGGAAGTCCGCGATCAACTCGGCGAGCGGATGCGGTACGTCTTCCGACATCGGCCATTGACCGGCAGCGAAATCGCCCGGCGTGCTGCCGATCTGGTGGAGCGGGGCAACGATCCCAGGCGTTTCTGGGAGGCCCACGTCACGTTGATGACGCGGTCGGATACGCTGACCGAAGGCGATCTGGATGCCGCCGCTCAAATACTCGGGATTTCGCCGCAGGAACTGGACGGCGCGTCAGAAGCCGCCCGGCGTGCGGTGGCCCGCGTGGATGCCGATATCGCGAGCTCATACGCCAGCGGCGTCATGTTCACACCAACCTTCTTCATCAATGGCCGCCGTTATGACGGGCCTTGGGACGAGAGTTCGTTCGCCGATGCGATGCTTGGCACGCTCGGCCATCGCGTGCGCGTCGCCGCTCTGGATTTCGCGGGTTGGGCACCTTCCGCGGGCGTGCTGCTGTTGCTGGCCACGGTTTTGGCCGTTGCTCTCACCAACTCGGCGATGGGCCCGGCGTTCGAGGCGCTCTGGCACATGCATCTCGGGGTCACGTTCGCCAGCGCCCGCTTTGAACTGTCGCTGCTGCACTGCATCAATGACGGCCTGTTGACCATCTTCTTCCTTGTCGTCGGCCTCGAAATCAAGCGCGAGTTCACAGTCGGACATCTCGCGAGCTTGCGATCCGCGGCCTTGCCAATTGCCGCTGCCGTCGGCGGCATGGTCGTGCCGGCGCTGCTCTACATCGTCCTTATTCCGGCCGGGTCCTGGTCGCACGGATGGGGCGTGCCGATGGCGACCGATACGGCATTTGCAATCGCATTGATTGCGATGATGGGTAGCCGTGTGCCGGTCGAGCTGCGCATCTTCCTGACGGCGGCGGCCATCGTGGACGATATCGGCGCCATCGGCGTGGTCGCGGTCTTTTATTCCGGCGCGCTGCATCTCGGCTATCTCGCCGCCGCGGCTGCGGCTGTGGTTGTGTTGGCGATGCTCAACCGTTCCCATGTCTATCGCACCACACCCTACATCCTGGTGGGGACGGCATTGTGGGCCTTTGTTTATGCGGGCGGCCTGCACGCCACTTTGGCCGGCGTCGTTCTCGCGTTGTTCATTCCGACCCGGCCGCCGCCAAATCTGAAGACGCTCATGATGCAGTCGAATACGATCATGGCGGTCGAGGCCAAGCACGCCGATGAAGTGCTTCGCCACGGGCCGTCCCTCGAGGTCTTGCGCGCCCTCGATGCCATTCACGACCGGCTGGAATCTCCGGCGGATCGGCTCTTGCGGCATGCCGGTGCACGATCGAGCTATCTGGTGCTGCCGTTGTTCGCATTTGCTAATGCGGGCGTTGCCATAAGGCCGGAGGTGCTGCAGGGCCATGAATTACTTACGATCGCGCTCATTGCGGGTCTGACGATCGGCAAGCCGCTGGGGCTTGTACTGGCTTCGGCACTGGCCGTGGGGTTTGGGATCGCCGTGAAGCCAAATGAATATACGTGGCGCCAGCTGATCGGCGCCGGTGCGCTGGCCGGCATCGGGTTCACGATGTCGTTGTTTATCGCCGGTCAGGCGTTTCCGGCGGCGTCCGATTTTGCCGCAGCCAAGATCGCGGTTTTTGCGGCGTCGATTCTGTCCGCCGTTATCGGCGTGGCGGTATTGTGGGGTGCGGGGCGTGAGGGCGCCGATCGGCCAGCGAGCTGAGGAGACCCGGCGCTCCTGGCGCTCCTGGCGGGCCGGGGGCCGCCGCCGCAGACTGCCTTGCATCGCGGAATTCGTCCCTATATAAGCGCCACCATCACTCACGCGGACGTTTGGCTGCGGCCCCGACAACCGGGCCGATCAGGCCGTCCGGTGGCCCGGTTTTCCCAACGAAAACAAGGGCTCACAACCGTCCGCGGCGGATCAACCGGAGAAGACTTATGGCGCTTCCTGACTACTCGATGCGTCAGCTGTTGGAAGCTGGCGTGCACTTCGGCCATCAGGCCCACCGCTGGAACCCGAAGATGGGCGATTACATCTTCGGCGTCCGCAACAACATTCACATCATCGACCTCGCCCAGACCGTGCCGATGTTGCATCAGGCGCTGCAGGCGGTGAGCGATACCGTCGCCAAGGGCGGGCGCATCCTGTTCGTCGGCACCAAGCGCCAGGCGCAGGACGCCATCGCGGACGCCGCCAAGCGTTGTGCGCAGTACTACGTCAATTCGCGCTGGCTCGGCGGCACGCTGACCAACTGGAAGACCATTTCCGGCTCGATCTCGCGCTTGCGCAAGCTCGAGGAGATGCTCGCCTCCAACGAGGCCGGCGGCTACACCAAGAAAGAGCGCCTGACCATGCAGCGCGAGCGCGACAAGCTGGATCGCTCGCTCGGCGGCATCAAGGACATGGGCGGTATCCCCGACCTGATCTTCGTGATCGACACCAACAAGGAAGACATCGCGATCAAGGAGGCCCAGCGTCTCAATATCCCGGTCGCCGCCGTGGTCGACACGAACTGCGATCCGGCCGGCATCACCTTTGTCGTGCCGGGCAACGACGACGCCAGTCGCGCGGTCTCGCTCTATTGCGACCTCATCGCCAAGGCGGCGATCGATGGCATCTCGCGCGCGCAAGGCGGCATGGGCATTGACATCGGCGCCCAGGAGAAGCCGGGGGTCGCCGAGCCGGTGCCGGCCGAACCTGCGCAGAGCGATCTCGGCTTTGAGCCGCTGCCGGGCCCGCGTGGCGTTGCCGACGATCTCAAGAAGCTGCCGGGCGTCTCGGGCGCCATCGAGAAGCAGCTCAACGACCTCGGCATCTTCCACTACACGCAGATCGCCGAGTTCAACCCGACCGCCGCGCACAATGTCGGCGAAGAGGTGGGTCTGCCCGGCCGCGTCGACGCCTGGATCGCCAAGGCCAAGGAACTGACGGCGGAAACCGAGTAATTCCGCCGTCGTGCCCGACGGTTACGCCGGGTCGTTAGTCGAAGACATCATGGATGCGCCGGCCGCGATCTGCGCGGTCCACGGCGGATTAAGGAACACGTTATGGCGAATATCTCGGCCGGCATGGTCAAGGAACTGCGCGAGGCGACCGGCGCTGGCATGATGGATTGCAAGGCCGCGCTCACGGAAAACGACGGCAACATGGAAGCCGCGGTCGACTGGCTCCGAAAGAAGGGATTGTCGAAAGCAGCCAAGAAGGCCGGTCGCGTCGCCGCCGAAGGTCTCATCGGCCTGCAGGTGAAGGACAGGAAAGGTGTTGTGGTCGAGGTCAATTCCGAGACCGACTTCGTCGCCCGCAACGATCTTTTCCAGGGTCTGGTCAAGATGATCGCGGATATCGCGCTCAAGGCCGGCACCGACGTTGAGGCCATCAAGGCCGCCAAGGTCGGCGACATCACGGTGGCAGACGCCATTACCGATACTGTTGCCAAGGTCGGCGAGAACATGACGCTGCGTCGTGCCGCTTCGCTTGAAGTCGCGCAGGGCGCCGTTGGTCAGTACATGCACAACTCTGTCAGCGACGGTCTCGGCAAGATCGGCGTGTTGGTCGCGCTTGAATTGCCCGGCAAGGCCGATGAACTCGCAGCGCTCGGCCGCATGATCGCGATGCACGTTGCTGCTTCCAATCCGCAGGCGGTCGATGCCGCCGGGCTCGACCCGGCGGTGGTGGCGCGCGAGAAGGACGTCCTGGCTGACAAGTTCCGCCAGCAGGGCAAGCCGGATAACGTGATCGAGAAGATCGTCGAATCCGGTCTGAAGACCTACTACAAGGAAGTTTGTCTGCTTGAGCAGGTCTACGTCCATGACACCGCCAAAACCGTTGCGCAGGCGTTGAAGGAAGCCGAGAAGACGATGGGCGGCACCATCAAAATCACCGGATTTGTGCGCTTTGCCATCGGTGAAGGCATCGAGCGCGAGGAAAGCGATTTCGCCGCCGAGGTGGCCGCCGCTGCCGGCCAGGGCTGAGCGGAATCCTGACAAGCGAATGCAGCGCCCGGCGATTTTCCGCAACCGCCGGGCGTTTGTGTAGAATGCCCCCGGCGCCGCTGATTCACGGCGGATGGGCCGGACCGCAAGGACGCGAGCGAACCCATGGCTGACCCGGTCCACCGGCGTGTGATCGTCAAACTGTCGGGTGAGGCGCTCAGCGGGGCGGGCGGTTTTGGCATCGACCAGAAAATCGTCGATCGGTTGGCGACCGACCTCGCCGCCTGCGCCAGGCTCGGTGTCGAACTCGGTGTAGTCGTAGGTGGCGGCAATATCTTTCGTGGCGTGGAGGTTTCCGCCCGCGGCGTGCCGCGCCCGGTCGGCGACACAATGGGTATGCTGGCGACCGTGATGAACTGCCTCACGCTGGAAGCGGCCATCGAACGGGCCGGTTGCGAGGCGCGGACCTTGTCGGCGATCGCCATGCCGGCCGTATGCGAGACGTATAACCGCAAACGCGCCCTGAAAAACCTCGGGAAGGGGCGGGTGGTGCTGCTCGGGGCCGGTACCGGCAATCCCTACTTCACCACCGACACCACCGCGGTGCTGCGCGGCGTTGAGCTCGAATGCCAGGTGGTGCTCAAGGCGACGAATGTGGACGGCGTCTACAGCGCCGACCCCAGGAAGGACCCCAAGGCGAAACGCTACGAGCGGCTCAGCCACCAGGAGGCGATCGAGAAGGACCTGCGGGTTATGGACGGCACGGCCTTCGCCCTTGCCCGGGAAAACCGTATGCCTATCATCGTCTTCTCCATCGCCGCGCCGGGTGCCATTGAAGAGGTGCTGCGCGGGAAGGGACGCGCGACCACCGTCGGTTAGCCCGCGAAAGCCGGATGAAGCCCCGGTCTCGAGCCGGCCTGCGGGGCTGCAGCCAGCCGGCAGCGTGTCCGAACGAGGATTTCAGGCGCCAATCGGCGCTGCCAGCGTGATTGACGGCACGTGTTTTGAGGATCGCTATGACAAACGCAACTCACAACCTCGAAGATCTCAAACGCCGGATGCACGGCGCCACCAACGCCCTGAAGACTGAACTGTCCGGCCTGCGCACCGGGCGCGCTTCTTCGAATATGCTCGAGCCGGTGCAGGTCGAGGCCTATGGCTCGCACATGCCGCTCAACCAGGTCGCCACCGTCACTGTCCCGGAGCCGCGTTTGCTCGCAGTCAACGTCTGGGACAAGTCGCTGGTGCACGCGGTCGAGAAGGCGATCGTCAATTCCAATCTCGGCCTGTCACCGGCCACCGAAGGCCAGGTAATTCGCTTGCGCGTTCCCGAACTCAACGAAGAGCGGCGCAAGGAACTGGTCAAGGTTGCGCATAAATATGCCGAGGCCGCGCGTGTGGCGATCCGCCATGTGCGCCGCGACGGCCTCGACGTGGTCAAAAAGCTGGAGAAGGATCACGCCATCAGCAAGGACGATCACGACCGTTTTTCGGCGGAGATTCAGAAAGCGACCGACGGCGTGATTGCCGAAGTCGATCAGATGCTCGCGACAAAGGAAAAGGAGATCCTCACCGTCTGAGGAAGCCGTATGTCCGAGGCAAAAGTCCCGCTCGGGGCCGCATCCCCGTTCCAGGCGCCGCGCCACGTGGCCATCATCATGGATGGCAACGGGCGCTGGGCGGCGGCGCGTGGTCTGCCGCGGGTGGAGGGCCACCGGCGCGGCGTCGAGGCGGTGCGCCGCACCGTGCGCGCGGCGGGCGAGATGGGCATTTCGTACATCACCATTTTTTCCTTCAGCGCCGAGAACTGGTCGCGCCCCGAATCCGAGGTCGGCGAACTGATGGGTCTGTTGCGCCGCTTCATCCGCAACGATCTCGCCGAGTTGCACCAGAGTAATGTGCGCGTGCGCATCATTGGCGAGCGTGACGATCTCGATCCCGAAATCCGCCGCTTGCTGGTCGAGGCGGAAGAGTTGACCAAACATAACGACGGCCTCACGCTGGTGGTTGCCTTCAACTACGGCGGCCGTCAGGAGATTGCGCGGGCCGCGAAACGAATTGCGCGCGAGGTGACGGAAGGGCGTCTTGATGCCACCGCCATCACCCAGGAAACGGTCGGAAGCTTCCTTGACGCCCCCGATATTCCGGACCCGGATCTCATCATCAGAACGAGCGGCGAGCAGCGCCTGTCCAATTTCCTGCTCTGGCAGTCCGCCTACAGCGAGCTGGTATTCGTGCCGACCTACTGGCCGGATTTCGACGGCGCCACTCTGGAGGTGGCGATCCGCGAGTATCAGCAGCGCGAACGCCGGTTTGGCGGTCTGGTCGCGAAAACGGGATCCTGAGCCTCGTGCCCGACGCCGACCCTGTGTCAAATCCCGGCGACGCCGGAAGGCCGACGTCCGCTCCCGGAAACAATCTGGCTCTGCGTGTGGCTTCGGCGGTGGTATTGGCGCCGGTCGCGCTGTTGGCAGCCTGGTACGGCGGCTGGCTGTTCGCCTTGTTCTGGGGCGTGGCGGCGATCGCAGTGTTGTGGGAGTGGATCACGCTGGTGGCCGGTCGTGGGCATCAGCTGTTGATCCTGTTCTGCAGCGGTGCGCTGGCAATCGCGGCGGTCGTGGACTGGCGCGATCACCCGGTGGTGGCGATCCTGTTCGTGGGTCTGGGGGCGTTTGCAGCGGCCATCTTTGCGTCGGAAGGCCGGCGCCGGTGGATCACGTGCGGCGTTCTTTATGCCGGCGTCATGCTGCTCGCGCCGATGCTGCTGCGCAACGATCAGGCGTTTGGATTCGCCGCCATGATCTTCCTGTTTGCGATCGTATGGGCGACCGACGTTCTCGCCTATTTCGGCGGGCGCACACTGGGCGGCCCCAAACTGCTGCCGGCCGTCAGCCCGAAGAAGACCTGGTCGGGTGGAATATGCGGCGCGCTTGGCGCGATGGCCTTGTCGGTGGCCGGCGCGGCCTGGTTCGGGTTCGGCAACCTTGCGGCGATTGCGACCCTGGCGCTGGTGCTGTCGGTAGCGGCGCAGGCCGGTGACTTTCTGGAATCCTGGGTCAAGCGCCGGTTTGGCGCCAAGGACGCCAGCCATCTCATCCCGGGTCACGGGGGGGTCATGGACCGCCTCGATGGCTTCTGGGCGGCCGTTCTGGTCGGTTGCCTGATCGGGCTTGCCCGGGGTGGTTTTCACGACGCGGCCCGCGGCTTGCTGGTATGGTGACCCTATGACTGTTCCCGGACTTGCCCGTTCTGAGCCGCGGCACGCAGCTGATCTGCGCAGCGTGACCATTCTGGGCGCCACCGGGTCGATCGGCACAAGCACTGTCGATCTGATCAAGCGTAACCCCGACCGCTACCGTGTCGAGGCCGTCACCGCCGGCCGCAATGCCGGCCCGCTGGCTGAGATCGCCCGCGAGGTCGGCGCCCGCATGGCGGTGGTGGCTGACGAAACCGCCTATGGCGATCTCAAGGCGGCGCTCGCCGGCAGCGGCATCGAGGCTGCCGCAGGTGAAGCGGCGCTGGTCGAAGCGGCCGAGCGCGATGCCGACTGGGTGATGGCGGCGATCAGCGGCGCCATCGGTCTCAAGCCCACGCTGGCGGCGATCGAACGCGGCGCAACCGTGGCGCTTGCCAACAAGGAATGCCTTGTGTGTGCCGGCGGTCTGTTCATGCGCCGGGCGGCGAGTGCGGGCGCGACCGTGTTGCCGGTCGACTCCGAGCACAACGCCGTGTTCCAAGCGCTTGGTGCAGGGCCACGCGAGGACATCAGGCGGGTGATTCTGACCGCTTCCGGTGGTCCGTTCCGGACCTGGACTCTGGAGGCGATCAACGCCGCCACACCCGAGCAGGCACTCAAGCATCCCAACTGGTCAATGGGCCCGAAGATCACCGTCGATTCCGCGACCATGATGAACAAGGGCCTCGAGCTGATCGAGGCCCAGCATCTGTTTGGGCTCGACCCCGGCGAACTCGATGTGCTGGTGCATCCGCAGTCTGTGGTCCACGGGATGGTTGAATACCGCGATGGTTCGGTGGTGGCTCAGCTCGGTACCCCGGATATGCGCACGCCGATCGCCCATTGCCTGGCCTGGCCGCAGCGTATCGATGGGGCGGCAGCACGCCTGAATCTGGCGCAGGTGCGAGAATTGACCTTCGAGGACCACGATCCGGTCCGCTTCCCGTCCATCGAACTGGCGCGACGCGTCATGGAAACGGGTGGGGCAGCGCCGACGGTGATGAACGCCGCGGACGAAGTCGCGGTCGCCGAATTTATCGCCGGCCGCATCAGTTTTCCGTCGATCGTGGCGCTGGTGGCTGCGACGCTTGAAGCTGCGGCCAAGCGTGGCATTCTGGCTGACCCGGCGGCGGTCGACGAGGCTCTCGCCGTTGACCATGCAGCCAGAAGCCTGGCGCGGGAGGCCTTGCCCGAAATTGCCGCAAAGGCATTCTAGTAAGGCTTCTGCAACTTTTAGGGCGGCCTTTGGAGCGGGGAGAGGTGTCTGGGATGGGTGCCGATATCATGGGTGGCTTGAGCGCGTTTGGCGGCGGGGTCGCCGGCTACCTGGTCCCCTTCCTCTTTGTTTTGACAATTGTCGTGTTTTTTCATGAGCTTGGCCATTTTCTGGTGGCGCGCTGGTGCGGTATCAAGGTGCTCAGCTTCTCGATTGGCTTCGGACCGGAACTTTTCGGGTTCAATGACCGCCACGGCACCCGTTGGAAAATCTCGGCCATTCCGCTCGGCGGCTATGTGAAATTCCTCGGCGATGAGAATGCCGCCAGCACGCCGGACCAGGAGGCGGCGGCCGCCATGAGCGAGGAAGAGAAGAAGGTCAGCTTCCACTACCAGCCGGTCGCGTCCCGGGCCGCGGTGGTGGTGGCCGGGCCGCTGGCGAACTTCCTGCTGGCAATCCTGATCTTTGCCGGCATCTTCATGGTGGTTGGCAAGCAATCGACGAGTGCACGTGTGGACGTGGTGCAGGCCAACAGCGCCGCCGCCGCCGCCGGTTTCAAGGTCGGCGACCTGGTGGTTGGCATTGACGGCGCCCGGGTCGACAGCTTCTCCACGATGCAGCGCATCGTCAGCGTGAGCGCCGGCCAGCGGCTCGCGATCGATGTCGAGCGCGACCGCAAGCTGGTGACGCTGCACGCGACGCCGGAGCTGCGCCAGATCAAGGATCGCTTCGGCAACCAGCACAAGCTGGGTGTGCTCGGCATCAGCCGCTCCATGAAGCCAGGCGATTTCAAGACCGAAAAGATGGGGCCGTTGCAAGCCATCGGGGCCGGCGTCAAGGAAACCTGGTACGTGGTGGACCGCACGCTCGCCTATATCGGAGGGGTGTTCTCCGGGCGCGAGGCGGCCGACCAGCTCGGCGGCCCGATTCGTATCGCGCAGGTGTCAGGCGAGGTGGCCACCGTCGGTTTCACGGCCCTGATCCATCTCGCCGCGGTGCTCTCGATCTCGATTGGCCTTCTGAATCTGTTCCCGATTCCCTTGCTCGACGGGGGTCACCTTTTGTTCTATGGAATCGAAGCTGTTCGCGGACGGCCCTTGTCGGAGCGTGCGCAGGAAGTCGGGTTCCGGATCGGGCTCGCGATCGTTGTGATGTTGATGATTTTTGCAACCTTTAATGACATTCTGCACCTCGCCACCTCGTAACCGTTGCTGCCAAGCAACTTTTTGAGGGGAAAGGGAAAGTCGGGCCGGGAAGTTCGTTTGCAGTGTGCCGTAAACGCTGTAAAAAGCACCCGAAGCCAGCCAGGCTGTCTGCCGAACCGAGGTGGGGGCGGCCGCAAGGATAAAAAGGGCGCGTTGCGCATGGGACTTGGTGTGCGGTTGCTACGGGGACTGGCTCTCGTCTGGTTGGTCTTCTGTGGTATCCTTGTCGTTGGCGGGGCAGCGACGATCGCGACTTCCCGGTCGGCGGTCGCGCAGACCGTGAATTCGATTGTCGTGGAAGGTAACCGCCGCGTCGAGGCGCAGACCGTCCGCTCCTATTTTCATCCCGGCTCCGGCGGCCGTCTCGGTCCCGTGGAGATCGACCAGGCCTACAAGGCGCTTTACGCCACCGGCCTGTTTTCGGACGTGAAGATCCGCCATGCCGGCGGCCGTCTGGTGGTGACGGTGGTCGAGAACCCGGTGATCAACAAGGTCGCCTTCGAGGGTAACAAGAAGACCAAAGACGAACAGATCCAGGCCGAGATCCAGTCGAAGGCGCGCGGTACCCTGTCCAAGCCGGTGGTGCAGGCCGACGTTCAGCGCATCATCGAGATCTATCACCGCTCCGGCCGTTTCGACGTCAGCGTGGTGCCGGAGATCATCCGGTTGCCGAACAACCGCGTGAATCTGGTCTTCAAGATTTCTGAAGGAAAGAAGACCGGCGTCGAAGAGATTCGATTCGTCGGCGCCAAAGCCTTTTCTTCATACCGGCTGCGGCAGGTGATCAAGACCAGCGAATCCAACTTTCTCAGCTTCCTGCAGACCACCGATATCTACGATCCCGACCGCGTCGAGGCCGACCGAGACCTGCTGCGTCGCTTCTATTTGAAGCACGGCTATGCGGATGTGCGCATCGTTTCGGCTTCCGGCATCTACGATCCGGCGAAGAAGGGATTCATCGTCACCTTCACCATCGACGAGGGACCCAAGTACCACATCGGCACCGTCGACGTGGTGTCGAACGTGCACGCCATTCAGCCGGCGCTGTTGCGCGGTGAGGTCAAGCTCGGTCCCGGCGATACGTACAACGCCGATCTGGTGCAACGGTCAGTCGAGGCGATGACCATTGAGGCCGCAAAACGCGGTTATGCCTTCGCCA
Source organism: uncultured Pseudomonadota bacterium (assembly GCA_963773715.1). GTDB lineage: Bacteria > Pseudomonadota > Alphaproteobacteria > Rhizobiales > Xanthobacteraceae > Pseudolabrys. The sequence goes on along the minus strand of CAVZCM010000002.1, from coordinate 202,387 downwards.
CGGTGCACCCGCGCGGGGACCGCAATTTCCAGAAGCGGCAGATCAATCTGGTGTTCGTGGTGGACGAGGGTCGGCGCGCTTATATCGAACGCATCACCATCCGGGGCAACGCGCATACGCGCGACTACGTCATCCGTCGTGAGTTCGATATCGGCGAAGGCGACCCCTACAACCGTGCGCTGGTGGACCGTGCCGAACGCCGGCTGAAGAACCTCGACTTTTTCAAGTCGGTCAGAATTACCACCGAACCGGGCTCCGCGCCGGACCGGGTCGTCATCGTTGTTCAGGTGGAGGAGAAGCCGACCGGCAATTTCTCGGTTTCGGGCGGCTATTCGACGGCGGACGGCGTCATCGGCGAGGTCAGCGTCGCCGAGAAGAACCTGGGCGGCCGCGGGCAATTCGCCAAGGCGTCGGTGCAATACGGGCAGAACGTGCGCGGCTTTGCTCTCTCCTTTGTGGAGCCGTATCTGTTCGGTTACCGGATGGCCGGCGGCATCGATCTCTATGCCCGCCAGAGGCTCGCCAACAGCTTTACCTCGTATGATACCAGCACGTACGGCGGCAAGGTGCGGCTCGGGTTCCAGCTCACAGAGAACCTCTCGCTGCAGCCGCACTATTCGCTCTACCGGCAGGAAGTCTCGTTCGACACCAATCCGCAGTACAACAACTGTAAGGATACCGCGGCCGCCGCGGCGTATCGTGCCGGCACGGGGCCGGGCGTGGCGCCGGGCAATTCGTGCTACGGCGACGGCGAAGCCTCGCTGGCCGTGCGTTCGGAGCTGGCGAATGGACCGGTCATGGTCTCACTTGCCGGGTATTCGCTGGCCTACAACACGCTCGACAACAACAAGTCGCCGACCAGCGGTCTCTTTGTCGAGCTGAAGCAGGACGTGGCCGGTCTCGGCGGTGATGTAAACTTCTTCCGGACCTCGGTTGAGGGGCGCAATTATTACGAAGTGCTGCCCGATATCATCGGCGTGCTCAAACTGCAGGGCGGCCAGATCACGTCGTGGGGCGGCAAGGATCTGCGCATGCTCGACCACTTTTTCATGGGCCCGAATCTCGTGCGCGGTTTTTCCCCCGCCGGAATTGGTCCGCGCGACCTTACACCGGGCACAACCCACGATGCCTTGGGCGGCAGCCTTTACTGGGGCGCGAGCATGGAGTTCCAGACGCCGCTCTACTTCCTGCCGAAGGAAGTCGGCATAAAGTTAGCGACCTTCCTCGATGCCGGTGGCCTCTGGAGTTACAAGGGGCCTACCGCGTGGGACCAGACCGGCGAAACGCTTCAGGTCGGTCTCGACAGCGTCACGGATATCCGGTCGGCCGTGGGTATCGGTCTCATCTGGGATTTGCCGCTGGGACCGCTGCGTTTCGATCTTGCATATCCGCTGACCAAAGCCTGTGGCACCGCATCCGACGGTTCCGAAGTCTGCGACAACACCCAGATCTTCCGCTTCAGCGGAGGCGCGTCATTCTGATCTTGGCCGTACGTCGGGTGACGGCAGGAACGGCATGAGCGAACCGGCAATTCTTCGAGGCGCGCGCGGTCTCAAGCTGAGCGAGATCGTCGCCATGACCACGGCATCGCCGCCATTGCCCGCGCTGATGGAGCGGCGCATCACCGGCGTCGCTGCGCTGGATCGTGCGGCGCCGTGGGACCTGAGTTTTCTCGACGAAGAACGTTTCACGGCGGCCGCTGCCGCGACCCGCGCCGGCGCCTGCTTCGCCACCGCCGCGCTCGCCGGCAATCTGCCTGCGCGGGTGGCTGTGCTCGTCGTCGACGATCCCTACCGCGCCTTTGTGGTCGCGGCCCGCGCGCTCTTTGCGCACGCATTGCAGCCGTCGTCGCTTTACCCGGCCGGCGACGGCGCCGGCGCTCGGGTGCACCCGAGCGCGCGGCTTGAAGCGGACGTCACTATCGAGCCCGGGGCGGTGATCGGGCCGCGCGCAGAGATCGGTTTCGGCACTGTGATTGCGACCAATGCGACGATTGGCGGCGAGGTCTGCATCGGCCGCAATTGTATGATCGGCGCCGGCGCCACCATCGGTCATGCATTGATCGGCGATCGGGTGGTCATTCACGCCGGCTGCCATATCGGCCAGGACGGATTCGGTTTCCTGACCGGCGATCGGGGAAGTCTCAAAATGCCTCAGCTCCGCCGCGTGATCATCCAGGACGACGTGGAGATCGGGGCCGGGACTACCATCGACCGTGGCGAAATACGCGACACGGTCGTCGGCGAGGGCACCAAGATCGACAATCTGGTGAGGGTCGGCCACAATGCCAGCATCGGGCGGCACTGCAGGGTGGTGGCGCAATCGGGCATTTCGGGCAGCGTGACGCTCGAGGATCATGTTGTTCTGGAGGCGCGGGTCGGCCTAAATGATAACGTGACAGTCGGCGAGGGGGCGCGCATTGCCGCAGCCAGCCTCGTCCAGGACGATGTGCCGGCCGGCGCCTGCTGGGCCGGGGCACCCGCCAAACCGGCGATGGTCCGGTAGATTCCGGATCGCTGATCGGCTATCGGGCGATACCACAGGCGTTACGACTGCCCGGGGCAAACGAGACGATTGCTATGAATGATGTTGTGAAAGAAATTGATTCGATCGGCATTGCCCAGGTGCTCAAGATGTTGCCGCACCGCTATCCGTTCATCATGATTGACCGCGTGGTCGACATTCGCGGCAACAAGAGCGGCGTCGGCATCAAGAACGTCACCATCAACGAGCCGCAATTTCAGGGACACTTCCCGGAAAATCCGGTCTTTCCGGGCGTGCTGCTGATCGAGGGCATGGCGCAGACCGGGGGTGTCCTGTGCCTTGTGGGGCTCGGTGAAGATACCGCGCGTCCGGTCTATTTCATGACCATCGATAACGCGAAATTCCGCCGGCCGGTCGTGCCTGGCGACACGGTCGAATTTCATATGGCGCTGAAAGCAAACCGGCGAAACATGTGGTGGTACAAGGGCGAGGCCAAGGTGGGCGGCCGCGTCGTTGCCGAGGCTGAAGTCGGCGCGATGCTGCTCGATGCAGGAATTGAAGCATGATCGACCCCTCGGCGCGGGTCGCCGCCGGAGCGAAGGTCGGACACGACGTATCGATCGGCCCCTATTGTATCATTGGTCCTGACGTGACGCTCGGCGATGGCTGCATCCTTGCCTCGCACGTCTGCGTCGTCGGCCACACCAACATCGGCGCGCGTACGAAGATCTATCCCTTCGCCTCGCTCGGCACCCCGCCGCAATCGGTGAAATACCGCGGCGGGCCGACCAGGCTTGTGATCGGCGCCGATTGTGACATCCGCGAAGGCGTGACCGCCAACATCGGTACCGAAGACGACCGCGGCGTCACCGAGATCGGGGACCGCTGCTTCCTCATGGTCAATACGCACGTCGGCCACGATTGCCAGCTCGGCAACAACGTCGTCATGGCGAACAACACCGTTCTCGGCGGCCACGTCATCGTCGGCGACAATGTGGTGTTTGGCGGCGGCGTGGCGGTGCGCCAGTTCGTGCGCATCGGCGAGGGCGCCATGATCGTGGGCCTCAGCGGTGTGCGCGCCGATGTCATCCCCTGGGGAATGGCCCACGGAGCGCTTGCCAATCTGATCGGCCTCAACGTCGTCGGCATGCGCCGCAATGGCGCTGCCAAATCGGATATTCTGAACATCCGGCGCGCCTATCAGGCGCTGTTCTTCGGCGAGGGGGAGTTCCGCGCCCGCCTCGACGCGATGGAGCAGGAATTCGGCGCTGATCCGCATGTGCGCAAGATCATTGAGTTCATTCGCGCGGGCAAACGTCCGCTCACGATGGCGATCAAACGCAACGAGGGCGACGAGGCGCCATGACCACTGATGCGGCCACGCGGCAGGATGGCCCGCTGGCGCTGATCTGCGGCGGTGGCAGTCTGCCGCTGACGGTCGCCGACGCTGCCGCCGCCCGGGGTCGCAAGGTCGTGTTGTTCCTCCTGCGCGGTGTTGCCGATCCGGCACTGGCCGCGCGCTATCCGCATCACTGGCTCTATCTCGGCCAGGGGGGCAAGCTGCGACGGCTTGGACACGCCGAGGGCTGCCGTGAAGTGGTGTTCATCGGCTCCCTGATACGGCCGGCGATCTGGCAGGTACGATTCGATCTGTGGACGTTAATGAGAATTCCGACCGTGATCGCGGCTTATCGGGGTGGTGACGATCACCTGTTGTCGGGCATCGCCGGCATATTCGAACGGGAAGGCGTTCGTGTCCTCGGTGCTCATGAGGTGGCGCCGGAAATCCTGATACCGGAAGGCGCGCTCGGCGGTTTCGAACCGTCCGTGCGTGATCGCGACGACATTGCATTCGGCCTTGATTATCTCCGGGCAACCGGGCCGTTCGACGTCGGTCAGGCAGTGGTGGTCGCCGGCCGCCATGTGCTGGCGGTGGAAGCTGCAGAGGGCACCGATCAGATGCTCGCGCGGGTTGCCGAGATGCGCCGGAACGGCCGCGTGCGTACGCCGGCCGGCACCGGCGTGCTGGTGAAGGCGCCGAAACCGGGGCAGGACTGGCGCTTCGATCTGCCTGCCATCGGTCCCCGGACGGTCGAGGGCGTCGCGCGCGCAGGCCTCGCCGGCATGGCAGTTGCGGCAGGCAGCAGCATCGTTGCCGAGCCGGAGAAGCTGGTGACGGCCGCCGATCGCGCCAGGGTATTTGTTTTCGGCGCGCCTGCCGCCGTGCAGAGGTAGGCCGATGGAGGCCGCATCGGCTTTATCCACGCGCGAGCCGCATGTCTTCCTGGTGGCAGGCGAAGAATCCGGCGACCGTCTTGGCGCTGCTCTGATTGCCGCGTTGCGCGAACGCGCTCGGGGCCAAATCCGCTTTTCCGGCGTCGGTGGCGCGCACATGGCCGAGCAAGGCGTGCCCAGCCTGTATCCACTCGGCGATCTGGCGATTGTCGGTTTTTCCTCAGTTCCCGCAAAACTGCCAACGATCCTGCGCCGTATGCGCCAGACGGCCGATGCCGTCGTGGCGGCGCGGCCGGATGTGCTGGTGATCATCGACAGTCCCGACTTCACCCATCGCGTCGCCAGGCGCGTGCGCCAACGCGCACCCGGCATTCCGGTCATCGACTACGTGTGTCCTTCCGTCTGGGCATGGCGGCCGTGGCGCGCCAAATCGATGAAGACCTATGTCGATCATGTACTGGCGCTGTTGCCGTTTGAGCCAGACGAACTTCAACGCCTGAGTGGTCCGTCCGGGACTTACGTCGGCCATCCGCTGATCGAGCAGATCGCGCAACTGCGGCCGAATCCGGAAGAGGCGAGGCGTCGTCTCGCCGATCCGCCGGTCCTGCTGGTGCTGCCCGGAAGCCGCGGTGGGGAGATCCACCGTATGGCGACCGTGTTCGGTGCAGCGATCGGTCTTGTCGCCAAACGCACCGGAGCACTCGACGTCGTGGTACCGGCGGTGCCGCGACTCGCGGAGACGGTGCGTGCGGCTGTTGCCGCCTGGCCGGTGCCGGTGCGCGTCGTGACCGATCCGGGTGAAAAGCTGGCCGCCTTCCGTAATGCGCGGGCCGCGCTGACCAAATCCGGTACCTCGACGCTCGAGCTCGCGCTTGCGGGAATACCGATGGTGGCTGCCTACAGGCTTTCGCTGACGGAGGCGATCATTGGCAGCCTGTTGATCCGGGTACCGAGCGTAATCCTCGCGAACCTGGTGCTCGGCGAACGCGTGGTGCCGGAATTGCTGCAATTCAAATGCACACCCGATCGGCTTGCTGGCGCACTTACGCCTTTATTGCGCGACACACCAGACAGACGTCGCCAGATAGAGGCCTTCAGCCGGCTCGATGCGGTCATGGGTATCGGTGGCGCTGCGCCCAGTGCACGGGCTGCCGACGTGGTCATGAAGTTCGTTGGCGATGTGCAGCCGCCGCCTTAACCAACCGGACCGTGAACCGGTTGGCATTCGGTCCGGCAACGGCGTAAATTGGTCGTGAGCCGGCCGCCGGGCCCGCCTAATCTGTTCTGGAATCTGGGGTTTTCCCGTTGAGCATGTCCCCGCGCGCCGCCATCACTGCCGTCCACGGCTATCTTCCGCCTGACGTACTGACCAATGCGCAGTTGGCGGAGATGGTCGATACCAGCGATACCTGGATCACCGAGCGCACCGGCATCAAGGAACGGCACATCCTGAAGGGCGAGGGGCTCGGCACCTCGCATATGGCCGCCGAGGCGGTACGCGGGCTGCTCCGGAAGACCGGTACCGACCCCGCCGACGTGGACCTTCTGATCTGCGCGACGACCACCCCTGACCTGCAATTTCCTTCGACCGCCAACCTCATCTGCGACATGGTCGGCGTGCGCAACATTGGCTCGTTCGACGTGCAGGCGGCCTGCTCCGGCTTCCTCTATTCGCTGACCATCGGCGCGCAGTTCATCGCAACCGGCACCGCCCGCAAGGTCGTGGTGGTCGGCGCAGACAAGATGTCGTCGATCATTGACTACACGGATCGGGCCACCTGCGTGCTGTTTGGCGACGGTGCCGGTGCGGTGCTGCTCGAACCGGACGAGAACGGTTACGGCATCATGGATGCGCTGATCCGCTCCGACGGCGCCGGCATGATCCATTTGCATCAAAAGGCCGGCGGCAGCCGCATGCCGGCGACGGCCGAGACCGTCGCCAGGCGGCTGCACTACGTTCACCAGGAAGGCGCCGCGGTCTACAAGTTCGCCATCGCGCGCATGGCGGAGGTCGCGGCCGAGATCATGAGCCGCAACAATCTGCGCGCCAGCATGATTGACTGGCTGGTGCCGCACCAGGCCAACAAACGCATCATCGAGTCGACGGCCGAGCGCATGGGCGTGCCGATGGAGCGCGTCATGGTGACCATCCAGAAATACGGCAACACCACCAACGCCACCATCCCGCTCTGCCTGTGGGACTACGAGCCGAAGCTGAAGGCGGGCAACCGCATGGTGCTTGCCGCCTTTGGCGGCGGCTTCACCTGGGCCGGGGCCTATGTGCAGTGGGCCTATGACGGCGCGAGCGCGTCGAAGCGCAACGGCAAGAGCAACGGCAATGGCGCGCCGGTCAATGACGTAAAGGCCTGATGGGGCTCGCGCCCGGTTTGCTTTCTACGGATTGAGAACTTGGCGCCGGCGCAGCGGCACCAGCGCCAATCCCGCCAACCCCGCGCCGATCAGGGGCGTTGCGACACCGGGCCCGATCAGCAAGATGCCGCCGAGAGCGATCGCCAGACGTTGCCATAGCTGCAACGGCGCAAGCGCGAAACCTTGCAAGCCGCAGGCCAGGCAACAAGCGCCGACGAAGGCCGTGGCGACGGCCCAGGCGATCTTTGTCGGCGAGCCGTGCAGCAACAGCCCTTCGTCAAGCACGAACGCAATCGGGATGATGAAGACGGCAACGCCCAGACGAACCGCCTGCCAGCCGGTCTCCCACAACTTGCTTCCACTGATGGCGATGCTCACGAACACCGCGATGCAGAGCGGCGGCGTAAAGAACGAGGCCAGCCCCCAATAAACCACGTAGAGGTGTGCGGCGATTTGCGAGACACCGAGCTCGGTCAGGGCCGGCGCCATCAAGGTCGCCAGCGTGATGTAGACCGGTATTGAGTTCGAGCCCCATGCCCATCACAAAGCTGGCGAGGCCGACCAGCAGCAGTGTGACGATGAGATTGCCGCCCGAAAGGTTGAGGATCGCGGTCGAGATCTTGACGCCGATGCCGCTCAGCTCGATCGCGCCGATCATGATGCCGACAAAGCCGGTGATGGCGGCAATGGTGACCCAGCCGCGCACCGCGCGGGCGCAGGCGTTCATCAGTTTCGGCGGCAGCAGCCAGTCGTTGCGGTCGCGCGACAGAAAACTCGCGGCAATCACGAAGGGGAACGTGAGCACGCCCGCCATGCCGGGCGGATAGTCCGCGATGAACAGAAAGTAGACGAGGGCCCCGATCGGGATCAGATAGTGCCAGCCTTCACGGAAGGCGGCGCCGAGTTTCGGCAAATCTTCGCGGCGCATGGGCGCAATGCCGCTGCGGCGCGCCTGCAGGTGAACCGAAATGAAGACGATGATGAAATAGAGCGCCGCCGGCACCGCCGCCGTCATGGCGATGGTCGCGTAGGGCACGCGGATCCACTCCGCCATGACGAAGGCGATGGCGCCCATCACCGGCGGCAGGATCTGTCCGCCGGTGGAGGCCACGGCTTCGACCGCGCCGGCGAAGGCGGCCTTGTAGCCGATCTCCTTCATCAGCGGGATCGTGAACACGCCGATGGTGGCGACATTGGCCGAAGGCGATCCGGAAATCGAGCCGAACAGCGCGCTCGCGACCACCGCCGCTTTCGCCGGGCCGCCATGGGAGCGCCCGGTGGCGGCGAGCGCCAGGCGCAGGAACCAGCGCCCGGCGCCGCTCTGCTCCATGAGCGCGCCGAAGACGACGAAAATGATGATGATGTTGGCGGCCACCCGCAGCGGCAGGCCGAAGATGCCGGACTCGCCGACGTAGGCGGCATAGAGCAGGCGGTCGACCTCGTAGCCGCGTCCGTAAAGGATGCCGGGCAGCACGCCTTGGAAAATCGTCGCCAGCACCAGGACGCCAACGAGGATCGGCAATGTCACGCCCGTGGTGCGGCGCACGGCCTCCACCAGCGGCAGGCAGACAAGCAGCGCCAGCACCAGCCCCTTCTCGTCCAGGAAGCCGAACATGCTGTAGTCGATCACGGCCTGATAGAAGAAGACGACGTAGCCGAGGCCGATCCAGGTCGCCGCGATCATCAGGTAGTCGAAGGGCGTGGCGTGGCGCGGTCCGCCCTCGGCAGCGTCCTCGCGCGACACGCCATGCCCGCTGCCTCGGGCCGGAACCAGAAAGAAGATAATCGTCAGCGCGCAGGCGAGACTGATGGCGCCGTGCATCTGCTCGGGCATGAAGAACCCGGCCATCGCGGCGAGATTGCCGACGACGACCACGTGATAGACGACGATGGCGGTCGCGATCCAACCGAAGATGGGAAGGCGTCGTGCGGACGGGTCGTTGGCCGCCATGGGTTAATTCCAGTGCAGGAAAGCGGGCCGCGACGCACGTCCGGCCCCCGCAAGCACGCGACGGAAAAGACTACGGCTTCAGCGCCGCCTGGTGCTTTTGCAGCGCATCGGTCCACGCCTTCTTTTCTTCGAAGTAGCGGATCGCCCCGGGATGATAGGGGATGGTCGGCGGTTCAATTGCCTCGCTCAAGGTCCATTCCTTGGCAGCTGCATGGAAGCCATGGAACTCGTCGATGTTGTCGAACAGGACCTTGGTGACCTTGTAGACCGTATCGTCGGGCACGCGCGCGGCGGCGACCAGATAAGTCGCGAGGCCGAAGACATTGATGTCATTCGGCTGATTCTCGTAGGTATTGGCCGGCAGCTTGGCAATGCTGATGTACTTTGGCAGCGTCCCGGTCATCGCCTTCAGTTTGTCCTGCGGGATCTGCGAGATATTTGATCGTCTTGTCCCGCATCAGACGCTGGAGATAGCCGGCGCCGGCGCTGCCTGGGATAACGGCCGCGTCAACGGTGCCACTTTTAAGCGCGTTCACGACCTCACCGGTGTTTGTGGTCGAGATGATTTTCACCTTGCCCGGGTCGATGTTGTAGACCTTCAGCAGGGCGCCCGTGATGAGGCCGAGCTCGGGCAGGGCCGGACGCTTGCCGATGAGCGTCTTTCCGGCGAGGTCCTCGGGCTTGTTAATACCGGAGGAAGTGCGCACGACGATCTGACGCAGGTTCGGCGCGCCTTGCGCGATCAGGCGCACGGCCACCTTGTTCTTGAACGGCTTGTTGCCGTGATAGGCGTTGTACGACGCGCCGGCATTGGCGATCGCCAGATCGACCTTGTCGGCGTTGATCGCGAACATGTTGGCGGTCGATCCGCCGACCGGCTCGGCGGTCGCGGAGATGTGGGCGTGCTTGTCGAGCATGGAACTCAGGCCCACGCCCAGGGTGTAAAAAACGCTGCCCGAACTCGAAACACCAATACGCAAAGCGGTCTGCGCTTGAGCGGTGCCAACCGCCGATGATCCGATGACGCAGACGGTGGCCAGAATTGTGCTAAGTCGTGGTGTCACTGCTCGTCTCTCCCTAATGCTTGGCGCCTTGTTGTTTTCAATTCGCGCGTAACCAGATTTGGCAGGATTGCACAATCGATCCCGCGTTTCCATATGGCGCGCGGACAAGTTGCGCCATCACAGCCCGGCCGCTGTGCGGATCAGTGCATCCGTGTCATAGGGCGCTTCGTCGCCGGTCCAGACGACATATTGGTCCGGCCGCACAAGGACGAGCTTCGCCTCGTAGGCTTCGCGTCCGCCGTCGCGGGTGTCACTGACGATTTTCAATGGCACATTAAGCACCTGTGCTGTGCGTGCAATAGCTTCGGCCGCGCCTTCGGGTGCGTCGAAGGCCAGCAACGTAAAATTCGGGCTCAGTTCCTCGAACACGTTCCTGCCGGATGAGAGCAACCGCGGCGCCAAATGATGGCCGGGGCGGGCCTTGTACTCGTGCCGGCCATGGGCGCTGCAGCGCGCGCCTGGCGGTCCCATGATGACCGACGAGCCTTCGTAATTGGGCTCGTAGCGCTGGGCGCGCGATCCGAGATCGGTCTTGCGGGCTTCCCACGCCTGCTCGAAGTCGGCGCGGTCACGCTCGGGATTGTGGTTTCGATAGAACTCGCCGTCGGCGCGGATGCGGGCGGCGATGAAATCCTCGGCCGTCTCATGGAAGATCGGCCGCCGCTCCTCGCTGTATGACGCAAGGAGGTCGTCACCGCCCCAGCCTTGAAGGCGTGCCGCGAGTTTCCAGCCGAGATTGGCGACGTCCTCGAGTCCATTGTTGAGCCCGAAACCACCGTACGGCGGGTGGCTATGCGCCGCATCGCCGGCAATGAATATCCGGCCCACCTGGTACTTTTCGGCGACTGCAACGCGAAGATCCCAAAATCCGAGGTGCTCGAACTCGCACGAGAATTCGCAACCGGCAACGTCGTAGAGGAGGGCGCGGAAGTCGAAATTCTCGGTCGTTGCGTCGGCCGGCACGGGCGCATGGAAAAAGAAGCCCTCGCCGACGTCGATACGGCCGAAGAAAAGCCAGTAGCCATTGTTCTCCGGACGCATCACACGGAAGGTCGAGCGGTCCGGAAACCGCTTGAGACACTCGTGCAGCTCGCGGGAGCGGAATACGATCAAAGCCATCCGCTGATCGAAATCCGTCCCGGCGCGCCTGATGCCGACCTGTTCGCGCACCAGCGAGCGGGGGCCGTCGCACCCGACGACATAGTCGGCCTCGATGGTGTCGTGCCGACCGCTCCCGTCCTCGATAATAGCTACACGGGCGCCGCGCTCGTCCTGTTCGACACCTTCTGCGGTCCAGCCGAAACAGGTTTGAACAGTGGGCAAAGATTTGAGCTTGCGGCGTAGCACCACTTCCATCGCATATTGCGGCAATCGCTCGTTGGCCTGAAAATAGAAATCGCGCACAACCTCTCGACCGGGCGGTGCCTGCCAGTAGGGGCTCATCAGATTGCCGTAGGCGGTCACTTCGCCGATGGGATGGCCGGGCGGCATGATGCGTGCGGCGCGCAATTCGTCGACGATGCCCCAGAAATAAAAGTGTTCGACGGTGCGTTGGGTGAGGTTTTGCCCCTTGGGGATGCGGTGCATTTCGGTGCGCGGCTCGATCAGCGCGCAGGAGATGCCCCTGACACCGAGATCGACGGCAAGCGCAACGCCGACCGGGCCGCCGCCCACGATCGCAACCTGATACCTCGAGTTCATTGAGTTGAGTTCAGAGTCCGGCATCATGCCAGTTTTCCGCGGGCGCCGCCGGATGCGGCGTCAGCCCGACGCGCTGCACGGCGGTGATCGCCGCGTACTCGTCCTTGTCCGAGGCGTCGCCACTGACTCCGACGGCTCCGATAACTTCCTGTTTCGCATTCAGCACCAGCACGCCGCCGGGGACGGGGACAAAGCGCCCCTCCGAGACCGCCGCCAGCGCGCCCTGGAAGGCGGGCCGGTCGCCCAGGCGGTCGCGGATGGTGCGGCTTGAAATGCCCATGCCGAGCGCACCCCACGCGTTTCCGGTGGCGATGTCGGTGCGCAGGATACCGGAGCCGTCCTCGCGTTTGACGACGACCACGTTGCCGCCGTCGTCGAGCACCGCAAGGGTCAAGGGCAGAAGGTTGACCTCGCGTCCCGCCGACAGGACGCCGTCGGCAATGGTCTCCGCGGTCCTGAGCGGCATCGAGACCTGCAGGCGGTGGACGTAGTATTCGCTCACGGCCGCGGGTCCCTGCGCACGAGAGGGAGGTCTACTTCCGCCGCGAGATCGGGACGTAATCCCGGCGCCCGGCGCCGGTGTAGAGCTGGCGCGGGCGGCCGATCTTCTGCTTCGGGTCCTCGATCATCTCCTTCCACTGGGCAATCCAGCCGACCGTGCGCGCCACCGCGAACAGCACGGTGAACATGGTGGTCGGGAAGCCCATCGCCTTCAGCGTGATGCCGGAATAGAAGTCGATGTTCGGGTAGAGCTTCTTCTCGATGAAGTAGTTGTCGCTCAGCGCGATCTTCTCGAGCTCCATGGCGACGTCGAGCAGCGGGTCGTCCTTGATGCCGAGTTCGGCCAGGACCTCATGGCAGGTTTTCTGCATGATCTTGGCGCGCGGATCGTAGTTCTTGTAGACGCGGTGGCCGAATCCCATCAGGCGGTAGGGGTCGTCCTTGTCCTTGGCGCGCCTGATGAACTCGGGGATGCGGTCGACCGAGCCGATCTCGCTCAGCATATTGAGCGCGGCTTCATTGGCACCGCCGTGGGCAGGGCCCCAGAGGCAGGCGCAGCCGGCCGAGATGCAGGCAAACGGGTTGGCGCCCGATGAGCCGGCGAGCCGCACCGTCGAGGTCGAGGCGTTCTGCTCGTGGTCGGCGTGCAGGATAAAGATGCGGTCCATGGCGCGCGCCAGCACCGGATTGGGCTGATACTCCTCCGCCGGTACCGCAAAGCACATGCGCAGGAAGTTCGACGCGTAGTCGAGGTCGTTCTTGGGATACACGAACGGCTGGCCGACATGATATTTGAAGGCCATGGCGGCGAGTGTCGGTACCTTGGCGATCATGCGGATCGACGCCACCATGCGCTGGTGCGGGTCCGAAATGTCGGTCGAGTCGTGGTAGAAAGCCGACAGCGCGCCGACCGAGCCGACCATCACCGCCATCGGGTGTGCGTCGCGCCGGAAACCCTGGAAGAACCGGCTCATCTGCTCGTGCACCATGGTGTGCCGGGTGACGCGGACGTCGAAGTCGGCTTTCTGCGCCGGTGTCGGCAGTTCGCCGTAGAGCAGCAGGTAGCAGGTCTCCAGAAAATCGCCGTGCTCGGCCAACTGCTCGATCGGATAGCCGCGATAGAGCAGGACACCTTCGTCGCCATCGATATACGTGATCTTGGATTCGCAGCTCGCGGTCGACGTGAAGCCGGGATCGTAGGTGAACATGCCGCTCTCGCCGTAAAGCTTGGCGATGTCGAGCACGTCAGGACCGATCGAGCCGCTGTAGACCGGGAAGTCCCAGCTCTTGTCGCCGACGGCGATCGTTCCCGTCATCTTTTTGACGTCGGTCTTGGCGTCCATGGTCGAGCCCTCGAGTTGGCAGCGAGCAGTCGCTTGAAAATGTCGTTGTGGCCAGCGGCGCGCGGCCCGGAAGGAGGGCGCACTTCAGATGTCCGGCCACGATTTGGGTAGCCCATCCCCGGGTGCGCCGCAAGGCAGGGGCAGGGATGCCGGGTGCCCGCAATACGGGCAAGGAATCGGCCATTTGGGGGGTGAAACTTTTTGATCGGGCCTCAGGCCCCGGCCTGATCCCGCAGGCGGGCAAGGCTTTCGTCGGGGCCCAGCACCGCCAGGACGTCGAAGATCGGCGGCGAGGTGGCGCGGCCAGTCAACGCAGCGCGCAGCGGCTGTGCAACGGCGCCGAGCTTGCGTCCCGTGCGTTCGGCGAAGCTGCGCACGACCGTCTCGATGGCGTCGGCCGTCCAGCTTCCGACGGCTTCGAGTTCCGGGAGCAGCGCGCCGATTGCGCCCCTGGCCTCCGGGGTGAGGAGCGCCTGGGCCTTGTCGTCGATCGTGAGCGGGCGGCTCGCCCAGACGAAGCGCGACGCCTCGAACAATTCCACCAATGTCTTGGCACGCTCTTTGAGCCCTGGCATGGCGGCCATGATCTGTTCGCGTAACACCGGCGTCATCTTGCGGGCGAGTTCCTCGCCGCCTGCGATGTGCGGTAACAGATCCTCGATCGCCACGATCAGTTCGGAGTTGTCCGAGTGGCGGATGTAGTGACCGTTGAGGTTCTCCAGCTTGGCGTAATCGAAGCGCGCCGGCGATCGCCCGATCGCCGGCAGGTCGAAGGCGGCGATCATTTCGTCGGTGGTGAATATTTCCTGGTCGCCATGGGCCCAGCCGAGCCGCACCAGATAATTGCGCATGGCCGCCGGCAGGTAGCCCATGGCCCGGTAGGCGTCGACGCCGAGCGCGCCATGGCGCTTGGAGAGCTTGGAACCATCCGGTCCGTGGATCAGCGGGATGTGCGCGAACACCGGCACCGACCAACCCAGCGCGGCATAGATCTGCGTCTGCCGCGCGGCATTGGTGAAATGATCGTCGCCGCGGATAACGTGGGTGACGGCCATGTCGTGGTCATCGACCACGACGGCGAGCATATAGGTCGGGGTGCCGTCGGAGCGCAGCAGCACCAGGTCGTCGAGGTCTGAATTCTGCCAGGTGACGCGACCCTGAACCCGGTCGTCGACCACGGTCTCGCCGGTGAGCGGCGCTTTCAGCCGGATCACCGGCTTGACGCCGGGCGGCGCCTCGGACGGAGCGCGGTCGCGCCAGCGGCCATCGTAGAGCTTGGCGCGGCCCTCCTTGCGGGCCGCCTCACGCATGGCGGTGAGTTCCTCCTGGCTGGCGTAACAGCGATAGGCCTTGCCCTCGGCGAGCAGTTGCTCGGCGACCGCCCGGTGGCGCTCGGCGCGGGAGAACTGGAATACCGGCTCGCCGTCCCAGGTCAGCCCGAGCCAGGAGAGCCCGTCGATGATGGCGTTGATGGCGGCGACGGTCGAGCGCTCGCGGTCGGTGTCCTCGATCCGCAGCAGCATCTTGCCGCCGAAGTGACGGGCGTAGAGCCAGTTGAACAGGGCCGTGCGCCCGCCCCCGATATGGAGGAAGCCGGTGGGCGAGGGCGCGAATCTGGTCACAACAGGCTCGGTCATCGCGCGCCCTGTACCACAATTGCCGGGGAAATCGACAGCGCAAATGCCCCCGTGAATGCCATTGAGCCGGGCGTCCCGGCGGGCTATGCCACGCCGCGGCGAGGGCTCCCGCGGCGCGGGGCCAAGCCCGGAAATCGGCAAGACGGGGAAGCATGACGAAGGACGTTCCGGTGAGCGGGGATCAGGCGGCGGCGGAAGCGGGCCGCGATTTCATCCGCGACATCGTCGAGGCCGATCTCGACGCCGGCCGCGTGAAAGAGGCAATCACCCGCTTTCCACCCGAGCCTAACGGCTACCTGCACATCGGTCACGCCAAGTCGATCTGCCTCAACTTCGGCATCGCCGAGGAATTCGGCGGGCGCTGCCACTTGCGCTTCGACGACACCAATCCAGTCAAGGAGGAGCAGGAATACATCGACGCCATCAAGCGCGACGTGCGCTGGCTCGGCTTCGACTGGGGCAAGCACCTCTATCATGCGTCAGACTATTTCGAGCAGCTCTACAACTGGGCCGAGGACCTGATCCGGGCAGGGCTTGCTTACGTCGACGACCAGACCGCGGACGACATTCGCGAGAATCGCGGCACGCTGATAGAGCCCGGCAAGAACAGCCCGTTCCGCGACCGCAGCGTGGAGGAGAACCTCGATCTCTTCCGCCGCATGCGCGCCGGCGAGTTTGAAAACGGCGCGCGTGTACTGCGCGCCAGGATCGACATGGCGAGCGGCAACATCAACCTGCGCGATCCGGTGCTCTATCGCATCCTGCACGAGCCGCATCCGCGCACCGGCACTGCGTGGAAGATCTATCCGAGCTACGATTTCGCGCACGGCCAGTCCGACGCCATCGAGCACATCACCCATTCGATTTGCACGCTGGAATTCGAGGACCATCGCCCGCTTTACGACTGGCTGATCGAGCACCTCGACGTGCCGTCGCGCCCGCGCCAGTACGAATTCGCGCGGCTGAACCTGACCCACACGGTGCTGTCGAAGCGCGTGCTGACCACTTTGGTGCGCGACGGTCATGTGAGCGGCTGGGACGACCCGCGCATGCCGACGCTGGCGGGGTTGCAGCGGCGCGGCGTGCCGGCGGCGGCCTTGCGCGATTTCGTCAGGCGCATCGGCGTTGCCAAGGCCAACAGCACGGTCGACGTCGGGATGTTCGAATTCTCGATCCGCGAGGTACTCAACAAAACCGCGCTGCGCCGCATGGCAGTGCTGAAGCCGCTCAGGGTGGTGATCGAAAATTATCCGGATGGGCAGACGGAAGAGCTTGAAGCCGTCAATCACCCGGACGATGAAACGGCCGGCACGCGCAAGCTCACTTTCTCGCGCGAGCTTTTCATCGAGCGCGACGACTTCATGGAGGATCCGCCCAAAAAGTTCTTCCGTCTCGCGCCTGGGCGCGAAGTGCGGCTGCGCTACGGCTATTTCCTGACCTGCCGCGAGGCGGTGAAGGATGCGTCCGGCGAGGTGGTCGAGTTGCGCTGTACCTACGATCCCGCCACCAAGGGCGGCAACGCGCCCGACGACCGCAAGGTGAAGGCGACCATCCACTGGGTGTCGGCGGCCGACAGCGTGAAGGCCGCGGTGCGGCTCTACAATCCGCTGTTCACCCGGCCCGATCCGAAGGGCAGCGAAAATTTCACCGACGACCTCAATCCGGACTCGCTCGCGGTGATCGGCGACGCGCGGCTCGAGCCGGCGTTGCGGGACGCGCCCGCGGGCGAGCCGGTGCAGTTCGAGCGCCAAGGCTATTTCTGCCGCGACCGCGACTCCACTCCTGAACGCCTCGTGTTCAACCGCACCGTCGGCTTGCGCGACACCTTCGCCAAGGACATGGCGAAAGAGAAGGCTGCCGGCTGAGCCTCATTTCGGAGCGCGCCCACACTCCGCGTCATGCCCGGCCTTGTGCCCGGGCATCCACGTCATTTGCAGCCGAATAACACGAAAGACGTGGTTGGCCGGGATGAGCCCGGCCATGACCAAGGTTTGGCGTTCGCAACCGTTCTCCTAGCCCCAAGCGGAATACAACCTAAGATGGTTCTCTGCGTTATATGCGACGTGAGTGTGATCGGGGCGCAGGGCCATGGCCGAATACGACCCCCAAGGCGGCGGACATGCCCGCGCCAAGGCTTGGGTGACGGCGGTTGCCGCCGCGCGCCGGCGGGCCGGGCTGGCGCTGCCTGACGGTGCCACGGCGGCGGCCGAGCGCCTGGGCCGTCTGGGTGCGGAGTGGGTTGCGGCCGAGCTTGCGCCCGGACGGCTGGTGCCCTGGCTGCCGGTCGCCTTCGGCTTCGGCGTCATCGTCTATTTCACCGCCGATCGCGAGCCGGCCTGGTGGGCGGCGCTCATGCTTGCCTGTGCCGGCATTTTGTTGAGCGTTTGGGTGCGCCGAAGCGTCGTCGGCATGCCGCTGGCGCTCGGGTTGGCGGCGATCGCTACCGGCTTTGCCGTCGCCACCTGGCAGACCGCGCACCTGACGCACCCGGTGCTGGTCTATCCGACCTGGCGCGCCGAGGTCGAAGGCTACGTCGAAATCCGGGAGGAGCGGCCGCGCAGTGATCGCATCGTCGTGCGTGTCGCTACCATCTCGGCACCGCGCATGCGCGTGAAGCCTGAGCGCGTGCGTGTCGCCGTGCGCAAGGGCACGGCGCCTGATGTCGGCAGCTTTGTCGCCTTCAGGGCGCATCTTGCACCGCCGCTGCAGCGGCTCCGGCCGGGCGGCTACGACTTCGCCCGCGACATGTATTTTCAAAGAATTGGCGCGTCCGGATTCGTGCTCGGTGCGATCCGGACCGTGTCTCCACCGCACGCGCCGGACTGGAAGCTGCGCTACGCAACGCATCTCGACGGCTTGCGTGAAGCCATCAACCGGCGCATCCACGTTGTCCTGCCCGGTGATCACGGCTCGATTGCGTCGGCGCTGATCACGGGGAAACGCAGCGCCATCTCGGAGCCGGTGCGGGAAGCGTTCTACGTTTCGAGCCTTGCCCATGTGCTTGCCATCTCCGGCTTCCACATGGCCGTGGTGGCAGGCATCGTCTTCTTTGTCATCCGCGCGCTACTGGCGCTGTCGCCGTCGCTCGCCAGCGAGCGCCCGATCAAGAAATGGGCCGCGGGCGGCGCGTTCGTCACGGCCATGTTCTATCTGCTGCTGTCGGGCACCGGCGTTTCGACGCAGCGGGCCTTCATCATGGTCGCCATCGTGCTCGTCGGCGTCATGCTCGACCGGCCGGTGCTCACCTTCCGCACGCTGTCGGTCGCTGCCTTTGGCGTGCTGCTGTTCGCGCCGCAGGCGGTGGTGCATCCGAGCTTCCAGATGTCGTTTGCGGCGACGCTCGCGCTGATCGCCGCCTACCAAACCGGCCGGCCCTGGCGTCCCGGTGCCGACACCTCGACGGCCGCGCGCGCCGCGCTGTGGGGCTGGCGCGAGATTGCCGGCGTGGTGCTGGCCTCGCTTGTCGCCGGGCTCGCCACCACGCCCTACGCCGCTTTCCATTTCCATCGCCTGTCGCCCTATGGCGTGCTCGCCAATCTGCTCGCCATGCCGGTGGTCTCGGCCTGGGTGATGCCCATGGGCATCCTGGGCGTGGTGGCACTGCCCCTCGGCTTCGATGCGCCGTTCTGGCGGCTGATGGGCTTTGGGCTCGACTGGATGGTCGGGGTGGCGCAGTGGGTGTCGCACCTGCCAGGTGCGGTCGGTCACATCCACGCCTTCGGCCCCGGGCCGCTGCTGCTGGCGAGCCTGGGTCTGCTGCTGGTGTGCCTGTTGCGCACGCCGCTGCGCTGGAGCGGCGCGGCGCTTGGCGTCGTGGCCGCGCTTTGGGCGATGGCGACACCGCGACCGGATATTCTGATCTCCGGCGACGGCCACAGTGCGGCGTTGCGCGGGGCCGATGGGCGTCTCTCGATCCTGCGCACAGGGCGCGATACGTTTGCTATCAGGGAGTGGCTCGCCGCCGATGCCGACCCGCGCGCCGCCAAGGATAAGACCCTGCGCGAAGGCGTGCGCTGCGACGCGCTCGGCTGCATCGGCGCGCTCCGGAACGGGCGTCTGGTGGCCTATGCCCTGTCGCCTGCCGCCTTCGCTGAGGATTGTGCGCGCGCGAGCGTGGTCATCAGCCGCCGCTCGGCACCGGGTGCCTGCGCCGCCAAACTGATCGACCGCAGAGTTTGGCGCATGCGTGGTGCGGTCACGTTGCGCCGGGATGGCGATCGCTTCGTTGAAGAGGCCGCGCGGCCGATTGGCTACGACCGGCCCTGGTCGCGCCCGCTGCCGGGCGTGACGACCAAGCGCACGACATCGTCGTCCGACGCCACGCCGAAGCCTGAGAATCTGGAGGAGGGCGATTGATCCTCAGTACCGCCTGAACAGCCCCACCAGCTTGCCCTGGATGCGCACGCGGTTGGGCGGCAGGATGCGCACCTCGTAGGCCGTATTGGCCGGCTCCAGCGCGATCGAGGCGCCGCGGCGGCGGAAACGCTTGAGCGTCGCCTCCTCGTCGTCGATCAGCGCCACCACGATGTCGCCGGTGTCGGCGGCTTCCGAGCGTTTGATGAGGGCGATGTCGCCGTCGAGAATGCCGGCGTCGATCATCGAATTGCCGCGCACCTCAAGCGCGAAATGCTCGCCGGTCGACAGCATGTCGGGCGGCATGTTGATGGTGTGGCTGCGGGTCTGGATCGCCTCGATCGGCGTGCCGGCGGCGATACGGCCCATGACCGGCACCGCGATCGGGCGCATGTCGCCGACCGCCTCGTCCGCCTCGGCGATCTGCCGCACGCGGCCGAGATCGCCCTCTATCACGCTCGGGGTGAAGCCGCGCGAGCGGCTCGACATGCCGTGCCCGACCGAATCGGGCAGTTTGATCACTTCGATGGCGCGCGCCCGGTTGGCCAGCCGCCGGATGAAGCCGCGCTCCTCCAGCGCGGTGATCAGCCGGTGGATGCCCGATTTCGAGCGCAGGTCGAGGGCGTCCTTCATCTCGTCGAATGAGGGTGGCACCCCGGTCTCGGTCAAACGCTCGTGGATGAAGCGCAAGAGCTCGAATTGCTTGCGGGTCAGCATGTGGTTCTCCCGGTCTTCGCCTATCCCGGAGCCTCACGCCCGCAGGATAGCAGCGAAAACAAATCATGAACGGACACTATCTGTTCGATATGTGTTCCGCAAGGGTTTAATTTCCAGTGAAAAAGTCGAAAGGCCCTTATAGGCCGAGCTTAAGGATGACGACCTCTGAACCGGCCGGGGCCGCAGGCGCGTGCGGCGCCCGAATCACGAGGCAGTCGGCGCGGGCGAGATTCGCCATGAGGGAACTGTCCTGGGCTGACAAGGGTGTCGCCACGATGCCCTCCGGGCCCTCCTCAAGCGTCGCCCGCAGATAGTCCTGGCGCTCGTCGTTTGCCGGCAGGTCGCTGCCCAGGCGCACCGGCAGCGGCTGGGGCTCGATGTCCGAGCGGCCGGCGAGCCGCCGCAGCAGCGGCACCAGGAACAAAAAGGCGCAGACGTATGAGGATACCGGGTTGCCGGGCACACCCAGCACCTGCATGGCGCCGAGCTTGCCGTGCAGCATCGGCCGCCCGGGTCTGAGCGCCACCCGCCAGAATGACAGATCGAGCCCTTCGGCGGCGAGCGCCCGCTGTACCAGGTCGTGCTCGCCGACCGAGGCGCCGCCGGTGGTCAGCAGCACATCGGCGCCCCAGTCGCGCGCTTCCCGCACCTTGGCGACGATGGCCTCGATGCGGTCCCGGGCGATGCCGAGATCGCGCGACCTCCGCACCTTCACTGCGAGCTAGGGCCGACAGCGAATAGCCGTTGGAGAACACGATCTCGCCGGGCCCGGGCGTCGCGCCGGGCGGTACAAGCTCGTCGCCGGTGCCGACCACTGCGACCTTGGGCCGGCGGTGGACGGAAAGTGTCGGGTGATTCATGGCCGCTGCCAGCATCAGGTCGCGGCCGCTGAGGCGCTGTCCCTTGCGCAGCAGCACCTGGCGTTCCGTGAAGTCGATGCCCTTCAGGCGGATGTTGCGCCCCTTGGCGACCGGCTTTTCGACGACGACGCTGTCGCCGTCGCGGCGGGTGACTTCCTGGATCACCACCGCGTCGGCGCCGGCCGGGATCACGCCGCCGGTGAAGATGCGCGCCGCCTGGCCCGCGCCGACCGTGCCTTCGAAGGGATGGCCGGCGGCGACCTCGCCGATGAGCGTGAGGCTCGCGGGCACCGTCGCGGCGTCGGCGGCGCGCACGGCATAGCCGTCCATCGCGGAGACGCTCGCCGGCGGCTGGGTGCGCAACGCCGTCACGTCCTCGGTGAGCACGCGGCCGAGCGCGTCGTTCAGCGGTACTCGTTCCGCCGCCAGCGGCGCGGCATCGGCCAGCACGCGCCTCAACGCTTCGGCGACCGGCATCAGTGACATGTTCAGGAATCCGCCCGATAGGTGCCGGACTTGCCGCCACTCTTTTCCAGGAGGCGAATGCCCTCGATGCGCATGCCGCGCTCCACCGCCTTGACCATGTCATAGATGGTGAGACAAGCGATCGACACCGCCGTCAGGGCTTCCATCTCGACGCCGGTCTGCCCGGTGACCTTCACCGTCGCCTGCACGAGGAAGCCGGGCAGCGCATGCTCGGGATTGATCTCGATTTCGACCTTGGTGATCGGCAGCGGATGGCAGAGCGGGATCAGCCCATGCGTGCGCTTGGCCGCCATGATGCCGGCAAGCCGCGCGGCGCCCAGGACGTCGCCCTTCAGCGCGTTGCCCTCGATCACCGTATCGAGCGTCTCGGTGCGCATGATCACCTTGCCTTCGGCAACCGCCATGCGCTCGGTCTGCGCCTTGGCGCCGACGTCGACCATGCGCGCTTCGCCACGCTGGTCGATATGGGTGAGGGGAGGCTTCGACGGTGCGGCAGCGCGCGCCTTGCGCTTGGGCGTTCGCGCCGCCGATTCCCTGGCGGATTTCTTCGCGGGTTTTTTGCCGCCCGCCATGGCGTCTATCCCGTTGTCGCGTGTTGCGGCGCGCGCGCGAGAAGGGCGCGCGTCGCGGCCGTCACGTCCGGCTGCCGCATCAGGCTTTCGCCGATCAGGAACGTGGAGATGCCGATGGCATTGAGCCGGGCGAGGTCGGCCGGCGTATTGAGCCCGCTCTCGCCGACGACGATACGCTCGCGCGGCACCTTGGGGGTGAGCCGCTCGCTGGTCTCCAGCGTGGTCTTGAAGGTGCGCAGGTCGCGGTTGTTGATGCCGATCAACCTCGACTTCAACTTCAAGGCGCGCTCCAGTTCATCTTCCTGATGAACTTCCACCAGAACATCCATCCCATTGGCAAAAGCTGAATTTTCGATTTCAGCGGCGGCGGCGTCTTCGACCGCGGCCATGATGATCAGGATGCAGTCCGCACCAAGCGCCCGCGACTCGACCACCTGGTAGGGCTCGTAGATGAAGTCCTTGCGCAGCGCTGGCAGGCGGGTGGCGTCGCGGGCCTGGCCAAGGAATTCCGGCCGTCCCTGGA
The DNA here is from genome assembly GCA_963773715.1 of uncultured Pseudomonadota bacterium. Lineage (GTDB taxonomy): Bacteria > Pseudomonadota > Alphaproteobacteria > Rhizobiales > Xanthobacteraceae > Pseudolabrys. Next base: position 179,590 of record CAVZCM010000002.1, on the reverse strand, counting down.
ACGATGGCGCATCGGTGAGCACCGAAAGACAGCTGGCGCCGCCGGCTTCATACGCCCTGGCGAGGGCAGGCGGATCGAAGTCGGCGCGGATCAGTCCCTTCGACGGGCTTGCCTTCTTGATCTCGGCGATCAGCGCGTAGTCGCCGGCCGCCACCTTGCGCTCGATGGCTCTCAGGAAGCCGCGCGGGGGTGCCGCCACCTTAGCTGCGGCCTCCAGTTCGCTCAAGGGCCGCGCGCGTTTGGCCGCCGCGATCTCTTCGCGCTTGTAGGCTTCGATCCTGGCCAAGATATCGGACATCAGGTCGTCACCGCGTTGGAGACTCCGATCAGCCTGTCGAGCCGGCCTTCCGCCTCGCCGCTTTCGATAGATTTTGTCGCCAGCGCTGCGCCCTGCTTCAGGTCCTTCGCCTTGCCGGCCACCACAAGCGCCGCCGCCGCGTTGAGGATCGCCACGTCGCGGAACGGTCCCGGTTTGCCTTTTAACACGTCAAGCAGGGCCTTGGCGTTGTCGTCTGCGTTGCCGCCGCGCAGCGCCTCCGGCCTGGCGCGCGGCAGGCCGGCGTCCTCCGGGCTGATCTCGAAGGTGCGGATCTGGCCGTTCTTCAATTCGGCGACGCTGGTCGGCCCGCTGGTGGTGATCTCATCAAGGCCGTCGGAGCCGTGCACCACCCAGATGCTCTCGGAGCCCAGATTCTTGAGCACCTGCGCCATCGGTTCGATCCACTGACGCGAGAAGGTGCCGATCATCTGACGCTTGACGCTCGCCGGGTTCGAGAGCGGCCCGAGCAGATTGAAGATGGTGCGGGTGCCGAGCTCGACCCGCGTCGGGCCGACGTTCTTCATGGCCGGATGATGCGCCGGCGCGAACATGAAACCGATGCCGGCGTCGCGGATGCAGGCGCCGACCTGCTCGGCAGTAAGGTCGATGTTGACGCCAAGCGCCTGCAGCACGTCGGCGGCGCCCGATTTCGACGACAGCGCGCGGTTGCCATGCTTGGCGACCGGCACGTCCGCGCCCGCCACCACGAAGGCCGCGCAGGTCGAGATGTTGTAGGAGCCCGAGGCGTCCCCCCCGGTCCCCACCACGTCGACGGCGTCCGGCGGCGCCTTCACGCCCAGCATCTTGGCGCGCATGGTGGTGACCGCGCCGGTGATTTCGTCGACGGTTTCGCCGCGCACGCGCAAGGCCATCAGCAGGCCGCCCATCTGCGAGGGCGTTGCGTCGCCCGACATCATGCGGTCGAAGGCGCCGGCGGCTTCCTCGCGGGACAGGCTGGCGCCAGTCGCCACCTTGGCGATGAGCGCCTTGAAATCGTCGGCCACCGCGTCCCCCCTTTATTATTCTGCCGCGTGCATGGGCGTGCGTTGCCGGCCCGTCTTCGCATTCCAGGCGGCGGCGATATCGAGAAAATTCTTCAGCATCAGGTGGCCGTGCTCGGAAGCGATGCTTTCCGGATGGAACTGCACGCCATGCAAGGGCAGGCTCTTGTGCATCGCGCCCATCACCAGGCCGTCGCCGGTCTCGGCGTTGATCACAAGGTCGGCCGGCATGCTGGCGCGCTCGACCACCAGCGAGTGGTAGCGCGTCGCTTTCAGCGGGCCGTTGATGCCGTGGAACACGCCGGTGCCGCTGTGGCGGATTTCCGCGACCTTGCCGTGGATCGGTGTCGCCCGCACGATCCTGCCGCCGAAGGCCTGGCCGATGGCCTGATGGCCGAGGCAGACGCCCATGATTGGCACCGTGGGTGCCGCGGCCTTGATGAGGTCGAGGCAAATGCCGGCCTCGTCCGGGGTCGCGGGACCGGGCGAGAGCACGATGGCCTCCGGGTTCGCCGCCATGACGTCGTCGACCGAGACCTTATCGTTGCGGTGCACGACGACATCCGCCCCCAAGCTGCCCAGGTAGTGGAACAGGTTGAAGGTGAAACTGTCGTAATTGTCGATCAGAACGATCATTTTCGGGCCCTCTCCAGGGTCTTAGAGGGGGCACCGGGAGGGGTCAAGCCACCGAAATCAGTGCGTATGGCGGCGGGCGTCGCCGGCAGGCTTTGCCTGCCGGCACTATTCGTCAGGCCGCTTCGGCGGCGGAAAGAGAGGCGGCTTCTGCCGTTGTCGTGGGGCTGCGGCGGAACATGCCCTTGGGATCGTAGCGTTGCTGCAGCGCCCTGAGCTTGTCCCAGGCCTCGGGCGCATAAGCGCCGCGCAGGCGCTCGGGCCGCTCCAGATCGGCCTCGCCGACGTAGTGGCCGAGGGCTGACGGCAGCACCGCATCCGAGGTCTGCCGCAGCCAGCCGACGTTGGCCGCGTCGGCCTGCGGATTGTCCCAGATCGAATAGACGCTTGCGAACACCGGCCCGATCATCGAGAACGCCGCATCGGCGGGCGCCGGCATGTTCGGCGGCGTCACCACGCCGAGCGCGAAGGTCTCCGGCGACGGGGCCTTGGCGACAGCCGCCGCCAGACCGCGCAGCAGGTTGTCGGAATTGTCGGCGGCCCAAAACGCGTCGGCGGCGTAGCGGCGGCCATTGGGGAAGAAGCCCATGATGATGTCGTAGAGCGCTCCGAACGGCGTCGGCATTTGCTGCACGTCGAGAGCGCCGGCTGGCGCGAGCGCGGCGACGCGCGCCAGCGTCGCCTCGGCCTCCGCCGTGTCCCTGGCGAACACGTTGACGATGCCTGAGGCGACCTTTGCGGCCTGGCCGGCGAGCGGGGGCGAGGCGCTGCTCATTGCCACCGTGAACTCCACGTTAACCGGTGCCGCCGCCATCGCCGCCTTCATCCATCGTACTACAGCGTCGATTTCGGTGAGCGGATAGGTGCGCACGCTGGTGACGATCGCCTTCGGCAGCACCTTCAGACGCAGCCGGTAGCCGACCACGATGCCGAAGAACTCCGGCCCGCCGCCGCGCGCGGCCCAGAAGATGTCCGGGTTCTCGATCTCGCTCGCCCGCCGCAATTCGCCGTCGGCGGTGACGACGTCCACGTGCTCGACCCCGAAGCAGGCGATGCCCCATTCGCCGACGTTCCAGCCGAAGCCGCCGCCGAGCAGGTAGCCGCCAACCGGCACCGGCGTGCAGTGCCCGGCCGGGAACGCGAGCCCGTGCGGTTCGAGTGCACCGATGAGCTGGCCGTTGGTGACGCCGGGACCAACCTCGGCGATACGCGCCTTCGGATCGATACAGAGCGAGTCAAGCGCGCTCACGTCGAGGACGATGCCGTCCTGTCGCGCGATACCGGACCAGTTGTGCCCGCCGCCGCGCGGCGAGATGCGCAGGCCTTGCGCCGCGGCGATGCGCACGGCCGCCTGCACGTCGGCGACGCACGCCGCCTTGACGATGAGGCTCGGCCGCCGCGCGGGCTTGCGGCCGTTCCAGGTCAGCGCGTCGCAGGCGCTGTCGAAGGAAGCAGCGTCGGAAGAGATCACGGTCCCGCGGATCGCGTGGCGAGGGTCGTCGATGGTCATGGGTCTGCTCTGCCGTATCGGAGCTTCGCGCGAAAGCGAAGGCTCGCTCGTTGACGTTGGCGCGAGCAGATACAGCGGCGCGCGATGCGCCGCTTGCTTATTGTCCCTGCAAGAAATGCTAAGTGTTTGCTAAATGCGGTTCAGCGGGTTCGCCAGAGATCTCTTCGAGGACCAGACGCACGCCGACCAGGAGGCGAAAGCGGCCGCGGCCGCATTTCTCGATGCGGATGCAGGCGCTGCGCTCGTCGAGCCGCTTGCGCAGCAGCACCAGGCGGGCGTCGAGGTTCTCGGCGAATTCGGGCAGGCGCAAGGAGCGATCGAGCCGTAGTTCGCGGGTGGTGAAGTCGGTGCGGCCGCTCGTGGCGTATTCGCGCACCAGCCGCCACAGGATCGCGCCCGCCACGCCCTTGATCAGGTAGTCGTGGTCGAGGAACACGCTGTCGTCGCAAGGGTAGTGGCGCACAGTCACGGCTGCGTGGCGCGAAGCGTCGTTCAGCTCCGGCGCCTCGGGCTGCTGTACGGCATCCTCCGGCGGCAGCAGCATGATGAGGGTCCCGAGGTGCGCGGCAATGAGGGCCAGCGCGTCCTCGTCGTCGTAGCCGAAGCGCATCGTCTGTTCGCTCTCGGCGAACAGAACGCCTAGCATCCGTCCGCCGCCCATAATCGGCACGGCGACCTGGCTCGAAGGCGCGGCAAGGCCCGGGAAGGGGATCTCTGTCGCGTGCCCCTCGTCGACGCCGAATTGCCGCGCGTTGTCACGCACCGCCGTGCCATAGCCGTATTCGGAGGTCATGTGCCCGATGCGGATCGGCGTGCGCTCGCGCGCGGCGACGCCAATGACACCTTCGCCGAGCGCGACTTCCGAGCCGACACCGGAGCGCGCATAGCCGCGCGAGGCGAGCGTGTAGAGCCGTTCGCATGTCGGGATCGAGCATCAGCGCCATGCTGTGTCTAGATACCCAGGCGGCGGTCGAGACAATCGAGCGCCAGATCCAGAAGCTCGCCGAGTTCGCCGGCGCCCGACAGCTCCGCGCTGCATCGGCGTACTTCGGACAAAAGATCGCGCTCCGGCGTCGGCTCCGGCACCGTAAGCGACGGAATCAATTCGATCGTGCGGACCCGGAAGACGTCCGATCCCAGCAGACGAAACACGCCCGTCATGCCGGCATGCGAGGCGATGCCGGCGAGTTTCGCCTTCATGCTCTCGAACAGCGGGCCCTCGGTGCGGGTCTCGATGTAATCGAGCGCCAGCCGATGGCGCGCATAGGTCATCGGATCGATGATCGTGACCGAGGCCCGGCGGGTCGCCAGCAGATTGTGCCGGGTTTTGTTGAAGAACTGATAGGACAGCGCGACGTGATCGCGGTCGACATAATGGACCTGCGAGATCATGGAGACGTTGGGCGTGCCGTCCGCCCCGCAGGTGGCCATCACCGATGGCAGGACGCCCTCGAGCGATCGGCGCAGGACCTCGAGCGTTACCTTCTTCATGGCACAAGCTCGCTGCCGGCGCCCGGGCCCGGCGTCTGAACGAAGATGCGGTCCGGCTTGAGCTCCAGAGCGACGACTTCGCCCGGCTCGTAGGCGACATAGGCCGCGGCCAGGACCGGGTCGAAGGCGCATCCGATCAGTTGGTCGCGCATGCCGGCGGTCTGCCGCGCGATCTCGGGCAGGTCGTCGGGGCGGACGGCGGCGATCCGTGCCGTCGGCGCCTTGATCTGGATCGTCCGATGATCCTGCGGGCGGCTCGTCGACACGGCAATCGGGCCGCCCAGGGCAACGACGGTCATCAGCGCGAGATTGGCCGGTTTGCGCAGCAGCACACGCACCGTGCCGGCCTCGTCGATGCGGCAGGCAAGCGCAAATCCCGCGATCGGCTGCATGTCGGGCGTGACCACGGCCAGCGTCACGCTGATTCCGCTCTGCATGAAGGCGGCCAGTTCGACGCTGATGGGGCTGCCGGGGGCGACCCGGTCGTGACCGCCCTGGTAGGCCGACAGGTCGTCGGCCGGCGAGGCGGGTACTGCTGCGTCAGACATGGCCTTGGGCTCGGGTGGGCGGGACACCCACGGCCGCCGAACGTCGGATTGCCCCGACATTGTGTCAATAGGAGAAAAGCGAGGCCGGGGCTGAGGCCGGCCCCGGTCGCATCGTCTTTGTTGTCTGGAAATCGGCAAGTTCATGGATCGCCGCTTGACTGGACGGCGCCTGCTCCGTCGGAACGGGCGCCGCCGTCCGCTCTCCCGTCAATGGGCGGCGTGCTGCTGATGGCCGCCCTTGGGTCGGTGGTACTTGCAGGTCACCGCCGGATTGAACGGGGCGAAGACGCCATTCGGATTCGGGCGGTGCACCCAGACGTGCCGGTCGTAGTGCGGCTCGAAATTGTGCGCCTCGTCGAGCGGCGTCGCCGGATCGTCGGCCATGTGGTCGTAGGCCACGCCATGGAACGTGGGCGGGCTCTTGTGGCCGGCCGACTTCCACGCCTTGGCAAAGACCAGGTTTTCCACCGCAACGAGTGTCAGCGAACCGTCGTGCTGCGGCTCATAGATCAGGATGGCCGGCTTGCGGAAGTCGGTATAGGTGCCGTTGCCGCTCACGCGCGGATTCGGCGGTGCCGAGATTCCCAGCATGTCGGGGCGGAAGAAGTGGATGCCCATGCCGCCGAGCGCCGCCGGCTTGCCCATCATGTCGGCGGTCTCGCACATATCGGCGGGGTCCCGAAGATAGCCTTCGGCAAGCGCCACCTTGACGTCGCGGAACCGCTCGGTCGCGGCGCGGACTTCGGCGAGGGTCGGTTCGCCGGGGGCCGGCTTCGCGGCCACCGACGGGGTGTGGGCCTGAAGCGTGAGGCCTTGGCCCAGCAATGCCAGAGCGGCGGTCGCGATGGCGAGGCCGAGGATGAAAGTTCGACGGGGAACGAGGTCGGAAGGAAGGGTCATGTTCGTTGCTCCTTGCAAAAGGGTCGCGTATGCCGCCGCTCCCGAAGCGCATCGGGCGCGATGGTCGGTTGTGGTTGCGGTCGAGGACGAGGCGCTTGGCGAAGCCGTGTGCGCCGCCGTGTTCTTGCGTTACACAGATTGATAGGAGAAAGCGCTGTCCTGCGCTTGCTAAGTGTTCCGGCAGGAAATGCTAAAAGCTTGCTAAGCGGCGTGTGTCCGGGCTTCCCGATCGGCGAATTTGGGCGCGGTGAGCTACTGCCCGCGTTTCGCCGCGCTCGCGAAGCGCCGCGCTTCTTCCGCCGCGCGAAACAGGGCCTTGGCCTTGTTGATGCACTCCAGCTGCTCGGAGTCCGGATCGCTGTCGGCGACAATGCCGGCGCCGGCCTGAACGTACATCTTGCCGTCCTTTACCAGTGCAGTGCGCAGCACGATGCAGGTATCCATCTCGCCGGCGGCGGAGAAATAGCCAACGCAGCCCGCGTAGAGCCCGCGCTTTTCCTTCTCCAGTTCGTCGATGATTTCCATGGCGCGCACCTTGGGTGCGCCCGACACCGTGCCGGCGGGAAAGCCTGCAGCCAGCGCATCCAGCGCATCGTACTTCTCGTCGAGCTTGCCCTCGACGTTGGAGACAATGTGCATCACATGGCTGTAGCGTTCGATGAAGAACTGGTCGGTTACGTTTACGGTGCCGATTCTGGCGACACGCCCGACGTCATTACGGCCGAGGTCGAGCAGCATCAGGTGTTCCGCGCATTCCTTGGGATCGGCGAGCAGTTCCTCTTCCAGCGCCTTGTCCTCATGCGGTGTGGCTCCGCGTGGCCGCGTGCCGGCAATGGGGCGTACGGTGACCACGTTATCGCGCACCCGCACCAGAATCTCGGGGCTGGAGCCCGCGACGGAAAAGCCGCCGAAGTCAAGGAAGTAGAGAAATGGCGCCGGGTTCGTACGCCGGAGCGCGCGGTAGAGCGAAAATGGCGGCAGCGTGAAGGGGGCCTCGAAGCGCTGCGCCAGCACGATCTGAAAAGCGTCGCCGGCAAAAATGTATTCCTTCGCGCGCCTGACCATCGCCTTGTATTCGTCCGGCGAGGTGTTCGAGGCGATCGGTACGTCGAGCGGGCCTTCATCGTAGTCCGCGACCGATTTGTCGAGCGGCTTGTCGAGCGCGTCGACGATCGCCGAGATGCGTTCTTTCGCCCGCGCGAGCGCGGTCCTGGCGTCGACGTTTTTGTCAGGGCGCACCGGCGTCACCGCAATCAGCGCATCCTTGACCGCGTCGAACACGACCACCATGGTCGGACGCACCAGCACCGCGTCGGGAGTGCCGATCGGATCCGGATTGGGTTCGGGCAGTTCCTCGATCAACCGTACGGTGTCGTAGCCGAGATAGCCGAACACGCCGGCTGCCATCGGCGGAAGGCTGTCGGGCAGTGCAATGCGACTTTCCGCAATGAGCGCGTGCAGCGCCTGCAACGGCGGTTCGGGGCAGGGTGCAAAGCTATCGGCCCTGGTGCGCGCGTTGCGATTGACTTCGGCTTTTGTGCCGTTGGCGCGCCAGATCAGGTCGGGGTCGAGGCCGATGATGGAATAGCGCCCGCGCACGGCGCCGCCTTCTACCGACTCCAGCAGGAAGCTCATCGGCTTGCCGCCGCCAAGTTTCAGGAAGGCGGAAACCGGAGTCTCCAGGTCTGCGACCAGTGTCGTCCAAACCACCTGCGCCTCGCCGCGCTGATAGCGTTCGGCGAATTGGGATTCCGACGGCTCGATCTGCATGGGTCAGCTGCCAGGTTCGCCGCCGACCACCTGGTTCAACGCGGTCTGATTGATGCTGACGCCCATTTCGTTTTCGACCTTGGCGATGTAGGCGCCAATGACGTCGTCGGCATAGGCGTTCTGTAGCTGCTCGGCGATGGCGCGGCCCGCCGGCATCTTCGGCTCGAACTTGGGCTCGGTCACCTTGGTGACCTTGAAGATGTAGTACTCGGTTGCGCTCTGGCCCTGTGTTTCGCCCGCCACGCCCTGCGGCGTGACGAAGGCTGCCTGCACCAGCCGTGGCGGAGCAAAGCCCGGCTTGCCGCGCTGGACGTCTTTCGCGGTCTGTACCTGCAATGCGTTCTCGTCGGCCATCGCCTTCAGGGTTGCGCCTGCCTTCAGTTTGGCGAGCAGCGCGTCGGCCTTTTCTTTCAGGCGCTTGGCAATCTCGTCGTCGCGCCAGCGTTTTTCGACCTTGTCCTTGATACTGTCGAACGCCCGGTCGTGGGAAGGCGTGATACCGTTGACGTCGTAGTAGAGGTAACCGCCATCCGGCAACTGCAGCGCCTCGTTGTCGACGCCGACGTCGCTGGAAAAAGCCGCGTTCACGACATTGGGGGTCTTCGGCAGATCGGGCACCGGCTTGTCATCGGGGCCGTTGCCGGCGCGGTCGACCGCCTCGATGGTGCGGGTCTTGAGGTTAAGCTTCTTGCCGACTTCGGCAAGCGTCGCGCCGGAGGCCTTTTCATCTTCGATCTTGTCCCGCAGGTCGCTGACGGTGGTGAGGGCCTTTCGTTCGGCAAGTGTTTTTTTGATCTCCGTTTCGACGTCAGCGTAGCTCTTCTGTTCCCCGGGTTCGATTTTGCCAACGGCCACCAGCACGGTGCCGAAGTTGCCTTTGACCGGCTGGCTGACCTCGCCGGTCTTGAGTGAGAAGGCGGCTTCGGCCACCGCCGGATCAATGATCTGGGAGCGCGTGATCATGCCGAGGGCGGTGTCGGAGGCTTTCAGGCCGCGCGCCTTGGCGATGTCGGCAAAGCTCGTGCCGGCGGCGATCTTTTCGCGCGCGGCTTTGGCTTCGGCTTCGTTCGGAAACAGGATCTGGCTCACCTCGCGCTTTTCCGGCCTGCCGTATTCCGCCTTGTGCTGCTCGTAGTAGGCCCTGGCCTCGGCATCGGTGACGCTTTCGGGGTTGGCGAGCGCCTGTGACGAGAGCGAGAGCAGGGTGATCTTGCGGTATTCCGGCGCGCGGAACAGCGCCTTGTGGGCATCGTAGTATTTCTTCAGCGTTTCTTCCGACGGTGTCGGAACGGTGCCGGCCTGCGCCGGCCCGAGCGCCAGGTAATCGACGTCACGTTTCTCGTTCCGGTACTGGTCGATTGCCTTGATGGCCAGATCCGGCACCCGCATCTCGCCGCTGATGCTCTGGGCGATCTGCCGACGCAACATCACGTTGCGTTGTTCCGCCACGAAACGCGCCTCGGTGAAACCGGCGTCACGAATGACCTGCTCGAAGCGCAGGCGGCTGAACTTGCCGTCGGTGCCGTTGAAAGCGGGGTCGCTCTGGATGCGACTGGCGATCGCCTCGTTGCTCAGCCCCAGCCGCATGGCCCTGGCCTGCTGATCGAGTGTTGTTTCCGCGACCATCTGGCCGAGGATCTGGCGATCGAGACCGAGCGCGCGCGCTTCAGCGGGTGAGATCGGCTTGCCAAGCTGGCGCGAAAACCGCTGGATGCGGTCGTTGTAGTATTGACGGAACTGCTCGATCGAAATCTCCGCTGACCCGATGGTAGCGACGGCGTAGCGCCCGTAACCGCGGAAGATGTCGCCGATGCCCCAGATCGCGAAGCTGATCACCAGGAAGCCCATTATGATGGCCAGAACGGCCTTGCCGGCCCAGGTCGAAGAGGCTTTGTGGATTCCGCGGAGCATGGGCGCGCTACTTCTCTGGTTGAGCGTAATGAGATTGTAAGTGGATGATCTGACTTGCGTTTCGCTCCTTTGGAGCGCGGCGCGTGCATCATAGGGATGCAGCCAACGCCTTGCAACACAAGAGGGATCGACCGCTGCCCGGTGCGCGACTGGCGCGGCCGGCGCGGCTCTGATAGCGCAATCAAAAGCATGGGAAAAAGGAATTCGAGATGGCAGCGGCAAATCGGCGCCCGCTGGTGGCGGGCAACTGGAAGATGAACGGGCTCGCCGCGTCGGTTGCAGAGCTTGAGAAGGTAATCGCCGGCGCCGGTGCCGTGTCGGCCAGGGCCGATCTGATGGTATGCCCGCCGGCCACCTTGCTCGCGCGCTTCGCGGAAATCGCCCGCGGCTCCGTTGTGGCGATCGGCGGTCAGGATTGCCACCCCAAGCCCTCCGGCGCCCATACCGGTGACATCGCGGCCGAGATGCTGGCCGACGCCGGCGCCACCGCTGTCATTGTCGGCCACTCCGAGCGGCGCGCTGACCATCACGAAACCGATGCAAATGTGCAGGCCAAGGCGCTCGCCGCCTGGCGGGCCGGACTGGCGGCGATCGTCTGTGTCGGCGAGACCCGCGAGGAGCGCGAAGCCGGCAAGACCCTCGAAATCGTCGGTGGTCAGCTTGCCGGTTCGCTGCCTGACGGCGCCACAGGCGCCAATCTGGTGGTCGCCTACGAGCCTGTCTGGGCCATCGGCTCCGGGCTGACGCCGACGGCGGCCGACGTGGCGGAAGTCCACGGGTTCATCCGGGAACACCTGACCGGGCGCTTCGGCGGGGAGGGCGCCAAGGTGCGCATCCTGTATGGCGGCTCGGTCAAGCCGTCGAACGCCCGGGAACTGCTATCGGTCACGGACGTGGACGGCGCCCTGGTCGGCGGCGCCAGCCTCAAGGCCGAAGATTTCCTCGGGATTGCCGCAGTTTACCGGTAGCGGGGTGGAAATCGACGCGGCGATCGTGTAGACACCGCCGCGACTTCCTATATGACCGGCAGCTTGCCGCCCGGACTGGAACCGGGGCCGGCGGGCATTGAAGGGAACGGGACGGATATTGGGCCGATGCAGCAAGTCGTCATTGTCATCCATCTCATGCTGGTGCTCGCCATGATCGCGCTCGTGCTGCTGCAACGCTCGGAAGGCGGCGGGCTCGGTATCGGCGGCGGCGGGTCGGGCTTCATGACGAACCGCGGCACGGCCAATGTTCTGACCCGGGCGACCGCCATCCTGGCGGGTCTGTTTTTCGCCACCAGCCTGATCCTGTCGATCCTCGCCAGCATGAACCGCGCGCCCACCTCGATTTTGGGCGGTTCCTCCTCCGCGCCGACGAGCACCGCGCCGGCCGGCAGTGCGCCGCCGCTCAGCGGCCAGAACGGTGGCGGCGGCCTGCTCAACCAACTCGGCGGCGCGCCGGCCAAGCCGGCTGCGCCGGCTGCACCAACCGGCCCGCAGGTGCCGGAATCGAAGTGACAGGCAAAGCCAGGGGGCCGGGGAACCGGCCCCTTCCGCATTAAAGGGGGTGTCCGCACACCCGGCGCCGATCCCGGGAAGAGCATGAAACGACCGAAGCAATCCCCTGCGGCAATGGAAGTTTTCCACGCTGCGCACAGGCGCAGGGCAGGCTCACGGTTTTCGCGCTCGTCGAATCGAATCGGGCGCACTAAAGGTTAAATCCCATGGCGCGGTACATCTTCATCACCGGCGGCGTGGTCTCCTCACTCGGCAAGGGCCTTGGTTCCGCGGCGCTCGGAGCGCTGTTGCAGGCACGCGGCTACAAGGTCCGCCTGCGCAAGCTCGATCCCTATCTCAATGTCGACCCCGGCACGATGTCGCCGTACCAGCACGGCGAGGTGTTCGTCACCGACGATGGCGCGGAGACCGATCTCGACCTCGGCCACTACGAACGTTTCACGGGCAACCCCGCCAACAGGCAGGACAACATCACCACCGGCCGCATCTATCAGGACATCCTCGCCAAGGAACGCCGCGGCGACTATCTCGGCGCCACCATCCAGGTGATCCCGCACGTCACCACTGCGATCAAGGACTTCATCCGCGAGGGCAACGACGATTTCGACTTCGTCCTGTGCGAGATCGGCGGCACCGTCGGCGACATCGAGGGGCTGCCGTATTTCGAAGCCATCCGCCAGATGGGCAACGAGTTGCCGCGCAACCACGCGGTCTACATCCATCTGACGCTGCTGCCGTTCATCCCGAGCGCTGGCGAACTCAAGACCAAGCCGACCCAGCATTCGGTGAAGGAGCTGCGCTCGATCGGTATCCAGCCCGACATCCTGCTCTGCCGCACCGACCGGCCGATCCCCGAGGGCGAGCGGCGCAAGCTGGCGCTGTTCTGCAACGTACGCGAAGGCGCCGTCATCGAGGCGCGCGATGTCGACAACATCTACGCGGTGCCCGAGGCCTATCACGCCGCCGGCCTCGACCGGGAAGTCCTGGCGGCCTTCGGTCTGGATACCGGCGGCGGGCCGGATCTGGAACGCTGGCGCTTGATCAACGAGCGCATCCGCAACCCGGAAGGCGACGTCACCATCGCCATCGTCGGCAAGTACACGGGACTGAAGGATGCCTACAAGTCGCTGATCGAGGCGCTGTCGCATGGCGGTATCGCCAACAAGGTGAAGGTCAACCTCGACTGGATCGAGGCCGACGTTTTCGAGAATGAGGACCCCGCTCCCTTTCTCGAACAGGTCAATGGCATCCTGGTGCCCGGCGGATTCGGTCAGCGCGGCGCCGAGGGCAAGATCCGCGCGGCGCAGTTCGCGCGCGAGCGTCACGTGCCGTATTTCGGCATCTGCTTCGGGATGCAGATGGCCGTGGTCGAGGCTGCGCGGAACCTGTGCGGTATCGCGGACGCCAATTCCACCGAGTTCGGTCCGACCAAGGAGCCGGTGGTCGGCCTGATGACCGAATGGCTGAAGGGCAACGAGCTGCAGAAGCGTGAGGCGAGCGGCGACCTCGGCGGCACCATGCGGCTCGGGGCCTATCCCGCGGCGCTGGCGCGTGGCAGCCGGGTGGCCGAAATCTACGGCGCCACTGACATCTCCGAGCGCCACCGCCACCGCTACGAGGTCAACACGGCCTACAAGGGCCGTCTGGAGCAGCACGGCATGCGCTTTTCCGGCATGTCGCCCGACGGCATCCTGCCGGAGATCGTCGAATACGAAGACCATCCCTGGTTCATCGGCGTCCAGTTCCACCCGGAGCTCAAGTCGCGGCCGTTTGACCCGCACCCGCTGTTCGCCTCCTTCATCGGCGCGGCGCTCGAGCAGAGCCGGCTGGTGTAAGCGCGCGCCGCCGCCATTTTTTTTGCCTGGCTCGACGGACCCGTCGATCAACATCAAAAGGCGCCCTGACGCGAGCGAGAACTCATAGCACAACACTGCCTGTTCGACTTGCCGCTGTCTCCTCATGATCTTCAGTCCTGGCTATAGCCACGACTGAATCAGCAAATCCCGTACGCCGCACTTGCAGATTTTTTCAACACGAAGGGCGAGGAGCAGACATCGGCGTAAATCCCGGGTCCGGTTCGGGAGAACAGGTCGCGACATTCCCGGTGCCGGTGATCGGAATATTTGATGATGTGCGAGCGCCAATGCGCGCCAATAACCTTGGTGCCGAATTCCCGACGCGCCCGTTTCGGTACCCGACCTTCGTCAGACGGAAACGGGTCATCGCTGCGCTGACCTTGACCGCAGCCCATGCGCCGCTTCGGCAAATGCGACAAGTCCCCGTCCGAAGCACATTCTTTCTGCCGCCCGTGCCTTGCTTCATACTTGAAATATATTTGGCGGATAAGGCAGGATGCCGGACTGGTCAGTGGGCTACGGGCTGACGCAGCATTCGGCGGGTTCAGTGGAACGCTCATTCACCACGGAAATCGAGTCCCTCAAGCTCGGAAGGGGTGAAACCTTTCACGGCGAAGGCATTCTCGCGCTGACCAAGGCCTTGTTGCAGTCCGGCGTAAGCTACCTCGGCGGCTATCAGGGTGCGCCCGTTTCTCATCTCATGGACGTGCTCGCGCAATCGCGCGACATCCTGGACGAGCTCGGCATTCATTTTGAGGCATGCGCCAACGAGGCCGCCGCTGCGGCGCTGTGCGGCGCCTCGATCAATTATCCCATGCGCGGGGCGGCGGTGTGGAAGTCGACCGTCGGCACCAACGTCGCTTCCGACGCGCTGTCGAACCTGGCGTCGGCCGGCGTCAGGGGCGGCGTGCTGATCCTGCTCGGGGAGGACTATGGCGAGGGCGCCAGCATCATCCAGGAGCGAAGCCATGCGTTCGCCCTCAAGTCGCAGATGTGGCTGTTCGATCCGCGGCCCTATCAGCCGCGCATGGTCGACCTGGTGGAACAGGCGTTTCAGCTCTCGGAAGTGTCAAACACGCCGGTGATGATGGAATACCGGATTCGCGCCTGCCACATGCATGGGCGCTTCGAATGCCGTGACAACCGGCCGGCGCCCGTCTCGCGCAATCACGTGCTGGAGAATCCGGACTTCGACTATGGCCGCATCTGCCTGCCGCCCGCGACCTACGCGCAGGAAAAGCACAAGATCGAGCACCGCTTTCCGGCGGCGCTGAAGTTCATCGCCGACAACAAGATCAACGAGGTGTTCGAGGGCCCGCTCGATGACGTGGGGATCGTCATGCAGGGCGGCCTCTACAATTCCGTGATACGTGCGCTGCAACAGCTCGGGCTTGCCGACAGCTACGGCAATTCGCGCGTGCCGCTCCTTGTCCTCAACGTCACCTATCCGCTGGTGCCGGGCGAAGTGGCCGACTTTTGCCGCGGCAAGCGCGCGGTGCTCGTGGTCGAGGAGGGACAGCCGGCCTATCTCGAGCAGGAAATCAACGCCATCCTGCGCAAGGCCAAGGTCGACGCCGATGTCATCGGCAAGGACGTGCTGCCGATGGCCGGCGAATATACCGGCGAGGTGTTGCTGCGCGGCGTCGGCAAGTTCCTCGAGGGCAGCGTGCCGGCGGGACTGGATCTGTTCCCCGTCACGGCAAAGATCGCCGAGATCGACGGCATCAAGCAGCAGGCCAGCGAACTGCTGGGCACGCCGGTGCCGGTGCGCCCGCCAACGTTCTGTACCGGCTGCCCCGAGCGGCCGGTGTTCACGGCGATCAAACTGGTCGAGCGCGACCTCGGCAAGATCCACGTCGCGGCCGACATCGGATGCCACACCTTCTCGACGTTGCCGCCGTTCAACATCGGCAATTCGGTGCTGGGCTACGGTCTGGGGCTGGCGAGCGCGGCGGCGGTAGGGCCCGCCATGAAGCGGCGCGTGGTCAGCATCATGGGCGACGGCGGTTTCTGGCACAACGGGCTCACAAGCGGAATTTCCGGCGCCCTGTTCAACGATACCAACTCCGTGCTGGTGATCATGAACAACGGATACAGCTCGGCGACCGGCCAACAGCTCTTGCCGTCGAGTACCTATGATAGACCGCAGCCGAACGGGATGACGATCCGCCGCGCGCTCGAGGGGGTCGGCATCAAGTGGCAGAAGACGGTCACGACCTATCGCGTCGGTGAGATGATGAAGACGCTCAAGCGGGCGCTCACCACGAAGGAAAAAGGCCTCAAGGTCATCATCGCCGAAAGCGAATGCCAGCTTGCGCGCCAGCGGCGCATCCGGCCGCTCATTCGCAGCCAGCTTGCCAAAGGCGAGCGCGTGCTGCGCACCCGCTTCGGCGTCGACGAGGAGGTCTGCAGCGGCGATCATTCCTGCATCCGCCTGTCCGGCTGCCCGTCGCTCTCGGTCAAGCCGAGCCGCGATCCGCTGAAGGTCGATCCGGTCGCGCATGTGGAGCAGAGCTGCGTCGGCTGCGGGCTGTGCGGGGAGGTGGCCGATGCCGCCGTGCTGTGCCCCTCGTTCTATCGCGCCGACGTCGTGCAGAACCCCAACGCCTGGGATCGCGCGCTGCACGCCTTGCGCCGCCGCGTGATCGGCTGGATGGCCCCGCGGGAGCAGGTAGCATGAGGCCGGGGATCGACCGACCGCTGACGCTGCTCATCGGCGCGCTCGGCGGCGAAGGCGGCGGCGTGCTGGCCGACTGGATCGTCGAGGCCGCGACGCGCACCGGCATGCTGGTGCAGAGCACGTCGATCCCGGGCGTGGCGCAGCGCACAGGCGCGACCACCTATTACCTGGAAATGATGCGCGCCGGCGACGGCGATGGTGCCGAGCCGGTGTTCTCGCTCTATCCGGCGCCCGGCTACGTCGATGTCGTGGTCACGACCGAACTGGTCGAAGCCGGCCGGGCAATCGAGAAGGGATTCGTGACGCCGGACGTCACCACGTTGATCACGTCATCGCATCGCATCCCGGCCATCGCCGAGCGCGCGGCGATTGGCGACGGCGCCTTCGACTCCAGCCGTATCCTGCAGGCGACGCAGAAGCTCGCGCGCCGCGCGGTGGTGGCGGACTTCGCGGAGATCGCGCGCAGGCAAGGCCTCGCGCTGAATGCGCTACTGCTCGGCGCGCTGGCTGCGTGCGAGGTCTGCCCCATTGCCGGCGAGGCCTTAGAGCAGGCGATTGCCGCGCGCGGCGTTGCCGTCGAAGCCAACATCAAGGCCTTCCGGGCCGGGATGGCGGTGGTGAAAGAAGGCGTTCCTGCGGGCGCGGGTTCCGCGATGGCAACCGGCGGCGCGCAGTCGGGGCCCATTCAATCGAGCGTCGCCGCCGCCGACAGCCTGGAGGACATTGTCCCGCCGGTGCGCGAGCTGATCGCGCATGGCGAGGCGCGCCTTACCGACTACCACGACCGCGCCTATGCCGATCTCTATGTTGCCCGGCTGCGGCCGATCATCGACATCGAGCGTGCGCAGGGCGCCGGCGGGTTTGCGCTCACGGCCGAGACCGCGCGTTACCTCGCGCTCTGGATGGCCTATGAGGACGTGATCCGCGTCGCCGATCTCAAGACGCGGCCGCGCCGTACCGGCGACATCCGGCGCGAAACCCGGGCCAGGCCTGACGAGCCGGTAAGGGTGACCGAGTTCCTCAAACCGGGCCTGGAAGAGGCCGCCACTGTGTTGCCGGCGTGGCTGGGCGGGCGGCTGGTGGCCTGGGCGGAGCGCAGGCACATCGCGCACAAGCTCCACTTCGCGCTGCGGGTCCGCACCGACACGATCTTCGGTTATGGGCTGATGCGCACGCTCGCCAGGCTCAAATGGATGCGCCGGCGCGGCCACCGCTATGCGGTCGAGCAGGCGCTGATCGAGCGCTGGCTTGCCGCCGTCGAAGCCGGCGCGCGCCATGATTATGGATTGGGCGTGGCGATCGCCGGGCTCGGCCGGCTGATCAAGGGCTATAGCGACACGCGCGTGCGCGCCTTCACCAATTTCAACCTCATCTTCGAGCGGATCGTCGATCCGGCGCTTACCGGCACGATCGTGCCGTCGATCGCTGCGACGTGGATTCAAGACGCGCACGAGGCGGCATTGGCGGACGACGAGGGGCTGGCCCTGCAACGTGCCCTGCAAATGCAGCCGGAAGCGGAGCGCGCCTCATCCAGCGCGCCGCAGTCACAGGAGCAAACGACCCCGCTAAGGTTCGCGGGATAACATAACAACGCGAGTATTTGTTTTACAAAGGGAGGAGTGTGATGAGGAAAGGAACAATTCTGGCGCTGATCGCGCCGGCCATGCTGCTGGGTGTTTCCGTGTCCGATCGGGCGTCGGCCCAGGAAATAACGCTGTCGGGCGTCAGCGCCTTTGCGCAGGGCACGACCTTCTCCAGGAATTTCGAGCGCTTCATCGACAAGGTCAACGAGCTCGGCAAGGGAAAGGTCCAGATCAAATACCGCGGTGGCGGCGGCAAGGTGATGAATCCCTTCCAGCTCGGCGACGCCATTCGCACCGGCGTCGTCGACGTCGGCAATCTGCCAGGCGCCTTCTACACCAAGCTGGTCCCCGAGGTCGACGCGATCAAGCTCAGCCAGTTCACCATCGCCGAAGAGCGCAAGAACGGCGCCTGGGCCTACATGAACGAGCTGCATGAGAAGAAGATGAACGCGCACCATCTGGCGCGACAGAAGGAATGCGTGCCCTTCCATCTCTACCTTACCAAATCGATCAGCAAGCCCGATCTCAAGGGCTTCAAGATCCGCGTGACGCCGATCTACCGCGCCTTCTTCGCCGACATGGGCGCCGACCTGATCCGCACCGCGCCGGGCGAGGTCTATACCGCGCTCGAGCGGGGCGCGGTCCAGGGCTACGGCTGGCCGACGCAGGGCGTGCTCGATCTCGGCTGGCACGAGGTCACCAAGTTCCGCGTCGATCCCGGTTTCTACCGCGCCAGCGTCGAGATCCTGATCAACCTGGACAAGTGGAAGTCGCTGAACGACGCGCAGAAGAAGGTGTTGGGCGATGCAGCCGCCTTCCTGGATACGACGTGTCAGGAAGATGAAGCCATGAATGCTTCGGAGAAGAAGCGGCAGGCGGACGCCGGCATCAAGACCATCACGTTCGCCGGTGCGGAGGGCGACGCCTATGTCAAGCGTGCCTACGACACCGGCTGGGCCGAGATCATCAAGGCCAACCCGCAGACCGGCCCCAAGCTGCGCGAGCTGCTGACCAAGAAGTAACGCATCGGCAAATGGGCCGCGTATCCGGCACGCCGCCGGCTGCGCGGCCTGTCGCGGTGGACGCGTCGAGGGTAGGGGACTTGAATGCCTTCTCGGATTGGCCTGGTCTATGAGCGGCTGCTCACGGGCTGCGGATTTTTCGCCGGGGCGACGCTGGTCGTATTGGCGGTCATGATCACGCTCGACGTCCTGCTGCGCAATCTCGGCCTCTTCAGCTCGGCCGCGCTCCTGGAGATCACCGAATACGCCCTGTTTGTGACGACGTTCATGGCCGCGCCGTGGGTGCTGTGGCAGGGGAGCCATGTGCGGGTCGACCTGGTGCTGAGCCAGGTGCCGGGGCCGGTGGCCCGGATCATGGAGATCGGGGCCGACCTGGCCGGCTTGACCTGTTCGGCGGTGCTCGGCTGGCACGGGTTCAACGTGACGCTGGTCAGCTTCCAGCGTGGCGACCTGATCGTGAAGCAGCTCGTGGTGCCGGAATGGATATTGATGATGTTCATTCCGATAAGCTGCGTTCTGCTCGTCGTCGAATTCATTCGTCGCATCGTGATCGTGTGGCGTACGCCGGCTCAATCGTATGCGGCAGGCCGCCCGCACGAGGGCTTCTGAGGTGGCGTGGGGCCTCGCACTGACGCTCATGCTCGGCACGCTCAGCGTGCTGATGATGCTGGGCCTGCCGGTCGCCTTCGCCTTCATCGGCATCGATCTGCTCGGCGCCTACATCTTTCTGGGCGGGACCGCCGGGCTCGATCAGATGGCGCGCAATACCTTCGCGGCCTTGTCGAGTTTCACGCTGGCGCCCATTCCCTTGTTTCTGCTGATGGGCGAGATCCTGTTCCACACCGGCGTCGCCTTCCAGGCGATCAACGCCATCGATCGCCTGATTGCCCGCGTGCCGGGACGGCTCGCGATCGTGTCGATCGTCGGCGGCACGATCTTTTCGTCGCTGTCCGGCTCCACCATCGCCAATACGGCGGTGCTCGGCAGCGCGCTGCTGCCAGACATGCTCAAGCGCGGCTATCAGCCGTCGATCGCCATGGGGCCCATCATGGCTACGGGCTCGATCGCGATGCTGATCCCGCCCTCGGCGCTGGCCGTGCTGCTCGGCAGCCTCGCGGGTATTTCCATCGCCAAGCTGTTGATCGCCGGCATCGTCCCGGGCATCATGATGAGCCTGATCTTCCTCGCCTACATCGTCGGGCGTTGCTTTTTCAATCCGGCGCTTGCGCCGGCCGACGAAGCGCATCGCGGTCTGAGCCTGCGCGAGCGCTGGGTGCCCTTCTTCATCTATGTCGTTCCGCTGTTCGCCATCTTCCTGATCGTTGTCGGCTCGATCCTGGGCGGCTGGGCGACGCCGACGGAATCGGCGGCGCTCGGAACCGTCGCGTCCATGATCGCCGCGATTGCCTATCGGAAGTTCACCTGGATCGGTTTCGTCCAGTCGATCATGGAGACGGCGAAGATATCGGTGATGATCCTGTTCATCATCGGCGCGTCGGTGACGTTCGCGCAGATCCTGGCATTCTCCGGTGCGACCGACGGGCTGCTGATGCTGGTCAAGGAATTCGGCGCCGACCGGATGGTGCTGGTGGTGGCGATGATCGTCATCCTCCTGTTCCTGGGCTGTTTCGTCGATCAGGTCAGCATGGTCATGATCACGCTGCCGTTCTTCATTCCGCTGGCGGAGACGGTCGGCGTCGACCTGCTGTGGTTCGGCGTTCTGATGCTGATCGCCATGGAGATCAGCTTCACCACGCCGCCCTTCGGGTTGCTGATCTACGTGATGAAAGGGGTGGCGCCGCCATCCATCACGCTCAAGCAGGTCTACATGGCGGCGCTGCCGTTCATCGCGCTGGAAATCGTCGTGCTCGGCCTGTTGATCGGGTTTCCGCGGCTGGCGACCTGGCTGCCGGCGATCATGCGCTGAGCACGGAATGCGACGCCCAAACGCACGTTATTGAAGGAGCAACACGAGCAAACGGGAGGAGATCATGATGAAGTCGTTCGCGATCCAGTGCCGATGGCTGGCGCTGTCGTCGATTGCCGTCCTTGCGACTCTAACCCCCGCCGTGGCGGCTTCGCCGGGACAGGAAGCCGCCGTCAATGCCTCCAGGGCGCTGGTGCCGTCGCCGCCGTGGCCGGCGGGCGACGAACGCGGCATGGCCAATACGCTCGGTCCCGGCACCTGGGCGCGCTGCGCCTATCACCTGGGGCACAAAGACGCCAGGGCCTACGAGGTTTCGCACGTCCGCTCCAACACCATGCCGCTGTCGCCGTTCGGCCGGCCGCTCGCCTATGAGTACACACCCTCGGTGTCGATCCCGGGCACGCGGCATGTTTTCAACGGCGAGCAGGTCAAGGGTGGCGAGCCCGGGGCGCAGGGCACGCAGATGGATGCCATCGGCCACTTCGCCTATTACGACAAGACCTGGGACGGCAAAGGCACCCCGCCCGTCGACGGCGCAAAATACTATGGCGGCTTCACCCAGAAGGACGTCAAGCCGACGCCGGATTTGCCGTTGCGGAAGCTCGGTATCGAAAAGGCGCCGCCGATCGTGACCACGGCGGTCCTGCTCGACGCCAAGGCGCAGATGGGTAAAGGCAAGGCGCTCGAGCCCGGCACCGTGATCGGCGCCAAGGACATCGAGGCCATGCTCAAGGCGCAGAAGCTTGATTGGCGCGGTATCCTGCCCGGCGACGTCGTCTACATCTACACGGGCTGGGGCGACAACTGGAGGGATCCCGACACGGAGAAGACCTATTACACGATGGGACCGGGGCTCGGCATCGACGCCGCCAGGTATCTGGAGGAGCGTGCCGTGGTACTGGTGGCGCTGGACAATCCGTTCACCGATCCGGTGGCGGCCGGCCAGCTGCAGCAGAAGGCCAAGCCGCCGCAAGGGATGGAGCAGGGGCTGCCCTTCATCATCCACCACCACAACCTGACCCAGGCCGGCATTCACCAGATTCAAAACGCCAACCTGGGCGAACTGGCGCGCGACAAGGTATGGACCTCGTGCACCATGATCCTGCCCTTGCGCTCGCGCGGGCATGCCGGCTCGCCCGTTCGCCCGGTGGCGATCGGCGTGCCGAACCAGTAACCCATCCGACGAGGGTCGGGTCCGGCGCCGGCCGGGCGGTCGAGCCGCACCCGCTGTCCGCCTCCGGCGCGGCGGTGGAGCAGGGCCGGCCGGTGCAGGGCGATACCTGGCGTGTTATCGGCGCAGGCGCCTGGCCGTCGTCGGAGGTGCCCCAAAAGCGATGGGCGGGATATTCGCCGCGCCCTTCGATATCCGGCGTCATTCCGCCCGGGCGTGCCGGCGTAAATTCTTTGTTGCCACACCTGTCGTCGATTGCCCATCGACAGGCAGATTCCGCGCAAGCCGTCATGGCATGACCCGGCCTCTGGTCCTGCCGCGGTTATGCACGGCGGGCCATTCTTGCCGGATTCATTCGACACTTTTTACGCAGGGGGGGAAGGGGAGCAGGCCGTTTTTCGTCAGACGGCTGCGCCGCTTGCTGCGATCAGCGGATCTGCCGATCCATAGTCCGAATGGACGGCCCCTGCCGGTGCGGCCCGCTTTCGGCTATCGCCGGCCACGGCAGGTGCGGACCTCGAAGCGCGGTCGGTGGCCGGCACCCGTTCCGGGTGTCGGTTAGTTTCGGGTAAAGGCCGGCTACTGCCGGCAGGCAGTGAGCAAAGGGCGGCAAAATAAATTCTTTATCCGGCGCCGGCCGCACCTTGCCGCGAATATTCCCGGACCGGGACGGATACCAGGGATGCGCCGCCACGCCGTTTCCGGCGCCTTTACTATTGCCGGCTCGTTCTTACCGAAAACGATACGCAGATTTTACGCAGGAACGCGTCCGGCTGTGGCGTTAGTTGCTGCGTTACGGACATTCGCTCCGTTAGCGAACAACTTCGAGGACAACGACGATGCGTCACGTTCTTTTTGCCGCTGCCGCGCTCGCGATTGGCGGTTTTGTCGCCTCTACGGTGGCCGACGCCCAGACCTTCCAGGGCGGCAGCCCGGGCAGGATCGGCAACCTGTGCAAGGTTGCCACCGACGCCAACGGCGACATGGACAACTACGGCTACTACGAGCCGTGCGGCCGGCAGGCCCGCGCCCAGGCGCCGGCGCGCGAAATCGCCCCGACCCAGGTCCATGGGTTCCAGGGCGGCAGCCCGGCCCGTGTCGGTACGATGTGCAAGGTCGCCACTGACCTCAACGGTGACATGGACAACTACGGCTACTACGCGCCGTGCGGCCGTTAAGCTGAGCGAACCGGCGACTGCGTCCCCCATGTTGCGGTCTGCCCGGTAACTCCCGGCCACGGGCAAAATCCCGTGGCCGGTTTTGTCTTTGAGTGCGGTTGCGGCATCATCGGCCGTCGGTGGAATTACCGGCGTTGAAGGCGATGGAGTGCCGATGAGCCGGGGACTTGATCATTGTGTGCATGCGGTCCGCGATCTTGCCGCCGCAGCTGATTTCTATCACCGCCTCGGGTTCACTGTTGGCGCCCGCAATCAGCATCCCTGGGGTACCCACAATCACCTGGTGCAGCTGCCCGGCTTCTTCGTCGAGTTGCTGACGCTCGCCGAACCCGACAAGCTTGGCGAGGACGGTTTTTCGCGCCTGTTCGGCGCCTACAACGGCGACTTCCTCAAGCGCGGGGAGGGGCTGTCGCTGATGATCCTGCAATCGGACGACGCCAGGGCGGACGAAACAGCGTTCCGCGCGGCCGGCATCGCCGCCTCCGGGGCCATGCGCTTTGAACGCGAAGGCAAGCGGCCCGACGGTTCTCCGGTGAAGGTCGCTTTCTCGCTCACCTTCGCCGAAAACCCGTTGGCGCCCGATATCCATTTCGCCGTATGCCAGCAGCATTATCCCGAGAATTTCTGGAACCCCGCATTCCAGAAACACGCCAATGGCGCTACCGGCGTTGCCGGCGCCGTCGTTGTCGCCGACGCGCCGCAGCGACACAGTGTCTTCTTCGAAGCCTTTGTCGGGACCAAAGCCGTCGAGGGCGAGGGCGGATTATCGCTTGCCACGCCGCGCGGCCTCATTGACGTGATGACGCCTTCCGCCTTCACCGGCCGCTATGGCGTGGCCGCGCCGGACCTGTCGCGGGGCGCGCGGCTGGCGGCGCTCCGTTTTACGGTCGCCGACCCGAGCCTGATGCAAGGCGTACCGGAATTTGCCGGCCTGGCCGGTCTTGATGCGGGCGGTCCGACCGCGATCGGCGCCGACGACGCCATGGGTGCCGCTCTGGTATTCGAAGCCGGGCGTTGACCGGCGGGGCCCCCGGCTCCATGGTCCCCGCGCCGCCCAAAAGGACCCGAATCTTGGACCAGAAGCTCGCTCCCAATGCTGTCGTTTCGGCCGGGTCCGTGCGTTTCGGTAACCATCTGCCGTTCTCGCTGATCGCCGGCCCCTGCGCGCTGGAAAGCCGGGCGCATGCGCTGGAGATGGCGGCGGCGCTGAAGGAAATAACGGCGAAGGTCGGCGTCGGCCTGGTGTTCAAGACCTCGTTCGACAAGGCCAACCGCACCTCGGCGAAATCCGGGCGCGGCGCCGGCCTCGATGCGGCGCTTCCGGTCTTCGCCGAGATCCGCGAGACGCTTCAACTGCCGGTGCTCACCGACGTGCACGAGGCGGCGCAATGCGCCCGCGTGGCGGAAGCCGTCGACGTGTTGCAGATCCCCGCGTTCCTGTGCCGGCAGACCGATCTGCTGATCGCCGCCGCCGAGACGGGACGCGTCGTCAACGTGAAGAAGGGCCAGTTCCTGGCGCCGTGGGACATGAAGAACGTGGTCGACAAGATCACCGGCTCCGGCAACGCCAATGTGCTGGTGACCGAACGCGGCGTCTCCTTCGGCTACAACACGCTTGTGTCCGATATGCGCGCGCTGCCGATCCTGAAAGCCGAGACCCATGCGCCTGTGATCTTCGACGCCACCCACTCGGTGCAGCAGCCGGGCGGCAAGGGCACAGCTTCGGGCGGCGAGCGCCAATTCGTGCCGGTGCTGGCGCGGGCGGCGGTGGCGGTCGGGGTGGCGGGACTGTTCATCGAGACCCATCAGGACCCGGACAAGGCCCCATCCGATGGGCCAAACATGTTGCCACTCAAGGAGATGGGGCCGCTTCTGAGCAGGCTGGTTGAATTTGACCGGCTCGCGAAGGCCTGAAGAGCGCGTCGCGCCCGCACATGCCTCCCGTCATCAACCTCATGGCGTTCGTCGCCTTCGCGACCTCGCTGTTCATGCGGTCGGTCGATCCGGTCATTCCGCAGATCGCGCACGGGCTCAACGTCACCCCCACCACGGCCGCGCTGCTCACCACCGGCTTCACCTTGCCCTATGCGCTGATCCAGCCGGTACTCGGCGCGCTCGCCGACATGCTGAGCAAGACGCGGCTGATCATCGCCTGCATGCTGATCCTCGGCGCCACCACGATCCTGTCCGGGCTGGCGGTCAACTTCGAGATGATGATGGGCCTGCGCATTGTCGCCGGCATGGCCGCAGGCGGTGTATTCCCGATCGCGCTGGCGGTTGCCGGAGATCGTGTGCCGGTCAGGCAACGCCAGGTCGCCATCGGCCGGCTGCTGTTTGCCGCCATGAGCGGCAACCTCCTGGGTGCATCCCTGGCGGGGGTGGTCGGCGATTTGATCGGCTGGCGCAGCGTGTTCTTCATCACCGGCGCCGTCGACCTGGTCGCGCTTGGCCTGGCGATTCCCGGTTTGCGGGGCATGGGCGAGAGCGCCGGCCGTTTCGATCTCTCCACGTTCATCCCGAATTACCGCGCGGTGTTCAGCAATCCGCTCGCCAAATACTGTTTCGGCGCGGTATTCGTGGAGGCGGTGTTTCTCTTCGGCATATTTCCTTACATGGCCGTCTTGCTGCGCAGCGAGGGCGTCAGCAGCGCCTCTGTTGCCGGTGTTGTCATCGCGGGCTTCGGCGTCGGCGGCATCGTCTACACCCTGACGGTGCGCTGGCTCCTGGCCTATGTCGGCGAGAAACGGCTGATGGCCGGCGGCGGCATGGTGATGGCGTTCGGTCTCGCCATGATCGCGCTCAGGCTGCCCTGGCCGGTGGAGTTCGCCGTGTTCATGTTGCTCGGCTTCGGCTTCTACATGCTGCACGGCTGCATCCAGGTCTACGTCACCGAGCTGGCGCCGACCGCGCGCGGGTCCGCGACCGCGGGGCATTCGAGCTTCTTCTTCCTGGGGCAAGCGGCCGGCCCGGTGATCTACGGGTTTGGTCTCTCGAGTGGCTTCGGCATCGATAGCGTGCTGATCACCGGCGCTTTCATGCTGACCGCGACCGGCTGGATATGTTCGCGCAAGCTGCGGCGGCCGGGGCCGGGTGGCGTCTAGTTTTCAATGCGCACGATCCTGTGCGAAATCCGGTTCCCTTCTTTCGGGATCATGCGCTAACCACGCCCGCGATAGGGCGCGACGTCCTGGTCGGGCACCCATACGCCCCTGGGGAGCCGGCCGGCCTGCCAGAACACGTCAATCGGCATGCCGCCGCGCGGATACCAGTAGCCGCCGATCCGCAGCCATTTGGGCTTCAGGAGCACGTTGAGCCGCTTTCCGATCGCCACCGTGCAGCCTTCGTGAAACGCACCATGGTTGCGGAAGCTGGCGAGGTAGAGCTTCAGCGACTTCGACTCGACCAGAAACCGCCCAGGCACATAGTCGATCACCAGATGCGCGAAATCGGGCTGACCGGTGATGGGGCAGAGGCAGGTGAATTCCGGCGCCGTGAAACGGGCGACATAGTCGGTGTCGCGGTGCGGGTTGGGCACGCGATCGAGCACCGCCTCGTCGGGCGAGGCGGGCAGGCGGGTGGCGCGGCCGAGCTGCAGCGGTCTTTTCGTCATCGGACCTTCACGGATTTGGCCGCCCTGGATTGCCCGCCGGAACGGGGCATGACAAGGGGGTTGTCCATCCTGTAGAAGCCCGCCCAACAACCACAATCCAGTCGCCGGGACGTCCAATGACCGCCATTACCGACATCATCGGCCGCGAAATCCTCGATTCCCGCGGCAACCCCACCGTCGAAGTCGACGTCGTCCTGGAGGATGGCGCCATGGGCCGGGCGGCGGTTCCTTCCGGAGCTTCGACCGGGGTGCACGAGGCGGTCGAACTGCGCGACGGCGACAAGGCCCGCTACGGCGGCAAGGGCGTGCGCAAGGCGGTCGACGCGGTCAACACCGAAATATTCGATGCCATCGGCGGCATGGATGCCGAGCTGCAGGCCAAGATCGACGAAACCATGATCGCGCTCGACGGCACCGCCAACAAGGGCCGCCTTGGCGCCAACGCCATCCTCGGCGTCTCGCTGGCGGTGGCGAAGGCGGCGGCTGTTTCCGGCAATGCGCCGCTCTATCGCTATGTCGGCGGCACCGCCGCGCGGCTGCTGCCGGTGCCGATGATGAATATCATCAACGGCGGCGCCCATGCCGACAATCCGATCGATTTCCAGGAATTCATGATCATGCCGGCGGGCGCCAGGAGTTTCTCGGAGGCGCTTCGCTATGGGGCGGAGATCTTCCATACCCTGCGCGCCGAACTGAAGGCCGCCGGCCATAACACCAATGTGGGCGACGAGGGCGGTTTTGCGCCCGACCTGAAGTCGGCCGAACAGGCCCTCGACGTCGTCGTCAAGGCGATCGGCAAGGCCGGTTACAAGGCGGGTGAAGATGTCTTCATCGCGCTCGATCCGGCATCCAGCGAGTTCTACAAGGATGGCAAATACGTCTACGCGGGCGAGGGCAAGACCCGCTCCAGGAAAGAGCAGGCGGAATACCTCGCCGAGCTGGCCAGGAACTACCCGATCGTCTCCATCGAAGACGGCATGGCCGAGGACGACTGGGAGGGCTGGAAGATCGCCACCGATCTCGTCGGCGACCGGTGCCAGCTCGTCGGGGACGATCTGTTCGTCACCAATGTGGACCGGCTGTCGAAGGGTATCGCCGACGGTGTCGGCAATTCGATCCTGATCAAGGTCAACCAGATCGGTACGCTCACCGAAACGCTCGCGGCGATCGAGATGGCGCACAAGGCAGGCTACACCGCGGTGATGTCGCACCGTTCCGGCGAGACGGAAGATTCGACCATTGCCGACCTCGCGGTGGCCACCAATTGCGGGCAGATAAAGACCGGCTCGCTGGCGCGCAGCGACCGCACCGCCAAGTACAACCAGCTCCTGCGAATCGAGGAGGAACTGGGCGACCAGGCGAAATACGCTGGCCGTAGCGTGCTCAAACGGGCGCGCTGACCAGGGCGGCCGCCAGGCACTCCATACCTTCTCCGTCAATTTTGTTGCGACGACTTGCCCGGAGCGGCAAATCGTCTCAGAATTCCATCAAGTGGCAAGCTATCGTAGCCGAGAGCAATGCGAATGGACCAGACGACGCGACTGCAACCACGCGAGCGCAAGGATGCCGTCGAGAGGCTGTCCGACTTTGTCGCAAAGTCGGTCGAAGAGGCGCGTGCGGTGGAGAAGCCATTCTTTCACCTCGAGTTTGACCGCGTCTTTCCGGACGACGTCTATGCCCGGATTTTGCGGCTGATGCCGGAAGCGCGTGACTACCGGCCGATGCATGGCCGTAGCAAGGGGCACGATCTCGAGGATGGCACGCATACGCGGGTCAAGATCGATCTCTTTCCCGAATACATCCGCAACCTGCCGCCGGAAAAGCACGCATTGTGGGATGTCGTTGGCCGCGCGCTCACCTCGG
Organism: uncultured Pseudomonadota bacterium; assembly: GCA_963773715.1. Classification (GTDB taxonomy): domain Bacteria; phylum Pseudomonadota; class Alphaproteobacteria; order Rhizobiales; family Xanthobacteraceae; genus Pseudolabrys. The sequence goes on along the minus strand of CAVZCM010000002.1, from coordinate 151,115 downwards.
ACAAGGTGCGTCAGGCATTCATGCGGCGGCTCGCGCCGGGCCTGGCCAAGCGCTTCGGCAAGGACTTCGGCAAGATCGGCATGTATCCGATCCCGATCCTCACCCGCGACATTCCGGGCTATCTGATCACACCGCACACCGACACCCATTGGAAGGGCATCACGGTCCAGCTTTATTTGCCCGAGACCGAGGCCAACACCGACATCGGCACCATTTTCCACGAGGTGAAGCCGGACGGCTCGAAGCCGAAGCACACGCAGATGCGTTTTGCCCCTAACACCGGTTATGCCTTCGCGGTGGGTGACGACACCTGGCACTCAGCCGACGCCGTGCACGATCGCGTGAAAAGCCGTGATTCGATCCTGCTCACTTATTTCGTCGATCAGGGCCCGCTAAAGATGTTGCGTAACCGCGCGAAGCGGCTGGGCAATTTCGTGCAAAACGAAATTCGCCACTGGCGGTGACAGCGGCGGGGCCGCGGGCTCAATCGTCATTAAAGAGACCTTAACGGCCGCTGGCGCATGGTGGCGCCATCATGGTCACCCACCGCCGCCGCCGCACCGTCCTGACAGCGCTCGGCCTCTATGCCTTTGCGGCGCTCTATATCGGCTATTTCGCGGTCAACGCCTTTACCGGCGCGCATGGTCTGCGCGCCCAGAAGGACCTCGACAAGCAGCTCGCGGAGATGCAGATCGAACTGAGCCATCTCAAGGCCGAACGCGTCGAGTGGCAACGGCGGGTGGCACTCCTGCAGTCCAGCCAGATCGACCCCGACATGCTGGCCGAACGAGCCCGCGTGCAGTTGGGTTATACGGATCCGCGGGACGTTACTTTGCTGCTGCAACCGCAAAACTGACGCAACAAAATAACGAAATGGCGGGCCGCCCTGGTGTTCGGCGCCCCGACGGCGAGACCCCATGCCGCATCACTTTCAGCAACTGAAATACGGCCCCGAGCGTTATCCACCGCCCGGCGGTTTTCGTTTGTATTCAATCCGTTGCGACGTTTCGTGAAAAACTTTCAGGAACGGGCGTGCTTTCGCCGCCGGGGGAATTGAGCTATGGGAAATGCGCGGATCGCCCACCTGCGCCTTTGTCCCATTTGCTGATCATCAGGAGAGCCAATGGCGGCTGCCAAGTCAAAACCGAGCGCCGAGGTGCACGAACCGGAGCTTTCCAAAAATCCGGTGCCCGACTTCTCCAGGGATCAGGATCTCGAGGCCTATCGGCGCATGCTCACGATCCGCCGCTTCGAGGAGAAGGCCGGCCAGATGTACGGCATGGGCCTGATCGGCGGCTTTTGTCACCTGTACATTGGTCAGGAAGCCGTCGTCATCGGGATGCAGATGACGCTCAGGGAGGGCGACCAGGTCATTACGGGTTACCGCGATCATGGTCACATGCTGGCCTGCGAGATGGACCCCAAGGGCGTGATGGCCGAGCTGACCGGGCGCACCCACGGCTACTCCAGGGGCAAGGGCGGCTCGATGCACATGTTCAGCGTCGACAAGGGCTTCTACGGCGGCCATGGCATCGTCGGCGCCCAGGTGCCGCTCGGCACAGGGCTCGCGTTCGCCAACCGCTATCGCGGCAACGACCATGTCAGTTTGACCTATTTCGGCGACGGTGCTGCGAACCAGGGTCAGGTCTACGAGAGTTTCAACATGGCCGAGCTGTGGAAGCTGCCGGTCGTCTACATCATCGAAAACAACCGCTATGCCATGGGCACGGCGATTGCCCGCTCCTCGGCGCAAACCGACCTGTCGAAGCGCGGGCTCTCGTTCAACATCCCCGGCGAACAGGTCGACGGCATGGACGTGCGTGCGGTGAAGGCCGCCGGCGAAAAGGCGGTAGCTTGGTGCCGCGCCGGCAAGGGCCCGTATATTCTGGAGATGCTCACCTACCGCTATCGTGGCCACTCCATGTCCGACCCCGCCAAGTACCGGACGCGCGAGGAAGTCGATGAAGTGCGCTCGCACCACGATCCGATCGACATGGTGCGCCAGCGCATCCTGGAAAAGAAATTTGCCACTGAAGATGCCCTGAAGAAGATCGACGGCGCGGTGCGCGATCTCATCAACGAGGCGGCGGAGTTTGCCACTCACGATCCGGAGCCCGACGTCTCCGAACTTTACACCGCGGTCTACCGCTGAGCGCGCATGGTCTCATGCGTCAACCATATAGCCGGGTTCGTGTAGGAAACAGTAACGCCCATGCCCACCAACGTGCTCATGCCCGCTCTCTCGCCGACCATGGAGAAGGGCAATCTCGCCAAATGGCTGAAGAAAGAGGGCGACCCGGTGCGCTCCGGCGATGTCATCGCCGAGATCGAGACCGACAAGGCGACCATGGAGGTGGAGGCCGCCGACGAGGGCACGCTCGGCAAGATTCTGATCCCCGAAGGCACGGAAGACGTCGCGGTGAACACGCCGATCGCCGTGATTCTTGGCGAAGGCGAGGACAAGGGCGCGCTCAACGACGTCAAACCGGCGCAGGTCGAGAAGGCCGCGGAGTCTGCGGCCCCCGCGCTGGCGGAAAACGCCAAAGCGCCGGCCGCGCCCGCGCCGAAATCCGAAGCACCGGCGCCGCATGCGCCAGGGTTGAGCCCGCCGCCGATCCGGACATTCCGGAAGGCACCGAGATGGTGTCGATGACCATGCGTGAAGCGTTGCGCGACGCCATGGCCGAGGAGATGCGCCGCGACGGTGACGTGTTTGTGATGGGCGAGGAGGTCGCCGAATATCAGGGCGCCTACAAGGTCACCCAAGGCCTCTTGCAGGAGTTCGGCGACAGGCGCGTCATCGACACGCCCATCACCGAGCACGGCTTCGCCGGCCTCGGCGTCGGCGCCGCGCTCGGCGGCCTGAAACCGGTTGTCGAATTCATGACCTGGAATTTCGCCATGCAGGCGATGGACCAGCTCATCAATTCGGCCGCCAAGACGCTCTACATGTCAGGCGGCCAGATGGGCTGCCAGATTGTGTTCCGCGGGCCGAACGGCGCCGCCGCGCGTGTCGCCGCCCAGCACAGCCAGGACTATTCGTCCTGGTATTCGCACATTCCGGGTCTCAAGGTGATAGCGCCGTCGAACGCTGCCGACGCCAAGGGCCTGTTGAAGGCGGCGATCCGCGATCCCAATCCGGTGGTATTCCTCGAAAACGAGATTCTCTACGGCCACTCCTCGCCGGTCCCCAGGCTCGACGATTTCGTCCTGCCCATCGGCAAGGCGCGGATCGCGCGCGCCGGCAAGGACGTGACCATCGTCGCCTGGTCCATGGGCATGACCTACGCCCTGAAGGCGGCGGAAGAACTGGCCGGCGAGGGTATCGAGGCGGAGGTGATCGACCTGCGGACGCTTAAACCCATGGACATGGGCACGGTCGTCGAGTCGGTGAAGAAGACCGCGCGTGCGGTGACGGTGGAAGAAGGCTGGAAGCAGTCCGGCGTCGGCGCCGAGATCGCCGCGCGGCTGATGGAGGAGGCCTTCGATTATCTGGACGCGCCTGTCACGCGCGTCACCGGCAAGGATGTGCCGATGCCCTATGCGGCCAACCTCGAGAAGCTGGCGCTGCCCTCGGTCGCCGAAGTGGTCGAGGCCGCGAAAGCGGTTTGTTATAGGTGAGGCGCGGAATGTTGTTTTATAGTCCGTGTCCCGGATGCGGTGCAGCACGAAGTGGTGCACCGCTGATCCGGGACCGCCACAGATTGGAACGGTCCCGGGTCTGCAGCGCACCGCTGCGCGCTGCACTGCGGCCGGGACACGCGTAAGAACAGCATCGCCCATGCCGACCAACATCCTCATGCCCGCGCTGTCGCCCACCATGGAGAAGGGCAACCTCGCCAGGTGGCTGAAGAAGGAAGGCGACAAGGTCTCGGCCGGCGACGTCATCGCCGAGATCGAGACCGACAAGGCCACCATGGAATACGAGGCGGTCGACGAAGGCACGCTCGCCAGGATCGTGGTGCCGGAAGGTACCGAAGACGTGGCGGTGAACGCGGTCATCGCGGTGCTCGCCGGCGAGGGCGAGGACGTGAAGGCCGCTGCTGAGAGCGCGGGGAAGGCGCAAGCGGCACCAGCGGCTGCGCCACCCAAACAAGCAAGCGCTCCAACCCCCTCACCCCAACCCTCTCCCCAGAGGGGAGAGGGAGCACGCAGTGCCAAGCCGCAGGCTCAGAGTCCTTCACCTCTCCCCTTGGGGGAGAGGTCGCCGCCGAAGGCGGCGGGTGAGGGGGCACGGGCCTCTGCGGGAGGTCGCGTCTTCTCGTCGCCGCTGGCGCGCCGTCTCGCCAGGGAAGCCGGCATCGATCTGTCGCGCGTGTCCGGCTCCGGCCCGCACGGCCGCGTCGTTGCCCGCGACATCGACGCGGCGAAGTCGGGCAAGGGTCTTGCTCCTGCCGCTGCGGGCGCCGCGGCACCGGCCGCTGCGCCGGCGATGAGCGACAAACAAATCCTCGCGCTGTTCGAAGAGGGCTCCTACGAGCTGGTGCCGCACGATTCCATGCGCCGCACGATTGCACACAGATTGACCGCGGCGGCGCAATCGATGCCGGTGTTCTATCTCACCGTCGACTGCGACATCGGCAGGCTGTTGCAGGCGCGCGAGGAGATCAACGCCGCCGCACCGAAGGACGGGGAGGGCAAGCCGGCCTACAAGCTCTCGGTCAATGACTTCGTGGTCAAGGCGCTGGCGCTGGCGTTGCAGCGCGTGCCGGAAGCCAACGTGAGCTGGACCGAAGCTGCCATGCTCAGGCACAAGCACTCCGATGTCGGCGTGGCGGTGGCGCTGCCATTCGGGCTCATCACGCCAATCGTGCGGCAGGCGGAGCTGAAATCGCTCTCCGCCATCTCCAACGAGATGAAGGACCTCGCCGCCCGCGCCAGGGACAAGAAACTGAAACCGAACGAATTCCAGGGCGGCACCGCGTCGGTGTCGAACCTCGGCATGTTCGGCATCAGGGATTTCACGGCGGTCATCAACCCGCCGCAGGCCAGCATCCTCGCGGTCGGCGCCGGCGAGGAGCGCGCCGTGGCGCGCAACGGCAAGCTCGAGGTCGCCACCTTGATGAGCGTGACGCTCGCCTGCGATCACCGCGCCATCGACGGCGCGCTCGGCGCCCGGCTCATCGGCGCCTTCAGGCTGCTGATCGAGAACCCGGTGATGATGGTGGTGTGAGCCGCGGGTCATGCCAAAGCCCGAAGCCACCCTTCGCCCCGCCTGCAAGTCCGACGCCGCCGCGCTCGCCATCCTGGTCGACATCGCCGGCGAGGGCATGCCGAGCCATATGTGGTCGCGCATGGCCAAACCGGGCCAGACGCCTTTCGAGGTGGGCCGCGCCCGCGCCGCGCGCGAGGAGGGCGGGTTCTCCTACCGCAACGCGCAGGTGCTCGAGACCGGCGGCGAGGTGGCCGCCATGCTGATCGACTACAGGCTCGACGACCCTTACGACACCGGCGACCTGAGCGAGCTGCCGGAGATGGTGCGTCCGCTGGTCGAACTGGAAGCCAGGGCGCCCGGCTCCTGGTACGTGAATGTCCTCGCCACCTTCCCCGAATATCGCGGGCAGGGGCTCGGCGGCCGCCTGCTGGCGCTTGCGGACGCGCGCGGCCGGGCGCAGGGCGCGCGGGAGGACAGCATCATCGTCGCCAGCGAGAACGAGGGCGCCATGCGGCTCTATGTCCGCACCGGCTATGCCGAAATCGCCCGCGCCCCGGTGGTGGAATTTCCCGGCTGCGCCCATGGCGGCGACTGGGTGCTGATGACCAAGCCGATCTGATAAGACTAGTTTGTGAGATCCCCCGGCCCCGGGTGATCCGGGCCGCCAACCAGCAGCGAGCGTTATGGCCGACACTTCCTTCGACGTCATCATCATCGGCTCCGGCCCCGGCGGCTACGTCGCCGCCATCCGCGCGGCGCAGCTCGGCTTCAGGACAGCGATTGTCGAGCGCGACTATCTCGGCGGCATCTGCCTCAACTGGGGCTGCATCCCGACCAAGGCGCTGCTGCGTTCGGCCGAAATCTACCATTACATGCAGCATGCCGGGGACTACGGGCTGAAGGCCGACAATATCGGCTTTGACGCGGACGCCATCGTCAAGCGCTCGCGCGCCGTGGCGAAGCGGCTGAACGACGGTGTCGGCTTCCTGATGAAGAAGAACAAGGTCTCGGTGATCTGGGGCGAGGCGGCGATCGACGCCCCCGGCAAGATCACGGTCAAGGCGTCGAAGACCGAGGCGTTGAAGGGATCGCTCGGCCCCGGCCAGTACCAGGCCAGGCACATCATCATCGCCACCGGCGCGCGTCCGCGCGTGTTGCCCGGCCTGGAGCCGGACAAGAAGCTGGTGTGGACCTATTTCGAGGCCATGGTGCCGCAGAACATTCCGAAGTCGCTGCTGGTGATCGGCTCCGGCGCCATCGGCATCGAGTTCGCCTCGTTCTACCGCACGCTCGGCGCCGAAGTGACCGTGGTCGAGGTGCTGCCGCAGATCCTGCCGGTGGAGGACCAGGAGATCCAGACGTTTGCCCGCAAGCACTTCGAGAAGCAGGGCATCAGGATCATGACCAATGCCATGGTCACCAGGCTCGACAAGAAATCCGACAGCGTTACCGCGACGATCGAAGAGGGCGGCAAATCGCAACAGATCACCGTCGAGCGCGTGATCTCCGCGGTCGGCGTGGTCGGCAATATCGAGAACCTCGGGCTGGAGAAGCTCGGCGTGAAGACCGACCGCGGCATCATCGTGATCGACGGCGTCGGCAAGACCAACGTGCCCGGCATCTACGCCATCGGCGACGTCGCCGGCCCGCCCATGCTGGCGCACAAGGCCGAGCACGAGGGCGTGGTCTGCGTCGAGGCCATCAAGGGCCTCAATCCGCATCCGACCAACAAGCTGATGATCCCCGGCTGCACATATTGCTCGCCGCAGGTCGCGTCGGTCGGCCTCACCGAACAGGCCTGCAAGGAGAAAAAGCTGGACGTGCGCGTCGGCCGCTTCCCCTTCGTCGGCAATGGCAAGGCCATTGCGCTCGGCGAGGACCAGGGCCTGGTGAAGGTCATCTTCGACAGGAAGACCGGCCAGCTGCTCGGCGCCCATATGGTCGGCGCCGAGGTCACCGAATTGATTCAAGGGTACGTGGTCGCCATGAATCTCGAGACCACCGAGGAAGAATTGATGCACACGGTCTTCCCGCATCCCACCTTGTCGGAAATGATGAAGGAAGCTGTGCTCGATGCCTACGGGCGGGTGTTGAATATGTGAACCTACGGGCGTCATTCCGGGACGCGAGCCATAAGCGCGTTTACGCGCGTCTTCGACGCGCTATGGCGAGCGGACCCGGAATCCATACGCCGCAGCACCGGGATTAGGGATTCCGGGTTCGCGGCCTTCGGCCGCGCCCCGGAATGACAGAGGAGAGAGTACGCCGATGGCCAAGTTCAACAACATTCTCGAAACCGTCGGCCGCACGCCGGTGGTCCGGATCAACAAGCTGGCGCCCAAGGGCATCAACCTCTACGTCAAGATCGAGGCCTTCAATCCGCTCGGCTCGGTCAAGGACCGTCTGGCGCTCGGCGTCATTGAAGCGGCGGAAAAGTCCGGCGAATTGAAACCCGGCCAGACCGTCGTCGAAGCCACCTCCGGCAACACCGGCATCGGCCTCGCCATGGTCTGCGCCGCCAGGGGCTATCCGCTGGTCGTCACCATGGCCGAGAGCTTCTCGGTCGAGCGGCGCAAGCTGATGCGCTTCCTCGGCGCGAAGGTGGTGCTCACGCCGGCCAGCCAGCGCGGCATGGGCATGGTCCTGAAGGCGCAGGAGCTCGCCAGGGAACACGGCTGGTTCATGACCCGCCAGTTCGAGAACGAGGCCAACCCGGACATGCATGAGCGCACCACCGGGCGCGAGATCGTCGAGGACTTCAAGGGTGAGAAGCTCGACTACTGGGTTACCGGCTTCGGCACCGGCGGCACCCTCACCGGCGTCGCACGCGTGCTGTCGAGGGAGAGCCCCGGCACCAGGATCGTGGTGTGCGAGCCGGCCGATGCGCCCATGCTCACCAGCGGCATCGGCCAGAAGCGCAATCCCGACGGCTCGCCGGCGGAAGCACACCCTTCGTTCAAACCGCATCCGATGCAGGGGTGGAGCCCCGATTTCATCCCGCGCATTACCGGCGAAGCCGTCGACATGAAGGTGATCGACCGGATTCTCACCATTCCGGGGCCGGACGCGCTCAGGTGCAGCCAGGAACTCGCACAGAAGGAGGGCATCTTCGTCGGCATCACCTCTGGCGCCACGTTCGCGGGGGCACTGGAAGTCTGCAAGACCGCAGCGTCCGGGTCGACCGTGCTCGCCATGCTGCCCGACACCGGCGAGCGCTACCTTTCGACGCCGCTGTTCGCGGACGTGCCGGTGGACATGAGCGAGGAGGAACTGAAGATTTCCCGATCGACCCCGGGCAATCAACTGCCGCCGAAGGCGGCCTGACGGAAAGGAGGACGCATCATGGGCATCGGCATTCTGGCGTGGATCGTCGTCGGCCTCATCGCCGGCTGGCTTGCAAATGCAATTCTCGGCGGTCGCGGCGGGCTGCTCTATAACCTCGCCGTCGGACTGGTCGGCGCCATCGTCGGCGGGCTGATTTTTCACAGCCTGCAGATATTCCCGACCGGCTTCGTGGGGGCCCTGGTGAGTGCCACCATCGGTGCCGTGGTGTTTCTGCTGATCTGGCGAGCGATCAGGCGGGCGTGACGCCAGGGGAACAGTCGACATGCGTCTCGTCCTTGCGATCGCGTTCATCGCGTGCCTTGCCGTTGTACCGGCGGCGGCGCAGACGCCTGTGCAAAACCCGGTCAAGGACATCACACCGGGCGAGGTGCCGCCGGGGCAAGCGCAGCCCCCCGCAGCAACCGGGATTCCGGCACAAAACCCGGTCAAGGATATTACCCCGGGCCGGGATCAGCCTGCGGGCAAGTCCCGGCCTTCGTGGCAAGCTCAAACCCCGCCGCAGGACGCGGTCCAGTCGCAAAAGCAGGCCAGGCCGCAGTCCGCCCGGTCGCGAACCAGGACCCCGACCCAACTTCCGGACGCCGACATCTGGCGCGCGGGCACCCAGATCAACGTCGTCGCCGACAATCACTACGACGTCTGGGCCGCCGGTGCGCTCACCAACGTGCGCGGCATCATTGCGCATGAATTGCATGCCGCCGGCGCCGATGTTGATGTCGACACCGACACCAGGGGCGACGCTTATGTTGCCGGCGCTATTGTCTCGGTTGCCGGCAATTACGGCCACGATCTTTACGCGGCGGGTGCCCGCGTCAGCATCGCCTCGCGTGTCGATGGCGATCTGAAGGCTGGCGGCGCCCGCGTCATGGTGCAGGCGCAAACGGAGGTGCGCGGCTTTACGCAAATCGCCGGTGCCGACGTGATCTTCGCTGGTGTCAGCCGCGGCCGTACCGAGATCTACGGCGACACGGTACAGATCGACGGCCGTATCGGCGGCCATCTGCTGGTGCGGGCGCGCAGCGTCACCATCGGCAAGAATGCCGTTATCGACGGAGGCGCCACGTTCCAGACCTTTGCCGACCCGACGATCGTCGAAGGTGCCGTCATCCGCGGACGCCAGACCACGACGCTACCGTCTCCGCAGGCGAGCCGCTTCTCGCCGGCGCAGGCGTTGTTCGGCCTGGTGCTGTTCAGCATCGCGGCCGGCTTCGTGGCCGGCTTCCTGCTGCTGCTGGCGCGCCGCCCCTTTGTCGAGCGCGCAGTTGCCGCGCTCCGCGAGCGGCCGGGCCACAGCTTCGGGCTCGGCGTGCTGATATTCATCCTGGTGCCGCTGATCGCGCTGTTGTTGATGGCGACCATCATTGGTATTCCGACGGCGTTGCTGGTTCTGTTCGCCTTGCCGCTGCTGTGGTTTGTCGCGACCGTGATAGCCGCATTCACCATGGGCGATTTTCTGGTCAATCGCGTGCCCCGTCCGCGCGGCTTTTTCGCCGAGCTCTGGCAGCTCATCGTCGGCCTCGTGGTGTTGAGCGTCATCGGCATAATTCCTTACCTCGGCTTCTTCACCTGGCTCGCCGCGCTTCTTGTCGGGCTCGGGGCGCTCTGGCAGGGCATGTGGCCACCGCCAGCAGCGCCGGTCCTGGCCGAAGAGGAGGTCGTGGAAGTGGCCGCCGATTGAGCAATTGCCTGAGCAGCCATGTCTGATTGCCCGGGTTCCGCTGCTTGCGGTGCTCGGCGCGCGGCCGTAAGTAGGGACCATGGCCGTCGTCCTTGACCTTGCCAATGATCCGCGCCCGCGCCACCCGGAAAAGGCGCGCCGGCCGGATTCCGCGCAGCCGCCCAAGCCCGACTGGATTCGCGTCAAGGCGCCGGTTTCGGCCGGCTATCTGGAAACACGCGACCTGATGCGCGCCAACGGCCTGCACACCGTGTGCGAAGAGGCCGGCTGCCCCAATATCGGCGAGTGCTGGGAGAAGAAGCACGCCACCTTCATGATCATGGGCGACACCTGCACGCGGGCCTGCGCCTTCTGCAACGTGAAGACCGGCCTGCCGGGTGCGCTCGATCCGGCCGAGCCGGCCCATGTGGGCGAGGCCACCGCCAGGCTCGGCCTCTCGCACATCGTCGTTACGTCGGTCGACCGCGACGATCTTCCCGACGGCGGCGCACAGCATTTTGCCGACACCATCCGCGCCATCCGCGAGGCATGCCCGACCACGACCATCGAAGTGCTGACGCCGGACTTCCTGCGCAAGGAAGGCGCGCTCGAAATCGTGGTTGAGGCCAGGCCTGACGTCTTCAACCACAATCTCGAGACCGTGCCGTCGCTCTATCTCACGGTACGGCCGGGCGCGCGCTATTTCCATTCGCTGCGGCTGCTGCAGCGGGTGAAGGAGCTCGACCCGACGATGTTCACCAAGTCGGGCATCATGGTGGGCCTGGGCGAAGAACGGAACGAAGTGCTGCAGGTGATGGACGACCTGCGCTCGGCCAATGTCGACTTCATCACCATCGGCCAGTATCTGCAGCCGACGCGCAAGCACCACGAAGTGGTGCGCTTCGTGCCACCCGACGAATTCAGGGGGCTGGAGACCGTCGCCTACACCAAGGGCTTTCTGATGGTTTCGGCGTCACCGCTCACCCGCTCTTCGCACCATGCCGGTGACGATTTCGCCCGGCTGAAGGCGGCACGCGCAGCTCAACGATAGATGCCGCATTTTTCGACCACCCGCCGTGTGCTTCACTCCGCGTCCGACATGTTCGATCTTGTCGCGGACGTAGAGAAATATCCGGAATTCGTGCCGTTGTGCGATTCCATGCGCGTGCGCGAGCAACGCGAAAAGGACGACGGCACCGTGGTCATGGTCGCGTCCATGACGGTGGCCTACAAGCTGATCCGGCAGACCTTCACCAGCCGCGCCACCCTCGACCGGGAAAACCTCAGGATCCTGGTCGAGTACCTCGACGGCCCGTTCAGGCGCATGCAGAACCGCTGGGCCTTCAAACCCACGGGCGAGGGTCAATGCGAGGTCGAATTCTTCATTGACTACGAATTCGCCAGCCGCACCTTGTCCATGCTGATGGGCGCCATGTTCGACACCGTGTTCCGCCGCATGGCAAGCGCGTTCGAGAAACGCGCCGACCAGGTCCACGGCCGCAAGCAGGCGTGAGTGGCGTGAACCATCAGCCGTTCAGCCACCACAACGCGGCATTGAGCACTGCGGCATAGCCGACCCAGGCGGCCAGCGGCGCAAGGCAACCGGCCGCAAGCCGGTCGACACGGGCGAAGGCAACGATCGTCGCGACGATAACCAGCCATTGCGGGATTATGTTGATCAGGCCCAGAAGAGGGCTGTGGGCGGCGAAAAACATCCAGGACCAGGCGACGTTGAGTGCGAGCTGGCCGAAGAACAGCATCAGCGCAGTGCGCCGCGCCGGCGAGGGCGGCAGCCGCAATACGCGCCAGCCGGCAAATGCCATCAGCACATAAAGCGCCGTCCAGACCGGGGCGAACACCCAGTTCGGCGGATTGAATGACGGCTTGGCCAGCCCGGCGTACCAAGGGACAAGGTTCGGAAAGGTCGCAAGTTGGCCCAACAGCGAAGCGGCGATGACCGCGGCAAGTGCAAGGGCCGCCATTCCGAGTTCGCGCCGCCGCGCCATGTAACCGCTGGTTTGCATCGGATCGGAATCGTATCAACGTTGCTGGGGTAGTCTGGTTCCAGCGTTCCGGGCAGCACTTTTTTGAAGCCTAACACAAGAACGCCATCATGAGCGCCTCCCATACCAGGGCAGGAGGGACAACCGGCCTGGCTGTTCTCAGCAAGAGGAGACCCTTCAATGTGCGATTACAGTCTGCATGCGGTCGCCAGCCGTCCGGCCAAAGTCGGCGACAAACTCATCTCGGCGAATTTTGTGAACTCGTTCACCCGCGGTTTTGCCGCGGTCGGTGAGCCGAACGTTGCGGTCTGCCTGCGTCCCGGCACCGAACTCGCATTCGAGCGCGAGGCCGTGGTCGATCACGGCTTCGGCCGGCTCTTGCCCAGTCTCGGCTTCGGCAAGATCGGCGAGAAGCTCGCCCGCTTCCGCCAGATCAATACCAGCCGTCCGGACGTCCACCACGACGCGCTCGAATTCCCCAATGGTAAGGTGGTGCTGGTGACGCGGCTCAGCGAAGGCCAGCACGTAACCGTCCTGCAACTGCCGCCGGAGACGCGGACCACGTCGCAGCCGGAGACTGTTGCTCCGCAGGCTCAGCGGCACGGCTCGCTGACCGGGTAAGACGGTTCCGGGTTCGGCTCGCATACCGCAATACGCGTCCCCACGCCCGGTGGGGACGCCAGGCACGATCTCTCAATACGATTGAGCCTAGCCGGATTCGCCGCATTCCCGCCCATGCAGGAATGCGGCGAAATCTGCGCTGTTTACGGACAGGGATGCCGGTAGCCGTCGGAGCCGAGATAAGTCTGGCTATAGGGATCGTAGGAGCGGCAAGCGCATGCACCAGCGAACCGCCGAGTAACAGGCCGACCCACCATATTAGCGAGGCTATGCGGCGAGCATGCCGCCGATCACGCGCCGTAAGCGGCGCGGGCCAGAAACCGCCGTGATCACTGCGGTTGTAGCGGCGGCCATGGCGGCGGCCGCGCCTGCCGCGGTCTCGTACGAGTTCCACTTGCGCCTGCGGGGCATTGCCGAGTTTCACCGCGGCGGCGGCTTGTGGCGCCAGCCGAGGCATAAGCGTGGTGGCTTGTGCTGCATTGACGACGGGCACGCTGACGACGCCGCCGAGCAAGGCTGCCATCCCTTTTTTCAGATCATGTCCCCCTTAACCGAATCGCATAGGCTGCGCGCCAGAAACGCGCAGTTCCTTGAGGAAGTGAACGCGGCGGTTTCGTACCGGTTTCTGTTTTCCGCGATTTGCTTCTTTCGGCCCGCGTCGGGACACGCGGGCAGCGCGAGCGTTCGTTCTGCGTGCCGGTTGGTCTGGCATGGCGTGGCGCGGAATTTGCTTTTCCTGCACGGCGACATGCCAATTCGATGACACGGCAGCATGAGCGGCCTGATGCCGTCTCGGCTGATAACGAAGAAGAGAAGCTGGAGATGCGGATACAAACCCAACTATGTGTGTGTGTCGGTCTGTTCGGCGTTCTGTTCGGCGCAGTGAGTGCGCCGCCTGTTCTGGCCCGCTGGAAGCCTGAATACGCCAAGGCAGATCCGGAAATTCAGGCCTGGTACAAGTCGCAGCACAACGCCCAGGGCCAATGGTGTTGCGACGAAAGTGACGGCCATCCGTACTTTGGCGGCTACACCATCAACAAGGACGGATCGGTGACGCTGGACCTCAAGGGCGGCCAGAAGCACATCATAGCGGCGTATATGGTCATCACCGGCCCGAACCCCACCGGTCATGCGGTCTGGTGGTATCTGGACACGGGCGGCAATCATACCGACTTCTGTTTCGCCCCCGGCACGTTGACCTGAGGCGGCCGATCACGCTGCCGGGCGTTCACGCGTGTTGCCGCATGCACATCGCATGATGCGCCTGCGATACGGTGTCACGCGGCCGGAATGACCGGCAGCAGAAGATAGGACTCGTACTGGCCGCCGGCATAGACCGTGTTGGCGCCGCTGTTGTAGTCGGCGTGATAGTGCATGTAGCCTTGGCTGCCGATGCCGTCGCGCGGCTGCACATCAAGCCTGATGCGATGGCCCTTTTTGAACACCATCGAGGTCGGCCAGATTTCCACGTGCACCTGTACGATTTCGCCCGGCTTCAGATAGAGCCGGCGCTGGTGCTTGTGAAAGGGTCGGTAGGGCAGGCTGAGGTCCGGATCGAGTTCGCGATGGGAAACCCGGAGCCACCCCTTCGCTACCGGCACAGGTGAACCCTGCTGGCCGGTTTCCATGATCTCGTTGCCGTCAGGGTCGAAATTGCGCAGCGTCAGGAACAGATCCATGTCCTCGCTCGCGCTCGACACCCAGAACGACGCGGCAAGGGGGCCGGTGACTTCGAGGTTTTCGGGGAGCGGCGGGGTCTCCAGCGCAATGCCCATGCCGGGCCGGATGCCGCCGCCGCCCATCACCTGCGATGACGCCGCCGAGGTCGAGCCCATGGTGCCGAGCATGGAGGTAACGTAGGAGCGTGAATGCGTCTCCTTCGGGTTCTCCGGGACCAGCGCGGCTGAATTCTCCGGCGCATTCTTCGCCGGCGGCGACAGGTCGAAATAGAGCCTGGTCCATTGCGTGCGCGCGAGCGGCCATTCGTTTTCGTTGCGCCACGTCACCTTGTCGGCGCCATGGCGGATGGCGAGCTTGACCGGGGGCTCGTCCATCACGCCGTTGTCGATGCCCCTCAGCCAGAAATCGAAGAACCGCTTCTGATCCTCGCGCGCCTCCTGGCGGTAGAACGGATGCACGTGGCTGCCTGTGTGGAGGCGCATCTTCTTGTGTTCCGACGGCGAGCGCATGAAGGCTTCGGTGTTGCCGCGCAGGTGCAGGCCGAAGCCGGTCCAGTTGCCGACCGTGTAGAACGGCACCGTGATCCTGTCCCACTGCGCCTGCGCGCCATGGAAGGCGCCACAGTCGAGATTGTGGCCGAGCCAGAAGTCGAGTGTGTTCACCTTCCAGGCGTCGGGATGAAGCTGGGAGGCGCGCCCGAGCTTGTGGTGCATCAGGTGGGCGGTGAACCAGTTGGTCATGAACACGCTCAGGATGCCGCCGTGGTAGAGCGCGTCGCGGTAAAGGTCGGCGAAACCCTCCCACGGGATGATCGCCTTCAAGGACGGCGGCTGCAGGTTGGCGACGAACCACTGGTTGATGGCGTAATAGGAAATGCCGAGCAGCCCGACGTTGCCGTTGCACCATGGCTGCGCCGCCGCCCATTCGATGGCGTCGTAGAAATCGACCGCTTCTCCTTGCGACCACGGCTCGCACTGGCCCGGCGACTTGCCGCTGCCGCGGCCGTCGACGCGCACGGCGGCATAACCGCGCGGCACCCACCATTCCGGGTTGATCGTCTCCCAGTTCATCCAGTCGTTTTGTTTTTCCTCGAGCGTCTCGGGCACCACCCACAGCTTGTCTTTCTGGTAGGGGCCGAGATTGAGGATCGCCGGCACCTTGTCCGTGCCTTTGGGCCGGAACACGTCTGCCATCAGGCGCGCACCGTCGCGCATCGGCACTTCGATGTCTTTCTCAACCAGGATGCTGTCGATGCCGCCCTTCAATTGCACGTTCATTGCCGTTTCCTTCCGCGCCTTCTGATTCTGATCGTGCCGTCTCTTTCACCCCTCCCGCTCACGAAGCGGTGGGGAGGGGAGTCGACAGGCTTATGCCCCGCGCGCGCGGTCGAGCACCGCGCCCGCGTCGCCCACGCTATCGCCGTGCCACGCAATGTGCTGGTCCGGGCGCACCAAGACAAGCCGGGTAGCATAGGGTGCGAACGGAGAAAGTGGCAGAACCTTCAGCGGCATGGCCCGCATGCGCGCCGCGTCGGCAAAGGCCGCTGCATCTTTCGCATTACCGAAATCGAGCAGTGTGAAATCTGGCCCGAAATCGTCGTAGAGCGCGTGGCCTTCGCTCAACCACACATGCGGCGCGCGCGCACCCGGGCGTTCGAGCGGCGTATAGCTCTCGAAATCGTCGGGCGGCGCCGGGGTCCCGTCCGCCGAAACGATGGGGGAATTCTCGTAGCGCTCGCCCAGCTGGATGCCGACCGTCCTGTACTGCGGCAGATCCTCGATCAGCGCACGGGCGCCGAGCGCGGCGCGCTCCTGCGCGGCCTCGGGTGTATCCGCCTCGAAGTCCGCCGGTACCTGCCAGCCGTCCATCACCGCCGTGCAGCGGATGCCGAGCTGCACGTTGCGCAGGCCGATCCGCCGTCGCTCCACTTCGTAAGTGTCGAGCAGGGCCGGACCCGCCCAGCCGTCGCGCGCCGCGGCGAGCTTCCAGCACAAGTTCATGACATCGCCGATCCCGGTGTTCATGCCGAGCCCGCCGAGCGGCGTGAAAAGATGCGCCGCATCGCCGGCGAGGAACACCCGGCCCTTCTGATAGTGCTCGGCGACCAGCGCCAGCCCGCCGGTCCACGGACCTCCCGAGATGATCTCGAAGTCGACGTTGGCGCCCAGCATCCTGGCGACGATGGCGCGGGGATCGAGGGTCTGCCAGTCGACGCCTTTCGGCACCTGGTAGTGCGCAACCCAGCGCTCGCGGCCGTCCTGCGAATACATCATCGCCCGCATTTCGGGATTGATGATCCAGGTCATCTGCGAGGGTTTGCGGCCGCTTCGCTTCATCAGCTTGGGCGCGCGGATGTAGTAGGAGAGCATGGTGCCGCCCATGAAGGCACGTGGGGCGGTGCCGTCCTCGCCGACCATGCCGAAACCGAGCGCGCGCCGCACCGTGCTGCCGGCGCCGTCGGCGCCGATGAGATAGCGCGCGCGGATGGCGCGCTGCTCGCCGCTGGCGACGTTCATCACCTGCGCCCGTGACGCCATTCTCATCGGAGGTGAAGGACTCCAGCTTCCAGCCGAAATGGATTTGCGCGCCCGGACCGGCTCTCCGCGATCTGGCGCAGCGCGCGCTCCAGCGCGATCTGCGAAATGGTCGCGGGCAGTTCCGGTGTCGGCCATTCGTTCCACGGCCGCGGCAGCCGCCCGAACTCGTAGCCGCAATAGCGCGTCACGTACGCGCTGGAACGCTCAACGTCGGGAGGCAGGCCCTCCGCGCGCAGTTCCCTGGCGATGCCGAGACGCCGGAAATGCTCCATCGAGCGGGCATTGGTGTTGTTGCACCTGGGATGGGTCGCGGTTTCGATCCGATCGTTGACCAGCACACAGGGCACGCCGCGCCAGGACAGTTCGATGGCGGCGGTCAGACCCACCGGCCCGCCGCCGGCAATCAGCACGAAGGTGTCGTCGATCATTTCCGGTCCGCGAGATACTGCTCCAGCGTCAACGGCGCGGGCTTGTCCTGCGGCTCTTCCACTGTCACGCCCTCGAATGGCGTCGCCTCCTCGAACCAGCGGCGTTGCGCCGGCAGGCCCCAGGGGAAGGACACGTTCGGATCGCCCGCATTCCAGCGCACCGGCTCGTTTTCGATGTCCATCACCTGGTAGTGGGTATTGAACAGCTCGACGCGGTGGCCGTCGGGATCGCGGAAATAGATGAACATCGCGTGGCCGGGCCCGTGCCGCCCGGGTCCGCGTTCGACCCTGCTGCCAAAGCCGAGGCTGCCGGCGACGTCGCAGGCCTTCAGCAGTTGCGCGCCCTCCTGCACGAAATAGGCGAAGTGATGCAGGCGCGGTCCCGCGCCGTGGAAGAACACGATATCGTGCGGATTGCCCTTGCGCTGCAGGAACACGCCTCGCACCGTGTCCTTTGCCGCGATGTATTCGCTCAACCGGAAGCCGATCTTGTTGTAGAGGCGCAACGCGCGCGGCACGTGCGGCGTCAGGAGCTGATAGTGGTCGATGCGCTGTGCGCAGCCGCCGCGGTGCCGGGCGAACTGCGTGATCTGCCGCGGCTCGACCGGCATGCTGGCGCAGAACTCCAGCGGCGTGCCGACCCAGTCGGTGACGTGCAGCGTGCGGCCCTGGAACGGCACCTCGGCCCATTCCGCCGTGCAGCCGTTCTGCTGGAAGAAACCGTGGGCTTCTTCCAGGTCGTGCTCGCTCAACATCCGCATGCCGATGCGCCGGCACACCGGCGCGTCGTTGCTCTTGCGCAGCACCAGACTGTGATGGCAGGCCTCCTCGATGCCGCGAAAATGCAGGGCGCCATCGGCTTCCGCCGTGAGGATGAGACCGATCACTTCTTCATAGAACAGGCGACTGGCCTTCAAATCGGCGACAGTCAGGACCACGTGGCTTGCACGCGTCACATTGAAGGGTGGCCGCAGAACGGGTTTCGGCAGTTCCATGGGTGGTCTCCCTCAATGCCAATGTACGTCGCGCGCGCCGCAGGGAGCAGGGCGCTGCATCGCGTTGAGCATGCCTGAAAGGCGCAGGCAAGCCCTCCGCCGTGCGGCGTAAAAATGCAGCCCGCATCGCGGGCTATTGGGCGCTTTCGCGAGGCCGCGCGCTCTGAGAAAATCCGCCAGCCGGACGGTCAGTCATGCGGGTTTATCCCTTCTCCCCATAGTACCGATCGGATATGCAGTCGCGTAATCAACGGGAGGAAGCCGATGTCGAACAAGATCAGGACTACAGTCTATGGCCGCCGCGCCATTCTCAAGGGCGGCCTGGCTGTTGGTGCCTTGCAGATCGCCAGCCCGTTTGTTGGCCAGGTCGGCGCCCAGGACGCGGTGACGCTGCGCATGCACACCCATGTGCCGCCCGTTTCCGGTTCGTTCAAGAACCTGAAATGGTGGGCGGAGAAAGTCGAGAAGGATTCGAACGGCAAGCTGAAGGTCCAGCTCTTCGGCTCGATGCAGCTCGGCGGCAAGCCGCCGGACGTGTACGACCAGGTCAAGAACGGCGTGGTCGATATCGGCTGGACGCTGCCCGGTTACAAAGCCGGCCTGTTTCCGGTCATGTCGGCTTTCGAGCTGCCGTTCATCGGCGCGCCGGCGCACATCGTTTCGCCGGCGATCGACGCCTTCATGAAGAAGCACGGCAACAAGGAATGGAGCGCGGTGCACCCGATCGTGTTCCATTCGGCCGGTCTCTCCTTGCTTCATATGAAAACCCGCAAGATCGAGAAGCTCGAAGACTTCAAGGGCTTGAAGATCCGCACACCCTCGCGCATCTCGAGCGCGGCGCTCGACGCGCTCGGCGCCACGCCAGTGCCGATCCCGAGCCTGAAGATGACAGAAGCGCTGATGCACGATCTGGTCGACGGCGTGGTCACGCCCTGGTCGATCGCGCTTGCCATCCGCACCATCGACGTCACCAGGTTCCATACCGAGACGACGCTGCACGAGCCGACCTTCGCGATGATCATGAACAAGCAGAGCTACGAGAAGCTCTCGCCCGACCTGAAAAAGGTCATCGACGCGAATTCCGGCGAGTGGGTGGCCAAGGAATTCGGCCGCCGCTGGGAGAATGACGATAAGCCCGGCATCGGCAAAGCCAGGAAGCTCGGCCACGAGATCATCCAGGTGCCACAGGCGGAACAGGACCGCTGGGCCAAGGCGACCGAAATCGTTTACGCAAACTGGATCAAGGAGATGAACGGCAAGGGCTTCAAGGGCGAGCAGCTTGTCGAGGACGCCAAACAACTGGTCGCCAAATACAAATCGGCCTGACCGTCGATGAGCCCGCAAGACGGCATCAGGGGGCGGGCCGCAGGGCCCGCTTCCGAAGATCCGCTCCAAAACGAAATCGCGATCGGCGGCAGGCTGGGCGCGATGATGCGCGGGCTCGCCCTGGCGGGTGGCGCCTTCCTGCTGATCGCCATCGTCATCACGCTGGTGAGCGTGGCAGGGCGCTATGCTTTCGGCGCGCCGGTGCCAGGCGACTATGAGCTGGTCGAGCTCACCTGCGCCGTCGGCGTCTTTCTGTTCTTTCCCTATACCCACTCGGTGAGCGGCAACATCACCGCGGAGTTCTTCACGGCGGGACTGTCGGCCCGCAAGCGCCGCCTGCTCGACGTCGGCAACGACCTCGTCTTCGTCCTCGTCGCCGCGATGCTGACGTGGCGGCTGAGCGAAGGGCTGCTGGAGAAGTTCACCAACGGAGAGACCTCGATCCTCATCCGCATTCCGCTGTGGTGGGCCTATGGCGTGGCGGTCGCGTCAATGGCTCTGCTCACCGTCGTCTGTCTGGCGCGCGTGGTGGTGGGCATCGGGTCGTTGCGGCGATGACCAACCTCGAACTCGTCCTCGGCCTGTTCGGGCTGATGGTGGCGCTCATCGTGCTGCGCACGCCGATCGCGATTGCGATGCTGCTGTGCGGCGCGCTCGGGTTCGCGTCGATCGCGGGCTGGCGGCCGCTGCTCGGGCTGATGACCGACGTGCCGTTTTCACGCGTTGCCAACCACGAGCTCACCGTCATCCCGTTGTTCGTGCTGATGGGCCAGTTCGCCGCGCACGGCGGCATCTCGCAGTCGCTCTACCGCTCGGCGCTCGCCTGGGTCGGCCACTTTCGCGGCGGCATCGCGATGGCGACCATCGGCGGCTGCGCCGCCTTCGGGGCGATCTGCGGCTCCTCGGCGGCGACCGGCGCGACCATGGCCACCATCGCCCTGCCGGAAATGCGCCGGCACGGCTACTCCGGCGCACTGTCGACCGGCGCGCTCGCCGCCGGCGGCACGCTCGGCATCCTGATCCCGCCCTCGATCATCCTGGTCATCTACGCCATCCTCACCGAGCAATCGCTCGGCCGTCTTTTTCTGGCTGCGATCATTCCCGGTATCATGGCGACCTTCGGCTATGCCGCCGCGGTATGGGGCTACACCCGCGTCAACCCGTCGGCCGGGCCGGCGGTCGCCCGTGCCGGCTGGGGCGAGCGCTTCCGCAGCCTCAGGGCGGTGTGGCCGGTGGTGACCATCTTCCTGGTGGTGATTGGCGGCATTTATCTCGGCGTCTTCTCGCCCACCGAGGGCGCCGCCGTGGGCACGGCGGCGACCGGCCTTTTCGCCTGGAGCTTCGGCGGCATGCGGCTCGGCGCGCTCAAGGAGGCCGTGCTCGACACCGCCAAGATCACCGGCATGATCTTCATGATCCTGATCGGCGCCGAGTTCTATTCCTCCTTCCTGGCGCTGTCGCGCGTGCCGCACGAATTGGCGGCGTGGGTGGCCGGCACCGGCTGGTCGCCCTACACGGTGCTGCTCACGGTCGTCCTCATCTATCTCGTGCTTGGCTGCATGATGGACGGCCTCGCCATGATGCTGGTGACTATCCCGGTCTTCCTGCCGCTGATCCTGCAACTCGACTTCGGCATGTCGCATGAGGCGGTCGCGGTCTGGTTCGGCATCCTCGTTCTGATCCTGATCGAGGTCGGGCAGATCACCCCGCCGATCGGCATCAATGTCTACATCATCAATTCGATGGCGAAGGACGTGCCGATGACGGAAAGCTTCAAGGGCATCGTGCCCTTTTTCATTTCCGATATCGTGCGCATCGCCGTCATCATAGCCGTGCCGGCGACGACAACCTGGCTCGCCGGGTTATGATGCGGCAGGACAGGTGGAAGGCGCGTGGCGCGCGGCAAGGTTTTGGCTCGGAAGAAACGTAAAGGTGTGATGATGACAGAAGCGCGGCCCAACGTAGCGGTCGTCGGCGGCGGGATCGGGGGGTTGTTTGCGGCGAACGCGCTGCTCGCCAGGGGCCTCAAGGTATCGGTCTATGAGCAGGCGCCCGAACTCGGCGAGGTCGGCGCCGGCGTGTATGTGACCCCGAACAGTGCGCGCCATCTCGAGCGCGTGGGCTTCGGCCCGGCGTTGGAGCAATACGGCGCGCGGGTCGGCGCCGGCTCGCGCTACCTTCGTCACGACGGGACCGTGATCGCCCCGGTGCAGGTGACCGACAGTGCGGGCTGGAACGCGACCTTCGGCATGCACCGCGCCGACTTCGTCGAATTTCTCGCCGCGCCGCTGCCGGCCGGCGTGGTGCATACCGGTCACCGCGCCGTCGGCTTCGAGCAGACCGGCGACGTCGCGCGTGTCACCTTCGCCAACGGCGCGGCAGTCGAGGCCGATATCGTCGTCGCCGCCGACGGCATCCATTCCGAATTGCGCCCGTTTGTCTATCCACCATCCGCGCCGGTTTTTTCCGGGGTGGTCGCCTACCGCGGCACGGTCGACCATGCGCGCGTGCCCGATTGGCCGACCGACACCTGGCAGATGTGGCTTGGCCCGGGCAGGCATTTCCTCGTCTTTCCGCTGCGCGCCGGCAAGCTCGTTAATTACGTGGGCTTCGTTCCGGCCGACGAAGAGATGAAGGAATCCTGGTCGGCCTCCGGCGATCCGAACCAGTTGCGGGCCGAGTTCGCCGGCTGGGACCCGAAAATCGAGAATCTCCTCTCCAAGGTCGAGCATACCTTCCGCTGGGCGCTCTACGACCGCGATCCGCTGCCGACGTGGACCAAAGGCCGGCTGACGCTGCTCGGCGACGCGGCGCACCCGATGCTGCCCCATCTCGGGCAGGGCGCCAATCAGTCGATTGAGGATGGCATGGCACTGGCGACCATCCTCGCGCACAGCGACAGGAAGAGCGCGCCGGACGCACTCGCCGCCTACGAGCGGCTGCGCCGCGAGCGGGTGGCGGAGGTCCAGCGCGGCGCGCGCGAGAACGGCCTGCGGTACGATTCTTCCGCGACCTATTCGGACCTCGGGCTGCGCGACGCCGACATCCGCGCCCATGCCGATTTCCGCAAGGCGCTCTACAGCTACGACGTGGTGCCGGAGGCGGAGGCCGCAGCAATGGCGCTTGCCTGAGGCGCACGGGCGGTTAGCGATCTTCCTTCTCGGCAAGGTCGCTCAGCATGGTCAGCGCCCGCACCAGCGACAGCCGCCGCACCTGCGATCGGCCGACGTCGCCGTATCGGCCCTCGAACGCGATCAGCTGCCCGCCGCGCGAGGCGGCGGCAAAATGGACGAGCCCGACCGGCTTCTCCGGGGTCCCCCCGGTGGGCCCGGCAATGCCGGTGATCGACACCGAGAGATCGACCTCCGCATGGGCCAGCGCGCCCCTGGCCATCTCCTCGGCGCATTGCCGGCTGACGGCACCGTGAGCGTCAAGCGTCGTCGGCGTCACGCCCAGCATTTCTTCCTTGGCGCGATTGGAATAGGTGACATAGCCGCGGTCGAGCACCTCGGAGGACCCGGAAATCGCACTGAGCGCCGCCGCCACGAGGCCGCCGGTGCAGGATTCCGCCGTCGCCACCGTGAGCTTCTTGCGCTTGCAGACCTCGAGCAGATGCTCGGCGGCTTCCAGCACGACCAGGTCAAACATGGCGCTATTCCCAGGGCAACCGCACGGTCGCGGTCGCATGCGCGAGGATGCCTTCGCGCCGGCCGGTAAAGCCGAGTTGTTCGCTGGTGGTCGCCTTTACGGCCACGCGCGGCAACGGCAGTCCGGCCAGCGCGGCGATGCTGGCGCGGATGGCGTCGCGGCGCGGGCCGATCCTGGGCGCCTCACATACAATGGTGACGTCGAGATGCGCGATTTGCCCACCGCGTGCCTTGACGCGCTCGATCGCGAAGGCGAGGAACTGGTCGGATGCCGCGCCCTTCCATTTGGGATCGCTGGGCGGGAAGTGACTGCCAATGTCGCCGTCGGCGAGCGCGCCGAGAATGGCGTCGACCAGCGCGTGCAGCACGACGTCGGCGTCGGAATGGCCGGTGAGAGTCTGTGTATGCGGGATTTTCAGGCCGCCAAGCCAGACATGATCGCCCGGCCCGAAGGCGTGCACGTCGATGCCGGTCCCCGTGCGCAGGTCGCCAAGTGCCCCGAAACGCTCCATCTCTGCGCGTGCGAAGTCTTCCGGATTGGTGATCTTCACGTTGCCGCTCTCTCCCTCGAATACGCTCACCCGCAAGCCCGCCCATTCCGCAAGCGCGGCGTCGTCGGTAAAGTCCTGGCGTCCTTCAGCGGCCGCCCGCGTGTGCGCCTCCAGCAATGGCTGAAACGCAAAAGCCTGCGGAGTCTGGATCAGCCGCAGTGTATTGCGGTCAATGGTCCGCTCGACCGTGCCGGCAGGATCAACGGTCTTCACCGTATCGCTCACGCGCAGACCCGGCACAGCGGCGCCGGCGCGGGCTGCGGTCTCGATCGCGCGCGAGATCAACGCCTGGCTCGCGAAGGGGCGGGCGGCGTCGTGGATCAGCACAATGTCCGGCTTGCGCGTCGCGAGCGCCTCCAGTCCCGCGCGGACCGAAGCCTGTCGCGTGGCACCGCCGAACACCGGCGCGAGAATACGGTCGTTGCCTGCGATGGCCCGGAAACGCGCGACGTCGTCGGGATGGATGACGGGCTGGACCGCGCCGATTTGCGGATGCTCGACCAACATGAACAGCGCGCGGCGCAGCATGGGCTCCCCGCCGATGGCGCGGAACTGTTTGGGAACGTCGCCGCCGGCCCGCGTTCCCCGTCCCGCCGCCACCACAACTGCCGCCACATTCGCCATGCTGATAAGTGCTCCTGTCGCTCCCGGCAAGGCTTTAGCGCGTTCTCGCCCCGGGGGAAATCCTCTGCAAAACCAACCCGTTCCCGGCTGTTTACTTGACATGCCGGGAACACGGGCCGGGCATGAACAGGATTTTGCAGTGCAACACTTGCGCACCGCAGCAAACTGGCTAAAGTATGGGCATCAATGGGGCGAGCCTAAATGATAGGCATACCACTGGCAGGCGGCGAGATTGACGGCTTCAAGGACCATTCCGTGCGGATTGGCCCGGTGACCGTGCCGAACCGTGTCTTTCTGGCGCCGATGTCGGGCATTACCGATACGCCGTTCCGGCGCCTGGCTGAAAAACTGGGCGCGGGTCTGGTGGTGTCGGAAATGACCGCCGGCGCCGGGCTTGTGCGGGGTGAGCGTGAGGCACGCGTGCGCAGTGCCGGCGAGGGCATTGCCATTCACGTCGTGCAACTCGCCGGTTGCGAGGCCCGCTGGATGGCCGAGGGCGCCCGTATCGCGGAGGCGCAGGGGGCCCATGTCATCGACATCAACATGGGCTGCCCCTCGCGCCAGGTGACCAACGGCGCGTCCGGCTCCGCGCTCATGCGCGACCTCGACCATGCGCTGACACTGATCGCGGCGACCGTCGCTGCGGTCGGCGTGCCTGTCACCCTCAAGATGCGCCTCGGCTGGGACCACGATACCATTAACGCGCCGGCGCTCGCACGCCGGGCGGAGCAAGCAGGCGTGCAATTGATCACCGTGCACGGCCGCACCCGCTGCCAGTTCTACACCGGCGAGGCCGACTGGACCGCCGTGCGCGCGGTGAAAGAGGCCGTGACCGTTCCGGTCGTCGTCAACGGCGACATCCGCACGTTCGACGACGCGTTGAACGCGCTTGAGGCCTCTGGCGCCGATGCCGTCATGGTCGGCCGCGGCGTGCAAGGCAAACCCTGGTTTCCCGGCCAGCTCGCGGCGTTCCTCGCCACCGGCAAGCGCGGCGAGGCGCCGGCCCTCGACGGTCAGCTCGCCATGACCGCCGCGCTCTACGACGAGATGATCGACCATCACGGCGCCCGCATCGGCCGCCGCCATGCGCGCAAACATCTCTCCTGGGCGCTCGATGAAGCTGCCGCGACTGCAGGCATTTCCGGAGATTTCCTGAAGGATCATCGCAGCCGTGTGCTCACCGCCGAAGAGCCGGCCGAGGCGCGCCGCCTGCTCACCGAGGCTTACGACGCTTTCGCATGGAGGGCGGCGGCATGAGCCAGGCCCAGATCGTTCAAGACGCGGCCGACATCAACTCGCCTGCCGACGCCATCCTGCACGCTTTGCCGCATCCGGTGATCATGGTCGGCCCCGAGGGCAAGATCGAGGACGCCAACGTCGCCGCCGAAGCCTTTTTCGAGGCCTCCATCCCGATGTTGCGCCGGCACATGCTGCGCGAGCTGGTGCCGTTCGGCTCGCCGCTGCTCGCGCTGGTGGATCAGGTGCGCGAGCGCGGCGCTGCCGTGAATGAATACAAGGTCGACCTCGCCACGCCGCGCAATCCGGGCGAGCGTATCGTCGACCTGCATGTGGCGCCGCTGACGGAATTCGCCGGACATGTGGTGGTGATGCTGCAGGAGCGCACCATCGCCGACAAGATGGACCGTCAGCTTACGCATCGCGGAGCCGCGCGCTCGGTTACTGCGCTGGCCGCCATGCTGGCGCACGAGATCAAGAACCCGCTTTCCGGTATCCGCGGGGCCGCCCAGTTGCTCGAACAGTCGGCTGCCGATGAGGACCGTTCGCTCACCAAGCTGATCTGTGACGAGACAGACCGCATCGTGAAGCTGGTCGATCGCATGGAGGTGTTCGGTGACAAGCGCCCGATCGAACGCGAGCCGGTCAACATCCATGTGGTGCTCGACCACGTGAAACGGCTGGCCCAGTCGGGTTTCGCCCGTCACATCAAATTCGTCGAGGAGTACGACCCCTCGTTGCCCCCGATCCTGGCCAACCGCGACCAGCTCATCCAGGTGCTGCTCAATCTGGTGAAGAACGCTACCGAGGCGATCGGCGATTCGCCGGACGCCGAGATCCAGCTCACCACGGCCTTCCGCCCCGGCGTGCGCCTTTCGGTGCCGGGCAGCAATACGCGCGTGTCGCTGCCGCTCGAGTTCTGCGTGAAAGACAACGGGCCAGGCGTTCCCGAAGACCTGATGCCGCATTTGTTCGATCCATTCGTCACCTCCAAGCCCTCCGGCAGCGGCCTTGGGCTGGCTCTCGTGGCCAAGATCGTTGGCGATCACGGCGGCATCATCGAATGTGAATCCCAGCCGCGGCGCACGACCTTCCGCGTGCTGATGCCGATCTACAGTGGCGACGACGCGATCATCGAGGACGCGCCGTCTGCGAAGACGCGGTGAGGATGGCGATGCCTACCGGAAACATATTGGTTGCCGACGACGACGCCGCTATCCGTACGGTGCTCAACCAGGCGCTTTCGCGCGCGGGCTACGAGGTGCGCTCCACCGGCAATGCCGCCACGCTCTGGCGCTGGATCAGTCAGGGAGAGGGCGACCTCGTCATCACCGACGTGGTCATGCCGGACGAGAACGCCTTCGACCTCATTCCGCGCATCCGCAAGGCGCGCCCCGATCTGCCGATCATTGTGATGAGCGCGCAGAACACTTTCATGACCGCGATCCGCGCCTCCGAGCGCGGTGCTTACGAATACCTGCCCAAACCCTTCGACCTCAAGGAACTGATCGGTATTGTCGGGCGCGCGCTATCGGAGCCGAAGGAGGGCCGCACGGCGGCGGCCAAGCCCGAGGATTTCGAGAACATTCCGCTGGTCGGGCGTTCCCCGGCGATGCAGGAAATCTATCGGGTCCTCGCGCGGCTTATGCAGACCGACCTGACGGTGATGATCTCCGGCGAGTCCGGCACCGGCAAGGAACTGGTGGCGCGCGCCCTGCACGACTACGGCAAGCGCCGCAGCGGCACCTTCGTCGCCATCAACATGGCGGCAATCCCGCGCGACCTGATCGAGTCCGAACTGTTCGGCCACGAGAAGGGCGCCTTTACCGGCGCCAACACCCGCTCGTCCGGCCGTTTCGAACAGGCCGAGGGCGGCACGCTTTTCCTTGACGAGATCGGCGACATGCCGATGGAGGCGCAGACCCGTCTCCTGCGCGTCCTGCAGCAGGGCGAGTACACGACTGTCGGCGGCCGCACCCCGATCAAGAGCGACGTGCGCATCGTCGCGGCCACCAACAAGGATCTGCGCCAGCTCATCCAGCAGGGACTCTTCCGCGAGGATTTGTACTTCCGGCTCAACGTGGTGCCGCTGCGTCTTCCGCCTTTGCGTGAACGCACCGAGGACATTCCGGACCTGATCCGCCATTTCTTCGCCCAGGCCCAGCGCGAGGGCCTGCCGCCCAAGCAGATCGACAGCGCGGCGCTCGACCGGATGAAGCGCCACCGCTGGCCCGGCAACGTGCGCGAGCTGGAGAACCTCGCGCGTCGGCTGGCCGCGCTCTATCCGCAGGAGACCATCACCGCCGCGGTGATCGAGGCCGAACTGGCACAGCCGTCTTTGCCGGTCGGGGCGCCTGAGGAGTCGCGCGCCGAGGAATCCCTGGGTTCAGCCGTCGAACGTCATCTCGCGACTTACTTCGCGGGCTTCAACGACGGACTGCCGCCGGCCGGCCTCTATCACCGCATCTTGCGCGAGATCGAGTACCCGCTGTTGGCCGCCGCGCTCGCCGCCACTCGCGGCAATCAGATCCGCGCCGCCGATCTGCTCGGCGTCAACCGCAACACCTTGCGCAAGAAGATCCGCGACCTCGACATCCAGGTCTATCGGAGCGGAGGGTGAGGGGACCCGATGTCCCCTGATTGACCGCCCGGCCTGAACACCGGGATTTTTGCGATCCACAGCGACGCCTGATGAAACTGCAATGGCTGTGTGCGCATCCGCGCGCCGGCCAGTTTCATTTTAATATCTCCTCCAACGAAACGGCCACAGGTAAACACTCGTTTATCACACTGTGAGAACCCCGGTTTATCACTCTGTGAGGATGGGTCGGTTGACGGGCCGAAAGACCGGCATATAGTCTTTTCTCTTGTGTATCGGCCAAGAACCTGTGCGATGCACAAATCTTATGTATACGCTGAAACATCCACGCGACGTCGAACAACAAGATTGCGCAGCCGTCAACCGGCGCGCCGATAAGGGAGAGAAACAAGATCAGGGAGGGTGAAATGCTCAAGTCAGGAAGGCGCGTCATTGCGGCGCTTGCAGCGATAGCTGCACTTGGCCTCGGTTTGTCTGCTTCGGCGAATGCGCAGGACAAGAAGTTTCCCACCAAACCGGTGATCATCCAGGTGCCCTTCGCGCCGGGCGGCGGCGCGGACCGGACCTTCCGTCTGTTTGCGC
This sequence comes from uncultured Pseudomonadota bacterium, assembly GCA_963773715.1. Taxonomy (GTDB): domain Bacteria; phylum Pseudomonadota; class Alphaproteobacteria; order Rhizobiales; family Xanthobacteraceae; genus Pseudolabrys. The sequence continues at coordinate 122,129 of CAVZCM010000002.1, read as the reverse complement.
CCTATCTGTCCAAGGAACTCGGCGTTCCGGTGAAGGTAACCAACGTCGCCGGCGGTGGCGGCTGGGTGTCATGGAGCCAGGTGGTGAACGAGTGGGGCCCTAACGACGACCACAAGCTGGCAGTCGTCAACATCCCGCATATTTTCTCCATGCTGAACCCGAACATGAAGCGCAAGGAGACGCTGAAATCCTTCAACTTCCTGGCCTGGCACTCCTACGATCCCGGGCTCTGGCTGGTGCGTTGGGACGATGAGCGCTTCCAGACGCTGAAGGACGTGATCGAGTATTCAAAGAAAAACAGGCTGGTCATCACGGTCGGCAGCCACGGCGGCGACGACCACGTAGGCGTGGGCTATGCCCAGAAGGTGATTCCGTCCTTCAATAACGCCAAGCTGTTGTTTAGCGACACCGGCGACAACGGCAAGCTCCAGCAGATCCTCAGCAAGACCTCCGACATGGTCGCGGGCAACGTCGGCTACTACACCCGCTCCATTCTGGAACGAAAGCTGCGCCCCATCGCTGTCCTGCATGACGAGCCCTGGCCCCTGCTCCCGAGCGTGCCGACCTTCCAGGAAGTCACGGGATCGCTCGACGTCACCTACGCCGGCCGGACGCTCGCCACTGCAAACGGCGTCGATGAATGGAAGCGGGAAATCTATCTCAAGGCCATCAAGGCCGCGATGAGCAATCCGGAATACGCGCAGAAGGAACAGAAAAACCGTAACTTCCTGATGTTCCGCTCTGGCGAGGATATGTGGAAGCTGCTGCGCGCCGGAGAGAGGGTTGCCAAGCAGGCAGCCTACTGGGAACAAGCCGAAGTCAAGAAGTAGTCGTGCGGCGCGCGGCGCATTGACGCCGAGGCACATCCGATGCCCTGCCGGAGCCTCTCCGGCAGGGCGTGAACCTGGCAATTTCCGATCGTGTGTGCCGCAGCCGAACGTGCGGCGAATATCGTCGCAGAGTTGCGCGTTGGGGGAGATGCGCTCATGAGCATGAGCAGGCTTTGGGCCGAACGCCTGACTGCGTCGGGAATGATCCTGGTCGCGGGATATTTTCTGACGCAGTCGATCGGGTTGCCGGGCTCGTCCGGCCAGTTTCCGCAGTTCACCGAGTACGTCATTATCATGATTGCCGCGATCATGATCGTGCGCACGTTCTTCACGCACGACGAACGCTTCGAGGGCAAGGTTCAATTCGACTTTTCATATCCGGGGATGAAACCGATCTATGTGATGATCGTGACGATCTTTTATGTTTACGCCGTCTTCCACCTTGGATTTTACACCGCGTCGGTCATCTTTTTCTTCGTCGTCACCTGGATGACGGGATTTCGAAATCTGAAGGTGATGGGCGCGACTGCGGTCGTGCTGTTTCCATTGATGTACCTGTTCTTCAATATCGCGCTCGACGCCGATCTGCCCAAAGGGGTGCTGATGTGAGTTTATCGATGCGCGCCTGCCCCAGGGCGCACTGTCGCAGAAGGTAACGGCAATGGATATGTTCTCCTATCTGGGCGACGTGCTTTCCCTGATGAACCTGGGCGCCATGATGATCGGCATCATCGTGGGCCTTATTGTCGGCGCCATCCCCGGCCTTGGGCCGCCGATGGCCATCGCCCTGATGATCCCCATCTCGTTTACCTGGCCCCCGCAGACCGCGCTGATCATGATGGTCTCGACCTATGCCGCGGGCATTTATGGCGGCTCGTTCACAGCGATCCTGCTGCGCGCGCCGGGCACCTCGGCGTCGGCCGCGACCGCGATCGAGGGCTTCGAGATGACGAAGCGCGGCAAGGCGATCGAGGCCATCCGCATGTCGACTTTCGCCTCGGTCATGGGCGGCCTGATCAGCGGTCTGGTGCTGCTGTTCCTCGCGCCTCCGCTTGCCAAGGTTTCGCTGTGGTTCGGTCCGGCGGAATACTTTCTCGTGGCCCTCCTTGGTCTGACGGCCATTGCGGCCGTGTCCTTCGGTGCCCTGTTGCGCGGTCTCGCCGCCGGCATGGCCGGTCTGTTCATCGCCACCATCGGCGTCGACAACATGACAGCGTTCCCGCGTTTCACCTATGGTCACACCGGCTTGTTGTCGGGCGTCGGGATTTTGCCAACCGTGATCGGCCTGTTCGCATTCGCCCAGGCGCTGACGTTGTGCGAAGGCAGCCCGCTCTCGAATATTTCGGGCAAGTCCAAACTGAGCTGGAACATCTGGCCCAGGATGAGCGAGATCGTTCATTGCCGGTGGTCGCTGGTGCGGGGTTGGGTCACCGGGCTTGTCATGGGCATCGTTCCGGCGGCCGGTGGCAGCGTGGCCCAATGGATCGCCTATTCGTGGGAGATCCAGCAGGGCAAGCCGGGCGACCAGTTCGGCAAGGGCGAGATCAAGGCGGTCGCTGCGACCGAAGCGTCGAACAACGGCGTGACCGGCACGGCTCTTGTTCCGATGTTCGTGCTTGGCATCCCCGGCGGTATTTCCGCTGCCGTCATCCTGGGCGCCCTGATGATCCACGGCCTGCAGCCGGGCGACACGCTGTTCACCAAACAGCCCGAGGTGATCTACACCGTGATGTGGGGTTTCATCATAGCCAATATCCTGATGGGCGGCGTTGCCGGGCTCATGGCGCGCACACTGGCCTACTGCACGCTGGTGCCGCGCGGCGTGCTGGCCCCGGTTATCATGGTCTTCTGTGTGATCGGAACGTTTACCGCGAGCGGAAACCCTTACGATGTCTGGATCATGGTCGTCATGGGCGTGATCGGTTATTTCGCGCAGAAGTACAATTTCTCGCCGGCCGGCCTCCTGCTCGGCATCATTCTCGGCCCGATCGCCGAGCAAGGTTACCGCAACATGATGACGCTGACCGACGGCAACGTGATTCCGTTCCTCGCGGGCCGCCCGGTCTCTCTGATTATCATCGCGATGATCGTCGGCGCGCTTTACTTCTCGCTCCGCCCCAAGAAATGGGAAACCGCGGAACAGGACTACGAATCCATGCACGATGAGTATGCCGAGGTCAGGGACGACTAGGAGCTGTGGCGCATTTGGGCCCGCGTTTCCCGGTCGGGTGGTTTCAAAAATTACCGGCTCCGCCCCTGAATTGTCGCATTCCGGCAACATTGTTGTATAAATGCCGCATGGCCGGGGAGGGCGCCCGCCTCTCCCGTATGTCCCGACAGTGAAGCGACCGGGGTTCATGAGCGTCGAACAGGCTGCCGCCGACAGCGCCGTGACCGGTCCGCCGGCAAGGCGGGGGGAGACCCGGATCCTCGGCCCGGTCGCCGTGGGCCTTGCCCTGCTGTCGGCCTTCCTCACCTTCATTGTCCTCGCCGACCTGACCCCGCTGGCGCCCACCCACAACGTTGTGGTGACGCTGCTCCTGGCCAATGCGGTCACCGTTCTGCTGCTGCTCAGTATCATCGTGCGCGAGGTCTGGCAGGTGATGCAGGCGCGTCGTTCCGGCCGCGCCGGCGCCCGTCTGCACATCCGTATTGTCGGACTTTTCTCCATCATCGCCGCGGCGCCCGCGATTCTGGTCGCCATCGTTGCCAGCGTGACGCTCGATCGCGGCCTCGACCGGCTTTTCTCGACCCGCACCCGCGCGGCCATCGAGAATTCGCTGGTCGTGGCGGAAGCCTACTTGCGCGACCACGCACAGATCGTGCGATCCGATATCATGGTGATGGCCTTCGATCTCGCGCGTGCCGAGCCTGTGTTCAAGGACGATCGGGCGAAGCTGCGCCAGTTCCTCACTTTTCAGGCGTCGGTGCGGGGGCTGGCCGCGGCCATCGTGTTCGACAAGGACCTTAATGTCATCGCGCGGGCCGACGTCAGGACCAACCAGACGTTCGCGATCCCGCCGCGCGACGCGCTGCCGCACATCTCGACCAAGAAGCCGCAGATCGTGCTCTTGCCCGACACCGACTACGTCGCGGCCATGGTCAAGCTGGAGAAGTATAGCGACTACTATCTCTACGTGACGCGGCTGCTCGATCCGCGCGTGGTGCCTCAATTGCAGGCAACGCGTCAGAGCGCGACCGAATACGCCCAGCTCGAGCAGCGCCGCGTCGGCGTGCAAGTCGCCTTCGCCCTGATGTACACGGTGATTGCGCTGATCGTGCTGATGTCGGCGGTATGGATCGGGCTTAACTTCGCCAACCGGCTGGTAGCACCGATCCGGCGTCTGATCGGTGCGGCCAATCTGGTCTCCACCGGCAACCTGTTCGTGCGCGTGCCGGTGCGTCAGTCGGAGGGAGACCTCGCAAGTCTCGGTGAAACCTTCAACCGCATGACGCAGGAGTTGCGCACGCAACGCGACGACATCATGCGCGCGCGTGACGTCATCGACAGCCGTCGCCGCTTCACCGAGGCGGTGCTGGCCGGTGCCTCGGCCGGCGTCATCGGCGTCGACGGCGACGGCCACGTCAGCATCCTCAACCGTTCGGCCGAGAAACTGGTGGACCTGACCGAAAAGGATGCGCTTGGCCACCCGCTGAGCGAAGTTGTTCCCGAGCTCAACGAGATCATGGCGGCGGCGCAGGCCGGCACCCGAAGCCAGGACCAGGTCACCATCACCCGCCAGGGCCACGAGCGAAACCTGTCGGTGCGGGTCACCAGCGAGCAATCGGGCGAGCCGAACCGCGGCTACGTCATCACACTCGACGACATCACCGAGCTGGTCGCGGCGCAGCGTACCTCGGCCTGGGCCGACATCGCCCGCCGCATCGCTCACGAAATCAAGAATCCGCTGACGCCGATCCAGCTGTCCGCCGAGCGGCTGCGCCGCAAATACGGCAAGACCATCGTGCCGGAGGACCGTGCCGTATTCGAGCAGTGCACCGAAACCATCGTGCGCCAGGTCGACGACATCAAGCGCATGGTCGATGAATTTTCCCGCTTCGCACGCATGCCGAAGCCGGTGATCGCCGAAGAAGACCTCGCCGACACGGTGCGCCAGGCCGTTTTCCTGATGCGCGTCGGCAGTGCCGACATCGACATCGACGCAGAGATTGCCGAAGACCCGATGCCGGCGCGCTTCGACCGCCGGCTGATCTCCCAGGCGCTCACAAATGTCATCAAGAACGCCACCGAAGCCATTGCTGCCGTGCCGCCGGAAGAGCTGGGCAAGGGCGTGATCCGCGTGTTCGCGGCGCGCGAGGGCGACGACGTCGTTATCGACGTGGTCGACAATGGCATCGGCCTGCCCAAGGAAAGGCGCAGCCGGCTCCTCGAACCCTATGTGACCACGCGGGAAAAGGGCACCGGTCTCGGTCTTGCCATCGTCGGCCGCATTATCGAGGAGCACGCCGGCCGCATCGAACTGCGCGATGCCGCCGACAGGATCCCCGGCCAGCGCGGCGCCTGGGTCCGGATCCGGTTTGCCGCCGCCGGCAAGGTCGACGCGGACGAGAGCGAAATCCCGGACGTCCGGCGAACCCGAAGCAGCCAAGCGGCGTCTAATGTCCCGACAACGTCACAAGCCCACGACACGTCAAACGAGTAAGTGACCGCATGCCCGCCGATATCCTGATCGTCGACGACGAAGCCGACATCCGCGACCTGGTCGCCGGCATCCTGGAGGATGAGGGCTACGGGACGGTCACCGCGCGCAACAGCGACGAAGCGCTGGCGGCGATGGTCGCTCGCCGGCCCAGCCTGATCTTTCTCGACATCTGGCTGCAGGGCTCCAAACTCGACGGTCTGCAACTGCTCGATGCCTTCAAGCAGGAGCATCCCGAACTGCCGGTGGTGATGATCTCTGGCCATGGCAACATCGAAACCGCCGTCGCTGCCATCAAGCACGGCGCCTACGACTTTATCGAGAAACCATTCAAGGCCGATCGCCTGGTGCTGGTCGCCGAGCGGGCACTCGAGACGTCGCGGCTCAAGCGCGAGGTCAAACAGCTCAAGCAGCTAACGCCGCGGCCGGCCAGGCTCATCGGCCGCTCGACGGCGATTGCACAGCTGCGCCAGACGATCGAACGGGTGGCGCCGACCAACAGCCGCATCATGGTCGTCGGGCCCTCCGGCGCCGGCAAGGAACTCGCCGCCCGCACCATTCATGACATGTCGGCGCGCGCCAGCGGTCCCTTCGTGGTGATCAACGCTGCCGCCATCACGCCGGATCGGATGGAGATCGAGCTGTTCGGGGTCGACAGCGCCAACGGCAGCGAGGGCCGCAAGACCGGCGCGCTGGAAGACGCCCACGGCGGCACCTTGTTCATCGACGACGTTGCCGATCTGCCGCGCGACACCCAGAACAAGATCCTGCGCGTGCTGGTCGACCAGACATTCCAGCGCGTCGGCGGCTCCGGCAAGGTTGCGGTCGACGTCCGCGTGGTGTCCTCGACCACACGCAATCTGGAGGCCGCGATTGCGGAGGGCAAATTCCGCGAAGATCTCTACCACCGGCTGTCGGTTGTGCCGATCCGAATCCCGTCCCTGTCCGAGCGGCGCGAGGACATCCCCGAGCTGGTCGAGTATTTCATGGATCAGATCTCGCTCGCCACCGGGCTGCCCAAGCGCCGCATCGGCGACGATGCCATGGCGGTGCTGCAATCGCACGACTGGCCGGGTAACGTTCGGCAGCTTCGCAACAATGTCGAACGGCTGATGATCCTCGCCGGCGGAGATCCGGATGTCGTGCTTGATGCCTCCATGCTGCCGCCCGACGTCGGCTCCATGGTGCCGGCCATGCCCAACGGCAACGGCGGCGAGCACTTGATGGGCCTGCCGCTGCGCGAGGCGCGCGAGGTGTTCGAGCGCGAATATCTGGTGGCTCAGATCAGCCGCTTCGGCGGCAACATCTCGCGCACCGCCGAGTTCGTCGGCATGGAACGCTCGGCACTGCACCGCAAGCTCAAGGCGCTGGGAATCGGGTAATGTTGCAGGTCTTCGGTCATTCCGGGGCGCATGCGCAGCACGCGAACCCGGAATCCGGCAACAATCGTCGTGCTCGCGTCCGGACTCCGGGTCCGGCCCTGCGGGACGTCCCGGAATGACAGCCCATCATTTTATGCGCGCGTAGAGATCCATGCCCCATATCGCCTATGTCAACGGCCGCTACCTGCCGTCCGATCGTGCCGCGGTCTCGATCGAGGATCGCGGCTATCAGTTTGCCGACGGCGTCTACGAGGTCTGCGAGGTGAGGGGCGGCAAGCTGATCGACGAACGGCGCCACATGGCGCGCCTCGACCGCTCGCTCAACGAGCTGCGCATCCCGCGTCCGATGTCAGGGGCTGCGCTCTCGCTCGTTCTGCACGAAGTGGTCCGCCGCAACCGCGTACGCGACGGCATCGTCTATCTGCAAGTGACCCGCGGCGCAGCGCGTCGCGACTTTCCGTTTCCACCCGACGGCACGCCGCCGACCCTGGTCGTCACGGCGCGCAGTTCCGACCCGGCGCGGATCGAGAAACTGGCGACCGATGGCGTTGCCGTCGTCACCATGCCGGACATCCGCTGGGGCCGCGTCGACATCAAGTCGGTGGCACTGTTGCCGAATGTGCTCGCCAAACAGGCGGCGGTCGAGCAGGGCGCCCGCGAGGCCTGGCTGGTCGATGCCCGGGGCCGGATCACCGAAGGCGCGTCCTCAAATGCCTGGATCGTGAGCCGCGATGGCGTACTGATCACCCGTCCGCTCGGTAACGACATCCTGTCCGGCATCACCCGCTCGGTGGTCATCGATGCCGTCAAGGCGCAGGGACTGAAATTCGAGGAGCGCGCCTTCACGGTCGAGGAGGCCTACGCCGCGCGGGAGGCATTCATTACCTCGGCCAGCCAGCTCGTCCTGCCGGTCACACGCATCGACGGCCGCCCGGTCGGCAACGGCGCGCCGGGGCTCGTCGCCTCGGCGCTGAGGCGCGATTATCACCGCCATGCCGAGGCCTCCTGAAGGCCAGCCCCCGCCTGTTCGGACAGTCTGCCGAATGCCGGTCAGACTGGCGCGGGGCACCGCATTGCCTCGCGGAAACAGGGCAAAAACCAATTGAATTTCAGGAGTTTGCCCTTCCGGCCGTCAAGTTGGGCTTGCACCGGGCCAGTAGCTGCCATCTAATAGGTGTCCTGCCCTCGGAACTGCTTCTGCGTGGGGCAAAGCGGCGCATATGTGCGCTTTTTTGGGGGGTGCAGGCAAAGGAAGGTCTCGCGCGCTAGACGCGAGCAGAAAAATGGAACACGGCCATGGCAGCCGAACGGGCACAAAACCTACAAGACACTTTTCTCAATCACGTTCGCAAAAGCAAAATCCCGCTCACCATCTTTCTGGTGAATGGCGTGAAATTGCAGGGCGTGGTCACCTGGTTTGACAATTTCTGCGTTTTGCTGCGGCGGGACGGTCATTCCCAGCTCGTCTACAAGCACGCCATTTCGACCATCATGCCCGGACACCCGATCCAGTTGTTCGAAGGCGGCGAGGAGCCTCCGGCGGCAGAGAAGGCCTGACGCGCATGAAAGAGTGGGAACCGGTTTTCGGACCAGATCACGCGCCTGTGAAATGTCAGACAAGCACGGTGATTGACCGAAGGATCACGCTCTAGGTGGAAACGCGTGAGCGCGACAAGCGTGCGCCCGGCCTGGGTCCGAACGAGACCAGGGCCGAGACCGGACGCGTCGTCGTCATCGAACCCTGGGTGCGGCAAGCGTCGCCGCGCAGCGGCGCGGGCGCGGAATCGCGCACGCCGGAAGCGCGTCTTGCCGAAGCTGCCGGGCTCGCCCGCGCGATCGACCTCACCGTGGTGGAGGAGGGACTGGTGCCGCTCTCGGATATCCGCCCGGCCACCTATATCGGCAAGGGCAAGGTCGACGAGATCGCCGGGCTGGTGAAATCGCTGGAAGCTTCCGTCGTGCTGATGGATTGCCCGGTGTCACCGGTGCAGCAGCGAAATCTGGAAAAGGCGTGGAACGCCAAGGTGCTCGACCGCACCGGACTGATCCTGGAGATCTTCGGCCGGCGGGCGCGCACGCGCGAGGGCGCGCTGCAGGTGGAGCTGGCGCATCTGTCGTACCAGAAGGGCCGGCTGGTGCGCTCCTGGACCCATCTCGAGCGCCAGCGCGGCGGCCACGGCTTCCTTGGCGGGCCGGGTGAAACACAGATCGAGGCCGACCGCCGCGCCATCGACGAGCGCATCGCCCGCATCGAGGTCGAGCTTGAAAAGGTCAAGCGCACCCGCAAGCTGCATCGCGACAGCCGCAAACGCGTGCCGTACCCGATCGTGGCCCTGGTCGGCTACACCAATGCCGGCAAGTCGACGCTGTTCAACCGCATGACGGCTGCGACAGTGTTGTCGGCCGATATGCTCTTTGCGACGCTCGATCCCACCTTGCGCGCAGTCGAACTGCCGCACGGCATGAAGGTGATCCTGTCCGACACCGTCGGCTTCATTTCCGACCTGCCGACGCAACTGGTGGCCGCGTTCCGCGCCACGCTGGAAGAGGTGATCGAGGCCGACGTCATCCTGCACGTGCGCGACATCTCGCACGAGGACGCCGCGGCGCAATCGCAAGATGTCGAGAAGGTGCTGGACGAGCTCGGCATCGAGGCGAACGATCCGCGCCTGATCGAGGTCTGGAACAAGCTCGACCGTCTCGGTCTGGAGGAACGCACGCGACTCGTCAATCTGATCGAGCGGCGGCCGGTCACCCGTCGGCCCGTGCTGGTCTCGGCGGCGAGCGGCGAGGGGCTTGATGCCTTGACTGACGCCATCGAGGCGCGCCTGGGCGAAGGCCGTATGACGTTGTCGCTTTCGCTCGATCCCGCCGACGGCGCCGGCCTGAGCTGGCTCTACCGTCACGCCGAGGTGCTCGACCAGCACCTCGCCGACGATGGTCACCTGGCGGTCACCGTACGCGCCGCGCCCGACAAGGCGGCGCAGGTGCGGGCGAAGTTCGGGCTCGGATAAGCCGCCCGGCTCAATGCCAGGCGCCAGGCGGCTCTTTATTCGCGTCCCGATCGCCTTCGCTCACCCTCGTTCATCTGCATGATGAGAACCAGCAACTCGTGTGGGATTTCCTTGTCCGGCTGATAGCGCTGTTGCAAGCCGAAGCCGATGGTCTCTTGCATGACCTTGTAAAGCGTTGCCGGCCTGGTTCCGCCTGCATGGTCGCTGCCCCCCATATCGGCCTCCAATGCTGATCGCCCACGCTTGGAGCTGGTCGACCACTGAACGTCTGACGAGGCGAAAGGGTTTCGTGCGTGCGGTGAAAAGTGAATTCCGCGCACCAAAGTTCCAGTTCAAATCAAGATATGTTCTGGACGACGGCAATTGATCTCGAGCCGGAACAGGAAGGATGCGTTGCTCTGGCGATTGGCCTGACGAAGGCGAAAGATTCCCTTCCGCTCGTCCGGGCGCCGCAGGTGGGGACGCTTACTCCTCCATTTTCTCTGCCGCCTTGGCTTCGTCCCACAAGGCATCCATCTCGGCGAGGGTCGACTGCGCCGGCGTCCTGCCGCGCGTGGCGAGGGCCTTTTCGATGGCCGCAAAACGGCGCTCGAACTTCACGTTGGTCGCGCGCAATACGCCTTCGGGATCGGCCTGCAAATGCCGGGCAAGATTGACCACGGCGAACAGAAGGTCCCCGACTTCCGCAGCCGCCTTGTCGAAGTCGCCGGCCTCGATCTCGGCCTCGATCTCGTCAGCCTCTTCGCAAATCTTGGCCAGCACCGCGCGCGGATCCTTCCAGTCGAAGCCGACCCGGCCGGCCTTGTTCTGCAGCTTCAGGGCGCGGGTCAGCGCGGGCAGGGCCGCCGGCACCCCGGCAAGCGCGCCCTCTGCCGGCTTGCCGCCGCGTTCGGCCTTTTCCTCCGCCTTGATGCGCTCCCACATGCCTTTGACGTGCTCGGCGGTCTTGCCATCGGCATCGGCGAAGACATGCGGATGGCGGCGGATCATCTTGGTCGTGATGGCCTCGACCACGTCACCAAAGGCAAATCGGCCGTCTTCCTCGGCCATGCGCGCGTGGAACACGACCTGCAGCAGCAGGTCGCCGAGTTCGTCCCTGAGTTCGTCGAGATGTCCGCGCGCGATGGCGTCGGCCACCTCGTAGGCTTCCTCCAGCGTATAGGGCGCGATGGTCGCGTAGGTCTGCTCCAGATCCCACGGGCATCCGCTGCCGGGCGTGCGCAACGCTGCCATGATCTCGATGAGGCGGTTGATGTCGCGGGAAGGCTTCACGGCCCAATTCTTAACGGGCCCGGGGGCGCCGCGCCATGGCGTGCAGCGCGCTGCCACGACGCCTTGTGGACCATCTCGGACCAAGGCCGATTCGCATAAGACATATTATGGAATATTTGCGATAATGCCAGTAACACGGGCCTTTCTGGCGCCAGAACATGGTCCAGGGCATTTGCAGACAAATTTACAGGCTCTGCAACGGGCTCAATCCACAGTGATGGTCATGCCGTCGTAACCGGGCTCCACGTTCGCCGGCAGCTCGGCGCGCAGCAGCTCGTAGTCGAGGGAGGCATGCAGGTTGGTCAGGATGGCGCGCTTTGGCTTTACGCGTTCGATCCAGGCCAGCGATTCCTCGAGATTGAAGTGGCTCGGATGCGGCTGCTTGCGCAGCGCGTCGACGATCCAGATGTCGAGCCCGGCCATGGCCTCGGCGCTTTCCGGCGGCAGGCTTTTGATGTCGGCCGAATAGGCCAGCTTGCCGAAACGGAAGCCGAGCGACGGGATATCGCCGTGGTCCTGCAGCACCGGCAGAACCGGGACAGGGCCTCCCTGCCCCTCGATGGTAACCGACTTGCCGGGCGCCAGCCGGTGCTCCTGGGCAATCGGCGGATACTGGCTGCCGGGAGGCGTCATGAAGCAGTAGCCGAAGCGGGCGTGCATGGCGCGCGAGGTCGGTTCGTCCATGTAGACATCGACACGGCGGCGTTTGGCGATGAAAAACGGCCGCAAATCGTCCATGCCGTGGGTATGGTCGGCGTGTTCGTGCGTGATCAGCACGCCGTCGAGCCAGGTGATGTCCGTCCCGACCATCTGGTCGCGCAGATCCGGCGAGCAGTCGACCAGCACCCGCGTGTGATGGCCTTGCGGGTTGAAGCGCTCCACCAACAGGCTACAACGCCGTCGGCGGTTCTTCGGGTTGTTGGGGTCGCAATCGCCCCAGCCCAGCGCCACGCGCGGCACGCCCATGGACGACCCGCAGCCGAGGATGGTGAAGCGCATACTCATGCGGCGTCAGCGAGTTGACGTGGAACTTTACTGAACAGCCGGAAGAAATTCTCCGTAGTCTGCGTGGCGATCTCTTCTTCCGAGACGCCGCGCATGGATGCCAGCACCCTGGCGGTCTCGGCGACGTAAGCCGGCTCGCAGCGCTTGCCGCGGTACGGCAGCGGCGCCAGGTACGGCGAGTCCGTTTCCACCATGATGCGGTCGGCCGGCAGTGCTGCCGCAATCGCCCGCAGGTCATCCGAGCGCTTGAAGGTGAGGATTCCGGTGAACGAGATGGAGAGGCCCAGATCGAGCGCCTTGAACGCCAGTTCGCGGCCCCCGGTGAAACAATGCAGCACGGCCGGGAAGGCGCCCTGCCCGGTCTCCTCGGTCAGGATCCGGGCCATGTCGTCATCACAGTCGCGCGAATGGATGACCAGTGGAAGCCCGGTTTCCCGTGCCGCCGCAATGTGTTGGCGAAAACTCCTCGCCTGAAGTTCATGCGGGCCGGTGTCGTAGTGGTAGTCGAGCCCGGCCTCGCCAATAGCCACCACCTTGGGGTGTTTCGACAGCAAAATCAGTTTCTTGGCGTCAACATCTAACTCTTCGTGCGAGTGATGCGGATGGGTGCCGACCGAGCAGAACACGTCCGGAAACCGCTCCGCCACGGCAAGCACCTGATCGTGTTTCTTCACCCGGGTGGAGATTGTGACCATGCGCCCGACCCCGGCCGCGCGCGCGCGTTCCACCACGGCGTCGAGCTCAGGCCCGAAATCCGGGAAATCGAGATGGCAGTGGCTGTCCACCAGCATCGCTCAGGCCTTTACTTCTTCCTCGACGAAGCGCGGGAACACAGGTTTCGGCGCCGGCAGCGTTGAGCCCGCCTTGATGCGCGTTCCGAGCGCCGCGAAGTCGCGCGCCTCGGCCGGGATGGCGAGCAGATCAAGCATCCTGGCCATCGAATCCGGCATGAACGGCTGCGCCATGATGGCGACTTGCCGGATCACCTCAGCGGTCACATAGAGGACGGTCCCCTGCCGGCCGGGATCGGTCCTGGCCAGTGCCCATGGCGCCTCACCCGCAAAATAGCGATTGGCATCCGCGACCACGGCCCATATCGCGCCGAGCACCTGGTGAAGCTGATAGGTCTTCATGTGCTCGCGCGATGCCGCCAGCATGGCGTCAGCCGCGGCCAGGATTGCCTTGTCGTTGTCGCTGAAACGGCCCGGGTCCGGCAGGGTGCCGCCGAACGCCTTGCCGACCATCGACAGCGAGCGTTGCGCCAGATTGCCGAGGTCGTTGGCCAAATCCGCGTTGATGCGGTTGACGATGGCCTCGTGGCTGTAATTGCCGTCCTGGCCAAACGGCACCTCGCGCAGCAGGAAATAGCGCAACTGGTCGACGCCGTAGGTATCGACCAGCGCGAAGGGATCGACCACGTTGCCGACCGACTTCGACATCTTTTCACCGCGGTTGAACAGGAAACCGTGGCTGAAAATCTGCCTGGGCACCGCGACGCCCGCCGACATCAGGAAGGCCGGCCAGTAGACCGCGTGAAAGCGCACGATATCCTTGCCGATGACGTGCAGATCGGCTGGCCAGTAGCGCCTGAATTGCGCGCTGTTCTCGTCCGGGAAGCCGACACCCGTGATGTAATTGGTCAGTGCGTCGACCCACACATACATGATGTGATTGTCAGAGCCGGGCACCCGCACGCCCCAGTCGAAGGTGGTGCGGGAAATCGACAGGTCCTGCAGGCCACCCCGCACGAAGCTCGCCACCTCGTTCAGGCGCTCTTTGGGCAGCACGTAATTCGGCTCCTCGTAGAGCGTCAGGAGCTTGTCCGCATAGGCCGACAACCGGAAGAAATAGCTCTCCTCCTCCACCCATTCGACCGGCGTGCCGGTCTTGCTGGCGACACGCACTTTCTGTTCGTTCAGATGGGTCTCGCTCTCGGCGTAATAGGCTTCGTCCCGGACCGAGTACCAGCCGGCATATTTGTCGAGGTAGATGTCGCCATTCTTCTCCATCCGCTCCCAGATGGCTTGCGAGGCGCGGTGGTGGCGTTCCTCCGTCGTATGGATGAAGTCGTCGTTGGAGCATTCCAGCCGCTCTACCATCTTCTCGAACAGCGGCACGTTGCGGTCACGCAACTCACGCGCGGTCAGCCCGAGCCTGGCCGCGGTCTGTTGCATTTTCTGGCCGTGCTCGTCGGTGCCGGTGAGGAAGAAAACGTCGAAACCGTCCAGCCGCTTGAAGCGCGCGATGGCGTCGGTCGCGATCGCCTCGTAGGCGTGGCCGATGTGCGGCGCCCCGTTCGGGTACGAGATCGCGGTCGTTATGTAATAGGGGGTTTTATCGGCCGGCATTTTGGGAATTTAGCCCGATTCTGACGCATGTCCCGGGCGTGGCGCTGCGAAAAGGTGCGCCGCGGAGCCCGGGACCTGTGAATTCAGGGGTTAGCTATCAATGGCGGGCCGCCGGGGCAAGTTGGCGGTCGCGGCCCCGAACCAGAGATGCTGGCCGGTCGGTCGCCGGAGGCGGGGTGTTGCCCCTACTTTGCGCACTTGTCGTCGAGTTCGGACAACGTCTCGGCGATGGCCTCGCCCGCCTTGTCGTTCTCGGGCAGGTCCTGCAGCCCGTCGGCCAGGGCGATATACTCGGGCCCGAGTTGTTCGGCCATGGCGTCCATTTTGTCCGCCAGCGCTTCCGCCGTCCTGGTGTCTTTCTTTTCCTCGGCCGCGTCGAGCTGTTCTGCCAGCGCGCCCATATCGCAATAGATCTTGAGCTTGGCCTTGTCGGCGCTGATCACTCTGACCACGTTCTGCGCGTGGGCCACAGTCGGTTTCGGCTTTCCACCTTGCTGCGCCTGGGCAGCCAGCGGTAAAGTCGCAAACACAACCACGGCAGCAAAATGCATTAGCGTCATAAGGCGCCCCTATCAATCGAAGTCACCGGGCGGAATTGCCGCCGCGCGACCGCTATCGAAGACTCAAGTTGTGGCCGTGGTGAGGCGGCAGCGCAAGAGCCATGCGCCCCTACCAGGTGGAGCCGGTCACCTCATTGGCCGCGTAGCGGTTCGCGTCCTGCCCGCTGGCGCGCGCGAGGCCGGCAAGTTGCCGGGGCGCCTCGTCAAGGTTCCGCACGACCACGATGCGATCGACCTCACCTTTCAGGAAGGCCTGCAGGAACCGGTCGTAGTCCCTGAACGAGACGCACCCGTTCGACTGACCACTCGCCCCCAGCATGTATGAGTGCGCCAGCATGCCGTCACGGCCAAACATCTTGTCTTCGTCAACCGGCGTCATGCGAACCGCGCGCACCCCATGGAACAGGCGCTCGCGCAGCGTGAGCTTGTAGACGTTGGGCGGCGTCGGCCCCCGGTTCTTGACCTTGATGTAACGCGGATTGTCGCGCAGGTGGCCCAGCCCCGAATGCGCCTCCAGACGCTCGCCATTGGGCATGTAGACGATCCCGCCGGTGATGTCATAGAGCGCGGTGCGACCCACGGGGCCGGACTGCGCCGGAGCCGTCACACGGGTATCGCGCGACGCATCCGGCTTTTCCACGGCCGGCACTGACGTCACGGACGCAATCCGGGGCGCGGATTTCGCCAGCGGCGTCTGCGCGATTGCGGAGCGTGAGGGGTTCGCTCGCGGCAGCGGTATCGGGGCCGCGCGGGCGACGGTTACGGGGGTTCGCGCTTCCGGTAATCGCGGGGCCGCGATTGGCGGCCAGGGCCCCTTCATGTTCCACTTCAGGATCTCCACCCCGGACTGTTTCCAATGCCGGACTGGCCGTCTCCGTTTTCGCGATCTCCGACGCGCCGGGAAACGCCGCAAGCCTCGCCGAAACCGGGAAAACGGCTGTCGAGATTGCCCACTTTGCCTCGAAACTCGTTTTCGGGAAGGCTGCGGAATCTGCCAGCGCCAATCTGGCGGGCCCGGCAGTTTGCCGCGGCTGCAAATGCGGATCCAGCCGGAAGCGTGAGACCCACCAGCCACAGTCCGGTCACGGCGACCGCGGCGGCGCTTGCACCAACGGCCGCCACGGCAGCAAGGCCCATGGCGGCGCTGCCGAGGACGCGGCCCAGCAGCCCGCGAATACCGCCAAAAGCGAACTCACGACCGCCAAAGAGTATCAGATCGTCAAACGACGCGGCCGTGTCCGACATAATTCACGCTACTGGAACGCTTTACGCCATGGTCTCTGCACCTTCACAATGCAGCGGGTACGGTTAAGCGGGTGTAAAGAAACTGCGTGGAGATCGACTGAAATCGCGCAGGCACACGACGGTGCGCCATGACCGTCCGGCCCCCGGCAAGAGCGCTGCCGATCACGAAAGCAAACCACCCCGGGTTCCGCATCGCAATATTTTTAGAAAACCGTCACGCAAATCGCTTAGCCTCAGATCATGTCGGCCCGTACGGTACGGATCGAGAGCAGAACAGGTATTCGGGACCTCACCGGTTCCCGACGCTCCTCTCTCCGCCGCGCGCGCAAACCGTCTTCCCCGCTTCAGCTCCTGCTTCCGCCGGCTCAAACGGCAGGCCGGCCCGCGCGTGCACCATGCCGTTCATCAAGAGGAGTCGGCCCTTGGCCAAGAACGCCAATAAGAAGCGACGTCGTCACGAACGCCATCTGGAATCAGCGGAGATCATCCACTTCAGGGACTCGAAATTCGAAACCGAACGGTCGCTGCCGCCCATCAAGGCGCTGAATGCGACGCAAGGTCAGTACCTCGCAGCGCTGCACAAGCATCCGCAGGTCATCGTGCTGGGCCCCGCCGGCACCGGCAAGACCTGGATCGCGGCGACCTACGCCGCAGATCTTTTCCGCAACCGGCAGATCGAACGCATCATCCTCACGCGTCCCAACGTACCCTGCGGCCGTTCGCTCGGCTTCTTCCCCGGCAGTCTGGAAGACAAGTTTGCGCCCTGGGCGGCGCCGATTACCGACGCCATCAAGGAGCGCATCGGCAAGGCCTGCTACGAGATTGCGCTCAGGCACGGCGACATAGAGATGGTTCCGTTCGAGGTGATGCGCGGACGCTCGTGGAAGAACGCCTTTGTCCTGTTCGACGAGGCGCAGAACGCGACGGCCGCCGAAATCAGGACCTTCCTCACCCGCATCGGCGAAGGCTGCACCATGGTAGTGAACGGCGACATCAGCCAGTGCGATCTCGACAGCGGCAGCGGCCTTCGCGCGGTCATTGACATCATCCACCGCCAGAAGCTGCCGGTGCCCGTCATCGAATTCACCCGTGACGACGTGGTGCGCTCGGGCGCCTGCGCCATGTGGGTGCAGGCTTTCGAGGAGGCTCAGGCCTAGCGTCGACGTCGGATGCATTCATGTTGCATCAATTCCGCCCTCATCCTGAGGAGCGCTCCGAAGGAGCGCGTCTCGAAGGACGAGGGCGGCCCATCCTTCGAGACGCATCGCTACGCGATGCTCCTCAGGATGAGGCCGATTGGACGACCGACGCATCAGCTAAAGCAAATTAAAGCCGCGTTTTCATCTAAAAGAAGGACGGCGGCTCAGGCGATGGAGCCGCCGCCGTCGATATAGGTCACCGCGCCGGTTGCAAAACCGTTCGCCATGAACGCGACGATCTGGCGCGCGATGTCGTCGGCGAGCCCCACGCGCTTGACCGGCAGACCGGCGGCAATGTTGTCGAGCATCTTGCGGCGCGCGTCTTCCGGCATGGCGGCGCGGATCGGCGTGTCGATGATGCCGGGTGACACCGCGTTGACGCGCACCGGCGCGAGATCGATCGCGAGGCTTTTCGCCAGCGCTTCAAGTGCGCCATTGGCCGCGCCGACGATGGCCGAGCCGGGCCGCGGCCTGATGCTCAGGAAGCCGCTGACAATCGTGAGCGAGCCGCCGGCTGTGATTTCGGCCGAGCGCGCCACCCGCCAGGCGCCCCAGAACTTGCATTCCATCGTGGCGCGCGCGTCCGCCATCGACAGCTGCTTGATTTGCGCCGTCTTCAGTACCGCGGCTGTAACCACCACGTGATCCACCAGACCGGTTGTCCGGAACAGACTCTCCACCGCCTCGTCGCTGGTGACGTCCGCGGCGACACCTTTGACGCCAAGTTGCTTCGCGGCTGTTTCGAGCCGCTCACCGGGCCGCGAGGCGATGATGACATCTGCACCTTCTGTCTTGGCCATGGCAGCAGTGGCGTAGCCGATGCCGGAGGATCCGCCGACAACAACGATTTTCTTGTTCTGAAATTGCATGAAACCCCCTGACCGGCCACGAACCGGCGACGATACGCTCCTATGGGCCGGCCCGTGAATTGTCAAACCACATGGTCGCGCGACAGGATGCAGGGGCGTGACCGGGACCGATCGCGCTGCTAGCGTTACCGTGCCGCCGCGCCTCCGACCTCAATCTGAAAAGAGCCCTGCAATGAGCACCACTGCGTCCTGGCCCCCTGCTGCCGTCTGTCCGGACCACGTGGTGGTCACGGAGCCAATACCGGGCTCCCGCTTTCCGGTTCACTACATGTACGTCCAGATGGTCGACGGCGTATACATACCGATCGCGCTGCGTAAGCCGCAGGGGCCCGGACCATTCCCCATCATCCTCTGCGCCACTGGCAACGGCGGCGGTGGCATGGGGATGCTGCGCGCGCATGTCGAAACCAAGAACTGGACCATCGAGCGCTTTCTGGCGGCCGGATACGCCACCGCGTGGATGCGTTATCGCGCCGAAGTGGACTATGCTTACGACAGGATTGGCAAGCTGATCGAAAGCGGACGGCAGGGACGGCAATTGTTCAACCGCGGACCGCTTGAGTACGAAGATGCGATTGCGGTCGCCGAATACGTCAAGACATTGCCATTCATTGACGACAGCCGGCTCGGCTATATCGGCGTGAGCCACGGCGGCGAAATGGCGTTCAAGATTACATCGGAATATCACGGTTTCAGTGCAATGGTGGCGAGCGAGCCGGCGGCGCATGAGTTCCTCCGTCTCAGGCCCGATGAGACCGCACAGGTCGACCCGAAGACCGGGTTGCTCAACGTCGAAAAGATGCTTATGCGCGAAGCGTCAAAAGTGCGTCCTCGCATCACCGAAGAGATTGCCCGGGCCCGCATCGGCACGATCGAGACGCCGATCTTTGTGCAGGGACGGGATCGCGACGAGTTGCAGGGTATTTTCCGGGTCAGCTACGACCTGCTCCATGAAGCCGGCAAAGAGGCGCAATGGAAGAGCTACGACCACGACATTCACGGATTTGTCTATCCCGTCCGAATGGCCGACGGCAGTTATGCGCCCGATGAAATGCAGCGGGAGGCGGTTGCAGATGTTCTTGCATTCTTTGAAAAATTCGTGCGCCGGTGATTTTGCCGGTTCGGCAATTGAACGAACATGACCGACGTCAGTCGATACGCGCAATTCGGTCGTACTATCGTATCCGGGCGGCATCAGCGAGCGCGCCGAACACGGAAAACACCAGTGGCTTGCGCTCGAGATTGTAGGTCTCGACATCGCGTGCTTCGCGGTTGACCTTGTCCCAGGTGTCGGCAAGTTGCGCCATACGCGGCAGCGCATTGGCGGCTCCGTGCAGGCGTGTCGACAGCCAGCCGTTGACCATGTCCATGAAGGTCTCGAGCGTTTGCGGATCGGTGCCGCCAAGCGCGTCGCCCAGCGCATGGAGCGCGCGCGGATCGGGATCGGGCAGCTGCGCGATCAGCTCGAGAACGCGTTCGCGCAACGCCAGTGCGGCACCGTCGAGCAGCGTCAATGCGCGTGCCACGCTGCCGTCCGCGGCCGCAGCGGCCTCTTTCACGTCCGGCTCCTCGGGACTACGCCCCGCAGCGGCGGCAACAGCGCGCGCGACATCCTCCGGGGGCAAAGGCCGCAGCAGCAGGCGCCGGCAACGCGAACGGATCGTCGGCAGCAGCCGGCCGGGTGCGTGACTCACCAGCAACAGCAGCGTGCGCGGCGGCGGTTCCTCCAGGATTTTGAGCAGCGCGTTGGAGCCTTGCGGATATTGCAGTTCGTCGGCGGTATCGACGATGCAGATACGCCAGCCGCCCTCGCCTGCCGTGGAGCCGAAGAAAGACACCGTGCGCCGCACGTCGTCGACACGGACAACCGTATAGAGTTTGCCGGTCTGCTCATTGGTGACCCGTTCGAGCACCAGCAGATCACCTTGCGCTTGCGCGGCGATGCGCCGGGCTACCGGATCGTCGGGGTCGATCGCCAGCGACGTTGCCTGTTGTACGGTCGCCGCACCCGGATCCGGGTGCGCGAGCACAAAACGGGCAAAGCGATAGGCCAAGGTTGCCTTGCCGATGCCGGGCGGACCGCCAATCAGCCAGGCGTGCGGCACGCGACTGCCCTGATAGCTCGCCAGCAGCGTCTGCTCGGCCCGGGCATGGCCGAAAAACGCCGTCGTTTCCCGTGGCAGCCTGATGTCGCGGTCGTCGTGCTTGCTGCTCACGGTGCCGCACTCTCGGTCGCTGCGACGCGCTCGGGATGCAGCCGCTCGCTCACCGCGTCCCAGATCCGCCTGGCCACCACGTCACGCGGCGGGCGCCCGTCCACCAGCACGATGCGGTCCGGTTCCTCCAGCGCCATCGCGCGGTAAGCGCGGCCGAGATCCTGGTGATATTCGACGGCCTCCCCTTCGAAGCGATCGACGGCACCGCTGCCGCGCCGGTTTTTGGCGCGCGCCAGCCCGATATTGGCGGGCACGTCGAGGATGAAGGTGAGATCGGGCATGGCGGCGCCGACCGTGACCCGCTCAAGGCTCCGGATCAGCTTCATGTCGACCTTGCCAAGCACACCCTGATAGACGCGCGTTGAATCGATGAAGCGGTCGCAGATCACCCATTTGCCGTCGACCAGTGCCGGGCGGATGACAGTACGCACGTGATCGTCGCGCGCGGCGGCGAACAGGATGGCCTCGGTCTCGGTGCCGAGGGGCTTGGCGACGCCGGAGAGCAGAATATGGCGGATCACTTCGGCGCCGGGGGAGCCGCCGGGTTCGCGCGTCAGCACGACGTCGATGCCGAGCGACTTGAGATGTTCCGCGAGCCGTTTTGCGTGCGTGGACTTGCCGCTGCCTTCGCCGCCTTCGAAGGTGATGAAACGTCCGCGCAAGATCGTCGAACCTTTGCCTGTCAGCGGGAGCGGGCAGATACAATCATAGCCGGGCGGCGCCTGCGCGCACCAGCGAGATCACGAATTCGGTGACCGCGTCGAAGGCGCGCTGGGGAAGCGAGCCGACCTCGACGCTGCCGGCCGTTTTCAGCGGTGTGGTGAGGACGACCTTGTCGCCGCGCCAGACCTTGAGATTGCCGACCGGCTGGCCTTCCTGGACCGGTGCCGGCACCGGTCCGCTATACACGATGCGCGCGACAAGCCGATCGCCCCCGCTCTTGGGCACCATGACGCGTACAGGTCCGTTCGCCTTGAGCGGCACATAGCCGTCGGCGCCGCCGAACACCTTGGCCGAACCGATGGTCTGGCCTTCGGCGAACAGCAGCCGGGATTCAAAATGCTGGAAGCCCCACTCGAGCAGCCGCTTCGCGTCATTGGCGCGCTGGTTGGCGCTCTTGAGGCCGTTGACGACCACGATCAGCCTTAATCCCCCCTGCACCGCCGAGCCGACCAGGCCGTAGCCGGCTTCCTTGGTGAAGCCGGTCTTCAGCCCATCGGCGCCGATGCTCATCTTGAGCAGCGGATTGCGGTTGTACTGGCGGATCTTGTTCCAGGTGAACTCGCCCTGTCCGAAGAGCTTGTAGAAGTCCGGGTACGTCGTGATGATATGGCGCGCGAGCATGGCGAGCTCGCGCGTGGTCATCCGCTCGCCCGGATCGGGCAACCCGTTGGAGTTGGCGAAGGTCGATTTCTCCAGTCCGATCTCGCGCGCGCGCTTCGTCAACTGGTGGCCGAATTCGCCCTCATTGCCGGCAAGCGCCTCGGCGAAAACGATGCATGCGTCGTTGGCGGACTGGATAATCATGCCGTGCAACAGGTCGTCCACACTGACCTTGCTGTGCAGCTTGGCGAACATGGTGGAGCCACCCGATGGCGCGCCGCCATGGCGCCAGGCGTATTCGCTGACCTCGTACTCGTCGGTCAGCCTGATCTTGCCTTCCTTGAGCTTGTGGAAGACGAATTCCGCCGTCATCAGCTTGGCAAGGCTTGCGGGCGGGACCAGCTTGTCGGGATCCTGCTCGAAAATCACACTGCCGTTCCCGGAGATCAGGATGGCGTGCGGGGCACTGATCTTGGGGCTTTCGTCCTTGCCGGCGGCCAGTGCAGCCTGGCTCAGGCCGGCGGCCATGAGCGCCGCAGCCAGGACCGGCATTACCAGCCGGCAAAGCTCTATCCGCATCCTGGCCATGGACAATGCCCAACCTCGCGCGCGCGCCGCGCCGGAACGCACATCTTTGACACTAACAGACGGCGATTTGACGGAAAAACGCGGCTCAGTAAAGGCCGCGGCCGCTCATGAAGCCCGCCGCATGGCCATCATACCCCACGGGGGCGTAGGCCGAAACCGGCGAAACCCGGGGGGTGGCGCGGGCCATGACCTGTGGTTCCGCCGACGGCAGCGGCGCCTGATCGATGCGGGCCGCGGCCGCAAGCTCGGTGGTCCGCGTTGTGGACGTGTCCGCCTCGGCCACCTCCGCGCCATGCGAAGAATCCCGGCCATAGGGACGGCCGGGCGGCAGCACCCCACCCAGCGGGCGAGCATCGAAATAGGTCCGCTCGGCGCCCGCGTTGGAGGCAACCATGACCGGCCGTGCCTCGCCGGGGCCCTGGTGGCGCAGCGTCGCAACCAGCGCGGGGTCGCTGGAACCCTTGAGCGGCGCGCGACCGACGTATTCGACCCGCACTTTGGTAACGCCACGGTCATGGAAGCCGAGCAGCTTGGCGGTCCTGCGGGAGACGTCGAGGATGCGGTCCCTGGCGAAGGGGCCGCGGTCGTTGACCCGCACCACGATCGAACGGCGGTTCGCGAGGTTGGTCACCCGCGCATAGGACGGCAGCGGCAGCACCGGACTGGCGGCCGAGATCAATTCCTCGTCAAAAATTTCGCCATTGGCGGTGTAGCGGCCGTGGAAATCATCGCCATACCAGGAGGCATAGCCGACCTCGCGGTAGTCGCGGGCATCAGTGGTGGGCACGTACGTGCGGCCGGCGACGACATAGGGCTTTCCGGTCTTGTAAACGCCGCCGCCCTTGGGCGCGCGCTGGCCGAGCGGCACGGCGCGTTCGCTGGAGGCCACACCATATCTGGGATCGATGCGGCCGGGGCCGCCGGAGCAATTGGCGAGCAGCAGGCAGCCGGCGCCGAGCGCGGCCAGGCACGCCAGGCGGTAAAAAGCGTCGTGAGCCCCCAATTCGCCCATCCCCGTTCACGTCCCCGCTGCGGTTTGGCCTGAAACAATTTTGGTCTCAAACCTTAGGCAGAATACCGTGCACAACCGTTACCGCCCAGCAGCGGTCGGCGGGTGTGGTAAAGAATTGGTTCCACACCTCTTTTCGCCGCCCCCAAGGGCGAAGCGAGCGTCGGCATAGCGCAGGCCCCTGCCCGCTTGCAACTCGGGGAGCAATCGACCATTCAATTGCGGCGAAGGCGCGACGAGCGGACACAGTCCGGTCAGAATTCTGGGCCGGCCGTGTTGGGGGTTCCACCACCCCGGGTCCGGGGACCCGGACGGCCGGGACAGGCCTCGACATCAGCGTGGAAGGGTGGCCGAGCGGTTTAAGGCACCGGTCTTGAAAACCGGCAGTGGGGCAACTCACTCGTGGGTTCGAATCCCACCCCTTCCGCCAGCTTTCTGAATATCAATTTGATTTATAATGATAATTTCCAAACTATCTTTATAGCCCAACAGTGTCCCCCTCATTTCTAGGTGGTCATGAGCAGGCTGGATGAAATCTCGAACATGCCAAAACAACCGACTTGCGATTTGAATAGGGTAGCACGATGCGCTGGCATGGTACTGCGGTCGCCCTGACCATTGAGCATTTCCACGACATCCTTGCACGCGCGGTATGCAGGCATTGCAACCGAACCTGTCGCGTGAAAAACTAGATTATTCGCTGTTTTTTGGGAAAATTAGGTGTCTTCCAGTCGCGCACCAGCAGCCACGGCGATTGATTTTCACCGGCCTGATCTCCGCGTCCGAGTTGTATTTGACCCCGGAAAGACAGGCCATACGACGGGTCACGTGGTGCGTCATGCCGGACGTGATTATGCATTTGTCAGGCTACGCAACGGGGAAATCGCGCAAATTGCCTGCGACCACCTCGAACTCTCGCCCGACAAAGAAAGCCGCGAAGAATCCGATCCGCAAGTTTCAATTCAGCGGACCGGAGGTGCTTCAGCGAGCCATCATCACTGAAAAAGTTCGCGGCCAGCTCACCGATGTTTTCTATTCCATGGGCACTGGTCATGCTGACTTCTACCCGCATCAATTCAAACCAGTACTTCGGTTGATATCCTCACCCGGCGGAAGACTTCTAATCGCTGATGAAGTCGGTCTCGGTAAGACCATCGAGGCAATCTACGTTTGGAAAGAGCTGCAAGCCCGGTTTGGTGCGCGCCGTTTGCTCGTCGTTTGCCCATCTATGCTTAAGAACAAGTGGCAGATTGAGCTCAGGGAGCGGTTTTCGATTGATAGTCAGATTATCGAGAACGCCGACGAACTACTCTCAGCCGCTCAGCGAACGCGTTCGGATCCGACCAACCATTTTGTACTGATTGGCAGCCTGGAAGGCCTGCGCTCGCGGCGGCCGAAAAGTGATGAGGATGAAAACTCCTCCAGCTCTCGTGAACGGCTGGCGGCATTTCTCGCCAAAAACGAGGAGAGCAACCAAAGCGAGCTTTTTGATCTAACTATTATTGACGAAGCCCATTATCTGCGCAATCCCGAAACCGCGACCAACTATCTCGGCACACTACTAGCCGGCACATCATCGCATCTTCTCTTGCTTAGCGCGACACCCGTGCAGTTGGGCAGCGAAAACCTTTTCCAACTCCTCCGACTACTTGATGCCGATCGCTACGCGAACATGGATGTGTTCAAACTCATTCGCGACGCCAACCGTCCCATTATCGAGGCGCTGAACGCAGTATTGAGTATTCCACCGGATAAGCAAGCCTTTCACAAAGCGGTCCACCAAGCTCGAGAAAGTCAATTTTTCGCGCAAGATCACGCACTGGCGGAGCTTTGCACGACCAAGTCGCTCGACGATCCTGCCGAACGGATCAGAATAGCCCGCCTTCTGGAAAATCGCTCTTTGCTCGGCGACGTGCTGACGCGCACGCGTAAGCGCGACGTGGTGGAAAATCGCGTGAGGCGTAACGCACGCGTCATTCGAATTCAGCTCACGTCCCTCGAAAGGGCGCTGCACGATCGTGTGAAGGAGGAGCTGAGAGCGCGCGCCTATCGCTCCGAAAGTGCCGAAACGCTCAAAATGATCGGCCGGCTACGGCAGCTCGCAAGCTCAATCCCTGCCGCCCTCGCCAGTTGGCGGGACAAGGATGTACTCGATGAGGTCTTGTGGGAAGATCTCGGCATCTTTGTCCAACGAGCCAACCAAGATGGTGCGGAAATCGCTGATTACCGCTCCCTTGATATACTAAAGTTTGAGGCTGCTGACAGCAAGTACGAGGCACTACGAACGTTGCTGCAACAGCGCATCCGCGAGAACCCCTCCGAAAAAATTATCATTTTCTCCTTTTATCGCGCGACGCTTCGGTACCTGGAGCGCCGATTAAAACGTGATGGCATTGCTACGGCCCTAATCCATGGCGGCATTGGCAAGGATAGACATTCCGAGCTCTCGCGCTTCGAAAGCAATCGGGGACCAAACGTTCTCCTGTCTTCAGAGGTTGGCAGCGAAGGTATAGACCTGCAGTTCGCGCGTGTTTTGATAAATTACGACTTGCCTTGGAATCCCATGAAGGTCGAACAAAGGATCGGCCGCATTGACCGCTTGGGGCAAAAGGCTGAGCAGATTCACATCATCAATCTCATTATTCGAGACACAATTGAAGAGATTGTGCTTGATCGGTTATTTGATCGACTCGCTATTTTTCGCAATTCAATTGGCGATTTGGAAGAGGTCATTGGCGAGTTGGTAGATGAACTACTGGTCGAGTATTTTCGTGACGGATTGAGCGATGAGGCCTTGGCTGCGCGCTTAGAGCAAAATGCCCTTGCCGCCGAAAATCACCGTGTAGCGGTCAAACAACTTGAAGACGACGCCCCTGAGCTAATGGGGCACGCCAATTTTATTCTATCCAGCATTCGAAACAGCCGCGAAAACGGACATTGGATTACACCCGTCGATATGCTCGCATTTGTGACGGATTTTTTAACGGAGTTCTATCCCGGGTCTAAAATCGTGCGTCACTCTAAACTTGCGGGTGTCTACGAAATTTCTCTTAGCGCAGATGCCCGCGCTGGCTTGGCAAATTTTATCCAGTCCAATCATCCGACGCGCGGTACGCAGCTCCATGTGCCAGGAGAAAAAATCGCTGTAACATTTGACATTGCTGCGCAATTGGGCGGACGTCCCAAGCCGGAATTCGTGGATCTTACCCACCCCCTGACCCTGTGGCTGCGCGAGCAGATTGATATTCGGGAAATCGCCCTCTCTCCTGGAGTCGCCGTGGCGCTTGATCGGACGCAAGCCTCCAACCAGCCGGACGTTTATATCTTTGCGACCGATCTATGGCGTTTCGAGGGCCTGCATAAGCAAATTGTCCTTCGACATTTCGTGGTCGCAGTCGAGCAAGGTCGCGTACTTGATCCGGAATCCGCTGAACGATTGATCAATGAAGCCGCTCGCAGCGGCACGCGTGTTGACATGCATCTCTATCAGCACTTGAGTGGCGCTTTTGTCGAAGGCTTCAAACACTGCGAGCGTGAACTCGTCGCGCAATTCAGCGCCGAGGCGCATTCTTTCCAGCTCGAGAATGAACAGCGCGTCCGTCAGGCCGAGATTATCGCCGAAGAGCGCGCGGCGAAACGGCTCAGAATGTTGGAAGATCGGCTCACCAGTCAGCGCCAATCAGACGAGGAGCGGCGGCGCAAGGCGATCCCCCTTACCGAAGGTCAGATAAGGCGCCTCATAGCCGATCGGGAACAGCGGTTGGCACGGATTGCTGCGATGAGACATGCCGATACCGCCAGCCGGCCCGTTGCTGGCGGAATCATTGTGGTGAGGTAGAAATGGCTGAGGACTGGCGAGAAAAGCTTAAAGGCTTGCATGATCGGCTCTCCCAGAATCGGCGCGATACCACAACCGATTTGCCCCAAAGCACGACGGGTCGGTCAAATTCTGGGTCCCTCATCGCCCCTTCAGCCGGGGCCACACCAATCCGACAATTGCCCGCGGTCGATATACACTTGGGAATAGATTTTGGTACGCGCTTTACAAAGGTCGCGGCCTATTTACCCCACCTCGATATCCGACACATACTTGAGTTCAAAGGGCATAAGCTCTTGCCATCGCGCGTTGTTTTGGGAACTGACGGAAAACTTTATTTTATGAATCGCGGTGATGGCCCGGCTAGGCTTGCACTCGATTATCTCAAAATTCGGCTTGCCAATCCGACAGCAGAAGCATTCGGCACAACAATGCGCGTCGATGATGTTCCCTTCGTGCGCGCAGTGGCCCCTCTCTCGGCATTCTATCTCGCTGCAGTACTCTGGTTGTCGAAAGCTGCCGCATCCAAGGCGTTCGCAGCTGAAATTGGAAATGATCGGACTGTGAATTGGCGAGCTAACGTCGGTGTTCCCGTGAAACACTACGACGGCGAGGCGTTGGAAGTATTTAGACGCGTGGTCGAGGTCGCGTGGATTTGGCAGGATCGCCAGCCTTACAATCCGACCATCAAAGAGTTGGTTGCCGACTACGAGAAGGCTGTTGGGGCAACTAACCACCATGATTTGCCCATCCAGGTGATAGCCGAGCTCTCTGCCGCCCTCGTCCATTTTGCCGAACATCGCAATAGCCCAGAAGGCTATTATGGTTTTCTGGATATCGGCGGTGGCACGTTGGACGGCTCTGTATTCGAGCTGCAACGAGACATTGAGGGGCCGCGGGTGCGCATCCTGGCCGCCGATGTCGAAGAGCTCGGCACGATGGCCATTGCACGGCATGTCGTAGCAAACGCTCATCGCAATATGGTGGATCTGATTGAAAAGCCACTCATAGTGGGCGGTGAATTGCCCGAGATATCCTTGCCTGTGCCGAAGGAAATCGAAAAGCGCGTACAAACTCTGTTTGCGTCCGTGATGGCCAAAGCACGCGGAAAGATGAAGATCGAACAGGAGGAATTTGCACGCCCTGGTCTGAATAAACCGAAGCCACCTATCATTCCTATTTATTTGGCTGGCGGTGGCGCCAACTCGGAATGGTATCGTCAGCTTTTTGCCCGTCTGCACAAAGACTTTAACCACGGGAGCGCTTGGGGAATTGGCGGATATGATCTCGAGACAATCCCGGCACCATTTGGTTTGAATGACGCCGACTATCCGCGCTTTGTCATCGCCTCCGGCCTGACCAGTGATGCCATTCGTTTCGAACGATACAAGCTGCCGAGCCGCATTAGACCGCCTCCCGGATTACCTGCGCGCGAACCGAGTGTCCCACGATACGAAGACACCAAGAGCTTGACGTAAGCTGATCAGTTCTAAAGCGACATTTGGTTGATTTTGACGGCTTAATTTCCTGGCGACAATGCCATCCAGCAAACAAGCTCTATCTCATCGGGGCGGATGGGCGCCAATGTCGGCGGCTCTCTGAAGGGCTCAAGGCCCGTTTCCAGGATCTGATCAATCAAATACGTGGCCTTGGCTGCCCCGTCTCTCGCGTCATCGATGAACCAGTCACGGAGCATCATCTCCTCTCGCCTCGGCCACGGTGATTCAAGCACATCAAGGGCTTGAGTAATGCGAGCCGCATCGACCCCGGGCGGGGGATCGGACCTGTTAAGATGAAGCGTTCGGTATAAACAATTGTTTTCGAATGAGAAGTCAGACTTGGCTGGACATTGTCGGACAACGGAAAAATAGTCACCCCTTCCGCCACTGCACAGTTACAAGTATTTCCATTTGCCAGCAGTCCCACGGAGCACAGACAGACAATGGCCGACCCGACAGCCCGGCAGGCGTCCTCGCTGACGATGACGCCGCTCAGCTGGGCGATGCTGCTGCTGCTGTCGCTGTGCTGGGGTGCGTCCTTCTTCTTCATCGGCGTCGCCGTCAGGGAATTGCCGACCTTCACCATCGTGGTGTTGCGCGTCGGTCTGGCCGCGCTGGCGCTGTGGATCGTGGCGCACGCGAGCGGCGCCGGTCTGCCGCGGACCCGATCCTATTGGCGCGCGGTCACGATCATGGGCCTCATCAACAGCGTGCTGCCGTTCCTTCTCATCGTCTGGGGGCAGTCTCACGTACCGTCCAGCCTGGCCGCGATCCTTATTGCGACGACTCCCCTGTTCGGCCTGCTGCTGACGCATGTCATGACCGCCGATGAGCGCATGACCATTGCGCACGTCGCCAGCGTGCTTTTCGGATTCGCCGGCGTGGTCGTGCTCATCGGTCCGGGACTGCTGCACAACATCGGTACGCATTTCCTTGCCCAGCTGTCGATCCTTGGTGGCGCGTTCTTCTACGCGCTGGCGAGCGTATACGGGCGCCGCTTTTCACGCGACGGCATTTCACCGCTGGTGACGGCGACCGGCCAGCTCACGGTCTCGACTGTATTGCTGCTGCCCTTCGCGCTCATCATCGACCGGCCGTGGACGCTTGCCATACCGAGCGTCGCGGTCTGCGCCGCGGTGCTCGCCAACGCCCTCATCTCGACCGCTTTTGCCTTCCTGCTCTATTTCCGCATCCTGGCGCGGGCCGGCGCCAACAATCTGATGCTGGTGAATTTCCTCGTGCCGGTCAGCGCGGTCTTCCTCGGCGTTTCAATCCTGCACGAGACGCTGAAGCCGGAACATTTCGCCGGCATGGCGCTCATCTTTACCGGGCTGGCGTTGCGCGACGGCAAGGTGCTGACGCTGATCCGGCGGGCGGTCGGGCAGGAAGGGTGAAGGAGAATCCCCGCCGCCATGTCCATCGAACGCATGTCATCTGCCCGGTTTCGACAGGCCGAAGGGTTCGTATAGCACTCCATCAGGCCAACACCTGCGTCCGGTATGGTCCGCGCGCGCATCCGTCGACAAAGAGAGCAATCCATATGCCCGATGCCTGGTTGCCGCTTCTCGCCGGTCTGGTGCTGTTGATTGCCGGCGGAGAGCTGCTCGTGCGCGGTGCCGTTCAGGTGGCAGGCCGCCTTGGCGTCTCGCCCCTCGTCATCGGGCTCACGCTCGTGGGGTTCGGGACATCGACGCCCGAACTCGCCGCCACGGCCCAGGCGGCGTTCGTCGGTGCGCCCGGCATCGCCTTCGGCAATATTGTCGGCTCGAACATCGCGAATGTTCTGCTCATCCTCGGC
This sequence comes from uncultured Pseudomonadota bacterium, assembly GCA_963773715.1. Classification (GTDB taxonomy): domain Bacteria; phylum Pseudomonadota; class Alphaproteobacteria; order Rhizobiales; family Xanthobacteraceae; genus Pseudolabrys. Next base: position 91,494 of record CAVZCM010000002.1, on the reverse strand, counting down.
GCATCGGCGATCCTCTGTCCGATCGCCGTGACGTCCTCTGCGCTCCGCCGCGACGGGCTGGTCATGGTTGCCGTGACCGTGATCTTCGCCGCGCTCGCCGCCGTGATGCCGATGGGCAGAACGCTCGGCACGGCCTTCCTGCTGATACTTGTCGGCTACGTCTACATGGCTTTCCGACAGGAGCGGCAGGCTGCGCCAGACCAGCACGGCGCAGTTTTCGACAAAAGCCTCGCCCTACAGTCTGCCGATCCCGGGACAATGCCCGGTTCCCAGGCGCCCGGGCCGATCCTCCTGCCGCTCCTGATCGCGCTCAGCGGCCTCGCGCTGATCGTGGCGGGCGGAGCCTTCCTGGTCAACGGCGCCGTAACGCTCGCAAGGTCCTTCGGCATCTCGGAGACCGTGATCGGCCTGACCATTGTCGCCGTCGGAACCTCGCTACCGGAACTCGTGACCTCGATCGTCGCTGCGCTCAAGCGGCAGGGCGAGGTCGCCTTCGGCAACGTTGTCGGCTCCAACGTCTACAACATACTCGGCATCGGGGGCGCCGCCGCCCTGATCGCGCCGGGTTCGGTGCCGGCTGAACTCGTCGGTTTCGACAACCTCATTATGATCGGCGTGTCTTTCCTGCTCGTAGCCTTCGCCTGGAGCGGGCTCAGGATCGTACGCTGGGAGGGAGTTGCGCTGCTCCTGGGCTATGGCGCTTATGTCTACGTCATCTGGCCGTGAGAGGTGTCCATCTTGCAATCATCGGTGTGACTGCTATTTCAAAACCCCCGGCCAGTTCTTGTCCGCGGCCCTGATGTAACCCGGAATGTCTTTTTCCCACGTGCTTTGTACGCTCTTGCTGTAGTTCAGGTAGAGCTTCTGGTCGACGATCGTCCAGGCCTGCGGGTCAGTCTTGGCCGTAGAGCCCTTGGCTACCGCGTAGGCGCAGTAGCCGCCATACTGCGGCGCATACTTCTCGGGCGCCGCCTTGAAGGCATCGCGGTTCTGCGTGCTGGCAAACCGCCAGGTCGCGCCCTTCCAGTCGTGGGTGATGCCGGCCTTGCCCGCCACCGGCTTCCTCTCGGTAAAGTAGGCCACCGCGTCATAGCCGTTGATGGCGACGCCTTTCACCTGCCCTGTATAGATTTCCGGCGATGCCGCGTGGACAGCGGGCGGTTGGGCGCAGGCCAGAACAAAAGCGGCCGCAAGCGCGCGCCAGAACGGGCGCACCCCCAGGCGCGCAATCGATTGCATGGCCCTCATCTCCAGTCTCCCGTGTGATCGGCTTTGCGCCGGATCTGCCGTCGCCGCGAGAATGCCGTCCAGTCAACCTGCTTCAAATGTTCGTCAGAAAGGCACGCCGCCACGGGCGCTGGCTGCCGAAAAGCCGATTAAATTTGCGAAGACCGCCTCCTTGCACCGCCCGCCAATGCATTAAAAGATGCCGCCCGCGTGCGCTCCACACCGGAGACCGAACGCCAACGACAGGTTTCACAGGGAGAGGAGCGGGCATGAAACTCCAGCTCAGCATCGGCATGTCGGTCAATCCCCGCACCCGGCCGATCTTCGACGGTGCCGTCACCGCCGACGCCATCGACCTCTATCCGAGCGCCGTGCACCCGTCCGAGCTGTTCTGGCGGCAACTCCGCTTTGCCGATTTCGACGTATCGGAAATGTCGCTCTCCTCGCTGATGATCGCGGTGGCCAAGGGCGACGACCGATGGGTCGGCCTGCCGATTTTCACCACGCGATATTTCTTCCATACGCGAATCCTGGTCCGTACCGACGCCGGTATCGACAAGCCCGCCGACCTCAAGGGCAAGCGTGTCGGTGTGCCGGAATATCAGCAGACCGCCGCTTTATGGGGGCGCGGCGTGTTGCAGCACGAGTTCGGCGTGCATCCCGCCGACATGGAATTCTGGATGGAGCGCCCGCCGTCGCACAGCCACCGCGCCGCGGTCGGCTACGAACCGCCGCCCGGCGTCACCATCCACCAGATTCCGCCGGAGAAGAACATCGGCACCATGATGGCGGCGGGCGAACTCGACGCCACCCTGCACTATCTCAGCCACGACAATCTGGTCGATCGCAGCCGTGTCGATCTCGCCAACCACCCGCAGGTCAGGCGCCTGTTTCCGGATCCGATCGCCGAGGGGACCCGCTATTTCCGCAAGACAGGCCTGTTCCCGATCAATCATGGCATGGTGATCCGGCGCGAGATCGCGGAGAAGCACCCTTGGGCGGTGCTCAATCTCTACAGGGCCTTTCACAAGGCCAACGAAATTGCGGATATGCAGCGGCGCGAACACGTGGAATATCATCTCGCCGCCGGGCTGATTGCACCGGAAGCCGGTCCGGCCCTCGCCAAGCCCGTATTGCACCACGGCATTGCCGCCAATCGCGCCGTGCTGGAAACGGCGGCGCAATACTCTCACGAACAGAGTCTCACCCCGCGGGTCCTGAAACTGGAGGAACTGTTCGCCGCCAGCACCATGATGCAATAAGGCTGGCGCCGGCCCACGGGCCGAGATTATGCTTGGCTGCCTCGAACCCGCGCGGAAAAGCGGGACGAACACGCGACATATGGGAGGAACACCATGCTCAGCCGAACTCACGGGCTTGCGGCCGCACTCGGCCTGCTCGCCGGTCTCGCCCTGGCTGTCCCCGGACAGGCCGAAGACGCCGCCGCTTTCTACAAGGGCAAGACGGTGCATTTCATCGTCGGCTATGGGCCGGGCGGCGGTTACGACACCTACGCCCGCCTGTTGGGCCCGTATTTCGAGAAGGCGACGGGCGCGACCGTCGTGGTCGAAAACAAGCCGGGCGCCGGCGGCATTACCGCGCTCAACCAGCTGGTACGCGGCGACAAGGATGGCCTCACCTTCCAGATGCTGAACGGCGAGGCCGCCATTCTGTCGCAGCTCACCGGCAAGGCCGGCGTTGCCTACGACATGACAAAGGTCAGCGTCCTCGCCCGCGTCGAGGAAGAACCGCACTTCATGCTGGTTAATCCCAAGATGCCGGACAGCCTGAAGGACATCATCGCGTCGGGCAAGAAGGTGAAATTCTCCGCTGGCAGCCGCACGGACAATCTCGGCGATTATGCCGCGGTGCTGTGCGAAGCGCTCAAGATGAACTGCCAGATCATTACAGGCTACAAGGGCAGCAAGGGTGCGAGCCTGGCGATGTTTAATGGCGAAGCCGATGCGCTCACCATTTCGGAAAGTTCGGGTCTGCGTTATGCCTCGGGCGGCAAGGCCAAGATTATCATCACCATCGGTCACGAGCGTTCGGCCGCCAAGCCTGACGTGCCGACAGTCTACGAGGCCTTCAAGCTCTCGCCGGACCAGAAGTGGTGGTTCGACTTCCGCCTCGGCATCAAGTCGTTCGGCCGCGCCATTGTCGGTCCGCCCGGCATTCCGGCCGACCGGCTCGCTTACCTGCGCAAGGTCTGGAAGGATATCCTTACCGACAAGGCGGTGATCGCCGACCTCGCCAAGCGCAAGCGCGGCCTCAGCTATGCTTCACCGGAAACGCTTGAAAAGGCCGTAAAAGAATTGCTCGGCTCCCTGCCGGACGACAAGCACAAGATGGTCAACGAGGTGCTGCTGAAGAAGTTCTCGTCCTAGGGCGCGCGTTCGCAAGGGCCGCGCATGTTCGAGGCTTTTATCCACGCGGCCGGGCTGCTCGCTCACCCCGTTGTCCTGGGGGCGATGCTGCTCGGCTTGCCGCTCGGGCTCGTTATCGGCTTGCTGCCGGGCCTGAGCGGCATCACCGCCTTCACCTTCCTCATCCCCTTCACCTTCGGGATGGAGCCGATCACCGGGCTCGCCTTCATGCTGGCCGCCTACGCGGCGGTGTCGCAGGGCGGCTCGATGACGGCGATCATCCTCGGCGTGCCCGGTGAGGTCCCCAACGCCGCCACGGTGATCGACGGCTACCAGATGACGCGGCAGGGCCGCGCCGGTGAGGCCATTGGCGCCGCGCTGATGGGCTCGGCGCTCGGCGGTCTGTTCGGTTGCCTTATCCTCGCGGTGCTGTTGCCGATCGTGCAACCGATCATTCTGTCCTTTGCCTCGCCGGAAAACTTCTTCCTGGCGCTCGCCGGCATCGCGTTCATCGCCGTGCTGTCGTCGGCCGCACCTTTGCGCGGTCTCATCGCCGGCGCGCTCGGCATCTTTATGTCGCTGTTCGGCTATTCCCCGACCGAAGGCATACCGCGCTTCTGGATGGGCTATGACTATCTGCTCGACGGTTTCCGCCTGGTACCGCTGGCCATGGGCCTGTTCGCGGTGCCGGAAATTCTCGCGCTGATGACGAGCGGCAAGACCATTGCCCGCACCGAAGGCGTGCAGCCGATTTCCCTGCGCCAGGTCGTGCATGGCGGCCTCGCGGTCTTCAAACATCTTCCCGTCTTTTTCCGTTCGTCGATCATCGGTACGGTGATCGGCATCGTGCCCGGCGTCGGTGGCGCCACCGCCCCCTTCGTCGCCTATGCCGCCGCCAAGCAGACCTCGCCGAACCCTGAGACCTTCGGCAGCGGCCGTATCGAAGGCGTGATCGCTCCGGAATCGAGCAGCAACGCCAAGGAAGGCGGCGCCCTGGTGCCGACGCTGGCGCTCGGCATTCCCGGCAGCGCCTCAATGGCGCTCCTGCTCGGCGCCTTCATCCTTCTGGGTCTGCAGCCCGGCCCCGAGTTTCTCGCCAAACATCTCGATCTGGCGCTGGCGCTCGCCATGATCCTCGCTTTCGGCAATGTCGGCTCGAGCATCCTGATGTTCGCGCTGTCGAAGTCGCTTATCTACGTGACCCGCGTGCCGGGCCACGTACTGGCGCCGATTCTGCTGGTGCTGGTGTGCATCGGCACCTACGCCTCGCAGAACGATCCCAACGACGTCATGTTCGTCTTCATATTCGGCGTGCTCGGCGTCGTCATGGAACGCCTCGATTACAACCGGCCAGCCCTGCTGCTCGGCTTTGTGCTCGGCGAAACCATCGAGCGTTACCTGCAGATATCCCTGAACGCCTATGGCGATCTGTTCTTCCTGCGGCCGATCTCGCTCACCATTATCGCACTGGCGGTCGCCTGCATCTTCTGGCCGCGCCGCCGGCAACTCACCCGGCTGTGGAGGCGCGCATGACCCGCGCCGCCATCCTCTTTCCGGCTCTTGTTCTGTTCGCCGTCGGCGGCCTGACGATCTATGCCGCCTTCGCCTTCACCTGGACCGCACTGCAATTTCCGTTGGGGGCCGGCATTGCGCTCTGTGCGATGTGTGCGGGCGAGATCATGGCGACGATTTCCGGCCAGCAAGCGGGACCGACCCCCGACGCGGAGCGCGCAGGGCCCTTGTCATGGCCAAGTCTCGGCTGGATCTTTGCCCTCGCCGGCTTTCTCTTCGGACTCGGCTTTGTCGCCGGGCCGGCCTGCTATCTGCTGATCTTTCTGCGCGCCAGCCGGTTTTCCTGGGCCTTTGCATTGGCCATTGCCGCTGCCTCGGTGCTTGTCACCTGGGGCCTTTTCATCAGGATCATCGGCATCCTGCTGCCGGTCATGCCGTTGTGGGTGCGCTAGTCGTTGATCGGCAGATACGGCCCGCCCTGCACCCGGCATTCCCGCTGACAACTCCGGTCGCAAGTGTCGGTGTACGCCAGGCAGTGGCCCTGGGCATCCACCTTCAGACATCCGGCGAGGCCCCAGGTGCAGGTCTTCTGGCAGTCGCGCCAGCAGGCGCTCTCGCCCCATACCGCTGCGGCGCGCGCGCTGCGCGGGAACGGCAATGCCGAAGCTGCGCCGCGACCATATCCGGGGCTCACGGCCCCGAAATCGGCGGCGTTTGCCCGCCCGCACATCGGCAGCATCAAACCGATCAATACCAGTGCGCCGACGGCAATTGCAGGCTTCATCGTGCGGCTTCCGTTCATGTCACCATCGCAACGATAGCGCGGCCGCCGTCCGCGGCCAATGCGTCCGCACCTGGCAGGGCGGTCCGGTGGTACCAGCCAATCGAGCCCGAGGCCTCGCGGGACCGCCCGCCAGGACACGGCGGCAATCCTTGCAATTGCCGCCGATCCCGCCTAGCTCCCTTGCCGTATGCACACCTCCGATGCCGACAAACCTGCCCCCAGGGTGAGCTTCGTCTCCCTCGGTTGCCCCAAGGCGCTGGTCGACAGCGAGCGCATCGTCACCCGCCTGCGCGCGGAGGGCTATGAGCTCTCGCGCGAGCACGCCGGCTCCGACCTCGTCATCGTCAACACCTGCGGCTTCCTCGACAGCGCCAAGGCGGAGTCGCTTTCCGCGATCGGCAGCGCGCTGAAAGAAAATGGCAAGGTCATTGTCACCGGCTGCATGGGCGCCGAGCCGGAAAGCATCTCGTCGGCTTATCCGGATGTGCTGGCGATCACCGGCCCGCAGCAATACGAAAGCGTGGTGGAGGCGGTGCACAAGGCACTGCCGCCGCGACACGATCCGTTCCTCGATCTGGTACCGCCGGAAGGCATCAAACTCACGCCACGGCACTACGCCTACCTGAAGATTTCCGAAGGCTGCAACAATCGCTGTTCGTTCTGTATCATCCCGCGCCTGCGCGGCGACCTGGCATCGCGGCCGGCGGCCGACGTGCTCCGCGAGGCCGAGCGGCTGGTGAAGGCAGGCGTCAAGGAATTGCTGGTGATCTCGCAGGACACCTCCGCCTATGGCGTCGATCTCAAATACGCGGCCAGCCAATGGCGGGACGGGGAAGTCCGGGCCCGGTTCCTTGATCTTGCGAGCGCCCTGGGTGAGTTCGGCATCTGGGTGCGGCTGCACTATGTCTACCCCTATCCGCACGTTGACGAGGTCGTGCCCCTGATGGCGGAGCGGAAGGTGCTGCCTTATCTCGATATTCCGTTCCAGCATGCTTCGCCTGACGTATTGAAGCGCATGAAGCGCCCTGCGGCGCAGGAGAAGACGCTTTCACGCATCGCACGCTGGCGCGAGATTTGCCCCGACCTGACGTTGCGCTCGACATTCATCGTCGGCTTTCCCGGTGAGACCGAGGCCGATTTCGACTACTTGCTCGATTGGCTCGACGAGGCCGAACTCGATCGCGTCGGCTGCTTCAAATACGAGCCAGTCGCCGGGGCCCCGGCCAACGATCTCGGCGATGCTGTGCCCGACGAAATCAAGGAGGAGCGCTGGCACCGCTTCATGCAGGCGCAACAGAAAATCTCTGCGCGACGCCTGAAGCGCAAGATCGGCACGCGGCAACATGTCATAATCGATGAGGCCGGCCCGGGAATCGCCAGGGGCCGCTCAATGGCAGACGCCCCGGAAATCGACGGCGCTGTCCATGTCGCCAGCCGCCGGCCCCTGCGTGTCGGTGAAATCGCCACGGTCAGGATCGAGCGGGCCGACGCTTACGACCTGCATGGGACCATTACCGGATTTTGAGGCGTGAATGTCCCGATCGCCTCCCCGGGCTACGCAACAGCCCGGGAGGCAATCGGAAGCTTGGCGTCGGCTGTCGGTCGCTTACCGGACCCCGAAGTAAAAGCCTGGGCCCGAATGTCGATATCGATAGGGATAGTGGCGGTAACCACGGTAGCGGTGCCCGCCCCGATAACCCCAATGATCCGGACGGTAGCAACGGGTACGATAGCGCCAGCGACCGTGGCGCCAGTACCGGTGACGCTCGCAAACCCTCCGGTGCCTGACTTTTTCCACTTGGCCTGCGTTGGGCGCGATCGTGTCCAGCACCGCGGGCGCAGCCGCAGGCATGGCGCTGGCGCGCGGGACCGGAGCCAAGGCCATCAGGGCCATCGCCCCAGCTGCGATAGACAAGGTTGTTGTAATCCGCATTGTCTACTCCATTATTTCTTTCGCCGCTGCGCACCAGAATGCGCCATTGCCGTTCCCTAAAACGTCATCGGCGGCAAAAGGTTCCGCTTCGAAAAGTCCCCGACATCGACGAAGCGGGAACTTGTCCCCGCGTCCGATTGCGAGGCACATCTCAATGAACGTCAAAGCCGATAAAATCCTGCGGCATTGTCATGCAATATTCTTTCCTGGTCGGTAGAAGAATACTCCGACAACAACTCCCGATAGTGTGCAAAGAAGTCTGCATAGCTCGCGTGTAATGCGTCATCAGACGCCATTTCAGAGCCGGTAGAATTTCATCGCATTGTCGTGGAACACGGCGCGCTGCTCCTCCTCGGAGTATTCCGACAGCACCTTTCGATAGTGCGCGAAGAAATCCAGGTAGCTCGCGTACAGTTTTTCCAGCGGAAAGTTGCTCCCGTAAATGGTGCGCTCCGTCCCGAATATCTGGATGCTATCGCGGATCACCTGGCGTACCTGCGCATGGCCGACGCCGCCGCTGTACATCCCGAGGCCCGACAGCTTCACGTGCAGATGGGGCGAGGCCGCCATCAAAGTGAGCGCGGCGCGCCACTGGTCGATGGCCGTTTGCGTCCGATCGGTCAGCATGCCGGCGTGCACCAGAATCATCCGGACGCTGGGGAATGCCTTGACCAGCTCGGCGGCGTAAGGCGCCTGCGGCGCATAGACCTGCAGTTCGAAACTGAGATCGTATTTTTCCAGCAGCGCGAAGCCGCGCCGGAAATCCGGGTCGTTGCAATAGTCCGGCCGCGTCACCGATTGCCGCACCGGCAGCGGGTCCCAATAGAGCATCTGCCGTACGCCCCGCACGTTCGGGAACTGCTTGTGCGCCTTGAGCCTGGTCTCCACGTCAGGATCGGAGAGATCGACCTGGAACACGATGCCGTGCGGAAAGCCGTGTTTGTCGGCCGTTTCCTGCAGCCAGCGCGTCTCGTCGAGTGCCCGGTCGAGGCCCCACATGGCGGTGACGTGCACCGACTTGACGACGCCGTCCGGCTTCAGGTCGTGCATGAACTCTTCAACCGGATAATCGCGGCGCAGACCGAAGTAATCGCCGAACATGCGCGGGATCGGCGGATCGGCAAGCCATGCGACGTCGGCGCGCCGCCAGATGTGATGATGGGTGTCGATCACCGGTCCGGTGTAGGCGGCCATGGTCGTTTCTCTCCCGTTGGTTTCTTCTAGCGGTCAAGCGCGCCGACGACGCGGACGATGGCGCCGGTCAACGTTTGCAGTTCATCTGAAGTGATCGTGAAGGCGGGCGTGAGATATATCACATTGCCGATGGGGCGAATAAACACGCCTTCGGCGATGAAGCGCGCGCGCAAGGCACTCGGATCGTCGATACGGTGTAGTTCGACCACGCCGATGGCGCCCATCACCCGCACGTCCCGGACGTGCGGCAGGGCGCGACACGGTTCGAGTGCCACGCGCATCTGCGTGGCAATGGCGCCGACCTGGGCGAGCCGCGGCTCTTTTTCGAACAGGTCGAGCGAGGCATTGGCGGCGGCGCAGGTGAGCGCATTGGCCATGAAGGTCGGCCCGTGCATCAGCGCTTTTTTTGGGTCGTCTGACCAGAAGGCGTCGAACACCCTCGACGTGGCAACGGTCGCCGCCAGCGGCAGCGTGCCGCCGGTGAGCGCCTTCGACAATGTGATGATATCCGGCACGACGTCAGCCTGCCCGCAGGCAAACATGGTGCCGGTGCGGCCGAAGCCGGTGAATATCTCGTCGAAGATCAACAGCACATTGTGCTTGTCGGCGAGTGCGCGCATCCGTTTCAGTACCTCGGGCGCGTGAAACCGCATGCCGCCGGCGCCCTGCACCAGAGGTTCGACGATAATGCCGGCAATGTGCGCGGCGCGCTCGGCCAACAGTTTGTCCAACGCCGTTGTCGTCGCCTCGTCCACTGGCAAGTCGACAATCGGATGCTCCGGCAATAGCCCCGCGAACAGGGCATGCATCCCCTCTTCCGCATCGCTCACCGCCATGGCGCCCGTGGTGTCGCCGTGATAGCCGCCTTTGAACGCTACGAACCGGGTGCGCGACCGGCTGCCGCGGTTGATCCAGTACTGCACCGCCATCTTCATGGCGACCTCGACCGCGACCGAGCCGGAATCGGAAAAGAATACGCGGGTGAGATCGCCCGGCAGCAACGCGCAAAGCCGCTCGGCCAGCCGCAGCGGCTGTTCATGCACAAGCCCGCCGAACATCACATGCGGCATGGTCTCGAGCTGGCGCGCCACGGCCTGGCGGATATGGGGGTGGTTGTAGCCGTGGCAGGCGGTCCACCAGCTGGCGATGCCGTCCACCAGGGTGCGCCCGTCGGCGAGCGTGATGCGGCTCCCCGCGGTCCCGGTGACCGCCAGTGGCGGCGTCATGGTCTTCATCTGGGCATAGGGCAGCCAGACGTGGCCGAGCCCCTCTGCCAGCCGGTCCGGCGCGGCGTTCTTTTCGCTGGCGTCGGCCGGCATTTGGCGCTTCCTTACCCTCGAACGCCGGCCGGCTTTCGGGCCGCCCGTACATGCGCTAAGGCCCCTTGATGCACTCGCTCGACCGGTTTGCGCAAGCCAGGCTCGATGACCTCCAGCGCCGGCATCTGCGCCGCACGCTTCAGGTTACCTGTCGGGAAGACGGGCTCTGGGTCGAGCGCGGCGGCCGCCGGCTGCTCTCGTTTTCCTGCAACGACTATCTCAACATGAGCCAGCACCCCGCCGCCAAGCGCGCCGCCATGGCCGCACTGGAGCGTTATGGCGCCGGCTCCGGCGCGTCGCGACTGGTGACAGGCAATCATCCGCTCTATGCCGAGCTCGAATACCGGCTTGCCCGCATGAAGCATACCGAAGACGCCGTCGTGTTCGGCTCCGGCTATCTCGCCAACGCCGGCATCATCCCGGTGCTGATCGGCCGCGACGGCCTGGTGCTGCTCGACGAATTGGCACACGCCTGCATCTATGCCGGCGCGCAATTGTCGCGCGGGCGCGTCCTGACGTTCCGCCACAACGATGTCGCGCATGCGCGCGCGCTTCTGGCCGCGCATCGCGCCGCCCACGACCATGCGATGATCGTCACCGACGGTGTTTTCTCCATGGATGGCGATCTCGCCCCCGTGCGCGAGCTCCACGACCTGGCGGAAGAATACGACGTCTGGCTGATGACCGACGACGCCCACGGCATCGGCGTGGTCGGCGGCGGTCGCGGCTCGAGCTTTGCAGTCGGCAGGCACGTCCCTGTGCCGCTGCAGATGGGTACGCTGTCCAAGGCGATCGGCGCCTATGGCGGGTATCTTTGCGCTTCCGGCCCCGTGATTGAACTGATGCGCAACCGCGCGCGCACCCTTGTCTATTCCACCGGCCTGCCGCCGGCGATTGTCGCCTCGGCGATCGCCGCCATCGACGTGATCGAAAACGAACCGGACTACGCCGCGCTGCCGCTCAGGAAGGCGCGGACCTTCACCCGCGCGCTCAATCTGCCGGAAGCGGTGAGCCCGATCGTACCGGTGATCATTGGTGAAGCCGACAAGGCCCTGGAGGCATCGCGTCTCCTTGAGGACGAGGGCTATCTCGCGGTCGCCATCCGTCCGCCGACGGTACCGGACGGCACCGCGCGGCTGCGCTTCACCTTCACCGCGCAGCATCCCGATGACGAAATCGAACGCGTTGCCGGCCTCGTGCGCGACAAAGTCATGGCTGGCTAGGCCGTGGCCGCCTATTTCGTCACCTCGACCGGGACCGACGTCGGCAAGACCTTCGTCACCGCCGGGCTCATCCGCCACCTGCGCGTCGGCGGTGCGGCGGTCGATGCGTTGAAGCCCGTGGTGAGCGGCTACAACTCCTCGGTGGTCGAGACCAGTGACCCCGCCGTACTGCTGACGGCGCTCGGGCGGCCGGTGTCGGCGGATGAGGTCGAACGGATCGCCCCCTGGCGCTTCCGCGCGCCGTTGTCACCCGATCTCGCCGCCGCCCGCGAAGGCCGCGCTGTCGAATTCGACCGGCTCATCGCTTTCAGCCGCCAGGCGATCGATGGCACCCGCGGGACGCTGTTCATCGAAGGCGTCGGCGGCATCATGGTTCCGCTCGACAGCGAGCGCACCGTGCTCGACTGGATGGCCGCTCTCGACATTCCGCTCGTGCTGGTGGTCGGCGGCTATCTTGGCACTATCAGCCATACACTCACCGCACTCGACGTGCTGCGGCAGCGCGACCTGACGATTGCCGCGATCATCGTCAGCGAAAGCGAGCGCAATCCGGTCGAGCTCGAGGATACGGTCGCGAGCATCGCCCGTTTTGCCGGCGACACCGCCGTTGTCGGGCTGCCGCGCCTGCCGGCCGGCATCACGCAGCATCCCGCGTTCGCGCGCATGGCCACGCTGCTTTAGGCAGCCTCAATGATGGATGGCGAGAAACGTCTCGAACATGCCTTCGCAATTGACCAGCCCGTGCAGCAGGATGGTCAGCAGCGTCGAACCGGTGACCCAGCGGAACCAGCCCAGGATCAGCCCGACCACGAAGATCTGGCCGATGACGTAGAGGTCGTACTGCAGGTGGCTGAACGCCCAGAGCGCCGACGTCGCCACAATCGCAAACCAGATATCGCGCGGGGAACGATGCCAGCCGCGAAACAGGAATCCGCGGAACAGCGCTTCCTCGCCGACCGGCGTCACCACAACCACCGCCAGCCACAGTATGGGCAGCCAGCCCGCGGCGCTCGCCGTGCGATAAATGTCGAACTGAAATGGCGTGACGATGCTCTGGTCGAGCAGCCAGCTGACCAGATTGCCGATGATGACGAAGCCGGCCATGACCAGCACGCCGACAATCACTTCGCCGCGCCTCGGCCATCTGAAGCCGAGATAGTCGCCGGGCGCGATGCCGGTCTGACGCGCCATCAGCATCAACAGGGCGACCTGCACCGGCGTCGAGACCATGATGATCACGCTCACTGCCACGCCATCCCGGGCCATGTCGGGCATTTGCATCAGCCCGCGCCCATAGCCCCAGCTCAGCACCAGCAGCGCCGCCATCTGCCCGATCAGCATCGCGATGATGCCGAGACCGACCGTCGTCAGGCGCCCCCAGGGCTGCGACTCTTCGTGTTCGTCTGCGGGGCTCATGCCCTAGACCTTCCCGAGTATGGTCCACCTTGGTTGAAGACGCCCGTCCTCTATCGGCCTCATCCTGAGGAGCATTGCGCAGCAATGCGTCTCGAAGGATGGGCCGCCCTCGTCCTTCGAGACGCCCGCCTTCGGCGGGCTCCTCAGGATGAGGGCAGAGTAGACTCAACATCAATGGATTCGACACGAGGCGATCTGTGATCGCCGCCGGTAAAGGACCTGTTACGGCACCAGGATCACCGAGCCGGTGGTCTTGCGGCCTTCCAGGTCCTCGTGCGCCTTGCGGGCGTCCTTGAGCGGATATTTGTGCGTGACCGGAATCTTCACCGCGCCGGAACCGACCACCTTGAACAGGTCGTTGGCGGTGGCGAGCAGGTCCTCGCGTTTGGCGACGTAGTTGTTGAGCGTCGGCCGGGTGGCGAACAGCGAGCCCTTGGTCTGCAGGATGTTGATGTTGAAGGCTTCGACCTGGCCGGAGGCGCTGCCGAAGCTGACGAAATAGCCGAGCGGATGCAGGCAATCGAGCGACGCCGGGAACGTGGTCTTGCCGATGCCGTCATAGACCACGTCGCACAGCTTGCCGCCGGTGATCTCCTTCACCCGCGCGACAAAGTCTTCCTTGCTGTAGTTGATGACGTGATGACAGCCGTTCTTCCTGGCGAGCTCGCCCTTCTCCGGCGAGCCGACGGTGCCGATCACGGTGGCGCCGAGATGGTTGGCCCACTGGCACAGGATCTGCCCGACGCCGCCGGCGGCCGCGTGCATCAGCACGGTGGTGCCCTTGGTCACCTTGAAGGTGCGGTTCAGCAGGTATTGCGCGGTCATGCCCTTGAGCATCATGCCGGCGGCCTGCTCGTAGCTGATGTTGTCCGGCAGTTTCACCGTGCGCTCGGCCGGCAGCAGCCGCTCCTGCGAGTAGCCGCCGAGGCCCACCACATAGGCGACCCGGTCGCCCACCTTGAAGTCTTTGACGCCGGGACCGACCGCGATCACCTCGCCGGCGCCCTCGTTGCCGGAGACGAACGGCAGGCCAACCGGCGACGGGTAGCTGCCGGAGCGGAAATAGGTGTCGATGAAATTGACGCCGCAGGCGTGCTGCCTGATCTTGATCTGGCCCTCGCCGGGCGCCGGCACCTCGACGTCCTCGACCGTCAGGACCTCGGGGCCTCCCGCCTTGTGTACGCGCACTGCCACGACCATGGCTCACTCCCTCACATATTATCGGATTGGCATCGGTTGATTGTCGGCGGCGATCATAGGCAGCCGACCGGTGAACACAAGCCGGGGTCCATCCCTCCCCGCTTGCGGGGAGGGTGCCGCGCGCATCGCGCGCGGCGGGTGAGGAGACTCCAATGCGAAACTGAGAGCCAACCCCACCCGGCTGCTCGCTGACGCTCGCATCCACCCTCCCCTTTCAGGGGAGGGATAAGCGCGCGCCATCGCCCGTATTCTTTGGTCGGCGCCGGGTGCGCCCTCTTCATTCCGCCTTCGCCCTTTCGGGCTTCGGCGCGATAACCGCCGCCCTCGAAAAAGTACCGAGGGCGCGCGGGACGCGTTCGGGTCTACCGGACCCACGGGCCTCGACGCCTCGCGACATCGAGGCTTGTCGAAGCTGATAGTTCCGCAAGTCCGCCAGTCCCTCGGCGTCCCGCGCGCGGTGTTTGTAGGTTTGCTCCGCATCGCCCCCGGTGGACGTACCTTTCAGGCGACCCTGCCTCTCCTCCGGGATTGGCAGGCCGCCTATCCACCGCTGTTGGCCCAGGTCGTCGCTGCTATCCTGTGACTGGATGCGAACGCGACGCCATCACGGGGCCGGTTGACGCGCGGCTGGCGCGCCGGGACGGATGCGGCTTGGACCGCCGGGCGGGGAAATTCAGCGCCGCATCTCCGACGCCCCCGAACCGGCCACCGCTCCCCGCCCCGCTCTGGAGACTGCAGACCCCTCGGTCCGGGGCGGGATGCGTGAGGAATATAGTCAAGGATCAAAGTCCGTCAATGGAAAAAGTGGAAAAAAATCTTATCCCCGTTTTGGGCGGGTTATCCCCGCGCGGCTCATCCCCGTAGCGGCGGTGCGATGCCTCTCCGTCGTCATGGCCGGCTTGACCCGGCCATCCACGTCTTACGCTATTTGCAGGCCGCCAAGACGTGGATGCCCGGCACAAGGCCGGGCATGACGGGCTCTGCGCATTTGGCGGGCGCATTGGCGCAGCGCAATCCGCCAATCAGCGTATTCGAAATCGCAGACGGTATGCGGCGGGGTTACGCCTTCGGCTAACCCGCCCTAGAATCATTCGCGCGGCAGCGCCGCTTAACGTTGGGGCCTAAATTCTGATGCGCCCGATATTGCCCGCCATAGCAATCTTCGCCTTCTCGGTATCGTGGGCTTGTGCCGGGGGGATCTCACAACGCAGCGATCAGGATAACTTGTATTATTTTTCGGGGAGAATGTACGGCCCTCAAGAATATTGTGAGTGGGGCGGCGGCATCCCCAAGAGATACGTAGAGATATGCAAAAGATCAAAGCCACAATCGCGCCAAGCTCAAATGGCGAGGGTTGATGAGTTACAAAAATGGGTCCGCATCAAAGCGGCTAACGGCGCAGAATATGCGATTGATATCGGAAACGTTGGTCACCCCGAGAACGGGATCGTCTCAGCAATAATGTGTCAAGTCGATGTAGATCATCATCATTGTGTTGGAGGAATTGCTCATGAGATGTACCTCAGAACGCTTTGGTTTGATTGCCGTGGCCATTACGCCGATGTGACCCATCCGGCGGTTGCGTTGCCAGGATGGCAAGTCGCTCCACCATATTCTGTTATCGGTCGCGCCTCCGATATGGTCTGCCAGAAAACCAAATCGCTTTCAAACGAGCATAAACCACAATAAAATGAAACCCGCCCGGGTGGCACCCCGAGCGGGCTGAAAACCATTAGACCGTTGCTGCGATCTGGTTTGAATTTGGCCTGACCGCAGTCGCTTGCTTATGTTGGCGCGTGCGGCCAAACCCAAGCGAGCCACGCTATGACGGCGCCAATGATCGCAACTACAGCCGCAACAATTGCGGCAATCGCGGCAGTCCATGCGGCTTTTTTTGCGCTTAACGCTGTTTGGCTTTGTTCGCGTTGGGAGGCTTCAATTTGCGCTCGTTCCTCTCTGTCCTTTTCAGCTAACCATTCAAAAATGCGCAAATGTGATTGCGTAGGAAAACTCCCAGAAGCCAACATGTCGCGCACTTGTTGTGGGCCAAAATGTTCTAATCGAGCAATTAAGTCGTCCGATCCAGAAGACATATATTCGCTCCTAGGCCGTAGCTCGGTTTGAGCGTCAGCGAAAACCGGGAACGGCGGCGCTAGAGTCGCTTTCCCTACGGGCGCACCAACCTCCACAAGCGCGTTAGGAGAAGCCGGGAATTTTTGATCGAGATACGCATTTGCAGCCCGGCTCGATTCCCGGCCATGTCCAATTGCCGTTCAGATACATGCCCTTGGCCACTTCAAATTCTTTTCCATCCGCAGCCTTATGTGCCGCGTTTTGTTGGATTTCGTGTTTAGTAGGCATTCTCGGGTCCATCATACATGGCGCGCCAGAATAGAGCCAAATCGCATGCGTTATGCCTAGTGAAATTTGCCGCTCCCGTTCCATGAGCGCCGTTGCCCGATTATTTAGTAGCAACGCTATTGCCCCCGCCCTCCTCTTGGTCATCGATTCGATGTTGAAGCCCAAGAGGGCATTGGTCAGCAGGTGCAGATCGCGACCTGCGGATATCGAACGGATTGCCGCATCATAGACTTGTTCAAAGTTTTTCTTGTCAATCTCGGGCAGGCCGCGAATGTTAGCTTGAAGATCGGCCTTCACTGCTTCGGTGACTCTTGCAGGATCAAACCTTACAGTCGGAATCCTGTTAGCTGATATGCTTTGAACCTTGCGGTTCGCGCCGCCGAAACGGCGAAAGAGTCTTGAAAAAATTCGCATGTACAGCAACGTAGGCCCAGTGACGCGCCAGCGAAACCCAGGGCTGTCTGTCAATCGTTCCCGGCTTTCGCTCCGCTCCAGCCGGGCTACAAGCCTATCCCCGCCTCATCCTGAGGAGGCGCGTAGCGCCGTCTCGAAGGATGTGGCGGCCCCATGCTTCGAGACGCGCACTTCGTGCGCTCCTCAGCATGAGGCCGATCGAAAGTCACCGCCCGCCCGCGACGTTGAGCACAGACCCGGTGATATAGGACGCTGCGTCCGACAGCAGGAACAGGATCGCCTCCGCGATCTCCTCCGGCGTACCGGGCCGGCCCATCGGCAACAGCGGTGTCACGCGTTCCAGGCGGCCGGGCTCATGGATCTCGGTATCGGTGACGCCCGGGCGAATGGCGTTGACGCGGATGCCCTCCTTCACCACCTCGCGCGCGAGCCCGTAGGTCATCGCGTCGACGCCGCCCTTGGCCGCCGCGTAGAACACGTACTCGTTGGTACCGCCGGTGACCGAGGCAATCGAGGACAACAGCACGATCGCGCCGCCCGGCCCGCCCCTGGCCGTCGACATCCGGCGCACCGCCGCCCGCGAGCACAGCAGCGCGCCCAACAGGTTGACGTCGAGTACGGCGCGGATGGTGGCGGCCTCGGCCTCGTCGAGCCGCGAATTCTTGCCGACGATCCCGGCGCTGTGGACGAAATGGGTGACGGGCCCGAGCGTCTTCGCCGCTTCGTCGAACATGCGCTCAATGTCCGCCTCGACCGACGCGTCCCCTTGGATCGCCACCGCCTTGCGGCCCTTTGCTTTCACGGCCGCGACGACTTCGTCGGCGGCCTTGGCGTTGCTCTTGTAGTTGATGGCGACGTCGTAGCCGCGCGCCGCCGCGAGCTTGGCGGTCGACGCGCCGATCCCGCGGCTGCCGCCGGCGATCAGTAGGACAGGCATTGAAGAACTCCCGATGAAAACAACAACGCTAGAGCGTTTTAGGTTTACCTGGATTCGCGGCACGCACTCTTCACCTCTCCCCTCCGGGGGAGAGGTCGGCGCACGAAGTGCGCCGGGTGAGGGGAAGCTGACTATCGAGAGTCACTTTCCCCCTCACCCCAACCCTCTCCCCCCAGGGGAGAGGGGGCGCGCAGCATGTGCCGAACCACTTAATGACAAAACGGCTTCATGAATACTTTTAGCCGGGTGAACGCAACAGGCCGACCGCGAAGAAATAGATGGCGATGACGCAGAGCGGAACGGTGACATGGGCCCGGGCGCGAGACCGGCGCGACCGCCAGGAATGCGAGCACCGCCCACACCGCCAGCAGCGCCACGTTGAAGGGCCGCCAATGCTTGACACGGAACGGGTGCAGGAATTTCACAGGGACAAAGCTCAAGACCGCCAGCACCAGCACGCTCGCGGCGGCGATCCATTCCGGCGGCTGCAGGATGAAGAGATAGAACGCCGCCAGATTCCAAAGGCCCGGAAAGCCGCGGAAATAGTTGTCGTCCGTCTTCATGTTGCGGTCGGCGAAGTAAAGCGCGCCGCTCATGCAGATGACGACGCCCGAGACGAGCGCCAGCGTGTCGGGCAGCAACCCGCTGGCGGCGATGGCATAGGCGGGCACGAAAACGTAAGTGATGTAATCGATCACCAGATCGAGCGTGTCGCCCGACCAGCGCGGCAGCACTTCTGCGATCTTGAAGGTGCGGGCCAGCGGCCCGTCGATGGCATCGACGACGAGCGCCACGCCGAGGACGAAGAACATCGCCGCCCAGTGACCGCCGGTCGCCAGCACCAGCGCCAGAAACGCCAGCCCCGCGCCGGTGGCGGTGAACACATGGATGGCGAAGGCGCGGAAGCGCGTAAATCGGTCCATGCGCCATGTTTGGGCATGGTCGCTGCGCGCGATCAAGCCGGGGACTGCCGCATAATGGGCACGGCGGCTGTTCTCCCTCTCCCCGCTTGCGGGGAGAGGTGAGCGCTGTGCGCTACTGATTGCCCCAATCGAGCCTGACGATCTCGCAGGAACGGCCGGCCAGGTTCCAGTTGCGACCGAACCCCCGGAAGCGCGATTTCTCGGCCTTGGCCACGATCACGTCCGGCCCGATCCAGTACTCGCTGTTGCGGATGACGACGTTCTGATCGCGCTCCTTGCCGCGCACCGGGGTGATGGCGCCGCCGCCGTATTTCTCCAGGCTGACGATGCGGGTGTCGCCTTGCGTCTCGTAGGTGATCGGAATCTGGTGCACGCCAAGGAACTGGCCGACCAGGATCGACAGTAAGTGCGTGGTGCCGCCAACGCGGCCGGTGAAGATGCGGGTCAAACCCTTCACCGCCTGGATCGGCGCCTTGTCGTCGATGAACAGCGCCGCGGTCCAGTTGCCGCGCGCCATGATGCCGGGCAAATCCATCATCAGCCCGACCTTGATGCCGGCGAGATCGATGGTATCGAAATGACCCTCGTCGATGCGGATGCCGGCCCAGGTCTGGCAGCGGTCCTCGGTCGGCGGATGCTCGCCGAGCGACAGCACGCAGGGGCAGAACACCGTGCAGCTGCACGACAGCGCCATTTCGCCTTTCAACGTCCACGCTTCAGTCAAGTTTTCACTCCCGGCTTTGCTTCCAACCCTTAACGCAAGTTCTCTAGACGGGCCAATGGGCGGCGAAGGCCGCGCCGACAAAGGCCACGCCGGCGGCGATCATGGCGACGCCCACCGCGTGGCTGAAACGGGTGCCGGTCAGCATCTTCTCCACGGTCATGACGACGCCGAGCGCCGCCATCCACACCACGTTCATGACGCCGACCGCGAACATCACCGCCATCATCGCCCAGCAGCAGCCGAGGCAGAACAGCCCCTGCTTTAGGCCGAGCCGGAACACGCCGCGCGGCGTCGTCACCCAGTTAGCGAAGAAGAAGGGAAACGGGCTCTGGCATTGCCTCAGGCACGCGTGCTTGAGCGCCGAGAACTGATAGAAGCCGGCGGCGACGAAAATCGCGCCGGAAAACAGCCCGCTCGCCGAGGCCATGCTGTCGTCGATCAGCGCGCCTTGGGTGAAGCCGAATTGCGCCAGCGTCGCCAGCGCCGCAAAGCCGAGCCAGACGACGGTGTAGCCGGCGGCCAGGACGAAAGGCGAGACGATGGGCTCTCCCTTTCCGGCGGCGGTGTCGGCGATTTCGGCATAAGTGAAGATCATCGGCCCGGCGCTCGGCAGCATCATCGCCAGCACCATGGCTGCCCACATCAGGCCGACCACCGCGAAGCCGGTCAGGCCCCAGGTCTCGCCCGGCATGGCCAGCACCGAGAGGCCGAAGGTCGGCTGGCACAGCGCCGCGAAGGCGCGCGGCAACAGATCGAGCGCCTGCATGCCCGGCCCAAGCGCGCCGCCCAGGCCGCCCATACCGGCAACCAGCAGGCCGAGCCAGAGCCAGCCGAGCCCGGTGATCGCAACGATGCATATCCCCGCGAGCCACTTCGGCCGCGCCAACACCGCGCCCAGCCGCCCAGCGGCGGGCGGCAGGTGCGTGAGGCTACGGTCGGTGGTTTCGGTCATTGTGGCGTTTCAATCCTGCAAGCCCGGCATAGCGTATCGGATCGGAGGGGAGTATCGACAGATGGGCGCATGGTTTCGAACGCCGGTTCCCGGCTGGACCCCACGCATGTTAACCCAAGGATAGCAGAAACAGGACGAAAGCATTGATCCTGGACAAAAAAAGCGCAGAGCCCGGGGCCATCGTGGTGGGCGGCGGGCCGGCCGGGCTGACGGCGGCCATAGTGCTGGCCGAAGGCGGGCTCGCCACGGTTCTGGTGGGTCCCCGGCCGCGAATGGACGATAACCGCACTACCGCCCTCCTGGGCGGCTCGGTCACCGCTCTGGAGACCCTCGGAGTCTGGGCGCTGTGCCGCGACCAGTCCGCTCCGCTGCGGGTCATGCGCATCGTCGACGACACCGGCCGGCTGTGGCGCGCGCCCGAGGTCAAATTCGAGGCCGGCGAGATCGGTCTCGAAGCTTTCGGCTACAACATCGAGAACCGTCAGCTCGTGGCAGCGCTGGAAGAGCGCGCCCGCACCCTCCCCACTCTGCGGCTCATCGACAATCAGGTGACCGACGTATCGCCCAGCGAGGATCAGGTTTCGGTGACTCTCGAAGACGGCCAAACACTGAGAGCGCCGCTGGTGATTGGCGCCGACGGCCGCCGCTCACTCTGCCGCAAGGCCGCCGGCATCGCGCTCGACGAGCGGCGCTATCCGCAGGCGGCGCTGACGGTGTCATTCGGCCACAGCCGGCCGCACCGCGACGCCTCGACCGAATTCCACACTCCGAACGGCCCCTTCACGGTGGTGCCGCTGCCAGGCCGGCGCTCCAGCCTGGTCTGGGTGCTCGATCCGCACGACGCTGAAGACATCGCGGCACTGGACGACACCGAACTCTCCGCCGAGATCGAACGCGCCTCCCATTCCATCCTCGGCAAGGTCGCGGTCGAGCCCGGGCGCGGCCTGTTTCCGCTCACCGTCGCAACGGCGCGGCCTTTCGCCAAAGACCGCGTCGCACTTGTCGGCGAGGCCGCCCACGTCATCCCGCCGATCGGCGCGCAGGGACTCAATCTGGGCCTGCGCGATGCCGCCACCATCGGTGAACTGGTGGTCGAAGCGCATCGTCGCGGCCGCGATATCGGCAACGATGCGCTGCTCGCGCGCTACGACCGCCTGCGCCGCGCCGACGTCGACAGCCGCACGCTTGCCGTCGACCTGCTCAACCGCACCTTGCTTTCCGATATGTTGCCGGCGCAGGGCGCGCGCGGCCTCGGGCTCTACATGATCGACCGCATCGGGCCCTTGCGCCGCAACATAATGCGCGAAGGCGTTGCGCCGCGCGCCAACCAGCCGCGGCTGATGCGTGGCGAGGCGCTATAGTCACTGAAATAACAGCGGCGGCAGCGAGCCCGATTTCACCAGCCACATCACGCTGGTCAGCGTCACCACCGACGCCAGCGTGCCGACCAGCACCGCACTCGATGCCTGCTCCACCCAGGTGTCGTACTGGCGCGCGAACACGAACACGTTGAGCGCCGGCGGCAGCGCCGCCATCAACACTGCCGTCTCGATCCAATAATCCTGGAAGGGGCCGAACAAGGACAAGAGCAGGAATACGATGATCGGGTGCAGCAGCAGCTTCACCGCGGTGGTGAACGGGATCTCCCACGGCATCCTCTGCAACGGCCGCAGCGCTACCGTTACGCCGAGCGTGAACAGCGCGCTGGGCGCGGCGGCGTTCTGCAGGAACTGCAGCAGCCTGTCCAAAGCGACCGGCGGCTGAAAATGTACCGCCGCCGAGAGCACGCCCAGGGCACTGGCTATGATCAGCGGATGGCCCGCCACGCGTTTGACCACTTCGAGCGCGACCGCGCCCACGCTTACCGGCTGATTGCCGCGCAGCGCCATCAGGAACGGCACGATGGTGAACAGAACAATGTTGTCGAAGCAGAAGATCAGCGCGACCGGCACCGCGGCCTGCTGCCCAAGTGTCGCCAGCGCCAGACCCGGGCCCATGTAGCCGATATTGCCGTAACCGCCGGCAAGGCCGGCAATGGCCGACTCCCCGATATTGCCCTTGCGGACCACCATGCCCACGGCAAACGAGACCGCGAAGGCCCAGAAGGTTGCGAGCGTGGTGGCGAAGATGAAATCGACCTGGGCGAGCTGGTCGAGCGGCGTCTGCGCCAGGATGCGGTAGAACAGCGCCGGAAGCGAAACATAGACGATGAAGAAATTCATCCAACCGAGCGCGGTGTCGGGGATCTGCTTGATCCGGCCGCAGGCGAAGCCGATGACAATCAGCCCGAAGAACGGCAGCGCGAGGTTGAGAACTTCAATCATTCAACGGGTTCCGGCGGGCGCCTGAAGCGGCTTGTCAGCGGCCACTTGGCGCAGCCTTTGCATTGCTCTAAACGGCGGGGCGGCCCCTTGGAAAGTCCCGGGACCTCATGCGGACCGAAGAGGACCCCTCATACTTTCGAATGAAGACCCGAGCCACATGAAACTCCCCCGTCAGTTCTTCCGGCCGCTCGCCATCGGCGCGCCGGCCCCGATGCGTGAGTTGCCGGTGCGGCTCGAGCGCATGATCCACTTCGTGCCGCCGCATGTGGAGAAGGTGCGCGCCAAGGTGCCCGAGCTGGTTGCCCAGGTGGACGTGGTGCTGGGCAATCTGGAAGACGCCATTCCGATCGACGCCAAGCAGGCAGCGCGCGACGGTTTTATCACCATGGCCAGGACCACCGATTTCCGCTCGACGGGCCTGTGGACCCGTATCAACGCGCTCAATTCGCCCTGGGCGCTTGAGGACATCACCGCCATCGTCGGCGCCGTTGGCGGCAAGCTCGATGTCATTATGCTGCCCAAGGTCGACGGTCCCTGGGATATCCACTATCTCGACCAGTTGCTGGCGCAACTGGAAGCGCGCCACCAGATCCACAAGCCGATCCTGATCCATGCCATCCTGGAGACTGCGCAAGGCGTGAATAACGTTGAAGCCATCGCCGCCGCCTCGCCGCGCATGCACGGCATGAGCCTCGGTCCCGCCGACCTTGCCGCCTCCCGCGCCATGAAAACGACGCGCGTCGGCGGCGGCCATCCCGACTACAAGGTGCTGGCGGACCCCGATCCGTCGAACCCTGACGCCCCGCGCGCGGCCTATCAGCAGGACCTGTGGCACTACACGATTGCGAAGATGGTCGATGCCTGCGCCGCCGCCGGCATCAAGGCCTTCTATGGACCGTTCGGCGATTTCTCCGATCCCGCTGCGTGCGAGGCGCAATTCCGCAACGCCTTTTTGCTCGGTTGTGTTGGCGCATGGTCGCTGCATCCGTCGCAGATCGCGATCGCGAAGAAGGTTTATTCGCCCGATCCAGGCGAAGTCGCCTTCGCCAAAAAGATCGTCGATGCCATGCCCGACGGCGCCGGCGCGGTGATGATCGACGGCAAGATGCAGGACGACGCGACGTGGAAGCAGGCCAAGGTCCTGCTCGATCTGGCGAGGATTGTCGCCGCCAAGGACCCGGGCCTGGCCGCCCAATATGGGCTTTGATAAGCAATTGTTTTGGCGGGCCTTTTCATGGAAACCGGCACACGCTGGCGGAGCACGCCGGAATGCACTATTGGGTCGCCTATGAACAAGATGCGCAACGCCAAATTCATGATCGGACAGGTGGTGAAGCACCGCGTCTTTCCGTTTCGCGGCGTCGTGTTCGACATCGACCCCGAGTTCAACAACACCGAAGAATGGTGGGAATCGATCCCCGCCGACGTGCGGCCGCGCAAGGACCAGCCCTTCTATCATCTGTACGCCGAGAACGACGAAACCGAATATATCGCCTACGTCTCGGAGCAGAACCTGTTGCCCGACACTTCGGGTGAACCGATCCGCCATCCGGAGGTTGCCGAGGTGTTCGACGTGGATGACAGCGGCAGCTATCGCCCGCGCCATGGCCATTTGAACTGAGCGGACCCGCGCCTCTTCCGGCTCGCATTTGCCGTGCCAGCCCCAACGAAAAAGCGCGGGCCTCTCGAGCCCGCGCTTTTCTTTCAGTTCAGTCTTCTGGCGAGATTTCCTCGCCCTATTTCTTCGGCGCCGGAGCGGGCGCGGTGGGCGCGGCCGGCTGCTGGGCTTCGAGCCGCTTGCGCGCGGCCTCCGCCTTTTTCTGGAGTTCTTCCTGCAGCTTGCGCTGCTGCTGCTCGAACACCTTGGGATCGGTTGGCGGACCGTCCAGCGCTTTGGCGAAATCGTTGAGTGGCAGCGGCAGGCTGATGGGCTGCCCCTGCATGTTGATGGCCTGCACGGTAAGGGTTTTACCCTTCCTCATCTGCTTGATCATTTCGTCACTGACCGGGTAGTCCGACATGCAGCCGACCGGAAAACAGATCTTGTAGGGCTCGTTGATCGGCGCGCTCTGATCGATGATTACGCGCGTCCCATGCTGCAACTGCATGCCCAGCGGCACCGTAACGCGCATGATGTTCGGCTTGCCCTCCGGCTGGAACAGCTGAACCATGGCGACCGGCATGCCGTTTTCAAGACGACCGTCCTTGGTGACAACACAGACCTTCTGATTGTTGGTGTCCTTGCCCTTGCCGCACACCTTCATCCAGGGTGAATACATGAGCTGCGGTTGGCCGGTCTTGGCGGCCTGCGGCGCTGGCGCCGGCTTGGCGGCTGGCGCAGCGGCAGGCTTGTTTTGAGCGAACGCCGGCGGTGCCGGCAACAGGGTCGCCGCTGCCACCAGCGCGACCGCTGCCGCGGTGGCGCCGAGGCCCCAAGGCCGAGGCCACGCGATCCGATGATCCATTGCTGCTTCCTTATGTTCCCGCCGCCCGCAGCCTCTGGTCTGTGCCGGACGGTCGCCTCTTGTTTTCCTGGGCTCTCTCCGCACGAATTTGGGCGAGAGCGTGACCGGTTATCCCTCGCCTGATAGCCGATCCTGGAGCGCCAATAAAGCCATGAATGTGCCGAAAATACGGGGACTCGCTGTGTTAGTTTGCAAGCAAAACCGGAAACGAATCGCATTGGACCCGTGCCCTCGCCCTTGATCAATCCGCGTTCCGGACCGGCGTGGCGGCCCTCCCGGCGGTCGATCATGTTCGGCGCCCTTTCCGCCGCCGGCGGGCTCGTGCGTGTCGTGCCCGCCCGGGCCAACGAACCGGCGGCGAAATTGGCGCGCGGCTCCCGGCATGCCATCGCGATGCATGGCCAGCCGGCCTGGGGTCCGGATTTCACCCATCCGACCTACGCCAATCCCGACGCTCCCAAGGGCGGCACGCTGGTGCAGGGCGTGCTCGGCACCTTCGACAGCCTCAACCCGTTCATCGTCCAGGGGCTGCCGGCCATCAGCATCCGGAGCTACGTGATCGAGAGCCTGCTGGCGCGCGGCTACGCCGAGCCGTTCACCCTTTATGGACTGCTGGCCGACGGCGTGGAGACCGATACAGCTCGCTCGCTACGTCACCTTCTCGATCAACCCGGCAGCGCGCTTTTCCGACGGCAGGCCGGTGACGGCCGAGGACGTGATTTTCTCCTGGCAGCTCCTGCGCGACCACGGCCGCCCCAACTTCGGCATCTACTATTCCAAGGTGGTCAAGGCGGAGAGCGACGGGCGCAGGGTGCGCTTCGATTTTGGCGGCGGAAAAGACCGCGAACTGCCGCTGATCCTCGGCCTGATGCCGATCGTCGCCAAACATGCGACCGATCCCGAGACCTTCGAGAAAACGAGCTTCACCCCGCCGCTCGGCACCGGCCCCTACACGGTGAGCAAGGTGAAGCCGGGAGCCAGCGTCACCTTCGCCCGCGATCCGGACTATTGGGGCCGCGAACTGCCGATCAACCGCGGCCTGTGGAATTTCGATACTATCCGCTTCGACTATTACCGCGACGGCAACACCCATTTCGAGGCGTTCAAGACCGGGCTGTACGACGCCCGCGTGGAGACCGATCCCGGTCGCTGGCAGACCGGCTACAATTTCCCGGCCTTCCGCACGGGCAAGGTCGTCAAGGACGAGTTTCCCTACGGCCTGCCCAAGGGCATGCAGGGGCTGGTGTTCAACACCCGCCGCCCCGATGTTTGCCGACGTCCGCGTGCGCGAAGCGATCCTGCAGTTGTTCGACTTCGAGTGGCTCAACCATACCTATTTTTTCGATCTCTACCGTCGCACCGCCAGCTATTTCGACGACTGCCCGCTGTCCGCGCACGGCCGGCCGGCCAATGCGCGCGAACACGAGCTCCTGAAACGGTTTCCCGGCGCGGTGCGTCCTGACATTCTGGAAGGCAAATGGTCACCGCCGAAAAGCGACGGTTCCGGCCGCGACCGCGCGGCCCTGCGCCGCGCCTTTGCCCTGTTCGCCGAGGCCGGCTGGCACATCGAGGGCACGGCGCTGACCCATCGCGCCACTGGCAGGCGCTTCGCCTTCGAAATTCTCACTTCGAACCGCGATGAGGAGCGGCTGGCGCTTGCCTACTCCCGGACGCTCAGGCGCGCCGGGATTGACGCCCGTGTGCGCAGTGTCGACGCCACCCAGTTCGAGCAGCGCCGCATCCGCTTCGACTTCGACATGATGAAGTATCACTGGGAACAGTCGCTCTCGCCCGGCAACGAGCAATTGTTCTACTGGGGCTCGGCGGCCGCCGACCAGCAGGGCAGCCGTAACTATATGGGCGTCAAGTCGAAAGCGGTCGACGCCATGATTCACGGCCATGCTGGCCGCGGTCGGCGAAGACGATTTCGTGGCCGCCACCCGCGCGCTCGACCGGGTGCTGCTGTCGGGCTTTTATGTTGTGCCTCTCTATCATCTCCCCGTGCAATGGGTCGCCCGCTGGACCAAAATCAGGCATCCGAATCGGACCTCGTTGTTCGGTTATCTGGCGGAAACCTGGTGGCACGGGGAGGCCACATGATCCTGGGCGACGACGAAGACGGCGGCGGTCCGCCGGCGCGGCACGGCGCCACGCTCGACAGCCTGTTCCGGCGCGCCGGCGTGCGTCATGCCCACGGCGTGGCGCTGGTGGATTCCCCCGACCGCTACCGCATCACCGGTGGCGCGCCGCGCTCCCTCACATTCGCCGACGCCGACCGCGCGATCACGAACGTGGCAACGCATCTGCGCCGTCTTGGCTTGCCGACCGACGCGTTGGTCGCGATCCAGCTTGGTAACACGGTCGAAAGCGTCATCGCCTTGCTCGGCGTGCTGCGCGCCGGCATGGTCGCCGTCCCGATGCCGCTGCTCTGGCGCAAGCAGGAGATCGTTGCCGCCCTCGGCCAGACCGGCGCCAAGGCGATCATCACCGCCTCGCACGTCGGCAATACGCGCACCGCCGAGATTACAGTCGAAGCGGCGGTCGAGCTCTTCACCATTCGCCATGTTTGCGGCTTCGGTCGCAACCTCCCGGACGGCGTGGTGTCGCTCGATGAGCGCACTCCGACGAGCGGCGAATTCAATCACGCGCCGCAACGGCCGGGGCAGGCTGGTGCCCATGTCGCGGTGGTCACCTTCGACGTGACGCCAAACGGGCCGGTCGCGATTGCACGCAATCACACCCAGTTGATCGCGGGCGGGCTCGCGGTCGCTCTGGAAACCGGCCTCCCCGAAGACGCCGCCATCCTCACCACCGTGGCGCTGTCGTCCTTCGCGGGGCTCGCCCTTGCCATGGTGCCGTGGCTGCTCTCCGGCGGCGCGCTGCATCTGCATCACCCGTTTGAGCCCGAAGCCTTCGCCATCCAGCGCAAGGAGGCCGGCGCCCGTCTCGTGGTGCTGCCGGGCGCAACGCTGTCTGCGCTCGGCCCGTCGGCGCCGCCGCATGGCCAGACGATCGCCGCGCTGTGGCGCACACCCGAACGGCTGGCCGGCCAGCCGGCCTGGCACGATCCGGCGCCGCTGGTCGACGTCGCCGCGTTCGGCGAACTCGGACTGATCGCCAGCCGCCGCAGGCCCGGTTGCGCGCCCGCCTTGCTGCCCTATGGCGCGGTTGCCTCGCCGCGCGGCGCCAGGGACGCGCCCGCGTTTATCGAAACCGTGCGGACCGTGGAGGGCACGCTCGGCCTGCGCGGCGCCATGGTGCCGATGCATGCATTCCCGCCCGGCGCCGAGCACGGCTATTCGCCTTTCCTGGCGCCCGACCCCGAAGGGTCGATCGACACCGGGCTCGCCTGCCGGCGCCGTCTCGACTCCAACACGCTGACGATGAGCGCGCCCGCCCCCGGCATGCGGACCGTCGGCGGCTACCGGTTTCATGAGCGCGTGCTGGAAGAGACCGTTGCCGCCGCCGACGCCGAGGCAACCATCGTCGCCTTGCCCGACTCCACCCTCGGCCAGCGGCTTGCGGGCAGCGCCCGCGACCGGGGCGGCATGATCTCGGCCCTCGCAGGCCTCAGGCGCCAATCCGCTCGTTGCCGGCGCCTTCCGGCCGCGCGGACCGGGCAAGGCGGCCTGACCGTCCCGCGTCGTTGACCAGCCGTTAACAGGGCGCGTTGTAAACTTGCGCTACTGTTAATTGTGGTTGCGTACCGGCCATGTCGCTTCAAGGTCCGATCGTCGTGGTCGCCGAAAAACCGGCAACCGAACTGACTGAAGCGCTGAGTGCCGCGGGCGCCTTTCCAATTGTCGAGTCCAGGTGGGTGGACGCGCCGACGGCGTTCGTCGCGGTCAAACCGATGGCGGTCATTATCGCCGAGCCCGGGCCGCCGGAAAATGAATCCTCGGCGCGCATGCTCTGCCTGCAGATCGCGACCGCGAAAGGCCCGATCGTGCCCGTTCTTGCCCGGGTGCAGGGCGACCAGGACCCCGCCATTCCCAACGCATTGCCCGCGGATGCTCACCTGCCGGTCGCGCGTATGATCGCGCGCCTCAACGCGGCGCTGCGCGTGCGGGCGCTGCATTCCATCGTCCTGCGTCGCATTGAAATGGCCGCCGCGCAATGCAATGCGCCGACCTTGTCGACCGAGGACGCACTCGCTGACGCGACCGTCCTGATCGTCGGTCGCGGCCCGCTCTACCCGGCGCTCAGCGTCGCCATCGGCGAACGTGTCAACATGGTGGGCGCGTTCAGCGTGGAGACCGCGACCACCCATCTCGACACGCGCAATATCGATGGTGTCGTGATCGACGACGGCCTGTCGCCGCGGATGGTGGAGGCCTTTCTTACGCTGCTCGCAGAAGAGCCTCGCTTCCGCGATATCCCGGTCGCGGTGATCGGCGAAGCGCCGGATGATTTCGGTGATACCCTGGTCAACATCGATCACGTCAGTGGCGATCCGTTGCGACTGGTGCCGCGCATGATGCCTCTCGTTCGCCTGCACGCCTTCGAGACCCGGCTCAAACGCATGCTCGCCTCGCTCGACGCCGACGGCATCCTCGATCCGCAGACCGGGTTGCTGGTGCATGACGCTTTCTGGCGCCACCTCAACAAGGCGGTGGGCGATGCCAGCGACCGCAGCCAGCCGCTGTCCATCGCGCGCTTCACCTTTCACGGCGCTTACAACGAACGCGCCGGCCTTGATGGCGCCCGCCTGCTCACGCGGTTGATCCGCGATATCGACTTCGCCACGCGTGAGGATGATGGATCGATCCTGATCGCGCTGACGCAGACCGACCTGCACCATGCCCATGTGGTGGTGCGCCGCATCGCCGGCGTTCTGCGCAACCACATGCGCTCGGCCAACAAGCAGGAACAGCCGATCACGGCAAACGTGACGCTGGCGACGCTCAAGGCCGACGACAACCTCGACAGCCTGATCATGCGGGTCATGGGCCACCGGGTGGTTGCCGCGTAATTGCCAAAAGCCTAGGCTGCCTTCCAATCTTGTCATTCCGGGACGGGCCGGAAGGGCCGGAGCCGGAATCCAGATGCATACACCAGGCCTGGTTCTGGATTCCGGGTTCGCTCGCCATAGCGCGTCAAAGACGCGCGTAAACGCGCTGATGGCTCGCGCCCCGCAATGACGCAAACGATGAGGAGCCCGCCATGTCCGGCCAGCAGCCTTTGCGTATCGATGTCGTTTCCGACGTGGTCTGCCCGTGGTGTTTCATCGGCAAGCGCCGCCTGGAAAAGGCGTTGCAACTCACGCCCGGCATTCCGGTCGAGGTGCACTGGCATCCCTACTTCCTCAACGACTGGATCCCGCGCGAGGGCATTTCGCGTGACCAGTACCTCACCACCAAGTTCGGCTCGCCCGAGCGCTATCAGGGCATCGCCCAGCGCGTCACCGCGGCCGCGGCCGAGGAAGGCCTCGACTATGCCGCGGACCGGCTCAGCCGCCAGCCCAATACCACCGACGCCCACCGCCTGATCCGCTGGGCCGGCGGCATCGGCAAGTCGGCCGAGATGAAACAGAAACTGATGGAGCTCTACTTCACGGAGGGCGCCGACCTCACCAACCGCGCGGTGCTGGTGCAGGCAGCCGCCGACATCGGACTCGACGCGGAAGACGTGCGCGAGGCGCTTGCCAGCGACACCGACGTCGAGGAAGTCACGCGGGAGGCGCAGTCCGCCAAGGAAGCGGGCATCGAGGGCGTGCCCTGCTTCATCTTCGGCGGCCGTTACGCAGTTTCGGGGGCGCAGGCGCCCGAATATCTGGCGCAGATGATCGAGCGCGTCGCGCAGGAACCCGGCAGTGCGTCGGGTGGCGAGGCGGCCGAGTAAAACACCCGCCCGTTGCGCCGGAGACCCATGCCATGAAAATCACCGCAGCCGTGGTGCATCAGCCCTACGCGCCCTTCACCATCGAAACGCTCGACCTGTGCGATCCCCGCGACGACGAACTGCTGGTCGAGGTCGTCGCTTCCGGCATGTGCGCCACCGACCAGCACGGCCGCGATGCCTATTTCAAGCTCATGCCTTTTCCCGCGGTGTTCGGTCATGAGGGCGCCGGAATCGTGCGCGCAGTCGGCAAGGCGGTCACACGCTTCAAGTCGGGCGACCATGTGGTGATGTCCTATCCGTTCTGCGGCGAGTGTCCCAATTGCCGCTCGCAACGGCAGAACTACTGCCTCTCGGTGCGCAAGCTGAAAAACGGCGGCACCCGCCCCGACGGCTCCACCTTGCATGCGCTCAACGGCAAGCCGGTCTACAGCGCCTTCTTCCAGCAGTCGTCGTTCGGCAACTTCACCATCGCCAACGAGAAGTTCGCCGTGAAGGTGCGCAACGACGTGCCGCTGGAATGGATCGGGCCGCTCGCCTGCGGCGGTCAGACCGGCGCGGGCGCGGTGCTCAACACCATGAAGCCGGCGCCCGGCGACAGCTTCGTCGTGTTCGGCGTCGGCGCCGTCGGTTTGTCCGGCCTGATGGCCGCCAGGATCGCCGGCTGCGATCCGATCATCGCGGTCGACGTGCACGAGCACCGGCTGGCGCTGGCGCGCGAGTTCGGCGCCACCCACACCATCAATCACACCGGCCGCACCGACGTGGTGGCCGAAATTCAGAAGATCACCGGTCCCGGCGCACGGTTTTCGCTCGAGACCTCGGCGCTGCCCGAGATCCTGCGCGAAGCGGTCGAGGCGCTGATGCCGGCCGGCACCTGCGTGCTGCTTGGCAGCGCGCGGGCGGGGACGGAAGTTTCAGTCGAGATGCCGTTCATCCAGAACGGGCGGGTGCTGCGCGGCGTGGTGCAGGGCGACAGCCAGCCGCAGACCTTCATCCCGCAATTGACCGACTACATGGTCGCCGGACAATTCCCGATCGAGCGCGCGATTACGTTCTACGATCTGGCGGACATCAACCAGGCGGCGGAGGAATCGGCGAGCGGAAAGACCATCAAGCCGGTGCTGCAAGATGCCGCATTGAAGCCGGCGAGATCCACGGTATCAACTCGCGAGGACATGCCCCGATGAACGCGCCTCACGCGCCGATCGAGCTGATCAGTTCGTCGACCTGCCCTTTCGCCCAGCGTACCCGCATGGTGCTGCTCACCAAGGGAGCCGATTTCGACTTCACCCAGATCAGCCTCGACGACAAACCGGACTGGTTTCTGCAGATTTCGCCCTACGCCAAGGTGCCGGTGCTACGCCATCGCGACGGCGTGCTCTACGAGTTGGCAGTCATCAATGAGTACCTCGAAGAAGTCCTGCCGGATCCGCCGTTGTTGCCGCACGATCCGGCCCGACGCGCCCTGGCGCGCATCTGGATCGCCTTTGCCAACGACCGCATGGTGCCCCACGTCTACAAGATGATGCTGCGGCAGGACGCAGAGGGCCAAAAGGCGCACGCCGAACGCCTGACGGAAGCGGTCGTACAGATGGAGTTCGAGGGTCTTCGCAAATTGTCGGATGGTCCGTTCTGGTTTGGCGAGCAGCCCAATCTTGTCGATTTCACATTCTTCCCGCACGTGCAACGCTTCATTGTTCTCAAGCACTACCGCGGCTTCACGCTTCCGGACGATTGTGAACGCCTTCGTTCATGGATCGACGCCATGCACGCGCTGCCGGCGGTGCAGGCCACGAGGCCGAGCGACGAGAGCCTGATCCGGAACTGGGAAAAATACGCGTTCAACACCAGCACCGGCACCACGGCCCGGGATATGCGGGATATCTGAGGGCGACGCGTCGCTCTTCTCCACACGCTCGTGGAGGCCGCGCGAACGCGGTCCAGGGCGACAGCCAGCCGCGGACCTTCATCCCGCAACTGACCGACTCCATGGCCGCCGGCCAATTCCCGATCGAGCGCGCGATCACGTTTTACGACCTCGCCGACATCAACCAGGCGGCGGAGGAGTCAGCGAGCGGCAAAACGATCAAGCCGGTGCTGCGGATGCCGCATTGAGGGCCCGAACGGAACCGCCGATCAAAAGCCGATCGGGCATGTCCTATCCACCGTCCGAAATCGACGATGCAGCGGGCCCCGATGGAAATATCCCGGACGGAACCGCCAGCGATTGCCGGCAATCACTGGCGGACGACCTGGTCCCCAGGGTGTCCTCGCTCGCAAGAAACGCAGCCTGGCGCGCGCTTGAAGGGTGCACGCCAAGCCATGACCGTTTCTACTTCCCGGGCTTTTGGATCTGGCCCGCGTACCAGTCCATGATCTCCTCACCGACCATGTGCACGACGCCCTCGTGGCCATTGATATAGGCATAGAGATCCTCGAAGTACCTGATGCGGTGCGACTGGCCGGTGACATAGGGGTGCACCCCGATGGCGAGGATGCGGGTCGACTCCGCGAGATTCCTCGTAAAGGCGGTCGAATGCGTCGCGGGTGCGCTCGCACAACACCCGGCTCTCGTGATGGTGCGAGACCATCATGGTGATGTCGTTGATTTCACTGGAATAGGGCACCGCGCAGATGGGACCGTTGGCGGTGGCCACCCATTGCGGCTGGTCGTCGAGCACCCAATCGCCGAACCAGGCGAAGCCGCATTCGGTGGCGAAGTCGAGTGTCGACCAGGTCTGGGTGCGGCCGGGGCCGAGCCATCCTTTCGGCCTTGTGCCGGT
Organism: uncultured Pseudomonadota bacterium; assembly: GCA_963773715.1. Classification (GTDB taxonomy): domain Bacteria; phylum Pseudomonadota; class Alphaproteobacteria; order Rhizobiales; family Xanthobacteraceae; genus Pseudolabrys. Next base: position 57,596 of record CAVZCM010000002.1, on the reverse strand, counting down.
GAACTTCTCGATGATATCGGCGCTCTGCATCATCATGCTGCGCTGGTCCTCGATCGCCTGGATCGGCATCTGCGTGAGGCAGTGCGCCATGAACTCCCAATTGGCGTCGCGCGCGGCCTTGGCGGCCTCGGGATAGACCTCGCAGACCCGCGCGTTAATCGAGACCGTGGGCCGGATGCCGAACTTCTCGTAGGCTCGCAGGAGCCGCCAGAAGCCGATCCGCATGCCGTATTCGTACCAGGTCCAGTTCGGCATGTCGGGGATGATGCTCTGGCCCATGGGCGCCATCGAGAGCTGGCGCGGCATGGCCCGGTTGATCTCCCATTCTTCGATATTGATCACCGACCAGACGATAATCCGCCCTTTGCCCGGCAGCTTCAGCGGCGGACGGTGGAACGGCGAGGAATATGCGAGGCGCTCGCGAGGCAATGTGGGCATCGATATCTCCGGATCGTGCGGGGGAAGGGTCAGGTGTCTGCGGGCAGCAGAGCCATGGGTCGCCGCTCCGTCAGCCCGGTGGCGGCGCAGAATGCGTTCGCAATGCGGTACAGCATCGCCTCCTCGAAGGCTCGGGTGGCGATCTGCATGCCAAGCGGCAGGCCGCCGGCCGAGAAGCCGGTGGGCACCGCGATGGCCGGCGTGCCGGTGACGTTGAATGGCATACGACAATGGCGCTCATAGGTGCGCGCCACCGCCTCCACATCGTCGAGGCGGCAGGGCACGGTGAAGCTCGACAGCGTTACCACGGCGTCGAGGCCGTGCATCGCTTCGGCAAAGGCGCGCGTCAGCGCGGTTCGCCACTGCTGCGCCTTGACGTAATCGTGAGCGGCGATGAAGGCGCCGGGCAGGATCTTGCCGAGCGTGATCGGCGCGTAGTCCTGCGGCCGCTCCTGAATGTCCTTCTCGTGGATCGCATAGGCTTCGGCCTGCAACAGCGTCCGACCGCAGTCGCCCCACGCCATGAGAGGCGGCAGCCGCACCGGACGGAAGTCCACGCCGAGATCGCGCATGGTGGCAAGCGCCTGCTCGAAAGCCGCAACCTGCTCGGGTTCGGCTTCTGCGTCCTCGCGGAAGAAATGGTCGATGACCCCGATGCGCAGGCCCTTGATGTCGCGCCCGATGCCGCCGCGCAGGTCGGGGACGTCGCGGCGTGCGCTGGTCGGATCGGCGGGATCATGGCCGGCGATCGATTGCAACAGGATCGCGTTGTCCTCCACCGTGCGGGTCAGCGGCCCGACATGGTCGAGTGAGAAGGAGAGCGGGAACACGCCGGTGCGGCTCACCATGCCATAGGTGGGCTTGAGGCCGACGATCCCGCAACACGACGCCGGATCGCGCACCGAGCCGCCGGTATCGGAGCCGAGCGCGCCGAACGCCATGCCGAGCGCAACCGCGGTCGCCGCCCCGCTCGATGAGCCGCCGGGATGCGCCGCACGGTCCCAAGGGTTGCGGGCCGGCGGCCAGGGCAGATCCAGAGTCGGCCCGCCGGTCGCGAATTCGTGCAGCGCGGTCTTGCCCAGCAGCACCGCGCCGGCCTCGCGCAGCCGCGCGACCACGAAAGCGTCGGAGGCGGCGCGGTGGTCGGCCCGCAGCTTCGAGTGGCAGGTGGTGGCGAGCCCGGCCACGTCGAACAGGTCCTTCAACGCATAGGGAATGCCGTGCATCGGCCCGCGATAGCGGCCGGCGGCGATCTCGCTTTCGGCGCGCCCGGCTTCGGTCATTGCGATATCAGCGGTGACGGTGATGAAGGCGTTGTAGGCCGGGTCGAGCGCCGCGATGCGGTCGAGCGCGGCCTGCGTCAGTTCGACTGGCGACACGGTGCGCGCGGCAACCCGCCGTGCGGCTTCCGCCAGCGTGAGGTCGGCAAGCGCCGTCATGTCTCGTCCCGGTTGGCGGCAGGCGCGAACCACGCGGCCGGCTCGGTGCCCGCTCCGGTCGGGGGCGGCGGCAGCGGCAGCGCCGCCCGCTTCAGGGCAGGACGCGACAGGGCGGGTGCCAACGCAAGGGCGCGCGTGAGGCCGCGCCGTTCGGCAATGATGCGAAGCCACTCAGGCGCATCGGTCAGAGGATCGTCCGCCATGCTTCCGGTCTAGCAGGAAGCCTTGCGCTTACGCTAGCGGCCAGGCGGTTGAACAAAATTCCACTGTCCGAAAACTTGCCGCGCGTCGCTGCGCGCCCACCTCCCGTGCGGGACCGCGTTCACCCCCTGGACTGGACCGGGACGGTCAGCGCAATCGTGCCGCCGCAGACACCCTCGGCCAACGCCATGGCATGACTTCCGGGATCCCGGGTCTGGCCCCAAGCGGCCGTGCGGCGCTCATGCCGCCTTCGCGCGCTCCGCGATGCTCGCCAGCTTGCGCAGGATTTCCGCCGTGCCTTTCAGCCGCTGCTCCGGCCGCGGCCAGACTTCCATGAACACCACTTTCTGGTCGGGCCTGACGCGCGCATCGCTGTCGCGGATCCAGGCGATCAGCCCTTCGGGATTGGCGAAGACGTTGTCGCGGAAGGCGAGCACGACACCTTTTGGACCGGCGTCGATCTTCTCCACGTTGGCGCGGCGGCAGAGCGCCTTGATGGACACGATCTGCAAGAGATGCTCGACCTCGTCCGGCAGCTTGCCGAAGCGGTCGACCAGTTCGGCCGCGAAGGGCTCGATCTCGCTTTCGTCGTCGATTTCGGCCAGCCGCCGGTAGAGCGCGAGCCGCACCGTCAGGTCGGTGACGTATTCGTCGGGGATCAGCACCGGGGTGCCGACAGTGATCTGCGGCGACCAGCGGTCGGCAACCGGCGCCTGATGCCGGCCTTGAGGCTCATGCACCGCCTCTTCCAACATCTGCTGATAGAGTTCGAAGCCGACCTCCTTGATGTGGCCGGACTGCTCCTCGCCCAGCAGGTTGCCGGCCCCGCGGATGTCGAGGTCGTGGCTGGCGATTTGGAAGCCGGCGCCGAGCGTGTCGAGCGATTGCAGCACTTTCAGCCGCCGCTCTGCCTGCGCCGTGATCGTGCGGTTGGCCGGCAGCGTAAGCAGCGCATAGGCGCGCAGCTTCGCGCGCCCCACCCGCCCGCGCAATTGATAGAGCTGCGACAGGCCAAAACGGTCGGCGCGATGCACTATCAACGTGTTGGCGGTCGGGATGTCGAGGCCGGACTCGATGATGGTGGTCGAGAGCAGCACGTCGTATTTGCCGTCGTAGAAGGCCGACATGATGTCGTCGAGCACGCCCGGCGGCATCTGCCCATGCGCCACGCAGACCCGCATCTCCGGCACGTTCTTGTCGAGGAATTCCTTGGCGCCGGCCAAATCCTCGATGCGCGGGCAGACATAGAAGGCTTGTCCCCCGCGATATTTCTCGCGCAACAGCGCTTCGCGCACGATCAGCGCGTCGAAGGGCGATACGAATGTGCGCACCGCCAGACCGGTCGACCGGCGGCGAGGCGATGATGGAGAGATCGCGCACGCCGGTGAGCGCCAATTGCAAGGTGCGCGGGATCGGCGTCGCGGTGAGCGTCAGCACGTGCACTTCGCTGCGCAGCTTCTTCAGCTTCTCCTTGTGGGCGACGCCAAAATGCTGCTCCTCGTCGACCACCAGGAGCCCCAGGTCCTTGAACTTGATGCCACGGCCGAGCAGCGCGTGGGTGCCGATGACGATGTCGATTTGGCCGTCGGCCAGTCCCGCCTTGGTGGCGGCAAGCTGCGAGGCACTCACCAGCCGTGACGCCTGCGCCACGTTGACCGGAAAGCCGCGGAACCTTTCGACGAAGGTCTTGTAGTGCTGGCGCGCGAGCAGCGTGGTCGGCACCACCACGGCCACCTGCTTGCCGGACAGCGCGGTGACGAAGGCGGCGCGCAGCGCCACTTCCGTTTTGCCGAAGCCGACGTCGCCGCAGATCAGCCGGTCCATCGGCTTGCCGGCGCCGAGGTCGTCGATGACGCGCTCGATCGCCGCCAACTGGTCGTCGGTCTCCTCGTAGGGGAAGCCGGCGCAGAACTCGTCATAGGCGCCGGTCGGCACCGTCAGCCTGGGCGCCTCGTGCAATTGCCGCTCGGCGGCGATCTTGATCAGTTCGCCGGCGATCTCCTGGATGCGGCTCTTCATGCGCGCCTTGCGCGCCTGCCAGTTGCTGCCGCCGAGCCGGTCGAGATCGACGCTGCTCTCCTCCGCGCCATAGCGCGACAAGAGCTCGACGTTTTCGACCGGCAGGTAGAGCTTGTCGCCGCCGGCGTAATGGATTTCGAGGCAGTCGTGCGGGGCGCCGGCGGCTTCGATCGCCTGCAGGCCATGGAAACGGCCGATGCCGTGGTCGACGTGCACCACCAGATCGCCGGGCGCGAGGCTGGTCGCCTCGGTGATGAAGTTCTCCGCCTTCCTGGCGGCGCGGCGCGGGCGCACCAGCCGGTCGCCGAGGATGTCCTGCTCGCTGACGACGGCGGCGTCCTCGGTCTCGAACCCGGATTCGATGCCGAGCACGGCGAGCGCCACGTTGTGCCTGGGCAAGCCTTGCGCCTGCGGCCACGAATTTACCGGCGTGAGATTATGCAGCTTGTGGTCGGCGAGCACATGGCTCATGCGCTCGCGCGCGCCCTCGCTCCACAGCGCGATGGCGACGCGCTTGCCCTTCGCCTGCAGCGCCATCACGTGCGCGGACACCGCCTCGAACACGTTGGCGTTGGGCTCGGCGCGCTCGGCGGCGAAATTGCGCCCGGCGCGCGCGCCGATCTCGATGACGTTCCTGGTCTCCGGCACCGTAAAGGGGTTGAGCCGCGCGAGCTTCGACGCCTTCAGCCGCTCCGCCCACTCGTCTTCCGTCACATAGAGCCGGTCCGGCGGCAGCGGCTTGTAGAGCGGGGTGACGCCCTCGCTCAGCGCCTCCTTGCGCGCCTCGTAGTAGTCGTTGGTCTGCCTGATGCGTTCCCGGGCTGCTTCCTCGTCGAGCGGCTCCAGCGCCAGCACGGTGCCGGGCAGATAGTCGAACAGCGTTTCCATTTTGGTGTGAAACAGTGGCAGCCAGTGTTCCATGCCGGGATAGCGCCGGCCCTCGCTCACCGCCTCGTACAGGAGGTCGTCGGGACCGGCAGCACCGAATTCCGACACGTAGCCGGTGCGGAAACGGCGGATGGTCTCGGTGATGAGCTGGAATTCTGCCACCGGCACCAGGTCGAGCCCGCGCAGGTCGCCTTCGCTGCGCTGGGTCTCGGCGTCGAAGGCGCGGATGGTCTCGAGCGCGTCACCGAAGAAATCGAGCCGCACCGGCATGTCCATGCCGGGCGGGAAGAGATCGAGGATGCCGCCGCGCACCGCGTAATCGCCGGGTTCTCGCACGGTGGAGGCGCGGACATAACCGTTGAGCTCCAGCCAGTCGACGATGCCCTGCATGCCTACTACATTGCCGGGCGCGACCGAAAGCGCATGGCTCGCGACGAACTCGCGCGCCGGCACGCGCTGTAATGCGGCGTTGACCGTGGTCAGCAGCACCGACGGCTTGTCGCGACCCCTGACGCGGCTGAGCCGCGACAATGCGGTCATGCGCTGCGCCACCGCGCCGGCATGCGGCGACACCCGGTCGTAAGGCTGGCAATCCCAGGCCGGAAACTCCATGACCTGGATGTCGGGCCCGAAGAATGATAGCGCGCGCGACACCTGCGCCATCCGCTGACCGTCGCGGCACACGACGCAAAGCGAGACCGCAGGCGCGTCACCGCGCCCGGCGATGGCGCGCGCCAGATCGGCCAGCACCAGCCCCTCGGCGCCGTCGGCGACCTGGGAGAGCGTCAGCGGCTCGCCGGGCTTGAGAAGGTCGGCGGGCGATTTGGTCACGGCATTCATGAGGAGTTGTCGGCGAGGTGGAAGTCGCGCAGGCGGCGGAACATGGGCGTGTCGAATTCGGGTTCGGGGGCTTCCGCGCCCAGCACACACGCGAACATTTGCTGGTCGGGCACCGTCATCAGCGCTTCGAGGGCGACCATGTCCTCGTCCGTGAAGGTGCCGATATGGGCGTCGGCGAAGCGGCCCATCACAATGTCCATTTCCTTGATGCCACGGTGCCAGGCGCGGAACAGTAATCGCCGCCGTTTCGGGTCCAATCCTTCGCTCGAATGTTCAGTACCCAAGGTAATCTCCAAGCCCTTGCTCCAACGCCAAAAACCCGGACGGGGCCGGGTGCGGGTTATATAGAGGCGAACCGGCCCCCTGTCAGCGCCGTTGTGCACAGGCCTGAATTGCGCTGGTCCGAGGGCCAAGCCAGCATGCCGGCCCATGCGCCCGCCCGTGCTCAATCCCCTGTTCGCGGCCCTGACCAGCCTGTCCGGCATCGGACCGCGGCTTGAGAAACTCTATGCACGGTTGCTCGACCACGAACAGCCAAGGGTGGTGGATCTGCTGTTTCACTTGCCCTCTGGCGTGATCGACCGGCGGGCGCGGCCGAAGCTCGCCGACGTCGAGCCGGGCCAGGTGATCACCGTCGCGGTCACCGTCGACCAGCACCGCCCGGGCCCGCCGCATCGGTCGCGGGCACCCTACCGGGTCTATTGCAGCGACGACACCGGCACGCTGACGCTCACCTTTTTCAACGCCCGCAAGGACTACCTGGAGAAACTTCTGCCCGAAGGTGAGCTCCGCTACGTCTCCGGCACGCCTGAGTTCTACGACGGCGAGTTGCAGATGGTCCACCCCGACCGCGTCGTGGATGAAAAGGGCTTCGCCGATCTGCCGCTGGTCGAGCCGGTTTATCCCCTCACCGAAGGCCTCGCACCTGGCAACCTTCGCCGCGCCATGGATGGCGCGCTCACGCGCGTTCCGACGCTGCCGGAATGGCAGGACGACGCCTGGGCGTCGCGCGAGCGTTTTCCCGCCTTTGCCGAGGCGCTACGCCATCTGCACCGGCCTGCCACACCCTCCGATATCTTGCCAGAAAGCCCGACCTGGACGCGGCTTGCCTATGACGAACTGCTCGCCGGCCAGCTCGCACTGGCGCTGCTGCGCGCCCACATGCGCCGCCAGGCCGGCCGCGGCACTTCAAGCGAGGGGAGACTGCGTGCACGCGTTCTGAAGGCGCTGCCCTATGCGTTGACGCATTTCCAGCAGAAGGCGGTCGATGACATCACCACGGACCTTGCCAAACCACAGCGCATGTTGCGGCTGCTGCAAGGCGACGTCGGCTCAGGCAAGACCGTGGTTGCGCTGTGCGCGGCCGCCACTGTCATCGAAGCCGGTCGGCAAGCGGCCCTGATGGCGCCGACCGAGATCCTCGCCCGCCAGCACCTGAAGACGATTCAGCCGCTCGCCGAAGCCGCCGGCATCCGCGTCGCCGCGCTCACGGGCCGCGAGCGCGGCAGCGAGCGCAAGGCCCTCCTCGATCGCCTCGCGCTCGGCGATATCGACGTTGTCGTCGGCACCCATGCGCTGTTTCAGGAAAACGTTGCTTTCCACGATCTCGCACTGGCTATCGTCGACGAGCAGCACCGCTTCGGTGTGCATCAACGTCTTGCACTGGCGCAGAAGGGCGAGGCCGTCGACATGCTGGTGCTCACGGCGACGCCGATCCCGCGCACGCTCGTGCTGACCTGTTTCGGCGACATGGACGTCTCCGAACTGCGCGAGAAGCCCGCCGGCCGCCAGCCCATCGACACACGCACCATTCCGCTGTCGCGCCTTGCGGAGGTGGAGGACGCGGTCGGCCGCGCCATCGCCGCGGGCGGCCGCGCCTATTGGGTCTGCCCCCTGGTCGAAGAATCCGAGAAAAGTGATTTGGCCACGGCACAAGAGCGTTACAAGGAATTGCGCAAGCGATTTGGCAACAAGGTGGACCTTGTCCACGGCCGCATGAAAGGGGCCGAAAAGGACGCCGCCATGGCGCGTTTCGCCGCCGGAGAGGCGCAGCTCCTCGTCGCCACAACGGTCATCGAAGTCGGCGTCGACGTGTCGGAGGCAACCGTCATGGTCATCGAGCACGCCGAGCGGTTTGGCCTCGCGCAGATCCACCAGTTGCGCGGCCGGGTCGGCCGCGGCCCGGCTCGTTCGACGTGCCTGCTGCTCTACAAGGCGCCGCTTGGCGAGACCGCGAAAGCACGGCTCGCAATCCTGCGTGAAACCGAAGACGGCTTCCGCATCGCGGAAGAGGATTTGCGCTTGCGTGGCGAGGGCGATGTGCTCGGCACCCGGCAGAGCGGCCTGCCCGGCTTCCGCATCGCGCGCGCGGAAGTGCATGGCAAATATCTCGGCACAGCCCGCGACGATGCAGCGTTGGTATTGTCGCGCGATCCCTCGCTCTCGAGCGAGCGCGGCGAGGCCCTGCGTCACCTGCTCTATCTGTTCGAAAAGGACGAGGCGATCCGCCTGATAAGGGCCGGCTGATTATTCCGCCGCCTCGTTCTTCCTGGCGCTCTGCGCCGCCTTGGCTGTAGCGGCCATGGCGGCGAGCTTCTTTTGCGGGTCTTCGGGCTGCACCATGCCGGCGGAGATCAGAAGCGCCATGGCGCTTTCCACCGAGATATCGAGTTCAATTATATCCTTACGTTCGACGAAGAAAAAAAAGCCCGTGGTCGGGTTGGGCGTACACGGCAGGAACACGGAGACGTATTCCCTGGTATCGCGCGGTATCTTCAGGGCCACATCGCCTGTCGGCGGCTGCGACAGGAACACCAGCGAATATGCGCCAGGCACCGGAAACTCCACCAAAGCCGCCTTGCGGAAGGTCGAGCCGCCCTTGGAAAACAGCGCCTCGAAAATCTGCTTCATGGTCTTGTAGAGCGGCCGCACGATCGGCATGCGGTTGAGCAGTCCTTCGCCCAGTTCGACCAGCGTGCGGCCGACCAGGTTGGCGGTGAGGAAGCCGAGCAGCGTGAGCGCCGCGACCGCGATCACCAGGCCGGTGCCGGGGATCGGCCACGGCAGATAGGTCTCCGGGCGGTAGGCGGGCGGGATCAGGGGGCGTACCGCGCCGTCCACCCAGGTCACGATCGACCAGATCAGCCAGGCGGTCACCGCCAGCGGCCCGGCCACCACGAGGCCGGTCAGGAACCAGTTTCGCAGCCGGCTCATAAGGCCTGTCTGCGGCGCCGCGGTAACGGCCTCCAGATCCTGAGTCAGGTCACTGTTCGGGTCGCTCATGCGGGCGATCTTATTCCACGGTGACCGATTTCGCGAGATTGCGCGGCTGGTCGACGTCCGTGCCGAGCGCGACCGCCGTGTGGTAGGCGATAAGCTGGACGGGTATGGCATACACCAGCGGAGTTACGGTGGCGGCCATCTCGGGCAGCGTCAGCGTCCCCATCCGCTCGATCCCGGCCTCCTGGGCGCCCTTGGGGTCGGTTATCAGGATGATCTTACCGCCGCGCGCCGCGACCTCTTCCATGTTGGAGGCGGTTTTCTCGAATACGCGGTCATGCGGCGCGATCACGATCACCGGCATGGTCTCGTCGATCAGCGCGATCGGCCCGTGCTTGAGCTCGCCGGCGGCATAGCCCTCGGCGTGGATGTAGGAGATTTCCTTGAGCTTGAGCGCGCCCTCGAGCGCGATCGGGAAGCTGGTGCCACGGCCGAGATAGAGCACATCGTGCACCTTGGCGAGATCGTGCGCGAGCTTCTCGATCTGTGGCTCCAGCGTCAGCGCCTGGGTCATTAACCGGGGCGTCTCCACCAGCGCATGCACCAGCTTCTGTTCGTCGGTTTCGGACAAGACGCCACGGGCGCGGCCGGCGGCAATCGCCAGGCACGCCAGCACGCTAAGCTGGCAGGTGAAGGCCTTGGTCGAGGCGACGCCGATTTCCGGCCCCGCCAACGTCGGCATCACCACGTCGCTTTCGCGCGCGATTGACGACGACGGCACATTCACCACGGAAAGCACATACTGATTGTGCTCCCTGGCGTAGCGCAGGCTCGCCAGCGTGTCGGCGGTCTCGCCCGACTGCGAGATGAAGATGGCGAGGTCGCCCGCCTCGATCGGCGCCTCGCGGTAGCGAAATTCCGACGCGATATCGATTTCGACCGGCAATTTGGCGAAACGCTCGAACCAGTATTTCGCCACCAGCCCGGCATAGAAGGCGGTGCCGCAGGCCGAAATCGATAGCCGCTTGAGGTCGCTCCACTTGAACGGCAGCGTGCCCGGCAGCATGACTTTTTCGGTCGTCATGTCGATGTAGCGTGCAAGCGTATGACCGACGACTTCCGGCTGCTCGTGGATTTCCTTGGCCATGAAATGCTTGAAATTGCCCTTGTCGACCAGCATGGCGGAGGCCGCCGACTTGATCACCGGGCGCTCCACCACTGTGCCGCTGGCGTCGTGGATGACCGCGCCCTTGCGCGTGAGCACCACCCAGTCGCCCTCGTCCAGATAGCTGACGCTGTCGGTGAAGGGCGCGAGCGCGATGGCGTCGGAGCCGAGATACATTTCGCCGTCGCCGTAACCGATGGCCAGCGGCGAGCCCTTGCGGGCGCCGATCATCAGGTCGTCTTCACCCGCAAACAAAAAAGCGAGCGCGAAGGCGCCGCGCAGTTCCTTGAGCGTGGCGGCAACCGCCTCGACCGGCTTCTGCCCGCCATTAAGATGCCCGGTCACCAGATGCGCGACGATCTCCGTGTCGGTGTCGCTCGAGAACCTGGTGCCGTTCCTGGACAGGCGCTCGCGCAGTTCGCGGAAATTCTCGATGATGCCGTTGTGCACGACCGCGACCCGGTCGGTGAGATGCGGATGCGCGTTGATTTCGGTCGGCTTGCCATGGGTGGCCCAGCGGGTGTGGCCGATCCCGCTTATGCCTTTCAGCGGCTCTTTCTCGAGCTTGGCCTCGAGCGCGCGCAGCTTGCCCTCGGCACGGCGGCTCGCCAGCACGCCTTTCTCCAGGGTGGCAACGCCGGCAGAGTTGTAGCCGCGATATTCGAGGCGCTTGAGCGCATCGACCAGCTTGCCCGCGACCGGCTCATTTCCCAGAATTCCGACAATCCCGCACATTCGACTGGCTGTTTCCCGTTATTCGACTCAAGGTTTAGCCGCGGGCGGCAAGCCCGCGAAATCACAACGCATTTCGGCTTGTGACATGGTTAGTGGCGGTTCTGTCCGCGCGGAGCGGCCCTAGCCGGATTCCGATGCCTTTTTGCCCAAGGCCTTCATCTGCCGCAAGCGCTTCGCCCAGCCTTCCTTAACCGTCTGTGCGGCGCGTCCGAGCGCCAGGGAATTTGCCGGTACGTCCCTGGTAACCACCGTCCCGGTGCCGATATAGGCGCCGTCGCCGATCTTGACCGGCGCCACCAGCGCCGAATTGGAGCCGATGAAGGCGCCCTTGCCGATGTCGGTATGGTGCTTGGCAACACCATCGTAGTTACAGGTTATGGTGCCGGCACCGATATTGGCGCCCTCGCCGACGCGCGCGTCACCGATATAGGCGAGATGGTTGGCCTTGGCCCCGTCCTCCACCCTGGACGCCTTCACCTCCACAAAATTGCCGATGTGCACGTCGGCGCCGAGATCGGCGCCGGGCCTGAGCCGCGCGAACGGGCCGACGCGGGCACCCTTGCCGACATGGGCGCCCTCCAGATGCGAAAATGAACGGATGAGGGCGCCGTCCTCCACCGTCACCCCCGGTCCGAACACCACGTTGGGCTCGATGGTGACGTCCTTGCCGAGCCTGGTGTCGGCGGCCAGGAACACCGTTTCCGGCGCAACAAGCGTCACCCCGGCCTCCATGGCGGCGGCGCGCAGGCGCTGTTGCAGAACGGCTTCGGCTTCGGCGAGTTGCGCCTTGGTGTTGATCCCGCGCACGTCGTCCTCCGAGGTTTCGATCGCTCCGGTCTTTAGCCCCATATCGCGGGCAATGGCCACGGCGTCGGTGAGGTAGTATTCGCGCTTGGCATTGGCGTTGCCGATCCTGTCGAGGATACGAAGCGCATCCTTGCCGGCCAGCGCCATCAGTCCGGCATTGCAAAAAGTGATTGTCCGTTCGTCGGCGCTCGCGTCACGCTCCTCGCGGATGGCGATGAGCTCGTTTCCCCTGGTGATGAGCCGGCCATAGCCGGTCGGATCGGCTGCCCGAAAGCCCAACACCGCCACCGCTGCGCCACCGCTCAATTCCCCGCGCAAGGCGGTCAAAGTCTGCGGCCGCACCAGCGGCGTGTCGGCGAACATGACGATGATCTCTTTGGCGCCACGTTCGATCGCCTGCCGCGCCATCAGTACCGCATGCGCGGTGCCGCGCCGTTCGTTCTGGCAAAAGATCTGCGTCTGCGGTGAAGCTTTGCGCGTCAACGACTAATGGCATCGTGGTCGGGCCCGATCACCACGGCGATGTCGTTGCAGCCGGCTTCGCTTGCCGCCCTCAGGACATGCACGATGAGCGCACGCGAGCCGATCTCGTGCAACACTTTCGGCAAGCTCGAACGCATGCGCGTGCCTTCGCCGGCCGCCAGTACGATCGCAAGGCAATTGTCGTTCTTATCGTTCGCCATTCCGTTTCCGATTTAACGCCAAGATGATTCGGCGCGCACCCATAGCGGACACCGGCGCGCGGCGAAAGGTCCATGATCTGTTGAGAGCTTCATGCGTGCCGGCCCGAATCAGGCGAATTCTGTTAACTTTTTTCAACAACGCGATTCGTTGCGTCAGGGGTTAAGTCATGGCGTCCGAGATGCCGCCCACCGACGCTGAGCAGCCGAAATCGTTGCTAGCGCAGTATCAGACGCGTTTGATGTGGCGCCTCGCAGCATGGGGCGGCGCCGCCGCCTTTTCATTGGCGGCCGTCGTTATTGTTTCGCAAACGGCGTCCGGTCACAAGCGGCTTCGGGTCGCGTTGTTCGGCTCCGAGCAACCATACCAGATGCCAACGTCTGTGGCCTCGACCACCGTCCCGATGCCGCCGCCCGATCTCATCGCGGTGAAACGCTCGACCGAGGCGGTCAGGCGCGCGACCGAACGGACCGCGGCCAGACTGGAAACCGTGGAGCAGAACACGGCAGAAACCCGGGCCGAAACCAAACGTCTGGCGCTGCAAGTAAGCAAGCTCCGCGCCGACAGCTTCCGGGTTACCGGGCGTCTCGCCAACATCGAGACCCAGATCGGCGGCATCACGGGCTCGATCAGGAAACAAGCCGAAGAAGCAGCGGCCGCGGCCGTCACCAGGGCCATGCCAAAGCCGGCCTTCGACACCAGGACCTTCGATGTCACGGCGCCGATCATCAGCCCGCCAGCGACGTTGTATCCGAAGCTCTCCCTGATCGTGCCGCAGGCGCCGGCATCCACCTCATCGCCGACGATGGCGGACGGGCCCGGGATTACAAAAGAAACGAAGGATCGGGACAAAACAAAGCCGGATGTCACGATCACGTCGTCCATCAAGAAAGGCAATTCCAAGGATCAGTCGAGGGTCGCCTCCAGAGTCGAAGGCAAGGCTGAACCGGAAGCCAAACGGACGGCGCAGCCACACACAGAGGAACTGAAGGCCGGCATCGCGCTCGAAATGAAGGCTGCGCCCCAGACCAAACAACACTCGCACTTCAGTCTGAAGCTGAAGCCAGGCCGACGACCAAATCCGGGCAAAACGCCGAGCGAGCGAGCGCGCAGAGGACCGCGGCCCAGAACATTGTCACCGGATCCACACCAACGCCCAGACGAGTCTCGGGACGCCACTGGATCCCCACGAGCGGCTACGGCGTCGATCTCGGCGGTGCCGAATCCGTCACGGTCGCAAAAGCGCAATGGGCGGCGGTGAAGGCGAACTTTGGCCCTGTGCTCGGCGGCATGCGTCCGCTCGTGGTGCGCAACCATCGTCTGCTGACGACCGGCGAGTATCGGCTGGTCGCTGGCCTCACGCATTCGCTCACATCCGCCGAAAGACTGTGCAAGCGCCTGTCACTGCAGCAGATGGCCTGCCAGCCGGTCGAATTCGAAGACGGTCGCATGATCTGGCGCTGAACGGCAGAACTGACGTCCCGCGATTTGCCATAATTGACGCGTCAATCGATGGCCATGAAGCTGTTCCAGCCCGGCGCGCGCGCGACCAATATGTTGCTGATCGTCGGCTTTGGCGCGCTCGGCTATGCGCTCTATCTGCGCTACCTCGGCCTCGAGCCGTCGACCGTCGGGCTGGCCTGCGCCGCCGGACTCGACACCTGGATGTGCCTCAGCCGCCGCGTGGCCGGCATCCTGATTCATAATTCGGTATTCGGCATCGGCGCGCTGGCATTGGCGGCGCTCAATCTGTGGCGCCCGTCGCTGATCCTGTTCGCGCTGGCGCTTGCCCTCACCTGCCTGGGCCTCGTGCTCTACAACTCCGGCCTTGCGTCGCTGGCGGCGGGATTGCTGCTGCTCAGCTTTGCGCGCCCCGCACCCGGACAAGCGTAACGGCAAACGCGATGAACGCGGCCGACAGCCAGAGCGACTGCCAGTTGGCGAGCCCTTCATTGGGCACGATGTAGGCCACCGACAGCCCCAGCACCCCCGCAGCGGCCAGTTCGGCTACGCCGGCCAGGCCGGTGCCGCGCGGCATCACCAGACTGTGCACCAGCAACGGCACCACCGCCGCGGTCAGCGGCGCGAAGGGGAAATCCTTGTAGCGCGGATTGAACACCAGCCCGAGCGCCGAGAGTATGGCCAAAAGCAAGGCGGCGATGATGATCATGCCGACGACACGTTCGAGCGGGTCGAGGTTTCCGCCTTCAGCCGGCGACAGCAGCCGAGACAGCCGTGGCAGCGGCGTTCCGCGCATCAACGCCGCGCTCAGCGCGACCGGGCTCAAAACAGCGATCGCAGCCAGCGCCAGTCCGCGCAGCCAACCGCCCAGGTTAAAGCTTTCGACAGGCACGTTGGCGACTGTCCAGCCGATCAGCAGCCCGCCGACCGTGGCGTTGAGCATGACCCCCAGCCAGAGCACCGGTGGCGCTGGCTGCTTGCGGCGCGCGGCCAGGGCCGCCCCGAATACCAGCACGGCGAAACCGACGCCGCCCGCCGCCTGCCAGAGCCAAAACGGATAGTTGGACACCGCCTGCCCCCAGACGAATTTTTGCTGCCGGGTATAGGCATCGAACAATCCCCAATGGCCGCCAACAGTGCCTTCCAGCGCCCGCTTCCAGGGCTGGTCATAGGCCTCGATTACATTGACGTGGAATTGTTCGCGCGCGGCCAGGGCCAGCACGTCCTGGATCACCTGCGCCTGGTTGGCCGGCGACGGCAGGGCGGCCTCGCGCATGCGGCCCTGGCTGGGCCAGCCCATCTCGCCGATGATGATCTCCTTGCCGGGAAACGCCTGCGCCACCTGTGCGCGGATCGTCGCCACGTGCGCGGCCGCCTCTCCGGCAGCGACGGGGAAGTCCTCCCAATAGGGCAGGATATGGATGGTGATGAAATCAACCGCATCCGCGACTTCCCGGTTGCGTAGCCAGAACTCCCAGACGTCGGCATAGGTCACCGGCACCTTCACCCGCGCCTTCACCGACCGGATGGTCCTGGCGAGGTCGGGGCCGGACATCTCGCCACGCAGCAGGACCTCGTTACCGACCACCACCGCGCGAACGGTCTGCGGATAATCGCCGGCCAGCTTGACGGCCGTATCGATCTGCAAGGCGGCTTTTTCGGGCTGCCTCGATACCCAAACACCCAACAGCACTTTCAGGCCGTGCCGGGCCGCCAGCGGCACCACCTGCTCGAGGCCCTGATCGACCGCGTAGATGCGCACGCAGTCGGTGAGCCTCGCGAGGCTGGTCAGATCCGCGTCGATCTGGGCGGCAGGAATACGGGTTGTGGCATCGAATGGCGTCTGCCCGGGCCGGTAGGGCGCGTAGGATACGCAATAGAGTTTTTCGCCCGGCTTGAGCGGGGCATGTGGCATCGGTACCGGCCTGCCCAGCCAGGTCCAGACGGCGGCGATAACCATCGCTGACAAAGCGAGGCAGGCGAAACCGAGACGCATTAATGTTCCGGTTGAAGTCTGGGAAATGCGGTTACGTTTCGTTTATGCCGTTTCTGCGCCAGCCGCGCCAGTTACCAAAATCTGCGGAAGTTCGCCGACGCTACGCGTAAACGGCTGGACAAAGCCCAGCCATTGCGGCCAAGTCGTGTCGCCTGCCATCACGCCGCATTCAGGTCCCATTCAGATTGCAAGGAGGGCGGCAGGTTCGGGACAGGTTCAGGATTTATGGGGCAAAACCATCCAATGACGTTCGGCAACCGGTTTCGTTTCTATCGGGTCATGTGCGGTATCCTTGGCGTCATCCTGACCGTTACCCTGATGCCGAATGCCGGCTCCGCCCAGAGCGGGCCCAGCAAGGGGCCGGTGACGCAACAAAAACCGGCAACGGAAAAACCACAAAACGGCCAGAAACAGATCGACGAGTTCGCCGAGGCGACCAAGGTGCTGGGCGGCGCCGCCGGCATGCCGGAATGCGTCTGGCTCGGCCGCCGCATTATCATCCTGATGTGGCGGGATGACCTCGATACCGCCTTTCGCCACGTCGACCTTTACGACCGTTTCAACTGCCCGAGTGCCCACATCCAGACCGCTTTCCGCTGTCTTATTAAGCACGGACCGATAGACCCGAAGGCACAGGAGACCTTGAACAGTCGCGCCTTCGCCTGCTGGCTACGTCCCGAGCAGGTACCGCCGCCTTCGACGGCAGCCGCAACGGACAAGCCGGCTCCTTCCAGCGCACCACCGTCACGCTGAAGGGGGGTGGCAGCCATGAAAAAATATTTATTCGTGGTTGATTGCGCGCGCCTAGGATTCGCCACGAGCGTCACCTACCTCATTGAGCACCTTGTACCGCGCGAGCGGCTGGACCCAGGGGTCGGGCTCAAGGGCCTTGCAACCAAACCACCCCCAGTCAGTTAGAAGGCAATGCGCATTGTTGCCGTCGTGCTCGCCCTTGTGGCGTGCCTCCAAGCCGGGCTGTGGGCCCTCGCCCGGAATTCCCTGAGTGCCCCCGATGTTACCGGGCGGCTGCAGAGCGTGTCCTACGCGCCGTTCGACGGCACCGCCAGAACGGCGGAAGGTGACGAGGCGCGCATCGCCAGGATCCGCGCTGACCTGACGCGGCTCGCGCCGCTCACCCGTGGCATCCGCCTTTACTCGTCGACCGGCGGCCTCGAACTGGTGCCGCCGATTGCGGCCGACTACGGCCTGCGTGTGACGGCGGGCGCCTGGATCGACAAGGATGCCAAGCGCAACGAGCGAGAGATCGCCGCCGCCATCTCGCTGGCCCACCACAACAGCAACGTCAAAAGCGTCATCGTCGGCAACGAAACCATTTACCGTAAAGACCAGACCGTTCCCGACCTGATCCGGAAGATCCAGCGGGTCAAGCGCCATGTGCGCCTGCCGGTGTCGACCGGTGAAGTCTGGGGCGTGTGGCGCGACCATCCCGAGCTTGTTGCCGCGGTCGATTACATCGCAGTGCACATCCTGCCCTACTGGGAAGGCGCTTCCGCAGACGGCGCCGTCGACTCGGCCATTGGCGCCTACGAGGATCTGCGCCGCCTCTATCCCGGCAAGCGTATCGTGATCGCCGAGTTCGGCTGGCCAAGCGCCGGTTACAATTACAAAGGCGCCCGACCCGGTCGCCTCGAGCAGGCGCAGGTGCTGCGCGACTTCGTCTCGCGCGCCCGCGCCTACGGCATGGAGTTCAACATCATCGAGGCCCTCGACCAGCCGTGGAAGGTCTTCGAAGGCAGCGTCGGCCCCTACTGGGGCATGTTCACCGCCAGCGGCGAGCCCAAGTTTGCCTGGACCGGTCCGGTAGACGATCCTGACTACTGGCGCATCGCCGCCATCGCGGTGCTGATCGGTCTGCTGCTGTCGCTGCCGTTGCTCGCCATGGCCAACGTCACCGTCGGCCAGGCGGCAATGCTCGCTGGCGCCGCCAACGTGGTTGGCGCCTGGGCGTCCGCCGTGTTCGCGTACTGGAATGGTCACTACTTCGTACCTGGCACCGCCTTCGCGCTCGGCCTCGGCACCATGCTCCTTGTCCCGCTGGTGGTGATCGCGCTCGGGCGCGTCGAGGAAATCGCGACCATCGCCTTCGGCCGCCAACCGCGCCGTCTGATCGCGTCCGTGCCCGTGGACGACACGCATACGCCAAAGGTCTCGATCCACATCCCGGCTTATCGCGAGCCGCCGGAGATGCTCAAGCAGACGCTGGATGCGGTCGCCCGCCTCGATTACCAGAACTTCGAATGCGTGGTGATCATCAACAACACGCCGGACCCGGCGTTGTGGCAGCCGGTCGAGGAGCACTGCCAGACGCTCGGGGACCGCTTCAAGTTCGTGCGCGCTGACAATCTCGCCGGCTTCAAGGCCGGGGCGCTGCGCCTGGCCATGATCCACACCGCGGCCGACGCCGGGATCATCGGCATTCTCGACGCTGACTATGTCGTTCAATCCGACTGGCTGAAGGATCTCACGCCGCTCTTCCGCGATCCCGCGGTCGGCCTCGTGCAGGCGCCGCAGGATCACCGGGACGGCACGCGCAGTGTCATGCACCATGCCATGAACGCCGAGTACGCCGGCTTCTTCGACATCGGCATGGTGCAGCGGAACGAGTGCAACGCGATCATCGCGCATGGCACCATGTGTCTGATCCGCCGCACCGCCATGGAGCAGGTCGGCGGCTGGTCGAGCGACACCATTTGCGAGGATACCGACCTCGGCCTGTCGATCCTCGAAGCCGGCTGGCACGCGCACTACACCAACAGGCGCTACGGTCACGGCCTGCTGCCCGACACCTTCGAGGCCTTCAAGAAACAGCGCGACCGTTGGGCCTATGGCGGCTTCCAGATCGTCAAGAAGCATTGGCGTCGTTTCCTCCCTGGCCGCAGCCGGTTGACGCGCGAGCAGAAGCGCGAGTTTGCCCTCGGCTGGGTCAGCTGGCTGGGCGCGGAAAGCGTCGGCGTCATCGTCGCCATTCTCAACATCTTGTGGGTCCCCGCAGTCGCCCTCTTTGACATTGCCGTGCCCGATCGGATCCTGACCGTCCCGATCATCGCCAGCTTCGTGGTGTCGCTCGCACACTTTGTTTCGCTCTATCGCCTGCGGGTGCGGGCGGACGCCGCCCAAATGGCCATTTCTGCCATCGCGGCCATGGCGGTGCAGTGGACGGTGGCGCGCGCGGTCGCAACCGGCCTCATCAAGGACCACCTCCCGTTCGTACGCACGGACAAGGGCGGCAAGAACCGCCGCACCGATTTCGCCGCCGTCTGGGAAGCGTTGCTGGCGGGCTTGCTGCTGGCCGGCGCAGCAACCCTCGTCTTCATCAACGCCTATGAAATCCGCGAGATCTATCTGTTCGCCGCGGTCCTGGTGGTGCAGAGCCTGCCGTTCCTGGCAGCGGTCGCGATCGCGCTGGTCGAGCGATCGAGATTTAACGACTTCGCCACGTGGCGGGCGCTGCAGGCGCGCTATGCCGCATTGCTGCCGAGGCGCGCGCGCCTTGAAGCGAAGCGGCAGGTGGTGCGCTGATCAGCCCGCGAGTGCGGTTTCGGCAAGCTTCACCCAATATGACGTCCCGAACGGTATCGCGTCGTCGTTGAAATTGTACGACGGGTGATGCAGGCCCGCGCTGTCGCCGTTACCGATCCAGATGAAGGCGCCCGGCCGGGCGTTCAGCATGAAGGAGAAATCCTCCGCGCCCATCATCGCCGGCAGCTTCGGATCGACGTTGCTTTCGCCCGCGACCTGTTGCGCCACCGCCGCGGCGAAGCCGGTCTGCTCATTGTGGTTGACCAGCACCGGGTAGTTGCGCCGGTATGTGAGCCGGGCCCTGGCGCCAAAAGCCGCCGCCGTGTTTTCGACGATCCTGTGCAGGCGTTCCTCCACCATCACCCGCACCCCTTCGTCGAGGGTGCGCGCGGTGCCGCGCAGGCGCACCGTCTGCGGGATGACGTTTTCGGCGGTGCCGGCCTGGACCATGGTGATCGACACCACCGCGGATTTCACCGGATCGACATTGCGCGAGACCACCGACTGGATGGCGTTGATGATCTGCGCCCCGACCAGTACCGCATCGATGCCGAGATGCGGCCGCGCCGCGTGCGCGCCGACGCCCTCAATGTCGATGGTCAGATAATCCGCGGCCGCCATGATCGGCCCGGTGTTGATGCCGAACTGCCCGACCGGCATGCCGGGATAATTGTGCATGCCGTAGACCTCTTCGATGGCGAAGCGCTCCATCATCCCGTCTTCGACCATGGCCTTTCCGCCGGCGCCGCCCTCTTCCGCCGGCTGAAATATCACCACTGCGGTGCCGGCGAAGTTGCGGGTCTCGGCCAGATAGCGTGCCGCGCCGAGCAGCATGGCGGTGTGGCCGTCGTGGCCGCAAGCGTGCATCTTGCCAGGCACCGTCGACTTGTACGGCAGGTCGTTGGCCTCCTCGATCGGCAGCGCGTCCATGTCGGCGCGCATCCCGATGGCCCGGCCTGCGCCCTTGCGGCCGCGGATGACGCCGACGACGCCGGTACGGCCGATGCCGGGCACCACCTCGTCGCAGCCGAACTCGCGCAGCTTCTCGGCCACCAGCCCCGCCGTGCGGCTGACGTCGTAAAGCAGCTCCGGATGGGCATGCAGATCGCGCCGCCATTCGATGATGTCGGCGGCGAGATCGGCGACACGATTGACGATCGGCATTACGGCGGGCTCCTTGCGGGGCGCGGGAACCGCGCCAGATGCGTCAGTGTAGCAAATCGGGGCGATGGCGCGAGTTCGGGGATCAGGCCCTGGTGGCTGTGCACCGGGCAGGAACGGACGGGTATTGACCGGTGAGGCCCGCCCCCCTAGACACTGCGCAACGGCGCATCGGCGGCGGGAAAACGGGCCCCGGCGGCAACTTTCGGAGGCCGTGGTTTTCCGGAATTCGAGACGGGATGAAGCGCCCGGTGAGAGCGCGTAGCTCAGTCGGTAGAGCAACTGACTTTTAATCAGTAGGTCCAGGGTTCGAATCCCTGCGCGCTCACCATGCAGTTTTTTTCTCATGTATTGTCAAAAGTGTTACTAGCAAAAAATTGTCAAACCTGCTGTGCTTTGACCAATTTATGTTCACGATTTGCGCACATCGCTTGGAAGCGACCGTTGGTGCTGATTTTCAATAGAGTAATGACCGGCAACCTTCATAGGCACGTGATCTGGCCAAGCGCGGCGGCGGTCACTCGCACAGCGTCAATCGCGCATAGGTGGATGCTGCTTGGATCACTGGGGCGCTGAAATCGTTTCTAGCCGGTGCTGTACTGGTGGCGGCCGTCGACTCTGCAGAGGTGTCGTCAGCGGGAAATCGGCGGCGTATTGATCCAGCTCGCCCATCCACCCTGTTGAACATCGGCTGCGACCAGAGCTTGCGGAGCGCGAGCTTGCGGATGTCTTCCGGCACGTTGGGTTGCATGAACACGGTGTAGTCAGACTGAATCTGTCAACGTCTCGATCGCAGGCAGTCCAAGCCTCATGATCTGCTCGTTGAGCGTCAGCTCCTCCGCGGCCACAGTCTGCGGCGCAAAGGCGATACCGAAGAGACAACTTATCAACACACTCAGGCCTTGCATGCCTGTGCTACGCCAAACGCCTCCCTGATGTGTCGGGCGCCGCGGAATGATCTGGTCCGTCCGTTCTCGCAACATATGAGACCTCCATGTTTCTGCGCTTCACTGGTCTCAGATGATGACGGGAGCAGGCGCGTGGCAAAGTGAGAAAACTCACACCTGCCCCGAAGAAAATGACAAGTTTGCCGTAAGCGGCGAAAGCGACTTCAAGAGCTAGGCTGCGGATTCATAAAACCTGAGCCATAGGCGGAGGCAAGCGATTTTGGCCATTGCGAGGTAGTTTAAGGCGCTGCGGTCGTAACGGGTCGCGATGTGCCTGAACTGCTTGAGTTTGTTGAAGCAGCGTTCGATCAGGTTGCGCTTTTTGTATTTCGTCTTGCTGTAGGTGATGCCAGAGCCGGTCCCGGTTGTCTGAACAGATTTTCCGCGTCGATAAGTGGAGCCTCTGCCGGGGTTAGGCTGCCAAGCGGAGGGGCAGCGGGGTGAAGTAGGCTTGATCGGGTGTGGTGCCGTCAAGGCTCGAATGCGGTCGGCGGCCGTTGTAGAAGTCGAAGTAGCGGCCGATCGAAGCGCGAGCTTCGCTGACGCTGTCGTAGGCCCGCAGATACACCTCCTCGTATTTGACGCTGCGCCACAGCCGCTCGACGAACACGTTGTCGCGCCAGGCGCCCTTGCCGTCCATGCTGATCGCGATTCCGTTGCCGGCGAGCGCACCGGTGAAGGCCGCCCCGGTGAACTGCGAGCCCTGGTCGGTATTGAAGATGTCCGGCTTGCCGTGACGCGCCAACGCATCCTCCAGCGTCTCGACACAGAACGCCGCCTCCAGGGTGATCGACAGCCGCCATGCCAGCACCCGGCGGCTGAACCAGTCGAGCACGACAGCCAGATAGATGAAGCCGCGCGCCATCGGGATATAGGTGATGTCCATCGCCCACACCTGGTTCGGCCGCGTGACCGCCATCCCGCGCAACAGATACGGATAGATCTTGTGGCCGGGCTCCGGCTTGCTGGTGCGTGGGCGGCGATAGAGCGCTTCTATCCCCATCCGCTTCATCAGCGTTCTGACATGCCGACGGCCGATCTTGCACCCCTCGGCGGCCAAAAGGCCTCGCAACATCCGCGAGCCGGCGAAGGGGAACTCCAGATGCAGCCGGTCGAGCCGCCGCATGATCGCGAGGTCGGTGTCCGGAACCGGCCGCGGCAGGTAATAGACGCTGCCGCGGCTGATGTTCAGGGCTTTGGCCTGCCGCACAATCGGCAGGTCGTGCTCACGGTCGATCATCGCTTTGCGCTCAGCAATCCCGCCTTGGTGAGCGCGCCCTCTAAAAAATCGTTCTCCAGCGTCAATTCGCCGATCTTGGCGTGCAGCGACTTCACGTCGATCACGGGCTCGGCTGACCCACTCCCGCTGCCTGGGCCAAATACATGGGCCGCACTGCCTTCCAGCTGGGCCTTCCACGACGTGACCTGATTGGGGTGGACGTCGAACTGCTCGGCAAGCTGCGCAATGGTTCGATCGCCCTTGACGGCGGCAAGCGCCACCTTCGCCTTGAAAGCCGGGGTGTGGTTCCGGCGCGGTCGTCTCGACATGATCTCTCCTGATTCGCAGGCCACAGCGTGCCTGCCGTCAGGCAGAAATTCCACTTATCGCCTTGTGCAGATTTCCGGGACCGGCTCTGCCGTCGTAGCGGTTCGATTTAGGCGGGATATGCGGCGTGCAGCCCTGATCCTCGATCAGGTCCCTGATCCAGTCGGCATCGTAGCCTTTGTCGGCGATGACGTCGGCTCCGGCCGGAAGGTCGTTGAGCAGAAGTTCGGCCATCGGTTGATCATTCATCTGGCCGGGCGATAATTCGATCTGAACCGGCAGACCGTTGCCGATCACCCGCAGATGCAGCTTGGTTGTCAGCCCTCCACGACTTCGACCGATACAAGCGCCTCCAACCTGTTTTTTGGGCGGCAGCCTGCTGGTGAACCCGCACCGTGCTGGAATCCATCATCTGCACCTTGCCGTCGTGGGCTGCGATGATTGCGTCCATCAACTTGTCCCAGACGCCTGCTTTCCGCCATCGGTTGAAGCGGTTGTAGACTGTCGTCGGAGGGCCATAACGCTCAGGTAAGTCGGCCCAAGGCGAGCCGGACCGCAAAATCCAGAAGATGCCGTTCAGTACCCTGCGGTCATCCACCCGAGGCACCCCACGCGGCTTGTTCGGCAACAGAGGCTGGATGATCTTCCACTCAAACTCGGTCAGTTCGTAGCGGGCCATGATCAAGCTCCTTTGCAAAGCTTAAATCACCTTTCATCTGATTTGCCTACCGTTTATGAGTATGCATATATTTCGAATAAATCACAGCCAGTAGGCCAGCGTAGCCACGAAGCAGATGGCCGAGAAGAAATTTCTGGCCAGCTTGTCATAGCGCGTTGCGATGCGTCTGAAGTCCTTGAGGCGGCAGAAGCAGCGCTCGACGACATTGCGTCCTTTATAAGCCTGCCTGTCATGGCGAATGTGCTTCTTGCGATTGGACTTGCCGGGGATGACGGCTCGGATGCCGTTCTTCTTGAGGAAGGCGCGGAAGGCATCGGTGTCGTAGCCTTTGTCCGCCAGCAGTTGCGTGACGCCGGGGATCAGGCTGATGCAGGCTTCTGCCATCACGCAGTCGGCGGTGTTGCCGGGCGTGAGGACGAGCACCCAGGGACGACACAAATCGTCGACAACCGCATGAACCTTGCTGTTTCGGCCACCCTTGGTGACGCCTATGGCCTGCGCCTGAGCCCCCCTTTTCCGCCGCTGGCACAGCGATGGATTTTGACATGACTGCTATCGAGCGCGACTTGCCCAGGCGTGTCGGACGCCGCCGCGACAGCGGTGAATATGTTCTGCCAAATCCCTCGCTCGCTCCAACGCGCGAAGCGATTGTAGATCGTCTTGTGCGGACCGTACTCGCTCGGGCAATCCTTCCAACGGCATCCCACCTTCTGCACATGCATAATGCCGCTCAAGATGCGCCGGTCATCCTTGCGTTCGGGACCGGGCTGGTTGGTCGGCAAATGCGGTACCACCTTCGCCCATTGCTCGTCGTCGAACCAAAATAAATCCGCGCTCATCGGTCTGGCCTCCGAATCGGTTGACCAAACCTTTAAATCCGAACACGATTAATTAGGTCCTAACCCTAGTATGCCCTCACCACCTGCAAACACCAGCTCCATCAACCCAAACGGGCACCGCAAAATCCGCCGGTACCGCGATGGCTCCATCCACCAGGAATTCTATCAAAAAGCACGCCCATCGGCAGCGTGCCCTCGCTTCTCTCTGCTGATCGTCAAGCACCTCTTCGCCACGGCCAGTCACGCGGCGCGCTGCCTGCCCCCCGGCAATCACAAGTTTGCGAATCGAAGGCTCAGCGGCTTTAGCCGCACCTCTTGTGGTCTTTGCGGCGATGCCATCAGCGAGGAAATCGGCCAGTTCGTCCGCCCTGTGATGCAGCGTCGGGCACAGATGTGCTGACGGCAAGCCCAACAGGCGGCCGAGTAGTTATGGGTTGGAGTGAAACGATGCACACCCTCTACACCTCGCTGCCGATCGTCTTCTACGTGGCGGCACTGGTTCTCGGCCTATTCGGCGTCCGCTTGCCGGGTGGCGCCGGTGATCTCGGTCCGCTCGCCCAATTTTTCTGGCGCTCGGCGTGATGAGCCTGTGGTCGGCCTACTCCCATGCTTTCGCCGCCGAGCTGGTCGCCCGCTCAATCGGCTGGCCGGCAAGCCCCTTCCAGAAGGAGATCGCCAGCGCCAACCTCGGCCTCGGCCTCGGGGCGATCGCCCCCGCCTTCATCGGTAGGCCGGCGGGTTGGGCCATCTTGTTGGTGAGCGCCAGCTTTTTGTGGAGCGCCGCAGCGACCCATGTCTGGGATATGGTGAAGAGAAAGAACTTCGCGATCAACGATGCCGGCCCAATCTTCTGGTGGCACATCATCACGCCGTTGACGCTTCTTATGGTGCTGCTGGTGCAGTAGGATATGTCGACGGCGTGGGCCTAATGGGCCAACTTTGGAGTCAAGAACGGAGCGTCCTGGCATGGCTCGGCTTAGTGAAAGTCTGCGAGGCGCCGGAACGCTTCCGAGCTCAGTCAGTAGCTCGTCCACAGCCTTCACCTTCGTTCTTGCGATCGCGGCACTGTACATCGGTCGCGACATTTTCGTTCCGCTTTCCCTCGCAGTGCTTCTGAGTTTCATGCTGGCACCGATTGTGTCCTCGCTGCAAAGGCACCGAATACCAAGGATCCCAGCTGTTGTCGGGCTCGTTGTCATAGCCTTTGCAATCGTCGGCGGTTTTGGCTTTGTCGTCACGGGGCAGCTGACACAGCTTGCGGAGAATCTCCCGAACTACCAATCGAACATCCAGGCCAAGATCCGGGCCATCAAGATCGGCGGAGGTCCTGAGGGACTATTTGGTCGCGTTTCGGAAATGCTCCAAGAACTGGGTGCTGAAGTTGCCCGGCCGACTGAACCGGGCGCCGGCGGGGAGACCCTGCCGTCGGCTTCTCTCGGCGACGCGAAAAGCCTCGAACCAATTCCGGTTTCGATCATCCAGCCGAATTTGTCACCGCTCCGGGTCGTGCAGACCGTAATTGGCCCATTGATCGCACCGTCGGTCACGTTTGGCATCGTTGTCGTCTTCGTGATCTTCATTCTTCTTCAACGGCAGGATCTTCGCGATCGGTTGATTCGGCTTGTGGGCGCGGGTGACCTCAATCGGACGACCCAGGCGCTAGAAGACGCCGGTTCGCGTATCGCGAAGTACCTGTTGATGCAGGCCCGTTGTGAACCTGACCTACGGGGTTCCGGTTGGTATCGGTCTCTGGCTGATCGGCGTGCCGAACCCGTTGCTCTGGGGCATGCTGGCATTCGTGTTTCGTTTCGTCCCGTACATCGGACCAATACTGGGGGCGACGTTTCCCATTACCTTGTCGATTGCAGTCGATCCGGGTTGGACGATGCTGCTGTGGACCGTGGCTCTCTTCGGCATCCTTGAGCTTGTCAGCAACAATATCGTGGAACCGTGGCTATACGGTGCAAAGACCGGTCTTTCACCCCTCGCCATCATCGTCGCAGCGATCTTTTGGACGTGGTTGTGGGGGCCAGTGGGGCTGCTTCTGTCCACGCCACTTACTGTCTGCTTGGTCGTCCTCGGTCGCCGCGTGCCCCAGTTTGCATTTCTTGAGGTGTTGCTGGGGAGCGAGCCCGTCCTGACCCCAGAGCAAAGCCTTCATCAGCGGCTTCTCGCCTTAAATCCTGACGAAGCTACCGTGAACGCGGAAGAGTATCTGAAGGATCACTCACTGGAGGAGTTCTATGACCAGGTCGCCATTCCGGCCCTAGTGTCTATTGAGCGCGATCGGGCGAGAGGAATGCTTGAAGATGATCGCCGCAGCATGGTAGTCGATAGCGTAGCTACACTTATCGACAATTTGTCGGACGTGGAAGAAAAGCCTACCGCCGTTGCTGAGACCGATGAGGTAGAGGCCTTGCCGAAGGAGCCACTTGGTCCTGGGCGGCATGAGCATCAGGTGTTGTGTGTCGGCGCACGGGGCAACTTGGACGATGCGGCGGCTGCGATCCTTGCCCAGCTCGTCGAGCGTCGGGGGATGGGGGCTCGGGTGCTGTCTTGGGTCGATGCTAGCCCCACGAACTTGGGTCGCGTGGACATCGAAGGCATCCAGATGGTGTGCCTGCTCTACCTAAACGAAAATTCGATTGCCCACGCACGCTACCTTATCAGGCGAATGCGTCGCCGAATGCCGGCAACCCCCATGCTGGTGGCGTTTCTGTCTCTGTCGGCAGGCCAATCGGCTGAGGCAACGAAAGCGGATATCATATCGACTTCACTTGTCGACGCCCTCGATCAAGTCTCCGCAGCTGGGCGTGAGATCGAGACGCTTGCGATTGGCACGCCAAAGGCAATTGTGTAAGCGCCGGAGCAATAATCCCTCACTGAAGCGGCCGGGTTCCTTGAGCTTACGGGCCACCCGGATGGCCAGGCTTTCGCGGCTGAACTCGTCGATGATGCACAACATCCGGAACGCTTTGCCGTCGTGGGTGCGGTCGACGACGAAGTCATAGGACCGAGACGTGATTAAATCTAACCCGCTGAAATGATTAACGTTTGCCGATTGTCGCTCTTGGAGTTGCGCACGAAAAGGAAGCCAAAATCAGGATCTATTTCGATTAATGAGTTTTGGCCCTAGCCGCGCCTTGTGCAGGCTCAGGGCCGATTCTGTTGAAAAAGTCGGGCGTTGCGACGCAGATGATTTGCTGATTCAGTCGTGGCGATAGCCAGGACTGAAGATCATGATGGGACATCGGCAAGTCGAACAGGCTGCGTTGTTCTATGAGTTCTCGCTCGAAAAGCACGTTCCAGGTGGCCATCTCCTGCGGTTGCTGTCCCGGCGGCTCGGCGCTGCGCACGACCTGGCAACGTCGGGGCTGACTTAAGCTTGAGCGCGCCAGCCTGACTGTTCTCTGACCGGCGGCGTTGATGAAGCTGATCCACGATGCGGCGCTATGAGGGCACCGCAACTAGGACACCGATAACTTTCCGAATAAGCGCCAACATCTTTTACGGTATCGGCACCAACACGATCATGCGGCAGACCGGCAAATCCAGGACCTGCGTCTGGCGCTGGCAGGAGCGCCTCATGCAGGAGGGCGTCGACGGCCTGTTCCGCGACAAGACCCGGCCGTCGCGCATCCCGCGGCTCGACCAGGACGTCGCCGACCGCGTGGCGGCGGCACCAGCTTCTCTCAGCGGCCTCCGCGAGCTTGAAGAACCTGGCCAGCGCGATTTTGAGGTCCGAGGTTCGAGAGAGGCCAGACACGCCAATATCCAGGATCGTCGTTAAGAGGCGCGGACATTGGAACCGGGAGCGGCGAGACGGCGGCGGCCTCTTTAGCTTTTTGCTCGCCGGAAGCGAAAAAGTGTCGCACTCCGGAACCGCCCCCCCGGGAGCTGGTTGGGATGGGTGCGAATTTTCACAGAGGAGGAAAACCCCAATGAAGCGTATCTCTCTTGTCGTCGCTGCTATGGCACTCGCCGCAGGGCCGGCACTGGCGCAGGCGGTCGCGATCGACCTGACACCGGAGCAGGAAACGACGATTTACACCGAACTGCATTCCAGTGCGACGGTTGGTGCTGCGCCGGCCGACGTGAGCGTTCAAGTTGGTACCGAGCTTCCGGACACAGTGAAGCTGCAGCCGGTACCTGACAGCGTTAAGATCAAAAGCGTGGAAAAGTACGAGTACGCGGTCATCGGCCCGCAGGTCGTGCTGGTCGAGCCTGACACCCGCAAGGTTGTGAAGATCATCAAGAAGTAAGCATCACAAGGACTGGAACCGCGAGAGCCTTTTCGTTCCTCGTCCAGCTCCCGCCGGGCCCCTCGCGGACCGGCGGGAGATTCGGTGCCGACGCTTAACAGGGCGTGCTGCAATTAAGCAAATAAGCGGCCTTGAACGAGCGGCGAACTATCCGACGAGCGCATATTTTCTTTATATCCGCTCGAGTATCGCCCGTCCGCGACTGTCAACTTTTTGCAGGAACTTGTGCCGGAAGGGAACGTTCTCACCGGAGCCTTTTGTGACATAGCCGGAGAATGTTCCATGTCCAATTCGCCTACCGGAAGACTGAGTGCTCGCGTCGCGCTTGCTGTCGCGGCGCTTTTCGTTTGTTCACTGGCGCCGCCCGGCGCCAGCATCAGCACGCCGGCCCAGGCACAGCGGGTGTCGGTTGACTTCGAGGTCGTGCTGAAGCCGTACGGGCACTGGCGCCAGCATAAGCGCTGGGGCCGCGTCTGGATTCCCGCCCATGTCGAGCGCGGCTGGCGTCCCTACACCGTTGGACATTGGGTTTATACCGATGATTACGGCTGGTACTGGGTGACCGATCAGCGCGAAGCCCAATGGGGCTGGGTCGTCTATCACTACGGCCGCTGGGTGCTCGACGCCGACACGGGCTGGGTCTGGGTGCCGAATCGCGAGTGGGCGCCAGCCTGGGTCGCCTGGCGCCGCGGACATGACCACATCGGCTGGGCGCCGTTGCCGCCCGATCAGGTGAATATCACGGTCGTCTACCGCGACCAGCCGAGCGCCTGGATTTTCGTGCGCGCCCGCGACTTCATCGCGCCAAACATCCTGCGCGTCGCTTTGGCGCCGCAGCGGCAGCGCGACTACCTGGACACGACGGTAGTCGTGAACCGCACCGTCATGGTGCAGCCGGGCCAAGCGGGCTTCGCCGTCAATCCGGGCATCGAGCCGGCGGTGGTGTCGGCCGTCGTTGGCCAGCCGCTGCACACCTACAGGGTGCAGCCGCATATCCTCGCCGGCACCGCCGCAATTCCAAACGCGGTCGAGGTTGGCCCGCAGGAGCTGCGCGGTCAGCAGCGTCCGCAGATTCAGATCACGGCGGAGAAGACCAATAACGAGATCCAGCCGGAAAAGAACGTTCCGGAGCCCAAGGCGCTTGCCGACAATGAGAATGGCCGGCTCGGCAAGAACCCGCCCAAGGCGGCGCGGCAGCAAGGCGTCCAGCAGCAGAACAAGGCTGCCGAACAGCAGAAGAGCCAGGAGCAGCAGAATAAGGCTGCTCAGCAGAAGAAAGGCCAGGAGCAAGAGAACAAGGCCGCCGAGCAGAAGAAAGGCCAGGAGCAGGAGAACAAGGCCGCTCGAGCAGAAGAAAGGCCAGGAGCAGGAGAACAAGGCCGCTGAACAGAAGAAGAGTCAGGAGCAGGAGAACAAGGCCGCCGAGCAGAAGAAAGGCCAGGAGCAGGAGAACAAGGCCGCTGAACAGAAGAAGAGTCAGGAGCGGCAGAACAAGGCTGCCGGGCAGAAGAAAGGCCAGGAGCAGGAGAACAAGGCCGCTGAACAGAAGAAGAGTCAGGAGCGGCAGAACAAGGCTGCCGGGCAGAAGAAAGGCCAGGAGCAGGAGAACAAGGCCGCCGGGCAGCAGAAGAGCCAGGAGCAGCAGAAGAAATAAAGGTAAAGAGCAGCCTAAGTCAGCCGGACAGAAACCGCCCGAGCGGCACGGCAACCAGGCGGCAGAGCAGGCTGCGCCCCGGCAGCGGACCGAAGGCCGCGGCGCCGACGAGGGTACGCACGCGCATGGCAGGCCAGCAGCGCGCAGCCAAGGGCATGCTGCCGGTCCGGCCAAGTCGTATCGCAAGGACGACAAGGGCCACTGAACTCCAGCTCAGGAGATGCAAAAAGGGCCGCCCTTACGGCTGCCCTTTTTGTTGGTGCTTTTCCGATCAAGCACGTGAGGCCCGGGCAGAGCGCGTGGCGCGTGTGATATTCCCTTCTCCAGCCAGCCGTGAATCAGGCATCTTTGGCTCGTGATACTCGCGACCACAGAAGCACTCCTCCTGTTGTACATGATCACAGAGCCGACCAGCCTATGGTCCACGTGGGCGTAGGCAGAACGCAAGGTGGCGTTAAGGTCACAAACACCAAACATTCGCGGCGAAACGGCAGAGTTCCTTGCTTGGGCACATGTGCTGATGCTGCATTCCCGGCGAACGCCGGGATCAGGCGGTCGCCGCTCATCGCCAGCGCCATCACAACAGAACCAACTGCCCCCAATGGGCGACAGACAGGGAACGCGTGGTTGCGCATGCAGTCGCATGCGAGAACGCGGACCCCGGCTACAAGATGGATTTCGGTTCTGACTGGCAGGACGTGTGCCTCAGGGACGTCAAACAGTTTGACACCATCTCAAAAGCTCCTTTGCTTTCAGAGCCGCGCTTATGCAAGTTTGACAGATCAAGTTATTATTCTGCCTTGCATTCCCAGCGCGCTCACCATGCCCCTGCAACTCCCAACCATTGTCTTTCCAACGACCGTTTGATCCAGGGGGCCAGTTTTGTGTTGTAATTTGTCCAATGCTTCTTTTTCTGCTTGCGTGGAGTTTAAGGGTGCGAAGCTGATTGAGTGCGCACGTCTTCAAGATTGGTTCATGTAATCCCGTATGTCACTGCGGCAGCAGCGTGTGGCCACTGGCCGCCATTTCTGCCGCTGCATTTATTGCGGAAATACAGCAGTGCGCAGATTTTATCTTCACAGAATCGAGCCCCGCTCCCTCAAAACGC
Organism: uncultured Pseudomonadota bacterium; assembly: GCA_963773715.1. Lineage (GTDB taxonomy): Bacteria > Pseudomonadota > Alphaproteobacteria > Rhizobiales > Xanthobacteraceae > Pseudolabrys. Next base: position 25,971 of record CAVZCM010000002.1, on the reverse strand, counting down.
CGACCGCCTCAAGTACCAGGCATCGCGCTTATGCGCCATCCGCGCTCAAATGCTGCCCACCCCGTCTCAAAATCTCATCCAAACCGTCATCAAGGTTTCACCTCCCGGTCCCATGCCTGCCACGATCTCCCGTTATCAGCGACAATACGATTTCGGGGGTCGATGAAGAGGAGACCGGCACCATGCTTCATTGCGACACCGCCAATCTCGAAGCGATGCGGACCTGCGCCGGTCTCGCCCATTGCCCCCAATGCGGCGACATCATGATTGCGCCGCTCGTGTCGGAATTTGTCGAAGGCGGCGAAATCCGTCACCATTGGGCATGCGAGACCTGCGGCGAACCCTTCTCCAGCTCCATCCCGCTCGGCGAACGCGAATAAGCCTGGAATAGGCCTCTCCCCCGGTGTTGGCGCTTTGTGGCGCCTCGCTGCGGTACGCGCCAGGGCGATCGTCAGCCAGTCGCCATCTGGCTGCATAATCGATTATCAGGAGGGCCTCCATGACATCGATGCTCCCGCAACCCGGCTTCGCGGCACTGATTGCGGCCGCCGCGCTTGCCTTCACCTCCCCCTCGCTGGCCGAGATGGTCCACTTCAAGGCCAGCGCCAACGCTTCTCAGGAAGTGCCTGTCTTCGCCGGGGCGAACGCCAGAAGCCCGTTCAGCGGCTCAAAATAGCTGACCTCCGAGCAGGCCAATGATCTGACGGCCGGCATGCTGTACCTGAACCTCCACACCGATGTGCACAAGGCAGGCGAGATCCGCGGCCAACTGACGAAGTAATCGGGCTCCTCCGTCCGCTGAACAGGAGAGCGTTGCCCGCCGGCTCCCCGCGTCGGCGGGCTTTATATTTCAGCCCGCTTCGCCCGGACGTTGCCTTGCCTCGCCCGGCGGGCGCATTATTGTGCCGACCAACAAACAACATTGGCTTGCAATATCAGTGAGGTAACGTCCCATGGCCGGGAGCAACGGCAGTTCGACACCCATTCTCATTTCCGGCGGCGGCATCGGGGGCCTGGTCTGCGCCTATGCGCTGGCGCAGAAAGGCTTTCCCGTCCGCCTGTTCGAGCAGTCGTCCGAATTCAGGGAAGTCGGCGCCGGCATCCAGCTCGGCCCCAACATCTTCCGGGTGCTGGAGAAGATCGGCCTGAAGGACGCCATTCTCGCCGACGCCCACGTACCACCGGGACAGGAGATGCGCGACGCGCTGACCGGCAAGCTGGTCCTGCGCATCCCGCTCGATGACGCATTTTCCAAGCGCTTCGGCGGCCAGCCCTATGCGGTGACGCACCGCGCGGACATCCACGGCACCTTTCTCGAAAGCGTGCCAGAGCTCGAACCTGGTCACGCTGGAGACCAGCCGCCGCGTCGACGGCTTCACGCAGGACGACAAGGGCGTCACCGTCACGCTGGAGAACGGCGAGAAGGTCCAGGGCCGCGCCCTGATCGGCTGCGACGGCATGTGGTCGAAGATCCGCGATGAGGTGATCGGGCGACGGCAAGCCGCGCGTCTCCGGCCACATCGCCTACCGCGCCGTGCTCAAGCGCGAGGACGTGCCGGAGGACCTGTGGCGGCCGGACGTAGTGCTGTGGGCCGGCCCGCGCACCCACTTCGTGCATTACCCGCTGCGCCGCGGCGAGCTCTATAACCTGGTCGCCGTGTTCCATTCCGACCACTACGAGGAAGGCTGGGACGCCGAGGGCAGCAAGGACCTGCTGTGGAAGCACTTCAAGGGCGAGGTGCCCGAGGTGATGCGCATGCTGGAGCGCATCGAAACCTGGCGCATGTGGGTCCTGTGCGACCGCGAGCCGGTGAAGAACTGGACCGACGGCCGCGTGACGCTGCTCGGCGACGCCGCGCACCCGATGCTGCAATATCTCGCGCAAGGCGCCTGCATGGCGACCGAGGACGCGGTGATCCTGGCGGACGAGGCTGCCGCCACGCCCGACGATCTGCCCGGCGCCTTCCAGCGCTATCAGCAGCAGCGCTATCTGCGCACCGGCCGCACGCAGATCATGGCGCGGGTCTACGGCGAATTCTATCACGCCCGCGGCGTCGCCGCCGAACTGCGCGACATGCGCCTTTCCGGCCGCACGCCGGAGCAGAGCTACGACGGGATCGCCTGGCTTTACGGCGGGCCGTGACCGGACCGCTGGCGGGCGGCCGGCTCATCGCCTTGCCAAATGCAGCTCAGATGAATTCACCCGCTCGTCCCCGCGGAAGCGGAGACCCAGCACTTAAGGCCAAGCAGTAAGAACTGGATTCCCGCTTGCGCGGGAATGAACGGAGATTGTCGAGACTGCCGACAATCCTCTAAAGCGGCGCGAAACCGTAAAGCCGCGCCGGGTTGTCGACCAGAAGCTTCTTCTGCAACACCGGGTCTGCCGTGAACTGCGGCACCAGATCGACCAGATCGGCTTCGTCCGCCTCGTGGCTCGGGTTGGGATGCGGGAAATCGGTGCCCCACAGCACGCGGTCCGGCGCCGCGGCCATGATCGCCTGCGCGATCGGCACCGCCTCCTTGTAGGGCGGAAACGAGATGCGCTCGGACCCGCACACCTTGATCCAGCACTTCTCCAGCTTGGCGAGCTCCAGAGCGCCTTCAGCGGCGGCTGGTCGACGCCGTCCTTGGCCGGCACCCGGCCCATATGATCGATGACGAAGGGCAGCGGCAGTTTGCGGATCATGTCCGACAGCGGGATGATGTCGGGCGCGTCGAGATGCAGCACGATGTGCCAGCCCATCTCCTTGATGCGGTCGGCGGTGCGGTGGAACAGGTCCATGTCCGGCGTGCCGCCGAGGTGCTTGACGAAATTGAAGCGCGCGGCCCGCACGCCGCCGTCGTGCAGCGTCTTGTATTCGGCGTCGCCGAAGGTTTTGTCGACGATGCCGACGCCCTTGATGTTCGCCGGGTCGTCGGCGATGGCGTCGAGCATGGCGCGGTTGTCGCGCCGTGGCAGCTCGCCTGCACGATCACCGTGCGCGCGACGCCGAGATGGCGGTGCAGCGCCGCCAGCATCTCCTTGGGCGCGTCCTCCGGCGTGTAGCGCCGGTTCGGCGCATAGGGAAATTTGTCGCCCGGGCCGAACACGTGGCAGTGGGCGTCGGTCGCCCCCGGCGGCAGCTTGAATGTGGGCTTACGGCGTTTGGCGAGGAAGTCGGGTGGAATGGTCATAAACCCAGCCTTTAGCGAAGCCGCCAGGCCGAGACAATGCCCCTCGCCTCGGCTTATCCCGTCGAGCCGCGCGCGATTCGCGGCGCTCAGCCGGGCGCGCGCCCCAGACCATGACAGTTGGAGCGATTACAGCGGCGGGATATCCCCCTGCTCCCAGCCGGCGAGTGTGGCGGCGCGGAAGTCGGCAAAGGTGCCCGCCGCGATGGCCTCCCGCATGCCGGCCATCAGCGTCTGGTAATAGGCGATGTTGACGGTCGAGAGCAGCACCGCGCCGAGGATCTCCTTCGCCTTGACCAGATGATGCAGGTAGGCGCGCGAATAGGTGCGCGCGGCCGGGTGCGGGCTCGCTTCGTCGAGCGGACGCGGGTCGGCGGCGTGGCGGGCATTGGCCAGATTGAGCGGCCCGAAACGGGTGAAGGCCATGCCGTGGCGGCCGTTGCGGGTCGGCATCACGCAGTCGAACATGTCGATGCCGCGCGCCACCGCCTCCAGCATGTCGTGCGGGGTGCCGACGCCCATGAGATAGCGCGGCCGCTCCGCCGGCAGCGCCGGCGTGGTCTCCTCCACCACCTTGAGCATGACGTCCTGCGGCTCGCCCACCGCCAGCCCGCCGATGGCGTAGCCCTGGAAGTCCATGCCGACGAGCTCGCGTGCGCTCTCAAGGCGCAGCGCGATGTCGTCGCCGCCCTGCACGATGCCGAACAGGGCGTAGCCTTCCCGCGCCCGCGCTCTCGAAGGCCTTTTTTGAGCGCTCCGCCCAGCGCAGCGACAATTCCATTGCGCGCAGCATCTCATCGCGGGTCGCCGGCAGCCGCAGGCATTCGTCGAGCTGCATGGAAATGTCGGCGCCGAGCAGCGCCTGGATCTCGATCGCGCGCTCGGGCGAAAGCTCGTGCATGGCGCCGTCGAGATGGGAGCGGAAGGTGACGCCCTTCTCGCTCAGCTTGCGCAGGCTCGACAGCGACATCACCTGGAAGCCGCCGGAGTCGGTCAGGATCGGCAGCGGCCATTGCATGAAGGCGTGCAGGCCGCCGAGTTCCGCCACCCGCTCAGGCCCGGGCCGCAGCATCAGATGATAGGTGTTGCCGAGCACGATCTCGGCGCCGGCTTCCCGCACCGCCTCCGGCGTCAGCCCCTTCACCGTGCCCTGGGTGCCGACCGGCATGAAGGCCGGCGTCTGCACGCGCCCATGCGGCGTCACGAATTCGCCGCGGCGCGCGGCGCCGTCGGTTTTCTTGAGGGAGAAGGAGAAGGGCTCGGGCATAGTGTCTCTGTCATTCCGGGGCGCGAGCGTTAGCGGGCGAACCCGGGAATCCGGCAACGCTGTACCGCGTCTCTGGATTCCGGGTCCAGCGCTACGCGCTGTCCCGGAATGACTGTCTGATGATACAGCAAACAGGCATCCCCATAAGAATAGAACCGGTAGCCGCTCTCAATGGCATGGGCATAGGCGCGCTTCATGGTGTCCAGCCCCGAGAACGCCGACACCAGCATGAACAGGGTCGAGCGCGGCAGGTGGAAATTGGTCAGCATCAGATCGGTGGCACGGAATTTGTAGCCGGGCGTGATGAAGATATCGGTGTCGCCCGAGAATGCCTTCAGCTTTCCGTTCTCGTCTGCCGCGCTTTCCAGCGTGCGCAGCGCGGTCGAGCCCACCGCCACGATGCGCCCACCCTTCGCGCGCGCCGCGTTGAGCGCCTCGGCCACGTCTTCGGGCGAGGATGGCGAACTCGGCATGCATCTTGTGGCCGCTGGTGTCGTCGGCTCTTCACCGGCAGGAAAGTGCCGGGGCCGACATGCAGCGTCACCTTGTGCAAGCCCACACCGCGACGCATCAGCCGCGCCAGCAGATCATCGGTGAAGTGCAGACCCGCTGTGGGTGCCGCCACCGAACCCTCGTCGTGCGCGAACAGGGTCTGGTAGTCGGCCTTGTCCTGCTCGTCGGGCGCGCGCCGGGAGGCGATATAGGGCGGCAGCGGCATCTCGCCCCGCTCGGCAATGGCCTGATCCAGCACCGGGCCATGGAAGGAAAATGAAAGGGTTACCTCCCCGCCTTCATCTTTATGTGAAACTTGAGCATCGAGCTGGCCGAGGAAACAGACCTTGCCCTCGTCCCCGAACCGCAGGGTATCCCCCACCTGCACCTTCCTGGCGCCCAGGATGAAGGCCTGCCAGTGCGAGCCGTCGAGCCGCTTGATCAGCGTCGCCTCGATCGTCGGCTCGCTGTCCCCGCGCCCGATCCGCCGCCCCTTCAGCCGCGCCGCAATCACCTTGCGAGTCGTTGACCACCAGGCAATCGCCGGGCTGCAAGCAGCTCCGGCAAGTCGCGCACGCCCTTGTCCTGCCATTCCGGCGTTTCACCCGGCCGCACGACCATAAGCCGCGCGGCGTCGCGCGGATGCATCGGCCGTAACGCGATACGGTCGGCCGGCAGTTCAAAGTCGAAGAGGTCCGTGCGCATGTTCAATCGTCATTCCGGGGCGCGTGCCATAAGCGCGTTTACGCGCGTCTGCGGCGCGTATGGCACGCGAGCCCGGAATCCAGAAGCTTGCCCAGTGCCTGTATCCGGATTCCGGGTCCGGCGCTCCGCGCCGTCCCGGAATGACCGGCCGGGCGCTTACGCCCCCATCGTCGCCTTGACGATCTTGTCGGGGTCCTGCACCGGCTCGCCGCGCTTGATCTTGTCGACGTTCTCCATGCCGGAGATCACCTTGCCCCAGGCGGTGTACTGCCCGTCGAGGAAGGTGGCGTCGTCGAAGCAGATGAAGAACTGGCTGTCGCCGAGTCCGGGTTCTGCGCGCGCGCCATCGACACCGTGCCGCGCACGTGCGGCTCCTTGTTGAACTCGGCTTTGAGCTTCTGGCCCGAGCCGCCGGTGCCGGTGCCGTGCGGGCAGCCGGTCTGCGCCATGAAGCCGTCGATCACCCGGTGAAACACGATACCGTCGTAGAAGCCCTCCTTCACCAGTTCCTTGATGCGGGCGACGTGTCCGGGCGCGAGGTCGGGGCGCATCTCGATCACAACCGGGCCCCTGCGTGGTCTCGAGCGTGAGGGTGTCTTCCGGCTTGGCCATAATGGGTATCCTTTCAAATCGTGATGGGCATTCAGCGGACGATGGTCGCCTTCTTGATATAGTCCAGCCGCTTGAAGTTCTGGCTGAGGTAGCTGTTGCCTTCCATCTGCATGCGGGCCTGGTCGGGGCCGCCGCCCTGCGGCGCGCCCTCGCCATAGCCGGAATAAAGCGCGTCGACCACCTTCATGCCCGACACCACCTTGCCGAACGGCGCAAAGCCCATGCGGTCGAGCGCGGCGTTGTTGCCGAAGTTGATGAACACCTGCGTCGTGCGCGTGTTGGGCCCGGAGGTGGCGAAGCTGATCATGCCGCGGGTATTGCTCTGGCTTGCACCGGATCGTCCGGGATGCGCGCCACGCGCCATTTGGCCATCAGCGCCGGATCGCCATTGATGCCGAACTGCGCCATGAAGCCGACGAGCACGCGGAAGAAGCGGACGTCGTCGTAGAAGCCGTTCTTGACCAGATTGTAGAAACGGTCGGCGCCATGCGGCGCCCACGCCCGGTGCACCTCGATCACGAAGCTGCCTTTGGTGGTATCGAACCTGGCCTTGTAGGTCGTCGGGCGCCTTCTCGGTCAGCGCTGCCGGGTTTGCGAGCGGCGACTGCGCCAGCGCCGGCCACCGGCGAACAGACCGGCCAGCAGCAAGGCCGGGGCGAGCGTCAGGATCAAACGACGGTTCATGAGAGTCCTCGGGCTCGCGGGGTTGAAACGTGATCAGGTGCGGGGCGTCGCGGGTTTGCTGGCAAATTTCGCCTTGAGCCGCGTCACCACGGAAGCCGGCACGAAGGCGGAAACGTCGCCGCCCATGCCGGCGATCTGGCGCACCAATGTGGCCGTGATCGGGCGCACCACCGGCGAAGCCGGCAGGAACACCGTCTGCACGTCCGGCGCCATGGCGTCGTTCATGCCCGCCATCTGCATCTCGTAGTCGAGGTCGGTGCCGTCGCGCAGGCCCCGGATCAGCAGGCTCGCGCCCGCGCGCCGCGCGGTCTCCACCACCAGGTCGTCGAAGGTAATGCAGGAGAGCTCGCATTTGGCGGCAGCCGCCAGCGGTCCGCAGGTCTCTTCCAGCATGGCCAGCCGCTCGTCGGCGGAAAACAGCGGCGCCTTGCCCGGATGCACGCCGATGGCGATCACCAGCCGGTCGGCAAGCCGGGCGGCGTTGCGCACCACGTCGAGATGGCCGTTGGTGACCGGGTCGAAGGACCCGGCATAGAGGGCTGTCCGCGCCATGGCCGGGGTCTACCCCGGCCGCGTTCCGCCCGGCAAGGGCCGGTTCCGGGCTGCTGAACTTTTCCGCGGGTCGGGCGTTAATTCGTCGAACCTTGTGGCTGGCGGCCGCGACCAACGGTCAGCGGCACGAAACGTCACCGCCGCAAACAGGGGAAAGACCATGAAGTCGTTGACAGCCATTCTGGCTGCAGCCGCTCGCTGCAGCCGTCATCACCCTCGTGTCCGCGCCGAGCGAGCTGGTCACCGCCGGTCCCGATGCCGCAAGCCGCGGCAGACGAGATGCACGCCTGCGCCAGCCGCCCGTGGCCATACCTGCGCTGCGTCGGCACGCCCTTCGGCAACCGGAAGATCCGGCTGGTGACGACGGACAAGCTGAACTGATTTACGCCCGCTGCCGCACCAGCGACAGCCACATGCCCGCCGCCCATCAGCACCAGGCCGGAGAAGCGCCCGAGCAACTTGTTGTGCTGCGGCTTCATCAGAACAGGCGCGGCCGAGGCTGGCAGCGACTGCCCAGCCGGCATCGATGAAGCCGGCCAGCACCACCGACACCGTGCACATCACCACGAGCTGCCGCGTCACCGGCAGCGACGGGTCGATGAACTGCGGCAGGAAGGCGGTAAAGAAGGCGATGGTCTTGGGATTGGTGATCGCCACCACGAATCCGCGCCAGGCATGCACATGTCCCGCAAGCGGCGCCGCCTCGACCGGCGTGCCGGCATGGCGCCAGGCCTGGATGCCGAGCCAGACGAGATAGGCCGCGCCGATCCAGCGAACATAATCAAAGACTTCCGCCGAAGCCTTCAGAATCCAGCTCAGAGCCCAGCGCGATGCAGGCGAGCAGCACCGCGTTGCCGAGCGTGGTGCCGATCACCGTCTGCAGGGCGGCGCGGATGCCGCGGCTGGCCCCGGTCGCGATTACCAGGGTGACGATCGGCCCCGGCGTGAGCACCAGGATCATCGTGATCAGCAGGAAGGCGGAGAACAGGTGCCAGTTCATGGGGGGCTTTCTGCTCCCCTCCCCCCACGAGCACTTGCGAGTGGTGGGGAGGGGTCGGGGGTGGGGGGAATATATCGCGAGCGACGCGTGAAAGCGCCCCCCACCCCGGTTCGCATCGCTTGCGCGATGCTCACCGACCCTCCCCACCGCTTCGCGGGGGGAGGGAAAGGCGCGCCGTGCGCGCGCCTAATCCTCTTCCTCGCTCAGGTGCTCCACCGACACCACGCGCTCGTCCTGCGCCGTGTCGAGCACGATCACGCCTTGCGTCGAGCGGCCGGCGATGCGGATGCCGTTGACCGTCGTGCGGATCAGCTTGCCCTGGTCGGTGACCAGCATCACCTGGTCGCCCTCCTCAACCGGGAACGAGCCGACCAGCTTGCCGGTCTTTTGCGTGACGTGCATCGCCACGATGCCTTTGCCGCCGCGGCCCGTGGTGCGGTACTCGAATGACGAGGTGCGCTTGCCGAAGCCGCGCTCCGACACCGTCAGCACCAGTTGCTCGGCGGTCGACAGGTCGACGTAGCGCTGCTCGCCGAGTTCGATGCCGCCGGTCGCACCGTTCTCGCCGCTCGGCGCCCTCTTCGGCTTCCGCCGCCGCCGGCTCTTCCTCGCCCAGGCCGCGGCGCACCGCGCTGGCGCGCTTCAGGTAAGCCGCGCGCTCGTCGGCGGTGACGTCTACATGGCGCAGGATCGACATCGAGATCACCTTGTCGCCGGAGCCGAGATTGATGCCGCGCACGCCCATCGAGGTACGGCCGGTGAACACGCGCACCTCCGGCACCGGGAAGCGGATGCAGTGGCCGCCCGAGGTCGTCAGCAGCACGTCATCCTTTTCGGTGCAGATTTGCACGCTGACGATGCCCTCGCCGTCGGCGAGCTTCATGGCGATGATGCCGGAGCGGCGCACGTCGACGAAATCGGACAGCTTGTTGCGCCGGACCGTGCCCTTGGTGGTGGCGAACATGACGTCGAGCTGCCCCCACGTCTTCTCGTCCTCGGGCAGCGGCATGATCGAGGTGATCCACTCGCCCACTTCCAGCGGCAGGATGTTGATCAGCGCCTTGCCGCGCGCCTGCGGCGCCGCCTGCGGCAGCCGCCAGACCTTCTGTTTGTAGACCTTGCCGCGCGAGGAGAAGAACAGCACCGGCGTATGGGTCGAAGCCACGAACAGGCGCGAGACGAAATCCTCCTCGCGCACCTGCATGCCGCCGCGACCCTTGCCGCCGCGCTTCTGCGCGCGATAGGTCGAAAGCGGCACGCGCTTGATGTAGCCGAGGTGCGACACGGTGACGACCATGTCCTCGCGCTGGATCAGGTCCTCTTCCTCGACCTCCGCCTCTTCCTCGGTAATCACGGTGCGGCGCGGGGTGGCGAATTCCTCGCGCACCGCCTGCAATTCTTCCTTGATGATGGTCTGGATGCGGGAACGCGAGCGCAGGATGTCGAGATAGTCGGAAATCTGCGCAGCCAGCTTGTCGAGTTCGTCGGTGATTTCCTCGCGCCCGAGCGCGGTCAGCCGCTGCAGGCGCAGGTCGAGGATGGCTTTCGCCTGCTCCGCGGATAGCCGCGTGGTGCCGTCCGCCGACACGGTGTGGCGCGGATCGTCGATCAGCAGCACCACCGGCGCCATGTCCTTGGCAGGCCATTCCCGCCCCATCAGGGCTTCGCGCGCCTCTGCCGCGTCCTTCGAACCGCGGATCAGCGCGATCATCTCGTCGATATTGGCGACGGCGATGGCGAGACCGACCAGGATGTGGGCGCGGTCGCGCGCCTTGCCGAGCAGGAACTTGGTTCGCCGCTGCACCACCTCCTCGCGGAACGCAATGAAGGCGGTGAGCATGTCCTTGAGGTTCATCACCAGCGGCCGGCCACCGTCGAGCGCCACCATGTTGGCGCCGAAAGAGGTCTGCAGCGGGGTGAAACGGTAGAGCTGGTTGAGCACGACCTCGCGCTCGGCGTCGCGCTTGAGTTCGATCACCACGCGGTAGCCGTCGCGGTCGGATTCGTCGCGCAGGTCGGCAATGCCGTCGATCTTCTTGTCGCGCACCAGTTCGGCGATGCGTTCGACCATCGTGGCCTTGTTCACCTGATACGGGATCTCGGAGATGATGATCGCTTCGCGTTCCTTGCGGACGGTCTCGAAGTCGACCTTGCCACGCATGACGACCGAGCCGCGGCCGGTGTGATAGGCGCTGCGAATGCCGCCGCGGCCCAGGATGATGCCGCCGGTCGGGAAGTCCGGGCCCGGCACGAGGTTGATGAGATCGTCGATGCTCAAGGCCGGATCGTCGATCAGCGCGTTGCAGGCGTCGAGCAGTTCGCCGAGATTGTGCGGCGGGATGTTGGTCGCCATGCCGACGGCGATGCCGCCGGCGCCGTTGACCAGCAGGTTCGGGAAACGCGCCGGCAATACCACCGGCTCGTGCTCGGCGCCGTCGTAGTTGTCCTGGAAATCGACGGTGTCCTTGTCGATGTCGTCGAGCAACGCCATCGCCGCTTTTTCGAGCTTGCACTCGGTGTAGCGCATGGCCGCCGGCGGATCGCCGTCGACCGAGCCGAAATTGCCCTGCCCGTCGATCAATTCCAGGCGCATGGAGAAATCCTGCGCCATGCGCACCAGTGCGTCGTAGATCGCCTGGTCGCCGTGCGGGTGATATTTACCCATCACGTCGCCGACCACGCGCGAGGACTTCACGTATTTCTTGTCGGGCGTATGGCCCTGCTCGTGCATCGAATACAGGATGCGCCGGTGTACCGGCTTCAAACCGTCGCGCACGTCGGGGAGCGCTCGCGACACGATCACGCTCATGGCGTAATCGAGGTAGGAGCGCTTCATCTCCTCGGTGATCGAGATCGGGCGGACGTCGGAGGGGTCCTCCGACCTGGGCGTGTCACTATCGGACAAGGATGAATTCCTGGAGCGGATCTGGCTGGTCGTTTTCTAGCTGATTTCAGATGGCTTTAGCCACCGGAAACGCCTTCCGATACATGGTGTTTAATCCATGTTTTTCAATGGGTTAGAAGGCCTTCCCCGAAGCCTGCGACAGACCGGGGCAAAGCTGTGGCGACCGCCTCTGTTGACCCGTCAGCAGGCCCGTTCGAAGGTGCTCGTCCGGTCATTCGCGACCGTCAGGTCACCCGCGATGCCCACCGAATTCCTCATTTCAGCGCTGGTCACCCTGGTGGTCGTGGTCGATCCGGTCGGCCTGGTGCCAACCTTCATCGCCATCACCGCCGGCCTGCCGGACCGGGCCCGGCGCACCGTGGCGTTGCGCGCGAGCCTGATCGCCTGCGTGGTGCTTGCTGGCAGCGCGCTGATCGGCGACTGGCTCCTGCGTTCGCTCTCGATCTCCCTGCCCGCCTTCCGCATCGCCGGCGGGCTGCTCCTGTTTTCCATCGCCTCGGAAATGGTATTCGGCGTGCGCACTGTGCGTCAGTCGCAACAGGCCGAGGAAGCGGTCGAGGAGCGGGTGCGCAACATCGCCGCTTTCCCGCTCGCCATTCCGCTGATGGCCGGCCCCGGCGCCATCACCGCCACTGTTCTGCTCGCCGGACGCAGCGATAGCGATTGGGGGCGGCTGGCGCTGCTGCTCACCGTCATCGCCGCGGTCATGGCGGTGTGTCTCCTCGTGTTCCTGATGGCGTCACGCGTCGCCCGCCTGCTGGGCGCGACCGGCAGCGTCGTCCTGTCCCGCCTGCTCGGCGTGCTGCTGGCCGCGCTCGCAGTTCAGTTCGTCATCGACGGCGTGCGCGCGGCGATCGCCGGCTGACTACTTGCTCATCCGGTCGTTCACCTCGCCGCCGGCGCCGGTCGTCGGCGCGCCCGTCGAGGTCGGCAGGTTCTGCGCCTGCTGCAGATGCTTCTTCAGATTCGGCAGCGTGCTCTGCGCGAACTGCTTGAGCTCGGCGTTTGCCGCACCTTTCGCGTAGTCCTGGAACAGCTTGACTGCCTCCTTATGGCCCTTCACCTGCTGATCCTTGAAGGTCTTCAGGAACCTGGCGCCGGACGCCGACTGCAGCTGCTTGATCATCTTGCTGTGCTTCTGATCGAGCGAATCCGGCACGCTCGCGCCGTTTACATCTTTCGCCGCCGCTTTCAGATCGTCCTGCGCCTTCTGATGGTCGCTGATGATCATTTCGGCATAGTCCTGAACGTCACTGTTGTCCGACTTCTGCCGGGCAATCTGACCGGCCTTGATCTCGAACAGGTTGGTGAGACCGGCTTTCTTTACGAAGGTTTTTGTGCTTGCCGGCATGGCCGCCTGCGTCTTGGCCGACGGCTGGTTCTTGGCGCTTTTCGCAAGGGCCGGCGCCGTAGCAGGCATGACAAGGGCCGCGGTCAGGCTTGCGGCCAGAATAAGTTTGTTCATTGGCAACGCTCCTCTTCGCGATGGTTCGCCCTTGCCTTGCCAATCCCACGACGGCTACATCGTTCCCGCATTTCCCGGTTCCGGGAACGATCACCGCGTCATCCCGGTTGTCGTCGGAACCTGCGTACCGTCCCGGGGCCGAGGGGAGTTCCGCGCTGATCCGGATATTGCAATTTATCGCTCTGGTGCTGTTCGCGCTGGCGCTGGTGCCGGCCGGGGCGCATTTGTTTGCGATGCCCCACAAGATCCATCTGGCGCAAAACGACTATTTCATCGTGCAAACCATTTATCGCGGCTGGGCGCTGTTCGGCATTGTCCTGTTCGGCAACCTGGCCGCGCTGACTGCCCTGGCAATCGTCCAGCGCGGACAGACCACGTCCTGCGCGCTTGTGCTGGCGGCGCTTGCCTCGCAAATCGCGACGCTGGTGATCTTCTTCACTTTCGTGTTCCCGGCCAATCAGGCGACCGCCAACTGGACCATGGTCCCGGCCGGCTGGGAGCAGTTGCGCTTGCAATGGGAATGGGGCCACGCCGTCGACGCAGTGATTTCCTTCGCCGGCTATTGCGCCCTGGTGCTGTCGGTCCTGCTGAAGCGGACGGACAAAGGCTAGAACGGAATCTCGTCGTCGAGATCGCCGCGGCCACCGCCGCCGGCCATGGCCGGCTGCCGGCGTGACCCAGCCCCGCTCACGCCGGCCGAGCCGAAGTCGTCGCCATTGTCTGCGTTGGCGCCGCCGCCACCGCCGCGGCCATCGAGCATGGTGAGCTGCGAATTGAAGCCCTGCAGCACGACCTCGGTCGAGTAGCGATCCTGGCCGTCCTTGTCCTGCCATTTGCGTGTTTGCAGCGAGCCTTCCAGATAGACCTTCGAGCCTTTCTTCAGGTACTGCTCGGCGATCCGGCACAGGCCCTCATTGAAGATGACCACCCGGTGCCATTCGGTCTTTTCGCGGCGCTCGCCGGTTGCCTTGTCGCGCCAGGTGTCCGAGGTGGCCACCCGCAGGTTCGCGATCGGGCGCCCGTCCTGGGTGCGACGAATTTCCGGATCCGCGCCGAGATTGCCGACGAGGATCACCTTGTTGACGCTACCTGCCATGATGCTCTCCGAACTGGCGGTCCTGGCCCATTCCGCTGATGCGCGTTCGCGCAGCAAGCCACTCGCCGTTTAAGGGGCATGCCGACCACCTGTCGCCCCCTGCCACTAAAAACACGCGCCTCGGCATTCACCCTAGTGCTCACCCCGGGTGCGGCAAGCGCGTTTGCCTTTAATCCACAAGGCTTCTGCCGGGCCCGCCTCAGGTCAAGGGTCCACCTGGCCGCCGACGTTGTTCCTTGTTTGTTCTAGTCCGGGCTGCGCCATCAGTCAATTGATGGGGGGCGGTATTTTTTCACGCGCGAACCCCGCCCTCGCAAGCGGTTACCCCCGGCAGCGGAGTTCCGGCCACCCCCGGAAACCAGACCCTGGCCACTCGCCACGGAGCGGCGCTGATCACATCGGATCGGACAGGCGCGCAGCCGCGGCTTCTTCTCCCCGGACGAACCATCCCCGATCTCTCTTTACCCACTCCCACGCACACGCATTTGCGACGGCCACGCCTCATCCCTCCCCCGTTTCGCGGCGGAGGGCGGTGCGTTTCGCCGTATGCCGGACGGGAGCCCCGGCCCGGTGAACCGGATTCGGTTCCGGTTGCGGGTGAAAGGCCCGCGCCAGCCTGCTTATTTTCCTGCCGTTTTCAGCCTGGCGCGTTCGGCGTGCACCTGCGCCGGCGACAGGTTCTTTTTCCGCAGCGCCGCCACCGCGTTGGCGTCGATCGGCTTCGCGCCGGCCGGCTTCAGCCGGTCGTTACCCCAGGCGCCGCGCACGTAGTTCACCGCCGCCGCGATCTGGGCGTCGGACAGATGCGCGAAGGGCGGCATCGCGCTCTCGAACGTCTTGCCGTCCGCCGTGATCTTTCCCTCCATGCCGAACAGTGCGACCACGGCCGGAAAGGTCCGGCTCAGAAACAGGTCGGGATTGCCGGCGAGCGGCGGGAAGTTGCCGGCGACTCCCTGCCCGTTCGCCTGATGGCAGCTGCTGCACTGTTCCTTGAACACGGCCGCGCCGTCCACGGCTGCGGCAGGCGCCGCCTGTTCGGGCGCCGTGGTTTTTGGCGGCGGATTGGGGCCGAGATAGGTGCCAAGATAATCGAGGATCTTGTCGCGCTGCTCGGGCGGAATGCGCATCCCGTACTGGCGCATGCTGATCAGCATCTGGTCCCAGTCGTCGCGGGTGATGCCGGCCGACTCTTCGAGATACTGCAGATCGTGGCAGGTGCGGCACTGCCCGTAGACCAGTTCGCGGTTGGGCCCGGGCGGAAGCTCGATGTAATTGGCAGCCCGGGCCCCGCCGGCGAGGACGGCGATGGCCGCCGCCGCCGCGAAAAAGAAGGACCTGATCCGCATCCTCACTTCAACTCCCTCTCATCGGAGGACACGGGCCGCCGCCCGCAAAGGGCGGCGGGGCCTTCCGGCATCGCGACGCGCATTGCATGGGAAAAGGGCGCCCCGGCCTCTGCCGGAGCGCCCCTGCCGGCCGCCCGCTCAGGCGACCGCAACCTCGACATGGTCGGCGCCGTTCCACTCGTAGCCGCGCGGATTCCACCGCGTGAGGCCATCGATCGGCTGGCTTTCACCCTTGGCGTCGGTGGCGCGCGAGACCAGCGTGTGTTTGCCGCCGCCCAGCTTCGTCTTCAGCGACCAGTGCTGCCAGGCCCAAGGGCTGAGGCCGCCCTTGATGGTGGCCTCTTTCCAGCTCTTGCCGCCGTCGGTGGAGACTTCCACCTTGGTGATCTTCGACATGCCGTCGTTGAAGGCGACGCCGGTGATCTCGACCTCGCCGGCCTTCGGCTTGTCTTCCGGCAGCGGCGAGAAGATCACGCTCTTGATCTGGTGGCCGTAGGTCGGCCGGCTGTTCTCGAGCGTGTAGTCGTTGGCCTTGAACTGGCCCGGCTCGACCGGCTTGTTGGGGAAGCGATAGCCGACCGACTGCATGGCGCTCGGCGACTGCGCCGCGGCGAACAGCAGATTGGTCAGCATCTTCACGTTCATGTTGCCGTAGAAGCCGGGGATGATCAGCCGCACCGGGCCGCCATGCACGGCCGGGATCGGCTCGCCGTTCATCTTCAGCGCCAGGATGGCATGATCGAGCGCCGGATCGTCGAGCCGGTAGCTCTTGGCGAAGTCGGAGCCGACCGGCGTGGCCGGCTCGTCCCAGCCTTCGGCGGTCAGCCAGATCGCGGACTTGGCCACGCCCAGCTTCTGGCCGTCGATGAACGCGCGCAACGGGACGCCTTCCCATTCGACGTTACCCATGCCGCCGTTCTTCCACTGGCCGCCGCCGACCTTTTGCTTCGCCGCGTAGAACGAGCGGCCGTTGCCGGCGCATTGCATCACCGACACGCGTTTTTCCTGCGGCATCTTCTGCAGGTCGGCGATCTTCACGTCGCGCGGCCGCTGCACCAGGCCGTCGACCCGCAGATTCCAGTTGCTGGTGATTTCGGCCGGCGGCGCATCGAGGGTGCCGTACCATGCCGCCTTGCCTTCATGCGGGAAATGCAGGCGGTTGAACAGGATGTCCTTCGGCGTGATGGCGTGCTTGCGCAGTTCGGTGAGCGGCGTCTCCATCACGCCGAGCTTGGCGTTGTGGACGATGAGGCCGCTCTTCTTGCCCTTGATGATGGTGGCGGAGTCGGCCGTGGCGGCGAGCGTCACCTTCGGCAATCCGCCGGCGCCGAGCGCCACGCCGGCGGCGCCGGCGAGCAGGCCGAACTGGCGGCGGGTCACACGTATCCTGTCGGATCGGTCGAGCATGTCTCTTCCCTCCCAATGCCTCACGATCCGGTGCGGATCGCTGCTGTTGAACCCCATGCCGGCCATCCATCGATGAACCGGAATGTGAGCGAGGCAAAAAATTATGTTCTACGTTTCGCTGCTTTTCCGAACGTCAGCGCTGTGATCTTCCGTCTGCAGAGAATGGAATTCAACGTATTTATTTTATCGAATGTTTCGTTCCATGAGATTTTGACGGCCCGCCACGCTAGGCGCCCGCGTCCGCAAACCGGAGGGCGGTTATCCCCATTCCCTTGTGCACCGCCGCGGCGGGGGCTGGCGGAAGGCCCGCGTTCTCATTACGTTCCGGCTGTTATTCGCGCGCCCGATGCTCAGATTCCGGCGGCTTGCCGGGCTATTGACCCGTTCCCGCGCCCTTGAAAGTCGCTTGAAAGCCCCATGACCGACCCGTCCAGCAAAGCATCCGGCCGCGACGCCCGCGCCATCACCATCCGCGGCGCGCGCGAGCACAATCTCAAGAACGTCGACGTCGCCATCCCGCGCGACCAGCTGGTGGTGTTCACCGGGCTGTCGGGCTCGGGCAAGTCGTCGCTCGCCTTCGACACCATCTACGCCGAGGGCCAGCGCCGCTACGTGGAGTTGCTTTCGGCCTACGCGCGCCAGTTCCTGGAGATGATGCAGAAGCCGGACGTCGACCAGATCGACGGCCTGTCGCCGGCCATCTCCATCGAGCAGAAGACCACCTCGAAGAACCCGCGCTCGACCGTCGGCACCGTCACCGAGATCTACGACTACATGCGCCTGCTGTGGGCGCGCGTCGGCATCCCCTATTCGCCGGCGACGGGTCTGCCGATCGAAAGCCAGACCGTCAGCCAGATGGTCGACCGCGTGCTGGCGCTGCCCGAGGGCACGCGCATCTACGTGCTGGCGCCGCTGGTGCGCGGCCGCAAGGGCGAGTACCGCAAGGAACTCGCCGAGCTGCTGAAGAAGGGCTACCAGCGGGTCAAGATCGACGGCGCCTTCCACGAGATCGGCGACGTCAAGCCGCTCGACAAGAAGTTCACCCACGACATTGACGTCGTGGTCGATCGCCTTGTGGTGAAAGGCGATATCGGCACGCGGCTGGCGGACTCGCTGGAGCAGTGCCTCAAGCTCGCCGACGGCCTGGCGGTGGTGGAGCTGGCGGACTCTCCGTCTGTACCTCTCCCCTGGTGGGAGAGGTCGACCGGCCGAAGGCCGGTCGGGTGAGGGGGAAGCAGCAGGCGCCGGCGCAAAATTCTCCCCCCCACCCCAACCCTCCCCCACAAGGGGAGAGGGAGCCGGCTGCGGCCAGCGGCAAGGCGGTGGCCAAAATCCATTCGCAGCTCGCCGGCCCCGAGCGCCTCATCTTCTCCGAGAAATTCGCCTGCCCGGTGTCCGGCTTCACCATTTCCGAGATCGAGCCGCGGCTGTTCTCGTTCAACAACCCGTTCGGCGCCTGCCCGGAATGCGGCGGCCTCGGGCTCGAGCAGCACATCGACGCCGACCTCGTCATCCCCGACAAGGACGCGACCTTGCGCAAGGGCGCCATCGCGCCGTGGGCGAAGTCGTCGTCGCCCTATTACATCCAGACGCTGGACGCGCTCGGCAAGCATTACCGCTTCACGCTCGACACCAAGTGGAAGGACCTGCCGAAGAAGACGCAAACCGCGATCCTCTACGGCTCCGGCGAGGACGAGATCAAATTCGTCTACGACGACGGCCTGCGCGGCTACACGACCAAAAAGCCGTTCGAGGGCGTCATCACCAACCTGGAGCGCCGCTTCAAGGAAACCGAGATCCGAATGGGCGCGCGAGGACCTGCAGAAATATTTCACCGACGTGCCCTGCTCCGCCTGCCACGGCGCGCGGCTGAAGCCCGAAGCGCTCTGCGTCAAGATCGCCGGCGCCACCATCGCCGACGTCGCCGAGCTCTCGGTGCGCAAGGCCGGCGACTGGGTCACCGAGCTGCCCGCAGCACCTCACCGACAAGCAGAACGAGATCGCCGGCCGCGTGCTCAAGGAAATCCGCGAGCGGCTCAAGTTCCTGGTCGACGTCGGCCTCGACTATCTCACGCTCAGCCGCGCCTCCGGCACGCTCTCCGGCGGCGAGAGCCAGCGCATCCGGCTCGCCTCGCAGATCGGCTCCGGCCTCACCGGCGTGCTCTATGTGCTGGACGAGCCCTCGATCGGCCTGCACCAGCGCGACAACGCCCGCCTGCTGGAAACCCTCAAGCGCCTGCGCGACCTCGGCAACACCGTCATCGTGGTCGAGCACGACGAGGACGCCATCCGCACCGCCGATTACGTGCTCGACATCGGCCCCGGCGCCGGCATCCACGGCGGCCACATCGTCGCCGAAGGCAACGTGGACGACCTCATCGCCGCCCCGCGCTCGTGGACCGGCAAGTACCTCTCCGGCGAGCTCAGCGTGCCGATCCCCGAGCGCCAGGCGCCCGACCCGCGCCGCACGCTCAAGGTGGTCAACGCCCGCGGCAATAACCTGAAAAACATCACCGCCGAGATCCCGCTCGGCCTGTTCACCTGCGTCACCGGCGTCTCCGGCGGCGGCAAGTCGACGCTGCTCATCGACACGCTCTATGCCGCGGTGGCGCGCAAGCTCAACGGCGCCTCGCTGGCGCCCGCGCCGCACGACCGCATCGAGGGCCTGCAGCACATCGACAAGATCATCGACATCGACCAGTCGCCGATCGGCCGCACCCCGCGCTCCAATCCGGCCACCTACACCGGCGCCTTCACGCCGATCCGCGAGTGGTTCGCCGGCCTGCCCGAGGCCAAGGCGCGCGGCTACGCGCCCGGCCGCTTCTCGTTCAACGTCAAGGGCGGCCGCTGCGAGGCCTGCCAGGGCGACGGCGTCATCAAGATCGAGATGCACTTCCTGCCCGACGTCTACGTCACCTGCGACGTCTGCAAGGGCAAGCGCTACAACCGCGAGACCCTGGAGGTGCTGTTCAAGGGCAAGTCGATCGCCGACGTGCTCGACATGACGGTGGAAGAGGCGCTCGAGTTCTTCAAGGCGGTGCCGCGCGTGCGCGACGTGCTGGCGCTGTTGCACCGCGTCGGCCTCGACTACATCCATGTCGGCCAGCAGGCCACCACGCTGTCCGGCGGCGAGGCCCAGCGCGTCAAGCTCGCCAAGGAGCTGTCGAAGCGCGCCACCGGCCGCACTTTATATATCCTCGACGAGCCCACCACCGGCCTGCACTTCCACGACGTCGCCAAGCTGCTCGACGTGCTGCACGAGCTGGTGGAGACCGGCAACACGGTGGTGGTGATCGAGCACAATCTGGAAGTGATCAAGACCGCCGACTGGATCATCGACCTCGGCCCCGAAGGCGGCGACGGCGGCGGCGAGATCGTCGCGCAAGGCACGCCGGAGGATATTGTGAAGGCGAAGCGGAGTTATACGGGGGAGTTTTTGAAGCCGGTGTTGGGGCGGGAGGCCAAGCCGAAGAAGCGCATTGAGGCGGCGGAGTGATCTTTCCTTCTCCCCGCATAGGCGAGCGAACGCTCGCCGTTCGGCGAGCTATGCGGGGAGAAGGTGGCGAGCGGCGGAAGCCGCGAGCCGGATGAGGGGCGTCTCGAATCGCTCAGACTCTGCGTCGACGCCCCCTCACCCGGATTCCTTCGCTTCGCTCGGAATCCGACCTCTCCCCGCGCGCGGGGAGAGGTGGCAGACGGCAAGGCTGGCAACGCAACTGCAATCTGTGGTAGAAAGCGCCATGGCCATGGACGTTGAAGCCGAAATCCGCGATCTCAAGCGCCGCGTCAATGAGCTGGAAGGCTCGTTCGGATTCCTGACCGAGCAGGTCAAGGGCGTGCACAAGGACCTGCTGAGGTTCGAAGAAAAAACCGACGCGCGGTTTGACAGGGTCGACGAGCGATTTGATACACTCGACGGCAAGGTCGATCAGCTTGATCGCAAGGTCGACAGGCTCGACGGGCCATGGACCATGTCGATACCGGCCTGCGCGGCCTCGCACCGACATGCTGAAAAGCGTCGCCGACACCATGCGCGAGGTCATGCGGGAGCAACGGGGCAAATCGTGACACGACCCCGCGTGGAGTTCATCCACGAGGGCCAATACGCCGCCGAGGTCGAAATCGAGCTGCATCGAGCGACGACGCCGCTGGTCGCCGACCTGTCGGGCGAAGACGCGCGAAGCTTGAAACCGTCACGCCTGGCCCTGCGCGCCCGCGACGTCGCCGAAGCCGCGAAATACGGCCGCGTGTTCGAGTTGACGCCGGTGACGGCGAAGTGATCCGGGGCCTCTCTTCCAAGCCGACCCGTCGCGCCGGCTTGCCCACCGAAGCGCGCAGGCGGGGGCAGTCCCCGCCGGCCGCACCCGCTTCGCGATCTCCCCGCCCTTCTCCCGCTCCACCACCGCGATGTCGTACTGGCTCTGCAAATCGAGCCAGAACTGCGCGCTGTTGCCGAAATACCGTCCGAGCCGCACCGCGGTGTCGGCGGTGATCGAGCGCCGGCCGTTCAGGATATCGGTGATGCGGCCGGACGACACGCCGATGTCGAGCGACAGCCGGTTGGCGGACAGCTTGCGGACGCTAAGCTCGCGCTTGAGCAGACGGCCGGGGTGGGAAACAACTCGTTTCATGACGAAACATTACCACATCTGTCATCACCGGGCTCGTCCCGGTGATCTCACTTAGATGGGCACTGCGTCCTTGATCGGGATGGCGGGACAAGCCCGACCATGACAAATCGCGGCTCCGACGCTATATTCCCGTCATGACCATCGAAGACCTCGAAAAAGCCGTTGCCACGCTGCCGCCCGACCAACTCGCCCGCTTCCGCGCGTGGTTCGAGGCGTTCGATGCCGCACGCTTTGATGAGAAGATCGAGCGCGACGCCAGGGCCGGCAGGCTTGACCGCCTCGCCGAGCAGGCGCTCGCCGATTACGCCCAGGGCCGCGCGCGCGAATTATGAGGCACTTCGCCAGCCCGGCGTTCTGGGAGGCCTATCGCAAGCTCCCCGACAACGTCCGCACCCTGGCCGACCGGAACTACGCGTTGCTCAAGGACAATCCGCAGCATCCTTCGCTGCATCTTCAAGAAGGCCGGCCGGTATTGGTCGGTTCGCGTGGGCCTGCGCCATCGCGCCCTTGCCGTTGAAGCCGATGACGGTCTGGTCTGGTTCTGGATCGGCTCGCACGCCGACTACGACGCCTTGATCAAATAATCAGGTGGCGCGCGCCCGCCAAACGATGCCCTGGAAGAACTCCCCCAAAACCACCCTCGCCTTCCCGTTAATCCCTCTCGCCTCGCTCGCCCGCGGGCCGCCGGCCGCCGGCCGCGAGTCTGAACGGCGCTTCGCCCGCATGCGCCGCCAACCGCGCGGCGAGCCAGGCGCGCACCTGGGCACGACGGCCGCCACGCCGACAGCGACCGTCAGCGATGGCTTGCCGGGTTGCGCCCTGCCCTCCTTGCCGCCGGCGGTGATGCCTTGCGGGCTTCCGGACGCGCGAAGGGGCTCAGCAGCAGCCACGATCTGAACTGCTGTTTTCGCTCCCGCGTGCCGCTCAGCTCGACGCTGCCGTCGCGGATCGCCGCGTTCAGATCCAGCGCACCGACCCAGATTTTTGTCATGACCGACAGGCGCGTGACGACATGAATGTCGACATCGAAGCCGGGATCCTTCGGACAGAGATCGACGTCATCACCGCTATTGACCAGCCACCAGTGCCGTTGGCTCCGCGGCAGATCGGTGAATTCAAATGCGACCACCACGCGCCGTGATCCGAAGATGGCCGGATCAACGCGCCGGCGCATGCCCCACATCAACAACGTGACGTCCAGATCGTCCTCGTCGAGGCGGTCGATGACCCAACGGCCGCCCCATTCCCCCAGCAGGCGCACCGCCGGCGCCAGGGCCTGCCCCGCTTCGGTCAGGCGCCAGGCGTGCGCGCCCGCATCGTCTGCGCGCCGCCGCTCGACGATCCCGTCGCGCGCGAGTTGCTGCAATCGCTGCGACAACAGCGCCGGCGACATCAACGGCACGCCCCTGCGCAAATCGTTGAAGCGGGTACTGCCGGCGAGGAGTTCCCGGATAATGAGCAGGGTCCAGCGCCCGGCAACGATTTCCGACGCTTTCGCCAACGGACAGAACTGGCCATAGCGGGTCATGTCGGCGAGCGTACAACGGCGGGCCGCGAATGGCGATTCAGATTCTGTACTTGAATGTCCTGGTGCCTGCGCCTCCAATCGCCCGAAACATATCGCGAGGCCGCCATGCGCGATGAACCCGATACCACGGCACGCCACGACGTGTGGGCGCAGGGCGCCGGCTACGAACGCTATATCGGCCGCTGGAGTCGGCCGGTCGCCGCCGAATTCCTCAACTGGCTCGCGATTTCCCCCGGCAAGGCCTGGCTCGACGTCGGCTGCGGCACCGGCGCGCTCAGCCAGCGCATTGTCGAGGCCGCCGCGCCGGCCGCGGTCACCGGCATCGACTCCTCGGAAGGCTTTGTCGCGCACGCCAGCGCCCATGTCGCCGGCGCGCAATTCCGCGTCGGCGATGCGCAGGCGCTGCCGGTCGCGACCGGGAATTCGACGCCGTGGTCTCCGGGCTGGTGCTCAACTTCGTGCCCGACCAGCCCAGGGCGGTGGCCGAGATGCGCCGCGCCGCCCGACCCGGCGGCACGGTCGCGGTCTATGTCTGGGATTATGCCGGCGAGATGCAGCTGATCCGCCGGTTCTGGGACGCGGCGATCGCGCTCGATCCGGCGGCGCGCGATCTCGACGAGGCCGTGCGGTTTCCGCTCTGCCGGCCCGATCCGCTGCGCGCGCTGTTCGAAGGCGCGGACTTGCGCGACGTCGGGACGAAAGCGATCGACGTGCCGACCGTGTTCGCGGACTTCGACGATTACTGGTCGCCCTTCCTCGGCGGCCAGGGCCCGGCGCCCGGCTATTGCATGAAATTGCCGGAAGCCGGCCGCGATGCCTTGCGCGAACGCTTGCGCGCGTCGCTGCCGGTGGCGCGCGACGGACGATCCGCTGATGGCGCGCGCCTGGGCGGTGCAAGGGCACGTAGTGAAGGGCGCACGCAAGGCGCTCTGCGCCGCGCCCGGGCCGTATCCTCCCAGGACCATAATCACATCTCCGTGAGAACTTATCCCCGCGCCCCACGCACGGGCTTAGCCTTCCCGCGCCCGATCCCCTGAGGGGTGCGAACCGGTTGCGCCGTTTCGTGGGGGTCGGGCCGGCGCCCGCGGGCGTGTCCTCGCAAGACACGCGCCCGGGCGGCACGGGGCACCGCCCGGGGGCACCAGGACCCCCCGCCGGGAGCCGGCTGACGGCGTGAGTTTTCGAGACCTTGCCGAAAGCGCGGCCCGTGCCGGAAAGACGCCGCGACGGCGCGCCGGGAGGCGCCACGCGGTCCAAAAGCCGCGTGCACAGACGGACTGGTTGCGCTTCTTCGGCGCGCCGTCCCCCTCGCATTTTCCGGGGCAACTCCCCGGACCCCTGTTGCGAGGGCCACCTGCCAAACCTCGGGCGCGAACGCGCGCCGCGAGAACGAAGGAGTGCGCCCACATGATCCGCCACAAAACGCCGCCCTCTCCCCGCCTCACGCTGCCCTCTCCCCGCCTCATCCTGAGGAGGCGGCGAAGCCGCCGTCTCGAAGGATGAAGGCGGCCACGGAGCCTCATGCTTCGAGACGGGCCTTCGGCCCTCCTCAGCATGAGGCTGAGAAGTTCACACCACACAGGAGCAACGCCCACATGACCCAAATGAATTCCGCGCACGAAATCCCCGCCCGCATTACGTCAACGTCACACAAAATGCTCGACGCCATCGATCACCTGCTCGACCAGATGCTGCCGCCCGCGCCGCGCCCCGGCACGCCGCCGCCCGCCGTCGCCCGGCGCCAGCTCGCCAACATCCTGCGCCTCTTCACGCTGTGCGGGCACAGCAAATGCCGCCGCAGCGGCTGCTGTCGCGGCGAGCCGCTGCATTGTTTGCAGATCGCGATCCCGCTGCTGCCGCCCGATGCCTTCGCCGGCATCCTCACGCCACGCCGGCGTCACCGCCGCCAAGTGCGAGCAAGCGTAGCCCGGACGGAGCGCAGCGAAATCCGGGATGGCCGCGCCGCTACAGACAGTGAACCTCATGGTGAGGAGCAGCGCGCAGCGCAGCGTCTCGAACCATGAGGCCCCGGTGCCCGCCCCATTCTTCGAGACGGCCGCGGAGTTTACCATCGGGCCGCGCTTCGCGCGGACCCGTTGGCGGCCTCTTCAGGATGAGGCGAAGAAAGCCTGCGGCAATCGGCCAGCACACGCGCAGGATCGGCGAGCCCACCCCACACGTCGCTCAAACCTTCGGATACGGATGATCCGCCGTCATCACCTCCAGCAGCACCGGCTTGTGCCGGGTCGCCGCCAGGCCCTGCCGCAGCGCATCCTCGAGCGCGGCCGGGTCGCTCACGCGCATCCCTTCGCAGCCGCAGGCTTTCGCCATCATCGCAAATCCGGGCTCGTGAAGCTGGTGCCGTAGGCGTGGCCGTACAGGCCCTGCTGCTGCATGTACGTCTGCCCGAACGTGCCGTTGTTCAGCACGATCATCAGAATATTGGCGCCGTATTCCGCCGCCGTCGGCAGGTCGCCGCTCGTCATCAGGAAGGCGCCGTCGCCGGCGATGCCGATCACGTCGCGCTCCGGGCATTCCATCTTGGCCACCATGGCGGTGGGCAGGCCATAGCTCATGGCGTTCCACACGCCCGACTGCATGAACGATTTCGGCGTGACTATGCGCCGGTGCCGGCGCAGCCACATCTGGCAGGAGCCGACATCGCTGGCGACGATGGCGTCGTCGGCGAGCACGGCGTTCAGGGCGTCCATCAGGATGCCGGGGAAGATCGGCGTGTCGCTCCTGTGCGGCGCGTTCTGCGCGGCGAGCGTGCGGCGGATGGCGGCCTTGCCCTCGGCCAGCAGGCTGATCGTCGTCCCGTTGGGCGCGGCATGAAAGTTTCCGAGCCGCGTCGCGAGCGCGTCGAGGAAGAGCCCGGGGTCGGCGACGCGCTGGAAGTCGCCGCGATAGTGTTCGCTCTGCCGGTCGTCGTAGCCGGCGACCATCAGCTTGTCCTCCGGCACGCTCATGGTCAGCGCCACCATCTCGGCCGCGCCCGGGCGCATGCCGACGCAGAGCACGACGTCGGCGTCCTTCAGCACCGCGGCGCACAGGGGATGCGGCTGGATCTCGGAGATGAAGCCGGCCGACAAGGGATAACTGGATGCGAC
>CAVZCM010000001.1:0-423861 GCA_963773715.1 uncultured Pseudomonadota bacterium | reverse complement strand
TCCTGGGCAGGTAGTCCTGCTTTCTGCGCGGGCGAGCCGTGACGCAGGATCGTGCCCATCATGTACATCTGGGCGTGACAGGCGGCGCCATTGCCGCCGGCGGGTGCACCTCTTCGAGGATGGCTGCGGCGGCGCAGATGCCGAGGCCGCTGCCGCCGAAATCGTCCGGGATCACGCCGCGAGATAGCCGGCCCCGGTCAGGGCGTCGACGAATTCGCCTGGATAGGCGCGCCGCGATCCAGCCGGCGCCAATATTCGTCGGGAAATCGGGCACACAGGCGCGCACGCCCTCGCGGATGTCGGCGTGGTCCTCGTGCCATGGCCGGCTTTCGCCATCGTCACGTCACCTCCGCCCGGCCGTTGTTGATCGCCACCACGTCGCGCTCGACGACGCGGGCACGGAAACTGACCACCCCGCCGTCGCGCCAGATTTCGGTGCGGATGGTCTCGCCCGGAAAGACCGGCGCTGAAAAACGGCCGGCCATCGCGGTCAGCCGGGCCGGATCGTAGCCGCACACTGCGCGCAGTAACGCATGCCCCGCCACGCCGAAGGTGGCAAGCCCGTGCAGGATCGGTCGCGGATAGCCGGCGGCGCGTGCGAACGCCGGATCGGCGTGCAGCGGATTGACGTCGCCGGACAGCCGATAGATCAGCGCCGTTTCCGGCCGCGTCGGCAGATCGACCACTGCGTCCGGCGTCCGCTCCGGTAATGGCATGCGGCCGCGGCATATCGCCGCTGGCCCGCCGAAGCCGCCGTCGGCGCGGCAGAAACCGGCCTGGCTGAGTGGCGAGCATCTCGCCGCTCGGCTTGTCGATGATCTGGCGCTCGGAATAGACCAGCGCGCCCTTGTCCGCGCCCTTGTCGATCACATCGAGGATGCGGCGTGCGGCCGATGACGGTGCCTTCGGCGCGATCGGCCGGTGCAGCGTGAGCCCCTGCTCGCCGTGCACTACGTGGCTCCAGGTGACGCCGATTCCGGCCGGCGCAGGAATAGGCGTTGTAGCCCTGCACCACGGCGAAGGTCGGCAGCACCTTGAGGTTCTTCTCGTAGACGAAGGCGAGTTCTCATCGGTCGGGTCCTGGCCGAGACCGACGCCGAGCGCATAGAGGATGCAGTCGCGCGGGCCATAGGTCTGCTCGACATCGGGGATTTGCAAGGCGAGGAGCTTGTCGGGGTCGAGGGGCATGGATGGTTACTCGGGATGTCGTCCCCGCACGTCCGTCATCCGGGCTTGCCCCGGCCATCTCGCTTGGTCGCCGGGCCCTGCTGAGCTGGATCGCCGTGACAAGCCCGGCGATGAAGCAATGATTGAAGCGGCTACTCCCCACACCTCTTCGGCCAGTTCGACGATCATGCGCAGCTTGGCCCACTGCTCCTCCTCCGCCAGCATGTTGCCTTCCTCGGTCGAGGCGAAGCCGCATTGCGGCGACAAGCAGAGCTGCTCCAGCGGGATGTATTTGCTCGCTTCGTCGATGCGGCGCTTGAGGTCGTCCTTGGATTCCAGCCGGCCGGTCTTGGTGGTGACCAGGCCGAGCACCACCTGCCGGTCCTTGGGCACCAGCTTGAGCGGCTCGAAGCCGCCGGCGCGGTCGAAGTCGTATTCCATGAAGTAGCCGTGCACCTTGATGCGGTTGAACAGGATGTCCTGCTCCGCCTCGTAGCCGCCGGCGCCCATGAAGGTCGAGCGGTAGTTGCCGCGGCACATGTGCATGGTGATGCGCATGTCGTCCGGGATATCCGACATCGCCGTATTGATGAGGTCGCCATAGAGCACGCCGAGCTTGTCCGGGTCGTCGCCGCGGTCCTTCATCTGCTGGCAATACTTGTCATCGCACAGCATGGCGATGAACACTTCGTCGAGCTGCAGATAGCGGCAGCCGGCGTCGGCGAAGGCGCGAACCGCTTTTTTGTAGGCTTGGCCGAGGTCCTCGAACATGTCTCGAGCTTGGGATAGACCTTCTCGTCGATCGGCGGCGGCACGGCCGGCCATAGAGCGCCGACGGCGCGGGAATGGTGATCTTCGGCGTGCGCTTGGTGTGGGCGGCGACGAACTTGAAATGCTCGATCATCGGATGGCCGGAAAAGCCGATCTTGCCGGTGACTTTGACGCCTTCGTTGCGGGTGTTGATGCCGGAGAAGGCGACGCCCGTGTCCATGACGTGCTTCTCGACGCCGTCGAGGCCCCAGAGGAAATCGAGATGCCACCAGGAGCGGCGGAATTCGCCGTCGGTGACGCCCTGAGGCCGACTTCTTCCTGCTTCTTGATGACGCGCTCGATCTCGCGGTCTTCGACTGCGTCAGCGCGGCAGCGTCGATCTCGCCCTTGGCGAACTGCGCGCGCGCCTCCTTCAGCGCCGCGGGCCGCAGCAGGCTGCCGACATGGTCGGCGCGGAAGGGCGGCATGGTGCGCATCATTGTTTTCCTCCCTCGACTTCTTTTTCGTCGGCCGGGCGAGCGGGTGGCTCGACCTCACCAGCAGCCCGCTAGTCACAGACACCGCCTGCGCGCACGCCATTCGGTCGAACCCGCTGTACGCGGCGTGCGGGCGGAATCATTGACGCCTATTTGCCCCACACCTCGTCCGCCAGCTCGACGATCATCGCGAGCTTCGCCCACTGCTCCTCTTCCGCCAGCACGTTGCCTTCCTCGGTCGAGGCGAAGCCGCATTGCGGCGAGAGGCAAAGCTGATCGAGATCGATGAACTTCGATGCTTCGTCGATGCGGCGCTTGAGCTCGTCCTTCGATTCCAGCCGGCCCGACTTGGTGGTGACGAGGCCGAGCACCACCGTCTTGCCCTTGGGCACGAAGCGCAGCGGCTCGAAGCCGCCGGCGCGGTCGGAGTCGTACTCCATGAAATAGCCGTGACGTCGATGGTTGAACAGAATTTCCGCCACCGGCTCGTAGCCGCCCGACGCCACGAAGGTCGACTGGAAATTGCCGCGGCACAGATGCATGGCGATGGTCATGTCATCGGGGATGTCGGAGATCGCCGCATTGATCATGCCGGCATAGGCGGTCGGCACGCTTCCGGGTCCTCGCCGCGGTCGGCCACCTGCTCGCGCAGCTTCGGATCGCAGAGATAGGTGAAATTGACCTCGTCGAGCTGCAGATAGCGGCAGCCGGCATCGGCGAAGGCGCGCACCGCCTGGCGGTAGGTCTGGCCGAGATCGCGGTAGAACTCGGCCATGTCCGGATAGATCGATTCCGGCACCGCGTCGCGCCCGTAGCGGAAATGCACCGACGACGGCGACGGGATCGTCATCTTCGGCATCGACCTTGGTGTGCGCCTGCACGAACTTGAAATGCTCGATCATCGGATGCGGCGTGTACGCGCCGAGCTTGGCCGTGACGCGCAGCACCATCGGCTTGGGCTGCACGCCCTGGAACTTGATCTTGCGCTCGCCGAGATAGGTCTCGATGCCGGCAGCGCGCCGAGGAAATCGTAGTTCCAGAAGGCGCGGCGGAATTCGCCGTCGGTCACCGCCTTGAGGCCGATGTCCTCCTGGCGCTTGATGATCTTCTCGATCTCCTGGTCTTCGACCGCCTTCAGCGCGTCGGCGTCGATCTCGCCCTTCTCGCGCTTGGCGCGCGCCTCCTTCAGCGGCGCGGTGCGCAGCAGGCTGCCGACATGGTCGGCGCGGAACGGCGGCGTGGTGCGTTGGGTCATGGCATGGCCTCGTGTCCCGGATGCGGTGCAGCGCGAAGCGTAGCGTTTGATGCGTAGCGGTGCGCCGCTGATCCGCAACCCCGGTTATGGTTTCAAGAAAGCGGGACCCCGGGCTGCAGCGCACCACTTCGCGCTGCGCCGCGCCCGGGGAAGGGAAAGGACTACTTCGCCCCACACCTCTTCGGCGATCTCGACGATCATGCGCAGCTTCGCCCACTGCTCGTCCTCGGCCAGCACGTTGCCTTCCTCGGTCGAGGAGAAGCCGCATTGCGGCGACAGGCAAAGCTGCTCGAGCGGCACGTATTTGGTCGCCTCCTCGATGCGCTGCTTGATGTCGTCGCGCGGCTCGAGCCGGCCGCTCTTGGAGGTGACGAGGCCGAGCACGAGCTGCTTCTCGCCCTTGGGGAAGAAGCGCAGCGGCTCGAAGCCGCCGGCGCGGTCGGTGTCGTATTCGAGGAAATAGCCGTCGAAATTCGGTCTTGCCGAGCAGGTGCTCGGCGACGAACTCGTAGCCGCCCGAGGCGATGAAGGTGGAGCGGAAATTGCCGCGGCAGGAATGCATGGTGATGGTCATGTCGGCGGGCTTGTCGGCCAGCGCGGCGTTGGTCATCTCGGCATAGATCGCCGGCAGCTTGTCGGGATCGTCGCCGCGCGCCTTCGATTGCTCGCGCTCCTTGGGATCGCAGATCATCGCCCAGGCGGTGTCGTCGAGCTGCAGATAGCGGCAGCCGGCGTCGTAGAAGGCGCGGATCGCCTTCTTCCAGGCGGCAGCGACGTCGGCGAAGAAGGCATCGAGGTCGGGATAGGCCTCCTTGCTGACCATCTGCCGGCCCTGGCGGAAGTGGAACGTGCTCGGCGCCGGGATGCACATCTTCGGCGTGACGTTGCAGTGCGCCTTCAGGAACTTGAAATGCTCGATCTGCGGATGGCCGGCGAAATCGACCTTGCCGTTGATCTTGATGGCCTCGCTCTTGGTGTCCACGCCGTGGAACTTGATCGGCGGCGCCTCGATCAGATCGACGCCCTGCAGGCCCCTGAAGAAATCGAAATGCCACCAGGAGCGGCGGAACTCGCCGTCGGTGGCGAGCTTGAGGCCGACCTCTTCCTGCTTCTTGACGACCTCCTTGATCGCGCCGTCTTCGACCGCCTTCAGCGCGGCATCGTCGATCTCGCCCTTGGCGTGCTGCTCGCGCGCCTTCTTCAGCGCCGCCGGGCGCAACAGGCTGCCGACGTGATCGGCGCGGAAAGGCGGCTTGGTGCGTTGGGACATTGTTGTTTCCTCCCCTTGGTCGTTCTTCATCCTCTCCCCGCGTACGGGGAGAGGTTGACTCCGAGCGGCAGCGAGGCAGTCGAGTAAGCGGGCATTGCCGCGGCTGAGCGCTCGGAGATGCCCCCTCACCCGGCTCGCGCTTGACGGCGCTCGCCACCCTCTCCCCGCATGCGGGGAGAGGGCAAGCAGCGGGCATTACTTGCCCCACACCTCGTTCGGCGAGCTCGACGACCATGCGCAGCTTCGCCCACTGCTCGTCCTCGGCCAGCACGTTGCCTTCCTCGGTGGAGGCGAAGCCGCATTGCGGCGACAGGCAAAGCTGGTCGAGCGCGACGAACTTGGTCGCCTCCTCGATGCGCTTCTTGACGTCGTCGGGCTGCTCGAGCCGGCCCTGCTTGGTGGTGATCGAGGCCGAGCACCACGATCTTGTTGCCCTTGGGCAGGAAGCGCAGCGGCTCGAAGCCGCCGGCGCGGTCGGTGTCGTATTCGAGGAAGTAGCCGTCGTAGTTGCACTTGGCGAGCAGAGTCTCGGCCACCGGCTCGTAGCCGCCCGACGAGATGAAGGTGGAGCGGAAGTTGCCGCGGCAGACATGGGTGGTGATCGCCATGTCGGCGGGCTTGGCCTCCAGCGCCTTGTTGATGCACTTGGCGTAGGTGTCCTGCAGGTGATCGACGTCGAGGCCGCGGTCGCGCGCCTGCTGCATCTGCTCCTGCGAGCAGAGATAGGCCCAGGCGGTGTCGTCGAACTGCAGATAACGGCAGCCGGCGGCGTAGAAGGCCTTGATGGCGTTCTGATAGGCGACCGCGAGATCGTCGAAGATGGCGTCGCGGTTCGCATAGGCATCCTTGCTCACCGCGTCCGGCTCGAGCCGGAAATGGAAGGTCGACGGCGCCGGGATGCACATCTTCGGCGTGACGTTGCAGTTCGCCTTCAGGAACTTGAAGTGCTCCAGCATGTAGTGATCGGAGAAGCCGATCTTGCCGTTGACGCGGATCGAGCGCGGCTTGGTCTGCACGCCCTGGAACTGGATGCCGTGATCGAGCTCGTAGATCTCGACATTGTCGAGGCCGCCGTAGAAGTCGAAGTGCCACCAGGAGCGGCGGAATTCGCCGTCGGTCGCGAGCTTGAGGCCGACTTCCTCCTGCTTCTTGATGATCTTCTATGATCTCCTGGTCTTCGACTGCCTTGAGCTCGGCGGCGCTGATCTGGCCGGCCTCGTGCTTGGCGCGCGCTTCCTTGATCGGCGCGGTGCGCAGCAGGCTGCCGACCTCGTCGGCGCGGAAAGGCGGTTTGGTCCGTTGCGTCATGTTTTCCTCCGCATAGGCGCCGCCCGGCGCTGAAACCGGCGGGCAGGCTTAATTCGGGTGAGCCATAGCACGATGGACATCGTGCCGTCCCGCAGCGGCTTGGCACGCGTAGCGCGCGGTTTCAACCGTTCCGCCGAAGGAAAAATAATGCAGAGCAATATCGCCCAGATCGTCGGCCGCCGACAGCGCGTCGATGATGCGGCCGGGCCCGACATGGCCGATCAGGCTGGTGGCGACGCCGGAAACCAGCCCGCGCAGCGAGGCGTTGACGCCGCAGCGGCGGGCAAAGCGCAGCAGCGCCGGCACGCTGGTCGGGCCGACCAGGCCGACCCGCACCGGCCAGGCGATGCCGCAGCCGCGCAACTGCCTGAGCCAGGCCAGGATGCGCTCGGGCGAGAACGAAAACTGGCTCACGATGTGGACACGCAAGCCCTGCGCCACCGCGAGCGCGATCTTCTCGTCGAGCGCGGCTTCGAGCCGGCCCGGCGCGATGCGCGGATGCGGCTCCGGATAGCCGCCGATGCCGATCTCCTCGAAGCCGAGGCCGCGCAGATTGCCCTGCCGGATCACCGCCAGTGCATCGGGCAGCGGGCCGGCGCTATCGATGTCGCCGCCGATCACCAGCAGCCGGCGCACGTCGGCCTCGCCGCGCAAGCCTTTCAGCAGGTCGTGCAGTCTGTTCGACGCTCGCCAGCCGGCGGGCGGCGATATGGGCGACCGGCTCCAGCCCGGCCCGGCGCAGGCGCGCGGCGGCGGCCGCCAGTTCGGCCGCGGACTGGCTCGGCACCGCGGTGAGATAGACCATGGTGCCGGGCGGCACGGTGTCGTCGAGCCGCGCGACCTCGTCCGCCGTCGGCCGCGTGGCTTCGAGCGAGAAGCGCTGCGCGATCCGGTTCGGCACGGGCGCGATGTCGACCGTCATGATGGCCTCCATGGCGCTCACTCCCGCCGGTGCGAAATCACGAAGGATTCGTCGTAGAACCACAGCCCGCCGTTCTTCTGCAGCACTTCGCGCGTGGCCTCGATGTAGCGGCGGTCGCTGTTGACGTCGGAGAGCCGGTCGTCCTCGATCTGCGCCACGTAGATCGCCGCGTTCCAGGCCGCGAGCAGCGTGGAGGTGCCGATCGACGAGCCTGCCGACGAGATTTCCGACGGCAGCGTGTGCATGTCGTAGCGGAACAGCGAGCGCTGGTCGGAATAGGCGTTGAAATTGAGATCGCGGCCGGCCGGCCCCAGTTCGTGCTTCACTTCCTTGAGCAGGTCGTGGCGGCTGTGGGTGAACGGATCGTCGCCCGGCCAGACCTTATGGATGATCTCCATGCCCGGATCGTGGCCGTAGGAATGGATGGCGATCATGCGCCCGCCCGGCCCGAGCGCGCGGGCGAGCGGCGCCAGCACGCGCCTGGCCTTGAACTGCAGCGAGGCGCGCGCGCGATAGGGCTGCGAGGCGATCACCAGATCGTAGTCGGCGACGGTGCCGCCGGGCTTGGGCACGATCTGGTCGAGCAGGAAGCGGTGGTCGTTGCGGTAGATCACCAGGATGACCGGGCGCTCGTAGACCGGATTGCCGCTCTTCGGCGACACGCCCGCCTTCCAGGCTTCCGCCAGGAACGGCTCCAGATCGGTGATCTGCTTTTCGAAGGCATGCGCGGTGCTGCCGTCCATCGCCAGCTCTTTCCAGACCAGGCTGGAGGCCGCGCTCATCGACTTCACCGCCAGCCACGGCGCCTCGGCATAAGCGAGGTTGGTCAGCACCAGCACGGTCGAGGGATGCTCGACGAAGCGGTCCGCCATCTTGTGCAGGGTCAGCCGGATGTCCTCCAGGCTGATCTCCTTGCCGACGATGTAGAACGGCATGGTCGGGAAGCGGTCGTGCATGGTGCGCATGACGCGCGCGAGCACGGTGCCGTCACCGACGCCGGCGTCGAACACGCGCACCGCCGGCGGCCGCGGATGGATATTGGCGAGCTCGAGACCGACGCGGTTGGCGACCTCCCACTTCTCCGAGCAGGTGTTCACGAACAGCAGATATTTCTGCCGGTTGTCGAAGAAGCGGAAATTGCGCTGCGGGTCGTCGCTGGCCTGGCCCGAGGCGACCGGCGGCGCCGGCGGCGTCACCGTCGGCAGCGCCGGCGCGGGCGATGCGCGGCGGGCGCCGGCTCGAACAGGATGCGCCGGCGCGCGGGCTCGCCATCGGCATTGTTGGCCATGAAGGCGCGGATGCGCTCCAGCGTGTCGGTGGTGATGCGGCCGCCGTTGCGCAGGCGGCTGGCGAGCTTGCCGTCGTTGACGGCGCGGCGGCCGAAGGTGGATTCGGCGAGGCCGCGCTGGCGGCAGAAATCGCTGATCTCCTGAAGGATCTGCTCGTTCATGGCGCGTTTCCCGGTCCGGCTCTCAATCGGCCGCTTATGCGCTAAGCGAACCAAGCCGGGCGGACCGCGTCAACCACAAAACTCAATTTGGAAAAGTTGGGCAGAGTGGGTGGGCAATAGCCACAAATAGGAAAATAGCGGGAAAATAGCAGTTTTTCGGTGAAGCGACGCCGAGCAAAACTGCGGGCCACTCGTAGCCAGACGATGGGCATTTGCCCACCATCGAGGCAAAATAAATGGGCGGAGGTGGGCAACATGACCGCCCGCCTCCGCCCCGATTTCGGCGGCAACCCGCTAGACTTCGAAGAAAACCGTCTCGTTTTCGCCCTGAACGCGGATGTCGAAGCGATAGACCGTCTGCCCGCCCTTCGTCTCCTTGTGGGCAATGAGCGTCCCACGCCGGTCCGCCGGCACCAGCGCCAGGATGGGATCGCTGTCGTTGGCCGCCTCATCGGAGAAATACAGCCGCGTATAGACCTGCCGCAGCATGCCGCGCGAATAGACCGCGACCACGATGTGCGGCGCCTGGTCCTTGCCCTCCGGCCCCGGCACCGCGCCCGGCTTGATGGTGTCGAAGCTGTAGACGCCGTCCTTGTTGGTGGCCGAGCGGCCGAAGCCCTTGAACTGGGTGTTGGGCAGCGCGCGGCTGTCGTACGGGCTGGCGTAGCGGCCCTGCGCGTCGGCCTGCCAGATCTCGATCATGGCGTCGTTGATCGGCTGGCCGTCGCCGTCGAGCACGGCGCCTTCGATATGGATGCGCTCGCCGGTCGCGTCGGGCGTGACCAGATTGTCGCCGACGGTTTCCTTCCAGCTATAGCTGCCGTTGGGGTCCCACTGGCAGCGGCCCTTGGGGGTGAGGCCGTAGGCGAAGTACGGGCCGACGGTCTGCGACGGTGTGATTTCCGACATTAGCTTTTCCTCTTGCGCATGATCTTTTCCGAAAACCCGTATCCATCCCCGATCAGGTCGAGGACATGCTTTCGGGATCACGCCTAGTGCTTGTCCGTGTCCAGAGGCGTGGCCTCGCGTCCGCGCAGCACGATGTCGAAGCGGAAGCAGAGCGCCCAATCGGGAATGGTGTTGTCCAGGTCGAAGCTCGAGACCATGCGCTGGCGCGCCTTCTCGTCAGTGACCGAATTGAAGATCGGGTCGAACGGGAACAGCGGGTCGCCGGGGAAATACATCTGGGTGACCAGCCGCGACAGGAACGAGTGGCCGAACACCGAGAAGTGGATGTGGTTCGGCCGCCAGGCGTTGTGGTGGTTGCCCCACGGATAGGCGCCCGGCTTGATGGTGATGAAGCGGTAATAGCCGTTCTTGTCGGTGACCGTGCGGCCGCCGCCGGTGAAGTTCGGATCGAGCGGCGCCGGATGCTGGTCGACGATATGCACGTAGCGGCCGCAGGCGTTGGCCTGCCAGAGCTCCACCAGCGCATCCGGCACCGGGCGCTTGTCCTCGTCGAGCACGTGGCCGTGCACGATGATGCGCTCGCCGAGCGGCTCGCCCTTGTGCTGCTTGGTGAGGTCGTTGTCGCCTTCCTGGATCGAATCGTGGCCGTAGACCGGACCGGTCAGTTCCGACAGCGTGTGCGGCACAAGTATCAGGGGCTTCGACGGAGAGCGTTTTACCGTGCTGCGGTATTCGGGACTCAGGTGTTTGGGAAAGACGCTGAGGCTCTCCCTCGGATAGATCAGTGACATTAACGTTCGTCCCCTTGGTTCGCGTTTCTTGCCTTGTTTTTCCGGTGATCAGCTGACCCGCTCGATGGCGAGCGATACGCCCTGACCGACGCCCACACACATGGTGGCGAGCGCCAGTTTGCCCCCTTGCGTCTCCAGCCCGTGCGCTGCCGTCAGCACCAGCCGGGTACCCGACATGCCCAACGGATGGCCGAGCGCGATCGCCCCGCCATGCGGATTGACCTGGGCGGCATCGTCCGGAAGGCCGAGCTGGCGCAGGCAGGCCAGCGACTGCGAAGCGAACGCTTCGTTGATCTCGATCAGATCGTAATCGCCGATCTTGTGCCCGAGGCGCGCCATCAGCTTCAGGGACGCCGGCACCGGGCCGATGCCCATGATGCGCGGCGGCACCGCCGCCGATGCCATCCCGAGCACGCGCGCCCGCGGCGTCAGACCGTGCGCCTTCACCGCTTCTTCCGACGCTACGATGACGGCGGCCGCGCCGTCGTTCACGCCCGAAGCGTTGCCTGCGGTGACGGTGCCGGGATCGCGGAACGGCGTCTTCAGCTTCGCGAGTTGCTCGAGCGTGGTCTGCGGCCGCGGATGCTCGTCGGTGTCAACGGTCACTGTCTCCTTGCGGCCGGCGATCTCCACCGGCACGATCTCGGCGGCGAAATAGCCGTCGGCCTGCGCTTTGGCGGCACGCTGCTGCGACCTGAGCGCGAAGCCGTCCTGGTCGGCGCGGCTGACCTGGAATTCCTCGGCCACGTTCTCGCCGGTCTCCGGCATCGAGTTCGACACCGTACTGTTTCTTCATCAGCGGATTGATGAAACGCCAGCCGATGGTGGTATCGTAGATTTCGGCCTTGCGAGAGAAAGCCTCGTCGCTCTTGCCCTGCACGAAGGGCGCGCGGGTCATGGATTTGACGCCGCCGGCGATGGCGAAGTCCATTTCGCCGGCGCGGATGGCGCGCGCCGCGGCGCCGACCGCTTCCATGCCGGAGGCGCACAGCCGGTTAAGCGTCACGCCCGGCACAGTGTCGGGAAGGCCGCGAGCAACAGCGCCATGCGCGCCGACGTTGCGGTTGTCCTCGCCGGCCTGGTTGGCGCAGCCGAAGAACACCTCGTCGAGCTTTTCCCAATCGGCCTTGGCGTTGCGCCTGACCAGCGCCTTGATCGGGATGGCGGCAAGATCATCAGCCCGCACCCTGGCGAGGCCGCCGGCGTAACGGCCGATCGGCGTGCGCACCGCATCGCAGATGAAAGCTTCACGCATGTCCTGCTCCTTCCTCACGCCGCCGCATGGGCGCGCGCGGTGCGCGCCTGCAGGTCACGCAAGACTTTGAGTTCTTCGGCCGTGGGCGCCGGCGTCTCCGCCACCTGGGTGGCGAATTTCACCACCCAACCGGTGTTTTCCTGTATCTGCTCGCGCGTGACTCGGGGTGGATGGAGACGACGGTCATCTCCCTGGTCTCGGGATCGGGTTCCAGCAACGCAAGATCGGTGATCAATCGCGTCGGGCCCCTGGTCTTCACGCCCAGCTTCTCACGGCTGTCGCCGCCGCTGACGTGGCCGATCGAGGTGACGAAATCGAGCTTGTCAACGAAGCCGCGCTTGCGACTGCGCCATGATAATGAATATCTCGCCGCAGGAGGTGGCGATCTCCGGCGCCCCGCCGCCGCCGGGCAGGCGCACCTTCGGCTTGTCATAGGGTCCGACCACGGTGGTGTTGAGGTTGGCGAACTTGTCGATCTGCGCGCCGCCCAGAAATCCCACGTTGATGCGCCCGCCTTGCAGCCAGTAGCGGAACATTTCCGGCACCGCCACGGTGGTGATCGCGGTCCGCACAGTTCGCCGTCGCCGATCGACAGCGGCAGCACGTTCGGCTTGGTGGCCAGCGTGCCGGATTCGTAGATCAGCGTAATGCCCGGCGCGTGCGTGAGCCGCGCGAGGTTGGCCGCCGCCGACGGCATGCCGATGCCCACGAAGCAGACGTCGTCGTTCTTGAGCGCGCGCGCGGCCGCGATGGTCATCATTTCGTTGGGCTTGTAATCGGCCATGTTGGTTACTCCGCCGCCGCGCGGTTCTTGTGCGCATGCTGGGCGAAGGCCTCGGGGCCTTTCCCCAGCACGTTTTCTTTCATCCAGGCGAGGAAGCTGTCGCGTTCGCGCGCGATTGCATCCCATTCCTTGTAAAAGCTGTTGTTGCGCGGATAGTAGCCCTGCGCATAGGACGGGAAAGCGCCGCCTGGTACTTCGACGACATGGCCGACGGTCCATGACGGCAGCACCACCGCGTTGAGGCTGCGCTCCGGCAGTTCGTCAACAATCTCTTCCACGGTCACCACCGAACGCCTGGAAGCGAGCACCGCTTCCTTCTGCACGCCGAGCACACCTTCGATCATCACGTTGCCGGCCTTGTCCGCGCGCTGCGCATGGATGACCGCCACGTCGGGCCGATGCGCCGGAATTGCCGCAAGCTTTTCACCGCTAAACGGACAGGTGATGTATCTGATGTTGCGATTGACCTTGGGCAGGTCGCCGCCGATGTAGCCGCGGAACACCGCAAGCGGCAGACCTGCGGCGCCGGCCTCATAGGCATTGGCCATGGCGGCGTGCGAGTGCTCGACGATCTCGATCTTGTGCGGCCAGCCATTCTCGACGGAGTTGCGGAAGCGGTGCAGCGATCCGACGCCCGGATTCCCGCCCCACGAGAAGATCATCCTGTCGACACAGCCCATGCCAATCAGCTGGTCGTAGACGAGATCCGGCGTCATACGAATCACCGTCAGGCGCTTGCGGCCCTGACGGATGATCTCGTGGGCCGCGGCATGCGGAATGAGATGGGTGAAGCCTTCCACCGCCACAGTGTCGCCGTCGCGGACGGCGGCGGCGATGGCTTCGGCAAGAGACGAAATGCGCGCCATTCACAAGGTTTCCCGGTTTGTGCGGCCCCGTATTTACGGCCCGTACATCCATAGGGTCAAATGGCGGAAATCGACCCGGAGCCTGAAAGTTTGAATTCCAACGATACCGCCATGCAGGCACAAGAACCGATCTTCACCATAAAGGCCGAGCTCGCACCGATCCTCAATCTTGGGCCCACGCCCTACGGCGAGCGCCGCATCATCGACATTCTGGGCGGCACCGTGCAAGGCGCCCGGCTGCAAGGTAAAATCCTGCCCGGCGGCGCCGACTGGCAGATCATCCGCGCCGACGGGGCCGCCGACATCCAGGCCCGCTATACCATCGAGACCACAACCGGCGGGCGCATCCTGGTCGACAGCGCCGGCCTCAGGCACGGGCCACCGGAGGTGCTGGCGGCGCTGGCGCGCGGCGAAGCGGTGGATCCGGAAAGCTACTATTTCCGCACGGTTATGCGGTTCGAGACCGCGGACCCCGAGGCCGCCTGGCTCAACCGGATTTTGGCCATTGCGCGGGGCCAGCGCGAGGCACTGGCCGTGCGGCTGGACGTGTTCGAGGTTTTATAATTCCGCGATCGATCGTCTGCGCGCACGAACGATCCGGCCACCCTGGACTTGCTGAACAAGCCAAACCGCGTGTTTACTGCTACCCCGCTCCGGGCTGCGCCCCGGGATGCGGAACAAAGTGTGAGAGAAAGCGCGTGAACGATAGCTCGACAGACTTTTCATCCATCTCGCTGCCGGTTTCGCTGACCGCCGAACGCCAGGGCGATGTCGCAATCCTGCGGCTCAACCGCGCGCACAAACGCAATGCACTCGACGACGACACCGTGATCCGTATCGACACTTTCTTCGGCGCGCTGCCCGCGGACATCAATGCGGTATTGCTGGCGGGCGCAGGTGACAATTTCTCCGCCGGGCTCGACCTCTCCGAATCGAAAGAGCGCGACGTCAGGGATGGCATTCAACATTCGCGCCTGTGGCATCGTGCATTCGAGAAGATTCAGTTCGGCAAGGTGCCGGTCCTCAGCCGTGTTTGACCTTCGGTCCGCGCTTTTCCAGGAAGTCGCGCAGGCGCGTCTTGGCCTCCGGATCGGCCTGGGCTATGGACGAAATCAGCGCTTCCATGGCGTAGCCGGCGGCCGGATCGCTTTCGGCGATGCGCGGCAAAGTGTGCATCACCGCGAAATTGGTCAGCGGCGCATTGGTGGCGATCCGCTCGGCCAGTTCCAGGCCCTTGGCGAAACCCTTGCCCGCTTCCACCAGATAGGTCGTCAGCCCCATGGCCTGGCCTTCCTCGGCCGAATAGGTGCGCCCGGTCAGCATCATGTCCATCATGCGCGCGACCCCGATCAGCCGCGGCAGCCGCACCGAGCCACCGCCGCCGACGAAGATGCCGCGGCTGCCCTCGGGCAGCGCGTAGTAGGCCGAGCGCTCGGCAACGCGCACGTGCGCCGCGGCAGCAAGCTCCAGCCCGCCACCCACCACCGCGCCATGCAGCACGGCGACGACCGGCACCTTGCCGAACTGAATCTTCTCGAATGCACGATGCCACAGGCGCGAATGTTGAATGCCATCCCTGACGTCGCGC
Organism: uncultured Pseudomonadota bacterium; assembly: GCA_963773715.1. Taxonomy (GTDB): domain Bacteria; phylum Pseudomonadota; class Alphaproteobacteria; order Rhizobiales; family Xanthobacteraceae; genus Pseudolabrys. The sequence goes on along the minus strand of CAVZCM010000001.1, from coordinate 409,049 downwards.
TCTTTCAATTCGGAGAGGTCGAGCCCGGCGGAGAAATTGTCACCTGCGCCCGCCAGCAATACCGCATTGATGTCCGCGGGCAGCGCGCCGAAGAAAGTGTCAATACCGATCACGGTGTCGTCGTCGAGTGCATTGCGTTTGTGCGCGCGGTTGAGCCGCAGGATTGCGACATCGCCCTGGCGTTCGGCGGTCAGCGAAACCGGCAGCGAGATGGATGAAAAGTCTGTCGAGCTATCGTTCACGCGCGTTCTCTCACACTTGTTCCGCATCCCGGGGCGCAGCCCGGAGCGGGGTAGCAGTAAACACGCGGTTTGGCTTGTTCAGCAAGTCCAGGGTGGCCGGATCGTTCGTGCGCGCAGACGATCGATCGCGGAATTATAAAACCTCGAACACGTCCAGCCGCACGGCCAGTGCCTCGCGCTGGCCCCGCGCAATGGCCAGAATCCGGTTGAGCCAGGCGGCCTCGGGGTCCGCGGTCTCGAACCGCATAACCGTGCGGAAATAGTAGCTTTCCGGGTCCACCGCTTCGCCGCGCGCCAGCGCCGCCAGCACCTCCGGTGGCCCGTGCCTGAGGCCGGCGCTGTCGACCAGGATGCGCCCGCCGGTTGTGGTCTCGATGGTATAGCGGGCATGGATGTCGGCGGCCCCGTCGGCGCGGATGATCTGCCAGTCGGCGCCGCCGGGCAGGATTTTACCTTGCAGCCGGGCGCCTTGCACGGTGCCGCCCAGAATGTCGATGATGCGGCGCTCGCCGTAGGGCGTGGGCCCGAGATTGAGGATCGGTGCGAGCTCGGCCTTTATGGTGAAGATCGGTTCTTGTGCCTGCATGGCGGTATCGTTGGAATTCAAACTTTCAGGCTCCGGGTCGATTTCGCCATTTGACCCTATAGATTACGGGCCGTAAATACGGGGCCGCACAAACCGGGAAACCTTGTGAATGGCGCGCATTTCGTCTCTTGCCGAAGCCATCGCCGCCGCCGTCCGCGACGGCGACACTGTGGCGGTGGAAGGCTTCACCCATCTCATTCCGCATGCCGCGGCCCACGAGATCATCCGTCAGGGCCGCAAGCACCTGACGGTGATTCGTATGACGCCGGATCTCGTCTACGACCAGCTGATTGGCATGGGCTGTGTCGACAGGATGATCTTCTCGTGGGGCGGGAATCCGGGCGTCGGATCGCTGCACCGCTTCCGCGACTCCGTCGAGAATGGCTGGCCGCACAAGATCGAGATCGTCGAGCACTCGCACGCCGCCATGGCCAATGCCTATGAGGCCGGCGCCGCAGGTCTGCCGCTTGCGGTGTTCCGCGGCTACATCGGCGGCGACCTGCCCAAGGTCAATCCCAACATCAGATACATCACCTGTCCGTTTAGCGGTGAAAAGCTTGCGGCCATTCCGGCGCATCGGCCCGACGTGGCGGTCATCCATGCGCAGCGCGCGGACAAGGCCGGCAACGTGATGATCGAAGGTGTGCTCGGCGTGCAGAAGGAAGCGGTGCTCGCTTCCAGGCGTTCGGTGGTGACCGTGGAAGAGATTGTTGACGAACTGCCGGAGCGCAGCCTCAACGCGGTGGTGCTGCCGTCATGGACCGTCGGCCATGTCGTCGAAGTACCGGGCGGCGCTTTCCCGTCCTATGCGCAGGGCTACTATCCGCGCAACAACAGCTTTTACAAGGAATGGGATGCAATCGCGCGCGAACGCGACAGCTTCCTCGCCTGGATGAAAGAAAACGTGCTGGGGAAAGGCCCCGAGGCCTTCGCCCAGCATGCGCACAAGAACCGCGCGGCGGCGGAGTAACCAACATGGCCGATTACAAGCCCAACGAAATGATGACCATCGCGGCCGCGCGCGCGCTCAAGAACGACGACGTCTGCTTCGTCGGCATCGGCATGCCGTCGGCGGCGGCCAACCTCGCGCGGCTCACGCACGCGCCGGGCATTACGCTGATCTACGAATCCGGCACGCTGGCCACCAAGCCGAACGTGCTGCCGCTGTCGATCGGCGACGGCGAACTGTGCGAGACCGCGATCACCACCGTGGCGGTGCCGGAAATGTTCCGCTACTGGCTGCAAGGCGGGCGCATCAACGTGGGATTTCTGGGCGGCGCGCAGATCGACAAGTTCGCCAACCTCAACACCACCGTGGTCGGCCCCTATGACAAGCCGAAGGTGCGGCTGCCCGGCGGCGGCGGCGCGCCGGAGATCGCCACCTCCTGCGGCGAGATATTCATTATCATGGCGCAGTCGAAGCGCGGCTTCGTCGACAAGCTCGATTTCGTCACCTCAATCGGCCACGTCAGCGGCGGCGACAGCCGTGAGAAGCTTGGCGTGAAGACCAAGGGCCCGACGCGATTGATCACCGATCTGGCGTTGCTGGAACCCGATCCCGAGACCAGGGAGATGACCGTCGTCTCCATCCACCCCGGCGTCACGCGCGAGCAGATACAGGAAAACACCGGTTGGGTGGTGAAATTCGCCACCCAGGTGGCGGAGACGCCGGCGCCCACGGCCGAAGAACTCGAAGTCTTGCGTGACCTGCAGGCGCGCACCGCGCGCGCCCATGCGGCGGCGTGAGGAAGGAGCAGAACATGCGTGAAGCTTTCATCTGCGATGCGGTGCGCACGCCGATCGGCCGTTACGCCGGCGGCCTCGCCAGGGTGCGGGCCGACGATCTTGCCGCCATCCCGATCAAGGCGCTGGTCAGGCGCAACGCCAAGGCCGATTGGGAAAAGCTCGACGAGGTGTTCTTCGGCTGCGCCAACCAGGCCGGCGAGGACAACCGCAACGTCGGGCGCATGGCGCTGTTGCTCGCGGGCCTTCCCGACACTGTGCCGGGCGTGACGCTTAACCGGCTGTGCGCCTCCGGCATGGAAGCGGTCGGCGCCGCGGCGCGCGCCATCCGCGCCGGCGAAATGGACTTCGCCATCGCCGGCGGCGTCGAATCCATGACCCGCGCGCCCTTCGTGCAGGGCAAGAGCGACGAGGCTTTCTCTCGCAAGGCCGAAATCTACGATACCACCATCGGCTGGCGTTTCATCAATCCGCTGATGAAGAAACAGTACGGTGTCGACTTCGATGCCGGAGACCGGCGAGAACGTGGCCGAGGAATTCCAGGTCAGCCGCGCCGACCAGGACGGCTTCGCGCTCAGGTCGCAGCAGCGTGCCGCCAAAGCGCAGGCCGACGGCTATTTCGCCGCCGAGATCGTGCCGGTGGAGATCGCCGGCCGCAAGGAGACAGTGACCGTTGACACCGACGAGCATCCGCGGCCGCAGACCACGCTCGAGCAACTCGCGAAGCTGAAAACACCGTTCCGCGATCCCGGCACCGTCACCGCAGGCAACGCTTCGGGCGTGAACGACGGCGCGGCCGCCGTCATCGTAGCGTCGGAAGAAGCGGTGAAGGCGCACGGTCTGACGCCCCGGGCGCGCGTGCTCGGGATGGCATCGGCAGCGGTGCCGCCGCGCATCATGGGCATCGGCCCGGTGCCGGCGTCCCTGAAGCTGATGGCGCGCCTCGGGCACAAGATCGGCGATTACGATCTGATCGAGATCAACGAAGCGTTCGCTTCGCAGTCGCTGGCCTGCCTGCGCCAGCTCGGCCTTCCGGACGATGCCGCCCAGGTCAATCCGCATGGCGGGGCGATCGCGCTCGGCCATCCGTTGGGCATGTCGGGTACCCGGCTGGTGCTGACGGCAGCGCACGGGCTGGAGACGCAAGGGGGCAAACTGGCGCTCGCCACCATGTGTGTGGGCGTCGGTCAGGGCGTATCGCTCGCCATCGAGGGCGTCAGCTGATCACCGGAAAAACAAGGCAAGAAACGCGAACCAAGGGGACGAACGTTAATGTCACTGATCTATCCGAGGGAGAGCCTCAGCGTCTTTCCCAAACACCTGAGTCCCGAATACCGCAGCACGGTAAAACGCTCTCCGTCGAAGCCCCTGATACTTGTGCCGCACACGCTGTCGGAACTGACCGGTCCGGTCTACGGCCACGATTCGATCCAGGAAGGCGACAATGACCTGACCAAGCAGCACAAGGGCGAGCCGCTCGGCGAGCGCATCATCGTGCACGGGCACGTGCTCGACGAGGACAAGCGCCCGGTCCCGGATGCGCTGGTGGAGCTGTGGCAAGCCAATGCCTGTGGCCGCTACGTTCATATCGTCGACCAGCATCCGGCGCCACTCGATCCGAATTTCACCGGCGGCGGCCGCACGGTCACCGACAAGAACGGCTATTACCGCTTTATCACCATCAAACCGGGTGCCTATCCGTGGGGTAACCATCACAACGCCTGGCGGCCGAACCACATCCACTTCTCGGTGTTCGGCCACTCGTTCCTGTCGCGGCTGGTGACCCAGATGTATTTCCCGGGCGACCCGCTGTTCCCGTTCGATCCGATCTTCAACTCTGTCACTGACGAGAAGGCACGCCAGCGCATGATCTCGACCTTCGATCTGGACAACACCATTCCCGATTGGGCGCTCTGCTTCCGCTTCGACATCGTTTTGCGCGGACGCGAGGCCACGCCTCTGGACACGGACAAGCACTAGCGCGTGATCCCGAAACGCATGTCCCCGACCTGATCGGGGATGGATACCGGTTTTCGGAAAAGATCATACGCAAGAGGAAAAGCTAATGTCGGACATCACGCCATCGCAGACCGTCGGGCCGTATTTCGCCTACGGGCTCACGCCCAGGGGCCGCGCGCAGTGGGACCCCAATGGCAGCTATAGCTGGAAGGAAACCGTCGGCGACAATCTGGTCACCCCCGACGCCACCGGCGAGCGTATTCAGATCGAAGGCGCCGTGATCGACGGCGACGGCCAGCCAATTCCCGATGCCATGATCGAGATCTGGCAGGCCGACGCGCAGGGCCGCTACGCCAGCCCGTACGACAGCCGCGCGTTGCCGAACACGCAGTTCAAGGGCTTCGGGCGCTCCGCCACCAACAAGGACGGTGTCTACGGTTTCGACACCATCAAGCCGGGCGCCGGTGCCGGGGCCGGACGGCAAGACCCAGGCGCCGCATATCGTGGTCGCGGTCTACTCCCGCGGCATGCTGCGGCAGATTTATACGCGGCTGTATTTTTCCGATGAGAAGGCCAACGAGAGCGATCCCATCCTGGCCCTGGTGCCGGCAGACCGGCGTGGGACGCTCATTGCCCACAAGGAAGAGAAGGGCGGGCAGACGGTCTATCGCTTCGACATCCGCGTTCAAGGCGAAAACGAGACGGTCTTTTTCGAAGTCTAGCGGATTGCCATCGAAATCGGGGCAGAGGCGGGCGGTCAGGTCGCCCACCTCTGCCCATTTATTTTGATCTCGTAGTGGGCAGCTTTCCTCGATTCTGGTAGAGGGCCTGCAATTTGCTCGGGTCGCTTCACAGAAAAACTGCTGTTATCCCGCTGTTTTGCCTTTTGTGGGATTGCCCACCCATTCTGCCCAACTTTTCCAAATTGAGTTTTGTGGTTGACGAGATCGGTCCGGCTTGGTTCGCTGTACCGCATTACGGCCGATTAAGAGCCGTACCGGGAAACGCGCCATGAACGAGCAAATTCTTCAGGAGATCAGCGATTTCTGCCGCCAGCGCGGGCTCGCTGAATCCACCTTCGGTCGCCGCGCCGTCAACGACGGCAAGCTTGCCAGCCGCCTGCGCAACGGTGGCCGCATCACCACCGACACGCTGGAGCGCATCCGCGCCTTCATGGCCAACAATGCCGAGGGCGAACCCGCGCGCCGCCGCATCCTGTTCGAGCCAACTCCGCCAGCATCGCCCGCGCCGGCGCTGCCGACGGTGACACCGCCCGCGCCGCCGGTTGCTTCCGGACAAGCCAGCGACGACCCGCAGCGCAATTTCCGCTTCTTCGACAACCGGCAGAAATATCTGCTGTTCGTGAACACCTGCTCGGAGAAATGGGAGGTCGCAAACCGCGTCGGCCTCGAGCTCGCCAATATCCATCCGCGTCCGCCGGCGGTGCGCGTGTTCGACGCCGGTGTCGGTGATGGCACCGTGCTCGCACGCGTGATGCGCACCATGCACGACCGCTTCCCCACCATGCCGTTCTACATCGTCGGCAAGGAGATCAGCCTGGAAGACATCCGGCTGACCCTGCACAAGATGGCGGACCGCTTCGTCGAACATCCCTCGACCGTGCTGGTGCTGACCAACCTCGCCTACGCCGAGGCGCCGTGGCTGGCGGTGAAGTCACTAAGCGCGGCCTCCAGCCTGGTCTGGAAAGAGCTGGCGATGGACGGCAGCAGCGCGCACGCTTTCGAAAAACAGATCACCGATCTTGAGCCGTTCCTGGCGGAAGCCTGGAAAGCGGGCGTTTCGCCGAAGAGCGGAAATCCTGTCTACGAACGCCCGGTCATCCTGGTGATTTACCGGAACGACCACCGCTTCCTGCTCGACCAGATCGTACCCAGGCCAGGCGGCACCGTCGCCGACTACGATCTGGTGATCGCTTCGCAGCCCTACCGTGCGCGCTCCTCGCTGCAGTTCAAGGCCAGGCGGGTGCTGGCGCCGCTCGCCCGCGCGCTCGGCCCGGGCGGGCGCATGATCGCCATCCATTCCTACGGACACGATCCGGGCATGGAGATCATCCACAAGATCTGGCCCGACGACGATCCGTTCACCCACAGCCGTCACGACCTGCTCAAGGAAGTGAAACACGAACTGGGTCCGGCCGGACGCGATCTCAACTTCAATGCCTATTCCGACCAGCGTTCGCTGTTCCGATATGTCATGCACACGTTGCCGTCCGAAATCTCGTCGGCAGGCTCTTCGATCGGCACGTCCACGCTGCTCGCGGCCTGGAACGCGGCGATCTACGTGGCGCAGATCGAGGATGACCGGCTCTCCGACGTCAACAGCGACCGGCGCTACATCGAGGCCACGCGCGAAGTGCTGCAGAAGAACGGCGGGCTCTGGTTCTACGACGAGTCCTTCGTGATCTCGCACCGCCGGGAGTGAGCGCCATGGAGGCCATCATGAAGGTCGACGTCGCGCCCGCGCCGCCCCGGATCGCGCATGATTTTTCGCTCGAAGCCACCCGACCGACAGCCGACGAGGTCGCGCGGCTTGCCGACCTCGTGCCCACCGGCACCATGATCTATCTCACCGCGGTGCCGGGCCAGTCCGCGGCCGAACTGACGGAAGCCGCGACGCGCATCCGCCGGGCAGGGCTGGAGCCGGTTGCCCATATCGCTGCCCGCCGTCTGGCTGGACTCGACCAGATGCACGACCTGCTCAGGGCCCTGCGGGGCGAAGCCGACATGCGCCGGCTCCTCGTGATCGGCGGCGACGTCGACAGCGCCGGGCCGCTGCCGGATGCCCTGGCGGTGATCCGGCAGGGCAAGCTGCGCGGCCTGGGTTTCGAGGAGATAGGCATTGGCGGTTATCCGGAGCCGCATCCGCGCATCGCACCGGGACGGCTGGAAGCGGCGCTCGACGAGAAGATTGCGCTCGCGGTGGCGCAGGGTCTGCGCGTCCACATCGTGAGCCAGTTTTCGTTCGCGCCCGATCGCATCCAGGCCTGGCTCAGGCAATTGCGTGGCTGCGGTATCGCCTGGCCGGTGCGCATCGGCCTGGTCGGCCCCACCAGCGTGCCGGCCTTGCTGCGCTTTGCCCGCCGCTGCGGCGTCAACGCCTCGCTGCGCGGGCTCGTTTCGGGGGTCGCCACCAGCCTGATCGGCCACGTCGGCCCCGATCGTATCATCGAAGCCCTGTCGGCGGCCGACGATCTGGGCGATATTGCTCTGCATTATTTTTCCTTCGGCGGGACAGTTGAAACAGCGCGCTACGCGTGCCAAGCCGCTGCGGGACGGCACGATGGCCATCGTGCTATGGCTCACACCAATTAAGCCTGCCCGCCTGTTTCAGCGCCGGGCGGCGCCTATGCGGAGGAAATCATGACGCAACGGACCAAACCGCCTTTCCGCGCCGACGAGGTCGGCAGCATCCTGCGCACCGCGCCCATCAAGGAAGCGCGCGCAAAGCATGAGGCCGGCCAGATCACCGCCGCCCAGCTCAAGGAAGTCGAAGACCAGGAGATCATAAAGATTATCAGGAAGCAGGAGGAAGTCGGCCTCAAGCTCGCGACTGACGGCGAATTCCGCCGCTCCTGGTGGCACTTCGACTTCTACGGCGGGCTCGACAACGTCGAGATCTACGAACTCGACCACGGCATCCAGTTCCAGGGGGTGCAGACCAAGCCGCGCTCGATCCGCGTCAACGGCAAGATCGGCTTCTCCGATCACTACATGATCGAGCACTTCAAGTTCCTGAAGGCGAACTGCAACGTCACGCCGAAAATGTGCATTCCGGCGCCGTCGACGTTCCATTTCCGGCTCGAACCCGATGCGGTGAGCAAGAGCGCCTATGCGAACCGCGACGCCATCTTCGACGATCTCGCAGTGGCCTATCAGAACGCCATCAAGGCGTTCTACGCCGCCGGCTGCCGTTATCTGCAGTTCGACGACACTGCCTGGGCATATCTCTGCTCGCAGGAGCAGATGCAGCAGGCGCGCGACCGCGGCCTCGACGTCGACCACCTGCAGGACACCTACGCCAGGTGCATCAACAAGGCGCTGGAAGCCAAGCCCGCCGACATGGTGATCACCACCCATGTCTGTCGCGGCAACTTCCGCTCCACCTTCATTTCCTCGGGTGGCTACGAGCCGGTGGCAGAGACTCTGCTCGCCAGGTGCAACTACGACGGCTACTTCCTCGAATACGACACCGACCGTGCCGGCGGTTTCGAGCCGCTGCGCTTCCTGCCCAAGGGCGACAAGATCGTGGTGCTCGGCCTCGTCACCACCAAGCAGGGCCGGCTCGAGCAGCCCGGCGATATCAGGAAGCGCATCGAGGAAGCGACCAAGTACGTCGACCTCGATCAGCTTTGCCTGTCGCCGCAATGCGGCTTCGCCTCCACCGAGGAGGGCAACGTGCTGGCGGAAGACGAGCAGTGGGCGAAACTGCGCATGATCGTCGACATCGCCAACGAGGTGTGGGGGAAGTAATGCCGCTCTTTCCCTCTCCCCGCTTGCGGGGAGAGGGTGGCGAGCGCCGTCAGGCGCGAGCCGGGTGAGGGGGCATCTCCGAAGCGCTCAGCCTCGCGGCAATGCCCCCTCACCCGACTTCCTCGCTGCCGCTCGGAAGTCGACCTCTCCCCGCACGCGGGGAGAGGTGAAGAACGCACCTCGGGGGAGGAAACAGCAATGTCCCAACGCACCAAGCCACCCTTCCGCGCCGACCACGTCGGCAGCCTGCTGCGTCCGGCAGCTCTGAAAAAGGCGCGCGAGCAGCACGCCAGGGGCGAGATCGATGCCGCCGCGCTGAAGGCATTCGAAGACGACGCGATCAAGGGCGTCGTCAAGCAACAGGAGGAAGTCGGTCTCAGGCTCGCGACCGACGGCGAATTCCGCCGTTCCTGGTGGCATTTCGATTTCTTCAAGGGCCTTCAGGGAGTCGATCTCATCGAAGCGCCGCCGATCAAGTTCCACGGCGTTGTCACCAAGAGCGAGGCCATAAGGATCAACGGCAAGGTCGATTTTGCCGGCCATCCGCACATCGAGCATTTCAGGTTCCTGAAGGCGCACTGCAACGTCGTGCCCAAGATGTGCATTCCGGCGCCCTCAACGTTCCACTTCCGGCAGGGCCGGCAGATGGTCAGCAAGGAGGTCTATCCCGACCTTGATGCTTTCTTTGCCGATGTCGCCGCTGCCTGGAAGAAAGCGATCAAGGCTTTCTATGATGCCGGCTGCCGCTATCTGCAACTCGACGACACTGCCTGGGCGATGATCTGCGATCCCAGGGAGCGTGAAGGCTCGAAAGCGCGCGGCGACGATCCCGACAAGCTGCCGGCGATCTACGCCGAACTCACCAACGCCGCGCTGGCGGACAAGCCTGCCGACATGACCATCACCATGCATTCCTGCCGCGGCAACTTCCGCTCCACCTTCATCGCCTCCGGCGGCTACGAGTTCGTCGCAGAACACTTGCTCGGCAATACCGGATTCGACGGCTATTTCCTCGAATACGACACCGACCGGGCCGGCGGTTTCGAGCCGCTACGCTTCTTCCCCAGGGGCGAGAAGCAGCTCGTGCTCGGTCTCGTTACCTCCAAAAGTGGACGACTTGAACCGCGCGACGAAATCAGGAAACGCATAGACGAAGCGACCAGATACGTGCCGCTGGAGCAGCTTTGCCTGTCGCCGCAATGCGGCTTCTCTTCCACGGAAGAAGGCAATGTGCTGGCGGAAGAGGAGCAGTGGGCGAAGCTGCGCATGATTGTCGAGATTGCCGAGGAGGTTTGGGGGAAGTAGTCCTTTCCACTTTCCCCGGGCGCGGCGCAGCACGCAGTGATGCGCTGCAGACCCGGGGTCCCGCTTTCCTGCTGCCCTAAACCGGGATCCCGGATCAGCGGTGCACCGCTACGCTTCGCTTCGCGCTGCACCGCATCCGGGACACGAGGCCCTACCATGACACAACGCACCAAACCGCCCTTCCGCGCCGATCACGTCGGCAGCCTGCTGCGTACCGCCCCGCTCAAGGAAGCGCGCGTCAGGCGCGAGAAGGGCGAAATCGACGCCGCCGCGCTGAAGGCGATCGAGGATCGGGAAATCGAAAAGATCATCAGGCGCCAGGAGGAGGTCGGCCTGAAGGCCGTCACCGACGGCGAATTCCGCCGCGCCTTCTGGAATTACGACTTTCTCGGCGAACTCCCGGGCATCGAGGCGTATCTCGGCGAGCGCAAGATCAAGTTCCAGGGCGTCAACCCGAAGCCGATGATGCTGCGGGTCACGGAGAAGCTCGGATCATACACGCCGCATCCGATGCTCGAGCATTTCAAGTTCGTGGCTTCGCACACCAGGGCGATGCCGAAGATGACGATCCCGTCGCCCTCGTCGGTACATTTCCGTTATGGACGCGACGCGGTGCCGGAATCGATCTACCCGGATATGGCCGGGTTTTATCGCGATCTCGGGCAGACTTACCGCCAGGCGGTGCGGTCCTTCGCAGATGCCGGCTGCCGCTACCTGCAGCTCGACGAGGTCAATTTCACCTATCTCTGCGATCCGAAACTGCGGGCGCAGGTGGCCGATCGTGGCGAGGACCCGGAAGCCTTGCCGTCGGCTTACGCCGGCATGATCAACGCGGCGATCTCCGATATTCCGGATGACATGACCATCACCATGCATCTGTGCCGCGGCAATTTCCAATCGACCTTCGTGGCGAGTGGCGGCTATGAGCCGGTGGCGGAGATCCTGTTCAACGCCATCAATGTCGACGGCTATTTCATGGAGTACGATTCCGACCGCGCCGGTGGCTTTGAGCCGCTGCGTTTCGTGCCCAGGGGCAAGACAGTGGTGCTCGGCCTCGTGACCACCAAATCGGGGCGGCTGGAATCAAAAGACGAGCTCAGGCGCCGCATCGAGCAGGCTTCCAAATATATCGACTTCGATCAGCTATGCCTGTCGCCGCAATGCGGCTTCGCCTCCACCGAGGAGGGTAACCTGCTGGCGGAAGAGGAGCAGTGGGATAAACTCAGGATGATAGTGGAGATCGCCGAAGAGGTTTGGGGAAGTAGCCTAAATCCGCGGCAGTCGCCTCCCCGCGAACTTGGCGGGTGTCCTTCGACCGCATACGCGCGGCGACACGGGGTCCATCGCCTGCACTGCCAACGGCGGCGTATGGGTCACGGGCCCTCGCTTGGCCGGTCGGCAACAAGCACGAGAAGAAACAAATGATGCGCACCACTCCCCCTTCCGCGCCGACCATGTCGGCAGCCTGCTGCGCCCGGCCGTGCTGAAGCAGGCGCGCGCGCAATTCGCCAAAGGCGAGATCGACGCCGCGGCGCTGAAAGCAGTCGAGGACCGCGAGATCGAGCGCGTCATCAGGAAGCAGGAAGAGGTGGGCCTCAAGGGCATCACCGACGGCGAATTCCGCCGTTCCTGGTGGCATCTCGATTTCCTCTGGGGCCTCGATGGCATCGAAAAGCATGTGATGGATACCGGCGTCGCCTTCGCCGCCGTCAACACGCGCAACGAAGGCGTCAAGGTCACCGGCAAGATCGGGTTTTCCAATCACCCGATGATCGAGCACTTCAAGTTCGTTGCAGCGCACACGAAAGCTACGCCGAAGATTACTATCCCCGCGCCGTCGGCTGCTCTATGGCCGCCCGGTCAGACCGCCGATCGATGAGAAGGTCTACCCAAACCTCGACAGGATGTTCGAAGACCTCGGCCAGGCCTACAAGAAGGCCGTGCGGGCCTTCGCCGACGCCGGTTGCCGCTATTTGCAGCTCGACGAGGTGTTCATCGCCATGCTGTGCGACCCGAAATATCGCCAGCAGATGAAGGACCGCGGCGACGACCCGGAAAAGCTCGGCCAGCTCTACGGTGATCTCATCAACATGGCCATGTCCGACATACCTTCCGACATGCGCATCACCATGCACATGTGCCGCGGCAACTACAAATCGACCTTCATGGGCAGCGGCGGCTACGAGGCCGAGCAGGACATCCTGTTCAACCGCATCAAGGTGCACGGCTATTTCATGGAGTACGACACCGAGCGCGCCGGCGGCTTCGGGCCGCTCAAGCTTGTGCCAAAGGACCGCCAGGTGGTGCTCGGTCTCGTCACCACCAAGAGCGGACGGCTGGAATTGAAGGACGATCTCAGGCGCCGTATTGAGGAGGCGAGCAAATACATCCCGCTCGACCAGCTTTGCCTGTCGCCGCAATGCGGCTTCGCCTCGACCGAGGAGGGCAATGTGCTGGCGGAGGAGGAGCAGTGGGCCAAGCTGCGCATGATCGTCGAGCTGGCCGAAGAGGTGTGGGGGAAGTAGCGAGCCGCAACATAGGCTTTCATCGCCGGGCTTGTCCCGGCGATCCCGTTTAGCAGGGCCCTGTGCGTCCCCAAGCGAGATGGCCGGGACAAGCCCGGCCATGACGGCTAAAGATGCGGGGACGACATCCTGAGCCCGCCGCCCATGCCCCTCGACCCCGACAAACTCCTCGCCCTGCAAATTCCCGACGTCGAGCACACCTACAGTCCGCACGACTGCATCCTCTACGCCCTTGGCGTCGGCCTCGGCCAGGACCCGGTGAACGAGGATGAACTCGCTTTCGTTTATGAGAAAGATCTCAAGGTGCTGCCCACCTTCGCGGTGGTGCAAGGCTACAACGCCTATATCCTGCGCCGGCCCGGGATCGGAATCACCTGGAGCCACGTGGTGCACGGCGAGCATAGTGTCGTGCTGCACAGGCCGGTACCGCCTGAAGGCACGGTTATCGGCCGCAGCCGCATTCTCGACGTGATCGACAAGGGCGAGGGCCGCGGGGCGCTGGTCTATTCAGAGCGCAAGATCGTCGACAAACCGAGCGGCGCGCTGCTCGCGACGATCAACCAGACCACTTTCTGCCGTGCAGATGGCGGCTTCGGCGGCCCCAAGCGGCAGACGCCGCCGCCGCATCCGATTCCCGGACGCGGGCCCGATGCGGTCGTCGATCTGCCGACGCGGCCGGAAATGGCGCTGATCTACCGCCTGTCCGGCGACGTCAATCCGCTGCACGCCGACCCGGAATACGCCCGCGCCGCCGGCTTTCCGCGCCCGATTCTGCACGGACTTGCCACCTTCGGCGTGGCGGGGCATGCCTTGCTGCGACAGCTGTGCGGATATGATCCGGCCCGGTTGGCCGCCCTGGCCGGGCGCTTCTCGGCGCCGGTCTATCCGGGGGAGACCGTTCGCACCGAGATCTGGCGAGACGGCGGTGTGGCGAGTTTCCGCGCCCGTGTCGTTGAGCGCGACGTGATGGCGATCGACCACGGCCGCGCGGAGGTGAAGTAACAATGCCGAAAGCCGACCATGGGCACGACAAACATGCAGATATCCGCGAGGGCGTGCGCGCGCTCTGCACCAAATTCCCAGGCGAATACTGGCGCGGGCTCGACCGCGAGCGCGCCTATCCGACCGAGTTCGTCGCGGCTCTAACGGAGGCCGGCTATCTGGCAGCGTTGATCCCGGAAGAGTTCGGCGGCAGCGGGCTCGGCATCAGCGCCGCGACCGCGATTCTGGAGGAAGTGCATCACGCCGGCGGCAACGGCGCCGCCTGCCATGCCCAGATGTACATCATGGGCACGATCCTGCGGCACGGTTCGCCCGCGCAGAAAGAAGCATATCTCCCCAGGATCGCCAGCGGTGAGCTGCGCTTGCAGGCTTTCGGCGTCACCGAGCCGACCTCCGGCACCGACACGCTCGCGCTGCGCACGACGGCGCGCAAGGAAGGCGACCATTACGTCATCAACGGCCAGAAGATCTGGACCTCGCGTGCCGAACATTCCGACCTGATGCTTCTTCTCGCGCGCACCGCGCCGCGCGAAAAAGTGCAGAAGCGCACCGACGGCCTGTCGGTATTTCTGGTCGACATGCGGCTGGCGCTCGGCACCAGCATGACGATCACGCCGATCCGCACGATGATGAACCACGCTACCACGCAAATCTTCTTCGACGACCTGCGCGTACCGGCGGAAAACCTGATCGGGGAGGAAGGCAAGGGCTTTCGCTATATCCTCTCCGGGATGAACGCCGAGCGCATATTGATCAGTGCCGAGTGCATCGGCGATGCCAAATGGTTCATCGACCGGGCCACGGCCTATGCCAAAGAGCGCGTGTTGTTTGAGCGGCCGATCGGGCAGAATCAGGGTGTGCAGTTTCCGATCGCGCGGGCCTACGCGCAGATGCGTGCCGCCGAACTGATGGTGCATGAGGCCGCGCGCCGCTACGAAGACGGCGAAGATGTCGGCGAACAGGCCAATATGGCGAAGCTGCTCGCGGCCGATGCCTCCTGGGCCGCCGCCGACATGTGCGTGCAGACACACGGCGGCTTCGGTTTCGCCGAGGAATACGACATCGAGCGCAAATTCCGCGAGGCGCGCCTGTATCAGGTGGCGCCGATCTCCACCAACCTGATCCTGTCGTACGTCGCCGAACACGTGCTCGGCCTGCCGCGATCGTATTGAATTCGGCGCGGCGGTGCCGCAAGCTTACCTCTCCCCGCTTGCGGAGAGAGGGGGCACACGCCTTTCCGGTGTCATGGCCGGGCTTGTCCCGGCCATCCCGCTTAGGGACGCAAAGCGATGGCCGTGTTCTACGTATACATCATGGCGAGCCGCCCCGGCGGCGCGATCTATGTCGGTGTGACGAACGATCTGGTGCGTCGGGTATACGAACATAAGCACGCGTTGGTGCCAGGTCATGCGAAGCGCTACCGCATCGACAGACTGATTTACTTCGAAGTCCATGCGTCCGCATATCAAGCCATTCAACGGGAGAAGAATATCAAGCACTGGTCGCGTGCATGGAAAGCCCGCCTTATCGCAGAGAACAACGCCGAGTGGCGTGATCTTTATGCCGAGATCGTGTAGCCAATGAATCGGGATCGCCGGGACAAGCCCGGCGATGACGCTTGAGAATTTTGCGGATGTCGGAAATACAATGACCCTCCCCCTCTCAGGCCTCCTCGTCGTCTCGCTCGAACAGGCGGTGGCCGCTCCCACCTGCACCTGCCGCATGGCCGACGCCGGCGCGCGCATCATCAAGATCGAACGCCCGGAAGGTGATTTCGCCCGCGGCTACGACACCCTGGTCCACGGCGAAAGCGCCTATTTTGTCTGGCTCAATCGCGGCAAACAGTCTGTGGTGCTCGATCTCACCAGGCAAGAGGACAAGGCGCTGCTCGAAGCCATGCTCGCCAGGGCCGACGTGTTCGTGCAGAACCTCAAGCCCGGCACCGTCGGCAAGCTGGGCTTCGCCATCGAACGCTTGCGCAAGGACTATCCAAAGCTGATCTGCTGCTCGATCTCCGGCTACGGGGAGAGCGGCCCTTACGCCCGGCGCAAGGCCTACGACCTTCTGATCCAGGCCGACAGCGGCCTGTCGTCGGTCACCGGTGGCCCGGAGGCGCCGGCGCGTGTCGGCGTGTCGGTGGTGGACGTCGCGACCGGCATGAACGCCTACGAAGCCGTCCTTGAAGCTCTGATCGCGCGCGGTCGTACCGGCGAGGGCTCATCCGTCAGCGTGTCACTGTTCGACGCCATGGCCGACTGGATGACGGTGCCGCTCTTGCACACCGAGGGCGGCAAGCCGCCGCAACGCATCGGCCTCGCGCATCCGTCGATCTCGCCCTATGGCGTGTTCAAGAGCCGCGATGGCGCCGACATCCTGATCTCGATCCAGAACGACCGCGAATGGCGCATCCTGGCGGAAAAGATCATGGGCGATGGCGCGCTCGCCGCCGATCCCGGCTTCGCCACCGTGATCCAGCGCGCCAACCGGCGCAACGACACCGACGGCCGCGTGCAGGCGGCGTTCGGGTCGATGGATGTCGCCGAGCTCGAGCAGAAACTGGCTGCTGCCGACATCGCCTATGCGCGCGTCAACGATACCAGCCTGCTCGCCGAGCATCCTCATTTGCGGCGGATCACCGTCGAAGCGCCGACGGGGCCGGTATCAATGCCGGCACCCGCGCCGCTGCGCTCGGGCGAGCCGCGCACCTACGGCCCGATCCCGGCGCTGGGCGAGCATACTGAGATGGTGCGGAGGGAATTCGTGGATTTCGTGCCCCGGACGCGGCGCAGCACGGAGCGATAGCGTAGTGGTGCGCCGCAGATCCGGGGCCCAGCTTTCTTACCGGGGTCCCGGGTCTGCAGCGCGTCATTTCATGCCGGGCTGCGCCCGGGATACGGGAGGCCAATTATTCCAACACCACCGCCTCTTCCACTTCTTCTTCGGTCGGCGGCCTCTTTGAAGAACCGATGATGAAGATCAGCGGGATCATCGCCAGCGTCAGGATCATCAGCAATTTGTAGTCGTTGAGGTAGGCGATCAGCGTCGACTGCCTGGTGACGATCAGATCCATCATGGCACGGCCCTGGTCCGTCGCCAGGTCAAGAATCGAATGCACGTCGGGGAACTGAAGCGCGTCGTTGAAGGGCGTTACCTGCGCCGCCAGCCGCGCGTGCATGTACGTGGTGTTGCTGGTCAGGTTGGCGATTACCATGGAAATGCCGATTGACGAGCCGATATTGCGCACCAGCGTGAGGATAGCGGTGCCGCCGGTGCGCAGATGGCCGGGCAGGGTCAGGAACGCGGACGTGCTGATCGGCACGAACAACAGGCCGAGGCCCACGCCCTGCACGATGGATGTAATCACAATGGTCTGCTGCGTCGTGTCGAGCGAAAAGCCGGTGAACACCCACAGCGTGCCGCCGGAGAGCAGCAGTCCGGCGAGGATCAGCCAGCGCGTCTCGAACATCCTCATCAGCCGTGGCGCCACCATCATGGTCAGCAGCGTGCCGAGGCCGCGCGAGCCGAGCAGGAAGCCGGCGGTCTGGATCGGATAGCCGAGCAGCTTCTGCATGAACGGCGTCACCAGCGCCATGGTGCCGAACAGCACCACGCCGATCACCACCATGAACACGCAGCCGGACACGAAGTTGCGGTCCTTGAACAAGTCGAACTGCACGAAAGGCGCATCCGTAGTCAGCGAATGTGCGAAAAAATAATAGAAGCCGGCAATTGCGATGATGGTCTCGATCCAGATTTCGGTCGCGCCGTACCAGCCGACCTGTTCGCCGCGGTCGAGCAGCAGTTGCAACGAACCGATACCGATGGCGAGTGCGATGAATCCGAACCAGTCGAAACGCAGATGCTCGTGCCGTTCGGTCTCGTCCATGAACAGCATCAGGCCAAACACGGTGATGACGCCGATCGGCAGGTTGATCAGGAACACCCAGTGCCAGGAGTAATTGTCGGTGAGCCATGCGCCGAGGGTCGGCCCCATGATGGGCCCCAGCATCACGCCGATGCCCCACATCGCCATGGCGCCGCCGCGCTCTTCCGGCGTATAGGCGTCGAGCAGTACCGCCTGCGACAGCGGCACCAGCGCCGCGCCGGCCATGCCCTGCATCAGCCGGAACAGCACGATCTCCTCAATGTTCTGCGCCAGCGCGCACAATAGCGACGCGACAGTGAAGCCGGCAACGCACACGATGAACAGTTTCTTGCGACCGAAGCGGTCGGCGAGCCAGCCCATCGGTGCGGTCATGATGGCGGAAGCGACGATGTAGGAGGTCAGCACCCAGTTGATCTGGTCAAGCGAGGCCGACAGCGAGCCCTGCATGTAGGGCAACGCCACGTTGGCGATGGTCGTGTCGAGCGCCTGCATGATGGTGGCGGTCATGGCGCAGACCGTCACCAGGGTGCGCTTCAGGCGCGGCGACATCGACGACGCGGCGGTCATCGGAACTTACCCTTTGGCGAAGGCGAGGAACCAGGGCAGCCGGCTATGGTGGGTGTCGATGTCCACGGTCACGCTCATGCCGGAACGCAGAAGGTGCGTGTCCTGGCCCTCGTCGAAAACGATGCGCACCGGCACGCGCTGCACCACCTTCACCCAGTTACCGCTCGCGTTTTGCGGCGGCAGGATCGAGAACTGGGCGCCGGTGCCCGGGCTCACCGATTGCACGGTGCCCTTGAACGCGTGGTCGGGGAAACTGTCGACCGAAATGGTGACAGGCTGGCCGATGCGCAGATAGGTGATGTCGGTTTCCTTCGGATTGGCGTCGACCCACTGTGTCTGGTCGTCGATCACGCTGAAGACTGGCGCGCCGGCGGCGACAAAGCGGCCGAGCTGGATGTTGTCGACCTGGGTCGCGGTGCCGGAGATCGGCGCGCGGATGACGGTGTGGGCGAGATTGCGCCTGGCGTCGTCGAGCGCGGCCTTGGCTTCGACATAGGCGGGAAACCTGGCGAGCGGCAAATCGGGATTGCCGAGCAGTTGCGCGAGCGTGACGTCGTGCTGCTGTTGCGCATATTGCGCCTGCAATTGCGCGGTCACCAGACCCACCGCTGCATTGTCGCGGTCGGCCGGCGAGCCGGCCTGCGAGGCCACCAGCTTCTGCTTGCGCTCGACGTCCTGTTTCTTGAGGTCGACGTTCTTGTGCGCGAGGTCGATCAGCATCGTCAGCGATTTTGCGGTCGTCTTCAGCTTGTTGTATTCGGTGCGCGCAGCGGCGAGTTTGGCCTCGGCCTGGTCGAGCGTGAGTTTGTAGGGCTCGGGATCGAGCATGAACAGTTCGTCGCCGGGCTTGACGCGCTGCCCCTCACGCACGGCGACGTGGACGATCTTGCCGGAGACGTCGGGGGTGATCAGCACCTTCTGCGCGCCCACGTAGGCATTGTCGGTGGAGATGTAGCGCCCACCCGTCAGATAGAACGCAGCCCCGCCGACCAACGCGATCAGCGGCAGCACGACCAGCAGGATCATGCGCAGGTTGCGGCGCTTCTTCGGCGTGGCCTTGGCCGGCGCTTCGCTGGCGGATTGTGCCGCGGGGCGGCTCCTGGCTTCCGGCGCCTCGCCCGCCGGCGCCTGCGGCGCTTCGGAGGCGGGAACGATCTTCAATGCTTTTTCACTCATGACGCTTCAGTGGTTTCAACGGTCCTGGATTGTGGCGCGGCGCCATCGCCGTTGATGGCGCTGCGCAGGTTGTCCTTCATGGCGGTGAGATCGCGCAGCAGGTGCTGGTTGGCCTTGTTGTCGAAGCCTTCGAGCACGGCCGCCATCACTTCCTGGCCGAGATCGGCAAGTTCGATGAGCAAGGGGCGCGCGGCCGGGGTCAGGTACAGCCGGTTTGCGCGGCGGTCGTTGGGGTCGGGCCGGCGCTCGATCAGCCCGTTCTCGGCCAGCCGGTCGAGCAACCGGGTAAGCGAGATCGGCTGCAGGTCGAGGATCTCGGCGAGTTCCGATTGCTTGAGGCCTTCCGTGCGCTCGAGCCGCACCAGCACCACCCATTGGGCGCGGGAAATACCGAACTGGCGGGCGCGCTGATCGGCGCAGGTCCGCAGCATTCGTGCTACGTCCATGATTGTAAAAGCGATTTCGCGGGTGACCGGCAGGGTCGGCATGCTCGAAATCCTGTCTGGAAGCGCCAATATAATAAGCGTGCTTATTATAAGCTCAATAGGTCTTTGGTCTGATCCATCACCTTGAGATGGCCGCCGCAGACCGCCTCGAAGAAGGGGCCGGCCGCCCCCCGTCGGGACGCGCGGGCTCACCCGGTCGGGACAATGGCGAAACGATGCGGCGTGTGGCCCCCGGTGACGACACCGCATTGCTCGGGCAAAGTCGGAACTGGAAACGACGCTCAAGAAGGACTTCAAAGAATGGACATCGGTTTTATCGGTCTCGGCAACATGGGCGGCCCGATGGCCCGCCGGCTGGTCGAGGCGGGGCACAAGCTCGTCGTCTACGACACCCGCAACGACGCGGTGGCGCCGCTGGTCGCGCTCGGCGCACAGGTCGCGTCCTCGCCGCAAGACGTCGCCGACCGGGTCGAGACCGTGATGGCCAGCCTCCCCTCGCTGCAGATCTCCGAGAAGGTCGCGACCGGCGAAGGCGGCGTCATCCACGGCAAGCGCGTGAAGCGCTTCATCGATCTGTCCACCACCGGCTCGCGCGTGGCGGCCAGGATCGCCGCCGACCTGGCGAAGAAGAACATCGTGCAGATCGACAGCCCGGTCTCGGGCGGCGTCGGCGGCGCCAGCAAGGGCACGCTGGCGGTGATGGTGTCGGGGCCGAAGGCCGAGATCGACCACGTTAAGGATGCGCTTTCCGTCTTCGGTACGATCTTCGTCATCGGCGAGAAGCCCGGCATGGCGCAGACCATGAAGCTCGCCAATAACTTCCTCTCCGCCGCCGCCATGGCGGCGACCGCCGAAGCGGTCGCCATGGGGGTCAAAGCCGGGCTCGACGCAGGCGTGATGATCGACGTCATCAACGCCGGTTCCGGGCGCAGCCGGGCGTCCGACCAGAAGTTCCCGCAGTCCATCCTGCCGCGCACGTTCGACTATGGCTTCGCCACCGCGCTGATGCTCAAGGACGTCCGGCTCTGCTTCGAGGAATCGAAAGAACTCGACGTGCCGAACGATGTCATGCGCACCGTGCTCGATGAGTGGGAAGCGACCAATACGGAATTCGGCGGCGAGAGCGACTTCACCCACATCGTCCAGATGATCGAGAAGCGCGCGGGCGTCATCGTGGGAGGCAACAGGAAATGAGTGACGATGTCCACGAAGTCTACGCCGTGCGTTACGCCGAACACGCGCGCATGCGCAGCGAGAACTACATCTTCGGCGACCCCCACGACGCGTTGACCGCGATCGCCTACTACGTCTGGGTGATCAAGGGGCCACACGGCACCTTCGTCTGCGACACCGGTTTCGACGAGACCGCTGCGAAAGAGCGCGGCCGCCAGATCACCCGTCCCGTGGGCGAGGGGATCAAGGCGCTGGGCATCGCGCCCGACAAGGTCGATCACGTCATCGCCACCCACATGCACTGGGACCACGCCGGCAATTACGACCTGTTTCCCAATGCGCGCTATCACATCCAGGACACCGAGATGGCCTATTGCACGGGCCGCTGCATGTGCCACCAGACGCTACGCATCCCGTTCAGCGAGAGTGACGTGCACGCCATGGTGCGCAAGGTCTACGCCTATCGCGTTGAGTTCCACGACGGCGTCGAGGAGCTCGCCCCCGGCATCACCGTGCACAAGATCGGCGGCCATTCGAAGGGCCTGCAATGCGTGCGGGTGAAGACCCGGCGCGGCTATGTGGTGGTGGCGTCGGACTGCTGCCACCTCTATTCACATATCGACGAGGGCCGCGTGTTCCCGATCACCTACAGCGTCGGCGACACCCTCGAGGGCTATCGGACTCTGCTGAAGCTCTCGTCGTCCCGCCATCACATGGTGCCGGGCCACGACCCGGAAGTGATGAAGCTTTATCCGTCGGCGGGACCGAACCTGGACGGCTGGATCGCGCGGCTGGACGTTGAGCCGAAGGTGTAGCCCGCTTGCTTCGCTCTCTAACTCGTCATGGCCGGGCTTGACCCGGCCATCTCGCTTAGGAATGCAGTGCTCATCTAAGCGGGGTCGCCGGGACAAGCCCGGCGACGACAGAAAGGTGACTCAAACCAACCCCAAATCCGCGAACGCCGCCTTGTGGTGCCCGGCGCTGTCGGCCGAGAAACAGCAGAACGCCACCCGCGTCATGCCGCGCGGGCGGGCGGAAATTTCCGACGCCACGGTGCCGACCGCGATGCGCGCGGCGCGGTCGGGCGGAAAGCGGTAGACGCCGGTCGAAATCGCCGGAAACGCGATTGAAGTGAGCCTGTGCCCGGTGGCGAGGTCGAGTGCCGCGCGGTAGCAGCCGGCGAGCAGCTCGTCCTCCTGCTTGTCGCCGCCGTGCCACACCGGCCCGACCGCGTGGATGACGTGGCGCGCCTTCAGCCGGTAGCCGCTGGTGATCCTGGCACTGCCGGTCTCGCAGCCGCCGAGCGTCTCGCATTCCTTCAAAAGTTCGGGACCGGCCGCGCGGTGGATGGCGCCGTCGACGCCGCCGCCGCCAAGCAGCGACGTATTGGCGGCGTTGACGATGGCATCCACGTCCAGCGTGGTGATGTCGGCGACGATCACCTCGAGATGCGTGTTGCCGATCCCGGCGGTCAGTTCGGTCATAAAACCAGCCTACCCCCAACTCTTTCTGCTGTCGTCCCCGCGAAGGCGGGGACCCATACGCCGCAGCTTGTCGATAGACTGCGACTGCGGCGTATGGGTCCCGGGCCTCGCTTTGCTCGCCGGGGACGACAGGCAGGATCAGGAGAGAAGAGATAAGTCTCACTCCGCAAACACTTCCGCTTCCAGATCGACGCTGCCCCGCACACCGATGTCCGCGTAGTGCGCGTCGAGAAACCGGCGCGCGGCGCGTTCGCCCAGCTTGCGCAGCAGTTCGAAGGATTCGTAATCGTTGCGCAACTTGCTCGCCGATGAGAATCGTTCGCCCAGACCCTCCAGCACGATACGGTGCACCCTGATCTGGCGGTACTGGTCGCGGCCGGTGCCGCGCGGCAGCCGGCCCATTTCGATCTGCCGGTTGACCGCCTGGATGGTGCGCAATTCCGCCATCAGCGACGAATTGAACGTGATCTCGTTGATCCGCGCCATGATCTCGCGATTCGATGTCGGGATCTTGCGCCGCACCAGTGGATTGATCTGCACGATCAGCACATCTTCGGTGTTGCTCGTGCGAAAGAACGGAAACAGCACCGGGTTGCCGAGGTACCCGCCGTCCCAGTAGGAGACGCCGTCGATCTCCACCGCGCGGAACACGGTCGGCAGGCAGGCCGAGGCCATCACCGCTTCGGCGGAGATCCGATCGTGTGGAAAGACGTGCAGGCGGCCGGTCTGTACATTGGTGGCGGCGATGAACAGCGGCCGCGGGTCGGCGCGCAGGCCCTCGAAGTCGACGAAGCGCTCGATCAGGTCCTTCAGCGGATTGATGTTGAGCGGGTTGAAGTCGTAGGGCGAAAGATAGCGCGACCAGGCCGAGAGCCATTCGGTTGATGGGCCGCTCGGCACCAGTGAGAACAGCTGGCTCAGCACGTTGCGTTGCAGCTCGGGCAGGCCACCGCCCAGGCTCACCGCCTTCCAGAAGTCGGCCAGCCGCTGGCGCGCCTCGTCGGCGCCGCCGCGCCGGAGCCCATCGGCCAGCATCACCGCATTGACCGCGCCGGCCGAGGTGCCGGAAATGCCGTCGAACGACAGCTTCCCGTCCTTGATCAGATGGTCGAGCACGCCCCAGGTGAAGGCGCCGTGCGCGCCGCCGCCCTGCAGCGCCAGATTGATGCGCCTGGGGCCGCCAGGTGGCGGTGGGCCGCCGCCATTGCCGCGAAACGCGCGGGTGATGAAGTCGATCATGGATGCGACGTTTCCGTGTCTACCCGGGGCCACCACACTCTCATGTGTCGTCCCGCGAAGGCGGGGACGCATAGCCCCTGTATGTCCGTATCTTGAAGCCCGGGTTATGGGTCCCGGGCCTCCTTCGCTTCGCCCAATCGCCCGGGACGACCAAATCTCACTGCGCCGTCCAGCCGCCGTCGATCGAATAGGCCGAACCGGTGATGCTCGCCGCTGCCTCGCCGGCGAGGAACACCGCCAGCGCGCCGATGTTCTCCGGCGTCGTGTAGGCGTGCATTGGCTGCTTCTCCGACACCAGCGCCACCTTGGCCTCGTCGAACGACTGTCCGGTTTCTTTGGCGCGGGCTTCGATCTGCCTGGCGACGAGTGGCGTCAGCACCCAGCCCGGGCAGATGGCGTTGCAGGTGATGCCGTCGTTGGCCGTCTCGATGGCCACCACCTTGGTCAAGCCCACGAGGCCGTGCTTGGCAGCGACGTAAGCCGCTTTCTGCCCGCTCGCCACCAGTCCGTGCGCGGATGCGATATTGATGATGCGGCCCCACTTGCGGTTTTTCATGCCTGGCACCACGGCGCGGATGGTGTGGAATGACGACGACAGGTTGATGGCGATCACCGCGTCCCACTTCTCGGCCGGGAAGTCCTCGATGTTGGCGACATGCTGGATGCCGGCGTTGTTGACGAGGATGTCGAGCCTGCCGAATTCCTTTTCGGTTTCGGCGATCATGGCGGCGATCTCGGTCGGCTTCGACATGTCGGCGGTGGAGTAGCGGGCCCTGATGCCGAACTCTGTCTCGAGGCCGCTGCGCTCCTTCTCGATGTCCGCAGCATTGCCGAAGCCGTTGAGCATGACATGGGCGCCAGCCTCGGCCAGTGCGCGGGCGGTGGCGAGCCCGATCCCGGAAGTGGAACCGGTGACCAGCGCGGTCTTGCCTTTGAGCATGGGAGAGGTCCTGTTTAGCGGCCGCCAGTTGGCTGGAAGGCCCTGATTTGATTGAGGTCCCGAACCCTGCCTCTATTTTTGGTGCAATGCAACATTATACGCCGAATTTACGCGAGACCGTCGTCTACGCGCCGAATGCCCACTGTCCGGTTGGGCTATCTCGTCCGTGGCGATGGCCTGGTTTGTTTCAGACGTCGGAAGCTTGGCTGTGACACGCGTGTGTCGGTTTGGGACGGGGAACCCTATGCGAAAATCGTATTCGCGGCTCGTGCTGATCGCCGGATTGTTCCTGATGCTCGGTCTGGCGTCGGCCGGCGCCACTGCTCTGGACGATGCACGCGCGCTCATGAATCAGTGTGAGTACGACAACGCGGTTGTCATTCAGGCTGCTGTTGTCGCCAGGGGCAATGCCAATGCTCAGGTCTACTTCGAGCTTGGTCGCGCCTATCACCGGAAAAGAGATTTCGACAGCGCGCTGAAAAATTATCGCAAGGCTTCGGACCTCGACAAAAAATACCTGACGTCGCCGCTGCCGCTGCTAAATCATTTCAAGCGATACGATGAAATGATTCAAATCGGAGAAACCGCTCTATCGCGAGGCGACCGCGAGGTAGCTGTGTTCAGCGGCCTGCTCAACGCCTGTTACGATCAGAAAAAACGAAGGATTATGACCGGGTGCTCCGAATTCTCAGATCTCACCGTTATTCGGACGCCTATACGATCGACTACCAGAGATATTTGCTGTCCAAAGCGGAGGTGCGGGCGAATCAGTACGACAAGGCCTTCGGCTATATTCGCAAGATGAAGGACAAGGGGTTGCTGCAATACATGCGGACATCGGGAGATTTCACGCCGATCGCGAAAGATCCGCGATTCATCAAGCTGACAAAATAGACGCGGTCGGCTTCAAACGTCCGAGGCATGGCGGCACCGAGGGCGGTTGCGGTATTCGCAAATCCGCCCATATGACGTTAGAGTGACGGTCCTGGAGGGCGCTTGGCCAGAAAGTCGCATTCCCACGCCGTATTTCCGGCGCCCGGTCATGACCATGACCGCTGCGCCAGCGATGCCATTTCCCACGCCGAGGAAATCTGTGCCGCCCGTCATGAACGGCTGACGCCGGTCCGCCGCCGCGTGCTGGAGGCGCTGCTGGAAAGCCATCAGCCGCTCGGCGCCTACGAGTTGATCGATCGCCTGGCGGATGACGGCGCCCGCCCGGCGCCGATCACCATCTACCGCGCGCTCGATTTCCTGCGCGAGCAGGGCTTCGTGCACCGTATCGAGAGCCGCAACGCCTTCATCGCCTGCGTGCACAATCACGCCAGCGGCGATCCGGTGGTTTTTCTCATTTGCGAGAAATGCGGCGCGGTCGGCGAGGCAGCCTCCGCTTCAGTCGCCGACACCATCAAGAGCGCCTCGCATTCTGCCGGGTTTACGCCCCGGACCCCGGTGATCGAGATTTACGGCATCTGCGCCCACTGCAAGCAGGCGGCATGAGCGTAGCACCGCCTCTCTGCCGTCATTGCCGCGCATGACGCCGCAAGTGATGCGGCGATTGCATGCCTGACCGTCGGTAGCCACTCCCGGCCACGCGCGCTAAAACCCCGGCCTTGCCGCCTGGAAACCTGATGTCCGCCAGCTCCGCCTCCGATCACCACCATATCACCCGCCCGCTCGACGCCATCGCCGCCGCGCTGGTGGTGATGCTGTGCCTGTCGTGGGGCTTCAACCAGGTGGCGGTGAAGCTTGCTATCCACGATATCCCGCCGCTGCTGCAAGGCGCCGTCCGCTCGGTGGGCGCGACCATTCTGGTCGCCGGCTGGTGCGTGCTGCGCCGCATTTCCCTGTTCCGGAACGACGGCACGCTCGTTCCCGGTCTCGTCGCCGGCACGCTGTTCGGCCTGGAGTTCGCGTTCATCTACCAGGGTCTCGCCTACACCACCGCGACCCGCGCGGTGCTGTTCATCTATCTCGCGCCGTTCTTTGTCGTACTTGGCGCGCGCATCGTGCTGCCGGCCGACAGGTTCCGGCTGTCGCAATGGATCGGTCTCGCGCTGTCGTTCGCCGGCATGTTCGTCGCCTTCGGTCTGCCGACGCCGGCGCTCGATCCGCGCCAGACGCTGGGCGACATCATGATGGTGACCGCGGCGGCGCTCTGGGCGGCCACCACGTTGACCATCAAGGCGAGCGCGCTCAACCGCGCGCCCGCCGAGAAGGTGATGCTCTATCAGCTCGTGGTTTCAGCGCCGATCCTGGGTGTCGCTGCCTGGATGGCCGGGGAGCAGATGACCCATTGGCCCTCGGCGGTGGCCCTGGGCTCGCTCGCCTATCAGACCGTCTGGGTCGTGAGCGTCACCTTCGTGATCTGGTTCGCCCTGATCGCGCGCTATTCGGCCAATCGGCTTTCGGCCTTCTCGTTCCTCACGCCGCTGTTCGGGGTCGCGGCCGGCCATCTGGTGCTGGGTGAGCCGCTGACCCCGGCCTTCGCCGCCGCCGTGGTCCTGGTTGCAGCCGGGCTGGTGCTGGTCAACCGGCCCCGCGCGTGACCCCGAAAAGTGGAAACCGGTTTCGGACAAGGTCACGCGAAAACGGATAAATTCCGGACAGTGGCAATATGTTACCGTTGTGAACCCCGCCTCCTCCGCCCGGGTTATGCAAGCGTCACCGGATGAACCTATATCGGGCACGGGCCCGACCGGTATTCCCGACACGCCGCCGGTGGCCGCCGTTGACGCTCGCCGGGCGCTCTGGCACTTCGTTGGTCTGAAGGTCTTTCCCATGAGCACGATCACCATCAATCGTCACCAGACCGAAAGCGTCGACGTCGGCGGCGTCAAAGTCGGCGGCGGCGCACCCATCGTCGTGCAGTCGATGACCAACACCGACACGGCGGATGTGGACTTCGACCGTCCGCCAGGTGGCGGCGCTTGCCCGCGCCGGTTCCGAGATCGTGCGCATCACCGTCGACCGCGACGAGGCCGCGGCCGCCGTCCCGCACATCAAGGAGCGGCTTCTGAAGATGGGCGTGACCGCGCCTGTCGTCGGCGACTTCCACTACATCGGCCACAAGCTGCTCAACGATCATCCCGCCTGCGCCGAGGCGCTCGACAAGTACCGCATCAATCCGGGCAACGTCGGCTTCAAGGGCAAACGCGATCCGCAGTTTACCCAGATCGTTGAAATGGCGATCAGGCACGGCAAGCCGGTGCGCATCGGCGTCAACTGGGGCTCGCTCGACCAGGAGCTCCTCACCAGGCTGATGGACGAGAACTCGCAGTCGACAAAGCCGCGCGACGCCCGCGAGGTGATGCACGAGGCCATGGTGCAGTCGGCGTTGCTGTCGGCGAAGCGTGCGGAAGAGATCGGTCTGCCGAAGAACCGCATCATCCTTTCGGCGAAAGTCTCGGCGGTGCAGGATCTGATCGCCTGCTATCTCGAGCTCGCGCGCCGCTCGGACTACGCGCTGCATCTCGGCCTCACCGAAGCCGGCATGGGAACGAAAGGCATCGTCGCTTCATCTGCCGCCATGGGCGTGCTGCTGCAACAGGGCATCGGCGACACCATCCGCATTTCGCTGACGCCCGAGCCGAACGGCGACCGTACCCGCGAAGTGCAGGTGGCGCAGGAATTGTTGCAGACCATGGGCCTGCGCACCTTCGTGCCGCTGGTCGCCGCGTGTCCCGGCTGCGGCCGCACCACCTCGACCACCTTCCAGGAGCTCGCCTCCGACATCCAGGGTTTCATCCGCGACTCCATGCCAGCGTGGAAGACGCGTTATCCCGGGGTCGAGACGCTCAACGTCGCGGTGATGGGCTGCATCGTCAACGGGCCCGGTGAATCCAAGCACGCCGACATCGGCATCTCGCTGCCCGGCACCGGCGAGCAGCCGACCGCGCCGGTGTTCATCGACGGCAAGAAGGCCGCCACCCTGCGCGGGCCAACCCTCGGCGCCGACTTCAAGCAAATGGTGATCGACTACATCGAACGCCGCTTCGGCGCCGGCGGCACGCGGACCGCCGCCGAGTGAAAACCCGGCCGTTTCTGATCGGGTTCGTCGCGGTCATGGTGGCGATGCTCGCCGCTTCTGTCTATTTCAGCCTGACCGTCAAGCGCACCGAAAAGACGGTCGTATCGGCCAGGTCGCCGGACGGCCGCTACAAGGCGGTGCTAGCCTCCCTGACGCGCGCCGATGATCCCGCATTCTGCGTCGACAGCATTGCGGTGTTCCTGTCGGTCTATCCCGACAGTTTCGTCGAAAGCGACAAGGTCTACGAGGTCTATGCCGCGCCGTGCGCGACCATCACGGGCCGCGTGCCGCCGCCGCAGATGGCGTGGGAATCAAATACGAAGCTTCGGATCACCTATTCGCCGCCGCCGGCCCCCGACCGCCCGACGGTGAAGACGAAACCGGTGGATGCGTCGAAATATGTGCATATGGAATATGTGGAGCGGTAGCAGCCGGTTTCACCGGCCGCTTAATTCTGTTTCGCTTGCGGCTGCAGCTTCGCCAAAGCCTCGCTGACCGTGCAGACGCCGAGCGAGCGCAGCCTGCCGTCGATCACCACTGCCGGAACGGTGCGGATGCCGAGATCGGAGGCGACGCGGCGCCCCTCCGGCTTGCCCACGTCGAGCACTTCCAGCGCAAGCCCTTGGCGCGCCGCCGCATCCGACCACACCTTCTCCGCCGCCGGACAGGTCGGGCACCACTGCGACACCAGTAACTGAAGCTTCATGCCGATTCCTCCAGCCAAGATGCTTTGCGTGCGCGGCTCGCCCCGCCTTGATCTCGGTCAAGAGTTGTGTGGCCAGGGCCGGCTAGTTTTCATTGATGTCGAGCATCGGCGAGGCCTTCGAGCACGACCATCGCCGTCTCGAGCAGTTGCTCGAGGCGTCGATGGCGCATGCCAGCGCCGGACGATGGGAGGAAGCAGCGGACACCTTTGCCGCGTTCCGCCGCGGCATCCAACGGCACATGGAAGTCGAGGAGCAGGTGCTGTTTCCGGCGGTCGAAGGCGGCGCGGAAACGCCGCTCACCGCCATCCTGCGCAAAGGTCACCGCGATCTGCGCGCCTTCTTTGACGAGATTGACGACGCTCTGCAGGCGCGCGATCTTGAGGAATGCCAGCGTATCGCCACCACCATGCAGGCGCTGCTGGCGCGTCACGACGAGACGGAAGAGGCCGAACTCTATCCGGCCGCGCAAGAGCGCCTCGGGGCGGAGGCGTCGGCGGTGGCCGCGCGCCTCGAGGATTGAAGGGGGCGCGGGCCCGGGGAGGGACCATGGCGGAATATCGGGGCTGCCTCCTGCCGGAGGATCTCTATTACGATTGCGATTATGTCTGGCTGCGGCCCGGCAACGACGGCCTGATCACCATCGGCGTCACCGATCCGGCGCAGACCATGGGCGGACGCATCGTCGCCGCGCACATCAAGAAGCTGGGCGCTGCCATTCGTTCGGGCCGCCATGTCGCGACCCTCGAAAGCGGCAAATGGGTCGGCGGCATACCCTTGCCGTTCGCCGGGACGATCGCCGAACGCAACGAAGCGCTGCTCGCGGATCCGCATATCGTCAATATCGATCCTTACGGCGCGGGCTGGATCGCGCGCGTGCGCCCCGACGATCCGGAAAGCGCCTTGAGCGGCCTCACCACCGGCGAGGTGGCGATGACCGCGTTGCGGCAATGGATCGACCGCTACGACGTCGAGTGCATGCGCTGCTCGGAGTAGCATGGTAGTCGGGCATGGGAGGCGCGCACCGCCGTCCGGCCGGGTAGTAAGATGCGCCGCTGCAAGCGGGCGCCACGACTCAGCTATGATGCCTGTCTCCGGACGCTGTTCGCGCGTTCCAAAACAAGCGGATGGTCATCATGAACAAGCTTCAGCCCGTTCCTCTCGGCCTTGCCGTCGGCATCCTGTGGGCCGCCTCCGTCTTCATTCTCGGCCTCACTGCCATCGGTGGCTGGGGCGGCGGTATCGTTGCCGCGCTCGGGTCTCTCTATATCGGTTATGGCCCGTCATTCCTCGGCGCCATCATCGGCGCGATCTGGGCCTTCGTCGACGGCCTCATCGGCGGCGTCGTTCTCGCCTGGCTCTACAACATGATGGCGAAGTAGCGACTCGCTCGCTGTGCCTTCTCCGCCACACGGCGAAAAATTTCCGGCGCCGACTTATCCCCGCTCCATCCTGGCGCGCTTATCATGCGTGCGTCTTGTTTGCTCCCGCACCGCCATCTCGAGGACGGCGCGAGGGGCAACAAGTCCGGCGCGCCGACAATGCGCGCTGCAGTCAAGTCTGCGCGACATGTGCGCGCGGATTTGATGGATGGAGCGCCGGGAGGGCGCAGCCCGCTCGCAACCAGGCGGGCGCGCGCCCTCGCAAGGCGCGCGGGCGGGACTCGCAACCTCGCCCAAAGGGGCCTCGCAAGCCCCTGGCGCTCTCCCGGCGCTCCACGCCCCGTGAGGGAAGGAAAAAGGGAAGCCGGCCCACCCGGGGCCGTTCAAAGAACACGGGCGATGACGCGCGCCTGGCCGATGCGCGAAGGATGACACCTCGGAAAGATGGCTCTGTCTACGCCTTGCGCTCCGCGATGAAATGCGCGGTGGCGCGCAGGATATCCGCCCTGGCGCCGAACGGCTGCAAGGCCGCGTCGGCGTCCTTGACCAGCGCGGCAAGCCGCTTGCGGGCGCCGTCAATGCCGAGGATGGAGACCAATGTGCCCTTGCCGGCGGCGGCGTCCTTGCCGGCCGCCTTGCCGAGCGTGGCGGTGTCGCCTTCGAC
Organism: uncultured Pseudomonadota bacterium; assembly: GCA_963773715.1. Taxonomy (GTDB): domain Bacteria; phylum Pseudomonadota; class Alphaproteobacteria; order Rhizobiales; family Xanthobacteraceae; genus Pseudolabrys. The sequence continues at coordinate 377,509 of CAVZCM010000001.1, read as the reverse complement.
GTCGAGCAGGTCGTCGGCGATCTGGAAAGCCTGGCCGATCACCACGCCGAAGCGGTCGAACCGCGCGAGCGTTTCGGTGTCGGCTTGACCCAGCAGCGCGCCGGCGCGGCAGGCAAATCGCAACAGCGCGCCGGTCTTCATCGCTTGCAGCGTGAGGATTTCCTGTTCGCCCAACTTCAATGGCGTGCCGTCGTCGAAGCGGCCTTCGGCGGCGAGATCGAGCATCTGCCCGCCGACCATGCCGCCGAGGCCCGCGGCGCGCGCCAGCTCAAGCACCACCGCGTTACGCACGGCCGGATCGGCATGCACCTCGGGCCGGGCGATGACATCGAAGGCGAGCGTCAGCAACGCATCGCCGGCGAGGATCGCGGTGGCGTCGTCGAAGGCCTTGTGCACGGTGGGCCGGCCGCGGCGCAGGTCGTCGTTATCCATGGCCGGCAGGTCGTCGTGCGCCAGCGAGTAGCAGTGCACCAGTTCGAGCGCGGCGCCCGTCAGCGCAGCGCCTTCGCCGCCGGCGTCAAGCAGCCGGGCGCTCTCGACCACCAGAAAGGGCCGGAGCCGCTTGCCGCCACCGAGGACTGCATGACGCATGGCGTCCATCAGGCGCCCGGGCCGGGCGGTCTCGCCGGCAAGCGGCTGATCGTCGAGCAGGCGGCCGAGCAGCGCCTCGGTCTCGGCAGCGACGGCGGCCAGCCGGGCGGAGAAAGTATCCTGGGAACGCGCGTCCATGGCCGTCATTTACCCTGAGCCCTGCGCCGACCGCAAATCGCGCTGTAATCCGTTATTGTCTTCGCCCATGGCCCGTTCCGGCAAGCGCCGCTCAGCCCGAAAGTTCACCGTTGCCCGCGATATCCTGCGCCTGCCGCGGGTGCCGCGGCCGGTGCGCGTGGTGCTATTCGCGTTGCTGGCGGTTCTGGTCGCGCCCTATCTGCTCGTGCCGTTCTATGCCTTCGGCCAGCCGGTCTCGACCGAGATGCTGTGGCGGCGCATGAGCGGCGACCGGGTGGTCCGGACCTGGGTGTCGCTCGCCTGGGTCGACCCCGATCTGGTGCGGGCCGTGGTCGTGGCCGAAGACGGCCGTTTTTGTGTGCATTCCGGGCTCGATTTCACCCAGATCCAGGACGCCATCCAGGACGCCGAGAGCCTGGAGGACGTGCGGGGCGGGTCCACCATCACGCAGCAGGTGGTGAAGAACCTGTTTCTCTGGCAGGGCCGCAGCTGGCTGCGCAAGGCGCTGGAGGTGCCGCTTGCGGTATGGACCGATCTGGTGCTGTCCAAGCGGCGGATCATGGAAATCTACCTGAACGTGGCCGAATGGGGTCCGAACGGCGAATTCGGGGTGGAGGCGGGGGCCGAGCGGGCCTTCGGGGGAAGCGCCAACCGGCTGAGCCAGACCCAGGCGGCCCTGCTGGCGGCCATGCTGCCCAATCCGCGTGACCGCGACGCCAGAAGGCCCGGCCCGGGCTTGCGGCGGCTCGCGCGGCTCTATGTGGCCCGTTCCGCCCGCGCCGGGGCCGCCGTAACGGCTTGTCTGCGCAGCCACTAGCCTTCCCGCGGGGCATCCTTTATAAGCCCGCCCCAAACCGACATTTCCCGAATTTCAGGAGTTCGTTCCCATGGCTGTGCCGAAAAGAAAAACCTCTCCGTCGCGCCGCGGCATGCGCCGGTCGGCCGACGCGCTCGAGCGCCCGGCCTATGTCGAGGACAAGGATTCCGGCGAACTGCGCCGCCCGCACCACATCGACCTGAAGACCGGCATGTACAAGGGCCGTCAGGTGCTGAAGGTGAAGTCCGAGGCCTAGGAAACAGGGCTGAACGCAGGGGGCGGCATCGTGTATCTGATCGGCATTCCCCTGCTGCTGCTGCCGTTTGCGATCTACAATATCGTCGCCTTTCTGATGCCGGGTGTGAGCTGGACCGCGCCCGTGTTCACCGTGCACATGGTCTCCGGCGCGGACTGGGCCATGTCGGCGGGCGACTTGCTGATCGCGTTCGCGATCCTGATGCTGTTCGCCGAGATGATGAAGTCGACCCGCATCGTGCTGCGCACGGTGGTCGACCACGGTCTGTCGCTGATCCTGTTCCTCGGCATGGTGGTCGAATTCATCCTGGTGGCGCAGACCGCGACCGGCACCTTCTTTGTCCTGCTGGTGCTCAGTTTCGTTGACGTGCTCGGCGGCTTCGTGGTGACGCTGCGCTCGGCGCAGCGGGATCTCTCCATCGAGGGCAACAGCCTCCCGCACATTCCGTCGTCCTGACCGTTTCCCAACTTCCGGATTTGTCATGAGCCGTGACTTCCAACTGCCCGGCCGCTCGCCGGTGATCGCCTGCGATGGCATGGCGGCAACGTCCCATCCGCTGGCGACTCTTGCGGCGGTCGACATCCTGCGCGCTGGCGGCACCGCGGCGGATGCCGCCGTGGCCGCGGTCGCGGTGCTGTGCGTGGTCGAGCCGCACATGACGGGCATCGGCGGCGATTGCTTCACGCTCATCTCGCAGCCGGGCAAGCCGGTCTGGGGCTACAACGGCTGCGGCCGGGCCGGTGCCGCCGCATCCGCCGAGGCGTTGCGCAGCCGGGGTATGAGCGAGATCGGCAACTCGATCCATGCCGTTACGGTGCCTGGCTCGATTGCAGCGTGGGAGGACATCCTCAAGAACCACGGCCGCTTCGGCCTCGACCGCGTGCTGCAACAGGCGATTTTCTACGCCGGGAACGGTTTCCCGGTGGCGCCGCGCGTCGCCTGGGACTGGCAGCGCCAGGTCGGCAAGCTCGCCGGCGATCGCGGCGCCGCCAGGCATTATCTCTTCAACGGCAAGGCGCCACAGGAAGGCGACGTCATCCGCTTTCCGGCGCTGGCCGCGACGCTGAAGACCATCGGCGCCGAGGGAGCGAAAGGCTTCTACGAAGGCGCCATCGGCGAAGAGATGGCGGCGACGGTCGGCGCGCGCGGCTCGTTTCTGACGGCCGAAGACTTCGCCAGCCATCGCGGTGAAATCGTCACGCCGATTGCCACGCGTTATCGCGGCCTCGACCTCACCGAGATCCCGCCCAACGGGCAGGGCATCACCGCGCTGGTGATGCTCAACATTCTGGAGAACTTCGATCTCGGGAAGTTCGATCCGACCGGCCCCGAACGTTTCCATCTGGTGCTGGAGGCCGCGCGTCTGGCTTACGCCGTGCGTGACAGTCACATCGCCGAGCCGTCATTCATGCGCGTTCAGGTGCCCGATCTGCTCGACAAGGCCTTTGGCAAGAAGCTCGCGTCGCGGATCGATATGAACAGGCGTGCCAGAGCTGCCGGGCGCGCCGACCCCGGGCAGCGACACAGTCTATCTCACCGTGGTCGACCGCGACCGCATGGCCTGCTCGTTCATCAATTCGCTTTATTCGAGTTTCGGCGTCGGCCTGTGCACCGAAAAGAGCGGCATCCTGCTCACCAACCGCGGTGCCTGCTTCACGCTGGAAGCGGGCCACGTCAACGAGTTCGGCGCGGGCAAGCGGCCGATGCACACCATCATTCCGGCGCTGGCGATGAAGGACGGCCGCTGCGACATGAGTTTCGGCGTCATGGGCGCGCACTACCAGCCCATGGGTCATGTGCAGATCATCAACAACATGGTCGACTACGGCATGGACGTGCAGGAGGCGATCGATTGCCCGCGCTTCTTCTTCGAGGACGAAGCGACCGTGGTCGAGACCGGCACGCCGCCGGCGACCATCGAGGGCCTGAAGGCGCGCGGTCACAAGGTTGTGATGGCGCCGACGCCGTGGGGCGGCGCGCAAACGATCAGGATCGACTGGGATCGCGGCGTTTTGATCGGCGGCTCGGAGCCGCGCAAGGATGGCTGCGCGCTGGGGTATTGAGCCCAACGCTCTCAACCGTCATTCCGGGTTCGCTCGCGGAGTTTATCATCGGGCCGCGCGACGCGCGGACCCGTTGGCTCGCGCCCCGGAATGACAGATGATTTATCCCCACTTCGCCAGTTTTGCCATCGCGCGGTAAGCGCTGACGGCCTCCGCCGGTTCGGCGCGGCGGCGTTCGCGGGTCTGCGGGTGCTGCTGCCGGGTGGCGATGAGCTGGGCCAGGAACGGCGCCTGCCGGTGGGGCGGCCGTGGCGGAGCCGCGGTGGCAGCCGCGGCGAGAGCAACCAGCGCATTGGTCTGGCTCGCCGACCGGGTTTCCACCTGTTTCGCTTCGTCCGTCATGGCCTGTCCTGTCTCAATTCGGGACAGCGATGCGCTGTCTACCCTCGACGTGGCAAGCCTCATGCCGCAAGGTATAAGCGCGATTCGGCGGGCAAAAGTCGTAGTTTTGCGTATTGTTTAGGTGTTTTCGGTAGCTTCGCCTGCGATCATCGATCCATCATGCAACGCGCGCCAGACCGAGGCGTGCCAATAAGGGGCGAGGGTGATCCATAACAACGCTCCGTCCGCGGGACCGGACGCCGCCGCAATTCTCAAGTCTGTCGGCGAGGCCGCTTATGAATGGCGGCTCGACAGCGATGCGCTGACCTGGACGCCGAATGCGGGCATGGTGCTCGGCGTCGACATCACGACGGTCGCCAACGGCCGCGCCTTTGCCCAGCGCGTCGACGCCGAAGGCGGCATGAGCCGTATCGACGCCATTCAGCACTCCGAAGCGGCGGATGACGGCAGCGGCGTTCCCTTTCAGGTACAATACGCATTCTGCCGCAATGGTCCCGCCGACAAGGTCTGGCTCGAAGACAGCGGCCGCTGGTTCGCGGGTCCCGACGGCAAACCGCAGCGCGCACATGGCATCGTGCGCGTGATCGACGAACGCCACGAGCGGGAATTCCAGCTCACGCGGCTCGCCAAATTCGATCCGCTCACTGGCGAGATGAATCGCGCCCATCTGACCGAGACGCTGGAAGCGACGCTCGACGAGGTAACCCGCTTCCGCGAGTCGTGCGGCTTCCTGCTGGTCGCCATCGATCGGCTTGGACATCTCAACGAGGCCTACGGCTTCGACGTCACAGACGATCTGATCGCCAAGGTCGCCCGGCGCATCCGCTTGCATCTCCGCGGCAAGGATCATCTCGGCCGCATCTCCGGCAACAAGTTCGGTGTCATCCTGACCCGTTGCACGCCTGATGAGTTGGAGATCGCCGCCGAACGGCTGCTCGCCAGCGTGCGCGACGAGACCTTCGCCACCGAGGCCGGACCCGTGGCGGTGACGCTGTCGATCGGTGGCGTAACTGCGCCACGCCATGCCCGCTCTGTACCCGAAATCCTGAGCCGCGCCCAGGATGCGTTGCATGCCGCGCGCGGCAAGCGGCCGGGCTCGTTCTTTCCCTACCGGCCGAGCGTCGAGCGCGACACCTTCCGACGCGACGCCGCGCGCGCCACCGACGAGATTTGCGCCGCGCTGAATGATCGCCGCATCGCACTCGCATTCGAACCGGTGGTGGAGGCCCGAAGCCGTCACGTCGCCTTTTACGAATGTCTGATGCGGGTGAGTTGCGCCGACGGTCGCGTATTCAGCGCCAATGAGATCATTCCGGTGGCGGAAAGGCTTGGCCTGGTGCGCATGCTCGATCACCGCATGCTGGAGTTGGTGGTCAACGAACTGGTGGATGCGCCCGGCCTGACGGCCAGCGTCAACGTCTCGCCGGCGTCGACCGTCGATCCCGAGTGGTGGAACGGGCTGGGCGCATTGCTGCGTCCCAACCGGCGCGCCGCCGAGCGGCTCATCATCGAGATTACCGAAACCGTCGCGATTGAAAACGTCGACGACGCGCGCGGCTTCGTCACCCGCGTCAAGGATCTCGGTTGCCGCATCGCCATCGATGATTTCGGCGCCGGCTACACCTCATTCCGGAATTTACGCACGCTCGGCGTGGACATCGTCAAGATCGACGGCGTCTTTGTGCAGAATATCGTCAAGTCTGACGACAACCGCGCCTTCGCCCACACGCTGATCGATCTGGCGCACCGACTCGGCGTGAAGACGGTTGCCGAATGGGTACAGGACGAGGAGGCGGCGGCGCTGCTCACGGAATGGGGCTGCGATTACCTGCAAGGCGCGCTGATCGGGCTCGCCAGCACCGAGCGGCCGTGGCAACGCAATCGTCCGTCTGCGCAAGCGGCGAAGCAGCGTTAAACTCGGATTTCATTCGTATTGGGTCTCATCCGCCCTCATCCTGAGAAGCGCTCCGCAGGAGCGCGTCCCGAAGGACGAGGGCGGCCCATCCTTCGAGACGCGTTGCTTCGCAATGCCCCTCAGGAATGAGGGCCGATCGAGGGTCGCCGCAATAAAGAACGGCGCCGCGCGAAGCGCGACGCCGTCTCTGGTTGTTTCCGGTATCGACAATTCTTATTTTTTTCCCGTGATCCAGTAGTTCACCAGCTTGGGGTGGGTCTTGATGAACTGCGCTGCAGCCTTCTCGTAGGAGGTCTGCTCCGCCCGGTACATCAGCTTTTCCAGCTCACCGAGCGGGATGTTGATGCGCGAGACGAAGGCGGCGACCTTCGGATCGGCCTTCTTGAAGCCCTTGCGCGCGAGCGCGTGAATTTGCTCCGCGCCGCCGAGCGCCTTCTTCGGGTCTTTCAGATAGCGCAGCTTGAAGGCGCCGAACATCCAGTGCGGACGCCAGCCGGTTACCACTATCCACTTCTTGCGGGTGATCGCGCGCTTCAGTGCCGCGGTCATGCCGGCGCCGCTCGATTCGACCAGCTGGTAGTCGGACAGGCCGTAGTCCTCGATCGCTTTTTTCGACAGGCGCATCAGGCCGGCGCCGGGATCGATGCCGATGATCTTGCCGTCCAGCTGGTCGTTCACCGCCTTCTTTTTCAGGTCCGCGATCGCGCTCAGCTTGCTCTTTGGCACATAGTCGGGCACCACCCAGCCGAGACTGGCACCGCCGTAGAGGATGCCCAGATCCTCGATATCGTTCTTCACCTTGGCGTAGTAGTCAGCGTGGGTGTTGGGCAGCCAGGCCATTTCCATCATGTCGATGTCGCCCTTGGCCAGTGCGCTGTACTGCAGCGCGATGTCAAGCAACACCAGCTTGACCTTGTAGCCCATCTTCTTTTCGAGGATCTGCCTGGTGACGCGGGTGACTGCTTCGGCATCAGACCACGCGGTCCAGCCGATCTTGATCTCCTTGCCCTGGGCCGCGGCGCCGGCGGTCGTCATTGTGACGCCGACGAGAACGGCGCCCATGAGTTGGATGAATTTCGACATCGATTGCTCCTTGGCTCGAGATACTTTGAGGCGGTCATGCCGCCGGTTCGGTTTTCCCGGGGCGCCCCGAGAACTTGCGTAGCAACGACCCGAGGCCGAGTGCTTCGCCGAGGCCGCCGCTGCCGCGGCCAAAGCTTTGTGTAATGCGGTCCAGAATGACCGCCAGGATAACGACGGCAATGCCGCCCTGGAACCCTTGCCCGACATCCAGGCGCTGGATGCCGGTCAGCACCGTGCTGCCCAGGCCGCCGGCGCCGATCATCGACGCGATCACCACCATCGACAGGGCCAGCATGATGGTCTGGTTGACGCCAGCCATGATCGACGGCATGGCGAGCGGGAGCTGGACCTTGTAGAGCAACTGCCGCCGCGTGCACCCGAAGGCGAGACCGGCCTCGACGTGCTCGGCGTCGACCGTGCGAATGCCGAGATCGGTCAGACGCACGGCCGGCGGCATCGCGAAGATCACGGTTGCGATCGTGCCGGGCACCTGGCCGAGGCCGAAGAACATTGCCGCCGGGATGAGATAGACGAAGGACGGCATGGTCTGCATCAGGTCGAGCACCGGTCGCATGATCGTCTTGACGAAATCGCTGCGGGCCATGGCGATGCCAAGCGGAATGCCGAACAGAAGCGCGATCAGGCTGGCGGCGAGGACCAGCGCCAGCGTGGAGACCATTTCGTCCCAAAGGCCCATGCCATAGACGAGGCCAAGTGCGAGCAGTGCGAACAGCGCGAGACCCTTGCCGACGCGCCACAGGCTGAGCAGTACGAGTATGGTCACCAGTGCCCAGGCCGGCAGAAACGCGAGCGCATCCTGGATCGCGTTGGTAACGAGACCGATGGCGAAAGAAATGGCGTCAAGCGCCGGCCCGAAGTGCGCCAGGATGAAGTTGACGGCGTCCGAAATCCAGTCGCCAATGTTGATGCTGCCTTGCATGCTCCAACCTTTTCTCGATCGTTTCAACGGCTGGGCGGTTGCGGTGTCCGCCTGGCGTATCGGCTCGGGATCAGGATCGGGTTTCGTGACCGGATTCGCGGCTCAGCGCGTCCAGCATGGCGGAAGTCGTCACCAGACCGGCATACTTGCCGTCCTTGTCGACGACCGGAAGCGCCTCACCGCTTGCGGCGAGCGACTCCAGTGCGGCGGCGAGCACCGTGCCCCTGGTTTTCGGTTTGATGCTGGGGACGAATGCGTCGCGGCACGAGGCGGCCCCTGTGCCTTTGGCTACCGCCGCCTCCAGGCTTTCGGTGGTTACAGTGCCGGCAACCCGCAAGGAATCGTCGAGCACCACGGCCAGCCGGTGGCCCGCCTCGCTGAGCTTGTCGAGCGCCGCGCGCGCCGGCGTGTCGGGCCCGCTGATTTCTGCTCCGGCGTTGCGGCGGGCGATTGACCCGATGGTGAACACCTGGCTCACATCGACCCCGCGGAAGAAGGCGCGGACGTAGTCGTTTGCGGGATGCCGCAAGATCTCGGTCGGCGTGGCGACCTGGGCGATCTTGCCGTTCTCGATGATGCCGATGCGGTCGCCGATCTTCAGCGCCTCATCGAGATCGTGACTGACAAAGACCACGGTGCGCGTTCTGTTCTTCTGCAGTTCGAGCAACTGGTCCTGCATCTCGGCGCGGATCAGCGGGTCGAGCGCCGAGAAGGCCTCGTCCATGAGCATGATGTCGGGGTTGGTCGCGAGTGCGCGCGCGAGGCCGACGCGCTGCTTCATGCCGCCGGACAATTCGCTGGGCAGGCTCTCGGCGTTCGCCTTCAGGCCGACAGCGTCGAGCGCTTCCATCGTGCGTTCGCGCCGCTGTTCGTCGGGCACGCCGGAAACCTCGAGGCCGAACGATGCGTTCTCGTACACCGTGCGGTTGGGCAACAGCGCGAAGCTCTGGAACACCATCGCCATCTTGCGCCGACGGAGTTCAATCAGGGCGGCTTCGCTCATCCTGGTGATGTCATCGCCGTCCACCCGCACCGCGCCGACGGTTGGCTCGATCAGGCGGTTGAACATGCGCAAGAGCGTCGATTTGCCCGAGCCCGAGAGGCCCATGAGAACGAAAATCTCGCCTTCCTGGATGTCGAAATTGGCGTCCTGGACTGCGACCGTCTGTGCGGTGCGCGCAAAAATCTCGTCGCGCCCGAGGCCCTGTTTCAACAGGTCCAGGGCTTCCTGCGGGTTGCTGCCGAAAACCTTGTAGAGTCCTTCAATGGCGATCTTGGTGGACATAATCCTCTGTTCGGTTGGACCGCGCCCGAACGAAACGACCTGATCGTGGTCAAAATGGTGGCGCGCAAGAGCGCTGGAAAATGCCGTTGGACCGGCGCGTTGTGAACCAAAGAGCCATGCGCCAGGCGCAGAGCGGTATATGTGGCCTTATACTGGAACATGCCGCTCATTGGAACAAGCCGCCTCGGGACAATCGCGGGCGGCCTGCGAAGTTCCCGCTGTGCGCATGACGTTCGCGCCGAAAGCGCACGTTCAGCGTGCGCCGCGGAGGGTATCGATCAATTGTTCGGGATCGGCGGGTGTGGCGTCGCCGCGCCAGGCGACGTGGCCGTCAGGGCGCACGAGTACGAGCTTGTTCTCGTAGATTTCAGCCGCTTCGCGCGAGTCGATTTTGCGCACAGTCAGCGGCATGCCGCGCGTGGCCGCCGCTTGCGCGATCGGCTCCGCTGCCGGCGCATCCGCAAATCGCAACAGCACAAAGCCGCGGCCGAACAGGTCGAGCGTCGACTGTCCCTCGTCAAGCCAGACATGCGGCGCGCGCGCGCCGGGACGCGCATTGGGCACGTAGTTTGCGGGATCGTCCGGCGGCGGCGGTGTGCCGTCGGCAATGCAGACCGGCGAGTTTTCGTAGACATAGCCGATTTGCAGGCCGAGCGTCCGGAATTCGGCGCCAATCCCGCTTTCAAGCCTGGCACCGAGCTCGCGGCGCGCACGCTTGCCCGCGGGCTTGTCCTCGAGTACTGCGGGCGACCACTGCGAGAAGGCCTCGTTATGCTGATAGTAGCTGGTCGCCATGCGCACGTTGCGCGCGCCCACCGGCCGGCGTTCGGCGTCGTAGCTCTCGACCAGATGCGAACCGCCCCAGCCTTCAAGCACGGCAGCGAGTTTCCAGCCAAGATCGACCGCGTCGCCGACACCGGAATTCATGCCGAGCGCGCCGGTCGGCGACAATTGATGCACGGCATCTCCGGCAAGCCACACGCGTCCAATGCCGTAACGCTCGGCGACCAGACTGCGCCGGCGCCAGACATTGACGTCGATCCATTCGACCTCGATGTCGCGGCCGAGCGCGCGGCGCAGGTAGCCTTCACGGTTGGCGTTCTCGGGCGTCACGCCGTCGCCGGCGCGGTCGACCATCAGACGCCAGACACCGCGTTTAGGATCGATGATGCGCAGGTTGGCCCAGTTGCCGCCCTCGTCGATCGGGATGAAGAAGGTGCCCGGCTTCTGCCCGCTTTGCTGGAGCAGGTCGGGCGCGCGGAAGAACATGTTGAGCGGATGGCCAATGGTGCCCTTGCCGACGAGCTCGATACCGAGCGCGCGCCGCACCATGCTGGTGGCGCCGTCGCAGCCGACCAGATAATCGGCATTCAGCGTATAGCGCTCGCCGCTGACGACATTGGCGATTTCGGCGGTGACCCCATCGGCCGTCTGCTCGAACGAGTCGAGTCGGTGCTCGTGCCTGATCGTCACGCCGGGGAACGAGCGCGCGAGCTTCAGGAGCATCGGGTCGAACCAGATCTGCGAGCAGGCCTGCAGCCGGTAGGGGCTTGCCGGCTCCGGCACCTGATGGTCGCGCGCCGGACGCTCGACGCGGCCGAGTTCGTGGCCGAACAGGCTGGTGACGAACACGGCGTCGAGCGGATGGTCGCCGGGGAAGGGGCAACTCATCACCTGGTCGGCGATGCCCCAGCGTCGGCAGATCTCCATTGTGCGGGTGCTCACCTCGTTCATCTTGGGGGAGACGATGGTGCCGTCGCCCTGCTCGACGAGGGTGCACGCAATTCCGCGCCAGCCGAGCTCGGCGGCGAGCGCCAGGCCGACCGGCCCGCCGCCGACAATCAGGACTGGGGTGTGACCGCGCATTCGGGTGAGCTAAAATACGAAGCGCGCGGCTACCGGTCTTTGCTGCTGAGACGGTCGATCTTCTGCTGCATCTCTTCGAGCTGGCGCTTGAGTTCGTTCATCTCGCCGCCTGCGCCGCCCCCTTGGGGCTTCCCTTCCGCCGGCTTGTCCTGACCGCCGCGCGCGAAAGGCGTGAACATGGCGAAAGCCTTCTCGAACATCTCCATGTTGCGCCGCGCCTGTTCCTCGATCGGCCCGAAGCCGCTGACGCCGAAGGCCTGCGCCATCTGCTCGCGGAATTTGTCCTGCTGGCCGGTGAAGGATTGCATCGACTGCTCGAGATAACGCGGCACCAGCATTTGCATGCTGTCGCCGTAAAAGCGGATCAACTGCCGCAGAAAGGTGATCGGCAGCAGGCTCTGACCTTCCTTGTTTTCCTGCTCGAAGATGATCTGCGCCAGCACCGAGCGCGTGATGTCATCGCCGCTCTTGGCGTCATAGACCACGAAGTCTTCGCCGGCCTTTACCATGGAGGCCAGGTCCTCGAGCGTCACGTACGTACTGGTGCCGGTGTTGTACAGCCGCCGGTTGGCGTACTTCTTGATCGTAATTGGCTCTTTTTCGTTTTCTGCCATGAGATCACACACTTCCCCCCTGCCCAGATCGTGAGCATAACCGCATTACGGCACCGTGGGCCAGCCGTTTTGTGGCGGCGCGGCAGGAAAATGGAGCGCTGCGGCATCCCTTGCGCGGACGTCAAAAAAGGGCCAATTGTCGGGGATATTTGCAGGTTGCCCGTTATTGACAGGGTTCCACCCGCCGCTAAGGATGCGGCAGTGCCAAATAGCGGCCTTGCCCCGCAACTGATCGCCAAAGGAGTGTCGGATGAAGGACGATATCGTCATCGCAAGCGCCGCGCGGACGCCGGTTGGCGCATTCAACGGGGCCTTTGCCAACGTTCCCGCCCACGAACTGGGACGCACCGCCATTCACGCGGCACTGGAACGCGCCGGTGTCGAGGGCGACCGGGTTTCCGAAGTCATCCTGGGCCAGATCCTGACCGCGGGGCAGGGCCAGAACCCGGCGCGTCAGGCCTCCATTGCCGCCGGCATTCCGGTCGAGAGCCCGGCCTGGGGCATCAACCAGCTCTGCGGCTCGGGCCTGCGCGCGGTAGCGCTCGGCTATCAGGCGATCCTCAACGGCGACAGCGACATCGTGGTGGCCGGCGGCCAGGAGTCCATGAGTATGGCGCCGCATTGCCAGCATTTGCGCGCCGGCGTGAAGATGGGCGACTTCAAGATGATCGACACCATGATCAAGGACGGCTTGTGGGACGCCTTCAACGGCTATCACATGGGCAACACCGCCGAGAATGTTGCCAAGCAGTGGCAGATCACCCGTCAGCATGCAGGACGAGTTCGCGGTCGCCTCGCAGAACAAGGCGGAAGCCGCCATGAAGGCCGGCAGGTTCAAGGACGAGATCGCCCCGGTCACGGTCAAGAACCGCAAGGGCGACATCGTCATCGACACTGACGAGTATCCCAAGGCCGGCGTGACGCTGGACGGGATCGCCAAGCTCAAGCCCGCCTTCGACAAGGAAGGCACGGTGACGGCGGCCAGCGCCTCCGGCATCAACGACGGCGCCGCGGCGGTGGTGCTGATGAAGGCGAGCGAAGCCGCCAAGCTCGGCCACACGCCGCTGGCGCGCATCGTGTCGTGGGCGCAGGCCGGCGTCGATCCGGCGATCATGGGCACGGGGCCGATTCCCGCTTCGCGCGCGGCGCTCAAGAAGGCCGGCTGGAAGAAGGACGACCTCGACCTGGTCGAGGCCAACGAGGCCTTCGCCGCGCAGGCCTGCGCGGTCAACAAGGACCTCGGCTGGGATACCTCGAAGGTCAACGTCAATGGTGGCGCCATCGCCATCGGCCATCCGATCGGCGCGTCCGGCGCCCGCGTCCTCGTGACGCTGCTGTACGAGATGCAGAAGCGCAATGCCAGGAAGGGTCTGGCAACGCTCTGCATCGGCGGCGGTATGGGTATCGCCATGTGCGTCGAGCGGTAGCAAAGACACACCCGCAAAAAGGTGCGCGGGAGCATTGATCCGAAAGTCGCACGAAAATTGCGCTATTGCGCGCTGACAGCGCGGCAGATAGCGGCCTAGAATACGAGCGCGCCGGCAAGGGGAACACTGGCGCGCTCGGTCTTTGATCCGCTTCATGGCCGGCTTGCCCCGGCCGTGGCGAAGAAGAAACGTCTCCGGGAGGAACGACAGATGGCTCGCGTTGCGTTGGTTACCGGTGGCACCCGCGGCATCGGCGCCGCGATTTCCAGGGGATTGAAGGCCGCCGGCTACACGGTTGCGGCCAACTACGGCGGCAATGACGAAGCGGCGGCGAAGTTCAAGGCCGAGACCGGCATTCCGGTCTTCAAATGGGATGTGTCGTCGTTCGACGCCAGCGCCGACGGCGTCAAGAAGGTCGAAGCCGAAGTCGGGCCCATCGACGTGCTGGTCAACAATGCCGGCATCACCCGCGACACCATGTTCCACCGCATGAAGCCTGAGCAGTGGACGCAGGTGATCAATACCAACCTCGGCTCCCTGTTCAACGTGACGCGCCAGGTGTGGGAAGGCATGCGCGAGCGCAAGTTCGGCCGCATCATCAACATCTCGTCGATCAATGGCCAGAAGGGCCAGATGGGGCAGGTCAATTATTCGGCCGCCAAGGCCGGCGACATCGGCTTCACCAAGGCGCTGGCGCAGGAGGGCGCGCGCGCCGGCATCACCGTGAACGTGATCTGCCCGGGTTACATCAACACCGAGATGGTGCAGGCGGTGCCGAAGGACGTGCTGGAGAAGAACATCCTGCCGCAGATCCCGGTAGGCCGCCTGGGCGAGCCGGAGGAGATCGCGCGCTGCGTGGTGTTCCTGGCCGCCGACGACGCCGGTTTCATCACCGGCTCGACGCTGACGGCGAACGGTGCTCAATACATCGCCTGAGTGCGGGCGCGGAATCGCGGGGCGGCAGGTTCGCGCGTGACCCAACTCTTTGCCGTCGCGAGAGGGCAGGCGTGTGCTTGCGGTTTACCCGCTTGGTGATAGCCTGCCGCAAGGACGCGTAGGGAACGGCAGCGGAAAGGCTGATCTATGGCCCGGCGTCTGGAAGAAAAGCGATAACAAGCTTCGGTCTCGTCGGGCCAACCTGAGGGAGGTTGTCATGCCGGATGATCGTGCCGCTTCGGACCCCGCAACCTGGGATCCCGCATTCGATGCCGTGATTGCCGCGCCCGCCAACCATAAAGTCGTTTTCGAAAACGATCATTTGCGGGTGCTCGAGGTGACCCTGGAGCCCGGCGAAGAAGAACCTTTGCATCATCACCGGTGGCCGTCCGTCTTCGTATTCGATCAGATGCAGGGTCCAGTCCACGACATTGCGCCCGATGGGACCCAGTTGCCGCCCAACAGAGACGTGATGAAAGCGCTGGCGAAATGGGACGGGAATGGGTGCCTGGTCGTTGAAATGGCGCCTCAGCCGCTCGGTCGCGTCTTGAACGCATCGGATAAAACCATCCACGGCATCCGCGTGGAGATAAAGAAATCGAAATAGGGCCGTCGAATCCATGCGCACTTGGCTGCGGAATTCCCTGTTGGCTTACGCGCTCGCCCTGGCGGCGGGTTTTGTTTCATTGTCGCCAGCGCGTGCGGTGGAGCCGCTCGAAATCCGGTGGGAGCAACTGGTTCCCGAATCACGCCATGAGAATTCGTCTCGCAATCTGATAGCGAAGATTTTGCCGTCCAGGCAGATGAACCAACGTGTGAATATGAGCGTAATGCCGGAATCGGATCTGGTCTTTGCCTATGATGGCCGGCGCGTGAAGATTGCCGGCTTCGCCGTGCCCTTCAACAACGAAGAGCTGCCGTACAAGCGGCTCCTTTTGATCCCCTTCTCCGGCGCGTGCGTCGAGTTTCCGCCACCGCGCAACCAGGTGATCCTCATCACCGATGAGAAGGGTATTCAACTCACCGATTTTGTCTATCCGGTCGTGGTCACGGGCGTCATGAGCGTGGCGCCCACGCAATCCGATATCGCCGAGATTGGCTATCGGATGTCGGTCGAAGCGATCGTGCCGCAGGATTGATTCCGTCACCAGGGGCGATCGCGCGACTGCCAAGCGGGGTCGGCACGCGATTTGAATTGCGTCGGGCCCGGCAAAGCACGCTTTTCCGCCCGGCCTATTCCGCGGCGGCCTGGCTCTTGCCGGTGTAGCCGGACTGTTCGACGATTCTGGGACGCGCTGGGCGTCCGATTGACGCAACAGCACGGCGTTCTTCCGCGGCCGCCGCTAGTTGCGGAACTCCTTGATCTCGGGCCGGGCGCCCCATTCACAAAATCCTTTCGGATCGAAGGGGAATTGCCGCTCCCGATAGAGCAGTTCGTCGGCGATCGAGCGAACGCCGGACGAGTACTCGAACACCATGCCGTCGGGGCCCTCGAAGTAGAGGAACCGCGCCGAAGAGGTGGGATGGCGGCCCGGACCGAACACCATCGGCACCTGGCGTTCGGTCAGGAAGTTGAACGAACGCATGACGTCGTCGCCGCTTTCGACCTGATGGTTGATGTGCTGGATGCCGGCACGGTTCGTGGGAAACAGCGCAATCGTGTGGTGCACCTCGTCAATGCGCAGGAGCGCGGCGTCGCCGATGCGGTCGCTGACGCGCGCGTTGCACACCTGCGTCCAGAATGCTTCGTCGCGGACGGCGTCTGTGGTGCAGAGCCCGATATGACTGAACCCGGTGATGCCGGCGTCGCGCTCGCCGTGATAGCGGCGGCCGCTCACCTCCGGCCGCCAGACCAGCTCGATCCTGTTGCCGGTGGGATCCCGGAACGCGATGAAGTCACGCACCTGACGGAGCTGGGCTTCCTCCGCCGTCCCGGCCCGCACTGCATGGCCGAGGCGCTCCAGCTCCGCCGCCGCGCCCGCCAGGTCATCGCGCAATCCGACCTCGAAGGCGGCGACCTGGTCTTCCGGCGCGCCCTCGAAATAGCAAAGCGTATGCGCGCGCTCGTCGGATTTGAAATAGACCGCATCCTTGAGCCGCTGCGAGACTTCAAGCCCGAGATATTCGGTGGCGAAACGGGTGGCGCCCTCGAGGTCCCGGGTGCCGAGCCGCACGTAGGAAACGTCCTGTAGCCTGATCATCGCGTTCTCCTGCGGTGCAGCCTCTCACGAAGCGGCGCCGACCGTAAACTCCTCGATCCGGTTCTCGCTGCCCCATGAACAGAGTCCGGCCGGCCCGCCCGGGAACTGGCGCGGCCGTTCCGCCACCGCGCCGCCGGTAACGCCTTCGGCGACAAAGCTGTAGAACACCTCATCGGGACCCGCGAAGGTCAGGAACAACTGCTCTGACGCCGGCCGTCGTCCCGGCCCATGCATGATTTTGATCTGGCCGTTTTGCAGCACATAGTAGTTACGCATCAGCAGGTTCACGTTCTCGACCGCGTATTCGACGGCCAGCACGCCCGCCCGCGCGGCGGGCACCAGCATCAGCCGATGATGTGCATCATCGATCCGCAGATAAGAGGCGTCACCGACCCAGTCGCTTACCTTTGCGCCAAGCAGGCCGGTCCACAACGCTTCGTCTTTCTCGATGGCGGTGCTGCGCAGCACCACGGCGTCCAGACCCGTGATGCCGGCATCGCGCGAGGGAAAATATCGCCAGCCGGAATTCATCGGCCGAACCACGAGCTCGATGCGGTTGCCACTATGGTCGTTGAACCAGAGCAGCGCCTTTGCCTTGCGCGCGGCGCACTCGTCCGGCGTGCCGTGGCCAACCGGGAGCCCCCGCTCGCGCAGCATATCGTGCGCCGTCGTCAGCGTGTCGGGGTAGCGCACCTCGAATCCGACCGCCTGACAGGCTGCATCGCCGGCTTGCAGCGCGAGCGTGAAATCGCGGTTGTCGGAGCGAAACGTCGCCGCTTCGGCGTTGCGGTCGACCGGTTGCAGGCCCAGGAGTTCTTGCGCGAACCGCGCCGTCTCGGGAAGATTGCACGTGCCCAGCACGACATATCTGAGTTGTTCGATCGCGATCACCTGACGTGCCTGCATTCGGTGCCACCGGAATGGAGGGACCATTGTCCAGATCGGCGGCGATTTCAAGGAAGCCGCTGGCAGGGTGACGACTGGCCGGAGCCGATCACCTGCGCTTCGTGCGCTTCTTCCTGGTCGACTTGCTCGCGGCGTTTTTCGCGCTTTTCTTCGCGGCCGTCTTTCTCTTCGCCGTACCGCTCTTGGACGCGCTGCGTCTGGCCGCCGCGCCACGCTTTGGCGGTGTGAAATTCCCTTCCGCCTTGTCGAGCCGGACATTGAAATATTCCCAGGCGCGGCCGACCGGTCCGGGCGCAAGGTTGTACTTGCTGGCGAGCTCCGCCTCCTCGGCGGTAAGCGGCCCGACATGGCCGAGCATTTTGGCCTGGATTTGCATGCCGGCGTTGTGTGCTGTGTAGACGCAGCGGAATACGAGTTCCTCCAACGTGGTACCGGCGACGGTGGCGCCATGGCGGCGCATCAGCACCGTCCAGTGCGGTCCCAGCGCACGCGCAAGCGAGGCGCCTTCCGCAGGCTCCTTCACGATCAGGCTGGTGTTGCCGAATTCGTCGCGCGAATCCCAGAACGGCACCACGTCACCCATGGTGGCGCCGAGATGGAACACCGGCTTGAGCTCGGCACCGGAGACGCAGAACGGCAGGATGGACGGCGCGTGGTGGTGGCACACCGCCATCACGTCCGGGCGGGCCTTGAAGACT
The DNA here is from genome assembly GCA_963773715.1 of uncultured Pseudomonadota bacterium. Classification (GTDB taxonomy): domain Bacteria; phylum Pseudomonadota; class Alphaproteobacteria; order Rhizobiales; family Xanthobacteraceae; genus Pseudolabrys. Next base: position 359,431 of record CAVZCM010000001.1, on the reverse strand, counting down.
TCGCCGTGGATGACGCGCTCGCCATAGAGCCGTGCGGTCGGCGGCACGATCGGCTCGGAATCGAGGGTGAACTCGAGGATGTCCTCCGGCCGGATCAGCTCGGAACCACGCGAGCGCGACATTAGATAACGACCGGGATTGGTCGGATGGCGCATCGTGACATGGCCGAAGGCGTCGAGCACGCCTTCGAGTGCGAGGATACGGTTGGCGCGTGCGAGCTGTTCGCGAGCTTCGGCGAGTGTCATGGCCACGGGCGGTTCTCCCTGCGAGTGTTTTTGTGGGGAACGTTTTAGCGCGTTTTGTCGGTGGGCGACCAGTCCGACGGTGCCAGTTCGAAGCCTTCGAATTCGAATCCCGGCGCGACGGTGCAGCCGACCAGGGTCCAGTCACCGAGACTTTCCGCCGTCTGCCATGCGCGCGCCGGAACGGTCACCTGCGGCGTCTCGCCGGCATGGATGTCGGCACCCAGCCGCACGATCTCCTCACTGGCGCCATCGACGACGGAGAGCGCCAGCGGGGCGCCGGCGTAGTAGTGCCAGATCTCCACCGCGTCGACCCGGTGCCAGTGCGAGCGCTCGCCGCGCGCCAGCAGGAACAGGATGGCGGTTGAAGCCGCACGGCCGTTGACGGTGTGGCTGTCGCGGAAGGTCTCGCGAAAATGACCGCCTTCCGGGTGCCGCTTGAGGTCGAGCCTGACGATGATTTCGGCGGCGGTGGGGCAGGGCATTGGCATCGTTGCCTGTGGCAAGAGATTGCACCTTGTCAGTCCGGGACGGTCCGAAGGGCCGGACCCGGAATCCATAACCCGGTCTGCGATTGTGGATTCCGGTTTCGCCGCTTCGCGGCGCCCCGGAATGACAGATATCGCTAGAATCGATCCTTCCGCCCGCGCACCTCCGCGAACACTTCCGCCGCCGGCTTGCCGGCCATGCCGATGCCGCCGGCAAGATCGGGCGCGTCGGCACGCAGGAACGGGTTGGCCGCCTTCTCCTCGCCAATGGTGACCGGAATGGTCGCCTCGCCGGCGGCAAGTTGCTTCTCAACCTGCGCCGCGCGCTGCCTCAGCGCCGTATTGTTCTTGTCGACGCTGAGCGCGAAGCGGACGTTGGCGGCGGTGTATTCGTGCCCGCAAAAGACCTGCGTGTCGTCCGGCAGGCCGCGCAGCTTGTCGAGCGACTTCCACATCATGTCGGGCGTGCCCTCGATGACGCGGCCGCAGCCGATGGAGAACAGCGTGTCGCCGACGAAGGCAAGATGATCCTGCGGGAACCAGTAGGCGATGTGCCCGAGCGTGTGGCCGGGCGTTTCGAACACCTTGCCTTCGAGCGAGCCGACCCTGACCGTGTCGCCCTCCTTGACGGTCTCGTCCACCGCCGGGATCTTGCCCGCTTCCCTGGCCGGCGCCACCACGCGGCATTTGTACTTCGCCTTCAGCGCCTCCAGGCCGCCGGTGTGGTCGTGGTGATGGTGGGTGACCAGGATGTCGGTGAGCTTCCAGCCGGTCTCTTTCAATGCCGCCTCGATGGGCGCGGCTTCGGGGGCGTCGATGGCGGCGGTCGCGCCGGTCCCGGGATCGTGCAGCAGCACGCCGTAATTGTCACTCAGGCACCTGAACAGGCGGGTCTCGGCGGGCATCGGCAATGGTCCTTGTCGTTACTTTGTCACTGGCGGCCTGGTTGGGTTAACCGTAACACGGGCCCTGGGCCCGACGCACGCCGCCCCTCGGTTTGACGGGCGATTTGTTGCGGCATTTTGTGGTATTTTCAACCCATGTCGATCGACGTCGTGGACCTGCGCAATTTCTACAGCCAGCGGATGGGCGTGGTGGCCCGCCGCTTCATCGGTCGCGGCATTCGCGTACTGTGGCGCGACACCCGCGGCCAGCGCGTACTCGGCATTGGCTATACCACGCCCTATCTCGGCCTGTTCCGCGAGGAGGCAGAGCGCTGCCTGTCATTCATGCCGGCGGCGCAGGGTGTGGTGAAGTGGCCGTCGCAAAAGCCGGCGCTGTCGGCGCTGGTGGACGAGTTCGAACTGCCGCTGCCCGACGCCGCGGTCGACCGCGTGCTGCTGGTGCACGAGCTGGAGATCACACATGATCCGGCCGCGCTTCTGCGCGAAGTGTGGCGCGTGCTTGCTTCCGGCGGGCAGTTGCTGACCGTGGTGCCAAACCGGCGCGGGGTGTGGGCGCGCACCGACACCACGCCGTTCGGTCACGGACGGCCTTATTCGCGCGCGCAAATCAATCAGCTGCTGCGCGAGACCTGGTTCACGCCTACCGGCTGGAGCGAGGCGCTCTACGTGCCGCCGGTCAATCGCGGCTGGTTTCTGCGCACGGCAGTGGCATGGGAGCGCGCGGGCGCGAGCGTGTCGGCGCCGTTCGCGGGCGTGAATCTGGTGGTGGCGACCAAGCAGGTCTATCGCGCGATTCCGGCGCGCCGTTTCAAGCGCAAGCTGGTGCCTGCACTGGAGCCGGCGCTGGCACCATCAGCCGGCGCGTGAACGCGCCGCGCAAACCTGAACCGCCGGAAATAATTTATTCGCCGCCGGGCTGCTCGCCTTCGGCCTGTACGCCGCCGCCGCGCTCACCGCGGAAGCCGCCACGATGCCGGCGCCGACGGCGATGCGCGCCGCCGCTGTTGCCGCGGTCCGGCTGGTCGTGGCCGTTCTGCGGCCCGTTTGGCTGTGCCTGCCCGCCGGTGATGAACGCCGGCAAACCGCCAACCTCCTGGCCTTCGGCCGGTTGCGGCTGGCGCGTGGCCTGCACCACCTGCTGATCGCGTGGCGGAAATGGCTGCGCGTCGCGCGGCAGGATGGGCTGCGGCTGCTCGCGCGGCGTGAAGGACGGTTCGCTCGGATAGGACTGCCCCTCGTCCTCGCTTTCGTCGTATTCGTCGGCGGCACCTTGCGCGCCTTGCGGCTGCTGCTGATTGTAATAGGCGGGGTTCTGTTGCCGGAACTGGTCCTGCGCAGCGGCGATCAGACGGAAATAGTGTTCGGCGTGCTGATAGTAGTTTTCGGCCGCAACCGGATCGCCGGAGCTTTGCGCGTCGCGCGCGAGTTGAATGTATTTTTCCGCGATATGCGAGGCCGTACCCCTGATCTTCACGTCGAGTCCGTTCGATTCATAGACCCGCGTCATGGGATTTTGGCTTTTGCGGTGATTTCCTCGTCCCCGCATGCGCTTTTGACCGTTTCTCATGGTATGCCTGTTCGCTCACCTTTCGCTTTTTTGCGGCTCGCCCGCGGGTCCGCCCTTCGTTGATCTTGCAAACCCGTATCGTTGCCATTGCGCGGCGCCGGCGCGCGCCAGATCCCCGCGCCAATGATCCCAACTGTTGCGATCGTTATCGCGATAGCCGCAGCAACCCCGTAGCCGCGGACCTGCCGCGGCGTTGCCTACCTTCCGTTACGCGCATCGCTTTTCGTTTTAGAAATTTGATGCGCCCAACCGGTGAAGCATCCGGACCCGAATCTGGCGATTTCGTTTTGCCGTAAACCGGCTTTTCCTCATCCGCCCTGTGTACCGCCGCCTCACAGAGCCCTGGGCTCCGGGGTTCGTGGCGATGCAACCGTCACGGGTCGATTCCGTGGCAGGAAGCTAGTCGTTTCCGGCCCATAATCCAAGTGCTTTTTTCGCCGTTTTCCAGTCCCCTGCGTTTTCGGAAGGCGCCAATGCGCCACGCTCATGACGCGAGAATTGCGCCCAGCGCGCGTGGGATTGCGGCCAAATCCTGGCGTGCCTCAAGGACTGTCAACCCCGCCTCGGAAAACATGCTGCTGACCGCGGCTAACTGGCCCTGGCCCAGCTCGACCACCAGCCGGCCGTCCGGGACCAGCAGGCGCCGCGCTGCGGCTCCAATCGCGCGATAACAATCGAGGCCGTCCGGACCGCCGTCGAGCGCGAGCGCCGGATCGTAATCGCGCACCTCGGGTTCGAGCCCGGCGATTTCATTGCGCACGATATAGGGCGGGTTTGAAACGATCAGGTCGAACGGTCCCTGCACGCCGGCGGCGATGTCGCAATTGGTGAAATCGCAACGCGGCAAGAGGTCGAACCGTTCCGCATTGGCGTGCGCCACGCGCAAGGCATCGGCGCTGATATCGGTGCCGATGCCGGTCGCCTGCGGAAACTCCCTGAGCAGCGCCAGCAGCAGCGCCCCCGAGCCGGTGCCGATGTCGAGAATGCGCAGGCGTTCCATGCGCTGCGCGTTGCCGATGCCGTCGAGCGCATATTCGACTACGGTTTCGGTTTCCGGCCGCGGCACCAGAACCGAGGAATTGATGGTCAGCATCAGGCTCCAGAATTCCTTGACGCCGAAAATTCGCGCGACCGGCTCGCGCCTGAGACGTCGCGCGCCAAGCGCATCGATCCTCTTGATCTCGTCCGGCGTGAGAATGCGCTCGCCATGGGTCATTACGGTGGTGCGTTCGATATCGAGCGCGTGCGCGATCAAAAGCCGGGAGTTCCGCCTCGGCAGAATTGATGCCGTTTTGCGCCAGAAGTTCTTTGAGCGCCCGCCGTGCCGATGCGATCGTGGGCGCTGTTATCATCGCGTTCATGCCGCGCCTTGCGCCGCCAATAGCTCGGCCTGATGCTCGGTCACCAACGCATCGATGATTTCGTCCAGGGCCTCGCCTTCCATCACCTCGGGCAATTTGTGGAGCGTGAGATTGATACGGTGATCGGTTACACGGCCTTGCGGAAAATTATAGGTGCGAATGCGTTCCGAGCGGTCGCCGGATCCGATCTGGCCGCGCCGCGCGGCGGCGCGTTCGGTGTCGCGCCTGGTGCGCTCCTGGTCGTAGAGCTTGGCGCGCAGCATCGTCATCGCCTTGGCGCGGTTCTTGTGCTGCGAGCGATCCTCCTGCACGTAGATCACGATCCCGGTCGGCAGATGCGTGATGCGGATGGCGGAGTTGGTCTTGTTGACGTGCTGGCCGCCGGCGCCACTGGCGCGCATGGTGTCGACTTTCAGATCCTTGTCGTTAATCTCGATGTCGACGTCTTCCACTTCGGGCAACACCGCCACGGTCGCGGCCGAGGTGTGGATGCGGCCGGAGGCTTCGGTATCGGGCACCCGTTGCACCCGGTGCACGCCGGATTCGAATTTCAGTTTGGCATAGGCGCCGCGTCCCCGGATCTCGGCGAAGATTTCCTTGAAGCCGCCCTTGGTGCCTTCGCTCAGCGACAGAATTTCCGTTTTCCAGCCTTGGTTGGCCGCATAGCGTTCATACATGCGGAACAGGTCACCGGCGAACAGCGAAGCCTCGTCACCGCCGGTGCCGGCCCGGATTTCGAGGATCACGTTGCGATCGTCCATCGCGTCTTTCGGCAGCAGCGCCAGCCGGATTTGCTGCGCCAGCTTGTCCCGCCGCGCTTCCAGGAGCGGCTTTTCGGCCTCGGCCATCTTCCACATTTCGGAATTGGTCGACGGGTCGTTGATCATTGCTTCAAGATCGGTGATTTCGTCCGTCACGGCGCGATAGGCCCTGATGGCGTCGATCACCGGACCAAGCTCGGAAAATTCGCGCGACAGCTTGACGTACTGGTCCGGGCTCAGGCTGGTGGCGAGCTCGCGCTCCACCATGGAATGGCGATTGAGCAGGGCATCCAGTTTCTGTTGCGGCAAGGCGATCAAAGCTGCAACCCCTGCGCCTCCGCGAAGCTCTCCAGCTTCTGGCGGATGGAGACGCTGCCGATCGGCCGGTCGAGCAGCGGCAGGATCTCTTCTTCGCCCTTGCGGACGTCGAGATCGAGCAGCAGCGCCTTCACCGGGCCGACAGCCGACGGCGACAGCGACAGCGCGCGGTAACCGAGAATGGTCAGCGCCATGGCGCCGATCGGCTGCGAGGCGAGCTCGCCGCACAGCGCCACCGGCTTGCCGTGCTTGTGGCCCTTCTCGACAATGTCCTTGAGCGCCCGCATCACCGGCGTCGACAGCGGGTCGAAGCGGTTGCTGACACGGATATTGCCGCGGTCCGCAGCGTAGAGAAACTGCATCAGGTCGTTCGAGCCCACCGACAGGAAATCCACCCGTTCGAGCAATTCGTCGAGCTGGAACAGAAGCGACGGCACTTCCAGCATGGTGCCGATCTCCACCCGCTCCGGCAATGTGTGGCCGTGCCGGCGCAGATGGGTCAATTCGACCTCGACCAGCGCCTTGGCCCGGTCGAATTCCTCAACCATGGCGATCATCGGAAACATCAATCTCAGGCGACGGCCGCCGGCGGCGCGCAACAAGGCGCGCACCTGGCTGCGCAGCAGGCCGGGGCGATCGAGCCCCAGGCGGATGGCGCGCCAGCCGAGCGCCGGGTTTTCCTCTTCTACATTGCGCATATAGGGCAGCACCTTGTCGCCGCCAATATCCAGGGTGCGGAAGGTCACCGGCAAATTGCCGGCGGCGTCGAGCACGTTCTGATAAAGCGCGAGCTGCTCGTCGGTGCGCGGGAAACTGTTGGCCACCATGAACTGCAATTCGGTGCGGAACAGGCCGACACCGGCGGCGCCGGTTTCCTCGATATGGGGCAGGTCGATGGTGAGGCCGGCATTGATCATCAGCGCGATCTTCTGGCCGTCCTTGGTGACGCAAGGCTGGTCGCGCAGCGCGCGGTATTGCGCCTGTCGGCGCGCGCGCAGCTTCACCCGCTCGCCATAGGCCGCCTCGATATCGGACGGCGGGCGCATGTGCACCTGGCCGGTGTTGCCGTCGACGATGATGGCATCGCCTGATTCGACCAGGCCGGTGGCGTTGTCGATCTCGCCCACGGTCGGGATGCCGAGCGCGCGGGCCACGATCGAGACGTGCGACGTAGGCCCGCCTTCCTCCAGCACCAGCCCGCGCAGCCGCTTGCGGTCGTAGTCGAGTAGCGCCGCCGGGCCCATGGCGCGGGCGACGATGATGGCGTTCTCCGGCAACTGCTCCCTGGCCGGCGCATGGTCCTTGCCGGTCAGCACCCGCATCAGCCGGTTGGCGAGATCGTCGAGATCGTGCAGGCGCTCGCGCAGGTACGGGTCGGAGGCGCGCAACATGCGCGCGCGGGTGTCGGACTGCACGCGCTCGACGCCGGCTTCCGCGGTGAGGCCGGTCATCACCGCCTCGCGGATCTTGTGCAGCCAGGTCTGGTCGTAGGAGAACATCCGGTAGGCTTCGAGGATGTCGCGGTGCTCGCCGCCGTCGGCGAGATCGCGATGCTCGATCATGCGGTCGAGGTCGGCGCGCAGCGTCGCGATCGCCGCGTCCAGGCGCTTGGATTCGCGCTGCACGTCATCGGCGATGACGTTGGTGATGACGACGCGCGGCTCGTGCAGCACCACGTGGCCGAGCGCGATGCCGTCCGAAAGCGAGGTGCCGGTGACGTGCATGGCGTGGCGGGCAGCGGGCTCGGCGCCGGGCGGCGCCAGCGCCGACAGCTCGCCGGAGGCGATCATCTCGGCGAGCACCATCGAGGTGGTCTGCAGCGCCTCCTCTTCCTCCTCGGTGTATGTACGCCGCGCGCGGTTCTGCACCACCAGCACGCCGAGGGTGTTGCCGGCGCGCAGGATCGGCACGCCGAGGAAGGAATGGTAGATTTCCTCGCCGGTTTCCGGGCGGAACGAGAAGGCCGGGTGCGCCTGGGCTTCCGACAGGTTGATCGGGTTGGCTTCGCTGGCGACCAGGCCGACCAGGCCTTCGTCCTGCTTCAGCACGGTCTGGTGGACGGCTTCGGGCTTGAGGCCTTCGGTGGCGTATAGCTCAAGGGTTCCGTCCACGCGCAGCACGTAGACAGAGCACACCTCCGCCACCATGTTGGCGGCGATCAACACGACAATCTTGTCGAGGCGTTCCTGCGCGCTGACCGGCTCCGCCATCACCTCGCGGAGCCGCCGCAACAGCACGCGCGGACCGCCGAGCGCGCCACGCATTATGAGGTCCTTGTTCAGCCCAGGCCCCTGGCCGTGTTGCCTCGTCTAAGGCCCGATCGTGAACGAACTGCGACCGCGAAGCCCAAAAAGCTCAGAATCCGCGTCCTGGGCCAGCCTATAGCGAATGGGCCATGCAAGGGGCAAGCCAGCCAGTCTTTCCCCGTTCTCAACCGCTGGACGGGCAGCAATCGTCTGGAATAAGCGCGGGTGGGCCTTTTCCCGCCCGGTGCGATGGCCGAAATGCCGTCCGATGCCGTTTTGGGGCGGCCTCACGCCTTCAGCTTGAGCAGCGCGTCCGCGTTGGCATGGCAGAGCTTGACCATGTCAGTCGGCGACAGGCTGACCTCATTGAGGAAGCGGCGGCCGGCCTGGTTGGGCGCGTAGGGGTAATCGACCGAGAACATGATGCGGTCGATGCCGAAGGTCTGCAATGCGGCCAGGAACGGCGGCTGGGTGAAGATGCCGCTGGTGGTGATCCAGACCTGGTCGAGGATGGTCTCGCTGATCTTGCGCTGCAGGTGGCCGATGTCGAGCGACGACACGGCGTCCATGCGGGCCAGCATCACCGGTATCATCTCGCCCATGTGGCCGATGATGATCTTGAGCTTCGGATGCCTGTCGAGCGTGCCCGCCAGCACCATGCGCAGCACGTGGACCGCGGTTTCCTGGTGCCAGCCCCAGGCGGCGGTTGCGATCACGCGGCTGGCGCCTTCCTCGAGGCCCGCGTAATAGGCCTCGCGCACGGGCGCCGGCGGAATGTGCGGATGGATGTAGATCGGCACGTCGAGCTTCACGGCTTCCGCGAGCAGATCGTCGTAACCCGGATGGTCGAGGAAGCGTCCTTCCGTGGTGCCGTTGACCAGCGCGCCGAGGAAGCCGAGCTCCCTGACGCAGCGCGTGAGCTCGGCCGCGCAGGCCTCGGGGCTGCACAGCGGCAGCACGGCGAATCCGGCGAAGCGGTCCGGGTGGCGCTTGCAGGCCTCCGCCAGGTAGTCGTTCATCTCGCGGGCCATGGTGATGCCGTCGGGCCCGGGCACGATGTCCGGGCCGGGTCCGGTGTTGGAAAGCACCATCAACGTGATGCCGGTCTCGTCCATGGACTTGAGCCGGACCTCGCCGATCTCCTTCACGAGCTCCATGGGGTCAGGCCGGCCCTTGGGCACTTTGCGCGGAATGAAACCGCGCGCCTTGATGACGGCCGGATCGATGCGCTTGACCAGCGCCGGGACGGTGAAATGCTCTTCGAGTGCGACGACACGCATGGGTTCACGACCTCCCGATATTATGCGATCGGCTTGTCGCATCCGGCCGCGCCCGCGGCAAGCGGGGGTGCGGAGTGCCGGTCGCGGCCGATGGGAGCGCGAACGGCCGGTTTTACGCCTTGTCCAGCCCGTACAGCGTGTGCAAGGTGCGCACCGCCAGTTCGGTATATTCGGCGTCGATCAGCACCGAGAACTTGATTTCCGAGGTGGTGATGGCGCGGATGTTGATGCCGCGTTCCGACAGCGCCTTGAACGCGCGCGAGGCCACGCCGACGTGGCTGCGCATGCCGATGCCGATGACCGAGATCTTGGCGACGTCGGTGGCGCTGTCCATGGCCTCAAGACCGATGTCGTTCCTGTTCTTTTCGATCACCATCCTGGCGCGTTCGTAGTCGGCCGACGGCACCGTGAATGTGAGGTCGGTGGTGGCGCCGTCGGCGGAAACCGTCTGCACGATCATGTCGACGTTGATGTTGGCGTCGGCGAGCGGGCCGAAGATGGCGGCGGCCACGCCGGGCTTGTCCCGCACGCGGCGGACGGAAATCTGCGCCTCGTCCTTGGAGAAGGCGATGCCGGTGACGACTTGCTGTTCCACGATTTCTTCCTCATCGCAAATGAGCGTGCCGGACGGCGGCAGACGCGGGTCGATGTCTTCCGGCTTTTCGAAGCTTGAACGCACGAAGATGCGCACGTTGTGCAGCATGCCGAGCTCGACCGAGCGCACCTGCATGACCTTGGCGCCTTGCGAGGCAAGTTCGAGCATTTCCTCGTAGGCGATGCGCTCCATGCGCTGCGCTCTCGGCACCACACGCGGGTCGGTAGTATAGACCCCGTCGACATCGGTGTAGATGTCGCAGCGCTCCGCCTGTATCGCGGCGGCGATTGCCACCGCCGACGTGTCGGAGCCGCCGCGGCCGAGCGTGGTGATGCGGCTGGTTTCCTTGTGCACGCCCTGGAAGCCCGCAATCACCGCGACCTGGTTCTGCCCGGCGAAGCGCCTGATCAGTTCGGCGCCGTTGATGTCGAGGATGCGGGCGGAGCCGTGCACGTTGCTGGTGAGGATCGGCAACTGCCAGCCTTGCCAGGAGCGGGCGTTGACCCCCATGCCTTCCAGCACGATGGCGAGCAGTCCGGCGGTGACCTGTTCGCCGGTCGCCACCACCGCGTCGTATTCGCGGGTGTCGTGCAGGGGCGCGGCTTCGCGGCACCATGCGACAAGCTGGTTGGTTACCCCGGCCATGGCCGAGACCACCACGGCCACTTCGTGGCCAGCCTCCACCTCGCGCCTGACGTGGCGTGCCACGTTGCGGATGCGGTCGAGGTCGGCGACAGACGTCCCGCCGAATTTCATGACCAGCCGAGCCATTGAACGTTCCCGGACGCGCCAAAACGCGTTAACAAGCGGCCGGCGCGAGGCGAAAAGCCCCGAGCGCCGGCCCGAAAAGCCGCGTATACATAACGGCGGGGGGCAGGGGCCGCAACTTGAACCCGCGCGCAAGGTTAGGAAACGGGAATGGCCGCAAGACGCGCCCGCCAGGGCAAGGATACCACCATCGACGCGGCCGAGGTCGAGCGGTTTGCGCGTCACGCGCCCGACTGGTGGGACCCGCGCGGGCCGATGGCGGCGCTGCACAAGTTCAATCCGGTGCGGCTCGGCTATATCCGCGACCAGGCCGCTGCACGCTTCGACCGCGACCCGAAGAGGCTCGACTGCCTGAAGGGCCTGCGCATGCTCGACATCGGCTGCGGCGGCGGCATCCTCTCGGAACCGCTGGCGCGGCTGGGCGCCGACATGGTGGGCGCCGACCCGGCGGAGGAGAACATCGAGGTGGCGCACATCCACGCCGGGCAGAGCGGCGTCACGGTCGACTATCGCGCCACGACGGCGGAAGAACTGGCCGCGTCGGGCGAGCGCTTCGACGTGGTGCTGGCGATGGAGGTGGTCGAGCACGTCGCCGAGGTCGACCTGTTCGTCGACACATGTGCGCAAATGGTGAAGCCGGGCGGCATGATGATCGTCGCGACGCTGAACCGTACGCTCAAGAGTTTTGCATTGGCAATCGTCGGCGCCGAGTACGTGTTGCGCTGGCTGCCGCGCGGCACCCATCAATGGGACAAGTTCGTCACGCCCGGGGAACTGGAGCGCGCGATCGAGCGTGCCGGGCTCAGGGTGACCGGCGAGCGCGGCGTGATCTACAATCCGTTCGCCGACCGCTGGCAGCTTTCGTCCGATATGGACGTGAACTACATGCTGGTGGCGGCGCGCGCGTGATCCCGAAAAGTAGAAACCGGTTTTCGGACAAGATCACGCGCAGAAGAAGTGTAGCAGGGAACGAAAGCCATGATCCTCGAACTGGTGGAATTCAACTCCCCGAAGGGCTGGACGCGCGATCAGGTGGCGGAAGAGGCGCGCCACGTCATCCCGAAATGGCAGGCCAACAAGGAATTGCTGCGCAAGCACTTCCTGCTCGAGCTCAATAGTACGAACGGGAGCAAGACCGGCGCCGGTGTCTACATCTGGCCGTCGGTGGAAGCGGCGCAGCGTGCGCACAACGAGGAATGGCGCCAGTCGGTGATCAGGCGCACCGGCGGCGCGCCGACCATCCGCTATTTCGATCTGTTCCTGCTGATCGATAACGAGAACGGCACCGCCACCGAGTTTCCCGCCGCCGCGGAAATCCAGCCGGCCGCGGCCTGGGCATCGCTGCACCGCACCGGCGCGCGGGTGCATGGCTGATCCCGTCCTGGCCGGGCTTGTCGCGGCCATCCACGCCCTAGTAAGGAAGTGATACCTGATGCCCGGCAGATCGCCGGGCATGACTCTGTTAAGGGCCGGTTATGCTCTGGGCCGTCTTCACCATCATCGCCGCAGCGGCGCAGACCGCGCGCAACGCCATGCAGCGCGAGCTGACGGCCACGCTCGGCACCGTGGGCGCTACCCATGTGCGCTTCCTGTTCGGTTTTCCCTTCGCGCTGATCTTCCTGGCCGGCGTGCTCACGGTCACCGGGGCGCCCATGCCGCGGCCCGGGCTGTGGTACTGGCCGTGGATCGTCGATGGCTTCCTGGCGCAGATCGCGGCCACGGCGTTGATGCTGGCGGCGATGAACGACCGTTCCTTCGTCGTCACCATCGCCTATATCAAGACCGAGCCGGTACAGGTGGCGATCTTCGGCTTCGTGCTGCTGGGCGACAAGGTAACGCCGCTGCTGGCGCTTGCGATCATGATCGCCACCGCCGGCGTGGTGGTGATGTCGCTGAAGCCCGGCGCGGCGCAGGTCAACGGCTGGAAACCGACGCTGCTGGGTATTGTCTCCGGCGGCATGTTCGGACTGTCGGCAATCGGCTTTCGCGGCGCCATCCTCGAAATTGAGCCTGCCAACGGCTTCGTGGTGGCGGCCACCTTCACGCTCGTGATCGGCCTCGGCCTGCAATCGGTTCTGCTCTCGGCTTATCTGGCACTGCGCGACCCGGCAGCGCTGAAGGCGATCTTCCGCGCCTGGAAGCCGTCGATCTTCGCCGGCTTCATGGGTGCGCTGGCCTCGCAGTTCTGGTTCCTCGCCTTCGCCATTGCCACCGCGGCCAGCGTGCGCACGCTGGCGCTGGTCGAGGTGCTGTTCGCGCAAGGCATCTCGAAATTCGTGTTCAAGCAGCCGATTTCGGCGCGTGAAGCCATCGGCATCGTTCTGGTGGTGATTGGTGTCGGCTTGTTAGTCTGGGCGCATTGAGCGCAACGCTTGTTGCTGTCGTCCCCGCGAGGCGCGGCCCGATGACAGGCTCCGGCGGGGACCCATACGGCCTGGCATCTCGATAGGCTTCGGATATGGGTCCCGGCCCTCGCTTGGCTCGGCCGGGACGACCGCGGAGATCAGTTCCGCTCGTCCGGCAATATCGGCAGCGGGTGGAATTCGATGCCTTCCTCGGCCAGGTCCTTGGCCTCGTCCGGCGAGGCGACGCCGTAGATCGAGCGGTGCTCGGCCTCGCCGTAATGCATCTTGCGCGCTTCCTCGGGAAACCTTGAGCCCACGTCGTCGGCATTTCTGGTGAGATGGTCGCGCAGTTCTTTCAGCTTGGTGCGGAATTCCTGCTCCTGCGGCGACATCATGGCGACCGGCGACGGTGTGTCGTGTGCCGGCATCTCGGCAGCGGGTGTCTCGACTGGCGCTGCGGCGACCGCACGCTTCTTCGCCGCTGATGACAGCCGCGGCGCCATGATCGCTTTCTCGACCTTGCCCGAGCCGCAAACGGGGCAGCTCACCAGCTTGCGTCTGGCCTGTTTGTCGTAGGCTGCGGAGTCGGCGAACCAGCTCTCGAAATCATGGCCTGCGTCGCAGACGAGGTTGTAGCGGATCATTCTTTCCCCCGCACAACGTGCAGATGGGTCGGCTCCGCCATGGGCTCGACGATCTCGAAGCGCCGGCCATGCTGCAGCGACGGAATGCGCCCGCGCGCCTGGGCGACCAGGGCCGGATCGATCTCGGCCATCACCACGCCCGGCTCGGCGCCGCCTTCCGCCAGCACGCGGCCCCACGGATCGATGATCAGCGAATGGCCATAGCTGGCGCGGCCACTCTCGTGACTGCCGCCCTGTGCGGCCGCGAACACGAAGCAGCCGTTCTCGATCGCGCGCGCCCGCAACAGCACATGCCAATGGCCGGCCTCGCCGGTCGGCTGGGTGAAGGCGGAAGGGACCGCCAGCATGGTGGCGCCGGCTTCCGCCAGCGCCCGATAAAGCGAGGGGAAGCGCATGTCGTAGCAGACGGTCAGGCCCATGCGACCCCAGGGGAGATCGGCGAGTACCGCTCTTTCGCCCGGTGAATAGCTGTTCGACTCGCGATAGCGCTCGCCGTTGCCGAGATCGACGTCGAACATATGGATCTTGTCGTAGCGCGCGACGATCTCGCCCTTCGGATCCACGAGCAGCGAACGGTTGACGGCGCGCTCGGGCGTGAACCTGAGCGCCAGCGAGCCGATATGGACGAAAATTGAATGCTTGCGCGCAAGTTCGCGCAAGCTGGCGAGCGACGGATCGGCATCTTCTTCCACGACGGTCGAGAACAACTGCTCGCGCCTGGCGGCCAGGATATTGGTCATCTCCGGCGTCTGCACGTAATCGGCGCCGGCCGACCTGGCTTCGCCGATCAGGCGCGCGGCCTCGTCGACATTGACGCCCGGCGTCAGGCCCGCGCGCATCTGGATCATTGCGGCCTTGAAGCTGCCGTCGCTCATGCGCGGGCCTCTTTCGCTGCAGTGTCCTCGCCGGCGAGCAACGGGTCGAGCTTGCCGGCGCGCTCGAGCGCGTGCAGGTCGTCGCTGCCGCCCACATGCACGTCGCCGATGAAAATCTGCGGCACCGAAGTGCGGCCATGCGCGCGCTGGATCATTTCCGCGCGCCGCTCGCGCTCACGGCTCACATCGATCTCGCTGTACGCGACGCCTTTGCGCTGCAGGAGCGCCTTGGCCATATGGCAATAGGGGCACCAGCGGCTGGTGTAGATCTCGACGGGCGGCATCGGCCATTCCGGTTCAAATTCGGCTATCTCGTTATATGGGCGTGCGAATTGGCGCAACAACCCGGGCAAAGACCAGTACATCGACGTGGGCGGCCCCGGCCCGGAGCAGGGCCCGGGCGCAGGTGTCGACGGTCGCCCCCGAGGTCAGCACGTCGTCGATCAGTATCAGCCGTTTGCCCTTAACGTCGGCTTTCTGTGCCGCCTGCACCTTGAAGGCGCCCTGGACGTTGTCGGCCCGCTGGTTTCTGGAAAGGCCTACCTGCTGCGTCGTTGCCCGCGTCCGGCGCAGGGCGCCATGCAGCACCGGCACGTCGGAGAGCGCCGAAATGGCGCCGGCCAGGGCCGCCGACTGGTTGAAGCGACGCGCCCACAGCCGCCGCCAGTGCAGCGGCACCGGCACCAGGCTGTCGGCTTCGGCGAGCAGTTCGTGGCCGGCGCGCGCCATCCAGCGCCCCATCATGGGAGCGAGCTCCATGCGGTCACCGTATTTGAACCCGTGCACCAGAGCGCGCGCGATATCGTCGTAACGCACCGCGGCGCGCGCCCGGTCGTAGGCGGGCGGGTCCGCGATCGCTTCCATGGATAGCAGGCCGGGCCCGGGATCGTAGGTGAAGGGGATGCCGAGCCGGGCACAGTAGGGCGGCTCGATGAGGGAAAGCTTCGCCCAGCATGCGGCGCACAGTCCGGCGCCGTCGCCCAACGGCTCGCGGCAGGACGCGCACAGCGGCGGCAGCGCGACGTCAAGCGCCAGCTGCAGCGCGGCGCGCAATGGCGTTGTCAAGCGCGCCAAGCCGAAGGCTGCGTTGCGCGTCGGTTCGGTGGAAGGCATAGCCATAGACGCAAGCCTACTCCCTCCCCCGCTTGCGGGGGAGGGTTGGGGAAAGGGAATTCGAGCTTAGATTGGTTTTGAAGTGCTCCCTCCCTGTCCCTCCCCCGCTTGCGGGGGAGGGGACGACGACGGAAAGGCCATGCCCGGTCCTACCATTTTCGACCGCTCTCTGCTCCGCTCGCGCCAACGGCGCGCGCGGGCACTTGGCGTCGAGACCTTCTTGATTGATCGGGTGGCGGAGGAATTGGGCGAGCGGCTTAACGCCGTGGTGCGCACGTTCGACCGTGCCGTCGATCTGGGCACGCCGACCGATGCGGTGCGGCGCGTGCTGGCTGACAGCGGCAAGGTTGGCAGCGTCGTCGCCGCCTCGCACGCGGGCGAACCCGATACTGCTTTTCCCTGCGTCGCCGCCGACGAAGAGGCGCTGCCGTTCGCCGACGGTTCGCTCGATCTCATCGTGTCCGCGCTTACGCTGCAGTTCGTCAATGATCTGCCCGGCACGCTGATCCAGGCGCGCCGCGCGTTGAAGCCGGACGGCCTGCTGCTCGCCGCGCTCGCCGGCGGCGACAGCCTCGGCGAGTTGCGCGAAGCCTTCGCCGCCGCCGAAAGCGAAGTGGAAGGTGGCCTGTCTCCGCGTGTCGCACCTTTTTCCGATGTGCGTGAGCTGGGCGGGCTGTTGCAGCGCGCCGGATTCGCGCTTCCGGTGGTCGATAGCGACCGCCTGACCGTGCGTTATGATTCCGTATTTGCACTGATGCACGACCTGCGCCGCATGGGGGCGACCAACGTGCTTAGCGAGCGTCGGCGCCTGCCGCTCAGGCGCGCGACGTTGCGGCGGCTGGCTGAAATTTACACAGAACGTTTCGCAGATCCGGATGGCCGCCTGCGCGCCACTTTCGAGATCGTCTGGTTGTCGGGATGGGCGCCGCACGCGAGTCAGCAGAAGCCGCTGAAGCCGGGCTCGGCGGCGCACCGGCTCGCCGACGCACTTGGCGCGCGGGAAATCTCCACGGGCGAAAAGCCGGAGCGGTGAGGGGCATCAACAAACTGCTGAAAGACTATCCGGGGACATTCCGGGGCGCGTGCGCAGCACGCGAACCGGGAATCCAGCCACATCGAATTTCTTGATGCATCGGGATTCCGGATCGCCGCTTCGCGGCGTCCGGAATGAAGGAAAAGGGTCTTCTCAACAACCAACTACAGCAGCGCGGCCAGCTTGTCGTAGAAATTGACCTTGAGCGCCGATCCGAGCGCCGTGACCGACGCGATGATGGCGATGCTGATGCCGGATGCGATCATTGCGTATTCGATGGCGGTGGCGCCGTCCTCTGAATGCAGGAAACGGCGGATCGGGCTGGTCTCAACGCGGCGGCGCACGGTCATGTTTTTCGCGCTCCTGCAATCATTCCTTCTCGGGCCCGGGATTACATCAGCAGCGCCTGCAAGTGCGGTATCAGCGGAATGTCGGCTGGCGGCATGTCGTAGTCGCGTAGCCGGTTCGGCCTGGCCCAGGCGAGCTGCTGTCCTTCCGTCGCGGCGACCGTCCCGTTCCATTTGCGGCAGACATAGAGCGGCATGAGAAGGTGAAAGTCCGCATAGGCGTGGCTCGCAAACGTCAGGGGCGCGAGACAGGCCTCGTCGACGGTAATGCCCAGTTCCTCCTTCAGTTCCCGGATCAGAGTCTGTTCCGGTCGTTCTCCCGTTTCGATCTTGCCGCCGGGAAACTCCCACAGGCCGGCCATCGGCTTACCATCAGGCCGCTGTGCCAGCAGCACGCGGTTGTCGGCATCGACGAGCGCGCAGGCGGCGACAAGAACGATGTTTGCGCTCACGGGTCTTCTTTCGCGACGATGGCAGGCGTTGGTTAAGGGGTCATTCACTCAATTGGCGAGACAGCCCCGGCCTCGGGCGCTGGTTAATTTGTGGCTAAGAACGATAGTCGCCATTGATTGCAATGTATTCCTTGGTCAGGTCGCAGGTGAGCACCCGGTCGCGTCCTTTGCCCAGGCCGAGTGCGACTTTCAGGCTGATCTCCGGCTTTTTCATCACGGCGCTCGCTTCGGTTTCGTCATAGGCGGGATCGCGCGCGCCCTTGTGCGCCACGCGGATGCCGCCGAACCAGATCGTGAGCTTGTCGCGATCGGCCGGCTCCCCCGCCTTGCCCACCGCCATGACGACGCGGCCCCAGTTCGCGTCTTCTCCGGCGATCGCGGTTTTCACCAGCGGTGAATTGGCGATCGACATGGCGATACGGCGGGCGGAGGCCTTCGATACCGCGCCTTCGACCACGATTTCGACCAGCTTGCGCGCGCCTTCGCCGTCGCGCGCCACCTGCTCGGAGAGGTTCGCCAGAACGTCGTGCAGCGCCCTCTTGAAAGCCTTCAGGCGCGGATCGCTGGCGCGCGTGATGCGTGGGTAGCCTTCGGCCTGGCCGGTGGCGAACATCATCAGCGTGTCGGAGGTCGACGTGTCGCCGTCGATCGTCACCGCGTTAAAAGTATCGGCGACGCCTTCTCTCAGCAACGATTGCATCGCACTTGCGGAAAGCGCGGCGTCAGTGAAGATGAACGACAGCATGGTCGCCATGTCCGGCGCGATCATGCCTGCGCCCTTGGCGATGCCGTTGATGGTCACCGTGGTCTTGCCGATCTTCGCCGTCGCGGTCGCCACCTTCGGGAAGGTGTCGGTGGTCATGATCGCTTTGGCTGCTGCGAGAAAGTCGCCCGGTACGGCGCGCGCCACCAGGGTGCCCATCACGCCGGTGAACTTGTTTGCATCCAGCGGCTCGCCGATCACCCCGGTGGAGGCGAGGAAGATTTCCCCTGCACGGATGCCGGCCGCCCTGGCGGCAATATTGGCGGTGAGCTGTGTGGCGGCGCGGCCGCTCTTGCCGGTAAAGGCGTTGGCATTGCCGGAATTCACGAGCAGCGCACGCGCCTTGCCGCCCTTCAGATGTGCGCGGCACCACTCCACCGGCGCCGAGGGACATTTCGATTTCGTGAACACGCCGGCCACGGTCGTGCCGGGATCGAACAGCGCCAGCAGGACGTCGGTGCGCCCGGCATAACGGATGCCGGCGGCGGCGGTGGCGAGCCTGACGCCGGCGATGGCCGGCATGTCCGGGACATATTGCGGGGCAAGGGGAGAGACGACGGTGGACATGGGACTGTCATCGCCGGGCTTGCCCCGGCGATCCTGATGAACGGTCGATCAAGTCCCTACATAAGCGAAATGCCCGGCACAAGGCCGGGCATGACGACATTTTTGAATGGGCGCGATCGGTTTTACTGCTTCGCGGGTTCGGGCTTCTTGTCGTCCATCCTGGCGGCGTCCGGCTTCTTCTCTTCCCCGGTCTTGTAGAACTTTTCGATCTTGGCGTCGGCGCGCAGCTTCTGGATCATATCGGCCTGCGCCTTGCGCTGAACGAAACTGACAAGCTGGTCCTTGACCTCCTCGAACTTCGGCGGTGGCTTGGTGCGCTTGTCCTCGACCTTGATGACGTGCCAGCCAAACTGGGTCTTCACCGGATCGGAGATGCCGCCTTTCTTCAGCTCAAACGCAACCTTGGAAAATTCCGGCACCATCTGGTCCTTGGTGAAATAGCCGAGGTCGCCGCCATTGGCCTTGCCTGAGGGATCTTCCGTGCTTTCCTTGGCCAGCTTTTCGAAATCCTCACCGCCCTTCAGCTTGGTGATGATCGCCTCGACTTTTTTCCTGGCTTCTTCGCTGGCCTTCTCGTCGCCGGCCTTGGCGCGGATCAGGATGTGGCGCGCGTGCACCTCTTCCTTCTCGCCCATCTGCTTGATGGCCTCGTCGTAGACCTTGTGCAGGGCGTCGTCGGTGACCGCGTCCTTGGCGACGTTCTCCATGAGCTCCGTCATCAGGA
Organism: uncultured Pseudomonadota bacterium; assembly: GCA_963773715.1. GTDB lineage: Bacteria > Pseudomonadota > Alphaproteobacteria > Rhizobiales > Xanthobacteraceae > Pseudolabrys. The sequence continues at coordinate 340,037 of CAVZCM010000001.1, read as the reverse complement.
GCTTCTTGCGTTCGAAGGCGAGCTTCTTCTTGAACGCCTCGCTCTCGCCGATCGTCTTGTCCTCGGCGGCCTTCGCCACCAGGATCACGTCGGCCATGAACTGGACCAGGTAGTCTTTCTTGGCCGCCTCCGACATCGGCGGAAGCCGGCCCGCCTCCTGCTCGGCCACTGCGAGGTCGCTCTGATGGATGTCGGTGCCGTTGACCTTGGCCACGACCGGATCCTTCGCCATGTCCTTGGCGTCTTGCGCGTGCAGCGGGCCCGCCGCCGCCATCAGCAGTGTCAGGGAGGCGGCGAGGAGGCCGGCCCGGCACTGCGGCGCCGGCCAGCCGGCGAAAAACGAAATCGTCATAGCGCTGTCCTTGGGATTGGGGTGTCCGTTTCGCCCGGGCGATTAGCGGTCCTTGTCACCCAACAACCGTGGCTTTGCAATGGCGGATCGCCCGCGCCACCTAACGACCGCGTGACCGGCGCGGGATGGGACGCCGGGGCCCGGTTAAGTCCATGGCAAGCGGCCGATTGACAATAAACCGACCCCCTCCTATCTCTCGGGCAACCCCGGCCGGTTGCGCTTTGCCCCCGCGTTTCACGTCGTTTTTGCCCGAAAAGAGCCGCATTCCGGAGCGCCGGAAGCTTAAATCCGGCGGCGGCGGCGTGGTAAAAAGCGCCCGGACCTATTCAGGAGCTTCCGCATGATCGGCGCCGTTGCCCGCAAGCTGTTTGGCTCCGCCAACGACCGGCGGATCCGCAGCTATCAGCCGCGGGTCGATGAGATCAACGCCCTGGAAAACGAGATCGCGGCGCTCTCCGACGAGGCCCTCAAGGCCCGCACCGCGGAGTTCAAGAAGCAGCTTGCCGAGGGCGCCGACCTCGACGACCTGCTGGTTCCCGCCTTCGCCACCGTGCGCGAGGCCGCCAAGCGCACCCTCGGCCAGCGCCACTTCGACGTCCAGCTCATCGGCGGCATGATCCTGCACGAAGGCAAGATCGCCGAGATGAAGACCGGCGAAGGAAAGACCCTGGTCGCCACGCTGCCGGTCTATCTCAATGCGCTCACCGGCAAAGGCGTGCATGTCGTTACCGTCAACGATTATCTTGCCAAACGCGACGCCGAGTGGATGGGCCAGATCTACGGTTTCCTCGGCCTCGCCGTCGGCAACATCGTCCACGGTATGGACGACGAGGAGCGCCAGTCCGCTTACGCCTGCGACATCACCTACGGCACCAACAACGAACTTGGCTTCGACTATCTGCGTGACAATATGAAGTACCGGCTGGAGGACATGGTCCAGCGCGGTCACGTCTACGCCATCGTCGACGAAGTGGACTCCATCCTGATCGACGAGGCGCGCACGCCGCTGATCATCTCCGGTCCGCTCGACGACCGATCCGATTTCTACAACACCATCGACACTTTCATTCCCGGTCTCGACAAGGGCGACTACGAGGTCGACGAGAAGCAGCGCACCGTCACCATGACCGAAGCCGGCATGGAGAAGATGGAAGTCGCATTACGCGAGGCCGGTCAGCTCAAGGCGAATTCGCTCTACGACGTCGAGAACGTCTCGGTCGTTCATCACGTCAACCAGGCGCTGCGCGCTCACAAGCTGTTCCAGCGCGACAAGGATTACATCGTGCGCAACGGCGAAGTCGTCATTATCGACGAGTTTACCGGCCGCATGATGCCGGGCCGGCGTTATTCGGAAGGCTTGCATCAGGCGCTCGAGGCCAAGGAGCATCAGCCGATCCAGCCCGAGAACCAGACACTCGCTTCCATCACCTTCCAGAACTACTTCCGCATGTACAAGAAGCTGGCCGGCATGACCGGCACGGCCATGACGGAAGCCGACGAGTTCATGGACATCTACCGCCTCGAAAGCCTCGAGGTGCCGACCAACATGCCGCTGGCGCGCATCGACGACGACGATGAGGTTTACCGCACCGCGAACGAGAAATACCGGGCCATCATTTCGCTGATCGAGGACTGCAAGCAGCGCGGCCAGCCGGTGCTGGTCGGCACCACCTCAATCGAGAAGTCGGAGCAGCTTGCCGAGGCCTTGCGCAAGCAGGGCTGGAAGCAGCACGATTTCACCGACCCCAACGTTTTTGCCGAACTCTATTCCGGCGACGAGGGAGCAGCGAAAAAGAAGGTCTTCGCGATCCTCAACGCGCGTTACCACGAGCAGGAAGCCTTCATCGTCTCGCAGGCCGGCGTGCCGGGCGCCATCACCATTGCCACCAACATGGCCGGCCGCGGCACCGACATCCAGCTCGGCGGCAACGCCGACATGCGCATCCGCCAGGAGATCACCGACATCGAGGACTGGGGCGCACGCGACAAGGATCCGCGTGCCGGCGCCATTCGCGAACAGGTCGCCCGGTTGAAGGAAAAGGCGCTCAAGGCGGGCGGGCTCTTCGTGCTCGGCACCGAGCGCCATGAAAGCCGTCGTATCGACAACCAGTTGCGTGGCCGTTCCGGCCGCCAGGGTGACCCCGGGCACTCCAAGTTTTTCCTGTCGCTCGAAGACGACCTGATGCAAATCTTCGGCTCCGACAAGCTCGACGGCATGCTGCAGAAGCTGGGGCTGAAGGAGAACGAGGCGATCGTTCATCCCTGGATCAACAAGGCGCTGGAAAAGGCGCAGCAGAAGGTCGAAGCACGCAACTTCGACATCCGCAAGAACCTGCTCAAATACGACGACGTGATGAACGACCAGCGCAAGGTCATCTTCGAGCAACGGCTCGAGCTGATGCGCGACGAGCAGGTCGACGACACGATCGTCGACATGCGTCACTCGGTAATAGACGAACTGGTCACCAAGCACATTCCGGCGCAGGCCTATCCCGAGCAGTGGGATATGGATGGCCTCGACGAGGCACTGCGCAACGTGTTGACCCTCGACCTCCCGGTCAAGGAGTGGGCCAGGGAAGAGGGTATCGCCGACGAGGAAGTGAAGGAGCGCGTCAGGCGCCGCGCCGACGAGTGGATGGCGGGCAAGGCGGCCACCTACGGCCCCGACGTGATGCGCTATGTCGAGAAGTCGATCCTGCTGCAAACGCTCGATCACCTCTGGCGCGAGCATCTGGTCATGCTCGAGCACCTGCGCCAGGTCATCGGCCTGCGCGGCTATGGCCAGCGCGATCCGCTCAACGAGTACAAGGCGGAAGCCTTTTCGCTGTTCGAAGGGATGGTGTCGCATTTGCGCGAGGCGGTCACCGCCCAGCTCATGCGCGTGGAGATCGTGGACCGGCCACCCGAGGACGAGTCGGCCGAGCTTCCTTACATGGAAGCGCACCACGTCGATCCGACGACCGGCGAAGACGAGCTGGCGATGGCCGGCGCCCTGCAGGCGACCGCGGTCGCCGCCGGCAACGGTCATGGCGCCCAGGCGGAGCGCAATCCGAACGACCCGACGAGTTGGGGAAAAGTGGGCCGCAACGAGGCGTGCCCCTGCGGCTCCGGCAAGAAGTTCAAGCATTGCCACGGCAGGTACGCGTAGAACGCGTAGCCGACGGCTGGAGGTCACATGTCCAAGCGCCGCGCGTCAAGCGCGGCGTTTCGGTTTGAGGATGTAGGCATGACGAAAAAGATTGAAGAGCTTGAAGCGTTGATGGCCCAGATGAATAGCGAGCGTGATGAACTCGAGCAGACTGTCGACGGGATGATCGGCGAGATGGCGGACGTGCCGGCCGACCAGCGCAAGTCCGGCGACTGGGCGCCCGACGGCGCCGCAACACAGCGCTATTTGGAGAAGTCCGAGCGGCTGGCAGAGGTCGAACAGGCTCTCATCGATCTTTCACGCCAGCTTGCGGACGCCAGAACGTCGTCGGATTGAAGCCCGCCTCACGGGCCGACGGTGCCGGTCACGTCCATTTGAAGAAGCCTTGCGTGTTATTTCTCAATGGGGTAGCCGACGATGCTGCCCCATTCCGTCCAGGAGCCGTCGTAGATCTTGATGTTCGGATAGTCGAGGATGTTCGTCAGCGCGATCCAGGCGATCGTGGCGCGGTGGCTCAGGCGGCAATAGCAGACGACGTCGTCAAATTTTTCCGGCGCGACGCCGGTGCCGGCCAGCACCTGACGGAGCTCGTCCGGCGACTTGAAGGAATCGTCATCATTCAGCAGTTCCTTGAAATACAGATGGACGGCCCCGGGAATACGCCCTGTTCGTTCGGCGCCATGATCGACCGCGAACGAATATTCCGACACCCGCTTGCCGGTGTATTCCTCGGCCGAGCGCACATCGAGCAGCAGCCGGTTTGACTGTCCGAGATGGTCGCGGACATCGCGGCGGCCGACCCGCATCGCCGCCGTTCCGGTCGGGGTCGGGTAGTCGACGGGAGAAAAGCGCGGCACGTTCCGCGATAGCGGACGTTTCTCCAGGATCCATTTGCGCCGCGCGCCGTCCAGCAGCTTCAGGTTCCTGTGCCCGGCCATCGTGAAGGCCCAGAAGCCGTAGCTGCCATACTGGACCGGGTCGCCGTAAAGGACGACCGTCGACTGCGGTCCGATGCCCATGCTGCCAAACAGCCTGGCCATCTGCGCCGGCGTGACGAACTCACGATCACTGTCCTGCCAGCACGCCGCTTTCCAGTAGACCCACATCGCGCCGGGGATATGTCCTTCGTGATACGTCTTGTCGTCGCGCAGCGAGCAGATCTCGATGATGCGCAGGTCGGGATCGGCGAGATGCTCCTCAAGCCATGCGGTGCTGACGAGGGGAGATGAAGTCATCGGAATTCTCCATTAAACGCACTTCGGCGACAGCGGCTGGGGCGGCGCTGTTCCGCTACTGACTGTCGCTCATCCTGACGACGACCTTGATCGCGCCGTCGATGCGGTCGCGGCTGTATTTGAAGGCCTCCGGAACGTCGTCCATCCCGAACGTATGGGTGTGGATCAGTTTGGCATTGATCCGCCCTTCGGCGACCAGCGCCGCCGCCCGATGGGTTGCGCTGCGCCCTTCGCCGCGGATACCGAAGACGGAAATATGGTTGCGCACCAGCTTGGCGACATCGACCGGCACCGGCTCGTTGGCGAATCCGACCAGGCAGATCTTCCCGCCGCGCATCACCATATCCATGCCGTCATTCAGGCCGTCGGGATTACCCGAGGCTTCGACGACATAATGAACGCCCTTGCCTTCGGTCAGTCGCTTGACGGCGTCGACCGGCTTCTCGTTATTGATATTGATAATGTAATCGGCGCCGAGCTTTTTGCCGAGTTCGAGCCGTGAATCGCGCGTGCCTGTTAGAATGACGGGTTTGGCACCGAGCGCCTTGGCGACCGCCACGGTCAACAGTCCGATCGCGCCCGGTCCGGTCACCGCGACGCTCTGCCCCGCGACCAGTCCGCCAAGGGTATCAAGCGCATACATGGCCGTGCCGGCCGTGACGATCAGCGTTGCCTCCTCATCACCGACATTCTCCGGCGCGTGCACAAGCGTGTTCACATTGTTGACGGCATATTCGGCGAAGCCGCCGTCGGTGGTGAAGCCGTTCGCCCGGTGGCCCTTGTTGTGGCCCTGGTAGTTCATTCCGTAGTTGAGACAGGACGTGTACATGCCGGAACGGCAGCGCTCGCAGCGTCCGCAGCCGTAGTGAACCTCGACGACAACGCGCTCGCCGACTTCGAATTCGTCCACGTCAGGCCCAAGCCTGACGACGGTGCCGACGTATTCATGACCGGGGGTGAAGTTCTTGTTGAACGGCAGACCCCCTTCGATCAGCGCCGGCGGCCCCTTGGTGATGATCCGGATATCGCCATCGCAGAAGGCGATGGCATGAATCTTTACCAGCACCTCCGCCGGACCGGGTTGAGGAACCGGTTTCTCGGTCAGTCTGAGCTGGCCCGGATCGTCAAGGACCCAGGCGCGCATTTTTTTTGGCACTTCAAATTCCTGGTCAAGCCTGATCTTCATCGCGATCGTTCCGGTTGCAGGAGACAAAAGCCGGTCAGCCACTTCGTGAACAGCATTACTTGACTGCGCCAACTCGCGCGTCAACTCTGGCGGTCTTTCTATATACGGACGTTATTTTCACGAGCTGCAAACGCTCCGTCCAGACGCGAAACATCCGCAGGACACGCGAGATCGGGATGCAATGGCGCGAACCCGTTCGTGGGTGCGGCGTGATGACCAAACCTCCAGACAGAAGTAACGGGCAGTTCGTCATCGAAGCGTCCTGCCGCGGCGATGCACCGACGACGGTTGAACCCCGGGGTCGGGGAGAGGGGGCACCGGCCTGTCCGGACCAGCGGCACCCCTTGGGTGATTTTGATGGGGTCTTGTAGCTGATTGCCGGTGTCGCCCCGGATGCTTTCGGGGTCGGTGGTCCCGGCGGCGCGATCGAACCGCCATTCGCGCCTGCTACTTTTGACCAAGCCTCCAATTCTTGCGCTTGGAAAGCTTCGGGCGCGGCTCCAATCGGGGTGGTACTCCCGCCAAATCTGAACTATCCTTTGCCGACCCGTGATGTGGGTCGGTTTGGGGCTGCAATAAGGCGGTATGTCAAACCGGCACGCGATACATGCGCGGCCAGCCCCGACTGAGTTGCAACGAGCCGGGACCGTCAAATCATTGGCGGCCAAAAAGCTCTGGGAGGGGCGCAAAATGAAATACGTATTGCGGGCGTTGATTTTCGCCACATCAGCCGTAGCGGTCGCTGGGCTGATGACGACGAGTGCGAGTGCGCAGAAAGTGCGTTGGAAAATGCATGCGGCGTTCGGCAAGAACGTCGCCGTGATCGGTCCGCCGTCGCGCCGTCTGGCGGAGGCCATCGATAAAATGTCGGGTGGCGATTTCAGCATCAAGGTGTTCGAGCCTGGCGCCCTGACGGGGGGCTACGCCTATTTCGATCCGGTCTCCACCGGCGCAATTGACGCCGCATGGGGCACCTCCGGGGCCAACCAGGGAAAGAACTCCGCGTTCGCGTTCTTGTCGACCTGGCCGTTCGGGCCCGCAGCGCCGGAATTCATCGCCTGGTTCAAGTACGGTGGCGGAAACAAAATCGCCGAAGAACTCTACGCCAAGTCCAATATCAAGTTCCTGCTTTGCGGAATGATTCCACCGGAGACCTCCGGCTGGTTCCGCCAGGAAGTTAAAAGCCTTGACCAGCTCAAGGGCAAGAAGATGCGATTCTTCGGCATCGGCGCAAAGGTCATGCAGAAGTTCGGCGTTTCGACGCAGCAACTTGCCGCCGCCGACATCTATCCCGCGCTGGAGCGGGGGACGATCGATGCCACCGAATTCTCGATGCCGGCGATCGACCGCTCACTTGGTTTCTACCAGATCGCCAAGTACAACTACTTCCCGGGCTGGCATCAGCAGTCGACGTCGAACGAGCTGCTGATCAACATGGACAAGTGGAAGAAGCTTCCGAAAAAATATCAAGCCATGTTGCAGACGGCCTGCGATGCCGAACTCGGAAACATGATTGCCGACGGCGAGGCATCCCAGTTCCAGGCCATGCTCGACAACGAGAAGAACGGCGTCCACAACATGGTGTGGCCGAAAGAAATTCTCGACCAGTTCAAGAAAGCCTGGGAAGAGGTTCTTGCGGAGGAGATCAAATCCAACCCGGATGTGAAACGGGTGTGGGACAGCTACACCGCCTTCCACGAAAAATACAAAGTCTGGGGCGAGCGCGGCTACCTCAAGTAGTCACAACCCGATGACCGCTCCGGCTGCCCATTGTGAATGGGCGGCCGGGCAGGGTTTCGTGCGTTTCAAAGAAGGACTCGCACACCTGAGGCCGCGCCACTATCGGCGCGGACAAGCGGCATCGTTTCGAAGGGGTGACGGTTATGCGGCTGCTCCGGATCGCGGACTGGTTCGACTGGCCCGCGCGATCGCTCGGCAAGCTCGGCGGCTGGCTCATCCTGCCGCTCATCCTCATCATCATGTTCGATGTCATCACGCGACGCATTGATTTTGTGCGCATCTGGATGGCGGGACTGGACTCGAGCTGGTTCAATCCGATCATCTTTCAGGACGCGGAGTGGCATCTGCACGGCGCGCTGCTGCTGCTTTCCTTCGGCTTCGGCTATTTGATGAACGCGCATGTTCGCGTCGATATTTTCCGGGAAATGCTGCCGCGGCGCGGTCAGATGCTGGTCGAATTCTTCGGCCTGGCGCTGCTCGGCATCCCGTTTCTTCTGGTGATCAGCTATTTCGGCTTTGAATTCGTCGAGATGTCGTACTTTCAACACGAGGGATCCGAGTCCCTGACCGGCATTCCTGCCCGTTACATCATCAAATCATTTTTGCTGGTCGGGTTCCTGCTGCTGCTGTTTTCGTTCGTTGCCACCCTCATACGTCTGGTGATCGCTCTGTGGTCGTCGGATGAAAAGCTGGTCGCGGAGGCGAATGGAAAGCTCACTGTTGTCAGTGATGACAGGGGAACGCTGGAGACAACCATTCACGACGCCGAAGAGGCCGCGCACGAAGTCGCTGCCACGGATGACGGAGTGCGGCGCTGATGCTGGAGTGGTTTGCAGGGCATTTTACCGAGTATCTCGGCGCCTATATGTTCCTCGCGCTCGCGATCACGCTCTTCACGGGATTGCCTGTGGCCATCGCGGTCGGCGGGGTCGCGATGGTCTTCGGCTTTCTCGGCGTCTATTTCGGGATCGTGTCGATCGCCGAGTTTTTCAACGTTCCCAACCGTATCTGGGGCGGAGATGGTGCATCTGGCGCTGTTCAAAACCCGATCCTGGTGGCGATACCGTGTTTCATCTTCATGGGCACGATGCTTGAGCGTTCGCGCGTCGCCAGCGACCTTCTGCACATCCTGCAGGTGATGTTGAAGCGCGTGCCTGGTGGACTGGCATTGTCGGTCACAGTCATGGGCACAATTCTCGCGGCCACGACCGGGATCATTGGTGCCTCCGTGGTCATGATGACGTTGCTGGCGCTGCCGGCGATGCTGGAACGAGATTACGATCGCCCGTTGGCGACAGGAACGATTGCGGCGTCCGCGACACTGGGGATCCTGATCCCGCCATCGATCATGCTGGTTCTCATGGCAAGCCTGATGGCGATCTCCGTCGGCAATCTGTTTTTCGGTGCCGTCTTGCCGGGGCTGGTGCTTTCCGGCCTCTACTTCATCTATATCCTTTTCGTCAGCACGATCCGTCGTGATTGGGCGCCGCCGTTGCCGGACGGCCTGATTGTTCTCGACCATACAAACAAACGTAATGTCTGGCTGTTTGGTGCGCTGGTCGCGCTGACGATCGGGGCGGTCGGCTTCATAGAGGAAACATCGTGGGGTGCTTACGCGAACTGGGGGCTTGTCGCCTTTTTCATCATCTTTGCTCTTTCGATGGTGATCGGAAAGATTGAAGGCAACTCGTATTTTGGTGCGGTGCTGAAGGGCTTCATGCCGCCCGTCTTTCTGATAACGATGGTGCTGGGCTCGATCTTCGGCGGTTGGGCGACCCCAACCGAGGCCGCTGGTGTCGGCGCCTTCGGCTCAATCGTGCTCGCCATGTTCAACGGTTCACTCACGTTCAACGTACTGCGCGAGGTTGTATACCGGACGACCCTGACGACATCGATGATCTTCTTGATCTTCCTGGCGGCAACAACGTTTTCTTATTTCTTCAGGGCGCTTTACGGCGACGATCTGATTATCGAGTTCATCGAACACCTCAACCTCAGCCCCTGGTTCTTCATAGTCGTATTGATGGCCGTGATTTTCCTGCTGGGCTTCTTTTTCGACTTTCTCGAGATCACGCTCATCATCTTGCCGGTCTTCACGCCGGTGGTGCGGACGCTGGCGCCCGCATTTCAGGCTCACTTGGGCCTTGCTGAGGGCGCGCCCCAAGGCGCCGTGGAGTTGCAGGCGCTTTACTGGTTCGCCATTCTGGTCGCAGTGAACCTTCAGACCTCGTTCCTGACGCCACCTTTCGGCTTCGCGCTGTTTTACCTGAAAGGTGTGGCCCCGGACGAGGTCAAGATGCAGGACATATACCGCGGCATCATCCCGTTCGTGATCCTTCAACTGATCGGGCTTGCCGCCGTCTTTGCCTTTCCGCAATTGGCGCTTTGGTTGCCGAACCAGTTATTGGACTAGGGCAAGATCGCGCTCACCGACGCTCAGCGGGCCCTGCAATGCAGTCTTGAGCGGTGTGTCAGGACGCTCGGCGATGTACTCCGCGCGGCACCAGGCGTTCACTGGCCAGTGCCGACTGCGTTCCCGACTCGCCGGCTTCGTGATATTCGGCGTCTTCGTTGACCTGCCAGACGTCGTACACGCGCTCCCCGGCCAGGATGTTCTGCACCGTCAGCATGGCGGTCATCATGGCGTGGTCCTGATTATTGTATTTATGCATCCCGTTGCGGCCGATCATATGCAGGGTCGAATAGCTCTGCTCCAGGTCGAGTCGAATCATTTCCATGTGCTCGAGATAGAAATCGTCATAGACCGGATAGGCCTTGGGTTGGCGCACAACGCAGCCGTCCACGATGTCACCGGGCGAGGCCAATCCGATCTTGGCGATTTCGCGCTTTGCAAGTTCGATCAAATCCTCGTCGGACGAGGTCCACAGGCCGTCACCCTCGAAACAGAAATATTCGAGGCCGAGGCAGGTCTTCCCCGCCGGCACCATTTCGCTCGACCACGAGGCAAAATTCTGCACGCGGCCAACCTTTACTGACGGATCGTGAATGTAGATCCAGTTGTCCGCAAACGTGTCCGGCTTGTCGACCATCAGCGCAACGGTAACAAAGTCGCGATAGCGCAGTTGGCGCGCATGCAGACGTGATATCGGACCTGGCTTCAGTCTCTCCACGAGGTCGCGCACCGGCGCCGAGCTTATGATATGGTACGCGGTATAGGTTTCGTGTCCGCCGTCGGCCGTCGCAACCTGGATCGTCCAGAGTTTTCGGCTCTCGTCATATGCGAGCCCGGCCATTTCCCGGCCCATCAGAATGCGGCCCCCGCGCTGCGTGATCTTGGCCGCAGCGGCCTCCCACATCATGCCGGGACCTTTGCGCGGATATTCGAACGATTCGATCAGTGTTTTGACGGTATCACCACTGGTGGCCGCACTCTTGCCTTTGCGGCCGAACGAATGCTTGAGCGCGTTTTTGATCGCGACGGAAAGGTTCAAGCCCTTGATGCGTTGCGCGGCCCAGTCGGCAGAAATTTCATCACAGGGCATGCCCCACACCTTCTCGGTGTAGGTTTTGAAGAAGATCTGGAACAGGCGTTCGCCGAATTGATTGCGGACCCAGTCGTGGAAGCTGTGCGGCGAAGCGATCGGGAAAAACCTGGCATAGACGTAGGACACCATGCAGGCGACGCTGGTGAAGATTCCGAGATTGCGCAGAGCCTCAAACGCGTTCAGCGGATACGAGTAGAATTTTCCGCGATAGAAGATGCGCGACAGCCGCGGTCGGGTAATGAAGTCGTCCGGCAGGATTTCCCGCCACAGCTCGACGACCTCCTTCGACTTTGAGAAAAACCGGTGGCCGCCGATGTCGAACAGAAAATTGCCATGCCGCACGGTGCGGCTGATGCCGCCGACATATTGCGGATCCTTTTCGATGACGATGACCGACGGCGTCTCCTTGACCAGACAGTACGCGGCGGTGAGGCCGGCAGGTCCGGCGCCGATCACAAGAATATCTGAATGCGCGGTCATGTGCGGTTTGATCTCTCAGCCGCACTGATGTCGGCCTTCCGCGTGTCGATTTGCCAATGTCGCGTTGGCCCACGGCCGCCGGTCACCGGACCGACCCGATGTCTCGTTGCCATCCTTCCCACGAAATCGTTAATGTGGGACTTAGGATCATGCTGCCGCAGCGGGAACGTCTCTAAGCAATCATTAATGCAGCGGCCTGCGCGGACGGGTGCGCCGTTCGGAGGGGTTTCCGCATACGGGGCGGGCTGAGCCGTTCAGTGACGGCGCCGGTTCGGCTTGGCACGCATCCCCGCCGCCAGTTTCTTGCGGAACGCCCGGTTGCGCTTCAAGTGCCACTCCCGGCTCATGGCGTCGCGCCGGTTTTCGCAACGCTCCCAGTGCAGGAGCACCCAGGTCCGGCCACGCGTGAAACGCGCGCCCTTGCCGGCGTTGTGTTGCGTGAGCCGACGCGCGACATCGTCGGTCCAGCCGACATAAGTCAGCCGGCGCCGGCCGCTGATCGTACCGAGTACATAGACGAAGCAGTCCATGCGCCCGTGATAACGCAAATTCCTGAATGGTTCGGTAGAGAAGGCGACGTCAGCGCAAAGCTGACCAGCGCGCGTCGAACGAGCCGGAGCGCACGACCGGCTGGGCGCCCGTCAACAAGCCGTTTCCGGCGGTGGCCGGCGGCGCCGTGTAGGCGCTCTGGACCCGCGGCGTGACGGCCGCTGCGGCGGCCTGCTGCTTGGCTGTGGCCTGCTCCTTCCCGGCCTGCTGGACTGGCTCGGGCTTTGTCGCCGGCTTGGGCCTGGTGCGCGCCGCCGCCTTTGGTTTGGATTCGGCGGCTACGCTTGAACGCAGGCGGACCGGTGCAGCGGCGGTGCGCTTGCGGGTTTGTTGTTTCGGCTTGGCCGCCAGTTCGGTCTGGGTGGCGACCGGTGTGCTTTCGACCACCGTTGGCGCGGCGTCGGTCGACGCGCCGCCACCGAACAATCCGTTGATCAGGGTGGCGATTGTGGACTTCCGTTCAGGCGCAGGCTTCGCAAGCGGCGAGGGCTCCGGCAACGGCACCGTCTTGACAGGCTTGTCGGCCCTCGGCGACGCCTCCGCCGCAGTGGACAGACTGGCGACAGTGTAGACCCGGCCGTTCTCGTCGATCTGGCCGTTCTTCAGCTTGCCGCTGTCGGCGAACACCGGGTGCATGCCGCCGTCGGCGCCCTTGGCGATCGGTTCCACCTCGACACCGTCGGCGATGTATTGCGCCATCTTGAGCTGTTCCTGGCGACGGTGATCCAGGATAGCGCCGGCGACCATCGGATCGAGCTGGTAGACCGGGCATTTGCCGCGCGGATTGAAACGCAGCGGACGTGTTTCTCCCCCCGGAGCCACCGCGTCGAACACGTAACGCTTCTCGCATACAGCGACCTTCGGCGCCTGACGGGTAGCCTCGAAGGAGTCGTAGCCCTGTTTCAGCTGCTTCCAGAATTCGAAGTTCGGGTTATTGCGATGCTTGGCCATGTTCAGCGCGGTCATGCGGAACGGATAGGCCTGCAACTGGAATTCCTGCTGGCCGCCGAAAAAGGCTTCGCGCGCCAGCGAGTAGATTTCCTGGATTTGCTCATCAGTCATCGCGTAACAGCCACGCGACGAGCAGTCGCCGTGCACCATCAACTCGGAGCCGGTCCGGCCCCACGCGCGGTCGAAGGCGTTCGGGTAACCGGTGTTGAACGCGAGATAGTAGTTCGAGTTCGGATTCATCTGCGCGGGCGTGATCGTATAGAAGCCCTCCGGCGCCTGGCGGTCGCCTTCCTTTATCTTCGGGCCGAGCGCGCCAGACCAGCGGCAGATCGGGTATGTCTTCAGCAGGGCGTATTGGCCGTCGAGGTTCTGCTTCCAGACCTCGAGCTGCGACTCCTCCTTGAAGATTCGCAGCATGATCGGCGACGTCTTGTCCATGTGCTTCTCCTGAATGAGAGCAAGCATCTGGTCGGACAAGGGGGCGAGTGCGCGGCCGCTCGGGGAAATGCTCTCCGCATTGCAGCCGGCAAGCGCAATCGCGGCGGCGACAGCCGCCGGCGCCAACAGCGCGCGTACGAACCGTGGTTTCAAACGCGATACTCCCCGAAGGGCGAGCCCTTATTCAGCAATCGTTATCCATAAGATGTGGCAGCCGCAAGGCATATGAGGGCGTTGCGCACCCCCCGTAAGTCTATGGTGAATCAAGGGTAAATCAGTGCCAGAGCGGGGTGTTGTGGTCCCGCGGCAGCGCCCGGCGGCTGGCTCCGGGGGCCAGATTCGGTGCGGGACCTAGCCAGTCCCGCGGGCCAGGCTGCGGCCCATGTTGAGGAATTTCTCCCGGCGCTGCCGGCGCACCGTGTCGCGGTCGAGCCCGCGCATCTCGGCGAAGGCGTTCGCGATGGCCTCGCCGGTGGCCGCAATCGCTTCCGCCGGAGCGCGGTGGGCGCCCCCGGTCGGCTCCTGGATCACGCTGTCGATGATCCCGAAGCGGACCATATCCTGGGCAGTGATTTTCATGTTGGTCGCAGCTTCCTGCGCCTTGGTGGTGTCGCGCCAGAGGATTGAGGCTGCGCCTTCCGGCGAGATCACGCTGTAGATTGCGTGTTCCAACATCAGCACGCGGCTGGCGGTGGCGAGCGCGATGGCGCCGCCGGAGCCCCCTTCGCCCAGGATGACGGCCACGTTGGACACGCCGAGATTGAGGCAGGCCTCGGTCGACCGTGCGATGGCCTCGGCCTGGCCGCGTTCCTCGGCACCGATGCCGGGATACGCGCCCGCAGTGTCCACCAGCATGATCAAGGGGATGTCGAAGCGGTCGGCCATTTCCATCAGGCGCACCGCCTTGCGATAGCCCTCGGGCATGGCCATACCGAAATTGTGCTTGAGCCGGCTCTCTGTGTTGCTGCCCTTCTCGTGGCCAAGCACGCAGACGCTCTCACCGCGGAACCGGCCGAAGCCACCGACAATAGCTGCATCCTCGCCGAATTTGCGGTCGCCGGCCAACGGTACGAAATCCGTAATCAGACCGCCGACATAATCCAGGCAATGCGGTCGCTGCGGGTGACGGGCCACTTGTGTCTTCTGCCACGGGGTGAGGTCGGCATAGAGTTCCTTGAGCGCCGCCGCCGCCTTCGCCTCCAGCCGGGCGATCTCCTCGCCAATGGCGACCGCGTCGCCGGTCGAGCCCATTGCGCGCAGTTCCTCGACCTTGGCCTCCAGCTCGGCCACCGGCTTTTCGAAATCGAGATAGCTGCGCATACGGTTCCGGGATCGGGTGAACGGATCGGGGGTGACCTGACGCGAGGAGGCTCCCAAGTCAAGTTGAGCGGCTAATTTCGGAGCTTTCTCCAGCCGCCGCTACCCCTCCCCCATGGGGTGCAGGTCGCGCACCAGGGTCTTGAGCCGGTCCTCCAGCACGTGGGTATAGATCTGGGTGGTTGATATGTCGGCGTGGCCGAGCAGGGTCTGGACCACGCGCAGGTCCGCGCCGTTATGCAGGAGGTGGCTGGCGAAAGCGTGGCGCAGCACGTGCGGTGACAACCGTTCGCCGCCGATGCCGCAGGTCGCCCCCAGCGCCTTCAGGTCGCGGGCGAAATGCTGGCGGGTGAGGTGGCCGGTTTCGCCGGAAGACGGAAACAGCCACTTCGGCGCCGGCGTCTTCCTCGCTTTCTCGTTTCTCTTCGCCGCTTCGGCGCGCAGGCTCAAGTATTCCTCCATGGCACGCTTGGCCGCCTTGTTGAGCGGCACCAGCCGCTCCTTGCCGCCCTTGCCGCGCACGATCAACATGCGTTGGTCGGAACGTGCGGCGGACGCCGGCAGCGCCACAAGTTCGGACACCCGCAGGCCTGTCGCGTAGACCACTTCGAGCAGACACAACAGGCGGGCCGCGCGCAGGCGCTGCGTCGGCGGCTGTTCGGCGTTGTCGGCGTTGGCGCGCGACTGGCGGAGCAGCTTGTCGACTTCGGCGATGGTCAGCACCTTGGGCAACGATCGCCCGCGCTTCGGGCCTTCCAGCACCGCTGCCGGATCGTCATCGCGTTTTCCTTCAGCATACAGAAAACGATAGAGCTGACGCAGCGCCGATAACCGCCGCGCCAGTGAAGCTGGTTTGAAGCCGCGCTCGTCGAGAGATTTCAGAAAGCCGCGCAGGCCGTCGGTATCGGCTTTGACGATGCTGCTCTTGCGCGCGCGCAGATGCGCGGCCAGGTCGGACAGGTCGTTGCGATAGGCAGACAGGGTATTCTCGCCCGCCCCACGTTCGGCCGCCAGCATGTCGAGGAACAACTCGATGAGGCCGTCGCTGGAGACATTCGGCCGGCGCGTGCTCGTCTTGCCTTTGCTCAGGGCCTGAACCATTGGCGCAATATGATAGCGAATGGTAACGTTTTGCTTGCGCTTGCAGACCTGCGTGCGGAAACCGTTCAGGGTTCTTTGAAGAATTTGCTCGGCGGAACCGTGACCACGATTTCGCGCGGCTGCAGCTTGATGAAATTGGCGAGCGAAAAGATCGTGCCATAGGCCAGCCCACCGAGCAGGCCTAGCAAGACCAGAAATCGGAATAGGCTCGGCATGATCGAAATCCGGAAGCAGGTCGCGGCGAGCAGTCTATAACGCAATGCCGGCCGCGTTGCACGCCGCGCGGCAAGACCACCCTCGCGAAGGGGTCATTTGCTGGTATATGGGGCCCGTGGCGTCATTTGGAACCCGAAATGGTTAACACGACCATTCAGAAAACCGCGGAAAATGGCCTGGAAGCGGCCATTGTGCGGGCGCTTGGGACCCGTTCCGTCGTGCTGGTCGGGATGATGGGCGCCGGCAAGTCGTCGGTCGGACGCCGGCTGGCGGCGCGGTTGGGGGTGCCCTTCGTCGACGCCGATACAGAGATCGAAAATGCCGCCGGCATGACCATCGCAGAGATCTTCGCCGAGCACGGCGAACCCTATTTCCGCGCCGGGGAGGCGCGCGTGATCGCCCGCCTGCTCGACGGCGGCCCGCAGGTGCTGGCGACCGGCGGCGGCGCGGTCATGAATCAGCAGACCCGCGATCTCATCCATATCAAGGGCGTCTCGGTCTGGCTGAAAGCCGACCTCGACGTTCTGGTCCGCCGCACCAGGCGGCGCAACGACCGTCCGCTTGCCGACCGGATGAAGGACCTGTTGCCGGAGCGCGAACCTGTCTATGCCCGGTCCGACGTCATCGTGCAGTCGCGCGAAGAGCCGCACGAGACGATCGTCGAGGAAATCATCGAGGCGGTGGCGAAACATCTCAGCATCACCGGCAGTTCGGAGAACCCGTCATGACTGCGCCGCTGCGCGCGCAAGGAAGCGCACACGAACCGCTCGTGGTGCCGGTCGCGCTCGGCGCGCGCGCCTATGAGATCGTCATCGGCCGCGGGCTGATCGGCAAGCTCGGCGAAGCCATCAAGTTGCTGCGCCCGGGCGCGCGCACGGTGATCGTCACCGACGAGGCCGTGGCCAGGCATCATCTCGCCGCGACGGAAGCGTCGCTTGCCGCCGCCGGTGTCGAGAGCTCGCGTATTGTTGTGCCGGAAGGCGAGGGCTCCAAGAACTACGCCACCTTCGAAAACGTCTGCGAAAAGATCATCACCGCCCGCATCGAGCGGGGCGATCTCGTGGTCGCGCTCGGCGGCGGCGTCATCGGCGATCTCGCCGGCTTCGCGGCGGCTTGCATCAGACGCGGGCTCGACTTCGTGCAGGTGCCGACGACGCTGCTGGCGCAGGTCGACAGCTCGGTCGGCGGCAAGACCGGCATCAATTCGCCGCAAGGCAAGAACCTGATCGGCGCCTTCCATCAGCCGATCCTGGTGGTCGCCGACACTGCGCTGCTCGATACATTGTCCGAGCGCCAGTTCCGCGCCGGTTATGCCGAGGTCGCCAAGTACGGGCTGCTCGGCGACGCGGCCTTCTTCGCGTGGTTGGAGACCAACTGGAGCGACGTGTTTTCCGGCGGTCAATCTTCCGGAAGTTCTGCGCGAGAACACGCCATCGCCATGTGCTGCCGCGCCAAGGCCGGCGTCGTCGCCCGCGACGAGCGCGAGAGCGGCGAGCGCGCGCTGCTCAATCTCGGCCACACTTTCGGCCATGCCTTCGAAGCCGGCGCCGGCTTTTCCGACAGGCTGCTGCACGGCGAGGCGGTGGCGCTTGGCATGGCGCTGGCGTTCGAATTTTCCGCCCGCAAGGGCCTGATCGGCGAGGCCGTCGCCGTGCACGCATGCGCGCATCTTGCCGCGGTCGGCCTGCCGACCCATGTAAATCAGGTGTCCGGCGGCGTGCCGGGCGTCGACGCCTTGATGGACCTCATCGCCCAGGACAAGAAAGTGAAACGCGGCAAGCTCACCTTCATCCTGGTGCGCGGCATCGGTGAAGCCTTTGTCGAATGCGACGTCGATGCGGCCGAGGTGCGCGCGTTTCTGGCTGACAAACTCGCCGGTGCATGATCCCGAACGCTGGATTTCTGCATGAGAATCCACGCCATCAGCAAACCATGACCCTGAACGACTGGATGACCCTTGCTGCCGTAATGCTCTGTCTGATGCTGTCCGCTTTCTTTTCGGGCAGCGAGACGGCCCTTACGGCGTCCTCGCGCGCCAGCATGGCGCGGCTGGAAAAGCAGGGCAGCCGCGACGCCTCCATCGTCAACCGCTTGCTGGCGCAGCGCGAGCGTTTGCTCGGGGCGCTGCTGCTCGGCAACAATACCGTCAACATCGCCGCGTCCGCGCTCGCCACAGGACTGCTGCTGAGCTGGTTCGGCAAAGCCGGCGTCGTCTACGCTACCATCGTGATGACGACTCTCGTCGTGGTGTTCGCGGAAGTACTGCCGAAGACGGCCGCTTTCAACGCCCCCGACCGCATCGCTCTCGCCGTGGCGCGTCCGATGTACGGGATGGTCCGGGTGCTCGCCCCGCTTTTAATGGGCATCGAGGCGATGGCGCGCTGGCTGTTGGCGCGCATCGGCATTGTGGTCGGCGAGGAGCAAGCCATCCTGTCGCCACACGAGGAACTGCGCGGCGCGGTCGACCTGCTGCACCGCGAGGGCGGGGTTGAAAAGCACGACCGCGACATGTTCGGCGGCGTGCTCGATCTGCGCGAGCTGGATGTGTCCGACGTGATGGTCCACCGCACCAACATGATCAGCATGAAGGCGGACGATCCGGCCGAGGAGATCGTCAACGCGGTGATCGCTTCGCCGGTGACACGCATCCCGTTCTGGCGCGACAATCCGCAGAACATCGTCGGCGTGCTGCACGTCAAGGACCTGCTGCGCGCGCTGCATGCGGTCGACGGCGACGCCGGCAAGGTGGATATCCCTGCGCTGCTGACGCCGCCCTGGTTCGTGCCCGACACGCGGCCGGTCTCCGATCAGCTCAAGGCTTTCCGCCGCCGCAAGACGCCTTTCGCGCTGGTGGTCGATGAATACGGCGAGGTCGAAGGCCTGGTGACGCTGGAAGACATCCTGGAAGAGATCGTCGGTGACATCACCGACGAGCACGACGTCGCCATGCCGGGCGTGCGGCTCCAGCCCGACGGCTCGGTGATCGTGGAGGGCGCGGTGTCGATCCGCGATCTCAACCGGGTGATGGAGTGGAACCTGCCGGACGAGGAAGCCAACACCATCGCCGGCCTTGTCATTCACGAGGCGCGCTCGATCCCCGAGGTGGGGCAGAGCTTCACGTTCTACGGCTTCCGTTTCCGCGTTCTGCGCCGCGCGCGCAACCGCATCACCTCGCTGCGCATCCAGCCGCTGCCGCGCACCGCGGCGGAGTAGGGGGCTCAGGCCCCGCCTTCCCCCGGCGCTGCCGCGTGGATCGCGAGCGCGTGCAGGCCGCCGGCGAGTTCTCCAGCCAGGGTTTCGTTGATCATGCGGTGGCGTTGCAGCCGGGTCTTCCCATGGAAGGCGGCCGATACGATATACACCCTGTAATGGGTTTCTCCGCCCGGCCGGTGCCCGGCATGGCCCGCGTGCTGGTGGGATTCGTCCACCACTTCGAGGCTTTGCGGGGCGAAAGCCTCGGTCAACTTCTGTGTGATCAAATCGGCGGTTCGCATGCTGGTCGGCTTAGAAAGCGCAGCGGCGTGAGTCAATGACGGCATTTGCCCTATTCGCGCTGCTGTTGCTGTCAAGTCTTGAACGCGTCATCGGGAAAAGCGCATAATAACCGGCTATGAAATTCGACTCGCCCTTTTTTGATCGTATCCGCGTCAAGCCGGACAAGGACCGCCGACCCAGGACCGGCGGCCCGACCTGCGAATGGGCCGGCTGCACAGAAGCCGCCACCCATCGCGCGCCCAAGGGGCGGGGCCGCGAGAAGGACTATTGGCGCTACTGCCTGCATCACGTGCGCGAATACAATCAGTCCTATAATTTCTTTGCCGGCATGAACGACGACGACGTGATGGCGTACCAGAAGGACGCCCTCACCGGACATCGCCCGACCTGGAAGATGGGCACCGGCAAGGGCGGTCCCGGTCCGGACGTTCATACCTTCGCTCATCAGACCGATCCCTTCAGTCTGTTTGGCGAAGACATGAAGCGCGAGCAGCAAAAGCGGGCGGAAACAAGGGTCATCCGCAACGCCGAGCGCAAGGCGCTCGACACCCTCGGGCTTGATGTCGGCGCCACGGCGCAGCAGGTGAAGATGCGCTTCAAGGAACTGGTCAAACGCCACCATCCGGATTCCAACGGCGGCGACCGCTCCACAGAGGACAAGCTGGTGGAGATCATCCAGTCCTATAATTACCTGAAATCCGTGGGCTTCGGCTGAGCGAAACCGAGGATCGGTTTCCCCGATCAACGTTTCATTTGGCGCATTCGATGGCCTGAACCATGGCCGCGACGGCCGCGGCCTCGCCCAGCCCGCTGTCGCGCGTGAGCGTTCGCCAGGTGAAGAAGCTCAACGCCAGCCGCAGCATCGCGCGCTGCCCGGCGTTCAGCCTCTCGGCCAGTACCTCTTCATACGCCGCCATGTGCGGCGCGATCCGCGCCTCGGCCGTCTCCCGGGTCGGCGCATGATACTCGGCGTCGCGCAGCACGCAGGCGGCCAGCGCGGCATTACGTCCATACCACCGGTAGAGGTCCGTCAGCCCGGCGCGGAGCCGCTCTTCCCGGTCGGTGATGGCGCGCCAGGGCGTGGCGTCGGGCAGGGGATCCCGCTCGGCGGTGTGCCCCGAACAGGCCATGAGCAGGCTGCGCTCGTCGGGGAAGTGCGCATAGAGCGTGTGGCGCTGAACGCCGGCCCGCTCCGCCACCATGCTCAGGCTCGTTTGCGCCGGCCCGACGCTGCTGTGCAGCTCCACGGCGGCTTCCACGATCCGCCGCCGGGTCTCCGCCTGCTTCTCTGCGCGCCGCTTGAGGGTGTAGGTCCGGGCCATCTCAGTTTCAATGCACTATCATGTGCAATCATTATTGACAAGGCCAAAAATTCTGCTACACATGCCTGTACCCCTAAACTTCCGACCCTTGGAGACAGCCATGGAGACCAAGATCAATGAAATCGCCGACGGCATTTACCGGCTCTCGACCTTCGTGCCGGACATCGCCCCGCCCGCCGGCTTCGTCTTCAACCAGTTCCTCGTTCTCGGCGACGAACCGCTCATGTTCCACACTGGACTGCGCAAGATGTTTGCGCTCAACCGGGATGCCCTCAGCCGGATCATCTCCCCGGAGAAGCTGCGCTGGATCAGCTACGGCCATTACGAGGCCGACGAGTGCGGCGCCATGAACGAATGGCTTTCCGTCGCACCAAACGCCACGGCGGCTCACGGCAACACCGGCTGCATGGTGTCGCTCAACGACTTCGCCGACCGGCCGCCGCGCATCCTCAACGACGGCGATGTGATTGACATCGGCGGCAAGCGGGTCCGCTTCATCGACACGCCGCACACCCCGCACGGCTGGGACGCCGGCGTGATGTACGAGGAGACCACCGGCACGCTGCTGTGCGGTGATCTGTTCACCCAACTTGGCAACGAGAAGGTGCTGACCAGCGACGATATCGTCGGCCCGGCGATCGCCGGCGAAGAGCTGTTCAATTATTCGGCGCTCAATCCCGGCATGGGCGCGACCATCCGCAGCCTGGCAATGCTCGCCCCGCGCACACTGGCGCTCATGCATGGCCCGTCGTTCCAGGGCGACGGTGCGGCCGCGCTGCGCGCGCTCGCCGACGATTACGATAGCCGCGTGTCCGGCCACGCGGCGGCGATGCTGCAAAATGCTGCCTGAAGATCGTTCCGGCGAGAGCGGGTTTTTCGTTCTCGCCGGAAGTGGCGGCGGTTCAAGCGGGACCGGCCGGAGGCGCCAATTCGCGCCAATAACCACCTGAAATCCGTGGACTTTGGCTGACCCGGGCAGCCTGTTCATCTATTGCAGGGGACACCCGCCTTCCGCGCAGGGCTCGCTATACCTATCTTATTGATATCTTTGATGGTGGCTTCGGGACGGGCGGGTTTTTCGCGCCGGAGCGGTCTGCTAAGTTGCCGCCACATCAGCCGGACCGTTGAGAATCGGACCGTATCAGGCTTCGGGAGGGCCGAAGCCATGGAGGATCAATGACTGCCGCAACTGCAGAAGTCGCCGGCCTGCCCGACATGAAGGTGTCCGTCCGGCAGGTGTTCGGGATCGAAAGCGATATGGAAGTGCCGGCCTATTCAGCGGCTGACGAGCACGTGCCCGATGTCGATCCGGATTATCGTTTTGATCGTCCGACCACGCTCGCGATTCTCGCAGGCTTCGCCAAAAACCGCCGCGTCATGGTCACGGGCTATCACGGTACCGGCAAGTCGACCCATATCGAGCAGGTGGCGGCGCGGCTGAACTGGCCGATGGTGCGCGTCAACCTCGACAGCCACATCAGCCGTATCGATCTGATCGGCAAGGACGCCATTGTCATCAAGGACGGACAGCAGGTCACCGAATTCCGCGACGGTATTCTGCCTTGGGCCTACCAGCATAACGTCGCAATCTGCTTCGACGAATACGACGCCGGCCGCCCGGACGTGATGTTCGTCATTCAGCGCGTGCTGGAATCCTCGGGCCGGCTGACGCTGCTCGACCAGAGCCGCGTGATCAAGCCGCATCCGGCCTTCCGGCTGTTCTCCACCGCCAATACGGTGGGGCTGGGCGACACCTCGGGCCTCTATCACGGCACGCAGCAGATCAACCAGGCGCAGATGGACCGCTGGTCGATCGTCACCACGCTGAACTATCTGCCGCACGACAACGAGGTCGATATCGTGCTGGCCAAGGCCAAGCATTATCAGAACGAACAGGGACGCGAGATCGTCGGCAAGATGGTGCGGGTCGCCGACCTGACGCGCAACGGCTTCATGAACGGCGACATCTCCACCGTCATGAGCCCGCGCACGGTGATTACCTGGGCGGAGAATGCCGAGATCTTCAACGACGTCGGTTTTGCCTTCCGCCTCACCTTCCTCAACAAGTGCGATGAGCTGGAGCGGCCGATCGTGGCCGAGTTCTACCAGCGCTGCTTTGGTGAGGAACTGCCGGAGTCCTCGGTCAACGTGGCGCTGAGCTGATCTGTCATTCCGGGCTCGCGCTTTCGGCCTGCCCGGAATGACTAAAGACGAAAACCGGAATTATGGCGTCCAACACCAAGACCAGGGTTCAGGCCAGGGAATCGCCCACCGAGCCGTTCAAGCGCGCGCTCGGCGGTTGCCTGCGCGCCATCGCGCGCAAGGGTGAGCTGGAGGTTTCCTTCGCCGCCGAACGTCCCGGTCTGGTGGGCGGCAAGGTGCGGCTGCCGGAGCCGCCGCGCAAGCTCGGCAAGCGCGAGGCCGCCATCGTGCGCGGACACGCCGACTCCATTGCCCTCAAGCTCGCCTGTCATGACGTCGCCATGCATCGCCGCATGCAGCCGGTCGGCCAGCAGGCGCGTGCGGTGTTCGAGGCGGTGGAGCAGGCGCGCGTCGAAGCTATCGGCGCCCGCCGCATGGACGGCGTCGCGCTGAATCTCGGCGCCATGCTCGACGAGCGCTACAGCCGTGGCAAGTTTGACCAGATCACCGAGCGCGCGGACGCGCCAATTGAAGAAGCATTGTCGCTGATGGTGCGCGAGCGCCTGACCGGCGCGGCGCCGCCGGCGGCGGCCAAAAAGCTGGTTGATCTCTGGCGCCCCTTGATCGAGGAGCGCGCCGGCAACGATCTCGACCGGCTGGAAGACCTGGTCGAGGACCAGCGTCTGTTCGGCGATGCCATTCACGACCTGCTCGATTCCCTGGAGATGGGCGACGACCGTTCGTCCGACAACGAGGAGCAGGAGGAGGACGGCGAAGAGGACCGCAGCCCGCAGCAGTCCGGCGAGGACGGCGAGTCGGCCGATTCCGACGACATGCAGCGCTCCAGCATGGAGGACTCGGAAGTTTCCGCCGAGGACATGCCCGATGCGTCTGCCGAGGCGGTCGAGGCCCCGACGTCTGACATGGCCGACGACAGCGAAATGGGGGATGCCGAGACACCCGGCGAACCGCAGCGGCCGCGCCAGTTCGGCGCCAACGAGCCGCGCGGGCCGGATTACCGCGCCTTCACGCTCAGGTTCGACGAGACGATCGCGGCCGAAGACCTCTGCGAGGCGGAAGAGCTCGAACGGCTGCGCGGCTATCTCGACAAGCAGCTCTCCAGTCTGCAGGGCGTTGTGGCGCGGCTTGCCAACCGCCTGCAACGCCGGCTGATGGCGCAGCAGAACCGCTCCTGGGAATTCGACCTGGAAGAAGGTTTGCTCGATCCGGCGCGGCTCTCACGCGTGGTCATCGACCCGATGCATGCTCTCTCCTTCAAATGGGAGAAGGACATGCAGTTCCGCGACACCGTGGTGACGCTGCTGCTGGACAATTCCGGCTCCATGCGCGGGCGGCCGATTACCGTCGCCGCCACCTGCGCCGACATTCTCGCGCGCACGCTGGAGCGCTGCGGCGTCAAGGTCGAAATTCTCGGTTTCACCACCCGCGCCTGGAAGGGCGGGCAGTCACGCGAGCACTGGCTTACCGCCGGCAAGCCCGCCAATCCGGGCCGACTCAATGACCTGCGCCACATCATCTACAAGGCGGCTGATGCGCCCTGGCGGCGCGCGCGCAAGAATCTCGGTCTGATGATGCGCGAAGGCTTGTTGAAGGAGAACATCGACGGTGAGGCGCTCGACTGGGCGCACAAGCGTTTGCTGGCGCGTAGCGAGCAGCGCAAGATCCTGATGATGATCTCCGACGGCGCGCCGGTCGACGACTCCACGCTCTCGGTCAATCCGGGCAACTATCTGGAGCGACATCTGCGCTGGGTGATCGAAGAGATTGAAACCCGCTCTGCCGGTCGAATTGATCGCCATCGGCATCGGCCACGACGTCACACGCTACTATCGCCGCGCCGTCACGATCGTTGACGCCGAGGAGCTCGGCGGCGCCATGACCGAGAAGCTGGCCGAATTGTTCGAGGAGCATGCCGCCGAGCGCAAGGCCGGCGCCTCGCATGCGCAGGCGTGTTGCTTGACGTCCTTCCTCCGCCGCTGGCTGATCGGCGGATCAGTATTCGCCGCGCTGCTGGTCGTGGCCGGACCTATCGCGCTGGCTCAGGTCAAGCGCTATCCGGTGAAGCCCACCGCAGTTGCCGTCCATGCCGAACCGATCCCGGCGTTCGATAACCGCGAACCGTCGCGCGTGCGCTTCGGCGCATTGGAATTCCGTGGCGGTCTGGAGCTCACGTCGAAAGATGCGCGCTTCGGCGGTATCTCTGCCCTGCACATGTCGGCCGATGGCCGCCATTTTCTGCGCGCTCACCGATCGCGGCGCCTGGCTCACCGGCCGCATCGTTTACGGCGCCGGACGCCCCGACCGGGATTGCCGATGTGGAGATGGCGCCGGCGCTGGCGTGGGATGGCAAGCCGCTCGCCAAGCACGGCTGGTTCGATACGGAGTTGCTCGCTGAGGACGCCACCGGCCACGCCTATGTCGGTATCGAGCGGGTGCATCGTATCGTTCGCTTCGATTTGAAGAAGGGGCTGCGGGCGCGCGGGCAACCGATCCCGGTGCCGCCGCGTTCAAGACTTTCGGCAACAACAAGAGCCTGGAGTGCCTGGCCGCGGTGCCGAAGGGGTCACCGCTTGCCGGCAAGCTGATCGTGCGTCGCCGAGCGCAGCCTCGATGCCGCCGACAATCACCGCGCCTTCCTGCTGCGCGGATCAAGACTTCGGACGTTTCAGTGTCAAACGCAGCGGCGATTTCGACATCAGCGATTGTGCGATCCTGCCGCCGAATGATCTGCTTGCTGCTGGAGCGCCGCTATTCGCCGCTGACCGGCGTCGCCATGCGCATCCGCCGCATCGCGTTGGCGGACATCAAGCCCGGCGCGCTGGTCGACGGTACGCCGCTGATCGTGCGCCGATCTCGCCTATCAGATCGACAACATGGAAGGCATCGGCGTTTCCCGCGACGCGCAACGGCGACACCATCCTGACGCTGGTGTCGGACGACAATTTCTCCGCCCTTCAGCGCACGCTGCTGCTGCAGTTCAAGCTGGTCGGGCATAGTAGGTGCGCGCGCGGCCTCGAAGATCAGCACGAAATGGCCGGCGGAGCAAACCTCGGCCAAGGGCGACGCGACACCTCATGCAGGACTGATGGAAAGGCTTCAGCTCGCCGCGCGGCCAGCTTCTTGACGATCTCGCGCTTGAGCTCGCGCATCTTCGGCGCCAGTTCTTCGTCCTTCGCCTTGATCAGGAAGGCATCGAGGCCGCCGCGATGGTCGACGGTGCGCAGCGCGTTGGCCGAGACCCGCGCCTTCACCGAGCGGCCGAGCGCATCCGAGCGCAGGGTCACGTTCACCAGGTTCGGCAGGAACCGGCGCTTGGTCTTGATATTGGAATGGCTCACTTTGTGGCCGACCAGGGGCCCTTTACCGGTCAGCTCGCAACGCCAGGACATGGCTAAAACCCTCGAAAAAAGTGCCGGCGCAAGCACTTACGCGCCGGTCCGGATCGTCATTCTTGCATGATTGGCGGCACGTATAGAGAGCGGCGAAACGGGCGTCAAGCCGCGGATCCAGCCCCATTCCGGGCTCTGCGCCACCGTCCGGCGGCGGGCTCCGTCGCCGCCTCACCAGGGGAACAAAGATTCGACCAACTCTTGGCCGACCACGGAACAGGCCGGCGGCTGGCTCCGATTCCGGTGGGTATCTGCTGCGGCCGATCTGTCGCCCTTGCACGGCCGGTTTCGCTGCCCGTTATATGTCGCCGTCGGCGCGTGGAATGTACGCCGCCACCGGTGCGGGAGGTTGGCTTTGGTGCTGCCGTTGAGACAAGCCGTTCGCTGCATGGTGCTGGCCGCCGCGGGCTGGTGCTGGCGGTTGTCGCCATGCCCGGCTGCGAGCCGGGCCCAGTCCACACGGCAAGCTTGAGGCCCATTACACCGCCTCGCTCGCCGGCATTCCCGTCGGCAAGGGGAGCTGGGTCGTCGACATCAACGACACCCATTACAGCGCCGCGGCGAGCGGCATTACCACCGGCCTGCTGCGGCTGTTCATCGGCGGCGAAGGCACCAGCGCCGCCCACGGCACCTTCGGTCATGACGGCAAGTTCGCCGTCCTCGATCTACGCCGCCACCATCATCACCCGCGACAAGACCACCGAGTCCCGCGTCGCCATCAAGGACGGCAACGTCACCACCATCGAAGATCGACCCGCCCCAGGACGATGATCCGGAGCGGGTGCCGCTCACCAAGGCGCATGAGCACGGCATTTTCGATCCGATGACCGGCTCGCTGGTGCGCGTGCCCGGCAACGGCAACCTGCTGACGCCCAAGGTCTGCGAGCGCAAGGTGTCGATCTTCGACGGCCGCCTGCGCTACGACCTCAAGCTCGCCTACAAGCGCATGGACGAGGTGCAGCGCGGAGCAGGGGCTATGCCGGCCCGGTGGTGGTCTGCTCGATCAATTTCTCGCCGGTCGCCGGCTTCATCCCCTCGCGCACCGCCATCAAATACATCAAGCGAGCAGCGCGATATGGAGGTGTGGCTGGCGCCGATCGCCGGCACCCGGGTGCTGGTGCCGTTCCGCGCCCAGGCGCCGACCCCGATCGGCCAGGCGGTGCTGGAGGCCGACCAGTTCGTCGCCACCGCGGCCCCGACCCGGGCCTCGCTCAAGCGCGCGCATACCGAGTGAGCGCGGTGCGCCGACCGCTGTCGCCTGGCGACTCTTTCGCTTGACTCTTTGGCGCGGCCCGACTCTGCTGCCGGTTAATGTTTGCAAGGGAATTTAAGCCGCTTGAATCCCCGATTCCTACCCGATCTTGTGGCGGGCGAGGTTCGGCTTGCCAGATATCGCCGTGAACGAATCCGCATTGGCCCCGAGTCAGCGATTCGGGCCGCTTTCGTTCCAGACTCGTTCCAGGCCTTAACGCCGGCGCCGCGGGACCGTCGCATTGTGATACAAAAAGCCAGCGGCGCGCCTCGAGCGGCCGCCAGTTTGGACGCGTAATGACCCTTTCCTTTTCTCCGCAGCCTGCCCGCGCCGCCACGCGCACCCGCGGCGTCGGCGTCACCGCCGTGCTCGGGCCGACCAATACCGGCAAGACCCATCTCGCCATCGAGCGCATGCTGGCGCATTCCTCCGGCATGATCGGGCTGCCGCTCCGGCTGCTGGCGCGCGAGGTCTACAACAAGGTCGTCGACCGGGCGGGCGCCGAAAACGTCGCGCTGATCACCGGCGAGGAGAAGATCAAGCCGCCCAATCCGCGCTACTGGGTGTCGACCGTCGAGGCCATGCCGCGCGACCTCGACGTCGCCTTCCTCGCCGTCGACGAGGTCCAGCTCGGCGCCGATCTCGACCGCGGCCACGTCTTCACCGACCGCATGCTCAACCGCCGCGGCCGCGAGGAGACGCTGGTGCTGGGCGCGGCCACCATGCGGCCGATGGTGGAGAAGCTGCTGCCCGGCGCGCACATCATCAGCCGCCCGCGGCTGTCGATGCTCACCTATTCCGGCGAGAAGAAGCTCACCCGCCTGCCGCGCCGCTCGGCGATCGTCGCCTTCTCGGCGGAGGAAGTCTACGCCATCGCCGAATTGATCCGCCGCCAGCGCGGCGGCGCCGCGGTGGTGCTGGGCGCGCTTTCCCCGCGCACGCGCAACGCGCAGGTCGCGCTCTACCAGGCCGGCGATGTGGATTATCTCGTCGCCACCGACGCCATCGGCATGGGCCTCAATCTCGACGTCGATCACGTCGCCTTTGCCTCCGACCGCAAGTTCGACGGCTATCAATTCCGCCGCCTCAATCCGGCCGAGCTCGCCCAGATCGCCGGCCGCGCCGGCCGCGCCACGCGCGACGGAACGTTCGGCACGACCGGGCGTTGCGATCCGTTCGAGCCCGAGCTGGTGCAGGCGCTGGAAAGCCACAGCTTCGAGCCGATCCGGATGCTGCAATGGCGCAATGCCAACCTCGACTTTTCCTCGCTCGGCGCGCTGCAGGCCTCGCTCGCCATGATCCCGAACGAAGCCGGCCTGACCCGCGCGCCGGTCGGCGAAGACATCCTGGTGCTCGAGCACGCCGCGCGCGACGAGGATGTGCGCGCGCTCGCCCGCGATGCGGGCGCCATCGAGCGGCTGTGGGACGCCTGCCAGGTCCCCGACTACCGCAAGATCGCGCCGGCGACCCATGCCGAACTGGTGGTGACCCTCTATGGATTCCTGCTGCGAGAGGGTAACATCCCCACCGATTGGTTCGCTCGCCAGCTCGAGCAGGCCGACCGGACCGAGGGCGACATCGACACTCTCTCCAACCGGATCGCGCATGTCAGAACCTGGACTTTCGTTGCCAACCGGCCCGATTGGCTCGCCGATCCCGAGCATTGGCAGGGTGTCACCCGCGCGATCGAGGACAAGCTGTCCGACGCGCTGCACGAACGTCTCGCTGAACGTTTCGTGGATCGCCGCACCAGCGTTTTGATGCGGCGGCTGCGAGAGAACGCGATGCTGGAAACCGAAATCGGAAAGACCGGCGAAGTCGTCGTCGAGGGCCATGCCATCGGCCGGCTCGACGGATTCATGTTCGCGCCCGACGCCTCCGCCACCGCGGGCTCGGAAGCCAAAGCGCTCAATGCCGCCGCGCAGAAGGCGCTGGTCCGGCGAGATCGAGGCGCGCGCCACGCGGCTGTCGCAATGCGCCAACGACCAGATCGTGCTGGCGAACGACGGCGTCGTGCGCTGGATCGGCGACGCGGTCGGCAAGCTCATTGCCGGCGACGACGCGTTGCGCCCGCGCCTGCGCATCATCGCCGATGAGCATCTCACCGGCCCGGCGCGCGAACTGGTGCAGACCCGGCTCGATCTCTGGCTCAAGACCCATATCGAGAAACAGTTGGCGCCGCTGTTCTCGCTCGCCGCCGCCGAGGACGTCACCGGCATGGCGCGCGGCGTCGCCTTCCAGCTCGTCGAAGCGCTCGGCGTGCTGGAGCGGCAGAAGGTGTCCGACGAGGTCAAGGGCCTCGACCAGCCGGCGCGCGCCACGCTTGCGCAAATACGGCGTGCGCTTCGGCGCCTATCACATCTACCTGCCGGCGCTGTTGAAGCCGGCGCCGCGCGCGCTGGCGACGCAACTGTGGGCGCTGAAGAACGAAGCGCCCGATGCCAAGGGCGTCGCCGATCTGCTGCATCTCGCCGCCAGCGGCCGCACCTCGATTCCCGTCGACAAGGAAACGCCGAAGCCGCTCTACCGCACCGCCGGCTATCGCGTGTGCGGCGACCGCGCCGTGCGCGTCGATATCCTCGAGCGGCTTGCCGATCTCATCCGCCCGGCGCTGGCCTGGCGCGAGCATGCCGCCGGGCCGAAGCCGGACGGCGCGGTCGACGGCCGCAGCTTCACCGTCACCGGCGCCATGACCTCGCTCACCGGCGCATCGGGCGAGGACTTCGCCTCCATCCTGCGCGCGCTCGGCTATCGCATGGAGCGGCGGCCCAAGCCGCCGGAAGCCGGAAAAGCCGCCGGAAGCAGAGAAGCCCGCGGAGGCGAGGCTGCAGCGACGCTGGAAGCCGCTGCGGAAGCGACGAGCGAAAGCGCGAGTGAAGCGGCGCCTGAGACGGCTGCCGCTGAGCCGCCGAGAGCGCAGAGACACGAGGCGACAGAATCTGCGCCGCTTGCCGATTCCGAAATCATGCCGACGCCGGTCGAGACCGTCGCTCGAAGCGCCGGCTGAGACCGAGCGCACCGAAGCTGCGGCGGAGCCGCGCCGAATGCGCCGGTCGAAGCAGCCGGAAGAAGCCGCAGCCGCCATCAGCAGAGGAGGCGAGGAAGCCAGGCGCCGCCGAAGCTTCGGCGGAAGCGGCGACCGGCGAAGCGGCCGGCAAGGAACCGGAGATGATCGAGGTCTGGCGGCCGGGTGGACGCACGGAGCGCCGGCCGCATCGGCCGCGTCGGCCGCATCATCGCGCCCGACAGGCCGCGGCGCCGCGCCGAAGGCGGCGAAGCGCGCCGGCAGAAGCCGCGGCCGCGCGCGCCCGCCGAAGGGCCGAGCACGGCGCGCCGCGCCACGGCCATCGGCACGTCGCGAAGGCGCCGACCGCCAGGCAGCGCAAGGACCGGCACGACCGCCAGCAACGCAAGGATCGCGACGCCGGCCGCGGCGAGCGCCAGGGCCGTGGCGACCGCGGCGACCGTCCGCGCCGGCCGCGCCGCGATGGCGGCGGCATCGACCGCGCCGAGCGCGAGAAGTACTTCGCCAAGCCGCATGGCGGCGGCGAGCGGCGCGACAAGCAGCCGGATCCCAATTCGCCCTTCGCCAAGCTCGCCGCGCTCAAGCAGCAGCTCGAGCAGGACGGCAAAGAGGGCTCTTCGTGCGGCAGCAAGCTCCTGCCCAGCACGGCCCGCTCGGCGCATGACTCCCGCAACCGTCGGGAGAGGGTCGTCGGAGATGGATCATGCGGATGGGGAGCCGACCGCCAGCGCCTCGACAAATGGCTGTGGCACGCCCGACTGGTGCGCACCCGGGCCGACGCGGCGGCCCTGACGCAGGCCGGCCACGTCCGGGTCAACGGCAAGCGGACGATCGCGGCCGGCCATCCGGTGCGCGTCGGCGACGTTCTGACGGTGGCGCTCGACCGCTCGGTGCGGGTGGTGGAGGTGGCGGGCTTCTGCGACCGGCGCGGGCGCGGCGCCGGCGGCGCGGGCGCTTTACCGTGATTTGACAACATCTTCCGGGCCCGGGGCCACGGGCCCCGGGAGCGATTCGCCCAGGGTTCCACCGGCCCGCGGAAATGGCCGCTAGCGGCGGTACCAAAGCCGCTTGCGGCCTATTGGTCCTTGGGATAGGCAGCGTTGACGCGTCTTGTTCGTCCGGAGCCAAGGGTGAGATGACCTACGTCGTCGTCGAAAACTGCATCAAGTGCAAGTACATGGACTGCGTGGAGGTGTGTCCGGTGGACTGCTTCTACGAGGGTGACAACATGCTGGTCATCCACCCTGACGAGTGCATCGACTGCGGCGTCTGCGAGCCCGAATGCCCGGCCGAGGCGATCAAGCCCGATACCGAGCCGGGGCTGGAACAGTGGCTCGAGGTGAACGCCCAATACGCCAAATCCTGGCCGAATATTACCGTCAAGCGGGAACCGCCGCCTGACGCCAAGGAGTTCGACGGCGTGCCGGAAAAGTACAAGAAATTCTTCTCGGCCGGACCCGGGTCGAGGGCGATTAAGGCGCGCCTTTTTCGGCCACTCCGCTGAATACTGAGCCCGAAAAAATCGACCTTTGCGCGCAGTTGCCGGCGTTAACCGCGCGCGCGTCATCACGCAAAATATGACCGCCAAATTGCGGTTTTGCGGCGCGATAACGCTTTGATTCTGCCCAAAAATGTGCTATATTATAAAAAATAGCGGAATAACGTGATGTCGCCGTCGCCAAAGCAGCTCCCCCACCGCGGGAGCCTTATTTTTCGCGACGCTGGTTCCATCGGTCTCGAATGAGAGGGCGTGAATTCCACGCGTTAGCAGTGGCAGGAAAAGCGCGTCAAAAATCGTCGAAGAAGAAGGGCTCCGCCAGCTCCAGCAGCCGGCGGACGAAGAAAACCGCCGCGCCGCGGCGGACCCCGCAGGCCTCGCGCGGCACGGCGCGCGGGGCTCCCGCAGCCAAAACGGCCGGCACCCGCAAGGGGGCCGGTGAAGGAGCTTTGCCCGGAATGTCGAGCAACAAGAAGACTACCCAACGACAAGGATTCAAGACCAACGAATTCATCGTCTATCCGGCGCATGGCGTCGGCCAGATCATGGCCATCGAGGAGCAGGAAATCGCGGGCGCCAAGCTTGAGCTGTTCGTCATCAACTTCATCAAGGACAAGATGACCCTGCGGGTCCCGACCGCCAAGATCGCGTCGGTCGGCATGCGCAAGCTGGCCGAGCCGCCGCTGGTCAGAAAGGCGCTGGAGACGCTCAAGGGCCGCGCGCGCGTCAAGCGCACCATGTGGTCGCGCCGGGCACAGGAATACGAGGCCAAGATCAACTCTGGCGACATCGTCGCCATCGCCGAGGTGGTGCGGGATCTCTATCGTTCCGAGAGCCAGCCGGAGCAGTCGTACTCCGAGCGCCAGCTCTACGAGGCCGCGCTCGACCGGCTGTCGCGCGAAATCTCGGCGGTGCAGAAGATCACCGAGACCGAGGCGATCAAGGAGATCGAAGCCGCGCTCGCCAAGGGACCGCGCCGTGGGCCGAAGCCGGCCGAGGAAGCGAACGCCGAAGAGGGCGTCGAGGACGAGGCGGCCTGAGGCGGCGTTTCGGTCAAAATTCGAACATGCGAAAGCCCGGCAGCGATGCCGGGCTTTTTTCACGGCCACGCACGTGGGCGTGATTTCGGTGCCTTGCGGCGTGGGCCGTCGTGGGAACCTGGCGCAAGGTCACAGCGCCGCAGCGCGGTTGCCGCTGCCGCTCAGAAGACTAGAATGCGGCCCAAATCACCATCGACGTGAAAAGCTTCCAGGGAGATAACGATGACCGCCATTCGTGGCCATGTCGCGGCGACAACGGATGCCGATGCGCTCGGCGTTCATTCGCTGGATCAATTTGTTCTGGCCGTTCCCGACGCCAGCGTGGCGCAGGACTTCTACGGCAATTTCGGTCTCGACGTGCAGGCGAAGGGCAACACGCTCGAACTCAAGACCTTCGGTCACCACCACCGCTGGGGTTCGGTGGTGGAAGGCGTCAAGACCAAGCAGATGCACCACCTTTCCTTCGGCTGCTACGCCGAAGACCTGCCGCGCCTGAAGGCGCGCATCGAAGGCAACGGCGTCAAGCTGATCGATCCGCCGCCCGGCTTCGAAAGCAACGGTATCTGGTTTCGCAATCACGAAGGCGTGCTGATCGAGATCAAGGTCGCCCCCAAGGTGTCGCCCGACCACAAGGCCGACAGCCAGTGGATCACCGTCGGTGAAGGTGTAGCCGCCGCCACCACGCGCGAGAAGGCGCCCGCCGTGCGGCCGCGCCGGCTGTCGCATGTGCTGATCTTCACCACCGACATCGACGCCTCGCTCGACTTCTATGAGCGCAATCTCGGCCTGCGCCTGTCCGACCGCGCCGCCGATATTGTCGCCTTCATGCACGGTATCCACGGCAGCGATCACCATCTGCTGGCGCTGGTGAAGTCGAGCGGACCCGGCTTCCACCACTGCAGCTGGGATACCGCCAGCGTCAACGACATCGGCCTCGGCGCCATGCGGATGGCCGACAAGGGCTGGCAGAAGGGCTGGGGTCTTGGCCGCCACGTGCTGGGCTCCAACTACTTCCACTATGTGATGGATCCGTGGGGCAGTTTCTCGGAGTACTCCTGCGACATCGATTACATCCCGAAGGAGGATCGCTGGCCGTCCGCCGACCACAAGCCGGAGGATTCGTTCTATCTGTGGGGGCCGGAAGTGCCGCGCGAATTCACCGTCAACGTCGAGGCCGGCGAGAACTGAGCCTTTCGATCGCAGCGCGTGCGCTGAGACGCTGCCATTTCGACGTTCCCGGGCGCTGCGCAGTCACCGTAGTCCGGGTGGAGCGAAGCGTAACCGGGAACGATCGGCAGGCTGCGCCGGATTTCGCTTCGCTCCATCCGCGGCTACTTGCCGCTGCCATGAAGTTGGAGCGCCAATGTCCGGTCTGTCGCGCCGCCTCAAGCAGCTTGAAAAGGAACTACTCGCTCTCGGCGAGGAGGCGATGTTGCTCGAGGAGCTTGATGGCTTAATCGCCGGCTTGCTGGTCTGCCCTGACCTGATCAAGCCTGGAGAGTGGCTTCGGCTCGTCTGGAGCCGCGATGGCGCCGACCCGGAGCCCGCTTTTGACGATCTTGACCATGTCAACCGGGTCCTTGAGCTCATCATGGAGCATTACAACGGCGTCGCACGTACGTTGATGGAGCGCCCCGACCGCTACAGCCCGCTGTTCGCCGTCGACGAGCGCAACGGCGAGGTCCTCTGGGAGCTCTGGATCGAAGGCTTCGAGAAGGTCGTCGAGCTACGCCCACTCGCTTGGCAAAGCCTG
This sequence comes from uncultured Pseudomonadota bacterium, assembly GCA_963773715.1. Taxonomy (GTDB): domain Bacteria; phylum Pseudomonadota; class Alphaproteobacteria; order Rhizobiales; family Xanthobacteraceae; genus Pseudolabrys. Next base: position 304,881 of record CAVZCM010000001.1, on the reverse strand, counting down.
CTTGACACCGATGCGGCTACGGCGGCGGCAATGCGCGGACTGATGATGCTTGCCACTATTGCGCGCGGGGAGAACCGCGGGCCTTCCACGGAGCGCGACGTCCTGATCGCTGCGGCTCCCGATAACATCGCGCGGTGGATTGTTATCCTCAATGCCTGGCGGCTCGACAACTACAATCCGCTTCAAGGCTTGGGCCCGATACCGCAACCATCCTTCGCCTCGACCGGAAAAGTCGGCCGCAATGATCCCTGTCCCTGCGGCTCCGGGAAGAAATACAAGAGATGCTGCGGACTTAACTGATCGCCCATACCTGCGGTCAACAGCGGAGGCTTACGTAGCGCCCGGATGGCGTGCAGGTGATCCGGCAGGGTCACGATGGCGTCGATCGTGAAAGGGGCGCTCCTGCCGCACGATACGCGCGCGGCCCCTCACTCCACCACCAACTTCACCTTCTGGCCGTTCCTGAGCTTTTCCTTGTGTCCAAGCCCGTTGAGCACGCGGAAGCGCTCGACGCGGTTGTTGGCAACCGCCATGCGGCGCGCCATCGAGGCCACCGTGTCGTTCGGTCCGGCGGTAACGATCTTCATCCGCAACGGACGCACCCCCTCGCTTTCCTTCAGGCTCATGCGGCGGAAACTTGCCACCGACTCGCGGAAAGCGCGGTCGGACGCCGGGGTCATGTTTCTGGCGGCGAAGATGAAGCGATAGACGTCGCTGCCGAAGCGCACCGCGAACAGCCTGAACGACCAGTCCTTGCCGGTGGCCCTTGCGGTCGCCGCCGGGAAACCGTTGACAGTGAACCTCGCCAGGCTTTCGCGGTCGACGCCTTCGATCCATCCGGAATCGAGGTACTGCGCCAGCGACTGCCCGGCGGATACGCTCACCACATCGAGCCGCATGGCCTCTTCACCGCCGTCCTTGAGGCCGAGCACCGCCTGCGCGGTATTGTCGAGGGTGAAGTCAGGCGGCGCCAGGAAGGTGAAGCCGAGCTTGGGATGCAGGAAGCGGCGGCCGCGCACAAATCCTTCGCTCGGGTCCTCGCCGTAAACGATGCCGTCGAGATAGCCGAGATAGCCGTTGCGGTCGCGCTGGCCGATGCCCGGCCCGCTGAATTCGCGCGCGTCGATCAGCGCCTTGCGCACGCGGTCGGGTGTCGAGGGGTGATCGGAGAGGAAGTCAGCCAGGCGCGCGTCCGACCTGTTGCGCGCGCCGGATTTCAGATCAACGTTGCGCTGCATCGCGGCGAGGAAGCGCGCGGCGCCATACGGGTCGAAACCGGCGCGCGCCGAGTTCCTGATGCCGACGGCGTCGGCCTCGAATTCCTGGGCGCGCGAGAAGCTCGCCAGCGCCAGCTTCGACTTGGCGAGCGCCAGTGCGCCGACCTGCGGATCGCTGAGCACGTCGCTGACCACGTTGCTGATGAGCGCGGCCTGGCGCGCCTTCTGCTCGCGGATCTGGGCGTGATGCGCGGTCACGTGGCCCATCTCGTGCGCGAGCACGGAGGCAAGCTCCGCCTGGTCGTTGGCGAGCGCGATCAGTCCGCGCGTCACATAGAGGCGTCCGTTCGGCAGCGCGAAAGCATTGACCGACGGCGAATTGAGCATGACGACATCGTAATTGCGGTCGGGCCGGAGCGAGGCCGCCGCCAGCCGGCGTACGGTGCTCTCGACCATCGTTTGCACACGCTCGTTCTCGTACTGGCCGCCGTACGAAGCGAGAATGCGCAAATGCTCGCGCTGCTCCACCGCCGACATGCGGGACGGGGCGGTACCGGGTTCCGGCAGCCGCAGCGAGACCGTGCCGCTGTCCGGCAGCGACGAGCAGCCGGCCAGCAACGCCGCCAGGATCAGCGCGACAAAGCGCCTGCTCCTCACCACCGATGTCAACGTTGCACTCATCCCAAACGTCGCTACTGCTTACCTTTTATTGTCCGAACCCGTTTCCGCGAACTCGATCTGCTCCGGCGTCCCGGCCTCGATGACCGGGCCTCGGCGCATCTCGATAATGCCGCGCACCCGCAGGGTCCGGCCCTCAAGCTGCCGCGGAGCCATCCCGGCCGTCGCGAACGTAGACCGCAAGCGGCGCAGAATGATGACGGAAAAATCACGCGTCCAGCGCCGCCCAAAGTTCAAATATATTGTGCCGCCAGCCGGGTGCACCGACAAGACCTTGCCTTCGACAAGGGCAAAATGCCCTGCCAGGGCCCGTATTCGGGTGATATTTCGGGCCTTTATCGGCAAAAACCGGGGGTCGCCCCACAGGCCCCGGCGGGCGGCGCGGGCAGTTCCCTCGGTTTCGAGCAGCATTTGGGCGCACCCCCGGTCGCCGACGTGGGGGCCCACCCGTGCCGCCCCTGCCGCCAGCAGGGCCTGCTGCAGCGACTCCCGGCTGTCGCCGGCAAAGGCGAAAGCGACGAGGCGGCCGTAACGGTCGCGATCGGCCCCGAGCTTTTGCAGCCGCAACGTCTTGCCGGCGGCAAGCTGTTGCAGCACGGCGCGGCTTTTCCCGATGACCTCCACCCCGGCGAGCCGCAGGGTGCGGCCGTCGGTGAGCGACAGCGTACGGCCGTCGCGCACCGCGGCGACGGTGGCGGTGCCGATCGGCGTCGGCTTGCAGGCCGTTTGCGCCAACGCATTGCCGGCAAGCAGCATGCCGGCGACGGTCGCGGAAACGACAATGAGACGGATCATGACGGCGGATTGTCGGCAGCGCCTGTCGGCGCCGTCAATACGGGCCGCGACCTTGCGTCACACAAATGCGTCGGGCAGCATGCCGATCGGAACGTCGCCGCGCCGGGAACGTTACGCATTGCGGGGGGCGTCAAACCCGAGAGCAGCATCATGAAGATCGTTTCACTCGTCCTGGCGACAGCGGTGGCGGCCGTCATCGGCTCTTCGCCCTTGCTGGCGCAATCGACCGAAACGCCATCCGGTGACACCCCGTCGTCCGGCCCGCAAATGAATGCGCCGACGCACCCCGGTTCGAACCAGTGGGCGCGTGACCGCGAGTGGTACGGCCAGCCGGGCTGGCAAGGCGGCGTCCCCGGTTACGGCCGGATGGGGCCCTGGATGATGGGTCCGCACCACGGCTGGATGATGGGCCAGCGGCCGGGCTGGACGGGCCGCCACGCCGGCTGGCGGCGCTGGCACCGGCAGCCGCGCGGCGCGCGCTTCACCTTCACCCGCGGCAATGCGCGTGTCGACATTCGATGCCCGGCCAAACAAAGCCTCAAGGAATGCGTCGACGCCGCCAGCACGCTCATCGACAAGGTGGGCAGCATGGGTCCGTCGGTCAGTCGCCGGGCCAGCCGAAGCCGCCGGCGAGCAGCCAGCCGTAGCAGTCATCACGGCGCCGGGCGGTGTCGCTGCGCAAGGACGTGATGGCCGCAATTGCGGCCAGCGCGGTCGACAGGCGTTCCGATGCCGGGTGCTGCCGGCATCGTGACCGTCTTGTCGGCGGCCGTGGCGCACGGCGACGATGCGCTTGATCTGGCCGAACATGCCGCCTACTTCGCCAGCACATGGTTCAGCGGCCGCGCCTTGAGTTCTGACCGACGCGGCGTTTGATCGCCCCGGGTGTCGGCTTGAGGCCTTTGATGAACAGGGTCAAGGCACGTTCGAGATCGTTCATGCCGGCCTTGAGAGCGGAATCGTCCGTCGCCAGCCAGCGCCGCAATTCAACCTGAAAAATACAGAAGAGGGTCCACCCGACGAATTGGGGGTCTTCCTTTATGGCGATGGCGTCTTGCGCCAACGCCAGTTCGACGGATCGTCCGAACAGCTCGATCAGACGCTGGCGCGTCGTCCGGAAGCGGTCTGCCTGTGTTCCCGACTCGTAGAAGGCCATCTCGCGCAGCACCAGCCGCGAGAGCGCCGGCTGTTCGCCGAAGAACCGGTAGTGGAGCCTGGCAACCGTCAAAAGATTGTCGAGAAGGGATGCTGCCGGATCGATCGCGTTTCCTGCGGCACGCGTGACCTCCTCGAGCTGTTCATTGACGATCAGGAAGAGCAGGTCGCGCTTGTTCTCGGCATAGACGAAGATCGTGCCGAGGCCGACGCCGGCGCATTGCGCGATCGCGCGCGTGGTGGTGTCGTCAAAGCCCCTGGCGATGAACAGCGTACGCGCCGCATCCCTGATGCGCCTGAGCTTGTCGCGCTTGTTGCGTTCGCGCAGGCCCGGCGGGCCAGGCTCCGTTTCCTGAAGCGTCATGTCAATTCCCGTTGCCGCGATCCGTCGGGGCCGACCGGCCACGGGCCGGCCGCTCAACGCGACATGCTTGACACAAAATTGAACATGTTCAATTATTATCGCGCCTGATAGAACAAAGAAAGCTCCCCCGTTGGCGGAGCGCGGGCGATTGCGGGAGGAAGCTTCACCGGTGCCGCCAGCAAGCCGGCACGGGGGGAAGGTCCTCGTCCTCCGGCATGTCCGCCCGGAATGCCGGAGGTGTCGACGCCATGACGCAGGATACAAGCGCCCAGGTCCTGCAGGCCGGCGACCGGTCCCCGGTCGCCTATGACCGCGCGCCGGCCTACGACCGGATGATTGCGGAGAAGGACGTTGCCGTGCCGATGCGCGACGGCGTCAATCTTTCCGTCGATATCTACCGGCCGGATTCGACCGAAAAGTTTCCCGTGCTGCTGGCGTTCGCGATCTACAACAAGGACCTGCAAGGCCCCGACGTGGCGGCATCGCTGCCGCCGCAGCCGGCCTGGTCGTCGTTGTGGTGCGGTCTGATGGAGGCGGGCGACACCCGGTTTTTCGTCTCGCGCGGCTACGTGCACGTGATCGGCTCGCCGCGCGGCGTCTTCAAGTCGGACGGCGGCGGCAGCCGTCAGTGGGACAGCTATGACCTGATCGAATGGCTCGCGCAGCAACCCTGGTGCGACGGCAATGTCGGCATGGTCGGCATCTCCGGCTTCGGCGCGGAGCAGCTCCATGTCGCCAAACAGAACCCGCCGCACCTGAAAGCCATCTTCCCGTTCGATCCGCGCGGCGCCTTCGGCACGCTGGGCAGCTTCCGCGAGGAATACCCGGGCGGCGTGCTGCACTTCTTCCGCTATCTGATCATGCACTTCGCGGCATTGCACCAGAACAAGGGCAAGCCCGGAACCCTGCCGCCGGACAAGGAAGCGCTCTGGCAGGAGGCCATGGCCAATCCGGACTACAGGATGTATCCGCAGGTCTACAGCGTGCTGACCCAGAAGGGGCAGCACATGCCGCCCTATTTCGGGCTGCTGATCGATCCGTATGACAACGCGGAGACGGTGGCGGCGGCGGAGCGGGATATCGCCAACATCAGGGTGCCCACCTATACCGGCTCCGGCTGGTACGCCTACGCGTACAAGACCCACCTGAACGGCGCGCAGAACTACTTCGAGCGTATCGACGCGCCGAAGAAGCTCATGTTCGGCGGCCCCGCGCATCTCGAGCGGCCATTCCACTCGCTGCACAGCGAGGTGCTGCGCTGGCACGACCATTGGCTCAAGGGCATCGACACCGGCGTCATGAACGAGCCGCCGGTGCGCTACTGGGTCATGGGCGCCAACGAATGGCGCGAGGGCAGCGACTGGCCGCTGCCGGAAACGCAATGGACCAGGTTCTATCTCAACAGCTGGGAGCGACTGCAGACCGCGCCGTTCATCCCGGCCAGCGTCGACGAGGAATTGCCGCCCGACGCCTTCGTGCAGATGCCGCCGACCCAGACCAACGTCCTCCAGAAGCTGCGCTATATGACCGATCCGCTGCCGCACGACACGCTTGTCGCCGGTCCGATGGTGCTGAACCTGTTTGCGGAGATCGACCAGGACGACACCAACTGGATCGTCACGCTCAAGGACGTCGGTCCCGACGTCTCGGTGCGCACGGTGCGGGAAGGCGAGCGCGAGCTTCGCACGGATCTGCCCGAGCGCGAGGTGAGCCGCGGCTGGCTGAAGGCGTCGCACCGGGCGGTCGATCCGCAACGCTCGAAGCCGTGGGCGCCGTGGCATCCGCTGACGCGCGAAGCGCAGAAGAAGGTGGTGCCGGGCGAGGTGACGGAATACGCCATCGAGATCATGGCGACCGCCAACCTGTTCCGCCGCGGCCATCGCATCTGCATCGAGATCGCCAGCGCCGACATGCCGACCGGCGTTGCGGGCGCGACCAACGCCGAATACGTGCCGAACCACATCTGCAGCAGCAGGACAACGCTGCACAAGATCTATCACGACGGGAAGCGGCCCTCGCACCTGCTGCTGCCCATCATTCCGCAATAACGCCCGGGACGCGCCGGAGACTGCACAATGGCTGACGCACCGAAACCCGGCAAAGTCGCCCCGGGGCCCGAGATCAAACGCTTCCGGCGCATCGTGACCGGGCATAACGCCGAGGGCCGGTCGGTGATCCTCACCGACGAAACCTCGCCGCACATCATGCCGATCATGGACCAGCCGAATTTCGCGGTCACGGATTTCTGGCGGACCGCGGCGACGCCGGCCGACAACGGCCCCGGCACGGCGCAGGATCCGTGCGGCCTGCCGATCACCGTGGCGCCGCCCGACAACGGCAGCGTCTTCCGCGTCGTGCAGTTTCCGCCCGACAGGGACTGGGCCGCGAAGGCGGCAGCCATGGGTGGCTCGGTCCCCATCGACGAGACCGCAAAGGCCGCCCACACCGGCGGCCCCGTGCGTCACGCCCACATGCACCGCACGCGCTCGATCGATTACGCCATCGTTCTGTCCGGCGAGATCTGGGCGGTCATGGACGAGGGCGAGACCAAAATGGTGGCCGGCGACGTGCTGGTCCAGCGCGGCACCAACCACGCCTGGGCCAACCGGTCCGGTGAACCCTGCGTCGTCGCCTTCGTCCTGATCGACGCCAGACCGCTGGATTGAGTGGCCCTCACAGCCCCAGCAGCCGCTCCGCGTTGCCGTGTGCGATCCGCTCGCGGTCGGCTTCCGTCACCGGCAGATGCTGCAGGAACGTCCTGGCTTCGGCCATCGAGCCGTAAGGGTAGTCGACCGAGAACATGATCCGGTCGACGCCGATTTCGAGCAGCAGGTCGAGGAACGTGGGCATGAAATTGAAGCCGCCAAAGGTGTAGTGCACGTTCTGTTGCAGGTAATCGACCATCGGCCGTTCCAGTTTTGTCACCTGCGGCGGCAGCACACGGTTCATACGCTGCAGCATGAACGGCAGGGTTTCGCCCATGTGACCGATCGCAACCTGCAGCTTCGGGTGCCGGTCGAACACGCCGCCGAGAATCATGCGCAGAAGGTGCACGGCGGTCTCGATGTGCCAGCCCCAGCCGTTGCCGGCGAGGATGCCGCTTACCGCCGGCGAGAACCCGCCATAAAGCGCATCGGTCACCGGCTTGGGCGGAATCGTAGGGTGCAGGTAGACGGGCACACCGAGAGTCTCGGCGCGCTCAAGGATCGGCGCGAACGCCGCGTCATCGAGATAGCGGCCGCGGGTGTGGCCGTTGATGTTCGTGCCCTTGAAACCGAGCTGCCGGACGCACCGGTCGAGTTCCTCCGCCGCCTTGTCCGGGGCCTGAATCGGCAGTGAGGCAAAGCCGGCAAAACGGGTCGGATGCCGCCTGATCGCATCGGCCAGGAAGTCGTTGGCGTCGCGGGCGCAGGCGATCGCGTCGTCGGGTTCGGCCTGCTCGACGCCCGGTGAATTGAGCGACAATACCTGCATGTCGATGCCGGCCTCGTCCATCCCGGCGATGCGTTTCTGGTCCAGATCGCAAAGCTGCTCGGCCATCAGCGCGCCGCGCGGGCCCGAGTTGCGGAAGCGTTCGAAGAAGCCCTTGCCGGGACCGGCCAGGAAGGAGGGCGTGACGAAGTGTTCCTCGACGGTGATCGTTCGCATTATCGCTCCATACTGCTGTCGGGGGTCGGCATTTCGGGACTGTGGCGGCGGGGTAGCGGCGTGACGGTGGGGACCCGGATCCGGGGCACCTTCGAATAGCACGCGCCGCCGCGGGTTGCAGCCTGCCGGTCGCGACGACGGGCAGCGCCCCGGCGCTGCCCCCGGCGCCACCACAGAGGCTGCGCGCGCTCCGGCCTTGTGCTAAATGGCGCCCCAGCGGTCCCGTAGCTCAGCCGGATAGAGCAGCGGTTTCCTAAACCGAAGGTCAGAGGTTCGAGTCCTCTCGGGACCGCCAGCGAACCTCGATGGGTCCTCCCCTAGCCGTCAAAAGAATCGCGGATCGGAGGGCGGCGTCTTCGCAGACACCGTGCAGAGCGACGCCGATGTCGTCGCCGGCACTCTCCGGGTTTGCGGGGTCGCGCTCCCCGCCTGTGGCCTTACACCTTTGTGCGCCCGTCTCGCTTGGGGCCAATGGCCCGAATTTGACCCTGTCATGGGGCTCCCGGGCGCGTTTTCAGCACATTTTTCCTTTTTCCCGGCTTTGAAATCGACATGATCCTGGGGTAAGGATCGCGCCGGAATTGAACCAGTTGCATATTCTTTCGTTGGCCCGTCGGGCGGGCGCGACCCGGGAGTCGCACCTCCCGCGACGGGCTCCCGTTTGACCTTGATGCCCGGGCTGGACGCCGGAACGCCAGGTTGCACATGAACAAGCCGGCCATGTACCTGGCGGTGACAAACGTGCGGTAAGCCGCCCCTTCTGATGATCAAATCCCTCATCAAGGCGACGATCGAGCAATGCACGCGCTGGCCGTGGCTGGTCATCGTCGCGAGCCTCATTCTGGCGGCGCTCTGCGGACTCTACACCGTCAACCATTTCGCCATCACCACCGACATCAGCAAGCTGATTTCGTCCGATCTGCCGTGGCGCAAGCGCGAACTGACCTTCAACAGGACATTCCCGCAAACCACCCACTTCATCCTCGCCGTTATCGACGCCCCCACCTCGGAAGCCGCCAGCGAGGCCACGCTGGCGCTTTCCCGCGCGCTCGAGCGCCGCAAGGATCTGTTCCGCGCCGTCGATCCCGTGAGCGAGACTCCCTTCTTCGCACGCAGCGCCTTCCTGTTTCCGCCCACCGATCAGGTTGCGGAGATCACCGGCAAGCTGGGTCAGGCCGGCCCGCTCATCCGGCAGATGGCGAGCGATCCAAGCCTGCGCGGTCTGTCGCGCGCACTGCAATTCGGGGTCATGGGGGCGGCCGGCGAGGGCGGTTCGCTCGCGCCGCTCGCGGATGTGCTCGGCAAGGCGTCGTCGACCATCGAGAACGTGCTTGCCGACAGGCCCGCGCATTTCTCCTGGCGTGCAGCGCTTGCCGGCCAGCCGCCCGGCACCGCCGACCTGCGGCGTTTCATCATTATCCATCCGGTGCTCGACTTCGCCGCGCTCGAACCGGGCAAGAAGGCGAGCGCCACCGTTCGCGAAACCGCGGCGCAACTCGGGCTGGGGCAGAAGTTCGGAGCGAAAGTCCGGCTCACGGGCTCGGTGCCGATTGCCGACGAGGAATTCCGCACCATCGAGGACGGCGCCGCCCTCAACGCCATCATTACCATCATGGTGGTGCTGATCATCCTCTGGCTGGCGCTGCGCTCGGCCAAGATCATTTTCGCGGTCTTCGTCACCGTCTTCATCGGACTCGCCATCACGGCGGCGCTCGGCCTCATGATGGTCGGCGCGTTCAACATGATCTCGGTCGCCTTCTTCGTGCTGTTCGTCGGTATCGGCGTCGATTTCGGCATCCAGTTCAGCGTCCGTTACCGCGCCGAACGTCACGCCCTCGACGACCTGCGGCAGGCATTGATCGACAGCGCCGAGCACATCGCGACGCCACTGGCGCTCGCCGCCGCCGCGACCGCCGCCGGGTTCCTGTCGTTCGTGCCCACCGCCTATCGCGGCGTTTCCGAGCTCGGCCAGATCGCCGGCCTCGGCATGATCATCGCCTTCGTCACCAGCGTCACCGTGCTGCCCGCGCTCCTGACCATCCTCAATCCGGCCGGAGAGCCGGAACCGCTCGGCTACGCGAAACTCGCGCCCGTCGACCGCTTCATGGAACGCTACCGCATGCCGATCCTGATCGGCACGGCGGCGGTGATCCTGCTGGCCTCGCCGCTGCTCTATTTCCTGCGCTTCGATTTCAACCCCATCAATCTGCGCAGTCCGACGGCCGAATCGATCGCCACCTATCTCGACGTCAGCAGCGATCCCTCTGCCGGCGCCAATGCCATCGACGTGCTGGCGCCGTCGCTCGCCGCGGCCCGTGACGACGCGCAACGCCTGGCAAAGCTGCCGGAAGTCGCCCGCGCGATGACGCTCGACAGCTTTGTGCCGGCCGATCAGCCGCGCAAGCTGGGCCTGATCCGCGCCGTCGCCACTACGATGTTGCCGGCGCTCGGCAGCCCGAAGGCGCCGCCGCCCGGCGACGCCGAAAACATCGCGGCGCTGCAGGCCGCACAGCAGGCGCTGACCCGGGCTGGCGAGGGTCAAAACGACGCCGGCGCCGCGGCGGCCAGACGGCTCGCCGCCGATCTTGGCCGGCTCGCCGCCGCCGGGCCGCCGGTGCGGGTCAAGGCGCAGAGCGCCTTCGTGACGCCGCTCAACACGGCGCTGGATGCCCTGCGGGCGGCGTTGCAGCCCGAGCCCGTCACGGTCGGGAGCCTGCCGGCGCAAATCCGCGGGCAATGGATAACACCGGACGGCCGGGCCCGCGTCGAAGTGCTGCCCAAGGGCGAGCTCAATACCAACGCCGAGATCCGCAAATTCGCCAGCGCCGTGCTGAAAGTCGAACCGCGCGCCACCGGCGGGCCGATCGGGATCCTGGAATCCGGCGATACCATCATACGCGCCTTCTATGAGGCGGGCCTGTGGGCGCTGATCTCGATTTCGATTCTGCTGTGGCTGACGCTGCGCCGGGTCGGCGACGTGCTGCTCACCGTCATTCCGTTGCTGGTCGCCGCGGTGGTGACGCTGGAGCTGGTCGTCGCCTTCGGGATGTCGCTCAACTTCGCCAATATCATCGCGCTGCCGCTGCTGCTCGGCATCGGCGTCGCCTTCAAGATCTACTACATGATGTCGTGGCGCGCCGGCTATAGCCAGGTGCTGCAATCGCCCCTGACCCGCGCGGTGTTCTTCAGTGCGCTCACCACCGCGACGGCCTTCGGCAGCCTCTGGTTCTCAAACCATCCCGGCACGTCGAGCATGGGCAAGCTGCTGGCGCTGTCGCTGGTCTGCACGCTCGCGGCGGCCGTGCTGTTTCAGCCGGTGCTAATGGGGCCGCCCCGGAACAGCCGCGACTCCTGAGCAAATCTCGGCGGACGGCGCGTTCGCCGGGCTGGCCTGTCCGGTCGTGCCCCGTTGGCGCCCGGCGACTTGCGGCGCCGGTTGCCGTGCCCGCGTCCAGTCCTCGCCGCCGCACAGGACGCCGAGCGCGCAGCCCTCGACATGCAGCGTGCCGGCGCCCCTGAGCGCGATCGAGGCGTCATAGGTCTTCCCGTCCTTTGCGTTGTAAATCTGCCCCTCCCAACGGCCGGGCTCGTCCGTCGGGCGCATGTCGAGCAGGATCGGCATGCCGAGCGTCGGCCGCTGCCGCAGCGCCGGGTCGGGATTGTGGCGGTCGCGTCCGGCTTTGGCCTCCCACGAGACCACACCCCACAGGGCCTCGCCGCAATCGACCACCCGGATGTGCGCCGTGCCGTCGGCAACGCGCCATTCTCCGGTCGGACCATGGGCCGCATTCTGCGCCAGGGCCGGTATGGCTGCCGCACCGACGGCCAGCAGGGCCAAAAAAGCCGCTTTCACGGTTCCTCCTCTCGTCCCCGCCCACGTCATGGATAATGCGCCCGAACAGTCCTGGTTCGATTGTGCTTCCAAATTGCATGGCCCGCCGAACAGCCAGGCCGCTATTTCAGTTTCTGCGGCGTGGCCTACCCGGACACCGCCCCGCCCGCGAACCGCTTGCCGCAACCGGACCGATACGCCATATGGCTATGGGCGGGCGCGGGCCCGGAGAGTGCCCGATCACGATAACGGTTTGAGGTCGATTCCATGAAAAACGCGCGTCTGTTCGTCGTCGGTGTCCTCGGCGCCGTGCTTGCCTTTGCCCCGATGACGGGTGCGGTTGCCGAGCGCGGGCTGTCGAAGTCCGATCTCGTGCTGCTCAACGGCGTGATCCAGCTCGTCGAGCGCGACTACGTGCAAAAAGTCGACGGGCATCGGCTTGCTACCGAAGCGCTCAAGGGCATGATGAGCCGCCTCGATCCCCATTCCGATTACATGGACGAGGAGGAATTCAAGGAGTCGCGCGCCAATATTACCGGCAAGTTTGGCGGCCTCGGCATCGTCATCACCGAGGATCATGGTGTCCCGAAGGTCATTTCGCCGATCGAAGGCACCCCCGCCGCCAAGGCCGGCCTCGAGCCCGGCGACCTGATCGTCGCCATCGGCAAGACTCCCACCCGTGGCCTCGGCCTTGGCAAAATCGTGCGGACGCTGCGCGGCAAGCCGGGCAGCAAGGTCACCATCACGATCCTGCGCGGCACCGAAAAGAATTTCGACGTCACCATCGTTCGCAGCATAATTTCCGTGCAGACGGTGAAATCGAAGCTCGAGGCCAACAACATCGGGTATGTGCGCATCACCGAATTTGGCGGCACCACCTCGCAAGATTTCAAGAAAGCGATTCAGGAGATGAAGCAGAAGGCCGGCGGCAAGCTGAACGGCCTGGTGCTCGACCTGCGCAACGATCCCGGCGGGTTGTTGACCGCAGCGGTGTCGGTCGCCGAAAACTTTCTCGACGACGGTCCCATCGTCAGCATCCGTGGTCGTCAAAAGAGCGACGAGGAAACCTACACGGCCAGGAAGGGCGGTGCGCTGCTGCCGGAGAGCACGCCAATCGTCGTGCTGATCAACGGCGCCTCGGCCTCGGCGTCCGAGATCGTTGCTGGCGCCCTGCAGGACCGCAAGCGCGCCACCGTCATGGGGACCCAGAGCTTCGGCAAGGGGTCGGTGCAGACTATCATTCCGCTCAACGGCCATGGCGCGTTGCGGATGACGACCGCGCTCTATTACACGCCCAGCGGACGTTCGATCCAGGGCAGCGGTATCACGCCCGACATCGTGCTGGAGGCGGACAAGGACATCCGGGTCGCCGGCGTGCTGGCGCGCGAGAGCTCACTGCACGGCGCCTTCAGTAATCCCGGCTCGCTCAACGGCGGGGCATCGTCGAAGGATGAGAACAAGAAGGCCGCCGATGCCGTGCCGGACCTGTCGCCCCCGATCAAGCCGCAGGAGATCGCCACCGACAAGGACAACCAGCTCAAGGCGGCCCTGGCCCTGGTCGAGAAGAAGTCCGGCATCGCTACGGCGGGCAGCGTAGGTACACCGGCCAAGAACTGACCCAGGAACTGCGCTGCGGGAAATGGCCTGACGATGCCGACTTCAGGGGTGCACGGCCCAGGCCGGGTCGCGGGCGGCGGCGGCGCGCAAGGGTAGCGGCTTGGCCGGTTCCAGCGGGACAACATTGTCGTGCACCGGCGCTTGCAGCGCCTGCATGAAGTCCGCGAACCAGGCGTGGATCGACTGGCGCAGCAGCGCATCCATCATGTGCTGCCAGCGGGCGCGACGCTCGTCGAGCGGCATCGCGAGACCGGCAGCAATGTGGCGCGCCATGCCCTCGATGTCGTTCGGATCGACCAATAGCGCGGCTTCGAGCTCGTGCGCGGCGCCGGCAAACTTCGACAGCACGAGCACGCCCGGGTCTTCGGGGTTCTGGGCAGCGACGTATTCCTTTGCCACCAGGTTCATGCCATCGTGCAGCGGCGTCACCAGCCCGATCTCCGCTGATCGGTAGAAGCCGGCCAGCGTCGACTGGCAGAAGCCCTTGTTGAGATAACGCAGCGGTGTCCAGTCGACCTCGCCGTGGCGGCCATTGATGTCGCCTACCTGATTGGCCAGCTTCCGCTGCAGCGCCCGATAGCTGGCGATGTTGGAACGGGACGGCACCGCCACCTGCAAATAGGTGAGCCGGCGCTTGAGCCCGGGATAGCGGGTCAGCAGATGGTCGTAGGCCTGGAAGCGCTCCCCAAGGCCCTTGGAGTAGTCGATGCGGTCGACGCCCACAATGAGCTTCGCCCCGGCGAGACTGGTGCGCAGCCGTTGCACCTCGTCGTCGCCGGCGGCCCTGGGCGCGCTGTCGGCGAATTCCCGGGTATCGATGCCGATCGGGAAGGTTGCCAGCCGGCACGTGCCGTAGGGCCGTTCGAAGCCCAGGCCGTTGCCTGTCGCATGCAGTTCGTTGCGCAGGATGGCGGCGAAATTGTCCCGGTCGCGGTCGGTCTGGAAGCCGATCAGGTCGTAGGCGAGCATCGACTTGGCCAGTTCGCGGTACTCCGCCAGCTGCGCAATGGTAGGCCGGTCGGGCCAGGGCGTATGCAGGAAAAAGCCGATCTTTTCACTGACGCCGAGCCGGCGCAGTTCCAGGCCCAGCGGCAGGAAGTGATAGTCATGGATCCAGAAGGTCGAATCCGGCGGGGCGAAATTTGCCAGGGTGCGCGCCATATAGGCATTGACCGCACGATATGAGGCATAGTCATTGGCGCGGGTATGGGCGAGATCGGCCCGCGAGTGCAGGAGTGGCCACAGGGCCGAATTGGCGTAGCCTTCGTAGAAGCCGCCATAGTGCTGTTCAGGCAGGTCGACGCGGGCAATCGTGCCGCGACCGTAACCCTCTACCTCAACCAGCGGGGTATCGCCGGGCTCGATTTTGCGCAGTTTTCCGCTCGAGCCGAACCACACCACCCCGGATGTCCTGACCGCCGGCAGCAATGCAGCCGCAAGGCCCCCAACCATGGGTCCACCGGACGTAATCCGCGCTACCCGATTGGAAACGACAATGTCCATTACCCCGAGACCCGTTCAGAATTCACGCTACAGGGACGGGAAACAAGAATTGTGCCATTCAAAACGGCGGATGGAACTTTGCATTGATCCACCTCAACCGTCCTCCGGTATTGTTCTTGTCGCGGCTGGTAACCGCCCCGCCTGATGGTCGCGATAACTCGCAACAATCCAACAACGCGCAACGGCCCTAACCGTTCCGCGTACGTCCAGCAATTTGGCGGGTCGCGCACGAATGCAGCACGTCAAACGCGGCGTAAAATGCTCACCGGCATTTGGCGGAAAAGATGCAGAAGATTCAGGTCATTCGTGCGAAACTTCGAAAACGTGTCTGTGACATCAATGAAATTCCCCGGCCCGGGCGGTTGAATTTCGGCCTCGAGACCGCCGGGCCAATGCCGGCCGCCGCCGGTGAGGGGGGCGAAATGCCTCCCGATCGCGACGATGAGCTGTTGACGTTTCCACGTACGTGAAAATGCGATGACATGCTCCGCCTGCGGGCCCGATACCGCCAGCGGTTCATAGCTGCCACGGCGAAAAAGCTCGTTGTGCTCCCGTCGCAACCGCAAAAGGCTGCGTGTAAGGGCGAATTTGATGCGTCCGTCGCGCCAATTTTCAGAGAGCGATTGCCAGTTTTCGGGCTCTTTGGCCAACTCATTGGCGCGCGCGGAAAAATCGACCGGACGGCGGTTGTCCGGATCGACCAGGGAGAAATCCCATAGCTCGGTGCCCTGATAGAAATCGGGCACGCCGGGTGTGAGCACCTTCAATGCCAGTTGAGACAGCCCGTTGAGCGCGCCCAGCAGGGCCGTGCGTTCGGCGAAATTCGCAAACGAGTCGATGAAGGGCGCCGAAATCTTCTCATCCAGCAGATTGCGCACGTACTGTTCGAGCCCGGTCTCGTAAGCCTCATTGTTGTTGGTCCAGCTCGTCTCCTGTTTGCCCTCGCGCGCGGCCTTGATGGCGTAGCCGACCATGCGCTCGATGAACGTATCGTCGATCTTCCCCGGCCAGGCGCCGATGAGGGCCTGATACAGCATGTATTCGTGGCCAAGCGACGGGCGGCGCTCGCCATTGCCGTGACGGATGAGGGGCGCGTTCTGCGTGCGCCATTCGTGCACGACGGCAGCCCATTCAGTGGCCAGCTCCGTCAGCGCCAGAATGCGGGCGCGGGCGTCCTCGCCGCGTTTGGTGTCGTGGGTGGCGGTGGCGGTGAGGCCTTCCGGTTCGATTTCGGCGTGCTCTTGCTGACGCCGGTGAAAGTCATCGCACGTGAGCGCCGGCAGCGCCGGATCGCCACCCACCTCATTGAGCGCCAGCAGCGGAACGTAACGATAGAAGGTTGTATCCTCGATCGCCTTGGCGGTGAGCGGACCTGTGAACTGCTGCAACTTGAGCGCAAAGTTGCGCACGCGCGGTGCGCTGTAACCGGGGTTATGAGCGAGGTCGAGGGTGATGACGTCGCGCAGGAAATCGAAAATGCCGGGGTCCGGGCCTTCCCAGCGCGTCCGCGCCCGGGCGATCGCGTCCTCGATCAGCTTGCGGTCCTCCGCCGAGGCACCGGCCGCGGTGACGTAGGTGCGGTAGACCGGGAATGCGAGCACATAGGCCTGCAAGGCAGCGCGCAGGCGGTCGATGGTGAAGTCGCGGGTGGAGAAATGGCCGGCGGCAATACGCGAAAGTTGCCGGCACAGCACAGTGAACTCGCTCGCCAGCATGGTTGCGATGACAGTGGTCTTGGCCGCTTCCACCATGCTTTCAAAAGTGGCCCGCTCGCCGGTGAAGTCGCGCCAGGCGCGCTCCATCAGGTCGAGGCCCTTGCCGTCAACCAGGACGCGCGAGATGACGTTGAGCCATTCGTAGCCGGTCGTGCCGGAGACGCCGGGAAAGTGCGGCAAAGGTTCGCCGTCGGCGAGGATTTTCTCGACGACAACGTAAAAGGCGCCGCGCAGCTTCGCCTGCCGCCGCGCCTTCTGGATGAGCTGCCGCAGGCGGCGAGTGTACTGCACGGGATCGCGCAGTCCGTCGATGTGGTCGAGCCGGAGGCCCTGCAGCCTGTTCTCTCCGATCAGTCGCGCGACCAGCGTATGGATGGCGCGGAAGGTGGCCGGATTTTCCACCCGCAGGCCAGCGAGATCGTTGATATCGAAGAAGCGTCGGTAGTTGATCGCCGAAAAGGCGACGCGCCAATAGGCGAGCCGGTAATGCTGGCGCTCGAGCAGGCGGTGCAGCGCGGCGGCGCCGGCCTCGTTGTCGCTGCTGTAGGCGGTCAGCCCACGTTCGATGATGTGCGGTGCGCCGTCGATTTCACGCAGTCGCTGTTTGAGCCCCGGTGCCTCGCGCCAGGGCGGCGCGCCCTGCCTGCCATAGTCATCGGCGAGCGCCACGAGCGCGCGCCCGGCAGGTTCATCGGCGGCGTCGGCCGCGGCGACGATGGTGCGCAGCATTTCGCTGTAGCGCTGCGGGTTGATCGGCAGTTTGTGGCCGAAATACCAGGCGGCGAAGCTGCCGGTTTCGGCGTCGTATTTCAGTATGATTTCGCCCGCCTGCAACGCGTCGCCATAGGGCCGGCCGAGGATCGGCAGCAGCACACCGGGATGGCGGCGGTGCGGCAGCGCCTCCCAGTCGATGTCGAATGATGCCGCGTAAGGCGAGCGCTGGCCCCATTCCAGGACGTCGAGCCACCAGGCGTTGTCGGCGTAAGCGACGCCCATGTGGTTGGGCACGAAATCGAGGATCAGCCCGAGGTCGTGGCGTTTGAGCGCCTCGCACAGGCGCGCGAAGCTCTCCTCGCCGCCGAGTTCGAGATTGAGCCGGTCGTGGTCGACGATGTCGTAGCCGTGCGTGCTGCCCGGCCGCGCCTTCAGGAACGGCGAGGCGTAAAGATGCGTGATGCCGAGTTGCCTGAGATAGGGCGCGAGCGCCGCAGCCTGCTCGAAACCGAAATCCCTGGTGAGCTGCAGCCGGTAAGTTGCCAGCGGCACAGCGGGTGGCATTACGCGCCTCCGATCGCAGCGAACACGGACCAGGGCGGCAGCGCTGGCGGCAGGCTGTCACCCCAGATGGGTTGGCCCCAGCCTGGCCCGGCCGGCGGCGGGCTGGCGGTATCGGAGAGATTCGCCAGCAGCATCAGCGTCTTGCTGCTGCTCTGCCAGCGCGCCTGCAGCAGGCCGTTGTCGAGCCTGGCTTTGCCTTCACCGATCATCCCCGGCAGCAACGGCGCGATATGCTCGCGGCGCGTCTTGAGCAGTGCGCGCACGAGCGCCAACCGCTCCTTGTGTGGCGACCTCGTCAGAACATCCCAGTCGAGCACCGCGGCATCTTTGGTTTCCTTCGCAAGGGGATCGGGGATCTCGTCGCCGGCCTGCGCGTGCCATTCGGCGAACTCGGCTTTGCGGCCCTTGCGCACCGCCTCGCCCAATTCACCGTGAAAATCGCAGAAGTACAGAAACGGCTCGGCCGCGCCCCATTCGTCGCCCATGAACATCATGGGGGGCGCGGGCTGCAGCAATAATACGGCGAGCGCGGATTCCAGCGGCTCTGGCCTGGCCAGCACCGAGAGCCGCTCGCCGTACGGACGGTTGCCGATCTGGTCATGGTTCTGGATGAAATTGACAAAGTCGGCGCGCGGCAGGTGGCGGCACGCGTCACCACGCAATTTTCCGTCGCGATGGGCGGAGGCCTCGCCCTGATAGGTAAACCCTTGCGCCAGCGCGCGTGTCACCTGGGCGGCGACGTCCTGATAGTCGCTGTAATAGCCGCCGCTTTCACCGGTCAGCAGCACGTGCCAGGCGTGATGGTAGTCGTCGTTCCACTGCGCGCGGTAGAAGCCGTCCGAGACCTTCACCCCGGGTGTGAGGAATCGCGTGGCGTTGTCGTCGTTTTCCAGAACGAGATGGATATGCCGGCCGCTCCCGGCGGCCAGGGCATTCACCGCCCGGGCAAGATCGGTGAGGATATGCGGCTCGCCCGGGTCGACGATGGCGTGCACGGCGTCGAGCCTGAGGCCGTCGAAACGGTAGTCGCGCAGCCAGTGCAGCGCATTCTCGATTACATAGGCACGCACTTCCGGCACGCGGTAGTCGATGGCGACACCCCAGGGCGTGTGCGCCTCGGCGAAGAATGCCGGCGACAGGCGATGGAGATAATTCCCCTCGGGCCCGAAATGGTTATAGACCACGTCGAGGAACACCATGATCCCGCGCGCGTGCGCGGCGTCGATCAGCGCCTTCAGGTCCTCGGGCGTGCCGTAGGCGCTGTCGGGCGCGAACGGCAGCACGCCGTCATAGCCCCAGTTCCAGCGGCCGGGAAAATCGGACAGCGGCATCAGTTCGATCGCGGTAATGCCGGTGTTGGCGAGATGGTCGAGTTTGCCCATCATCGCGCGCCAGGTGCCCTCCGGCGTAAAGGTGCCGACATGGGTTTCCAGAAAGACCGCGTGTTCCCACGGCCGGCCCTTCCAGTCGGCGCATTGCCAGCGATAGATGGTGTGGTCGATCACCTCGCTCGGGCCCGCGATGTCGTCCGGCTGGAAATGCGAGATCGGATCGGGGATGTCGAGTTCGTCGTCGATGCGGAACCGATAGCGTGTGCCGGCGCGCGCGTCCGCAACGTGAGTCTCGAACCAGCCGCCGATGCGGGTCATCGGCACCGGTTCGTCCAGCAGCAAGGCCACTTCGCGCGCGGCCGGCGCCCACAGGCGGAAGGTGACGCCCGCGTCGGAAAGCAGCGGTCCGAAGCTGTACTGTCCCGTCACGGCTGCCCCGCGAAGACCAGAACCGAACGCGTCTCCGCATTCAAGGTGGTGCCGGGCGCCTGGGTCCCTGCCGGCAATTCGCTGTCCGCCGTGCTGAGCAGACAACGCCATTTTGCCACGCCCGGCCATTGCGGCAGGGTGATCCTGACGTCGTGAATGGCGCCATTGAGCACAATGTAGAGCGGCTCGCCGTCCTCCTCCGGCGCCGCCAGCGCATAGGCGATGAAACGTGCGTTGGGATAGTTCCAGTCGGTATCCTGCATTTCGGCGCCGGCGGGCGTCAGCCACTTCACGTCGTAGGTGCCGTCGGCGCGGCGGCCCTCCATCCAGTTCCGTGGCCTGAGCTGGGGAAAGCGCTGGCGCAACCGGCTCAGTTCGCCGACGAAGCCGGTGAAGTCGTCCGCGCTGCCGAGCCTCGACCAGTCGACCCAGCCGGTCGGGTTGTCCTGGCAATAGCTGTTGTTGTTGCCATTCTGGCTGTTGGCCACCTCGTCGCCGGCGAGCAGCAGCGGCACGCCCTGCGCCAGGAACAAGGTGGCGAACTGGTTCTTCCGAAGCCGCCGCCGAAAGGCGCGGATAGCGGGGTCGTCGGTCGGGCCTTCGACGCCGCCATTGGTGCTCTGGTTGTCGTCGGCGCCGTCACGGTTTTCCTCGCCGTTGGCTTCGTTGTGCTTGTGTTCGTAGCTTGCCCAGTCGGCGAGTGTGAAGCCGTCGTGCACGGTCACGTGGTTGATGCTGGTGCGCGGTTTGCGGCCGCTGTGATTGAACTGTGCCGACGACGCCGTCATGCAATGGGCGATGTCGCCGATCAGGCTGCCGTCGCCGCGCCAGAAGCGGCGCGTCGTGTGGCGGTAGAAGTCGTTCCATTCCGACCATCCGTTCGGGAAGGCCCCGACCTGATAGCCACCGGGCCCGACGTCCCAAGGCTCGGCGATCAGCTTGGTGCGGCAGAGCACCGGGTCCTGGCGGATGGCAGCGAAGAATGGCGGGTTGAAATCGAAATTCGGCCCGCGCCCGAGCGTGGTGGCGAGATCGAAGCGGAAGCCGTCGACGTGGAAGGCCTCTACCCACATACGCAGCGAATCCATCACCATCTGCAGAACGCGTGGATGCGCCAGTTTGAGTGCGTTGCCGCAGCCGGTGAAGTCGTCGTAGTAGCGTGGGTCGTCGGGCAGCAGCCAGTAATAGGAGGCGTTGTCGACGCCGCGATAGCACAGCGTCGGCCCGAGATGATTGCCCTCGGCGGTGTGATTATAGACCACGTCGAGGATCACCTCGATGCCGGCGTCGTGCAGCGCGCCGACCATGGCGCGAAAATCGTTGATGACGTTGCCGTTGTTGTAGCGTGCTTCCGGCGTGAAGAAGCTCAGCGTGTTGTAGCCCCAGTAGTTACGCAGGCCCCGGTCGACCAGCATGCGGTCGTCGAGGAAAGCGTGCACAGGCAGCAGCTCGATCGCGGTGACGCCGAGCTTGCGCAGGTGCGCGATCATGCCGGGTTCGGCGAGACCGCGATAGGTGCCGCGCAGTCCCGGTGGCACGTCCTCGCGCTGCTGCGTCAGGCCCTTGACGTGCGCTTCGTAGAAGACCGTGTTTTGCCACGCGGTCTGCGGGCGCCGCTGGTGCGTCCAGGTGTGCGCCATGTCGACCACGACCGACTTGTACATGCTGCGCGCATTGTCGCGCCGGTCAAACGAAAGGTCCGCCTGCCGGTGTCCGGTACGGTAGCCGAAATGCGCATCGGTCCAGGTGAACTCGCCGGCGAGCTGTTTGCTGTAGGGGTCGATCAACAGCTTGTTGGCATTGAAGCGGTGGCCGGCCTTCGGCTCATAGGGCCCGTGCACGCGATAGCCGTAGAGCTGGCCCGGCGTCACGTTCGACAGATAGCCGTGCCAGACGTTTTCGGTGTGCTCGGGCAGGGCGATCCGGTCGGTCTCGCGCCGGCCGGCGCGGTCGAACAGGCACAGCTCGACGCGCGTCGCGTTGGCGGAAAACAGCGCAAAGTTTGTACCGCGGCCGTCCCAGGTCGCACCGAGCGGGTAGGGCGCGCCGGCGCCCAGGTGCCCGCTAGACTTCGGGGACAAGGAAGACGGCAGCGAGCGGTGGGATGACAAGATGAAGCTCCGGGCTGTCGCGCGTCACGACGGCGGTGACGGCGCCGGCATTGCCGGTATTGCTGCCGCCATAGGCCGCCGCATCGGAATTCAACGCCTCCCGCCATGTTCCCGCAAAGGGTACGCGCACGCGGTAGTCGCGCAGGACCTCCGGCGTGAAATTGACCACGACCACGCAGCGGTCGTTCGGGTTCTTGCCCTTGCGCAGCCAGGCAAACGCGCTGTGCGCGGAATCATCGGCAACGAGCCACTCGAAGCCGTCGGCCTCGCAGTCGAGCGCGTGCAGCGCCGGGGTGTCGCGGTAGAGCCTGTTGAGGTCGCGCACCAGCCGCTGGATGCCGGCGTGATTTTCCTGCTCCGTCAGGTGCCAGGGCAGGCTCACGTCGTGATTCCACTCGGTGTCCTGGCCGAACTCGCCGCCCATGAACATCAGTTTCTTGCCGGGATGGCCGTACATGAATGAATAGTAGGCGCGCAGGTTGGCGAAGCGCTGCCAGTTGTCGCCCGGCATGCGGCCGAGGATCGAGCGCTTGCCGTGCACGACCTCGTCGTGCGAGAGCGGCAGGATGAAGTTTTCCGAGAAGGCGTAATGCAGCCCGAACAGGATGCTGCCGTGATGGAAGCGGCGGTAGATCGGGTCCTTGGACATGTAGTCCAGGGTGTCGTGCATCCAGCCCATGTTCCACTTGTAGCCGAAGCCGAGCCCGCCCCAGTCGACGGGGCGTGACACCATCGGCCAGGCGGTCGATTCCTCGGCCGCGGTGGTGGCCTGCGGATAGTCCTTGAACAGTTCGGTGTTGGTGCGGCGCAGGAAGGCGATCGCGTCGATGTTCTCGCGCCCGCCGTGTTTGTTGGGTACCCAGGCGTCGGCCGGCCGGCTGTAGTCGAGGTAGAGCATCGAGGCCACCGCATCGACGCGCAGGCCGTCGACGCCGTAGCGGTCGAACCAGAACAGCCCGTTGGAGAGCAGGAAGTTTGTCACTTCCATGCGACCGTAGTTGTAGATCAGCGTGCCCCAATCGAGATGGCGGCCCTGGCGCGGGTCCTCGTGTTCGTAAAGGCCGGTGCCGTCGAACTTGGCGAGTCCGTGCGGGTCGTCGGGAAAGTGCCCGGGCACCCAGTCGAGCAGGACGCCGATCCCCGCCTTGTGCAGGGCGTCGACCAGAAAGGCGAAATCCTCCGGCGTGCCGAAGCGGCTGGTCGGCGCGAACAGGCCCGTGGGCTGATAGCCCCAGGAGCCGTCGAAGGGATGCTCGGCCACCGGCAACAGTTCGACGTGGGTGAAGCCCATGTCGGCGGCATAAGCGGGGAGCTGCTCGGCCAGTTCGCGGTAGGTCAGCCAGTACTCGCCGTGCGGACCCTTCTTGCGCCAGGAGCCGAGATGCACCTCGTAGATCGACATCGGCCTGTCGAGCGCGTTGATGTTTTCCGGCGCCGGCGCCGGGCGCGGAATCCTGGTGGCGTCAACCACGACCGAGGCGGTCGCCGGCCGCATTTCGCCGGAAAACCCGAAGGGGTCGGATTTGAGCGGCAGCAGCGCGCCGTTGTGGCCGACGATCTCGTACTTGTATTTGTCGTCGGCGCGCGCACCCGGCACGAAAATCTCCCAATAGCCGTTGCCGCGCACGCGCATGGCGTGGCGCCGGCCGTCCCAGAGATTGAAGTCGCCGACGACGCTGACCCGCCGTGCATTCGGCGCCCAGACGGCGAAGGCGACGCCTTGTACGCCCTCCATCTCCATCGGATGGGCGCCGAGCTTGTCGTACATCTTCAGGTGATTGCCTTCGCCGAGAAGATAGAGATCGAAGTCCGACAGCACCGGCGGAAAGCGATAGGCATCTTCCAGTTCTACCTCGTTGTCGCCGAAGCGCGCGCGCAGGCGGTATTGCTGCAGCCCGTCGAGCGGGCCGGCGAACAGCCCGGCGGAATCGATGCGTTCGAGCTCGTGCTCCTGGCCGTCGCCGACGGCGACCACGCGGTCGGCGTCGGGCAGGAACACGCGCACCACATTGCGGTCGTTCTCGGTATGTGGCCCGAGGTAGCTGAAGGGGTCGGCGTGGCGGCCGGCGATGATCTCGCGGGCGTCGGGGGCAAGGTCGGTCATGGGGCTCATGGGCTGATCACCTCGCGGTGTTCGAGGATGCGCAGCGTCGCTTCCAGAGGAATGTGCGACCAGGTTGGCCGGTTTGTAAGTTCGTATTCGATCTCGTAGAGCGCCTTTTCGAGCAGGAACAGGTCAAGCAGCGCGTGCGTCTGTGCATCGTCGGCCGGCCACAGCCGCGTGTCGCCCTCGAGGGTCTCGCGGTAGCTCTCCCAGTAGGCGTCGTGCATGTGGCGGGCCCATTCATGGATACGCTGGTCCAGATTGGCGCGCTCCTCGGCGGTGAGATCGGGAAAGCGGTCGACAGCCGCGCTCGCCGCGTAGTCGATAGAGCGCAGGAAGCCGGCGACGTCGCGCGCCGGCGGCGCCTTGGCGCGGCGTTCCTCCAGACTGCGGCGCGGCTCGCCCTCGAAGTCGAGGATGTAGGCGTCGTCCTTGGCGATCAGCACCTGGCCGAGATGGAAGTCGCCATGATGGCGGATGTTCAGGCCGCCATAGGTGGCGTGTCGGCCGCTTTCGATATAGGCCAGCACGGTGTCGCGGTTTTCGAGCAGGCGCCGGGCGAGTTGCGCCGCGTGCGGCGACAGATCCTTGTGCAGGCGCTCGAGCAGCCCGAAGGCGTTCCGGGTGCGGACGCCGAGCGTGTGGGTCCAGCGCGCCACGTCGTCGGGCACAATCGGCGCCGGCCTGAACGCCGGGTCTTCGTCGCTGGAGGCAAAGGCGAGGTGCATCTCGGCGGTGCGCCGGCCGATCTGCCGCATGCGCTGCAGCATGGAGGCGTGTTCCAGGCTTTCGAGCGGCGTTTCGGCCGACAGCAGCCGGTGCTCGTCGATCAACCGGTCGAGCGCCGCGCCGGTCACGCTCCAGGCGTCGCCCTGGTTTTCGACGTAGGCGTGCACCACCGCCACCGCGCTGCGGTTCTCGCCCTCGACCAGTTCGACCGAGCCGAGCAGCGTCGGCGCGTTCTGGAAGTGTGCGACGTCGGCAAGAAAGCGGCCGACCTCGACTTCCGGGTGGATGCCGGCGGTAATCCGGCGCAGCACCTTGATGACGTACCTGTTGTCGACGATCACGCTTGAATTTGACTGCTCGCGCGCGAGGGCTGTGACGTTCCGGATTTCAGGCAGCGGTTCGGCGGTGAACGGCTTGGTCGGGCGGTATTCGAGCCGTCCGGCCTGGTCGCTCACCGTCTCACCGGCGTGAATCTTGGCCAGCATGGCGATGATGAATTCCGGCTCGGCCGTGGCGTCGAGCAGCACCCCCTCGCGCGGACCGCGGCGCACGGCGGCGAGCACGCTGGCCGGGCCTTTGTCGATCGCCGTATAGCGCGTCCAGCGGATGGTGAGCGGCAGGAAATAGCGGCTGGCGTCGTCGTTGACGCTGACGATGGCCGCCAGGAAGTGATTGCCCTTGTGTTCGATCGGGATGGCGACAGAGCAGGCGGTCGCGATCGAGCGGGCGGCCTTGTCGGCGAACCAGCGCCGCTCGGGCAGGAAGCCCGGCAGCACGTCGTGTTCCAGCGTGCGTCTTGTGAACCCTGTCAGCATGGAGTCCCAGCCGGGGCCGAGAACGAGCGTGGTGATTTCGCGCGGCAGCACTTTTTCCGGCACGTGCTCAGGCTCCTGGGTGAGCGAGAACCAGAAGAAGCCGTAGGGCGGCAGCGTCACCAGGTAGGGCAACTCGCCGATGCGGGGGAAGCGCGTGCGTCCCAGCATTTCCTGCGGGACGCGGCCTTCCCATGCCTTGAGGTCGAGCTCCACCGCCTGCGCCGAGCGTGAGATGTTGGCGACGCAGAGAATGGCCTCGTCGCCGAGCTGGCGCACATAGGCCAGTACGGCGCGGTTCGCAGGGCGGATGAAGGTGAGCGTGCCGCGGCCGAACACCCTGGTGGACTTGCGCACGGCGATCAGCCGCTTCGTCCAGCTCAGCAGCGAGGACAGCGAACGGGTCTGCGCTTCCACGTTGACGGCGGAAAAGCCGTAGACCGGGTCCATGATACACGGCAGAAAAAGTTGCGCCGGATCGGCGCGCGAGAAACCGCCGTTGCGGTCGGGCGTCCACTGCATGGGCGTACGCACGCCGTTGCGGTCGCCGAGATAGATGTTGTCGCCCATGCCGATCTCGTCGCCGTAATAGATGATCGGCGTGCCCGGCATCGACATGAGAATTGAGTTCATCAGCTCTATCTTGCGCCGGTCGTTGTCCATCAACGGCGCCAGCCGCCGTCGAATGCCGAGATTGATACGCGCGCGCGGGTCGGCTGCGTAAGTCGACCACAAATAGTCGCGCTCGGCGTCGGTCACCATTTCCAGCGTCAGTTCGTCGTGATTGCGCAGGAACATGGCCCACTGGCAGTTCGCCGGAATCTCCGGCGTCTGCCGCATGATGTCGGTAATCGGAAAGCGGTCCTCCTGCGCGATGGCCATGTAAATGCGCGGCATCAGCGGAAAATGGTAGGCCATATGGCATTCGTCGCCGTCGCCGAAATAGGCCTGCACGTCTTCCGGCCACTGATTGGCTTCCGCCAGCAGCACCTTGCCGGGGGCGTAGGCATCAAGCTCAGCCCGTAAACGCCTGAGAACCGCATGGGTTTCCGGCAGATTCTCGTTGTTTGTGCCCTCGCGCTCGCACAGATAAGGCACGGCATCGAGCCGGAACCCGTCGACGCCGGCGTCGAGCCAGCGCTTCATCACCTGCAGCACCGCACTCACCACGCGCGGATTGTCGAAATTCAGGTCGGGCTGGTGCGAGAAGAAGCGGTGCCAGTAGTAGGCGCCGGCCTCGTCATCCCAGGTCCAGTTCGACTTCTCGGTATCGGTAAAGATGATGCGGGTGCCGGAATATTTCTGGTCGTTGTCGCTCCAGACGTACCAGTTGCGCGCACTGGTGCTGCGGCCGCTGCGCTTGGCACGTTTGAACCAGCGGTGCTGGTCCGAAGTGTGGTTTACGACCAGCTCGGTGATGACCCTGAGGCCCCGCCGCTTGGCCTCATGCATGAAGCGGCGAAAATCGCGCATGTTGCCGAATTGCGGGTTGATGTCGCCGTAGTCGGAAATGTCGTAGCCATCGTCGCGCCCGGGGCTGGGATAGAACGGCAGCAGCCACAAGGTATTCACACCGAGTTCACGCAGGTAATCGAGGCGCTCGGTCAGCCCGGCAAAATCGCCGATGCCGTCGCCGTTCGAGTCCTGGAACGCCTTGACGTGCAGCTGATAGACGATGGCGTCCTTGAACCAGAGGCCATCGTCTTCAGCGGTCTTGTCTTCGGCCTCGAGCATGGGCCTGACGTTCATGCATCACCCTTTGAGCGTCTTTAGGTATGGCAGCGAAACAACAGTGCCGGCTCGTCCTGCGGATCGATGCGCAGTCGCACCCCGCTCCATTCCAGCAGATGACGTTCGCCAGTCGCCAGGTTCTCTATGGCGCGTACCGGCTTCTTGTCATCGTCCGGACCGATCAGAATGTCGCCGAAGTGAAACCAGAATTCATGCGGCGTGTTGGTCAGCGCGATCGCCACCGCCACCGCGTTGTCGCCTTTGGCCGACTCCTTGACGAAACCGATGACGTTGTCGTTGTCGACCGTCAGGAAGCGCAGGTTGACGGTTTGCTGCAGCGCCGGGTTTTCACGGCGGGCATGATTCAGCTGCCTGAGATAACTCTTGATATTGCCGGGCTTGTTCCAGTCGCGAGTCTTAAGCTCGTACTTCTCGGAGTTGATGAATTCCTCGCGACCCGGGATCGGTTCGTACTCGATCAGCTCGAAGCCATTATAGATGCCGTAGTTCGACGATAGTGTGGCGGCGAGCGCCGCGCGCGCCTTGAATAGCCACGGCTCGCCGGTCTGCAGCTGCACCGGATTGATGTCCGGTGTGGTGACGAAGAAATTGGGCCGGTAGTAATCGCGCTCGGGGTGGCCGGTGAGCTCGCTCAGGTATTCCTGCAACTCGCCTTTTTCGGTGCGCCAGGTGAAATAGGTGTAGGACTGGCTGAAGCCGAGCTTCGCCAGTGCCTTCATCACCTTCGGCCGGGTGAAGGCCTCGGCCAGGAACAGGACGTCCGGGTGGCGCATCTGCACATCGTGAATCAGCCATTCCCAGAATGGCAGCGGCTTGGTGTGCGGATTGTCGATGCGGAAGATCTTCACGCCGTGCCCCACCCAGAACAGGATCACGTCGCGCAGCGCCTCCCAAAGCGCGATCCGGTCGGCGCAGGTGAAGTCCGGGTTGACGATATCCTCGTATTTCTTCGGCGGGTTCTCGGCGAATTTGAGCGAGCCGTCCGGCCGGTGGCTGAACCATTCCGGGTGCTCCTTCAGCCATGGATGGTCGGGCGAGCACTGCACGGCGATGTCGAGCGCCACTTCCATGTTGTGTTTGGCGCAGGCCTCGACCAGCCGGTGGAAGTCGTCGAAGGTGCCAAGCTCGGGATGGATGGCGTCGTGGCCGCCGTGCTCGTTGCCGATGGCGTAGAAGCTGCCGGGATCGTCGGGACCTGCCTTCAGCGAGTTGTTCTTGCCCTTGCGGTTGGTGTGCCCGATCGGATGGATGGGCGTGAAATAAAGCACGTCGAAGCCGAGATCGGCGATCTCCGGCAGCCGCGCGATGCAGTCGTCGAAGGTACCGTGCCGGCCGGGCACGCTGCTTTGGCTGCGTGGCACCATTTCGTACCAGGCGCCCGTGCGTGCGCGCTCGCGGTCGGCGACCAGCGGGACGACGTGGCTGCGGGTGAGGTCGGGGCGGATGTCGGTCTTTTCGATCGCAGCCACCACCGCGTCATCGAGCAGCGCCGCCGGGTCCCCGGCATTGGCGAATTTGCGCGCAGCCGCCTCGACCACGCGACGCGCATCACGCTCCGACGGCATCAGCTCGGTGAGCAGATTGAGGCCTTCCTGCGCCTCCAGGCTGACGTTCTGGCCTGCTTCCTGCTTGAGGCGGAACTCCTTGCGCCAGGTGGCGTACTGGTCGGTCCACGCCTCGATGGCGAAAAGGTACCACCCCGGCGCCGGCGGGGTGAAGCTGCTTTGCCAGCGGTCGTTGGAATGCAGCCGCATCGGTTCACGCCGCCAGGCGCCATCGGCCTCCGGCCGCCACAGCAGGGCGGCGGCGAGGACGTCATGGCCTTCGCGAAAAATATCGGCCCAGACTTCGACAGATTCGCCGGCAATGCGTTTAACAGGATAGCGCCCACCGTCGACGCAGGGGTAGATGTCTTCGATACGGAAACGGGGACCGGTCGGATCGGCAGGAGATAAATCCCAGGTGTCATTCGAGGGATACGCTTTCATGCGTACATCCGCACGCTCCGGTCCGGGTTGCTTCATGCAGTGTCCTGGTTTGGGTTCGGCCCCCGGCAAGGAACCACAAATGAACTATGAGAAGAACCACAAAAAACGCGCAAAGTTCCACACGGTTTACGGCTGTTGCCTGCCTAACTCTTTGGCAAGGTTGAAAAAGTACACCATATGAATGACCTTACGGCGACCGCCCGGCATTGGGGCGTGGAATCCCAGTATTTTGATGTATTCGGGAAACGCTATGCCGCCAGCGAGCAGACGCTGACGCGGCTGATTGACGCCGTCTCCGCCGGGCGCGCGGGCCCGGCCGGGCCCGGTCCGGCGTCCGAACCGGCCATGCGCTGCTGGCAGGGCGACGGCCGGCGGTTGTGGTTGCTGGCAGCGCAGCTTTATGCGCTGCGATCGCGCCGCAACTGGGGGATCGGCGATTTCACCGATCTGTCGCATCTCATTGCGCGTGCCGCCGCGCATGGCGCCGCCGGCATCGGGCTCAATCCGCTGCACGCGCTGTTTCCCGACGACGCCGGGCGGGCGAGCCCCTACGCGCCCAACAGCCGTATCTTCCTTAACCCTCTTTACATCGACGTTGAGGCGATACCCGAGTTTCCAGGGCTCAAGTCCGCGGGGCTTGCCGATGAAGTTGCGCGCTTGCGCGAAACCGATCTGGTTGCCTATGCGCGCGTTGCGGCCGCCAAGCTCACCGGACTGCGACTTGCCTACGACGTCTTTCGCGCGGATGCGACCGCCAGGCGGCGCGCCGACTTCGAGGCCTATCGTGAAGAGCAAGGTGACGCGCTGTTGCGTTTCGCCTGTTTCGAGGCGCTACGCCGGCATCACGCGCCAAAGCCGTGGACGGAATGGCCGCGGCCCTGGCGCAGCCCCGAGATTGGCGATCTGCACGATTTTCGCTTCGCCCATCACGACGACGTGGCGTTCGAGGAGTTCATGCAATGGGTCGCCGACCGCCAGCTTGCTGCCTGCCAGCATGAAGCGCATCGGCACGGCATGCCGGTCGGGCTCTATGTTGATCTGGCCGTTGGTATTGATCGGCACGGGGCCGACGCCTGGACCAATCACGGTGCGGTGCTGAACGACGTTTCCATGGGTGCGCCGCCGGACGAATTCAATCCGGGCGGCCAGGACTGGGGGCTGGCGCCGTTCAATCCGCATGCGCTGCCCGCGAACGATTTCGGCACCGTACGATTGCTGATGCGCGCGGCGATGCGACACGCCGGCGCAATCCGTCTCGACCACGTGCTCGGCCTGCAGCGCGTGTTCATGATCCCGGTCGGGCTGCCGGCGACCGAGGGCACCTATGTCCGGTTTCCGTTTCACCAGCTGTTGAGCGTCATCGCCGAAGAAAGCGTCCGGCTGAAATGCATTGTGATCGGCGAAGACCTTGGCACTGTCCCGGAAAACTTTCGCGAGACCGTCGGACGCTGGGGCCTGTGGTGCTATCGCGTCATGCTGTTCGAGCGCGAGCAGGACGGCCGTTTCAAGCCGCCGGAAGCCTATCCGTCCGCGGCGCTCGCGACCTTCAATACCCATGACCTGCCGACCTTCCGCGGCTGGCTTGAGGGTCATGATATGCAGGTCAAGCGCGCCATCGGTTTTGATCCCGGCGAGAGCGATGAAGCGCGTGAAGCGGGACAGCAGAAGCTGCGCGAAATACTGGATGCGCGCGTTCCCGACCACGCCTCTGATGATCTCGCGGCAGTGGCAGAATTCCTGGGGCGCACGCCCTCGCTTCTTGTGGCGATTTCGCTCGACGACGTTCTGGGCGAGCGCGAGCAGGTCAATATTCCCGGCACCACCGACGAGCACCCGAACTGGCGCCGCAAGTTGCCACTGCTTCTGGAAGAAATCGACGGCCACGACACCTTGCGCCGGGTCGGCGAGGCGTTCGCGAAGGCGGGGCGGGGGATTTGAATTGTTGACGAGCCTGACAACCCGTCATGCCCGGCCTTGTGCGGGGCATCCACGGCTTTGCGACTGCGCGACAAGAAAGACGTGGATGGCCGGGACACGCCCGGTCATCACGCCGGAAACCTGTTGCTTGAGAAGACCTGCTCGACCGGCACGTGCCAGATTTCTTCTGCGTATTCGCGGATGGTGCGATCGGCGGAAAACCAGCTCATGCGTGCGGTGTTGAGGATGGCGGTTCGCCACCAGTCACCGGGCGACTGCCACAGCGCGTCGATGTCGCGTTGCGCTTTCCAGTAGGCCTCGAAATCGGCGGCCACCATGAAGCGGTCGTAATCGCTGACCGCCTGTACGATCGGTGCGAAGCGATGCGGTTCGTCGGGTGAGAACTCGCCGGCGGCGAGGCTCGCCAGCACCGAGGTGAGCCGCGGTGACGCCTTGACCGCCTCTGCGCCCCTGAAATGCATGTGCTGGCGCTCCGCCACTTCCGGCGCAGTGAGGCCGAAAATCACCATGTTTTCGGCGCCCACGTGCTCACGCATTTCGATGTTGGCGCCGTCGAGCGTGCCGATGGTAACGGCGCCATTGAGCGCAAGCTTCATGTTGCCGGTACCGGACGCCTCCATACCGGCGGTGGAAATCTGCTCCGAGACGTCGGCCGCCGGGATGATCTTCTCGGCCAGACTCACGTTGTAGTTAGGGGCAAAAATCACTTTCAGCCGGTCGCCGACCGCCAGGTCCGAATTGATCATCGCGCCGACGTCATTCGCGAGCTTGATGATCAACTTTGCGCGCTCGTAGCTCGCCGCCGCCTTGCCGGCGAAGATCTTCACCCGCGGCACCCAATTGCTGTCCGGGTTGGCGCGGATCGCCTGGTAGAGGGCGATCGTCTCCAGGATATTGAGCAGTTGCCGCTTGTATTCATGGATGCGCTTGATATGCACGTCGAACAGCGACTGCGGCGGGACGCGGATGCCGGTGTGTCGGCGCAGGATGTCGGCCAGACGCCATTTGTTGAGTGCGCGCGTCTTTTGATACCTGGCGACGAAATCGGGATCGCTGGCGAGCGGCTCAAGTTCCCGAAGGCAGCGCGGATCATCGAGCACGCGCTCGCCGAGCGTGCGGACCAGAAGTTCGGTGAGCGGCTCATTGGCGTCATAAAGCCACCGCCTGAAGGTGATGCCGTTGGTCTTGTTGACGATCCTGGTGTCGGTGGTGAGTGCGATGTCGCGGAACACGGTCTTGCGCAACAGATCGGTGTGCAGGGCCGAGACGCCGTTGACGCAATGGGAGCCGATATAGGCGAGCTGCGCCATGCGGATCAGCTTGCCGCCATTCTCATGCACCAGCGAGACGTTGGCGAGGAAATCGGGGTCGGTGAGGCCCGCCTTTTCGGTTTCCTGCAGATGAAACCAGTTGATCAGATAGATGAGCTGAAGATGCCGCGGCAGCAGGCGGCCGAACAATTCGACCGACCATGTTTCCAGCGCCTCCGGCAGCAGCGTGTGGTTGGTGTAGGAGAGGGTCGCGCGCGTGATCTTCCATGCCTTCTCCCAGACGACGTTGTGATCGTCGACAAGGATACGCATCAGCTCGGCGATCGCAATCGCCGGGTGGGTGTCGTTGAGCTGAACAGCGGCATAATCGGCGAGCGTGTCGAGCACGCCGTGCTCGGCCAGGTGACGGCGCACCAGGTCCTGCAGCGAGGCCGAGGTGAAGAAGTATTCCTGCCGCAGGCGCAGTTCCTGGCCCTCGGCCGTGGCGTCGTTGGGATAAAGCACGCGCGAGATCGCTTCCGCGCGTACACGGTTGGCGGTGGCGCCGACAACGTCGCCCTGATCGAGCGCCGACAACTGGATCGGCGAGGACGCGCGTGCGGACCATAGCCGCAGTGAATTGGCGTGATGGCCGCGCCAGCCGCCGATCAGCGTGTCATGGGGCACCGCCAGCACTGTTTCGCTGGCATGCCAGTTGGCGCGTGCCGTCGAGTGATCGCCGCCGTGGTATTCGACCACGCCGCCGAACTTGATGGTGTAGTGCCGGTCGGGATGATCGAATGCCCAGGGATTGCCGCGCGACAACCAGTCTTCCGGCACTTCCTGCTGCCAGCCGTTCCTGAGGCGCTGCTCGAACAGACCGTTCTCGTAACGGATGCCGTAGCCGTAGGCGGGAATGCCGAGCGCCGACATGCTGTCGATAAAACAGGCAGCCAGACGTCCGAGCCCTCCGTTGCCGAGGGCCGCATCCGGTTCGCAATTCCGCAGCTTGTCGAGATCGACGCCGAGACTGTCGAGCGCCTGCCGTGCCGGGGCCGCCAGCCGCAGATTGGTCAGGGTATCGAACAGCAGGCGCCCGATGAGAAATTCGATCGAAAGATAATAGACGCGCTTCTTTTTCCTGAGTCTGGTTTCGTTGCGCGTTGCCATCCAGATGTCGACCAGACGATCGCGTACTGCGAGCGCAGTGGCCTGATACCATTCATAGTCGGTCGCCGAATCAATGTTCTTGCCGAGCACGTAGGTGAGCTTGGCAAGGATCGCCGCGCGCAATTGGCCGGCGGGGCTGTCCGGATCGGGCTGCGGCGCTGACGCAGGCTGGTGTTGCGGTTGCGACATATCTGCGATTGGCGACTTCCAATTTCGAATGGCGGACGGGCGATATTGCCAGCGCCACGAAAAGCAGCGGGCGGCTTCCATTCCGCCAGACGCGGATACCAAGGAACGCCGCCCCGCTTGCTTCGAGCTTGCTTTATGCACAATTCGGGCCGTGAGAACAGGCCATTGAACAGACACCCCACGGCTTTCTCGTTGTGCGCGCGCGAATGCATTTTCCGCGCTGCCGCGTAAAACGCCGGGCGCGTGCATGCGTTCCGCTGGCCCGCGCGGCAAGTATTTGCCCCATTTCGGGCAGTTCGGGCCTGTTTCACGGTATGAGTTGACATCCCACAATTTCGCAAAATAGGGTGGAACCCGCCAGTTACAGTCATTTCCGGGCTGCTTGCCGGGGCAGCGCGCGGGATCCGAATGGGCCGGGCGACCGGCCGCACCTGGCGTGGGTCCCTGGTCCGCGCAACCAATGCAATCATAAAGTTCAGGGAGCAGAGCCGATGTCGGGCCGCAATGTCCTCAATGGCGCGCAGGTCATTGTCGATTATCTGATCCAGGAGAAGGTGCCTTACGCATTCGGTCTGTGTGGCCACGGCAACATCCAGTTTATCGACGCGCTCTACGAACGCTCGCACGACATCAAGACCATCTCGGTGCGTCACGAAAGCGTCGCGGGCTTCATGGCCGATGTCTATTACCGCGTCTCCGGCAAGCCGATCGCGACTTTCACTTCCTGCGGTCCGGGATCGGCCAATCTGCCGATTTCGCTCGCCACCGCCTATCTCGATTCAGTGCCGTTTCTGGCGGTCACCGGCAACGTGCCGACCAGTCAGTTCAATCGTGGCGCATTTCAGGAAATGTATCGCCAGTACCAGGCAGACTTTCCGTCGATGGTGCGCTCCTCCTGCAAGAGAGTTTATCAGCCGACGCGCGGCGAGATGGTGCCGCTGGCGGTGCGCCAGGCCTGGAAGACGATGGTGACCGGCCGGCCCGGTCCGGTGGTGCTCGACGTGCCCTTCGATGTGTTCCTGGAATCGGCGGCGGAAGAAGCGCCGAAGCCGGAGGAGTGGAGCGCCAATATCTCGAGCCGCTGCGGCGCCGATCCGGACGGCGTCGTGAAAGCGGTCGATATCCTGCTCGAGGCGGAGCGCCCCGTTATCTTTGTTGGGCAAACCATACGCCACCGTGGCGCAGCCAGGGAATTGCTTGAGCTTGCCGAACGCCTGCAAATTCCGGTGGCGGCATCGATGAGCGGCCTTGGCGCGATCGACACCCATCATCCGCTCGCGCTCGGCATGATCGCGCGTGGCGGTCACTATCAGGCCAACCACGCCGCGCGGCAGGCCGACGTCTTGCTGTCGCTCGGCGCGCGTTTCGACGACCGCACCTCGAGTTCCTGGATTCCCGGCTACTCCTTCACCATTCCGCCCACCAGGCTTATCCACGTCGACATCGATCCGGACGAAATCGGCCGCAACTATCCGGTCGCGCTCGGCCTGATGGCCGACGTGCGCACCTTCCTGCGGCAGGTGCTTGCCGAACTCGACCGCCGCAAGGACGTCGGGAAGAAACTCGACGCGCGCAAGAAATGGCTCGGCAAGATCGACGGCTACCGCAAGGAATGGGACAAGCTGGTCGCCCCCGGCTTCGCCGACGACTCGCAGCCGATCAATCCGCAGCGCGCGGCGGCCGAAATCGACAAGGGTCTGCCCGGGGATGCCATCCTGGTCAGCGACATCGGCGTGCACCACAACTGGCTGCTCGGCTACTGCAAGCCGCGCCGCCCGGATTCGCTCATCGGCTGCATGGGCTTCGGCGCCATGGGTTTCGGCGTCGCCGGCGTCCTGGGCGCAAAGTTCGCCGCGCCCGACCGGCCGTGCGTCTCGGTGTGTGGGGACGGCGCCTTCTTCATGCACGCCAACGTGCTCGGCACCGCGGTCGAATACAATCTGCCCGTGGTCTGGGTGGTGTGGAACAATTACGCCTACGCCTCGATCCGCGGCCTGCAGCGCGGCTATCTCGATGGGCGCGAGCTGGCGACCGACTTCCACGACCCCGCGACCGGCCAGCGCTACAATCCGGATTTCGCCGCCATGGCGCGTTCGGCCGGCGTCGAGGGTGTGCGCATCGATCGCGCCGCCGATCTGGCCGAAGCGGTTCGCAAGGGCATCGCCGCCAACAAGCCTTATCTCATTGACGTGGATGTCGCCGCCGACATCAATCCCGCCGGCGCCGGCGTGTGGGAATTGCCGGGTCTCGGCACCAGCAAGCCGTCGATCGGCAAGCAATACGTGCCGGGGCAGGGATAATCAGAGCCCTGCCGGCCGTTACTCCTTCTCCGCCGTGCGATAGAACTTCGCCGCATCCGTGCTGAACGCCTTGCGCGAGGCCGGATCGAGATAAAGCATGTGGCCGCCGGGATAGAGCTTGAGCTGAATGCGCCCGGCCGGCGGCAGCGGCGGCAGATGATTGATGACATATTGGGTCGCCGCGTACGGCGTCACCAGGTCGGACACGCCGTGCCCGATCAGCAGACGGAACGAGCTGTCGAAGCTGAGCAGCACGCGCAGGTCGTTCTCCACGCCGATGCTCGCGCGGCTGCCGTCCCATTTCCAGTGCCGGGTGACATCATTGGCCAGGAGCTTGTAGGTCATCGGCGTTTCAAAGCCGAGTTCGTTGCGCGCATAGGACGCGAATGCCCCGCCATAGGCACGCGTTACGCCGGCGAGGATCGGATCGGGCTGATGCGAGCCGCGCCGCTCGGGGAACGGATCGTCGACCGCGAAGGTCGCGTCGTAGATGCTGATGATCTTGCTTTCGCCGGCGCGCAGGCTTTTCACCACGCCACGATTGACGAAGCCGTGCTGCTGTGTGACCGCGTCGAGGGGCAGACCGCTGATCGCCGCCACCTTCTCATAAAACGCGGTGGCGGCTTCACCTTGCGGCGGTGCGCCGGCGAGCGTCGTGAGATATTCGCCAAGCGCGAATTTCTCCGGCGCCTTCAGCTTTTCCGGCGTGTAGGCGCGCTCGCGTTCGAGACGCGCCGCGGCCAGTGAAGGCAACAGCAGCGCCGAATTCAGCGCCGACTGGTCGTCGCCGAAAGTAAGCCAGCCCTCGAGCAAAGGCGCCACCATTACGATGCCGGCGGTGACGATGCCCTGGTCGCTCTGCAGCTTGCGGGCGACCTTGGCGGCGCGGAAGCCGCCATAGCTTTCGCCCAGAAGATACTTGGGCGAGCCGTCACGATTGTTGCGGGAAACGTAGAGCGCCACCGCCTTGGCCATGGCTTCGGTGTCGCCGTCGACGCTCCAGAACGCCCGCGCGTCCTCAGCCTTCACCGTGCGGCTCCAGCCGGTGCCGATCGGGTCGATCAGGACGAGGTCGGTAAAGCGCAGCCAGGTGTCGGGATTGTCGATCAGCC
The DNA here is from genome assembly GCA_963773715.1 of uncultured Pseudomonadota bacterium. GTDB lineage: Bacteria > Pseudomonadota > Alphaproteobacteria > Rhizobiales > Xanthobacteraceae > Pseudolabrys. The sequence goes on along the minus strand of CAVZCM010000001.1, from coordinate 267,864 downwards.
TGGCGCGGGCAGCGTCGCGCGCACGGGGCCCGAGATCGAGGATACGCGGGCCGACCTGGCCGAGATGCAGGTATGCGGAGGCCGCGCCCGGCCCCCCGTTGAAGGCGAAGGTCAGCGGCCGGTCGGGGCCGCCGTTCTTCCTTACATAGGCGGTGTAGAAGATCGCGGCGTTCTGCTCGCCCGAGCCATTATAGAGCGGCAGCGTGCCGGCGGTCGCCGTATAGGCGAGCTTGCCGTCTGTCGTGTCGATCTCGTGCTCGGTGACGCTGTCGGCCGGCAACAGCCGCAGCAGGCCCTCGCTGGCCGGGTGCTGCGTGGATGGCTGACGTTGTTGCGCGACGGCGGAGCCGAAACCGCTGGCGAAGAGCGCCACCAGTGCAATGCGCAGGAAGGTCGTGATGGTCATGGCAGGCGGGCAACTCCGGTGCGGTGAAACCCCAGCCCCCGTATCGGTCGATTCCCGGCCAGCCCGCCGGGACAGACAATCGTGGTCCGCCGCTTCACGATGCCCGGGTGTCGCCTCAGCGACGTTCGGGCCCGTTGTCTCAGCGGCGGCGGAAGTTCGGGCGACGTTGCTGTTGCGACGGCGGCGGCGCTTCGCCCTTGTGGCGGAAGCTGATGCGCCCGCGATCCAGGTCGTAAGGCGACATCTCCACGATCACCCGGTCGCCGACGCCGGTGCGGATGCGAAACTTGCGCATCTTGCCCGCGGTATAGGCCAGCACTTCGTGGTCGTTGTCGAGCTTGACGCGGAAATTGCCGTCCGGCAGCACCTCGGTGACCGTACCGTCGAACTCCAGCATTTCTTCTTTCGCCATTCAGTCCTCTCCAGGGGTCAGCGCGGCGCGCGTTGGCCGCCCATGCGGCGCGGTGCAGCCGGGCGCTGCATGAATGTAACATTTTCGATCGCCTTTGGCTGCTCCTTCGCCCGTTCGCTATGGGGGCCGTGAGCGTGGCCGTTGTGCTGGCGGTGCTCGCCGTTTCCGGCCTGCTCGCCGTAACGGACCCGCCGCTTGGGCTTGCCGGAACGATGCGGACGGCCGTTCTTGCCATTGCCGCCCTTGCCGTTGCGATGCTGCGCTGCCGCATGGTGCTGTAGCGCCGGCCGTTGGCTGGCCTGGCCGGTGCGCCGGTCGGTCGCCGGGATCGCCATGCGGATCAGCCTTTCGATGTCGCGCAGACAGGCGCGTTCCTCGTGATCGCAGAACGAGATCGCCACGCCGTCGGCGCCGGCGCGCGCGGTACGGCCGATGCGGTGGACGTAGCTCTCCGGGATGTTCGGCAGGTCGTAATTGAACACATGGCTGACGCCGTCGACGTCGATGCCGCGGGCGGCGATGTCGGTGGCGATCAGGGTGCGCAGCTTACCGCTGCGAAAATCGGCGAGCACGCGCTCGCGCTGGTTCTGCGACTTGTTGCCGTGGATCGCTTCGGCCGCGAGGCCCGCCTTTTGCAGGCCGCGCACGACCTTGTCGGCACCGTGCTTGGTGCGGGTGAACACCAGCACGCGGTCGACCGGCTCGCTCCTGAGCAGTTCGGCGAGCAGCGCCTGCTTCGAGGCTTTCTCGGTGTGGATCACGCGCTGGGCGATGCGCTCGACGGTCGTGGCTTGCGGCGTCACCGACACGCGTGCCGGGTCTTGCAACATCTGATTGGCGAGCCTGGTGATCTCTTGCGGCATGGTGGCCGAGAAGAACAGCGTCTGCCGCTCCTTCGGCACCATGGCGACGATCTTCTTGATGTCGTGGATGAAGCCCATGTCGAGCATGCGGTCGGCTTCGTCGAGCACCAGCACCTCGATCTGGTCGAGGCGCACGGCGCGCTGGTTCACCAGGTCGAGCAGACGGCCGGGGGTTGCGACCAGCACTTCGGTACCGCGGGACATGCCGCGGACCTGCCGGTTGATCGGTACGCCACCGATCGCCAGTTCGACGGCCAACGGGCGGATGTGCCGGCCGTAAGTGCGGAAGCTGTCGGCGATCTGGCCGGAGAGCTCGCGCGTCGGCGACAGCACCAGCACGCGGCACGCCTTGCGTTCGGGGCGCATGCGCTTGTTGGTCAGATGATGGAGGATCGGCAGCGCGAACGATGCAGTCTTGCCGGTGCCGGTCTGGGCGATGCCGATGAGGTCGCGGCCCTGGAGGGCGAGCGGAACGGTCTGGGCCTGGATCGGGGTGGGGGTCTCGTATTTCTCTTCGGCGATGGCGCGAAGGATCGGCTCTGCGAGGCCGAAGTCGTGAAAAGAAGTCAAAAGGTCACTTTCTTATAAAGCGAAACGGCCGGTCCGCTGTTGCGGACGGCGGAATCGCGGGGTTTTAGACATCCCGCGTGGCCAGGGTTGTCGGTCGTCTGGAAGTCGGATGGGCGGGGCGAAATTGGTGTTGAAACCGGTTTCGTGCACGCGGCCCGCTGACCTTCTGGAATCAGGTCTCTTCATCCGCACGTGTCATATGACAGCCATTGGTGGTCTTTTCAAGGCCGTGGCGGCTATTTTTGTCAGCAGGGTGAACCATTTGGCACCGGCTTGCGGCCCTGGGTGATAGACAATCCGCGACGGATCGGGGATGGTGCGGCCCGCCTTTTTCGGCTTTAAACGCCATTCCGACCGCATTAATCCGTCCGGAGGTCGTCAATGTCCTTTCCCCGGGCCTCCCAGGCTCTCTCCCGATTCACCGTTCTCGATCTGACCCGCGTGCGCTCCGGCCCGACCTGCGTGCGCCAGCTCGCCGACTGGGGCGCCAACGTCATCAAGATCGAGACCCCGCCGCATCTGGAGAAGGGCGAGGGACCGGGCGGGCCGCGCCATAACGCGGACTTCCAGAACCTGCATCGCAACAAGCGCTCGATCACCCTTGACCTGAAATCGCCCGAAGGCCTTGCCGCCTTCAAGCGCCTGGTCGAGAAGGCCGATGTCGTGGTCGAAAACTTCCGTCCGGACGTGAAGAGCCGCCTCGGCATCGACTACGAGAGCCTGAAGAAGATCAACAAGGGCATCGTGGTCGCCAGCATCTCCGGCTTCGGCCAGGACGGGCCTTATCGCGACCGGCCCGGCTTCGACCAGATCGCGCAGGGCATGGGCGGGCTGATGTCGATCACCGGCTTGCCGGGACAGGGACCGGTGCGCGTCGGTATCCCGATTGCTGATCTCACCGCGGGCCTGTTCTGCGCCATCGGCATCCTCACCGCGCTGCTCGAGCGCGATGTGTCGGGCGAAGGCCAGGCGGTTTCCACCTCGCTGTTGCAGGCGCAGATCTTCATGCTCGACTTCCAGGCCGCGCGCTGGCTGCAAATGCAGGAAGTGCCCAAGCAAGCTGGCAACAATCACCCGACCTCGATCCCAACAGGCGTGTTCAAGACCAGGGACGGCCACATCAACATTGCGTCCACCGGCCAGGTGATGTGGGAGCGCTGCTGCAAGGCGATCGGCGCCCCGGAGTTGATCGACGATCCACTGTACAAAACCGGCGCACTGCGCTCGCAAAACCGCGACACCCTCAACGCCAAGATCAACGAGCGCACGGCGACCAGGACCAGTGGCGAGTGGATCGGCATCTTCAACGAGACCGGCGTGCCGTGCGGCCCGATCTATTCCATCGATCAGGTGTTTGCCGATCCGCAGGTGAAGCACCTCGGCATTGCGCAGGGCGCCAGGCGTCCGGACGGCAGCGAGCAGGTGTTCGTCGGTCAGCCGGTCGCGCTCTCGCGCACGCCGAGCAAGGTCGTCGCCACGCCGCCCGAGCAGGGCCAGCACACCGACGAGGTTTTCAAGGAATTCGGCTTTTCCGACGCCGAGATCGCCAAGCTGCACGAGGCGAAGGCCGTCTGACGAGCCAAGGGGACAAGGAGCGCGTAATGACCCAGACCGACAAAATGCTGTCCCGCAAAGAGGGCGGCGTCGGCTATCTCATCTTCAACAATCCCGAGCGTCATAATGCCGTGTCGCTGGAAATGTGGCAGGCGGCGAGCGGTATCCTTGAGGACTTCGCCAAGGATAACGCGATCCGCGTAGTGGTGCTCACCGGTGCCGGCGGCAAAGCCTTCGTGTCGGGCGCCGACATTTCCAAGTTCGAGAGCGAGCGCTCGAGCAAGGAGGCGATCGACCGCTACAACGTTGCGGTCGACGAGGCCAATACCGCGGTCTACGAATTCCCCAAGCCGACCATTGCCATGATCCGCGGCTACTGCATCGGCGGCGGTATGGGGCTGGCGCTGTGCTGCGACCTGCGCATCTGCTCGGATAATTCGAAATTCGCCGTGCCGGCCGCCAGGCTCGGCCTCGGCTACGGCTACAAGGGCATCAAGAAGCTGGTCGACGTGGTTGGCCCGTCCTTCGCCAAGGAAATCTTCTACACCGCGCGCCAGTTCACCGCGCTGGAAGCGCAGACCATGGGGCTGGTCAACCGCGTGGTGCCGGCGGAGGAGCTCGAGGACTATGTGAAGAATTACGCCGACACCATCAGCGGGAACGCGCCGCTCACGGTCAATTCGGTGAAGTACATCGTCGGCGAGACCGTGAAGCCGGAAAGCGAGCGCAATCTCGACCGTTGTGCCGAGCTGGTGTCGCAATGCTTCGCCAGCAAGGACTACATCGAGGGCCGCCAGGCCTTTATGGAAAAGCGCAAGCCGCAGTTCAACGGCGCCTGACCGGCATACCGGTCAGCCCGTATATTCCAGAATGTACATGCCGCCGTTGAAGTCGGTGGTGTAAAGCAGGCCGTCGGCGGTCACGTAGACGTCGCAGGTCTGGATCACCCTGGCCCGGTTCGGGCGGCGGTCGGCGAGTTGCCTGGGCTCGGGCGGCACGAAGGCGCCGACCTCCCTGGGCCGGTAGGCATCGCTGATGTCGGTCACCCGGAAGCCGGCGTTCTGATAGGTGGAGAAGATCAGGTTCGAGCTGACGAATGCGTCAGGCCTGTTTTCGTGGATGTTGTGCGGGCCGAAGTGCCCGCCCTTGGCGCAATAGTCGGCTTCGTCAGGCGTCGGAAATGTCGATATGCTGATCGGGTTGGTCGGTTCGCGAATATCGAACACCCAGATGTATTTGATGCCGTCTTCGCAATGATCGAGCACGGCTTCGTCTGCCACGATCAGCAGGTTGCGGTCGGGCAGGGGCAGGCAGTTGTGCGTTCCGCCGCCGTAGGGCGGGCACCAGTTGTGATGGGTGATGAGCTTCGGGGCAGTGCGGTCGGAAACGTCCATCATCACCAGGCCACCGTCGCGCCAGGCGCCGTAAGCCGTGTCGCCGTTGACGATGGCGTGGTGCAAGCCATAGCGCCGGTTTGACGGCCAGTCCGGCTTTTCGCCGGCCGCCGCGTTCATGCCAGGCAGCCAGTAGCGGCCGGCTTCCTTCGGCCTGGCGGGATCGGACAGGTCGACGGTCATGAAGATGTAGTCGGTGAATCCGTCGATCATCGCCGAGACGTAGGCCCAGCGCCCGCCCACGTACCAGATGCGGTGAATGCCGCCGCCATCGATCGGCAAGAAGCCGATCTGGCGCGGCTCCGCCGGGTTCGAGATGTCGTAGACACCCATACCCGCCGTCCAGTTGCGCTTGCCTTCGCTTGCCGCATCGGCAGTCGACTTCTCGGCGTGCGAGCCCTGGTAATAGGCATGCTCGTCCTGGAATTCCTCGGCCGCGAACATGTCACGCGCATTGATGACGAGCAGCAGATCGCCGTGGGTCTGCAGGTGGATCATCCAGGTGTTCGGTGGCGCCGGAAAATAATTGGCCGGCCTGGGATTGCGCGGATCGCGCACGTCGATCACGCTGAACCCCTTGGAGAACATGTGGCCGACGAAGGCGTAACCCTTGTTGATCATCAGTTGCACGCCGTCCGGCCGCCCGCCCTGATCGGTATGCCCGATAAGCTTCATGTTCTTGACGTAATCCGGCTTGGGCAAATCCTGACTGCTCATGCGTATCGTCCCCGACTTTGCGCGTGATTATGAAATGAGGCGCTACAGAAATTCACGTTCTTTGTTGAAGGGCGCATCCATTGTGTAGCCATGCGCCGCGCGATAACCGTCGTAGCGGTAGCCTTTGTATTCGAGCACGATGGACACGAGGAACGCAATGATCACCATGGCGATGATGAATTCCGCCAGTCCCGGAATTGGATACTGCATCAACCCGCTGGCGATCGCACCGGCGGCGAAGAAGAAGACGAAATAGCCGGCGGTCTTGTGATAGGCCTCGAACACGCGCCGGCGTGTCGTCATGTTGTAGTGATCGCCGAACCACGTCGCGGGATCATCCGGCTTGGCCGAGTAATAATTCTTGCCGCCGTGCTTGCCTCTGAGCCAGCCGCCCATGATCTGCAGGCATCCAAGCGCCACCGTCGTCAGGCCGAAGAACGAATGAAATGAGCCGCTGAAGCCGCCGCTGACCGTCACCGCAACGATCGCACCCGCGAGAGCCAGGCTGATCGAGAAAATCAGCCCGTATTTGTGGACGCTGAACCACCACCACTCCGCGTTCCAGATCGACACCTTCCGGTGGAGGCCGGTCAGCGTCGGTTTCGGTTTTCCGAACCGGATCACGATGATGCAGATCGGCACCAGCACAAACCAGACCCCGACCATGAGGAAGGCATGGTAATCCCAGTGAACCGGAATCGTCATGTTGAGGAAGCCGATGTGGGCCTCCGTCGGAATGTGCGGATGCAACTCCATTCTTGTTTTCTCCCTCCCCCTCTTTTCCCAGGCGGTTTGCGCGAGCAATGTTAGCGCAAATGCGGCGCGCGGGTCAGAAGATTTCGGCAGATGGTACCGCGTGCCGTGAATTGAGAATCCGGGGCGGGAACGTATTTTCTCCGGTTGAAAGGGGGGCGACTGACTGTGCAGCCCGCCGCGTGCGGTGGTCTCGTGTGCGGCAAGCTGATAAAGCTTCATTCCGGTTTCATCATGGGGCGGGGACAAGATGGCCGAGGAAAAGGTGCTTGCCGGCAAGGTCGCGATCGTCACGGGTGCGGGCCGCAACATCGGCCGCGCCATCGCGCTGGCGTTGGCGGGTGACGGTGCGGCACTCGTGATCAACGTGCGTTCGAACAAGGCGGAAGCCGACGCGGTGGTGGCCGAGATCGAGTCCGCGGGCGTCAGCGCGGTCCCGCACATCGGCGACATTGGCGAACCGGAAACCGCACGCGATCTCGCGGCGCTGGCGCTCGGCCGATTCGGCCGCATCGACATTCTCGTGAACAACGCGGCACTGCGCCGCGAAAAGCCGATCGGCGAGATGTCCTATGCCGACTGGCGGGAGGTGATGGACGTCACCCTCGACGGCGCCTTCCATTGCGTTACCGCCTGCCTGCCGGCGCTGAAGCAGAGCGGCGAAGGCCGTATCGTCAATATGGGCGGCATGAGCGCGCATATTGGCGCCAAAAACCGCGCCCACGTGATGACGGCGAAGGCGGCGCTGATCGGTTTCAGCCGGGCGCTGGCGCATGATCTCGCCGACGACAGGATCACGGCCAATTGCGTGGTGCCCGGCGCCGTCGACACCTCGCGGCCGTCGACCTCGCCCGGTCCGGCCGCCCATCTCACCCACCACACGCTCACTGGCGAGCGTGCGCGCCCCGAGGATGTCGCCGCCATGGTGCGCCTTTTGTGCGGGCCCAATGGCCGCTCGATCACCGGCCAGGCGATCCACGTCAACGGCGGCGGGTTTTTGGGTTAGGGCTATCCGCCAAGGAACAGCCGCGCCACGTCCGGATCTTCCAGCAGCGCCTCGCCATTGCCGGCCTTGGCGAGCTGGCCCGACACCAGCACATAGCCGATGTCGGCGAAGCTCAGGCCTTTCTTGGCGTTCTGCTCAACCATAATGATGGTCTTGCCTTCGTTGTTCTGCAGGTCGTCGAGGATCTCGAACACCATGTCGATGTAGCGCGGTTCGAGACCAATCGACGGCTCGTCGACCAGAAGCACGTCCGGCTCCATCACCAGCGCGCGCGAGATTTCCAGCAGGCGCCGCTCGCCGCCCGACAGAACGCGCGCCGGCTGATACCGCCGCTGTGCAAGCCGCTCATATTTGACGAACACCTTGTCGGCGGCCGCGTGCGATTCCGCGGAGTTTGCCTTGAGGAAGCCGCCCATCCAGAGGTTTTCCTCCACCGTCATGTCGGGGAACACGGAATTGTCCTGCAGGATGTAAGCGATGCCGGCGCTCTTGAGCTTCTCGTTGGACGACAGCCCGGTCACTTCCTTGCCGTCCACCTGGATGCTGCCGCTCATCACCGTGGCGAAGCCGAAGATCGAATGCAATACCGTCGACTTGCCGGCGCCGTTCGGTCCGATCAGGCAGAGCGACTGGCCCTTGCCGACGCGCAGCGAGAAATCGTGCAGGATTTCCATCTGCCCGTAGCCGGAGCGCATATCGTCGATGATGAGGAAGTTGTCTCCCTTGACGAGCGCCTCGAGTTCGCCGATCGACGGTGCGTGCTCGGCGATGCGTTCGGCCTCGCGCTGCACGTCGTCGACCGACATGACGGAGTCGACGCTGCCGAAGCCGTAACCCTTGATGCCCTGTTCGCTCATCTTTAGTGGGCTCCCAGATAGGCGTCGAGGACCCTCGGATCATTGCGGATCTGCTCCGGGGTTCCGGAAGCGAGCAGTTCGCCGTGCGCCAGACAATAGATGTGCTGGGCGAGATTCATGATCACGCGCATGTTGTGCTCGATGACGAACAGCGTGATGCCGAACTGTGCATTGGCGCGCTTGAGCCGGTCGATCAGGCCGTTGATCAGCGTCGGGTTGATGCCGGCGGTGGGTTCGTCGAGCATCAGGAGCCGCGGCTCGTTCATCAGCGCCATTGCGAACTCGAGCAGCTTCTGCTGGCCGAACGACAGCGAGCCGGCCCGCAGGAAGCGCTTCTCGTAGAGACCGACGAATTCCAGCATGTCCTCGGCGTGCTTGTTGACGGCCGGATCGTGCTGGCCATGGAACATTTCGCTGAAGCCGCGTTTGCGCACCGAGGCCGAGATGATCATGTTCTGCATGCAGGTCATCTGACCGTAGATGCGCGTCTGCTGGAACGTGCGCAGCAGCCCGAGCCGCGCGATCTGCGGCACCCGCAGCCTGGAGATTTCCTCGCCTTCGAAGCGGATCGAGCCGCCGTCGATCGGATACTGCCCGACGATGGAGGAGAACAACGTGGTCTTGCCAGAGCCGTTCGGTCCGATCAGCCCCACGATCGAGCCTTCCGGCACCACCAGTGAAATGTCCTTGTTGGCGTGCACGCCGCCGAACGATTTCGACACGCCCTGGATTTCGAGAAGCGCGCTCATTCCGCCGGCTCCCGCACCGGCGCCGCCGGTCCGCCTGAGGTTGTCCGTGATGCGCCGCGGTCGACCCGGTGGCCGAACATCTCGGGAAATTTTTCGCGCATCCAGCCGAGAATGCCCTGCGGGAAGAACACCACGATGACCACGATCATCAGCCCGAGCGCCACCCGCTGCCAGCCGAGCAGATAAATCCAGAACACTTCCTTCAGCACCTGGAAGACGGCCGCGCCGATGACCGGGCCCCATAACGTGCCCTTGCCGCCGAGGATGGCCATCAGCACCATCCACACGCCATAGGTCTCGCCGGCGAAAGCTACATCGATGGGATCGATGAAACGCTTGAGATTGCCGAGAATTCCACCCGACACGCCGAGCAGGATGCCGGCAACGCACCAGGCGGTAACCTTGATTGCCTTGGTCGGCAGGCCCATCGCCTCCGCCTTGTCCTCGTCGTCGCGGATGGCGTTGAGCGCGAGGCCGAAGCGGGTGCCGAGCAGCCATCGGATGACGATGAATGTCAGCACCGCGAGCCCGAAGGCGAGGTAATAGAGGAACTCGGTGACATCGCCGAGCGCGTTCGGCGCGGTGGGCGCCGTCAGGCCGGAGCCCGCGCCGATCCAGGTCCAGCCGGCGGCGATCTGTCCGGCGGCAACGCCAAGGCCGAGCGTACAGATGGCGAAATAGTGCCCGCGCATGCCGAGCACCATCGACCCGAACACCAGCGCCGTGAGGCCGGCGAGCACAGCCGCCACGGGCAGGCCGACCGCCAGGCCTGCCAGGTAATGCGGCACGTCGAACACGAACACGGTTTGCTGGCCGCCCTCGGCGGAGGTGTACTGGGACACGCTGTAGACCAGCGCCACCTGCACGAGCGCACAGGCATAGGTGCCGACACCGACGAACAGCACGTTGCCAAACGAATTGTAGCCCATCTGGCCGCCGACCAGATCCCAGGTCAGCGCAAACACGACGAACAGCCACAGTTCGGCGAGCTGAGAGTGATAAGCCGGAAACAGCAACGGCGCCGCCAGCCCGAGCAGGACGAGCGCGGCGTAGCCGGCGATTTTCTGCACGGACACGTTCATTTGAGGTACTGCCGCTTGGCGGCAAGCCGCGTATTGCGCCACACCAGCACCACCACCAGGAGGCCGAAGGTGAACGCGAGCTGGAACTGGGCGCCGAGCACGAAGCCGGCGACGTTCTCGGCGGCGCCGAGGCCGAGGCCCGCCAGCACGACACCGGCGATGTTACCGAGGCCGGCGACGATGACGATCATGAAGGCGCGGATGGTGTAGGGCAGCCCGATATAGGGGTGGATGCTGTAGGCCATCGCCACCATGGCGCCGGCGGCGCCGCAGATCGCCGCGTTGAGGCCAAAGGTGACGGCGTAGACCTTGTCGGTATCGACACCGAGCACGCGGGCCGCCCGCGCGTTCTGCGAGGTGGCGCGGATTGCCTGGCCGAGCCGCGAGCGGCGCATGAACACGACCAGGCAGCCGCCGAGCACGATGGCCAGCACGAAGGCGAGAACCTTGATGTTCGCGACCGAGATGCTGCCGAGCTGCGTGGTGCCGAGACCCGAGCGAGCCGTCTGGATGTTGCCGGTGAACACCGTATTCATCAACTGCTGCAGCAGGATCGAAAGCCCGAAGGTGGCGAGGATCGAGACAAACAGGTCACGATCGACCACGCGGAAGACAACCAGACGGTAAAGCGCGTAGCCGACGAAGAACAGTATGACCGGCGCCAGCGGCACAGCAAACAGCGGATGGACGCCGTTCCAGTACAGCACCATGGCCACATAGCCGCCGAGCATCACGAATTCGCCCTGGGCGATGTTGATGATGTTCATCACCCCCCAGACCAGTGCCATGCCGTAGGCGGCGAGCGCGAAGATCGCGCCGACCAGCAGTCCATTGATGATCAGGTCGGCCCCGATTACGGGCGCCTGGAACAGCAGCATCAAGTTGTCGATCACGGGAATGCTCCCGCTATGCTGAGCGCTTCGCCGCGGTGAAGTTACCGGTTCGTTGGCGCGTCAGCCGTGCAGCCCGGAATGGTGAGGGAGCGGCGGCGGCCGGAACCAAAATCCCGGCAGCCGCCTTCACGCCATGGCGATCAGTTCGTCGCCCCGCGCGGCACGACCGCCTTTTCAGCAGCGAACTTCGACGGCGCAACCACGACATACTTGCCGTCAAGCACCTGGTAGAGCGCCATCGGCTTTGCGATGTTCTTGCCGGTTTCGTCGAACTTGATGTGCCCGTAGAAGGTCATCATGTCGGTCTTCGCCAGCGCGTCGCGCACCGCGTCCTTATCGAGCGAGCCGGCCCGGTGCAGGGCGTCGGCGTAGACAAGAACGGCGGCGGAGGACTCGGCCGCCTGGTAGGGCGGATCCTCGTTGTACTTGGCCTTGAACTGCTTGGCGTAGTCGGAGGCCGAACCGAATGCATCGCCCTTGTAGGTGAGCGAAGGCGCCCATTGGGTCGCACACAGGAAGCCTTCGACCGCCTTGCCGAACTTTTTGATGATGCCGGCGGAATCGCAGTGAGTCATCGCGATGATCGGCGCCGAGACGTTCAGATCGGAAATCTGCCGCGCGCCGGTGGCCGCGCCCTTGGAGTGGCCGGAAATGATCAGCACATCCGGTTTGAGCGCCTTGATCTTGGTGAGCGTCGGCGAGATATCGCTCAGGTCGCGGGGAAACTGATCATCGACGACCAGATCCATGCCGTACTTCTTCATCTTCTCGACGACGCCCTGGCGCACGTCCTTGCTGAAGGGGTCATTTTCGACCACGACAGCCACCTTTAGATCGCCAGGCTTCTTGCCGAGATCGCTGGCGTTCTCGGCGGCAAGGTCGATCACGCTGGCCAGATACTGATCGGCCGTGGTGAGGGTCGCGAACAGATATTTGTATCCGTTGGTGAAGAGCGAACGCGCCGAGCCATTGGCTTCCACCATCGGCGTCTTCAGCTTCTCGGTTTCGGGCGCAATCGCTTTGGTCAGGCCGGACGAATAGGGGCCCAGGATGAACTTGATGCCATCCTGCTTGATCAGACGGTCGACCAGTTCGGCGCCGCGTGCAGGCGTCGATTCATCGTCATAGTACTTGATGTTGAGCTTGTAGGTCTTGTCGCCGACCTTGACGCCGCCTTGCGAATTGATCTTGTCGACGGCGAGATTGTAACCTTTCTTGGTGAAGAGACCGTTAGTCGAATACTTGCCGGTCTCGGAAATCGCCGCCCCAAGGTTGATCACATCCTCGGCAAGCGCGACGTTATAGGCAAGAACAGCACCGGCAACGCCGAGCGCTAGCGTCGTAGACAATCGCATGGTTGAACCTCCCAGGTTGTTGTCCTTCTCCAGATGTAGCGTCGCCATTTTCGGACTCTGACGGTCCGTTGAAGGCGACCGGGCCGCATGTCAGCGATCCTTTGCACCACTTGAAACAATCATAACATCAGAATTTCCGGGATAGCCAACCCCAATTGCGCACATGGATTTCATTATTTGATGTTCCGCGACCCATGGCCGCAGTCCCGATTCATTATGAAAATCGGTGGTTTCACGGTGGTCTGCGAATCCCCTGGGTGCAGCGCACACAAGCATCATGCCACATCGTGAGAAGATTCTTCAGGCGCGGCTTGCCGGCTCTGCCATCGCTTGAGTGGTCGCGCCGCAGCGAAAGTGCTAATGCAGCGCCCGACAGTTCTTCCGGTAACCACGAGGGTTCTGATGTACACCGATCTCGCGCTTTTCATCGACGGACAATGGCTCAATGGCAAGGGGCGCAAGGGCGAGGAAGTCCTCAATCCCGCGACCGCCAGGCCGCTCGCGCAGCTGCCGCATGCCAGCACCGCCGATCTCGACGCCGCACTGGCCGCCGCCGCCAGGGGCTTCGCCCAATGGAAAGCGACCTCCGCTTATGATCGCTCCAGGGTGATGCGCAAGGCTGCCGATCTGCTGCGCGAGCGCCATGAGCACGTCTCCAGGGTGATGGTGCTGGAGCAGGGCAAGGTCTATCCGGAAGCCCGCGCCGAGGTGCTCACATCCGCCGACATTATCGACTGGTACGCCGAGGAGGGACGCCGCGCCTACGGCCGTATCGTGCCGGGCCGGCAGCCCGGCGTGCGCCAGCTCGTGACGCAGGAGCCGGTCGGCGTGGTCGCCGCCTTCACGCCATGGAATTTCCCGGTGCTCACCCCGGTGCGCAAGATCGCCGGCGCGCTCGCCGCCGGCTGCTCGATCATCCTCAAGGCCTCGGAAGAAACGCCCGGCGCCTGCGTCGAACTGGTGAAATGTTTCGCCGATGCCGGCCTGCCGGCAGGCGTGGTCAACCTGGTGTTCGGCGTGCCTTCCGAAGTGTCGGAGTACCTGATCCCTTCGAAGATCGTGAAGAAGATTTCCTTCACCGGCTCGGTCCCGGTCGGCAAGCATCTCGCGGCGCTTGCCGCCAAGGGCATGAAGCGCGCCACCATGGAGCTCGGCGGTCATTCGCCGGTGGTCGTGTTCGAAGACGCCGATCCGGAGAAGGCGGCCGACACCATCGCCGCCTTCAAGTACCGCAACGCCGGTCAGGTCTGCATTTCGCCGACCCGCTTCTATGTGCACGAGAAGAACTATCCGAAGTTCCTCGCCCGTTTCACCGAATATGCCAGGGGCATCAAGCTCGGCGACGGCATGGAAAAGGGCACCACCATGGGACCGCTGGCCAATCCGCGCCGGCTTGACGCCATGGACAGCTTCGTCGCCGATGCCAGGAGCCGCGGCGGCAAGGTCGTCACCGGCGGCTCGCGCGAGGGTAACCAGGGCTTTTTCTTCCAGCCGACCATCGTCACCGATGTGCCGGATGACTCGAAGATCATGACCGAGGAGCCGTTCGGGCCGGTGGCGCCGATCGTGCCGTTCAAGACCTTCGACGAGGTGGTCGAGCGCGCCAACTCGCTGGAGTTCGGCCTGGCGGCCTATGCCTTCACCACGTCGGACAAGAACGCGGCCGCCATCGGTGACGCGATGCAGTCAGGCATGGTCGGCGTCAACAGCGTCGCCATCTCGACGCCGGAGACGCCGTTCGGCGGCATCAAGGAGTTGGGCTACGGTTCCGAGGGGGGATTGGAAGGTTTGCACGCCTACATGAACACCAAGTTCATCTCGCAGGGCTGAGCCGCGCGTATTTGAAATGAAAATGGCCGGGCATTGCCCGGCCATTTTTTATTTGCGTGCGCACATGCGTCTCAGCGGTCATTGCCGGGCTGGACCCATGGCTGTCCGGCTATGGGAGGGGTGGACGAGGTGCATGGCTTCTGGATTCAACTGTGTTTTGCGACGAACAGAGTTGAATGAAGCTCGGAGAGCCCAAGCCATGCGATTTCAGTCTACGGTGTTTTCTCAATTGCTCAAAGCGGTTCCACGCGGCTGGTTCGAGCGCGAGGCAGCGCGGCACCGGAGCGGGCGCAAGAAGCGAGAACTCTCGCAATGGGGGCATGTTGTGGCGATGGTCCTGGCTCAGATGACGGGTCAGCGCTCCCTGCGTGATCATGAGCGGATGGTCGAGCGGCATGCGGGGATACTGCCGCATCTGGGGCTCGCCAGGCTGCGGCGCACGACGCTTTCGGATGCCAACAGAGACCGGCCCGCGAGCCTGTTTGAGGCTGTAGCCAAGAAGCTCTGCGCCATGCTGAGCGGAAGGCTGGGGCACGACTGTGTTCGCCTCATCGACGCCAGCCGCATCTTTGCCGGCAAGCCGGTTGCCGCCTGGGCCCAGGATGCGGTGAAGCTGCACATAAGTTTCGATTGGCAAGGGGAGCACCCGGTCTGGTTTGAAGTGACGGGCGAGCGTATCAACGATATCACGGCCGCCAAGACGATGCCTATCGAACCGGGCGTGACCTATGTGTTCGACAAGGGCTATTACGATTTTTCCTTCTGGCAGAAGCTTTCCGCCGCCTCCTGCCGGTTCGTCACGCGCTCGAAGAAGAACTCCCCGGTCACCGTCGTCCAGGAACGCAAGGTGCGCGATGAGGGCATTCTGTTCGATCGGATCGGACATCTTTCAAGGCGGCTTGGCTCCTCGCGGCACAATCCCTTCACCGGCAAGGTGCGCCTCATCGGCGTAAAGATCCAAGGGGCGCGCGAGATCACGCTTCTTACCAACGATCTTGGGGCTCCAGCCGCGGAGATCGCAGCGCTCTATCGGGCGCGCTGGCAGGTCGAGCTCTTCTTCAAATGGCTTAAGCAGAACCTGAAGCTGTCTCACTTCCTGGGGACAAGCCGCAACGCCGTGATCATTCAGATCATGGCCGCCCTCATCGCCTATCTGCTCGTGCGTCTTGCCAGCCTGCGCCAGCGCACGAGCCTGGGCATGCAGGCCATCGTCCGTCTTCTGCCCGCCATGGCCTTCGCAAGACGCCCCCTCGACGAACTCATGCACCCCCCAAACCAGGCAGTCCAAAGCCTCCAAAACCCCCAGATGGAATTCACCTATGCTTAGCCGGACAGCCATGGGCTGGACCCGGCAATCCATGATGAGGTGCGATGACGAAAGCCTTACGTAAGGCTTTCATGTGCCGACGCGCATCATGGATGCGCGGGTCAAGCCCGCGCATGACGGCCGAGTGTGTTGCCACCTAAGAGCCGCTATTTTCCCTGCGCCTTCTGGCAGGCCTCCCACACCCGCGCCGGCGTCGCCGGCATTTCCATATAATTCGCCGCGCCGTTCGGGATGGCGTTTGATACCGCGTTCATCACCGCCGCGATCGACGCCGTGGTGCCGGCTTCGCCGGTGCCCTTGACGCCGAGCGGATTGGTGGTCGCCGGCACCGGGTGCAGGGCCTCGCGCAGTTCGATCGGCATGATTTCGGCGTGCGGCATGCCGTAGTCCATGAACGAGCCGGTGGTGAGCTGTCCGGTCTCCGGGTCATAGATGGCGTGTTCCGTCAGCGCCTGGCCCAGTCCCTGCGCCAGGCTGCCGTGCACCTGGCCCTCGACGATGATCGTGTCGAGCGGATTGCCGCAGTCGTCCACCGCCGTGTAGGTGACGAGGTCAAGCGCCCCCGTTTCGGGATCGATCTCGACCTCGGCGATGTGGCAACCGTTGGGAAAGGTGAGCGGCGCTTCGGCCTTGTCCATGGTGTCGAGGCTTTGGCCCAGCTCCTTCGCCCGCCGCGCGGTTTCGAACAAGGTGATCTTGCGGTCGGTGCCGACCACATTGAAGGCGCCGTTCTTGTATTCGATGTCGTGTTCGCCGGCTTCCAGCAGCGAAGCGGCGATTTTTTTGCCTTTTTCGAGCATCACGTCGGCGACATGCACGATCGCCGTACCCGCGCACATGGCCGAGCGCGAGCCGACCGAAGCGCCGCCGGTCAGGCCCAGCGCCGTGTCGCCGTGGCTGTGCTCGATTTTCGCCGGATCGATGCCGAGCTTGTTCGCCAGCAGCCGCCCGAACACGGTGGCGTGGCTCTGTCCCGTCGATTGCACGTTCAGGCCCATGATCAGCTTGTCGCCCTCGGGAAACGCCAGCGACGCCATTTCCATGGGCGTGGCGCCGGCGTGCTCCAGCATGCAGGAGATGCCGATGCCGCGGTATTTCTTGCGCCTGGCCGCCTCGCGCTTGCGCTTGTTGAAACTGGCGTAGTCGGCAAGCTGCAAGGCCTTGTCCACGATGCCGGGGAAATCGCCGCTGTCGTAGGTGTTGATCGGAGTCTTGAACGGCATCGCCGATTTCGGGATCAGGTTCTTCTTGCGCAGCCTCACCGAGTCGATGCCGATGAGGCGCGCGGCTTCCTCTACCGCGCGCTCAAGGGCGTAATTCGCCTCCGGCCGGCCGGCGCCGCGATAGGGCGCGATCGGCACCTTGTTGGAGAAATAGCAGGCCACACCCACGTCGACCTTCGGAACCCGGTACATGCCGGGGAAACAGCGCGCGAAATTGTTGGTGTTGATGTTAATGCCGGCATTGGCAATGTAGGCGCCCTGGTTGCACAGGTGTCGCACGCGTAGTCCCAGGAATTTGCCCTTGTCGTCGAGCGCGAGCTCGACGTGGGTCAGCGCATCGCGCGCCTGGGCGTCGGAGACGAAGGCTTCCGAGCGCGTCGACTGCCAATGCACCGGCCGCCCGATCTTGCGCGCAGCCACCAGCACGGCGACGTATTCCGGATAGACCGTCGTCTTCATGCCGAAGGCGCCGCCGACGTCCTCGGTGATCACGCGCGCTTTTTCCTTCGCCACTCCCATGATGGAGGCCAGCTGGCCGCGTAGTGCATCCGCGCTCTGCGAGCAGGCGTGCAGCGTGTAGCTCTCGTTGGCGGCGTCGTAGACGCCGGTGGCACCGCGCGTTTCCAGGGAGGCTACCACCAGACGCTGATGGGTGACGGATACCCGTGCGACATGCGGCGCCCCGGCGATGATATCGGCGACCTCGCGCTCGTTCTCCGCGTTCTCGGCCCACCCTGGCCAATCGATGCAGAGATTGCCGGGTACGTCCGCGTGGAGCTGCGTCTCGCCCTTCATCGCGGCGTCGAGGTCGATCACCGCCGGCAGTTCCTCATACTCGACCTGCACCAGATCGGCGGCGTCGAGCGCCATGGCGGCGTCTTCCGCCACCACAATCGCGACCGGATCGCCACCATGCAGCACCTTGTCGCCGGCAAGCGCGGGGCGGAACGGCACGACCATCCTGGCGCCACCGCGGCCGACCGCCGGCGGGTGACGCGAGATGCCGGCGACCCCGGCCGCCTTGATGTCCTCGGCCGTAAGCACTGCCAGCACGCCCCTGGCGGCCTGCGCCTCGCTGGTATTTACCGAGATGATGCGGGCATGCGCATGCGGCGAGCGCACGAAGGCGGCATAGGCCTGATTCGGCAGCCTTGGATCGTCGACGAAATGGCCGGCGCCGCGTACCAGCGCGTCGTCTTCGACGCGCGGCTGTTTCCGGGTGCGGGCGGGAGGAATCATATTCATGGAAGGCATTCCGACGTGAGAGGAGGGCGGGGCTCGATTTATAGCCCGAAGCTTACGGGGTGACAGGGGCTTGCGTCACCCCGCCCGGTGCGGCACTCAATCGCTCCCTTCCCGCTGCTGGCGCAGCGCTCTTTTTCAGGTGGCGAAATGACCGACACGCGTACGATCGATACTCACACCCATGTGCTCACCGAAGAAACGATCTCGCTACTCAACAAGGAGCTGCCCAAGGTCCCGGTGACCATGGAGGCGATCGACGCCGACAATTTCATTCTGACGGTGGGTGGCACCGCTTACCGGCCCTATCCGCGCGGCGGCTTCGATCTCGATCAGCGCCTGCGCGACATGGACGCGGCAGGTGTCGACGTGCACGTCCTGTCGGCGACGCCGCAGACCTACATGTACGGTCAGGAAGCCGCGGTCGGTGTCGCCGCCTCCATCATCCAGAACGATCAGATGGCCGCGCACATTGCCGCGCACCCGGACCGTTTCATGGGTATCGCCACGCTGCCGATGCAGGCGCCGGAGAAGGCTGCCGATGAACTCAGGCGCGCCATCACCAAGAAGGGCCTGAAGGGCGCCATGTTCGGCTCCAACGTCATGGGCAAGAACCTCGACGATCCGAGCTTCGAGCCGCTGTGGGCGACCGCCGAGGAACTCGGCGCTTTCATGGTGGTCCATCCAAACAACGTCGCCGGTGTCGACCGGCTGAAGTCCTACTATTTGCAAAATCTCATCGGAAATCCGCTCGACACCACGATCGCCGCTGCCTCGCTCTATTTCGGCGGTGTGCTCGACCGTCATCCCGGGCTGAATTTCGTGCTGGTGCACGGCGGCGGCTTCACGCCCTACCAGGCCGCGCGCTGGGAGCACGGCTGGCGGGTGCGTCCGGAGCCGAAGAAGAACATCAAGATCGAGCCCAGGGACATCGCCAGGCGTTTCTTCTACGATACCATCCTGCATTCGGCGCCGGTGCTCGAGTTCATGATCGGCCACGTCGGCGCCGATCGCGTGCTGCTCGGCAGCGACTACCCCTACGACATGGAAATGCGGGATTGCGCCAACCACGTTAAGGGTCTGAAAATCTCCGACGCGGACAAGGCGACCATCCTCGGCACCCACGCGGAGAAGCTGTTGTCAGGAAAGGCGTAACGCCATGGACACGAAGACCACCGCGCGTGCATCCGTCGCCGCGGTCACCGGCCTGATCACCGATGCGATGACGGTGGCGGGTCTGCCGCCCGCCGACGCCGCCAGGGTCGCCGAGCTGATGGTGGAGGCGGACATTACCGGCGCCGACGCCCACGGCGTGTTCCGCCTGGCGCAATACATCGGGCGGTTGAAACTCGGGGCGATCAACAAACGCCCCAACATAAAGGTGAACCGCAGCGCGGCGGCGACCGCGCTGGTCGATGGCGACAACGCCATGGGTCATCTGGTGGTTGCGCGTGCGGCCGAAACGGCAATCGAACTGGCGCGCGAGGCCGGCGTCGCCTGGGTCGGCATGAATATGTCGAACCACGCCGGCGCCGGCGGCGTCTATGCCGCGTTGCCGCTGAAAGCCGACATGATCGGTATTTATGCGGCAGTGGCGAGCGCGAACCACATGACGATGGCCGGCGGCGCCGAGGCGCTGCTCGGCACCAATCCGCTGGCGGTCGCCATTCCCGCCGGCGAGGAACCGCCGGTGGTGCTCGACATCGCCACCTCGGTCGTTTCCTACGGCACCATCAAGAACCATCGCCTGCAGAATGTGCCATTGCAGCCGGGCTGGATGGTTGATCCCGAGACCGGCGAAGAGATACTCGATCCGAACGACAGCCTGCATGCGCTGTTGCTGCCGATGGGGGGTTACAAGGGCGCGGGACTGGCGCTCGTGCTCGGGCTGCTCGCCGGACCCCTTAACGGGGCGCTGTTCGGCCGTGAGTGCGTGGACTTCAACGCGACGCCCGATCGAATCGCCAATACGGGGCAGTTCGTGGTGGCGCTCGATCCGGCGCGCTTCCAGCCGCTCGACAGGTTCAAGGCCGAGATCGACCGGCACATCCGCGATCTGCGCGCGTCGAAGCCGCTGCCTGGCCAGAAGGTGCGCCTGCCGGGCGAGGAACGCGCCAGACGCGTCGCCGACCGCACGCGCAACGGCCTGCCGCTCGCGCCGGAACTGATGATGCAACTCGACAAGGTGGCGGCCGAGCTGGGTATCAGGCCGCTGGGTGAACGCTAAACGCCATCGCGATTTGACAACAGAACATGCCGCGGTCTCGCTTCCCCTCTCCCCTTGTGGGAGAGGGTGGCGAGCGCGGAGCAATAGCGAGCGCGAGCCGGGTGAGGGGTCAGCGTCAGCTGTAAACGCCAACCCCTCACCCGCCCTCGCTCGGCTTCGCCTCCGCTCGGGCACCCTCTCCCACAAGGGGAGAGGGAAGAGTGGGTGTCGCGCCGCTGTTCTCTAATCGCGCCGCGCGACGTGACCTACGCCGCTGCTTTCATGTCGTCAGGGCTGAGCGGCAACGCCACCGGCTTCTTGCGCTTGGCCGACAGATCGAGCGCCTTGGTCAGCATCAGGTTGCGGTGGGCTTCCTCCACTGTCGCCGCCGGTGTCGGCAGGCCGAGCGAGACGCGGTCGAGCCAGCTCTGGGTCTCCAGCGACATCGGTCCGCGCAATTCGCCGAGCGCCATGTCGCCGGGCGGATAGCTGCCCATGAAGTCCACGAGCCGCGACGGATCGGGATTGTAGCCCTCCGACTGCCCCTTCGACACCGCCAGCACAATGTCGCTATGGGTATCGTCGATTGTCAGGATGCCGGTGGTGCCGGAGATGCCGACCGCGAGTGAATAGACCGCCGCCGGCCAGGTCACCGGCATCGCCCACGACATGCTGAGGTGATAGACGGTGCCGTCGTCGAAGGTGATCATGCCGGCGGTGGCGTCGATGCCCTGGTAGAGCGGGCCCAGCACCTTGTCGATCGAGCGTGCATAGACCTCGACCGGCGTCTTGCCTTCCAGGCACCACATGCAGATGTCGAGGGCGTGCGTGCCGGAGATCACCATCGGCGAGATGGTGGAAGGATCGTCGGTGCGCTTGTAGTTGTCGATCGCCACCAGCCGGTTCATGAAGGCGCGCGAGGTCACCAGCGTGACTTCGCCGAGCGCGCCGGTGCGGCATTTCTCCTTGGCGGCCAGCCAGCGGCGGCGGAAGCGCTGGGTGTAGCCGACCACCGCGTCGATTTTGGCGTCCTGGATGATCTTCAGCACTTCGGCGGATTCCGCGAGGCGGGTCGCCAGTGGCTTCTCGATCAGGAGCGGAAGGCCGCGTTCGACCGCCGCCTTGATCGGGCCGACGTGCAGGTGCTCGTCGGTAGCGACGATGCAGCAGTTCACCTCCGGCCGCCTCAAGAGCTCGTTGTAGTCCTGCGTGACGAAGTCGGCGCCGATCCTGGGCGCCACTTCGCCGGCGCGGTTGGGGCTTTTCTCCGCGAGGCCTATCCATTCGACCGCAGGATGGCGGTTCGCCACTTCGCCGCGGAACAGGCCGACGCGCCCGCCGCCGATGATGGCAAGCCCGACGCCCTTTGCTGACTTCTTCATTTCGGATTAGCCCCCTGCTTGTGCTTCTCTTTGAATTCCGCGATCTGCGAGATCGTCTGGTTGGAGAGCGGCAGATCGACCGGCTCGTTGATGTCGGCCGACAGATCGGCCGCGCTGTAGGTTTCCATCACCACGCGCGCCTGTTCCGGCGTCACCATCACCGGGGTGTCGCGGATGCAGGCTTCGAGGAAGTGAATGGTCTCCGGTCCCATGCCGCCGGCGAACACCTCCCCGACCTGCTCGCCCGGCATGGTCGACATCGGGAATTGCTGGCCGTCTTTCATGGTGTTCAGCCAGTTGTCGCGCTGGGTATCGTCGAGGAACAGCGAGCCCTCGGTGCCGGTGATCTCGATCCAGGTGGCGCAGTAGTTCGGATAGCTCGGCGGCAGGTTCCAGCCGCCGCTGATCATCACCGCGGTGCCGTCATCCATGGTGACGTTGGTGAACATGATGTCGTGCGAGCCGTTGACCGGCTCCATGTAGCCGTAGGCGCCCTGGCTGTAGACGCGCACGGGCTTGGCCGGCTCCAGCAGCCAGAATACGAAATCAAGGTCGTGGGTCGATTCCATGACGACCGGTGACAGCCGCACGCGGCCGGCGATCTTCTGACCGAGCGAGCGCGAGAGATGCCGGCTCACCAGCACCGAGACCACCTTGCCGAGCGTGCCGTCGGTGATCTTCTTCTTGGCGTAGGCAATCTTGGTGTTGAAACGTTGCGAATAGCCGATGGTGAATTTCAGGTTGCTGCGCCTGGCGAGCTGGATCAGTTCGTCCGCCTCCCACAGTTCCAGCGCAATCGGCTTTTCCAGCATCACGTTCTTGCCGGCCTTCAGGCAGTCGCGGCAGATCGGATAGTGGTTGGTCTCCGGCGTGGTCGAGATATAGACCACCGAAATGTTCGGGTTGTTGATGATGTCGTTATAGTCGGCGGTGGCGGTGGCCGGCTTGTAGAGTTCCTTCACTTCGGCCAGCCGGTCTGGCCGGATCTCGCACAGGTGTAATTTGTCGACCAGCGCGGTTCGCGCCAGCGTTTCCGCCCGCGTGCCCCCGACCCATCCGACGCCGATTACCGCCGCTTCAACCGTTTTCACCGGACGTTTCCCTTTCGCTGTTGTTGTTGGGCTGCGCCGCCGGCCGACGGCGCGGCCGGACCCTAGCCCAGGTGTGCGGGGACGGAAAAGAGGCGTCAGGTTTTCAGCGGGCGAAAGCGGATTTGCCGACCCCGAACACCTGGCGTGCGAATTGCGGATAGACTTCCGCCAGTTGCGGCGCCACCACCTCGCGCATGAGGCGCAGCGTGTCGTGAGAGGGCGGCGGCGTCTCCGGCACTGTCCCGGGATGCGAGAACGCGAAGCCGGTGTTTTCGATCACTTCCTCGAGCGTGTGGCCGGGATGCACGCTTTCGAGCGTGAAACGTCCGTCGGCGAAGGAGAACAGGCAGCGGTTGGTGATTAACGCAATCGGTCCGCCCGGACGGTAGACGTTGGGGTCGCTCATGCCGGGCGCGCTGACAAAGTCGACCTTGGGCACCAGCGTGCGGCGCGAATGTTCGGTGCGGAACAGGATGACTTTCGGCACCACGTAGTAGAGATAGGCCGAGCCGAACGAGCCGGGAAAGCGCACCTTGGGATGTTCGTAGTCACCGATGCTGACCAGGTTGATGTTACCCTGGCCATCGATCTGCCCGCCGGAAAGGAAGAACACGTCGATGCGGCCTTGCCCGGCACAATCGAACAACTCGCGCGCGCCGTCGGTCCAGAAGGTGTTCTTCGGACTGCCCAGCAGCGAGACGTAAGGCCGGCCGTTGCCACGCTCACGCGCGAGAAGGGCCGCTGTGGCCGGAATGGGTGAGGCGTTGCCGACAGCGACATGCCGCACATCGCCGATCAATCGCGTGATCACGTCGGCGAGCAGTTCTTCGTCGCGGAAATTCACTTCTTATCCCTCCCCGGAAAGGAGAGGGTGGCTCCGCACGAAGTGCGGAGACGGGTGGGGTCAATCCATTGACTCACGCAAGGCCCCCACCCGGTCGCCTTCGGCGACCACCCTCCCCCGCAAGCGGGGGAGGGATAAGAAAGATCACGCCACCTGTTTTTCATACACATATTTGTCCAGGTATCCGGCAAAGCCCTCAGGCGTCGCGGCCATGCGCGCATATTCCGCCAGATGCGCCGCATCGGCGCCATAGGTGTCCGGCAGCGGCAATGGCCATGAGCCGCGTTCCGCGACCGCGATGGCTTCCACGTAAAAGCCGGGCAGGGTACCTGCTGCCATCACCGGATCGGCAAGCAGATCATTGTCGACGATCTTCTCCACGGTCACGACCGTCTTCGCTGCGGCGTGCGCCATCATCACCAGTTCATGCTGACGGCCGATCCAGACATTGTTGAACCGGTCGGCCATCGGCGCGTGGAACAGCGCCACGTCCGGCCGGATCGCGGGCAGCAGCACGATCGGATCGGAATTGCCGAACGGGCTGTCGATCACCTTCCAGTCGTCGCGGTACTTCAGGACATCGGAACCGATCAGCCCGCGCAGCGGCATGAACGGGACGCCCTTTTCCGCCGCCTGCAAGGCGGCGTGCAGGGCCGGGCAGGTAGCGTCCTTCATGACGAAAGAGCCGGCGCGGATGCGCGTCGGAAAAGCGCGGCGCCGGACCGAACTCGCCGAGGCTCACGGCGCTGGTTTCCAGCGTCTCCACGCAGCCGGCGCCGATCATGAGATCGGCCTGCAGGCTGGAAGTCGGCAGCGCCACCAGATGCAGGCCCTTCACCCCGCGCCGGATCAGCGCCCGCGTCGCCGCCATCGGCACGCCGGACACCTCGCGCGGGACGACGAGCATGCAACCGTCGGTGATACACGCCAATGCTTGCTCGAGCGTTGTCATCGATTGAGCCATGATACCCTTCCTCTGTCATTCCGGGACGGCGCGAAGCGCCGGGCCCGGAATCCAGATGCTATCCCAACACGTGGTTCTGCATACCGGGTTCGCGGGCTTTCGCCCGCGCCCCGGAATGACGGTAACTCTAACGCAATTCTCATTCTTGCGCTTGCCAGGTCCACCGGATTTTGCGACCTCATCCGGAATGATCCTCCAGAATACGCTCCGGGAAAAACTGCAGGCTGGCCGTTTCGTGCTCACCGCCGAGGTGACGCCGCCGGTATCCGTTGATCGCGGCGATCTGCTCGCCAAGGCGCTGCCGCTGAGAGGTCTGGCCGATGCCGTCAATATCACCGACGGCGCCGGCGCCCGCCCGCACCTTGGCGCCGTGACCGCGGCGGCCATGCTGGCGGCCGAGGGCATCGAGCCGATTCTCCAGTTCACCTGCCGTGACCGCAATCGCATCGCCCTGCAGAGCGACCTGATGGCGGCGGCGGCCAGCGGTGTGCGCAACTTGCTGATGCTGCGCGGCGACGACCCCTCGGCCGGCGATCAGCCCGACGCCAGGCCGGTATTCGATCTCGATCCGCGCCAGTTGCTGGAGACTGCGCGGCTGTTGCGCGACAGGGGCGAACTGCCGTCGGGACGCAAGGTTCCGGGCAAGGCGCCGTTCTTCCTCGGCGGCGCCGACAACCCGATCGATCCGCCGGCGGACTGGGAGCCGAAAGGATTGCAGGCCAAGCTGGCCGCCGGTGCGCAATTCATCCAGACCCAGTTCTGCATGGACGCCGGCATCGTGCGTCGTTACATGGCGCGGCTCGCCGAGCACGGCCTTGCCGACAAGCTGTTCATGATCATCGGCGTCGTGCCGCTGCGCTCGGCCCGGTCCGCGCGCTGGATCAGGGACAAGCTTTACGGCGCCATCATTCCCGACGCCATTGTCGCGCGCATGGAGCAGGCGTCCGATCCCGCTGCTGAAGGCCGCCGCATCTGTGTCGAGGTTATCGGGGAACTTGCCGCCATCCGGAACATCGCCGGCTGCCACATCATGGCGCCCAACCACGAGGAAGCCGTGCCGCCGGTGATCGTCACCGCGCGTGAAACCGTCGAGCGGCTGGCGGTGGATTAGAGCTGCGACTGTTCGGGCGGCAACAACCCGCGGATCGCCACGAACAGGGTGCGCACCTGCGCTTCGGAAATATTGCGGGTGATGAACACCACCCGGCTCTGCCGGTTGTTGTCGGGCCAGGATTCAAGCTCGACCGGCGGGTGCGAAAGGTGCTGCACGAACTGTACCACCACCGGGCCCTGACAGCCCTCCACGTTGAGAAAGCCTTTCACCCGCAACAGGTCGCTGCCGCGCATGGTGGTCAACACGTCCATCACGCGGGCGAACACCGGCCACGGCATCGGAGGATTTTCGGTCAGCATGAAGCTGGCGATGCCGTCGCTGTGCTCGGCTTCCGCCACGAAGGCGTTACGCTCCTCGCTTCCCGGCTCGAGGAATGCGTGCGGATCAAGTTCGCCGTTCACCGCTTCGAGGATATCGGCGCCGGCGTTGAGCTTGCGCAGTTGCGCGGCCAGCGCCCTGGCGGCGTCCGGACCTGCGATGTCGCCCTTGGTGACGATCAGCCGGTCGGCCAGGATCGCCTGCTTGCGCGCCTCCGCCGACCAGGAAAGCGTGTCGGCGCCGGTCGCCGCATCCACCACCGTCAGCACCGCTTCGAGATGGAACACTTCGCCGAGCGCGCGGTCGGTTGCGAAGGTCTGCAGGATGGGGCCGGGATCCGCCATGCCGCTGGTCTCGATCACCACCCGCCGGAAGTTCGGAATCTCGCCGCGATCGCGCTCGATCAGCATCTTTCGCAGCGCGACCTGTAAATCGGTGCGGGTGATGCAACAAAGACAACCGTTGCCGAGCAGCACGGTCTCGTCGGCGCTTTCGCGCACCAGCGCGTCGTCGATGCCGGTGGCGCCGAACTCGTTGACCACCACCGCGGTCCCTTGGCCCTCCGGCGTTTCCAGAAAGCGGCGCACCAGCGTGGTCTTGCCGGCGCCGAGGAAGCCGGTGACAACCGTCACCGGCGTGCGTGCACCACGCGCGCGCCGCTGCCGGCGCCCGAATTGGCCGGCGGCCCTGGAAGGGAATACCTGGTCCATGAGGCTCACTTACCTCTCCCCGCGTGCGGGGAGAGGTCGATTTCCGAGCGAAAGCGAGGAAATCGGGTGAGGGGGCTTTCCGCGATCCGAGCGTCTCGAAAGCCAGCCCCTCACCGGCTCGCATCTTGCTGGCGCGCGATGCTCGCGCACCCTCTCCCCGCTAAGCGGGGAGAGGGAATCAGAAATCCATCTCCAGCGTGTACAGCCCGCCGGTCAGACGGTCGACGGTATAGACGATGCCGCGCTCGTCGACGAATACGTCGTTGAGCTGGATCGCGCCCGCTGGCGAGCCGGCCGGCGCCGGCGGCACGAACGCGGCCACTTCTTTCGGCTGATACGCGTTCGAGATGTCGAAGGCACGCAGGCCGCCGTTGAAGAAGGTGCCAAAGATGATCTGGTCCGACTTGTAGGCGGTCGGCACCGACGGGTTCTCATGGATATTGTGGGCGCCAAAGCGGCCGCCGCGGTCCTTGTAGGCGTCGACCGGGGGCATCGGCAGTGTTGCGAACGACACCGGGTGTTGTTCGTCGCGCGCGTCGAGCAGCCACACCAGCTTGGGCCAGTCCTTGGCGTTGTTTTCGGTCAACTCTTCCGTCACCACGATCAGCCCGCGGTCGAACAGCGGCACCGCGGTGTGGGTGAAGCCGGTATAGGGCGGCGAGTTGGTCCAGTGCGAGATCACCTTCGGCTGCGACTTGTCCGCGATGTCCATCACGTACATGCCGCCGTCGAGGTAGCAGAGGTACAGCCGGTCCGGCCGCTCCGGATAGACGTTGCAATTGTGCGCGCGGTAACCCTTGTCGAGCGTATGGCGCGGCGGCGGCGCGACGTTGTCCCCCTTGCGCGTGCCGGATAGCCACCAGCGGCCGATCTCCTTCGGCTTCGAAGGGTCGCGCACGTCGATGCAGCGATAGAACTGGTCGTCGTTCGGGTGCGTCGCCTCGAAGTCGGGGGAGCCCGCGGCGATATGCACGTATTCGCCGTCGCAGAACCAGAGCTGGTGCACGCCGCGCGAGGTGTCGCCCGAGCAGTCGAAGAACGAGATCGAACGCGGGTTCTCCGGTTCCGAGACGTCGAACAGTTCGAAGCCGGCCGGCTTCAGTCCCTTCTTCTGCGTCTGATAGGCGACCGCCATGATATTGCCGGCGCACTCCAGCGAGTTCGAACGCATGTGCGCCTGCGGCAGGTCGGTCTGCACCACAACCTTGGGATTGCGCGGATCGGAGACGTCGACGCCGGTGAAATTCTTCGGCGCGCTCTCGTGCGCCAGCCACATGATGCGGCGGCCGTCCCTGGCTATGGTGATCGACATGCCTTCGCCCATGCCGCCGAAGCCGCCGAGATTGTTCTGGGCGAGCAGCTTGAAATTCCAGGTCACGGGTTCACCGCTCTGGGTCAGCGGGCTGTTTGCGGCGGACATTTCGCGTCTCCGGTGCTTGATATGTGGTCGCGGAAAGGGCCGGCGCGGGGACCCGCGCCGGCCCGGGTTTTACTGCAAAGGACTTACCCCGTCATCACCGGCGCGCCAGGACGATCTTGTCTTTGAGATGGCGAAACCGCCCGTCATGGATCGCTCGCATGGCCCCTGTCGTCGGGTGGATCAGGCTGATTCCGCCTTCTTCATGAATGTCTTGTTGAAGGCCTTGCCCAGATCCGGAGCCTTCTTGATCTTCTTTGCCTTCATCAGCACCTCGACATGATGCTGCATGTAGGGCTCAAGATCGCCGGGCCACCCCGGGTTCACCACCACGCGGCCGAGTGCGTTGCCAAAGGTTTCCTTCGACATCTTGTAGCCCTTGGAGGTGTAGAAGTCATATATCGCGTCGGCGACCTTCTTCGGGTCGTCCTTGAAATCCTTGGCGACTTCCAGCCAGGCCTTCAGGTAAGGCACGATGGCATCGCCGTTCTTGTCGACGAATTCGGGCGTCGCCGCCATGAACACCGGCAGCTTGTCGAACTCGTAGTAGTCGACCAGCGTATTCGCGATGCCCTCCGCTTCCGCGATGGCGTTATAAGGCTCGACGCAAGCCATCGCGTCGACGGTCTTGGCCGCCATTGCCGCCACCATGTCGTTTACGTTCATGCGCACTTCGGTGTAGTCGCCCTTCTTCAGGCCGGCTTTCGGCAGGATCTGGTCGACCAGTATGTTGCCAACCGAAGAGCCGGTCTGGTTGGCGATCTTCCTGCCCTTGAGGTCGGCCACCGTCTTCAGCCCCAGTTCCTTGCGCGCCATTACCCGCGCTGTCTTGCCGACATATTCGATCATGGCGACGGCGATCAGCCCGCCGCGGTCATGACCGATCAGGAAGGACGGGCCGGCAAAGGTGCCCAGGTCCACCTGGCGCGCCACCATTTGCTGCATGGTGAGGTTTCCGGATGGCACCGCGAATTCCTCGGCGGCGATGCCGTGCTTCTTGAGGATGCCGGAATGCAGCAGGTAGTAGGTCGGCATCCCCCACATGTTGGTCTGGTAGCCCTGACGCACGGTCGTCGCCGCAAATGACGGACGCACGCCCAGTCCCGCCGCCATGAGGCCGGCGCCGGTGGCCGCCAGCGCGTGCCGGCGGGTAATTCCATGACTCGCTTTCATCATCGTTATCCTCCCTTGTTGGACGCCCATGACCGTTTCAAAGTCGGGTTCCCTCTGGCGCGAGGAAGTACCCTTCAGAGTCATGCGCGCATCGTCTGCCCGTTACCTTTTGCCGGGGACGTCCCGGCCGCGCCCGTATCCTGGCCGAGATGACCCAGCAGGACTTTCTGCCATTCGAGGAACTCCGCGCTCAGCGGATCGCGCGGGCGCGGCAGCGGTATCCTGACCTCGGTTTTAACCGTGCCCGGATGTGGCGACATCACCACGACGCGGTCGGCGAGATACACCGCCTCTGCCACGTTATGCGTCACGTAGATCACGGTCTTGCGGGTCTCCCGCCAGACATCGGCGAGCAGCCGCTGCATCTCGTCGCGGGTCAGCGCATCGAGCGCCGCGAACGGCTCGTCCATCAGCAGCACCGCCGGGTTGTAGGCAAGCGCTCGCGCGATGGCCACGCGCTGCTGCATGCCGCCCGACAAGTGATGTGGAAATGCGTTCGCGAATTTTTCAAGTTTTACCAGGCGCAGTTGTTCGTGTGCGATCGCCTCGCGCTCTTCTTTCGGCACGCCTTTCATCTCCAGTCCGAAGGTGACGTTACCGAGAGCGGTGCGCCAGGGAAAGAGCTGCGCGAAGTCCTGGAAAACCACGCCGCGGTCCTGGCCGTAACCGGTGACCGGCTGGCCGCCGATTCTGATCTGGCCTTCGGTCGGCGTCAGAAACCCGGCGATGATGTTGAGGAGTGTGGACTTGCCGCAGCCGGAGGGGCCGACCAGGCAAAGAAATTCCGATTGCTCGATCGAGAAGCAGGCGTCTTTCACGCCTTCGACGCGTCCGGCCGGAGTGTCGTAGGCAAGCGAGACGTCGGCAATTTCGATATGCGGCATTTTTCTTTGCCTCTTTCAGGTCTTGTCCCCGGGCGCGGGCACCCAGCGTGCCGCCCGCTTTTCAATGAACGCGGCGAAGCCCTCTCTCGCTTCTTCCGATTGACGCTTGTTGGCATGTGCTTCGACCAGGGCGCTGAACGCCGCCTCGTCGAGATGGCTCCAGGCCGATTGCATTGCGCACATCTTGGTTGCGGAGACGGCCTCCGGTCCGTTCGCCAGCAGATGGCGGACGATACGTTCACCCGCGGCTTCGAGTTCGCCGGGCGCCACGACCTCGTGTACCAGCCCGATGCGCAGCGCTTCTTCGGCGTCAAAACGTTCGCCGGTGAGCGCGTAGCGCCTCACCTGACGCAGCCCGATGGCGTCGACAAGTTGCGGGATGATGATGGTGCCGGCCACGCCGATCTTCACCTCGGCAATCGAGAAGCTGGCGTCATGGGCGGCGATCACGATGTCGCAGGCGGAGATCAGGCCGGTGCCGCCGCCGAAACAGGCGCCGTGCACCAGTGCGATGGTCGGGGTCGGCAGCAGGTTGAGCCGCTGTACCGCTTCCGCCGTCATGCGCGAGGCGTCGAGGTTCTCCTGCGGCGAGGACTGCCGCACCGCGTTCAGCCATTTGATGTCGGCGCCGGCCTGGAAATGGCGGCCCGCGCCCTTGATGACTACCGCGCGCAGATCCTGGCCGGCGAGCGCATCGTAGGTCTCCAGCAGTTCCGCGATCAGCACGCCGTCATAGGCGTTGTGCACCTCCGGCCGGCTCAGGGTGACGTACGCGACCCCGCGCTCGTCGACGTCGCACAATATGGGAGATGCCGTCTCACTCATGGCGCAGCTATCCCTTCGCCATCCGGACCATGCCCCATTTCTGCACGGTGGCTTTTTCGATCGAGCCGAACACCAGCCGCTCAAATGCGAAGCCGATGATCCCGATCACCACGATCGAGGCCAGCATGATGTCGGCCTGCAGGAATTCCTTGGCGTCGAAGATCACCCAGCCGAGGCCCCAGTCGGAGGCGGCGATCATCTCCGCACCCACGACCGCAATCCAGGAGCGCAGGAAGGCCTGCCGCATGCCGGTGATGATGAAGGGGAATGCACCGGGAATAATCACCTTCCAGAACAGTTTCCTTTCGTCGGCGCCCATGGCGCCGGCCGCGCGCAGCCACAGCGGATTGACCGAACGAACACCGGACCAGGTATTGAACAGCACCGGAAAGGTTGCGGCGTAGAACACGATCAGGATGGTGGTGGTGTTGCCGATGCCGAACCACAGCATGAACAGAGGCACCAGCGAGAACGAGGGTATGGGCATCAGCGCCGAGACCAGCGGCAGGAAGAAATTTTCCACCGGCTTGAAGCGCGCCATGGCGATGCCCAGCGGAATGCCGAGCGCCAGCGCCATCAGGAAGCCGACCATCACCCGATAGAGCGTTGCGCCGGCGTGCTCGAACATGCGGCCATCGGCGAGCATGGTCCACAATGTTTCGCCCACCGTCTGGACGGTCGGCAGCAGCACTTGCGGGAAATAGCCGCTGTAGGCGATGGCTTCGTACAGCGCCATTGCGCCGATGACGGAGAGCGCGCCGCGGATCATCGAACGGCGGTGCTGGGCCTGGTCGAGGGTCATTCCATCGCCTCCACCATGCCCCAGCGCACCACGGTGTAGTTTTCGAGTTTCTGGAACACGAATTTCTCAAGCGCGAGGCCGATCACCGCGATCACGATTACCCCGGCCATCATGGCGTCAGTGTTGAGGAACTCGCGCGCACCGAAGATCAGCCAGCCAAGCCCCCAGGGCACGGCGGCGAGCATTTCCACCGCCACCAGGATCCGCCAGGCCTGCGCCAGTCCCAGTCTGAAGCCTGTCAGTATGTACGGCAACGCGCCGGGGAGGATGACGTAACGGAACATGCGGTGCTGATCGGCGCCCATGGCCATCGCCGAGCGCACCCAGATTTCCTTCACCGCCTTCACGCCGGTCCAGCTGTTGTAGATCACCGGGAACATGGAAACGAAACCGACCAGCAGCACGGCGGAGAGCTGGCCCGGTCCGAACCACAGCAGGAACAGCGGCGTATAGGCGAGGCCGGGGATCGGCGCGAGGATGCTGACAAGCGGCAGACAGATGTCCTCGGCGCGCCGGGAGCGGCCCATCAGCACGCCGATGGTCAATCCCGCAACCGCAGCCAGTCCGAAACCGGCCAGCAGGCGCAGGATGGTATCCAACGCATGGTGCGGCAGGATGCCGGCAATGGTGAGCTCCATGAATGAAGCGGCGATCTGCTCGAGCGTCGGAAACAGCTTCGGCGGCATCGTCCCGGAGCGCGCCACCGCTTCCCAGATCGCGCCGACCACGACGAAGGGGAAGGCGTTGCGAGCAATTGTTCGCAGGCGTTCGCCGAGACGGCCCGGCGGCCCGGGGGCAACCGCAATGCTCACGGCATCCTGCATCGTGCCGACCGGCGTCCTTCCCAATGTCTTTTTTCGGCGGCCTCTTGCGGGGGCCGGCGTGCGCTTCAGCGGGCGCGGTGTGTGAGGATACGGCTCATCGAGCGTCGGCCACAAGGGAGGGGGCTTCTGTGGCATCGGTGAGGCGGGCATTGCCGCTGGCGAAACGCGCCCAGAACCGCTAAAGCCCCCGCAGACTTTTGAACCGCAGTCTGGTTTCAAACGGAGTTTCGTGATGTCGAAGAATACGCAGAAGATCGGCTGGATCGGCGCCGGGCGCATGGGATTGCCGATGGCGGAGCGCCTGCTCAAGGCCGGCCATGACGTGTCGGTGTGGAACCGGACCCGCGCCAAGGCCGAGCCGCTGACCAAGGTCGGCGGCAAGGTGGTCGACAAGCTCTCCGAACTCGCCGCCTGCGACGTGGTGTTTTCCATCGTCTCCACCGGCAAGGACCTCGATCAGGTGCTGTTCGGCAAGGACGGCGTCGCGTCGGGCGGCAAGCTGCCGAAGGTGGTGGTCGACTGTTCGACCATTTCGGTCGAGGAATCCGCCGACATCCGCAAGCGCCTGAAGGAGAAGGGCGCCGACTACATCGCCGCGCCGGTATCCGGTAATGCCAAGGTGATCAAGGCGGGCCGGCTGTCGTCGGTGCTCTCGGGCGACGAGACCGCCGCCAAGGCGGTGATGCCGCTGATGGAAGTGGTTGCGCCGCAGGGGGTATCCTACGTCGGCGAGGGCGAGCTCGCGCGTGTGTGCAAGATCGCCCACAATGTCATGCTCGGCGTCGTCATCGAGAACCTGATCGAGATCACGCTGCTGGTGAACAAGATGGGCGTGCCGCGCGAGGCCTTTCTCGCCTTCCTCAACAACGGCGTGATGGGTTCGATGTTCACGCGCTACAAGTCGCCGGCGCTGGTCAATCTCGACTGGACCACGACCTTTACGCCGGAATTGCTGCGCAAGGACCTTGATCTCGGACTCGAGCTCGGCCGCGAGATGGACGTGCCGATGCCGGTGACGGCGGCGACCCGCGAGGTGCTGCAGGGCCACTTCGGCGCCGCCACCTTGCAGAAGGACCCGGAAGCCTATCTGCAGAAGGACTTCGCCGCGCTCATGGAGACCATGGCGCTCGCTGCCGGCATGAAACTGACGTCGGAAAACAAGAACGTGCCCACCGGGCTGGAGTAACTCTGCGGCACTGGCTGCAAACCCACATTACCTCAAAAAAAAGGGCCGCTTGTGCGGCCCTTTTGACGTGCACATTTGGAGAATGGTCGCCGTTCAGCGCCAGGGAGGAAACGGCGACTGTACACAATGTGCAGTGAAACGCCGGTGCACTGCCGCCTCAAGTAAATAGGGCGTAAAATCGCCGATCGGCCAGAGGCGCGCGATGTCCACGCGCCGCGCTGCAATGGAGCCCGTTCATGAATCCCCGGATCGCCGACCTGACGGAGAAGATCCACTTTCTTCAGGGAGAACTGGATGCCGAACTGGCCAGGCGCCGTGCGGAACTGCGTGTTGGCCTCGAGCACGGCCGCATCAGGTTCGAGGAAGAGTTGCTCCGGCGCCACCGTGAATTGCGCCGTAAACTGTTGCCATACGTGTTCGGCGCCAATCCGCTGGTGATCCTGACTGCACCGGTGATTTACGCCGGCATCATTCCGTTTCTGGTGCTCGACCTGTTTGTCACTGTCTATCAGGCCGTGTGCTTTCCCATCTACGGCATCGCCAGGGTCAAGCGCGCCGACTATCTGGTCTTCGACCGTCACCATCTCGCCTATCTCAACGCGCTGGAGAAGCTCAACTGTGCCTATTGCGCATATGCCAACGGGCTCATCGGCTACACCCGCGAGATCGCGGCGCGCACCGAGCAGTACTGGTGCCCGATCAAGCACGCCCGCCGTGTGATCGGTACGCATGATCGCTATGTCCTGTTCGGCGATTTTGGCGACGCCGAAGAATATCAGGAACAGCTTGCAAGGCTGCGCAAGGCGCTGGTCAAGGATGCGTGAGACGACGCCTGGGCGGTTGCGAAGCCGCGTCCGATAATGACAAACTGGATGCCGAGGGAGAAAAACACCATGGCCTTCAAGCTCTACAACGCGCCGCAATCGACCTGCAGCCAGCGGGTGCGCTTCGTGTTCAACACCAAAAAGCTGCCTTTCGACGAGGTGAAACTCAATCTGCTCGAGGGCGATCAACTCAAGCCCGACTATCTCAAGCTCAACCCCAACGGTGTTGTGCCGACGCTCGATCACGACGGACAGATCGTAATCGATTCCAACGTCATCATCGAATATCTCGACGAGGTCGCGCCGGACGCGAGCTTCACGCCGGAAGACCCGGTCAGGCGCGCCCACATGCGCACCTTGTTGCACTTCATCGACGAGATGCCGGCGGCGGCCGTGCGCGTGCCCACCTTCAATCTGGCCTTCCTGCCGAAATTCCAGGCCATGAGCCGCGAGGACTTCATCGCCATGGCGGAGTCGAAACCGCTGCGCAAGGAATTCATGATGAGCATGGGCCAGACCGGTTTCCCGCAGGCCGAGATGGACGCGGCGCTCGCTCGCCTGCGCCGCTCATACGAGCGCATGGACAGGGAGATCGAACGGAGCGGCGGCCCCTGGCTGCTCGGCAAGGACATATCGCTCGCCGACGTGTCGGTGATGCCGGCGCTGGTGCGCATGGACGATCTCGGCATGGCCGACTGGCAGGACCTGCCGCGCGTCGTCACCTGGTTCGACAACATCCGCGCCCACCCGTCGTTCAGGCCGACCTACTATCACGGCTCGTTGCTGAGCGAGCGCTTTCCGCACCTGCGTGAAGGCGTGGCGAAAGCCGGTTAGGGCGCGCGTCAGCGCGCATATGTTTGCGCCGCCCGCATGCGGGCGGCGTACGTCTTTGCGGTCAAGCGGTTTGGAGGTCAGCCGGCCGGCAGCGTCACCGTCGGCTCGAGCTCGCCCAGGTTGCGCGATTCTTCAAACCCGTGCATGCCGAGATGCCATTGCAGCGCGACCACCGCACCCTTCATCGGCTGAAGCAGGCCCATGCACATCGCTGCGGCCGTGGTCAGCCACAGCGGGATCGACAGCAGCATCGGCGGCGCGAAAGCGGTTTCCACCGCGAGCACGATCGGCACCAGAATGTGGCCGACGATGACGATCACGAGATAGGCCGGGAAGTCGTCGGCGCGGTGATGGTGCAGTTCCTCGCCGCAACGCGGGCACTCGTCCGCCACTTTCAGCCAGGCGCGGAACATGCGGCCCTCGCCGCAGGCCGGGCAGTACCCGCGAAAGCCTTTCGTGATGAGATCGAAGGACTCGTTGTGCAGGCTGGGCGCCGTCGGGGCGGCCCTGAATTCAAGCGGATCGGGTTTGTACTTCGGCGTGTCCATCAAGCAGTCTTTCGGCGGGGTCAGCCCCCCACATAGCGATCCCGGGCGGTTTTCGCCACCTCCGGTGTGCACGGCTGCCTTGCGGCGCCGGACCGCCCGGTCGGGTTGCCTCGGCCCGTCAGAATTCTAGGATGCGCGCCAAAAGACGCCAACAACACGAGGAAACGCCATGCTCAGCGCAGCCCGCAACGAGATGCTGACCCGCGTCGGGCCCGGCACGCCCATGGGCGCGTTGCTCAGGCGCTACTGGATGCCGATTGCCGGCGCGCGCGAACTCGACGCCAATCCGATCAAGCCGGTGCGCCTCATGGGCGAGGATCTTGTGCTCTACCGCGACCGGCTCGGCGGTTTTGGTCTGGTCGGGCGGCAGTGCTCGCACCGCGGCGCCGATCTCGCCTATGGCATGGTGGAGGAGACCGGCATCCGCTGCAGCTATCACGGCTGGAAGTTCGATCAGACCGGCGCGTGCGTCGAGCAGCCCTACGAGGACATCGCCAATCCCAATCCGAAATCGCGCGAGGGCTGCGCCATCGCGGGCTATCCGGTGCGCGAGTTGGCCGGCCTGCTGTGGGCCTACATGGGCCCGCAGCCGGCGCCGGAATTGCCGGTGTGGGCGCCCTTCACTTATGAAAATGGCTTCCGCGAGATCGTCACCGCCGACATCCCCTGCAACTGGTTCCAGTGC
Organism: uncultured Pseudomonadota bacterium; assembly: GCA_963773715.1. Lineage (GTDB taxonomy): Bacteria > Pseudomonadota > Alphaproteobacteria > Rhizobiales > Xanthobacteraceae > Pseudolabrys. The sequence continues at coordinate 231,000 of CAVZCM010000001.1, read as the reverse complement.
CAGGAGAACTCAATCGATCCGGTGCATTTCGAATGGATGCACGAGAACTGGGGCGCGCACTTGCGCGGCCAGGACAAACAGGCCGCGCGCCATCTCAAGCTCAGGTTCGACGAGTTCGATCACGGCTTCGTGTACCGCCGCATCCGCGAGGGCGGCGACGAGAGCGATCCGAACTGGACCGTCGGCCGCGTGGCGCTGTGGCCGAACGCCTTCTATCTCGGCATGCATTTCGAATGGCGCGTGCCGGTGGATGATGAGAACACACTGAGCATCAGCTGGTTCTTCATGCGCGTGCCCAAGGGCCGCGAGCCTTTCGTGCAGGAGAGCGTGCCGGTATGGCAGAGCCCGATCGTCGACGGGCAAGGGCGCTGGATCGACAGCCACGTCATCAACCAGGACATCATCGGCTGGGTCGGTCAGGGCCGCATCGCCGACCGCACCAGGGAGAACCTGCGATCAAGCGACATCGGCATCGTCGAGATGCGCAAACGTTTCTTCGACGACATGGACAGGGTGGCCAGGGGCGAGGATCCGTCCGGCATCATTCGCGACCCGGCTGCGGCCAGGTACGTCGATCTGCCCGACGTCATGCGCAAGTATAACGTCGAGGGCGTGCCGCTTGCCGACTACGACAACCAGCCATTGCTCAGGGAACGGCTCGCCGGGTTTCGCCATCACTATGGCCAGCCGGTGGAGGTTCGCCGCGCTTTCGAACAGGCAATGGGGATCGCCGGGCGGTGACCCGGCGATCTCCATGCCGTAACGGTTCTCGGCAAGCCGTTACTTCGCGTTCGAAGGGGGCTTCGGCGCGTCGATCTTCGGCACTTCGATCTTCATGGTGGTCTTGTTGCCGCCGCCACCGCCGCCACCTCCGATTATTCCGGTTGCGAAGAGAATGCCACCGCCCACCAGAATCACAATCAGCGCGCCGACCAATACGCCGAGCACGCCGGTTCCGCCGCTGTTGTTGCCTTCGGCCATTTGTCTGTCTCCTCGTCTTGTCGGGAGGTTAAGCGGCACGGCGGCATTTGGTTCCTTCCATGGAACCGGGTGTCTCACGTCGTGATCAGCGCGATCAGCCGCAGCACCGGATACCCGAAAAAGGCATCGAACTGTTCCGTTGCCGTGCGCAAGCCGGCCGGTGCCTGGTCGGTATAGCCGAACAGCATCACCAGGAGTACGACCGGCACCGCCACCGCGAACCAGTAGAGGAAGCGGAGTCGCTCCGCGCGAGATTGCGCTTTCTCCTTCGGCGACACATAGCGCGGGTTAAACGGGTTCGCGAGCGGCCTGGCCGGCGGTCCCTTCGGCAGTTTGAGTGGTTTCTTCGCCATCACTTCACCAGCCAGGCAATCACAACAGGCACCAGCAGGGCGGTCAACAACCCGTTCAGGCCCAGCGCGATGCCGGCAAAGGTGCCGGCGAGGGGCGACACCTGGAAGGCGCGCGCGGTGCCGATACCGTGCGACGCGAGCCCCGCCGCGAAACCGCGGGCGGCATAGTTCTTCAGGCGCAACGCGTTCATCAACGGCGTGACCACGATGGCGCCGGTGATGCCGGTCAGGATCACCAGCACGGCGGTGAGCGCCGGGTCGGCGCCGGTCTGTTCGGCGATACCCATGGCGATGGCGGCGGTCGAGGACTTTGGCGCCAGCGCCAGCACCGAGGCGCGGTCAAGCCCGAAGGCCAGCGCGAGGAGAACCGCAGAGGCGATCGCCGTCAGCGAGCCGACCACCAGCGCCACCGCCATTGGCACCGCCGTGCGCCGCACGTGCGGCAGATAGCGGAAGAGCGGCACTGCCAGCGCCACCGTCGCCGGGCCCAGCAGGAAGTGTACGAACTGTGCGCCGGCGAAATAGGTCGGGTAATCGGTGCCGGTTGCGAGCAGCAGCGCCGCCACCAGGATCACCGCGATCAGCACCGGATTGGCGAGCGGATTGCGTTTGAGGGCGGCCGCGACGGTGTCGGCGGCGACGTAGGCGACCAGCGTTGCGGTCAGCCACAAGAGCGGCTCGCCGGAGAGATAGACCCAGAGTGAAACGAAGGTGCTCATGGCGCGCCCGCCTTCGGCCTGGCCGCCCTGGCGCCGTCCGCCTCCGTCTCGCCGGTCTCGCGGTGGTCGCCGGCGTCCTCGTCGACGTTCATGAAGCGCGCCAGATACTCGAAGGTGAGCGCGGTCACGGCCAGTGTAATGATGGTTCCCAGCACCACGACCGCGATCAGCCGGAGCCCCTCGTTGCCGAGCACGGTGAGGTTCTGCACCACGCCCACGCCGGCGGGCACAAATAGCAACGACAGATGTTTGAGCAGGCCGTCAGAGGTCTTGCCGAGTTCCTTGGGCAGCGGCGCGCGCGCCAGCATGGCGAGGAACAACAGCACCATGCCGAGTACCGGCCCTGGCACCGGCATGGACGACACGCGTACGATAGCTTCGCCGAGGAGCTGGCAGACCAGGAGGGCGGCAAGCGCGGCGAGCATCTTTTACCTCTCCCCGCTGTCCCCCGCCCTCATCCCGAGGAGCGCACCGTTAGGTGCGCGTCTCGAAGGATGAGGCGACCCACCGATCTCGGGTTTACCCGGGATCGGCATCTTAAGCACGCAAGTCGGGTAAACCCGACTTGCGTGGGTTCGAGACGCATCGCTACGCGATGCTCCTCACCATGACGCCGGAGGGTCGGCTCATCGTTGCAATGCGCCGGTCAATACCGCGCCGCGATCGGCAGTTCTTCCGCCGGGAACAGCGAGATCACCCGGCAGCCCTTGTCGGTGACCACCATTTCCTCCTCGATGCGCGCGCCGGAATAACCATCCGTGGCCGGGCAATAGGTTTCGAGCGCGAACACCATGCCTTCCTTGATCTCGGTCGGATGCTCGAGCGAGATCACGCGCGAGATGATCGGCCGCTCGTGCAATGCCAGGCCGAGACCGTGGCCGAACTGCAGGCCGAAGGCCGACAATTCATCCGGGAAACCGAACTCTTCCGCCTTCGGCCAGGCGCGCGCCACTTCGTCGGTGGTGACGCCCGGCTTGATCAATTCGATCGCGCGGTCGAGCCACTCGCGGCACTTCTTGTACGCGTCGTGCTGCGCCGGCGTGGCGCGCCCGACGTTGAAAGTGCGGTAGTAGCAGGTGCGGTAGCCCATGAACGCCTGCAGGATGTCGAAGAAGGCCTGATCGCCGGGGCGAATCAGCCGGTCGGTGAAGTTGTGCGGGTGCGGATTGCAGCGCTCGCCGGAAATGGCGTTCACCGCCTCCACGTCGTCGGACCCGTGGCGATAGAGGAACTCGTTGACCTTGGCGACGATGTCGTTCTCACGCACGCCGGGCTTCAGTTCCTCGTTGATCATGTGATAGGCGCCGTCGACCATGGCGGCGGCGCGGTTCAGAAGCGCGATCTCGTCCTGCGACTTGAGCTCGCGCGCTTCCAGCATCAACTGTTGTCCGTCAACGACCTTGATGCCCGCCTTCTGCATTTCGAACATCATCGCCGGCTCGACGATGTCGACGCCCACCGGCATCTTCTCGACGCCGGCTTCCTTCAGCAGCGAGAACAGTTCCTTTGCGTGCTTTTCCATCAGACCAAACGAAGGCTGCACGGTGCCGCGAAGCCCCAGGAGCCCCGCCTTGCAGTTCTCCGGCTTGAGCCACGGCGCGTAGAGCTTGTGGTGGACGGCGGCCGAGCCGAAGTCCCACAGGATCGGGTCGCCACCGCGGGTCAGCAGCGCCCAACGCGAGATCTTGTCGCGCTCCCATTCGCCGATCTTGGTCGAGGTGAGATAGCGGATGTTGTTGACGTCGAAGACCAGGAGCGCGCCGCACTCGGAATTCTCCAGCACCTGCTTGGCGCGACCGAGCCGGTACCGGTGCAGGCGGCGGTAATCGACGCGCTCTTCGAAGTCGACGCCCATAATACCGAGCGAGGGCAGGGCCCGCCCCCAATTGTAGCGCGGGTTGATGTCCTCGGGGCGAATCTCGATCAGTTCGCGCGTTCTCTCGTCCATGGCGTCCTCCTTGTCCTCGCGCGCCGCACGTTTGGCGCGGCCGCCGGCGTTTTCCGTGTGGTTATGCGCCGACAGGCATGGGGCTCGCAAGGGCATAGGCCGAACCGCCTTGCAGGACGGGCCAGGGCGGCGCCCCATAACAGAAAAAACTTATCCCCGCGCGCTGAGGCGCCCTTATCATTCTCGCGTTCGGTCCGCCGAGGGCGCTTTCATGAGGCGTCATGACAGCGGGGCCGGATGCGGTGCCCGCGGGCGGGGAAAACGCAGTCCCCGCGCTCGGGCGGCCCGGGGCTCCGCCCGGGGGCACCAAGACCCCCCGCCAGGAGCTGGCTGACAGCGTGAGTCTTCGAGACCTTGCTGAAAGCGCGGCCCGGGTTGGAAGACACCGCGATGGAGCGCCGCGGGGCGCGCGGGTCTCGCCAGACCCGCCCGCGCTTCGCTGAAGCGCGGAACCAAGATGGTGGCGCCACGCGGCGCTCCATCTCCCTCTTTCATGTGGAGAGGGAAGAGGAATACGGGCGAACCCGGCGCCCGCCAAACAATACGGGCGATGACGCATGGCTGTTTGGCAACTGAATTGGTGATAGCGCGAAGTGCGCTGCAGCTAAGCCGTCTTTACCGGCATGGCGTTGCGCACTTCCTGCAGCCGCGCGGCCACCTGGTCGCGGATCGTCGGCCCGTGTTTCGCCATCTCGGCATATTCGGTGTCGGTAATGAGATCGCTCAATCCCGTCCTGAAGCTGGGCCATTGCTGCACGCGTTCCCACCACGCCTTGATGTGCGGGCGATCCGCGACCCAGACGTCGAGCAGGCCGAGATACGAAAGCCGCGCCACGAACGGCATCATGTTGATGTCGGCGAGCGTCACCTGATCGCCCAGCAGCCACGGACCGCCCTCGGCAAGCGTTTCCTCCATGTATTTGAAGGCACGCTCGTAGGCGCCGATGGCGTGCAGCACAAAAGGCGACTGGACGCCCAGCTCATAGGTCGACATGAAACGGTCACGCCGGCGGGGATCGCCGATATTGCGGAATCGCACCTGGCGAATGTCCTCCGGCATGTTCTTCATGCGCTCGCGGAACATGGCCGAGAAGCTGAGTTCGGTGACGCCCTCGAACAGGCCCTCATCGACGAACTTGCTCCACATCCGCATGCGGGCACGGCCGCCTGCGTCCGCCGGTTTGAGTGGCGGGTCGGGAAAGGCGTCGTCGATGTACTCGCAGATCAGCGTCGACTCGGCGATGGCGTTGCCATCGTGCACCAGCGTCGGCACCAGCCCTTTTGGATTGAGCTTGAGGTATTTCGGGTCGTACTGCTCGGCCTTGAACAGATCGACCGGGATTGCCTCCCACGCGAGCCCCTTCTCGCGCAGTGTGATGCGCACCTTCTGGCAGCAGACCGAATTGCCGAAATCGTAGAGCGTGATCATGCCGCGGTTTTCTTGCCCCACAGGCGCGCCGAGGCGATATCGGCGCCCTGGCGGATGGCGGCGAGCTTGAGCCACACGACCGGCTCGATCACCCACTCGCGATTGGTGAACGTGCCGAAGCCGCAATCGGTGCCGGCGATCACGCGCTCACGGTCGCCGACCGCCGCCACCGCCTCCTCGATACGGCGTGCCACCACTTCCGGATGTTCGACGAAATTGGAGGTGGTCTCCACCACGCCCGGGATCAGCACCATGTCCGCCGGCAACGGCGCGGCCTTGAAGGCGGCGTATTCGTGGGCGTGGCGCGGATTGGAAAACTCGATCGACAGCGCGCCGACATTGGCCTCGTACAGCGCCGGCAGGATCTTCACCAGCGGTACATCGTGTATGTGCGGGCCTTCCCAGTTGCCGTAACAGACGTGCAGCCTCACGCGTTCGGGCGGAATGCCCTCGATACCTTCGTTGATCGCCGCGATGTGCCGCTCTACCGCCTTTACGAAACCGGCGTCGTCGAGGTCGCGGTACATCATGGTCCGGTCCATGGCGAGATCGGGCGCGTCGATCTGCAACAGGAGGCCGGCTTTGTGGATTGCCTGATATTCGTTCTTCATCTCACGCGAGATCGCGGTGAGGTACTTGTCCTGCGAGCCGTAATAGGCGTCGAGCATGGTCGACGAGATGATGCCGGGCGACGGCGCCGTCATGAACGTCTCGGTGAATTGGTCTCCGGCGATACGCTTGAAGCGCGCGAGCTCGTCTTCCAGCGGCCTGACGTCGAGATATTTGATCTCGGCCTGCGCCTGCGGCGAACCCTGCTGACCCTTGGTGACGTGCGGAAAGCGCCGCATCAGGCTCGCCACCAGTTCCGGAAACTCCTCGAACTCGCGACCGCGCCGGCGCTGCGAAACGCCGCCGAAGCCGCTCATTCGCTGCGGGATGTAGGTCTGGAATCCGACGCGCTGCTGCTCGCCGTCGTTGCCGACGTCGATGCCGGCGGCGACCTGCTTGTCCACGACGTGGCTCACCGCGCGGTCGAGCTCGGCGGTCATTTCGGCGGGATCAAATTTTTCGCCCGCCTCCTGACGTACCAGCAGGTCCGACAGCTTTTCGTTGCGTGGCAGGCTGCCGACGTGGGTGGTCAGGATACGCTCGCGGCTCAAGATCATGAGAAAGCTCCCGTCGCTGCTTCATCGCGCGCGAACCATAACCGCAAATGCCGCGCTGTACAGTGGTGGGCCGGGAACCAGCCGTGCCGTCCACCTGGAATTATATTCACATTGCGATAATCGGTTCCGGCTCGCATAATTCGCCCAACCGGGAAGACCAACAGGCGGCGAAAATACCGCTTCGGGAGGATGACGATGACGACCGCGCCTTCGGAGGCGGAAACGACGATGGGCGCAGTCCCACGCGATTACAACTTCGCTGCCGACGTCCTGCAAGGCAATCTCGCCGCCGGCCGCGCCGACAAGCCGGCCTATATCGACGGGCGCCGCACGCTCACCTATCGCGAGCTCGCCGACCGCGCCGCCCGCTTCGGCGCCGCGTTGCGCGGCATGGGGATCCGGCGCGAAGAGCGCGTATTGATGGCGATGCTCGACACTGTTGATTGGCCGACGGCGTTTCTCGGCTGCCTGAAGGCTGGCATTGTTGCGGTCCCGGTCAACACGCTGCTGACCGAGGATGACTACCGCTTCATGCTCGCCGACAGCCGCGCCAAATGCCTGGTGGTGTCGGAAGCGCTGTTTCCGAAATTCGAGAAGCTGATCAAGGCGTGCCCGGACCTCGAGCATGTCATCGTCTCCGGCGACAACCCGCACGGCTATCGTCTGTTCGAGGACGTCATCGGGGCCGACGAGCCGGAAGATTACACCGCGCCGACCACTTGCGACGACATTGCGTTCTGGCTCTATACGTCGGGCTCCACCGGCAACCCCAAGGGCGCGGTGCACGTGCACGCCAGTCTCAAGCTCACCGCCGACCTTTACGGCACGCCGGTCGTCGGCCTCAAGGAAGACGACGTGATCTATTCGGTGGCGAAACTGTTCTTCGCCTACGGCCTCGGGAACGCCATGACGTTCCCGCTCTCGGTCGGTGCCACCACCGTGCTCAATCCGGAACGGCCGACGCCCGATGGCGTTGCAGCGCTCCTGAAACAGTATCCGGTGACGGTGTTCTTCGCGGTGCCGACCTTTTACGCTGCGTTCCTCGCCAGCAAATCGGCGCCGGCGCGCGATCAGGTAAAAATCCGCCGTTGCATCTCCGCCGGCGAGGCATTGCCCGAGCAGATCGCACGCGGCTGGGAGGAGCGCTACGGCGTGGAGATTTCCGACGGTCTCGGCACCACCGAGATGCTGCACATCTTTCTCACCAACCGCCCGGGCGCGACCAGATACGGCACCACCGGCAAGCCGGTGCCGGGTTACGAGATCAAGCTCATCGGCGAAGATGGCCAGCCCGTGAAAAAGGGCGAGATCGGCGAAATGTATTCGCGCGGGCCGACCAGCGCGATCATGTACTGGAACAACCGTGAGAAGTCGCGCTCCACGTTTCAGGGCGAATGGACCCGCTCCGGCGACAAATATATCGAGGACGAAAACGGCTACTACATCTGCTGCGGCCGCGCCGACGACATGCTGAAGGTTTCCGGCATCTACGTCTCGCCGTTCGAGGTGGAGGCGGCCTTGTCGTCGCACCCCGAGGTGCTCGAGGCGGCGGTCGTCGGCTGGTTCGACGAGCAGAAGCTGATCAAGCCCAAGGCCTTCGTCGTGCTCAAGTTGCCCGACAAGGCGAGCGAGGATCTCGCAGAGATGTTGCAGGAGCACGTCAAGCAGAAGCTGGCGCCTTACAAGTATCCGCGCTGGATCGAATTCCGCGCCGAGCTGCCCAAGACTGCGACCGGCAAGATCCAGCGCTTCAGGCTGAGGGCGGAAGGGAATTTGTGATTGCAGGTGTGGCCTGTATCCGCCTTATCCTGAGGAACAGCGCGTTAGCGATGCGTCTCGAAGGATGGGGCGGCCACATGGTTCGAGACGCGCGGCTACGTAGCGTTCCTCGCCATGAGGCCGTGCCGGGAATATGAGTGCCGCAATGGCTTTGGACGACTCCGGCTTCCTCCCGATCGGCGACCAGCGCCTTGAATACCGCATGATCGGCCCGCGCCCGGATGAGGCGCCGACTCTGGTGCTGTTGCACGAAGGGCTCGGCTGCGTTGGCTTATGGGGCGATTTTCCGGACAAGCTGCAACAGGCGACCGGCTGTGGCGTGTTTGTCTATTCGCGCGCAGGCTACGGCCAGTCGAGCCCGGTCGTACTGCCGCTACCGCTCACCTACATGCACGACGAGGCGCGTGACATTTTGCCGACGTTGCTCGAGACAATAGGGTTCTGTCGCGGGCTGCTCGTTGGCCACAGCGACGGCGCGTCGATCGCCGCGATCTATGCCGGCATCCATCAGGATCATCGCGTCGGCGGGCTGGTGCTGATCGCGCCGCATTTCTTCACCGAGAATCCCGGCATCGCGTCCATCGAAGAAGCGCGCATGGCCTATGAAACCGGCGACCTGCGCCAGCGTCTTTCGCGCTGGCACGCCGACGTCGATAACGCCTTCAGGGGCTGGAACGACGCATGGCTCGATCCCGGATTCCGCCGTTGGGACATCACAGGGCCGCTCGCCTATATCCGCGTGCCGATCCTGATCGTGCAGGGCGAGGACGACCAGTACGGCACGGCCGCACAGATCGAGACCGCCGAGCAGGAATGCTATTGCCCGGTGGAGGTGGCATTGTTGCCCGGCGTCAGGCATTCGCCCCAGCGCGAAGCGCCGGACGCGACCCTGAAGGCTATCTCGGCCTTCGTCGCCCGTGCCCTGGAAGCCAATGAGTGGGTTGCAGCGGCCTGACACGATTGCTGTACTGCGGCAACGAAAGCACTGGCATTGAGTGCAGACCTGCGGTTGATACACATAGCCTGAAGGCCCCGTAAGAAGGCCGCGATCTGGTTCTTTAGGGAGGCATAATGCGCCCCTTGCGCCTTCTGCTGGTCAACGCCGCGGCGGCCTTGTGGACCGGCAACGCCATGGCTCAGGCCGTGCCGCAACAATCCGCCCCCGCGCTTAAACCGACCGTCGCGGGCTGGATTGAAACCGTGGTCTTTCCGGAACAGGGTGTCACGCTCGAGGCCAAGCTCGACACCGGTGCGGGATTTTCCTCGCTCAGCGTCACCGGCCTCGAGCGATTCAGGCGCGACGGCAAGACGTGGTACCGATTCACGATCCGTGACCCGAATGGCAAGGCCGTGACACTCGAGCGGCAGTCCGAGCGCGTCGCCCGGATCGTACGCGCCGAGGTCAAGGATACGCGGCGGCCGATCGTGTCCCTCAAGGTCTGCGTCGCCGGCCATGAGACGGTAACCGATTTCACCCTGACCGATCGTTCCGGTCAGGGTTATCAGGTGCTGATCGGACGCAAATTCCTCGCCAATCGTGTGCTGGTCGATTCAAATAGCAAGAATCTTTTTGCCAGGCCTTGCGAAGGCCGGAAGTGACACAATGCGCAATCTGCATGTCTACATTCTTGCCGCGGTGCTGGCTGCCATCGGTATCGGCCTGTTCGCCTACAAGGTACTGGTGGCCGGCATGCCGTTGCAGGCGCGTCAGGTATCCACCGCCTGGGAGGTAGAAACCGAGGTCCGCGTGACCGCCAATGGCGGCCCGCTCAAGGTGTCGCTCTTCGTGCCGGAAGCCTCGCGCGACATCGGCGTGCTCAATGAACGCGTGGCGGCGCCCAATTTCGGCATCACCATCGAACCGGAAGGCACCAATCGCCGCCTCAACCTGACCGCGCGCGACGCCACCGGCGTGATGGTGGTGCGACAGCGTTTCCTGCTGCATCGGACACAAGGCCGTCCCGCGCAGGAAAAACCGGCGCCGCCGGTCGCGCAGCCGGTCACGCTGAGTTCGTCCGCGCAGACCATTGCCCGCAGTATCTACGCCGCGGCCCACGCCAAATCGGCCGACGACGTCAGCCTGGTATCCGTGATCCTGCGCGACCTGACGACGCCCGACCGGCCGGAGAGTGTGCGCTTCCTGCTCGGCGACAACCGTTCGCAAGGCAGGATAGCCTCGCTTGCTACCCAGATCCTGCGGGTTAACGGCCTGATTGCGCGGCCTGTGCATGGCATCGATCTGACAACGCCGGGCATCAAGGCCGATGAAAAGGTCTGGCTCGAAGTCTACATCAAGGATCGCTGGCTATGGTTCTCGGTTGCCACCGGTCAGCCGCGTATCCCGCGCACCTGGTACGCCTGGTGGCGGGGCGACGAGCCGTTCGCCAAGGTCGCGGGCGGCAAACTCGACAGCCGCCGCATCAGCGTTACCCGCGTGGATGAATCTGTGCTGCGGCAGGCCCTGTCGCTTGGCAAGGTGAGGAATTCGTTTCTGACGACCTATTCGCTTTACGCGCTGCCGGCGCCGCAGCGGGAAGGCTTCCACGTGATCATGACGCTGCCCATCGGCATCCTGATGCTGGTGGTGTTGCGTAACATCATCGGTCTGCGCGGAGTCGGTACCTTCATGCCGGTGCTGATCGCGCTTGCCTTCCGCGAAACGCATCTGTTCTGGGGCCTGGTGCTGTTCACGGCGGTGCTGTCCGGTGGCCTGCTGGTGCGGCTCTATTTCGACCATCTCAAGCTGCTGCTGGTCGCCCGTCTTGGCGCCATCGTGATGTTCGTTATCCTGTTCATGGCCGTTCTGACGGTGCTGTCCGACAAGCTCAATTTTACGCCCGGCCTGTCGATTGCGTTGTTCCCCCTGGTCATTCTCACGATGACCATCGAGCGCATCTCGGTGTTGTGGGACGAAAGCGGGCCGGCGGCGGCGATCAAACAGGCGGTGATGAGCCTGGTCATTGCGTCGGTCTGTTATCTCGTCATCTCGGCAGAGCCCGTACAGCACATATTCTTCTCGTTCCCCGAGCTGATCCTGGTGCTGGCGGCGCTGACCCTGTTGATCGGGCGTTACACCGGGTATCGCCTGAGTGAACTGGTACGCTTCAGGGTGCTGGCGGAGCGGCAGCCATGAATCTGTTAGCTGTCGCCCGTCGGCTGCGCGAGTTCGGCCTGCTCGGCATGAACGGCCGCAACGGCGACTACATCTCGCAGGTCAATGCCCGCAAGTTCTATCCGCTGGTTGACGACAAGCTGCTCACCAAGCAGCTGGCGAACAAGGCCGGCCTGGCGACGCCCGAGCTTTACGCGACCTTTGATGTGAGCGCGGACGTCCGCCACGCGCGTGAGAAGCTGGACAAATACCAAAGCTTCGTGGTCAAGCCGGCCAACGGCAGCGGCGGCAATGGCATTCTGGTCATCAAGGGGCGCATCGGCGACAACCTGCGCCTGGCCAGCCACCGCGTGATGACATGGTACGATCTCAGGTTCCACATGCAGAACATGCTCAGCGGAATCTACAGCCTGGGTGGCCAGGACGACCACGTCATCGTCGAATATTGCGTCGAATTCGATCGCGTTTTCGACAGCATCACCCATCTCGGCGTGCCGGACATCCGGCTCATCGCCTACAAGGGCGTACCCGTGATGGGCATGGTGCGGCTTCCGACCACCGCGTCCGAAGGCAAGGCCAACCTGCATCAGGGCGCAATCGGCGCCGGCATTGATCTGGTGACCGGCCGCACGCTCACAGCGGTATGGCGCAACAGCGTGGTCAAGCAGCATCCGGACTCGCTTGCGGATGTCACCGGTGTGCAGATCCCGTTGTTTGACCGCATGCTCGACATTGCCGCCGGCTGCAACGAAATGACCAACCTGGGCTATGTCGGTGTTGACCTGGTGCTCGACCGCACCAGGGGCCCGCTGATGCTCGAGCTCAATGCGCGGCCGGGCCTCAACATTCAGATCGCCAACAGGGCGGGCCTCGGTGCACGGCTCGAAGCGGTCGATCGCGCCGACGCCGGCAGCCTGCCGCGCGCGGAACGGATTGCGTTTGCAAAGGAGATGTTCGGGATCGGAGGAAAGCTGGACGCAAACCCGGCAGCCGCGGATCGGGGGTCGCCCGCTTCCGCCTAGCGTCCGGAAACGGAATGGCCGGCGATTGCGCCGGCCATTCCGGTTCATCGCAACAGTGCGAAAGCCTACTCGGCCGCCTTCCTGGTGGCGCTGCCGAGTTCGGCGGTGAGGTAGTCCATCGCCGCCTGCACGCCGCCTTTCTTGATCGGCACGCCGAACAGCTGCAGCGCCATTTCGGTGATGCCGAGGGCGCCGACGAGCGCGCCGTCGTTGATGTCGCCGAGATGGCCGATACGGAAGTACTTGCCCGCGTACTGGCCGAAGCTCGACCCATAGGAGATATTGAAGGTCTCGAGCGCAAAGGCGCGGAACTTGTCGGCGTCATGACCTTCCGGCAGCAGCACCGCGGTGATGGTCGGTGATACCTGGCTGGCGTTCCTGTTCAGGTTCTCAAGGCCCCACGCCTTGATGGCGCGCCGGGTGGCCTCCGCCAGCCGGTCATGACGCGCGAACACGTTGTCGAGGCCTTCCTCGTGCAGCATCTCGATCCCGGCAACAAGGCCGTGGATCATCTGCGTGGCCGGCGTGTAGGGGAAGAAGCCGAGCTTGTTCATGTTCATCATCTCGTCCCACGCGAAGAACGACTTCGGCATCTTCGCGGTCTTGTTGGCCGCCAGCGCCTTGTCGCTGATCGCGTTGAACGACATGCCCGGCGGCAGCATCAGGCCCTTCTGCGCGCCACCGACCGTAACGTCCACGCCCCATTCATCATGCCGGTAGTCGGCCGAAGCGAGCGAGGAGATGGTATCGACCATGAAGAGCGCCGGGTGACCGGCCGCGTCGATCGCCTTGCGGATCTCGGCGATCGGCGCCAGCGCGCCGGTCGAGGTCTCGTTGTGCAGGACGCAGACCGCCTTGATCTCCTTGTTCTTGTCCTCACGCAGCCTGGCTTCGATTGCCTTGGGTTCGAGGCCCTGGCGCCAGTCGGTCGGGATGAAGACCGGCTCAAGACCGATGCGCTCGGCCATCTTCTTCCACAACGTGGCGAACTGGCCGGTTTCGAACATCAGCACCTTGTCGCCGGGCGACAACGTGTTGGTCAGGGCCGCTTCCCAGGCGCCGGTGCCGGTTGCCGTGTAGATGATCACCGGATTGGTGGTCTTGAAGATGGTCTTGATGCCTTCGAGCGCCCGCTTGGTCAGCTTGGCGAATTCCGGACCGCGATGGTCGATGATGGGGGTATCCATCGCCCGCAGGATGCGGTCGGGGATCGGGGTCGGTCCCGGAATGTGCAGAAAATGACGTCCGACCTGACGCGACGAATTCTGAGCCATAGAAGACGCTCCTGAACAGGCATTTTAGGGGTTTGAGGCTAAACCACGGCACCTCCCGGCCAGGGCCGGTGCTTGTGGCGTTGAACTATGAATGCGACATTGCGGTCAAGCAATTTCCCGCAACGTGAATCCGCCCTGAATGCATAGGCTTACCAAAGCCCAACTGGGAAGCGAGCCGTGGCGACGTTGAGGCCCGGCCTGGAACGGCGGCTAAAGGCCGAGTTGACCGGCGATGTGCGGTTTGACCGCTATACCCGGGGCCGTTACGCCACTGATGCCTCCCATTACCAAATCATGCCACTGGGCGTGGTCGCCCCGCGCACGATCGAGGAAGCCGATCGGGCGATAGCCGTTGCCAGAGCCGAGGGTGTGACAGTGCTCGCCCGCGGCGGCGGGACGTCACAGGCGGGGCAGACCGTGGGCGAGTCGCTGGTGGTCGACTGCTCGAAATACCTCACCCGCATCCTTGATCTCGACGTCAGGCGCCGGCGCTGCACGGTCGAACCGGGCATCGTGCTCGACGATCTCAACCGCCAGCTTAAAGCCCACGGCCTCTGGTTTCCGGTCGACATCTCCACCGCATCGCGCGCCACAATCGGCGGCATGGCCGGCAACAATTCGTGCGGCGGCCGGTCCCTGCGCTACGGCACCATGCGCGACAACGTGATCTCCATCGAGGCGATCCTCGCCGATGGCACGCTCGGTCATTTCGGCCAGATCGGCGGCAACATCAACGACGTGCCGGCGCCGATCAGGCCGCTGGCGAAAGACCTGCTGGCGATTGGCGCGCGCGAGGCCGAGGAGATCGAGGCGCGCTTTCCCAAGCTGCAACGGCGGGTCGGCGGCTACAATCTCGATGCGCTGGTGCCCGGCAGGAACGACGTCAACCTCGCCCACCTGCTGGTTGGCGGCGAGGGCACGCTGGCGTTCTCCACCCGCATCGAACTGAAGCTTTCGCCGCTGCTCGGCCGCCGCGCGGTGGGCGCGGTGCATTTCGGCAGCTTTTATGAAGCCATGAACGCCGCGCAGGCGATCGTACGGCTCCAGCCCATCGGCGTCGAGCTCATCGACCGCACCATGATCGAGCTCGCGCGAGAGATCCCGATATTCCGCCCGACGCTTGAAAAATTCGTACGCGATCTGCCGGAAGCGATTCTGCTGGTCGAGTTCGGCGAGGAAAATCCCGAAGAAAACCTGCGCCGTCTGCTCCGGCTCAAGGAGTTGATCGGCGACCTCGGATTTGGCTGGGACAACAGCGGCGCCAGGTGGGGCGGCGTGGTCGAGGTGCTCAATCCCGACCTGCAGGCGGCGATCACCGACGTGCGCACCTCGGGCCTCAACATCATGATGTCGATGAAGGCGCAAGGGAAGCCGGTCTCCTTCGTCGAGGACTGCGCGGTGCCGCTCGAACATCTCGCCGACTACACCTCGCGGCTGAGCGCCATCTTCGAAAGGCACGGCACCCGCGGTACCTGGTACGCGCACGCCGGCTCCGGCTGCCTGCACGTGCGACCGGTCCTGAACCTGCGCCAGGACAAGGACGTCACCGCCATGCGCGAAATCGCCGAAGAGGCATTTGCCATGGTGCGCGAATACAAGGGCTCGCACTCCGGCGAACACGGCGACGGGCTGGTGCGTTCCGAATTCAACGAGCCGATGTTTGGCTCAAGGCTCGCGCGCGCCTTCGAGGAGGTGAAGGACCGTTTCGATCCGAACGGGCTCTACAATCCCGGCAAGGTGGTACGGTCCCCGAAGTTCGACGACCGCAGCCTGTTTCGCTACGCGCCCGGCTACCACGGCGAGGATATCAACACGCGACTCGACTGGTCGGCCTGGCCCGGCTCGGGTGGCGGTTTTCAGGGCGCGGTCGAGATGTGCAACAATAACGGTGCGTGCCGCAAGCTTGCCGGCGGCGTCATGTGCCCGAGCTACCGCGTCACCCGCGACGAGCGCGACGTCACCCGCGGCCGCGCCAACACGCTGCGGCTGGCGATCTCGGGTCAACTCGGTCCGGATGCGCTGACGTCACCGGAAATGATGGAGACGCTCAAGCTGTGCGTCTCCTGCAAGGCCTGCCGGCGCGAATGCCCGACCGGCGTCGACATGGCGCGCATGAAGATCGAGGTGCAGGCTGCGCGCGTCAGGAAGACGGGTCTCTCGCTGCACGACCGGCTGGTGGGCTATCTGCCGCGCTACGCGCCGTGGGCGGCGCGGCACACGACGCTCGCCAACCTGCGCGACGAAAGTCCGTTCCTGCGCCGCGCGTCGCAATCCTTCGCCGGCTTTTCGACGCGGCGCAGCCTGCCGAAATGGCGCGCAGACATCTATCGCGACCGCTCCGACTGGCGCTATCGCGTCGGGACGGAAGATGCGCCGAAAGAATCGCGGCGCGAGGTGGTGCTGTTCGCCGACACCTTCAACCGCTATTTCGAGCGCGAGAACCTCGACGCAGGCTTGCGCGTGCTCACTGCCGGCGGCTATCGCGTTCATGCCGCCTTGCCGGTGGATGGCGACGAACGTCCGCTCTGTTGCGGCCGCACGTTTCTCTCGGCCGGGCTGATCGACGAAGCACGGCGCGAGATGCAGCGTACGGTCGATGCGCTCGCGCCTTATGTCGCGCAGGGCATGCCGGTGCTCGGCCTTGAGCCGAGCTGTCTTTTCACCTTCCGCGACGAATTGCAGGCCCTGATGAAAGGCGCTGCGGTCGACGCGTTGAGCGCCAACGCCCTGCTTATGGAGGAATTCCTCGCGCGCGAGCAGAAAGAGGGTCGTCTGCGGCTACCGCTCGGGCCTCTGCCGACGAAAGCGCTGCTGCACGGGCACTGCCACCAGAAGGCCTTTGCCGCCATGGGGGCGGTGGAAAGTGTGCTCAAGGCAGTGCCTCGGCTTTCGGTCGAAACGGTGGAATCGAGTTGCTGCGGCATGGCCGGATCGTTCGGCTACGACGCCGACACCATCGACGTCTCGCTCAGGATGGGCGAACTGTCGCTACTGCCGGCGGTGCGCAAGGCGCCGGCCGATGCCCTGATCGTCGCCGATGGCACCTCCTGTCGCCACCAGATCCACGACGGCACGAACCGCGCCGCGCTCCATGTGGCGCGGGTGCTGGCGATGAGCCTGGACGCCTCCGCCTGACCTGAAAAAGCGACCCGCCCGGTCGGGGACACCGGGCGGGTCTTGAGGATCGGCGCGGGGGATGGACGGGGGGCGGGCGCCGATCGAAAGGAAAACTCGCGGATCAGAAGCGCTCGCACACCTTGACGATGCGGCGTTCGCCCCAACGGTTGTAGCGCTTCACGTAGCGGCACTCGTAGACCGGCTCGGCGTAGTAGGCGTTGGAGGCGGCCGCGGCGGCGGCGACGGTGCCGATGGCGAGCCCGATACCGAAAGCGGGGCCGAAGTGATGATGGCGATGACGGGCCTCCGCGGGGGCGCTGGTGCTGATGACGGCACCGGCGACGGTGACGGCGGCGAGGGTCGCGGCGATGATCCTGGACTTGGTCATGGTCTGCTCCATCCGGTAAAACGAGGCGGCGATGCCTGGCCGCGATATCCATGGGTCGTGGCGGCCCTGGGAAAGGTTCAAAGATTTTTCGGGACCCGTTCCGGGGCGGTCGCGGTTGGGAATTCCGGCCGCGCCAGCGACCCGGGACCCACAAGACCGGTCGTCCGCAGTCCGATCGCGGCCAAAGGGATGGAGTTTGCGCCGCAGCAATGAGACAATGCCGCGTTTCATATTCAAAGGCCCAAAAATGAAAAAAATCGCCGTGATACTGCTGGCCTTGGCCGCGAGCCTGACCGCCGCGCAGGCGCAGAAGCTCGACCAGGTGCGGTTCGGCACCAATTGGGTGGCGGAAGCCGAGCACGGCGGCTTCTACCAGGCGGTCGCAGACGGCACCTACAAGAAACACGGCCTTGACGTTGAGATCGTCTCCGGCGGACCGAACGTGAACAACCGCATCCTGCTGCCGGTCGGGAAGCTCGACTTTTATATGAGCGCGAATTCGCTGCAGACCTTTGACGCGGTCGCGAACAACATCCCCACCATCGCGGTGGCCGCGAGCTTCCAGAAGGACCCGCAGGTGCTGATCGCGCGGCCCGACGTCAGGAAATTCGGGGATCTGAAGAAGCTGACGCTGTTCGTCTCGAAGGAAGGCGTCGTCAGCTATTTCCAGTGGCTGAAGGCGGACTACGGCTTTGATGAAGAGAAGGTGAAACCCTATACCTTCAATCCGCAACCTTTCCTCGCCGACAAGAACTCTGCCATGCAGGGCTACGTCACCTCCGAGCCCTTTGCCATCGAAAAGCAGGCCAGGTTCAAACCGAACGTATTCCTGCTCGCCGACCACGGGTTCAACAGCTATTCGACACTGATCGAGACGCGGCGCGAACTGGTGGAGAAAAACCCCGGTCTGGTGCAGCGCTTTGTCGATGCTTCGGCCATCGGCTGGTACAATTACCTTTATGGCGACAGCGGTCCCGGCAACGCGCTGATCAAGAAGTCCAACCCGGACATGACAGATGACCTGCTCGCCTATTCAATCGCCAAAATGAAGGAATACGGGATCGTCGATTCAGGCGACACGATCAGGCTCGGCATTGGCGCCATGACCGACGCGCGCTGGAAAAGCTTTCACGACAAGATGGTGAAAGCCGGCGTCATCAAACCGGGTCTCGATTACAAGCGCGGCTATACGCTGAAATTCGTGAACAGGGGCGTCGGCGTAAACCTGCGGCCAAAATGACAGGGCAAGCGTCCGCGATCGTTTCGCTGCGTGGTGTCGGCAAGACGTTCGAGCGCGGCACCGTCGCGCTCGATGGTTTTGATCTGACCATCGGGAACGGTGAATTCGTCTCGCTGCTCGGACCGTCCGGCTGCGGCAAGTCGACGGCATTGCGCATCATCGCGGGTCTGAGTGAGCCGTCCGAAGGCGCGGTGGATTGGCCGGGCGGAAATGCCGCGGCCGCCGGCAAGATCGGTTTCGTGTTCCAGGAGCCGACGCTGATGCCCTGGGCGACGATCGCAGCTAATGTACGGTTGCCACTCCAATTGACGCATGCCGACGGCGTCGACGCAGACACTGCGGTCCGGCAGGCATTGCACCGGGTCGGCCTCGCCGAATTCGCGAACGGCTATCCCCGAGAGCTTTCAGGCGGCATGAGGATGCGCGCCTCGATCGCCCGTGCGCTGGTGACCGAGCCGCGGCTCCTGCTGATGGACGAGCCGTTCGCCGCGCTCGACGAGATCACCCGCTTCAGGCTCAATAACGATTTGTTGACGCTGTGGCAGATGCTCAGGCGTACGGTGATCTTCGTCACCCATTCGGTGTTCGAGTCGGTCTATCTCTCGCAGCGCATCGTGGTGATGACGTCGCGGCCCGGCCGCGTGTTCGCCGAGATACCCGTTCCTGCGCCGTATCCGCGCGACGAAAACTTCCGTACATCGGCCGACTATGCCGGCTTTTGCCGACTGGTGTCGGAGGCCCTGCGCGGCGCCATGGCGGAGGACGCGGCATGAGCGATCGACTGCTCCGCCTCGCATTGCCGATACTGGTGCTGGCGCTCGGCGTCGTGCTGTGGGACGCGGTCGTGCGCCTGAACCAGATCCCGCCTTATATTCTGCCGGGACCGATGCTCGTATTTTCGACGCTCGTCAACGACGGCGCGCTGCTGGGCAAGTCGCTGCTGGTGACGTTGATCACCACCTTCGAAGGCTTTGTGCTGGCGGCCATTGGCGGCATCGGTCTCGCCATCCTGTTCAGTCAGTCGCGGTTGATCGAATACTCGCTCTATCCTTACGCGGTCATTCTGCAGGTGACGCCCATCGTCGCCATCGCGCCGCTGTTGCTGATTTATCTGCCGCAGCAGTTGGCGGTGCTGGCCTGCGCCTGGATCGTCGCCTTCTTTCCGGTACTGGCCAACACCACGCTGGGGCTGAATTCGGTCGATCATAACCTGCTGGCGCTGTTCCGGCTCTACAAGGCGTCGCGCTGGCAGATGCTCTGGCAGTTGAAGCTGCCCGCGGCGCTGCCGCAAATGATGGCGGGGCTGCGCATCGCTGGCGGGCTCTCGCTCATCGGCGCCGTGGTGGCCGAAATCGTCGCCGGTTCCGCCGGCGCCGGTTCCGGCCTGGCGTACCGCATCGCGGAGTCCGGTTACCGGCTCAATATCCCGCGCATGTTCGCGGCATTGTTGCTACTGGCGGTGGCCGGCATCGTGATCTTCTTTGCTCTCTCCGCCTTGTCTCATCTGGTGCTGCGTCACTGGCACGAAAGCGCGCTCAAACGAGAGCCTTGAGCGCAAAATTGGTGGCCATTCCCAGCAGCGCCATCGTGGCCACGACCTCGATCAGCCCGCGGTGAAAGCGGAACGCCAGCACCGCTGCGACGAGAGCAAGCACGGCGGCATGGGTGTCGAGAGCGGCGGGATCGAACGCGTACCAGCGTATCGGCCCGATCTGCGTGGCGGCGACTTCGCCGAACAGTACATGCAGGGCGAACCAGACTGACAGGTTGAGGATCACACCGACGACCGCGGCGGTAATCGCCGCCAGCGCACCGGCGAGCTTGCGGTTGCCGCGCAGCTCTTCGATGAACGGTGCGCCTGCGAAGATCCACAGCATGGACGGCACGAACGTCACCCATGTGGTGATCGCCGCGCCGAGCAGCCCGGCGACCAGCGGCGTGAACGGCGCGGCATCGCGGAAGGCGGCGATGAAACCGACGAACTGCGTTACCAGGATCAAGGGTCCGGGCGTCGTCTCCGCAAGCCCGAGCCCGTCCACCATTTCGGACGCGGACATCCATTGGTGTGCGTCGACCGCCTGCTGCGCCATGTAGGCAAGCACCGCATAGGCGCCGCCAAAAGTGACGACGGCGAGCTTGGAAAAGAACAGGCCGACGGCCACCAGAACGTGGCCACTGCCCAACAGCATGGCCGCCAGCACGACGGGGGCCCACCAGATCGCCAGGCCGGCCGCTACGGCGATCGCGAAACGGCGCCAGCGCTTGCTGCGCGGCGGCGGCGCGGCGACGTCGTCTTCGGCCAGGGCCAGGGCCGCGGGCGCGCGCGCCGCCACGAAAAAGCCGGTCAGCGCCGTGACGGCCACGATGAGGGGGAAGGGCAGGGCCAGGAAATAGATGCCGACAAAGCCGACGGCGGCCAGCGCCAGCAGGAGACGTGTTTTCAACGCGCGCTTTCCGATGCGGAGCAGCGCTTCGACCACGATCACCAGGACGGCGGCCTTGATGCCGAACAGCGCGCCGTCGATCGGCCCGAACCCGCGGCCATAGACATAGGCGAGCGTCAGGCCGAGCATGACCAGCGCGCCGGGCAATACGAACAACAGCCCGGCGACGAGGCCCCCGCGCACGCCGTGCAGCAGCCAGCCGATGTAGGTGGCAAGTTCGGTCGCCTCCGGCCCCGGCAACAGCATGCAGAAATTGAGCGCATGCAGGAAACGCGGCTCGTCCACCCATTTCTTCTCGTCGACGACGATACGGTGCATCAACGCGATCTGGCCCGCCGGTCCGCCGAACGACAGGCAGCCGACCTTGAACCAGACCTTGAGGGCTTCGCCGAAGCCGGGGGGCGCCTTCTGTTGGGAGTCCACGTCAGGCCGTCGCTTTCAGGCTGCCTTGGCGGGCCAATTGTGCCGTTCGTCGGCGGCAAAGCGCAGCCAGGCGAACAGGGCGTCATAGACAAGCAAGCCGCGTTCCAGCAGCCCGTGGTCATCATCGTCGGCGAGCGCCGACAGGCCAATAGCCACCGCGTGCAGCCCGGCGGCTTCCGCCGCGAGGTCGGGGCGGGCGGTGTCGGCGCCCCGCACGATCAGGGCGAGCCGCGCCAATGATGGTTCACTGGCGAGCCCGAAGAGCTTGAGCATGGTGTCGAACGTGCAGTTCTCGCCTTCGTGGCTCAGCTCGATGTCCGGGATGTCGAAGGGCACGCTGCCGGTTTCGCGCGCGACGTTTCTGACCTGGTCCGGGTCGACGTACAGGATGCGCGCTTCGGGATCGAGAAACCGGCGGATCAGCCAGGGGCAGGCGACCCGGTCAATCTTTGGCCGCCGCCGCGTCACCCACAAACCGGGCCGCGCGGGTGTAATGCGATCAAGCTCGGCTTTGGTGACAAAGGGCAGGCCGGCTGCCGCCCAGGCTTCATAGCCGCCTTCCAGAACGCGGGCGTCAATTCCGTCGGCACGCAAATTCGCGACGCTCGATTGGCTCATTTCGTGTCCGGCCTTGCAGGCGACAACAATTGGCGCGTCGCGGTCGAGCGCGGCTGCCCATTGGCGCACGGCGTGGGCGTCGCGCCAGACCGCGCCGGGAAGCAGCTGTGGCGAGCCATCATAGGCGTCGCGCCGGCGCGCATCGATGATCAGCGGCGCACGTGAAGTCGCGATCGAGTTCCATAGCGCTTGCGGGGAAATTGAATAGCTTGCGGACAGCATGAGTCCCCTCCGTTGGCGAAGGAGACGGTGCTTGGGCTCGCAAGCCTTGGAAAAACGGGGCGACCGTCGCTGGCCCCACATCTCAAGTATGGCGCGGCGCCGGTTGAAGCACAAGCCTGCAGAGCCGGCAGGGCAGGGCTGATGATTTCGCCCCTCGCCACGGGGCTCTGGCCTGGCTAACAAGGCTGCCGTGGCTGCATCAATCGACGAAATCGCTGCCCGGCGCCGCCAGCGGCTGATCGGCATCGCGCTGATGTGCAGCGCGGTGGCGTTGTTCGCCTGCCTCGACACCACGGCGAAGTATCTCAACACCCGGATGGATACGCTGCAGATCGTCTGGGCGCGCTACACCAGCGCCTTCGTGCTGACCCTCGCCATTTCCAATCCGCTCACCAGGCCGGACCTGCTGCGCACCGGCAGTATGCGCCTGCAGCTCACGCGTTCGCTGCTCCTGGTGGCGTCGACCGCGCTCAATTTCCTGGCGCTGCGCTACATGCAGCTCGCCGACGTGCTGGCGATCATCTTCACGTTTCCCTTTATCGTGGCGATCGCCGCCGGTCCGCTGCTCGGCGAATGGATCGGCTGGCGGCGCTGGCTGGCGATCCTGTTCGGCTTTTGCGGCGTGCTGCTGATTACGCGGCCCGGCACCGGCAGCATGCAGCCGGCGGCGCTGTTCTCCCTCGCAGCCACCATCTGCTACGGCTTCTACGCGGTGATCACCCGCATCGTCTCGCGCACCGATTCCAACCAGACTTCGCTGTTCTACGGCAACATGATCGGTGCGCTGGTGATGTTGCCGGTGCTGCCTTTCGTGTGGAGCCCGCCATCCGATGCCTTCATTGCCGCGCTGATGCTGGGAACCGGCGTGCTCGGCAGTCTGGGGCATTTCTGTCTGATCTCCGGCCACAAGCTGGCGCCGGCTTCGGTGCTTTCGCCCTTCGTCTATACCCAGCTCATCTGGGTGACGATCCTGGGCTACGTGGTATTCGGCAGTCTGCCCACCGGCTGGACGCTGGCCGGCGCCGCCATGGTGGTCAGTTCCGGCCTCTATCTGCTCTATCGTGAGCGCAAGATGGGCCAGCGCGCCGTCAGCGAAGGGGCGCTCCAGGATCCGCCGGAATGACATCGCCTTGCGGTCATGTATTCATCGGCGGTAAGTTCCGGCCCGCCAACAAGAACACGCGGTTGAGGAAATCCCCATGGCCACAGCGAAAGACCGGGCGCAGGCGGCTGCCGGCACCGGCTTGAACGACGACATCGGCGAGCAGAAACGCCTGGAGATGTACCGGACCCAGGTGGTGATCCGCGAAGCCGAGCAGCGGGCGTTCGACCTGTTTCTGCAGAACCTGGTCAAGGGAACGAGCCATCTCTCGCTCGGTCAGGAAGCGGTGGCGGCCGGATTTGCCGGCGCTATGGAAGCGGGCGATCTCTCCTTCTGCACCTATCGCGGCCATGCCCACACCCTGGCGCGTGGCGTCAGCGTGGAGAAGGTGCTGGGCGAACTGATGCAGCGCGACAACGGCCTGATGCGCGGCAAGGGCGGCTCCATGCACCTGACCTCCGAGGAGCACGGCGTGATGGGCTCCTACGCCATTATCGGCGCACATCTGCCGATCGCCTGCGGCGCCGCCTGGCGCGCCCAGTACAAGGGCGCCAAGGACGTCTCGGTCTGCTTCTTCGGCGACGGCACCACCAACATCGGCGCCTTCCACGAGGCGCTCAATTTTGCGGCGGTGTGGAAGCTGCCGGTGATCTTCGTGTGCGAGAACAATCTCTACATGGAGTACACGCCGATCGCCGACGTCACCGCGGTGCCGAATCCGGCTGCCGACCGTGCCTCGGCCTACGGCCTGGAGCGTATCCTCATCGATGGCAACGATGCCGACGAGGTCTACCGCACGGCGAAAGCCGCCTACGACAAGGCGCGCGCGGGTGAGGGGCCGTCGCTGATCGAGTGCCTCACCTATCGCCACAGCGGCCACTCGCGCGCCGACCCGGCCAAGTACCGTCCCGAGGGCGAGCTCGAGCGCTGGAAGCAGCGCGACCCGATCAAGATCTACAAGGAGCGGCTGCTGCAATTCGGCATCACGGAAAAGGTCATCGCCGGCATCGACGCCGAAGTGCGCAAGATCGTCGATGACGCGACCGAAACCTGCAAGGCGGCGCCGAACCCGCCGCTCGATATCATCACCGCCGATGTCTATGCCGATGGCGGCTGGGCATGGAGAAACTGACATGCCGGAACTGACGTACCGTGATGCCGTGATCCGCGGCATCGCCCAGGAGATGGAACGTGACCAGGACGTCGTCTTCCTCGGCGAGGACGTGGCGAAAGCCGGCGGCGTGTTCAAGGCGACCGTGGGCCTCTACGAGATGTTCGGGCCGCTGCGCGTGCGCGACACGCCGATTTCCGAACAGGCCATACTCGGCGCCGCCATGGGCGCGGCCATGACCGGCCTGAAACCGATCGCCGAGATCATGTTTTCGGACTTCTTCGCGGTCTGCTTTGACTACATCGCCAACGAATTCCCGAAGAGTCGCTACATGTCGAACGGGCAGACCAAATGCCCGCTGGTGGTGCGTACCGGCAACGGCGCCGGGTCGCGTTTCGGCGCGCAGCATTCCCAGAGCGTCGAGAACTGGTGCATGATGATCCCGGGCCTGAAGGTGGTGGCGCCGTCGTCGCCGGCGGACGTGATCGGCCTGCTGGCGGCCGCGGTGCGCGATCCCGATCCCGTGATCTTCCTCGAGCACAAGTCGCTTTACGCCACCAAGGGCGAGGTGCCCGACGGCGAGATCGTCGACAAGCTTGGCACCGCCAGGATCGTGCGGCCCGGCAAGGACGCCACCATCCTGGCGCTGGCGCTGATGGTGCCACGCGCGCTGGCGGCGGCGGAGACGTTGCAGGCGGAACACGGCATCGACTGCGAAGTTGTCGACGTGCGATCGCTGGTGCCGCTCGACACACAGACGATTCTGGGCTCGGTCGCGCGTACCCACCGGCTGTTCACGGTCGAGGAAAATCCGCGGCTGTGCGGCTGGGGCGCCGAGATCGTGTCAATCGCGGCCGACGAGGCCTTCTACGATCTCGACGGCCCGCCGGTGCGCATCACCACGCCGCACATCCCGTTGCCGGCGGCCGACATTCTGGAAGACGCCGTGCTGCCGACGCCGGAGCGCATCGTCGAAACGGTGAAGCGGTCGCTGAACAGCTAGCTTCTGTCGTCACCGGGCTTGTCCCGGTGACCCCGCTTAGGAGGGCACAACGCGTTCCTCAGCGAGATGGCCGGGACAAGCCCGGCCATGACAACCGAGAGTGAAGGAATATCGCCATGTACGAAAATCTCCTCGCCAAC
This sequence comes from uncultured Pseudomonadota bacterium, assembly GCA_963773715.1. Classification (GTDB taxonomy): domain Bacteria; phylum Pseudomonadota; class Alphaproteobacteria; order Rhizobiales; family Xanthobacteraceae; genus Pseudolabrys. The sequence continues at coordinate 205,409 of CAVZCM010000001.1, read as the reverse complement.
GTTCCGACCGACCTGTGGATCGGCGGCAAGTGGCGCAAGGCTTCCGACAACGGCCGTTTCGACGTGACCGATCCGGCGACCGAGCGCACCATTGCATCCGTAGCAAGCGCCACGGTGGACGACGCCATGGCCGCGCTCGACGCCGCCGAAGGCGCCTTCGCCGACTGGGCCGGCCGCAAGCCGCGCGAGCGCGGCGAGATCCTGCGCAAGTGCTACGAACTGATCATGCGCGACGCCGAACGCTTCGCGAAGCTGATCACCCTGGAAAACGGCAAGGCGCTGCCCGACTCGCGTGGCGAGGTGGCCTACGCCGCGGAGTTCTTCCGCTGGTACGCCGAGGAGGCCGTGCGCAATCTCGGCACCATTTCGACGGCGCCGGCTTCCGGCGCGCGCATCGTCGCGCAGCACAAGCCGGCCGGCATCGCGGTGCTGGTGACGCCGTGGAACTTTCCCGCCGCCATGGCGACGCGCAAGATCGGCCCGGCGCTCGCCGCCGGCTGCCCGGTGGTGCTGAAGCCCGCGTCTGATACGCCGCTCACCATGCTGGCGCTGATGCCGGCGCTGGAAGAAGCCGGCGTGCCGCCGGGGGTGGTCAACGTCATCCCCTCGCGCTCGTCCGGCAAGGTGGTCTCGGCCATGCTGCACGATCCGCGCGTGCGCGTGGTGTCGTTCACCGGCTCGACCGAGGTCGGCCGCAAGCTGCTGCACGAGGCCGCCGACAACATCGTCAAGCCGGCGATGGAACTGGGCGGCAACGCGCCGTTCCTGGTGTTCGAGGATGCCGATATCGACGCCGCCATCGACGGCGCGATGATCGCCAAGATGCGCAACATGGGTGAGGCCTGCACCGCAGCGAACCGCTTCTATGTGCACGAGAAGGTGCACGACGAGTTCGCGAAAAAACTCACCGCCAAAATGGCCGGCCTCAAGATCGGGAATGGCCTCGACGAAGGCGTCAATCTCGGGCCGCTGGTCAACAAGGACGGCCGCGACAAGGTGATCGAACTGGTCGATGACGCGGTGTCGAAAGGCGCCAAGGTATTGACCGGCGGCAAGCTGCCGGATGGCCCCGGCTTCTTCTATCCCGCGACCGTGCTCACCAACGTCTCCGACGACGCCAAGATGCTGAACGAGGAAATCTTCGGGCCGGTCGCGTCGATCCAGACCTTCAGGACCGAAGACGAAGTGATCAGGCGCGCCAACGACACCGAATACGGTCTCGTCGCCTACCTCTATACCAGGGACCTGAGCCGCGGCATGCGCGTGTCGGAGAAGCTCGAGTTCGGCATGATCGGCCTCAACCGCGGGCTCGTCTCCGATCCGGCGGCGCCCTTCGGCGGCGTCAAGCAGTCCGGCCTGGGACGCGAAGGCGCGCAGGAAGGCATGAAGGAGTTCCTCGAGACGCAATACGTGTCGGTGGCCTGGTGAGCGGGCGAAGAAGCAAGGCATGAGCGCGGGAACACAGGGCGAAGTCGCCAAGAAGCTGATTGGCGCCTGGCGCTATGTCGGGACGCGGATCAATGGTGGAAGCTGGGATCGCGGCGCCAATCCGAAGGGCATGATCTACTACGGCCCGCACGGCGAGATCGCGGTGCAGATCGCGCCTGACGTCGAGCGCAAGCGCGCCGGCGACGTCATGACCCCGGAGGAGGCCAAGCTCGCGCTCACCGACTACATCGCATATTTCGGCACCTATTCGATTGACGAGCAGGCCGGGACGGTGACGCATCATCGCCAAGCCAGCATCCAGCCGGGCGACTCCGGTGATCTGGTCCGCCGATATGAATTCACCGGCGATCGGCTGGTGTTGCGGCCACCCAATTCGACACTGGAAGTCACTTGGGAACGCATCAAGTGACACGAGGGACGTAAATGGACGTGCTGATGCCGCAGCTCGGCGAGACCGTCGCCGAGGGCAAGATCGTGAAATGGTTCAAGGCGGCCGGCGACAGCGTGAAGCCGGGCGAGAACCTGTTCGAGATCGAGACCGACAAGACCTCGATGGAAGTGCCGGCCACCAGCGCCGGCACGCTCACCGATATCCGCTTCCAGGTCGGCGAGACCGCCAGGGTTGGCGCCGTGGTGGCGGTGATTGCCGGCGACGGCGAAGCGGCCCGCGCGCCTGCGGCGGCCGCGGTGACCACGAAGCCGGCTGAAGCCGCTTCCGTGCAAGCGAAGTCGCAGCGCAGTGCGTCACCGCCTCCCGCCGCCCGCAGGGAAGAGCGGGGTGAGAGCCGCTCCTTCGCCTATCCCAACATGGATCCCTTCCGCGAGGTGCGTACGCCGGAGCGCAACTACGGGCCGGCGAAGCTGCCCGGTGGCGCGGTGGCGACGCCGCTGGCGCGGCGGTTGGCGGGTGAACGCGGCATCGATCTGTCCAACGTCAAGGGCTCCGGTCCGCATGGCCGCGTTGTTGCGGCCGACGTCGAGAAGGCGGGACCTGCCACGGCCGGTCGCGCGCTGGCGACCGGCGCGAGCGCCGCGCAGGTCAAGGCGCTGTTCGAGGGCATTCCTTACGAGGAAGTGCCGCTCGATTCCATGCGCACCACCATCGCCACGCGCCTGACCGAGGCGGTGCAGACCATCCCGACCTTCTATCTGATGGCCGACATCGACATCGGACGACTGCTTTCGATGCGCGAGGAGGCGAATGCCGCCGCACCCAGGGACAAGGACGGCCAGCCGGTCTTCAGGCTCTCGCTCAACGACTTCATCATCAAGGCCTGGGCGGCGGCATTGTTGCGCGTACCCGCCGCCAACGCGGTGTGGGCGCAGGACCGTATCCTGCGTTTCGCCCATGCCGACATCGGCGTGGCGGTGGCGCTCGATGGCGGTCTGATCACGCCGGTCTGCGCAACGTCGAAGCCAAGTCGGTCACCGCCATTTCGGTGGAGATGCGCGACCTCGCCGAACGCGCGCGCGCGAAGAAGCTCAAGCCCAACGAATACCAGGGCGGCGCCAGCGCCATCTCCAATCTCGGCATGTACGGCATGCGCGAGTTCACCGCCATCATCAATCCGCCGCATGCGACGATCCTGGCGGTGGGCGCCGCGCGCCGGGCACCGGTCGAGACCGAGGACGGAGCTGTGAAGTTCGTCAGCCAGATGACGGCCACATTGTCCTGCGACCACCGCGTGCTCGACGGCGCGCTCGGCGCGGAATTGCTGGCGGCGTTCAAGTCGCTGGTTGAAAAGCCGGTCACCGCTTTGATTTGATAGGAGAGATTCATGGCTGGCGAAAAGCCGCACGTCCTGCTGGTCGGAAAGGAAAAGTCCGTCATCATGGAAGGACTGGCGTCCCGCGTGAATCTGCACAAGCTGATCGAGGCCGCGGATCGGGACGCCTTCCTCAAACCGATTGCCGGAAAGATCGGCGCCATTGCGGTCACCTACACCAACGAGCCGATCAGCCCGGAATTCATGCAGCGTTTCCCGAAGCTCGAGCAGGTGTCGAGCTTCGGCGTCGGCTACGATCACGTCGACGCCAAATGGGCGGGCGAGCACGGCATCGTCGTCACCAACACGCCGGAAGTGCTGAACGAGGAGGTGGCCGATACCGCGCTCGGGCTTCTGCTCTGCACGGTACGCGAGTTCCCGCAGGCCGACCGCTATCTGCGGGCAGGCAAATGGCCGGATGCGCAATACCCCCTCACCAACGCGACATTACGCAATCGCACCGTTGGCATGGTCGGCATGGGTCGCATCGGCAAGGCGATCGCGCGGCGGCTGGAGGCCTTTGGCGTGCCGGTCGTCTATCACTCGCGCAACCCGCAGAGCGGCGTCTCTTACAAGTATTACCCAAAGCTCGTCGACATGGCGCGCGACGTGGACACGCTGATGGTGATCGTGCCGGGCGGGGCGGCGACGCAGAACCTGATCAACGCCGAGGTGCTCAAGGCGCTGGGGCCGAACGGCATCGTCATCAACATGGCGCGCGGCTCGGTGGTCGACGAGCCGGCATTGATCGAGGCGTTGAAGGACCGCACCATCTATTCCGCCGGCCTCGACGTGTTCGCCAAGGAACCGCACGTGCCGAAGGAGCTCATCGAGATGGACCACATCGTGCTGTTCCCGCATCTCGGCTCCTCGACCGAGGTGACGCGGGCGGCCATGGACCAGCTCGTGGTCGACAACATCCTGGCCTGGGCGGCCGGCAAGCCGCCGCTTACCCCGGTACCCGAGACCCCGTATCCGCCGAAACGTTCGTGATCGAACCGGGACGGCGCCGTGATATCATCCCGTCATTCCGGGGCGCGGCCGCCAGGCCGCGAACCCGAAATCCATATCCCGGTGCTGCGGAGTATGGATTCCGGGTCCCGCCCTTCGGCGGTTCCGGAATGACGCAGAAATTCACGCGGTCGTCATGCTTCGCATCCTGATAAGCGCTGCCGTATTTTCTCTCGCCACGTCCGCATGGGCTCAATCGCCGCCGATCAACGACGCCGCCAAGGCGATGGTCGGCGCGTGGGAATTGTCCAACGCCACGCGCGACAGGATCTGTTCCGTCACCTTCAGCCAGAGCGCGGTCAAGGTCGGTTACAGGATCGTCTTCGCGCCCGAATGCGCCGCGCTGTTCCCGCTGGTGCCAACCATCGCGGGCTGGCGCTATCCCGACGACGATCTGCTCTATTGGCTCGACGCCAGGGGCAATGCGCTGGTTCAGTTCAGCGAGGTCGAGGACGGCATCTTCGAGGCGCCGACGCCCGGCATCGGCGTGCTGTTCCTGCACAATCCGGCACTGGTCGATCCGCAGGTTAACGAAAATCCGGAAGGCGGCGACAGCACGCCAGGCGGCCAGCCCGCGACGCCGCAGCAGGACCCGGCACCCCAACCCGGCGGCGGCTGACCGTCAGATAAGCCCCATCCCCCTGAAACTGGCGTGGCCTTCCTTGCCGACGATGATGTGGTCGTGAACGGCAATGCCGAGCGGCTTCGCGACATCGACGATCGCCTGAGTCATCTGGATGTCGGCGCGCGAGGGCGTCGGGTCGCCGGAGGGATGATTGTGCACCAGGATGATCGCGGTCGCCGACAGTTCGAGCGCGCGCTTGACCACCTCGCGCGGATAGACCGGCGTGTGATCGACGGTGCCGGTCTGCTGCACTTCGTCGGCGATGAGCTGGTTGCGCTTGTCGAGGAACAGCACACGAAACTGCTCCCTGTCGGCGAAGGCCATGGTGGTGCGGCAATAGTCGAGCACGCTTCCCCAGGATGACAGCACGGGCCGTTTGCGCACCTCGCCGCGGGTCAGCCGGCCCGCCGCCGCGTGCACCACCTTGAGTTCGTTCGCCACCGCTTCGCCAATTCCCCTGATTTCCTTCAGCCGCGCGCGGGGTGCTGCCACCACTTCTGCGAAGGAGCCGAACCTGGCGATCAATTCCTTGGCCAGGGGTTTCACGTCGCGCCGGGGAATGGCGCGGAACAGCACAAGTTCCAGAAGTTCATAATCGCTCAGGGCGTCGGCGCCGGCTTCCCGGAAGCGCGCGCGCAGGCGCTCGCGGTGTCCGTGATAATGCGGGGACACCCCGGCAGGCTCGCCCGGCTGCTCCTTGGCGTACTGCTTGGCTGTCATCCCCGCCCACCCGGTTGCGCCCGTTTCCCGGAATGATTGTAGATCAGCCGGACACACGCGGCGAGGGGAGGCTTGGCGGGAGGTGCAGCCGCTGCGAATCGGTGTCAGCCGTCAGCCTTTGTAGGGCGGCTTGTCGAGGCCGGCGGGCGAGAAGGTGAAAACCTCGACGCCGTCCCCGGTCACGCCCACGCTGTGCTCGAACTGGGCCGACAGGGAGCGGTCGCGGGTGACCGCGGTCCAGCCGTCGGACAGCACCTTCACGTGCGGCCGCCCGATGTTGATCATCGGCTCCACGGTGAAGAACATGCCGGGCTTCAGGACGATGCCTTCGCCCGGGCGGCCGACATGGACGATGTTGGGCTCGTCGTGGAACAGGCGGCCGAGGCCGTGGCCGCAGAAATCGCGCACCACGCTCATGTGCTGGGCTTCGACGTAGGTCTGGATGGCGGCGCCGATGTCGCCGGTGGTCGAGCCCGGACGGATCGTCGAGATGCCGCGCATCATGGCCTCGTGCGTGACCTCGATCAGCCGCTCGGCGCGGCGCGGAATATTTCCGATCGGGTACATGCGGCTCGAGTCGCCGTGCCAGCCGTCCAGGATCAGCGTCACGTCGATATTGACGATGTCGCCTTCCTTGAGCGGCTTGTCGCCGGGAATGCCGTGGCAGACCACGTGGTTGAGCGAGGTACAGGTCGACTTCTTGTAGCCGCGGTACATCAGCGTCGCCGGCAGTGCCCCGTGGTCCATGCCGAACTCGAACACCAGCTTGTCGATAGCGTCGGTGGGCACGCCCGGGCCGACGTGATTGACCAGCATGTCGAGGCAGCGGGCGACCAGCTGCCCGGCCTTGCGCATGCCCTCGAAGGCCTCGGGGCCGTGGATCTTGATCTGGCCGGTTTTGCGGAGAGGTGCGGCGGTGGCGTCTACGTAGGTCATACCGGCCAATGTAAGGCCCGGGACGGGGGGTGCAAGTTGGCTATTCGGCCAAGGTCACAGGTTCGGCCAGTGCGATAATTTCCGGAGAAATGGCGCATTTCCAGGCAAGCGCCTCGACGCCTGCTTTGCGGGCGTAATCGAAGGCCTGGCCGTAGGCGCGGTCGATGTCGCGGGCGAGCGCGAATCGCTCTGCCGAGCCGATCTGGATCAGGTACAGCATGACCGCGCGGGCACCGGCTTCGACCGTGCCCGCGAGCTCTTCGAGGTGCCTGGCGCCGCGCGCCGTCACGCAGTCGGGAAATTCGGCAAGGCCGCGTTTACGCATCAGGTGCACGTTCTTGATCTCGACGTAGCAGGGCGGCTGGCCCTCGCTTTCCAGCAGGAAGTCGATGCGCGAGTTTCTGCCGTACTTCACCTCGCGGCGGATCGATGCGTAACCGGCAAGCTCGGGAATGGTCCCGGCTTGCAGGGCCTCGGCCACCAGCACGTTGGGATGGCCGGTGTTGACGCCGACGAGTTCGGCACCTTTGCCGAAATCCACTTCCACCAGTTCCCAGGAGTACGGGAGTTTGCGCTTGAGATTGTCCGACTTCGACAGCCACACTTTTGAGCCCGGCGCGTCGAGCCCGGTCATGGCGCCGGGGTTGGCGACGTGTGCCGTGATCTCCTCACCGGAGGGAAGCGTGACATCGGCAAGGAAGCGCTTGTAGCGTCGGATCAGCGTCGCGGGGATGAGGGGTAAGGGGAAGCGCATGCTTTTTCTGTCATTCCGGGGCGCGCCCAACGGGTCCGCGCGAAGCGCGGCCCGATGACAGGCTCCGGCGCGAACCCGGAATCCATAACCACCACATTCTCGATGAAGCGACAACCACAGGGGTTATGGGTTCCGGGTTCGCCGCTGCGCGGCGTCCCGGAACGACGTCAATTTAATCCGCAATCTTCCCGCCCCGATCGTCCTCGATGTGCGCGCGGATGATGTCGTCGAAGGTTTTCTCCACCGTGAAGCCGAGCGCCAGCGCGCGCCTGGGATCGAAGCGCTGCGGCCAGCCGGCGACGATGCGTCCGACCAGTTCGTCGGGCTCGCGACGGATGCGCGCGGCCACCTTGTCACCGGCCACACGCTTCAGCGCCTCGATCTGTTGGGCCACCGTGCAGCACACGCCCGGCATGATGAGATTGATGCGGTCTCCGAGCTGCTGGCGCGTCAGGCCAGCGCCGTGAATGAGAAAGCCGACCGCCGAGCGCGGGCTTGCGTGCCAGTGCAGCACCGTGTCAGGCACCGGAAGGATCGCCTCCTCTCCGGCCAGCGGCTCGCGGATGATGCCGGAGAAGAAACCGGAAGCCGCCTTGTTGGGCTTGCCCGGCCGCACCACGATCGACGGCAGCCGGATGCCGACGCCGTCGAGAAAACCGCGGCGGGTGTAATCGGCGAGCATCAGTTCGATCATCGCCTTCTGGGTGCCGTAGGAGGTGAGCGGCGTCAGATGGAAGTCGTCGGGAATGGCCTCCGGAAACGGCGCGCCGAACACCGCGAGCGAGGAGGTGTAGACAAGTTTCGGATGATAGCCGTCACCGGCGAGCCGCACGGCTTCCAGCAGCGCGCGGCTGCCGTCGAGGTTGACGCGATAGCCCTTCTCGAGATCGATCTCGGCTTCGCCCGAGACCACGCCGGCGAGATGGAAGATGACCTCCGGCCGCCCGGTGATCGCCTGTACGGCCGTCGCGGGCGCCGAGAGATCGCCGGTCGTCGCCGCCACCACGCCGGCAAAGCCGGCGGGCTTTTCCGGCGCCACCACGTCAATGAGCGTGAGCTTTTCGATTGGGCGACCGTTGAGGCCTCCGTCCCTGACCAGGCGCGCGGTCAGCTTGCGCCCGATCATGCCCGCGGCGCCCGTGATGAGAATGTGCATTACGCGCCTCTTACTTTTTGACGTTTCGCTCGTCCGCGGCTTCGTAGCGATCAATGCTGCGCAGGTCCGGGAACAGGAACATCCATACCAGCGCCACCAGCAGCGAGCCGACCCCGCCGATCAGCACCGAGGGCACGGCGCCAAGCCACGCGGCCACCGTACCGGACTCGAACTCGCCCAGTGTATTCGATGAGCCGACGAACAGATAGTTGATTGCGCTCACCCGGCCACGCATCGCGTCGGGCGTTTCGATCTGCACCAGGGAGAAGCGGATCACGACGCTCACCGCGTCGGAGCAGCCCAGCACCGCAAGCGCGGCCAGCGACAGCGGAAACGAATGCGACAGCGCGAATACGATGGTCGCCACCCCGAAGATCGCCACCGAGGCGAACATCTTCGGGCCGATACGACTTTCGATTGGAAGATGTGACAGCCACAGCGCGGAAAGCAGCGCGCCCACCGCCGGCGCCGAGCGCAGCAACCCGAGGCCGATCGGTCCTACCATAAGGATGTCGCGCGCATAGACCGGCAGCAGCGCAGTGGCGCCGCCAAGCAGCACAACGAACAGGTCGAGCGTGATCACGCCGAGCAGACGGCTGCGGCCACGGACATAGTGGAACCCGGCGAGCACCGAGCGGAATGTCGCCGGCTGGCGCGCTTCGGGTGCCGCGCGCTCGATGCGGATCAGGCTGATGAAGATGATGGCCATGCACGCCAGCGCCACGCACAGCGCGCTGGCCGCGGTCGGGCTGAACGCATAGATCAGCCCGCCGAGCGCCGGTCCCGCGATAACCGCGATCTGGTTGGCCGAGGCCCAGCCCGCCACCGCCCGCGTCACCAGCGGCGGCGGCACCAGCGACGGCACCAGCGCGCTGGTGGATGGCATTTCGAAGGCGCGGGCGCAGCCGACCAGGAACACGGCGACGAACAGGATCTCGCGGCTGATGATGCCGGTCAGCAGCGCGGCCGTGACCACGGCGGCGGCGATCGCCGAAACGGCTTGCGCGCCGCGGATGATCAGCCGCCGGTCGTAGCGGTCGGCGACATGACCGATCAGCAGCGTAAACAGCAACGAGGGCACGAACTGGATCAGCCCGACCAGGCCGAGGTCGAACGCCGAGTCGGTGAGCTGGTAAAGCTTCCAGGCGATGGTCAACGCCAGCATCTGGAAGCCCATGCTGCTGGCGACCCGCGCCAGCCACATGTACACGAACGGACGCTGGCCGGTCAGGGGCGACGACACCGCAACCGAACTCATGCGGTCCCGCCATTCATCGCGCTGAGGCTTTCGATCTGCCGGCCATCGGCGCCGAAATTGTCCGGTGAAAGCCAGCGTTCGAAACTGGCTTTGCGCGCCGGCCACTCGCTGTCGAGCATTGCCAGCCAGGCGGTGTCGCGGCTGTGGCCCTTGGCAATCATGTGCTGGCGGAAAATGCCCTCGAAGGTGAAACCGTAACGCTCCGCCGCCCGCCGCGAGGGTGCGTTGAGCGTGTCGCATTTCCATTCGTAGCGCCGGTAGCCAAGCGTCTCGAACACGTAGCGCGCCAGGAGATATTGCGCCTCGGTGGCGAGCGGCGTGCGCTGCAGGGCTGGTGCATAGACCACGTGGCCGACTTCGACGACGCGATCCTTCTCGCGGATCGCCATCAGCGCCATGACGCCGAGCGCGCGGCCGGCGGTGTCGACGATGGCGAAGGAGCGGGGATCGTCGAGCGCGGCGCGCGCGGCGACCCATTCATTGAAACTGCCGGCGTCGGCGAAGGGCCCGTAGCTTGGCATGTAGGTCCAGATACGGTCATGGCCTTCGACCGCCTGCCACAGGCTTGCCGCGTGCTCCGGTTTGAGATTCTCCAGCCGGCCGAAGCGGCCTTGCAGCGTGACGACGCCGGGCCGCCCCGCCGGCCGCGTGTCGACGGCGGGGCCGATCGGCTGTCCGGTCGCGGGATGGCGCGTTTCGCTCACGGTTTTGGCCGGCGGGCGCGATCTTCGTGGAAAAACGCGTTGAGCTCGGCGTTGCCCATGACGCCGGCGAAGCTGTCGAACGAACCTTGCCCGGCAATTTCGCGCGCCGACTTCAGGAATGCGTGCATGGCGACGCGCGCCAGCGTGCCGCCGACGCTGATGCGCCGCACGCCCATCGCCGCGATGTCTGCGACGGTGAAGCCGAGTGGCGCCGGCATCAGTAAATTGACGGGTTTGGGCGACACTGCCTTGACGACGGCTTCGATCTGCTCGCGCGTCCTGATGCCCGGCGCATAGAGGCAATCGGCGCCGGCATCGGCGAAGGCTTTCAGCCGCCGCACGGTTTCGTCGAGATCGGGGCGGTTGTGAATGAAGCCTTCGCTCCGCGCCGTGAAGACCACGCCGGAATCGCCGATGGCCTCGCGCGCAGCGCGTACGCGCGCAACGGCGAGGTCGAACGGATAGAGCGGGTCGGCATCGTTGCCGTTGTAATCCTCGATCGACAGGCCGGCGACGCCGGTGGCGACGCACAGCCTGACGTTGGCGGCGACCCCGGCCGGATCGTCGGCATAGCCGTTCTCGAAGTCGGCATTCACCGGCACGTCGGCGGCATCGGCGATCTCGCGGTAATGCGCAAGCACCTGATCGCGGGAGAGATCGCCGTCGGCGAAACCGGTCGAATGCGCGTAGCCCGAGGAGGTGGTGGCGAGCGCCTTGAAGCCGAGCCCCTGCAGGTAGCGGGCGGTGCCCACATTCCACGGGTTGGGAATGACGAAACAGCCGTTCTGGTGCAGGACGCGGAAGGCCTCGCGCTTCTCGGAGGGGGTTGCCATCGGGAAATCCTTACGGAAGGGGGCCGAGAAAGTGCCACGGCGGGCGGCATCGGGACAATGCCGTTCCCCGCAAAGCTGAATTGATTTTACCGGCTCAATTTGGTGAACATGCCGGCAAAGTTGCCCCAGGGAGAGGCCCAATGCTCAGGACTATCGCCGCCTTCGACCGTATTGGCGAGGAAAACGCTTTCGCCGTGCTGGCCCGCGCCAACGCGCTGGCCGCCCAGGGCCGCGACATCATCAACCTCGGCATCGGCCAGCCCGATTTCCGCACCCCCGACTTCATCGTCGAGGCGGCGGTGAAGGCGCTGCACGAAGGTCACCACGGCTACACCCCGGCGACCGGCATCCCGCCGTTGCGCGAGGCGGTGGCGGAAGACCTGCACAAGCGCTTCAACGTCGAGGTCTCGCCCGACAGCGTGATGATCATGCCCGGCGGCAAACCGACCATGTTCGTCTCGATCCTGATGTTCGGCGAGCCGGGCGCGGAGATCATGTACCCCGATCCCGGCTTTCCGATCTATCGTTCGATGATCGAGTTCACCGGCGCCACGCCGGTGCCGGTGCCGATCCGCGAGGAAAACGGCTTCGCCTTTTCGGCGGAAGAGACGCTGTCGCTGATCACGCCGAAGACGCGGCTCATCATCGTCAACTCGCCGGCCAACCCGACCGGTGGCGTGACGCCGAAGACGGAAGTCGACAAGCTGGTGGCCGGTCTCGCCAAGTGGCCGGACGTGGCGATCATGTCCGACGAGATCTACGACCACATGGTCTATGACGGCGAGAGCCACGTCTGTCTGCTGACGTATCCGGAAATCCGCGACCGGCTGATCCTGCTCAACGGCTGGTCGAAGACCTACGCCATGACCGGCTGGCGGCTCGGCTATGCCGTGTGGCCAGGCAAACTCTATGACTATGCGCGCAAGCTGGCGGTGAACTTCCATTCCTGCGTCAACGCGTCCGCGCAGTTCGCAGGGCTCGCCGCGCTGCGGGGGCCGCAGGACGAAGTCGTCAGGATGGTCGCCGAGTTCGACAAGCGGCGGAAGGTGGTGGTTGAGGGTTTGAACAAACTGCCCGGCGTGTCGTGCGCCACGCCCAGGGGCGCGTTCTACGCCTTCCCCAACATCAAGGCGACCGGCTGGAAGGCGAAGGAACTCGCCGCCGCGTTGCTCGACGACACTGGCGTCGCCATCATTGGCGGGCCGGACTTCGGCATCCTCGGCGAAGGCTATGTGCGGCTCTCTTACGCCAACTCGACCGAGAACATCCTGAAAGCCCTGGACCGCATGGACGACTTTCTCGGCAAGCGCAAGGCGGCGTGAGTTTCACGCCAGCGGTGCGGCACGTTACCCCTCTCCCCGCTGGGGGAGAGGGTGGTCCGGCGGAAGGCCGGACCGGGTGAGGGGGCATGGTCCGATATGAGCGACCGCCGCTTTCGACCGGCCGCGCGCGCAATATGCGTCGCGAACCGACGGATGCCGAGCGAAAACTCTGGTTGCTTCTAAGAGACCGACGCCTCGCCGGCGTAAAATTCCGCCGTCAGGCACCCGTCGGTCCGTATATTTTGGATTTCGTTTGTTTGCGCAGGAAAGTGATTGTCGAAGCAGACGGCGGCCAGCACATCGAAAGCAGGCGCGATAAAGAACGCGACCGCTGGCTGACAAGCGAAGGCTACGTTGTGCTTCGGTACAGCAATATCGACATTCTGAAGAATCCGGCAGGTGTGCTCGCCGATATTCCAGGTTGCCTGCGAAAGCGCCGATGTATTTCGGCACCGCCCCCTCACCCGGTCGCAGCTCGCGTAGCTCGCCGCGACCACCCTCTCCCCCGGTGGGGAGAGGGTAACGCGTGGCGGTCGCTTCAATCTCATAAACCGCGCCGCATTGCCTCACAACGTCGCCTCTAACCCGCCCTTGCCGCCTTGAAGCGCCCTCTGCTGTCGGCCGGCCAATAGTCGGCAGCCTTATAATATTCCGCCACCGCGGGAACGCCGTCAGGCAGGATCACCCAAGGCTGCTTGGTCGACGTGTAGATGTGAATGTCCGGCGGTATCTGCGAAGGCTCATCGAGCGTGCCGACGCGCACGAAACGGATCTTCGGGCCGGCGCCGGCATAATTGCTCCACACGGTCACGCCGCAATCGGCGCAACGCCATAGTGTCTGGCCCTTGCCGCTCAGGCTGGGCAGGGTCGTTGCCAACGGCTCGCCCTTCAGAAGCTCCACTTCCGACGCTTCGATCAGCGCATTGACGGCGAAGGCTGATCCGGTCTCGCGCTGGCACCACGTGCAATGACAGCAATGTACAACGATCGGTCTGGCCTTGAGGCGATAGCGCACAGCGCCGCAGGTACAGCCGCCGTCCATAGAGACAGGTTGTTCGTCGGCCATGGCAGATTTCCCCAACCGGGACTGGCTCCACACTTATCTTAACGCAAATCGGAAGCCGATCAGCACTACCACCAGGCCGATGAACTGCGGCAGGCTCGGCACCACGCCGAGCGCAAGGTAGCCGACGACGAGCGCGAAGCCCGGTACCAGCGCCGGGAAAACGGCGGCGCGCCCGGCCCCGATCAGAATCACCGCGCGCGCGAACAGGAAGATGGGCAGTACGCCGGCGAGCAGGCCTTGTACCACGATCTGGATCAAATTCTCGGCCAGGCTCATTTGCAACATGCCGCCATAGCCGATGAACAACGCATGCAGCGGTGCGAACACCACCACCGATACCGCACCCACGACGGCGGCCGCGCGTGTGCCCGACACGCTCCAGAAACGCAGCAGGATGCCGAAGGTGGCCCAGAACAGGCCGGCGAGGGCGAACAGCAGATCGCCGCCCACGCCTTCGTGGCCGATGGTGGTCAGCGACTCGGCGCCGAACACCATCAGGCCGGCGATGATGGTGCCGCCGCCTGCGATGCGGGACAGGGTGGCGCGCTCACCCAGCACCCATGTCGCGAGAACGATGCCGAACAACGCCGCGCACGCCGGCTGGATGGTGGTGCCGTGGCCGAGCGGCACCAGAATGAAGCCGGTATAGGCCATGACCGCCTGCGGCGGCCCGGCAAGAATCGCCATCACCACCGCGCGCGGCCAGCCGATGCCGCCGAGGCGGACCACGCCCTGGCGCATGGCGATCGGAAGCAGCAGCAGCCCGGACCAGAAGAACCGGTGAAAAGCCAGGTCATAGGGTGAAAAGCCGACGCTGACGCCGTGCTTGGCCGCCACGAAGCCGGCGGCCCACCCGAGCGACGCGCCGGCACCGCACAGGACGCCGATCATTGGGCCGGAGCGGGCCACGCGCGCTTGACCGGATGCGTCCAAAGGTGAAATTCCTCAACCGCTACGCGGGTGACTTGGGCCTGCCTGATACTCTAGGATCGGCGCTCAAGTCCAATCGCGAAATCAAAACCCCTACTTTCACCGGGAAGAAATGCTCATGGCGAAACCGCGTAAAGTCATCATTACCTGCGCCGTCACTGGCTCGATTCACACGCCGTCGATGTCGCCGCATCTGCCTGTTACGCCGCAGCAGATCGCCGATAACGCCATCGCCGCCGCCGAGGCCGGCGCCGCGGTCGTCCATCTGCATGCGCGTAACCCGCAAGACGGCAAGCCCGATCAGTCACCCGAGGCCTTCGAGCCGTTCCTCAAGGTGATCAAGCAGCGCTCCAACGTGGTGGTGAACATCACCACGGGCGGCGCGCCGACCATGACCGCGGAAGAGCGCGTGAAGCCGGCGGCGACCTTCAAGCCGGAGGTTGCCTCGCTCAACATGGGCACCATGAACTTCGGGCTTTACCCGATGATCCCGCGCTACAAGGGCAAGTTCAAATACGACTGGGAGGAGCCGTATCTCGAAGGCACACGCAAGGGCATGTTCAAGAACACCCTTGCCGACATCGAATACATCCTCACGACCTGCGCCGGAAACGACACTCGCTTCGAGATCGAGTGCTACGACATCGGTCATCTCTACACGCTCAAACACTTCCTTGACCGCGGCGTCGTGAAGCCGCCGCTGTTCGTCCAGTCGGTGTTCGGTATCCTCGGCGGCATCGGCACGCATCCGGAAGACGTCATGATGATGAAGCGCACCGCCGACCGGCTGCTTGGCGACAACTATCATTGGTCGGTGCTCGGCGCGGGCGCCGCCCAGATGCGGATCGCGGCGCAGGCTGCGGCCATGGGCGCCAACGTGCGCGTCGGCATGGAAGACTCGCTGTGGATCGGCCCCGGCCAGCTCGCCGAGTCGAACGCCCAGCAGGTCACCAGGGTACGCCAGATCCTGGAAGGACTGGGGCTTGAAGTCGCCAGCGCCGATGAAGCCCGCGAGATCCTCGCGCTCAAGGGCGGCGACAAGGTGAACTTCTAGACGTCACCGGCACCGCAATCAAAGACGTGTGATGGCCGGGCTTTTCCCGCCTGCGGGCCGAAGCGTCGTTCGATTGATCGACGCTGATAGTCCTTCGGCGGGCGAAGGCCCGGCCATCGGCGTTTCAGGGCGCAACGCCCGTCTATCCACCTTCCGCGAAGTGTGTAAGACTTTAGATGGCGACAGAGTCTGTTTCGCCATACGAAATGTCCGCCAAGGACATCGGAGAACGGGGAGGGCGATATTCGGAGAGCGTCTTGCGCTGTCGGCGCTGACGTTCGGGGCATCGGTTCGGCTGCAGCGACCGATACCCTTACGTCGCTCGTTGCGACGGGTCAGTTTTTTCAAAATGAAACCGGAAGTGACGCGCATCAAGGCGCGCATCTTCCGTGCCGACACGCAGGCACAAAAAACAAGAGTGGGATGAACGTCTGAAAAGGGAGGTACAAATGCAAAAACGGAAGCGAGGCATGGCGGCAGCTGCTTTTATGATTCTCGGAATTGCGGCCGCCCTGGTGTTCGGCGGCACAGGCAGCGCGGACGCCAAGACCATCGTGATCAGGATCGGTTCGGGCCATCCGCCGACCGTCGTATATGCGGGCCTGATGAAAACCTTCTTTGAGCCGGAGCTCAAAAAGGCGATCGAGTCCAAGACCGGGCACAAGGTACAGTTCATCGAGGGCTATTCGGGCTCCATCGTGAAGGTGTTCGACACCTTCGAAGGCGTCCAGAACGGCGTCCTCGACATCGGTGGCTTCTGCTTCTGTTTCGAGGCCTCCAAGCTGCCCATGCACGCCTTCCAGATCATGCTGCCCTTCGGCACCATGGATCCGGAAATGAGCGTCGCCATCGCCGGCGACGTCTACAAGAAGTTCCCGATCCTTGAGAAGGAGTTTCAGAAGTACAACCAGACCCTGCTCGCCCGCATCGGCGACGGCGGTTACAACATCGGCACCAACTTCCCGTGGAAGAAGGTTTCCGACCTCAAGGGCCACAAGATTCTCGGCGCGGGCCTCAACCTGAACTGGATGAAGGAAGCCAACATCGGCATCATTCCCGTCACCGACGGCTTGCCGGGCTGGTACCAGAAAATCAAGACCGGCGTTGCCGAAGGCGGCATCATGTTCCCCAGTGCCTGGGGGCCGGTGTTCAAGCTGCATGAAGTCGGCAAGTACTACACCTCCATCGGCTTCGGCTCGATCACCTGGCATGGCCTGACCGTCAACAACCGCTTCTGGAACAGCCTGCCGCCGGAAGTGAAGCCGATCATCCAGGAGGTTGCGCATCGCTATGAAATCCAGACCGGTGTCTTCAACAAGAAGGGCTACAAGAAGGACATGGACTGGCTGCGCAAGCACATCACGGTGAGCGACCTGCCCCCCGAGGTGCGTCTTGAGTGGGCGCAGAAGCTCTCGCACTGGCCCCAGAAAATCGCCAACGAGCTCGAGGCGAAGGGTTATCCGGCCAAGGCGATCCTCAACGAGACTTTGGATTCCGCCGAACGGCACGGCTACAAGTGGCCGGTGCGCTACCAGGTCAAGTAACCGGCGCTGACGGAATCTGGTCGACCATTCAATCTTGCCGGCTGAAAATCCGGATCAGTGATTTTCAGCCGGCATTTTTGATGGATGTCCGCGACTGCCAGATGGGGCAAAAAGGGGGAAGCAATGTCGATCATTACGTTCAGTGATCGATTGTCCAAATTCTTGATGGTTGCCGCTGCGGCCTGGTCGTTCGGACTGGCATTCCTGGTCATGGCAAACATCATCGGGCGTACCGTTTTCAGCTCGCCAATCTACGGCACGGCCGAAATGGTAGCGGCCTCCATCGTCATCATCGTGTTCCTGCAGGCCGGCTACGCCATCCGCTCGCGCTCCATGCTCAGGGCAGATTTCCTCGTTGTTCTGCTGCCGGACAAGGTGCAGCGCGTCCTGCTGGCCATCGGTTATCTGTTGGGCGCCGCCTTTTTCCTGATGATCATTACAGGCGGCTGGGAAGAAAGCATACAGTCCTTCGTTCGGGGCGAATACGAAGGCGAAGGCGCATTGCGCGTACCTTCGTGGCCGGCACGCTGGACAGTGATCGTCGGCAGCGGCCTCGCCATGTTCAACTATCTGGTGATGGCCTACATCGACGTCTTCAAGCCGCAGATGCTGAATTCCGAGGCGAATCCGGACGATCCCCTGACCGCGTTCGACAGCACGCAGGATTAGTCCAGTGTTCGAAATCGATATCGCAGCATTGCTTGTCGTCAGCCTCATCATACTGGTCGCTATCGGCGTTCACATCGCTGTCGCGCTCGGCATCACCAGCGCCTTCGGCATCTTCATGGTCACCGGCGCCGACGCCAACGCCTTCCACACCACGCAGGCGATGCTTGCGGCGACGGCCTATGAAGCCATTCGCGCCTATGTTTTTGCTGTCATCCCGTTGTTCATGCTGATGGGAGAATTCATCGGCAAGTCGGGAGTCGTGACCGACGTCTACCGTGGCATCAACCGGCTCCTGCACAGGATTCCCGGCCGGCTTGCCATTGCAACGGTGATCGGCAACGCGCTGTTTTCCTTCGTCACAGGCGTCAGCATCGCCTCGGCCGCCGCCTTTTCGCGCATCGCCTATCCGGAGATGAAACGGCACGGCTACCACAAGGGATTCGCCCTGGGCGCTATCGCGGGCTCCAGCTGTCTCGGCATGCTCATCCCGCCATCGGTGTTGATGATCGTGTGGGGCATTCTGACCGAACAATCGATCGGTCAGCTGTTTGCTGCCGGCGTCTTCCCTGGCCTCATGCTGGCCGGCCTGTTCATCCTGTACGTCTTTGCGTACGGCATATTGCGGCCGGATGTGGTTGGCATCGGCGTCGCGCGCGACCCGGCCGACGCCGCGGATCAAGCGGAAGAAGAAGTCTCGACCGTCCAGTTCCTGATCAGCCTTGTCGGTATCTTCCTTGTGATCGTGGCCGTTCTGGGCGGCATCTGGTTCGGCATCTTCACGCCGACCGAAGGCGCCGGCGCCGGCGCGCTGATCGGCCTGGCGCTGGGCATCGTCAAGGGCATGCGGCTGCGCGATGTCATCGACTCCATCCTGTCGGTGGGGCGGACGTCCGCGCCGATTCTCCTGCTGCTGGTCACCGCGGCGCTATATTCGCGAACGCTCGCCATGACCGGCCTGGCGAACGCCATCGAGAGCCTGTTCCTGGAATCCGGCATGGCGCCCTGGATGATCATCTCGGTCATGGTGCTGGTGTGGTTCCTGCTGGGGATGATCATCGACTCCATCTCGATCATGTTGTTGACCGCCGCGATCTTTGCGCCGATTGCGGTCAAACTCGGCTACGATCCGATCGCATTCGCGATCATCGGCATCATCGCCATCGAGGCCGGTCTCTACACGCCACCCTTTGGCCTGCTGGTTTACACGGTGAAGGCGGCGATCCACGAAATCGAGCCGGACATCAACGTGATGACGATCTTCAAAAGCTCGACGCCTTACTGGGTTATTATGTTGATCGGCATGGTCATCATCATCAATTACCCGCAGATCGCCATCTATCTGCCCGGCAAGCTGTTCGGAGGGTGAATTTACGCTTTCGCGGAATAGCCATCGGTTGTAGTATGTTGAGGTACATGTGGTCGCGTGCGCCGTTGCGGTTTCGCCGGTGATGAAACGAAGGAAAGACCCATGCGCTTCAAAACCCTCGCCTATTTTGCCGCCAGCTTTGCGATCTTGCCGCTGACCGTCGTCGCGCTGTCGCCAGCGCAGGCCGCGCCGCAGATTCTCGGCCTGATCGCATCCGCTACGCCGATACCGATGACCTGCGCGGACGGGACATGCACCGCGGAACTTTCGTCCGTCTGCCTTCAGCAGCATCGCCCCACGCCGGCCGCGGGAACCGTTTATCGGCCGGCAAAAAACGCGGAGATCACTCTGACCGTCACGGGGTCGAACGGCATCGCGCGCCGGATGCCGGTAGCGGCGATGCTCGACTACGTATCGGTTCGGCAATTCAGTGCGGTGAAGGTCAGTCTGCCGGAAGCGGCGGTACGCCGGCTGGGGAGCGGCACGGCAGCGATTTCCGTCGCACCCATGGCGTCGGTTATTCCCGTCGCCGTCGCGGGCGATCCCACGCCGCTGACCGCCGCTGAAATCGCGCGCTATACCGGTCCGCTGCGCGCGCTGGCCGAAAGGGCGTTCGAGCGCGACAGCGATCGCGTGAATGCCACGCGCATCCTCAACCGGATGGTCAACCGTCTGCCCGAGCGCAGCAATTTCGGGATCGAAGAAGTCGCTCCGCTTTGGCGGCAGACCGTGAGCAGGGATATCAGCGTCGAAACGCGGAAATTTCTGGACCATGCGGTGGAGAACTGCCGGGAGACGCTGCGCACCGGCGTGATGTCCGATCTCAGGTCGTGCCTGAGTTATCATCACGACTACCTGTCCGGCGAAAATACCAATAACGGCTGGCAGGCGATGAATCCGGGCAGCTAGCCTCAGGCGACGCTTAAAATCGCCGCCGGGCGTGCCGGCGGCGCCGAACGCATCGCCAAATCACCATGCGACGGCGGCTGCGACGCGATTCCCGTTGCCCTCGCTGCCCTGAATCCTTCCTATAGACACAGGAAGGATTCGCCGCGCCGCCATGGATCTGCTCGATACCGTCAGCCTCGCGATTCTGCTCGGCAGCCTCCTGGTGCTGGCCGGCATCCTGTCGAGCCTGGTCGCGCTCAGGGTCGGCGCGCCGTTGCTGCTGGTGTTCTTGCTGGTCGGCATGCTGGCCGGTGAAGGCGGTCCCGGCGGGCTCAGGTTCAGCGACGTCGGCACCGCCTATACCGTCGGTTCCATCGCCCTGGCGCTGATCCTGTTCGACGGCGGTCTGCGCACCCGGCTGGCCAGTTTCCGCAGCGTGCTGGCGCCGGCGGTGACGCTGGCGACCGTCGGCGTGCTCGCCACCGCGCTGCTGCTGACGCCGGTCGCCAGGTTCGTCCTCGGCATCTCCTGGACGCAGGCGCTGCTGGTCGGCTCGGTGGTGGCCTCGACTGACGCCGCCGCCGTGTTCTTCCTGATCAACGCCCGCGGCTTGCGCCTGCGCCCGCGTGTGCGCTCGACGCTGGAGGTCGAATCCGGCACCAACGATCCGTTTGCGGTCTTTCTCACGTTGCTGTTCGTGCAGATCCTGCTCGGCGGCAACGAGAGCTGGTCGAATGCGCTGATGACGCTGACACGCGACGCGGTCCTTGGCTGTATCATCGGCTATCTTGGCGGCCGCCTCATCGTCGCGGTATTGAACCGGATCGAGCTGCCGCAGGGCCTGCACGCGCCTTTCGTCGCGGTGATGGCGCTGGTGGTGTTCGCCTTCGCCAATGCCATGCACGCCTCCGGCTTCCTCGCCGTCTATCTCGCCGGCCTGGTGCTGGGTAACCGGCAGACGCGCGCGCACAATACGGTGGTGGTGTTTCTCGATGCCATCACCTGGCTGGCGCAGATCGTGATGTTCGTGCTGCTCGGGCTGCTGGTGTGGCCGGAACGGCTGGGCCAAAGCCTCGGCGGCGCGGTGGTGGTGGCGCTGGTGCTGATGCTGATCGCGCGGCCGGCGGCGGTGTTCCTGTGCCTGTGGCCGTTCAACTATCAATGGCGCGAGAAACTGTTCATGTCGTGGGTCGGCCTGCGCGGCGCGGTGGCGATTTTTCTCGCCTCGGTGCCGCTCCTGGTCGGGCTGCCGTCGGCCCATCTCTATTTCGACGTCGCCTTCGTGGTGGTGCTGTTCTCGCTCGCGATCCAGGGCTGGACCGTGGCACTCTCCGCGCGCAAGCTTGACATGTCGTTCGCCCGCGCCGATCCGCTGCCGCGCCGGGTCGAGCTCGATCTGCCGGGCCAGCTCGCGCGCGAGATCGTCGGCTATCCGGTGGTCGGCAACAGCCCGTTCCTGCGCCGCGGGCTGATCCCGAACTGGGCGCGCCCGACCATGGTGGTGCGCGACGAGGAGATCCTCACGCCGGCGGAAGCGCAGCCGTTGCGCGAGGGCGATCACATTTATCTGCTGGCGCCGCCGGAGAAGGCGCAGGCGCTGGACCGCTTTTTTGTCGAGATGCCGCCGCCGCCCGCGCCCGACCCGCGCCAGCTCGGCGACTTCTTCGTGCCGGGCACGGCGTCGTTGGGCGCGCTCGCCGACATCTACGGTTTACAGGTGGCCGCCGCCTACGCCGAATTGCCGCTCGGCGACTATTTCGTCGAGCAACTCGGCCGTCCCGCCAGAAGTGGTGACGTCGTCGAGCTCGGACCGATCGCGCTTCTGGCGCATGCAGTCGAGGATGGCCGTGTCACCACCGTCGGCTTGCAACTGGCGGAGCCGGAGCTGCCCGCAACCTGGAGCGAGCGCGGCAAGGTGCTGTGGTCGCGGGTGCGGAAGGTGGTCGGGTAGGGGCCGTGCCCAAAAAGAAGCCGTCATTCCCGGGCCGCCCCAACGGGTCCGCGCAAAGCGCGGCCCGATGACAGGCTCCGGGCGGGACCCGGAATCCGGATGGACGCCCGGTTTGTATTTATGGATTCCGGGTTCGCTCGCTTTCGCTCGCGCCCCGGAATGCCCGAAGAAATTACAGCGCGCGGCGGCCCGCCATGAGTCTGTGCTGCACGAGCCAGGCGCCGCCGAACAGCACCCCGGTCCAGAACAGGTCACCGAGCACGGTGCGCTCGAGAAACGGCAGCGCGGCCACGTAGCACGCCACCAGTCCCTCCCAGGTCAGCGGATACATGCCGCTGAATGCCCAGACCGCGAAGTTCGACGCCGCGAAGAAGAACAGCGAGCACGACACCATGGTGGCGGCTATCGGAGCCGCGCCTTGCCAGCGGCGGCTGTAAATGCCGGCCAGCGCCGGCACCGTGATTGCGGCATAGACCACCAGCGTCACCTGCCAGAAATCAGCCGCGAGCACGAGCCCGCTCAGCGCCATCGCTGCCAACGGCACGATCACGGCCAACGCGGGGAGGCGCAGCATGCGGCCGGCGAACAGCGCGCTCGCCGCCACCGGCATGAAGCCGGGTGCGTGCGGCAGCAGCCGCGCGAGTACGTCAAAACCGATGAGGAAGGCCACCAGGGCGAGATCCATCCACAGGTCGGTGCGGGCGTTCTTGGTAGGCTGCTGCATATCGGTGAGGTCCTCTGGCGTCGCGGTTTGTCTCGTTCCTATCACGCCGCGGCCCGCGTTGGCTACCGGCGGTGAAAGGGCCGCTATTTCCGGGCTTTTCGCGGCATCGTTTTCAACCCACCGGTCCACGATTCGCGTGAGCGCATCGAGGCCGTCGGTAAGCGCGGCCGGGCCAGGCTGCAGGATCAGCGTCGATTTGACCTCGTCCAGGGAATTGGTGGCAACGGCGGGAATTTCGGCAAAGCCGGGCCGGGCCGCGACCTTCGCGGGCACGAACTTCTTGCCGCACCAGGAGCCGATGATGATGTCCGGCCTGGCGGCGATCACCGCCTCGGGCGTCACGATGCGGTCCTTGGCGTTCTTGCGCATGGCAAGCTCGGGAAACACATCGATGCCGCCGGCGGCCTCGACCAGTTCCGACACCCAGTGGATGCCGGAAATCATCGGCTCGTCCCATTCCTCGAAATAGACCCGCGGCCGGCGCGGCAATTGCGCGCCGCGCCCGCGGACGCCCTCGACACGGGCGGCAAGGCTGG
Source organism: uncultured Pseudomonadota bacterium (assembly GCA_963773715.1). GTDB lineage: Bacteria > Pseudomonadota > Alphaproteobacteria > Rhizobiales > Xanthobacteraceae > Pseudolabrys. The sequence goes on along the minus strand of CAVZCM010000001.1, from coordinate 182,147 downwards.
TGGCGAGCGCGTCCGCCTTCTCCGGCAACGCCCACCAGCGCGCCGAGTGTGCGGATCATGGCGAAGATGCCGGCGAGGTCGCGCTGGTTGAAGGCATGTACCGCGACATTGGCGCGGATCAGATCGGCGACGATGTCGGCCTGCAGGTCGGAGAAGGTCAGCACCAGGTCCGGCTCGAGCGCCAGGATCTTCGGCACGTCGGCGGAGATGAAGGCGGCGACGCGCGGCTTTTCCTTGCGCACCTGCGGCGGCCGCACGGCGTAGCCGGAAACGCCGACGATGCGGCGGTCTTCACCGAGAAGATAGAGCGTCTCCACGGTTTCTTCGGTCAGGCAGACGATTCGCTCGGGCGGGAACATGGGGCCATCATACACGCGGAGCTAAACTCGCGCTGTCATTCCGGGACGCGAGCGATAGCGAGCGGACCCGGAATCCATACGCCGCAGCGCCGGGGTTATGGATTCCGGGTTCGCGCCCTAACGGCCGCGCCCCGGAATGACGAAAAGGGAATTACACGGCCAGCAGCTCTGCGTCGTCCACGGCGGCGACCCGCCCGGCCTCCAGCATCACCACCCGGCTGGCGATGCGCTTCACCTCGTCCGGCGTCGTGGCTGACATAGACCATCGGCACGCGCGCTTCGTCGCGCAGCCGCTCGAGATAGGGCAGGATTTCGCTCTTGCGCGCGGCATCGAGCGAGGCCAGCGGCTCGTCGAGCAGCAGCAGCCGCGGCCGCGCCAGCAGCGCGCGGCCGATCGCCACGCGCTGGCGCTCGCCGCCCGACAGCTTGCCGGGCCGGCGCGCCAGCAGATGGCCGATGTCGAGCAGCGCCACCACGTGCTCGAATTCCTGCACGTCGAAGGCGTGGCCGCTCATCCAGCGGCCGTAATCGAGATTGTGCCTGACCGACAGATGCGGAAACAGCCGGCCTTCCTGGAACACCATGCCGATGCGGCGGCGCGACACCGGCACGTCGATGCGCGCGCGTCGAATCGAACAGCGTCTCGCCGTCGAGCGCGATGCGGCCGCGGTCGGGGCGCATCAGCCCGGCAATCATGTTGATAATCGCTGGTCTTGCCGGCGCCCGACGGTCCGAACAGCGCCGTGCAGCCGCCTGCCGCCTCGAACGCGGCATGAAGCGAGAATTCACCGAGCTCTTTTCGACGTCCACGGTCAGCATCGTCAACTCTTTTTCGTTAGCGCATGATCTTGTCCGAAAACCGGTTCCACTTTTCGGGATCATGCGCCGTGCAACCGCGCGGTGGCGCGGCGCGCGAGCCATTCCGACGCGATCAGCGCGGCGAGCGAAATCAGCACGGCGACCACGACCAGATGCAGCGCGGCGGCGTCGCCGCCGGGAATCTGCGTCAGCGTGTAGATCGCCGCCGAAATGGTCTGCGTCTCGCCGGGGATGTTGGAGACGAAGGTGATGGTGGCGCCGAACTCGCCAAGCGCGCGCGCAAAGGCGAGCATGGCGCCGGCGATGATGCCGGGCAGCGCCAGCGGCAGCGTCACCGTGACGAACACCAGAAGCGGTTGGCGCCGAGCGTTGCGGCGGCATCCTCCAGCCGCCGGTCGATCGCCTCGATCGACAGCCTGATGGCGCGCACCATCAGCGGAAACGCCATCACCCCGCAGGAGATCACGGCGCCGGTCCAGCGGAACGCGAACACGATGCCGAAATGGTGGGCCAGGAAGGCGCCGACCGGCGCCTTGCGGCCGAGCGTGATCAGCAGCAGATAGCCGGTCACCACCGGCGGCAGCACCAGCGGCAGATAGACCACCGCTTCGACCAGCGCCTTGCCCCAGAAATCCTTGCGCGCCAGCAGCAGCGCCGAGCGCGATGCCGAACGGCAGCGTCACCGCCGTCGCCACGACGGCGATGCGCAGGGTCAGCAGGATCGCGGTCCAGTCCTGGTCGGTGAGGTTGAGCATTACGGCGCTCGTGCCCCGGACGCGGTGCAGCATGAAGCGTAGCGTAATGCTGCGCCGCTGATCCGGGGCCGTTCCGGATTCTGACGATGAAACGATCCCGGGTCAGCAGCGCACCACACCGCACGTCGCGTTTACGCGATGTGCGGCACTTGATAGTGTGCCGCAAGTCGGAAACATCCGGTTTGCGGTGTGCTGCGCTGCGCCCGGGACACGGAATGTGGTGCATTGGCGACTCACGACACTGGCTTGATCAGAAAGCGGAAGCCGTATCGCTCGAAGATCGCCTTGGCTGCCGGCGTGCGCAGGAACTGCAGATATGCGCGTGACCGCCTTGCTCTCGGCGTCCTTCATCGCCGCCACCGGATAGGTGATCGGCGGATGCGAATCCGCCGGGAACATGCCGACGATCTTCACCTTCGGTTCGATCCTGGCGTCGGTCGCATAGACGATGCCGAGCGGCGTCTCGCCGCGCGCCACATAGGCGAGCGTGGCGCGCACGTTGTCGGCCTGCGCCAGCTTGGGTCCGGCGGCTTTCCAGGCGCCGAGCGATTTGAGCGCCGCTTGGCATAGAGGCCGGCCGGCACCGCCCTGGTGTCGGCGACCGCGATGCGGCCGGAGCCGGCGAGCTTGGCGATGTCGAAGCCCTGGCCGATCTGTCACGTGGTCGAGCTTGGAAGCCTTCGGCGCGATCAGCACCAGCGTGTTGCCGAGCAGGTTGATGCGCGTGTCGTCGGCGTGAGCAGCTTCCTGCTGGCAGAAAGTCCATCCATTTGACATTGGCCGAGACATAGACGTCGGCCGGCGCGCCTTGCGCGATCTGTTTGGCGAGCGCGGAACTGGCGGCATAGCTCGCCATCACCTTGATCCCGGTCGCCTTGGTGAAGGCCTTGTTCGACATCGTCGAGCGCGTTGCGCATGGAGGCGGCGGCGAACACGGTGAGCGTGTCCTGCGCCGTCGGCAGGCTGTGGCGCGGCGGCGAGACGCGAACAGCAGGCAGATAACGGCGACGAAGCCGGTTGAGCATGGCGGTTCTCCTCGGGCGCGCTGAAGCGCACCGCCTGGGCGTCGGTTCAGAATGGGATATCGACCGACGTCCGGAACCGCCGTTCCGGCTACCAGCGGCGCATGCGCAGCGCGCCGCGGGTCGAGTCAGAGGTTAGCAAGCTCCTGCATGGCAGCGGTATAGTCTCCGTTCCGGGAGGAAACGGCGATGGAACGACATGCCGAGGCGCCCATCGAGGGCGAATTCGACTACATCATCGTCGGCGCCGGCTCCGCCGGCTGCGTGCTGGCCAACCGCCTGTCGGCCGATCCGGCAAGCGCGTGCTGCTGCTCGAAGCCGGCGGCCGCGACAACTGGATCTGGTTCCACATCCCGGTCGGCTATCTGTTCGCCATCGGCAATCCGCGCGCCGACTGGATGCTCCAGACCGAGCCGAGGCGGGCCTCAACGGCCGCAGCCTCAACTATCCGCGCGGCAAGGTGATCGGCGGCTCGTCCTCCATCAACGGCATGATCTACATGCGCGGCCAGGCGGCCGACTACGACCACTGGCGCCAGCTCGGCCTGCCCGGCTGGTCGTGGGACGACGTGCTGCCGTATTTCCGCCAAGCACGTCGACCATTTCCTGGCGCGACGAGCCATGCGCGACGGCGGCGAATGGCGCGTCGAGGCGCCGCGCGCTGCGCTGGGACATTCTCGACGCGTTCCGCGCAGGCGGCCGATCGCAGTCCGGCATTCCCGCCAGTCGACGATTTCAACCGCGGCGACAACGAAGGCGTCTGCTACTTCCACGTCAACCAGAAGACGCGGCCGGCGCTGGTCGGCGGCGCGCGGCTTCCTGAAGCCGGTGCTGCACCGGCAGAACCTGAGGCTCGGAATCCGGCTGCCTGGTCGAAGCGGCTCGATCTCGAACGGCAAGCGCGCACCGGCGTGCGCTGGCGCCAGGACGGCGTGTGCGCGCCGGCGCGCTGCCGCGGCGAGGTGATCCTGTCGGCCGGCTCGATCGGCTCGCCGCAGTTGCTGCTGCTCTCGGGCATCGGCCCGGCCGCGCAGCTGGCGCAGCACGGCATCCCGGTCGTGCTCGACAAGCCCGGCGTCGGCGCCAATCTGCAGGATCATCTGCAGCTGCGCACTGATCTACAAGGTCGACGGGCGTGAAGACGCTGAACGAGACCTATGCTTCGCTCATCGGGCGCGCCGGCATGGGCCTCGATTATCTGCTGCGCCGGCGCGGGCCGATGACCATGGCGCCCTCGCAGCTCGGCGCTCTTCACGCGCTCCGACCCGACGCAGATCGCGCCAATATCCAGTACCACGTGCAGCCGCTGTCGCTCGACAAGTTCGGCGAGCCGCTGCATCCGTTTCCGGCCTTCACCGCGAGCGTCGCCAACCTGCGGCCGACCAGCCGCGGCAGCGTGACGCTGAAGTCGAGCGATCCGGCCGCGCCGCCGGCGATCAGGCCGAATTATCTGGCGACGCCGGAGGACCGCCGCGTCGCCGCCGATTCGCTCCGCGTCACGCGCAGGATCGTGGCGCAGCCGGCGCTGCCGAAATACGCGCCGGAGGAATTCCTGCCCGGCGCAGCCGTGCGCGACGACGACGAGGCCGCGCTGGAGAAGGCGGCCGGCGACATCGGCACCACGATCTTCCACCCCGTCGGCACCGCGAAGATGGGCCGCGACGACGACGCGCGCGCCGTGGTCGATGCGCGCCTGCGGGTGATCGGCATCGAGGCCTGCGCGTGATCGACGCCTCGGTGATGCCGACGATCACCTCCGGCAACACCAATTCGCCCACCATCATGATCGCCGAGAAGGGCGCGGCGATGATCCTGGAGGACGGGAAGGGGTAGGGCTGCCGGTCGTCATGGCCAGGCCGCGTAGCCACAAAAGCAGATCTGGTGAGCAATGGTGGCCAATGTCCACTTTCCTTCCGGGAGCGGACGTCAACGAGCGCTAATGGTGTGTCCGCCAGGGGCCAAAAGCGGTTACTATGGTTTCCCGAACAGCCAGCGTAATAAGGATTCAACCTCCAGGCGTCAGACCGCGGCTGCTTCGAGGCCGGCGGCGGCGTACGCGATATGACAGAGAATCCTCAAACGCTGACTGCGTTGCTCTTTTCCGTCCGTCCAGCGATTTTTGCGGTCCCTGTCGTCTGGATGAAAACCGGCAAGCATGCTTAATTGTCGCGGTGTTGGCCCGTGGGCGCAAATCTGCTGAATGACGACTGGCTGCGAGACAAGTGCAACTGACGATTCGCTCCGGGTCAGCAAAGGAAGAGATGCGACGCGAACGAGCCCGGCCCCTCGATTGGCCGCGTAGTGAGCTGGATTATGGTCGATGCTGAACGGGCCGGCTCTAACCTTCAATGCGTACCACTTGGGCGGGCCAGGACAGGGCCCACGGGAGGAGTTCGATGAACACAGTTAAAGACGTTCTGGCCCAGAAGAGTGGCGCCCTGATCCATGTTCGTTCCGGCGACATGGTCGTCGAAGCCTTGCGCCAGATGCGCGACAACCGGGTCCGGTCGGTGCTGGTCATCGACGGCGACGTACTGGTCGGTATCGTGACCCAGGGTGACTGCGCCATAAAAGTGCTGCTGCCCGGGCTCGATGCGAAGCAGACTCCGGTGGGCCAGGTGATGACGGGCGACCCGGTGACGGCCAAGCCGGACGACCAGGTGGAAGGCTGCATGGCAATGATGGCTGCGCGCGGCTTTCGTCATCTGCCAGTGCTGGACGCGGGCAAGGTCGTGGGCGTGATCTCGATCGGAGACATCGTCAAGGACGTCATCCGGAATCTGGAGCACAAAGTGGGCGACCTGATGGGCTACATCATGACGGACGGCCCCGGGGGCTGACAGACGAACCGCGGTGCCGTCGCCGTATCGGCTCAATGCAGGGCTCGGGACGGGGCCTTCGCTGATGCAACATGAGATGCTGGCAATTTGTGGAAGCGGGCCATGAGTGTCATTCGCTGCGACGCAATAAGTAATTCGGCATCGCTGAATCCTCCAGCTTCAGGCCATAATCCATACTGCCGGGGACCACTTTTCAGGGGGCAGACCAACGCCCTTATAAGCGGGACCAATGCCATGGCTGTTAGGTGAATGAGAAGGCCAGGTCGGCCTCATTCCGCGGCCAATTGCACTTCGCTGGCGATCATGTCGTCGATGATTTTGCGCGCGCGCACGGACCCGGCGTCGATATTGAGCGTGCGCAGCGGTGCTTCGGGGTGCTCGTTTATAGCTCTTTGCTGCGCTTCGACCACCACCAGGTCTTCGAGAAAAATATTGGCATTCGCCTCGCGTAGCTGTGTGGTCAGGGTCTGGTCGCGCAATTTGTAGTTCCGCAGCATCGACCAGAAATACATGCACGTGGTGTCGGTCTCCGGCGTGATGGTGTTGAGTACGCGGCCGGTGACGCCTTGCGAGCGGTTGCCTTCAGGTGCGCCGGTACCGGCGAGCGCCACGCCAACATCGAGCACGATGGTGCAGGGTGCCTCGAACTTGATGATTTGCCAGCGATCGACATTGCCGGGCTTGCCCAGTTGCGCGCGCCAAAACGGCGGCGCGTCGATGTCGCGCATCCAGCGCGTCGAGGTCACGGTGCGGCCGCTATGCGTCGTCGTCATCGGCGTCTCGGCGACATGCTTACTGCCGATGCTAGTGATGTGCACGAAGCTCTCGTGAGTAAGATCCATCAAATTATCGACGAAAAGCCGGTAGTCGCATTTTGCCAACAGTGTCTTGCCGTCGCCTGCCCATTCTGCATCGTCGTTCCAGTGCATGTCTGGCACCAGCGCCGGATCGGCCAGCGCCGGATCGCCCGGCCACACCCAGACGTAACGGAAGCGGTCGAGCGCCGGATAGCTTCGTACTTTCGCTGCCGGATTGAGATTGTCTTGCGACGGCATGCGCGTACATTGGCCTTTGCCGTCGAATCCGAGGCCGTGATAGCGGCAAACAAGAGTTCTCACCTTCAAGCCAGCCCATCGACAGCGGCAACAAGCGGTGCCAGCAAGCATCTTCAAGCGCGGCGATTGAGCCGTCACCTTTGCGCCATAGCGCCATTTTGTTGTTGCAGACGGTGCGCGCAAGCGGTCCGCGGCGGGTGACTTCGTGGCTCCATGCGGCGACGTACCAGGCATTGAGCGGAAACGGGCGCGGCATCTGCATGACAAACCTCATCAACGAAGCCGTCAGCTTTCTCGGAAGCCTTGGCAATTTGATCGCCTGTTCGCGCGATAACAGACATCATGTCTCGCCATTCAGTCTACATCACAATACTTCGATTTTTCCAGACCACCTTGCACGGAAAAGCCGTCGCGGTATGTTTCCCAATGCATGAGATACGGAGAGCAATGTCTTAAAAGGGAAGAATGGGTTGTCCTTTCCAAAAGTGCCAACCCGTCCTTGTCGTAAATCCAGTCGAGCTGACAACTGAGGCAGAATCACGCAATCTCATTGCGCCAGGAGGGAAGGTTGCAAGCTGGTCTGGTTGGCATTGGTTGGGTTGTTCCGGTCAAGAGCTTCATTTTTAACTGAGATCCTGCTCCCTCGTCATCAGCTAAACATCCAGCGGCGGCGTGTGCCGAAGAGGCAGGCCTTTTGTGCCACGGACCGCCTGGTGTGAGTATCGAAAACTCGATCAGGCGATAGCTTCTGCTTTGTCATATTGCGCCGCAATAATCTTGAGCCGCGCATGGCGGAGATGGGTCATCAGAGGGCAAAAGCGGTAATTGCCCGGTATGTCCGCCTTGCCGCCGAAAGCGGGCATCGGACGAATCTGAATTGCACTGTTGATCTGGCCCACGCCACACGAAGTTCGGACCGTCCAGGTAATACCCACGGCGCAGCCCGCCTTGCGCAAATATGCGCCGGAAGAATACCTGCCCGGCGCCGCCATTCGCGACGACGACGAAGCCGCGCTCGAGAAGGCCGCCGGCGACATCGGCACCACCATCTTCCATCCGGTCGGCACCGCGCGCATGGGCCGCGAGGACGACCCCCGCGCCGTGGTGGATGCCCGCCTGCGCGTGATCGGCATCGAAAACCTGCGCGTGATTGACGCCTCCGTCATGCCATCGATAACGTCTGGCAATACCAATTCGCCCACCATGATGATTGCCGAGAAGGGCGCGGCCATGATTCTGGAAGACGCCAGGGGTTGATCCAGGCGTTGATTGCAAGGGCCCACCAAGGGAGAGGTGACATGGACCTCGTCGAGCGTGTCAAAACGATCCTGCTGCAGCCGAAATCCGAATGGCAGGTTATTGAGGGCGAGTCGGGCGAGCCTGCCTACCTGTATCCGAAGTACGTGATGATCCTGGCCGCCATCCCGGCGGTCGCCACCTTCATCGGCACGTCGCTCATCGGATTCGGGCCGATGCGCGTCGGGATCGGCGCCGGCCTCTGGCACGCCATCGTCAGCTATGTGCTGTCGCTGGCCGCCGTTTACGTGATGGCCTACGTCATCGACTTTTTTGCCGGCGTGTTCGACGGCCGGCGGAATATGGAAAACGCCATGAAGGTGGCGGCCTTTGCGCCGACCGCCGCCTGGGTCGCCGGCGTGTTCGGCATCATCCCGATGCTGTCGATCCTGTCGCTGCTTGGCCTTTATAGCCTCTATCTGCTGCACACCGGCATCGTCGCGCTGATGAAGCCGCCGGCGAACAAGGCCCTGATCTACACGATCGCGGTCATCGTGGTGATGTTCGTGATCTGGCTTGTGATCGGTGGCATCGTTTTTGCGATCTTCGGCGCCGGCGCGATGATGTAGCGCACAATTGATTCAGCCTGGATCTGGCACGTGCCGCACATCCGGTGCACCTCTCCCCCGCGTGCGGGAAGAGATAGGCCGCCTCCGGCGGCCGTTCTCTTTGTGAAGAACGCCGAGGCGAAGCCTCGGCTATGCGGCCTGAGCGTTAGCGAAGGCGGAAATCTGCGGCCGACGTCGCGTGGCGCCGTAATCCCGAAATCCGCCGATCCTTCGCAAGCGTTGCCATCGCGCCGAATTATCGCCCGACCGAGGATCGTCGCGTCCCGCCGACTCGATACGTGTCACCCGCGCCATTATCGCCCAGCTGGCCTTGAAGAAGTATCAGCCGGTCGAGTATCTGCTTGGCGAAGCGGTGCGCAGCGATGACGAGGTGGCCTGGACGAAAGCGGCGGGCAAATTCGGCACCACCATCTTCCATCTGGCCGGCATCGCGAAGATGGGCCGCGACGACGATCCCGCGCGCCGTCGTGGATGCGAGGTTGCGGGGTTATCGGCGTCGAAGGTCTGCGCGTCATCGTTGCTTGGGTCATGCCGACGATTACCTCAGGCCACACGAGTTCGCCGACCATGATGATTGCCGGGAAGGGCGCGGCAATGGTGCTTGAGGACGCGCGCCAGGAATAGCTGCACCCCCTCCCGCGACGTGCGGAAGGAGGCGTTGACGCTTCCGCGCCTTGTACGGTTAGTGCTTGATGTCGTCTGGCAGCTTGCCGCCATTGGCGGCGAGCTTGTCCATGATCTGCTTGTGCAGCCAGACGTTCATCTTGGCCGAGTCGTTGGTGTCGCCGGTGTAGTTCAGTTCCTTGGCGAGCGCCTTGCGGGCCGTAAGGCTCGAGTCGAGATCGAGCGCTTTCATGAGATCGACGATGGAGGTGCGCCATGCGAGCTTTTGGCCCTTGGACGCCGCGGCCTTGTCAACGATGGCGGCGACGTCGACGGTCTGCGCGGGCGGCGTCACCGGCGCGGCGGCGTTCGGCGACGCCTGAGCCTGTGCCGAACCGCTGCCGAAAATCGCGCCCATAATGCTGTTGAAAATGCCCATGATGTTTCTTCCCTTCTCTGTGACAGAACTGTTTAACGAGTGAGAGAGATCACTACCGGCTGCCGGGGTCGCGAATGACGTTCGCAGCCACTAGCCGGTTCCAGATGAACAGCACGGTAACGGCGCCGACGATCGCGCCGATGAAGCCGGCGCCCTGATCGAGCCGGTACCAGCCAATCGCCTGTCCGATCCAGGTCGCAAGGAATGCGCCGGCAACGCCGAGCACGGTTGTGAGGATGAAGCCCTTCGGCTCATTCGCGCCCGGCGATAGCCAGCGGGCAATCAGGCCGGCGACGAAGCCGATGAGAATGATCCATACAATAGCCATAGCGACGGTCTCCCTTGCCCGCGAACGGCTGTGGCATCGGTTGATGCCGCGCTCCACTCAGATGAAGCGCTGCGCTTCCTGCTCTGTGGGCAGGCGTCCCGAGGGCGTCAATGTGTCGACCAGTTGCGGCAGATGTTCGCTCAGGCTCTGCAGCAGGACGTCACGCGACATTCCCGTTTGCGCCGCGAGAGCGTCGATGTCGTCGGCGCCGATCGCGCTGGCGAGATCGTTCGGCGAGATCGTTTTGTTAGGACCGGTACCGACCCAGGAGTTGGCCTCTTCACCGTGACCATTCTGCTGAAACTGCTTGAGCAGTTCGCGCAATCCGCTGCTGAGCACACTGCCGCCATTGCCGCCGCCGAAAATCTCGCCGGCTTTGCCGCCGGGAATGCTGCCGGCGCCGGCTCCGAGCAGTCCGCCGAGGCCTGCGTTGAGCAAATCGCCCAGTCCGCCGCCTGCTTCCGAGGGCGCCGGCTGGTTGACCGTCGCCGGCTGGTTGCCAGTGAAGCTCTTCATGGCCTTATAGGCGAGCAGACCCAGGATCGCCATTGTGACTGGCGACATGCCGCTGCTGTCTTTGCCCGGCTCGCGCTGTCCACGCGGTCCGTTCTGCATTCCGTTGAGAATATCCACGAGGCCCATTGTCCGAACTCCCTGCTACGACAATTGCACAGCAGCCCGCGCGCCGACACTTTTAGTGTGATCATCATAACAGCAAACAAGCGTGATGCCCGAGGTAAGTTGCGTGGTGGTGATGAAAGCGGTATTGGAGGACGGTGTGCGCTGCAAGTAATTCCACTTTCATACGGCGCTGCTCGTCAATGCCCTGCTGAATAGGCCCTCAAGTGCCGCATCGGCCGTCCCGGCGCGATCGACTGCGCGGCGGCGATTATGGCGTTGGCGTCGATGCCGTAGTGCCGGTAGAGATCGGCCAGCGCGCCGGTCTGGCCGAAATGCTCGACGCCGAGCGAGCGGGTGCGGTGGCCGTTGACCGCGCCGAGCCAGGCCAGCGTCGCCGGATGGCCGTCGAGCACCGTGACGATGCCGCAATGGGGCGGCAGGTCGGCGAGCAATCGCTCGATATGCGCGCGCGCATGAACGAGCCCGCGCTCGCGCGCCCGCTGCGCCGCGGTCCAGCCGGCGTTGAGCCGGTCGGCTGAGGTGACAGCGAGCAGACCGACGTCGCGGCGGTCTTCCGCCATCAGCCCGACCGCGGCGATCGCCTCCGGCGCGATCGCCCCGGTGTACGCGACGATCACCTGCGCGTTCGGCCCCGGCTCACGCAGCCAGTAGGCGCCGTCAACGATGTCGCGTTCAAGCTCCGGCGTCAGCTGGCGCGCAACCTGTTCGATCGGCCGCGTCGACAGCCGCAGGTAGACCGAGCCGCCGGTTTCGTCGCGTAGCCAGTCCGGAGCGCGGTCAGCAAAAGCGGGACCCGGTTTTGCGTCCGACCGCGCGACAGGAGAAGAATCGTCACCCCCTGCCGCGTCGCCGTCCTTCTGCATGTAGTCGAAGGCCCAGCGCATGATGACGGCAAGCTCGTCCACGTAAGCCGGCTCGAACGCGGCGAGCCCGTCCTGCGCCATGCCGATGAGCGGCTGCGCGATCGACTGGTGGGCGCCGCCTTCGGGCGCGAGCGTGATGCCCGACGGCGTCGCCACCACCATGAAGCGGGCGTCCTGGTAGCAGGCGTAGTTGAGCTGGTCGAGGCCGCGCGCGATGAACGGATCGTAGAGCGTGCCGATGGGCAACAGCCGCACGCCGTTGATGCTGTGCGAGAGGCCGAGCGCGGAGAGCAGGATGAACAGGTTGGCTTCCGCGATGCCGAGCTCGATATGCTGGCCCTGCGGCGAGAACGTCCAGTTGAAGGTCGAGGGAATGCGCTCGTTGCGGAAGGTGTCCGGCATGGCCTCGTGGGCGAACAGGCCGCGCCGGTTGACCCAGCCACCCAGATTGGTCGAGACGGTCACGTCCGGCGATGCCGTGACGATGCGTTGCGCGAATTCGTCGTCGCCGCGGCCGATGTCGTTGAGGATCGAGCCGAAGCCGGCCTGTGTTGAATTTGTCGCCTGCTGCGGCAGTGGCAGCTTGTCCGGCACCGGGATGGCCGGCGCCTTCAGCCGGCGCTCGCCGGCGGCGGCGAACGGTACGCGCGCGAGGAACGCCTCCGCCTCCTGCGCCCCTGCCACACCCTCGAACCTGTCCCACTCGTGGCCCGGCCGGACATTGTTGGCCTTCCGGAACGTGTCCATCTGTGCCGGCGTCATCAGCCCGGCGTGGTTGTCCTTGTGGCCGGCCATGGGCAGGCCGAAGCCTTTCACCGTGTAGCAGATGAAGCAGGTCGGCTTGTCGGTCTTGACGCTATGAAACGCTTCCAGCAGCGCCGGCAAATCGTGGCCGCCAAGATTGTTCATCAGCGCGGCGAGCGCGTCGTCGCTGCGACTTTTGATCAGCCTGCTGACGTCGCCCTGGTCGCCGATGTCGTCGTTGAGCCGCTTGCGCCACGCCGCGCCGCCTGCGAACACCAGCGCCGAATAGAGCTGGTTGGGGCAGGCGTCGATCCAGGCCTTGAGTTTGTCGCCGCCCGGCTCCTCGAAGGCGGCGCGCTGCAGCGAGCCGTATTTGACGATCACCACGTCCCAGCCGAAGTTTTCGAACAGCTGTTGGTAACGCTCCCACAGGCCCTCGCGCACCACCGCGTCGAGGCTCTGGCGGTTGTAGTCGACGATCCACCAGCAATTGCGCAGGTTCTGCTTCCAGCCTTCCAGGATCGCTTCGAAGATATTGCCTTCGTCGAGCTCGGCGTCGCCGACCAGCGAGATCATGCGCCCCTCCGGGCGATCCAGGCCCCAGCCGTGCGCGCGCACATAGTCCTGCGTGAGCGAGGAAAACAGCGTCTGCGCCACGCCGAGGCCCACCGAGCCGGTGGAGAAGTCGACGTCGTCGGCGTCCTTGCTGCGCGAAGGATAGCTCTGCGCGCCCCTGTAGCCGCGAAACGCTTCCATCCGTTCGCGCGTCTGCTTGCCGAGCAGGTACTGGATGGCGTGGAAGATGGGCGACGCATGCGGCTTCACCGCCACGCGGTCGGCGGGGCTGAGCACGTCGAAATAAAGTGCCGTCATGATGGTGGCGAGCGAGGCGCAAGAGGCCTGATGTCCGCCCACCTTCAGGCCGTCGGTGTTCTCGCGCAGATGGTTGGCGTTGTGGATCATCCAGCTCGCCAGCCACAGCACCTTCTTTTCCAGTTCGCGCAAGCTTTTCAGGTTATCGGCCATGGCGTCAGTCTAGCGCGCGGACGTCGGCGCGTGAACACGTTCGCCGATCGGGAACCTCAGCGCCAACGCATATTGCTGATCGACCGATCAGCGGAGGCGATGGCCCGGCACGTCTGTCAGCGGCGGTCGGACGCCAGATGGCTCTTCCTGGGCGGCGCGTTGAGCACGACCTTGCAGGCGGCTGGCAGCTCGGCGAGCATGATCTCCTTGCGCGGCTTCGGGTGCTTGGGCGGCTTCGGGTGCAGCACCCGGTCGGAGAACCAGTGGGCGAGTTCCTTGTTGCTGCAGCCGTCGCCGCCCGGCACCGCGGGCTGACTGCGGCAGTGCGGGGAGTCGGCCGGGCATTCCAGCCGCACGTGGATGTGGTCGTCGTGCCCGTACCAGGGCCGCACCTTGGCCATCCAGCGCCAGTGCTTCTTGCCCTGGAGCCGGCACAGCTCCTTCTTGATCGCGGCGTTGACCAGCACGCGCTCGACCTTTGGCTGCTCGGCCGCGACGCGGATGAAGTCGGCGGTCTCCGGTGTCCAGGTCTTCGGATTGAGCTCCTTGCCGTTGGACGCGACCAGGTGGGTTGCCGATATCGTCTCACGCTCGTTGCGGCTCAGACGATGGTCGGGCATCGGCATGAACCAGATGTCGACATCGAGGCCGATCTGGTGGCTGCGGTGGCCGAAGGGCAGCGGGCCGCCGCGCGGCTGTGCCATGTCGCCCACCAGGATGCCGGGCCAGCCGGTGGCCCTGGCGGCCGCCGGCGCGAAACGCTCCAGGAAGCGCACCAGTTCCGGATGGCCCCAGTTGCGGTTGCGTGACAGCCGCATCGCCTGCCAGTTCGGACCGTCGACCGGCAGTTCGACACCGCCGGCGAGACAGCCCTTCGGGTAATAACCGATAGCGCGCGCGCGGCCATCGGAGGGCAGTTTCCTGGCGCCGAACAGATATTTCGCCGGCGAGTTCTTCTCGAGCGCGGCTTCGCTCGTGTCCGGCCGCTTTTCGGGCAGCGGCGTCATGACGATGACGGACTTGGCTGGCGGCGTCGGCGCTGCGACCACCGGCGCTGTTTCAGTAGCCGGCTCGTCGGTCCCCGCTGGCGGTGTAGTGACGGCCGGCGCCGGCTGCGCTTCGGGCGATGTCGCGACGGCAGGTTTGTCCTTCGCCGGCGGCGGCGCCGTTACGACCGACGCAGGTGCTTGCTTCGTGTCGACGGGCGGCGGTGCGGTCACGACCGGTGTCGGCCTGGTCTCTGGCGGCCTGGCCGCGGCGGGCTCCGTTTTCCTCGCCGCAGTATTCCCGGCGGACGGCGTCCCGGTTTGCGTCGCCGGCGTGGCAACGGCCGGTGCGGTTTCTCTTTCCGGTGTACTGGTTTCCGGTTTTCGGGCGACCGTCGGGTTGCCGGTTGTCGGTTGCTGCACGGCGTTGGCCGGCTTTGATTCAGGCGTCGGCTTTGCGGCCGCATCCCGCGCCCTGCTTTCGTCCGGATTGACCACGGCCGGTGCCAGTCCAGGCGCTGATGGCGTGGCCTGGGCGAGTTGCCTGTCATCCGGATAGGGCGGAAGCGCCTGCGCAAACGAATCATGCGCCGGATTGGACTGACCGACCGTCTGCGGCGAACGGGAATCGTCCCACGGGATGGCAAACGCGCCGGTCACGAGCGCGAGCACAACGACCAGAAGAAGCGACACCCTGAGATTCATGACAGTCCCGTCTAGCGGCTTCACGACCGCGTGTCAGGTAAATTGCACGCCGGTAGGTTAATCCGGACGTTGGCCAAATTCGGACCTCGCCGCCACAATGAGCACCCAGCAGCTCTGGCGGCACTCAAAAAATCAAGTCAGATCAGTATCTTAATCAAATATATCGAGGCCGGCCCGGACTCGCCGGATTTCGGGTGGCGTTGATTGCCTGCGACGGTTGGCCCGTCACCGCTTGCTTTCGAGGCTATGTGCTGCCGGCGAATTTGGGTTAATGTCCAGTTAATTCAGTGTGGTACCCGGGAAGTTCCCGATGTCGCGTATTTGTATTGCGTTCGCCGCCGTCGGCTTGCTGCTTGCCGGGTTGATCCCCGCCACCGCAGGGGTCGTCGTGACCGTTGACAAGTCGACGCAGCGACTGACGGTCGAGGTCGACGGCGTCCCGCGGCACGATTGGCCGGTTTCGACCGCCCGCTGGGGCTATCGTACGCCCAACGGCGTCTACCGGCCCGAGCGGCTCGCGCGCAAATGGTTCTCCCGCAAGTACGACTGGTCGCCGATGCCGTACTCGATCTTCTTCCACGGCGGCTACGCCATTCACGGCAGCTATGAGATCCGTCATCTCGGCCGGCCGGCTTCGCATGGTTGCATCCGCCTGCAGCCGAAAAACGCGGCGGTGCTGTTCAGCCTCGTGAGCGCCAACCGCGGCAACACAAGGATTGTGGTGACCGGCGAGCGTCCGTCATTCCGCGCGATCGCGCGGCGCACCCGCGAGGAAACTAGCGCGCGGCGTCATCGCGAGCGTGCCGTTGACCGAGCGTGTACGCGGGGCGTGTGACCAGGCGGCGCGCGATCCGGCGTCAGGCTGATTTCGACGAGGTTTTCACGCGACCGCCGCTCTACGTCTATCGGAACGAGTCCTATCCGGCGTGGCGCGATTGGGGGCGCAGTTCGGATCCGGGACAGGGCGGATGGAGGCGCTGGTGATACAGTCATCAGTGTGGCAGGCGTCGAATGCGGTAGCGCCTGCGCCGCGCATTCTCAGCCGCGCCTGACGCTGGCGATGCCGCCGAGCCGTCCGATCAGCGCATTGGCGCCGATGGCGATCACGAACAGGATGATCAGCAAAGCGTACATTTCCGGCATCCGGAAAAAATCATAGGCCTGAATGACCAGGAAGCCCATGCCGCGGTTCGACAGCTTGGTTTCGGCGAGGAGTGTGCCGATCAGCGCGACTCCAAGTCCGAGCCGGACGCCATTGACGACCGGATAGCGCATGGCGGGCAGATAGATCCTGGTCACCATTTGCCACGTGCTGGCGCGGAAGCTGCGCCCCACCCGGATCAGGACGGCGTCGATCTCGCGCATGCCGCCTGCGGCATTGAGCGCAATCGGAAAGAAGCACGAGATCGCGCCCATTGCGGTCTTCGATCCGGGGCCGATGCCGAACCACAGGATCATCAGCGGGAAGAAAATGATCTTGGGGCAGGGCCCGAGGTAGTAGAGATAAACCTCGTAAGCCTTCGACAGCACGGGATTGCCGCCCAGGAGAAGTCCGACCAGCAGTCCGGCGACACCCCCGAACAGCATGGCGAAAGCGATCTCGTAAGCGGTCGTGTAGAGGTGAAAATAGAACGCCGGATTGACCAGCGTGTCGACCAGGGCGCCGGCGATCGCCAGCAACGACGGCACCACGTCGCGGTAGAGCAGCCCCGAGCGGGCTACGACCTCCCAGATCGCCAGCACGCCGACGATCAGCGCAATGCGCAGCAGCGTGACCGGCCGCAGCAAAGGCCTGGCCGAGGATCCCGTGCGGGCGCCGACGGCTACAGTCTCAGCCATCGCTCGATCCTTTCTATCAGGATGAACACCAGCACGCTCACCAGAACGACGAACAGGATGGCGGCATAAGTCCCCGGGACGTCGTAGCGGTCCGCCATCTCGTTGATCAACTGTCCGAGGCCGCCGAAATTGACCAGGAATTCGACGCCGACGATGTTGAGCATGGTGAAGATCAGGCCAATGCGCAGGCCGACGAAGACCGTCGGCAGGGCGGCCGGAAACAGGATCTTCCAGAACTGCTGGAAGGGCGTCAGGTTGAAGCTGCGTCCGACGTTGATGAGAACCGCCCGCGTCGCGGAAAGCCCTTCCAGCGTCTTCAGGATAATAGGCGCCAGACCGGCCACGAAGCCCATTGCGATGATGACGGCGGTGGTGCGGCCGAAGATCACCAGGAAGAGTGGATAGAGCAGTACGGTCGGCGCCGACGCCACAGCCGCGACCCAGGTTTCCGTCGCTTTCCGCAAGAGGTCGAACCGGTAGAGCAATGCGCCGAGCGCGATGCCGACGACGGCGACCATGACGCCGGCCGCCAAGGCCTCGCCGGCGGTGACGAGGAAGCGCTGAATTGCGCCTTCTTCCGTCACAATGCGCGGCAGCGCGGCGAACACGTCGGTCGGCAGCGGCACGACGAAGCGGTTGAGCAGGCCGGCCGCGATCACCCCTTGCAGCACAACGAGAAAGGCGATCAGCGTCCCGACGCCGAGAACGGCCGGAAACGCCGCCGACCGGGTGATGGCCGGCGCGCTCCTCATCGGTGATCGCCCCGCAACAAGTGCGCTTCGTCGTCACGCAGGCCCTTGGTCGCTTCCTCGCGCAGGTCGCTCCAGATGCGCGCCACGTAGTGGCCGAACTCGTCGCTGGACACGATTTCGGAGCTGCGCGGCCGCGGCAGCCTGATCTCAACCACCCGCTTCAGCGTACCCGGCCGGTAGGTCATCACCAGGATGCGGTCGGACAACTGCACGGCTTCTGTGATGTTGTGGGTGATCAACAGTGTCGTCTGCTTCAGCTCCTGCTGGATCTGCAGCACCTTGTCCCCCAGGAGGAGCCGTGTCTGCTCGTCGAGTGCGGCGAACGGCTCGTCCATCAGCATGATTTCGGGTTGCGCGACGAGGGTTCGCGCCATCGACACCCGCTGTCGCATGCCGCCGGAAAGTTCGGATGGATATCGCTTCTCGAAACCGTCGAGGCCCACGAGCTTCACGAAATGCCGCGCGCGGTCCTGACGCTCCGATTTCGGCACGCTGGCGATCTCCAGCGGAAACGCC
Organism: uncultured Pseudomonadota bacterium; assembly: GCA_963773715.1. Classification (GTDB taxonomy): domain Bacteria; phylum Pseudomonadota; class Alphaproteobacteria; order Rhizobiales; family Xanthobacteraceae; genus Pseudolabrys. Next base: position 163,990 of record CAVZCM010000001.1, on the reverse strand, counting down.
ACGTTGTCGATGACGGTGCGCCAGGGAAAGGTCGACTCGTCCTGGAAAATCATGCCGATCGAGGGGTGCGGGCCGTTGATCGTCTCGCCGTCGACATTGACCGTGCCTTCGTCGGCTTCAAGCAGGCCGCCGATCACATTGAACAATGTGGACTTCCCGCAGCCCGACGGTCCGATCACGCTCACGAACTCGCCCGGCGCGACGTCGAGCGACATGCCGTCGACCGCGGTCAGCACGCCGTCCGGAGTCTCGAAACGCTTGACCAGCTTGTCGACGACGAGGATGGCGCCGGCCTGCGGGGTGGATGGCTGCCGCATGCCGCTTTGTGCCGATGCAGCCGTGGCGGCCGTCGCGTCCAATTCGCTTCTCCTGATGCAATCGCTGCGGAGAGGCGCGGCAATCGCCTGTTGCAGCCGCGCATCGTCCGACAGATTGTTGGTTCCCCGCGAGCGCAGCGGGGAACGCGCAGGTCGATGTGGCCTATGAGCCCGGCTTGTAGACGATGTCGATCATGCCTTCGGCGTCCTTCACCGTCTTCTTCTCGGTGATGCGCTTGTATTTCAGCGCCTCATCGAGCGTTTTCTGCAGCCCCTCGATTTTGGTGAGCTGCAGCGCCGACTTCGGATAGAACTCGTCGACCGTCTTTTTGGCGACCGCCGGCGAGATCTTGGCGATTTCACCATACATCTTGTAGACCTCGGGATCGCCGGAATAGGCCCAATCGATCGCTTGCGAGACCACCTTCATGAACTTGGTGATCGCCTCGCGCTTGGTCTTCAGCGCATTGGCGTTGGCGACGTCGACACGAATGGTCTGGCCCTGCATCCCCTTGATGTCGCCGGCCTTCACCACGATGCGCGTTTTGCCCTCGCTGACTTCCTTGAGGCCGAACGGGGCTACCGACCAGCCGGCATCGATCTGGCCGGACATGACCTGGGTGTGCGTGGCCGTCGGGCCGCCGGTCGGAGTGGGCTTGGCCTTGACGTTGTTTTCGGCCAGCAGGTTGAGCAGCATCAGGTTGGTCGATGAGCCGGGACGCGAGAAGGCGACGGTCTTGCCTTCCAGATCCTTCACCGTCCTGATCGGGCTGTCCGCCTTCACGTACCAGTAGACCTCATGCACGCCGGTCATCTCGGCGGCGATGATGCGCACCGGCGCGCCCTTGAAATAGGCGCCGACCACGCCCAGCGTGCCGTTCGACATGGCGATATCGGCGCTGCCGGAGATCGCTGCCTGCAGCGTCTCGGAACCGCCATGGGTCCAGAAGATTTCGATCTCGAGGCCTTCCTTTTTGAACCACCCCTTTTTCTGCGCGAATTCGACGAATTCGCTGTCCCAGAATCCCTTTTGCGGAACGGCGATTTTCAGCTTTTCGGCGAAGGCCGTGGTGGTCAGCGCGGCCAGCAATAGTGCCGCGAGCATAATGACGCGTGAACGCATGTCGCTCCTCCCGTATGGCCAGTGTTTTCTGGTTGTTTTGCGATAGCTTGCCGCGAAATCCGGAGGCTGGCAAGGATGGGCTGACGTTGCCCTGTCCCGTTTGCCGATCGCGCCGACAAGGGCGGGTTGTGTCGCCAAGCCGGCCTGTCACCGTTGCGTGGGGACGGCGCGCAGTCCGCCGTCAGCGCGCGAACCCGGACGATCAACAGCGCGCGGCCGAGTTGTTCGCCGGCCGACGCAGTCGGCGGTGACGTCCCTGGCCGGCAGGCGCGCACGGTCTCGCGTGCCGGTCGCGGCTCTGGCCGCTGAATGCGAGCCGCCGCGCCGCAGCGGACCATGATCGGGCATAACGTTGTTGCCAGCTAGAATTTCCAGATCAGGTTTCCCTTGACCGACTGGCCGCTCGCGTGCGCGGAGAACTGGCCGCCATATGACAGACCGATCGCGAGGTTTCCTGCGATGCCCAGATCAACGCCGGCTTCGACCAGCGCAGAATCACGAGCAATCGTGATGCCGGCGATATCGAATGGCGTGCTGCCGCTGGCAAACGCCATGGTCATCAATGGGGCCAGATCGCCGAAAGCATGGCGCCAGCCCAGCGCGCCGTGCGTGGTTACGCGCGTGCCGTCGTCCGCTATGGCGGTAATCGCGGCCCGCGCTCCCAGCGTGGTCAGGGTCGCGTGGTTCGACTGGCCGCTTGCGGTGAGCGCCGCCGCCCCGCCGGTTTCCGTGAACCCGCCCGTACGGACCTCGACATGGGCGACATTGGCGAACGGCTCGACGGCGGCGTATCCTGACGAGAGTGCGAATCCGACTTCGCCGAACGCCTGCAATGTGCGAGCCCGGTAATTCGCATTCACCGTGTCGCTGAAGATTGAAAGACAACAATTTTCACTGGCCAGAAAGTCGATGCTTCGACCGGTAGCGACGGCGTGCCGGCTGTAAGCAATGCCCGACCGAAACCCGATTGCGCCCAGCTGTCCGCCCCCATAGAGACCGAGGTGGTAGCTGTCCAGGGTGGCCGAGGAATTGCGCGCGTCGGCATTCAGCCACGAGCGACTGTAGCCGCCCGCAATGCCGAGCCGCCATGACCGGCCGAGGGTCGCATCGAGACCGCTGATGAAGCCTCCGGTTGAATGGGTGAGCGTGGCGGCATTGCCGTCGTCTTCATCGCGTCCCCAGGCGCCGATCGCCTGGGCCCAGGTGGCGATGACACGCCCCGCTGGCGAAGGGGCCGCGGCGGCCCGTGCTGCAAACGGACTCACGAACGTGTCGTCCGTCGACCCGTAGGCCAACGCCGCCCCCGGCGGGCTCAGCGCCGCCAGCGGACCGGACTGACCGCCGTAGGATTGCCGCAGCCGGTTGATCAGCGCGTCGCGCAGGTAGCGTGAGTCATCGAGCATCGCACTTGCTGCGCTGGCATGAATCTCGCCCGAGAGCTGATCGAAAGCTGTGCGCGCCTGTTCTGCATTGCCGAGCACGACCACATCGAAGATCGGATTGCCGGTCCCGAGCTGTTCCGTGGCGGCTCCGGTTGCGATCTGGTTGCGGGTCTGTCCCACGTCGGAAAAGGTCACGCCGCTGCTGGTGATATTCAGATAGACATTATTCGCGTCGTAGCTGAGACAGGCACAGAGGAACACGGATTCCAGGGTCAATGCCGGGAACGTGCCAATCAGACCGCCCGTGGCGGTGAGAATGGTGTACCTCGTGCCGATGGGGTAGCTGCCCGGTTGGGGAACGACGTGAACGGTGCCGGCAAGCCTCGCCGTTCCGGCGACGTTGGTCCGGTCGGCGGCCGACGGCGTGATGTCCACCCTGTACGTTGAGGCGGGCGAGAAAGTGAGGTTGCCCTGGACGTTGAGGGTCCCGATGGGAGGTCCGGGCGCGAGCATTCCGCCGTCATTGATTGTCGTCGACGGCAGCGTTCCGGTGCCGCCGACCGTGCCGCCGCTGTTGACCGTGAGGCCGCTCGAGGACGCAATCGAACCGTCCACCAGCAGCGTGCCGCCGTTGACCGCCGTGCTCCCGGTATAGCTGTTAGCGCCGGTCAGACTTGTGGTGCCTGTCCCGAGCTGCTGAAACGCACCTGTGCCGGAGATGACGCCGCCGAACGTATAGGCGTCGGACCGGTTGACGGCGAAGACGCCGTTGTTGACGACGTCGCCGACGATCGATCCGGTGGTGCCGCCGTTGCCGAGTTGCAGCGTGCCGGCGCTGATGGTCGTGCCGCCGGTATAGGTGTTGGCGCCGGTGAAGGTGGTGGTGCCTGTCCCGAGCTGCTGAAACGCACCTGTGCCGGAGATGACGCCGCCGAACGTATAGGCGTCGGAGCGGTTGACGGCGAAGATGCCGTTGTTGACGACGTCGCCGACGATCGATCCGGTGGTGCCGCCGTTGCCGAGTTGCAGCGTGCCGGCGCTGATGGTCGTGCCGCCGGTGTAGGTGTTGGCGCCGGTGAAGGTGGTGGTGCCTGCCCGAGTGCTGAAACGCACCCGTGCCGGAGATGACGCCGCCGAACGTATAGGCGTCGGACCGGTTGACGGCGAAGACGCCGTTGTTGACGACGTCGCCGACGATCGATCCGGTGGCGCCGCCGTTGCCGAGTTGCAGCGTGCCGGCGCTGATGGTCGTGCCGCCGCTGTACGTGTTGTTGCCTGTCAGCGTCTCGGTGCCGGCGTTGAGTGTCAGCCCGCCGGTGCCCGAGATCACGCCGCCGAAGGTGCCGGAGGCGTTCGACAGCGTGAGCGTCTGGGCGCCGAGGGTTACCGAACTGCCGGCCACGCCCGAAAGCGTCTTGATCGTCGCCCCCGCCGTGGTGCCGGCGATGTCGAAGACGCTGGTGGCGCCGTTCAGGTTGACGCTGCTCGCGTTCGCGATGCTGCCGGTGCCGGCCAGGGCGAGCGTCGCACCATTGTTGATGTTGGTCGCCCCGCTGTAGGTGTTGTTGCCTGTCAGCGTCTCGGTGCCGGCATCGAGCGTCAGCCCGCCGGTGCCCGAGATCACGCCGCCGAAGGTGCCGGAGGCGTTCGACAGCGTGAGCGTCTGGGCGCCGAGGGTTACCGAACTGCCGGCCACGCCCGAAAGCGTCTTGATCGTCGCCCCCGCCGTGGTGCCGGCGATGTCGAAGACGCTGGTGGCGCCGTTCAGGTTGACGCTGCTCGCGTTCGCGATGCTGCCGGTGCCGGCCAGGGCGAGCGTCGCACCATTGTTGATGTTGGTCGCCCCGCTGTAGGTGTTGTTGCCTGTCAGCGTCTCGGTGCCGGCATTGAGTGTCAGCCCGCCGGTGCCCGAGATCACGCCGCCGAAGGTGCCGGAGGCGTTCGACAGCGCGAGCGTCCGGGCGCCGAGGGTAACCGAACTGCCGGCCACGCCCGAAAGCGTCTTGATCGTCGCCCCCGCCGTGGTGCCGGCGATGTCGAAGATGCCCGTGGCGCCCGCCACGTTCACGCCGGCGGACGCTGCGATGCTGCCGGTGCCGCCCAGGGCGAGCGTGCCGTTATTGATCGTGGTCGTTCCGGCGTAGGTGTTGGTGCCGGTGAGGGTCAGCGTACCGGTGCCGGTCTTCACCAGCGAGCCGCCGGGCGGGCCGACGCCGGTATCGCTGATGACGCCGCTGACCGTCGTGCTCTGATTGTTGCCGCCGACAGTCAGTTCATTGTCACCCAGCAGGAAATTGCCCGCGCCGGCAATTGAACCTGCGGAGATCCTGCCGTCGTTGGCCGGCCCTCTGCTGGTCGAGAAATTGACCAGGCCGCCCAGGTTGCTGACGATCGCGGCATTGCCCCCCGTGCTCGTGTTCCTGAAAATCAGCGTTCCGCTGTTGGTGATGGTGGCGTCGCCGCCGGTGCTCGTGCCGTTGAAATCGATGGTGCCGCCGGCATTGTTCGTGATGCTGGCGTTGCCGGCCGTGCTGGTGTTGAAGAATTCCAGGCTGAGATTGTTGATGATGGTCGCGGTGCCGGCGGTGCTGGCGTTGCGGAAGTTCATCTGGTCGTTGTTGGTGATGGTAGCGTTGCCGGCGGTGCTGCTGTTATTGAAATCAAGGGTGTCATTGTTGGTAATCGTGGCGTTGCCGGCGGTGCTGGAATCATTGAAGTCGAGATTGTTGTTGTTGGTGATGACGGCGTTGCCGGCCGTGCTGGTGTCGTTGAAGATCAGGTTTCTGTCGTTTCCGATGACGGCACTGCCCGCCGAGCTGGCATTGTCGAAAGTGAGGTTGTTGTTGTTGTCGATGCTGATGCTGCCGCCGTTGACGACGATGCCGGCGCCGGTGAACGTGAGACGACGGTTATTGGGTGTCGCAAACGTGTAGTTCGACGCGCCGGGATTGAAAGTCCATCCGCCGATCGTGGTGTTGGCCGAGTTCGTCAGGCTCGTGACGTTCGACAGGCCAAAGAACGCGGTCCCGGTCGGCACGGTGCCGGTGGACCAGTTGGCGCCGGTGTTGAAGTTGTTGGAACCCGGGTTGAGCAGCCAGGTCGCGTCCTGCCCGATGGCCGGCGGGGCCGCCGCAATCAGCGCCCACGCCGCGAGTGTGACCCGCAACGTTGCCGCGCGCTTCGGCGGCTTGCGTCCGCAGGCGCCCAGGCATCTTCGCACGCGAAGATGTCCTCCGGCGCGGGAAGCTTTCGGCGCGACTCCAAATGGGACCGCACAGCGGTCAGAGGCCACAGGACCGTCCGGGTTCGGCTTGTGATTGACAGGCCAGCATGCGGTGCAACGCGAACGGACGACCTGACCTTAACCGCATCAAGGGGCACCGTTGCGCCGCAGCCGTTGTAGAATGATTCGCTGCGTTGCTGCGCTGTATGATTTTACCGTAGCGCCGGTCTCATCTTCTGACCAGCTTTGAGCACCGCGCCTGATCAGGGCGCACAGCCGCTTTCGCGAGCGTGCCGCCGCGGGATCGCAACGTCACACATCCACCTTCAGCGCCGCGATGAACGCCTCCTGCGGGATGCCTACCTTGCCCCGCCCGATATGCATATCCGTGGTATGGTCTTGCGTTCGCCGGTCAAAGGTAAGGCCGATTGGTGCGGGAGGGCCAATTGCCGACGATCGCCTATTTCCTCGGGATCGCGGTGCGGATGTTCTTTAACGACCATGATCCGCCGCATTTTCACGTGCGTTATCAGGGGTTCCGCGCGCGCATCCGCATTGCGGACGGCGAGATCATCGACGGACGGCTACCGCCGACTGTCGCGCGTGTGCTAAAAGAATGGACCGCGTTGCGTCGCGACGCGCTGATGCGGAACTGGCAGGCGGCGCGAACCGACGGAACGCTCGAACGCATCGCGGGTCTGGACTGATGATTGACGTGATCGGTGTACGGTCCCTGGGCGGCCACAAGTTGGAGATCGAGTTCTCCGACGGCACCATCGGCGCGCGCGACTTTGCCGATATCGCCAACAAGACCGGGCCGATGGCCGAGCCGCTGAAGGACGCGAGCTATTTCCAGCGTGTGTTCATCGAGGACGGCGCGCTGACCTGGCCGAACGGCTACGATTGGGACCCCATCGCCTTGCACGATGAGATGAAGGAGGCGGGACTGCTGCGCCGCTCGCAGGCCGCGGAGTAGACGAAGAGGCAGAGCGCGAGCTTCTTGCAGAGCTCTTTGACACACAGCTAAGTCAAAACCTGCTTACTCGGGCAGCGCGTGGTGTGTGCGAAAATCCTGTTGCGCGTGCGGAATTCCCAAAGTGGGCCGCTAGCATGTCGACCGCCGACGGTGGTTTTTCTGTTTCAGAAAGAGAGGCGTTTGACCGCGTTAAAGCCGCAATAAATCGGGCGCTACAGAAGAGCGCTTAAGCCCCTACACATCCACCTTCAGCGCGGCAATGAACGCCTCCTGGGGAATATCCACCTTGCCGTACTGGCGCATCTTCTTCTTGCCCTTCTTCTGCTTCTCCAGCAGCTTGCGCTTGCGCGTGGCGTCGCCGCCGTAGCACTTGGCGGTGACGTCCTTGCGCAGTGCGCGCACGGTCTCGCGGGCGATGATCTTGCCGCCGATGGCCGCCTGGATCGGCACCTGGAACATGTGCGGCGGGATCAGCTCCTTCAGCTTCTCCACCATGCCGCGGCCGCGCGTCTCCGCGCGCGTGCGATGCACCAGCATCGACAGCGCGTCGACCGGCTCGTCGTTCACCAGGATCGACATTTTCACCAGGTCGGAGGGCTTGTAGTCGGTGAGGTGATAGTCGAACGAGGCATAGCCTTTCGACACCGATTTGAGCCGGTCGTAGAAGTCGAACACCACCTCGTTGAGCGGCAGCTGGTATTTCACCAGCGCGCGGCTGCCGACATAGGTCAGCTCTTTCTGCACGCCGCGGCGGTCCTGACACAGCTTCAGGACGGCGCCGAGATAGTCGTCGGGCGTCAGGATGGTCGCCTCGATCCACGGTTCTTCGATCTCGAGAATTTTCATCACGTCCGGCATGTCGACCGGATTGTGCAACTCAATATGCGATCCGTCGCGCAGGTTCATCTTGTAGATGACCGAAGGCGCGGTCGCGATCAGGTCGAGATTGAACTCGCGCTCCAGCCGCTCCTGGATGATTTCGAGATGCAACAGGCCGAGGAAGCCGCAGCGGAATCCGAAGCCGAGCGCGGCCGAAGTTTCCATCTCATAGGTGAAGCTGGCGTCGTTCAGGCGCAGCTTGCCCATGGCGGCGCGCAAATCCTCGAAGTCGGCGGCGTCGACCGGAAACAGGCCGCAGAACACCACCGGGATCGCCGGCTGAAAGCCGGGCAGGGGCTCGTCGACCGGGTTGCGCTCGTCGGTGATGGTGTCGCCGACGCGGGTGTCGGCGACCTCCTTGATCGAGGCGGTGAGCATGCCGATCTCGCCGGGGCCGAGCTCGTCCACCGACGTCAGCTTCGGCAGGAATACGCCGACGCGGTCGATCTTCATAGTGCGACTCGATGCCGATCATGCGGATGCGCTGGCCCTTCCTGAGCACGCCGTCGACGACGCGCACCAGAACGACGACGCCGAGATAGGGGTCGTACCAGGAGTCGACCAGCAGCGCTTTCAGCGGCGCGTCACGATCGCCTTTCGGCGGCGGCAGGCGGGTGACGATTGCTTCCAATACGTCGGGCACGCCGAGGCCGGTCTTGGCAGAGATTTGTATCGCGTCGGAGGCGTCGAGCCCGATCACGTCCTCGATCTGCTGCTTGATTTTCTCGGGCTCCGCCGCCGGCAGGTCGACCTTGTTCAGGACGGGTACAATTTCGTGGTTGGCGTCGAGCGCGTGATAGACGTTGGCGAGCGTTTGCGCCTCGACGCCCTGGCTGGCGTCGACCACCAGGAGCGAGCCCTCGCAGGCCGCGAGCGACCGGTTGACCTCATAGGCGAAGTCGACGTGGCCCGGCGTGTCCATCAGGTTGAGGATGTAATCCTTGCCGTCCCTGGCGCGGTACTTCAGGCGCACGGTCTGCGCCTTGATCGTGATGCCGCGCTCGCGCTCGATGTCCATCGAGTCGAGCACCTGTTCCTTGCCCGCCATTTCGCGCGCGTCGAGACCGCCGGTGAGCTGGATCAGCCGGTCGGCGAGCGTGGATTTCCCGTGGTCGATATGGGCGACGATGGAGAAATTGCGGATATTTTGAATGGGGACAGCCGTCATGGCGGGCAGATAGCACCGCCCCCCGGGACCTTCAAGCGGACAGATGCCGCAATGGACGCACGCAGAGCCGGCATGCCATAAGGCGGCTCCCATGCGCTTTCCAATACCGATTCAGGCGGTCCAGCGGGCGGCCGGCGCCCTGCGCGGTGCGTTCGTCGCTCCTGCAGGGCGCGAGCGCAACGTCGTGCTGGCGCTCATCGTCTATGCGCTGGTCTGGGCGGCCTACGGCACCATCGCCAAGGGTGCCCAGGGCCTGCACCCGGACATGACCGAGCTGATCGCATGGTCGCGCGACCTGGCATGGGGCTACCAGAAGCACGGACCGGTAAGTGCGGTGCTGGTGCGCGTCTGGTTCAGCGTATTCCCGGTGGCGGAGTGGTCCTACTACCTGCTCGCCATGGTGATGCCGGCCACCGCGCTGTGGATCATGTGGCGGCTGTCGGCCGATTACCTCGACGTCGAAAAGCGCGTCATCGGCGTGGCGCTGATGACCCTCGTGCCGTTCTTCAATTTCCACGCGCTCAAATACAACGTGAACACGGTGCTGATGCCGATGTGGGCGCTGACCACCTGGTGGTTCCTGCGCAGTTACGAACGGCGGAGCCTCGTCTACGCCGCGCTCGCCGGGCTGGCGGCCGCTGCTGCCATGCTGACCAAATACTGGTCGGTGTTCCTGCTGGCGGGGCTGGCGCTTGCCGCACTGAACGACGCCAACCGCATGCGCTATTTCCGTTCGTTCGCCCCGTGGGTGACGATCGTTGCCGGCTTCGCGCTGCTTGCGCCCCATCTCTACTGGCTGACGCAGAACGATTACGCGCCGTTTTCCTACGCGGTCGGTGTGCACGACAAAGCGCCGTATCTCGACGGCGCGATGAGTGCGCTTGGTTATCTCGCCGGTTCGCTCGGCTATGTGGCGGTCCCGATCGCCGTGGTGCTGCTGATGGCGCGCCCGGGCCGCGCCATGCTCGCCGACATGGCGTGGCCGAAGGATCGCGAACACCGGCTGACGGCGGCGGCGTTCTGGGCGCCGTTCCTGTTGCCTGTCGCGGCGGCGCTCGGCGGCGGCGTGGAAATCACGTCGCTGTGGTCGATGTCGTCCTTCACGCTGCTGCCGGTGCTGCTGTTGTCGCCGCCGGCAGTGACGCTACGTCAAGTCGAAACCGCGCGCATCCTGATTGCGGCCGTGGCGTTTCCGCTGGTGATGCTGAACGCCGCGCCGTTCATCGCGAGCGCCAGCCAGCGCAAGGGCCCGCCGCCGGCCTCGGCGCAGGCCGCGCTCCTGGCGGAACGCGTCGAGCGCGACTGGCATGCCGCGACCACGCAGCCGCTGCGTTATGTGGGTGGTCCGGCCGATCTGGCCTATGCAGCCGCGGCCTACGCCGCCGACCGGCCGCGGTCGCTGCCCGACCTGCCGCAGCCGGGGCTGGCCACGTTCAGGAAACATGGCGTCGTGTTCGTGTGTTTTGCCGAAGACCAGGGTTGCCGGCAGGCGGCAACCCGGCAGGCCGCGCAAATCGGGCCGAGCCGCACGACTGATTTCACGCTGACGCGAACGTTTCTCGGGATCGAGGGCCAACCGCAGCGCTACGTGATCAGAATGGTGCTGCCGCAGCGCTGAAGCAATGCCCGGACCAACGGAACGGCCGGCTTTTCAGCCGGCCGTTCCATTCGCGCCTTCGGGCAGCAGCGCTCAGTTTTCCGTCGCATTTCCGGACGGCGAACCGGTTCCCGCTTCGCCTGGAAACGCTTCAGTAGCGGTAGTGGTCCGGCTTGTAGGGGCCGTCCTGCGGCACGCCGATATAGGCGGCCTGCTCGCTGGAGAGCTTCGACAGCTTCACGCCGATCTTGTCGAGATGCAGCCGGGCGACCTTCTCGTCGAGGTGCTTCGGCAGCGTGTAGACCTTCTTGGCGTAGCTCTCGTGGTGGTTCCACAATTCGATCTGCGCCAGCGTCTGGTTGGTGAACGACGCCGACATCACGAACGACGGATGGCCCATGGCGTTGCCGAGGTTCACCAGGCGGCCTTCCGACAGCAGGATGATGCGGTGGCCGTCGGGGAACTCGATTTCGTCCACCTGCGGCTTCACGTTGTGCCACTTCAGGTTCCGGAGCGCGTGAACCTGGATCTCGTTATCGAAGTGGCCGATGTTGCAGACGATCGCCCGGTCCTTCATGCCGCGCATGTGATCGCCGGTGATGACGTCCTTGTTGCCGGTGGTGGTCACGAAGATGTCGGCGCGCTTGACCGCGTCTTCCATGGTGGTGACTTCATAGCCCTCCATCGCCGCCTGCAGTGCGCAGATCGGGTCGATCTCGGACACCATCACGCGGCAGCCGGCGTTGCGCAGCGAAGCGGCCGAGCCCTTGCCGACGTCGCCGAAGCCCGCGACCATGGCGACCTTGCCAGCCATCATCACGTCGGTGCCGCGGCGGATACCGTCGACCAGCGACTCGCGGCAGCCATAGAGGTTGTCGAATTTCGACTTGGTCACCGCGTCGTTGACGTTGATCGCCGGGAACAGCAGGCGGCCTTCCTTCTCCATCATGTAGAGACGGTGCACGCCCGTGGTGGTCTCTTCCGACACGCCGCGGATCGACCTGGCGATCTCGCCGAACCAGCCTTTCGGCTTCTCGGCCAGCGTCTTCTTCAGAAGGGCGAACAGGATCTCTTCTTCCTCGGACGACGGGTTGTCGAGGAACTTGGTGTCGCCGCCTTCGGCGCGCACGCCGAGATGGACGAACAGGGTGGCGTCGCCGCCGTCGTCGAGGATCATGTTCGGCACGCCGCCGTCATGCCACTCGAACAGTTTGCGGGTGTAGTTCCAGTAGTCGGTCAGGCTCTCGCCCTTGACCGCGAAGACCGGCGTGCCGCCGGCGGCGATGGCGGCCGCGGCATGGTCCTGGGTCGAATAGATGTTGCAGGAGACCCAGCGCACGTCGGCGCCGAGCGCCTTCAGCGTTTCGATCAGCACCGCGGTCTGAATGGTCATGTGCAGCGAGCCGGCGATCCTGGCGCCCTTGAGCGGCTGTTTCGGGCCGTACTCCTCGCGCGTCGCCATCAGGCCCGGCATTTCGGTCTCGGCGATGGCGATCTCGGTGCGGCCCCAGGGGGCGAGATCGATGTCCTTGACGATGTAGTCGTGCTCGGCGGGAGCTTTCTTCTTGGCGGTCGCAGTCATGACGATCCTTATGCAACAGACGAAAATGGATGGGTGGGCTGGCCGTGCCTATAACAGGCCCGGGCCACGTCGGCAATGCATATATAAAGATTTCTTTATGTGGCTTCCAGGGCAGATGGCAGGACAACAGCCCGCTTTTCCCGCGAAAGTGGGGGCGAAACCGGGCAGCGGTATTCGGGCTATTCGTCTTCGCCGAAGCGGTTCGCCACCAGCTCGGCCAGGGCGTCGACGGCGGCCGCCGCTTCCTCGCCGGTTGCCGAAATGGTGATGGTCGAGCCCGGGCCCGCCGCGAACATGAGCAGGTCAAGGATAGAGGTGCCGTCGGCGTTTTCCTCGCCGCGGCTGACCGTGATAGCGGCATTGAACCGCTCGGCGGTCTGCACGAATTTCATCGCCGCGCGCGCGTGCAGGCCGAGCTTGTTGATAATCTCGACCTCGCGCACCACCGGCGCGGCGCCAGCCCCCGGGGAACCGTTCACTGGGGCCAAGTCGTTCATTTCCCGTTGAGAACGCGGCTGGCGATGGTGCAATACTTGCGCCCGGCTTCCTGGGCGGATGCGACCGCGTCCTGCAGGTTGGCAGTCTCGCGAACTTTGGCGAGCTTGATCAGCATCGGCAGATTGATGCCCGCCAGCACCTCGACCTTGGGCTGGCTCATGACCGAGATGGCGAGGTTTGACGGGGTCCCGCCGAACATATCGGTAAGGATCACGACCCCATTGCCGCTATCCACCCGTTTCACCGCTTCGAGGATGTACTTGCGGCATTGCTCGATGTCGTCGTCGGGGCCGATGGTGACCGCTTCGATCTGACTTTGGGGACCCACCACGTGTTCCAGGGCCGAACGGAATTCGACGGCCAGCCGGCCGTGGGTCACAAGAACGAGGCCGATCATACCGGACTCCAGGCGGCGCTTACGCTGCACCGCAGAAATAGGCGCGCATTCAGACGCATTTGAAGGCCGGTGGCAAGGGCCTGACTCGCGATGTTGGCGTTCTGCTGCACTGCGAATTGGAGGTACCAAGGTAAGGCTCGCCTGGTCAATTCGGGCGGCCGCGATCGTAGGGCGATTATCGTTAATTTTTCCAAGACGGCGTCGCGGTGGCCGGAAGTAGCCCAGGTCCCGGGGCGAGGTCAATCGGGCGCTATCTGGGTGCGGCCATCGGCCGGCGCCAGAGCGGGGGTGCCCGTCCTCGCCGAGATGTGAACAGCGGGCATATGTTCCGTGCCTGTGGGCCGCTATTTCGCCGGCAGCCGTACCACGAAGCGCGCGCCGAGCACCCTGGGCTCCTGGTCATCGGCGGATGGCGCTGTCCGGTTTTCAGCCCAGATCCGCCCGCCATGGGCCTCGACGATCTGCCTGGAAATCGAGAGCCCGAGGCCGGAATTCTGCCCGAAGCCCTGCGCGGGACGGTCGGTGTAGAAGCGCTCGAAAATCTTCTGGGTGGCGTCGGGCGGAATCCCCGGGCCATTGTCGTCGACCAGGATTTCGACCTCGCCTTTCAGCTTGCGGCAGGTGACCTGCACGGTGCCGCCGGGTGGCGAGAACGAGCGCGCATTGTCGATGAGGTTGCTGACCACCTGGCCAAGGCGCGAGTCGTGACCCGGCACCCTGAAGTCTTCCGGCTTGCCGTCTTCGAAGCTCAGGGTGACGGCGACATCGTCGGTACGGATTTCGTTAGCGGCAGCCACCAGCGCCTCGAGCAAACTCGTCAGGTCGACCGGCGCTGCTTCCTGGCGTTGCAGTTCGGCGTCGAGCCGGCTGGCATCGGAGATATCGGAGATCAACCGGTCCAGTCGCTTGACGTCCTGCTCGATGACTTCGAGCAGACGCTTGCGGCTTTCATCGGTCCTGGCGAGCGGGAGCGTCTCTACCGCCGAGCGCAGCGAGGTGAGCGGATTGCGCAGTTCGTGCGCGACGTCGGCGGCGAAGCTTTCGATCGCCTCGATGCGGGTATAGAGCGCGTTGGTCATGTCGCGCAGCGCGCCCGACAAATGGCCGATCTCGTCGCGGCGGCGCGTGAAGTCGGGAATTTCGACACGGCTGCGGATTCGGCGGCGAACGCGTTCCGCGCCGTCGGCGAGCCGGCGCACCGGGCCGGCAATGGTGCCGGCCAGCAGGATCGACAGCACCACCATCACGCCTGCGGCGACAAGGAACACCTTGACGATGGCGAGTCGTTCGGCTTCCACCATGTCGTCGATGTCGGCGCCTTGCGTCGACAGCATCAGCGCGCCGCGCACCGCGCGGAAGCGCTGCACCGGCACCGCCACCGAAACGATCACTTCGCCGCGGCTGTTGACCCGCACCATGCTGGCGTGTCGGCCGCCGAGCGCCTGCGCCACTTCCGGATAGCCCTTGCCGTTCTCCGGACCGAGCTCGCGGTAGAGCGGCAGATCGCCGCGTCCGAACCAGCGCCGGAGCGCAATGAATGCGCGTTCCACCAGTCCCGGCTTTTCGGCGCTGGGCGGCGGCAGGTCAAAGCGCAGCACGTCGCCGCGGCCGTAGAGGTTGCGGCTGTCGAGGATCAGGACGCCGTCGCGGTCGTAGATGCGCGCGCGGGTCTTGGTCGGCGACACCAGACGGCGCAGCACCGGCGCGACGCGCTCGGGATTGATCGGGAATTCGATGCTCGCGATCGAGTTGTCGGCCGGCCCGTAGCTCTGTCCGGTCTGCAGCTGCAGCAGCCGGTCGGGATCGATGGTGATGGAATCGGTATCGGAGTCAGCGGTCGCCGACGCCGCGATGGCGCCGGCGATGATCTCGCTCTGCACCAGCAGGCTCTGCACCCGCGCGTCGATCAGCCCGGCGCGGAATTGCGAGAGATAGAGGACGCCGGTTACCAGCGTGACCAGGCCGGCGAGATTGAGGATGACGATGCGGCGGGTGAGGCTGGAAAAGCTCTGGCGCACGAAGAACTGCCAGGCCCGCTGCCAGGCGCCGCGCACCGCGGCGGCCATGCGCCGGCGACGCGGTTTCGCCTCGCCGGGCCGCTCGGCAGTCGGCTTTGGTGCGATGACCTCTGTCGTTCGATCGAGCACGTTGGCAAGCCAGCCGGGTTGTCGTGGGCCGCAGGATGATCCGCCCCGAGACTTTACCGCAACCGGGATGCTCCGTCAGTCGACCATCCGCGACTGCCGCATTAAACCTGCGTCATCATTCCTTGAAGCGGTAGCCGACGCCGTAAAGCGTCTCGATCATTTCAAAGTCGGTATCGACCACCTTGAATTTCTTGCGCAGCCGCTTGATGTGGCTGTCGATGGTGCGGTCGTCGACATAGACCTGATCGTCGTAGGCTGCGTCCATCAGCGCGTTGCGGCTTTTCACCACGCCCGGGCGCGCTGCCAAAGCCTGCAGGATCAGGAACTCGGTGACGGTGAGCGTCACCGGCTCGTTCTTCCAGGTGCAGGTGTGCCGCTCGGGGTCCATACGCAACTGGCCGCGCTCGAGCACCTTCGCGCTGTCGGTTTCCTTGGCCGGGGCACCGTCCTTGGCGCCGCTCACACGGCGCAGCACCGCCTTCACGCGCTCGACCAGGAGCCGCTGCGAGAACGGTTTGCGAATGAAATCATCGGCCCCCATCTTGAGGCCGAAAAGCTCGTCGATCTCCTCATCCTTGGAGGTGAGGAAGATGACAGGCACGTCGCTCTTCTGACGGAGCCGGCGCAATGTTTCCATGCCGTCCATGCGCGGCATCTTGATGTCGAGAATGGCCAGATCCGGCGGCGAGGTCTTGAAACCGTCCAGAGCGGAGGCACCGTCGGTATAGGTCATGATGCGATAGCCTTCCGACTCGAGGGCCATCGACACCGAGGTCAGGATGTTGCGGTCGTCGTCCACGAGAGCGATTGTCGGCATGAGCCCCTCTCAAAAAGCCACTTCTGGCTGACTTCCGCGTGTTTGAAGCCCATAAACAGGGTCTGAATTGTGGCCTCTTTGCAACAACTATGTGATTCGATAGCCAATTCAAGGGTCATCGGCCAGGACACCCCGGGCCGGCAGCAGTAACGGTCGAGACGCCATGACAGCCGCCAATCCTCCGCTCCCCGGGACCATGCCCGACCGCCTCCCCGAGAACGCCCAGGCGCCGGCGGATTTCGTGCCGCGGGAGGTGGCGAAGGCGCTGCTGCGCGCCACCCGTGCCGGGACGCTCGCGACCCTCGATCGCCATACCGGCCATCCCTTCGGCTCACTGGTCAACGTAGCGACTGACTTGAGCGGCGCGCCGCTGATCCTGGTGTCCGGGCTGGCCACCCATACCGCCAACCTGGAAGTCGATCCCCGCGCCTCCCTGCTGCTGGCCGAGACCGGCAAGGGCGACGCCCTGGCGCATCCCCGCCTGACCGTGCTCGGCAAGATGGTGCAGATCGCCCACGGCAGTGCCGGGGAGCGCGGTGTCCGCCGCCGCTTTCTGGCCAGCCACCCGAAGGCGGAGCTCTATGCCGGCTTTGCCGACTTTTCGTTCTGGCGCATGGACGTCGTCTCGGCGCATCTCAATGGCGGCTTTGCCCGCGCCGCCGATTTG
Source organism: uncultured Pseudomonadota bacterium (assembly GCA_963773715.1). GTDB lineage: Bacteria > Pseudomonadota > Alphaproteobacteria > Rhizobiales > Xanthobacteraceae > Pseudolabrys. Next base: position 147,217 of record CAVZCM010000001.1, on the reverse strand, counting down.
ACCGCAGCCGATGTGCTCACCGATCTCTCCGGCGCGGCAGCACTGGTTGAAGCCGAGGAGGGCGCCGTCGCGCACATGAACGCAGACCATGCCGACGCGCTCAGGCTCTATGCGACAAAGTTGCTCGGTGCCCCTGATGGCAAATGGACTTGCGTCGGCGTGAACCCCGACGGCATCGAACTGCAGCAGGGACAGAATGCGCTGTGGCTGCCGTTCCCGGAGCGCGTTACCGTGCCGGGGGCCCTGCGTACCGTCCTCAGGCAGCTTGCCGATGAGGCGCGGGCCCGCTGAAGCGGCGGGAATGCTGTCCGCGTGATGGCTCAGACATCGTCGTCATGATGGATTGGCCGTCAGACGTGATTTTGCACTGCGGCAAAGCTCATCGTGCAAAGCACTACGCACCGTTTGCATGGCATTTAACCTTGGCTTTCAAGGCGCTGCTGACTATGGTCGCGCGCCGTGAGACGTGGGACTATACTAACGTCTCAGGCGTTGGACCCGCCTGGGTTCCTGAGGGGTTTTCGGATCAAGGCGTCCCGCCTGTTGGGAGGAATTTGTGCAAGAAACGGGTGTGCGGAACGGTGCCTATGGCGCCGACAAATTCGGTTTTAAAGATCTCGCCGAGGTGAGCTGGAATCTGACCGAGGCGCCGCTCTACGAGCACGCCATTCGCGCCGGTGAGGGTTCGGTTGTGGCTGGCGGCGCGTTCTGCGCGGAGACCGGTCATCACACCGGCCGCAGCCCGAAAGACAAGCACACCGTCGAAGACGATCTCACCCGGGACTCGTTGTGGTGGGACGGTAATCGCAAGATGTCGCGGGAGCACTTCGACAATCTGCTCGCCGACTTCATTGCCCACTGCAAGGGCAAGAAGCTGTTCGCGCAGGACCTCTACGGCGGTGCCGATCACACCTACCGCATCAAGGTCCGCGTCTTCACCGAGCTCGCCTGGCACTCGCTGTTCATCCGCCAGTTGCTGATCCGTCCTGGGTTCAAGGAGCTCGCCGGCTTCGTTCCCGAGCTGACCATCGTCGACCTGCCGTCCTTCAGGCCCGACGCGAGGCGTCACGGCGGCCGCGAGGGCTCCGACACCATGGTGGCGATCGACTTCACCCGCAAGATCGTGCTGATCTGCGGCTCGTCCTACGCCGGCGAGATGAAGAAGTCGGTGTTCACCACCCTGAACTTCTATCTGCCCGCCAGGAACGTCATGCCGATGCACTGCTCAGCCAACGTCGGTCCCGACGACGACTCGGCGCTGTTCTTCGGCCTCTCCGGCACCGGCAAGACGACGCTCTCCGCCGATCCGAACCGTACGTTGCTCGGTGACGACGAGCACGGCTGGGGTCCGAACGGCATCTTCAATTTCGAGGGCGGCTGCTACGCCAAGACCATCAAGCTCAGCCAGGAGGCCGAGCCTATGATCTGGGACGCCACCAACCGTTTCGGCGCCGTGCTGGAGAACGTGGTGTTCGACCCGGTCACCCGTGTGCCGGACTACGACGACGGCTCCAAGACCGAGAACACCCGCTCGGCCTATCCGCTCGATTTCATCCCGAACGCGTCGCGCGCAGGCACGGCCGGCCATCCGAAGAACATCATCTTCCTGACCGCCGACGCTTTCGGTGTGATGCCGCCGATCGCCAAGCTCACCCCGACGCAGGCGATGTATCACTTCCTTTCGGGTTATACCGCCAAGGTGGCGGGCACCGAGAAGGGGCTGGTCGGCGTGCAGCCGGAATTCTCCACCTGCTTCGGTGCCCCTTTCCTGCCGCGGCATCCGTCGGTCTATGCCGACCTGCTGAAGGAATATATCAACAGGCACAACGTCGACGTCTGGCTGGTGAACTCCGGCTGGACCGGCGGCATCTACGGCGTCGGCCGCCGCATGCCGATCAAGGCGACGCGGACGCTGCTCACCGCCGCGCTCGACGGCTCGCTCAAGGATTCCGATTTCCGTACCGATCCCTATTTCGGCTTCTCGGTGCCAACCTCGGTGCCGGGTGTCGAGCCGCACCTCTTGAACCCGATCAAGACCTGGAAGAACAAGGCCGAGTTCGACAAGACCGCGCGCGAACTCGTCGCCATGTTTCAGAAGAACTTCTCCAGGTTCGAAGACCACGTCACGCCGGACATCAAGGCGGCGGCGCCGGAGGTCAAGATCGCGGCGGAGTGAGCGCCGTCCATCCGGCAACGGAGACGAAAGGCGGCCCTGTGGGGCCGCCTTTTTCGTTCTGCGCGGGTCCTCTGGATTGTGACAGCGCACTGCTGTTGGATAACGCCGGTATGGGGAGTGAAATTGCGTATGCCTGCCGCCGGTCTCGGCTGCATGGCCATGTCCGGCGGCTATGGCGTTCCCGACGACGCCGAGAGTAAAGCCACCATCCACGCCGCGCTCGAAGCCGGGATCACGCTGATCGATACCGGCGACTTCTACGGCCCGCTTTGCGGGATCATCCGCTAGCCCCCGCGCAGCCGGGCCAGCAATTCGGGCGTGGGCCAGGAATTGGCCGGCATCCCGATCTTGAGCTGTACCTGCTTGACCGCCTCGCGGGTGCCATTGCCGAGCTTGCCGTCGACCTCGCCGGCCTTGTAGCCGTGCCGGTTGAGCAGGGTCTGCAGTTCCTTCATCTGCTCGATCGACAGCGCCTGTACCGTCTTGGCGCCGGCATGGCTGACCACCGGCGCACCCGCAAGCCGCGTCGCGAAATAGGCGACGGTGGTCGAATAGACAAAAGACCTGTTCCAGTCGAGGAACACCTTGAAGTTCGGATAGGCGAGGAACGCCGGACCCTCCCGCCCCATCGGCAGGACCAGCGACGCGGGCAAGTCCTTGCGCGGCAGCCGGCCGTGTGCCGGACGCACGCCCCATTTCACCCACTGCGACACCGGGTGCTGGATATCGAGGTCGGCCTCGCGCCACGGCATGCGGGCGGGCACCGTCACTTCCTGGAGCCAGGGCTCGCCGCGCTTCCAGCCGAGGTCGGCCACGTAATTGGCGGCGGACGCCAGCGTATCGGCCGTGCTGCGGATCAGGTCGGCGCGGCGGTCGCCGTCGAAATCAATACCGTATTTGATGTAGTTCGACGCCGTGAACTGCATGCCGCCGAATTCGCCGGCCCAGCTGCCGACCATGTCGGAAACGCGTTGGTCGCCGCGCTGGACGATCTTGAGCGCGTCGATGAGTTCGGGCACGAAATGCTCGGTACGCCGGCAGTCATAGGCGAGCGTTGTCAGCGCGGGCAGGATCTTGAACTTGCCGAAATTGGCGCTGTAGTCACTTTCCAGTCCCCAGAAAGCCGTCAGCACCGGTCCCGGCACACCGAAGCGCTGTTCGATGCGCGCGAACAGGCGGGCGTTCTCCTTCAACTTTTTCTGACCGTTGGGAATGCGATAGCCGCCGAGCAGGCTGTCGGAGAATTCGAGGAAGGTCTTCTGGAAGATCGCCTGGCCGCGGTCGCGGCGGATGACCGCCGGGTCGTAAACCAGGTCAGGCGCGGCTTCGGCCAGCGTCCGTTGCGAGATGCCTTGCGCCATGGCGTCGCGCTTGAACTTGGCCAGCCAGCTCGCAAAGCTCTCGGTGTTGCTGCAGCTCCCGGCCAGCGCCGGCCCGGCAACGAGAACGCCGAGCAGGGCCGCCGCCAGTGTCTGGGCTGTTTTGCGCATTGCTGAAAGCTCGCCTGTTTTCGGGTGATTTGGGGCCGAATTTGCCCGACCGTGATGCCGGGTCAAGCGTGATCGGGGATAAGCGTTAAGGCCGAACTTTATGCCAGACAATTTGCGGATATTTGGACAAATCATGGTTCAAAAATGCCCCCGTTAATGCTTCATTGCCGCCGGCTTTACCCACGACGTTTTTCCACGAGACAGAAAGTCGCATGCAAGTTCTGGTGATCGGTGCCGGCGTGGTCGGCCTGGCTGTCGCCCGCACCGTTGCGCGCGCCGGCCACGATGTGGTGATCGCCGAGCAAACGGCCGGTATCGGCAACGGCATTTCCTCCCGCAACAGTGAAGTCATCCACGGCGGCCTTTATTATCCGACCGATTCGCTGCGCGCCCGCCACTGCGTACGGGGGCGGCGCATGCTTTACGAATTCTGCGCCTCGCGCGGCGTGCCGCACCGCAAGTCCGGCAAGCTGGTGGTGGCCGCCAACGACGCCGAGCTCGAAAGGGTCGAGGCGATTGCCACGCAGGCCCGCATCAACGGGGTCGAAGGCCTGGAGATGATCGCCGGCAATGCGGCGCGCGCGCTCGAACCGCAGTTGCAGTGCCACGCGGCATTGCGCTCGCCGGAAACCGGCATCCTCGACGTGCACGCTTACATGCTGGCGCTTGAAGGCGAACTGGAAGACGCCGGCGGCGCCATCGCGTTCAACACGCCTGTGCTCGGCGCAACGCGCAGGAACGGACAGTGGCTGGTGCGCTTCGGCGGCGATGAAGCCTGCGAAATGCCGTTCGATGCCGTGATCAATTGCGCGGGCCTGGGCGCGCAGGCAGTGGCGCGCGCAATAGAGGACTATCCCGCGACGCGTATTCCGCGCCAGGTGCTGGCCAAGGGCAACTACTTTACCTTTACCGGCAAGCCGGCCTTCACACGGCTGATCTATCCGACGCCGATGCCGGGCGGTCTCGGCGTGCACGTGACGCTCGATCTCGCCGGCCGCATGCGCTTCGGACCCGATGTCGAATGGATCGAGCACGAGAACTACAAGGTCGATCCCGGACGCGCCGACATCTTCTACGAACGCATCCGTACCTATTGGCCGGGCCTGCCCGACGACTCGCTGGCACCGGATTATGCCGGCATCCGCCCCAAGCTCACCGGCAAGGGCGAGCCGGCGGCGGATTTCATGATCGACGCGCCGCCGCAGCATGGGTTGCCGCGCCTGGTGCAATTGTACGGGATCGAGTTGCCGGGGCTGACCAGTTCGCTGTCGCTGGCAGAGGAGGTGGCGGGCTATCTTCACGATTGAAGTCGCTTGTCGCCCGCCGGTTTATCGCTAAGCTTTGTCCCGATGGGTACTTCAAACGCCAGCGCCGGAAAACGGACCAGGATCCGCACCTACGAGCTCTTGCTCGTCATGGAGACGCTGGCGATCCTGATCATCTTGTGGAGCATGCTGCCGTTTTATAACGCGATCGTCACCAATCCCGGTCACCAGCTTGATGTCTTGCCGCGTTCGCCGATTCCACTGGTCGCAGCCCTGATTCTTTTTCACTGCATCTACTGGTTTCGGCTGCTGCGCGTTCCGGTTTCGACGGTCAGGCATGGTCTTTTGGCGAGCCACATCGTGCTGTTCGTCGGTCGTCTGAGCTTTATTTTCGGAACCTCGTTTTTCGCGCTGCTTGCCTTTCGCCATCTGCCGGCACTGGTGGTGTCGGATAGTTTTCTCGTCTCGATGCGGGTCGTCGCAGCGGTCTTCGTTCTGTTCGCGCTGTATTGCTATTCGACCGAGCTGGAGCGGCTCGGTGTCGCCCCTGCGGCCGCCGTCGCCCTAGCGGTTCAACGCTCGAGCCGGGCGCTTTGATTGCTGCGCATCGCCCATAAGGCGGAGAACGACGAGGTTGTCGGCGCAGTCGACGTGGCGACGCCGCGCTGCCGGGGCGGCGTCACCCTGAGTTCCGAAAGCTTGGCACGCTCGCTCCTGGTGAAACCATTGTACGACTGCACGGGTGTGAAGTTCTTCGCGCGATCCTGATCGCCGTTATAGACCACGAGACCATTCGGCGTTGCGATGACGTCGCCGCGGCGCAGGGTCGGGTCGCCCTTCGGGTCGATCTTTGCCAAACCCGCCGCGCTATGGCCATTGCAGGCACAGCCGGCCACCAGTTTCTTGCGGTAGAGATAGGCATTGGGCAGGTCTTTATAGCGGCTGCCGTTGCCGGCGACCGCATGGTCGATGGTGCTGCCGTAATAGAGGCGGGTCTCACATCCGGGGCAGAACGAGCGGCAGGCGTCGGCGACGCTCATGCCGGCATGGGCGCGCACCGGGAAATAACCGCCGTCGCACGTCCGCACGCAGAAAGCCTGGCGCGGGCCGGCATGACCGCGATCGATCACGCGCTCCTTGCGCATGACCGGGCGTGCCACAGGCTCGGTGGTTCGTGGATCCGCATAAGCGGGTACCCGCGGCGCACCGCCGTTCAGGACCCGGCCCAGGCTGCCGAAAAAGCTCTCGAACAGGCCAGCCGCCGAGGCAGGGGCTGACGGCACGAACAGCACGGCCGCAGCCACCAGCACGGCTGCCGCGCCACACGAGACCTTGATTGTGCAACGCCCTGCCATCACCCCGAACCTTGCATCGCGCGGTTCCAACGCCGAGCCGCACCTGTCCAACGTTCCAGCGCCCGAAAAGGTTGCGCCTTAAGCGTTGGTCGTGACGGCAGCCCGCATGGTTCAGGAGCAAAGGCCGGAAGTCGTAAAATACCGGTTAGGGGGTGGCCCCTGGCACGCGCCGGCCACGCTTTGACGCATGCGATAGCTAACGGCGGGTTAGCGCCGGCGGCCCGTGCATGGTGTCCGCGCAGGTCAGACGTAGGACAGGATCAGGAACGCCGCGAGCATGATAGCGACCCAGAAAGCCATGCTTCCGGTCGGCCAGCTGCGCGCCAGTGCGCCCTCGGGCCCGTGATGGCGATAAAGCCCGAGCGCAATCCGCTGCACGCCCGCATTGGCGGCCGTCACAAAGCGCTCCCGCACTTCGGCGCTGATCCGGTAGACGCCTTGCGCCGCGCGATAGCCGGCCACGCGATAGAGCCAGTCGAAATCCAAATTGACCGAGCGCAGCTCCGGCGGGTAGATGCCGGTCCGCATCAGCACCGTAAAGGCGAGGGCCGACAGGAACAGCAATTGCGTTTGCCCGACCACATGGTCGAGGCTGTAGGGCACGAAGCCCTCCATCGGATAGGGCAGCAACTTGTAGAACACGCCGGGAAACGAGCCGATGCCAATGCATAGCGCTGCGGCGATCGCCATGGCGACCAGCATGTTCCAGGGCGCCTCCTTGCATCGCTTCCCGGAATCATGCGCGAAGAAGGCGAAATAGGGAATCTTGATGCCGGCGTGGTGGAACACGCCCGCGCTCGCGAACAGCAGCACCAGCCAGGTCCAGAAATAGCCCTTATCCATGGCGGCGGCGATCACCATCGACTTGGTGACGAAACCGCTGAACAGCGGGAACGCGGAAATCGAGGCGGCGCCGACGATGCAGAACCCTGTCGTCCACGGCATCGATTTGTAGAGGCCGCCCAGCTCCGAGCCCTTGATGGTGCCGGTGCGGAACAGCACCGCGCCCATCGACATGAACAGCAGGCCCTTGAAGAGGATGTCGGCAAACGCGTGCGCCACCGCGCCGTTGAGCGCAAGGTCGGTGCCGAGTCCGATGCCGACCACCATGAAGCCGAGCTGGTTGTTGAGGCTGTAGGCCAGGACGCGACGCAGGTCGTTTTCGATGACCGCGTAGAAAATCGGAAACGCCGTCATGGTCGCGCCGATCGGGATCAGGATCTCGGTGCCGGCGTAGCCGCGCGCCAGCGCATAGACCGCCACCTTGGTGGTGAACGAGGACAGGTAGACCGTGCCCGTCACCGTCGCTTCCGGATAGGCGTCCTCCAGCCAGTTGTGCAGCAGCGGGAAGGCGCTCTTGATGCCGAACGCGACGAAGATCAGCGCCGTGCCGGTCGAAACGAGGCCGAGCGAGTTGAAGGTCAGCGATCCGGTCTGGTGGAAGTGCATCAACAGCCCCGCCAGCAGCAGTACGCCGGAGCCGATCTGCACCACCAGATAGCGCACGCCGGCCCTGAAGGCGTGCTCGGTCCGGCGCGCCCAGATCAGAAAGACCGACGCGACCGCCAGCATCTCCCAGAAGATGAACAGCGTAACCAGGTCGCCGGCAAAGACCGCGCCGAGCGCGCTACCGGCATAGATGGGCGCCGCCACCTGCTGCACCACGTCGCGCTCGTGCAAGGCGTAGATGGCGCCGAGCAGGCCCGCGAGCAGGAAGATATAGCCGAACATCAGGCTGAGCCGGTCGACGCGCAGCGTCACCAGTGGCAGGTTGAACAAGTGCAATTGGCCGAACACGCCATACGGCAAGGTCAGCAGATAGACGAAGGCGGCGACCGGAAGCGCCAGCGTATAAGGACCGCGCAACGCGCGTGGCAGCAGCGGAATGACGAGCGCGCCGAGGATCAGGATCAGACCCGGTGTGAACTCACCGATCATAGTAGTCCTCCGGGCGCATCAGAACGCGGCGCAGTTGCTTGGCCGCCAGGACCAGCGCCACGCAGGCGCAGAAGCCGTAGAAACCGTAGAAGCCGAAGATGTGCTCGAGCGCGAATGGCCCGTGCTTGGGCACGAAAACGTCGATGGCGACGAGCACGGCGCAGACGCCGTAAAAGACATGAACCAGCTGGTCGACGTTGCGGTGGTCGTCGAGCCAGTATTTCTTTTCGTCGCGCAGATTTTCGGACGCCATGGCGCTATCCCGTGCTCGAAGGGGAGGAGAAGATTCCCGCCAGCAGATTTTCGATGATGCCGGCGCCGAAGAACAGCGCGATGCACAGCGCCGCCGTAATGCACAACGCGATCAGGCAGGCGACCGGCGCTTCCTGCAGCTTCACCGCGCCTGCGGGTTCATTCGGCAGCGGCAGGAAGAAGGCGCGCGCCACGATGGGCAGCAAATAGGCGACATTCAGCAACGAGCTGATCATCAGCACCGCCACGACGAACACATGGCCGGTGTCAAGCGCGCCGAGCGCCAGCAGCCACTTGCTCCAGGTGCCGGCGAACGGCGGTAGGCCGATGATGCTGAGCGAGCCGATCAGAAACGCCGTCATGGTGATCGGCATTTTCCGGCCGATGCCGGACATGTCGCTGATCTCGGTCTTGTGCAGGGCGGTGTAGATGGCGCCCGCGCAGAAGAACAGCGTGATCTTGCCGACCGCGTGGGTTGCGATATGCAGCCCGCTGCCGGTGATGCTGGTGGCGTTGGCGAGCGCGGCGCCGACCACGATGTAGGCGAGCTGGCTTATGGTCGAGTAGGCGAGCCGCGCCTTCAGATTGTCGCGCGTGATGGCGATGACCGAGGCCAGCAGCAGGCTGGCGCAACCGACATAGATGAGCCACTCGGTGGCGCCGGAAGAAGTCAGGGTCTTGAGGCCGAAGACGTAGACGACGACTTTCACGATGCAGAACACGCCGGCCTTGACCACGGCCACCGCGTGCAGCAGCGCGCTGACCGGCGTGGGGGCCACCATCGCCGCCGGTAGCCAGCGGTGCATCGGCATCACCGCCGCCTTGCCGATGCCGAACACATAGAGGCCGAGCAGCACCGCGAGCAGCGTGCCGCCGGTGCCGGCCAGGATGCCGCCCGCCCTGAAATCCAACGTGCCCGCCAGCACGAAGGTGATGACAATGGCCGGCAGGAACAGCATCAGCGACGAGCCCAGCAGCATCAGCAGATAAAGCCGGCCGGACTGCATGGATTCCGGGTCGCGGTGATGGGTCACCAGCGGGAAGGTCGACAGCGTCAGCGCCTCGTAGAACAGGAACATCGTGAACAGGTTCGCTGCGAAGGCGACGCCGATGGTGCTGCCGAGCGCCAGCGCGAAGCAGACGTAGAAGCCGGTCTGCCGCGGCTCGTCGTTGCCGCGCATGTAGCCGATTGAATAGATCGAATTGACGATCCAGAGTCCCGAGGCGACTAGCGCGAACAGCATCCCGAGCGGCTCAACCTGGAACGCGATGCTGATGCCGGGCAGGACCTGGATGACGTCCCAAAGCGGCCGCGCGCCGTCCATCACGGGGCCGGTGATGGCGAGTGCGATCGCGAACAGGACAACGGCCGCGATCAGTGTGACGGCCTCGCGCAGGTTCGGCTGGCTGCGGAACAGCGGAATGACAAGGGTCGCGGCGAAGGGTACTGCAAGCGCGGCCACAATCAGCCAGGACGGGTTGGCGATGGCGTTCATGAGCCACCTCCGACCAGCAGGGCGGCGGCCTTCGCGGCAATGCTCGCGGTCAGCCGTGTGTCGATACCGAAATAGACGACGGCCGCCGTGACCACCAGGATCGGCGCCAGCATGCTGGGTGGCGGATCGCTGGCTTCAGCGGCGGCGGCACTGGTGTCGCGGAACCAGATGATCTCGACAACGCGGCCGACATAGACAAGCGCCAGCAGCGAGCTTCCGACGATGAGGAACACCAGCAGCCAGCTGCCGGCTTCAAGCGCCCCGACCACCAGATACCATTTACTGATGAAGCCGACTGTGCCGGGCGTCCCGATCAATCCGAAGCCGGCCACGGTGAATGCGGTCATCGTCAGCGGCATTTTCCGGCCGATGCCGGCGAGCGCGTCGCGCCTGACCGTACCGATGCGATAAACGACCGCCCCGAGCGCCAGAAAGAGCGCGCCCTTCATCATGGCGTGGTTGACGAGATGCACGATCGAGCCGGTGAGACCGGGCTTGTTGGCGAGTCCGATGCCGAGCGTGATGTAGCCGATCTGGCTGATCGATGAATAGGCCAGCATGCGCTTGAGGTTGGTCTCGAAGATAGCGACGAACGCGGCAACGAACATGGCGACGACCGAGAGCGCCACGATGATGTCCGCGATTGCCAATTCGGAAAAATCGATGGCCTGTCCGAACACGCCGAATATGAATCGCATCATCAGATAGACGGCCACCTTGGTGGCGGTCGCCGCCAGAAAGGCGGTGACGACAGACGGCGCGTAGGCGTAGGCGTTGGGCAGCCAGATATGCAGCGGGAAGAGCGCCAGCTTGAGTCCGAGCCCGACGGTGACAAAGGCGAGCGCCGCGATGACTGCATGGGGATAGGCGGCGGCAGCCCCGGGCAGGCGCGCGGCGAGGTCGGCAATGTTGAGGGTGCCGGTCAGGAGATAGAGCAGGCCGATGCCGATGACATAGAATGTCGCGCCGATCGTGCCCATGATCAGGTAACGGAAGGCGGCAACCAGCGCCCGCCGGTCGTGGCCCAGCGCGACCAGCACATAGGCCGACAGCGACGAGATCTCGAGGAAGACGAAGGCGTTGAAGGCGTCGCCGGTGGCGGCGATGCCAAGCAGGCCGGTCAGGCACAGCAGGTACATGCTGTAGAACCAGGCCTGCTTGTCCTCCTCGATTTCGCGGGCCACGCTGCGCCAGGCGAACGGCATGATGACCGCGCCGACGGTGGAGACCATCATCAGCACCAGACCGTTGAAGACGTCGATGCGGTACTCGATGCCCCACGGTGGCTCCCAGCCGCCGAGATGATAGGAGATCGTCCCGGAATGTATCGCCTGCCAGAGCAGCAGGGCCGAAATCACCGGCATGACCAGGCTGATGACGAGCGCCAAAACATAGGCCGAGACGCCGCGGCGGCAGAACGCCACGAGCAGCGCGCCGACCAGCGGCACCACGACTTGCAGTGCCGGCAGCTGTGCAAGCAGGGCGTTCAAGGCTCAGGGTCCTTCTCGAGGAGTTCGTCTTCCTCGATGGTGCCGTAGGCCTCGTTGATGCGGACGGTCAGCGCGAGACCGAGCGCGATCGTCGCCACGCCGACGACGATGGCGGTGAGAATCAGCACGTGTGGAAGCGGATTGGAGTAGATCTTGTAGGCGGGATCGAGAATCGGCGCCGTGCCGCCGAGGATCTTGGCCGGCGTAATGAACAGCAGGTAGACCGAGGTCTGGAAGATCGACAAGCCCACCAGCTTCTTCACCATGTTGCCGCGGGCAATCACGATGTAAAGGCCGCCCGCCATCAGGAAGAGGGTGATGACGAAGTTGTAATGGTTGATCAGGGTCTCGATCGTTTCCATCAACGCCCCCGTTCGACGAAGGCGTAATAGAGCGAGACCATGGTGCCCGATACCGTGATGAGCACGCCGAGCTCGACCAGGAAGATGCCGTTCTCGCGAGCGTGTGCGCCGTGGCCGAACACCGAGTAGTCGAGAAAGTTATGCCCCATCAGCAGGCCGACGATGCCGGTGCCGGCATAGATCAGCACGCCGAGCGGCACCATGGCCTGGACCATGGCCCTGGGCGCGACGCGCTCGGCGGTGCTATTGCCGAAGGTGAGCGACACCAGGATCACCATGGCGGCCGCGATGACGCCGGCCTGGAAGCCGCCGCCCGGCCCGTAGTCGCCGTGAAACTGCACATAGAGCGCAAACAGCAGGATGAACGGCAGGATCAGCTTGGTGCCGATGCGCAGGATGAGATCGAACCTCATTCCGGCCTCCGCTTGCGACGGCGCAGCAGCAGCATGACCCCGATGCCGGCGGTGAAGATGACGGTGGTCTCACCCAGCGTGTCGTAACCGCGGTAGTCGGCGAGCACCGAGGTGACGATGTTGGGCACGCCGGTCTCCTCGATGGATTTCTCGATGTAGCGCGGCGCCACGTGTTTGTGGATCGGCGCGTCGGGAGTGCCGAACGGCGGCAGCGATAGCGTCGCCCAGACGACGATGGCGCCGACCACGATAGACGTGGCGAGCGGCAGCAGGTTGCCGTGCGCGGGCTTGATCTCGCTCGTCTTCACCAGGTGCAGGCTAGACAGCAGCAGCACCAGCGAGATGCCGGCGCCGACCGAGGCTTCGGTCAGTGCCACGTCGACCGCGTCGAGCGCGATCAGCACGCTGGCGATGAGAAAGCTGTAGATGCCGCTGAGGATGGCGACGCCGAACAGGCTGCGCTGGCGCAGGATGGCGATCACCACGACCGCCAGCATGGTCAGCAGCGTCATGTTGATGATCGAGACTATGACGGCCTCCCCTTGGTCGCGCCGGGGATGGGATCGGCGGTCGCGTCGCGTCGCCGGGCGGCGAGCTGCGGCTCGATCTTCTCGTGCAAGGCGGCCTGCGCGAGGGCGTGCGTCACCACCGGGCCGGCGAAGAAGAACAGCACCAGGATGAACAGCAGCTTCAGCGTCACGAGGCTCAAGCCTGCCTGCAGCATCATGCCGGCGATCATGAAGCCGATGCCGGTAGAGTCGATCACGCTGCCGGCATGCATGCGCGTGAACAGGTCGGGCATGCGCACCAGCCCGAGCGCGCCGCCGATGGTGAAGAAGGAGCCGAGCAGGATCAGCGCCCAGGAGAGGATATCGATCACGAGCGCCATCAGGCGTCATCCTCCGGGTCGTAGGCGAGGTCGCCGTGGCGGAAGAACTTGAGCACCGCCAGCGTGCCGATCAGGTTGAGCAGGCCGTAGGTCAGGCCGATATCGAGGAACTCGGGCCGTTCGGTGAGGAAGCCGAACACTGCGAGCAACATGATCGCCAGCGAGCCGACCGAATTGGCGGCGAGCGCCCGGTCGAACACCGTGGGCCCCAGAATGCCGCGCGTGATGGCGAATGCGAGCGCCACCAGTATGGCGATTGCGGCGACGGCGAACATCAGCGCGCGCCCTCGAATTGCGTGACGCGCCGGTCCATGTCACCGCCTTCGAGATCGCGTGCGCCGTCCTCGACGAGCGCGTGTACCGTCAACTGGTTACCGGAAACACCGACGGTGATGGTGCCGGGCGTCAGCGTGATCGAATTGGCGTAGGTGGCGATGCCGGATGGCGTTTTCTGACTGGCGGTCACCTCGGTCATGGTCGGCGAGATCGGCAGACCCGGCTGCAGAATCACCTTGGTCACCGACCACGCCGACTTGATGATCTCGAGGATCAGCCAGGGCCAGTAGGTCACTGCGCCGAGCAGCAGCTCGGCCGGATGGCCCTCACGGTCAACGATGTTGATGCGCCCTGCGGCGTAGACGCACAGAATGGCACTGAATATCCCGGCCGAAATAAGCCAGGTCGTGTAGTGGCCGGAGAGCGCAAGCCAGAAGACGAGCAGAAAGCCGCCCAGACTGATATAGCGCAACGCTCCCCTCCCGTCGCCCCTCGTACGCACAAACGCCCGCCGGGCTCGCCCTTCGCCGGGCTCGCATTTCTCTCTTATAAATTCGCCAACTTCGCGGGATTACCGCGATAGCCGGCTGCTAAGCTAATAAAATGTTCCTTGCGGGACGGCAACCCGCTAATGCGACGCACCGCCGCTTGTGAAATAAAGGGCCAAGAACAAAGGAGGAAACGATGGCAGCGCTTTTGCACTTCAGCAATCCGGCATCACTGGAAAAGCCGCCGGGCTATTCCCAGGTGGTCGAAATCACCGGCTCCGCCCGCATCGTCTTTATCGCGGGCCAACTTGGCGTGGACCATACGGGCCGATTTGTGGGCGCCCCCGGCGATTTTGAGGCCCAATGCAAACGGGCCTTCGAGAATTTGAAGGCCGCCCTGGTTTCAATCGGCGCCGGGTTCGCCGACGTCGTCAAGATCACGAACTTTCTGGTGGGCATGGAGAACATGGCCACGTTCCGCGCCATCCGTGACGCCTATCTCAACACCGCCGCGCCGCCCGCCAGCACCACCATCGGCGTACCGGCGCTGGCGCGTCCGGGCGGACTGTTCGAGATCGAGGCGATCGTCGCGCTGCCGGCCAGGGCGCAGGCCAAAGCGAAAAGCAGGCAGACGACACGCAAGAGCCTGCCGAAGACCGGGAAGCGGAAGAGCAAAACGGCCAGGCGCGCGCGCCGATGATCGTGCTCGGCGCGACAACGGCGAACATGGTTAATGGTGGTGATCACCAAGCGCCTGCGCGTGCGGCAACGTCTGCAACCGCATGCGTTCACGGATGACAGTCTCTGAGTCCGCCGGTAATGTCACGTCGGTGGTGAGACCGGGTGATCGGCCAGGATTGCAATACGGCTGGCGTTCGGGGTGTGGGGAGTTCAGGCGTATGCGGTTGCATCGCGTCCTTGCGTTGACTCCGCTCGTGCTCGGGTTGGCGCTCGGCGGGTGCGCGACCGTACACAATGTTCCGCTCAACAAGCCTTCCGCCAATCCCTTTGCCGGCACCCTGATTCAGGCAGCGCAGGCGGCCGAGCGCAAGGACGAGACCGGCGGCACTGTTGTCGGCCTGGCGTTTTCCGGCGGCGGCACGCGAGCGGCGGCGTTCGCCTACGGTGTGCTCAAGCAAATGGAGCGCACGCCGACGCGGCGTGTCGGCGGCCGTGATCTGCTCGATCACGTGGGCATCGTTTCCGGCGTCTCGGGCGGCTCGGTCATCGCCGCCTATTACGGGCTGAAGGGTCGCGCGGCGCTTGACGATTTCCGCCAGCAGTTCCTTACCCAGGACGTGATGGCGTCACTGAACACCAGCGTAAACCTCATCACGATCAACCAGGCGCTCGGTGGCGGTGTCAACACCGACAACCGGCTGCGCGATTGGCTTAACGATCATCTTTTCCATGGCGCGACCTTTCGCTCCCTGATCGGGCGCCGTCCCATCGTGCTCATCAACGCCACCGACATCTACAATCGTACCCCGTTCCTGTTCGCGCCGGTGAGCTTCGCCGCCATGTGTAGCGACATCGCGGAATATCCGGTGGCCGGTGCGGTGGCGGCGTCGGCGGCGGTCCCTGGCGGGTTCGCGCCGGTCGTCATCGAGTCGTTCCACGGCGAGTGCAAAACGCCGCTGCCGCCGGTGGTGGTACAGGCCGCCAGCAATCCGGGCGGTTCGCCGCTCGTGTATGCCTTCGCCAAAGGGCTGGAGCGCGCCCGTTCGGGCCAGGCGAAATACGTCAAGCTGCTCGACGGTGGTCTGGTCGACAACTACGGCCTGAGCGGCTTCACGATCGCGCGCGCGGTCGCCGGCACGCCCTACGGGCCGCTGCAGCCGAAAGAGGCGGTCAATCTGCGCCGCCTCCTGTTCGTCGTCGTGGATGCGGGCCTCGGACCACAGGGCAATTGGGACCAGACGGTGGAAGGGCCCACCGGCAAGGAGCTGGTGGGCGCCGTAATGGATGCCATGCTCGACGCCAACAAGCGCTCGAGCTATGCTGCCTTCGAGGCCACCATGAAGAACTGGCGCGACCAGTTGATCCGCTGGCGTTGCGGTTTAACGAGCGCTGAAGTGGCGCGGCTGCGTGGCAGGGGCGGCGGCTGGAACTGCCGCGACGTGAAGTTCACCGTCGCGCGGGTTTCCTTCGAGCAACTCGACGCCGCGCGCGCCAAACGTCTCAACGAAATACCCACGTCGTTCACGCTCCCGACCAGCTCGGTGGGCGAACTGACTGAGGCCGGCAGCGACGCGCTGAAGGCCAACCCGGCCTATCAGAGCTTCGTGCGCGGCCTGTAAGCGGCGCCGGAAGCGGACACCGGCGGGACGCTGGCGTTCGTGCCCGGTCGGCGCTAAGGGAAGGTCCCCCGCGCCACCCGCGTCGAGTGCCGATCATGCGCATCACGAATATCGTCGACATTGTAGTTCCGATCTCGTCCGCAATTCGCAACGCCTATATCGACTTCTCGCAGATGACCGCGAGCGTGGTCGCGGTCTTCACCGACGCGGTGCGCGACGGCAAGCCGGTGGTCGGCTTCGGCTTCAACTCCAACGGCCGTTACGCCCCGCAAGGCTTGCTGCGCGAGCGGTTCATCCCGCGCCTCAGGAACGCCTCGCCGGATGAGCTTGTCGACGAGCGCGGGCTCATCGATCCGGTGAGGGCCTGGGTCGCGATGATGCGTAACGAAAAGCCGGGCGGCCACGGTGAGCGCTCGGTGGCGGTGGGCGTGCTCGACATGGCGCTGTGGGACGCGCTGTCAAAGGCAGAAGGCGTGCCGCTGTGGCGGTTGTTGGCTGACCGGTACAACAACGGCAAGGCCGATGAGACCGCCTGGGTCTACGCCGCCGGCGGCTACTACTATCCCGACGACGACGTCAAGGCGCTGCAGGACGAGATGAAGCGCTATCTCGGCGCCGGTTACACCACCGTGAAGATGAAGATCGGCGGTGCGGATCTGGTGACCGACCTGAAGCGAATCGAGGCGGTGCTCAAAATCGTCGGCAAGGGCGAGAACCTCTGCGTCGACGTCAACGGCCGCTATACGATCGACGAGGCGCTGGCTTGCGGCGACGCCATCGCGCCGCTCAAGCTGCGCTGGTACGAGGAGCCGCTCGATCCGCTCGATTATCTGATGCACGCGGCGCTGGCTTCGCGCTACCGGCCGCCGCTCGCCACCGGCGAGAACCTGTTCTCCATGCAGGACGCGCGCAATCTCATCCGCCACGGCGGCCTGCGTGCTGACCGCGACTGGCTGCAATTCGATCCGGCGCTGTCCTACGGCCTGGTCGAATACCTGCGCGTCCTCGACATGCTCTATCAGCACGGCTGGTCGCGGCGGCGCTGCGTACCGCACGGCGGCCACCAGTTCGCGCTCAACATCGCGGTGGGCTTGGGGCTCGGCGGCAACGAGTCGTATCCGCAGGTGTTCGCGCCGTTTGGCGGTTTTGCCGACGAATGCAAGGTGGTCGACAGCCGCGTGTCCATGCCCGAGGTACCGGGCATCGGCTTCGAGGCCAAGAACGATCTCTACGCGGTGATGAAGAAGCTTTTGGACGACAGCGACGCGCCGGTGATGAGCTTCCCCTCGCGCAAGCGCAAGCCGGATATGGACAGCCGCGGCAAAGCTTGAAACATGCGCGCCACCTTTCGTTTACGCCGTGGGCCATGCGAGGGGTGACGGCCCGCGGTCACGCGCCTACGATGCGCATGGGCCGGAGGCGTACCGGCATCCAATACCACCGGCGAACCGGATAGCGGCGGAGACGCCCATGCGTGTAAAAAACGCACGCTTCAGACTCGGCCTCCTGGGCCTGACGCTTGCGTTTGCGCTGGCCGGCTGCGCGAGCGTCCACAACCTGCCGCTCAATGTCCCGTCCGCCAATCCGTTCGCGGCCACGCCGGCAGATGCCGCGGAAGCGGTGGCCGGCGGCAAACAATCCGACACCGCGGCCATCGGTCTCGCCTTTTCCGGCGGCGGCACGCGGGCGGCCGCCTTCGCCCACGGCGTATTGGCGGAACTGGCGCGCACGCCGTCGCGCGACCGCCGCCATCACGACCTGCTCGAGCATATCGGCATCGTCTCCGGCGTGTCGGGTGGCTCGGTGACCGCCGCCTATTTCGGCCTGCGCGGCCGCGCGGGCTTACGCGATTTCCGCGAGCGCTTCCTCGTCCAGGATCTGATGACGCAGCTCGACACCAATATTGACCTGATCAATGTCGGGCGGGCGCTCGGCGGCGGCATCAACACCGATTTGCGCTTACGCGACTGGTTCAACGCCAACCTTTTCGACAACGCCACCTTCAGCGATCTGTTGGCGCGCAAGCGCCCGATGGTGCTGATCAACGCCACCGACGTCTACAGCCGCACCCCCTTTATCTTCACCCCGCAGACCTTCGCGGCGTTCTGCAGCGATCTGAAGGAATATCCGGTGGCGTCGGCGGTCAGCGCGTCGGCGGCGGTGCCCGGCGTGTTCGCGCCGGTCGTGATCCAGACCTATCCGGGGCAATGCACGACGCCGCTCCCATCCTGGGTAACGCGGGCGCTCAAGGATCCGGACGCGTCGCCGTTGTTGTCGGCCTACGCCAAGGCATTGGAGCGCGACCACAGGGGCGCGGTGAAATACGTCAAGTTGTTCGACGGCGGCCTGGTCGATAATTTCGGGCTCAGCGGTCTCACCATCGCCCGCGAATCGGAAGCGACGCCCCACGGGCCGTTGCGGCCGCGGGAAGCGGTCAATCTGCGGCGGCTGTTGTTCCTGGTGGTGGACGCCGGGCGCGGACCGGAAGGGAAGTGGGCGCAGACGCTGGAAGGCCCGAGCGGCGCGCAATTGATCTCCGCCGTGGTCGACGCCGCCATCGACGCCAACACGCAGACCAGCTACACGGCCTTCCAGGCCACCATGAAGAACTGGCAGAACACGATGGTGCGCTGGCGCTGCGGCCTGAAGCCGGCGCAGGTGGCGCGCCTGCGCGGCGGACGCCGCGGCCGATGGAACTGCCGCGACTTCAAGATCATCGTCGGCCGCGTCGCCTTCGATCAGCTCGATGCCGCCCGCGCCAAGCGGCTCAACGCGATTCCGACCTCGTTCTCATTGCCGGCCGCCACCATCGACGAACTGGCGCAGGCCGCCAGCGACGCGATGAAGATCAACCCGGCCTACAAGCAGTTTCTGCGGGAGATGTAGCGGTGGGCGCTAATGCGCCTCGTCCCAGTTGTCGGCGGCGCGGGCGTCGACCTGGAGCGGCACGCGCAAGCTGACCGCCGGGTGCGGCGCATCTTCCATCACACGTTTGACCACCGGCAGCGTCTTGTCGACCTCTTCCTCGGGCACTTCGAAAATCAGCTCGTCGTGCACCTGCAGGAGCATCTGTGCGCGCAGCTTCGCTTTATCAAGTTCCGGCTCGATGCGCATCATGGCGCGGCGGATGATGTCGGCCGCGGTCCCTTGCAGGCGCGCGTTGATGGCCGCGCGCTCGTTAAAGGCGCGGATTGACGGATTGGAATTCCTGATTTCCGGGTAGTGGCATTTGCGGCCGAACAGGGTCAGCACATAGCCATTGTCGCGGCAGAACGCCTTGGTCTCTTCCATGTAGTCGCGAATTCCGGGGAAACGCTCGAAGTATTTCTTGATGTATTCGCCGGCCTCGTTGCGCTCGATGCCGAGCTGGTTGGCAAGGCCGAACGCCGAGATGCCGTAAATAATGCCGAAGTTGATCGCCTTGGCGCGGCGGCGCGTCTCCGGCGGCATGTCCTTCACCGGCACGCCGAACATTTCCGACGCGGTCATGGCGTGGATGTCGATACCGTCCTGGAACGCCTTGCGCAGGGTCGGCACCTCGGCCACTTCCGACAACAGCCGCAACTCGATCTGCGAGTAGTCTGCCGACACCAGCTTCATGCCGGGCGTCGCCACGAAGGCCTTGCGGATCTTGCGGCCGTCCTCCGTGCGGATCGGAATGTTCTGCAGGTTCGGCTCCGAAGACGACAGCCGACCGGTTGTGGTGGCGGCGAGCGCATAGGAAGTGTGCACGCGGTGCGTCGTCGGGTTCACGTAGGTGGGCAGCGCCTCGGTGTAGGTCGAACGCAGCTTCGACACCTGTCGCCAGTCGAGGATCTTCCGTGGCAGCTCGTGATGCTCGGCCAGGTTCTCCAGATCGCGGGCGGTCGTCGACCATTGACCGGTCTTCGTCTTGCCGGGCGCTTTCGAGCCGTCCAGCATCAGGTTCATCTTGCCGAACAGAATATCGCCGACTTGCTTGGGACTGCCCGGATTGAGAGGCTCGCCGGCCAGGTTCTTGATCTCGTCTTCCAGCCGCGCCTGCTCCTGCGCGAACTCGCCCGACAGCCGCGATAGAACCTGGCGGTCGATTGAAATCCCGCGCCGCTCCATGCGCGCCAGCACCGTCGGCATGGCGCGCTCCAGTGTCTCGTAGACGGTGGTGACGTGCTCGGCAGCGAGCCGGCCTTTCAGCGCATACCAGAGGCGCAGCGTCACGTCGGCGTCCTCGGCGGCGTATTCGGTTGCCTTGTCGATGGTGACGCAGTCGAAGGTAACCCGGTTCTTGCCGGAGCCGGCGACGTGGTCGAACTTGATGGTGTCGTGGTTCAGCCAGCGCCTGGCGAGATCGTCCATGCCGTGGCCGCCCTTGCCGGCATCGAGCACGTAGGAGATCAGCATGGTGTCGTCGTATGGCGCGGCCTCGATGCCGCGCCGGGCGAACACCAGCCAGTCGTACTTCATGTTTTGCGCAACCTTGAGCACGCCGCGGTCTTCGAGCAGCGGCTTGAGCAGGCCCAACGCCTGGTCTTCCGGGATCTGGCCGTCGCAGAGCCTGGCTTCCGGCGCGAACAGGTCGGAGCCGCCTTCACCGCCGCCCTCGCGATGGCCTATCGGCACGTAGCAGGCTTCGTTCGGCGCGACGGCAAGCGAAAAGCCGCACAGGTGCGCCTGCATGGCGTCGAGGCTGGTGGTCTCGGTGTCGACCGCGACCACACCCGATTCGTGCGCGCGCGCAAGCCACGCCTTGAGCCGGTCGAGCGTGCGCACACATTCGTATCTGGAACGGTCGAACCGGGCGGTGCGGGCAGCTTCGCCGCGCGCGGTGGCGAGCGCGACCGGGGTGAGGGCGCCGGGCGCTCCCACTTTCTTTTCCTCTGCGGCCGCGGGCACCGTCGCCGACGGCTTCGGCAGCGCCGGCGTATCGGGCGAGGGCGGCGCGCCCGCCGCAAGGCTGGCATCCGCCTCGATGGCGCTGGCGTCGATGCCACTCTTCTCGGCGACGCGGCGGGTGATGGTGTTGAATTCCATTGCCTTCAGGAAAGCGATGAGATGTTTGTAGTCCGGCTCGTGCACAGCCAGTTCATCGGGCGGCACCTCGAGCGGCACGTTCTGGTCGAGCGTCACCAGCTTCTTCGATAGCCGCGCCTGCTCGGCGAACGTGGTCAGGTTCTCACGGCGCTTGGCCTGCTTGATTTCGTGCGCCCGCGCGAGCAGCGTCTCCAGGTCGCCGTATTGGCCGAGCAGTTCCGCCGCCGTCTTGGGCCCGATCCCGGGCACGCCCGGCACGTTGTCGGTCGAATCGCCGATCAGGGCCTGCGCCTCGATGACCTTTTCCGGCCCTACGCCGAACTTCTCGATCACCTGCTCGCGGCCGATGCGGCGGTCCTTCATGGTGTCGTACATGATGACGCCATTGCCGACGAGCTGCATCAGGTCCTTGTCGGACGACACGATGGTGGTCGTCGCCTTGGCCTCGCAGGCAAGCCGCGCGTAGGTGGCGATCAGGTCGTCGGCCTCGTAGCCGAGTTGCTCCAGGCAGGGGATTTCGAAGGCGTGCACGGCGGAGCGGATGAGTGGAAATTGCGGGATCAGGTCTTCCGGCGCGTCCGGCCGATGCGCCTTGTATTCCGGGTAGAGCTCATTCCGGAACGTCTTCTCCGACTTGTCGAACACCACCGCGAGATGGGTCGGCTTGTCGTCCTTCATCTCCGCGAGCAGCTTCCACAGCATGTTGCAGAAGCCGAGGACGGCGTTCACCTGTAGTCCGTCCGATTTGCGCGTCAGGGGTGGCAGCGCGTGATAGGCGCGGAAGATGTAGGACGAGCCGTCGACCAGGAAGAGATGGTCGTCTTTCTTCAGCGGCCGCGCGGCCGGATTGGCGGCGGATTTCGCCGTCGATTTCGCGGCGGGCCTGGCGGCCGCTTTGGATTTGGCCGCGGGCGTGGTCCTGGATTTGGCGGTGGCTGGCATGGTCTGCAATCTGGTCTCCGGGGCCGTGTTAATCAATCCGGCATTTGCACTGGCCACAGGGAAAGAGCGTCCGGCGCGGCTCTCGCCTTGGTTGGGCCGCTCTGCTATGCAGAACCGCCCAGTGGGCTGAAATCTGTGATGAATTTGTGACGGACGCTCCATGCGCGTTGCCATGATCGGCACCGGCTATGTCGGCCTCGTATCCGGGGCTTGCTTTGCCGACTTCGGCCACGAGGTTACCTGCGTCGACAAGGATGCCGGCAAGATCGCCGCGCTTGAGCGTGGCGTGATGCCAATCTATGAGCCCGGCTTGTCCGACCTGGTCGCCGGCAACGCGAAGGCGGGGCGGCTGAAATTCACCACCGGGCTCGCCCCTGCGGTCAAAGCGGCGGATGCGGTGTTCATCGCCGTCGGCACGCCCTCGCGCCGCGGCGACGGCCACGCCGACCTCTCCTACGTTTACGGCGCCGCGCGCGAGATCGCGCAGGCGATGGACGGCTTCACGGTGGTGATCACCAAGTCGACGGTGCCGGTCGGCACCGGCGACGAGGTCGAGCGCGTCATCGCCGAAACGCGCGCCGATTGCGATTGCGCGGTGGTATCCAACCCGGAGTTCCTGCGCGAGGGCGCCGCCATCCGCGACTTCAAGCATCCCGACCGCATCGTTGTCGGCAGCGAAGATGAACGCGCACGCGCGGTTATGACCGAACTCTATCGTCCGCTTTATCTCAATAGCGCGCCATTGCTGTTCACCGACCGCCGCACGGCGGAACTGATCAAATATGCGGCCAACGCGTTTCTCGCCACCAAGATCACCTTCATCAACGAGATCGCCGATCTGGCGGAAAAGGTCGGCGCCGACGTGCAGGAGATCGCGCGCGGCATCGGTCTCGACAATCGCATCGGCTCGAAGTTCCTGCACGCGGGGCCGGGGTTCGGCGGCTCATGCTTTCCCAAGGACACGCTGGCGCTGTTGAAGACCGGTCAGGACAACGAAGCGCCGCTGCGGATCGTCGAGGCGGTGGTCGGCGTCAACGACCAGCGCAAGCGCGCGATGGCGCGCAAGGTCGCGCATGCGTCGGGCGGCGAGGTCCGCGGCAAGACCATCGCGGTGCTCGGGCTGACCTTCAAGCCCAACACCGACGACATGCGCGAGGCGCCGTCGATTCCGCTGATCACCGCACTGCAGGACATGGGCGCCAGGGTGCGTGCCTATGATCCGGTCGGCATGGAGCAGGCGCAGGCGGTGATCGACAACGTGACTTTCTGCAAGGACGCCTACGATTGCGCGCAAGGCGCCTCCGCGCTGGTGATCGTCACCGAATGGGAGCAGTTCCGCGCGCTCGACTTCGCGCGATTGAAGGCGGCCATGGCCGAGCCCGTGCTGGTGGATTTGCGCAATGTCTACAGCGCCGACGAGGTCGCCCGTAACGGATTCGCCTATGAAGGCGTGGGGCGTGCACGGAAATAGGTGCAGGCGGGGCGTCGCCCCGGGCGAGCGAGCCCCCTGCGCGCGAGGCCCGGGACCCATACGCCGCAGCAGAGATGCGTACCTTCGACACACCGCTCCCCATTGACGCCGCGCTGCCGGATCTGACCGCCGCGCTGGCCCGGCACAACGCCGCCGTATTGGTGGCGCCGCCCGGCGCCGGCAAGACCACGCGCGTGCCGCTGGTGCTGCTCGACGAACCCTGGGCGACGAATAAGAAAATCCTGGTGCTGGAGCCGCGGCGGCTCGCCGCCCGCGCCGCCGCCGCACGCATGGCTTGGACCTTGGGCGAACAGGTCGGCGACACCGTGGGCTTGCGCGTGCGTTTCGGGTCAAAGGTTTCCAGACGCACGCGCATCGAAGTCGTGACCGAAGGCGTGTTCACGCGGCTTGTGCTCGACGATCCGTCCCTGGAAAGCATTGCCGCGGTGCTGTTCGATGAATTCCACGAACGCTCGCTTGATGCCGATCTTGGCCTGGCGCTTGCCAGAGACGCGCAAACAGGCTTGCGCGATGATCTGAAGCTGCTGGTCATGTCGGCGACGCTGGACGGTGCGCGCGTCGCCGCGCTGCTCGACGGCGCAGCCGTTGTTGAGAGCGAGGGCCGCAGCTTTCCCGTCGAGACCCGTTATCTCGGTCGCGATGCCCGTGCGCGTATCGAACCGCAGGTGGCCGATGCGGTGATGCGTGCTCTGCGCGCCGATAGCGGCTCGCTGCTGGTGTTCCTGCCCGGCGCCGGCGAAATCCGCCGCACCGAGACGCTGCTGAAGGAGCGCGTTAGCGATCCTGCCACCGATATCGTCACGCTCTATGGCGCGCTCGATGCCCGCGCGCAGGATCGCGCCATCTCGCCGTCGCCGGCCGACCGGCGGAAGGTGGTGCTGGCGACCTCGATTGCGGAAACTTCGCTCACCATCGAAGGCGTGCGGGTGGTTATCGACAGCGGCCTGTCGCGCGTACCGCGCTACGAGCCGGATGTGGGATTGACGCGCCTCGAAACCGTGCGCGTCTCGCGCGCCGCCGCCGACCAGCGCCGTGGCCGCGCCGGCCGCACCGAGCCGGGCGTCTGTTATCGGTTGTGGGACGAGCCGCAGACCGGCTCGCTGGACGCCTATACGCAGCCGGAAATCCTTTCCGCCGATCTGTCGTCCTTTGTGCTCGACCTGGCGCAATGGGGCGTGAGCGATCCATCGACGCTCTCTTTCCTTGATCCGCCGCCGCAAGCCGCGCTCAACGAAGCGCGCACGCTGCTGACCGGGTTCGGCGCGATTGATGCACAAGGCCGCATCACCGACGAGGGTCGGGCCTTGCGCCAGCTGCCGTTGCCGCCGCGGCTGGCGCGCATGGTGGTCGATGCCGCGCGCGAAGGGACGGGGCTGCTAGCCGCTGAAATCGCCGTCATGCTCACCGAGCGCGGCCTCGGCGGCGACGATGTCGATCTCGCGCACCGGCTCGATAAGTTCCGCCGCGACCGCTCGGCCCGCGCGTCGGACGCGCGCGCCATGGCCAGGCGCTGGGCCGACATTGCCGGCGCCAAGGACAAGGGAGAAATGTCGCCCGGCGCCGTCCTTTCGCTCGCTTATCCCGACCGCATTGCCAAAAGCCGCGGCGGTGGCAATGGTGCGTTCCTGCTCGCCAATGGCCGCGGCGGCCATGTCGATCCGGCGTCCGCGCTCGCGCGCGAGCCGTTTCTGGCGGTGGCCGAATTGACAGGCGCCGCGGCGGCAAGCCGCATCGTACTGGCGGCTTCGATCACGCTGGAGGAGATCGAGACGCGCTTCGCCGATCAGATTGAAGATCGCGATGCGGTGACCTTCGACAATGTCTCCGCATCCCTGCGCGCGCGCCGCACACGCCGGCTCGGGGTGCTGGTGCTGGCTGAACAGGTCAAGTCCGTCGCACCCGGCGCCGACACCGCGCATACGCTGGCGCAGGGCATCATCAGCCTTGGCCTCGGCCGGCTGCCCTGGAGCAAGGCGGCTTTGCAGTTCCGCCAGCGTGTCGGCTTCCTGCACCGCGCGGAAGGCGATGAATGGCCGAACCTTACCGATGAAGGTCTCGTGCAAAGCGCCGCAGACTGGCTCGAGCCCCTGCTTATGGACAAGACCGCGCGCAGCGATCTCGGCGCCGGCGATTTGTCCGACGCCATCGTGAATCTCGTGCCCTGGGACATGCGCCGGCGGCTCGACGCCGAGGCGCCGACCCATTTCACCGCCCCGACCGGTTCGGCCGTGCCGATCGACTACGATGCGGAGCAGGGTCCGACGGTCTCGATCCGGGTGCAGGAGTTGTTCGGCCTCGGCGCTCACCCGACCATTGCCGGCGGCCGCGTGCCGCTGGTGATCGAACTGCTGTCGCCCGCCCACCGTCCGGTGCAGGTGACGCGCGATCTGCCCGGCTTCTGGCGCGGCAGCTACGTCGCCGTTCGCGCCGAAATGCGCGGGCGCTATCCCAGGCACCCCTGGCCCGACGATCCGCTCACTGCGCCGGCCACCCGCCGCGCCAAGCGCCGCGGCGAATAAAGCCGCGCGGGCAATAACTAAAATTGTCACGATCCGCCTAACCCGCCGCTCACCAAGGCCGCGCCCGGCTGCGTCCCGTTAAGCCGGCGTTGGCCGTATCCGTGCGACTTTTGTCATATGCGACAGATCCTGCTCATTGCCGCCGCGGTGATGGTGGTCGGCGGTTACGCCGCCCGATTTGCCGACCGCGAAATCAGCGCGCCTTCCTCGCCGCAGGCGGCCGCCGCGCAGCCGGCGGCGCAAGGGTCCGAGACGATGAGCGGCTACGGCCCCAGCCTCACGCTCGCCGCCAACCGCCAAGGCCATTTCCAGACCGACGCGCGCGTAAACGGCAGGCCGATGGGTTTCATGGTCGATACCGGCGCCTCGCTGGTGGTGCTGCGCGCCTCCGCCGCGGCGGAGGCCGGCATCCGGCCGATCCCCGCCGACTACACGGCCAAGGTTTCCACCGCCAACGGCGAGATCAGGGCCGCCCCCGCCAAACTCGACCGCGTCGAACTCGGCGACATCACCGTCTTCGACGTGCCGGCGCTGGTGCTGCCCGACAAGGTGCTGTCGCAGAACCTGCTCGGCGTCTCCTTCCTCTCGCGCCTCAAGCGCTATGAAGTCGCCAACGGGAAGATGCTTCTCGAGCAGTAGGCGTTCGCCTTTTCCACGCCCATAATGGCCTCTATGGACCGCTTTGCGGTCGTTCGGCGTTGGGGTATCTGAACCCTCACGCGATCTCTCCGTTTCCGAGGACCTGATGTTTCCCAAGCCGAAATCCGACCTGAAGCCCAACACTTATGCCTATGAGTCCTCGCCGCTGGTGAAACCCGCCGGCTTCCGCGAGTACGACGCGCGCTGGCTTCTGGAAAAAGAAATCAACCTGATGGGCGTGCAGGCGCTTGGGATAGGGCTCGGCACGCTCGTCCGCGAAATGGGCGTGAAGCCGGAGATCGTCACCGGCCACGACTTCCGCAGCTATTCGGCGTCGGTGAAGGTCGCGCTTACCTCCGGCCTGATGGCGGCTGGCTGCAAGGTCTACGACATCGGGCTCGCCATCACGCCCATGGCATATTTCGCCCAGTTCGCGCTCGACGTGCCCTGCGTCGCCATGGTCACTGCTTCCCATAACGAGAACGGCTGGACCGGCGTGAAAATGGGCGCCAACCGCCCGCTCACCTTCGGGCCTGACGAGATGACGCGGCTGAAGGAGATCGTGCTCAACGCGCAATTCAAGATGCCGGGCGGTGGCGCTTACGAGTTCGTCGAGAACTTTCCCGAACGCTATATCGCCGACGTCACCAACCGTCCCAGGCTCAAGCGCAAGCTGAAGGTGGTGGCGGCCTGCGGCAACGGCACCGCCGGCGCGTTTGCGCCGCGCGTGTTGGAAGCGGTCGGCTGTGAAGTGGTGCCGCTCGATTGCGAGCTCGACCATACCTTCCCGCGCTACAACCCCAACACCGAAGATATGAAGATGCTGCATGCCATGCGCGACGCGGTGCTGGCGAGCAAGGCCGATGTGGGTCTCGGCTTCGACGGCGACGGCGACCGCTGCGGCGTGGTCGACAACGAGGGTGAGGAAATCTTCGCCGACAAGGTCGGCGTCATGCTGGCGCGCTGGATGTCCGAGGAGCACAAGGGCGCGACTTTTGTGGTCGACGTGAAATCGACCGGTCTGTTCCTCACCGATCCGGTGCTCAAGGCGAACGGCGTCAAGGCCGACTACTGGAAGACCGGCCATTCCTACATCAAGCGCCGCGTCAACGAGTTGAATGCGCTCGCCGGCTTTGAGAAGTCCGGCCACTTCTTCTTCAACAAGCCCTACGGCCGCGGCTACGACGACGGCATGATCTACGCATTGGCCGTTTGCGACATGCTCGACCGCGCGCCCGACAAGAGCATGGCGGACCTCCGCCGCGCGTTGCCCAAGACCTGGGGCTCGCCCACCATGTCGCCGCATTGCAACGACGAGAAGAAATACGGCGTGGTCGATGCGGTGGTGAAGTATTTCGAGGACGCCAGCAAGAAGGGCGACAGGATCGCCGGCCAGACGATCCGCGACCTCGTCACCGTCAACGGCGTACGCGTCACCGTTGAGGACGGCACCTGGGGCCTGGTGCGCGCTTCATCCAACAAGCCCGAACTGGTGGTCGTGGTGGAAAGTCCGGTGTCCGATGCGCGTATGCGCGAGATGTTCGCCGCCGTTGACGGCGTGCTGCGCAAGCACCCGGAAGTCGGCGAGTATAATCAGACGATATGAGCCGGCCGCCGCCTAGAACGCCCAGTACCGGCCGGTGCCGCCGATGATCACGACGAACAGCCCGATCGGCAGGTTGATGGCGATGATCCGGCGGATCAGATTGAGCTGGACGCCGGCGGCTGGCCAGTCCCGGGCATCGACCGCGCGCTTGAACTTGAGCCATGGTCCGTGGAACAGCCCGAGGAAGAGCAGGATCATCACCCAACCGAGCGCCTGCATGTAATTGACGTAAGGCGGCGCATTGGCGAAGCCGCCGAAATACTCCACGAGCATCCAGTACCCGCTGCCGAGCAGCAGGATCACCGACACCCACACCCAGGGAAAAAACTTCTGGAAGAAGCGCCGCCACAGCGCCAGCCGGTGCGGCGGCTCCAGCGGACCGGCGGCGGGGCGCAGGCACACGTATGCGGCAAACATGCCACCGACCCAGACGACGGCGCTCAGGACATGCAGGGTGAGGGCGAGGGTAATGGTGATCATGGGCGGCATTCGCAGGTCGGGGGTACGATCCGCGACCTTAACACGGCTTTGATCGAATTGGCCATGTGCGGGCCGCCGTTGTCAGAATGATAATTCCGGCCATACCGACCGCAGCGCGCTTCCGCCGCTCCCGGCGCTCTGCAAGACTGACGCCATGCGTATCGCCATCCTCGGTGCCGGTCCCGCCGGCCTTTATCTCGCCTATCTGATCAAGCGCCGTGACCCCGCGGTCGATCTCACCGTCATCGAGCAGAACCCGGCCAACGCCACATTCGGCTTCGGCGTGGTGTTCTCCGACCGCGCGCTCGAATTTCTGCGCGAGGATGACGGCGAGACCTATGCCGCGATCACGCCGCACATGGAATCCTGGCATGACATGACGCTGAACCTGCGCGGCCAGCGCATTGTCATCGACGGCATCGGATTTCGCCGCCATCGGCCGCCTGCATCTGTTGCATCTGTTGCAGGCACGCGCGGCGTCGGCCGGTGTTGCGCCGGTCTATGAGTGCGTGGTGCAGGACCTCGGCGAGTTCGACGATTTCGATCTCGTGGTCGGCGCGGACGGCGTGAATTCGCTGGTCCGGCGTACATATGCCGACAGAACTGGGTGCCAGCGTCGGGCATCTCAACAATCGCTTCGCCTGGTTTGGCGTTGACAAACCGTTCGACACGCTGACGCAGACCTTCATCGAAACCGGGCAGGGCGCCCTGAACGCACACCACTATCGCTATGCGCCGGACCGCAGCACCTTCATCGTCGAGATGAACGCGGATACCTTCGAAAACATGGCCTTCGCGGAAATGAATGACAAGGAATCCGCCGAGATCTGTGCGCGTCTCTTCGCCGAAACCCTCGAAGGCCGGCCCCTTGTCTGCAACAACTCGATCTGGCGGCAGTTTCCGCTTGTGCACAATAAGCGCTGGTCACACGGCAAATATGTGATCCTCGGCGATGCGCTGCACACCGCGCACTTTTCCATCGGTTCCGGCACACGGCTCGCCATGGAAGACGCCATTGCCCTCGGCCGGGCGCTGGCCGCTCACAAGGACGTGCGCGAGGCGCTGACCGATTACGAGGCCGCGCGCAAGCCGATCCTGGAGAAGCTGGTCACCGGCGCCAACACCAGCGCCGACTGGTACGAGCATTTCGCCGACCACATGAAGCTTGCACCCGCCGAATTCGCCATGAGCTATATCACCCGTTCCGGGCGCGTCGATCTCGAGCGGCTGCGCAAGCTCTCGCCGCGCTTCGTGGCCTGGTACGAAAGCCAGTCGAAATAATGCGATAGATCAAAAACCGGGGCGTACGCCCGGGGTAGGGTGCCGCAAAATCGGGCCGCGAATCCGCCCCGCCAACTAACGAAAAGCCAAGGACCCGCCATGAGCCACTATCACGCCGTTGTCTGGATCGACCATCGCGAGGCGAAGGTGTTCCATTTCAATCCGAGCGACGTCGAGAAGCTGGTTCTGCATCCCGACAATCCGACCAGGCATCTGCACCACAAGGCAGGTTCGGTCGGCGGTGGCCATGCACAGGCGGACCAGGAATTTCTCCATGCCGTGGCAGAATCGATTGCCGACGCCGGCGCCGTCCTCGTCACCGGGCCGGCCAACGCCAAGCATGAGCTGGTCGGACACATCGACCGGCACGATCCCAATCTCATGAAGATCATCGCGGGCGTGGAGACCGTCGATCATCCGAGCGACGCGCAGCTGGTTGCGCACGCCCGGCACTATCTCGCCGCCGCTGACCGCATGCGGCCCTAGGCGAAGAGCGAAATCGCCGCTTATTTTTGGCGTGCGAAGGACCGGAACACCAATTCCAGGCCGGAATCCCCGGACGCCGGGTTAACAACTAATAAAAGGTTGCCGTGTACCACAGTGCAATCCAGTGGGTTGATCGCCGTGGTCCAAATCGTTTTTCCGATCTGGCTGCTTTTCGTCATCGCCGGCGCTTCGCTTGCGGCGGCGGGGTTCATCTATTGGTGGCGCCAGCGCCCGACGGTGCGCAGCCACGATGGCAACTTGTTGCTGACGGCGCTCAACAACATGACGCAAGGCGTCTTGCTGGTCGACGACAAAGAGCGCTTGCTTGTGTGCAACGCGCAATACATCGCCATGTACGGCCTGTCGCCTGAGGTCGTGAAGCCAGGCTGCACGCTGCGCGACCTGATCCAGAACCGCATCCAGACCGGCAGCCTCGATCTCGACCCGGAAAAATACAGGTCGGAAATCCTTGAGTCGGTTGGTCTGGGCGAGTCCATGAGCCGCATCGTGGAGACGCCCGACGGGCGTGCGGTGTCGGTGGTAAATCGTCCGGTGGCGGGCGGGCGGTTCTGGATCGGCACCCACGACGATATCACCGAGCGTATCCTGGCCGAGCGCAAGGGCGCGGCGCTCGAAGAACAGGAACGCCGTCGCGACGCGCTCGAGGCAGAGATCAGTGCATTTCGCGAAAATGCCGCCGCTGTTCTGGCGACGGTGAACGAGAGCACTGCGGGACTGAAAGCGATCGCCCTCGCGCTTTCCAGATCGTCCGGCGAAACCTCGCAGCGCGCCGCCGACGCCGTGCATACTTCGAACAGCGCGTCGGCTGGCATGACTGCGGTAGCCGGGGCCGCCGAAGAACTGATTGCCTCGATTGCGGAGATCAACCGGCAGATCAGCCTGGCGGCCGACCTGGTCTCGAATTCAGTGGAGGAGGCGCAGGCGACCAACGACCAGATCGCCAGCCTGAATACCACGGTGCAGGAGATTGGCGACGTCGTTGGCCTGATCCGCAATATTGCCGGCCAGACCAATCTGCTCGCCCTCAACGCCACCATCGAAGCCGCGCGGGCCGGCGAGGCGGGACGCGGATTTGCGGTGGTGGCCCAGGAAGTGAAGTCGCTCGCGGTGCAGACTGCGACCGCCACCGAGAAAATCGCCGGCCAGATTGAAGCCGTGCAAAATTCGACGCGCTTCACCGTCGAGGCGATCCGGCGCAACACCGATCATATGCTCGAGATAGACGGTTATACGTCGGCGGTGGCGCGCTCCCTCGAGCAGCAGAACAACGCGACCGACGAGATTTCCATCAACGTGTCGAGTGCCGCGGGAAGCGCCAAGAGCGTGGTGAGCGTGCTGGACGTCGTCACCGGCGCGGTGGGTGAAACGCGAAACGCGGCCGCCGAGGTGCTCAAGGCGTCGGAGTCGGTCGAGGCCGCCGCTTCGGGTCTGCAACGCCGCATAGAGGACTTCCTCGGTCGCGTCGCGGTCTGACCGCGCCGGCGGGCCCTCAGCCGTTCTTTCCGGTTTCCCGCAGGGCCGGCAGGCCGATGCCGGTAGCCTCGAAGCCGCCGTCGACGGCGAGTGTCTGGCCTGTGATGTAGCTCGCCTTGTCGCTGCACAAAAAGAAGATCGACTCCGCCAGTTCCTCTTCCAGCCCGTAGCGGTTGAGGGGGATAGCGTCGTGATAGGCGGCGCGGATGTCCGGTGTGTGGACGGCCTTGGCCATGGCCGTGTCAACCGGTCCGGGCGCCACCGCATTCACGCGGATGCCGATGGAGGCAAACTCGATCGCCTGCTGTTGCGTCAGATGCGCCAGCCCCGCCTTGCTGGTGCCGTAGGCGGTGCGCAGCGTGGAAGCGCGCAGACCCGAAATCGAGGTGATGTTGACGATGGCGCCGCCGCCGGAACCGCGCATCAGGGGCGCCGCCGCCTGCGCGCACAGGAACGGGCCGGTGAGGTTGACCGCCAGCACGCGCGCCCAGTCCTCGGGCGTCACATCCAGGATGGGCTTGAAGATGGCAATGCCCGCATTGTTGACCAGGGCGTCGAGCCGGCCAAAGCGCTCCTTGATCGCTGTCACCGCCCGCGTCACGCCTTCACCGTCAGAGACGTCGCAGGTGATTGCCAGCGTGTCATCCGGTCGCGCCAGCGCCGCATGGGCGCGCGCAAGGTTTTCGCCGTCGATGTCGAGCAGCGCCACGCGCCAGCCCTCGGCGAGAAAACGTTTTGCCGTCGCCAGCCCGATGCCGCGCGCGGCGCCGGTGACCAGGGCGGTTTTCGGTAGACTTTCGTTCATCGTCAGCTCGCTCAAGGCGCTTAACTGTTCTTCGGCGACCAACGATAGGCTTTCGCGCAAGAGCCGCCCATCAGCATCGCGCGCTCGCTGTCGCTCAGACGGTCGGTCTTGAGGAAGGGCTCGACGGCCTGCTCGTAATTGACGACGGCGTAGGCGCGTGTCCAGTCCGTACCCCACAGGCAGCGGTCGAAACCCCATGCGTCGAACACGCGGCCGAGCGGATCCCAGATGTCCGGGAACGGATACGGCTCTTTCGACAAGGTGCAGGCGCCGCTCACCTTGATCACCGCATTCCTGCGCCTGGCAAGGTCCAGCACTTTCGGAAGGTCGGCCCACGGCTGCGGTGGCGCCGGCGGCGTGCGCGGCTGCAGGATGCCGAGATGGTCGATGATGAAGCGCGTATCGGGGTGACGGTCGATCAATGCGGCGCCCGCGTCCAGGTTACCCCAGCACAGGAGGTTGACGGGCAAGTCGTGAGCGACGGCGGCGCGCGCGATGCGGTCGAGGCCGGGGTGGTCCGGATCGCTCGTTCGGCCCAACTCTTTTGTCAAGAGAATGCGGATGCCGACCGCGCCGGGCGTCTGCTTCCACGCGGCGATGACGTCGGCCACGGCCGGATCGTCCGGATCGACCGGCTTGACGATCGCGAAACGGCCGGGATGGGCGCGCTGCACCTCCACTGCATAACTGGCGTCGTAGCGGTATAGCGAAAAGGCGGAGATGAAGATCGCGCCGTCGACGCCCACCTTGTCCATCGCCGCCACCATTTCATCGCCGGTGACGTGAGCCGGCCAGTTCGGCACGGCGTGCCAGGGCCGCTTCGGCGTGTTGGCCTCATAGGCGTGCACCTGGGAATTGATGATCGTCATCGAGGAAGCTCCTTCAACTGTTGAGTAATCTCGCGGACACCTCGATCAGACGTCGGCGCGTTATTTTGCTGATCGGTGGCCCGAGCGGGCATTGAGTGTGCGGCAATTTGGGGCCGGTTTCCAGATGCCCCCGGAATGCTGTTTTGGCTGGCCCAACCCACTGCCGGTTCGGTGGAGCCACGGACGTCCGTCAATCCTTCTCTTCCTTGAAAGTCTCGCGGAAGGGATGCGACGGGTAGACGCCGAGAATCCGTAATTCCTTGGAGAAGAACGCCAGTTCCTCCAGCGCGAACACCAGCGAACGGTCGTCGGGATGGCCCTCGACGTCGGCGTAGAACTGCGTCGCGAAGAAGTTGCCGCCGACCATGTAGCTTTCGAGCTTGGTCATATTGACGCCGTTGGTGGCGAAGCCTCCCATCGCCTTGTAGAGTGCGGCCGGCAGATTGCGCACCCGGAACACGAAGGTGGTGATCACCTTGCCGTTGCCGGGCTGCGCCCACTTCTTTTCCTTCGACAGCACGACGAAACGCGTGGTCGAGTGCGACTCGTCCTCGACGTTCTCTTTCAAGATGTCGAGGCCGTAGATTTCCGCCGCCAGCCGCGAAGCAATCGCCGCACGGCCGAGGTCGTTGGATTCGGCCACTTCGCGCGCGGCGCCCGCGGTGTCGGCGGCGACGATCGGCTTCAGTTTCAGTTCGCGGATGATGCTGCGGCATTGGCCAAGCGCCATCACGTGGCTTTCCACGCTCTTGATGGTCCCCAGGCTCGCGCCTTTCGGCGCCATCAACTGATTGCGGATCGGCAGAAACCACTCGGCGATAATGTGGAGGCCTGAATCCGGCATCAGGTGGTGGATGTCGGCGACGCGCCCGGCGACCGAGTTTTCGATCGGGATCATGCCGAGATTGACCTCGCCGGAGGTCAGCGCGGTGAAGCAGTCCTCGAAGGTCGGGCAGGGCACCGGCTCGTGGTCGGGATAGGCCTCGCGGCAGGCGAGGTGCGAATTCGCCCCGGGCTCACCCTGGAAGATGATCTTTTTTCGGCTCATGACCTGCCCTTACGCACTTGCACTCGTCATTCCGGGACGGCCCGAAGGGACGGACCCGGAAACCATAACCCCGGTCCATGTTTATGGATTCCGGGTTCGCTCGCTATCGCTCGCGCCCCGGAATGACAGGGATTGAGAGGTTCGTTACGCGCGCCACCCTGGGTCGTCAACCGGCGAGCAGTGCGCGCGCCCTGGCGAGTTCTTCCGGCGTATCGACGCCAAGCGGCACGCCTTTGACCAGCGCCACGTCGATGCGCATGCCGGCATCGAGCGCGCGCAACTGCTCGAGCTTCTCGCGCTGCTCGTTCTTCGACGGCCGCAGCTTGACGAAGCGCTCGAGCGCCGCGCGCCGGTAGGCGTAAAGCCCGATGTGATGATAGTGCGGCCCCGGGCCGGTGGCGTCGGCGCGCGTGAAGGTGGTGGCTTGCAGGCGCCCGGGCGCAATCCTGGTGCCGATCGCCTTCACCACGTTCGGATTGGTCAGTTCCGCCGGATCGGTGATTTCAGCCGCCAGGGTCGCGATGTCGACCGCCGGGTCGGCGAGGGGGCCGAGCGCGGCGCGGATCTCGGCCGGGTCGATGGTCGGCAGGTCACCCTGCACGTTGACTACCGTGCCCACCTGGCGCTCCGGGTCGAGCGCTTCCAGCGCCTCATAGATGCGATCGGAGCCGGAGGCATGGTCGGAACGGGTCATCACCGCCCGGCCGCCAGCTTTTTCCACGGCCGTGGCCACGGCCTCGGAATCGGTCGCCACAACGGCCTCCCCGATGCCCGCCGCTTCCGCGCGGCGCTGGACGTGCACGATCATCGGCAGGCCGGCGATATCGGCCAGCGGCTTGCCGGGCAGCCGGGTGGAGGCCATGCGGGCCGGGATGAGGATAAGGGTCTCGGGCATCGAAAAACGGCGCTGGAACCGGCCCCCGGATGTGGCGATTGGCCAGTGATGGCGGCGCTTATACGGGTTGCCACGGCTCGGGCAAAACGGTATCTCTCGCCCGCCGCCGGGACCCCGGTGCCAGTCCAGCTCAAGCATCCGCTTCGCGCCCCCTTCGGGAGCCTGTCTTCGATGAACTCATTCGAACTGAATAAGGTTCTGGGTGCCATTCTCGGCACCTGCCTGATCTTGCTCGCCATCAATATCGGTGCCCACGCCATCTTCGAGCCCGAGAAGCCGGCAAAGCCGGGCTACATGATCGCGGTGGCCAAGACCGAGGGTGGCCAGCAGGCGGCCAAGAAGGAAGAGACCCCGTTGCCGGTGCTGCTGGCGAAGGCCGACGCAAAGAAGGGCGAGCGAATCGCCAAGCAATGCGCCGCCTGCCATACCTTCGGGAAGGGCGAGCCCAACAAGGTCGGCCCCAATCTCTACAACATCGTGGGCGATGAGCGCGGCAAGGACCGCGGCGGCTTCAATTTCTCGTCGGCGATGAAGAGCAAGGGCGGCGAGTGGACCTACGAGGAGCTCTTCAAATTCATTCACGACCCGCGGGGCTACATCCCGGGTACCGCGATGACCTTCGCCGGTATCAAGAACCCGGAGCAGATCGCCGATGTGATCGCTTACCTGCGGAGCCTGTCGGACAATCCGAAGCCCTTGCCGAAGGCGGAAGCTGCCGCCAAGCCGGCTGAAGCGCCCAAGGACGCGCCGAAGGAAGGGCCCAAGGAAGCTCCCAAGGAAGCGCCGAAGGCGGCTCCGGAACGCAAGTAGCCAGGCGGGG
This sequence comes from uncultured Pseudomonadota bacterium, assembly GCA_963773715.1. Classification (GTDB taxonomy): domain Bacteria; phylum Pseudomonadota; class Alphaproteobacteria; order Rhizobiales; family Xanthobacteraceae; genus Pseudolabrys. Next base: position 110,641 of record CAVZCM010000001.1, on the reverse strand, counting down.
GTTGCCACAATACGCGGCCGGGCCCGAGCGCCCGGCCATTTTTGTTTGGGGCATCCGGCCGCAGTGCAAAAACCTTGTTCCCTTCCTACTTCAGTCGCGTGGGCGCCACCCTTGTCGCGGCAGCGGAACACTGGTGGCAGACCGAAAAACCGACATAATCGCGGGCGATCGCTTTATCCTGCGAGGTACCGCGTTTTGGAGCTTTTTTCATGAAACTGAGCCGCCGTACCCTGCTCCGCGCCACCGCGGCGACGCTCGCCGTGCCCGCGTTCAAGGTCCTGGCCTCCCCGCCGCTCGCGCGCGCCGCGCCCGGCAGCGAGCTGCCGGCCGGCACATGGAAGCACGGGCTCTCTCTGTTCGGCGAGCCGAAGTATCCCCCGGGCTTCAAGCATTTCGATTACGTCAATCCGCAGGCGCCGGTCGGCGGTATGGTGCGGCAGAGCGCCTTCGGCACCTTCGACAACTTCAATCAGGTGGTGTCCGGCATCAAAGGCTCGCTGGCGAGCGGCCTTCAACTCATCACCGAAAGCCTGACCACACCCGCGCTTGACGAAGTTTCCAGCGAATACGGCCTGCTGGCGGAAGCGGTCACCTATCCGGATGATCGTGCGTGGGTCACCTATCGTCTGCGCGCGAACGCGCGCTGGCACGACGGCAAACCCGTGACGGCGGACGACGTGGTCTGGTCGTTCGAGGCTTTCACCAGGAACTCGCCGCTTTATGCCGCCTATTACCGCCACGTGAAGAAGGCCGAGAAGACAGGCGCGCGCGACGTCACCTTCCGTTTCGACGGGCCGGGTAACCGCGAACTGCCGCAGATCGTCGGCCAGTTGCCGGTCCTGCCCAGGCACTGGTGGGAAGGCACCGACCAGAACGGCAAGAAGCGCGACGTGACGCAAACCACGCTTGAGCCGCCGCTCAGCTCCGGTCCCTATCGTTTGAAGGAGTTCTCGCCCGGCCGCACCATCGTATACGAGCGCGTCGCCGACTATTGGGGCAAGGACCTCAACGCGATGGTCGGCACCAACAATTTTCAAACCATCCGCTACGAATACTTCCGCGACTCCACCGTCGCCCTGGAGGCGTTCAAGGGCGATCAGGTCGACTGGCGCACCGAAAACAGCGCCAAGAATTGGGCGACCGCCTACGATTTTCCGGCCGTGCGCGAGAAGAAGGTCGTGCTCGAAAAATTCGCCGTCCGTAACGTCGGCGTCATGCAGGCCTTCGCCTTCAACATCCGGCGCGACAAGTTCAAGAGCCCGCAGCTGCGCCGTGCTTTCAATTTTGCCTTCAATTTCGAGGAGATGAACAAGCAGCTGTTTTACGGTCAGTATCAGCGTATCGACAGCTACTTCGACGGCACCGAGCTCGCCTCGTCCGGGGTTCCGAAGGGACAGGAGCTCGATATCCTCAAGGCGGTGCAGAAAGAGGTGCCGGCGGACTTCATGCCGGCGGAGATGTTCATCACGCCGTACACCAATCCGGTCACCGGCGATCCGTTGAAAGTGCGGCAGAACCTGCGCGAGGCACTCAAGCTCCTGCGCGAGGCCGGCTACGCGGTCGAAAATACCAGGATGGTCAACGCCAGGACCAAGGAGCCGCTTACGGTCGAACTGCTCGTGAACGATCCGTCGATGGAGCGGGTGATGCTGTTCTACAAGCCGTCCCTGGAACGGCTCGGCATCGGCGTTTCCGTGCGCACGGTCGACACCGCGCAGTACGAGAACCGGCTGCGGCAATGGGACTTTGACATCATCGTTGCGAGCTGGGGCCAGTCGCTGTCGCCTGGCAACGAACAGCGCGGCTATTGGGGTTCGGCCGCAGCCGATATCCCGGGCTCGCGCAATCTGATCGGCATCAAGAACCCCGCAGTCGACAGGCTGATCAACCGTATCATTTTCGCCAAGGACCGCGCCGAGCTGGTAGCGACAACCCACGCGCATGGATCGCGTCTTGCTGTGGAATTTCTACGTGGTGCCGCAGTGGACCTATCCCTTCCAGCGCACGGCGCGCTGGGACCGCTTCGCCCATCCGGAAAACATGCCGACATACGGGGCGGCGGCGTTCCCCACCGTCTGGTGGTGGGATAAGGCGGCCGGGCTGCCACAGCGAAACTGACCGCGATGGAATTCACCCGCCGCCGCACGTTGAGTTTGATCGCGGGTGCGGTGACCGCCGGCGCCGGCGTCCGTCTGCTGCCGGCCAACGCGCAAGGCGCATCCGCCGGCGAACGCCATGGCATCTCCGCCTTCGGCGACCTCAAGCTGCCGGCGGACTTCAGGCATTTCCCTTTCGTCAATCCGCAGGCACCCAAGGGCGGCGCCTATTCGGAAGTGGTGAGCAGCCGCGGCTTCAACGGCTCGTTTCTTACTTTCAATTCACTCAATGCCTACATCCTGAAGGGCGACGGCGCCCTCGGCATGGACCTGACCTTCGCCACGTTGATGGTGCGTTCGGGTGACGAGCTTGACGCCATGTACGGGCTCACCGCGCGCGCGGTGCGGATCTCCGACGACGGGCTGACCTACACGTTCCTGTTGCGGCCGGAAGCGAGATTTCACGACGGCACCCCGCTCACCGCGCACGACGTCGCCTGGTCGCTGACCACGCTGAAGAAGGACGGACATCCGATCATCGCCCAGTTCCTGCGCGATATGCAGGGCGCCGAAGCCGCCGACGATCAAACGGTTGTGGTGCGTTTCGCGCCCAGGCGCGGGCGCGACGTGCCGCTGTTCGTCGCCGGCCTGCCGATCTTCTCGCGCACCTATTATTCGAAGCAACCTTTCGACCAGTCGACTCTCGATATCCCGCTTGGCAGCGGCGCCTACAAAGTCGGCACGCTTGGCGCCGGCCGTTTCATTGAATTCGAGCGTGTGAAGGACTGGTGGGGCGCCGATCTGCCGGTGTCGCGCGGACTGAACAACTTCGACGCCGTGCGTTACGAATACTATCGCGACCGCGAGGTCGCGTTCGAAGGGTTCACCGCCGGCAACTATCGATTCCGTGAGGAATTCACCTCGCGGGTCTGGGCGACGCGCTACAACTTTCCCGCCTTGCAGGACGGCCGCGTCAAGCGCACTACTTTCCCGGACTATACGCCTTCGGGTGCGCAGGGCTGGTTCATCAACACGCGCCGCCGCCAGTTCATGGACCGGCGCCTGCGCGAAGCGCTGATCGACGCCTTTGATTTCGAATGGACCAACAAGAACATCATGTACGGCGCCTACAAGCGCACGCAATCGGTGTTCGAGAATTCGCCCATGAAGGCGGTGGGCAAGCCGGGTCCGGCCGAGCTGCGGCTGCTCGAACCGTTTCGCGGCAAGTTGCCCGCCGAGGTCTTCGGCGAGCCCTACCTGCCGCCGGTCACCGATGCTTCGGGTCACGACCGCCGCTGGCTGCGGCAAGGGGCCGCGCTGCTCGAACGGGCCGGCTATCATCTCAAGGACGGCAAGCGCGTCTTGCCGGATGGTGCGCCGATCACCATCGAGTTCCTGATCGAAGAGCCGAGTTTCAAGCCGCACCACCTGCCCTACATCCGCAACCTCGGCGTTCTCGGCATCGACGCCACGTTGCGCATCGTCGATCCGGCGCAATACCGGCAGCGCGTCGACAATTTCGACTTCGACATTACGGTCGCGCGCATGAGCTTCTCGGCAACGCCCGGCGAGTCCCTGCGGACCTATTTTTCTTCGCTGGCCGCCGCGACCAGGGGTTCGCAGAATCTGGCCGGCATTTCCGACCCGGCAATCGATGCGCTGATCGATGTGATCGTCGCCGCCACGACACGCGAGGAACTCACCACCGCCTGCCGGGCGCTCGATCGCGTCTTTCGCGCCGGCCGTTACTGGATCCCGCATTGGTACTCAGGGTCGCACCGGATCGCCTATTGGGACGAGTTCGGATTTCCGCCCCGCCAGCCCCGCTATTCCCGCGGAATCCCGGCGACCTGGTGGTACGATGCCGCCAAGGCTGCCAGGCTCAGGCAGAAGGGCTGAGCAGGGTCTCGAGGGGCCCGAAAGCGGCATTTTTCCGCCCGGTTCCCGCTCCAGGTTGCCGATATGTCATAAGACGAAGCCGCGCTGATATGGCATAAGCCTCGCGGCCCGCATTTGAGGCGGGCGCGATTCGAGACCCGGTATTTCTGACCCGATGACCGCCTATATCATCCGCCGAATCCTGCTCATGATCCCGACCATGTTCGGCATCATGCTGGTCGCCTTCGTGGTGGTGCAGTTCGCCCCTGGCGGGCCGGTCGAGCAGGTGATCGCCAAGCTGACCGGCTCCGGCAACAGCGCGCTGTCGCGCGTGTCCGGCTCGCCCGCAGGCGATTTCTCCCAAGGCGCGCTGCAGGGCGGCACGCAGCTGGATTCGGTGTCGTCGAAGTACCGCGGCGCCCAGGGACTCGATCCGGAGTTCATCAAGAAGCTGGAGAAGCAGTTCGGTTTCGACAAGCCGGCCTATGAGCGCTTCTTCATCATGCTTTGGGATTATGCCCGTTTCGATTTCGGCAACAGCTATTTCCGCGACGTCAGTGTCCTGCACCTGATCAAGGAGAAATTGCCGGTCTCGATGTCGCTCGGCATATGGATGACGCTGTTCACCTATCTCATCTCGATCCCGCTCGGCGTCAAGAAGGCGGTCGACGACGGTTCGCACTTTGATGTGTGGACCTCGACCGTGATCGTGATCGGCTACGCCATTCCCGGCTTTCTGTTCGCCATTCTGCTGATCGTGCTGTTCGCGGGCGGCTCGTTCTTCGACATCTTTCCCTTGCGCGGGCTGGTTTCGGAAAACTTCTGGGACCTGCCGTGGTACGCCAAGATCGGAGACTATTTCTGGCATCTCACGCTGCCGATCGTGTCGATGGCGATCTCCGCGTTTGCCACCATGACGCTTTTGACCAAGAACTCGTTTCTGGACGAGATTCGCAAGCAATACGTGCTGACTGCGCGCGCCAAGGGTTGCACCCGCACCCAAGTGCTCTATGGCCACGTGTTCCGCAACGCCATGCTGATCGTGGTGGCCGGCTTCCCCGGCGCTTTCGTCTCCGCCTTTTTCACCGGCTCGCTGCTGATCGAGACCATCTTTTCGCTCGACGGGCTCGGCCTCCTCGGTTTCGAAAGCGTACTCAACCGCGATTATCCTGTGGTGTTCGCGACGCTTTATATCTTCTCGCTCGTCGGTGTGGTGGTGAACCTGATCTCGGACCTCACCTACACCTGGATCGATCCGCGGATCGACTTCGAGACGCGGGAGGTGTGAGTGGACGATCGCACCGGCATCAAGTCGCCCGACACCACCGCGATCGGCACGGTGGAACTGGCGGTGCCGCCGGAGCGGCGCTGGATTTCGGTCTCGCCGCTCAACCGGCGCCGCTGGCTGAACTTCAAGGCCAACAGGCGCGGCTACTGGTCGTTGTGGATTTTCCTCGTCCTGTTCATGGTCTCGCTGTTCGCCGAGTTCATCGCCAACGACAAGCCGATCTACATCCATGTCAACGGCCGGTCGTATTTTCCCGCAGTCGCGACCTATCCCGACACGGCCTTCGCCCGGCAACCGGACCCGATGCTGTTCGGCACAGCCGCCGACTACCGCGATCCCTATCTGATGGATCTCATCAAAAAGGAAAACGGCTTCGTGGTCTGGCCGCTGATCCGCTTCTCCTACAACACGCAGGTGAGCAAGCCACCGTCGCCGTTCCCGTCCAAGCCGACCTGGGCCCTGACCGAGGCGGACTGCAAGTTCGCCGCCGGGCACGGCTTCGCCAAATGCGGCAACCTCGAATACAACTGGCTCGGCACCGATGACGGTGGCCGCGACGTGATGGCGCGGCTGATCTACGGCTTCCGCATCTCGGTGCTGTTCGGCCTGTGCCTCACCATCGTGTCGTCGGTCATCGGTGTCGCCGCCGGCGCGGTGCAGGGCTATTTCGGCGGCTGGACCGATCTTCTGTTCCAGCGCTTCATCGAAATCTGGACCTCGATTCCCTCACTTTATCTTTTGCTGATTATCTCCTCGGTGCTGGTGCCGGGCTTTTTCGTCCTGCTCGAAATCCTGCTCCTGTTCTCCTGGGTGGCGCTGGTCGGCCTGGTGCGCGCCGAGTTCCTGCGCGGGCGCAATTTCGAATACGTCCAGGCAGCCCGCGCCCTCGGCGTGTCGAACGGGCGCATCATTTTTCGCCACCTGTTGCCCAACGCCATGGTGGCGACCATGACATTCCTGCCATTCATCCTGTCGTCGTCGGTAATGACCTTGACGGCGCTCGACTTCCTCGGCTTCGGTCTGCCGCCCGGCTCGCCCTCGCTCGGCGAACTGCTGAGCCAGGGCAAGGCCAACGTGCAGGCGCCCTGGCTCGGCCTGACCGGCTTCTTCTCGCTGTCGGTCATGCTGTCGCTGTTGATTTTCATCGGCGAGGCGGTGCGCGACGCCTTCGATCCGCGCAAGACGTTCAGGTGACAGCATGAGTGAGCCGCTCCTCTCCATCAGCGATCTCTCCGTTGCCTTTGGCCAGGGCGAGCGCCAGGTGCTCGCCGTCAACAAGGTGTCATTCGACATCGCCAAGGGCGAGACCGTGGCGCTGGTCGGCGAGTCCGGCTCCGGCAAGTCGGTCACCGCGCTTTCGGTGATGAAGCTTCTGCCCTATCCGCCTGCGCACCATCCCTCGGGCTCGATCCGCTTCAAGGGCGAAGAGCTCCTGACCATGCCGGAGAACGAGATCCGCAAAGTGCGCGGCAACGACATCACGATCGTGTTCCAGGAGCCGATGACCTCGCTCAATCCCCTGCACACGATCGAAAAGCAGCTCGCCGAGATTCTGCTCATCCACCAAGGCCTTTCGGGCGTCAGGGCGCGCGACCGCATCCTTCAGCTGCTCGATCAGGTTGGCATTCCCGACCCGGTGACGCGGCTTGCCAGCTATCCGCACCAGCTTTCCGGCGGCCAGCGCCAGCGCGTGATGATCGCCATGGCCCTGGCGAACGAGCCCGATCTGCTGATTGCGGACGAGCCGACCACCGCGCTCGACGTCACGGTGCAGGCGCAGATCCTGCAGTTACTCAAGGACACCCAGAAGCGGCTCGATATGTCGATGCTGTTCATCACCCACGACCTCGGCATCGTGCGCAAGCTGGCCGACCGCGTCTGCGTGATGAACTCGGGCAAGATCGTCGAGCACGGGCCGGTCGAGCGCGTCTTCACTGCCCCCGAGCATCCTTACACGCGCGACCTGCTCGCCGCCGAACCCAAGCCCGATCCGGCGCCGCCACGCCCGGGCGCGCCGGTGGTCGTACAGACCGACGATCTCAAGGTCTGGTTTCCGATCAAGCGCGGCCTGATGCGCAAGGTAGTCGGCCACATCAAGGCGGTGGACGGCATCAGTGTGGAGGTGCGCAAGGGCGAGACGCTGGGCGTGGTCGGCGAATCCGGTTCCGGCAAGACCACGCTTGGCCTCGCCATATTGCGGCTGATCTCGTCCGACGGGCCTGTGGTGTTCATGGGACACAGCCTCCAGCGCCTCAAGTTCAAGGAAATGCTGCCCTATCGCCGCAACATGCAGATCGTGTTCCAGGATCCCTACGGCTCGCTCTCACCGCGGATGTCGGTATCCGACGTCATCGAGGAGGGGCTATGGGTGCACCATCCGCACCTCACCGCCGCCGAGCGCGAGCAACGTGTGGTGGCCGCGCTCACCGATGTCGGGCTCGACACCGATACCCGCCACCGCTATCCGCACGAGTTCTCCGGTGGCCAACGCCAGCGCATTGCGCTCGCCCGCGCTTTGGTGCTGGAGCCGACCTTCATCGTGCTTGACGAGCCGACCAGCGCGCTCGACATGCTGATCCAGGCGCAGATGGTCGACCTGTTGCGCGACCTGCAGAAGAAGCGCGACCTTACCTACATGTTCATTTCACACGACCTGCGCGTGGTGGCGGCGCTGGCGAGCCGTTTGGTCGTGTTGCGCCATGGCAAGATCGTGGAGGGGGGCGCGGCGGCCGAACTGTTCAAGAATCCGAAGAGCGAATACACCCGCGCCCTGTTCGCCGCCGCCTTCAATCTCGAGAGCGCGCCGGAAGGCGTCGTGGCGCAATAGCTTATGGTGGATAAAACCAGGCTTGCCGATCTGCCCGCGGAGGTCACCGTTTCGCCGCCCGAGTGGTTGGCGAAAGGCTACCGCGACTATGCACGGTTTCACGTGACGCTTGCCGGGGCCGGCGGCCGCACAGTCGAGCAGCAGCGCGACGTGTTGTGCGCCGGTCGGGTGGTGGCGGTGCTGCCGGTCGATCTTGCACGTGATGAAATCGTGCTGCTGCGCCAGTTCCGGATGGCGGCCCATCTCGCCAATGGCCGCGGCGATCTCATCGAGATCGTGGCCGGTCGGGTCGAAGATGGCGAGCAACCGCTCGTGGCAGCGCGCCGCGAATGCGCGGAAGAGATCGGCGTTGCACCCGGCAAGATTGTCGAACTGTTTACCTACTTGCCGACGCCGGGCATCACAGACGAGGAAGTCATCGTCTTTCTCGGCGCCATCGACGCGTCCCAAATCCGGGAAGGCGCCGTCGCCACTGTCGATAGCGAGCAACTGTATCGCATGCGCGTTCCCCTCGACACGGCGCTGGCCGCGCTCGCGAATGGCAGCATGCATAACGGTCCGTTGCTGATCGCCTTGCAATGGCTGGCATTAAACCGCGATCGCCTAGCTGCATGGCTGCAATGACGCAGCTCACGTATTGTTGATTCGATAACGTTTTGCGGTCATGACTTCTGGTTGCCGGATCCGTCAAGCCCAGCGAACCCCAGCAATGCCCCGACTTGCCCGCCTGGTCGTCCGTCTCTTTATAGTCATTCTATTGTCATCTGCCGCTCGCGCTGACGAGGGCTGGTATCCGATTAAGGCTGACGACGGCTCCATCATCGCCAATCACCGTGTGCCGGCGGAGATCGAAAGCCTGATTGAGAAGCTGCCCGGTATCGTCGTAGCCGGCGATCCGCGCGGCAAGGTCACTCTCAACGAGTTCTACGATCTCAATTGTCCCTATTGCCGCAAGGCCTCTGCCGACATCGACAGACTGTTGCGTAACATAAAGGGGTTGCGGCTGGTGTTGGTGCCGTTTCCGGTCCTCGGCATTCCCTCGATCCAGGCCGGCAAGGTCGAACTCGCCGTACGCCGGCACGCTTCGCCTCAGGCGTTCTACGAATTTCACCGCAGAACCATGGCAATTCGCGGCGTCATGGACGGCAAGCGTGCCTTCGCCATTGCCCAGGCGATGGGCCTTGACGATGCGAAAGTGGCGAAGGCGGCTAATGAGAACGACGAGATCACCGAAACCATGATCGCCCACGTCCGGCTCGGCAACGCGCTCGGCATTCAGGCAACGCCCGGCTTCGTCATCAAGGGTGTGGCGATCAACGGCTATCCCGGTCCGAAGGCGCTGGAACGCATCATCAGGTCGGTCGCGCACTGCGACAGGGTGGTGTGCGAAGAAATGCCGAAGGCGGACTCAACAACGCCCTGAGGCGCTCAGGGCGCAGCGGCCAGACGCCTGACGCTGGTGACCTCGCTGCCCGCTTTCTTGATGCGGGCCACCGCCTCCGCCACCGGTTCGATCGCCACCGCCATGTGAAAAGCATTGGCGTGGAGCAGGGAATCGCCGGCGCGCATAATGGCGACATGGCCCCTCCAGAAGATCAGATCGCCGCGCCGCAGGTCGGAAAAGGCGAGCCGGCTTCCGAGCGCCTGTTCCTGCAGGTCGCTGTCGCGCGGGCAGGGAAGGCCGGCGGCGGTGAGTGCCACCTGCACCAGTCCCGAGCAATCGATCCCGAGCGACGTGTTGCCGCCCCAGAGATAAGGCGCGCCGAGGAATTTCTCGGCCACCGTCACGTAATCCGGCTCCGCGGCATCGATGGCGACCAGATGCGCCGCCGGCAGATAAAGTCCTGCCGCGGTGACCGCGAAGCGTTCGTCGGCGTTCGCAATGGCGATGCGGGCGCCAAGCGGCAGTGCGCTGAGCGGCGGGAGTTTGATGTCGGGTCCCGGGAAACCGAGTGTGCGCAGGGCCGACACTTTATGGGTCGCCGTCGGTCCGGGGTCGCCAAGTGCATTGTCTGCCAGCCAGCCCACATAGCCGTCGCTTGCGAGTTGTCCCCAGGCCCAGCCTTCTTGCGTCGTCTCGTAGACCGTGACGCGCTCGCCCATCAGCGCCTGCGTTTCGAGCGGCGCATCGGGCTCGGGCGCGCTGCGCACATCCGCCACCGGCTCGATCACCTCGAACGGGGTACCCTCGACGAAGCGTTCCGCCTCGACCTGGCCGCGCAGTTGCGCCGCCGCCAGATCGGGACGATAGGGATGAAGGCGCGGATCGAGCGTCATGACTTCTCCACCTTCGTCATGCCCGATCTTGTGCTGGGCATGACGGCATCAGGAATAATGCGCTTTCAGCACGCCGTAGAGCGCGCGCGCCGTCATGAGCTCGCCGCCCTCCGGTCGGCCCGGCCTGGCGGATGGCGTCCAGGCAAAGATATCGAAATGCAGCCAGGATTTCGCCTCCACGAAGCGGCGCAGGAACAGCGCGGCGGTGATCGCACCGCCATGGCCGCCCGAACTGACGTTGTTGAAGTCGGCCACCTTGGAATCGAGCATGCTGTCGTAAGCGCGCCACAGCGGCATGCGCCACAGCGGATCAAATTCGCTTGTGCCAGCGGCCATCAGCTCGTTGGCGAGCGCGTCGTCGTCGGTAAAGAACGGCGCCAGGTCCGGTCCCATGGCGACGCGTGCGGCACCCGTGAGCGTGGCGAAATCGGCGATCAGTTCGGGCTTTTCCTCGTCGGCAAGCGCCAGCGCGTCGGCCAGCACCAGCCGGCCCTCGGCGTCGGTATTGCCGATCTCCACGCTGAGACCCTTGCGTGAGACATAAACGTCGCGCGGCCGGAAGCTCACGCCGGAAATCGAGTTCTCCACCGCCGGGATCAGCACGCGCAGGCGCACCTTGAGCCCGCGCGCCATGATCATGTGCGCCAGCCCCAGTGCTGTCGCCGCCCCGCCCATGTCCTTCTTCATGTTGAGCATGCCGCTCGACGGCTTGATGTCGAGCCCGCCGGTGTCGAAGCACACGCCCTTGCCGACCAGCGTCACCTTGGGGTCGCTGTCCTTGCCCCAGGCGATGTCGATCAGCCGCGGGGCGCGCTTTGAGCCCATGCCGACCGCTTGGATCAGCGGAAAGTCTTTTTCCAGCGCCTCGCCGCTGACGACGTTGATCGTCGCGCCGTGCTGTCGGGCTAGCGTGCGGGCGGCGTCTTCGAGCTCCGCCGGCCCCATGTCGTTTGACGGTGTGTTGATGAGATCGCGGCAGAGCGCCACGCCCTCGGCGATGCGGCTGACGTCCTCGCCGTCGATGCCGTCCGGCACCACGAGCCTGATATTGCGTTCCGGGCCCTTGCGGTAGCGCGTGAACTGATAGGCCCCCAGGGCAAAGCCGAGCGTCGCCAGCCGCGCGTCGTGCGGCGCGTTGGCGAAGCGGTAGGTGCCACCCGGCAGCACGCCCATCAGCGTCGCCGGCCGGAACAAGTCTGGCGCCGGGTCGTCGGCCGCTTCCAGGCCGAACAGCACATGCGCGAGATTGCCCTCCGCGTCCGGCACCAGCAGATGCCTGCCCGCCTTGGCATCGAAACCGGCCGCGCGCACGAAGGCGCGCGCGCGTTCATCGAGAGCCCTGGTGACCTCGTCGGCGTTGGCCTTGGTGACGAACAGGATGGGGACGGCTTTCGCCGCCCCGGACGTGACGAAAACAGGATGCATGGTCATTCCGCGGCGTGGGGGAGGGAGTCCTTGGGACGGTAGCCGTCGCGGGCCTGCGGCAGCTTCCAGCCCAGCATTTTACTGGCGACCAGCGTGCGCAGCACCTGCGCGGTGCCGCCGCCGATGGTGAACATGCGCACGTCGCGCGCCATGCGCTCCAGCGGCAAGTCGCGCGAGTAGCCGCGCGCGCCGAAGAACTGCAGCGCGTCGTTGACGATCCTGATGGCGCTTTCGGCGGCGACGATCTTGGCCTGCGCCGCCAGCATCGGGTCCGGGAACGCGCTGCCGTCGGGGCCGCGCGAACGCGCCGCCTGATAGAGCATCAGCCGCGAGGCGGTGAGCTGCGTCTGCATGTCGGCCAGCATCCATTGCAGGCCCTGGAACTCGCCGATCGGGCGGCCGAACTGCTCCCGCTGCTTCGCCCATTGCAGGGCATGTTCGAGCGCACCGGCCGCGATGCCCATCGCCACCGTGCCGGCGCCGACGCGCTGGCTGTTGTAGGCGTTCATCAGGTCGGCGAAGCCGCGTCCGAAGCCCGATGGCGGCAGTACCGCCATCGCCGCCGGCACTTCCAGATTCTCGAACATCAGTTCGCCTTCCGGCATGCCGCGCAGGCCCATGGTCCGCTCGCGTTTCGAGACGGTGAGTCCCTTCGGCGTGCCCTCGTCGGGGTCGCGCACGGTGAGAAAGCCGCCGATGCCGAGGTTCTCGCCCTTTTCGTCGTAAACGCGCGCGAAGATCAGATGCAGCCGCGACACGCCGGCGCCGGTGATCCAGTGCTTCTTGCCGTTGATGACGTATGTGTCGCCGCGCTTGTCGGCGCGCGTGGTCATGGCGGTGGCGTCGGAGCCGGCGTCGGGCTCGGTGATGCAGATGGCGGGCTTGTCGCCCGCGAGCACCAGCCTGGCGGCGAGCTTCTTCTGCGCCTCGCTGCCATAGGCCATCACGGTCGAGATCGCGCCCATGTTGGTCTCGACCACGATGCGCGAGGTCACCGTGCAGGCCTTGGCCATCTCCTCGATCACCAGCACCGCGTCGAGGAACGAGCGGCCCTGACCGCCCAGCGCCCTGGGAACGGTCATGCCGCAGAAGCCGGCCCTGGCCAGCGCCTCGACGATGTCCCAGGGATACTGCTCGTCGCGGTCGATGGCCGCCGCGCGCGGGCGCACCACCCTGTCGGCGAAATCGCGGGCGCGCGCCTGAAGGCCGAGTTCGTCGGAGGAGAGCCCTAGATCCATCGTTTCGATCCTATAGCGGACTTTGCCGGTTCCGGTCAGGTCCGGGTTGAGGGCGATTTTACAAGTTAACCGCTCGTTAAGGTTAACGTTTTATTGCTCGGGGCCAGCCGTCGGAACGCCAGCCACCGGGGTCCCATGCGTCCGGAACGCCTTTCCATCGCCCGCATTCTCGCCTCAGCCGCCCTGGCCGCCGCGGTGGCTTTCTCGGTCGCCGGCTGCAAGACCACCAGCGACGACGTGACCGGCTCGATTGGCGGGCAACAGACGCCGCGCACCGATGCCGATTGGCGCGAATACGCGCAAGCCTGGGGCTCGCGCTACCACTCAAATCCCGGCGATGCCAGGGCGGCACAGGCCTACGCTCAGGCGCTGCGCGCGACCGATCAGCGCGCCCAGGCTGTGGCGGTGCTGCGTCAGGCCGCCATGCGCAATCCCAACGACATGACGCTGCTCGGTGCCTTTGGCCGCGCGCTGGCCGACGCCGGCGACTACCAGCAGGCGCTCGACGTGCTCAGTCGCGCACACACGCCCGACAACCCCGACTGGCGCATTCTCAACGCGCAAGGCGCCGTACTCGACCAGATGGGCCGCCACAGGGAGGCCCAGCGCTACTATTCGTCGGCGCTCAAGATAGCGCCCGACGAACCGTCGATACTTTCGAACCTCGGCCTCTCCTACGCGCTCGAGAAGAAACTGAAGAGCGCCGAACGGACGCTCCGCAAGGCGGCGGCGCAGCCCAATGCGCGGCCCAAGGTGCGTCAGAACCTGGCGTTGGTCGTCGGCCTGCAAGGGCGTTTCACCGAGGCCGAAAAGATTGCCCGCGCCGATCTGCCGGCCGACCAGGCGGAAGCCAACGTCGCCTATCTGCGCCAGATGCTGGCGCGCCAGCGTCAGATGTCGGGGCGCAGCGATCGCCCGCGCACACGGCAAAAGCACCACATTCCGCCCAAAGGGGATTCCTGATCGGGATCGCGGCCAACAGCGTCACGCAGCGTCTGGCTGGCCCGTCAGTGCATGATGCCCATGACCTTGATGGCGGCGGGGCCGAGAATCACCACGAACAGCACCGGCAGAAAGAACAGGATCATCGGTACCGTCAGCTTGGGCGGCAGACCGGCGGCCTTCTTCTCGGCTTCCGACATGCGTATGTCGCGGTTTTCCTGCGCCATGGTGCGCAGCATGGTGGCGAGTGGCGTCCCGTAGCGCTCGGCCTGCTGCAAGGCCATGCACACCGATTTCACGCCATCCAGATCCGTGCGCCTGGCGAGGTTCTCATAGGCCTGGCGACGATCCGGCAAATAGGATAATTCCGCCATCGTCAGCGTCAGTTCCTCGGCCAATGCCACCGACTGCCCGCCGATTTCCTCGCTGACTTTCTTGAAAGCGGCCTCGATCGACATGCCGGATTCCACGCAGATCAGCAGCAGATCGAGAGTGTCCGGAAAGGCGCGCTTGATCGACAGCTGGCGCTTCTGAATCTTGTTCTTCAGCATCATCAGCGGCAGGTGCATGCCGAGATAGGCCGCGCCGATACAGATGCCGAGCTTGAGCGTGAGCGGCTGCTTGAGCTTGAGCACCAGGAACACGTAGACGGCGGCGAACGTGAAGGTCAGCAGCGGGGTCACCAGGCGCACGAACAGGAAGGTGACGTAGGGCGCCTGTCCCCGGTAACCGGCCTGCACCAGCTTCAGCCGCGCCTCCTCCTGACCGAGCCATTTGCTCAGATTGAACTGATCAACGATGTTTTGCACATATTGCTTGGGCGACTGTCGCAAGCTGACCTTCTGCTGATTCTTTGCCATGCGCTCGCGTTCGCGCTGGCGGATCTTCTCGCGCTCGAGCGCCACCGCGCGCATCCGCTTGTCGAGCGGGTCGGCGAAAACGTACGGCATGGCCAGCGTCAACACGGTCGCCGCCGCGGCAACCGCCGCCAGCACCATCATAACGGTCTGGGCATTGAGCGTTTCTGTCAGCGATTCGAGCATTGCCAAGCGTCTTCTTGCGAGCGTGTTCCTAGAAGTCGAAGTTGATCATCTTCTTCATTACCATCACGCCCATGAACATCCAGACGGCGGACCCCGCCAGCATCAGGTGGCCGACCGGTGTCGTGAACAGGATCATGATGTAATTCGGGCTGGTGATGTAGACGAGCGTCATCACGGCGATCGGCAGCGCGCCGATGATGCCGGCAGAGGCCTTGGCTTCCTGCGACATGGCCTGGATCTTGGCCTTCATCTTCTTCCGGTCGCGCAGCACGCGCGACAGGTTGCCGAGCGCCTCGGCGAGATTGCCGCCAGCCTTCTGCTGGATCGCGATGACGATGCCGAAAAAGTTGGCCTCCGGCACGGGCATGTCCTCGTAGAGTTTCTGGCAGGCCTCACCCAGCGGCATGCCGATGGCCTGGGTCTCCATGATCGCACGGAACTGGCTCTTGAGCGGCTCGGGCGCTTCGACCGCCACCATTTTCACGCAGTCGAGCAGCGGCAGGCCGGCCTTGACACCGCGCACGATGATATCGACCGCGTCGGGAAAGGAATTGAGAAACCTGGTCTCGCGCCGCTTCTTCAGAAACGACAAGAGCCACAAGGGCACCCCGAAGGCGCCGGCGAACGCAAGCCCGACGGCGCCGACAAGGCCGGCCTTGACCGCCAGCCCCACCACGAAACAGACGATTCCGAAAGCTGCAGCCATCAGAATGAATTGGCGTTTTGACCATTTGAGCCCGGCCTGCGTCAGCCGCATCGTCAACGATGGCCGCGTCCTGCTCTTCTTGTGCCGCTCCTCGAACTCCTTGAGCGTTTCGGCGACCGCGTCGCGGCGCGAGCGCTGATTGCGGGCGACGCGCTTGACAGGTTCCGCCTTGGCGACGCTGGCCACGCGTTTTTCGGCTTTTTTCTCGCCTGACAGGATCGGATAGACGAAGACCCATACGACGCCGCCGATCGCCACCGCGACCAGAAAGAACAATGCGATCGATTCGATCGGCATCGGCATCAGGTCCGCATGGATTCGTTGGCGGATTCGGCCGCGTCGAGTGCAGCTGCCAGGCGTTGTTCCTCGCCGTAGTAACGGGCGCGGTCCCAGAAGCGTGGCCGGCCGATGCCGGTCGAGCGGTGCTTGCCGATGATGTTGCCCTGCGCGTCCTCGCCTATCATGTCGTAGACGAACAGGTCCTGCGTCACGATGACGTCGCCTTCCATTCCCATCACTTCGGTGATGTGGGTGATCTTGCGGGTGCCGTCGCGCAGGCGCGCGGCCTGGATCACCACGTCGACCGAGGCCACGATCATCTCGCGGATGGTGCGCGAGGGCAGCGAGAACCCGCCCATGGTGATCATCGATTCAAGACGCGAGAGCGCCTCGCGCGGGTTGTTGGCGTGCAGCGTGCCCATCGAGCCGTCGTGGCCGGTATTCATGGCTTGCAGCAGGTCGAAGGCTTCCGGTCCGCGCACCTCGCCGACGATGATGCGTTCAGGGCGCATACGCAGACAGTTGCGCACCAGGTCGCGCATGGAGACCTGGCCTTCGCCTTCCAGGTTCGGCGGCCGGGTTTCCAGGCGCACCACGTGCGGTTGCTGAAGTTGCAGTTCGGCGGCGTCTTCGCAGGTGATGATGCGCTCGTCGTTCTCGATGAACTGGGTGAGACAGTTAAGCAGCGTGGTCTTGCCGGAGCCGGTGCCGCCGGAAACCAGTGAATTGACGCGCGCGCGCCCGACGATCTCCAGGATCTCGGCGCCCTGCGGCGTGATGGTGCCGAACTTGACGAGCTGCGCCAGCGTCAGCTTGTCCTTCTTGAACTTGCGGATGGTGAGCGCGGGGCCATCGATCGCCAGCGGCGGGGCGATGACGTTGACGCGCGAGCCGTCCGGCAGGCGGGCGTCGCAGATCGGCGAGCTTTCATCGACGCGGCGGCCGACCTGGCTGACGATGCGCTGGCAGATATTCAGGAGTTGCTGGTTGTCGCGGAAGCGTATGCCAGTGCGCTGAATCTTGCCCGCAACTTCGATGTAGACCGTACCCGAGCCGTTCACCATGATGTCGGCGATGTCGTCGCGGGCGAGCAGCGGCTCGAGCGGGCCAAAGCCGAGCACGTCGTTGCAGATGTCGTCGAGCAGTTCTTCCTGCTCGGAGATCGACATCACGATGTTCTTGATCGCGATGATCTCGTTGACGATGTCGCGTATTTCCTCGCGCGCGGAATCGACGTCGAGGCGGGCGAGCTGGGCGAGGTCGATGGCTTCGATCAGCGCGCCGAAGATGACGCTTTTGACCTCGTAATAGGATTCCGAGCGCCGTGAATCGACCGCGGTCGGCACCACCGGCGCGGTCGCGGGCGCCCGGCTTGGCTTGGGCGCCGACACCAGCGGCGCGCCGAGGCCCTCGGAGGGAAACGGCGTGCGCCCGCTTTCGCTGGCGCCGCTTTCGGCCGGTTGTGCCGGAGTCGGCGGCGCAGCCTCTTCCACCACTGCCGCCGCCGCCGCCGGCTGAAGCGGTGGCGATGGCGAGCGGGCCTCGTTGGCTCCGTTGCGCTTACCGAACACGACGCACTGCTCCGGACTCTTGTGTCAGTTCATCAACCCTTCAGCCTGGCGAGCAGCGGGCCGAGGAGACCGCTGCGGCCGCGCTTGGCTTCGGCGCGGCCCGTGAGGATCTGCGCCAGCTGACGGAACATGTCCGCTGTCTTGTGGCTGGCCGATACCTCGGCAATCATCTGCCCGTTATTGGCGGCCGTGCCGAACAGCTGCGGCTCGAACGGGATCGCCGCCAGCGGCTGGTCTTCCAACGCTTTGGCGAAATCCGTCACCGTAATCTCCGGCCGCTTTGGCACGCCCACCTGGTTCAGGCAGTAGTAGGGACGATGATCGTTCGGCCGCGCGGTACGCAGCAGATCGACCAGGTTCTTGGCGTTGCGCAGATTGGCGAGATCGGGCGCCGCCACCACAAGGATGTCGTCGGCGGCCACCAGCAGCCGCCTGGTCCAGCCTGACCAGATGTGTGGCATGTCGAGCACGATGCACGGGATCGAGGCGCGCAGCGCGTCGATTGTGGAGTTGAAGGCCTCCGGGCTGAAGTCATAGGCGCGGTCGAGCGTCGCCGGCGCCGCCAGCAGACTCAAATGTTCGGTGCATTTCGACAGCAGACGGTCGACGTAGGCGGTATCGATGCGGTCGGGCGAGAACACCGCGTCGGCGATGCCCTGTGGCGGATCCTGATTGAAGTCGAGGCCCGCGGTGCCGAAAGCGAGGTCGAGATCGGTCACCACGGAATCAAGGGCGAGATCGCGCGCGATCGCGAATGCGATGTTGTGGGCTACTGTGGAGGCGCCGACGCCGCCCTTGGCGCCGATCACCGCCAGGATGCGGCCGACCGGCTTGGCGTCGGGCGCGACGAACAACCCGCAGATTGAGCGCACGACGTCGAGGGTGGCCACCGGCGAGATCAGGTAGTCGCTCACGCCGCGACGGGTCAATTCGCGATAGAGCGTCACGTCGTTGATGCGCCCGATCACCGCCACACGCGTCCCGGCGTCACAGACTTCGGCGAGTTCGTCGAGCGCCTCGACGATCTCCTCGGCACGCTGGTCGCACTCGATGATGATGACGTTCGGTGTGGGGGCGGTGCGATAAGCCTCTATGGCGGCCGGAGAGCCACCCATCTGGATCTTCACATGTGCCTTGACCAGCCGACGGTCCTCGCCGGCGGCCTGCACCGCGGCGGCGGTCTCGACCGTCGTGCAAAAAGCCTGCACCGAAACGCGCGGCGCCGGTGCGATATGTTCCTCGGCGACGACCTCTTCGGCCGGCACCATGGGCACTTCGTCTTCGGCGACGGCGGCGACTTGTGATGCGTGCTCTATCATTTTCCCAGATCGCTGATCTTGGCTTTGTCGTAATTGCGGTACTCGCCAGAGGGATCCTGGCCTTTGGTATACTTGTCGATCATCACCGAACGGCGCGCCTCGTAGGCCGGCGTTGAACCGCGCGGCTGCACGAGGTCGGCGGGATTGGCGACCTGGGCCGCAAGGTTGTGCTGGGTGGAGCAGCCGAAGTTCCAGTACGGATTATTCGTCAGGTACATCTTGCCGCCGCCGGGGCCGAGATCCTTGGGCCACTCGCCGCACGGGCCCGCCGAGGCGACCAGCTTCGCGTAGTTGAGCTTGATGCTGGAAAGCGCGGTGCCGCTGGCCCGATAGTTCCGCGTATGGACCGCGTTGCGCGGAACGCCGGAGGCGGCGAAGGTCGAATAGATTTGGCGCAGGGCATCCGAAGCCGAACGCGCCGTCGCCGCGTTCGTGGGCACGTCGATGATGATGCCGCTGGTGGCGTCGTGGCGCCATGCCTGTGCGAACGACAGCACGTCGGCGCGCTGGCTCGGTGTCAGTCCGCCGCGATAGCGGCCGAGAAAGATCTCGACCGTGTGCCGGCCTTCCCGCAGGCTGATCGGGTGGCGCTGGCGGAAGTCGTAGGGGTAATTTTCTTCCTGCACTGACGCCGTGTGCTGGTTGCAGCCGATGAGCGCGATGGCGATGCCGCCGAGCGCCGCAACACGTAGCATGCTACGGCCGCGCAGCCTGACGATCGCCTTGTTGGATATTGCCATCGAACGTCTCCGCTCAATCCAGGATGAAGCCGTATTTGCCGTGATAGGCGGGTTCGGTCCTGACCGACGACTTCGGTACGCTGCCGTAGACGCGGTTGAGGCGGCCGAGGAAGACGGTGTTGGGATCGCTGGGGTCCTGGAACCCGTCGTCGGGGCGCGAGAGCTTGTTCTCGGCGACCGGCCGAACGACATAGGGCGTTACCAGGATCATCAGTTCCGACTTGTGGTTGATATAGTCCCGGCTGCGGAACAGCGTGCCCAGGATCGGTACCTGCATCAGGCCCGGCAGACCGTTGATGGTCTGCTTGGTCTGGTCCTGGATCATGCCCGCCAACGCCAGCGAGCCGCCGGAGGGAATCTCCACCGTTGTCTCCGCCCGTCGGGTGCGGATCGACGGAACCGTCAGCGAGGTCGACGAGCCCGGAATCGAGAAGGTCATGGCGTTTTCTTCGGAGAGGTCCGATACCTCGGTCATTACTTTGAGGCTGATGCGGCCCTCCGACAGCGCCACCGGCGTGAACTTCAGGCTGACGCCGAACTTCTTGAAGGCAATTTCCGGCTGACAGACCGGCGGCGACTTGGTGGTGTCGCAGGACAGACCTTGCGGAATTGGAAACTCGCCGCCGGCCACGAACGTCGCTGACTCGCCGGAGATGGCGGTGAGCGTCGGCTGCGCCAGGGTGCGGATCACGCCGGCGCGTTCCATGGCCCGCAGCGTGGCGGTGACATTGTTGGTCATGCCGTTCAGGTAGGAATTGGACAACTCCTGCCCGGAAGCGGAAAACGGATTATTGGTATTGAAGTTCACTACGGCGGAGCCGTAGTTGAGACTGGCGCTGAGGTCGATGCCGAGCTGCTTGACCACGTCGCGCTGTACTTCCGCGACTGTGACCTTGATCATCACCTCGTCGCTGCCTTCGACCGTGATGGCGTTGACCACGCCGGTATCGCCGACCAGCCGTTTGGCCATCTCGAAGGCCTGCTGCGCCTGCCCGGCGGTGGGTGCGGTGCCGGACAGGACCAGCCCCTTTTCTCCCATGCCTTCGACGTCGATATTGGTCTCCGGCAGCACCCGCTTGATCGCGCCGCGCAATCCGTTGAGATCGCGGGTTACCGCGATGTCGAAGCCGGCGATCTGCTTGCCTGCGGCGTCGAAGAAAAAGATGTTGGTCTGTCCGACCTTGACGCCGATCATGTAGACCCGCCGTGAGGAGCGGATCACGGCGTTGGCGATCTTGGGATCGGCGACCAGCACATCCTTGATGTCGCGCGGCAGATCGATGGCGACCGATTTGCCGACGCCGAGTGGTACGAAGCGCGAGACGGCGTCGCTCGCCGCCACGCGGATCACCGGCACACCGCCGCCGGAGTCGGCGGCTGTCGCCGGCGCGTGCGGCGCCACTCCGGCCGCGAAGATCAAGGCCGCCAGTGAGGCGGTGCGGATCAGCGTCGTTGTCGGCATGTCCCCCTGGTCCCCTTGATCGGTCACCGCGGTGTCGTGGTCGTGGTTACGCCGAAACGGACGACGTTCACGGCGTCCCCGTTCGGGCGGTCGTCGGTTTCAGCCTTCGGCGCTTTCTTGCCGACGTCGGTGATGCTGCGCAGCGCCAGCGACAGCGAGCCGACCTGGCGTGCCAATTCGACGGTTTCGACCTGCTTGGGCGTGAGCTCGAGGGTCGCGGTCTTGCCGACGACGACCTTCTTGCCATCCTTCTCGGCCACTTGCTGGTCGATCGCCAGCACGCGCACGTCGGCGAGAATGGTGCGGGTGGCATAGGTCTCGACGCCGGTGGCCTTTTCGGCCTGGCGGTCGCGGCTCGTCAGAACGATGTCTACGTGGTCGTTCGGCAGAATGAATCCGCTGGCGCCGGACTGCGCCGACACGCCCACGGAGATCGCGCGCATGCCCGAGGGCAGGATCGCGGCCATGTAGCCGGAGCCATCGGCTTGCACCAGCTTTTGCCGGCGGATCGGCTCGCCGGCGACAAAGGGCGCACGCACGATCCAGCCGGTCATCCCTTCGATGGCGTTCGGATGCTGATTACGGCGGATGAAGTTTCCGGTATTGGCGTCGGTCGGCCATGCCTGCCAGGCGATGTCTGCCGGCGCAAGTTTCTTGCCGACATCGATATCCGCCTTCGCCACCAGAACGTCGACAGTGGCGATCTTGGCGACCGGGGGCGCCTTCGGCGCCGGTTGCTTTGTCGTCCGCCCGGCCAGCATGGCGGCCACGCCACCTGCTGCAAGGGCTACAGTCAACACGACAAGACGCGCGGCTTTCATACGCTCAACTCTCTACCGGCGGCCGACCTGGCCGCATAACCCACATGGCGGCCGACGCGGCCGCATGCAGCGCATTTGACCAGCCAAACGTCAAAGCATGGTTAAGCAGCGGTGACTAAATCGAGTTAATATTGTGTTGCGCATGTGCTTCGGCGCTTGCGCGGCGCGCGGAATCAGCTCACGCGGATTGCGCGGAGCAATCCGGCAAGCATTGGCCGGCCGTCAGAAGGCGGCCGCCTTCATCCAGGGCGTATGCGGATAGACGATGAGCGCCGCAGCGGCGAGCGCTATACCGTAGGGCACGCCGGCGCCGGCGTCGTGCAGACGCTGGATCCATTTCTGGCGCGCCAGTGCCTGCGGGAGATCCAGCCGGCGGAATTGCAGCAGGAGTACGGTCAACGCCCCGCCGAACAGCGAGGCGTAGAGCAGATAGTTGAGAAGGTGGTCGAAACCGAACCACAGCGCGGTGGCGGCTGCCAGCTTGGCGTCGCCGCCGCCGATCCAGCCGCGCCAGAAGAAGACGAAGGCGACGACCAGGACCATGGCGCCGGCCGCCAGATGCATACCGAACGCCTGCAGGCTCATGCCGGTCAATAGCGCCAGCAGGAAGAAGCCGCCGGTGAGCGCCAGCGACAGCCGGTTCGAGATGGTCATCGTGAACAGGTCGCTGGAGGCCGCGAACGCCATCAGGGCCGGAAACAGCAACAACCTGATTTCGTCAGTCACCGTGCCGGTCCTTCGCTGATCCTGGCAGATCGTTTAGGCGCCGAAGCTTGCCGTTCGGTTAGCGCGATCGGGGTTCCAGGCGGTATGCCTGAAACGAAAATGGCCCCGGCCAATCGGCCGGAGCCCTTTTTCGCGAGGGATGCGAAAGCCGAAATCGCTTACTTCAGGGCGCTCGAAACGCTGCCGAAGGTGGTGTTCAGCTGGCTGCCGAGGCCCTGGACGACGGCGATGATGGCAACCGAGATGCCGGCAGCGATAAGGCCGTACTCGATGGCGGTTGCGCCGGAGTTGTCCTTCATGAAACGCACGAAGAGGTTCTTCATTGGTAGCTCCATATGATCCACACGTGGCTGTCTGAGCTGGTCAGGCGACTGCCTCTTGGTGCGCAGCTCACCGGGCCATGGCGTAAGCTACCGCCAAGGTCTTGCGTGCCGGTTAATATGATTGCCGAATTTTCATGTATTCGTCGCCGCATTTAACGTAGTTAACAAGTTGCTTTCCAAAGAAAAACGTGGTTAATCGAATGTTACTTCAATTCAGACCAAGTAATTATCTCAAGAGGTCAAAAATATACATTGGGTCGTCTCTGCCGATCTCCGAAATCCGCCACAATCCTGTAAATTTTTCTTCTTGAGACCGGGACATTTATACATTCGGCGGCCCGCGGTTCTGCCGCACGGGAACTCCGCCGGCGCGCCCGAAGCCGCCCGCGGCTCAATTCAACACAAGCTTTTCACGCGATCTTAATGGCTGCGGCCCGATAGAAACGGCTGTCATAGTCCGCTTAACGGGTCCCCCAAGGATGTTCAGCGAGTTCTTTTCCGTTTTCACGGTCGCCGGCGAGACCCTTCTCAAGCTCATTCCGGTCACGATTGCCCTCGGCGTCGTATTCGCCTTGCTCGAGCAGTGGAGCGCCTGCAATCCCGGCCGGCCCTGGTGGAACAAGCGGCAGATCGCCACCGATATCGTCTACTGGTTCCTGATCCCCCTGATGGCGCGTTTCGTGCGCATCGGCCTCCTGGTGCTCGGTGCCGCCCTCATCTTCGACATCCATGGCGAGGACCAGCTGGTCGCCTTCTACGACAACGGCTTCGGACCGCTCTCCCGGATGCCGCTGTGGATGCAGGCGGTGACGTTCGTTTTCGTGTCAGACTTCCTTCTGTACTGGATTCACCGCGGCTTCCATCGCGCCGGGCTCTGGAAGTACCATGCCATCCATCACTCCTCCGAGGACCTGCACTGGATCTCGGCGGCGCGTTTCCACCCGGTCAATATCTTCCTCGGTACCGTCCTCGTCGACGTTGCGCTGTTGCTCGCCGGTATTTCGCCCAATGTGATGCTTTGGGTGGGACCCTTCACCACCGCCACCTCGGCGCTGGTGCATGCCAACCTGAACTGGACCTTCGGGCCGTTCAAATACCTGTTCGCAAGCCCGGTCTTTCACCGCTGGCACCACACCTCCCTCGAGCGCGGCGGCAACAGGAACTTCGCCGGCACTTTCCCGTTCATCGACTGGATGTTCGGCACCTTCTACATGCCGGAGGGCGAATTGCCGGATGCGTATGGCGTGGGCCAGCCTGAATTCCCGGAGGGTTTCGGCGCCCAGATGCTCTATCCCTTGCGCCACTGAGGAAGAAGTCCGGCGGGTACCGGTTAACCGCTCTTTGCACTTCGTTCATGAATTTGCAGTCAACTTGAGACGTTCCACGGTCCTGCCGTGGCTGGTTGTGTATGCGTAGCGTGCTGGAGAGTACAATGTCGGCCGTGTTCGGGCGCCGCAAGCGGTGCTTACGTCTGTTGTCCGCGACGTTGTTGGCCGCCGTCGCCTTTGGCGGTTCCGCCGCCTTCGCCGATACCGTCACGATTTCAATCGACGCCGCGCGGGTCTTGCGACTGCCCGAGCGTGTCGCCACGGTCGTCATCGGGAATCCGCTGATTGCCGACGCCACCTTGCAGCGCGGCGGCGTTCTGGTGGTCACCGGCAAGGGCTATGGTGCGACCAACCTTTTGGCGCTCGACCGCGACGGCCAGGTGGTGCTCAACAAGACCGTGCACGTGCAGGGGCCGGCAGCCCGCGGTCTGGTAACGGTCTATCGCGGCGTCGACCGCGAATCCTACAGCTGCGCCCCGCAATGCCAGCCCCGCGTGACTCTCGGCGACTCCGGCAAGTACTTCGCCGGCACGCTGGCCCAGACCACCTCCCGCAACGGCAGCGCCCAGGGCGGCTCCGGCAAGCCCTAGGCCCTCTGGCACGGGTTGTTTGGCCGGCATGGTTAGCCGCTGGTTAAGCGCACGCCCCGGCGTCTCTGCGCGGGGGGAAACATTTCGACAAGGAGCGTCTGGTATTGAAGAGGCACGGCGCCTGGGGCGCCAGCATTTTTCGAGTTGCCGACCATGCTTGATGTCGCGCGAACCAGGATTGTAACGGGCATGCTGAGGCTGGTCCCCGCACGCCTGACGCGCCGCTTCGCGCGCCGGCAGGACGGCGCGGCGGCGGTCGAGTTTGCGCTGGTTGCGCTGCCGTTTCTGGCAATGACCTTCGCCATCCTGGAAACCGCGCTCGTGTTCTTTGCCGGTCAGGCGCTGGAAGCAGCGGCCGCCGATTCCGCCCGGCTGATCATGACCGGCCAGGCGCAGACCGGCGGCTTCGACAAGGACGCCTTCAAGACCGCCGTCTGTGACCGCGTCTTTGGCCTGTTCGATTGTACAAACGATCTTTACGTCAACGTTCAGACCTACAGCGATTTTTCGTCGAGCGCGACCGCGATCAACACCTCGCCGATTTCGAGCGGCAACTTCGATACCAGCAAGATGATCTACAATCCGGGCGGCGCGGGCGACATCGTGGTGGTCACGCTCTATTACCAGTGGCCGATCAGCGTGACCCTGCTCGGCAACAGCCTCGACAATCTCAACGGCGGCAAGCGCCTCCTGGTGGCGACATCCGTCTTCCGCAATGAGCCGTACGAATGATTTTGCGCGCGATCACAGCAAAGAAGTTTCGGTTGCCGCGCCAGCTGGCGCGCTTTGGCGGCGACCGCCGCGGCGTGTCGGCGGTGGAATTCGCATTGCTGGCGCCGGTCATGGTCGCGCTTTATCTGGGTCTGGTGGAGATCTCCGACGGCATCGGCGTCGACCGCAAGGTCAGCCTCACCGCAGCGGCGCTCGCCAACCTGACCGCGCAGGCGACCACGATCACCACCAGCGAGATGACCAACATCCTCGACGCGTCCTCGGCGATCGTCGCCCCCTATTCGGCGTCCAAGCTCAAGCTGACGGTGTCGTGCCTGAACATCGACACCAACAAGAACGTCACGGTGAAGTGGAGCGCAACGCGCAACGGCAC
This sequence comes from uncultured Pseudomonadota bacterium, assembly GCA_963773715.1. Lineage (GTDB taxonomy): Bacteria > Pseudomonadota > Alphaproteobacteria > Rhizobiales > Xanthobacteraceae > Pseudolabrys. The sequence continues at coordinate 84,657 of CAVZCM010000001.1, read as the reverse complement.
AGCGCTCAGCGGCACGGTTTCGATCCCCAGCGACCTGCAGGTGGCGGATTTGCAACTGATCCTGGCGGAGGCGACTTACGACTATACGCCGGTCGTCGGTTACACCATCACCGGCACGCTGACCTTGTCGGACCGCATGTACATGGGCCCGCGCATTAGCGCGCCCAGCTATTCCGGCACAGCCTGCTCATCCTGAAGCGCATGCACTGACGATCCGCCCGTCAGGAGCCTTGCTGCGCCGCCGGGATCGGCAGCGCCGTGGTCGACTTGATGCGTTCCATGGCGAAGCGCGAGGTGACGTTCTTCAGCGGCACCGTGCCGATCAGCTTCTTGTAAAAGCCGTCGTAGCCGGCGATGTCAGGCACCACCACGCGCAGCATGTAGTCGACGTCGCCGGCCATGCGGTAGAACTCCATCACCTCGGGCATGGCGCGGATCGTTTCGGCGAACTGGCTGAGCCAGTCCTCGGAATGATCGCCGGTCTCGATCGACACGAACACGGTGATGCCGAGCCCGATCTTGTCGGGGTCGACCAGCGCCACCCGGCGGGTGATGACGCCATCGGCCTCCAGTCGCTGCAGCCGCTTCCAGCAGGGCGTCGACGACAGGCCGACGCGCTGGCCGATTTCGGCCACCGACAGCGACGAGTTGTTCTGCACCTCGGCGAGGATCTTGCGGTCGATGGCGTCCATTTTCTCATTCCCTCGGACTTTAGAAGTTTAATCTCGCAATAACGAGAAAATGGAATTTTATTCTCATTAATATGCGCTGAACATCAATATAGAGAAATATTTTCCAAATCAAGCCTTTGCATGACGTCCGGGGCTCGCGCCACGTGGTCATCGGCGGACGTGGCTAACGTCCGGCAACCTCCCTGGACGGGGCGGGGTGGGCCGTCATCCGGCCGCGTGCGCCTGCAGGAAGGCTTCGACCTCGGCCCGGTGTGGCGTTCCGGAGGCGCCGCCGAAACGGGTGCATTTGAGCGCGGCCGCAGCGCTGCCGAAGCGCATGGCCTCGATCGTGTCGCCGCTCTCCGCCAGCCGCAGCGCGAAGCCGGCGTGGAAGATATCGCCCGCGCCCAGCGTATCGACCACGGTGACGGAGAACGCCGGCATGTGGCGCACGGTATCCCCGTCGCGCCAGATGACGCCGTCGGGGCCGTTGGTGACCGCCAGGAAACCGTCATAGCCCTTGCCCAGCGCAAGCAGCCCGGCGGCGAGGTCGTGTTCACCGGTGATGGCGCGCAGCGCGTCGGCCGATGCGATTACGTGGCTGCACTGCGTCAGCATCGGATCGCCGGCCGGATCGCCAAGGTCGATGTCGAGCACGCGCGGAATGCCACGCGCTGCCGCCGCACGGGCGATCGGGCTGTTGAAATCCGGGTAGCGGTTGTCGAGCAGCACCGCGTCGACGTCCGCAACCAGACGCGCAGCGTCGGCGGGCATATTGCCGGTCAACCCGCGGCCGCGCCGGAACGAAACCAGCTTCTCGCCGCCGGCATCGACCATGATCAATGCCGCCGAGCAGACGCCGTCCGGCACGCGCACCACGCCGCTGCAATCGACGCCTTCACCTTGCAGGCTGGCGGCGATCCAGGAAGCGATGGCGTCACGCGCGTCACCGAGCGGTCCCGCATAGCGCGATTGACCGCCGAGCCGCGCCACCGCCAAAGCCGCATTGCCTGACTGTCCGCCGACGGTCGTGACGAAGGCGGAGGCCGGCTGCTTGGCGCCCGGCTCCGGAAATGCATCCACCCGCATGATGAAGTCTTGCACCGCGCCGCCGGCGCACAAAACGGTCGGCGCCGCGCGCTCAGTCAAAGGTCGCCTCGTCATCGAGCCAGGCGCGCAGGATGTGGTGCGCGATCGCCACCGGCGGCGGCGCGGTCAGACCGTCGTCATGTCGGCGCAGCAGCATCGCCGCCACCTCCTCCTTGCCGAACCAGCGGGCGTCCTCCAGCTCGGTGCGGTCCACCAGGATGTCATGGGTGATCGCTTCCGCGAAGCAGCCGATCATCAGCGACATGGGAAAGGGCCACGGCTGCGAGCGGAAATAGGAAACGCGCCCGGTGGCGATGCCGGCTTCCTCCCAGGTCTCGCGCCGGACCGCATCCTCGATCGCCTCGCCCGGCTCGATGAAGCCGGCGAGGCACGACCACATGGTCGGTGCGAAGCGCGGGGATCGTCCGAGCAGGCAGCGGTCACCGTCGACCGACAGCATGATCACCACCGGATCGGTGCGGGGAAAATGCAGCGCCTTGCATTGCGGGCAGTCGCGCCGCCAGCCGGCCTGCACCGCTTGCGTCGGCGCGCCGCAGTTGGAGCAGAAGCGGTGGCGCGCGTGCCAGTGCAGTATCGCTTTGGATTCCGCGATCGCCGGCAGGTGCGCGGCGTCGCACAGGCCCTGCACCGCCACCGAGCGCAGGTCGGTGACATGAAAACACTCGTGCGTCTTGAGCTCCTCCGCCTTCGCTGCCGGCAGGCCAACGCCGAAGCGGGGGGCGCCGTCCTCGAGGCCGAGGAACACGATTTCGGTCGTCGGCCCCAGCGCGTGCGCCTGGTCGAGCGTGAATGCGGGCTCGTTCACCGGTGCGCCCGCCTTCATCACGATCCAGTCGAGGCCGATGACGTAGGCCCGCGCGCGCGGGTCGGCGACAAACGCGTTGAGCGCGGCCTCATCGGTACGCCGTTCTGCGGCGCGGTCGATGCGGCTTTCCGTATAGCCGAGGTGCGGTTTGGGACCGAGGGCGAGGCGGGGCGACATGCAGATACGAAAATCGCACGGACGCGAGAGCCGTGCAATGCATCAGATGATTGTCATTCAGGACGCATTGGATGCCGTCGGACCCAGGGCCTGATCCACGGCCGCCAGCACGTGCGCGGGCGCAAGTTCGTCAAGACACGCGCTGTAGCTGTCGATGCGGCGTTCGCAGCCTTCGAGCGTGCAGGGCACGCAGGGCAGGGGGTTCTGCACCAGGAATACGTTGCCGTAATGTTGAATGGTGCCGCTTGCCTGCCATGGTTCGTCCAGACCTCCCACCGGAAACGGTCCCCATACCCGCGGATCCATCGGCCCGAACAGCGCCACCGTCGGACAACCCGAGGCGGCGGCAAGATGCGTCACCGAGGTGTCGGGCCCGACATAGACGCGCGCGCGCTTCAACAGCCACACCGTATCGGCCCAACGGGTCTGATGGACCGGCACGACGCCCTGCCATACGTCCTCCAGATAACGCCGCTCGTTCTCGTCCGGTCCGCCGATGGCGATCACGTCGAGCCCGCGTTCCTCCAGGCCGGCGGCGAGCGCGCGCCAGCCGTCGCGCGTCCATTCCTTGTAGCGGTACATGGGCGCGGCGTGGATGACAGCGAAGTTACCGCCGGGATCGAACGACGGCGGCGTCTCGGCGGGACATACCAGTTCCGGTGCGCGCGCGATGCCGATGAGGTCGGCGAGCCGCAGCATCTGCTCGACGCGGTGCAGCTTTTCCAGCATCGGCGTGTGGCGCCTGAGCGCAAAGCGTTTGAGCGCCCCGCTGACCGCCGGGCCGTCAACGTCGATGAGACCCGCATGCATGCGCCCGGCGATGAAGGCGTAAAAAGTCGGCCGGTCGCCGCTTTGGGTCGAGATGCCCAGGTCATAACGCTTCCACAGCCGCGCCATCAGCCTGGCGCTCTCGGCGAGGCCCGGCCGCGCCGTCATGGTGATGACGTCGTCGATGTCCGGGTTGCCGGCGAGGATGCCGGCGGTGGCCTTGAACACCAGTACGTCGATACGGGCGTCCGGCCAGGCGCGGCGCAGGCTGCGGATCAGCGGCGTCGTCAGCAGCAGGTCGCCGATGCGGCGCAGGCTCACCAGCAGGATGCGCGGACGCATCGGCAGCGCCAGCGGCGCGCCGGTGGTGGTTTCATTTGCTGCTGCCGGCCCTGCCACCGATCAAGCTCCTGCACGGCCAAAGCCGGCGAAAATCAACAATTGCGGCTTGCTAGCAGAATTTCCCGCGCGCCTCCATGAGAGTTGGCAGCGCCAGCTTGATCCCCCGGTCCCGCCCCGATAAGGAAGCGCGGCCCCGAGCGTTTCAAGGCGAAACCGGTTCGCCGCCCGGAAGCGCGACAAAAAGAAAAACTCTGCAACCGAAAGGATCCGAATGAGCACCGCGCCCACCGTTGAAGTGTCCTGGGGCGAGCTCGTCGACAAGCTCACCATTCTGGAGATCAAGCAGCGCAAGCTGAGTTCGCCGGACGCGGTCGCCAACGTGCGGCGCGAGCTGGCGGCGCTGAACAAGGTACTGGGCGGTCTCAAGGCGCCCCAAGGCTTTGCCGCACTCAAGCAGGGCCTGGTCGCGGTCAACGAAAGCCTGTGGGAGATCGAGGACCGGATTCGCGCCAAGGAGGCGGCGTCCGCATTCGATCAGGAGTTCATTGATCTCGCGCGCGCGGTCTATATCAATAACGACAGGCGCGCCGCCCTGAAGCGCGAGATCAATGTGCTGCTGAAGTCGGACCTGATCGAGGAAAAGCAGTACACGGCCTACAAAACCTAGGTCGCTGGCACCTTCAGCCGCGCGCGCAACTTTTCCAGCAACGCGTCCATCGCCGCCACGTCATAGGCGCGCGATGGTACTGCGCCCCACACCGGTTTCGGCCAGGCAGCGTCGTCTTTCGTACGCGCAATCACGTGCACGTGCAGCTGCGCGACCATGTTGCCGAGCGCGGCGATGTTGAGCTTGTCGCACGGCACGGTTTCCTTCAGCGCCGCCGCGCAGGCGGCGATCTCGCCGAGCAATTGCACCTGCTGGTTTTCTTCCAGGTCGATCAGTTCGCGCGCGCCTGCGCGCCGCGGCACCAGCATCAGCCACGGGTAATTGGCGTCTTTCGCCAGCAGCACGCGCGCGAGCGCCAGATCGCCCACCGCCACGGTGTCGGCGGCGAGTTGCGGGTGCAGGAACCAGGGGGGTTCGGTCATTGACGGTTCACCAGCGGTCGTCCCGGTCAGGCGCCCTGAGGGCGGGCGAGCCGGGACCCGTACGCCGCAGTCTATCGAGAACACACGGCGTATGGGTCCCCGCTTTCGCGGGGACGGCCGGAGGGGCCAGCTTGCATTCCCCTTCCGTACCGCCGATATAGGGGCCGGGAGGTTGGCGGTGGACGAACCACTCGCCAACCGGGTCAGGTCCGGAAGGAAGCAGCCCTAACGAGCACGGATCGGGTCGCTCGTCAGCCTCCCACCCAATTTCCACGCTTCGCCTGGCGATTTGAGCGCCCCCGCGGGCGTATGAGCGGATGGCACGATGAGCGAGCCCGCGAACCCGGCCGGCCCCGGTTCCGCCCCGGCCGACGCGCCCGGCGGCTACCGCGTGCTCGCCCGCAAATACCGTCCCGCTTCGTTCGACGATCTCATCGGCCAGGACGCGATGGTGCGCACGATCTCGAACGCGTTCGAGACCGGCCGCATCCCGCAGGCCTGGATTCTCACGGGCGTGCGCGGCGTCGGCAAGACCACCACCGCCCGCATCCTCGCCCGCGCGCTCAATTACGAATTGCCAGACGGCTCGGTCACCGCGCCCACCATCAAGATGCCGGCAATGGGCGTGCACTGCCAGGCCATCATCGAGAGCCGCCATATCGACGTGCTCGAAATGGACGCCGCCTCGCACAACAGCGTCGACGACGTGCGTCAGATCAACGACGCCGTCCGCTACGCGCCGGTGTCGGCGCGCTACAAGGTCTACATCCTCGACGAGGTGCACATGCTCTCCGGCGCGGCCTTCAACGCTCTCTTGAAGACACTGGAAGAGCCGCCGCCGCACGCCAAGTTCATCTTCGCCACCACCGAAATCCGCAAAGTGCCGGTGACGGTGCTCTCGCGCTGCCAGCGTTTCGACCTGCGCCGGGTCGATGCTTCTCTTCTGGTGCAGCATCTGCAAGGCATCGCCGGGAAGGAACAGATCGAAATCGAACCGGCGGCGCTGGCGCTGATTGCGCGCGCGGCGGAAGGCTCGGTGCGCGATTCCCTGTCGCTGCTCGACCAGGCCATTGCGCACGCCGCCGGCGCAGTGCGGGCCGAGGACGTGCGGCAGATGCTCGGCCTCGCCGACCGCGTGCGCGTGGTCGATCTGTTCGAGTCGGTAATGAAGGGCGATGCCGCCGGCGCGCTGGAAGAATTGCGTGCGCAATACGACATTGGCGCCGATCCGGCGGTGGTCCTGAACGATCTCGCCGAGTTCACCCATTTCGTCACCCGCGTGAAGGTGGTTCCGGCGGTGGCCGACGACGTCTCGCTGTCGGAAGCCGAGCGCACCCGCGGCCGCGATTTCGCCAGCAAGCTTTCCATGCGCGTGCTGTCGCGCACCTGGCAGATGCTGCTCAAGGGCATCGGCGAGGTGCAGGCGTCGGGCCGTCCGGTCGCCGCCGCCGAGATGGTGCTGGTGCGTATCGCCTATGCCGCCGATCTTCCGACGCCGGATGAGGTCATCCGATCGCTGGGCGAGGGCGGCAGCGCTGCGGTCTCCGCGCCGCAGGGCAATGGCGGTGCTGCGACGACGCAGGTCTCCACGCAGAATTTTGCCCCGCGTTTCGACGCCCCGCGCGGTGGCCCACGGGCTTCCGCCGCCATCTCGCCGCAGCCGTCATCCGACCCCGTCGCGCGTGCCGATGAAGCGCCCGGGCTCACCCTCAATACCTTCGCCGACGTGGTGGCGCTCGCCGCCGAGAAACGCGACATCGGCATGAAACTGGCGCTGGAGCGCGACGTGCGGCTGGTGCGTTGCGAGGACGGTCAGCTCGAGATCGCGCTCGAAGCCAACGCGGCCAGGGGCCTGGTGCATGAGCTGCAGCGCAAGCTCAACCAGTGGACCGGCAGGCGCTGGATCGTGGTGGTGTCAAAGGAGCAGGGCGAGCCCACGCTGCGCGCCCGGGCCGAGGCGCAGGAAGCCGATCTGAAACGGGGCGTGCAGGCCGATCCGCTGGTGCAGGCGGTGATGAACCGCTTCCCCGGCGCGACCATCGTCGGCGTGACACAACCGGCGCCGCCGGAGACGGAGGAGATCGTTCCGCCGCCGCCGGAAGAAGAAGAGGACTAGCGCGTGATCCCGAAAAGCCGGAACCGGTTTTTGGACAAGATGGCGCGCAGAAAGGAACAAGTATGGCTGACTTCATGGGCCTGATGAAACAGGCCGCCGAGTTCCAGTCGAAGATGCAGGAGATGCAGGCCGAGCTCGACAATGTCGTGGTCGAAGGCACGGCCGGCGGCGGGATGGTCACGGTCAGGCTCACCGCCAAGGGCGATCTCAAGGGCATCAAGGTCGACGATTCCCTGATGCAACCGTCGGAAAAGGAAATCCTCGAAGACCTGCTGGTCGCCGCCCACGCCGACGCGCGTCGCAAGGCGGAAGAGGTGATGCAGGAGCGCATGAAGGCGCTTACCGGCGGCCTCAAGCTGCCGCCCGGCATGCCCAACCCGTTCGGCTGAGTTGCATGCAAACTCTATTTATTGTCATTCCGGGGCGACCGTCGAAGCCCGAAGGGCGAAGACGGGCGAACCCGGAATCCATAACCCCTGTCCGTGATTATGGATTCCGGGGACGGCCCTTCGGGCCGCCCCGGAATGACAATCGATAGATCATGCCCACCGCCGTCGCCGGACCTGAAATCGAACGCCTGATCCAGTTGCTGGCGCGGCTGCCCGGTTTGGGCCCGCGCTCGGCGCGCCGCGCCGCATTGCATCTCATCAAGAAGCGCGAGGCGCTGATGGCGCCGCTCACCGCCGCGCTCGAGACCGCGATGGAGAAGATCGAGGTCTGCAAGGTGTGCGGCAACATCGACACCCAGAACCCGTGCACGGTCTGCACCGACACGCGGCGCGATGCCTCCATCATTGTGGTGGTCGCCGACGTCGCCGATCTCTGGGCGCTGGAGCGCGCACACGCCGTCAATGGCGGCTACCACGTGCTCGGCGGCACGCTGTCGCCACTGGACGGCGTTGGCCCGCAGGACATCACTATTGACCAGCTGGTCACCCGCAGCCATGAGCCGCAGGTGAAGGAAGTGATTCTCGCGCTCAATGCCACCGTCGACGGCCAGACCACCGCGCACTACATCACCGAGCTTCTGCACGAGGCGCAAGTGAAGGTGACGCGGCTTGCGCACGGCGTACCGGTGGGCGGCGAGCTCGACTATCTCGACGAAGGCACGCTCGCCGCGGCCATCAAGCAGCGCACGTTGTTTTAGTTCTCGTCATTCCGGAACGCCGCGTTAACGGCGGACCCGGAATCCATACTCCGCAGCAGGGGTTATGGATTCCGGGTTCGCGCACTTCGTGCGCGCCCCGGAATGACAAAAGAAAATTACGCCTTCCGCGCCGCCAGTTCCCTGAAGTGCCCGGTCGCCTGCAGCCAGGCGAGCAGCAACAGGCTCGGGATCGCCGCCAGCGCGGTGACGGCGAAGAACCAGAACCAGCCGGTTTCCTCCGCGATGAAGCCGCCGCCGGAGGCGAGCACCGTGCGGCCGGTCGCGGCGATCGCGGTCAGCAGCGCAAATTGCGTGGCGGTGTGGGCGCGGTCGCCGCACAGTGCAGAGAGATAGGCGACGAAGATCACGGTGCCGATGGCACCGGTGAAGTTCTCCACGATGATGGTGACCGTCAGTGCCGGCACGCTGGCGCCGACCACCGCCAGCCAGGAGAAGGTGAGGTTCGATGCCATCTGCAGGAAGCCGCCGACCCACAGGCTCGCCGACATGGTGAGCGCGCGCGCAATCGCTCCGCCGGCGAAGCCGCCGATCAGCGCGGCGGCCAGTCCCACGCCCTTGACGATCTCGGCATAGGTCGCCTTGTCGAAGCCGATCTTGATGACGAAGGCCGCGGTCAGCGCGCCGGCGAAGGCGTCGCAGAACTTGTAGAGCAGGACGAACAGCAGGACGAGCACCGCGCCGTTGCGCGCCAGGAACTCGCCGAAGGCCCCGGTCGCGGTCTCGATCAGCCGCTGCAGCGGCTTGTGCGCGGCGTCGTGCGGGGCAAGACCGGGCGCGTCCGGCTCGTGCGCCAGCACCGTCGCGGTCAGCCCGACGATCATGCACAGCGCCGCTCCCGCGTAGCCCCACGCCCATACCGACTGGCGCGCGACACCAAGATGCTCGAGCCACGACACCAGCACCAGCACGCCCGCGCCCGACACCAGCATGCCGATGCGGTAGGCCGCGACGTAGCCGGCCATGCCGGCGGCCTGCTCGTTCGGCGCCAGGCTTTCGACGCGAAAGGCGTCGATCACGATGTCCTGGCTCGCGGAGACGGTGGCCACCATCACCGCGCCGAACACGATGAGCGGCAGCGACTTGTCGGGATCGTTGAGCCCGAGGAAGACGATCGCCGCCATCAGCAGCAGTTGCGTGAAGATCAGCCAGCCGCGCCGGCGCCCGAAACGCCGCGACAGGAACGGCACGTCGAGCGCGTCGATCACCGGCGCCCAGAAGAACTTGAAGGTATAGGGCAGGCCGACCAGCGAGAACAGGCCGATGGTGCCGAGATCGACGTCACGCTCGGTCAGCCACACCGCCAGCGTCGAGGTCGACAGCGCCAGCGGCAGTCCGGAGGAAAAGCCGAGCAGCAGCACGATCAGCACGCGCGGCTTGAAATAGACCGCCAGCGCTTCGAGGCGGGAGGGCTGTGCGGGGTCGGCCTGCGCTTCGTCCGGTGCGGTCATCAATTTATTCCGCCGCCCCGACCTTGCGGATCGGCGCCGCGATCACCTCGGCGCTCGTCGGTTCGTCGCCGTCGAATTCGAGGCCCTCGATCTTGCCCGCGCGCTTTTCGATCTTTCCCGTCGAAATGAGAATGTCGTCGATGTCCTTGCTGGCCTGGCCGAAATGCCCTTGCAGCTTGCGCACGCGGTCGCCGAGCAGGCCGACGTCCTTCATCATGTGGCCGACCTCGTGGCGAATCTGGTCGGCAGCCTCGCGCATCTGTGCGTCCTTGCGCATCTGCAAGACCACCTGAATGGCGAGGACCAGCAGCGTCGGCGACACGATCATGACCCGGGCGCGGTGCGCGCGCTGCACCACGTCGTCGAAACGCTCGTGCAGGTCGGCGTAGACCGACTCCGATGGAATGAACATGAGCGCGATATCCTGGGTCTCGCCGGGGATCATGTATTTGCCGGCGATGTCGGAAATGTGCTTGGCGATGTCCTGCTTGACGCGCGCCGCCGTCTGTTTGCGGTCTTCTTCGGTCGCGGCTTCGCGCCAGGCTGTCATGGCTTCCAGCGGAAACTTGGCGTCTATGATCAGCGGACCGGCGTCCGGCATGAAAACTACACAATCCGGCCGGGTCTTGTTGGACAGTGTGAACTGGAATTCGTAAGCGCCTTTCGGCAGCACGTCTGCGACGATCGCTTCCAGTTGTCCCTGCCCGAACGCCCCGCGCGACTGCTTGTTGGCGAGCACGCCCTGTAGCGAATTCACCTGGGTTGCGAGCTCGGTGATGTTCTTCTGTGCGCTGTCGATCACCGCCAGCCGTGCGTGCAGTTGCTGCAAGTGCTCGGTGGTGTGTTTTGTCGAGGTCTTCATCGACTCGCCAAGGTTCTGCGTCACGGCGTCGAGCCGTTGATTGACTCCGTGTTGAAGCTGCGCGTGGGCATTGGCCAGCATCTCGCCCATGGCCTGCACCCGCGCATTGAGTTCGGCGACGCGTTGCTCGGCCGCCGGGTCGCTCACCGGCGGCTTCGGCCGCAACAGCAATGCGATGATGACGGCGACACCGGCTGCGATTGCCAGCGCGAGGACGAAGAGAACGGTTTCCGACATGGCCTGTCGCTTCTAGCCTGATTTGGGCGACGCGAACGAAGGGCGAACGGTAGGACCGCCGGCCGCCGGGCTCAAGGGCGTATTTCGCCCTGAAATCGGCCGGATTGACCCCCGTCTCGCGACCCCTTACATCGCCTCTCATGGCCAAACGCGAGATTCTCATCCTTCCGGACCCGAAGCTGCGGGTGAAGTCCGAGCCGGTGAAGGCGATCGACGCGACCGTGCGCGCGCTCATCGACGACATGTTCGAGACCATGTACGACGCGCCCGGCATCGGGCTGGCCGCCATCCAGATCGGCGTGCCGCAGCGCATTGTCACCATGGATCTCGCCAAGAAGGATGATCCCAGGGCGCCGCAGGTGTTCATCAACCCGGAGATCGTGTGGTCGTCGGAGGAAAAGTCGGCGTACGAAGAAGGCTGCCTGTCGATCCCCGAATACTACGAAGAAGTCGAGCGGCCCGCCGCGGTGAAGGTCAGATACATGGACGCCGAAGGCAAGAGCCACGAGATCGAGGCCGACGGCCTGCTCGCCACCTGCCTGCAGCACGAGATCGACCACACCAACGGCGTGCTCTTCATCGACCACATCTCCAGGCTCAAGCGCGACATGGTGATGAAGAAGTTCAGGAAGGCGCAAAAGCGCGGCGACACCACCCGCGACGCCTACAAGGAAGACACCCCCGAGCACCGCATCGGGTAGAGTGCGTGCGCGGGCGCGCGCCCGCGTCTGACCGTCACGGGGCTTTCCGATGCCGCTCCGCCTGATCTTCATGGGCACGCCCGATTTCGCGGTGCCGACCCTGATCGAGCTTGCCGCACGCGGGCACGAGATCGCGGCGGTCTATACCCGCGCGCCGAAACCGGCTGGCCGCCGCGGCCTGGAGCTGCAACCGACGCCGGTCGAACGCGAGGCGCGCAAGCTTGGACTCAACGTGTTGACGCCGAAGACAATGAAGACCGGGGAAGTGCAGGCCGGGTTCCGCGCGCATGAGGCCGATGCTGCGGTAGTGATCGCTTATGGCCTGATCCTGCCTGAGCCCGTTCTGGAAGCACCGAAGCTCGGCTGCTTCAACGTTCACGCTTCGCTGCTGCCGCGCTGGCGCGGCGCCGCGCCCGTCAACCGCGCGGTGATGGCAGGCGATGCCGAGTCAGGCGTCACCATCATGCAAATGGATGAAGGGCTCGACACCGGCGCCATGGCCATGGTCGAGCGCGTAGCCGTTACGCCCGATATGACCGCTGGCGATCTGCACGACGCGCTTGCCCGGCTTGGCGCCGATCTGATGGCGCGCGCTTTGGTGGCGCTGGAGCGCGGCTCGCTCACGCTCACGCCGCAGCCGGAAGAGGGGGTCACCTACGCCGGGAAGATTTCAAAGGAAGAGACCCGCATCGACTGGACGAATCCTTGGACGCAGGTGCACAACCACATCCGCGGCCTGTCGCCGTTCCCCGGCGCCTGGTTCGAACTGGAGGGTGTGCGCATCAAGGCGCTGCGCTCGACCAGGGGCGAGGGCCAAAGAAACACAAAAGCCGTTCCCGGCACCGTGCTCGACGACAGGCTTACGATCGCCTGCGGCGACGGCGCGGTGCGCCTCACCCAGGTGCAACGTGCGGGCGGAAAGCCGATGAGCGTGGAAGAATTCCTGCGCGGGACGAAGCTGGAGAAGGGGACACGCGTCGCATAAATCTCACGCCGCGTGAAAGCCCGCCCAGTGATGCCGCCGCGCCTCCACGAATTCGGCAAGGTCGGCGTCGGTCACCTTCACCAGGTCGCTGTGGCCGAAGCCTTTTGAATAGTCCACCACCGAAACGATCTGCGGCGTCAGCCGCAGCGTCGGCACCACGGCCGGGTCGGGCCGCGGCATCACCTTGTATTCGGGATAGCGCGCGAGCAGGATTTCGGCGGCGTGGTCGCGCTCGCCCTGGTCGGTAACCTGTTCCACGCGCGCGGCAATCGACAGGCCCTTGATCTGCAGCGGCTGCGGTACGTCTTTCGCGATCGCCAGCGATACCCGGGGGTCGCGCATGACGTTGTCGTATTTCTGGGTGTCGCGGGCGATCTGGCAATAGATGATCAGCCCGTCATTGGCGTAACTGACGATCGTCGCCTGCGGCCAGCCGTCTTCCCGGTTGGTGGCGATCGTCATGATCCGGTGCTGGCCCAGGATCTCGATGATCTGCCGTTTGAATTCCCGCTTCATGGCCCTAACCCTCCCGTCTTCCCTCCTGTATAGAGGGCCCGCCTCCGGGCGGATTTGAGGTGAATCAATCGTGCCGCGTTACAAGCTGACCATCGAATATGACGGTGCTCCCTTCGCCGGCTGGCAGATTCAGGCCGCCGAAACGACGGTGCAGGGCGCGCTGACCGCGGCGGTGGCGGCCTTCGCCGGCGAAAGCACGCTGGTGCAGGGAGCCGGGCGCACCGACGCCGGCGTGCACGCGCGCGGGCAGGTGGCGCATATCGATCTCGCCCGGGAATGGGACACCGACACGGTGCGCGACGCGCTCAATGCGCATCTGCGCCCACATCCGGTGGCGATCCTCGCGGTGGAGCGCGCAGCTGACGACTTCAACGCCCGCACCTCGGCGACGAAGCGTCATTATCTCTACCGCATTATCAACCGCCGCCCCGATCTCACGCTTGATGCCGGTCATGCCTGGCGCGTGCCGCGGCCGCTCGATTGCGTCGCGATGCACGACGCCGCGCAACGGCTCATCGGCAAGCACGACTTCACCACCTTCCGCGCCGCCGAATGCCAGGCCAGATCGCCGGTGAAGACGCTCGATCAGCTCGACGTCACACGCCACGGCGACGAGGTGCATGTCGTCACGTCCGCGCGCTCGTTCCTGCATCATCAGGTGCGCTCGATGGTCGGATCACTGGCGCTGGTGGGTGACACCAGATGGAGCGCCGACGATCTCGAACGCGCGCTCAAGGCACGCGACCGCGCCGCCTGCGGTCCCGTCGCGCCGCCCGACGGGCTTTATCTGATGCGTGTGGACTATTGAGCGACTGCTGTAACTGTCCTTAGCCGGTCAATATCGACTTCATCGCATCGCGCTCCGCCACGACAAAGTCGAAAAACGACGCGATGCGCGGCACACGGCGCAAGTCGGGATGCGTCAGCAGGCGCCAGCTTCGGGCGAGTTCCGGTATCGGTCCGAGCACCCGCACAAGATCGGGCTCGGTGTCGGCAATCGCGGTCGGCAGCGGGCCGATTCCGACGCCCGACTTCACCGCGTACATCATGCCCAGAACGCTGGTGTTGCGCGCCGCCACCTTCGCGTCCGGCACCACTTCCTTGAGCCATTTCGCCACGCGGTGGCCGCTCATCGATTCGTCCAGGCACGCCAGCGGATAACGTTTGAGGTCCTCGACGCGCTCCGGTTTGCCGTGGCGCTCGATGAATTCGCGGCTGGCGTAGACCGCCCATACCGAGTCCGCGATCTTGCGCCCGACCAGTTCGTCGTCGGTATCGCCCGAGCGGAACGCGACATCGGCCTCGCCTTTGGCAAGATCCAGATAGCCGTCGCTCATGACAAACTCGACGCGAAGATCGGGATGGCGGGCGTGGAAGCGCTCGATGAGCGGCTTCATCCGGTTCACGATCGGCTCGGGACAGGTCACGCGAATGACGCCGATGCTGTCACGCCCGGCGCCGCCCGCCTGTCGCTCGAGGTCCGCGACCGCGGCCTCTATGCGCTCCGCATAGGGCTGCAGCTCCTTGCCGAAGTCGGTGAGGCGGTAGCCGCTGGCGGTGCGCGTCACCAGCTTGCGCCCGATCTTTTGTTCGAGTTCGGAGAGCCTCCGGTGGACCGTCGATTGGCTGAGGTGCAACGCCTTTCCGGCCGCGGTTGTACTGCCATGGCGCGCGACGGCCAGAAAATACTTCAGGTCGTTCCAGTCGAACATATTGCCATTATGCACTTTTGAGGCTCCCACCGGCAATCTTGCGGCTGCCGGGAGGCGGCTGCCTGGGCTTATAGCTTGTTCCCGGGCCTCAATGTCGGGGCCAATGGAGTAATGCCATGAACGCGCCTTTCGAAGCGGAGAAGTTCAAGTCGGTCATGCGCGAGCAATGGGACAAGCACGCCAAAGGCTGGAACGACCACGGCGCGCAAATCGCGGACTGGCTGCGCGAACCGACCGACGCCATGCTCGCCATGGCCGAAGTCGCTTCGGGCGCGCGCGTGATCGATATCGCCGCCGGCGCCGGCGACCAGACGCTCGCGATTGCGAAGCGTGTCGGCGCCACCGGTTCTGTGCTGGCCACCGATCTGTCGCCGGCCATCCTGGCGTTTACCCTGGAAAACGCGCGTCGGGCGCATTGCAGCAATGTCGAGACCGAGGTCGCCGACGGTGAAGATCTGAAGGTCCAGGACGGCAGCTTCGACGTTGCAATCTGCCGGCTGGGCGCGATGTTCTTTCCCGATCCGGCCAGGGGATTTCGCGAGATGTTTCGCGTGCTCAAGCCTGGTGGCCGGGCCTGCACCATGGTGTTTTCGACGCCCGACGCGAACCCTTGCGTCAGCATCCTGGTCGGCACGGCGCTCAAGCATGCCGGCCTGCCGCCGCGCGATCCCTACCAGCCGGGTGGGCTGCTCAGCCTCGGAAAGCCGGGCTTGATCGACGACCTGTTCCGCCAGGCCGGGTTCGCGCGGGTGGCGACGACCCGGGTCATGGCGCCGTTCCGCCTGCCTTCGGTGGAGCACTATCTCGATTTCGTTCGCACCTCGGCCAGTCCCATCGTGCAGATTTTGGGCGGGCTTGGCGCCGCCGAGCGTGATGCGGCATGGGCCGAGATCCGCGGGAAACTGGGCGCATTCAATACGCCTACCGGATGGGAAGGACCGAACGAATTGTTGCTGACTGCCGGATACCGACCTTGAATGACCGGCGCGGCTTCGAGCCAGATCAGGTCGCCACCGGGTTGCCGCTAAAGCCTACTCCGCCGCCGCTACCCGCATCACGCGCCATTGTGCGAGCATCGCGCGCAGCGCCGCCGGCTTGACGGGTTTATGCAGCACCACGATGTTCCGCACGCGCGCTTCCTCGCGCACCGCCGGCGAACGGTCGGCGGTGATCAGGATGGCCGGCAGGTCGCCACACACCTCTCTCAGTGCGACGATCGCTTCGATGCCATTGCCGCGATCGAGATGGTAATCGACCAGCAGGCCGTTCGGCCGCGCCGGTCCGGCTTCGATGAGCGCCAGCGCGGCATTAAGGTCGGGCGCGGTGATGACCCCGCAGCCCCAGCCGCGCAGCAGCGTTTCCATGCCGTCGAGCACCGCCGGCTCGTTGTCGATGCACAGCGCCAGTGTACCGGCGAGCTGACCGGGATCGACGCGCGCGTCGTCGCGCGCCGGCAACGCGACCGGCGTCGCGCTCGAGAGCGGTACGCTGACCGAGAAATGCGATCCCCGGTCCGGCGTCGAGCGCAGCTCCACCTTTGCGCCGAGCACGCGCGCCACGCGTTCCACGATTGACAGGCCGAGCCCCAGCCCACGGGCGATGCGCGCGCCGCGGTCGAGCCGGTGGAACTCGACGAAGATGTCGCGCTGCTTTTCCTCGGGAATGCCAAGGCCGGTGTCATAGACATCGATGCGCAACTGGTCGCCGTGCCGCCGGCAGCCCACCAGCACGCGCCCTTGCGGCGTGTACTTGATGGCGTTGGAGACGAGGTTCTGGATCAGTCGCCGCAGCAGCCTGCGGTCGGAGCGCACCACCAGCGAGCACGGCACAAAGGTCAGCGCCAGCCGCTTGCTCACCGCCAGCGGCTGGAATTCCACCGCGATCTGGCGCATCAGCTCGTCGATGTGGAAGCTCGTGAACTCGGGCCGCAGCGCGCCGGTGTCGAGCCGCGAAATGTCGAGCAACGCGCCGAAGATTTCCTCCACCGCTTCGAGCGAGGCGTCGATATTGTCGATCAGCGGCCGGTCGTCGGCGCTGCGCTGGCGCTCGGTCAGGCTGGTGACGTAGAGCCGCGCCGCGTTCAGCGGCTGCAGGATATCGTGGCTGGCGGCCGCCAGGAACTTGGTCTTGGAGATATTGGCGGCGTCGGCCTCGCCCTTGGCGTGGGCGAGCGCGGCATTGAGCTTGGTCAGTTCCTCGGTGCGCTCGCGCACACGCCGCTCCAGCGACTCGTTGGCGCGCTCGAGCGCTTCGGCGGCTTCCACGCTGGCGGTGATGTCGGTGAAGGTCGTCACGATGCCGCCGTCCGGCATGCGGTTGGCGCGCACCTCGATGGCGAGATCGGGTTCGGCGAAACGCTCGCGGAACGGCTCGTTGCCGCTGATGTAGTGGTCGATCTGGTCGTGCACGAACTGGTCGACGAGGCGGGCCGGGACGCCGCTGCGCTTGGCGTTGAAGTGCAGGATGTCGGCAAGTTCGCTGCCCACCCGGATCAGGCTCGGCGGCAGGTCGAGAAGGTCGCCGAACTGCCGGTTCCAGCAGATGAGCTGCAACTCCTTGTCGAATACCGCGATGCCCTGGCGCACATGGTCGAGCGCCGTCTGCAGGATCTCGCGGTTGTACTGGATGGCTGCGTTGGCGTCGTCCAGCAGCTTGAGTGCTGCCTTGGTCGACAGCGTGCGTTTGCGCAGCAGAAGCGACAGCACCAGGCGCGAGGAGGCGGCGCCGATGGCCGAGGCCAGGATATGTTCGGCGTAGCGCATGAGCCGGAAGTCGGCCTCGTCGCCGGGCTCGAGGCTGATGCGGTTCGCCGCCGCAAAGCTTTCGAAGGCGCCGCGCGTGCGCTCTTCGCCCAGATAGCGCGCCACCGTCTGGCTCAGTTCCTCGACCGTCACCGAGGAGCGCCACAGCCGGAAGCTCGGTGCCATCGGCGCGAGCTCCGAGGGCACGAACAGGTTGGCCTGCAGCCGCTCGATCGGCGAGGGCGCCCTGCGCAGCGACACGCCCGCATAGGCGAGGATGTTTATGGCGAGACTCCACATGATGCCGTGCACCAGCGGCGACATGTCGAGCCCGAACAGATGCTGCGGCCTGAGCATCGTCAGGCCCCATGGCCCGTCGGTCAGGATACTCCCGCCGACGAATCCGATGTCGGCGAAGCTCGGCAGCAGCAGCGTGTAGCCCCACACCAGGATGCCTGCGCTCATGCCGGCGATGGCGCCGGCGGCGGTGCCCTGCCGCCACAACAGCCCGCCGAAGAAGGCCGGCGCCAGCTGCGCTATCGCGGCGAACGACAACAGGCCGATGGCCGCAAGCTGCGCTTCACCGGCCGAGCGGTAATACATGTAGGCGAGCGCGACGATACCGAAGATCGCAATCCGCCGCACCTTCAGCAGCAGCGAGCCGACGTTCTCGCGGCCGCTGATCAGCGCCTCACGCCGTTGCAGCACCAGCGGCATCACGATGTCGTTCGACACCATGATCGACAGCGCTACCGATTCCACGATCACCATGGCGGTCGCCGCCGACAGGCCGCCGACGAAAGCGGCGATGGTCAGGAAGCTGGACCCGGCCTGCAGCGGCAGCGCCAGCACGAACATGTCGCTGTCGACGGAGCCGGCCGGAAAGGTCAGCAGGCCGGCGAGTGCGATCGGGATTACGAACAGGTTGATCAGCACCAGATAGAGCGGAAACAGCCAGGCCGCGCGCTTGATCTCGGTTTCGCTGTGGTTCTCGACCACCGCCACGTGGAACTGGCGCGGCAGCATGATGATCGCGATGAAAGACAGCAGCGTGGTGGCGAGGAACGTGTCGACAGGCGGGCTGCGGCTGAAGATCGCCGCCGTCGGCGGATGCGCCTGCGCCATCTCGAGCAGCGCGCCGGGGCCGCCGAACATCCAGAAGGTCACGAAGATGCCGACGGCGAGGAACGCGAACAGTTTGACGAGCGACTCGGCGGCGATCGCCAGCATCAGGCCGTCCTGGTGCTCGGTGGCGTCGATGTGGCGGGTGCCGAACAGGATGGCGAACACCGCCATCGCCACCGCCGCGAACAGGGCGATGTCGCCGAACACCGGCTGCGGTGCGAAAACGCCCGGCTGGATGTGCGTCAGGATCGTCTCCAGCGACGACGACACCGCCTTGAGCTGCAGCGCGATGTAGGGAACCGTGCCGATGATCGCGATCAGCGCCACTGTCGCCGCCACCGTCTGGTGCTTGCCGTAGCGCGCGGCGATGAAGTCGGCGATCGAGGTGATGTTCTGCGCCTTCGCCAGCCGTACGATGCGCACGATCAGCGGCGTGAACAGGCCCACCATCAGCATCGGCCCGATATAGATGGTGAGAAACTCGAAGCCGGTGCGCGAGGCCGAGCCGACCGAACCGAAGAAGGTCCACGACGTGCAGTAGATCGCCAGCGACAGCGGGTAGATCAGCAGCCGCGTACGGCCCTCGCGCCCGAAATGGCGGATACGGTCCCCGTAGCTCGCCACCAGGAACAGGAGGCCGATGTAAACAAGGGCCACCGCGATGACGACCCAGCTGTGCAGCATCAGGGGCTCCCGGGCGCGGGTGCCGAACCCCGCCATTCAAACCGTGCAGGCCGGCAGGTCACCACAGAACAGGACAGGGGTCCATCGCAGGACCGCCGGCGCAGGTGCTCGTAAAAAGAGTATTTCTCACATAATCTCCCTATGGTTTATAAATTATTTTATATGGCGAAAGACCCGAAAACCATCCTCCGGTAGGGGTACACTACCCGTGGATACCGAAGACAAGTTTCATTCAACTGATTGTTTTAACGCGATCCAAGGATTCTCCCTGCAAGCTGCGCGCTAACAATTGGTCTACCGCACTCATAGGGAGGCGCGGACATGTCGATACCTGCCACGCCCCGGCATGTGCTCATCGTCGACGACGATCCGTCGATGCGTGACGCGCTCGCCGTTGTCTTCACGCTCGCCGGCTACCGGGTGAGCCTGTTCCCCGACGCGGAGTCGTTTCTCGCCGCCGTGCCGGTGAGCACGCCGTCGGCGCTGCTGCTCGACGTGCACTTGCCCGGCAAGTCCGGCATCGATCTGCTCAAGCGGCTCGATGCCGCGAACTACGGCGCGCCCATCATCATGATCTCCGCCGATGCCGACGTCGCCCACGCCGTCGACGCAGTCAAAAGCGGCGCCTTCGACTATCTGGTCAAGCCGCTCGAGGGGCGCGAACTCGCGGCGCGCATCGAGAGCGCCATCGCCGTGTTCGAGCGGCGCGCCCGTCAGCAAAGCGGCGTCCGGCCGCTCAGGTCGGACTTCCCCGGCCAGGCGGCACTGACGCCGCGCGAGCGCCAGGTGCTCGCCGAGATTGCCAACGGCGCTTCCAACAAGGAGGCCGGCCGCCGCCTCGGCATCAGCCCGCGCACCGTCGAGGTGCACCGTGCCCGCATCATGGACAAGATCGGCGCCCGCAACGCCGCCGACCTGGTGCGCATCGTGCTCGGCGGCGGGCATAACGACCACGACGGCCACAACGGCCACGCGCCGTCCGGCATGGTGGCGTAGCATCTTGCTCTATCCCTCCCTTGAAAGGGGAAGGTGGCTGTCAGCATTAGCAAGCAGCCGGGTGAGCTCGTGATTGGCGTTAGTCGCGATGTGGGCGAAGTTTCGATCCGGCATTGATTGGTAGTTCGAAGCGACCGCGATCAGCGATTTCAGTTTGCGTCGCCATTTTGGGAATTAGTCTGATAAGCCGTGCCGTCGTCTCAGGCACCGAATACTTCTTCCAGGCGCCATCGATGAAAAAGTAGATGATCCTTGATCGATCTAAGGCCGCCTTTTCATGAGGGCGAGTTCGAATTCTGAGATCGCGTGTGAGGACCGCCCATCCGCTTTCGGCATCCAAAGCGGTTATCCATTCGACATCGGTGGTGTTAGCTCGAAATTTGTCGCCCAGTGCCGTGATCTGGTGTTCGGGGAAAAGCAGTTGAATTGCTCGTGCAATGTATGGGCTTAAGTTGTGGTCGACCAACAACTTCAAGCCGCAAGCCTCTCTTCGAAGAGTTGCGCGTCGCGAGCCTCTGCAGGAGAGATATCGAAATAGTGGGCCGCCCGTTCGATAGAGCCTTCGGTCTGAATTGCATTTCTGAGAACTTCCGTTGGTACGCCCACGCTTCTGACGATTGGCCGGCCGAAAGATCGAGTTGGATCGATTACAATATTCCGGCGCAAAATTCCTAAAGGAAACCATCGCGCGACAACATCAGCGTCGAATTCCAAGTCCTTAAGGCTTGGTTCAATGATTGTGCGAAAGACGTTCTGCCGCTGTCGCAAATCAATCATTTTGCCTTCGTCCAAGCGTACGCTGTCTGTAATTTCGAGGAAAATCGTCTTTCCGTCGGTTCGGAAGCGTTGCGTTGAAAAAGGTCTCTCGTCCTGGACTTCTTGCACTGCCTTGTTGAAGCACTCACGAATTGTCGGTAAGCCGAGGCCTAAATCTCGAAAAGCTCTTACAAACCGAAGCTCAATTAGGTCTCGGAAACTCAATTCGAGCTTGTCATCAGTGCTCTCATAGTCTGGCTGCCAAAGCGGTTCCGAGTGGAATGCAGCGTTTTTACCGTGGTCGTATCCCCGGAGCCAACGGGTGACCGTTTGCCGCGAAATGTGTCGAACCTGAGCCGACGGCTTTCTTGTGAAATTGAGAAGTCGCAGCCCTTCCGGGGCGCTATAAACGCCTCGATTGAACGCGGACACTTCCGTGGTCGATTTTTCGAGCATTGGTTGCTTTTAGCGCATCTGATCTCCGCCGAAAAGATTGCGCGGCCTCACTGCAAAAACGCTTTGAAGCACAGTCTGTTCGGGTGTTGGCTCATTGCGAGCCGCGCCCGACGCACGCTCCAGTCCGCCTTACTCCGCCGCCAGCGCCGGCCGGCGCTTGGGCAGCTGCAGCCGCTCCCACACATCGACCAGCGCTTCCGCCAGGGCGTCGACCAGCGCGTCGTCATGATAGGGCGAGGGCGTGATGCGCAGGCGCTCGGCGCCGCGCGGCACGGTCGGGTAATTGATCGGCTGGATATAGATGCCGTGGTCGGCGAGCAGCATGTCGCTCGCGGTCTTCACCTTCTCCGGATCGCCCACGAACAGCGGCACGATGTGGGTCGACGACGGCATCACCGGCAGGCCGGCGGCGTTGAGCACGGATTTCACGCGCGCGGCGCGGTCCTGATGGCGCTCGCGCTCCCAGTTCGAATTCTTCAGGTGCCTGATGGCGGCGGTTGCGGCGGCGCAGATCGCCGGCGGCAGTGCGGTGGTGAAGATAAAGCCCGCCGCGTAGGAGCGCACCGCGTCGACCATTTCTTTGCTGCCGGCGATGTAACCGCCGAGGCAGCCGAACGCTTTCGCCAGCGTCCCTTCCAGCACGTCGACGCGATGCATCGCGTCCTCGCGCTGGCAGATGCCCCCGCCGTGCGGCCCATACATGCCGACTGCGTGCACCTCGTCGCAATAGGTCATGGCGCCGTACTTTTCGGCGAGGTCGCAGATGGCGTGCACCGGCGCCACGTCGCCGTCCATGGAATAGAGGCTCTCGAACGCGATCAGCTTCGGCCGCTCGGGGCCGGCGGCCTTGAGCAGTTCTTCGAGATGGCCGACGTCGTTGTGCCGCCAGATCTGCTTCTCGCAGCCCGACTGGCGCACGCCCTCGATCATCGAATTGTGGTTGAGCGCGTCCGACAAGAGCAGGCAGTCCGGCAGCAGCCTGGCGATGGTGGCGATGCCGGTCTGGTTCGACACGTAGCCGGAGGTGAACACCAGCGCCGCCGGCTTCCTGTGCAGGTCGGCGAGTTCGCGCTCCAGCTCGACCAGCGGATGATTGGTGCCGGCGATGTTGCGGGTGCCGCCGGCGCCGGTGCCCATGCGGGCTGCAGTGTCGACCATGGCGCCGATCACCTTGGGGTGCTGGGCCATGCCGAGATAGTCGTTGGAGCACCAGATCACCACCTCGCGCGGCCCTTGCGGCGCATGCCAGACGGCATGCGGAAAACGCCCGGCGATGCGCTCGAGGTCGGCGAACACGCGGTAGCGGCGCTCGTCCCGCAGCCGGTTCAGGGCCGATGCGAAAAAGTCGTTGTAATCCATCGGGTTATTCTTCCGGGAAGGGGTCGCCCCAATGCTCTCTTTACTTAGAAGAGTTCAAGGGGATTTGTCGAGGCAAAATTCTTCAGATTGACCCGCCCTCGCCTTGATCGAAGTCAATCGCCCCCGCGCGTTCGCCGGCCGTCCGGAATTTCATATGGCGCACAAATACTTCGCGCATCCCGCAGGCTGCCGGAAGCGCTTGCAATCGCCCCGGGGCGCGGCCACAAAGTGGCTCCAGGATGGGAACGATGAGCGACAGCAAAAGCACGCACCCGACCGGCATCGCCCACGGCCTCACCAACTACGGCGACCGCGATTTCTCGCTCTATCTGCGCCGCTCCTTCGCGCAGTCCATGGGCTACTCGCTCGACATGCTGAAGAAGCCGGTGGTCGGCATCGCCTTCACGCCCTCCGGCTTCAACAACTGCCACCGCCATTTCCCGGAAATGCTCGACGCGGTGAAGCGCGGCGTGCTGGCGGCCGGTGCCTTGCCGATCGAGTTCCCCACCATCTCGCTCGGCGAGGTGTTCCTCAATCCGACCAGCCTCAAGTTCCGCAACCTCATGTCCATGGACACCGAGGAAATGATCCGCGCCCAGCCGATGGACGCGGTGGTGCTGATGGGCGGTTGCGACAAGACCGTGCCGGCACAGTTGATGGGCGCGGTGTCGGCCAACCGGCCGGCGATCGGCCTGGTCGCGGGGCCGATGATGACCGGCCGCCATCACGGCGAACGGCTCGGCGCCTGCACCGACTGCCGCCGCTTCTGGGCGCAGTACCGCGCCGGCAAGATTGACGACAAGGAAATCAACGAAGTCGAAGGCAAGCTCGCCACCACCGCCGGCACCTGCGCGGTGATGGGCACCGCCTCGACCATGGCCTGTATCGCCGAGGCGCTCGGCATGATCCTGCCCGGTACCGCTGCCATCCCTGCCGTGCATGCCGACCGGCTGCGCGCCGCGGAAGCCACCGGCGCCGCCGCGGTGCGGCTGATCGGTTCGGACATCACGCCGGATAAAATCGTCAATCAGAAATCGGTCGAGAACGCGCTGCGCGTGCTGATGGCGATCGGCGGCTCCACCAATGCGGTCATCCATCTGACGGCGATCGCCGGCCGCGCCGGCATTCCGGTTTCGCTCCGGCGTTTCAACGAGCTTTCCGACACCACGCCGGTGCTGGTCAACCTGAAGCCGGTCGGCAATGGCTACATGGAGGACTTCTTCGCCGCCGGCGGCGTCGGCGCGCTGCTGCGCGAACTGAAAGACCTGTTGCATCTCGACGCCATGACCGTCACCGGCGAAACGCTCGGCGACCGTCTGGCGCATGAAGATGCCGACACTGCGCGCGACACCTGGGTCGACCGCACCATCATCGCCGAGCGCAACAAGCCGCTGGAGCCGCAAGGCGGCCTGGTCGCGCTGTTCGGCAACCTCGCGCCGCAGGGCGCCATCCTCAAGCGCTCGGCCGCAGACAGCCGTCTGTTCGAGAAGGAGGGCCGGGCGGTGGTGTTCACCTCGCTCGCGGATCTCGCCGCCCGCATCGACGATCCGGGGCTCGACGTCAACGCCGACGACATTCTGGTGTTGCAGAATGCCGGCCCGCATTCGGCCTCGGCCATGCCGGAAGCCGGCTATCTGCCGATCCCGAAGAAGCTCGCCGCCGCCGGCGTGAAGGACATGGTGCGCGTGTCGGATGCGCGCATGAGCGGCACCGCCTTCGGCACCATCGTGCTGCACGTCACGCCGGACTCGGCGTCCGGCGGCCCGCTTGCGCTCGTTCGCAATGGTGACCGCATCAGGCTGTCGGTGAAGGAGCGCCGCATCGATCTTCTGGTCGACGAGGCCGAGCTCAGGCGCCGCGCCGCCGCGCTCCCGAAAGCGGAAGAGAAGCCGCGGCGCGGCTATTCGGCGCTCTACGCGCGCGAAATCCTCGGCGCCGACCAGGGCTGCGATTTCGATTTCCTGAAAGCCCGTTGAGCGCGGACCGGCGCGTGTTCGCGCCGTCACGGCCAGCATTCGCGTCTGCGCCGGCTATCTGGGCCCTGCCAGCAGCCAGATGATCAGACCGATCACCGGCAGGAGCAGAATAACGAGAACCCACAATACTTTCGCACCGGTTGACGCGGTACTTTGGACGACGCGGACGATCGCCCAGATATCCAGTGCAAGAATGATCAGTCCGAGTATACCGCCATATTCAAAGCCCATACGGGAATCTCCTTTTGGTGCCGCGGGTTAAGAGATTTCAAGGCGATGCCGCAGCGGCCGTCGCCGCCCGCACGTCTGACAAAGTGACATCCCGACAATCGGCCGGCGCCACGAAAGTTCCATACGCGCTCTATGGGGCAGGGAAGCGGCGCGCGGGGTATGGTTGAGCGGACCGGTTGCACGGAGGGAGCGCCCTTTAGACGGCCTTAAGCATTCTCGCTCATATATGTCCCGTGCAGACTTGTTTGCGGTGCGGGGGCACAGCCAGGCATGCGCAAGGTATCAGGCAAATCATGCGGACCGCACTACCGGCGCAAGACGCGGCACAGCCGCTTCCGGGCGGGCGTGGTGCTGTTGTGCTGTTTGCCGCGCTGCTTTCGATGGCCGCCGCAGGGCTGACCTTTGGCGTCCCGAATTCCGGGTCGCCGGGCGTGGCGGGGAGGTCGCCGCAGGAAATGCCACCGGCCGGATTGTCACGGTCGGATTCGGTAACTGCCGCCAAATGGATTTCAACAATCGCGACGGACGTTTCAGCGGCCAACGCTATATCCCTTGTCCCGAACGCCGGAACATGAATCGCGAATACCAGGTCCCGGTCAATCGCCTCGAAAGCCTCAGCAAGGGTTTTTTCAGATAGGACCCGGTGTGTTCAGGACCCGGTAGCCTTAATCGGCGCTTTAACCACCAGTTCGCGCGCAAATTAACTTGCGCCCAAATCTGCCTCTCTACGTTGTGACGCGGAACACGGCGGCCCTCACCTTGCGTGATTTTGCGCAACCGGGAGCCAGGGTGATGGATTACGCGATCAACAGTCTGAACGTTGCGCACGACTGGCACCTGGTCGCGCTGGCCGGGATCGTCTGCCTGTTGGGCAGCCTTGCCGCCATCAGCCTGTATCACCGCGTCGGCTTGCCTGCGGGCCGCGCGCGCCTGCCTGGCTTCTGATCGCGGGTGTCGCCACCGGCTGCGGCGTGTGGGCGACGCATTTCTCGCGATGCTGGCGCTCCGGCTTGGTTTTTCGGTCAACTACGATCTCTATCTCACGGTGCTGTCGCTGCTCGTCGCTGTCATCGCCAGTGCGATCGGCTTTGCGATCGCGATCTACCCCGGCCCGGCTGGCGCGCGGCCGTTGGTGGCGCCGTCATCGGCCTCGGCGTTGCCGTCATGCACTTCATCGGCATGGCCGGCCTTCAGATGCCCGGCATATCGTCTGGAACCCGCAAGTGGCCGGTGGCCGTCGTCCTGGGCGCCCTGTTCGGCGCCGCCGGGCTGACGATCGCCGCGCGCGGCGACGACCTGCTCTGCTTCGGCGGCGGCGCGCTGCTGCTCGCGACCGCGATCCTGTCGATGCATTTCACCGCCATGGCCGGCGCCGCCATCGTCCACGACAGGACCTTCCGCCTGCTCGACACCATGTCGCTGTCGCCCGCCTCCATGGGGGTCGCGGTGGCTGCGGTGGTCGGCTCGATGCTGGCGACCTGCCTGATCGGCTCGTTTTCCGAACGCAGCACGCGGCGCAAGCTTGATGCGCAGAACCTGAGGCTCGACAGCGCCCTCAACAACATGAACCAGGGCCTGTGCATGTTCGACAGTGAAAACAGGCTGGTGGTCTGGAACCAGCGCTATGTCGACATGTATCGCATCGACCCCGCGCGCATCTGGCTCGGCTGCACGCTGCGCGACCTCCTGGACGCGCGCATCGCCGCCGGCACGTTCGCGCTCAACTCCGCACGCTACGAGGTCGAGCTGCGCGACGCGATCAAGGACGGCAAATCGTTCACGCTCACCACCGAGCTGCCCGACGGCCGCGTCATCGCCGTGGTCAACCAGCCTTCGCTGGAAGGCGGCTGGGTGGCGACCCACGAGGACATCACCGAGCGGACGCTCGCCGAGCGCGACCTCGAACGCACCCGCGCCTTCCTCGATACGGTCATCGAGAACGTGCCGTCGCCGATCATGGTCAAGGCGGCGCCACGCCTCGAATACGTTTACGTCAACCGCGCCGCCGAGGCGTATCTTGGCATTGACCGCAGCGTGATGATGGGCAAGACGGTCTACGATCTCATGCCGCCGGAAAGTGCGGCGCCGATCGAAGCCGACGACCGCAAGGTGCTCGACTCCGGCCAGGCCATCTACACCGACGAACACACGGTCATAACGCCGGGCAACGGTACCCGCATCACCACCGAGACCCGGCTGGCGGTCGCCCCCGCCGACGGGCAGCCGCAATACGTCATCGTGGTGGTGAACGACCTGACCGAGCGCAAGCGCACCGAACAGCGCATCGCCCACATGGCGCATCACGACGCGCTCACCGATCTGCCCAACCGCGTCGCGTTCAACGAATGCATCGCCGCCACCATCGATCTTTCCGCCATCGAAAGCGAGAGCTTCGCCTTGCTGTCGTTCGACATCGACCGCTTCAAGGCCATCAACGACGTCTTCGGTCATCAAGTCGGCGACTCGCTCCTGCGCGAGGCGGCGCAACGCCTGGCAACGGCCTGTGAGGGCGCCTTCCTGGCGCGCACCGGCGGCGACGAGTTCGTCGTCATTTCGCCCTCGGGTCCGCAGCCGGCGATCGGTGCGGCGCTCGCCGCGCGGCTGCAGGAGGCGCTTGCTTCCGAGATCGACATCGAGGGCCGCGCGCTCAAGGTGGGACTGACCATCGGCGTCGCGCTCTATCCGCAGGACGGCGCCGACGCCGCCACCCTGGTCGCCAACGCCAACGCCGCGCTCTACCGCGCCAAGGCCGAGGCGCGCGGCGCGGTGCGCTTCTTCGACCAGGCCATGGACAAGCAGTTGCGCGACCAGCGCGCGCTGCAGCAGGACCTGGTCAGCGCCGTCGCGCGCGAGGAGCTCACGCTCCATTACCAGCCGCAGGCGCGCATCGACGGCACGGTCACCGGCTTCGAGGCGCTGGCGCGCTGGCAGCATCCGCGTCACGGCATGGTGCCCCCCGCGACCTTCATCCCGCTCGCCGAGGAAAGCGGCGTGATCCTTCGCGCTCGGCGAATGGGCGTTGCGCGCCGCCTGCCGCGAGGCGGCGAGCTGGCCGACGCCGCTGACCGTCGCCATCAACCTCTCGCCGGTGCAGTTCCGCACCACCGACCTGCCCAGGCTGGTGCACGAGGTGCTGCTGGAGACGGGCCTAAGCCCGGGGCGGCTCGAGCTCGAGATTACCGAGGGCGTGCTGATCGGCGATTTCACCCGCGCGGTGGCAATCCTGCGGCGGCTGAAGGCGCTCGGCGTGCGCATTGCGATGGACGACTTCGGCACCGGCTATTCCTCGCTCAGCTACCTGCAGTCGTTCCCGTTCGACAAGATCAAGATCGACAAGGCCTTTATCGCCAACGCCACCGAGAGCGAGCAGTCCGCCACCATCGTGCGCGCGGTGATCGCGCTCGGCCGCGGCCTCGGCCTGCCGGTGATGGCGGAAGGCGTCGAGACCGAGGATCAGCTCAGCTTCCTGGCGGAAGAACGCTGCGACGAGGTGCAGGGCTATCTGATCGGCCGGCCCAAACCAATCGCGGACTACGCCGGGCTGGTCGGGCGCGTGCCGTTCGGCCGCAAGGACAGGAACAGGAAGAAGCCGCCGCACATCGCGATCGCGGGTTAGCGCCGATTGCCACCAGTCGAGGCGTCGTCATGGCCGGGCTTGTCCCGGCCATCTCGCTTAGGAGGGCAATAGTTGTGCGCCCCTGAGGGGATGCCCGGCATAAAGCCGGACATGACACCGGAGAAATGTTCGGCAAATCTCTGGTGCTGCCGGAAAGGATTGAACTTTCGCCTCTCCCTTACCAAGGGGCCGGATAGATGTCGCTAACATGCAGGTACCCATCACTATTTTGCCTTTGCCTTAGGTGTTTCCCCCAAATCTCCCCCCAGGCAGCCTTTCGATGCTGGGGGTCAGTTCCTCAACGTTCACGTGCGTGTATCGCATCACCATGCTGACGGTCTTCCATCCGCCGAGCCGCTGCAGTGCGCCCAAGTCCCGATTGGCCGCATAATGCCAAGACGCAAAAGTGTGCCTACAATCGTGCGGCCTGAAGTTGCTGATCGCGGCGCGTCTGCAAGCTGCCTTGAACGCGGTAGCGATGCGCGTTCCGGCAGAGGTATCATCGGCACGCTTGGGCTTTGTGTATGAGCAACCGTCAGGCCGACGAAAAACCATGCCTGTCCTGCAGTTCAGGTTGGCTAATTCGGCCACCACGCGGGGATGAAGCGGAACCCCCCGGCTTTCCGGGGTCCCGTTTGCGGTTTTTCGCGTTGTGAGGATGACTTGGCGGCGCGCGAGATCGACATCACGCCAATCGAGCCAAAGAGCCTCGCCCACACGCGCTCCAGTGTATAGCAGGAAGACCACCCGCGGCCGGAGATGCAAAGCTGACGCTTCGATGAGCCTGTCGGCTTCGACGGGCGTGAGATAGCGCGCTCGCGCGTTCCCTGGCTTCGGCCTTTCGATGACTGGGCGGGGGCACCAGCCTCGCCTTGCCGCGTGATGCAATACAGCTGATGCCGGTGTGTAGAGCTGCCGATTGCGGGTCGCGTCGGACGCATTTGGGAAGAATTTGCGTGCGGCGCGATCAAGTGCGTCCTGGCCGATCTGGTCGAGTGGGGTCGTCCCGAAATGCCGGATAATGGGCTCCAAAAAGCGGCGAGACCCGCCATGCTCCATGTAGCTTGCTGCCGCATGTCCGCCGCCAAAACTTCTGGTCCTAACCCACTTTGGATTTAGCGCACTGCGGTTCGCGTCAGCGGAAATTCCGCTTCAAGTTCAGCTTGATCCAAGCGACAGTGGCTCCGTTTTGAGGCGTTTTCCGTTTGTCCGAAAATCCGTCCGATGGGCCTCATTGGACATCCTGGAACGGGCTCTCCGTGTGAGGGTTGGGCTGCTTCCGACGATGCGCGCTCAATTTCATACGCCGTCAGTCGGCCCCTGGGTCACCCAGTCCAGGAAGCCGCAGCCTACGCACTCAAATACCGAGTAGGCGGGGTGCCTAACACTCTCTGGCAGGCTCATCGTGTACTTCAAGGCCGCTCCGCACCGCTCGCAAAGACGAGCGACATCCGGGCGGTTTTCCCTGCCTTCTGGAGATGAATGGTCATCAGACAAGACGATCACCCCCTCGAAACTTTCGACCCCTCAAAGCACGGGTGAGCATATGCAGCAACCATTCGGCGCTGCCGCCCTCCGATGCCACGTCTTCAACGTGTATTTTGACATATCGTTCCATGGTTCCCGCCGCGCCGTCACATTTGCCCAGACCTGTAAGATGATGTGAAGGCACGCGAATTGCGGCGAAGTGGTTAACCGGACACGAGGTGTAACCGCTTAGGAGGAGCACTGCCGACCAGGTCCGCCGCTGAGTGGGACCGCTGCTCATTGCGCCATGACCGAGAACCTTGCCGCGGAAATTCGCGCCCGTATTGAGCGGGTCAACCGACGCATACAAGAACAGCTGCTCGCCGCTCGTGAGAAAGCTCATGATCCCGACCAACTGAGCCACATCAACGAGCGGCTTTACGAACTTCATACAATGTTGGCCCAACTCGCGGACATCCTCCGCGATGCGGAGACGTCAGACCTTCAAGCTGAGCTCCCCGACGGACGCCACCTTGGTGCTTTCCCACCCCTTGATGATGCTCATTAGAGCTTCCTCCTTGGCCCTCAGACCGCGCCCGCTGGACTCCCGCCTTTTCCAGTGCGGCCTTGAGCCTCCTGTACTGCTGATCCGACAGGTGCAGCTGAACGCAATTTGGTCGGGGTTCATTTTCGTCTCCATCACGGATGATTCGGGTCAGCTCCTTGGCTGAAGGGGTCTTAGCCTGACGAACCAGGCGCGCAGCGTTCCTACGGTCCATCATCGGGGCGACGATGGCCACCCGTGTCCAGCCTGCCTTCTCGACATCGGCGCGGGTGATGATCCCCCGCCGCAGAAGCCGCCCCACCTTCAGTAGGTAGTACGCCCGCCGAGAGCTTACATGCCCCTCCTGGATGGCGGCCTTGAACTCGGTATCGTCCGCCTCGTGTAGAGCCGCGATGAGTTCGGTCAGCATGGCCGCCCGGGTGTCGGATTGAGCTGATGCGAGCTCGACGATGCGCTGTTTCAGCTTGATCGTCCGGCCTTTGGGCGTCTGTTCCGGATGGGGTGGGGTCTCGTAGAAACCAGTTTGAGATTGACTGACGGCATGGCGCTCAGGCCCCCACGCGGGGTGAACGCGAGAGAACACGGTCCCCCAGTTTTCCCCCCGTTCGGCAACGCAATTCGATTTTTGTGCGCCATCGAAACGCGGGGAAGGGGAGTGCTCGCGACCTAAGTGTTGATCAAACGAGACTGAAATGGTGCTGCCGGAAAGGATTGAACTTTCGACCTCTCCCTTACCAAGGGAGTGCTCTACCACTGAGCTACGGCAGCGATGGGAGCGGAACCGGCCCTGAAAAGGGGGTCCGAACGCGGGCGGAAACTGCCACAAGGGCGGCCGTCGGCGCAAGCTTGAGTGCCTGAAAACCACCCTTGCCGGCCGGCGGCAGCCGCCGATATCAAGGGCCCGCGCATGATCCCGAAAAGTGGGAACCGGTATTCGGACAAGATCATGCGCAAACAAAGTGTTAGGAAAGCAAGGCAACTCAACCCATTCGCACCTCTCCCATGGCACGCAAGCCCCAGGATGACAAGAAAAGCGGGCAATCCAGCCGCGACGCGCGGCTGAAGGCCGCCTTGCGGGAAAACCTGCGTCGCCGCAAGGCCCAGGCGCGAGGTCGGGCCGAGGCCGAACCGGCGACCGAAACGCCGCAGAAACCGGCGCCGTCTTTCGAAAATGAGCGCTAAACCGCCGCAGAACCGCTAACCTTGCATCATATTTGCCTTTGCAGCGGCTCGCCCCGCGGTCCATAGAAGGGCCCGGATCGCAGAAGAAAATCCGACCAGAAAATCTCACACCAAGACTTCATAACAAGACCTCACAGGAAGGCCGCGGCGACCGCGGGGGCAAAATGGACCGGATTCGTATTGTCGGCGGCCAGCGTCTCACCGGCACCATCCCGGTTTCCGGCGCCAAGAACGCCACCCTGCCGCTGATGATCGCGGGCCTGCTCACCGCGGACACGCTGATCCTCGACAACGTTCCCAATCTCGCGGACGTCGCCCGCCTGCAGGAAATCCTCGGCAACCACGGCGTCGACATCATGATCGCGGGCAAGCGCGCCGGCGACAACGGCCATGACGGCCGCACCGTGCACATCTCGGCCAAGAAGATCGTCGACACCGTCGCGCCCTACGAGCTCGTCTCCAAGATGCGCGCCAGCTTCTGGGTGGTGGCGCCGCTGGTCGCGCGCATGGGCGAAGCGAAGGTCTCGTTGCCCGGCGGCTGCGCCATCGGCACGCGCCCGGTCGACCTGCTCATCATGGCGCTGGAGAAACTCGGCGCCGACATCGAGATCGAATCCGGCTATGTCATCGCCCGCGCCAGGAAAGGCTTGCACGGCGGCAAGATCGAATTCCCCAAGGTCACCGTCGGCGGCACCCACACCGCGCTGATGGCGGCCGCGCTCGCCCGCGGCACCACCGTCATCGACAACGCCGCGCGCGAACCGGAGATCGGCAATCTCGCCGACTGCCTCAACGCCATGGGCGCGAAGATCTCCGGCGCCGGCACCGCGCGCATCGTGGTCGAGGGCGTCGACAGGCTCAACGGCGCGCGCCACGCCGTGCTGCCCGATCGCATCGAGACCGGCACCTACGCCATGGCGGTGGCGATGACCGGCGGCGACGTGCTGCTGCAGAATGCACGTCCCGAACTGCTGCAGGCCGCGCTTGACGTGCTGGCGCAGACCGGCGTCGAGGTGACGCCCACCAACGATGGCATCCGCATCGCCCGCAACGGCGCGGCGCTCAGGCCCGTCGACGTCACCACCGCGCCGTTCCCCGGCTTCCCCACCGACCTGCAGGCGCAGCTGATGGCGCTGATGACACGCGCCGACGGCACCTCGCACATCACCGAGGCGATCTTCGAGAACCGCTTCATGCACGTGCAGGAGCTGGCCCGCCTCGGCGCCCGCATCCGGCTCGACGGCGACACCGCCACCATCGAGGGCGTCAGAAAGCTCAAGGGCGCGCCGGTGATGGCGACCGACCTGCGCGCGTCCGTCTCGCTGGTGATCGCCGGGCTCGCCGCCGAAGGCGAGACCACCGTCAACCGCGTCTATCATCTCGACCGCGGCTTCGAGCGCCTGGAAGAGAAGCTCGCCGCCTGCGGCGCGGCCATCGAGCGCATCAGCGACTAGTCCGCTGTCGGAAGGTACTCTTCCGTCGGACGCGGCGTAGCGGCGATCCGGAATCCAGATGCAAGATTCAGTGTGGCTGGATCCGGTTCGCGCCCATAGCGCGTCGACGACGCGCGTGAATGCGCTTATGGGCGCCCCCCGGAATGACTTGAGGACGATGCTTCGGTGGCCTGCTCGCGCGTATAAGAGTGACGGCAGCGCTGTCGCCCCCACCCCGCCAGTCTTCGCCAACGCTCGGCTGGCGACTTTCATCTTCAAGGGGAGGGTGAAGCAAGATTGTCGCGGGTCGATCCGGGCACCGTGCATTCGAACTTCACTTTCATAAAATTCGCCCGAACCCTTCATAAAACCCGCGCGAACCACTTAAACCGTTCTGAACGCGGCGCACGTACTGGTTTCTGCTTAAGCATCCGAGTGGTTGAAACCGTGTTCAGACAACGACGCAAGGAAGTCCCCAGGGAACGGCGCAAATCCCCGCGCTGCGCCATCAATCGCATGGCGGAATTTCATACCGGCCTCGGCGCGCTGCCGCGCTCGTGCATGGTCACGGACATCTCCGACAACGGCGCCAGGCTGTTCACCGAGATCGTCGACGTGCCCAGGCGCTTCACGTTGTCGGTGACCGGCGATGGCGTCCGGATTCAGCGCGAGTGCCGTCTCATCTGGCGGCTGGGCGGTGAACTGGGCGTCGAGTTCGTGGACAGCGGCGCGGGCTGAACGCGCCTCACGACCATTCGCCGGCGCCGCCGGCGGCGCGCACCGTCCGCTCCAGCGATTCCAGTGACCGGCTCGAGCGCTGCGCCAGCCGCGGCAGGAGCCCGATGATCTCCTTGCAGACCACCGCCGCCTCGTGCGCGTCGGTGGCGCGTTCCAGCCGCTCACGCCCGAGTTCGGCGACCACCTCCGCGATCTTGCGCTCGGCCGCCTCGCGCTCCGACCGCAAGGTGGCGTCGAGAAACG
The DNA here is from genome assembly GCA_963773715.1 of uncultured Pseudomonadota bacterium. Taxonomy (GTDB): domain Bacteria; phylum Pseudomonadota; class Alphaproteobacteria; order Rhizobiales; family Xanthobacteraceae; genus Pseudolabrys. Next base: position 50,382 of record CAVZCM010000001.1, on the reverse strand, counting down.
TGACGGTGGCGGTCTGCAGCTTGAGCTTTTCCAGCGCGTCCTGTTTTTCCGAATCGACCCCGTGCACCTTTTTCGCCAGCGCGTCGCAACGCGCGGCCAGCCGTGCGTTCTCGTCTTCCAGCGTCCGGATGCGCTCGTCGCGCACGCCGACGGTCCTGGCGAGCTTTTCGAGCTCGCCCTCGAACTCGGCGCAACGCCGGGTGAAGTCCCTCTCGTAGCGCGCCCTGGCTTCCTCGATCGCGGCCGCCAGGTCGGTGTCGCCGGAAGCCCTTTCCGACAGCTGCGCCTTGAGCGTCGCCACGCGCGCCTGCGCCGCGGCGATCTCCTGTTCGCGCTTGTCGAAGTCGGCGTTGAGTCCGGCCGTCTGCCGTAACAGTTCGGCGAAGTTGGCGCTGGTCTTTTCCAGCCTGGCCTGCAGCGCGGTCTTTTCCTCGTCTGCGCGCCGCAACGCCTGCTTCGTCAGCGACGTCTCTTTCTCCTGCTGCGTCAGGGTCTCGCGCGCGCGCTCCAGCGCCGCGTTCTGCCTTTCGCGGATCTCCTTCAGTTCGGAAATCTCGGCGCGCAGGGCCGCAAGTTCGCGCTGTGAAGTCGTCACGCGGGCTCCCGGGCTCGTCCGCGCGCCGGTGCGGCGCGGGCTGGATGTCCGGCCATATCCTGCCGTCGCGGCAGGCCGCTTCTTCCGCCTCGCGCACGAGATCGGCGATGTCGGCTGCGGCGATGGCGAGGGGCTCGTCGCTTTCGCCGTCGAAACCGGGGATGGCGCGCCGGCTGCGCGCGTCGCGGATCAGGCCGGGCCGCGCGTCGAGCGGCGGCAGCGGATCGTTGGCCGGCCCCGCGGGCACGCCCGTGCGGAGCGGGCCGAAATCGTCCGGCTCCCATTTCTCGGCGGTATTGGTGTGGCGGATGACGGTCACCGATCGTTTCCGGCAATGGCCTGGCGGCGAAACGCTCAAAGCAACCGAATCATACCGTTTATGCGGCTTAAACCTTTGCCGGTGGGGGTTAACGGGACGTTAAGCGCCGGGGCAAGGCGGCAACTGACAGGCAACGGCGGCATACGGCTGTAGCGGCGCAGCCGACAGGTCAATGGACGTCCCGGCCTCGACAGGTTGCCTGCGCCGGTTGTTTGCCGGGCGCGTCCTGACGTTCACCTTCGCGAGCGCCGTCTGGCGAGCCTGGCGATCTCCCGGGTGGACGGCATCGATTTCGTGGCGAAGCTTTCATCACGCGCGAGATTTTCGATCATGGTCAGCAACACCGCGCGGGCGATCGTGACGTGCTCCGGCGCGACACCGTCGACCGCAATCCGGTTGACCTCCTCGGCCAGCGGAACGAGCCGCTTTTCCAGCAACCGGCCCTTCGGGGTCAGATGTATGTAGACCTTCTTGCGATCGCCTTCATGCTGGCGGCGAACGACGTAGCCGAGCTGCTCCATGGTCTTCATGGCCGCGAAGGTTGTCGGCTCCATGACGCCGACGCGCTCGCTCAGCTCGCGCTGGGTGAGCCCGTCGCCGACCCACAGCACACGCAGAAAGGACCAGTGCCCGAAAGAAACATGGTGTTCGGCGAGGCGGATACTCAGCGAGCGGACAAGCGCGCGCGCGGCGTCCCGGACGAGATGTGCGAGACGGTCATTCGGCACGGCCTCGCGCCAGTGCCGCAGCAAGGTTTCGGTTTCGGAATGCCCGGTATCGGCCATCACGCACCCTGGTGTCGCAGCGGGATTTCGCGACCCTCGCGCGCCGATTGCAGCATGGCGAGACAGACTTCCAGCGTGGCCATCGCCCCGGCGCCATCGTGCAATGGCGGGCGTCCCTCGACCACAGCGCTATAGAGTTCGTCGATCACCTCGGCGCGCGGCACAGCAGGCGCGGGGAGAGGATCGAGCCGGCCCAGGCCGTTCTCATAGATCATCACGCCGGTCGGCAGCGGCCTGAGATCGGCGCGGTCGCAGCTCACGAGCACCATTCCGAAGTGCTGATGCAGCAGGTCCCGCCGCTGCGGCGGCTGCCAGCCGGGGCCGCCATAGGCGCGCGCCGCCTTGGCCGCCGCTTCCTGCGCAGGGTTGTCGAACTGGCGGACGGCCCTGACCGTGCGCGGCTCCTTGTTTTGCCCCATCTCGCCGATCCACCCCGTGAATTCGTCGGAATCGAAATGGCCGTAGCCGTTGTAGGCAAGCGAGGCAAAAGCGCCGCTTTCGAAAGCGAGCAGGGCGGCGTAGGCACCTTCCGTCGGTCGGGCCGCGTCCCAGTCGCCGGTCATCGACCGCACGCTGGCGATGCGGCCGCCGCCGAGCAGCCGGACCATGTCGACCTGGTGCGGCGCCTGATTGAACAGCGTGCCGCCGCCTTGCGCGGTGTCGAGCTCTTCGGGGCGTCGCGGCCGATAGAGAAAGTCGGTGTAATTTATCGCCGTGATCATGCGGACGGCGCCGTAGTCGCCGCCAATGATCAGTTCACGGGCGCGCTGAACCGGGGCATCGAAGGCATGACTGTGGCCGACGATCAGATGAACGCCGGCCTGACGCGCGGCATCGATGATCGCGCCGGCGTCTTCCAGCGTCAGCGCGATCGGCTTTTCGACCAGCAGGTGCTTGCCGTGTGCTGCCGCGAGCCGGGCGTGTTCGGCATGGTGTTGATGCGGGCTGGCAATGTAGACCACCTCGACCCGCGGGTCGGCGCAGAGCGCCTCGACCGTCTCGTAGGCGGTGCCTCCGAAGTCCCCGGCGAACCGATGGCGCGCTTCCGGGCGCGGATCGGCGGCCGCGATCACGGCGACGCGCGGGTCCTGTTGCAGGGTCGGCAGCATGATTGCGAAGGCGCGGCCGAGACCGGCGACGCCCAGTCGCAAACTGCGCGGAGGGGATGGAGCCAAGAAGTTTTTCCGACTCGACAGCCGAGCCGCCCTCGGTTAGCCTTGACTTAGATATCTAAGATAATTCGCGAGGCAAGGAAAGCCCACGAGGAGTCCTCATCCATGACGCCCGAGGAAAACGACCTGCTGTGCCGCGTCGAGGGACCGGCGCCAATGGGACAGATCATGCGGCGCCACTGGATCGCCGCCTGCCTTTCCGAAGAGGTTGCCGAGCCGGACGGCGCGCCGGTGCGCGTGCGTCTGCTTGGTGAAAACCTGGTCGTTTTCCGCGACAGCAAGGGCCGCGTCGGCGTGCTCGATGAATATTGCGCGCATCGTCGCGCCTCGCTTGTTTTTGCACGCAACGAGGAATGCGGCCTCCGCTGCCTCTATCACGGCTGGAAGTTCGACGTGGAGGGCAACATCGTCGATCTCGCGTCAGAGCCGCCGGGCAGCAAGGTGCCGCAGCGCATCAGGCAGAAGGCTTATCCGGTGCGCGAGGCCGGCGGGTTCGTGTGGACCTGGATGGGACCGCCCGAGGAAATGCGCGCGTTCGAGCCGCCGGCGTTCGCGCCGACGCCTGATGCGCGGGTCAGCGCCACCAAGGTGCGCGTCCGGTGCAACTGGGCGCAGGTGCTCGAGGGCCAGATCGATTCCGCGCATTCCTCCAGCCTGCATTCCTCCGACATGGTGCCGGCGCAGGTCGAGGGCGCCGAGGCGACGGATGTCAAATGGCTGCGGCCGTCGACCGACAAGGCGCCGCGCTTCCAGATCGAGCGGACCAGCTACGGTTTCCGTTATGCCGCGATCCGCCGCCCGATCCAGAACGAGGCGACGCACGATTACGTCCGCACGACCGTCTATATCGCGCCGTTCACCGCGCTGATCCCGCCCAACAACGCCTACAACGTCGCCACCCTGCTCACGCCGGAAGACGACACCAACACGATCTTCTACTTCATCGCCTGGACCGCGGGGGACAAGCCGGGCATTCCGGCTGACCAGTGGCGCAAGTTCAACGTTCTGGAATGGGGCGTGGACGTCGACGCCGACTTCAACGGCGTGCGTACCGCCGGGAATCTCTACCGGCAGGACCGCGCCGCGATGAAGGCCGGAAATTTCACCGGCATTTCCGGCATTCCCAACCAGGACATCGCGATGTGGGAATCGATGGGCCCGATCGGCGATCGCAGCCAGGAGCGCGTCGGCCATAGCGACTTTGCCGTGACCGCCTTCCGCCGGCTCATGGTGGAAGCAGCGCGCACCGTGCAGGAAGGCGGTCCGGCGATCGGCACGACCGGACCGCGCACGCCCCACGCCGGCATCAGCTCGTTCGAGGGTGTCGTGCCCAAGACCGTCAACTGGCGCGCGCTCGGCGGTGGCAGCGAGAGCGCCGCCGAAGAGGAAGAGCAGATCACCGCGGCCGAATGAATTCGGCACTGCCGCAGGCCAGGCTCCTGGCCGCGCGGGCGCGTGCCGGGCGCCGGGGGCATATCATCGGGAAGTCGCAGCGATAACCCTTCGTGAATGCGGCCGACGCGCCTTCAGGCGGCGTTTTCAACCGTCACCTGCCCGCGCCAGCGGGTCACGCCGATGGCAATCGCGACCAGAACGATGCCGATGCCCGTCAGCCACAGGATCGGCGTGAGCATGCACAGTCCGCCGACCGCGAGAACAAGCCGCGCCCACCAGACGTCCGCCCACCTGTTGTAGCGTTCGATAGCGGCAGCGAGAATGATCAGGGCAACTGCCGCGGTGCAGAAGGTGATGGCGGTCTTCCATAGCGGGCCCTGCCATAGCAGTTCCGGCCCGAACACGAACACGAACGGCACCACGAAGGCTGCGAGCGCAAGTTTCATCGCATGCCCGGCGATCACCATCGGATTGTCCTCGGCGATCGACGACGCGGCATAGGCGGCGACCGCGACCGGCGGGGTCACCGCCGACATCACCGCAAAATAGAGCAGGAACATGTGGCCCGGCAAAAGATCCATGTGGAGCTTCGCCATCAGCGGCCCGATCAGCACGGCGGCAAGGATATAGGCGGACGGCGTCGGCATGCCGAGGCCGAGCACGATGGTGAGCGCGGCGGCGATGATCAGCGCCGTGATCTGGTTTGCGTTGGTGACGGCATAGATCACATGCGCGAACTTGGCGGACAGGCCGGTCATGGTGAGGCCGGCGATCACCAGGCCGGCGGCGGCCGTGGCGCCGGCCACCGGCACCATGCGGAAGGTCGTTTCGGCCAGCGCGTTCCACAGGCCGACGCGGACCGATGAACGTCGTGCGCCGCGCCCACGACACGACGATCACGGCGATGCCGCCATAGATCGCGACCATGGTCGGCGTGTAGCCGTACAGCAAGGCCGTGACCAGCACGATCAGCGGAACAAAGAACAGCCCGCCCTTCCTCACTGTGGTCATCAATGCGGGGATCATGCTGGGATCGAGACTGGCCAGGCCGATCCGCAGGGCACGGAAATGCACCTGCGCATAGACGCAGACGTAATAAAGCAGCGCGGGCAGGAACGCGGCGATGGCGATGTCGCGATATTCGATGCCGGTATATTCGGCCATGATGAAGGCGGCCGATCCCATCACCGGCGGCATGATGCTGCCGCCGGTCGAGGCCGCGACCTCGATGGCGCCGGCGACGGCCGGCTTGTAGCCGAGCCGCTTCATGACCGGGATGGTGACCGAGCCGGTGGTGACGACGTCGGCGGTCGGGCTGCCGGAGATCATGCCGTACATGCCGGACGAGATCACCGCAACCTTGGCCGGGCCGCCCGGCCGGCGGCCGGAAATGGCGGCGGCGAAATCGAAGAAGAAGTCGGCGCCCTTGGCGGTGTACAGCAAGACGCCGAACAGCACGAACATGAAGGCATAGGTTGCCGCCACCCGCGCCGGCAGGCCCATGATGCCGTCGGTGGTGTAGACCATGATGTCGATGAAATGGACGTAGTCGATATAGCCGTGCTGCAGCACGCCGCCCAGGAGATGGCCGAAGAAATTGTAGGCGATGAAGATCAGCACGACCGTGGTCAGCCCGGCGCCGGTGGTGCGCCGCGTGATCTCCAGCGTCAGCAGCACGGTCAGCACGCCGAAGAACAGGTCCCAATCGCTCAGCGGACTGAGCAGCGCAATACGATCGACGATTTCCGGCGCCTTGAACAGGAAGTAGATTCCGGTCGCGAAGCTGGCGAGCGCCAGCGCATAGTCGACGGGATGCGGGTGCTCCGGATTTGAGCCCGGAAATGCGCCGACGGCCAGGAAGGCGATCGCCATGATGCCCATGAGGAACACGGCCACCAGCGCCCAGGGCTGGATGATCAGCACCGTCGCGGCGACAATGACATAGACCGCCAATGCGACCGCGAGCGGCGTGACGATCCAGTTGAGCCAGCCGCTCGGCCGGCGGCGCACGCCGACTGAAAACCAGATCGTCGGATCCAGCAGACGTGTTCTTGCCATGGCTATTTCAGGTACCAGAAGGCGGCGGCCGTGAAGCCGCCGCCCCGTTGCATGTCCCCCTCAGGCCGGCCTATTTCAGCAGCCCCTTTTCCTTGAGGTATTTCGCCGCGCCGGGATGAAGGGCGACCAGCCCCTTGTGCGCGAGCGACTCGTGCGTCACCGCCTTCTTCAGCAGGCGGTGCGCCGCCTTGTACTTTTCGAGTTTTCGATGATGCCCTTGGTGATGTTGTAGGCGGTCTGCTCATCCATATCGGCGCGCACGACCAGGTTCATGCCGACGCAGACCGACGATGTGTCGGAAGCGAGAAACTTGTATTCGCCGGCCTTGATCTCGCAGGTCTCTGCACCCAGCTCGTCGGCGACCTTCTTGGCGGTCTCTTCCTTGATCGGCAGCATGACCAGCTCGAGGCCGTTGGCCATCTCGCGGATGCGCGGATGGTTGATGGAAATGCCGAACACGACGCCATCAAGCCGACGGTCGAGCATCAGCGAGGTCATCTCGCGCGAAGCGGCGCGCACGACCTGGCCGCCCCATTTCTTGATGTCGTCCTGCGAGATGCCGTTGGCTGCGAATACCGCGAGACCGACGTCGCCGTCGAGATTGCCGGGCCGGTTGAAGGCGACCCTCATCGGCGGCTTCTTGGCGGCGATATCGGCGACGGTCTTGATGCCGTACTTGTCGGCCCACGCCTTGTTGACCAGCACGTGGGTAGCCTGGAAGCGCGAACTCGCCGAATAGGGCTGAACCAGCAGCCGCAGATCCGTGAGCGGTTTGGGAATAGGCTTGATGCCCTTGACGGCAACGTTGAGTTCGGTGCTGCCGATGAAGGCCAGCGGCACCTTGTTCTGTTCGAGCAGCATGGCATTGGCGAGACCGCCGCTGCCGGTCTGATAGGTGACGGTTGAACCCGGATAGGCCGCGGCCAGCGCCGCATCAAGCCCGGCGCCGATGGTCGAAACCAGCCCGCCGGGGCTGTAGCCGGCAACGGTCAAATTGTACTTTTGAGCGTGCGCCGTGCCGCTTGCTGCGACGGCCGCGCTGGCGACCACCGCCAGAACAAATTTTCGCATGACATCCTCCCTCATTCCGGTGTAGCGGCCCGGAAGCAATGGCCGTCTCACCAAATTGTTGTTCTGTTGAACGCCGGCGGGCAGCCGTTACGAATTGGCCCGGGATAGCTGCTCCTCCGTGATCATCGATCGCCCCCGGGCCGCCCGGTATCAAAAAAAATGGCCATCAGGCTGCATCGCCAGCAGCATCTTGGCCGCAACCAGACTGCAGACGCAAGGCATATTCTCGACAACGAATGGCTTTTCGGGCGCATCCGAAAGGTTCTGCACCAACCGCCGCGCGAGCGCATCGGGATTATCGCTCGGCCGCAGCTGCAGTCGGCTGCCTCGACAGACAAGTCGCGGCCTGCGGCGTTGCCGACGACGGGGGCTGCGATCGAACAGGCGGACTGATTGCTGACGATCAAACCACAGCCGCTTCCGAAGAATTCTGTTGCCTGCCGGTCCGGTATGTTCGGATCGCTCAGGCAGATCCCCACATCTCTTCTGCCAGCTCGACGACCAGCCGCAGCTTCTCTGTCTGGATTTCCGGTGTAACCGGGTTCCCGGTATCAACGCTGGCGAAGCCGCATTGCGGGCTGATGGCGAGCCGGTCGAGCTCGACGAACTGTGTCGCGTCCTCGATACGCGCGCGCAGCGCTTCCTTGTGTTCGAGCACAGCAATCTTGGAGGAAATCAGCCCGAGGATGACGGACTTGTCGCGCGGCACAAGACGCAGCGGTGTGAACGAGCCGGCGCGCGGCGTATCGTATTCCAGGAAATAAAAAGGGATATCCATGGCACCGAACAGCCGGTCGGCGACAGAATCGTAGCTGCCTTCGGCATGCCATTGCCCGCCGCGATTGCCGCGGCACAAATGCATGCCGATATGCAATTCCTTCGGCGCCGCCCGCAGCACCTGATTGGTGACCGCGATATAGCGGTCGATCAATGCGCTCCAGTCGTCGCCGCGCGCGGCCAGGGTCGCCTGCACCTCGGGATCACCGAATTTGGCGAAGGCCGTCTCGTCGATCTGGACGTAACGGCAGCCGGCCGTTGCCAGCGCCTGCAATTCCCTGGTGAAGGCTTCGACGATATCGCTCCAGAAGGTATCGGTGTCGCGATAGGCATGAGCTTTCACCGCCTGGTCGCCGCCGCGGAAATGCAACGCGCATGGTCCCGGAATGGTAATCTTGGGGAGGCGATCGCTGTTGGCTTTCAGGAACTCGAAATCGCCGACATTGATCGGATGCGTCCATTGTACGCGGCCCCTGATCAGCGCCATGGGCTGTGCGCCGCGATGGTTGTCACCCTCCTTGCCGTCGGCGCCGCTATCGACGACGTCGATGGTGATGTCGCCAAGCTGCCGGTAGAAGAAGCTGTGATAGGAACGCCGGCGAAATTCGCCATCGGTCACAAAACGGAAGCCGGTTTGCTCCTGCAAGGCGATGACGTCGCGAATCGCGCGATCCTCGGCCTCCGTGAGTTCGTCTTGCGCAATCTCGCCGAGCGCGAATCTTTGTTCTCGCCTCGAGTAATGCCCTGGGGCGCAGGAGACTCCCGATATGCTCGGCGCGAAACGGCGGCATCCGGCGCTGCGATGCCGCCCCGGCCACTGTCCGCAATTCACCAGTCTGCCCGCTCATTCCCTGAATCTCCCCGAAATGTCCCTGCAGGGTCTGCCGCAAGTGGGACGCCATGCCACGCGTGCCTGTTGAACCTTCTCCGCCCACCAAGCCAGTTTCCGCCTTCGCTGGCAAATCGGGATTCAGGCTGACCGGATTTCTTGTCGGCTACGCCCCATCCCGGACCCGAGCGCTTGTCCGTATTGCAACTCCTGTTGTCCCCATGGCGATGTCATCGCCGCCTTGAGTGGATGCCCGCATAGAGGGGAAATCGGATATGACCCGGCCGTGGCGAATATGTCCGCTTGTGATCCGAAGGCAGCGCCAGGATCACATCAAGCTTGCAGTCTTCTCAGGCGCTATGCCCGGGGTCGCGCGTAAACAGGCCACCGGCGTGCCCGGCGAACTGGCCGCGTGCGACACCATGTCAGGCAAGGTGTACAAGTCCTGCGCCGGCCTTCCGCGCTCCCGCACCACGGCCCCGGTCGGGGGTGTCCATCGAGCAGGCTCAGGGCGCGAGAGGCTTCAGGCGCCCGGCCCGGGTTCAAGCCTCGCTTGCCGCGCCGGCCGTTTGCGGCGCACGCCAGAAAGGCCGTGCGGCAATCATTCCGGCGATCGCCGCCACCGCCAGCGCGATGGCGCTGGTCGCCGCGGCGGGCTTGGTGGTCATGATGAACATCACTGCCAGCATGAGCGCCGGCGCCATGAATTTGGCGCTCCAGGCGACCGGATCGCGCGTCAACGCCCGGGCCCGGTCGGACAGACCGTTGCGGTGAAGCTCGCGGCGAAGCGCGCGGCTGCGGTTGCCCTCGACGCCGGCGCCGAGCACGACGATGCAGCCGAGGCCGATGAGTGAAGCGAGCAGCCAGGGCTCGGACCAGCCCGCGATGCTGTTGGCCATGTAGCTGCCGGTGGCGAGCAGGCCGACGCCGGCCCCCGGGAACAGCGGCACCACGCGGCCGTTCAGTCCCAGCCATTGCCGCGCTTCCTCGGCGCTGCCAGCGGCGCGCGCGCGCAGCGCGGCGTAGCCGGTGAGCGACGTGCAGACGACGGCAAGCAGCATCGAGAGCAGGTGGAGAAACAAGGCGACGGAATATCCGGTCATGGTTCGGCTTCCTCTGCTTTTGATGTTCTCTTATGACGGCCACTGTGGCGGGCCGCGGAATTCGATGCCGTAGCGCTCGCTCAAGGTTTCGAGCGCGGCGGGATCGGGGGGAAGCCGCAGGTCATGCGCGACGGCGTCAGCGAAAAAGGTCTCGAACCCGCCCGGCGTCAGCACCGCCAGGTTGCGGCCCGGCGTCTTGCTGACGATGCGGAAGGTGTGCGGCACCCCGCGCGGCAGGAAGACCGAGGTGCCGGGCCCGGCGCGGGAGATGCCGCCGTCGAGCCAGAACTGATACTCGCCCTGAAGGACGTGGATCACTTCATCCTCGTTGTGGTGGATGTGGACCGGTGGCCCTCCGCCGGCTGGCACCGTGGATTCGAACATGCCGAGGATGCCGCCGCTATCCTGGCGGTCCACGGTTATCGTATACTGGCTGTCCAGCCAGGTGACCGTTCGAGGCGGCCGGGCGGTGTTGATGTTCATGGCTCTTTCCTTGTCCAGGCCGGCCCCGTGCCGCGCCGCGCTTCTTGGCACCCGCATTAGCGGCGACGCTCGGTTTGCGGAAATTGAATGATGGTATCGGGGTTATTCGTTCGATGAATTTCGCAGCCCTCGACCTCAATCTGCTGCGCGTTTTCGACGCCATGATGCTGGAGCTGAGCACGGTCAGGGCCGGCGAGCGGGTGGGCCTGAGCCAGCCGGCGGTGTCCTCGGCCCTGGGGCGGTTGCGCCATGCCATTGGCGACGAATTGTTTGTGCGCGACGGCAACCGCATGGTGCCGACGCCGCGCGCTTTGCAAATGAAGGAACCGGTCCGCGCCGCCCTGCAACAAATGGAGGAGGCGCTGGCCGCCGCCGCCGGCTTCGATGCCGCGACCGCCCGGCAGACCTTCGTGCTGCTCGGCTCGGACTATTTCTCGACCCTGCTGATGCCGCGGCTCGCTCGTCAGGTGGCGCCGGCGGCGCCGGCGGTCACCTTGCAGATGCTGGATTACCCGAGCGCGGAGGTGTTTCGGTTGCTGAGCGAGGGCGCCGCCGACGCTGCCGTCGACCGCGAGATGGAGCCGCCGGAATGGATCCTGAGCAAGACGTTGTTCAATTCGTACCTGCTCTGCGTGGCGGCCAGGGACCATCCCGTAATCAAGCGCCACCGCATCAAACCCGGCGGGCGCATACCGCCTGAGGTCTTCTGCGAAATTCCGCAAGTTCTGTTGTCCATGGATGGCGGAAAGACCGGCACCATCGACGATATGCTCAAGGGTCACGGATTGACGCGCACCGTCGCAATGACGGTGCCACATTTCCAGGCCGTGGCCCTCGCCGTCGCGTCGAGCCAGCTGATCGGCAGTCTGCCGATTCACTTCGCGCGCCACGCCGCGACGCTGCTTGGGCTCGATCTCTATCTGCCCCCCTATGATCCGCCGCAGGTGCGCGTCTGTATGTACTGGCACAAGCGGCTCGATCGGGATTCCGCCAACATCTGGCTTCGCGGCCATATCGAAAGGGCGCTTGACCTGGGCGACGAGTTCCCGCCGCAGAACATGAAGTGCACCATCGCTGCCGATTGAAGTTTGCCGTCGCCGATGCCCTGCGGGTGGCTGAAGACCTGGGACGTGTTGCCGTGTGCGACCGCCAGCGCGCGTCGGTATGAGTACCAGAATGTCGTCCAGCCTTTCACCTTACCGAAGTTTGCCCTGGCCTCTCCGCCGCTGTTTCTCCAGTAGCAATGTTCATAGAACAACGCAGCCTGTTCGACTTGACGATGTCCCAGGCTATGGCCACGACTGAATTAGCAAACCCCGTGCGCCGCAACTGCCGACTTTTTCACACTATCGGCCCTGACCAGACTGACCGAATACGCCATAATCCCCTGGCCGTTCTTGAGCAGGGCGGCGCGTTTCGTCTACCATTCGACGGTTACGTTCCCTGCCTGCGCCGCTTCCTTCCATAACGCGCCCCATGCCGCTCGAACGCCCTTCCGCCCTGACATTCGATCTCCCTGAGCTGCTCAGCGGTTTCCGGGGCGTGTATCTTGTCAACGCTGTCGTCGCCTTTCTGTTCGCCGCTTCCGCGCCGGTGGCAATCATTCTGACGGCGGGCGCAGCAGGCCACCTGGCTGAAGCGGACATCGCATCCTGGCTGTTCGGATGCTTCTTCATCAACGGGCTGATCTCGCTCGCCTTCTGTATCGCCTACCGACAGCCGCTCGTTTTCTTCTGGACCATACCGGGCACCGTGCTGGTCGGGCAGGCGCTCCAGCACTTGAGCTTTGCCGAGGTCATCGGCGCCTATTTTGCCACCGGCTTGCTGATGCTGATCCTTGGCCTGAGCGGCTGGATGCGCAAATGCATGGACCTTCTGCCGATGCCGATCGTGATGGCGATGGTGGCCGGCGTGTTCCTCCAGTTTGGCCTCAATCTCATTTACGCGATCCGCGATGGCTTCTTTATCGCTGCGCCCATGACGGTGGTATTTGTGCTGCTTTCGGCGGTTCGTCCGTTTGGCCGCGCACTGCCTCCGCTGATTGGCGCGCTCATCACCGGAATTGTCGTCATTGCCCTGTCAGGCACGTTCGAAATGGGCGGTGCAGGCTCCTATATCGTTGCGAGCCCCAATCTTTACGCGCCGGAATTTTCCGGAACCGCCATGGTGGAATTGGTCCTGCCGCTCGCCATTACCGTACTGGCGGCGCAGAATGCGCAGGGCTTCGCCGTGCTGGAGGCCGCGGGTCACAAGCCGCCCGTCAACATGGTCACAGCGGCGTGCGGCGTCGGCTCACTGATCGCGGCATCGGTCGGGACGGTTTCGACCTGTCTCACCGGTCCGGTCAATGCCATCCTCGTGAGTTCCGGCGCCAGAGAGAAGCAATACGCCGCCGGTGTGCTGGTCGCGCTGCTGGCCCTGGCGTTCGGGATTTTTTCGCCGCTCTTTACCCGCTTCATGCTGGCGGCGCCCACGGCCTTCATCGCGACACTGGCGGGGCTAGCTCTGGTGCGCATCCTCGAGCGCGCCTTCTTCGCCTCCTTCAGGGGCGGCTTTACCCTCGGTGCCACCGTCACTTTTCTCGTGACCGTGGCCGATGTCCCGATTCTGTCGATCGGCGCCCCCTTCTGGGGCCTGGTCATCGGATTCGCCGTGTCATGGGTGCTGGAAAAGTCCGATTTCGAGATGGTGGCCATGAAACAGGAAAGCCGTGTTCGGGGCAGCTGATGGCCCTGGCGGGCTTGCACGCGCGAAATTGCCCGCGGCGGGGATGATCTCGCCGGCGCGGGGATAAGATTTTTTTCCACTTTTCCGTTGACGGCGGCCGATTCTGATTATATTCCCATCCATCCCGCCCCTTGTGCCGAGGGGTCTGCAGTCTCCAGACGCGGGGCGGGGAGCGGTGGCCGGTTCGGGGGCGTCGGAGATGCGGCGCTTGTTGACCCCGCCCGGCGGTCCAAGCCGCACCGTCCCGGCGCGCCAGCCGCGCGTCAACCGGCCCCGTGATGGCGTCGCGTTCGCATCCAGTCACAGGTAGCAAGCGACGACCTGGGCCAACAGCGGTGGATAGGCGGCCTGCCAATCCCGGAGCGAGAGGCAGGGTCGCCTGAAAGGTACGTCCACCGGGGGCGATGCGGAGCAAACCTATAAACACCGCGCGCGGGACGCCGAGGGACTGGCGGACTTGCGGAACTATCAGCTTCGACAAGCCTCGATGTCGCGAGGCGTCGGGGCCCGTGGGTCCGGCAGACCCGGCAGCGTCCCGCGCGCCCTCGGTTCATTTTTCGAAGGCGGGCGGTTTATCACGCCGAAATCCGCAAGGGCGAAGGCGGACGGAAAGTGGAAGGAGGGCGCTACCCGGCGCCGACCAAACAATACGGGCGGCGGAGCGCGTGCCTGCCCAGCCGCTTCATCGCTGCATGAGGACCGTCGCCTCACCTCTGCGAACCTCCGTCTTGACCCTGGCCGCAATCCTTGCGCATTCGAAGGCCGAAGAAGGTCGGGAAGGATACGGTCATGGCGACGATCAAGGTGATGAGCGCGGGCGCGGTGAAGACGATGGTGGACGCCATCGGCGCCGAGTACGAACAGGCGACCGGGAACACGCTCGATCTCCATTTCGGCACCGCCGGTTCGCTGCGCGACCGTCTCAAGGGCGGCGAAACCGCGGACGTCGTTTTCCTGCCGCCGGCGATGATCGAGCGGCTGGAAATCGAGAATGTGCTGGTGCCCGGCAGCCGCGTCGATCTCGGCCGCACCGTCACCGGCGTCGCCATCAGGGCAGGCGCGCCAGTCCCCGACATCGCCACGCCTGAGGCCTTCGAGGAGGCTTTGGTCAACGCCAGGTCGGTGGGCTATACCGATCCCGGCGGGCGGCGGCTCCTCCGGCATCTACTTCCGCGATCTGCTCGAACGGCTGGGGCTGGCCAGGGATATGGCCAAGAAAGAAGTCCTGGGCCAGCGCGGGGAGGGCGTGGCGCGGTCGGTCGCCGACGGCCGCGCCGAGATCGGCATCACCTTCATCAGCGAGATCCTCCCGTGCCGGGCGCGCAGGTGATCGGCCCGCTGCCGGGCGACATGCACAACGTCAACACCTATTCGGGCGCGATCACTTATTCCTGCGCGGATCGCGAAGCGGCGGCCACCCTGTTGCAGGCGTTGACCGACCCGGCCACCCGCCCGCGCTGGGTCGCCGCCGGCCTGGAACCGGCGTTCTAGCGAAATCAGGATCAGCCTGGTCGGGAGCAGGACTTGCAGCACACGCAGCATGCTCCCTCTCTCCCCCGACGGGAGGTGAAGAGGGATGCCGCTTGCTTTCCTGGCACTCTTGCGGTCGCCCGAACCCCTGCCTAGCTCTATGGCCGTTGAGGGGAGCGCAGACGCCATGAACCCGCCGAATCCGGACCCGCTGAAATTCGTCGTGCTCGACGAGGAAGATCTTGAGGTGGTGTCCGCCCATGTGCAGGACGCCGTGGTCAAGGTGGCCGATGTCATCTGGCGCCCGCAGGAAAAGCGGCTGGTGATCGGCCTCAACCGGTTCGACTGGGAAAGCGCGCAGGACCTCCATCCCGACTACCGCCGCCGCCGTTCGGCCCTGCGGTTCGAGCGGGTGCTGACCTGCAAGTGCAGGTCGGTGAACCCGGCCGGGAAGGATGCGGTTCTCAACCTTCTGGCGGTGGAGTTTGAAGAGGCCGACGCCCCCGCCGGCGCAGTGACCCTGACCTTTTCCGGCGGGGCGGCTCTGCGGCTCGAGGTCGAATGCCTGGAGGCGGAACTGGCCGACCTCGGGCCGGTCTGGACCGCCACCCGGTGCCCGGACCATCCGCTCGGACCGGCCGACACCCCTTCCTCCGCCGGGCAGCCCGACGCCTGACCGCCGGCATCGCCGCCCCGATCAATTTTCCGTTCAGAACCCCCTCAGCGGACCGCCCCGGCCTCCGCGCTGCTTGATCTTTCGCAAGGGCGGTGGCCTATTGGACCGGTCGTTATAAACAGGGGGTAGTCCTATGCGGAAGCTCCTTCTGGTATCGGGTTTGCTGGCCGGCGGCGCGTTGCTCGCCGGCAGCCCGGCTTCGGCCGATCAGGTCGGTTGCGCGTGCGTGAAGCTTGGCGCTGCGCCGGTCTGTGTGGCGTCGATTGACGCTTGCGTCTCGGGCATGGGCGGCCTTTGCGTCGCGCCGTGCGACTACAAGGCGCCGAAGGCGATGAAGAAGTCCACAGAAGAAGAAGAAGCAAGATGTAAGCGGAAGAGATTCGTCTTTTCGCGTCTTGGCGAGGCTCCGTCCCTGGACGGAGCCTTTTGTTTTGGGCCCGTATTCCCCGTTTGGCCGGGTTGACGGCAGGGAGCCGATCACCCATTGACGTGGCAACCGGGCCGATTTTCACGCCCTGCAACCGCTGCCGGACTGCAATGCCGCTCCGCCTCGACAGCCAAAGTCCCGATTTTGCCGACCGTTTCCGCGCCTTCCTCGGCGTCAAGCGCGAGGCCGCGCAGGACGTGGAGCAGGTGGTGCGCGAGATCATTGCCGATGTGATCGCGCGCGGCGACAAGGCGCTGGCCGAGCTCACCCTGAAGTTCGACCGCCTCGATCTCGCCAAGGTGGGCATGCGGGTGAGCGCCGCCGAAATCGATGCCGCCGAGAAAGCCTGCGACCCCACCGCGCTCGATGCGCTCAAGCTCGCGCGTGACCGCATCGAGGCCTATCACGCCCGCCAGAAGCCGAAGGACGAGCGCTTCACCGATCCTTTGGGTGTCGAGCTCGGTTCGCGCTGGACCGCCATCGAGGCGGTGGGTCTTTATGTGCCTGGCGGCACGGCGGCTTATCCATCATCGGTACTGATGAACGCGGTGCCGGCCAAGGTCGCGGGCTGCGAACGCCTGGTGATGGTGGTGCCGGCGCCGGACGGCAAGCTGGCGCCGCTCGTTCTCGCCGCAGCCAAGCTCGCCGGCGTTGACGAGATCTACCGCATCGGCGGCGCCCAGGCCGTTGCCGCGCTCGCCTAGGGCACCGAAACGATCGCACCCGTCGCCAAGATCGTCGGCCCCGGCAACGCCTATGTCGCTGCCGCCAAGCGGCTGGTGTTCGGCAAGGTCGGCATCGACATGATCGCCGGTCCGTCCGAAGTGCTGATCCTCGCCGACGGCACCGGCAATCCCGACTGGATCGCCGCCGATCTGCTGGCGCAGGCCGAGCACGATGTCAGCGCGCAATCGATCCTGATCACCGACAGCGCCGATCTCGCCACGCAGGTCGAGAAGGCGGTGGAGGGCCAGCTCAAGATTCTGCCGCGCAAGGACATCGCCGGCCCGTCGTGGCGCGACTTCGGCGCCATCATCACCGTGCCCAAGCTTGGCGACGCGATTCCGCTGGTCGACCGGCTCGCGCCCGAGCATCTCGAGATCGAATCCGCCGACGCCGAGGCGCTTGCATCGAAAGTGCGCAATGCCGGCGCCATCTTCCTCGGCGCGCACACGCCCGAGGCGATCGGCGATTACGTCGGCGGCTCCAACCATGTGCTGCCGACCGCGCGCTCGGCCCGCTTCACCTCCGGCCTCGGCGTGCTCGACTTCATGAAGCGCACGTCCTTGCTCAAATGCGGCCCGGAGCAATTGCGCGCGCTCGGCCCGGCCGCGATCGCGCTCGGCGAAGCGGAAGGGCTCACCGCCCACGCACGCTCGGTCGCCATTCGCCTCAACCGATGATGAGCCCGACGAGGACACCGCCCGCGTCCGCCAGGCAGCGCCTGGTCGCGGTCAATCTCGACGAGGAAACCATCGGCCGCTCCAATCCGGACGTCGAGCACGAGCGCCAGATCGCGATCTATGATCTGCTCGAACAGAACACATTCGCGCCGGTCGGCCACGGCGAGGGTCCCTACGTCCTCAACCTGAGCATCAACGGCAACCGGCTGGTGTTCGATATCCGCACCGAGAAGGGCAAGCCGGTGGTCGCGCATCTCCTGTCGCTCACGCCGCTGCGCCGCATCGTCAAGGACTACCACCTGATCTGCGACAGCTACTACGAGGCGATCCGCACCGCGACGCCTGACAAGATCGAAGCCATCGACATGGGCCGGCGCGGCGTTCACAACGAGGGCTCGCGCATCCTGATGGAGCGGCTCAAGGGCAAGGTCATCATCGACATCGATACCGCGCGCCGCCTGTTCACCCTGCTCTGCGTGCTGCACTGGAAGGGCTGAGCCGCATGATCCCGAAAAGTGGGCACCGGTTTTCGGACAAGATCACGCGCAAAGGAAACTAGGCTCAATGGCCCCCGAGCGCCGCGCGCGCCCCCATGCGGTGTTGTTCGCCTGCGGCATGAACAGCGTGCGCTCGCCGATGGCCGCTGCCCTGTTCCAGCAGATGTTCGGCAAGTCGATCTATGTCGCCTCCTGCGGCGCCATGAAGGGCGAGCCCGATCCTTTCGTGACGGCGGTGATGGAGGAGATCGGCATCGACATGTCGCGCCACCGGCCGATGACCTTCGAGGACCTCGACGACCTGGAGGGGCTCAATTTCGATCTCATCGTCACGCTGTCGCCGCCCGCCCACCACAGGGCGATCGAGTTGACGCGCACCCTTGCCTCCGACGTCGAATACTGGCCGACGCCCGATCCCGACCGCGGCCGAGGGCAGCCGCGAGCAGAGGCTCGACGCCTACCGCGAGGTGCGCGACCAGCTGGTGGAGCGCATCCGCGAGCGCTTCGGCCAGGCGGGCAGCGGGAACGAGTAACCACGCCGGACACGGGTTATTGGCGTTCGGGTTGTGAAGTGGGCGCCATTCCGCTAGCTTCCGCGCCTTATCAGCAGCGAATTCCCAGCCCTAAACCCATGATCGGCCGGCCCAAATTCGTGCTCGCTTCCGGCTCGCCGCGCCGCCTGGCGCTGGTCAACCAGGCCGGCATCGAGCCCGACGCGCTCAAGCCCGCGGACATCGACGAATCCCCGCGCCGCGGCGAAATCCCGCGCGCCCATGCCACGCGTCTCGCCAAGGAGAAGGCGAAGGTGGCGCTGGACAACGTCAAGCTCGATGACGAACTGCGCGGCGCCTATATCCTCGCCGCCGACACCGTGGTGGCGGTCGGCCGCCGCATCCTGCCCAAGGCCGAGTTGCTCGACGAGGCGTCGCAATGCCTGCGGCTTTTGTCGGGCCGCAATCACCGTGTCTTCACCTCGATCTGCCTGGTGACGCCGAAGGAAAGCTTCCGCCAGCGGCTGGTGGAAACGCGCGTGCGCTTCAAGCGGCTGTCGGAGGAGGATATCGAGGCCTATCTCGCCTCCGGCGAATGGCGCGGCAAGGCCGGCGGCTACGCGGCGCAGGGCATCGCCGGCACCTTCATCGTGAAGATGATCGGCTCCTACACCAACATCGTCGGCCTGCCGCTTTACGAGACCGTGACCCTGCTCGGCGGCGAGGGCTACCCGATCCGCTTCGGCTGGCTCAACGCGACGTAACTGCGCATGATTCTGTCATTCAGTGGGAACGCGAGTTTTCGGATAAGATCGACGCGCAACCCGGAATGACGTGGTAGGGAGCGTCATGAACCTCGCCTTGTGGCTTCAGCGTGCGGGTTTGAGTCATCCGCGACATGCCGGCGGCGGCGTCGGGCACGCGCGTGGTGGCGACCTACGGTCAACTCGCGATGCGCGCGGCGCGGCTGGCCGGCGCCTGCGCGACCGCTTCAAGCTGCAAGCCGGGCGAGCGCGTCGCCATCGCCGCCAAGAAATTCGCCCGACTATCTCGCGCTGCTCTACGGCATCTGGCACGCCGGCCTTGCCGCGGTGCCGGCCAACGCCAAGCTGCACGGCGCCGAGCTCGGCTATATCCTCGAGCAGTCCGGCGCCCGCGTCTGCTTTGCCTCCAAAGGCATCGACACCGACATCGCGCCGCACGCGCCGAAGACGCTCGAGCACCTGATCACCATCGGCAGCGCCGAATACGAGGCGCTGTTCACCGCCGACGCCATCGACGTGGTGCCGCGCGGCGGCGACGATCTCGCCTGGCTGTTCTACACCTCCGGCACCACGGGGCGGCCGAAAGGCGCCATGCTCACCCACCGCAATCTCAACTGGGCGAGCCACGCCTACGCCACCGAAGTCGATCCCGCGTCGCCGGGCGACGCCATCCTGCATGCCGCGCCCATGAGCCACGGCTCCGGCATCTACATCATGCCGCACGTGGCGCGGCTCGGCGTGCAGGTGATCCCCGAGAGCGGCGCCTTCGAGCCCGACGAGATCGCCGCGCTGTTCAATCACTGGCCGCGCCTGTCGATGTTCGCCGCGCCCACCATGATCAAGCGCCTGGTCGCCTGCCCGGCCGACTGCAACGCGGCCAACATCCGCACGCTGATCTGGGGCGGCGCGCCGATGTACGTGGAGGACGCGCTCGCCGCGCTCGACCGTTTCGGCCCGTGCCTCGCGCAGATCTACGGCCAGGGCGAAGCGCCCATGACCATCACCACGCTGTCGAAGGAAGACATCGCCGCGCGCGACCATCCGCGCTGGCGCGAACGTCTCGGCTCCGCCGGCAAGCCTTATGCCTGCGTCGAGGTGATGGTGGCGGACGGCGACGACCAGCCGGTCGCCGCCGGCGAGACCGGCGAAATCCTCTGCCGCGGCGACGTGGTCATGGCCGGCTACTGGCAGAACGACGAAGCGACCGCGTCCTCCTTGCGCGGCGGCTGGCTGCACACCGGCGACGTCGGCGTCATCGACGAAGAGGGCTATCTCCACCTCAAGGACCGCTCCAAGGACCTCATCATCTCCGGCGGCTCCAACATCTATCCGCGCGAGGTGGAGGAGGTGCTGCTGACCCACGGCGGCGTGCGCGAGGTCTCCGTCATCGGCCGGCCCGACCGCGAATGGGGCGAGGTGGTGGTGGCCTATGTGGTCGGCGACGCCAAGCGCGAGGAACTCGACGCGCTTTGCCTTGCAGCACATCGCCCGCTTCAAGCGGCCGAAGGACTACGTCTTCGTCGAGGCGCTGCCGAAGAACAACTACGGCAAGATCCTCAAGACCGAGCTGCGCGCCCTGGATGCGGCGCAGCACAAGGATGCGGGCTGAGGCTGATCCTCAAACGCGTCATTCCGGGGCGCGGCCTTTAGCCCGCGAACCCGGAATCCATAGACCCGGCGCGCGGCGTATGGATTCCGGGTCCGCCGCTTCGCGCCATCCCGCAATGACGCGACAATATGGCAATCGCGGGGGGTTGCTGGCCGCCGCCGCTTGCCCTAGACCCAAAGGTCAAAAGTATGACCCTTTGGAGTGAGCGACCTATGGCCGACATCGTTCTCGGGATCGGAACCTCCCACAGCCCGCTGCTGAACTCGCCCGCCGAGGACTATCCGAAGCACGCCGAGATCGACGCCTCCGGCCGCAAGCTGCTCGACAAGAACGGCAAGCCCTGCACCTACGGCGAGCTGCTGGCGCAGGCCGACCCGTCGATCAAACAGCAGATCGAGCCCAAGGTGCTGGAGGAGCGCGCCAACCGCTGCACCGCCAACATCGCCCGGCTGGCGCAGGACCTCGCCGACGCCAAGCTCGATGCGCTCATCATCGTCGGCGACGACCAGCACGAGCAGTTCTTCGAGGACAACATGCCGGCGATGCTGATCTACTGGGGCGAGACCATCGAGAACAATCCGCTGCGCATGGCCGAGGACGCGCCGCTGTTCTGGCGCAAGGCGCGCTCGCAGTTCCACGAAACCGAGAAGCCGCGCGAATATCCGGTCGCGTCGAAGCTCGGCGCTGCACCTGATCGAAAGCCTGATCGACCAGGGCTTCGACATCAGCCATTCCAAGAAACTGTCGAAGGAGCACGGCGAGGGCCACGCCTTCGGCTTCGTGCACCGGCGCATGATGGACGACGGCCACATCGTCCCGATCGTGCCGCTCGCGCTCAACACCTATTTCCCGCCCAACCAGCCGCGGCCGCGCCGCTGCTCGCGCTCGGCCAGGCGCTGCGCAAGGCGGTGCAGGGCGCCAAGCGGCGTCGAGCGCGTCGGCATTCTCGCGTCCGGCGGCTTGAGCCATTTCACCGTCGACGAGGAACTCGACCGCCGCGTGCTCGACGGCCTGCAAGAATCACGACGCCGAGTCGCTGTGCTCGATTCCGGTGGAGAAGCTCAATTCCGGCAATTCGGAAATCCGCAACTGGCTCACGGTCGCCGGCGCCTGCGGCGCACCTGAAGAGCGCGTGGCAGGAATATGTGCCCTGCTATCGCTCCGCCGCCGGCACCGGTTGCGGCATGGGCTTCGCCCTCTGAAATAGAGCGGGAACCGCGCATAGCGCGGTGGCGCATGATTGCGAAAGCGCGCCGATGCCCCTATGAAGTCCTCGCCATGAACGCGCTCGACCGGAAAACGCATGGCCGCCCGCTGCCCGATCTGCGGCAAGCCGACCGACGCGGCGGTCCGCCCGTTCTGCTCCAAGCGCTGCGCCGACATCGACCTCAACCGCTGGCTCTCCGGCGTCTACGCGGTGCCGGTGCGCGAGGAAGAAGACGAGGACGGCGAGCGGCCGGCCGAAGGCGAGGGCGGCGAGCGTTCATGACCGCGCCCGTGCAGGTCGCCGAGCACCGCTCAAGGATCGCCTGGCCGGACGCCCTGTTCGACGCGCTCAAGCGCGCCGGCGTGCGCCAGGTCGGCTACGTGCCCGACGCCGGCCATACGCGGCTGATCGAGCGCTGCATCGCCGACAACGACATCCGCGACGTGGTGCTCACCACCGAGGAAGAGGGCGTGGCGCTCGCCGCCGGCGCCTGGCTCGGCGGCCAGCGTTGCGCGCTGCTGATGCAGTCGAGCGGCGTCGGCAACGGCATCAACATGCTGTCGCTCGTCGCGCATCTGCCGCTTCCCCATGCTGATGTTCATCACCATGCGCGGCGAGTGGGAGGAGTTCAATCCGTGGCAGGTGCCGATGGGCTCGATCGTCGAGCCGGTGCTGAAAGCATGCGAGGCGGAAGTCTACCGCGCGCGCAAGGCCGGACGAGGTGCAAGGGCATCGCCGAGCGCGCGTGCAGCAGGCCTACGGCGACGAGCGCATCGTCGCCGTGCTGCTGTCGCAGGAACTGATCGGCAAGAAGGTGTGGACCAAATGAGCCTGCATCGCCGCGCAAGCCATGGCCACGCTGGTCGCCGACCGCGGCGACGACCTGCTGGTCGTGCCGGGGCTCGGCTCGACCACCTACGATCTCGCCGCCGCCGGCGACGACGACCGCAATTTCTATCTCTGGGGCGCCATGGGCGGCGCCGCCATGATCGGCCTCGGGCTGGCGCTGGCGCAGCCGGAGCGGCGCGTGGCGGTGATCACCGGCGACGGCGAGATGCTGATGGGCATGGGCGCGCTCGCCACCATCGGCGTGCAGCAGCCGGAAAACCTCGCCGTCATCGTGTTCGACAACCAGGCCTATGGCGAGACCGGCGGGCAGGCGAGCCACACCGCGGAACGGCGCCGACCTCGTCGGCATCGCGCGCGCCTGCGGCATCGCCACCTGCCTCGACGTCGCCGACGACGGCCGGCCTCGCCGACCTCGCCGGCCGGCTGAAGGGCCTGAAGGGCCCGCTGTTCGCCCGCGTGGCCATCGAGCCGGAGGAGCCGCCGCGGGTGCTGCCCCTGCGCGACGGGGTGGCGCTGAAGGAGCGGTTCCGCGCCGCAATCGGCGTCAAAGCCTGACTTTTCGCCGCGCGCGACGGGCCGGAAACGGCGATTCGGCCGGTTCTGGACAGGCCGGAATCGAGCCTCTATAACGCCCCGCGCTCTGCTTCCCCGCCGTCAGCGCGGGGCCGGTCGCCCAGGTAGCTCAGTTGGTAGAGCACGTGACTGAAAATCACGGTGTCGGTGGTTCGATTCCGCCCCTGGGCACCATCCCCTTTGTCCCGCGACGTTCGCCGTGAGACCGGCCCTTGCCGCTTTGCGGGCCTTCGGTCAGCGCCTATTGGCCTTGCGCCAGGCTTCGAAGGCGGTTCGGTTCTCGTCCTTGGTGCAGGGATAGAGACCGACAATGGTTGCGCCGGCCTTCACCCGCTCGCTCACGAAATCCTCGTAAGCCGTCATTTCGACGGCCTCGTCGGCGATTTCATCGGCGAGATGCGCGGGGATGACGATGACGCAATCGTCGTCACCCACCACGACGTCGCCGGGGAAGACGGGGGCGTCGCCGCAGCCGATCGGACCGTTGATCTCGATCGCCTCGTTGAGCGTGAGGTTCGTCGGGCTCGACGGGCGCTGGTGATAGGCGGGCATGTCGAGCTCTCCGATGGTTGCGGCATCGCGGAAGCCGCCGTCGGTCACCACGCCGGCGGCGCCGCGGACCATGAGGCGGGTGATCAGGATGTCGCCGGCCGAGGCGGCACGGGCGTCCTTGCGGCTGTCCATGATCAGCACCGCGCCGGGCGGGCAGGTTTCGATCGCCTTGCGCTGGGGATGCTCGGGGTTGCGGAACTCGGAGAGCTGGTTGCGGTCCTCGCGCGCCGGCATGTAGCGCAGCGTGAAAGCCGGGCCGACCATGTTGCGGCCCTTGCGCGCGACCGGGTGGACGGCCTGGATCACCTGGCTCTTGAGGCCGCGCTTGAACAGCGCCGTGGCGAGCGTGGCGACGGAGACGCCCATCAGCTTGTTGCGGGTTTCTTCGTTCATGGCGTTTCCTCAGAAGATGTCGGGCTCGCCCGCGGTGCGGCCGAAGTCGGATTGCAGGAAGTCGAAATCGCAGCCCTGGTCGGCCTGGGTCACGTGACGCGAATACATCCAGCCCCAGCCGCGTTCGTAGCGCGGGGCAGGCGGAGTCCAGGCCGCGCGGCGACTGGCGAGCTCGTCTTCGTCGATGGCCATGTCGAGCCGGCGGTTGGCCAGGTCGAGGCGGACGATGTCACCCGTCCGCAGCAGTGCGAGAGGGCCGCCGATGAAGCTCTCGGGGGCCACGTGCAGGATGCAGGCGCCGTAGGAAGTACCTGACATGCGGGCGTCGGAGATACGCAGCATATCGCGGTGGCCCTGCTTGATCAGGGCTTTGGGGATCGGCAGCATGCCCCACTCCGGCATGCCGGGGCCGCCAAGCGGGCCGGCGTTGCGCAGCACCAGCACATGGTCGGGGGTGACGTCGAGATTCTCGTCGTCCACCGCCTTCTTCATCTCGGGGTAGCTGTCGAAGACCAGCGCCGGGCCTTCGTGGTTGTAGAATTTCGGATCGCAGGCGGCGGGCTTGATGATCGCGCCGTCCGGGCAGAGGTTGCCGCGCAGCACCGCCAGCGAGCCCTCGTGATAGACCGGGTTGGCGAGCGGGCGGATCACGTCGTCGTTGTAGACCTCGGCGCCCGCGAGGTTCTCGCCGAGCGCCTTGCCGGTGACGGTGAGGCAGGCGGTATCGAGTCGGTCCGCGATCTGCTTCATGAGGGCGCGCAAGCCGCCCGCGTAGAAGAAGTCCTCCATCAGGTAGTCTTTGCCGGAGGGGCGGATGTTGGCGATCAGCGGCGTGATCCGGCCCAGCGCGTCGAGATCATCGAGGGTGAGGTTGACCCCGGCGCGCCGCGCCATGGCGATCAGATGGACGACGGCGTTGGTGGAGCAGCCGGTGGCCATGGCGACCACGGCGGCGTTCCTGACCGCGGCGTCGGTCACGATCTTGTCGGGCGTGAGGTCTTCCCAGACCATCTCCACGATGCGGCGGCCGCAGGCGGAGGCCATGCGCTGATGGCCCGAGTTCGACGGCCGGGATCGAGGAACCGCCGGGCAAAGTGAGGCCCAGCGCATCGGTGATCGCCATCATGGTGGACGCGGTACCCATGGTCATGCAGGTGCCGGCCGAGCGGGCGATGCCGCCCTGGATGCCGAGCCATTCCGCGTCGGAGATGTTGCCGGCGCGGCGCTCGTCCCAGTACTTCCAGGCGTCCGAGCCGGAGCCGAGGGTCTTGCCCGCGTAGTTGCCGCGCAGCATGGGTCCCGCCGGCAGGTAGATCATCGGCACGCCGGCCGAGAGCGCGCCCATGACGAGGCCGGGCGTGGTCTTGTCGCAGCCGCCCATCAGCACGACGCCGTCCAGCGGGTGGGAGCGGATCATCTCCTCCGTCTCCATCGCCAGCAGGTTGCGGTAGAGCATGGAGGTGGGCTTGGTGTAGCTCTCGTCGACCGAAAGCGCCGGCATCTCGACGGCGAAGCCGCCGGCCTGGAACACGCCGCGCTTCGCGTCCTTCACCCGCTCGGGGAAATGGGCGTGGCAGGTGTTGAGCTCCGACCAGGTGCTGAGCACGCCGATTACCGGCTTGCCGCGGAAGTCCTCCTCCGCATAGCCGAGTTGCATCATCCGGGAGCGGTGGCCGAAGCTCCTCAGGTCGTCAGGCGCAAACCAGCGGGCCGAGCGCAAATCTTTCGGGGTCATTCGGGACAAGGGGCGAGCTCCGGCTGGTCAGTTGACGGTTGCGGCCGTGCCGCCGCGGACGGTCCGGCACGGCCAAGTGGCCTTCGCACAGGCTTTTGATGGGCTTCAATCTATCCTCCTCTGGCGCGGGTCTTGCGACCGTCAGAAGTACATCGGGTATTGCTCCACGATCTGCGGAAGGGCCGCCAACGTGCCGGTCAGATGATCCCGGATGGCTTTCTCCGTTGCCGTCACGTCGCGATTTGAAATCGCCGTCAGGATGTCGTGATGACCCTGCAGGACCGACGCGATCTTGCCCGGGTCCGGCAGGTTGAGGCGGCGCAGGCGGTCGACGTGGCCCGATCGGCTGGAAATCAGCTGGTACAGCGACGTAACGCCCGCGGCTTCGTACATCGACGCGTGGAAGTGCCGGTCGAGCGCCATGAACTCGCCGACGTCGAGGTCGTCGCCTGCCAGCTTCTGCATGGCCAGGATGCGCCGGGCCGACGCCTCCCAGTCCGCGTCGGGGGCTTTTACCAGGGTGCGTCCGACCTCGATTTCGACGGCAACCCGCAGAAACTGGGTTTCACGGGCATGGTCGACGTCGATCTTCGCGACGATGGTGCGCGACTGCGGGTAGGATAGCACGAGGCCATCCTGTTCGAGCTGCTGGATTGCCTCGCGCACCGGAGACTGGCTGACGCCGTAGGCCTCGGCAATCTTCGAGCGCACGAGCGTCGCGTAGGGCAGAAGCTCGAGCGAGATGATCTGCGCGCGGATGCCCAGATAGACTTTCGCCGCGGCGGGGCCGAGCATGCTCGAGCGCAACGAGCCGCCCGGCTCGTTCATCAGGGCCGACGAGATCGCGCTTTCCATTGCCGTTCGTGCGTTCCAGGTCGTGTTGGCCACGATCGAGGCGTCCCTATATAAACTTGCCGGGCAGGTACAGCGATAGCTGCGGAAAGACCACCAGAAGGATGAAGAACACCACGAATGCGATGAAGTAGGCGAGCGACGCGCGTGTGAAGGCGCCGGTCTTCACCTTCAGGATGCCGCAGACGGTGAACATGATGACCCCGACCGGTGGTGTCAGTCCGCCGAAATTGATCAGGGTCACGATGAGGATGCCCATGTGCACCGGGTTGTAGCCGGCATGGACCAGCACCGGCAGCACGATCGGCGTGATGAGCAGGATGTTCGCCGCGCCTTCGAGAAACATGCCGCTGATCACCAGAAGGATCATGACCAGGACCAGGATCATGGTCGGCTGGGTGGTCAGCGAGGTCACGAACTCCGTGATCTGTTGCGGGCCACGCTCGATCGTGACCGCGTAGCCGAGGACGGACGCCATCATGATCAGGAGCATCACCATGCCGAGGTCGGCGACCGTGGACTTCGCGGCCTCGTACAGCTTTTTCCAGGTCAACTCGCCGTAGACGAAGACCCCCACGGCGAGCGCATAGAAGACGAGGAACGCCCCCGCCTCGGTGGCGGTGAAGAAGCCGAAGCGGAAGCCGACGATCAGGATGATGGGGAAAGCGAGCGCCCAGACGCTGTCGCGGAAGCCGGCAAGCAGCTCGCGCGCCGTCGGCACGGTGGCGAGAACGGGCGAATAGCCGTTCTTCTTGGCGACAAGCCAGGTCGTCACCATCAGGATGATCGTGAGCAGGATGCCGGGGATCACGCCGGCCACGAACAGCCGCCCGATCGACACTTCGTTGATGAAGCCGAACAGGATGAGCCCGATGCTCGGCGGAATGGTGGCGGTGATGACCGAGCCGAAAGCGATAACGGCGGCGGCGGCCGCGTTGGAATAGCCGCCATGGCGGACCATGCTGGGCCCGAGCAGGCGCGCCTCCATGCCCGCGTCGGCGACCGCCGAGCCTGAAATGCCGCCCATCATCATGCTCAGCACGATCGCCACCTGGCCGAGGCCGCCGGCCATCCAGCCGGTGAGCAGCCGCGCGAAATTGACGAGGCGGGTCGTGATCCCGGTGGCGTTCATCAGGTTGCCGGCCAGGATGAAGAAGGGGACGGCGAGCAGGGGAAAGCTCTGCGTCGCCGTCACCATCTTCTGGACCGCGACGGTCGGGGGAATGGTTCCGGTCACCACGAAGACCGGGATCGATGCCAGCGCCAGGGCGAAGGCGACCGGCATGCCGACGAGCAGGAACAGCGCGAACAGTCCAGCGATCAGAAGCAGCATTGCCGCACCCCTATGACCTGACGAGCGCGACGAGCTTTGCCAACAGCGTCCGCAGCAGCAGCGCGAAGCCGACCGCCATCGAGGCGTGGTAGACCGAGCCGTGAAGCTGCAGGGCGCCGATCAGCCTTGGGTACATGAGGATCATGTTCGTCCAGGCGAAGTACAGCATGAAGGCCAGCAAGCCGATGAGGATCACGATGTTCGCGCCCTCGATCAGCTTGCGCACGCGCGGCGGGACATTGTCGAGGATGAGCTCGAGCCCGAAGTGCCGCTCCTCCTGCATGCCGAGGTCGATCGCCAGCACGCACAGCCACAGGAACATCAGCTCGGCGATCTCCACCGACCAGATGATGGGTATGCCCATGGCGCGGGTCAGCGAACCCACGCCGACGAGCAGGACGATGCCTGCCAGGAGCAGGCAGGCACAGGCGAACTCGATGCGTCTCAACATGCGAGGTACGTCCTGTTGGCTGGCGCCGGCGTGGGAGGAACCCGGGCGCCGGTGGTCCAATTCCGACATTTGCCTTCCATTGCCGCAAGCTCCAGAGCAAATGCCGGAATCTAAGGACCACTGGCAACTCTTGATCTAGTGGAGCTTTGGATTTGACATTTGATAAAGAGCCCGCTGCACGTGGGTAGCAAATGTCAAGTTCGCTCCACTAGCGCCCGAGCACCTTGTCGACGGTCTTGGCCTGGGATTCGAGGCCCAGCTCGGCGTAGACGCCCTTCACCGCTTTCTTGAACGGCGCGAGGTCGACGTCGTTGACCTTGACCCCGGAGGCGGCCACCTTCTTCATGGCGACCTTGCCGAGCTTGATCGTCAGCGCGGAGGCGTAGCGGCCATCCTTCACCGCGAGGTCGCGAACGATCTTCTGGTTCTTCGGCGAAATCTCGTCCCAGGCCTTGGCGGAAACCACGAGCGCGGTCACGAGTTGAATGTGGCCGGTCTTGGTCACGTCTTTCACGACCTCGTAGAGCTTCGCGCCGGTGATCGCGGTGGGCTGCGCCTCGGCGGCGTCGATCGAGCCGAGCTGGAGCGCCGAGTAGACCTCGCCCCAGGCCATCGGCGTCGGTGTCGCGCCCATCGCCTTGATCGTATCGATCCAAACCGGCGCGCCGATGGTGCGCATGCGCACGCCCTTCAGATCCGCCGGGCTCTTGATCGGCTTCTGGGTCAGCAGGTAACGCGGACCCTGGTACCAATTGGAGGCCAGCATCACCAAACCGGCTTTCTTCTTCAACTCGGCGCCCCAGGCGAGATACGGCTTGGAGAGCGCGAACTTGTCGGCCTGCGCGTAGGTATCGAACAGGAACGGCGCCGACATGATGGCGAGCGACGGCACGAAGCTCGACAGCCGCGCCACGTCGGTGACGGTGCCGACGTTGGCGCCGGCGCGCGCCTGGTCGATCATCTCTGTCGTGTCGCCGAGCTGCGAGTTGTGGAAGACCTGGATCTCCACCGCACCGTTTGTGGCGGCGTCCACGTCTTTCTTGAATTTCTCGAGGCCCTGACCCATCGGATCGTTGGGCGCCAGAACCGTACCAATTCTGAGCGTCACCGCCGCGTGGGACGGCACCGCGAGGCCGATCGCCATGGCCGCCGACATGCAAATGCCGAATGCGCCACTTGTGAACTTCATGATGTCTCCTCCCGTTTAGCCCATTTAACAGGCGCTTTGCAGACTAATATTTTAGTTATATTAGAATATTAGATAGGCGATCCGCCCTATGTCAAGATGGCGCGGCGGTCCTTCGCCACGCGCCCGCCGCCCGCGTGGAAGATGGAATGAAGCCCGGATTTGAGATACTTAGCGAGTTCAGTGCGGCGAACGCGCCGGCCGCTTTGCTCGGGGAAAGCCCGGCCGTCGATGAGGCGGCTTCAATGGCGTGGTGGGTCGACACCGCGGGAAAGCGCCTGTTCAGAACCGACCTGGAGACGCGGGCGACCGCGTTCTGGGACCTGCCCGAAGAGCCCGGCTTCGTCGTTCTCGATAGGCGATGCCGGCCGGTCCTCGGCATGCAAACGGGCCTGTTCCTGTTCGCGCCAGACGCCGGGTCGCTGCAAAAGCTGTTGAGTCTGGACAAGCCCGGCCATCGCTTCAACGACGCGACCGTGGATGCCAATGGTGCCCTGTGGGTGTCCACGATGGCGCTCGATCTCGCGAGGGGCGAGGCCGCGATCTACAGGGTCATGGATGATCTTCGCATGGAGCCGGTCGTAACCGGCCTCACCATCCCGAACGGCATGGCGGTCGATGGGCAAAGGGGTCGGCTCTATTATTCGGATTCTCATTGGGACGTGCAGACGATCTGGGCCGTCGGGGTCGACCTGGAAACCGGCGGAGCGGGCGAGCCTGTCATGTTCGCCTCTACAATGGAGAGGGGCGGACGGCCGGATGGCGCGGCGCTGGATAGCGAGGGCCGCTATTGGATCGCCGCCGTCGACGGGGCCGCGCTCTATGTTTATTCACCCGAAGGCGTGTTTCTCTTCGATGTCCCATTGCCTGTAACCGCACCCACGAAACCGGCCTTTTGGGGTGAGTGCGGCGAAAAGCTGATTGTCACATCCAAGGGCGACGGCAAGCACGGAGGCCGGTTGCTGACTGTCACATTCAGCGTTGGTCTGGTCAGGGGATTGAGACAACCGGGCTGGCGCTACGACACGCATGGCCTGAGCCACGCGAGGCGCTTCGGCTCGTAAGGGGTCGAGCCCTGCCGCGCAAGAACATCGAAGAGACGTTTGTTGCCGCGCCTCACGCGTTCAGCGTGGCGATGCGGGCGACCTGGAACGCGCCGCCGTCCTGGCGCGCGAGGGCCAGGCGATCCAGCGTGAGATGCTGTGCCTCGGGGCGGGCCGCGAATTCGGCCGTCAGCCATTCAAGCGCCCGCGCGCGGTCGGGCTCGCGGAGCGGACCGGTGAGGGTCATGTGGAAGCGGAAATCGTCGAAGACGTAAGGATAGCCCCAACGATCGAGGTTGTCCGTCTGCCGCGCGCTCAGCGCCGCCGCGAGGCGGCGTTCGCGCTCGCGTTCGTTCATCGGCGCGCGGAAGCGATCGAACGCACGCACGCTCGCCGTGGCCAGCCGGTCGAGCGCCGGGCAGGGCGCCGCCGGCGTGAGCGCGATGAACGCGCCAAGGGCGCGCACCTGCAACGACCCGACGTCAACCGCCTGTCGCGATCTGGCGAAGGCGTCGAACGCCGTCGTCAGTTCGCCTACCGTCGTGTTCGCCGCCAGGCGAAACGGCGGCTTCAGCGTGGCGTGGAAACCGTAGACGCGCGGCGCGCGCACTTTGTCCGGCCAATCGGGAGCGGCCGTCGCGAGGAAGGGCACGCCGCCGCCGCTGTAGGCGTCATAGCCGAGCACCGGCGCTGCCGAAGCGATGGAGCGCCGTCTCTGGGCCGGGAATAAAATAGAGCGCGTGGCGCGTGTCCGGCGTGTTCGCGTTCATCCGCATTCTCAGGACAGCCGGCCCGCGTCGGTCAGATGGACGAGCCGCCCGTTGGCGACGGTCGCGACCACGCTCGGGTGCCGCGGATCGCCGACCTCGACCAGGATCATGTCGGCGCGCAGTCCGGTTTCGAGCCGGCCGCGGTCGTCGAGCGCTGCCGCCCGCGCCGGGTTTTCGGCGACGTAGCCCCAGGCCTGGGGCAGCGTCGCCACGCCGTCGGCCGCGAGCCGGAAAGCCGCAAGCAGCGGCGCCGGATAATAATAGTCCGAAGCCAGAACGGTGCAGAGGCCGCGGCCGATCATGTCGGCGGCGTCGATCCAGCCGACGTGGCTGCCGCCGCGCACCACGTTGGGCGCGCCGAGCACGACGTCGTCGCCGGCGGCGATCGCCGCGGCGGCCGTCTCCAGGGTGGTGGGAAATTCGGCTACCCGGCAACCGAGCGCCCGGAACGCGGCGCGCTGCGCGGGACTGGTGTCGTCGTGCGACAGCATGGGCACGCCGCTGTCTCGCGCGGCGGCGGCGAGGCGTTCGGCCGTCTGCGGCACCTCGTCGGCGCGCGGCCGCAGGCGTTCGACCAGCGCCGCGAAAGCCTCCGGCGAAATGCCGGCGCGTTCGGCCATCTGCGTCAGCTTGCGCACGCGCGGCGGCGTGTCCGGCCCCAGCATGTGATCGTTGAAGCCGAGCATGTCGATGCGGCGGGCGGCGAGCCAGCCGGCGACTTCATCCCGGGCGTCGAAATTGTAGGCCTCGAAGCGCAGATGCAGCCGCGTATCGGCGGCGAGATCCGGGCGCAGCGCTTCGAGGGCATCGAGGATTGCGCGCGTGTTGTCGATGCTGCGCAGGCCCGGCTCCCAGGAGGCGGTGACGCCGTGATAGACCGTAGTGATGCCGTTGGCGATGGCTTGCCGGTCGCTGTCCCGGAGGGCGATGGGCATGGCGAAGCCCACGCCCGGCCGCGGCATTACCTGGCGCTCGAAGGCGTCGCCGTGAATGTCGACAATGCCGGGCAGGACATGGAGCCCGCGCGCATCGAGGCAGCGCCCGGGCGCCGTTTCCGCGCCCAGCTTGGCGATATGGGCGCCGTCGATGTCGAGCGCGGTCTCGACCAGCGCCCCGCCGGTGAGAACCTGGCCGCCCTGGATACGCAGGCGCATCGTCACGCCCGGCCCGCCACGGCGAACGCCGGCGCGTCCGCGACGCTCTCGTATTTGTCGAGCAACGCTTCGGCGGCGAGCGCGCGGAAATCGGCAAGCGCCGCGTGCAACTTTTCGTGCGGCCAGTCCCACCATTGCAGCGCCAGCATGCGGGCCGCGACCGCGTCTGGAAAGCGCTGGCGGATGTGGCGCGCCGGGTTGCCGGCGACGATGGCGTAATCCGGCACATCCCGGGTGACCACGCTGCCGGCGCCGACCACGGCGCCGGTGCCGATGCTGCGCCCGGGCAGCACGATGGCGCCGTGCCCGATCCAGGCGTCATGACCGATGCCGACGTGGTGGCCGCGCCGCCACGCGAAGAATTCATCCTCGTCGCTGGCGCCGTCGAAATAGGCGCTGGCGCGGTAGGTGAAATGCGCCTGGCTCGCGCGCTGCATGGGATGGTTCCCGGGATTGATCCGGGTCATCGCCGCGATGGAGGTGAACTTGCCGATGCTGGCGTAGGCGATGTCGCTGTCGTTGACGATATACGAATAGTCGCCGAGCACGACTTCCAGCAATTTGGTGCGGGCGCCGACTTCCGTATATGCGCCCAGTGTGCTTCGGGTCACCGCGGCGGTGGGGTCGATGAGCGGCGTCGTCGAAAGCTTGCTGGCGGTCATGGTGTCGATCGCGTTGTCGGTTCTGGCGGGCATCGCCTGTCGGTCGGTAGACGGCATCTCAATGACGCCCGCGTGACAAAGCTCAGCTTTCGACGACGAGCGCGACGCGATCGCCCGCGAAGCGGCCGCGGGTTGTGAGCAGCGGCGCGCCGTCGGCGGTCACGTCCAGGCTGTCCACGATAAGAATGGGCCGGTGCACGGAAACGCGCAGGCGTCCGGCGTCGACCGCGTCGCTGAAGCCGGCAGTGATCCGCGTCCATTGCCGCCGGTAACCTTCGATGCCGTAGTGGTTCAACATCCGGGTGATCGAGCGCCCGCTGCGGAAAATCTTGGCGGCGTCGCGATAACGGTCGGCGCAGAGCCAGGTCGTCGCGACGGACACGGGGATGCGGTCCGCCGCCCGCACGATTTCGAGGCGCACCACGCCGGCGCCGGGCGCCAGGCCGAGCCGGCCGGCGATCTCGTCGCTCGCCGGCTCGATGCGATGGCCCTGCAGCCGCCCCTGCGCGTCATGGCCGGCGGCGGCGACGTTTTCGGAAAAGCGCGTGCGCGCGCCGATGCGATAGTCGAGCTTGTCGGTCTTCACATAGGTGCCGCTGCCGCGCTCGCTGCGCACGAGGCCGCGCTCCTGCAACTCGGCCATGGCGCGGCGCACGGTGTGGCGGTTGACGCCGTAATGCGCGGCGATCTCGGTCTCGGCGGGTAGCCGGCTTCCGCTCTCGTACTTACCGAGCAGGATCAGTTGCTCGTAATCGTCGGCGATGCACCGCCACAGCGTGATGCCGCGGGTGAGCAGGTGGTCCTTCGCCAGGGCGTTGCGCGGCGTTTTTGTGAGCATGTGCGAAATGTCATCAGGGCGTCACGGGACGCGGTCTAGATGGTTGTCTAGTTCACTAGACAACTTTATGGTAATTGTCTAGTTCACTAGACAACACTAGCCGGGCCGCTTGATGAAGCCAAACGAAGACTTGAGCGCCAGCCGGCGCGCTGCCATGGCCGTCCTGGCGCAGTCGGATGCGGGCGGCATCGAACGTGGTCTGGCCGCCGCCGCTTGCGACGCCGAATTTGTGGATTTGCGGGCGCCGGAAATCGGCCTCGTCATGTTGCGCGGCCGCATCGGCGGGAACGGCGCGCCGTTCAATGCCGGCGAAGCGACGGTGACGCGCGCGGCAGTCCAACTCGCCAGCGGCCAACAGGGCTTTGCCTATATTCTGGGCCGCGATCCGAAAAAGGCGCGGCTCGCCGCGCTGTGCGACGCGCTGTGGCAGGCGGACGACTCACGTGAACGTGTCGAAACCCACGTCCTCACGCCGCTGCGCGCTGTCCTGGAGCAGCAGCAGCAACATGAACGCGCGCGCACGGCGGCGACCAAGGTCGACTTCTTCACCCTGGTGCGGGGCGAGGACGAGCCATGAGTCCGGTCATGACCGCAGCCGCGCTCAAAACCGACCCCGTCACCGCAAACCAGGCGGCGTTCCGCGCGCTCATGGATGCCATGGCGCGGCCGGGCGAAATCAGGGCGCTTGGCGGCCTTGAGGCCCCGGCGCCGCTCGCGGCCGGGACGGCGGCGATCGTGCGCAGCCTGGCCGATTACGAGACGCCGGTGTGGCTCGACGACGCGTTGGCCGCGGAACCGGCGGTGGCGGCGTGGATCCGGTTCCAGACCGGCGCGCCGGTGGTCGCCGATCCGCAGCAGGCGGCATTCGCGCTGATTGGCAATGCCCCCGGCATGCCGGACTTCGCAACGTTCTCGGCGGGCAACGCCGACTACCCCGACCGCTCGACCACGGTGGTCGTGCAGGTCGAACGCTTTGCCGGTGCGGCTTATTCGCTAACCGGCCCCGGGCTCCGCACCGAACGGACCTTCGCTGCGGAACCCCTGCCGGACGATTTCGCCACGCGATGGGCCGCCAACGCGACGCTC
This sequence comes from uncultured Pseudomonadota bacterium, assembly GCA_963773715.1. Classification (GTDB taxonomy): domain Bacteria; phylum Pseudomonadota; class Alphaproteobacteria; order Rhizobiales; family Xanthobacteraceae; genus Pseudolabrys. The sequence goes on along the minus strand of CAVZCM010000001.1, from coordinate 15,047 downwards.
TTTCCCTGCGGCGTCGACCTTATTCTGGTGGCGGGCACCCATGTTTCGGCCTTGCCGCGCACGGTGCGCGTGGCGCGGAAAGGCTAGCCCATGTATGTCGCGGTCAAAGGCGGCGAACGCGCCATCGACAACGCCCACGCGCTGCTGGCGGACGTGCGGCGCGGCGACCGCTCCGTTCCCGAACTCACCCTCGACCAGATCGAGCAACAGCTCGCGCTCGGCGTCGACCGCGTCATGTGCGAGGGCTCGCTCTACGATCGCGAACTCGCGGCGCTCGCCATCAAGCAGGCACGCGGCGACCTGATCGAAGCGGTCTTCCTGCTGCGCGCCTATCGCACCACGTTGCCGCGCTTCGGCGTGTCGGAACCCATGGACACCGGGACCATGGCGATCCGCCGGCGCATTTCCGCCGCCTTCAAGGATTTGCCCGGCGGGCAGGTGCTGGGCCCGACCTTCGACTACACCCATCGTCTGCTCGACCATGACCTGGCCGAAGGCGGCGACGTGCCCGAAGCGCCGACCGCGCCGGGCGAGACCGCGTCCTTCCGTTCGGTGGCCGATCTTTTGGCCGGCGGCGGGCTGATCGAGGAAGAAGCGCCAGGCGAGGGCGAGGTCGGCGATCTCACCCGCGAGCCGCTGTCGTTTCCGGCCGGCCGCGACTTGCGCCTGCAGAACCTGGCGCGCGGCGACGAGGGCTTCCTGCTGGCGCTCGCCTATTCGACGCAGCGCGGCTACGGCCGCAATCATCCCTTCGCCGGCGAGATCCGCTACGGCGAGGTCGAGGTCGAGTTCTTCGCCGAGGAGGTCGGTTTCGCCGTGCCGCTCGGCACGGTCGCGTTGACCGAATGCCAGTCGATCAACCAGTTCACCGGCACGCGCGACGCAGGCGCCGCGCTTCACCCGCGGCTATGGGCTGACCTTCGGCCAGAGCGAGCGCAAGGCCATGTCCATGGCGCTGGTCGATCGCGCCCTGCGCGCGCGCGAATTGGGCGAGGAGACGGGCGCGCCGGCGCAGGACGAAGAGTTCGTGCTCAGCCATTCCGACAACGTGCAGGCGACCGGCTTCGTCGAGCATCTGAAGCTGCCGCACTACGTCGATTTCCAGTCCGAGCTCGGCCTGTTGCGCAAGCTGCGCGCGGAGTTCTTCGCGCGCCAGGACACTGACCAGAATGACGCCGACCGAAACGACGCCATGCAGGACGCCGCCGAATGACCGCGCCCGTCTACAACTTCGCCTATCTCGACGAGCAGACCAAGCGCATGATCCGCCGCGCCATCCTGAAGGCGATCGCCATTCCCGGCTATCAGGTGCCGTTCGCCAGCCGCGAGATGCCGATGCCCTACGGCTGGGGCACCGGCGGCGTGCAGGTGACCGCCTCGATCCTCGGACCCGACGACATGCTCAAGGTGATCGATCAGGGCTCCGACGACACCACCAACGCGGTTTCGATCCGCAAGTTCTTCAGCCGCACGGCGGGCGTGCGCACCACGACGGCGACGCAGGACGCGACCGTCATCCAGACGCGGCACCGCATCCCCGAAACGCCGCTGACCGAGCAACAAGTGCTCGTCTATCAGGTGCCGATCCCGGAGCCGCTGCGCTTCCTCGAGCCGCGCGAGACCGAGACGCGGCGCATGCACGCGCTGTCGGAATACGGGCTGATGCACGTGAAGCTCTACGAGGACATCGCCCATCACGGCCATATCGCGACCACCTACGCCTATCCGGTGAAGGTGGCCGAGCGCTACGTCATGGATCCGTCGCCGATCCCGAAGTTCGACAACCCGAAGCTCTCCGACTGTCCGGCGCTGCAATTGTTCGGCGCCGGCCGCGAGAAGCGCATTTACGCCATTCCGCCCTTCACTACGCGTCGCATCGCTCGACTTCGAGGATCATCCGTTCGAGCCCTATCGCCACGACGCCCAGTGCGAGCTGTGCGGCGCTGCCGACAGCTATCTGGATGAGGTGATTACCGACGACGCCGGCACCCGCATGTACGTGTGTTCGGACACCGACTATTGCGAGACGCGCCGCGCGGCCGGGGCGGGCGGCCGTGAGGCCGACGCCAATACGGCGCGCACCGTGGAGGGCGATGCGTGACCGAGACCCTTCATATCCGCGCAGCGCAGCGCGCCGACCTGCCGGGCGTTTTGGCGCTCTACGCGCAACCCGAACTCGACGACGGCGCGGTGCTGCCGCTCGAGGAAGCCGCGCATGTCTTCGCGCGCTTTGCGCGCTATCCCGACTACACGCTTTATGTCGCCGAGCACGACAAGCAGATCGTCGGCAGCTTCGCGCTGCTGATCATGGACAACCTCGGCCATCTCGGCGCGCCCTCGGCCATCGTCGAGGACGTCGTGGTCGATCCGGCGCTGCACGGCGGCGGCATCGGCAAGGCGATGATGCGCTTTGCCGCCGACGTCGCGCGCGACAAGAGCTGCTACAAGCTCGTCCTGTCGTCGAACGCCAAGCGTGAGGCCGCGCACAAATTCTACGAAGGCCTCGGCTTCGAGCGCCACGGCTACAGCTTTCGCCTGTGCTTCGACGAGGTGACGGCATGAGCGCGTTCACCGCCGAAACCCCGCTGCTCACGGTCGAGGGCCTGACCAAATGGTATGGCCGTCGCCTCGGCTGCCGCGACGTCGACTTCGATCTCTACGAAGGCGAGGTCATGGCGGTGGTCGGCGAGTCGGGCTCCGGCAAGTCGACGCTGCTGCAGCTTCTATCCGGGCAGATGGAACCGAGCGGCGGGCGCATCCGCTACCGGATGCGCGACGGCAGCGATACCGACATCTGGCAGATGAGCGAGCCGATGCGGCGCTTCCTGTTCCGCACCGACTGGGGCTACGTGCACCAGGACGCGCAGCACGGCCTGCGCATGGGCATCAGCGCCGGCGGCAATGTCGGCGAGCGGCTGATGGCGGTGGGCTGGCGCAATTACGCCGCCATCCGCGGCGCCGCCACCGACTGGCTCGGCCGCGTCGAGATCGACGAAGCGCGTATCGACGACACGCCGCGCACCTATTCGGGCGGCATGCGCCAGCGCCTGCAGATCGCGCGCAACCTCGTCACCGCGCCGCGCCTGATCTTCATGGACGAGCCGACCGGCGGCCTCGACGTCTCCGTGCAGGCGCGGCTGCTCGATCTCTTGCGCCGTCTCGTCGCGGACCTGAACATCGCGGCCATCGTGGTCACCCACGACCTTGCGGTGGCGCGCCTCCTGTCCAACCGCATCATGGTGATGAAGGCGGGCGAGGTCATCGAAACGGGCCTCACCGACCAGGTGCTCGACGATCCGCGCGAGCCCTACACGCAATTGCTCGTGTCTTCGATCCTGCCGGTATGAGGTGAGACGCAATGCAACCCCTCGAACTCACCGGCGTCACCAAGACCTTCACCATGCATCTGCAGGGCGGCTTGAAGCTGCCGGTGCTGCGCGATCTCGTGTTCTCGGTCGCGCCCGGCGAATGCGCCGCGCTGACCGGCCCGTCCGGAGCCGGCAAGTCGTCGGTGCTGAAGCTGATCTTCGGCAATTACCGCTGCGACGAAGGCAGTATTCTCGTCCAGGATGGGGACGACGCGGTCGACATCGCGCGGGCCTCGCCGCGGCAGATTCTCTCGTTGCGCCGGCGCAACGCTCGGCTACGTTACGCAATTCCTGCGCGCGGTGCCGCGCGTGGCGGCGCTGGATATCGTCGCCGACGCCTTGACCGACGTGCCGCGCGAGACCGCGCGCCAACGCGCCGCCGCCATGCTCAAGCGCTTCAACGTGCCGGAGCGGCTGTGGAGCCTGCCGCCGGCGACGTTTTCCGGCGGCGAGCAGCAACGCATCAATCTCGCGCGCGGCTTTCTGCCGGAGACGCCGGTGCTGCTGCTCGACGAGCCGACCGCCTCGCTCGACGCCGGCAACCGCGACGCCGTCATCGCGCTGGTGCGCGAGCGAAAAGCACAAGGCGCGTCCATCGTCGCCATCGTGCATGACGATCCCGTGCGCGCGGCCATCGCCGACACCCTGATCGACGTCACCCGTTTTGCCACGGCGGCCTGAACTCATGAACGACGGCCACACCTTCATCGCCGAAAACGCCCGTGTCGTTCTGGCCGACCGGGTGGTCGAAAACGGCTATGCGGTCGTCGATAACGGCGCGATCGCCGAAGTGGGCGAGGGCCGGGCGCCCGAGCGCGGCATCGACTTCGCCGGCGACCTGCTGTTGCCCGGCCTGGTCGAGCTGCACACCGATCATCTCGAAGCGCATTACATGCCGCGGCCCAAGGTGCGCTGGGATCTGACGGCGGCGGTCATCTCCTACGACGCGCAGATGGCGACCTGCGGCATCACCACGGTGCTCGACTCGCTCAGGGTGTGGCGCGAGCCCGGCGCCGACGATGTCGACGGCCAGGCGGACGTCCTCTCCGCCGCGATCGACGACGCGCGCCAGCGCAAGCTGCTGCGGGTCTCGCATTTCCTGCACCTGCGTTGCGAGGTGCCGATGCCCGACGTGGTCACGGATGCGCGCGCCTTGATCGACCGCCCCGACGTGCGGCTGATGTCGCTGATGGACCACACGCCGGGGCAGCGGCAGTTCCGCGATCCCGCGAAGCTGCGTGAATACTATCGTGGCAAGAGCGGCATGACCGACGCGGAGCTCGACGTCGTGTTCGCGCGCCGCATCGATTGCCAGGCGCGCTACGCCGCCGGCAACGAGCGCGCGCTGGTGGCGCTCGCCAATGCCCACGGCGCGGCGCTGGCGAGCCACGACGACACCACGCTGGAACACGTCGAGCAGTCGATTCGCGACGGCGTGCGCGTGGCCGAATTCCCGACCACCCCCGAGGCCGCCGCGCGCCTGCACGAAGCCGGCGTCAAGGTGCTGATGGGCGCGCCGAACCTCGTGCGCGGCAAGTCGCATTCGGGCAACGTCGCCACCGCCGATCTCGCCGGCCGCGGGCAGCTCGACATACTCTCGTCCGATTACGTGCCGTCGAGCCTGCTGATGGCGGCGCTGCGGCTGCCGCGGGCGGCGGCGAACTTCGATCTGCCGGCGGCGATCCGCACCGTCACCAAGACGCCGGCGGATGTCGTGGGCCTGAGCGATCGCGGCGAAATCGCCTGTGGCAAGCGCGCCGATCTGATCCGCGTTCGCATCGACGGCGACGACGCGGCGGTCCGTGGCGTCTGGTGCGAAGGCGAGCGCGTGGCATGAGCGCGCTTCCGACAGCACCGTTGCCGCGAAGCGCGCCGGTGGGGCCCGGGCGGCTCGTGCTCGTCGTCGGCCCGAGCGGCGCCGGCAAGGATTCGGTGCTCGCCGCGGTGAAGGCGCGTTGCGTCGGCGAACCGGCGATCGTGTTTCCGCGGCGGATCGTGACCCGGCCGGTGACGGCCGACGAGGACCACATCAGCGTCAGCCACACCGGTTTCGACGACGCGCGGCGCGGCGCGGCGTTTGCGCTCTGGTGGCGGGCGCACGGCCTCAAATACGCGCTGCCGATCTCGATCGATACGGATATCCGCGCCGGCCGCACGGTCGTCTGCAACGCGTCGCGCGGCATCGTCGAGGATGCGCGCGCGCGTTACGCCTGCGTCACCTGCGTGCTGGTCACGGCGCGCGCCGAGCTTCTCGCCGCGCGGCTCGAAGCGCGCGCGCGCCGCAGCGACGGCGCGCTCGCGCACCGCATCGAACGCAACGCGATATACGCCGAACTTTCGGCGGACGTCGTCGTCGATAATTCCGGGGCATTGCAGGAAGCCGTCGACGCATTGACGTCGGCGCTTCGCGACAGCGTCTCGCGGTAACGAAGTTTGAGTCAGGGCGCCGCGTCTCTCGTGCTGCGAGACGCGCGGCGAACGATTCGCGCGCGCGACTCTCGCGCGCATGAAAATCGAAACCGGAATCCAAAAAACAACAACTCGTTTTCATGTGCGTGTCATGCGTCGTTGTTAAATGCGATGCAGCGGTCGACATGCATTCGAAAGCGACGCCGCATGCAGGCTGCCAAAAAGTTTCTTCGCTGCAACAAAACGACGTTCCTTGCAACGTCATCATCAAAGACAACAAGGTAACGAGGGAAGCATGAAAAAGCACATGTATCTTGCCACGGCTGCCGCGATGCTCGCGGCCGTCGTTATGAGCACCGCGGCCCAGGCCGAGAACGCCAAGGATTGCCCGAACGGCGGCGTCGTGCGCTTCGGCGTCGAGCCCTTCGACACCGCGCCGCGGCTGGCGCCGATCTACGATCAGATCGGCAAGCTGATCGCCAAGAAGCTCGGCTGCGAGGTCAAGGTCTACGTCGCCACCAACTACAACGCCGAGATCGAAGCCATGCGCAACGGCAAGCTCGAAATGGGCGAGTTCGGTCCGCTCGGCTACGTGCTGGCGCACCAGATCGCCAAGGCCGAGGCGGTCGCAGCCTTCAGCAACAAGCAGGGCAAGCCGGATACCTATTGGGCCAGCCTTGTGACCCATCCGGGCTCCGGCATCAAAACCGTCGCCGACATCAAGGGCCACTCGTTCGCGTTCTCCGATCCGGCGTCGACCTCCGGCCATCTGTTCCCGGCCTACGGCCTGCGCAAGCACGGCATCGATCCGGACAAGGACATCAAGGCAATCTATGCCGGCAGCCACACTTCGTCGTTCGAGGCGCTTTACAACCACAAGGTCGACGCCGGCGAGCTCAACAGCGAGCAGCTCGAGTCCGCCAAGCAGCGCGGCCACTACAAGGACGGCGACCTGGTCTTCCTGTGGAAGTCGCAGCCGATCCCGACCGACCCGATCTGCGTGCGCGGCGATCTGCCGGCCAGCTTCAAGGCGCGCCTGACAGCGGTGTTGCAGCACCTCGACCTGCACGATCTGCCGGCGAAGGACCGCAAGATCATGGGCATGCACGGCCTCGGCTTCGTGCCGCAGACCGACGCGGCGTACGACCAGATCCGGGATCTGGTGCACACGCTCCACATCGATCTCGCCAAGATGAGCTGAGTGAGGTGGACCATGCTACGCGTTCGCTCCCTTTCGATGCGCTATCCGAACGGCAAGCTTGTATTGTCCGACTTCGATCTCACCGTGGCGGCGGGCGAACTCGTGGTGGTGCTGGGCGGCAACGGCAGTGGGAAGACGACGCTTCTGCGTTGCGTCACCCGCACGCAACAGCCGACCAGCGGCGAAATCTGGCTCGGCGAGGTCAACCTCGCCGAGCTGGAAGGCGACAGGTTGCGGCGCGCCCGCATGAAGTTGGCGCTGATCTCGCAGCATGCCAGCCTTGTGCGCCGCACGAGCGTCATCAACAACGTGGCGACCGGCTCGCTCGGGCGTCACTTCAACTTGTGGACCGCGGCCGGTGGGCTGCCGGCGGCGGAGCTGAAAGCCGCGCACGGCTACCTCGGCGACGTCGGCCTTGCCGATCTCGCCGGCCAGCGCGCCGGCACGCTGTCGGGCGGGCAGGCGCAGCGGGTGGCGATCGCGCGCGCGCTGGCGCAGCAGCCGAACGTGCTGCTTGCCGACGAACCGGTCGCCAGCCTCGATCCCGAAGCGGCGCAGGAGATCATGCGCCTGCTGCGGCGGTTGGCGCAGACCGAGAAGCTTGCCGTGCTGGCCGTGCTGCACCAGGTCGAGCTCGCCTATTCCTTCGCCGACCGCGTGGTCGGCATCCGCGACGGCCGCATGGCGTTCGACACGCCGCGCGCCGACCTGTCGCGCGAAGCGGTACAACGGCTTTACGTGGGTGAAGCGGCATGACCGTCCAGGCAGCATCCTTCGAGCCTAAGCCCGCGTGGCTGAGCTGGGGACGGGCGGGCGCCATCGCGCTGCGCACTGTCCTCATCCTTGCCGGCATTCTGGTCGCCATTCAGACCCTGATCGTGGTCGAGGCCCGGCCGCAGGACCTGATCAGCGGCGTGCACGGCATGGCCGACATCATCAGGCGGTCTTGGCCGCCGGACTTTTCCAAATTCAACGACAATGTGTGGCCGGCGTTGCAGACCGTCGACATCGCAATTTTCGGCACGGCGATGGGTGTCTTCCTGGCGGTGCCGCTCGCGGTTCTGGCCGCCGCCAACGTGACGCCGAACCGCGCCGCCTACTACGTCGCGCGCGGCATCATCGGCTTCACGCGCGCGGTGCCGGATCTCGGTCTGGGCGCTGTTCTTCGTGACCGCCGTCGGTCTCGGGCCGTTTCCGGGCGGGCTGGCGCTCGGCGTCCATTCCGTCGGCATGTTGGGACGCCTGTTCGCCGAGACCATCGAGCACATGGACATGGCGCCGATCCACGCGCTCGAACTCACGGGCGCACGCCGTATCCAGGTGTTCACCCACGGCATCGTGCCGAGCGTGTTGCCGTCGCTGCTCGGCATCGGCCTTTACCGGCTCGACGAGAACATCCGCTCGTCGCTGGTGCTGGGCTTCGTGGGCGCCGGCGGCATCGGCTTCAAGCTGCTCACCGCCATGAACCTGTTCCAGTATCGCGAAGTCTCGCTGCTGCTGATCATCATCTTCGTGATCGTGCTGACGGCGGAGCGCATGTCGGCCGCGCTCAGGAGCCGGATCGCCTAGCGCGAACCGTATTCGCAATCGGTCCGTTCCTCTCCCCCCGCCCGCGGGGACGGAAACGTGGCGCTTTTGGTTGGTTGCGCGATGTCGTAAAAAGCTAGTCTTCGTCTGCGGCAGGGCTCGGGTTGCGCATCTCGTAGACCGCGAGCGCCAAGACCAATACGCCGACGACGATGAAGTTCACACGCGCGGCGCCGCTCGCGCCGACCACCCAGGGCGCCACGATCAGCCAGGCGCCGAGCACGACGTTCAGCCATTCCTCCCAGGCGCGGAACGCCGACAGTGTAACGGCCTCGACCAGGATCAGCAGCACGCCGGTGATTACCGAAGCGCGGGTGGCGGCCGGCTGAAGCTCGAAGTGCAGCGTCCAGGGCGCGATCAGCAGCCAGATGCCGAGCCCCCAGCTCACCCAGTCTTCCCATTGGCGCGGGGGCGTGAAGCGTGCGGCCGGCATGATAGGCTCTCCTTCGGTCGGACTTTTTCGGCGAGGTGCGCGTGTTCGTTGCCGCCGTCAAGTCTACAACGTCCGGCGCCGGCCTGGAAACGCCTGCCAGCCCGCCGCCGCGCGCGGCCTAGTTTCGGGGGACAAGTCCATGCCCATGATGAATCGCCAGGTGCTGCTGACGTCGCGACCGGCCGGAATCCCGCAAGCGGAGAATTTCGCGCTCGCCGAGGCGCCGGTGCCGGACATGACGGACGGTCAGTTCCTGGTACGGAATCATTATCTCGGCGTCGAGCCGGCCATGCGCGGCTGGGTGTCGGCGGTTGCCAACTATGCCGAGCCGGTGCCGCTCGACGGAGTGATGCGCTCCTTCGCCGTCGGCGAGGTGGTGGCGTCGCGCCATCCCGATTTCGAGGCCGGCGCGCGCGTCGCCGGCATGTTCGGCTGGCAGGAATACGCCGTGTCGGACGGCGCCGGCGTGCGCCATGTGCGCGCGCGCGACCTGCCGCTGTCGCTGTTCCTCGGTGTGTTGGGGCTGAACGGCATCACCGCCTATTTCGGCCTGCTGGAAGCGGGCGAGCCCAAGGCCGGCGAGACCGTGGTGGTGTCGACCGCCGCCGGCGCGGTCGGCTCCTGCGTCGGGCAGATCGCTAAGATCAAAGGCTGCCGCACCGTCGGTATCGCCGGCGGATCGGCGAAGACCAAGCTGTGCACCGACGAATTCGGCTACGATGCCGCGCTCGACTACAAGGCGCCTGATTTCATGAAAGGCGTGGCGCAGGCGTTGAGCGACGGCGCCGATGTCTATTTCGACAATACCGCCGGCGCCATCAGCGACGCCGTGCACGCGCATCTCAACGTCGGCGCCCGCATCGTCATCTGCGGCACGGCCTCGATCGCGAGCTGGGATCCCTGGCCGGCGGGCCCGCGCATCGAGCGCACGATGCTGGTCAAGCGGGCGCGCATGCAGGGCTTCCTGGTGCTCGATCATATGCACCGCTACGACGAGGCCATCGCCCAGCTCGCAGACTGGGTGCGTGCCGGCAAGATCCGTTATCGCGAGGAGATATTGCCGGGCCTCGAATCGGCGCCGGATGCCGTGGCTGGGCTTTACCGCGGCGAGAACCTCGGCCGCCGGCTGATCGGGCTGGTGTGAGCGGTTGGCGCCGGCCGCTCAGAGCAGGCGGCCGTCAGCGCCGAAGAATGGGTGCGGCCCGTCGAAGTCGCCGATCGGCACAAAATGCGTGACCACGCTGCCGAAGCCATCGCCCGGAAACCAGACGTGCAGGTGAAACGCCGGCGGTTCGATCCTGAACGAGGGCGGCAGGCGCCCTTCGAGGTCGAGGGCGACCGCGTGGTTGGGCGCCGGGCAGATGGTCGCTGGCACGCCGGCGAACGAGGATAGCGTCGCGCGATGGACATGACCGGCGGCGACCAGGCGCACGCGCTCATGCAGATGCAGCACATTCGCCAGGACGCCGGCATTGCGCAGGTTCTGCACGTCCATGTGCCCGATACCAGTAATGAAGGGCGGGTGGTGCAGGAACAGGAGGGCGGGGCGAGTCGTGGATTGGGCGAGCGTCGCGTCGAGCCAGGCGAGCGTCGTGTTATCGAGCTCGCCGTGCGATGCGCCGGGCACCGACGAGTCGGCAAGCAATACGTCGAGATCGCCGATCGCGCGCCTGAGGTTGAGCGCGCCCTGAGGTGTGGCGCCGTCCTGCGGCAGGGCGGCGCGCATCAGCGTGCGGTCGTCGTGATTGCCGGGGATGGCAACGAATGGAATTTCCAGGGGCGCGAGCAGCGTCGTTAGATGGTCGTATTCGTCGGCGGTAGGCGTATCGGCGAGATCGCCGGAGATGACCACCAGGTCGGGGCGCGGCGACAGCCGGTTGAGCTCGGCGACAGAAGCGCTAAGTGTCGCCGCGGTATCGACCTTGCCGTAGGCGAGATTGCCCGGCGCCTTGACGTGCAGGTCCGAAATCTGGGCGATCAGGATGGGGCGCGCGCTCACGGGGCCTCCGCCGGCAGGATACGAATGGCGTCCGGCGGCACCGACAGCCCGACCCGTTGGCCAGGCCTCAGGTCGAGCGAGTTCGAGATGTCGATCTGGATCGGCTTGTCGGCCGCGCCGCCGATCGTCAGTTTCTGCCGGTCGCCGGTGAAGCTCACAGCCTCGACAACCCCCGACAGGGTCGCGTCCGCCGGCTTGACGACGCGGATCGACTCGGGCCGGATCATGGCCACGACGGGCCCGCTGCCGGCGCCGTCCGCCAGCATCAGGTGTCCGCCGGGCAATTTGAGTGCGCCGCTCTCGCGCTGTGCTTCGAGGATATTGGCCGCGCCGATGAACTCGGCGACGAAGCGGTTCGCCGGCTCGAAATAAACGTCGCGTGGGCTCCCGATCTGCGCGATGGCGCCCTTGCTCATCACCACGATGCGGTCGCCGAGCGCCATCGCTTCGGCCTGGTCGTGGGTGACGTAGACCGTGGTGATTCCAAGTTTACGCAGCAGGCGGTCGAGCTCGCCGCGCAGCCTTTCGCGCAGCGCGGCGTCGAGGGCTGTGAGCGGCTCGTCGAGCAGCAGCACGCGCGGCTCGACCGCGACGGCGCGGGCCAGCGCCACGCGCTGGCGCTGGCCGCCGGAGAGCTGGTCGATGCGGCGCTGCTCGAGGCCTTCGATGCCGGTGAGCGCCACCAGTTCGGCGACCCGCGCCTTGCGCTGGGTCTTGCCCACGCCGCGGATCTTGAGGCCGTAACCGATGTTGTCGGCAACCGTCATATTGGGGAACAGCGCATAGGACTGGAACACCATGCCGACCTTGCGCCGCTCGATCGGCACCGGCGTCACGTCGTCGCCGTTGAACAGCACGCGGCCGCCGGCGTCCGGTTGTTCGAGGCCGGCGATGATGCGCAGCATGGTGGTCTTGCCGCAGCCGGAAGGGCCGAGCAACACGACCGTCTCGCCGCTGGCGATGTCGAGGTGGACGGGTTCGAGCGCGCGTGTGCCGTCGGCGAAGGTCTTGCCGCAATCGGCCACGCGGACGCCGACGCCATGGGTGGTGTTCATGGCTTGGTCCTTTCGCTGCGGTTCGCCAGCACCTGCATGGCGACCAGGAGCGGGATGATCATGATGAAGAAGACCAGCGTATAGGCCGAGGCCACTTCCAGCCGCATGGAGGCGTAGCTGTCGGCGAGGCCGACCGGCAGGGTCTTGGTCATCGGCGTGTGCAGCATCCAGGTGAGATTGAATTCGCCGAGCGAGAGCGTCACCACCATCAGCGCGCCGGCGAGTATGCCGGGTTTGGCGTTGGGGACGATGACGTCGCGAAAGCGCTGCCAGGGCGAGGCGCCGAGCGAGGCGGCGCCTTCGTCCAGTGTCTTGATGTCGATGGCCGCCAGCACCGCGATCACCGCGCGCACCATGAAGGGCAGGGTGAACACGACGTGGCCGGCCAGGATGAAGAGCCAGGAGCGGCGGAAATCGCTGAACTGGTTATAAGTGAGTAAAAGACCGAGCGCGATGGCGAGCCCGGGGATGGCGATCGGCAGGGTGATGACTTCTTCGATCAGGCGCGACCAGCGGTCGCCGCGCACGTGCAGCGCATAGGCCGCCGGCACGCCGACGATCAAGGTCGTCACCAGCGCGGAGAAGGCGATCAGCAGCGAGCGGATGATGCTGTCTTCATAGAGGCCCCATACGCGCCCGATCCATTGCAGGGTGACGCCGGAGTGGACGATACCGAAGAAATAGTTTTGCGTGACGCCGGCTAGCATCGACAGGATCGCCGGCACGATCAGAAACGCGGCGACCAGCAGCGTGAAGACAAGCTGCGCGGAGAAGATGAGACGGCGGGCCTTCATGGCATTTTGCTTGCGCATGATCTTTTCCGAAGGTCGGTGTCCACTTATCGGGATCATGCGCTACCCCGCCGCTGCCACGGTGCCGCCGCTGAACGAGCGGCCGAGTGCCAGCATCGCCCAGGCCACCAGCCCGAGGCCGACGGACAGCGCCGCCGCCATGGCGATGTTCGCCGACAGGGTGAACTCGGTGTAGATCAGCATCGGCAGCACGTCGATGTCGGTCGCCAGCGTGAAGGCGGTGCCGAAGGCGCCCATGGCGGTGGCGAATACGATGGCCCCGGAGGCGACAAAGGCCGGCACCAGCGCCGGCAGGATGACGTCGCGCAGGACGGCCCAGGGACTGGCGCCAAGCGCGCGGGCGGCTTCTTCCAGGCGCGGATCGAGCTTCTCCACCGCTGCCATGATGGTGAGGATCACGCGCGGAATCGAGAAATAGAGATAGCCGAGGAACAGCCCCTGCATCGAATAGGCGAACACTTCCTTCTCGCCGAACAGGAACTGCGTGATGGTTCCGATCAGCCCCTGGCGGCCGGCGAGCAGGATGATCAGGAAGCCGACGACGACGCCGGGAAAGGCGAGCGGAAACGTCAAGAGCGCGATCAGCGTGGCGCGGCCCGGGAAAGCGGTTGCGCTGCAGGAACAGCCCGGCGACGGTCGAGATCACCAGGCTCGCCGCGGTGGTCGCGGCCGCCAGCACCACGGTGTTGATCAGCGTTTCGCGATAGCGCGGATCGGTGAGGATGGCGGCGTAGGCCTTGATGCCGAGCGGACCGGTCGCGCCGGTCACGATCAAGAGCGCCATCGGCAGCAGGAAGAACGCGGCCGTGACCACGGCCAGCGGCACGAAGCAAAGGCGGATAAAGGACTTGTTCATTCGGAAAGGTGGTGCCCCGGCGAACCGGAGCACCACATGTCTTGCGTTATCGTACTTCAGCGAGATAGCGCTTGGTGAAGTTCTTCTGCACCTTTTCCATCTGCGCCCAGTTCACGCTCTTGGCGCGGGCGTAGTCGCTGGCGGGCAGGAACTTGGCCTTGACCGACGCCGGCAGGGGGATCGGCCGCGCCGGGCGCAGGAAGGCGTGGGTCCAGAGCGTCTGGCCCTTGTCCGACAGCAGATAGTCGAGCACCTTCTCCGCCTTGGCCTTGTCGGGCGCGCCCTTCACCAGGCTCACCACATAGGGGAACTTCACCGAGCCCTCGCACGGAATGACGAACTGGAAGTGGCCTTTCTCGGTGTATTTGGCGCGATAGGCGTTGAAGTCGTAGTCGAACAGGATCGGGATTTCGCCGGAGACCACGCGGGCATAGGAGGTCTGCTTCGGCACGATCGCCTGGTTTTTCTTCAGCTCTTTGAAGAAGTCGATCGCCGGCGTCCAATTGTGCGGGTTGCCGCCGAGCGCCTTGTTCACCGCCACCGCGCCGACAAAGCCGACCGCCGCCGAGGTCGGGTCGAGATAGCCGACCATGCCCTTGTATTCGGGCTTGGTCAGGTCCTTCCAGCAGGCCGGCACCGGCTTGCCGCCGAGCGCGTCGACGTTAACGAACAGGCCGAGGGTGCCGTAGTGGATGGCGGTCCAGTTGCCGTCCGGGTCCTTCAGGCCCTTGGGCACGTCGGCCCAGTGCTTGGGCTTGTAGGGCTGTACGACGCCGTCGGCCTTGGCCTTCATGCCGAAGTTGACGCCGTAGTAGGCGATGTCGGCGACCGGATTGCTCTTCTCGGCGATGAGCTGCGACAGCGTCTGGCCGGAATTCTTGTTGTCGAAGGGGATCGAGTAGCCGAGATCCTTCTTGATCGACTTGAGCATGCCGGCCCAGTCGGCCCATTGCGGCGGGCAGTTGTAGCAGATGACGTCCGCGGCCTGCGCTTGCCCGTGCGCGGCAAGTGCCACGAACGCGCCCAGGACCAGGCCCAACAATTTGTGTTTCATCGAAGTCTCCGACATCTCGGGTGGATACGCTGATGCGGGCGAACACAGACCCAACTGTGTTGCAGGGGTGTGACAAGCGTTCACAATTATCGAGGAGACTCGGGGATAGCGGCCAATGCGGCTTCAGCGTGCCGGAACGTTGCAACCGTGCGGCATTGACGACGTTCCGGCCGCACGCCACGGTAGGCCTATATTGAACGGCGTCCGTTAAGGCTATCGCCCCGCCAGGATGCGCGCGTTCAACGCCGCGCGCGCTTCGTCGTCGTCGGGTTG